>NZ_BCZA01000001.1 GCF_001598475.1 Pantoea agglomerans NBRC 102470
ACGCTCGGCCCACGCCATCCCTGGCGTGTGACGCTTTCCTCCTCTGACCCTGTTCCCTGCGCTTTAAGCTTATTCGCTGCGGTAAATCCGGGTTTGCCACAGTGCTGGGGACGCTAACGCGTCCCTTTTTTAATCCTGCGTCCAGCCTTTGCGAATCGGCACGGCAAATAGCGACCGATAGAGTGGATTGATTACCGCCAGCATCCGCTCGCCATAGAACTGCCACGCCAGATGCGAAGCCAGACAGCTCAGCAGACCCACCAGGAACCCGCCCAGCATATCCATTGGCCAGTGAACGCCAAGGTAGACCCGCGACCAGGCAATAGCGCAACCGGCCACCATCAGAACCACACCTGACCAGAGGCGATGCCAGAAGATAAAGGCCAGTGCAAAGGTGAATATTGTGGTGCCGTGATCGCTGGGATAGGAGTCATCGGCGGCGTGATGCAGGAACTGATAACCAAAACCGATAGCGAAAGGGCGGGGATGCGGCAACAGCTGGCCCACAGACCAGGAGATCGCCAGCGCATAGATCAGCGCCATACCGGTTTTCAGTACCAGCACCCGCTGCGAAGACACCTGATCACGCGGTCCCCAGAGCCACATCGCTACGATTAACAGCGGCACGATGGCGATCAGATCTTTGGCAAAAAACGTCGCCAGCTGCAGTAACCAGGCGGGTGAAGCCGGTGTGGCATTAATGGCAGTAAACAGTGAATGGTTCAGCTCTTCCATTTCGGGATAAATTCCTCAGCAGACAGTCCGGTTAACGGCAGCTGGCAGCATCCCGCCAGCCCGGCCCGATAACAGCGGCAAAAAAAACGGTCAGCGACAACTCGCTCACCCAATCAGTCAGCACAAATTGCTAACTAAACAGCGGTCTATCCTGCTTTTTACCGTTTTGTTCGTCTATAGAAAGGCTCTTAATCTGCCGTTGAGTTGTGTAACGGTTTAAGTTTTATGACACATGCAGTTGTGAATCAGGCGGGGAATGGCGGGCAGGGACGAAAAAAGGGCATAAAAAAACCCGCCGGGAAAAAGACCAGCGGGCTCCACAATTTGGGGATTTCAAAGAAAAGCAGTGGCACTTATTATGACTATCCCTTAACAATAAAGTTCTGGACGCAGGCAAAAAAATTTTATAGGGGCAATATCGGCCAGATAATCACAATCAGCGTTCCCGCCAGCGTCAGCAACACGTTGGCGATGGCATAGGTCCCGGCATAGCCCAGCGCCGGGATATTGCTGCGTGCCGTATCACTGATGATCTCCATGGCCGGTGCGCAGGTACGTGCGCCCATGATGGCGCCAAACAGCAGGGCGCGGTTCATCCGCAACACATAAGCACCAAACAGATAGCAGATGATCACCGGAATCAGGCTGACCAGCAGGCCGCACAGCAGCATCAGCGCACCATCGCTGCTCAGGCCGTGATTAATGCCGCTACCGGCACTCAATCCCACACCCGCCATAAACACCATCAGACCGAACTCTTTCACCATAGTGAGCGCGCCCTGCGGAATATAACCAAAGGTCGGATGGTTGGCACGCAGGAAGCCGAGCATAATACCGGCAAACAGCAGGCCCGCTGCGTTACCAATACCAAAACTGAAATTGCTGAACTGGAAGGTGATCAGACCAATCATCAGACCCACGATAAAGAAGGCGCAGAAGGCTAAAAGATCGGTCATCTGACTGTGAATCGCGATAAAGCCAATGCGATCCGCCACGCTTTTCACTCGTCGTGCCTCGCCGCTGACCTGCAGCACATCACCTTTGTTCAGCATGATACTGTCGTCGATCGGCATCTCAATCTGACTGCGTATCACCCGGTTCAGGAAGCAGCCGTGATCGGTGAGGTTTAACTTGCTGAGGCGTTTATTTACCGCATTGTGGTTTTTCACCACGATCTCTTCAGTGACGATGCGCATATCCAGCAGGTCGCGGTCAAAAACCTCTTTGCCGTTGCGGAAGCTGGGGTCGAGCCGGGCGTGAGCATCGGGATAGCCCACCAGCGAGATATCATCACCGAGCTGTAACACCGCATCACCATCGGGACTGGCGAGAATACCGTTGCGGCGGATGCGCTCAATGTAGCAACCGGTCTGACGATAGATACCCAGTTCGCGCAGGTTTTTGCCGCCGCTCCATGCCACCAGTTCCGGACCGACGCGATAGGCGCGGATCACCGGCAGGAAAACTTTGCGCTGGCTGTCCGCATCCAGACCGCGTTCCCGGGCGATCTGCTGAGCGCAGGTGGGCAGATCCTGATGTTGCAGACGGGGCAGATAACGTGCGCCGAAAATCAGACTGACCAGGCCTATCAGATAGGTCACGGCATAACCGAGGCTCAGCTGATCCTGCATCAGTCCAAGCTGTTTCGGATCGCTGATGCTTTGCCGCAGGGTATCGCCCGCTCCGACCAGCACCGGCGTTGAGGTCATCGACCCCGCCAGCATGCCGGCGGTGAGACCGATATCCCAGCCAAAGAGTTTGCCCAGTCCCAGCGCCAGCAACAGTGCGCTGACCACCATGACGATGGCGAGCATGAAATAGTTTTTGCCGTCGCGAAAGAAAATGGAAAAAAAGTTGGGACCGGCTTCGACGCCGACACAAAAAATAAACAGCATAAAGCCCAGACTCAATGCATCTGTATTGATCGTAAAGTGCTGCTGGCCTAATAAGAGCGAAACCACTAATACGCCAATCGAATTTCCCAGCTGAACCGAGCCCAGACGCAACTTACCCAGACAGAGGCCGAGCGCTAAAACGACAAACAATAACAAAATGTCATTTCCGCTTAACAATCCTGCGACGTTAATATTCACTGTTTAACTTCTTGTTTACATGTAACCTATTGAAGAGTAGCCTGTTTTTCGCTATCGTGAGCAGGCCGTTGAGGTGCTGTTGCATCAGTACTGCAAATGGAACCTTTACCGCGGCGCTATTCTAATCACAAATATCTTTCACAGCCATTGGCTGTTTTCATTCGTTGCCACAGCGAACTGTTTCTTTTTATTTCCATCTGAACGCATCAGGGTTATCAGCAGGTTATTTTCGGGGTTACTTTTAATCAGTGGGGTGGTATGCCGCAGCGTTCTTATCTCTGGACTACCCGCCTGTGCGGCGTGGTGTTGTACAGTCTGGTGTTTGTCTTTACCTGTCATTTCTGGCAGGTCGGTCCCGGCCCGCTTCGCGGTCAGCCCGAATTACTGCTCTTTATGTTGCCCGGTATCGTGATGGCATTGGTGCAGGTGGAAAGCCCGTTAAAAAGCACCCTGCTCATGGGATTATGGGGAACGTTACTGGCAGCACTGCTGTTAAACAGCAGCCTGTTTATCCACAGCAACGCACTCTTTGTGGTCGCATGGAGCCTCAGCGCGCTGTTCTGGGCAGGCTGCGGGGCCTTGCTGGTACGGTTGATGCAGATAGTGATGGCATCACTCAATTAAACAGTGCCGGGCGATGGATGACCGGCAGAGCGTAAAAGGCGAGACAGGAAAACCTGGCTCGCCTTTTTCATTCCGGCTATCAGCGCTTACGCGGCAAATCCCAGATTCTCTTTGGTCCAGGCCGCAAACTCGGTGTAGCCACCGATATGTTTTTCGTCGACGAAAATCTGTGGCACGGTGCTGACCGGTTTACCGGCGCTCGCTTCCAGGTCGGCTTTAGTAATGCCTTCTGCGTTAATATCGACATACTGGTAGCTAAAATCATCACGTTCAGCGGTTAGTTTGTCGGCCAGTTCATGGGCACGCACACAGTAGGGACAGCCCGGACGACCAAAAATAACAGCAATCATTGAGAACTCCTTGCAGCGACTATTATGTGATGTGTATCACACAATGAAACAGAGAATGGCAACCATGATGCCCGCTCGTATCGCTTAAGGAAAGCAGGATTTGCCTGTTAGTCTGATGCCCGCACGCTATCGCTGCCCGGTCAGGAAGCCTCTGAATCAGAGGCTTTTTCGCGCCGGCAGCCCGTGTATCTCGCGCAATTTTTGGGTTGTTGACCATAATTGACGCTCAGTCAGCCGCTAAGGCAGGAGGATATCATGCAGAGTGTAGCCAGATTACCCCGGTTTGTGGTGGTGCTGGAGGCGGCTGGCGGCCTGTTAATCGTGGCCGCGCTGCTGCTGATCAACCACTGGCTTCCGCTGCCAGACAAGGCGGATGTAAAAACGCTGGCCACTGTGCTGTTTATTGCTGGCGTGGTTCTGATGCTGCCTGCTGCCTGGCTGTTAATGTGGCGCACCGCGAAAGCGATAGCACCACAGCTGTTTAATCAAACTGACAAAAAAAGATAATATTGCTGGAGACTTTATGACACCGACCATTGATTTACTGTGCAGCCATCGTTCAATCCGCGCCTTTACTGACCAGCCGGTCAGCAAAGCACAGCGTGAAGCGATTATTACTGCGGCGCAATCGGCGTCCACATCCAGTTTTTTACAGTGTTCTTCCATTATCCGTATCACCGACAAAGCCCTGCGCGACAAGCTGGTGACGCTGACGGGCGGACAGTCCTGGGTCGCGGATGCGCCTGAGTTCTGGATCTTCTGCGCTGACTTTAATCGCCATCTGCAGATTTGCCCTGATGCGCAGCTGGGTCGTGCCGAGCAGTTGCTGCTGGGCTGCGTCGATACCGCGCTGATGGGTCAGAATGCCATGGTCGCAGCGGAATCGCTGGATCTGGGCGGCGTCTTTATCGGCGGAATCCGTAACAGTATCGTGGAAGTAACCGAACTGCTGGGCCTGCCGAAATTTGTTCTGCCGTTGTTTGGTTTTTGCCTGGGCCATCCGGAGTCAAAGCCGGACGTCAAACCGCGTATGCCGCACGCGATGCTGGTGCATGAGAACCGCTATCAGCCGCTGGATCCGGCGGTACTGGCCGAATACGATAGCCGCACAGAACTCTATTATCAGCAGCGCGGCAGCAACCAGCGCAGCGAAACCTGGAGTGAGCTGATCCAGCGCCTGATCATTAAAGAGACGCGTCCGTTTATGCTCGATTATCTGCATCAGCAGGGCTGGGCCACGCGTTAAGCCAGTAAGGGAGAGCAGCGATGAAGATAGCTATCCTGTCACGTGATGAGACGCTCTACTCCAGTCGGCGACTGCGTGAGGAGGCCGCCGCACGCGGCCACCAGGTTCAGATCATCGATCCGCTCTCCTGCTATATGAATATTAATCCCGCCTCACCGGCGGTTCACTACTGTGGTGAACCGCTGGGCCATTTTGATGCGGTTATCCCGCGCATCGGCAACCCTATCACTTTTTATGGCACGGCCGTGCTGCGACAGTTTGAGATGTGCGGCAGCTATCCGCTGAATGAGTCCGCCGCCATTACCCGCACCCGTGACAAATTGCGCTCGCTGCAGCTGCTGGCACGGGAAGGCATCGACATGCCGGTCACCGGCTTTGCCTCCTCACCCGATGACACCGCTGATCTGATCGCCCTGGTCGGCGGTGCGCCGCTGGTGGTCAAGCTGGTGGAGGGCACCCAGGGCATTGGCGTGGTGCTGGCGGAAACGCGGCAGGCGGCAGAAAGCGTTATCGATGCCTTTCGCGGCCTGAATGCCCATATTCTGGTGCAGGAGTTTATTAAAGAAGCGCAGGGTCGTGATGTTCGCTGTCTGGTGATTGGCAATCAGGTGGTGGCAGCGATTGAGCGGGTGGCGAAAGAGGGCGACTTTCGCTCTAATCTGCATCGCGGCGGCAAAGCTTATCCGGTCGTCATTACGCAACAGGAGCGGCAGATCGCCGTGAAAGCGGCGGCTACGCTCGGGCTGGAAGTGGCGGGCGTCGATATTCTGCGCGCCCATCGCGGCCCGCTGGTGATGGAAGTTAACGCCTCGCCCGGTCTTGAAGGCATTGAAACCAGCAGTGACCTTAACATCGCCGCCCTGATGATCGAGCGGATTGAGCAGCAGGCCATCCCCGGGCTCCGTCCTAAAACCGCTGGCTGACACGCGCTTTTCAGCGGTTTTCATGGCATCGTCGCGCATTTTTCCGTAAGCTAAGTCGCCTGTTTATCACCCCACTGGGATTTTACGATGGATTCTCTTGTCGTTCCGGATATCGACCTGCTGCGTCGCTGGCTGGATCAGCAAAATATCACCTGGTTCGAATGCGATGCCTGTCAGGCACTTCATCTGCCGCACATGCAAAACTTCGATGGGGTGTTTGACGCCAAAATCGATCTGGTCGACAACGTCATTCTGTTTTCGGCGCTGGCTGAAGTGAAGCCGACGGCGCTGATTCCACTGGTTGGCGATTTGTCGCAGATCAATGCCAGTTCGCTGACGGTGAAAGCATTTATCGACATTCAGGATGATAATCTGCCGAAACTCATTGTCTGTCAGTCAATGATTACCACCGCCGGGTTAACCTTTGGTCAGTTCTCGCACTTTATGAAACAGAGTGAAGAGCAGATCTCCATGGTGATCCTGGAAGCCTTTGCCAACAATCTGTTGATCGTGGGCGAAGAAGAAGAGCACGTTCCGGTGACCAGCGTTCATTCTGTGCTGCACTAAGCCCGACATGGTCACACACTAAGCCGTCCCTGAGACGGCTTTTTTATGCCCGCCATCCGCTGCCGCGATAATTTTTTATTCTGCATTTTGCCCTTTAACGCCAGATATTAGTCGTGGTTTATGCCATCAAAGCCGAACCTCATAGCTCAAACATGCATAAAATATCGCTTTCAGGCGTTTTTTACGCTGGGGTCTGGTGAAGCCTGACCGGGGGGGCTATGCTTGCGGGGCTGTAACAGGCGCGTAACTGCGCCTCAGCTATAGGTTTTTGCTATTAAACTCCCGCTGAATAATGATTCATTGTGTCACTGACGTCTTGTACAGAACGCAATGCAGGGATCTCTGGTTTGCAGCGTTGTAATGACCCGCTCAGGAGGATGGAAAAATATGTTCAACTCACGTCAGAAATGGCTGTCAGCTGTGGTAGCTGCTGCGCTGATGGCCGCATCGGCCAGCAGCATGGCGGAAGATAAAACGCTGCACGTCTACAACTGGTCCGATTATATTTCGCCAGATACCGTGCCGAACTTTGAAAAGCAGTCCGGCATCAAAGTGGTCTACGATGTGTTTGACTCCAACGAAGTCCTGGAAGGCAAACTGATGGCGGGCAGCACCGGCTATGATGTGGTGGTGCCATCCTCCAGCTTCCTGGCGCGTCAGCTGCAGTCCGGGGTATTCCAGCCGCTGGATAAGAGCAAACTGCCTAACTACAAAAACCTCGATCCGGCGCTGATGGAGAAAGTGGCGCAGCACGATCCGGGTAATAAATATGCCATTCCTTATCTGTGGGGCACCACCGGTATCGGCTACAACGTCGACAAGGTCAAGGCCGCACTGGGCGCTGATGCGCCGGTCAACAGCTGGGATCTGGTGCTGAAGCCGGAAAACCTGGAGAAGCTGAAAAGCTGCGGCGTCTCCTTCCTGGATGCCCCAGAAGAGATTTTTGCCACGGTGCTCAACTACCTGGGCAAAGATCCTAACACCTCTGATGCCAAAGAGTATTCCGGCGCGGCCACTGACCTGCTGCTGAAACTGCGTCCGAATATCCGCTACTTCCATTCGTCGCAGTACATCAACGATCTGGCCAACGGTAATATCTGCGTCGCCATTGGCTGGTCGGGCGATATTCTGCAGGCGAAAAACCGTGCTGATGCGGCTAAAAATGGCGTGCATCTGGGCTACAGCGTACCGAAAGAGGGCGCACTGGCCTTCTTCGATATGATGGCGATCCCGAAAGATGCGAAAAACCTCGATGGTGCTTACGCCTGGCTGAACTACATCATGGATCCGAAAGTAATCGCCGATGTCTCCAACAAAATGAACTACGCCAACGGCAACAAAGCGTCGCTGCCGCTGATCAATGCCGACGTCCGCAACAACCCGGGTATCTTCCCGACGCCTGAAGCGATGTCGAAATTGTTTGTGCTGAAAGTCCAGGATCCAAAACTGGATCGTGTGCGTACGCGCGCATGGACTAAAGTAAAAAGTGGTAAGTAATTCGTCCTTAACGGATTGACCTGTCATGCATCAGCAACAGAGGCGCGGTGTCGGCCTCTGTTGTGCCATTTTTAGCGGCAAATTTTGTCGCCATGTTCCGCCTGGCTCCGGAGAGAACCTTTGTGAACGATGCCATTCCCCGACCTCAAAATAAAACCGCAAAGGCGTTAACGCCACTGCTGGAAATTCGCAATCTGACCAAATCCTTTGACGGGCAACACGCCGTGGATGATGTCAGCCTGACTATTTATAAAGGTGAGATCTTTGCCCTGCTGGGCGCATCGGGCTGTGGTAAATCAACGCTGCTGCGCATGCTGGCCGGTTTTGAGCCGCCAACCAGCGGGCAGATTGTGCTGGATGGCCAGGATCTGTCCCACGTTGCTCCCTATCAGCGCCCGATCAACATGATGTTCCAGTCCTACGCGCTGTTTCCCCACATGACGGTGGAGCAGAATATCGCCTTTGGTCTGAAACAGGATCGGCTGCCGAAAGGAGAGGTCACCAGCCGGGTAGCAGAGATGCTGGCGCTGGTGCATATGCAGGAGTTTGCTAAACGCAAACCGCACCAGCTCTCCGGTGGTCAGCGTCAGCGTGTGGCGCTGGCCCGCAGCCTGGCGAAACGGCCGAAACTGCTGCTGCTGGATGAGCCGATGGGGGCACTGGACAAGAAGCTGCGCGACAGGATGCAGCTGGAAGTGGTCGATATTCTGGAGCGTGTTGGCGCCACCTGTGTGATGGTGACGCACGATCAGGAAGAGGCGATGACCATGGCGGGCCGTATCGCGATTATGAATCGCGGCAAGTTCGTGCAGATTGGTGAACCGGAGGAGATCTACGAGCATCCTACCAGCCGCTACAGCGCGGAATTTATCGGTTCGGTTAACGTCTTCGAAGGCTTACTGCGTGAACGTCAGGCGGATGGCCTGGTGATTGACAGTCCCGGCCTGATGCATCCGCTGAAAGTCGACTCCGATGTCTCGGTGGTGGATAACGTTCCGGTCCATGTCGCACTGCGCCCGGAAAAAGTGATGTTGTGCGATGAGGTGCCTGCCGATGGCTGTAACTTTGCGGTGGGTGAAGTGGTCCACATCGCCTATCTCGGCGACCTCTCTATCTTCCATGTCCGTCTGCACAGCGGACAGATGATCAGCGCACAGTTGCAAAACGCGCATCGCTACCGCAAAGGGTTGCCGACCTGGGGTGATGAAGTCCGCCTCTGCTGGGAATGCGACAGCTGCGTGGTGTTGACGGTTTAAGGAGCGGCTATGAGCCAGATTTTCCAACGCGCTAAAGCGCCTGCCCGACTGGTCGGCACGCCGCTGCAACGCTGGGCCACGCGGATAAAAATGCAGCATGGCCGCAAGCTGGTGATCGCCTTGCCTTATGTCTGGCTGGTGCTGTTGTTTCTGCTGCCGTTTCTGACGGTGCTGAAGATCAGCTTCGCGGACATTGCGCGTGCGATTCCCCCCTACACCGAGCTGGTGAGCTGGGCTGATGACCAGTTCAGCATTGTGCTCAATTTCGGCAACTACCTGACGCTGACCGACGATCCGCTCTACGTCGATGCCTATCTGCAGTCGCTGAAAGTGGCGGCGATCTCCACGGTGATCTGTCTGCTGATTGGCTACCCGCTCGCGTGGGCCGTGGCGCACAGCAAGCCATCCATGCGCACCATTCTGCTGCTGCTGGTGATCCTGCCGTCATGGACCTCATTTCTGGTCCGCGTCTACGCCTGGATGGGGCTGCTTAACAACAACGGTATTCTGAACCGGTTCCTGCTGTGGCTGGGTGTGATCGATCATCCGCTGGTGATCCTCTACACCAATACAGCGGTCTATATCGGTATCGTCTACTGCTATCTGCCGTTTATGGTGCTGCCAATCTACACCGCGCTGACCCGCATTGATTACTCGCTGGTGGAAGCCTCACTGGACTTGGGTGCGCGTCCGCTGAAGACCTTTTTCAGCGTGATTGTCCCGCTGACTAAAGGGGGCATTATCGCTGGATCGATGCTGGTGTTTATCCCGGCGGTGGGGGAGTACGTGATCCCTGAACTGCTGGGTGGGCCGGACAGCATCATGATTGGCCGTATCCTGTGGCAGGAGTTCTTTAACAACCGTGACTGGCCGGTGGCCTCCGCGCTGGCGGTCATCATTCTGCTGATCCTGATTCTGCCGATCATCTGGTTCCACAAGCATCAAAACCGTGAAATGGGAGAGAAGGCATGAATAATTTGCCAACCATTCGCTCACCCTGGCGTACCGGTATTCTGGTCTGCTGCTTCCTGTTCCTCTATGCGCCGATGCTGTTGCTGGTGGTTTACTCCTTCAACAGTTCACCGCTGGTGACGGTGTGGGAGAGCTTCTCGTTCCACTGGTACAGGGTGCTCTTCCAGGACAGCGCGATGATTGACGCCGTGCTGCTGAGTCTGAGCATTGCCGGTCTCTCCGCCACCATGGCGGTGGTGCTGGGCACGCTGGCGGCGGTAATTATCGTGCGCTTTGGTCGCTTCCGTGGCCACAACGGTTTTGCCTTTATGCTGACCGCGCCGCTGGTGATGCCCGACGTCATCACCGGACTGTCGCTGCTGCTGCTGTTTGTGGCAATGGGCAACGCCTTTGGCTGGCCGAGCGAACGCGGCATGCTGACCATCTGGCTGGCCCACGTCACCTTCTGTACCGCCTATGTGGCCGTGGTGATTAACTCGCGTCTGCGTGAGCTGGACCGCTCCATCGAAGAGGCGGCGATGGATTTAGGCGCAACGCCGCTGAAGGTCTTTTTTGTGATTACCGTGCCCATGATTGCACCGGCTATTGTGACCGGCTGGCTGCTGGCGTTTACCCTGTCACTCGACGATCTGGTGATTGCCAGCTTTGTGACCGGGCCGGGTGCCACCACATTGCCGATGGCGATCTTCGCCACCGTGCGACGCGGCGTTAACCCGGAAATCAATGCGCTGGCTTCATTGATCCTGTTTGTGGTCGGTTTAGTGGGTTTTATCGCCTGGCGGGTGATGGCACACGAAGAAAAACAACGTTTAAGCGATATTCAGAAAGCTAAACGTGGCTGAAATCCGTAACCTTTGCCACTATATGAACGGGCCGGTCTGACCGGCCCGTTTTTCGATCAGGTGGAGTCACGGACTATGTCAGAAATCTTCAAAAGCAGTGCCACGCTTTCAATCGCGCCGGTTCCGGTGTCGGTTGCGGGCATTGCTATTATTGCGACCCGCTGCCTGAGCGTCCTGATGCTGGCAAACGAGCTGGGTTACAGTGAACTCGCCAATTTTGTTCACCGCAGCGCCCAGTCCTGGGACGCGACACTCATCTTTGTCGCCAGCCAGCTGATCTTCCTGTTCGAACTGCGCTGCGCCTTTACCCTGATGCGCGGCAGTAACCGTGGACGCTGGGGCTATGTGGCGACGCAGGTGATTGTGCTCAGCTATATGCTGGTCGCCTCGCTGGGCTGGATCTACCCCGAGATTTTCAGCATTGATGGCGACAATAACGTCCAGATTATCCACCATACCCTGTCGCAGAAAATCCCCGATCTGCTGGTGCTCCTGCTGCTGTTTCTGCCTGCCAGCAGCCGCGCTTTTTTCAGGAAGCGATGATACAATCGCGCTCCGCCCGACCCGATCGTTAAGGCTTTACCATGCACTGCGCGCTTTATGACGCTAACCGTTGCCGCTCCTGTCAGTGGCTGGAAAAACCCTATCCCACTCAGCTGAACGACAAGCAGTCGCTGCTGGAACAGTTACTGGCTGAGCAGCCAGTCGCTGCCTGGTTGCCGCCGGTCGCATCACCGCAGCAGGCATTTCGTAATAAAGCCAAAATGGTGGTGAGTGGCAGCGTCGAGCGTCCGGTGCTGGGATTAATCCATCGTGATGGTGAAGCTGTGGATCTGTGCGATTGTCCGCTCTATCCCGCCAGCTTCCAGCCGGTTTTTGCTGCACTTAAGCCCTTTATCGCCCGTGCCGGACTGACGCCCTATAACGTGGCGCGCAAACGCGGCGAACTCAAATTCCTGCTGATAACCGAAAGCCAGCAGGGCGGCGTGATGCTGCGCTTTGTCCTGCGTTCAACCGCGAAACTGGAACAGCTGCGCGCCGCATTGCCGTGGCTGCAACAGCAATTGCCGCAGCTGGCGGTGATCTCTGCCAATATTCAGCCGGTGCATATGGCGATTCTGGAGGGGGAAGAGGAAATTGCGCTGACGCCCGCGCAGTCGCTGGCAGAGAACTTCAACGGCGTGCCGCTGTGGATCCGCCCGCAAAGCTTCTTCCAGACCAACCCGCAGGTTGCCAGCGCACTCTATGCCACCGCGCGCGACTGGGTCAGGGCGCTGCCGGTCAACAGCATGTGGGATCTCTTCTGCGGCGTAGGCGGTTTTGGTCTGCACTGCGCGACAGCGGAGATGGAACTGACGGGCATTGAGATCAGCGCCGAGGCGATAAAATGCGCCCAACGTTCCGCTGAGATGCTGGGACTGGAAAAAGTGCAGTTTGCGGCGCTGGATTCTACGGCGTTTGCGACCGGACGCGATGCGGTGCCGCAGCTGGTGCTGGTTAATCCGCCGCGTCGTGGAATTGGTGAGGCGCTGTGCGACTATCTCAGCCAGATGGCCCCGGATTATCTGCTCTATTCAAGCTGTAATCCGCAGACCATGGCGCAGGATATTGCCCGACTGAGTGCCTATGAGGTGACGAAGGTGCAACTGTTCGATATGTTTCCCCACACCGCCCATTTTGAAGTGCTGACGCTGTTAACCCGCCGTCAGCACGAGTCCGGGAAAGCATCGTCAGAGGTAGCCTCAGCCGGTAATCACTCCGGGAACCACTTCTGATTAAGCTGCTGCCAGCTGCCGTTGGCTTTCAGTTCGTTCAGCGCCTGATTGAACTGATCGCGAAGCGCCGTATTGCCTTTGCGTACGGCAATGCCGAGACCGGTGCCAAAGTAGTCCGCATCCGTAACATGTTCACCGACAGTGGCGAGATCCGCATTGGTCTTCAGCCACTGATTCACCACCGCGCTGTCGCCAAACACGCCATCCAGCCGGCCACTCTTCATATCCAGAATCGCATTCTGATAGCTGTCATAGGCCACCACTTTCACTTCCGGATGCTTATCCTGCAGGTACTTCTGGTGAGTGGTGCCGTTTTCCACGCCGATGCGTTTGCCCTTAAGCTCAGCAAAGCTGCTGAACTGGCCTTTACGGGCGATCACGATGGCGGAGTTAGCGTAATAAGGCTGGGTAAAATCGACCTGCTTGCTGCGCTCAGTGGTGATATCCATGCCGGAAATCACCGCGTCATAGCGGCGGAACTTCAGTGACGGGATCAGGCTGTCGAAGGCATTGTTGGTAAAGGTACACTCCGCTTTCATCTGCTGGCACAGCGCTTTGGCCAGATCGATATCGAATCCCACCAGGTTATTTTCCCGATCCAGGGATTCAAACGGCGGGTAGGTCGCTGAGGCGGCGAAGCGAATCTTTTCCGCTGCCTGGGCGGTAAGTGCCAGCGAAGCCAGCGCAGCGGCAACAATCCATTTTTTCATTTATGATTCCTGTGATGTGGTCAGCCAGAGAAGGCGATACCCTGCCATAAAATGCATTTTTATGCAATTAGTGTGATTTTTCAGGCGAAAAGGGCGAGGGGCCTCGCCCGGATATCAGTTACGTCGTTCGAAGGCCAGGGCGCGCTTTTCGATCAGCCGCATCATCAGCGTCAGCAAACCGTTAACGCAGAGATAAACCAGACCCGCCGCGGCATAGACTGTGATGTCGTAGGTGCGGCCATAGAGCAACTGGCCGTGGCCCATGACTTCCATCAGGGTGATGGTGTAGGCCAGCGAGGTGCCTTTGAACACCAGCACCACTTCATTGGAGTAGGAGGAGAGGGCGCGTTTAAATGCATATGGCAGCAGAATGCGCAGCGTATCTTTGCGGCTCATGCCGAGCGCGGCACACGATTGCCACTGTCCGGAAGGAATCGCACGCACCGCACCGTAAAACAGCTGCGTGGTGTAAGCCGCGCTGTTCAGCGACAGCGCCAGCATCGCGCACAGCCAGGGCTGCGACAGTAAATGCCACAGCCAGGGGATCTGCTGGATCGAGGGAAACTGTCCCGGACCGTAATAGATCAGGAAGATCTGCACCAGCAGCGGTGTGCCGGTAAACAGTGTAATAAAGCCTTTGACCAGCGGGTTGAACACCGGCGTTTTCAGCGACAGCACCACGGTGAAGAGCAGCGCCAGCAGCAGGGCCATGACCAGCGATGCTGCCGTCAGCGTCAGGCTGGTATGCAACCCTTTCAGGAGTTCAGGCAGATAGGCCAGCATTAGCTGTTCCCCCGTTCAAAGCGGGTGGTGCGCAGTTCGATGCGGCGTAACACCGCCTGGCTGAACAGCGTGATCACTAAGTAGATAGCGGCCGCCACCAGGAACCAGGTAAACGGCTCCTGCGTGCGGGTGGCAATACTTTTGGTTTGCAGCATCAGATCGTTGACGCTAATCAGCGAGACCAGCGCGGTATCTTTCAGCAGCACCAGCCACTGATTGCCCAGACCGGGCAGGGCGTGACGCCACATCTGCGGCATAATCAGCCGGAGAAAGATGGCCGATTTTTTCATGCCCAGCGCCTGACCCGACTCCCACTGACCCATCGGCACCGCTTTCAGCGCGCCGCGCAGCGTCTGCGAGGCGTAGGCGGCATAGAGCATCGCCAGCGCTATCACACCGCACAGGAACGGACTGACGTCGAAGTTTTCAATTTCTACCTGTATCGGTAACTGAAACAGGCCGAAATTCAGGGTGAAGCCGTCAGAGAGGGTGAGCAGCAGCTGTGAGGCGCCAAAATAGATAAACAGCACCACCAGAATTTCCGGCAGGCCACGGATCAGCGTTACCAGGCCGGTGCCAATCCACGCCAGCGGTTTCAGGCGCAGTGACTCCCAGCCAGCGAAAATCATCGCCAGCACCAGGCCAGCGATGAGAGCACAAACAGCAAGGCCGACGGTCATGCCGGCGGCGCTTGCGAGGGTCATCATTTCATTCATCAGAGATTACTGCTGGAACCATTTGCTGTAGATGGTTTTGTACGTGCCGTCTGCTTTGATCTTATCCAGCGCGCCATTGAATCTGGTCTGCAGCTCGGTGTTACCGGTACGTACCGCAATGCCCAGGCCGGTACCAAAGTAGGCTTTGTCCGTGACTTTCTCACCAACGGCAGCCAGCGCGGCATTCTGCTTCAGCCATTCGTTGACGACTGCGGTGTCACCGAACACAGCATCAATACGGCCATTTTTCAGATCCAGCACCGCATTCTGATAGCTGTCGTAAGGAACGGTGGTGATCTCGCTGTGTTTCTCAGTCAGGTATTTCTGATGCGTGGTGCCGTTCTGGACGCCAACCCGCTTGCCTTTCAGCGCTTCCACGCTGGCAACTTTGCCTTTCTGGGCAACAAACAGCGCGGAGTTGTCGTAGTAAGGCTTGGTGAACAGGACCTGTTTTTCACGATCTGGTGTGATATCCATGCCCGCCATCACCGCATCAAAACGACGGAATTTCAGGCTTGGGATCAGGCTGTCGAACGCCTGATTGGTGAAGGTGCAGGTCGCATCAATCTCTTTACACAGCGCATTGGCCAGATCGACATCAAAGCCCTGAATCTTGTTGTCCGCATCCACAAACTCAAAAGGAGGATAAGAGGCTTCGGTCGCAAAACGAATCGTCTGTGCCGCCGTAGCGCTCAGGCTAAAACCAGCAAGCAGTGCAGCAAGTACCATTTTTTTCATTTTTAGCATCCTGACTTAGTGCGAAAGATAGTGAGCAAACGCCTCGGTTTGCGGCTGTGTAAAGCGGCTGGCATCGCCCTGTTCCACAATGTGACCGTTCTCCATATAGACGACGCGGCTGGCCGTTTTACGTGCCACCTCCACTTCATGGGTCACAATCACCTGGGTAATACGGGTCTGGGCCAGTTCGCGAATGATACTGACAATCTGTGCGGTAATTTCAGGGTCCAGCGCGGCAGTCGGCTCATCGAACAGCAGCACCTGCGGCTCCATCATCAGCGCGCGGGCAATCGCCACACGCTGCTGCTGACCACCGGAGAGATGCAGCGGAAAGCGATCGCTGTAGGGCGTCAGGCGCAGCCGGTCAAGCAGCTTGTCGGCGCGGGCGCGGGCGTCACTTTTGCTGAGGCCCAGTACCCGGCAGGGCGCTTCAATCAGATTCTGCAGCACGGTAAGATGCGGCCAGAGGTTGTACTGCTGAAACACCATACCGACGTTCTGACGCAGTTCGCGAATCGCAGCATCGGAGGGTTTCTGGCTGAAGTCGAACTGATTACCGGCAATCTGCAACTGACCTGAACGCGGTTGCTCCAGCAGGTTAAGCACCCGCAGCAGCGAACTCTTACCCGCACCGCTGGGACCCAGCAGCACCAGGGTCTCGCCTTGCGGACACTCAAGGTTAATGTCGAACAGCGCCTGATGAGCACCGTAGAAGCAGTTTATTGCGTTTAGTTGAATACTCATGCGCCAGATTTGAATAGCTATTAGTGTCGCGGATTTTAACGTCACCAGAATAGTTATGCAAATAAGGTGGGTTAAAATTTGTAAAACAGCAGGCTAACCGCAAAAGCTTAGCACAATATCATGCACTGCCTGGGAGCAGCGCGCTGCAGCGGGACGGGCGGCGGAAATAAAAAAAGCGCAGCGCCCGGGGGCGACTGCGCTTCTCTGAACGGTTAAGCCTGAGGTTATTTTTTCGATTTCTCAAGCATCTGGCTCAGGCTGCCACCCTCTGCATGCGCAGGGTTGGCCATGTAGCGCACATCATCCACCACCCAGCAACTGCCCTGATGGATCATCAGCACTTCATCCTGCCACTGCTTGCCGTCGCGGCTCAGGTCGACCCGCAGCGGGATGTTGCGTGCATCGCGGTTCGGAATGGTGGAAGCATCAGCGACGCTGGCGGCGGTCGGACCCTGTGACAGGCTGGAGAAGAGATCGCCATTGCGCCACTGTGCGCCTGCATTGCTGCCGCTGGCCGCCTGCAATGAGTGGTACAGCGCATCACTCAGGTAAGGGCGATATTTTGCCAGGGTGTTGCTGTCGGGCAGACCCTGCGTAGGCTGTTCGATACGCAGGTCGTAAAACTGCTGGGCCACCTGGTCAGGACCGCCTTCAATGCACGGTGCGGTACGTGGGCCATTATCCTTAATCACTGGCTCAACGGTGGTACAGGCGCTGAGCAGCAGGGCCGCCGGGATCATTAGCGCAAACGCGTTGTTTCTCATCTCGATTTCCTTATGGTTCTCTGGCAAGGTGCCCTTTTTAGCATAGAGTATAGCCGTGCTTTTTAGTCGAAAGAGCCTTAGCCCGGTTTTCAACAAGGAGAATGCGATGAAATTTTCAACAACCCCCACGCTGGAAGGTCACAGCATCAGCGAATATTGTGGCGTCGTCACCGGTGAAGCGATTCTGGGTGCCAACATCTTCCGTGACTTTTTCGCTGGCATCCGTGATGTGGTCGGTGGCCGCTCCGGTGCTTACGAGAAAGAGCTGCGCAAAGCGCGAGAGATCGCGTTTGAAGAGCTGGAGGAGCAGGCAAAAGCGCTGGGCGCCAACGCCGTGGTCGGTATCGATATTGACTACGAAACGGTCGGCAAAGATGGCAGCATGCTGATGGTAAGCGTCAGCGGCACGGCGGTGATCATTCGTTGAAACGGTGGCTGTGGCTGATACTGTCGCTGCTGCTGGCGGGCTGCCAGTCCGGGATAGAATCCCGTGACGGCTACTGGGCCGATCTGCGGCATCCGGCGCAGGGCGCGCGACCGCGGGTGAAGGTGATTGTGATCCACTACACCGCCGAAGATTTTTCTTCGTCGCTGGCGACCCTGACCGATCGGGAAGTCAGCGCCCACTATCTGATCCCGCGGCAGCCGCCACAGCGCGCCGGGAAAGGCATTATCTGGCAACTGGTGCCGGAGCAGCAGCTCGCCTGGCATGCCGGTCCAAGCTTCTGGCGCGGAGCCAGCCGCATCAATGACACATCGATTGGTATCGAACTGGTGAACCAGGGTTATCGCCGGACCCTGACAGGTCTTGAATGGCAGCCATTTACCGCTGCGCAGATCACCACGCTGGAGGCGCTGCTGCGCGATATTGCACAGCGCTACGGCATCGCACCGGAAAATATTGTCGGTCACAGTGATATCGCGCCGCAGCGTAAGCAGGATCCCGGCCCACTCTTTCCGTGGCATCAGCTGGCCCAGCGCGGAATGGGTGCCTGGCCCGATGCCGGACGAGTGCAGTTTCATTTAGCGGGTCAGGATCCGCACGCGGTGGTACCCGTGGAGCCACTACTGGAACGTTTACAGCGCTATGGCTATCCGGTGACGGCAGAGATGAGCGCGCGTGAACAGCAGAGGGTAATCGCCGCGTTTCAGATGCATTTCCGGCCTGCGGATTATCGCGGGCAGCCCGATGCAGAAACCGCCGCGATAGCTGCCGCGCTACTGGATAAATATGGCGCGGCGCAATAGCGGATTATTGGTGTAAAAACGCCTTCCAGTGGGCGACGACCTGCGCCAGTGCCGCACGATCAGCATCCAGATGGGTGACCAGACGAGTGCGGGTTCCTGCGCTGATTAACACCCCGCGCGCCTTCATCCACTCACCTAATGGTTTGACCTGGGCTTCCGGCACCGCCACAAACAGCATGTTGGTCTGCTGATCGATGACCTGAACGCCCAGCTCATGCAACTGCTGTCCCAGCCAGGCGGCATTGTCATGATCCTCCTGCAGCCGCGCCACGTTGTGTTCTAACGCATAGAGACCCGCCGCCGCCAGAATACCGGCCTGGCGCATGCCGCCGCCGGTCATTTTACGCCAGCGACGTGCGCGCTCAATCAGCGCCGTGTCGCCACACAGCAGAGAACCGACAGGCGTGCCCAGGCCTTTAGAGAGACAGATGGTCAGGGTGTCGCAGTAGCGGGCAATCGCCGCCAGCGTGGTCTGCTGCGCGACTACCGCATTGAAAATGCGTGCGCCATCAATGTGCAGCGCCAGCTGGTGCTCGCGGGTAAAAGTCCACGCCTGTTCCAGATACGCCAGCGGCAGGACTTTACCGTGATGCGTGTTCTCCAGACTCAGCAGACGGGTGCGGGCAAAGTGAATATCGTCCGGCTTGATGGCTGCCGCTACTACGTCGAGCGGCAGGGTGCCATCGTCGGCGGCCAGAATCGGCTGTGGCTGAATACTGCCCAGCACCGCCGCGCCGCCCGCCTCATATTTGTAGTTGTGCGCCTGCTGACCGACGATATATTCATCGCCGCGTTCGCAATGGCTGAGTAGCGCTACCAGATTCGCCTGGGTGCCGGTCGGGAAAAACAGCGCCGCTGCTTTGCCGCTCAGCCGTGCGGCTTCCGCCTCCAGCGCATTTACGGTGGGGTCGTCACGGTAGACGTCATCACCGGTTTCGGCAGACATCATCGCGCTTAACATGGCGGCGCTGGGCCGGGTTACGGTATCACTGCGTAAATCGATCACCCTATGCTCCTGAACATGGCGGAAGAAAAAAAAGGCGGGCATCGCGCCCGCCTGGATGGAGTCTCTGTTTTACCGCAGCCAGTTGGTTTTCGCCAGTTCTACCACCTCATCACCGCGACCATTCATGATGGCGCGCAGCATGTAGAGACTGAAGCCTTTAGCCTGCTCCATTTTGATCTCCGGCGGCATCGCCAGTTCCTCTTTGGCGGTAATGACATCCACCAGCACCGGGCCATCGTGGGCAAACGCCTGCTCCAGCGCGCCATTGAGATCAGATGCCTTTTCCACCCGGATACCCCGGATACCGCAGGCTTCGGCGATAGCGGCAAAGTCAGGATTCTCCAGCTCGGTGCCATCGGTGAGATAGCCACCCGCTTTCATTTCCATCGCCACAAAGCCCAGCACGCTGTTGTTGAAAATCACCAGTTTGACCGGCATTTTCAGTTGCGCCAGCGAGATAAAATCCCCCATCAGCATGCTGAAGCCGCCGTCGCCACACAGTGCTACCACCTGACGATTGCGATCAATCGACTGCGCGCCCAGCGCCTGTGGCATCGCGTTCGCCATTGAGCCGTGGTTAAACGAACCCAGAAGGCGACGTCTGCCGTTCATCTTCAGATAGCGCGCCGCCCAGACGGTCGGTGTCCCGACATCGCAGGTAAAGATGGCGTCATCACTGGCGTAGTGGCTGATCTGCTGTGCCAGATATTGCGGATGGATCGGCTGCTTGTCGTTGGGCTGCGCCAGCTCGTCCAGACTTTTGCGCGCCTCGCCATAGTGCTTAACCGCGCTGTCGAGGTGGCTGCGATCGCTTTTGTGCGTCAGCTGCGGCAGCAGCGCCTGCAGTGTGCTTTTCACATCGCCGACATAGGCCTGATCGACGTGACAATGTGACCCAAGGCTGCCCGGATTGATATCAATCTGGATGATTTTAGCCTTTTCCGGATAGAAGGCGCGATAGGGGAACTGCGTGCCCAGCAACACCAGCGTCCCGGCATTCATCATGGCGTGGAAACCGGATGAGAAACCGATCAGTCCGGTCATGCCGACATCATAAGGGTTGTCATATTCGATGTGTTCTTTGCCGCGCAGCGCATGGACGATAGGGGCTTTCAGCGCTTCTGCCAGCGCCACCACCTCCTGATGCGCTCCGGCGCAGCCACTGCCGCACAGCAGCGTAATATCGCTGGCTTCGTTCAGCGTTTGCGCCAGCTGCGCCAGTTCGGCGGGCTGTGGCAGGACCTGCGGCAACTGTGGCGGATACCATTCCGCGCTGACGCTCTCTGGCGCCAGTTTAAGCGCGACATCCCCAGGCAGCACCACCACCGAGACACCACGATTCAGAATCGCTTTACGCATCGCGATGCCCAGCACCTGCGGGAGCTGCTCAGGGTTCGAAACCAGTTCGCAGTAGTGGCTGCATTCGCGGAACAGCTCCTGCGGATGAGTTTCCTGAAAATAGCCGCTGCCGATTTCGCTGGAGGGAATATGTGCCGCAATCGCCAGAACAGGAACGCGGTTACGATGGCAATCGAATAGACCGTTGATCAGATGTAAGTTGCCTGGCCCACAGGAGCCGGCGCAGACCGCCAGTTCACCGCTGATGTGCGCTTCCGCGCCCGCTGCGAATGCGGCGACTTCTTCATGGCGCGTCGGCATCCATTCAATGGTGCCCATGCGATTAAGACTGTCGCTCAGGCCGTTAAGGGAATCCCCGGTGACGCCCCAGATGCGTTTTACGCCCGCGCTTTCCAGCGTTTTGGCGACCAGCGCCGCGACGGTTTGTTTCATGCTCTTCTCCTTTGTCGGCCCGCCCTGAAGAGTGACGTGACCAGAACCGAAAAAAGAAGCGTAGACGACACGGCAGAAAAGCAGGCGTGAAAAAATGCGCTGGCAGAGCTCAGCGCATATCAGACAGGATTCAGGCGGAGAAGAGGGCGATAAGAATCGGGGCCAGCAGGCTCATCACAAAGCCGTGCACAATGGCGGCCGGGACGATCTCATTGCCGCCCGCCCGCTGCAGCACCGGCAGGGTAAAGTCCATTGAAGTGGCGCCACACAGGCCGAGTGCGCTGGAGCGATGACGGCCAATCAGCGCCGGAATAAGCATGATTGCCACCAGTTCACGTATCAGGTCGTTGAAGAAGGCGGCGCTGCCGATGACCGGACCAAAAGCTTCGGTCATCAGAATGCCGGAGAGAGAGTACCAGCCAAAACCACTGGCTAACGCCAGACCGGTTTTCAGCGGCACGCCCAGCAGCAACGCCGCAATCATGCCGCCGATAAGCGCGCTGACCAGCACCACGCTGGCAACCAGCAGGCCACGACGGTTCAGGATAATCTGACGCAGCGTCATGCCGCTGCCGCGCAGCTGAATGCCCACCAGAAACAGCAGGAAGATCAGCGCATATTCGCTGGCCGTCGAGGCGTGGTGCAGCAGTGGCCACTGGGTCAGGCCAAGCAGAAAACCGATGACAACCACGCCGCACAGCTTCAGAGAGTCCAGCGCCATATGCAGCCGCGAGGGCAGTTTCTCCTGCCGGTGCGCATGCTGCCAGGGGGCATATTTTTCCAGCCCGCGCAGCGCCAGCAGGTTGCACAGCAGAATGCAGAAGGCCGCTACCAGCGCGGTGTGAAATACCGCCAGCAGATTGCTGCTCAGGTTGTCGAGAAAGGCCAGGCTGATGCCCATAAAGAACAGAATGACGTAAACCATCCAGCCCAGCAGCTGATTGACCCGGCGCAGGGTTGAAGTTTGACGGAACGGTAGCAGCCAGCCGGCGATCAGCGGCAGAAGAATAATCAGGAGTCCGGAGTACATAGCGATAAGGGCCATCCATGGTGGAAGAGGCCACACGCTAGCGAAAAAGCGTAACGGAGTAAACCCTGAGAAAGCGGCTTGACCGGCTCGCTGGCGGCTACCATGCTGTTTATAAACTGAGGATGGACGCCTATGATTCTGGAACATATCGACATTCGCGGTTTCCGCGGCATCAATAAGCTCTCACTGCCTTTAACCCAGACCAATCTGCTGATTGGTGAGAATGCCTGGGGCAAATCCAGTCTGCTGGATGCCCTGAGCCTGTTACTTTCGGCCCATGAACCGGCCTATGTTTTTACCGAGGCTGATTTCCATTTCACCCCAGGCGATGTGACCGATCCGATGCGCCGTCTGTCGGTGGTGTTCCACTTTCGCGATGACGGCAACGACCCGGATGCGGTGCTCTCGACCTTCTGGCAGCGTGATGCTCAGGGCCAGCGTCAGCTCTGTTACAGCGTCAGCGCCACCTGGCGTGACAGCGGTATCGAAACCCGGCGTCGTTTTATTGACCTGAACTATCAGCTGTTGCCTGAGCAGAACTGCGCGGCAGCCATCGATCTTTTGCTGAAACGGTATCCGGTTCTGCGATTGCGCGATGCGCGTTTCAGTAAGCGGACGCGGAGTAGTGCGCCGCTCCCCACCGCACATCCTGAGCTACTGGCGGGTATGGAGACGCTGGCGCGCGATCTGGAGCACCATCCGCAACAGCTCAGCGATGAGGTGCTGCGGCAGGGGCTGAAGACGATGCAGCAACTGATGCAGCACTACTTCCTGGTGCAGCCGCCCGATGCGGGCAACGAGGTCAGGCTACGGGATCCGCAGACGCGCGAGGGGGGACAGGGATGGCGGGCGCTGGATCACCTGAATCAGCTGATTACCGGAACCGACTCCCGCAGCCGTCAGCTGATACTGCTGCAGATGTTTACCCTACTGATTGAGGCACGAGGAGACGTCCCGCTGGCCGCCGGTGCACGCCCGCTGCTGCTGATTGAAGATCCGGAAACCCGGCTGCATCCGATTATGCTGTCGGTAGCATGGAATCTGCTGAGGCTGCTGCCGCTGCAAAAAATCGCCACCACTAATTCGCCGGAGCTGCTGTCGCAGGTGCCGGTGGAAAACGTCTGTCGTCTGGTGCGTGGACCCTCGCGCGTAGCGGCCTGGCGCATCGGTCCGGAGGGACTGAGTGCCGAAGAGAGCCGGCGCATCGGCTTCCATATTCGGGTCAACCGGCCTGCTGCGCTGTTCGCCCGTTGCTGGCTGCTGGTGGAGGGAGAAACCGAAGTCTGGATCATGAATGAGCTGGCGCAGCAGTGCGGTTACAACTTCGCCGCTGAAGGCGTGAAGGTGATTGAGTTTGCGCAGTCGGGGTTAAAACCGCTACTGAAGTTTGCCCGGCGCATGGGTATCGCCTGGCATGTCCTGACTGATGGTGATCAGGCGGGGAATAAATATGCCAGTACGGCACGCACTCAGTTAAAGCCGGGTGAACCGGAGCCGCGTTTTCTGACGCAGTTACCGGCGCTGGATATGGAAAATTTTCTCTATCAGCACGGCTTTCAGGATGTCTATCATCAGATGGCGCACCTGCCGTTAAACGTTCCGATGAGTTCCAGGCGTATTATTACTAAAGCGATTCACCAGAGCTCCAAGCCGGAACTGGCGATCGCAGTGGCTACGTCGGCGGCGGAACGCGGGCCAGAGGCCATCCCGCCATTGATGCGGCAGATGTTTGCCCGGGTGATTGGACTGGCGCAGGGCCAGGCAGATTAGGTGACATCGAACAGGAAAATGCCAGCGGCACTGGCTGGCATTTTTGGGTCTTTGTTCAGAAAGGCGATATGTGTCAGGCCACAGCCTGCACCTCGACCGGCACGATCAGGCTGGCGTGATTGCCTTTCGGGCCTTCGTGGACATCGAACTGAACCTGCTGGCCTGCCTTAAGCGTGCGGTAGCCTTCCATCTGAATGGTGGAGTAGTGCGCAAAAATATCTTCGCCACCGCCAATCGGACAGATAAAGCCAAAGCCTTTGGAATTGTTGAACCATTTAACTGTGCCCGTCTCCATGCTTTTACTTCCCTCGCAAGACATTTTATAAGTAGGTGAGGTCATCGAAGCTGTGAGTCGGATTTGATTAAAACTCAATCAGCCTGTGCAGCTAGAATGTAGAGAAAGCGCGGCTGACGTCAAGCAAACCACCGGGCCAGGTGGGGAAAAAATCATCAAAATTTGAGGCAGTTAACGCTATTGCAAATTTTGTGATGCAGGTCGCGCAGGGGAATTTCTGAATAAATTTTCAGCAGCGGCATGCGGCTTGACAGGCATGTTAAACTCTCAATATGTAGCTACTTAAAGGCTAAAAGCAAAATCTCAACGGAACACTATGGCAAACGCAAACGACTGGCTTAACTTTGAACATCTGGCCGACGATAAAGTACGTGAAGGGTTAAAGCCGCCTTCTATGTATAAAGTCATTCTGAATAATGACGATTATACACCTATGGAATTTGTTATTGACGTTGTACAAAAGTTCTTTTCTTATGATGTTGAACGTGCAACGCAGCTGATGTTGAAAGTTCACTATCACGGCAAGGCGATCTGTGGTGTATTTACTGCAGAAGTCGCCGAAACAAAAGCGGCCCAGGTGAACAACTATGCACGGGAAAATCATCATCCGTTGCTGTGTACGCTGGAAAAGGCCTGAACCCGTCTCCATATAGGAAACAGGTAAGGGCGATAATTGGGGGAGGTGCCTAATGCTCAATCAAGAACTGGAACTCAGTTTAAATATGGCTTTCGCCAGAGCGCGTGAGCACCGTCATGAGTTTATGACCGTCGAGCATCTGTTACTGGCGTTGCTCAGTAACCCGTCGGCCAGAGAGGCACTGGAAGCCTGTACGGTGGACATTGTGGCTCTGCGGCAGGAACTCGAAGCCTTCATCGAACAAACTACGCCCGTGCTGCCTGCCAGCGAAGAGGAGCGTGATACACAACCCACGCTTAGCTTCCAGCGCGTCCTGCAGCGTGCGGTTTTCCATGTCCAGTCATCCGGTCGCAGCGAAGTCTCCGGTGCGAATGTGCTGGTCGCCATTTTCAGCGAGCAGGAGTCGCAAGCGGCTTATCTGCTACGCAAACATGAAGTGAGCCGCCTTGATGTGGTGAACTTCATCTCTCACGGTACGCGTAAAGATGAGTCCGGCCAGGCGCCAGGCGCAGAAAATCCGGTTAACGAAGAGCAAGCAGGCGGGGAGGAGCGTATGGAAAACTTCACCACCAATCTTAATCAGCTTGCTCGCGTCGGTGGTATTGATCCACTGATTGGTCGCGATAAAGAGCTGGAACGTACCGTTCAGGTGCTATGCCGTCGCCGTAAAAATAACCCGCTGCTGGTGGGTGAGTCGGGTGTGGGTAAAACCGCCATTGCTGAAGGTCTCGCCTGGCGCATAGAGCAGGGCGATGTACCGGAAGTGATGAAAGACTGCACGATCTACTCACTGGATATCGGTTCGTTATTAGCCGGCACCAAGTACCGTGGTGACTTTGAAAAACGTTTCAAAGCGCTGCTGAAGCAACTGGAGCAGGACGAACACAGCATTCTGTTTATCGATGAGATCCATACCATCATCGGTGCGGGTGCTGCATCCGGCGGCCAGGTCGATGCTGCGAACCTGATCAAACCTCTTCTTTCCTCTGGCAAGATTCGGGTGATGGGTTCCACCACCTATCAGGAATTCAGCAACATCTTTGAAAAAGATCGTGCCCTGGCGCGTCGCTTCCAGAAGATCGATATCACGGAGCCTTCACCAGAAGAGACCGTGCAGATCCTGAATGGCCTGAAGACCAAGTACGAAGCGCATCACGATGTGCGCTATACCGCGAAAGCGGTGCGCGCAGCCGTGGAACTGGCGGTGAAATATATCAACGACCGTCATCTGCCTGACAAGGCGATTGATGTGATTGATGAAGCGGGTGCGCGAGCGCGCCTGATGCCAGCCAGTAAGCGCAAGAAAACCATCAACGTCTCTGACATTGAAACGGTGGTGGCCCGTATTGCCCGTATTCCTGAGCAAAGCGTGTCAGCAAGCGACCGCGATACGCTGAAAAATCTGGGCGATCGTCTGAAGATGCTGGTGTTTGGTCAGGACAACGCCATTGAGGCGCTGACGGAAGCGATCAAAATGAGCCGTGCAGGTCTGGGTCAGGATCGTAAGCCGGTCGGTTCCTTCCTGTTTGCCGGGCCTACCGGTGTCGGTAAAACGGAAGTCACCGTGCAGCTGGCGAAAGCGCTGGGCATTGAGTTGCTGCGCTTTGATATGTCCGAGTATATGGAGCGTCACACCGTCAGCCGTTTGATTGGTGCGCCTCCGGGTTACGTCGGTTTTGATCAGGGCGGCCTGCTGACGGATGCGGTGATTAAGCATCCTCATGCGGTGGTGTTGCTGGATGAGATTGAGAAAGCACACCCGGATGTCTTCAACCTGCTGCTGCAGGTGATGGATAACGGTATGCTGACCGACAACAACGGTCGCAAAGCGGACTTCCGCAACGTGGTGCTGGTCATGACCACTAACGCCGGTGTCCGCGAGACTGAACGTAAGTCGATTGGCCTGATTCATCAGGACAACAGCACCGATGCCATGGAAGAGATCAAAAAGATGTTTTCTCCAGAGTTTCGTAACCGTCTCGACAACATTATCTGGTTCAGTCACCTGTCACCAGAGGTGATCCATCAGGTGGTCGACAAGTTCATTGTCGAGTTGCAGGCGCAGCTGGATGCCAAAGGCGTGTCGCTGGAAGTCAGCGATGAAGCACGCGACTGGCTTGCTGAGAAAGGCTACGACAAAGCGATGGGCGCTCGTCCGATGGCGCGCACCGTGCAGGACAGCCTGAAGAAACCGTTAGCCAATGAACTGCTGTTTGGTTCGCTGGTGGATGGCGGCTCGGTGTCAGTGGCGCTGGATCGTGAGAAAGGTGAACTGACCTATCACTTCCTGAGTGCTGAAAAACGCAAAACCGAAGGCACTGTTCATTAATCACCTGCTGCAGATATGAAAAAGGCCGGATTAAAATCCGGCCTTTTTTTCGCTGCAAATTGCAGAGCGATGAGATTACTGCAAATTAGCGACTACGGAAGACAATGCGGCCTTTGCTCAGGTCGTACGGGGTCAGCTCAACGGTCACTTTGTCACCCGTCAGGATGCGGATGTAGTTTTTGCGCATTTTACCGGAGATATGAGCAGTAACCACGTGTCCGTTCTCAAGTTCTACGCGGAACATGGTGTTAGGTAACGTATCCAGTACGGTACCTTGCATTTCAATATTGTCTTCTTTGGCCATCGAATCCTCTGGGTGTACTACCTTTCAGTTGAACCGGCAAGATAATGCCCAATTCAACGATTTATGTAAAGAACCGTCGGCGATTTTGCCAACGCTTTGCCGGGGTGCACGTCAGTCGCGCGCATCCGGTAAAATTAGGGTGTTTATGTGACGTCTGCGGGGGATTAGCGGGCTAAGAATCTGTATCAACCGGTTACACGCGCACGATTGAAAACAGTTCCGAGAGTGCGTTGAGATTCCCAGCCTGGCAATTCCGGCTCGTTATTGCGAAGCGCGGACGACATACCAAACTCGACCATTATACCACTTAATACGCCTTTATGTGTGCAAAACATCTCTGTGCGACTAAAAAAGGGTTTGTGTCTGCCAGCAGCCATCGCTGACAGGCTGGCACGCAAGGCTTTGTACATATTGCAGATAGTCTGCGCGCGGGATCTCCTGCGCGCCCAAAGAGGCCGTATGAGGGTTAAGTACCTGACAATCCACCAGACGGCCCTGATGTCTGAGAAAATGCTGACAAAATACCCAAAGTGCGGTTTTTGACGCATTCTGCTGACGGCTGAACATTGATTCGCCGCAGAAGATTTGCCCCATCGCCAGCCCATACATGCCACCTGCCAGCTGATGTTCGTCCCATACTTCAATGGAGTGGGCGTGGCCCAGTTCATACAATCGCAACCAGGCGCGCTTCATTTCAAAGGTGATCCAGGTGCCTTCCTCACGACCGGTGGCACAGCCCTCGATCACCTCGGCAAATGACTCATTCATCGTCACCCGATAGGGCGAACGGCTGTGGAAACGCTTCATGCTCCGGCTGAGATGAAACTGCTCAGGCAATAGCACTGCACGGGGATCGGGCGACCACCAGAGAATCGGGTCGCCAGAAGAAAACCACGGAAAGATGCCGCGCTGATAAGCGTTAAGTAACCGGGCAGGGGAGAGATCACCCCCCATGGCCAGCAGGCCGTTTGGCTCGCGCAGCGCCATCTCCGGTGGGGGAAATTGCAAAGATTCCCGTGACAGTTGTACCAGTCTCATCGCGTTTTGTTACCTATCAGCATTTCGCTAAGACTATAGCGCAATCCGCTGTCGGAAACGCCAGTACCGACCCGCTTTTGAGATTAATTCGGCATGACTTCCCTGTTCCACAATCACGCCATTATCCATCACGCAGATGCGATCCATCTGCTCCAGGCCGCTGAGACGGTGGGTGACCATTATTACGGTCTTGCCAGCGGTCAGCCGCTGCAGCAGGGTGAGGATATGCTGCTCGGTTGTGGCATCCAGTCCTTCGGTGGGTTCATCCAGCAGCCAGAGATCGCCGTTATGCAGTAACGCACGCGCCAGCGCCAGCCGACGCAGTTCGCCGCCTGACAGCGGGCGACCGCCTTCTCCCATCCAGGCGTTTAATCCTTCCGGGCTCTCAAGCAGGCGCTGCAGGCCGACGTCATTCAGCACGCGGCGTAACTGCTCATCAGTAGCATCGGGACAGGCCAGCAGTAGGTTATCACGCAGGCTCTGACTGAAGAGATGAACCCGCTGAGTCACCACGCTGATGCGCTGACGCAGCGCTGGCTCTGACCATGCGGTGATCGGCAGGTCATTCAGGCTGATAACACCGTGCTGGCTATCCCAGCCACGGGTTAACAGCGCCAGCAGAGTGGATTTGCCGCAGCCGGTCGGCCCCAGCAGTGCAATGTGTTCACCGGCTGCCACCTTAAGGGTAAAGCGGTTCAGCACCTTATCCGGGCGGTCGGGATAGCTGAAGTCGAGCTGATCGATAGCAACCGCGAGTCGTCCTGGCCGGGCGTCTGAATCTGCCGGAAAGGTGATAGCGGGTGACTGATCGATAATGTCATTGACTCGCTGAGCGGCATTTATCACCTGCGACATGGGCAGAAAGGCCCCTGCAACCGGTGCCAGCGCCTCGAAAGCAGCCAGCGCGCAAAACACCACCAGGGCAATCAGCGAGCCGGGCAACTGCTGCTGGCTGATTGTCGCCGCACTGAGCCAGAGCAACAGTGTGACGGTTACGCCGCTGATCAGCAGCAGCACGCTCTGTGCCGCAGCCTGCAAGCGCTGTTGCTGGCTCTGAGCCTGCTGCCAGCGCTGTTCATCTTCATCAAGTTGCTGACGCCAGTCCCGCGAGGCACCGTACAGGGTGAGTTCAGCCTGAGCCGCCAGCCACTGCATCAGCTGTAAGCGCCAGCGGGCGCGCCCACGGGCAATCGCGCCGCCTGCGGGCGATCCCAGACGGTAAAACAGCGCTGGCATCACCACCAGGGTACTCAGCATGATGCCGCCCAGCGTCAGTGCCAGCTGAAGATCGATGAAGCTCATTCCGAGGGTAACCACGACAATCACCACCAGTGCGCCGATCAGCGGCGAGATGACGCGCAGATAGAGATGATCCAGCGTATCGACATCGGCCACGAAGCGGTTGAGCAGATCCGCCTGCCGGAACCGCGAAAGCTGGCCTGGCGAAAGGGCCATCAGGCGGCTGAAGGTGTGGACACGCAGATGCTGAAGAACCCTGAATGTTGCATCGTGGCTGACCAGCCGTTCAGCATAGCGTGCGGCAGTGCGAATGATGGCGGCGCCACGTACGCCTGCCGCAGGCAGCATATAGTTGAAGGTATAGAGCCCGGCTACGCCTGCCACTGACGAGGCGGCCAGAAACCAGCCTGAAAGCGTCAGCAGGCCGATGCTGGCCAGCAGGGTAACAATCGCCAGCACGATGCCCAGCACCAGGCGATAAGGGTGGCGCAGCCAGAGACGAAGAAAAGGACGCAAGGCGGACATCAGCGAATCTCCTGTTGACGATGCTTCAGCATCTCACTGAACGCACCCGGCTGTTGCGACAGCTGCTGCCAGTTACCCTGTTGCACCAGCTTACCGGCTTCCATTACCCAGAGGGTCTGCCAGTGACTTAGCGTATCAATCTGATGAGTTATCATCAGCGTGGTCTGGCGGGCTGCCGCCTGGTTAAGTGCCAGCATCACATGACGTTCACTGAGCGCATCCAGGCTGGCTGCGGGTTCATCGAGCAGCAAAAAATGCGAGGATTTATAGAGTGCGCGCGCGACCGCGACCCGCTGCGCCTGACCCACCGACAGCTGATTACCGCCATCGCCGGGCTGGGTGTCAATGCCCTGGGGCAGCCGAGGCAGGAACTCATTAATGCCGCACGACTCCAGCAGCGCCGCAAAACGCTCGTCATCCCAGGCCGCATTCATCACGATATTGTCGCGCAAGGTGGCGGCCGGTAACTGAGGATTCTGTCCTACCCAACTGAGCTGCTGATGCCAGTCACTCCGTCGTATATCGCGAAGTTCAACGCCATTCGCTTTCAGCGAACCCTGATAAGGCAGAAAACCGAGCAGGGCGTTCATCAGGGCCGTTTTACCGGCCCCGCTTTGACCGACCAGCGCAATCTGTTCGCCAGGGGCGACAGTAAAAGAGAGCGGGCCGCACAACACCTGACCATCAGGCGCACAGACACGCAGATCTTCGGCGGTAAGTGCGATTGAGCGATCGGCAGTGAAGGGCAACTGGCCTTCCTGCGGCGCGGTGGCAGGCGTCGCCTGCATAAAGGCTTCAAGGGCATCGGCACCGCCTACAGCCTGGGCTTTGGCGTGATAGAAAGCGCCGAGATCGCGCAGTGGCTGGAAAAACTCCGGGGCGAGGATCAGCACCAGAAAGCCGGCAAACAGCGTCACGCCCTGGCCGTAATCACCGAAATGCAATTCGCCCAGATAGGAGAAACCAAAGTAGACGGCCACCACGGCAATCGCCAGCGAGGCAAAAAACTCCAGCACGGCAGAGGAGAGAAAGGCTAAGCGCAGCACTTCCATGGTGCGCTGGCGAAAATCGGTGGTGGCGGCGGCAACCGCCTGCTGCTCCGCTGCGCCACGATGAAACAGCCGCAGCGTCTCTCTGCCGCGCAGGCGGTCGAGAAAGTTACCGCTCAGGCGGGCCAGCACCAGGAAGTTCCGGCGGTTGGCCTCGGCCGCACCCATCCCGACCAGCGCCATAAACAGCGGAATCAGTGGCGCGGTGGCAAACAGGATCAGACCCGCCGTCCAGTTGTGCGGAAAAATAGTCAGCAGAATGCAGCAGGGGATCAGCACCGCCAGGGTCATCTGCGGCAGATAGCGCGCGTAATACTCCTGCATCTCTTCGATCTGCTCCAGCAGCAGCGTCGCCCAGCTGCCGGCTGGCTTTCCCTGAATCCACGCCGGCCCCAGATCAGATAACCGGTCTAATACCTGCTGACGTAAAGCCTGACGGATAGCCTGTCCGGCACGATAACCGGTCAGTTCACGGGCATAGTTAATCAGGGCGCGAAGCACAAAGCAGAGCAGTAATAGCAGGATGCTGACTGTCAGGGCTTCGCGCGGCTGCTGGTCAACAATCAGAGCCTGCAGCAGTGAGGCCAGTAAACCCGCCTGAGCAATGATCAGAAGTGCACTTGCCATGCCCAGCAGGGTGTTGAGTCGCAACCAGCGACCGGCGAAATGACGTTGCTGACGAAGCCAGCGGGTAAGATGCTGCTGCCGCGATTTGTCCATGCGAGACCATGATGAATGTCGATGACGGGTGAAAATGGAAAGACACTTCCATCTCTTCAGGCGCAAGAATCTAGCATGAGAGCAATAAAAAAGGCGACGGAAAAACCGTCGCCTGGAACATTTGAGATCAGAGGGTTAACAACTTACTGATCGTTTTTAACCAGTCCGTCAAGAAAGCGCTCAGCGTCTAACGCGGCCATACAGCCGGTGCCCGCAGAGGTGATCGCCTGACGATAGATATGGTCCATCACATCGCCTGCCGCAAAGACGCCAGGGATGCTGGTCTGAGTGGCGTTGCCGTGCAGACCTGACTGAACTTTGATGTAACCGTTCTCCAGCGCCAGCTGACCCTCAAAAATGGCCGTATTCGGGCTGTGTCCGATAGCAACAAAAAGACCCGCCACCTCCAGCGCTTCTGTCTCATCACTGTTCTGGGTAGAACGCAGCGTCAGACCGGTGACACCCATCTGATCGCCCACCACTTCTTCCAGCGTGCGATGGGTGTGCAGCACGATATTGCCATTGCGCACTTTTTCCATCAGGCGGTCGATCAGGATCTTCTCTGCGCGGAAGCTGTCACGACGGTGAATAAGGTGCACTTCAGCCGCAATATTCGCCAGGTAGAGCGCCTCTTCCACAGCCGTGTTGCCACCGCCAATCACCGCGACTTTCTGGTTGCGATAGAAGAAGCCGTCACAGGTTGCACAGGCAGAGACGCCTTTGCCTTTGAAGGCCTCTTCGGAAGGCAGACCGAGGTAGCGCGCTGACGCACCGGTGGCGATGATCAGGGCATCTGCCGTGTATTCGCCGCTGTCACCCGTAAGGCGGAACGGACGGTTCTGCAAATCGACGGTGTGAATGTGATCGAAAATGATCTCAGTATTAAATTTTTCGGCATGCTCATGCATCCGCTCCATCAGCGATGGACCTGTCAGATCGTGCGGGTCGCCCGGCCAGTTCTCCACCTCGGTGGTAGTGGTCAGCTGTCCGCCTTTTTCCAGACCCGTAATCAGTACCGGGTTCAGGTTGGCGCGTGCAGCATAAACGGCTGCGGTATAACCCGCTGGGCCGGAGCCCAGAATGAGTAACTTACTGTGTTTGGCCGTACTCATGCGTTCCTCAGTTTCATTCGGCTGACATAGCCTGCGATTGTAGGGAATATCCGGCGACAATGACAAGGCTTAGGCAATTTTGTTAACGATAGCTGCAAACGGCGTAGACGATGAGCGACGGTTTTGCCTGGCCAATGCGCCAAAAGGGGGCAAAACTCGGGTTAGAGGGGTGCAATAGTGGAAAAATAGTCATTTAAAAACAGGTACCCAGCGGACTGTCTGGCATCTTGTCCTGAATTTGGTGATTTTACTTTGACAATCGCCTGCGCTTTTGCGAAAACATTATCAGAAGCGAATAACATTTATCGGAACAAAACAGGTTTTCATCGCCCGTTTTGCACGTAACGCCGAATAAAAGCAGCCTGATATGGATAATGACGCATGATGTGGACAGACAACATGCGTCATATCGATAGGTGTCAGAACACAGGCTCTGTTAGCTCACTTCAGAAATGCCCCGAACAATGAGCGTTTTCAGGGCGTGGCAGGTAAAGGGAAGGAATTAAGAGAGACAATAATAATGGTAGACAATAAGAAACGCCCCGGGAAAGACCTCGACAGAATTGACAGGAACATTCTGAATGAACTTCAGAAAGATGGTCGCATTTCAAACGTAGAGCTTTCCAAACGCGTAGGCTTATCGCCTACGCCATGTCTTGAACGCGTGCGTCGTCTCGAACGTCAGGGATTTATTCTTGGCTACACCGCGCAGTTGAACCCGCACTATCTGGATGCGTCGCTGCTGGTGTTCGTTGAGATTACTCTGAATCGTGGTGCACCGGATGTGTTTGAGCAATTTAACGCCGCTGTGCAAAAACTTGAGGAAACTCAAGAGTGTCACCTCGTTTCCGGCGATTTCGACTACCTGCTGAAAACGCGCGTACCTGATATGTCAGCCTACCGTAAGCTGCTGGGTGAAACCCTGTTGCGCCTGCCGGGCGTAAACGACACGCGTACGTATGTGGTGATGGAAGAGGTTAAACAGAGCAATCGACTGGTGATCAAAACTCGCTGATGCGGGGCAGGTGCAAAACCTGTGAGATTTCGGTACACTCCTGTGCATTCATACAGGATCAGCGTCGGGCTCGCCCGGCGCTGTTGCTTCTTACTTTACAGGCACCTGGAGAGTCCTCTTGAGCCAGGAATATACAGAAGATAAAGACGTTTCGTTACAATCGATGAGCAGTGGACGTCGTCTGCTGGAAGCAATGCTCATTCTGGTGGCGCTGTTTGCCATCTACCTGATGGTTTCTCTGGTCAGTTTTAACCCTTCCGACCCGAGCTGGTCGCAAACGGCCTGGCATGAACCTATCCATAATATCGGCGGCAGCGTCGGTGCCTGGCTGGCTGACACCTTACTCTTCATCTTTGGTGTGATGGCGTATGCCATTCCGCCCGTCATCCTGGGTCTGTGCTGGATTGCTTTCCGTCAGCGCGACAGCCAGGACTATTTTGACTACTTTGCCGTCGGGCTGCGCTTAATTGGCGTCCTCGCGCTGGTGGTGACGACCTGTGGTATGGCGGCGCTGAACGCCGATGATATCTGGTACTTTGCCTCGGGCGGCGTGATCGGCAGCCTGGTCAGTAATGCTATTGCACCCTGGTTCAGTCCGGCTGGCGGCACGCTGATGCTGCTCTGCGTCTGGGCGGCGGGCATTACCCTTTACACCGGCTGGTCATGGCTCACCATTGCAGAAAGAATTGGTGGCGTAGTCATGGGCGTACTGACGTTTGCCAGCAACCGCTCTCGTCACGATGAACCCTGGCAGGAAGAGGATGACGAGCGGGACGCGCGTGAATACGCGGATGTGCCTGAGCTTCATGCCGCCGATCAGGATGATGATGTGCTGCTTTCTGCCCCACGTGCAGCTGCTGAGCCTGCGGCGTCACAGCAGGATCCGCTGCTGGCTAAAGCTGCAGCAGCCACCAGTGCGGCAGTCGCGGCCACCGCTGAAGCCGCCGAGGTGACCCTCGCCCCTGCAGCCACGGTGACGCCAGCATCTGTCGCTGCACCTGCTGCTGCGGTTACAGCTTCGGCGCCTGCCGCGTCAGCGACATCCATCCCTGCATCGCCGTCTGCACAACCTGCGCCTGCGTACGCACAGAGCGCGCCAGCTCCGCAGAGTGTGGCGAATTCCCCGACGCCGCCGCAGAGTGCTTCTGCACCCGCAGACTCACCACCGCTTTATCATTTTGAAATGCCAGACGACGCTCCGGCTACGCCGTCGTTCAGTGCTTACGAAGATGATGAACCTAAAATGGGTAACTGGCGGGATACGTCAGCCATCCCTGCGGCATCGGCATCGGCGGCATCCGCTGCAACGGCAGCCCAGGCAACAACGCGTACTGCGCCTGTTTTTGATTTAGCCCCTGAAACCAATCTCAATCCGCAGGTTAAACAAGGTATCGGCCCGGCACTGCCGCGTCCTAACCCGGTAAAACTGCCAACCCGTCGTGAGCTGGCCTCTTATGGCATTAAGCTGCCTTCTCAGCGCATGGCAGAAGAGAAAGCGAAAACGGAAGAGACCGAACCGGTTAGTGCTGGCTCCGTTTCCTCTGCTCCGGATGCTGAAGAGGCGTTGCAGCAGGCTGAACTGCGACAGGCTTTCCAGTCTGAACAGCAGCAGCGTTACGGCACCAGCTGGCAGCAGGACGAGGAAGATGAACAGGATGCACAGCAGCAGGATGCACTGGCGCGTCAGTTCGCCGAGCAGCAACAGCAGCGCTATGAGCCAGAAGTGAAAAAAGAGCCGGTATTCAATATTGATACCGCCTCAGCGTTTGATTTTTCACCGATGAAAGATCTGGTGGATGACGGTCCTTCTGAACCGCTGTTTACCATTGCGGCGACGCCAGAACCTGAAGCCCCAGCGGTTTCACACGAACCCTGGCAGCAGGTGAGTGAGGTTTCAAGACCTCAGGCTCCGGCTCATGTTCCTGCACCAGCCAGCTTTGCTCCGGCAGAGTCTGCCTATAGCGCCCCGGCAGCACCGTCTGAACCTGACTATGCTGCGCCTGCGGCAACCTCTGCGCCCGCTTATGGTGCCCCTGCGGCTCCTCAGGCTCCGGCGTACGCTGCGCCTGCCTATGGCACGCCAGCGGCAGCGCCGGTTCAGCCGGTGGAAGAGGCGAAACCTTCACTGCATGACAGTCTGATTCATCCGTTCCTGATGCGCCATGAGCAGCCGCTGGAGAAACCTTCCACGCCACTGCCTTCGCTGGATCTGCTGACCGCACCACCTGAAGAGGAAGAGCCGGTTGATATGTTCTCGCTGGAGCAGACGGCCCGTCTGGTGGAGTCACGCTTAGGCGATTATCGCGTCAAAGCGGAGGTGGTCGGTATCTCGCCTGGCCCGGTTATTACCCGTTTCGAACTCGACCTGGCACCGGGCGTGAAAGCGGCGCGTATCTCCAACCTGTCCCGCGATCTGGCGCGTTCGCTGTCGACGGTAGCGGTTCGTGTGGTGGAAGTGATCCCAGGCAAACCCTACGTGGGTCTGGAACTGCCAAACAAGCATCGTCAGACCGTCTATCTGCGTGAAGTGCTGGATTGCCCTAAATTCCGCGACAACCCTTCACCGCTGGCCGTCGTGCTGGGCAAAGACATTGCCGGTCAGCCGGTGGTGGCCGATCTGGCGAAAATGCCACACTTACTGGTCGCCGGTACCACCGGTTCCGGTAAATCTGTGGGCGTGAACGCCATGATTATCAGCATGCTGTATAAGGCGACGCCGGAAGAAGTTCGCTTCATCATGATCGACCCGAAAATGCTTGAGCTGTCGGTCTATGAAGGTATTCCGCATCTGCTGACCGAAGTGGTCACAGACATGAAGGATGCTGCCAATGCGCTGCGCTGGAGCGTCGGTGAAATGGAGCGTCGCTACAAGCTGATGTCGGCGCTGGGCGTGCGTAATCTGGCGGGCTACAACGAAAAAGTGGAACAGGCCGAAGCGATGGGTCGTCCGATTCCCGATCCGTTCTGGAAGCCGGGCGACAGCATGGATATGACGCCGCCGGTTCTGGAGAAGCTGCCTTATATTGTTGTGATGGTCGATGAGTTTGCTGACCTGATCATGGCAGTCGGTAAAAAGGTGGAAGAGCTGATTGCCCGCCTGGCACAGAAAGCCCGTGCTGCCGGTATCCATCTGGTACTGGCGACACAGCGTCCATCTGTGGATGTCATTACCGGCCTGATCAAAGCGAACATTCCGACGCGTATCGCCTTTACCGTTTCCAGTAAAATTGACTCACGTACCATTCTCGATCAGGGCGGCGCGGAGTCATTGCTGGGTATGGGTGACATGCTCTACATGCCGCCGAACTCCTCGCTGCCGATTCGTGTTCACGGTGCGTTTGTTCGTGACCAGGAAGTGCATGCAGTGGTTCAGGACTGGAAAGCGCGTGGTCGTCCGCAATATATCGACAGCATTACGGCGGGCGAAGAGAGCGAAAATGCCGGTGGCATCGACAGTGATGAAGAGCTCGATCCGCTGTTCGATCAGGCGGTCGGTTTTGTGGTCGATAAGCGCCGTGCGTCGATTTCAGGCGTTCAGCGTCAGTTCCGCATCGGCTATAACCGCGCGGCACGTATCATTGAACAGATGGAAGCGCAGGGCATCGTTTCTGCACCAGGACACAATGGTAACCGTGAAGTGCTGTCGCCACCGCCACACGATATGTAGTGGCTAAATGTTTTGAAACACAACGCAATGAGCCAGTTCCGACTGGCTCATTGTTTTTATGCGGTTAAACCCCATATCTGAATCAGCTTTCGGTTTTTTCCTCTGTTCTGATGGCGGAACGGCGGCCAGGCTTAATGCAGTTATCGATGGGAACGTTTAAATAAGGAATTGAAGCAGATGAAATTACGCGTAATCGCTCTGGGCCTGTTGGCCACCTTTTCTTCAGCCAGCGTTCTGGCTGATGCTTCCAGTGATCTGCAACAGCGCCTGAACAAGGTCAGCAGCTTCCACGCCAGCTTCACCCAAAAAGTGACCGACAGCAGCGGCGCGAATGTGCAGGACGGCGAAGGCGAATTGTGGGTAAAACGTCCCAGCCTGTTTAACTGGCACATGACCGCGCCGGACGAAAGCATCATCATCTCCGACGGTAAATCGCTGTGGTTCTACAACCCGTTTGTTGAGCAGGCGACAGTCAGCCTGTTGCAGAATGCGACCAGCAACACGCCCTTTATGCTGATTGCCCGCAACCAGTCAAATGACTGGAAGCAGTACAATATTAAACAGCAGGGTGACAATTTTGAACTGACACCTAAGAACAGCGACGGCAACCTGAAACAGTTCACCATCCAGGTGACGTCCAGCGGGACCATCAACCGCTTCAGTGCTATCGAGCAGGATGGCCAGCGCAGCGATTACCAGCTGAAAAGCCAGCAGAATGGCGCTATCAGCCCGGATAAATTCACGTTCACACCGCCAAAAGGCGTGACGGTGGACGACCAACGTCAGTGAGGTCACGGTGAGTAACCTGTCCCTGGATTTTTCCACCGAAAATTTCAAACCTCTGGCCGCGCGTATGCGGCCAGAAACATTGAAACAGTACATTGGTCAGCAGCATCTGCTGGGCGCAGGCAAACCTCTGCCGCGCGCGATTGAAGCAGGGCACCTGCATTCAATGATCCTGTGGGGACCTCCCGGGACCGGCAAGACCACGCTGGCTGAGATCATTGCCCATTACGGTAACGCCGATGTGGAGCGTATTTCGGCCGTCACCTCCGGCGTAAAAGAGATCCGTGAGGCGATTGAGCGGGCCCGTCAGAATAAACATGCCGGGCGGCGCACGATCCTGTTTGTGGACGAGGTCCATCGGTTCAACAAGAGCCAGCAGGATGCCTTTCTGCCCCATATCGAAGATGGCACCATTACCTTTATTGGTGCGACCACCGAAAACCCCTCTTTTGAACTTAACTCTGCGTTGTTGTCACGCGCCCGCGTTTACCTGCTGAAATCACTAACCCTGGAAGATATTGAGCAGGTGCTGGATCAGGCGATGCAGGATAAAGCGCGAGGTTATGGGGACAGTGACATCGTGCTGCCGGACAACACACGCAGGATGATCGCTGAACTGGTTAATGGTGATGCACGTCGGGCGCTGAACACGCTGGAGATGATGGCTGATATGGCCGAAATCACCGCATCAGGTCAGCGAGAACTGACGCCGCAGCTGCTTAACGAAGTCTCTGGTGAGCGATCCGCGCGGTTTGATAATAAAGGCGATCGTTTTTACGATCTGATTTCTGCACTGCACAAATCGGTACGCGGCTCCGCACCGGATGCGGCGCTCTACTGGTATGCGCGCATTATCACTGCGGGCGGCGATCCGCTCTATGTGGCTCGTCGGTTGCTGGCAATCGCCTCCGAAGATGTCGGCAACGCCGATCCGCGCGGTATGCAGGTGGCGATTGCGGCCTGGGATTGCTTCACGCGCGTCGGTCCTGCAGAAGGGGAGCGTGCGATTGCCCAGGCCATTGTTTATCTGGCTTGCGCGCCTAAAAGTAATGCGGTCTACAACGCGTTTAAAGCCGCAATGCGTGATGCGCGCGACCATCCCGATTACGATGTGCCGGAACATCTGCGCAATGCCCCGACTAAGCTGATGAAAGAGATGGGCCTGGGTAAAGAGTACCGTTATGCCCATGATGAAACCAACGCCTATGCCGCGGGTGAAGTCTATTTTCCGCAGGAACTGGCCAGCGCGCGCTATTACACCCCAACCCAGCGCGGGCTTGAAGGCAAGATTGGTGAAAAGCTAAGCTGGCTGGCTGAGCAGGATCAAAATAGCCCGACAAAACGCTACCGCTGAAACAGACGTTACGGTAATGTGGGCAATGTTTTCAACGCATTCCGCTGGAATGCGTCCCTTCTTTCAACCAACTTTTTATACACAGGATAAGCATGCTCGATCCCAATCTGCTGCGTAACGAGCCAGACGCAGTCGCAGAAAAACTGGCACGCCGGGGATACAAACTGGATGTGGAAACGCTGCGTTCGCTTGAAGAGCGTCGCAAAGTGCTGCAGGTGGAAACAGAAAATCTGCAGGCAGAGCGTAACTCCCGATCCAAATCCATCGGTCAGGCCAAAGCACGTGGGGAAGACATCGAGCCGCTGCGTCAGGAAGTGAACGCGCTGGGCGAACGCCTGGATGCCGCAAAAGCAGAACTGGATGAACTGCAGAATCAAATCCGTGACTTCTCACTGGCACTGCCGAACATTCCGGCCGATGAAGTGCCGCTGGGCAAAGATGACAGCGAAAACCAGGAAGTGAGCCGCTGGGGTACCCCGCGCGAGTTCAGCTTCCCGGTTAAAGATCACGTTGAGCTGGGTGAAGCGGCTAAAGGCCTGGATTTTGCGTCTGCCGTGAAACTGACCGGTTCACGCTTTGTGGTCATGCAGGGGCAGATTGCCCGCCTGCACCGTGCACTGAGTCAGTTTATGATTGACCTGCACACCGAGCAGCATGGCTACCTTGAAACCTACGTGCCTTATCTGGTTAACCACGAAACGCTTTACGGTACCGGACAGCTGCCTAAGTTTGGCGAAGACCTGTTCCACACCCGTCCGCTGGAAGAGGAGTCAGACAGCAGCAACTATGCGTTAATTCCTACTGCGGAAGTGCCGCTGACTAACCTGGTGCGTGATGAGATCCTCGAAGAGGATAGCCTGCCGGTTAAACTGACTGCGCATACGCCGTGCTTCCGTTCTGAAGCGGGTTCTTACGGTCGTGACACGCGTGGCCTGATCCGTATGCACCAGTTCGACAAAGTTGAGATGGTGCAGATCGTCACGCCGGAGCAGTCAATGGATGCCCTGGAAGAGCTGACCGGTCACGCTGAGAAAGTGCTGCAGCTGCTGAACCTGCCATATCGTAAGGTTTTACTCTGCACCGGCGATATGGGCTTTGGATCGACTAAAACTTACGATCTGGAAGTCTGGCTACCGGCGCAGAATACCTATCGTGAAATTTCATCCTGTTCCAACATGGGTGATTTCCAGGCGCGTCGTATGCAGGCGCGTTGCCGCAACAAACAGGATAAGAAACCGCGTCTGGTTCATACCCTGAATGGCTCAGGGCTGGCCGTAGGCCGTACCCTGGTGGCGGTGCTGGAAAATTATCAGCAGGAAGATGGCCGCATCACTGTGCCTGAGGTTTTACGCCCCTATATGAATGGCGTCGAAATTATCGGCTAAGCAATAGTAACTCTCTGAACCCGGCCATGGCCGGGTTTTTTTATGTTATTGCTCCGGAAAAACTGTTCTGTCAGGCCTCATTTTAATCACAAATAAACGTTATCGATACCAGCCAGGCCGGAATGGCTAAAAACCTAATTTTTCATAGAGATAGCATTTAGCGACCTGCCGCTTCTTACGATTGTAACCCACTGAAGATTAGTAAATTAAATTGTCGCACAGCAAAATGTGCTGCCGTTAAAGTTCGCCCATTGACTTTAAAAAAGCCAGTGGCAAACTGCGCGCAATTTCCTTCATTTGCTCTGGTTTCTATCCCCTATGTCAACCTGGTCACGCCCCGTGATATTGCTGCTTTGCGGCCTGATGTTAATGACTGTCGCAATTGCCGTGCTGAATACGCTCGTTCCACTGTGGCTGACGCATGACTTACTGACAACCTGGCAGGTGGGCATCGTAAGCTCCTCCTATTACACCGGTAACCTCGCAGGGACTCTGCTGGCTGGCTGGTTAATCAGGCATTACGGCTTCAACCGCAGCTACTACCTGGCTACCTTGATGTTTGCCGTCGCGACTCTGTGCCTGGCGATGATGTCGGGTTTCTGGGCATGGAGTTCAATGCGTTTCATCGCCGGTGTCGGCTGTGCGCTGATGTGGGTGGTGGTCGAGAGCGCACTTCTGTGCAGCGGAACGGTACGTAATCGGGGACAGCTGCTGGCGGCCTATATGGTTGTCTATTACATCGGCACCGTGACAGGCCAGTTGCTGGTCAGCAAACTGTCTACGGAATTACTCAGCGTGATTCCGTGGGTGACGTCGCTGGTCTTCTGCGCCGTGCTGCCGCTGGTCTTTACTCGCGTCTCCGCCAGCGGTGAAGCGACAGAAGCCGCTCCGGCCCGCATCTGGCCGATGCTGCGTCGCCGTAGCTCACGTCTGGGCATCAATGGCTGCATTATCTCTGGCATCCTTCTGGGCTCGCTTTATGGCCTGATGCCGCTTTACCTGTCACATCAGGGAATGAGTGATGCCAATGTGGGTTACTGGATGGCGTTGCTGGTCAGCGCAGGCATTGTGGGCCAGTGGCCCATTGGCCGTCTGGCCGATCGTTTTGGTCGCATGCTGGTGCTGCGAGTTCAGGTCTTTGTGGTTATCCTTGGTGCGATGGCCATGTTAACCAATGCCGCGATGGCACCAGCGCTATTTGTTCTGGGGCTGGCAGGCTTCACACTCTATCCGGTGGCGATGTCCTGGGCTTGCGAGACGGTCGCACATCATGAACTGGTAGCGATGAATCAGGCACTGCTGATGAGTTATACCGTGGGCAGTCTGGCTGGACCGGCAATGACCTCTGTTCTGATGCAGAATTATTCTGACCAGCTGCTGTTCGTGATGATCGCTGCTGTGGCGCTGATTTATCTGGTGATGCTGCTGCGCAAAGCGAATCATCAGGCTACGCCAGTGGCACATGCCTGATCGCTGAACAGCAAAAAGGGAGCGTTAAGCTCCCTTTTTTTGTGGCAGATTCTTCAGTACATCACTTCGTGGCCATAGCTGGCGAGAATGTTTTTCACGCGATCCATTGTCTCTTTGCTCGGTGGCTTCACCCCGTCCAGCTTGTACTCTTCACCCATCGCAATCCATTTATGCTTACCCAGCTCATGATAGGGCAGCAATTCAATCTTCTCAACGTTCTCCATGTCACGCGTGAATTCACCCAAGCGATGTGCGGTGTCATCATCGTCGGAATAGCCGGGCACCACGACAAAACGGATCCATGTCCGTTTGCCTTTTTTCTGCAGGTAACGGGCAAAGTCCAGCGTACGGTGATTGGAGACACCCACCAGAATCTGATGCACGTCGTCATTCATCTGTTTCAGGTCGAGCATCACTAAGTCGGTAACGTCGAGCAGTTCATCGATCACCGGATCATAGCGGCGTACGAAGCCGTTGGTGTCGAGACAGGTATGAATACCTTCGGCCTTACAGGCACGGAACCAGTCGCGCACAAATTCAGCCTGAAGAATGGCTTCACCGCCTGAGGCCGTGACGCCGCCGCCAGAGGCGTTCATAAAATGGCGATAGGAGAGCACATCCGCCATCAGCTCTTCGACGCTGATCTCTTTGCCACCGTGCGTATCCCAGGTGTCGCGGTTGTGACAGTAGAGGCAGCGCATCAGGCAGCCCTGGAAGAAGGTGATAAAACGGATACCGGGACCATCGACGGTGCCGCAGGATTCAAATGAGTGGATACGACCGTTAACTGACATTGCGATGTTTACTCCAGTAAGTCTGCCGGGACAGACGGCGCAATCTCTGTTGCGCTCAGGGCAGGAAATCGATTCTGGTGGGAACCTTGATGGAGGTGACCACCAGAACAGACTTTTAATTAAAAGGCTCCGCGAGGAGCCTTTTTTATCAGGTAGAGCAGTAATTACAGTGACTTAGTGAAGGTTCGGGTAATCACATCCTGCTGCTGCTCTTTAGTCAGTGAGTTAAAGCGCACAGCGTAACCGGAAACGCGAATGGTCAGCTGCGGATATTTCTCTGGATGTTCCATCGCGTCCAGCAGCATTTCACGGTTCATAACGTTAACGTTGAGGTGCTGACCGCCTTCGATGCTGGCTTCGTGATGGAAGTAACCATCCATCAGACCGGCAAGGTTGGTTTTCCGCACGTTATCATCTTTACCCAGCGCGTTTGGTACGATTGAGAAGGTATAGGAGATACCATCTTTTGCATAGGCAAACGGCAGTTTCGCGACGGAAGTCAGCGAGGCAACTGCACCTTTCTGGTCACGACCATGCATCGGGTTAGCACCTGGTCCAAACGGCGCGCCAGCGCGACGTCCATCTGGTGTGTTACCGGTTTTCTTACCATATACCACGTTCGAGGTAATGGTCAGAACAGACTGCGTCGGCACGGCATTACGATAGGTGTTCAGCTGCTGAATTTTCTTCATGAAGCGTTCAACCAGATCGCAGGCCAGGTCATCTACCCGTGAGTCGTTGTTACCGAACTGCGGATATTCGCCTTCAATGTCGAAGTCGATGGCCAGACCATCTTCGTCACGAATCGGTTTGACTTTGGCATATTTAATGGCAGAAAGTGAATCCGCAGCGACGGAGAGACCCGCGATACCACAGGCCATGGTGCGGTAGACATCCCGATCATGTAAGGCCATCAGTGCCGCTTCGTAGCTGTATTTATCATGCATGTAGTGAATGATGTTCAGCGAAGTCACATACTGTTTTGCCAGCCAGTCCATGAAGTGATCCATACGCTCCATGACGGTGTCGAAATCCAGTACGTCGTCGCTGATTTTGTCGCCTTTCGGTCCAACCTGCATTTTCAGCTTTTCATCCACGCCGCCGTTGATTGCGTAGAGCAGCGTTTTCGCCAGGTTGGCACGTGCGCCAAAGAACTGCATTTGTTTGCCGACAATCATCGGGCTCACGCAGCAGGCGATTGCGTAGTCATCATTGTCGAAATCAGCACGCATCAGGTCATCGTTCTCATACTGCAAAGATGAGGTATCGATAGAGACCTTAGCGGCATATTTTTTGAAATTAATCGGCAGTTTTTCTGACCACAGGATGGTCATGTTCGGCTCAGGTGAAGGACCCATGGTGTAGAGGGTATTCAGGAAGCGGAACGTACTTTTTGAGACCAGGGTACGGCCATCAACGCCCATACCTGCCAGTGATTCCGTTGCCCAGATTGGGTCACCTGAGAACAGCTCATCATATTCAGGTGTACGCAGGAAGCGAACCATGCGCAGTTTCATCACCAGATGGTCAATCAGTTCCTGTGCCTGCTCTTCAGTCAGTTTACCGGCTTTAAGGTCACGTTCGATGTAAACATCAAGGAAGGTTGAGACGCGGCCAAATGACATGGCAGCACCGTTTTGTGATTTAACTGCAGCCAGGTAGCCATAGTAAGTCCACTGTACTGCTTCAACCGCATTGGTAGCCGGACCGGAGATGTCATGGCCATATTTTGCTGCCATCTCTTTAATCTGGGCCAGCGCATGATGCTGGTCAGAAATCTCTTCACGCAGACGAATAGTCGCTTCCAGATTAACGCCATTCTCTAAATCTTCCTGAAGTGAGGCGAACTGAGCGAATTTATCCGCCATCAGGAAATCGATGCCGTACAGCGCCACACGACGATAGTCACCGATAATACGGCCACGGCCATAAGCATCAGGAAGGCCGGTCAGGATTCCTGATTTACGGCAGCGCAGAATGTCCGGGGTATAAACATCGAACACGCCCTGGTTGTGCGTTTTGCGGTATTCGGTGAAGATTTTTTTCAGTGAAGGGTCGAGTTCACGGCCATACACTTTGCATGACCCTTCGACCATTTTGATGCCGCCATAAGGAATGATGGCGCGTTTTAATGGCGCTTCGGTCTGCAGACCAACAATTTTTTCCAGTGGCTTAATGATGTAACCCGCGTCGTGCGAGGTAATGGTTGAGGCGAGATCGGTGTCGAAGTCGACTGGCGCGTGGGTGCGGTTCTCAATTTTGATGCCTTCCAGCACGCTTTCCCACAGTTTGGTGGTCGCTTCAGTGGCACCCGCCAGGAATGACTCGTCACCTTCATATGGGGTGTAGTTTTTCTGAATGAAGTCGCGCACATTGACGCTATTCTGCCATTCGCCTTCAGCAAATCCTTCCCATGCTGAAGCCAGTTTTGCATTAAGTTCGGTCATAATATACCTGCCTTATATGAGGAGACTTTACGGTCGGGCACAGCCAACTTCCTGTGCCGTCAAAAATGCGTTTAATGAACCTGGTCACCTTTACGGAGATAGATAACCCAGTAGGTCAACCCAACCAGAACGCCGCCGCCGATAATGTTTCCGATGGTCACGGGAATCAGGTTGTCGATAATAAAGTTACTGAGGGTCAGCGAGTGAAACTGTGCCGCCGTGGTGCCAGCTGCCTGCCAGAATTCAGGTGTCGCGAAGTCACGAATAGCAATGGCATAGGGTATAAGAAACATGTTGGCGATACTGTGTTCGAAACCGCTTGCGACAAACATCGCAACAGGCAGAATCATCACGACCAGCTTATCGGTCAGGGTGCGGCCTGAGTAACTCATCCAGACGGCGAGACAGACCAGCAGATTGGCTAATGTACCCAGACAAACCGCCTCTATGAAGGTGTGATGCATCTTGTGGTCGGCGGTTTGCAGGACATTTAATCCCCAGGCACCATTCGCGACCATGTGCTGTCCGGCAAACCACATCAGGGCGACAAAGAAGAGTGCACCTGCAAGGTTACCGGCGTAGACGTTAATCCAGTTGCGGGCCAGCTGTCCCCAGCTGATGCGGCCACTGGCTTTGGCGACAACGATTAATACAGTAGAGGTAAAAAGGTCGGCACCGCATACCACGACCAGCATTAAGCCGAGTGAAAAGCAGATACCTCCAATCAGTTTGGCTATGCCGTAGGGCATCGCGCCGCTACCGGTGGTCGCTGTAATATAAAAAACGAATGCGATTGAGATAAATACGCCGGCGTTTATTGCCAGAAAGAAGGTCGTAAAAGGATGTTTGGTTGCTTTATAGATACCCGCGTCTTCGGCCACTTTCGCCATCGCGGCGGGTAATAAAAGATTAAAAGGGTTGTCAGTTTTCACACTAACTTACTCCTGAAGTTGTCTGAAAAAATACTAACAAAGGAGTATAGGTCAGTAATTGATATGGATCATGTTTGCCAGGGTGGTAACACACTGGTCGCAAATTAATGAGAAAATTATGAGTTAACTAACTGAATATAAACAAATAAATTTATTTTAAAAATACAAAAATATTTTAATATAAAGTGATGCGCCACTTTTTTAGTTCAGCCTGTGTTATTAATTAATGGCTTATGTGTTAATTAAAATGATGTGATGTAATAAGAAGGAATTTTAAAGTAGCTAATGTTTCATAGAGAAAGTGGGGAAGGATGGCACCAGATAAATCCAGTGCCATGGTTAGCCGTCTGCTTTCAGTCTTACGCGTTATGGTTTACGCGTTTTTCCAGTAGTGACGTTTGGCGTTTTGCAGTTTTTCGTAGGCGGCAAGCAGAGACTGATGGGCCGGGAAGGCCTGCAGCTCATCATCAACAGCCTGAAGGCCGTTAAACGGATTCTCACCACTGATCGCGGCTGAGGCTGCTTCCATTGCGCTCTCACCATACATCCGCAGGAAAGCGTGATGATACTGCAATGGATCACGCTCATCTTCCATAGCCAGTAACAGCAGGGTCTGCAGGCAACGATAGTAGTTAGCGCGCTCTGGCGTAAAGATTGAGCTGTTAAACTCCATCGTCCATTCTGTCCAGATCAATGCCTGATCCAGATCGCCGCCCGCCAGCGCCAGCATCGCTTTTAATTCGCCAACACGCAGCGTGTACCAGCCATTGTCTTTACCGGTCGCCAGACCCAGCAGCTCACGAACGCGGGTGAAGTCATCAAAGCCTTCATCATCAAGCTGTCCAATCAGATCCAGATACTCTTCCGGATTCCAGTTGCTGTCAGGCAGGGCCAGCAGGGTTTCACGCATGCCCGCTCCCATGCTGTTGTTCGCCAGGAACAGATCTTCTGCCGGATAGATATCAGACATGCCTGGCACGATGATGCGGCAGGCATAGACACCCAGATGCTCGTAGTCTGCAATATAGACTTCCTTATCTTCCGAGGCGAAGATTGCCATCAGCGTGGCGAATTCCTGTTCGGTGCTGCCCGCGAATGACCAGTCGACAAAAGGATAATCCGCAGTTTCTTTAAACAGATCCCAGGAGATCAGGCCGCTTGAATCGATGAAGTGTGTTTCAAGGTTGGCATGCTCAGCCACTTCTTCGTCATCAAAGGTCGGTGGAGTAAACACATCCAGATCTTTGAGGCTTCGGCCCTGCAGCAACTCGGTAACGGTACGCTCCAGCGCCACACCGAAATCAGGGTGAGCACCAAATGAGGCAAAACAGGTTCCGTTGGTTGGGTTAAACAGCACCACGCAGATAACCGGATATTTACCGCCGAGAGAGGCGTCATAAGCGAAAATCGGGAAGCCTTCCGCTTCAAGACGTGCAATCGCTTCGATCACTTCAGGATAACGTTGCATCACGTCATCTGGAATCGCAGGCAGGCTGATCGCTTCAGCAATAATGCGGTTTTTAATGTAGCGCTCAAACACTTCAGACAGCCCCTGAACACGCGCTTCGTTCGCGGTATTACCTGCCGACATGCCGTTTGAGACATAGAGGTTGCCGATAATATTCATCGGGATATAGACAGTCTGCTGGTCGGACTGACGGGTAAAGGGCAGGGCGCAGATACCACGTTCAGTATTCCCGGACTGCAGATCAATCAGGCCGGAAGCCGTCAGTGCATTGTCGGGATCGTAAAATGCGCGCAGGCGCGGATCCAGAATACCTTCAGGTAAGGACTCATCATCAGGTAACGCAAACCATTTTTCATTGGGATAGTGAACAAAATCGCCGTTAGCGATCTTTTTTCCCAGCCAGAAGTCAGCAAAAAAATAGTTAGTTGAGAGACGCTCGAAATACTCGCCCAGCGCGGAGGCCAGCGCCGCTTTTTTACTGGCGCCCTTGCCGTTGGTAAAACAGAGCGGGCAATCGCGGTCGCGGATATGCACTGACCAGACATGGGGGACAGGATTAAGCCAGGACGCTTCTTCAATGTTAAAGCCAAGATCCTGCAGCTTGTTCTGGAAACGCGCAATGGAGTCTTCCAGTGCGGCATCTTTGCCCGGGATAAATGTTTGCGTCATAGTGCCGCTCTCTCAGTTGTCATAGGGTGCGTAAAGCGCGCAATGATACGGATTTTGCTAACAGACCGCTATCAGGGCGGGACATTTTTACCGGCTTACTTTACCGGCTTAGTTTTCATCACTTCTGCTCTCAGGCCAAACGCGGATTAATGGCGCTGGATAAAACCTCACAAAATTCCGCGCAGGTTTGCATTGCTAACATAACCTCCGGCGAGCCAGATTCAGAAAATGTGACCGCTCCCTGATTTATGATTGCAGCTATCAGAATGCAGTGATAAAACCGGATGGTTATTCATAACCGTTCGATATGACAGTGGTGAGGGGAAATGACGCAAGTTTATAATTTTAGCTCTGGCCCGGCGATGCTACCGGTTGAAGTGCTTCGTCGTGCAGAACAGGAACTGACGAACTGGCGCGGTCTGGGTACCTCTGTAATGGAGATCAGTCACCGCAGTAAAGAGTTTATTCAGGTGGCTGAAGAAGCGGAGCAGGACTTCCGTGATCTGCTAAAAATACCGTCGAATTACAAAGTTTTATTCTGTCATGGTGGGGCGCGTGCGCAGTTCGCTGCCGTACCGGGAAATCTGCTGGGTAAAGCGACCAGTGCCGACTATGTTGATGGCGGTTACTGGGCGCATAGCGCAATAAAAGAAGCGGAAAAGTTTTGTTCCCCACGCACGCTTGATGTCAAAACAACGCGCGACGGTAAACGAGCCATCCTGCCGATGAGCGAATGGGAGGTGAGTGAGACGTCCGCTTACCTGCATTTCTGCCCGAATGAAACCATTGATGGCATCGCGATTGACGAACAGCCCGACTTTGGCAGTAAAACCGTTGTTGCTGATTTCTCATCCACCATTCTGTCACGCCCTATCGATGTGAGTCGTTACGGTGTGATTTATGCGGGTGCGCAGAAAAATGTGGGCCCGGCCGGATTAACGCTGGTTGTCGTTCGCGAAGATCTGCTGGGTCAGGCGCACGCCTCTGTGCCCTCAATCCTCGATTACAAAGTGCTGGCCGATAACGATTCGATGTTTAACACCCCGCCGACTTTTGCGTGGTATCTCTCAGGGCTGGTGTTTAAATGGCTGAAAGAGAAGGGCGGTGTCGCTGAAATTGATCGTATCAATCAGGCAAAATCTGACCTGCTTTATGGCGTAATCGATCACAGTGGCTTCTATCGTAATGATGTGGCAACAGAAAACCGCTCACGCATGAACATCCCTTTCCAGCTGGCCGATGCTTCGCTCGATGCGCTGTTCCTGGAAGAGTCGTTTAAGGCGGGATTACACGCGCTTAAAGGCCATCGTGTAGTAGGCGGTATGCGCGCCTCTATTTATAATGCGATGCCGCTGGAAGGTGTGAAGGCCCTGACCGATTTCATGGTCGATTTTGAACGCCGTCACGGCTGATTATTAAGATATCAGCATTGATGCTGATGCCAGACCTCGTCACACGGCGAGGTCTCTGTATTTTTTGAGGATTTCGTTTCACATGCAGGACTCCCTGACTCTCCAACCGATTGCGCGCGTCAACGGCACGGTAAATCTGCCCGGCTCAAAGAGCGTTTCCAATCGTGCATTGCTGCTGGCTGCTCTGGCTAAAGGTACAACCCGTCTTACCAACCTGCTCGACAGCGACGACGTTAAGCACATGCTGAACGCGCTGACCGCGCTTGGTGTAAGCTATACGCTTTCCAGCGATCGCACCCTGTGTGAAGTGACGGGAAATGCCGGGCCACTGCACGCATCTCAACCGCTGTCACTGTTTCTGGGCAATGCCGGAACCGCAATGCGTCCGCTGGCCGCGGCGCTTTGTCTGGGCCAGCACGATATCGAACTGACCGGCGAACCCCGCATGAAAGAGCGTCCAATCGGGCATCTGGTTGACGCACTTCGTCAGGGCGGAGCAACCATTGAGTACCTGGAAAACGAAAACTATCCGCCGCTGCGTTTACGCGGTGGTTTTACCGGGGGTGAAGTCAGTGTGGATGGCAGCGTTTCCAGCCAGTTCCTGACCGCGCTGCTGATGACCGCGCCGCTGGCACAGCAGGATACCTGTATCACCATCAAAGGTGATTTGGTGTCGAAACCTTACATCGATATTACCCTCAATCTGATGCAGTGCTTTGGCGTCGAGGTTGAGAATCAGAACTATCAGCGCTTCCTGATCAAGGGACAGCAACAGTATCAGTCGCCGGGTGATTACCTGGTTGAAGGCGATGCCTCTTCCGCTTCCTATTTCCTGGCCGCTGCCGCCATTAAAGGCGGAACGGTTCGCGTCACCGGGATTGGACGCCAGAGTGTGCAGGGTGACATCCGGTTTGCTGACGTGCTGGAAAAGATGGGCGCGACGATTGAGTGGGGCGATGATTACATTGCCTGTACGGCCGGAAAACTGCAGGCCATTGATATGGATATGAACCATATTCCGGATGCTGCAATGACCATCGCGACTACGGCGCTATTTGCAGAGGGCACCACCCGGTTACGCAATATTTATAACTGGCGGGTAAAAGAGACCGATCGACTGAGCGCAATGGCCACAGAGCTGCGTAAAGTCGGGGCAGAAGTTGAAGAGGGTCATGACTACATCCGCATTACGCCGCCAGCGACGCTGATTCATGCGGATATTGGCACCTACAATGACCACCGCATGGCGATGTGTTTCTCTCTGGTTGCACTTTCTGATACCCCGGTGACCATTCTCGATCCTGGCTGTACTGCAAAAACCTTCCCGGACTATTTCGTTCAACTGGCTAAAATCAGCCAGAGCGCCTGATATCTTCCCTTCCGGTGCGGTTCGCACCGGAACTCCCCTGATTTTATCTGGCTGTAACAGGCCAGAGATCCTCTGAATTGACTAAGATTACGAACCTGATCAGTGCGAAAGGGTAACCAAGCCGTGCTATGCAGCGTATAATGCTAGTCATTAATGGTGACCGAAAGGTCAGGAAGCACGCAGCAACAGGAGGGAATAATGACAGTAACTGCCCCGGTCATAACTATTGATGGGCCAAGTGGAGCGGGAAAGGGAACCCTGTGCAAAGCGATGGCGGAATCGCTGCAGTGGCATCTGCTGGACTCCGGTGCTATTTATCGCGTGCTGGCGTTGGCCGCATTGCATCATCAGGTGGAGATTGAATCTGAAGAAGCGCTGGTGCCGATTGCCGCTCACCTGGATGTGCGCTTTGTGTCACAAAATGGTGAAATGCAGGTCATACTTGAAGGTGAAGATGTCACCGGTGAAATCCGTACTCAGGAGGTCAGCAACACCGCTTCTCGTGTTGCCGCTTTTCCCCGGGTACGCGAAGCATTATTGCGCCGCCAGCGCGGTTTCCGCGAGATGCCGGGCCTGATTGCTGATGGCCGTGATATGGGCACCGTGGTTTTTCCGGATGCGCCAGTGAAAATTTTCCTTGATGCCAGCCCGGAAGAGCGTGCTCAGCGCCGTATGCTACAGTTGCAGGATAATGGCTTTAATGTTAACTTTGACCGCCTTTTAGCCGAGATAAAAGAACGCGACGACCGCGATCGTAATCGCGCAATTGCGCCTTTAGTAGCCGCTGGCGATGCATTGGTTCTGGACTCTACCGAGATGTCTATCGATCAAGTCATTGAAAAAGCGCTACAATATGCCCGCGATAAGCTGGGTATTACGGCTTAACTGAATCTACCACCCTGTACCATGGATCCGGTGCCGGGCATGTGAAACAACCCCATCCGACATGAAGTCAGATGGACGTTAAATTGAAGAATCCTGAAGATTATCAATATGACTGAATCTTTTGCTCAACTATTTGAAGAATCCTTAAAAACAATCGAAACCCGCCCGGGTTCTATCGTTCGTGGCATCGTCGTTTCTATCGACAAAGATGTCGTTCTGGTTGATGCGGGTCTGAAATCTGAATCTGCAATTCCTGCAGAGCAGTTTAAGAACGCAGCCGGCGAACTGGAAATCCAGGTAGGCGACGAAGTTGATGTTGCTCTGGATGCAGTGGAAGACGGCTTCGGTGAAACCCTGCTGTCCCGTGAGAAAGCTAAGCGCCATGAAGCATGGATCACGCTGGAGAAAGCTTACGAAGACGCTGAAACTGTTACCGGTGTTATCAACGGCAAAGTTAAAGGCGGCTTCACAGTTGAGCTCAACGGTATCCGTGCGTTCCTGCCAGGTTCACTGGTAGATGTGCGTCCGGTGCGCGATACGCTGCACCTGGAAGGCAAAGAGCTTGAATTCAAAGTGATCAAGCTGGATCAGAAACGCAACAACGTCGTGGTTTCACGTCGTGCGGTTATCGAATCCGAAAACAGCGCAGAGCGCGATCAGCTGCTGGAAAACCTGCAGGAAGGCATGGAAGTCAAAGGTATCGTTAAGAACCTGACTGACTACGGTGCATTCGTTGATCTGGGCGGCGTTGATGGCCTGCTGCACATCACTGACATGGCATGGAAACGCGTTAAGCATCCAAGCGAAATCGTCAACGTGGGCGACGAAATCACCGTTAAGGTGCTGAAGTTCGACCGCGAGCGTACCCGTGTTTCTCTGGGTCTGAAGCAGCTGGGCGAAGATCCATGGGTTGCTATCGCTAAACGCTATCCGGAAGGCACTCGCCTGACCGGTCGTGTTACCAACCTGACTGATTACGGCTGCTTCGTGGAAATCGAAGAAGGCGTTGAAGGTCTGGTACACGTGTCTGAAATGGACTGGACCAACAAAAACATCCATCCGTCTAAAGTTGTTAACGTAGGCGACGTGGTTGAAGTTATGGTTCTGGACATTGACGAAGAGCGTCGTCGTATCTCCCTGGGTCTGAAGCAGTGTAAATCTAACCCATGGCAGCTGTTCGCTGAGACGCACAACAAAGGCGATCGTGTTGAAGGTAAAATCAAGTCAATCACTGACTTCGGTATCTTCATCGGCCTGGATGGCGGCATCGACGGTCTGGTTCACCTGTCTGACATCTCCTGGAACGCGACTGGCGAAGAAGCCGTTCGTGAGTACAAAAAAGGCGACGAAATCGCTGCCGTTGTACTGCAGGTTGATGCAGAGCGCGAGCGTATCTCTCTGGGCGTTAAACAGCTGGCAGAAGATCCGTTCAACAACTACATCACTTTGAACAAGAAAGGTGCCATCGTCACCGGTAAAGTGACTGCAGTTGATGCTAAAGGTGCTACAGTTGAATTAGCAGACGGCGTTGAGGGTTACCTGCGCGCTTCTGAAGCTTCACTGGACCGCATTGAAGATGCAACTCTGGTTCTGAACGTTGGCGACGACGTTGAAGCTAAGTTCACCGGCGTTGATCGTAAAAACCGTGTCGTAAGCCTGTCTGTCCGTGCGAAAGACCAGGCTGATGAGAAAGAAGCTATCAATACTGTTAACACCAAACAGGAAGAAGGCAATTTCTCTAGCGCTATGGCTGAAGCGTTCAAAGCGGCTAAAGGCGAGTAATCGGCCTGAAGCACCGGGTGGGCAACCACCCGGTTTCGGTAAAAGCTGTCATACATTCCCATAGGGATAAACCGGAGGTTACATGACCAAGTCAGAACTGATCGAAAGACTGGCGGGACAGCATACTCATATACCGGCGAAAGTCGTTGAGGATGCAGTAAAAGAGATGCTTGAGCACATGGCCACTACGCTGGCACAGGGCGAACGCATCGAAATCCGGGGATTCGGCAGCTTTTCTTTGCACTATCGCGCTCCGCGTACTGGACGTAACCCGAAAACGGGTGACAAAGTGGATCTGGAAGGCAAATACGTTCCCCACTTTAAGCCAGGCAAAGAACTGCGCGATCGCGCAAATATCTACGGCTAAGCCGATACCGAACCAGATAAACGACATCTCCGGATGTCGTTTTTTTTTGCCTGCGATTCAGGCTCAGACCTGACATCCGGATTGCTGTCATCAACACTGCAACACCGCACTCTCTTTGTGAGAGCGCTCCAGCCTGCCTGATCATCCGCTGTTACTTTCACCTTCTTTGACCAGAATAATCGAACTGAATCAATGGATACGATTATGCTGACATGGACCGTTCTGGCGCGACTGGCGATCGTTGCAACGTTACCGCTACTGCTGATGGCCCGGCTGCCTTCCGGTGAGGTGATGGGGGGCTTCCTCCTCACAGGACTGGCTCTGCTGCATTGCCCTTACCAACCCGTCCGTCTGGCCGGTATTACTCTGCTGTTTCTGGCATGGGCCTGTAACGACGCCCGTCTGATGGTGCGGGATATCGAAAAGTTCTCGGCGCGTCCTGCCACCTACACCCTTCAGATCAGTGAACTGCGGAAAGAGCGGAAGCAAATCCGGGTTCGTCTGCTGAAAGAGGAGGGCAGGATGATTTTTCCGCCTCGCTTTGCCTGGATCTGGTTTGATGCTGATCCGGAGGTCTACTGTCCAGGACAACGCTGGACGATGAAACTGCGTCTGCGACCGGTACATGCCCGCCTTAATGAGGGTGATTTCGATGCGCAGCGTTTTGCACTGGCTAATAATACGCCGCTTCAGGGACGAATCCTTAAGCAGATTGCGGTAAGCGATCGCTGTGATAGCCGCTGGCGATTTATTTTATGGCATCGTGACAGGACCCGTGCAATGCCTGCACGTGCAACGCTGGAGGCACTGGCTTTTGGCATTCGGGATGAGATGAGCCAGCAGACGCGTCAGCTACTGCGGGATACCGGTACCGCGCATCTGATGGCGATATCGGGCATGCATATCGCCCTGGCCGCCAGCACCGGCTGGATGATTGCGCGTGGGGTGCAATTTATCTTGCCAGCCCGTTATATCAGCTATCTTTTCCCCCTCATCGTGAGCTGGCTGTTTGCTGCAATCTATACCTGGCTCTCCGGTGCACAGCCTCCCGCAGAGCGTTCGCTGCTTGCCCTGACGCTCTGGGCGATAACACGGTTTGCGGGTGTTCAGCTGAATAGCTGGCAGGTCTGGACGTTCTGTATTGCATTACTGCTGGTAACCGACCCGCTGACCGTGCTCTCTGACAGCTTCTGGCTCTCGGTACTGGCTGTCGGCATGCTGCTGGTCTGGTATCACTGGTTCCCGCTGCCCGCGTCGTTCCGTCAGCAACGGCGCTGGATTCCGGTACAGCTGCTGCATTTACAGGCGGGCATGATGATTTTAATGGTGCCGTTGCAGGTGGCGATTTTCAACGGCATCAGCCTGACTGCGCTGGTGGCAAATGTTGTCGCGATTCCGATCGTCTCGTTTATTACCATGCCTCTTGTGACGCTTGCCCTGCTGCTACCGGTGGCGCATTTATCTGGCTTCTTCTGGGGAGCGGCCGATCTCTCATTACGTGCACTGTTTCATTGCCTGACGTTGCTGCCACCAGGCTGGTGGCCGCTGAGTGGCACAACCTGGTTTACGGTCATGGTATGGGGCGGTCTGATTCTCTGGCGTGCGCAACTCTTTTTTTCTCTGCCGTTAAGCAGCGGCGCCTTAGCGCTGGCAATGATACTGAGTCGCCAGCCAGAACAGGAGCAGGGCTGGCGAATCGATATGCTGGATATCGGGCACGGTCTGAGTCTGGTGATCAGCCAGGGCGACGAGGCAGTGATGTATGATACCGGCCCGCGCTGGCAGAACGATAATGCGGGGAGTCGGGTGATCATTCCGTGGCTGGAGCGCCGGCAGCTACGGTTAAAACAGGTCATCCTGAGTCATAAACATCTGGATCATACTGGCGGGCTGGCGGCGATTACTCAACGCTGGCCAGCGGTTGAAGTCAGAAGTGCGCTGGCTGATGAGGCACACTTACCCTGCGTACGGGGCACGCAGTGGCGCTGGCGGCAGCTCCACTTTCGGGTGGTCTGGCCGCTGACGGCCCCCCTGCCGGGCGGAAATAATGACTCCTGTGTGGTGATCGTCGATGATGGCCAGGTTCGTCTGATGTTAACCGGTGACATTGAAGCGAAAGCGGAACGCCAGCTGGTGGCGCTGGAGAAGCAGGGGCTGAAGGTCGATATTCTGCAGGTCCCGCACCACGGCAGCCGGACGTCGTCGACCTCATTGCTGCTGCGTAAAGCCGCAGGCCACACCGCTATCGCCTCGCTGGCACGCTACAATGCATGGCGTATGCCCGCGAAAAATGTGCTGGAAAACTATCGAACGGCCGGTTTTCACTGGCTGGATACGGGCCAGTCAGGACAAATCAGTATCAGAATAAATCAGGGCAGAGCGCAGGTTTCTACCCTGCGGGAACAATTAATGCCCCGTTGGTATCATCAGTGGTTTGGCGTCAAACGCGAATCCAGGTAGAATGGCCGGCTATTTCCAACAGCGTGAATAAATAATGCATCAAGATAAAGATCTCTCTACGTGGCAGACGTTTCGCCGACTCTGGCCGATGATCGCGCCTAATAAAGCGGGATTAATTGCGGCCTCAGTCGCCCTGATTATTAATGCTGCGGGCGACGCCTTAATGCTCTCACTGTTGAAACCGTTACTGGATGATGGTTTTGGTAAAGCTGACAGATCGGTGATGCTATGGCTGCCGTTAGTGGTTATTGGCCTGATGCTGGTCCGCGGAGTCACCAGTTATATCTCCAGCTACTGCATCTCCTGGGTCTCTGGCAACGTCGTGATGAACATCCGTCGTCGTCTGTTCAGCCATATGATGGGCATGCCGGTTTCGTTTTTCGACCAGCAGTCAACCGGCACCCTGTTGTCACGCATTACTTACGATTCTGAGCAGGTCGCCTCCTCTTCTTCGGGCGCGCTGGTCACCGTAGTGCGCGAAGGGGCTTCCATTATTGGCCTGTTTATCATGATGTTCTACTACAGCTGGCAGCTGTCGCTGATCCTGATTGTACTGGCACCTATCGTCTCCTTTGCTATCCGCACCGTCTCTAAGCGCTTCCGCACCATCAGCAAAAGTATGCAGAATACTATGGGTCAGGTGACAACCAGCGCCGAGCAGATGCTGAAAGGGCACAAAGAAGTGCTGATTTTTGGCGGACAGGACATTGAATCGGAGCGCTTTTCCCGCGTCAGTAACCGGATGCGTCAGCAGGGAATGAAACTCGTTTCAGCCTCCTCCATTTCCGATCCGATTATTCAGCTGATCGCGTCGCTGGCACTGGCTTTTGTGCTCTATGCCGCCAGCTTCCCCAGCGTCATGGATACCCTGACAGCCGGTACCATCACCGTGGTCTTCTCCTCGATGATTGCCCTGATGCGCCCGCTTAAGTCTCTGACCAACGTCAACGCCCAGTTCCAGCGTGGGATGGCGGCCTGTCAGACACTGTTCTCTATTCTGGATAGTGAGCAGGAAGTGGATAACGGTACGCGCGAAATCACCCGTGCTAAAGGGGATATTGAATTCCGTGATGTCACCTTTACCTACCCAGGCCGTGAAATTCCGGCACTGCGTAATATCAATCTGTCGCTGCCAGCAGGAAAAACGGTGGCGCTGGTGGGCCGTTCCGGTTCCGGTAAGTCTACGATGGCGAGCCTGCTGACCCGCTTTTATGATATCCAGCAGGGCGAAATCCTGCTGGACGGTCATGATCTGCGTGAGTACAGCCTGCGCTCATTGCGTAATCAGGTGGCGCTGGTGTCACAGAATGTGCACCTCTTCAACGACACGATTGCCAATAACATCGCGTATGCCCGCAGTGAGCAATACAGTCGTGAAGAGATCGAGCAGGCGGCCACCATGGCGCATGCCATGGACTTTATCAATAAAATGGATAAGGGCCTGGATACGATGATTGGCGAGAATGGCGTGCTGTTATCTGGCGGTCAGCGTCAGCGTATTGCCATTGCCCGTGCGTTGTTACGTGATTGCCCGATCCTGATCCTCGATGAAGCCACCTCGGCGCTGGATACCGAGTCTGAACGCGCGATTCAGTCTGCACTGGATGAGTTGCAGAAGAACCGTACCTCGCTGGTGATTGCACACCGACTCTCTACCATCGAGAAAGCGGATGAAATCGTGGTAATTGAAGATGGCCAGATTGTTGAACGCGGTACGCATCAGGTGCTGTTAGCAGAACGCGGTGCCTATGCACAGCTGCACAAGATGCAATTCGGCCAATGATTGAACGTATCTGGAGTGGTCGCTCACCGCTATGGCTGCTGCTATGGCCATTCAGCCTGCTGTATGGTGCGATCACGGCCCTGATACGCTTCAGTTACAGGCGCGGCTGGCGTAAAAGCTGGCGTGCGCCTCTGCCGGTCGTGGTGGTAGGTAACCTGACTGCTGGCGGGAATGGAAAGACGCCGGTGGTCATCTGGCTGGTCGAGGCGTTACAGCAGCGCGGCCTGCGCGCTGGCGTGGTCTCCCGAGGATATGGCGGCAAGGCGGACCACTATCCCTTGCTGGTCACGGCGCAGACCCCCACCGAACAGGCCGGGGATGAGCCGGTATTGATCGCCCAGCGCACCGGGGCGCCGGTCGCGGTCGCCCCTCAACGGCGACGGGCGATTGAGGCGTTACTGAAACAGGGTTCGCTGGATGTGATCATCACGGATGATGGCCTGCAACATTACGCCCTGCAGCGCGATCGCGAAATCGTGGTGGTTGATGGGGTCCGTCGCTTTGGTAATGGCTGGTGGTTGCCTGCCGGTCCGATGCGTGAACGTGCCGATCGTCTGCAGCAGGTCGATGCCGTGATCATTAACGGCGGCGAAGCACAGCCCGACGAGATTGCCATGCAACTTCAGCCCGGGCTGGCCACCAATCTGCTGACCGGTGAAACCTGCCCGCCGGAGCAACTGGGTGCGGTAGTCGCCATGGCCGGTATTGGTCATCCCCCGCGTTTTTTCACCACGCTGAAACAGCAGGGTATAACGCCGGTCGCAGAGATCGCCTTTGCCGATCATCATGCCTACAGCAAAGATGAACTGACCCGATTACTCCAGGCGGGTCAGCAACTGCTGATGACCGAAAAAGACGCGGTGAAATGCCGTCACTTTGCCCAGCCTGACTGGTGGTATTTGCCGGTCGATGCCCATTTAACTGGTAATGCCGTGACGCCGTTACTGGATGACATTGAACAACTCTGCCGCCATATTTCCTGATACCCGCCCCCGTTCAGGTGAAGCCTGATAAGGAAGAGGATGAACAGTACGCATTCACTTTCGTTACAGCAAGCACGCCACCTTCATCTCGCCGCGCAGGGCCTGCTGCGAACTCCGGCAAAACGTGCTGTTTATCAGGATCTGATTGACTGCATTTCCCGCATGTCGCTGCTGCAAATCGATACCATTCATGTGGTGGTCCGTAGTCCGTATCTGGTGCTGTTCAGTCGCCTGGGGAAATATCCTCAGGCATGGCTGGAACAGGCTCTGGCACAGGGCGAACTCTTTGAGTACTGGGCGCACGAAGCCTGCTTTATTCCCCGTGCCGATTACAGACTTCTTCGTCATCGCATGCTGTCGCCGGAACGTCTGGGCTGGAAATACAATGCGCAATGGGTCGCTGAGCACCAGCAGGCTATTGCCGAATTACTGCAGCAGATCAGAGACAATGGCCCGGTACGCGCCGCCGATTTTACCCATGCCGACAACCCGAAGTCAGGCTGGTGGGCATGGAAACCGCACAAACGTCATCTGGAGAATCTCTTCAGCGCCGGTGAGCTGATGGTCACCGAACGCCGTAATTTTCAGCGCGTCTACGATCTGCGCAGCCGCGTGATGCCCGACTGGCAGGATGCGATACATGGCATCAGTGAAGCGGAGGCGACCCGTCAGATGCTGATGAACAGCGCCCGCAGCTTAGGGATTTTCCGCGCGGCCTGGCTGGCGGATTACTATCGCCTGAAGCGGGCACTCTTGAACGATTTTATCGCTGACGCCCAGGCTGCGGGCGATCTGGTCGCCGTCAATACAGAGGGGCTGGGTGAGATGTGGCTGCATCGTGACTACGTGCCGTTGCTGGATAAGCCGCTGCAGGCGACGCACAGCGCGCTGCTGTCGCCGTTTGATCCGGTGGTCTGGGATCGCAAGCGTGCGAGTGAGCTGTTCAATTTTGACTACCGTATTGAGTGCTATACCCCGGAGGAAAAACGCAAATTTGGCTATTTTGTTTTGCCCATCCTCCATCGCGGCCAGATAAAAGGGCGGCTGGATGCCCGCATGCTGCGTCAGGCAAAACAGCTGGAGATTAAAAACATCTGGCTGGAGGAGAAGACCCGCGTTACGGCGCGATTTTTGGTTGATATCCGGCGTGCTATCGAACGCTTCGCGAAGTGGCAGGGGGCTGAAAGCGTCGCTATCCTGCAGGCACCCGACGCGCTTAACGATCAGTGGCCAGCCCTGTGGACGCTGGATTAATCAATTTTGCGGCAGCCACTGCGGGATGGCGTTTTACCCCATCCCGCACGCGCCGCGCTATGGTATGCTTGAATCCTTAAGCATTCGGTCCCTGATGGAGGACATATGGATCATCGTTTACTCGAAATCGTTGCCTGCCCGGTTTGCAATGGCAAACTCTACTTCAACAATGCTCAACAGGAGCTGATCTGCAAACCTGATGGCCTGGCCTTCCCGGTCCGGGACGGCATTCCGGTGCTGCTGGAAACAGAAGCCCGCACGCTGTCAGTTGAAGAGATTCATCCATGAGTTTCACCGCTATCATTCCTGCGCGTTATGCGTCAACCCGCTTACCCGGCAAGCCGCTGCTCGATATCCACGGTAAACCGATGGTCGTGCATGTAATGGAGCGGGCCCGTGAATCGGGTGCCAGCCGGGTCATTGTTGCCACCGATCATCCCGACGTGGCGCAGGCAGTGGAAGCGGCAGGCGGCGAAGTCTGCATGACGCGCGCCGATCACCAGTCTGGCACTGAGCGACTGGCGGAAGTGATCGAAAAATATCAGTTTGCCGATGATGAAATCATCGTAAACGTGCAGGGCGATGAGCCGATGATTCCGGCCGAGATTGTGCGTCAGGTGGCGACCAATCTGGCGGGGTCGGCGGCCGGGATGGCGACGCTGGCGGTGCCGATCACCGATGTGGAAGAAGCCTTTAATCCGAATGCGGTGAAAGTCGTCATGGATGTGAATGGCTACGCGCTCTATTTTTCACGGGCGACCATCCCCTGGGATCGTGAACGGTACGCCGCATCGCGCGAGCAGATCGGTGATACGCTGCTGCGCCACATTGGCATCTACGCCTACCGTGCTGGTTTTATTCGCCGCTATGTCGCCTGGGCGCCTTGCCCTTTGGAACAGATTGAGCTGCTCGAGCAACTGCGTGTTTTATGGTACGGCGAAAAAATTCATGTCGCCGTCGCGAAAACCATTCCCAGTGTGGGTGTGGATACGCCAGACGATTTGCAACGCGTTCGTGATGCCATGCAGGCCTGACAAATGGGGAGCCTGTCTCCCCGTTTCAGCGCAACGTTCTTGATCCGCCGCTAAACTTATCTCCAACACTTCCTTCAGGATATTGTGATATTCATCTGAGGAGGATGCCGCATGGAACAGCTTAAATCGGAACTCACGCTGGCGCTGGGTGAAACCATCAGCCGCCTCGAAATGATCAGTGAACATCCACCCACCCGGCTTTATGCGTTATACGATCGGGATGGGCGCCCCATGCCGGTGGTGGCGAAATATTTTCGTCATCAGGGCCGGGCGGCGATGGAAGCCAGAAAGCTGGCGCTGCTAGGCCAGGCCGGACTGATCGCCGTGCCAGCGGTCTATGGTCTGGTGATGAGCCAGCAGCCGCCGGTGCATGAAATGCTCCTGCTGGCGCGACTGAATGGCGTGACGGCGGAGGTACCTGCGCGGGATGCTCAGCGCTGGCAACAGTTTTGCGAACAGGTGGTCGAGGGAGTGCTGGCCTGGCACCGGCTCGACAGCCATGGCCTGGTCGGTACGGTGGACAGCACGCAGCAGAACAGCTGGCCCGCCTGGTATGCACAACGGGTTGAGGTGCTATGGGCGACCCTGAGCTATCTGCGTCCGCCAGCCTTTACGCTGGATGATCGCCAGATTCTGTTTCGCTGCCGGGCGCGACTGACGCATCTGTTTCGCGGCTTCGACGATCCCTGTGTGATGGTTCACGGCAACGTTCAGCTGCAGAGCATGCTGAAAGATAGCCGCAGTGACCAGTTAATCGCGATGACACAGCCGGGCACCATCCTCTGGGCACCCCGTGAATACGATCTTATCCATCTGGATACCTCGCCTGCCGAAACGGCGCTGCTGCATTGCTACCTGCAACGGGCGCCGGTTTCAGAGGGTTTTGTCTGGCGTCGGTGGGTTTATCAACTGTGGGACTGCATTGAGCATCTGGTTCAGACCGGCACGTTTAATCGTCCGCGTTTTGACCATGCACGCGCGCAATTACTTCCCTGGCTCGGCTGAGTCCGATTCCTCGCCTTTTAGCTGTTGCAACAGAGTGCCAAGCGTTTCGTAGACCGCACGTTCACTGTGACTCAGCCAGATCGATGAGGGTATCGCCCGTTCCCATCCATTCAGCGGTGACGTAATCGCCAGCTGATTAGCGGGAGCGGCCATTGGCTTCAACCCGATCGCGTGGAAAAAGCGTATTGCCCGCGGCATATGATTCGCGGATGTGACCAGCAGAAACGAGCGATCGCCCACCACGGTTTTGACCGCCTGCGCTTCATCCGCGGTGTCGCGGGGCTGGTCGAGAATCTGAACATGTTCGCGGGGAACGCCCAGACTTTCCGCCACCTGTGACGCTACCCAGGCGCTACTCTTTGGATTGGTGCCGCCCGCTGCGCCGGTAAAAATCAGCGTCGACTGCGGATTCCGCTGCCACTGACGAACGCCTTCTGCCACGCGCGGCAGACTGTTATTCAGCAGGTTTGAGCTGGGCGCCCACGCTGGGTTAAAGGTATAGCCTCCGCCCAGCACCACAATGTAGTCCACCTTCTCTGATCCGTTCCAGGTTGGATAGCGGCTATCCAGCGGCAAAAGCAGACGATCGGCCAGCGGTTGCAGGCTCAGCAGCAGCAGTAACAGCCAACTGACGGAGATCACGGTTTTGCCGCTTTTCTGCCAGCCAGTAAACCAAAGCAGTAAAATGCCAAGCGCCATCAGCAAAAGCAGAAACGGCAGGGGTAAAAGCAGTCCACCGATAACTTTTTTAAGGGTAAATAACATCAAAAAAGAGTCCTGTTGTCCGAAAATAGAGCACCCGGAAGGGAAGATGGGGATGAAAGGTTCATTCTTCTGGTGCCTGTGACAAAATAGCACAAGTCTCACCGCAGCATACCGGAGCGCATGCCATGCAGGATCGTAACTTTGACGATCTCGCGGATAAATTTTCGCAAAATATTTACGGCACCACTAAAGGGAAGATACGCCAGGCCATCCTCTGGGATGAGCTGGAGAAGATAGTGCCCGGTCTGTCACCGCACCCGCTGTCGGTGCTGGATGCTGGCGGCGGTGTCGGCCAGGTCTCCAGCGGGCTTGCTGCGCAGGGCCATCAGGTTCTGCTGTGCGACCTTTCCAGCGAGATGCTGCGCCGGGCCGGGGAAAATGCGGCGGCGCAGGGTGTGAGCCACAACATGCAATTCAGACAAATTAGCGCTCAGCAGGTGGGTGAACATTTGGATAAGCCGGTGGATCTGGTATTGTTCCACGCTGTGCTTGAGTGGGTCGCTGAACCGGAGAAGGTGCTGAAAGCGCTGTTTGATCTGCTGCGTCCGGGGGGCGTCATGTCGCTGATGTTTTACAATCTGCACGGCCTGACATTGCGCACCTTAACGCTGGGTAACTTCGGCTATCTGCGCACCAATCTGACTAAACGCAAAAAGCGAACGCTGTCGCCTGACTATCCGCGCGACCCCGAGCAGGTCTATCGCTGGCTGGAGGCGTGTGGCTTTGTGATTGAGCAGCGTGCCGGGATCCGGGTGTTCAGTGACTACATGAAGCCGCCGAAGGGCGAGCCAAAAAGCGACGACGAAATTATTGAGATGGAGCGGCGTTACTGCCGTCAGGAACCCTTTTTGAGCTTAGGGCGCTACATCCACGTGACCGCGCGTAAACCCGGGCAGAAGGACGAATTATGAGTGAATTTTCCCAGACGGTACCTGAACTGGTCTCCTGGGCGCGCAAAAATGACTTTTCCCTTGCGCTGCCAGTGGAACGTCTGGCCTTTTTGCTGGCTATCGCCACCCTCAACGGTGAGCGGATGGATGGCGAAATGAGCGAAGGCGATCTGATTGATGCTTTCCGTCACGTCAGTAAAGCTTTCGAACAAACCCATGAAACCGTGTTGGTTCGTGCCAACAACGCCATCAACGACATGGTGCGACAGCGCCTGCTCAACCGTTTTACCAGCGAAATCACGGAAGGCAATGCCATCTATCGCCTGACGCCGCTGGCGATCGGCATCACCGACTATTACATCCGCCAGCGTGAGTTCTCGACTCTGCGCCTGTCGATGCAGCTGTCGATTGTGGCCAATGAGCTTAAGCGGGCAGCCGATGCTGCGCAGGAAAACGGTGATGAGTTTCACTGGCACCGCAATGTTTTCGCGCCGCTGAAATATTCCGTGGCGGAGATCTTCGACAGCATCGATATGACCCAGCGTCTGATGGATGAACAGCAGCAGGCGGTTAAAAATGATATCGCCGAACTGCTGAACAAAGACTGGCGCGCGGCCATCTCCAGCTGTGAAATGCTGCTTTCTGAAACCTCAGGAACGCTGCGTGAACTGCAGGATACGCTGGAAGCCGCGGGCGACAAACTTCAGGAAAATCTGCTGCGCATTCAGGATGCCACGCTGGACAGTCCCGATCTGGGCTTTGTCGATAAGCTGGTGTTTGATCTGCAAAGCAAACTCGACCGTATTACCAGCTGGGGCCAGCAGGCGATTGACCTCTGGATCGGCTATGACCGCCACGTCCATAAATTTATTCGTACCGCCATCGACATGGATAAAAACCGCGTCTTTGCGCAGCGCCTGCGGGTATCGGTGCAGAATTACTTCGACGCGCCCTGGGCGCTGACCTATGCCAACGCCGACCGCCTGTATGACATGCGTGATGAGGCGCTGACGCTGCGTAACGACGAAGTGATGGGCGAACTGCCGCCGGAGATGGAGTACGAAGAGATCAACGAAATCCGCGAACAGCTGGCAGCGATGATTGAAGAAGCGCTGCAGGTCTACAAATCGCAACAAAAACCGCTCAACCTCGCGTCAGTGATGCGCGACTACCTGGCCCAGTATCCCCGAGCCCGCCATTTCGATCTGGCGCGTATTGTGGTGGATCAGGCGGTGCGCCTTGGCGTAGCGGAAGCTGATTTAGCCGGTTTGCCTGTGGAATGGCAAGCCATCAATGATTACGGAGCCAAGGTGCAGGCACATGTCATCGACAAATATTGAACAAGTGATGCCGGTTAAGCTGGCACAGGCACTGGCCAACCCGATTTTTCCCGCGCTGGACAGCCAGTTACGCGCCGGACGCCATATCGGTATCGAAGAGCTGGATAATCACGCTTTTCTGATGGACTACCAGTCGTTTCTCGAAGAGTTTTACAGCCGCTATAACGTTGAGTTAATCCGTGCGCCGGAAGGCTTCTTCTATCTGCGTCCGCGTTCAACCACGCTGATTCCACGTTCCGTGCTCTCTGAGCTGGACATGATGGTCGGGAAGATTCTCTGCTATCTCTATCTCAGCCCGGAACGACTGGCCAATGAAGGTATCTTCACCCAGCAGGAGCTGTACGACGAACTGCTCTCTCTGGCCGATGAGAACCGCCTGCTGAAGCTGGTCAACCAGCGTTCAACCGGTTCGGATCTGGATCGCACCAAACTGCAGGAGAAAGTGCGCGCCTCTCTGAGCCGCCTGCGTCGCCTTGGCATGGTGTGGTTTTTCGGCAACGACAGCAGCAAGTTCCGCATCACGGAATCGGTGTTCCGCTTTGGTGCCGACGTGCGCGGCGGTGATGATGCCCGTGAAGCGCAGCTTCGTCTGATTCGTGATGGCGAGGCCATGCTACTGGAAAACGCGACAGCACCGGTCGACACCGATGACGGTGAAGGGCAGGAAGGTGACGCGAGTGAGAACGCAGAGGAAGAACAGGCATGATTGAGCGCGGAAAGTTTCGTTCGCTTACGCTGATCAACTGGAACGGCTTTTTTGCCCGTACCTTTGATCTCGATGAATTAGTGACCACGCTGTCAGGCGGTAACGGTGCGGGTAAGTCCACCACGATGGCGGCATTTGTCACCGCGCTGATCCCCGATTTAACGCTGCTGCACTTCCGTAATACCACCGAAGCGGGCGCGACATCAGGATCCCGTGACAAGGGGCTGCATGGTAAACTGCGGGCTGGGGTCTGCTACTCCATGCTGGATGTGGTGAACTCACGCCATCAGCGTGTCGTGGTCGGTGTCCGTCTGCAACAGGTCGCCGGACGCGATAAAAAGGTCGATATCAAGCCATTCAGTATTCATGGCCTGCCCACCGACACCAACCCAACCGATATGCTGACGGAAGTGCTTAACAGCCGTCAGGCACGCGTATTACCGCTGAACGAAGTCAAAGAGCGGGTTGAGGCGCAGGAAGGGGTACAGTTCCGCGCCTATAACTCAGTCACCGATTATCACGCCATGCTGTTTGATCTTGGTGTGGTGCCGCGTCGTCTGCGCTCTGCCAGCGATCGCAGCAAGTTTTATCGTCTGATTGAAGCCTCGCTGTATGGCGGTATCTCCAGCGCCATCACCCGATCGCTGCGTGATTACCTGCTGCCTGAAAACAGTGGCGTGCGCAAAGCGTTCCAGGATATGGAAGCCGCGCTGCGCGAGAACCGCATGACGCTGGAGGCGATCCGCGTTACCCAGTCTGACCGCGATCTCTTCAAGCATCTGATCTCCGAGGCGACCAGCTACGTTTCGGCTGACTATATGCGCCACGCCAACGAGCGTCGGGGACACCTCGACAGCGCGTTACAGCTGCGCAGCGAGCTGTTCAGCAGCCGTAAGCAGCTCGCCACCGAGCAGTATCGTCATGTTGAGATGGCGCGCGAACTGGCTGAGCACAGTGGTGCAGAAAACGATCTTGAAGTCGATTATCAGGCTGCCAGCGATCACCTGAACCTGGTACAGACGGCGATGCGTCAGCAGGAGAAGATTGAGCGCTACGATGCGGATATCGAAGATCTGACGCTGCGGCTGGAAGAGCAGACCGAAGTGGTCGCCGAAGCGCGTGAAATTCAGGAAGAGAATGAAGCGCGGGCCGAAGCGGCTGAGCTGGAAGTGGATGAGCTGAAAAGCCAGCTGGCCGATTTCCAGCAGGCGCTCGACGTGCAGCAAACCCGCGCTATCCAGTATCAGCAGGCATTGCAGGCGCTGGAACGCGCCCGCACGCTCTGCCAGTTACCCGATCTGAGCATTGAAAATGCGGCTGAATGGCAGGAAAGCTTCCAGGCCAAAGAGGAAGAGGCGACAGAACGGTTGCTGCGCCTGGAGCAGAAGCTGAGCGTAGCGGAAGCGGCGCACAGTCAGTTTGAACAGGCGCTGGCGCTGGTGACCAGCATTGCCGGTGACGTGACCCGTCAGGACGCCTGGCAAACCGGCCGCGAACTGCTGCGTGATGCCAGCAACCAGCGTCATCACGCCGAACAGCTCTCTTCGCTGCGTCTGCGTCTCAATGAGCTGGAACAGCGTCTGCGCGAACAGCATGAGGCGGAGCGCCTGCTGGCGGAATTCTGCAAGCGTCAGGGGCAGCATTATGAAGCGGATGCGCTGGCAGGCCTGCAGCAGGAGCTTGAAGCACAGATTGAACAGCTGAATAGCAGCGTCTCCGACGCCGGTGAGCAGCGCATGATGATGCGCCAGGAGCTGGAGCAGCTGCGCGAACGCATCACCAGCCTGACCGCCCGTGCGCCACACTGGCTGGCGGCGCAGGAGATCCTGACCCAGCTTAGCGAACAGACCGGCCAGGCGCTGAACAGCAGCCAGGACGTCACCGAATATATGCAGCAGCTGCTGGAGCGTGAGCGTGAAACCACCGTCGAGCGCGACGAAGTGGCCGCTCAAAAACGTGATATCGAGCGGCAGATTGAACGTCTTAGCCAGCCAGGCGGTGCGGAAGATGCGCGCCTGACCCAGCTTGCCGAACGGTTTGGCGGCGTGTTGCTGTCAGAGATTTACGATGATGTAACGCTGGATGATGCGCCTTACTTCTCGGCGCTCTACGGTCCGTCGCGTCATGCGATTGTGGTGCCGGATCTCTCCCGCGTTCGTGAGTTGCTGGATGGTCTGGAAGAGTGTCCGGAAGATCTCTACCTGATCGAGGGTGATCCGCAGTCGTTCGATGACAGCGTCTTCAGCGTCGATGAACTGCAGAATGCGGTAGTGGTGAAGGTGGCAGAGCGTCAGTGGCGCTACTCCCGCTTCCCGAAAATACCGCTGTTTGGCCGCGCGGCGCGTGAGAATCAGCTGGAGCTGCTGCATCTTGAGCGCGATAAGCTGGCCGAACGCTACGCCACGCTGTCGTTCGACGTGCAGAAAACGCAGCGTCTGCATCAGTCATTCAGCCGCTTTATCGGCAGTCATCTGGCCGTCGCCTTTGACGCCGATCCGGAAGCGCAGATCCGTCAGCTCGGCGCACGCCGGGGTGAGCTGGAGCGCGCGCTGAATCAGCATGAGAGCAACAATCAGCAGCAGCGTCAGCAGTATGAGCTGGCCAAAGAGGGCGTATCACAGTTAAACCGGCTGCTGCCACGCGTCAATCTGCTGCTGGATGAGACGCTGGGCGATCGCTGCGAAGAGATCCGCGAGCAGGTCGATGCCGCACAGGAAGCGGCGCGCTTCCTGCATCAGCATGGTGCTAAGCTGGCGAAACTGGAACCGATCATCGCCGTGCTGCAGAGCGATCCGGAACAGCATGAGCAGTTACAGGCGGATTATCAGCAGGCGCAGCAGCAGCAGCGCAACGCCCGTCAGCAGGCCTTTGCCCTGACAGAAGTGGTGCAGCGTCGCGCCCACTTCAGCTACGACGACTCGGCCAGCATGCTCAACGGCAACAACGACCTCAGCGATAAGCTGCGTCAGCGTCTGGAGCAGGCTGAGGGCGAACGCAGCCGCAGTCGTGATCGCCTGCGTGAACATCAGGCGCAGCTGACGCAATACTCCCAGGTGCTGGCCTCGCTGAAAAGCGCCTATGATGCCAAGCGCGACATGTTGAAAGAGCTGCAGCAGGAGATGCAGGACATTGGCGTCCAGGCTGACAGCAGCGCGGAAGAACGCGCGCGCGTTCGCCGTGACGAACTCTACACGGCACTGAGTCATAACCGCGCCCGCCGCAATCAGCTGGAGAAACAGCTCACCTTCTGCGAAGCGGAGATGGATAACCTGCAGAAGCGACTGCGTCAGCTGGAGCGTCAGTATCATCAGGTGCGTGAACAGGTGGTCAGCGCCAAAGCGGGCTGGTGTACTGTACTGCGTCTGGTGAAAGAGAATGGCGTTGAGCGTCGTCTGCATCGCCGTGAACTGGCCTACCTGAGCGGCGATGAGCTGCGCTCTATGTCGGATAAAGCGCTGGGTGCGCTGCGTCTGGCGGTAGCGGACAACGAACATCTGCGCGACGTGCTGCGACTCTCGGAAGATCCAAAACGTCCGGAACGTAAAATTCAGTTCTTTATTGCGGTTTATCAGCATCTGCGCGAGCGTATTCGTCAGGATATTATTCGTACTGACGATCCGGTCGAAGCAATTGAGCAGATGGAAATCGAACTGAACCGTCTGACGGAAGAGCTGACGGCGCGTGAGCAGATGCTGGCAATCAGTTCGCGCAGTGCGGCCAACATCATCCGTAAAACGATCCAGCGTGAACAGAACCGTATCCGCCAGCTCAACCAGGGCCTGCAGACCGTCAGCTTTGGTCAGGTACGCAGCGTGCGGCTCAACGTGAACGTGCGTGAAACCCACGCCATGCTGCTGGATACGCTGTCGGAAGAGCACGAGCAGCATCAGGATCTCTTTAACAGCAATCGCCTGACCTTCTCGGAGGCGCTGGCGAAGCTCTACCAGCGTCTTAATCCGCATATCGACATGGGGCAGCGTACGCCGCAGACCATCGGTGAGGAGCTGCTGGACTACCGCAACTATCTGGAGATGGAAGTGGAAGTTAACCGTGGTTCCGATGGCTGGCTGCGCGCAGAGAGCGGGGCGCTCTCAACCGGTGAAGCGATCGGTACCGGTATGTCCATTCTGGTGATGGTGGTGCAGAGCTGGGAAGAAGAGTCCCGTCGTCTGCGCGGCAAAGATATTTCGCCATGCCGACTGCTGTTCCTTGATGAAGCGGCCCGTCTGGATGCCCGCTCCATCGCCACGCTGTTTGAACTCTGTGAGCGACTGGAGATGCAGCTGGTGATTGCAGCACCGGAGAATATCAGTCCGGAAAAAGGCACGACCTACAAACTGGTGCGTAAGGTGTTTAATAACACCGAGCATGTGCATGTGGTCGGTCTGCGTGGTTTTGCTGCCGATCCTTCGCCGGTGCGGGCGGGAAGCGACGCAGATGCGCTGCCCGATTTAACCGCTGAAAATTCGCAGGCGGAAACGTAGTCAAAAACTGAACCATTCGTTAATCTGGTTACGGCATTTGTCGCATGAGGCAAATGCCGTTTTTGTTTGTATACTCACATGATGAGTCACGGCGCGGTCGCAGTGGATACAGGGAACACTGCGAAGTTGAAAAACAAGGGGGCAGGGATGTTGCTGGTAAAAAAATTAAATCATCATCGCGTTCTATCATTGTTAGCGCTGGCGCTAACCGTTGTTCCATTTACGCTACCGCAGGCCGCTGTCATCGCCGCTTTGCCCGGGACAACGCAGGCGGCTATCTCCGTTTCCGAAAGTCAGCAACGCATCCGGCAGGCGTTTTCCAGCGCCGATCAGCCGTTTTATCTGGCACCGCTGGCGACGCTCTATGCATCCCGCCATATGCAACCGCTCTGGCAGGATCCTCAGGCGATACAAAAATTTCAGCAGCAGCTGGCTGAAGTGGCGCTTTCCGGCGTTCAGCCACAGTTCACGCGCTGGATTGAGCGTCTGACTAACCCGGCGATCACCGGCTTTGCCCGGGATGTCGCGCTGTCCGATGCGATGCTGGGCTATCTGCAATTTGTTTCTAATGTGCCGACGCAGGGTGAAACCTGGCTTTACAGCAATGTTCCCTACCAGCTGACACAGCCGTCGGTGGCGGTCGTGAATCAGTGGCAGAATGCGGTCAATGCAGGATCGGGCAACACGTTTATTGCGTCACTGCAGCCGCAGCACCCGCAGTATCAGCCGATGCACGCCGCGCTGAAAACCCTGCTAGGTGATAAACAACCCTGGCCGCAGCTGAAAAGCAGTGAAACGCTGCGCCCGGGACAGGTCAGTGACGATGTGCCGGCGCTGCGTGAAATCCTGCAGCGCAGCGGCATGTTAACGGCGCAGGTTAATGCACCTGCACCGGATGACGATGCGGTGCCGGTGGCCGCCTCACCAGTGACCCACAGCGACCAGCCGGTTGCGGTCAGCCCTTCCGCCGCGCCAGTCACCGATCTGTCCGCGCCTTCACTGCAATCGCCGGGTAACGTTCAGAGTCAGACGCTGGAAGGGAACACCGCCAATGTCTATGACGAGACGCTGGTGGCGGGTGTGAAGCGTTTCCAGCAGTGGCAGGGACTGGATGGCGACGGTGCTATCGGTGCCAGAACGCGGCAGTGGCTTAACGTCTCTCCGCAGATGCGTGCTTCGTTGCTGGCGCTGAACATTCAGCGACTGCGCCTGCTGCCGGACGATATGCACAACGGCATTATGGTGAACATCGCCAACTACTCGCTGATTTATTACAACAACGGCAACAAGATCCTCTCATCACGCGTCATCGTCGGGCGTCCCGATCGCAAAACGCCGTTGATGCGCAGCGCGCTCAATAATGTGGTGCTGAACCCGCCATGGAATGTGCCGACCACGCTGGTGCGTAAAGATATCATTCCTAAAGTGAAGCAGGATCCGACCTATCTCTATAAGCATGGCTATACCCTGCTGTCGGGCTGGAGCGCTGACGCTGAAGTGATCGATCCCAGCATGATCGACTGGCGCATGGTCACCGCTTCATCGTTCCCCTATCGGTTGATTCAGGCACCGGGTGTGGCGAATGCGCTGGGCCGCTATAAATTTAATATGCCCAGCTCAGATGCGATCTATCTGCACGACACGCCGAACCACAACCTGTTCCAGCGGGATATCCGCGCGCTCAGCTCAGGCTGCGTCCGGGTAAATAAAGCGTCTGAACTGGCAGGTTTATTACTGCAGGACGCGGGCTGGAACGATGCCCGCATCTCCAGTACGTTAAAAGAGGGTGACACACGCTACGTGCCCATTCGGCATCGTATTCCGGTCAATCTCTATTATCTGACGGCGTGGGTCGCTGATGATGGCAAACCACAGTTCCGCACAGATATTTACAATTATGATGACACCGCGCGTTCGGGCAGCCAGGCTTTGAGTCGGGCTGAGCAATTGCTGCTCTAGTGATTGATTTTAAATCGTTAGCGGCGGGCCGGTTATTCAGAAAAATGTTATCAAATGGCGATTCCTGCAGGTATCGCCACGCAAACAGGTTGCAGATGGGTTGACGCTCTACTGAGAGAAAGTTATGGTTCGGGCTGTGCGCTTTTTGCACATTTCTATGGCTTCACTCTCAGGTAAATCGTTACATGTCTACTATTGATTCTTTTCGTCGCAAACTACTGCTGTGCGGTAGCGCCGCCGCCGGTCTGGCATTATTACCCGCTTCTGCAAGGGCCTCGCTTTCTACCTCTCGCCCGCGTGTATTGATGCTTAATAATCTTCATACCGGTGAAACCCTTAAAACTGAGTTTTTTAATGGTAAGAGTTACGACAAGGATGAGTTGTCACGATTAAATCACTTTTTCCGTGACTATCGCGCCAATAAAGTGAAAAGCATCGATCCGCACCTGTTTGATCAAATCTTCCGCCTGCAGGCGCTGCTGGGAATGCGTAAACCGATACAGCTGGTTTCGGGCTACCGTTCACTGGCAACCAACAACATGTTACGTGAGAGCGGTCCTGGGGTGGCAAAGCACAGCTATCATACCAAAGGCCAGGCAATGGATTTCCATATCGAAGGGGTTTCTCTGGCCAATGTACGCAAAGCGGCGTTATCTCTGCGTGCGGGTGGTGTAGGATATTATCCCCGCAGTAACTTTGTACATATTGATACCGGGCCGATCAGGCACTGGTAATGACACCGGCAACGCTGCGTGAGCCGGTCATGGAGCGTTATGAATTACCACATTATTCCTGTTACCGCCTTTGCCCAGAACTGTTCAGTTATCTGGTGCGAGTCCACTCGTGAAGCCGCGCTGGTTGATCCAGGCGGCGATGCCGATCTGATCAAAGAGACGCTGGAACAACGCCAGCTTAAACCTTCCCAGATTCTGCTGACTCATGGACACCTTGATCATGTCGGGGCCGCCGTCGAGCTGGCTGCCTTCTGGCAGATTCCGATTGTCGGACCGCAAAAGCGTGATGCATTCTGGCTGGAAGCGCTGCCTACCCAGAGCCGGATGTTCGGACTTGATGAATGCGCGCCTTTTACCCCCGATCGCTGGCTGGAAGAGGGGGAGAGCGTACAGGTAGGGCTGACCACGCTGGAAGTCCTGCACTGTCCGGGCCATTCGCCTGGCCACGTGGTGTTCTTCGATTGGCCAGGACGGTTACTGATTTCAGGTGACGTGATTTTTAATGGTGGTGTGGGACGCACAGACTTCCCGCAGGGCGATCATCAGCAGTTAATCGATGCTATCCGCACGAAACTGCTGCCGCTGGGCGATGATGTCACTTTTCTGCCCGGTCACGGCCCGATTTCTACGCTGGGGCATGAACGCATCAGCAATCCTTTCCTGCAATAAAAAATGGGCCAGCAGGCCCATTTTTCAATTCGGTCATCCTGCTTACAGCACGGCGACAATGGCTTCGCACAGCGCCGACATATTGTCTGGCGTCATGCCCGCCACATTCACCCGCCCTGAGTTCACCGCGTAGACGCCAAACTCTTCACGCAGGCGAATGACCTGCTCTTTGGTTAAGCCACTGAACGAGAACATGCCGTTCTGCTTAATAATAAAGCTGAAGTCGCGCTGTGCGCCTTTCTCCGCCAGCGTGTTTACGAAGAGCTGGCGCATGCGCTGAATGCGCTGACGCATGTCCGACAGCTCCTGCTCCCAGATGGTACGCAGGGTATCGTTGCCCAGAATGGTGGCGACGATGGCGGCGCCATGTGCCGGCGGATTGGAGTAGTTGGCGCGAATGGTGTACTTCACCTGACTGAACGCGGTATCAGCCACGCTCGCATCGGCGGCAACCAGCGTGATGGCACCGACACGCTCGTTATACAGGCCGAAATTCTTGGAGTAAGAGCTGGCGACGATCAGTTCCTGATGCGAGGCGGCAAAAATACGCAGGCCTTCAGCATCTTCCTCCAGACCACGGGCAAAACCCTGGTAAGCGAAGTCGAACAACGGCAGCCAGCCGTTGGCCTGTGACAGCTGCGCCAGCTGTTGCCACTGCTCAGCGGTCGGGTCGATACCGGTCGGGTTATGGCAGCAGCCGTGGAACAGCACCACGTCGCCTGGCTGAACCTGCTGCAGTGACGCCAGCATACCATCGAAATCGAGTGTATGGTTTGCCGGGTCGTAATAGTGGTATTCACAGACCTCAAGACCGGCAGCGTTAAACACGTTGTTGTGATTCGGCCAGCTTGGATTGCTGATCCAGACCCGCTTCACCGATGTTTGCGTGGCGAGGAAATCGGCTGCAACGCGTAGCGCGCCTGTGCCACCCGGTGTCTGAGCCGTGCGAGCGCGGCCAGCGGTGATTAGCGGGCTCTGGTTGCCAAACAGCAGGGCCTGTGTGCAACGGGCAAAATCAGCCAGACCATCAATACTGAGATAGTTTTTGGTGGTTTCATTTTCCAGCAGATATTGCTCAGCTTTTTTAACACTGGTCAGCACCGGGGTCTTGCCGGTTTCGTCTTTATAGACGCCAATGCCCAGATTGATTTTTTCCGGGCGGTCGTCAGCACGAAACAGATCGGCCAGCCCAAGAATAGGATCGGCGGGTGCAGCAGAGATCGATTCAAACATGTGTCAGGTCCATTAGCGTGAACTTTAGCGAAAAGAGCTCTCAGGTTAGCGTCCGGCCAGACAAATGCCAACCGTTTGCGAGACAAATTCATACATTTTGCAGGGCGGATTGCGCGACGGGGAAATGCAGTGATTAAAGCGGGGTAACGGCGCGGGGAAAAACGCACCTGTTGGGAATAGCAGCCATAAAAAAACGGGGACTTAGCCCCGTTTTTAAACATGTTTAAAGCGGAATTAGAACTGGTAAACCAGGCCTACACCAACAATGTCGTCTGTGTTCAGATTCAGTGGGTTGTTGTCATCCAGCTGGTTGATTTTGTAATCAACATAGGTAGACATGTTTTTGTTGAAGTAGTAAGTCGCGCCAACGTCGATGTATTTGTACAGGTCAGCATCGCCGATACCTTCGATATCTTTGCCTTTCTGCTGCACGTATGCAACGGATGGACGCAGACCGAAGTCGAACTGGTATTGAGCAACTAATTCAATAGTCTGGCTCTTATTGGCAAATGCAGTCACTGAGTCGGTAGTGTTAGCTACAGGGATGCCGATAACGGAAGAGTTACGGCCCTCACCGTACAGCGCTGCCAGGTAAACGTTGTTCGCATCATATTTCAGCGCGGTTGCCCAGTTCTCAGCACGTTTGCCCTGACCAACTACGTTACCATTCACAGCAACACCCGCTGCCTGCGAATTTGTACGGTCGCTGCTGCTATACGCACCAACAATGCCTACACCAATTGGTAAGGTATATGAAGTTGAGAATGCATAGCCGTCACCGTTAGCACGATCGATTGCGGTACGTTCGTTTTTACCCTGATACTGAGCAGCAAAGTCCCAGCCATCAACCAGGCCGAAGAAGTTGGTGTTGCGGTAGGTCAGCAGGCCGGTGCTACGACCGTTCATAAAGCTGTCTGAGCCGCCCCAGTCACCACCAAATACTGGCAGCATATCGGTCCAGCCGATTGCATCGTAAACCAGACCGTAGTTACGGCCGTAGTCGATTGAACCGGCATCGCCGAATTTCAGACCCGCGAAGCCCAGACGGGTTTTGGTGCCGTCCCGTGCGTCATCACCTTCAGATTTGTTCGCCTGAATGTTGTATTCCCACTGGCCGTAACCGGTCAGCTGGTCATTAATCTGGGTTTCGCCTTTGAAGCCGAAGCGCACATAAGTCTGATCGCCATCATCACCAGCGCTATCAGAGAATTGGTGACGCGCATCCACTTTACCGTACAGGTCCAGTTTGTTGCCGTCTTTGTTATAGATTTCTGCAGCGTTTGCTGCGCCAGCTACTAACAGAGCAGGGATAACCACTGCAAGAATATTGCGCTTCATCATTATTCATTACCCTCATTGGAGTTATTTGTACACCTGCCACTGCCGTCAAGAAACCTTTACGGGAACCCTGAACGAAGTTTGGTGTCTTCCTGTGTCTGCACGCATCTTTCCATCCCACCCGCCGTAATTCTAGCGCTTAAATGCTACTAAACTCGTAATCTTGTTTCAGTAAGAAAATATGTATTACAAAATGTAAAAAACACGGAACTTTGTGAGAGAACTCAAAATTTACAAAAATAAAAAAAGGCCGGCAGTGCCGACCTCGTTATATATATGAATTTCTTATATTTAATGCCGAATATCAGAAACTCGCGTTGCGTGGGGTGCGCGGGAAGGGGATTACGTCCCTGACATTTTGTACGCCGGTGACATAGGCGATTAAACGTTCAAAGCCTAATCCAAAGCCAGAATGTGGCACGGTACCGTAGCGACGCAGGTCACGATACCACCAGTAATCTTCTTTATTCAGACCCATCTCTTCCAGACGCGCATCCAGGACATCCAGACGTTCTTCACGCTGTGAACCGCCAATGATCTCACCAATGCCTGGCGCCAGAACATCCATCGCCGCCACGGTTTTGCCATCGTCATTCAGGCGCATATAGAACGCTTTAATGTCTTTCGGATAGTTTTTCACCACCACCGGCGCTTTAAAGTGTTTCTCGGCCAGGTAACGCTCATGCTCAGAGGAGAGGTCAATACCCCAGGAAACCGGGTTTTCGAAGGTCTGACCGCAGTTCATCAGGATCTCAACCGCATCGGTATAATCCACCTGCGCGAAATCGGTGGTGATGAAACGCTGCAGACGCTCAACCGCCTCTTTATCTACCCGCTCAGCAAAGAAGGCCATGTCATCGGCACGCTCTTCCAGCACCGCGTTGAAGACATACTTCAGCATTGATTCGGCCAGTGCAGCGGCATCATCCAGTGAGGCAAAAGCGATTTCCGGCTCCAGCATCCAGAATTCCGCCAGATGGCGGCTGGTGTTGGAGTTCTCTGCGCGGAACGTCGGACCGAAGGTGTAGATCTTCGACAGGGCGCTGGCATAGGTTTCGCCATTCAGCTGACCTGAAACGGTCAGGAACGCCTCTTTACCAAAGAAATCTTCGCTGAAGTCAACTTTGCCCTGATCGTTACGCGGCAGATTTTCCATATCCAGCGTAGAGACTCGGAACATTTCGCCGGCACCTTCGGTATCGGAGGCGGTAATCAGCGGAGTCGAGACCCAGAAATAGCCATTTTCATGGAAGAAGCGATGCAGCGCCTGCGCCAGGGTGTGGCGAACGCGGGCGACCGCGCCAATCAGGTTGGTGCGCGGACGCAGGTGAGCTACTTCGCGCAGATACTCGATACTGTGGCGTTTCGCCGCCATCGGGTAGCTGTCGGGATCTTCCACCCAGCCCACGACTTCCAGGCTGGTCGCCTGAATCTCAAACGCCTGGCCCTGACCCGGCGAGGCCACCACTTTACCGGTGACGATAACGGAACAGCCCGTGGTCAGACGCAGCACTTCATCCTGATAATTATTCAGAGAATTATTGACGACAGCCTGAACGGGATTAAAGCAGGAGCCGTCATAGACAGCGATGAAGGAAAGACCGGCTTTGGAATCTCTTCGGGTACGCACCCAACCACGTACGGTGACTTCACTGTCAACCGCGACGCGACCGTGCAGTACGTCCGCTACAGGCACTACGCTCATAAATATCTCTCTATATAGAAGAAGTGAGTAAAAAGTTGCCCCATCCGGGGTTTTGCTATGTTACTTGCGAGTCTTCAGGAAACAAGCAAAATTCAGGGGGAAAGCAGATTTATTACAGCAGAGGCGGGGCGTATCAACGCCCCGATAAGAAGAGGATTAACTCGCTTTTTTCACCAGCGGCAGATCAAAAGCTTTACGCAGGGCTCTGACAAAGGCTTTATCCTGGCAGATAGTTTTGCCCGGGCTGTCTGAGAGTTTCGCCACCGGCTTGCCATTGCACTGCACCAGTTTGATAACGATGTTAAGTGGCGTCACGCCCGGAATATCGCAGGTGAGGCGGGTACCGATGCCGAACACGACGTTAGTCCGCTGGCCAAAGTGGCGGTAAAGCGCCAGCGCTTTGTCGAGATTCAGGTTGTCAGAAAAGACCAGGTGTTTGCTTTGCGGATCGATACCCAGCTTCTGGTAGTGGGCGAGTGCTTTCTCGCCCCATTCGACCGGATCGCCGGAGTCGTGGCGCAGTCCCTGGTAGCGGCGGGCAAACACCGGGCCGAAATCGCGCAGAAAGGCGTCCATGGCGATGCAATCGGTGAGGGCGATGCCCAGCTTATCGTCATACTCATCCAGCCACGCCTGCAGCGCCGCGCGCTGGCTGTTGGCCAGTACCGGACTGATCTGCTGGAAGGCCTGGAACCACTCGTGCGCCTGTGTTCCCACCGGCGTCAGTGACAGACGGCGCGCCAGATCATAATTACTGGTGCCAATCAGCCATGGGAAATCCTGTTTCAGCGTTGAGACGATCGACTGCTGCACATCCTGCGAATAGCGACGACGGGTGCCGAAATCCATCAGGCGGAAGCGTGACATATCAAGGTCAGCCACCTGGCCTTTAAAGTCGCCGAGTTTCTGATGTAAGTGGTCAAGTGCCTGCTGAGTAGTGACCTGCGGCGTGCGATGACGATGCACAATCTCACTGATCAGCGCCAGCAGCGGCACCTCCCACATGATCACTTCTCGCCACGGCCCCTGAATACGGAGTTCCAGCTTGCCATGATGATTGCGCACCTCAACCTGATCCGGGTTATAGCGGAACTGGCGTAACCAGCTGAGGTAATCCTGCTGGAAGAAGGGAAGGTGAGACAACCAGGTCGCTTCATCATCAGTCAGCGCCAGGTGTTGCATTGCGGTTATCGCGTCACGAATTTCGTCAGCGTAGAGACCCAGCAGTTCGTCGCCGCGGCAGCGAAACTCCGCCGCCACCGTTATGTCATGATAGCGGTGGAAAACGGCCTGCTGCATATGGAGCTTATAGGCGTCCGTATCCAGCAGCGAGGTCAGTATCGGGGAAGCATGTCCTGTCATGGCGCGTTTCAGCATCCTGTTCGGTGGCGCAGAGCCCGGTGTTGTACACAGTCATAAAGACGCAAAAGTATAATTCACTATCTGAAGCCGATCACAGCATATTTCAGACGGGCGGGTCGAGGCCAATCTGTGCCATTGTTAACAAAGTGTAGCCATTTCACCCTTTAGGTGCATTGTGCGTGGCAAGCTTGTAGTAACAAGCTTAGACTTTGCCGGTAAACTTATAACAACGCGAGACGCAATATGACGCAACAGCCCCAAATCAAGTATCGCCACGACTACCGTGCGCCTGAGTACACCATCACCGATATCGATTTAACTTTTGAACTGGATGCGTCCACCACTCGTGTAACGGCCATCAGCCAGGTTAAACGACTGGGCGACAGCCAGGCTGAGCTGCGACTGGACGGCGAAGCGTTAACGCTGATTGCGCTGGAGGTCGACGGGCAAGCCTGGACGGCCTTCCGTGAAGAAGAGGGCGCACTGGTCATCAGCCAGCTGCCGGAAAGCTTCACCCTGAAAATTATTAACGATATTCACCCGGATCAGAATACCGCGCTGGAAGGGCTGTATAAATCGGGCGAGGCGCTCTGCACCCAATGTGAGGCTGAAGGCTTCCGTCATATTACCTGGTATCTCGATCGCCCCGACGTGCTGGCGCGCTTTACCACCACCATTTATGCCGACGGTGAGCGCTATCCATTCCTGCTCTCCAACGGTAACCGGATTGACAGCGGCCGGGATGAGCAGGGTCGCAGCTGGGTGAAGTGGCAGGATCCGTTCCCGAAACCCTGCTACCTGTTTGCGCTGGTGGCGGGCGATTTCGACGTGCTGCGCGACAGCTTCACCACCCGTTCAGGACGTGATGTGGCGCTGGAGATCTTCGTCGATCGCGGTAACCTCGACCGTGCCGACTGGGCGATGACCTCGCTGAAAAACAGCATGAAGTGGGATGAAGAGCGTTTCGGTCTGGAGTATGACCTCGACATCTTTATGATCGTGGCGGTGGACTTCTTCAACATGGGCGCCATGGAGAACAAAGGCCTTAACGTCTTCAACGCCAAATATGTGCTGGCTAAAGCGGAAACGGCGACGGACAAAGATTACCTGGGCATTGAAGCGGTTATCGGTCACGAATATTTCCATAACTGGACCGGTAACCGCGTGACCTGCCGCGACTGGTTCCAGCTCAGCCTGAAAGAGGGACTGACGGTGTTCCGCGATCAGGAGTTCAGCTCTGATCTGGGTTCACGTGCGGTGAACCGCATTGATAACGTGCGTATCGTACGCGGTGCGCAGTTCGCCGAAGATGCCAGCCCGATGGCACACCCGATCCGTCCGGATCAGGTCATCGAGATGAACAACTTCTATACCCTGACGGTGTATGAAAAAGGGTCAGAAGTGATCCGTATGATGCATACCCTGCTGGGTGAAGAGAATTTCCAGAAGGGCATGAAGCTCTATTTTGATCGCCACGACGGCAGCGCCGCCACCTGTGATGATTTTGTTCAGGCGATGGAAGATGCCTCGAATGTTGACCTGTCGCAGTTCCGCCGCTGGTACAGCCAGTCCGGTACGCCAGTGCTGACGGTGCGCGACGATTACAACCCGGAGCTGGAGCAGTATACGCTGCACGTCACGCAGCACACGCCTGCGACTGCCGATCAGAAAGAGAAGCTGCCGCTGCATATCCCGCTGGATATTGAACTCTATGATGGCGAAGGCAAGGTGATCCCGCTGCAGAATAATGGTCATCCGGTACATCATGTGCTGAATGTGACCGAGGAGTTCCAGACCTTTATTTTCGATAATGTCTACTTCCAGCCAGTGCCGTCGCTGCTGCGCGAATTCTCTGCCCCGGTGAAGCTCGATTACAAATGGAGTGATGCTCAGCTCACCTTCCTGATGCGTCATGCACGCAACGACTTATCCCGCTGGGATGCGGCTCAGAGCCTGCTGGCGACCTATATCCGTCTGAATGTCGCCCGCTATCAGCAGGGCCAGCATCTGTCACTGCCGCTGCATGTGGCCGATGCCTTCCGCGCGGTGCTGCTGGATACCGACTGCGACCCGGCACTGACCGCGCTGATTCTGACGCTGCCGTCGGAAAATGAGATTGCCGAGCTGTTTGATACTATCGATCCGCAGGCGATTGCGCTGGTGCGTGACGCGCTGCAACGCACGCTGGCACGCGAACTGGCCGATGAGTTTTTTGCGATCTACAACGCCAATCAGCAGCCTGAATACCGCGTCGAGCATGACGCGATTGGTCAGCGCAGCCTGAAAAATATCTGCCTGACCTATCTCGCCTTCAGCGATGCGCAGCTGGCGGATAAACTGGTGCAGACGCAGTATCACCAGGCGACCAACATGACCGATGCGCTGGCGGCGCTTTCTGCTGCGGTTGCGGCACAGTTACCGTGCCGTGATGCGCTGCTGGCAGCTTACGATGAGCGCTGGCATCAGGATGGTCTGGTGATGGACAAATGGTTTGTGCTGCAGGCGACCAGTCCGGCCGCTAACGTGATGCGCAATGTGCGTCAGCTTCTGAACCATCGCTCCTTCACCATGAGTAATCCGAACCGTGTTCGCTCGCTGGTGGGTGCCTTTGCCTCGGCTAACCCGGCCGCCTTCCATGCTAAAGATGGCAGCGGTTATAAGTTCCTGGTGGAGATGCTTACCGACCTCAACACCCGCAATCCGCAGGTTGCGGCGCGGATGGTGGAGCCGCTGATTCGCCTGAAACGTTATGACGAAGGCCGTCAGGCGATGATGCGCCAGGCGCTGGAGCAACTGCTGGAGCTGGATAAACTCTCTGGCGACCTCTACGAGAAAATTACCCGGGCACTGAACGCCTGATAATTAAAAAGGGGAGTGTCTGAGACACTCCCCTTTTTTAGCGCTGCTGCGCGAAACGAACCGGCTGCGGTTGCTCCGTACGCTGCATGACCCGATCCAGTACCTCTGCTTCCAGCTCGGCCAGCCGCGCCGATCCGCGGCGGCGGGGACGGGGCAGATCCACCAGCAGATCCAGCCCGATTTGACCCTCTTCGATCAACAGCACGCGATCTGCCATCACCACCGCTTCACTGACATCATGCGTGACCAGCAGTACGGTAAAGTGATGCTGCTGCCACAGTGACTCAATCAATCCCTGCATTTCAATGCGGGTCAGGGCATCCAGCGCCCCCAGCGGTTCATCCAGCAGCAGTAAACCGGGCCGGTGGATCAGCGCTCTGGCCAGTGCGACGCGCTGTTTCTGGCCGCCGGAGAGGGCGGCTGGCCACTCATCAGCCCGATCGGCGAGGCCTACCGCCGCCAGCGCATCCAGCGCCGCGCTGCGCCATTCGCGTCCGCGCAGACCCAGCCCGACGTTATCGATCACTTTTTTCCACGGCAGCAGTCGCGCATCCTGAAACATCAGGCGGGTATCTTCACGTGCCGACTGCAGCGGCGCATTGCCTGCCAGCAGTTCACCGCTGGAGCTCTGTTCGAGACCGGCCAGCAGGCGCAGCAGCGTGCTTTTGCCACAGCCGCTGCGACCCACCACCGCCACAAACTGACCTGAGGGAATATGCAGGTCAATCTTATTCAGAATGGTGCGGCTGCCATACTGTTTGCTGACGCCGTTAACGCCAACCGGGGTGCCGGTGTTAAGGCGCGCCGGTGAGAGAGTCTGACTCATGCGTTCTCCTCCTTCAGTTGATAAGCGGGATGCCAGCGCAGCCAGACACGTTCAAGCAACAACGCAGCGACATCCGCCAGTTTGCCGAGCAGGGCGTAAAGAATAATAGCGACCACCACCACATCGGTCTGCAGGAATTCACGCGCGTTCATGGCCAGATAGCCGATACCCGCGTTGGCAGAGATGGTCTCTGCGACAATCAGCGTCAGCCACATCAGGCCCAGCGCGAAACGCACGCCGACCATGATATTGGGCAGCGCGCCGGGCAGGATCACCTGGATAAACAGGCTCCAGCCGGAAAGGCCATAGCTGCGCGCCATTTCAACCAGCCCGCGATCGATGTTGCGGATGCCGTGATAAGTATTCAGGTAGATCGGGAACAGCGTCCCCAGCGCCACCAGAAAGATCTTGGCGGACTCATCAATACCGAACCAGAGGATTACCAGCGGGATCAGCGCCAGATGCGGCACATTGCGCAGCATCTGTACCGAGGTATCCAGCAGTCGTTCACCGGTTCTGGAGGTGCCGGTAATCAGCCCGAGCAGCAGGCCGATAGAGCCGCCGATACTGAAGCCGATCAGCGCCCGCCAGCTACTGATCGCCAGGTGCTGCCAGAGTTCACCACTGGCGGTCAGCTGCCAGAAGGTGGTCACAATTTTCTCCGGTGCGGGCAGAATACGGGTCGACAACCAGCCGGTTTGCGAGGCAATCTGCCACACCACCACCAGCAGCGTCGGCAGCAGCCAGGGCACCAGCGTATCAGCAAGGCGTTTTCGGGTTCTGGTCATCATGCTCTCCTCAGCCCCGGGCGACTTTTTTCTCAGGGGTAAAATCGTTGGCTACCGCTTCACCGTGTGCCTGAACCACGCGCGGCTGGGGCACCAGTGGAACCTGCAGGTCAAGATGCGGGAACAGCAGTTCGCCGACGCGATAAGCCTCTTCCAGGTGCGGATAACCCGACAGGATGAAGGTCTCAATGCCCAGCGCTTCATACTCTTTGATGCGTGCGGCCACGGTCGGGCCATCGCCGACCAGCGCGGTCCCGGCTCCGCTGCGCACCAGGCCGACGCCTGCCCACAGGTTAGGGCTGATTTCGAGCTTGTCGCGGCGACCGCCATGCAGTGCGGCCATCCGGCGCTGCCCCACAGAATCTGCCCGCTGGAACGCCGCCTGCGCTTTCGCGATGGTGGCGTCATCCACATTGGCAATCAGTTTGTCTGCGGCCTGCCAGGCCTCTTCATTGGTTTCACGCACGATCACATGCAGACGGATGCCGAACCGGACGGTGCGTCCCTGGGCTGCCGCTTTCGCGCGCACCTGATCAATCTTCTCTTTAACCTGCGCAGGGGGTTCGCCCCAGGTGAGGTAGACATCGACCTGTTCGGCCGCCAGCTCCTGGGCGGGTTCAGAAGAGCCACCAAACCACAGCGGGGGACGAGGCTGCTGCACCGGTTTAAACATCAGACGCGCACCGCGTACCTTCACGTGCTTGCCTTCATAATCGACGGTTTCGCCTTCCAGCACCCGACGCCAGACGCGGGTAAACTCGGCGGATTCCGCGTAACGCTCGCGGTGATCCAGGAACACACCGTCGCCCGCCAGCTCTTCCGGATCGCCGCCGGTCACCAGATTAAACAGCGCACGTCCGTTAGAAAGACGGTCCAGCGTAGCGGCCTGACGCGCTGCCTGGGTTGGTGAAATCACCCCAGGACGCAACGCCACCAGGAATCGCAGGCGCTGCGTCACCGGAATCAGCGAGGCGGCAACCAGCCAGGCATCTTCACAGGAGCGGCCGGTCGGGATCAGTACGCCACCAAAACCGAGGCGGTCAGCGGCCTGCGCCACCTGTTGCAGATAGGCGTGATCAACCGGTCGCGCCCCTTCGGCGGTACCAAGATAGTGGCCGTCGCCATGCGTCGGCAGGAACCAGAAAATGGATACGCTCATTGTTGCTCCTTATTGCGTCACGGTATGCGGATGCCAGATGCGATCCTGGATCGTCACTTTTACTGGCAAGAGATGATTGGCATAGAACAGGTCAGCGGTGCGCTGCTGAGCTGCGGCAGTTTCGGCACTGACCGGCGAAATGCGGGTGGGTGGCCGATGGCTGAGGTAGCTGGCGATAACCGGTTCGGGCAAGCCCATCGCCTGCGCAAGTAACGTGGTGCTCTGCTGACGCTGGCTGATTGTCAGCGCGTCAGCAGAACTGAAGGTGTCGAGCACCTGCTGAATAAACGCGCCATGGGCTTCGGCGTAGCTGCGGGTCGCTAAATAAAAGGAGCCGGTCAGGTTAAGGGAGCTGCCATCAATCAGCAGGCGCGAATTCCCCTGCAGCAGCACCGATGAATAGTAGGGGTCCCAGATTGCCCAGGCATCAACGTCACCCTGCTGGAAGGCGGCGCGCGCATCGGCGGGGGTGAGATAGACCGGCGTGATGTCTTTAAAGGTCAGACCCGCCTGCTGTAAGGCGCGCAGCAGTAAGTTGTGAGAGCTGGAGCCTTTCTGGAAAGCCACTTTCTTGCCTTTCAGATCCGCAACCTGTTTCAGCGGGCTGCTTTTTGGCACCAGAATCACTTCCGCTTTGGGTTTTGGCGGCTCCGCGCCGACATAAAGCAGATCCGCGCCCGCGGCCTGGGCAAACAGCGGGGGAAGATCACCGGTACTGCCCAGGTCGATACTGTTGATATTCAGCGCTTCCAGCATTTGCGGACCTGCAGGGAACTCGATCCACTTAATCCGGGTATGGGGAAAACGCTTCTCCAGTAACTGATGTGACTTCGCCAGCACCATGCTGACCGAACCTTTCTGATAGCCGATGCGAATCTCAGACGGATCGGATTCGGCGGCCTGTACCTGGAGGCCGGCCAGCAGAAGTCCGGCCACCAGCCACTTTCCTAATCTCAGCTTCATCGATCGCTTCCTTATACCGCTTGCGCAACGGGGTGGTGGTGACGGGTCAGTGCCAGCCAGAAGGCGGAGACGGCCTCATCCAGGCGCTGTGACAGTGAATCCTGCAGTTCGGGCTGACGGTCGTAATGACTGATCTGATGATCCTCGGCATAAACACCATGCAGGATCTCCTGCGCCTTTAAGGCGCTGAGCACCGGCTTCAGGGCGTAGTCCAGCGCCAGCATATGACCGGCACTGCCGCCGCTGGCCAGCGGTAAAACGACTTTGTGTTCCAGTGCGCGTTCAGGCAGCAGATCGAGCAGCGTCTTCAGCGCACCCGAAAACGACGCTTTATAGATAGGTGTCGCAATAATCAGTCCATCAGCCGAAGCCAGATCGTCACGCAGGGCGAGAAGCGCAGGTGCATCAAAACGCGCATTGATTAAATCGTCAGGCTGAAAGTTGTGAATATTCCACGGAATGACTTCAATACCACGCGCCTCCAGCTTGTGCTGACACAGCGTCAGCAGTGAGGTTGAGCGGGAGGGGAATCGTGGGCTGCCTGCCAGCGTAATAACTCGCATCATCACTCCTTATAACTAAAAGTTATTGATTATCAAATGTTGAGAACTTATGCCTTCATACTGTCAGAGCAGGGGAGTGGGCTTAAATGATTTATCCGGCAAAGTAAGGGTGAAATCTGCAAATAGAAGGCGTTGCGACAGATGTCAGCATCGCCGCTTCCGATAATTCTTAAATTAAGCGCTGGCAGCGGAACAATTCATTAAGGGGCATGATACGAGATCGTCAAAATGTGTCGGTTGAGCAGAAAAAATATCTTTCGTCTGATTGCTTAATCATTTTTTCTGAGAGTGGCGCGGCCATAAAGCACAACGGCTGACAAAATAGCGCGACGAAGCAGCACAGAATCAGCTTATCTGCGGCAGCCTCTGCCAAAGATTAAGATTTATTGCAGAAAGCAAACTGTAATAATAATGAAGGAATGCTGAACTTATTCATCGTTTCAGATGTTCGCTTACAGATTTCTGAATCTGGTTACGTCTGCTTTGCAGGGCTAATTTAAATCGATCCTCAACGGTTTTAACATTACTGCGGGCTATAGATGCACTTTCGTTAAGAGTGATGCTCACATGAAACATTAAGATGATTTTTACGGCTGGTCTTTTTTCGCATTACAGGTTTAAGATAATCGGGCTCAATGAAAGCAATCATAATAATCGCGCCTTACTCTTTTCGACGTTTCGCCTCTGGTCAGAACCTGCATCAGGCAGGTGAATCGTATTGTCATTTTCTAACAGCAGAGAATTGCATATGTCTGACATCCTGTTATCCGTTATTATTCCAACCTACAATGTTGAGAAATATATTGTAGAGTGCGTCGATTCGTTATTACGCCAGGTTAAAGCGCCCAATGAAATAATCATTGTGAATGATGGATCTACTGATGGAACATTAGCCTTAATTGAACAGAATTATGCGCACCTTTCTCAGGTGAAAGTGATCACCATTGAAAATGGCGGCCTCGGCAATGCACGGGACACCGGCATTGCACTGGCAAAGGGTCAGTTTCTCTTTTTCTGTGACCCGGATGATGTCGTGGTTGATGGCCTCGTCACTGAGCTGGCAATGGTGGCGGAGAAGCATCCTGAAACGGATCTTTTCTGTTTTAACTCCTGCGTCTATGAAGATGGCCACATTGATATCACCTCGCCAAAAGTGAAGCATGACCAGTTTGGCCAGCAGAAACCACAGGAGGTCTTTCTGCGCCTGCTGCGTAATGGCAGATATACCTCTGCCGTCTGGAATTACGCCTTAAGAAAAAGCGTCATTGAACAGCATAAGTTGCGCTTTGTACGTCGGATTCATGAAGACCACAACTTTACGCTCTCCGTGTTTATGAAATGCCAGCACGCATGGGTCAGCCGTCAGGTCTATTATAAGCAGCGCATCCGCAGTGGTTCACTGACCAACAGTACCAAAGGCAATGAGTTTTTCTATCAGCGCTATGACGCTTTTATGCATGCTTATAATACGTTAACCAGTTCGCTCCCTAAATCAGCCTGGCGTAGTTCGCTGGAAAAATCTTATTTACTTCACTCGTTCCGTCTGATGATCTATTTGTCTCTCTATAATAAAACGCCAGTGCCGGAATATGTCTGTAATGCCATTCGCTTTATGGGTCGTAATGTAAAATCAGAAAATCTTAAAGAGTGGTTGTTGTTTAATCGCCCGGAACTCTTTATTGCGCTGCAGCATTACAAGGTTAAAAAAGAGCTCAAGCGCGCAGCCTGATTCTGAAAAATGTGAAGCGATATTGTTTATGCCTTAGCGAAATGAGAAGGTGAGACATGCAATGTGTATAAGGTTGTTGCGACATGGCAAAAGTACTCGATAAAAGTCTGGTTATTAATATTTTCTCGCTGCTGGCTTACCGTGGCGCATCGTTTCTGTTTCCGCTGGCCACGCTGCCCTATCTTGCCCGCGTTCTGGGCGTAGAGCAGATGGGTACGCTGGCGCTGGCGATCGCCTGCGTCCTCTATTGCAGCACCATCTCCGACTGGGGATTCAATGTCTTTACCACCAAAGATATTGCTCACCATCGTGATGACAAAGAACGCGTTAGCCAGCTCTTCTGGTCAACGTTTAACGCCAAGCTGATGCTGCTGGTGGTCACCAGCGGCACGCTGCTGACTGCGACGTGGTTCAATCCCTCCTGGCATCCTCTGTTCTTCATCATTCTGGCGAACTGCACCACGCTAGTCGGCTCGCTGTTTTCATTCGGCTGGCTGATGCAGGGCTTTGAGAAGTTGGGTAAGACGGCGATGATCGCCACCTTCGGTAACTTCTGTGCGATTCCGCTGACCTTTTTGCTGGTGAAATCTCCGCAGGATACCTGGCTGGCTGCCCTGATCCCTGGCGCGGTCTCCATTATCAGCGCGGCGATTACGCTGAAGTTTGTGCTGGAGATGAAAGTCATTGGCCGCTATCGCTTTGAACCACGCGAAATCAAACAGCGCATCACCGACAGCATGGATGTATTTATCGCCATTGCCGGCGCTAACCTTTTCAACAGCGTCAACGTGGTGATTCTCGCCACCTTTGCTTCTACTTACATGGTCGGGATCTACAACGGCGCCGATCGCCTGCGTAAAGCGGCCAACTCTGTGCCGGAGCAGATCGGCAGCGCCTTCTTCCCGCGCGTCAGCCACCTGTTCGGCCGGGATAAACGGGCCGCGATTGCCGCGACACGCAAAAGCCTGCTGCTGTCGTTCTCCCTGAGTCTGTCGATTGTAATCTTCACCTGGTTCTTTGCTGACCTGGTGGTCTCAATATTGCTGGGTAAAGACTTTATCCAGTCAGCGGATGTGCTGCGCGTCTTTGTGCTCTGCTTCCTGTTTGGCAACATTGCCTACCCGGCTGGATTACAGATTCTGATCCCACATGGTCTGGCCCGCCAGCGTATGTGGGTGATGATGGCCGCTGGTGTGGTTAACGTGCCGCTCTGCTGTTTCCTGGCGTGGAAGTTTGGCGCAATCGGTGCCGCATGGTCGATGGTCGGGGCTGAAGCGTTCGTCTGTCTCGGTATTTTTGGCATCATGCAACGTCACGGCATCCTGCGGGAATATCTCTTTCCCTCTGAGGTGAAAAATCAACCCGTAAACGATTCCGCCGCGTAAGATCAAAGCATTTTCAGTTAACTTCACGCTTCCCCGCTGTTCGATTTACTTTTGCGCCAGAGCACTTTACCATTCTGGCGCACAATTTCCCGTGCACCGACTTTCACGATCGCTTCCGTCCTTCAGGAGAGTGCATGTTTTATCCTATCGTCCGACCGGCGCTGTTTAAACTTGATCCCGAACGCGCACACGAACTCACCTTTCAGCAACTGCGTTTTATGAACGGCACCCCACTGGAGATGTTTTATCGCCAGAATCTGCCGTCGCGTCCGGTCACCTGTATGGGACTGACCTTTAAGAATGCCCTGGGCCTGGCGGCGGGTCTGGATAAGAACGCAGAGTGCATCGATGCGTTTGCGGCGATGGGCTTTGGCTTTGTTGAAGTCGGCACCGTCACGCCGCGCGCCCAGGTGGGGAACGATAAGCCACGCATGTTTCGTCTGGTGGAAGCGGGCGGAATTATCAATCGGATGGGGTTTAATAATCTGGGTGTTGATCACCTGGTTGAAAACGTGAAGAAAGCGCGCTTTAACGGCGTGCTGGGGATCAATATCGGTAAAAATAAAGATACGCCGGTCGAGCAGGGCAAAGATGATTATCTGATCTGCATGGAAAAGGTTTATGCCCACGCCGGTTATATCGCCATCAATATTTCCTCACCTAACACCCCAGGTTTACGTTCGCTGCAATATGGCGAGGCGCTGGATGATCTGCTTTCTTCCATCAAACAGAAACAAAAAGAGCTGGAACAGCGTCATCTGAAATATGTTCCGCTGGCCGTAAAAATTGCGCCCGATCTCTCTGAAGAAGAGTTAATTCAGGTCGCGGACAGTTTAATTCGTCATCAGATTGATGGCGTGATTGCCAGCAATACCACGCTCGATCGTTCGCTGGTGAGCGGTCTTAAGCATGCTGAAGAAGCGGGTGGGTTAAGTGGACGGCCAGTGCAGTCGCGCAGCACGGCGGTGATACAGCGCCTCTCTCAGGAACTGCAGGGACGGTTGCCGATTATTGGCGTAGGCGGGATCGATTCTCTGACGGCAGCGCGTGAAAAAATCGCCGCCGGGGCAACACTGGTTCAGATTTATTCAGGCTTTATTTATCAGGGGCCAGGCTTAATTAAAGATATCGTCACCCATCTCTAAGACAATTCTCACAATCATTGGCCGGGGGGTTTATTTATCCCCTCGGCTCGTTTATATTTTGTCCTGTTGCACGCTTTTTCAGCTTTTCCTTATGTTTCTTTTTTCGCTGAATTCTGCGTGATTTTTGGCGCAGCGGTAAATACAGGGCACACGATGAAAATTAAACCCGATGATAACTGGCGTTGGTATTTTGACAACAGCCACGACCGAATGATGCTCGACCTGGCAGACGGTATGCTTTTCCGTTCCCGTTATTCCCGCAAGATGCTCACGCCGGATGCCTTCACTGAATCGGGTTTTTGTGTCGATGACGCCGCCCTTTATTACACCTTTGAAGAGACCTGCCGTCAGTGCAAACTCAGTGGCAGCCATCGCGCCGAACTGGTGTTAAATGCGCTGGTCGCTGCACGCTTCCTCAAGCCACTGATGCCGAAAAGCTGGCATTTCGCCTCTTATGCTCCGGCAATGAAGCCCCGTCCCGGTGAAATGGTACAGGTTACGCTGGCAGAAGAGGGAACGCAGGCACGACTGCTGGTGGTTGAGAGTGGCGATAATGCGGCGCTCTGCCTGCTGGCGCAGCCGGGATTGACGCTGGCCGGAAAAAACATGGTGCTCGGCGATGCCATCAAGGTGATGAACGATCGCCTGCAGCCCCTGTATCAGGATGTCGCGCCGCGCTACGCCCGCGCAGTCTGACTACCTTAGTTCTACATCGCCAGCCGGAATACAGCTGCAGCTCAACAGCGTGCCGTCCTGACGCAGGGCGCTCTGTTTCAGCGCCTTAACCTCACCCGCGACCAGACTCAGCTTGCAACTGCCGCACAGTCCCGCCCGACAGGAGTAGGGGATCCGGAAGCCCTGCATCTCCAGCTGATCCAGTAATACCTGCTGATTATCCCCGGTGAACGTCTGACCCTGAAACGTGATAGTCACGGCATCAGGAGCCTGCTGCTTTGGTTTCAGTGTTTCGACCACTTCACCGGCACCATAGCTGCGCGGTGCATGACGTTTCAGAACAATCATCTCATCACCGGCGCGCACCACCCCACTGTTGCGCGCCACTAAGTTCAGACCGAAATCAATATCCCCGCTGCCATCCAGGGCGGTGCGGAACGTCTGCAGCGTGGCCAGTGGATGACCGGCAGGATGCTTAACGCCGGTCTCGGTGCTGACAGTGGTGAGCACGCAGCGACTGCATGGCTTAGGCACCTCGAATATCACGTCGCCAATCTGAATCTCCGCCCAGCTGTCTTCATCCCATGCGGCAGCGCCGCTGACGACCAGATTCGGACGAAACTGTTCGGCACGGACGCTGGCCGGGCAGCGCTGTTGCAGATCATGCAGCGACGCGTTGTTGATCAGCAAAAACGGAAAGCCGTCGGCAAAGCTCAGCGGAATATGATTAAACGCTTTAACCCGGCGGCTGGGTTGCGGCCCGACCCAGCGCAACTGAACCTCACGCGGGAAGAACTGGCTCAGCCATTGGTTAATCGCAGGCGGCGCTATGCGCGCGGTGAAATGATTTCCCCAGACTTCGGTGGGGTGATCCTGCTCATCGAAATCGCTGAAGCGGATCAGGGAGTGACTGCCATCCGGGGCCGTCAGCAGCAGGCCATCCGGTAAAATCGCGGGCGTGAAGCGCACCATCTCCGGGTGCTGACGCGCGGTAATAAAGGTGCCATCAGGTTCGGTCACCATAAACAGACGATCAAATGCCAGTCCGCTGTCAGTGACCAGCGCGTGTGACAGCGCTAATCCCCGCATCGACTTCACAGGATGAATAAATAAGCGGGAAAGCGTGATCATGGTGTTCTCCTTGAACCCGACGCGCAGCACAAAAGAAGCTAACTTTATGACATAGGTCTCCGATTCGCTATAATGCGCGACAATTTTCTCAAGAGTTAAAAAGTGACGATATGAATTCTCTGTTTGCCAGCACGGCGCGTGGGCTCGAAGAGCTGTTAAAAAGTGAGCTGGACGCGCTGGGCGCGCAGGATTTGCAAGTAGTGCAGGGAGGCGTTCACTACGAAGCCGACGATCGCACCATGTACCAAAGCCTGATGTGGAGTCGTTTAGCATCACGCATCCTGTTGCCGCTGGGAGAGTTTGGCGTCTACAGCGATTTGGATCTCTATCTGGGTGTGCAGAGCGTGGACTGGCCGACGATGTTCGGCAGCGACAAAACCTTTGTTGTGCATTTCAGCGGCACCAACGATTCGATTCGTAACAGCCAGTTTGGTGCGCTGAAAGTTAAAGATGCCATCGTGGACAGCTTTACCCGTCAGAACCTCGAACGACCTAACGTCGATCGTGAGCAGGCAGATATCCGTGTCAACGTCTGGCTGAATGACGATCGCGCCAGCATTGCGCTGGATCTCAGCGGCAGCTCGCTGCATCAGCGTGGTTATCGCCAGCAGACCGGTCAGGCGCCGTTAAAAGAGACCCTGGCGGCGGCCATCGTGCTGCGTTCTGGCTGGGAGCCGACGACACCGCTGATCGATCCGATGTGTGGTTCCGGTACGCTGCTGATTGAAGCCGCACTGATTGCCTGCGATCGTGCGCCTGGCCTGCTGCGCAAGCACTGGGGCTTCACCGCCTGGAGCCAGTTTAACGCTGCGTTGTGGCAGGAGGTTAAAACTGAGGCGCAGAACCGTGCCCGCACTGGTACGGCTGCCACTCAGGCGCGCTTCTTTGGCTACGACAATAATGGTCGGGTGCTGGAGTGGTCGCAGGCGAATGCCCGCCGCGCTGGCGTCTTTGAACTTTTCACCTTCGGCCAGCAGGATCTGCTGAAGCTGACTAATCCGGTCGATCCGGCGGTTCACGGTACGGTGCTGAGTAATCCTCCTTACGGTGAACGTCTGGAGAGCGAACCAGCCCTGATTGCGCTGCACAGCCAGCTCGGACGTCTGATGAAGCAGCATTTTGGCGGCTGGAACCTGTCGCTGTTCAGCGCCTCGCCAGAACTGCTGAGCTGCCTGCAGCTGCGTGCCGATCGCCAGTTTAAAGCGAAGAACGGTCCGCTGGATTGCGTGCAGAAAAACTATAAGCTGGCGGTTAACAGTCATGAAAGCGCCGGACAGATTGCGGAAGATTACGCTAACCGCCTGCGTAAAAACGTGAAGAAACTGGAGAAGTGGGCGCGTCAGGAAGGCATTGAATGCTACCGTATTTATGACGCCGATCTGCCAGACTATAACGTTGCTGTCGATCGCTATGGCGACTGGGTGATTATCCAGGAGTACGCGCCACCAAAAACCATCGATCCTGATAAAGCGCGTCAGCGTCTGTTCGATGTCATCAGCGCAACGCTGAGCGTGCTGCAACTGCCTGCCGACCGTCTGATTATGAAAACGCGTGAACGCCAGAAAGGCAAAGCGCAGTATCAGAAGCTCAGCGAGAAGGGCGACTATTTCGAAGTTAAAGAGTTTAATGCGCGTTTCTGGGTGAATCTGACCGACTATCTCGATACCGGCCTGTTCCTCGATCACCGCATTGCCCGTAAAATGCTGGGCCAGATGAGTCAGGGCAAAGATTTCCTGAACCTGTTTGCCTATACCGGTACCGCCAGTGTGCATGCCGGTCTGGGTGGCGCGCGTTCAACCACCACGGTAGATATGTCGCGTACCTATCTGGAGTGGGCGGAGCGCAACCTGCGTCTTAACGGACTGACCGGGCGTCAGCACCGTCTGATGCAGGCGGACTGTCTGAGCTGGCTGAATGAGAGTGACGAGAACTTTGACCTGATCTTTATCGATCCGCCAACGTTCTCCAACTCAAAACGTATGGAAGAGAGCTTCGACGTTCAGCGCGATCATATGATGCTGATGCGTAACCTGAAGCGCCTGCTGCGTCGCGGCGGCACCATCATGTTCTCCAATAACAAACGCGGTTTCAAAATGGACATGGATGGCCTGAAATCACTGGGCCTGCAGGCGCAGGATATTACCCAGAAAACGCAGTCGCAGGACTTCGCGCGTAACCGTCAAATTCACAACTGCTGGCTGATCACTCACGCCGGTAAGGAATAAGCTTACATGTCATTAATCAGTATCCACGGCGCTTATCTCTCCTTCAGCGATGCGCCGCTGTTAGACAATACCGAACTGCACATCGAAGAGAACGAACGCGTCTGTCTGGTGGGCCGTAACGGTGCGGGTAAATCCACGCTGATGAAAATCATCAATGGCGAACAGCCACTGGATGATGGCCGCATTATTTATGAAACCGATCTGGTCGTGGCGCGTCTGCAACAGGATCCGCCGCGCAATATTACCGGTTCGGTGTATGACTTCGTGGCCGAGGGCGTTGAAGAGCAGGCTGAGCATCTGAAAGCCTATCACGCCATTTCCCATGTGGTGATGGAAGATCCCAGCGATAAAAACCTCAATGAGATGGCGCGTCTGCAGAGCATTCTCGACCACCAGAATCTGTGGCAGCTGGAGAGCCGCATCCATGACGTGCTGGAGCAGATTGGTCTGCAGCCCGATACCGAGCTGTCGTCGCTCTCGGGCGGCTGGCTGCGTAAAGCGGCGCTGGGCCGTGCGCTGGTGAGTAACCCGCGCGTCCTGATGCTGGATGAGCCAACCAACCACCTCGATATCGAAACCATCGACTGGCTGGAAACGTTCCTGAAGAACTTCACCGGCAGCATCATCTTTATTTCCCATGACCGTTCGTTTATCCGCAACATGGCGACGCGCATTGTCGATCTGGACCGTGGCAAGCTGGTCTCCTGGCCAGGCAACTACGATCTCTATCTGGAAGGCAAAGAGGAAGCGTTGCGCGTTGAAGAGATGCAGAACGCCGAATTCGACCGCAAACTGGCGCAGGAAGAGGTGTGGATCCGTCAGGGCATCAAAGCTCGCCGTACCCGCAACGAAGGCCGTGTGCGTGCGCTGAAAGCGCTGCGTCGTGAACATTCAGAACGCCGCGAAGTGATGGGCAAAGCCAACATGCAGGTGGGCGAAGCGTCCCGTTCCGGCAAGATTGTCTTTGAGCTGGAAAATGTCGACTACGCGGTCGATGGCAAAGTGCTGGTGAAGGACTTCTCAACCCAGGTTCAGCGTGGCGACAAAATTGCGCTGATCGGACCAAATGGCTGCGGGAAAACTACCTTACTACGCCTGATGCTGCAGCAGCTGAAAGCTGACCATGGTCGTGTGCATTCCGGCACCAAGCTGGAAGTAGCCTACTTTGACCAGCATCGCGCTGAACTGGATCCGGATCGCACCGTGATGGACAACCTGGCCGAAGGCAAGCAGGAAGTACTGGTCAACGGCAAACCGCGCCACGTACTGGGCTATCTGCAGGACTTCCTGTTCCATCCAAAACGTGCCATGACGCCGGTGCGCGCCCTTTCGGGCGGTGAACGTAACCGTCTGCTGCTGGCACGCCTGTTCCTGCGTCCCAGCAACCTGATGATTCTGGATGAACCGACTAACGACCTCGATGTCGAAACGCTGGAACTGCTGGAAGAGCTGATTGATGGTTATCAGGGCACCGTGTTACTGGTGAGCCACGATCGTCAGTTCGTCGATAATACCGTTACCGAGTGCTGGATTTTTGAAGGCAACGGTGAGATTGGTACCTTTGTTGGCGGTTATCACGATGCTCAGCAACAGCGCGCCGCCTACCGGCAGCACAAGGCGGCAGCACCGGCGAAAGCGACGGGCAACGCCTCTAAGCCTGCAGCCGAGAAGGGTGATGCGAAGCGTAGCGTGAATAAACTCAGCTACAATCTGGCGCGTGAGCTGGAACAGCTGCCGCAAAAACTGGAGCAGCTGGAAGCGCGTATCGGAGAACTGCAGGCGAAGATGAGTCATCCCGACTTCTTCAGTCAGGCACACGATCAGACGCAACCGGTGCTGGATAATCTGGCTCAGACTGAGCAGGAGCTGGAAACCGCTTTTGCGCGCTGGGAAGAGCTAGAGTCACTGAAAAACGGCGCGTAGGGCAGGGCTAACGGATGTGTTCAGCAGTGAAAAGTAACGCGTGGATGCTCTGTCCACAATGCGATTTAATGATTAAGCTGCCGGACATTCCCGTTGGCAGCCGTGCGTCATGCCCGCGCTGCCACACCTCCCTGACGGCCAACTGGCACGAACCGCGTAAACGGCCAACGGGCTATGCGCTGGCAGCGCTGTTTATGCTGCTGCTGGCGAATCTGTTTCCTTTTGTCTCAATGAAGGTGGCAGGGCTGACCAGCCAGATCACGCTGGCGCAGATACCTCAGGTGATGGTGACGGAAGATTACAGCAGTCTGGCGACGCTGTTCCTTCTCTTTGTGCAGGCGGTTCCGGCCTTCTGCATGATCACCATTATCCTTCTGGTCAATCGGGTCCCGTTGCCGACTGGACTCAAAACTGGTCTGGCACGTATTCTGTTTCAGCTGCGTAACTGGGGCATGGCAGAAATCTTTATGGCGGGCGTGCTGGTCAGTTTCGTCAAGCTGATGGCCTATGGCGAGATCGGCCTGGAGACCAGCTTCTGGCCGTGGGTTCTGTTCTGTCTGCTGCAGTTGCGGGCCTTTCAGTGCGTTGATCGACGCGGCTTGTGGGACAGTCTGTCACCCCGACCTGCACTGCCCCATCCGCCCGAAGTGGGCATCAGTGGTTTAGAGCAGGGTCTGCGCTCCTGTCCCTGCTGTACGGCCATTCTGCCGGAAGCAGAGCATAAGTGTCCCCGCTGCGGCGTCACGGCTGAGGCACGGCGTAAGCACAGCCTGCAGTGGACGCTGGCGCTGTTGTTCACCTCAATACTGCTTTATATCCCGGCCAACCTGTTGCCGATTATGGTGACGGAAACCCTCGGCACTGCCTATCCCTCCAATATCATGGCGGGGGTGATTGTGCTGTGGGGTGATGGCTCCTATCCGGTGGCGCTGGTGATCTTTATCGCCAGTATCATGGTGCCTACGCTGAAAATGCTGGCGATTGGCTGGCTTTGCTGGGATGCCAGCGGACGCGGACAGCGTGACAGCCACAGGATGCACAAAATTTATGAAGTGGTCGAATTTGTTGGCCGCTGGTCAATGATTGACGTGTTTGTTATTGCCGTGCTCTCTGCGCTGGTGCGCATGGGGCAATTAATGAATGTTTATCCCGCGTGGGGGGCAGTATTGTTTGCAATGGTGGTGATTATCACCATGATTGCTGCCATGACCTTTGACCCGCGATTAACCTGGGATCGTGTACGCGAAAACAATATGAAGGAGTCGCGCCTTGACGGAAACTAATCACGGCCATGCAAAGGTGGAACAGATTAAGCGCTGGTCGCCGGTCTGGATTGTCCCCATCGTTACGCTGTTAATCGGCGGATGGATCCTCTTTTATCACTTCAGCCATCAGGGGCCGGAAGTCACCCTCATCACCGAAAACGCCGAAGGCATTGTTGCGGGTAAAACCACGATTAAAAGCCGTAGCGTGGATGTCGGTGTGGTGGAAAGCGCGGTGTTAAGCGACGATCTCCACCATGTGGAAATCAAAGCGCGCCTGAATTCAGGCATGGAAAAACTGCTGCACAGCGACAGCGTTTTCTGGGTGGTGAAACCGCAGGTGGGTCGCGAAGGGATCAGCGGTCTCGGCACTCTGTTATCCGGTGCCTATATCGAATTACAGCCGGGCACTAAAAGCCAGGCACCCGAGCAGTTTAAGCTGCTGGATGCGCCGCCGTTAGCGCCACCGGATGCCAAAGGGATTCGCATCGTGCTGGACAGCAAGAAAGCGGGTCAGCTCAATCCGGGGGATCCGGTCCTGTTCCGCGGCTATCGCGTCGGTACGGTCGAGACCAGTGTTTTCGATACCGAAAAACGCATGATGACCTATCAGCTGTTCGTCGCTGCGCCTTACGATCGCCTGATTACAACCAACGTGCGCTTCTGGAAGGACAGCGGCATCGCCGTGGATATGTCCGCTTCAGGAATGCGGGTGGAAATGGGATCGCTGACCACGCTGTTCAGCGGCGGCGTCAGTTTTGACGTGCCGGATGGCTGGGAGCTGGGTCAGCCTGCGCAGAATAAGTCTGACTATCATCTGTTTGACGATCAGCGCAGCATTCAGGACTCGCTCTACACCAACCATATTGATTACCTGATGTTCTTCACCGACTCCATCCGTGGTCTGCAGGCGGGGGCGCCGGTTGAGTTCCGCGGCATTCGCCTGGGTACCGTCTCAGAAGCGCCATTGATGAAAGCCGGTCTGGACCAGGCGCTGAACAATGATTACCGCGTGCCGGTGCTGATTCGCATTGAGCCGGATCGCTTTATCAGCCGACTGGGTGAGAACTTCGATCTGCAACAGCATCTGCAGGATGGTAAAAAACGTGGCCTGCGTGCGACGCTGAAAACCGGTAGCCTGTTGTCGGGGGCGCTCTATGTCGATCTCGACTTCTATGACAATGCACCGCCTTACAAAGGGCCGCAGAAAGTCTCTGGCTATGAAGTTATCCCAACGGTCAGCGGTGGCCTGAGTCAGATTCAGCAGAAGCTGATGGCGGCGCTGGATAAGATCAACAGTCTGCCACTGAACGGTATGGTCAATGAAGCGACAGGCACGCTGAAAGAGAGCCAGAAAACGATGCGTGATCTGCAGCGCACCATCGACAACATCAACAAAGTCACCGCCAGTCCGGCTATGAAAACCCTGCCGGAAGACCTGCAGCAGACATTGCGCGAGCTGAACCGCAGCATGAAAGGCCTGCAGCCAGGTTCACCAGCCTACAGCAAGCTGGTGGGGGATATGCAGCGCCTGGATAAGGTTCTGCGTGAACTCCAGCCGGTGTTAAGAACGCTTAACACCAAGAGCAATGCGCTGGTATTTGAGGCAAAACCGGGACAGGATCCCCAGCCGAAGAGGGCGAAACAGTGAATAAAGGATTGATACTTTGTGCCGCGCTGGTGTTGAGTGCGTGCAGTAGCAGCGTTGACAATACCTGGTATCAGCTGCCCTCCGGGGCGGCTTCCATGCAGGTCAGCAGCAGCCAGCTGAATGAAGCGCAACCGATGTTATGGGTGCAGCAGGTGACGGTGCCGGACTATCTGGCAGGCAACGGACTGGTTTATCAGACCAGCGATGTCAAATACGTTATCGCCGCGAATAATCTCTGGGCCAGCCCGCTCGATCAGCAGTTGCAGCAGACATTGATCACTAACCTGAGCAAGGCGCTGCCAGGCCGGCTGGTAGCCGGTTCACCTTTAGGCGCGCAGCACGATACGCTGAATGTGACCGTGACAGGCTTTCAGGGACGCTATGATGGCAAAGCAGTCGTCAGTGGCGAATGGACGCTGGAACATCAGGGCCGGCTGACCAAACAGGCGTTTAACCTGGTACTGCCGCAGACCGAAGATGGCTACGATGCGATGGTCAGAACGCTGGCGGCGGGCTGGCAACAGACAGCACAGAAGATTGCTAATAGTGTGGTTGCGTTAAATTAAGATTGATGTGAATAAATAAGCTAAGCCCCTGACCGATTGTCGTGCTTTTTCGACATGGGTGAGGGGCTTTTTTATTAGCTTAATCAGAAAGATAGTGTTGTCGCATGCATCACAGAACGTCATTATTTTTACCGATTAAGGTCACATTTATGACACTGGCATGAAGATTGGGCATTGATCTTTGGGTGCGCAGGAGGTAGAACATAAGGGTGGTTGAACATTAATTCACCACTTTTCTTTCCACCAGATTCCACAGACCTTACATGAGGGACACGGAGTATGAAGAGACAGAAACGAGACCGCCTCGAACGCGCCCATTCACGTGGTTATCAGGCAGGTATTACTGGACGCTCAAAAGAGATGTGTCCGTATCAGTTGATTGACGCTAAGTCTCACTGGTTGGGAGGTTGGCGACAAGCCATGGAGGACAGGTCGGTAGCTGCATAACCGGATGTCACTGAAAAGGGAATATAACCTCCGCCATGCGCGGAGGTTTTTGTTTCGGGGGGAAACGCTTAGAAAGCGGCGGTATCTTTAAACAGGCCGACTTTAAGATCGCTGGCGGTATAGATCAGATTACCGTCAACCAGCACTTCACCATCTGCCACGCCCATAACCAGTTTGCGGTTAATAACGCGTTTGAAGTGAATGCGGTAAGTCACTTTCTTCGCATCTGGCAGGACCTGACCGGTGAATTTCACTTCACCCACGCCCAGCGCACGACCTTTACCTTCGCCACCCAGCCAGCCCAGATAGAAACCAACCAGCTGCCACATGGCATCAAGGCCCAGACAACCCGGCATCACCGGATCGCCAATAAAGTGACAGCCGAAGAACCAGAGATCAGGATTGATATCCAGCTCCGCTTCAACAAAGCCTTTGTCATATTTGCCGCCGTCTTCGGTCATTTTGACCACGCGGTCCATCATCAGCATGTTGCCGGATGGAAGCGGCGGACCATTTTCGCCAAACAGTTCACCACGACCTGACAGAATCAGATCTTCTTTGGTATAGGATTCGCGTTTATCTACCATGTTTTCAATAAGCCTTGTTTTAGTGAATCACGAATATTAGCGAACAGTTGTACGCTGAGCAAATCGGATTAACGGTGGTTGAACCAGTTAAGCCAGCGCAGCGCCCAGGGACGTTGCGGACCGTCCGGCTGGTTGAACAGGCTAATGCGTTCCTGGATGGTATTCAGCAGGCAATCGCCCAGGCCATCCTCGGTACTCCAGATTTTACCGGTCAGCAGCGGTAGCGCTTCATCGGCACGGTCAATTGCCCAGATATGGAAATGACCCTGTTCAACCGCACTGACAACCGCCTGGCTGAGGCTGAGATGACGGACATTGCTGGCGGGAATAATCACACCCTGCTGACCTGTCAGTTCTCGCTGATGGCAGATATCAAAGAAGCCTTCGATTTTCTCGTTCAGTCCGCCCACCGGTTGTACGTTGCCGAACTGATCAACCGAGCCGGTCACCGCAATTTGCTGATTGATGGGCTGATTAGCCAGCGCGCTGATTAAGGCACAGAGTTCAGCCAGCGAAGCGCTATCACCATCCACCTCGGAGTAAGATTGCTCAAAGACCATTGAGGCCGAGAAGGGCAGTTGCTGATCGAGTTCCAGCTCGGCAATCAGGTAAGCCTGCATAATCATCATGCCTTTGGCATGAATATTACCGCCCAGCTCCGCTTTACGCTCGATATCCATGAATTCGCCATCGCCGGGATGTACCACGCAGGTAATACGCGATGGATCGCCCCAGGCACGGGGATGGCCAGGATATTCAACGACCGACAGGCCATTAATCTGACCAACCACTTCGCCTTCGGTTTCAATCAGAATCTGTCGCAGCAGGATCTCGTCACGCATCCGCTCATTAAGATAATTCTCGCGCCACAAACGCGCTTCCAGCGCATCACGCAGCGCTTCAGCGTTCAGTTCATCGCCCATCAGGGCCGATTCGCGCATCTGGCGTTGTAGCCAGCGGGGGCAGAGTGGCAGCGTTTCCTGATCGCCGCTGTAGCGGACGCCTTCTTTAATCAGTTCTGGCCAGAAGTCCGCTTCCGGCTGGGGCAGACCCGCCTGTTGCGCCAGTTCGATGTTCCAGCGACACCAGGCAAGCATGTCATCTTCATCCAGAATCTGAATATTCTCTTCAAATTCAGTATAGATGGCCATTTCGTGAGCTTCGGGATCCAGCTCCTGAAATTCTGCCAGCGCTTCCCGATCGCCACACAGGACCAGTTTCAGATTGAGGGGCAAGGGAGGAATCGAGACTGGCAGCGGTCGGCGTTCATCCTGAGATGTCCACTCAACATAGCCCTGCTCAATACACTTTTTCAGGCGCAACCAGAGAATCGGCTGCGTCATCAGGCTACGCAGGGAAAGCAGCAGCGTGCCGCCATTAGCACGATGGATCAGGCCCGGTTCCAGCTGGATGCGATCTTTATACTGGCGCACGCAGCCAAACAACTGCTCCATCTCAATCCATTCAGCAAAGTGAATACCACCCTGACTGGTGAACGGGCGTTGAGGATCGGTGGGGGGCTGGAGCGTGACGTTGTCGGCCATGATATGGTAATCACCGCCGAATAGAGTGGTACTGTCGGCCATGACCCGCTCTGCGGCCTGGGCAATGAATGTCAGATAATCGCGATTCTCCTGGCTACGAACCAGCAGTAACGGGAACCCCTGCGTCTGATGGTGTAAGTGCGCCAGTGCATTCAGCAACCGGGGCTGTACCGTTGCCAGAGCATCAGTTTCTTCATCAGCAATTCGGGAGAAAACGGATTGGTATTGCGCGCTATCTGGCTGTAAAGTCTGCCACGTAAGTTGAGTGCTGGTCAAAATAATCGCATTTGTCTGTTTTAAGAAAAGCGAGATTATACAGGATTCACCCTTGTTAAGCACTGCAGACTTCCTGTTGAAGATGTGATGGTGACAGCATGTTTTTCGTTGCTGCATCCGGGAAAAAAGCTGTTATTCTTAGTTCGTTACGTGATCACGATGAGATTCCGATGAAATACCAGCAACTCGAAAATCTTGAATGTGGATGGAAGTGGAAATACCTGGTGAAAAAACATCGGGAAGGTGAACTGATCACGCGTCACCTTGAATTAAGCGCGGCGCAGGCAGCAGTGGATAAGCTGCTGGCAATGGAAAATAATCCGGTTACAGTGAATGAATGGATCGCAGAACATATTCACGCTGATCTGGATAACCGACTGAAGCAAACCATCCGTGCCCGACGGAAACGCCATTTCAACGCTGAACATCAGCATACGCGAAAAAAATCGATAGACCTGGAGTATCTGGTCTGGCAGCGACTGGCAGGTCTGGCACAGCGGCGCGGCTGCACGCTCTCTGAAACGATTGTTCAGCTGATAGAAGATGCAGAACGTAAAGAGAAATATGCCACTCAGATGTCGAGCCTGAAGCAGGATTTGCAGGCGATTCTGGGTAACTCCGGTTCAGAGAGCGAATAAACGGGCAGGGCAATCAGAGCCTTCATCTCTCAGTCCGGTTTTATTACCGGCATAAAAAAACCCCGCCTTAGCGGGGTTTTTTATTACGTATAAACTTAAGCCTGTGGCTGAGTTACAACGTCTTTGATACCTTTAACGTCGATTTCTACACGACGGTCCGGCGCCAGGCAGTCGATCAGGGCATTACGGCCTTTCACGCTGTCACAGGTGTTGCCGGTAACTGGGTTAGATTCACCCATGCCACGTGCAGAGATCTTGTTAGAAGGAATACCTTTAGATACCAGGTAATCTACGACTGACTGAGCACGTTTCTCAGACAGTTTCTGGTTGTACTGCTCTGAACCGATGCGATCGGTGAAGCCCAGTACGACAACGGAACCATCTTTAGGATCCATTGAGCTCAGCTGGCTGTACAGCTGATCCAGAGCCTGCTGGCCTTCTGGCTTCAGGGTAGATTTGTTGAAGGTGAACAGAACGTCAGACTTCAGAGTGAAACGCTTGGTTTCAACAACTGGAGCTGGTGCTGGAGCCGGAGCTGGCGCCGGAGCAGCGACGTCATCCTGACCGAAGCGGTATGAAACGCCTACGCTCAGCATGCCGTTGTCTGGACGAGTACCAACGGTCTGTGCATCACCGATGTTGTTAACCCACTGGTAATCCAGACGGGTAGCCCAGTTTTTGGTCAGCGCATATTCAACACCAACAGCAGCCAGCGGAGATACGCCGGTGTCGTGGTCGCTGATGCGGCCAGTAGTTGGGTTAGTCTGCGTTGAGTCTGCACGCCATACCATGCCGCCCAGACGAGTATACACGTCCAGATCGTCATAGATTGGGTAGCTCAGTTTAGCAGCCAGCTGAACGCCCTGTGCTTTGAATGCGCCGTTAGTCACGTTGCCTTTGTTAGGCATGCGACCCAGCCAGTCATAGCCCAGCTCGAAGCCCAGGTATGGATTTGCCTGGTAACCAACGAATGCACCTGCACCCAGCTGGCTTTCATGAGTTGGACCGTCATTGTTTTCGTAACCGTTACCGTAGTAACCAGTGTCGTGATACTGAGACCAGCCCAGTTTAGCACCGGTGTACCAGGTGTCATCTTTCGGAGCGGCCTGCGCTACGGTAGCGAAGCCAGCCAGTGCCACTGCAATTGCGATAGCTGTCTTTTTCATTTTGCGCCTCGTTATCATCCAAATAGGCAATGAGCAAAAAGGTTGCTCTTGGTTTAAATCCTTCGCCGGGTCAAAACGCTCGCTTATGACTCTACCGCAAAAAACGGAGGTTATTGAGCACCCTGGCGAGCTAAAGTCTACAACGAGATTGGAAACTTACAAGTATGATGTGAGGCGCTTATGTAAAAAAACAGCGATTTATACACAATTTCTAACAATTAGGCTGGTCTTATTGCCGCGGCAAAAAGCCCTAAAAACTTGCTAAACCATTGTCAACGCTCGAACTAACAGAATCAGTGGTTTAGCTGCGACAGATAAGAAAAATAGCTTGGGAAACTTCTGATTTTTACTTAATGAAACAAATCCGACTGAATTTTTATCGCAGTTTGCGGTCTGAGAGGCGCTTCTGATGTCCCGCTTGCACGCAAAATCAATCCTAACGCTTCACCCTCTGCCGCCGCATTTTCAAGTTGACGTCGTTCATCTTCGTCAAGATCGTAAGGAATCCATGCCAGAACGACACTGTAATTTCCTGTACGCAATGCTTTAACCATCGCTTCAACCGCATTCAGACGTTCAGAATCGGCGATATGCATACTTTTATCCAGTGGTAATCCTGATTCCTGCAGCCAGGTGCGATTCAGTTTATATGCCGGTGTTAACCACAACTGCCAGCGTGATTGCTGACTCAGCTGCTGCAATAAAGGCAACAGCAACATCTGCATCATACCGGGCTGTTCGCTGTAGCGTAACTCAGTAATTCCACCGCCCTGAGAGGCCGGAACGGAAGAGGACGCATAATGATGAGCATAGCGTGAATTATTAGGATGTTGTGTTCGCATAAGTTAATCACCAGCAGTGGACTGTATGAATATACAGTACTGTCATCCTGGATAAAGATCAACCCAAATTTCTGAAAACGCCTCGCAAAATCGCGACAAGATTAGTTGAAACGCTATTTATTCATTGAACCCGTTGACGCTTTTTTTTATCTTCTAATTACCTGATACCCAAGGTAATTTACGATATATTTCTTACATGGAGGTGGTGCAATGAAAAAGGTGAATCCGGTTGTAGAGCGCTCCAGAGCGCGCCTGGCCCCATTAGGAACAATAGAGTCGCGCACCCAGTTCGGAGGCTATGCCCTGGCTGTAGAAAGTGTGGTTTTTGCCTTAATTAATAAAGACGAACTCTATCTGCGTGCCAGTGAACCTTTGCGGGAATACCTTACAGATCGTCCGCTGCAACCCCTGATTTTTCGCAAGCGGGGCAAGCTGGTGAGTCTCAATTACTTTCGGGTCGATGAGGCGTTGTGGCGCGACCCTGACCATCTGCTGGCGCTCTCTGCTGCCTCTTTAGAAACGGCGCAGCTGGAGTTGCAGGACCGACAATCCTCACCGCGGTTAAAAGATCTGCCAAATCTCAGCGTACGTATGGAGATGATGCTGTACGAGGCGGGCGTCATGAGCGTCAATCATCTCTACCAGATGGGGGCTAAACAGTGCTGGCTGAAGCTTAAAGCGATCAACCAGCACGTTGGGTTCCAGACGTTACTTGCGCTGCAGGGGGCCATCACGGGCCACCATGCCGCCGCGCTGCCGCAGGCGACACGGGCGGAGCTGAATGCGTGGTTCCAGCGCACGCTTTTATCAAACCCCAATCTCAGAAGCGGCGAAGGCTAATCAGTGATTAGCGTGCGGCGCAGGCGAGCCACATCGGGCATTAATGCCACCAGCAGACCGAGTTGCTGGAGCACCAGCGGCGCACGCGTATCCGCATCTGCGGCCAGCTGGCTGATTCGCTGAGCCAGTTGATGGCGCATCGTTTCTACGTGCTCATCGCTGACAACTTCCGTCTGCAGCACATCCTCCACATAGCAAACCGTATCATCCAGCAATGTCAGCAGTTCGGGTGCGGTAATTTTATCGCGGTGAGCACCCAGCGCAGAAATGTAACTCAGAAACGAATGGTTGGAGCAAAGCAGCTGAAAAGCCGAATCGCGCAGCTTCTGGCTGGTGCGACTTTCACTGCTCATGTTTGAGACCACCGACGCCAGTTCAGCATCCGCGTTATGCGCATCTCGCCGTGCAATGCGATAGGCGAGACGGTTATCTTTGCCCTGATGATATTGCTCCATGATCGCGTCCAGATAGCGGCAATTCGCTTTCAGCGTTCGTTCTGCCACGGCAGGTAACTGACGAAAGCGCCAGTCTGGCCAGATAAACGCGACAGCCAGCCAGGCCAGTCCACAGCCCAGTAGGGTATCCACTACCCGCGGCAGGGCAACTTCAAACCCTTCACCCAGCAGGTTAAAGCAGAGCAGCACCAGCAGAGTGATAAACAGCGTGGCCTGTGCATACTGCACCTGCCTGAAAGCGAAGAACAGTACGCCCGTGATTACTATCAGGATTAACTGACCTTCAATAGAGGGCACCAGCCATAAAACGGGCAGACCAATCGCAATCCCCGCCAGCGTTCCGCCGATGCGCAAGGCCAGTCGTCGCTGCGTTGCATTGTAGTTGGGCTGGCAGACAAACAGGCTGGTCAGCAAAATCCAGTATCCCCGCTCCAGCCCGGTTACCTGAATAAAACCATATCCAATACAGAGCACCACAGACATGCGAACCGCATGCCGGAACAGCGCCGATGCGGGAGAGAGGTGGCGGCTGAAGCGCAGCCGGATATCACTCCAGCCACTCAATCCTTCGCGTGACAGCAGATTGTCACTGTGCTGAGGATCTTCACCGGCCAGCGTCTGTTCTGATTCGATCGAAGCAAGCTGTGCATCGATGGCGCGCAGGTTGCGCAGCAGCCAGAAAAGAGCACGGGTATGCGTAGCGTCGGGATCATGCTGCTCCAGACGTTCTATCGCTTTCTGTAATCGTTCAAATGCACGCTCAAAACGGCTGTCATGCACCCACCTTTGACGCATCAGAATGCAATGTGCCAGCTGGCGACAGGCCTGAGCCTGCATATTCAGCAGGCGCTGAAAGCGAAACAGAATTTCGTTGTAGCGCCAGTCGCCGCGCAGCAGATGATATTGCAGATGGGAAGAGCTGGCCCGTTCATGGATATCCTGCGCCACAAAGTAGTAGTGCAGACTACGGCGGGTGCCGCGCGACCCGCGATCGCCGCGCAGACGACTCTGCAGTGTGGTCTTGGTCAGATTAAGTTGCGCCACTAACTGGCTGTTGACCATCGCCGCATCGATAAACGCGGCATCATCCTGATCGCCCGCGTCGGGATCGAAAAGGTTCGCTTTGGCATCAAGGTAACGCGCCAGTTGTGAAAAACTCCCGGCCAGTTGCTCCTGCACCGGCCGGACCGGAAACATCAGATGGCCCAGTAATGTCAGCAGGTTGTACCACAGCGCTCCGACCAGCAGCAGCATCGGCTGCATATACCACTGGCTGAACAGTCCGATGCCGAGCATGGTATAGACCGCAATCAGCAGAGCACCAAAGGCGATAGTCGCGTAGCGCTGGCCAAGGGCGCCCAGCAGAATAAAGCCCCAAGTCGAGATTGCCAGCCCGATAATAAAGGCGAATGGATAGGGAAACAGTAACTCGACTGAAACCGAGGCGATGCAGAAGCAGAGCAGGGTAATCAGCAGATTCTTCAGGCGACCGGCCAGGCGATCATCGAGATCGGCCAGCGCAGCAGCGACCACTCCCAGCGTCAGAGGGATCGTCCACTCAATCTGATGCAGCCACCAGGGAATGGCGGCGCAGCCACTCAGTGCAAACAGGATCCGCAGCAGATAGCGCCACGTACTGTTAAACAGATATTTGCGCCAGCCTGGCACGGCATCCGACATCATATTAATAGCGGCGGGCATTGGCTTCGCGCGCGGCGCGCGCCTCTTCCACTGATACCACCCTGCGGCCAACCGGCCAGAGCGCGATAGCGGCGATCTTAAAGTTCGCAATCCCTACCGGAATACCGATGATACTGATGCACTGCACAATCCCCACGGAGATGTGCGAAAGGCAGAGCCACCAGCCAAAGAAAATCAGCCAGAAGATATTCAGAAAGGTGCCGCCGGTATTCAGAATATGACTCTTACTTTCCGGACGCAGCACATCAACATGCACCGCCTCGTTGCCAAATGGCAGCAACGAGAGTTTGGTGATTTCCCAGCAGGAGCGGGTCAGCGGCAGGGTAAAAATCAGCACGATGCTGATTAACGTGGCAAACAGCCAGCTCAGGGTGGTGAAAAAACCGCCCAGAACAAAATTAAGAATATTTAAAACGGTGCGCATGATCTTCTTTTCCTTTTGCATTCCGCAAGATGTGACGCCAAGTTTAGCCTGTTTTAAGGCTGGAGCGCTAAGGGTCTGACAGGTAAACTCCCCCTAATCCTATTCTCTGACGTTGGTGTCGGCGTGGAACTGAAAGCAACCTCGATGGGCAAACGGCTTGCCCAGCATCCTTATAATCGTGTCCGTTTGATGGCGGCAGGCGTCGAAGTCAGCGGCGATAAGCATGAGTATCTGATCCCCTTTAACCAGTTACTGGATATCGCCTGCAAGCGCGGGCTGGTGTGGGGCGAGCTGGAGTTTTTGCTGGCCGATGAAAAAGTGGTCCGCCTGCATGGCACGGAATGGCAGGAAACGCAGCGCTTTCACCACTATCTGCTGCAGGCCTGGCAGAGCTGGAGTCTGGAGATGAGCGCAGTGTGCCGCGAGGTGCTGCAGACGCTACGCGACGAAATCGAGGCGTTTGGCGCGCAGGATCGCTGGCTGAACCGCCACGAGTTGCAGGCGCTGAAAACCAACATCCTCAAACAGTTCGATGCATTGCCGATGCCGCTCTCCCGCTTAAAAGATTTTGCTGACTGCCGGGATAACTGGCAATTCTGTCAGCGCTGGCTGGAGCAGGGCGACACGGCGTTGCGGCAGCGAAACCGTGACTGGACGGCCGCCATGCTCAACCGCTATCAGGATTTCTTTGCCAGCGTCGAGAGCACGCCACTCAATCAGTCGCAATGTGAGGCGGTGGTTAATGGCGAGAATTCTCTGCTGGTACTGGCAGGTGCGGGCAGCGGTAAAACCTCGGTGCTGGTGGCTCGTGCAGGCTGGTTAATGCAGCGCAAGCTGGCCAGCGCCGATCAAATCCTGTTACTGGCATTTGGCCGCCAGGCGGCTGAAGAGATGAACGCACGTATCCAGTCGCGGCTCTCCGCCGCTGACATCCAGGCGCGGACCTTCCATTCTCTGGCGCTGCATATTATTCGTGAAGGCAGTAATAAGCAGCCGGTTATCAGCAAACTTGAGAGTGATGCCGATGCGCGTCGCACGCTGCTGATCCAGCAGTGGCGGCAGCAGTGCCATGAGAAGAAGGCGCAGTCAAACGGCTGGCGTCAGTGGCTGCGTGATGAACTGGAGTGGGAGTTACCCGAGGGGCCATTCTGGGAGGACGACCGGCTGGCAAACCGGCTGGCGTCACGGCTGGAGCGCTGGCTCGGTCTGATGCGCATGCATGGCGGTGCGCAGGCAGCGATGATCGCCGACGTGCCCGAAGAGATCCGCGATCTCTTCAGTAAGCGCATCAAACTGATGGCACCGTTGCTGAAAGCGTGGAAGAGCGCATTAAAAGAGGAGGGCGCGGTCGATTTTTCGGGCCTGATTCACCAGGCGATTGCCATTCTGGAAAAAGGACGGTTTATCAGTCCGTGGAAACACATTCTGGTGGATGAATTCCAGGATATCTCGCCTCAGCGTGCCGCGTTGCTGAGCGCATTACGCCAGCAGAATAAGCGTACTGCACTGTTTGCTGTTGGTGATGACTGGCAGGCTATCTACCGCTTTAGTGGGGCGGAGATGACGCTGACGACGGCATTCCATCACTATTTTGGTGAGGGAGACCGCTGCTTACTGGACACAACCTACCGTTTCAACGATCGCATCGGCGACATTGCCAACCGGTTTATACAACAGAATCCGCAGCAGTTGGCAAAACCGCTGAACAGCATTACCAAAGGCAATAAAAAGTCGATTTCGCTGCTGGCGCAGGATCAGCTGGAAGCCTTGCTGAACAAACTCAGCGGTTACGCGAAGCCTGATGAGCGAATTCTGCTGCTGGCGCGTTATCACTATCTGCGACCGGATTTACTGGATAAAGCCAGAACCCGCTGGCCAAAGCTCAATCTGGAATTTATGACGATTCATGCCAGCAAAGGTCAGCAGGCGGATTACGTTATTCTTCTGGGATTACAGCAGGGTAAAGAGGGCTTCCCGGCAGAGGCGCGCGAATCGATCATTGAACAGGGCTTATTACCGCAGCCAGAAGCGTTCCCTGATGCAGAAGAGCGCCGTCTGGCCTATGTGGCACTGACGCGCGCGCGTCAGCAGGTTTTTCTGATGTTCGATAAGGCAGCGCCGTCACCGTTTGTCGATCACTTCCGCGAGTTGGGTGTGCCGGTGCTGCGTAAAGCCTGAGTTACTTCAGACGATCGGCCAGATAGCGCTGATAGTCGGGGATCATAATCTCTACACTTTGCGCAAACAGTGGCGACTGAATGATAAAGTCAGCCGTGGAACGGTTAGTGGCTACCGGGATATTCCATACGGTAGCCAGACGCAGCAGTGCTTTGACATCCGGATCGTGCGGCACTGCGTTGAGGGGATCCCAGAAAAAAATCAGTGCATCGATCTTCCCTTCCGAAATCAGCGCACCCACCTGCTGATCGCCGCCCATCGGGCCGCTCAGCATGGCTGTCACATTCAGACCCGTATCGCGATTGATCAGATTCCCGGTAGTGCCGGTGGCATAGAGGATGTGCGATTCCAGCGCGGGCTGGTTTTGTTTCACCCAGTCAAGCAGGGCGGCTTTGCAGTGGTCGTGGGCGACCAGCGCGATATGTTTTGTGGTGCCGAGGGTACGAACAGTCTGTTCCATAAAGGCGTCCTGGTAAGGCTCATGCGCAAGAAGAGAGAGCATGAGTGTACCTCTGGCCTTTCGACTCTATCAACTTGTACGTAGCATTTTGACCAGCGTCAGAAGCTGCTGACGCGTGGCTTCATCGAAGCGGTGAAACCAGCGGTGCAGCGAGGGCAGTTCGGCCTGAGTAGTCCAGTCCAGATCGGCGGTAAGCCGGACGGAAGAGGGCGTTGCAGAAGGGGTATTTGCAAACCGCGGCACAGAGGCAATCTGGCGGGTGCGATTATAATTCAGCATCGCTTTTTCCATATCTGCGGATGTGGTGACCGGCAGGTGGTCGCGCACGCTGGTAATCTCCGTACCTTTTTCATCCACCAGCTGAAAGTTCAGGCTGCGGTCAAAATGATAACGCTCGCGTTTTGTCTCCAGCGCAGGCAACCGAATGGTAATGGTTTTGGCAACCGCGGTGAACGTGACAATCATCGGTACCGACTGATAAGCGATGACGTTCTCATTCTGACCTTTGCGCTGCTGCTCTACCCGAAACAGAAACTGATGCTGACCGCGGTCCAGCTCCAGGCTGTCTGCACCTTTGAGAAGGGAGCCTGAAATTTTTCGACCATCCAGCACCAGCAAATCGATCTGAGGATCGAGCTTTAATGTGATGGCAGAACAGGACGCCGAAACGAGGAGGGTAATTAACCCCGTTACAGCCAGCGACAGCTTCATTTCAACTCCGGTAACTGAAGACACAAAGGATGGTGTGTAGCAAATTCTTACATTATGGCAGTTAATTTACATTTAAACATATTTATTCGTGCGCGGGTTCAATTAATTTTGCTGAGGACTTACCCGCTAAAGGGCACGCCAATCTACACTCAACACTGGCCTGAAAGGAGATAAACATGAACGATCAGACAATTCGTGAGGTGCTGACGCGCACCCAACGTATCGCCTTAGTCGGAGCAAGCGATCGCCCCGAACGTCCCAGTTACGGTGTGATGAAATATCTGCTCGACCAGGGATATGAGGTGATCCCGGTCAGCCCGAAACTGGCAGGGAAAACGCTGCTGGGGCAGCAGGGGTATGCCAGCCTGGCGGATGTACCGGGCAAGATTGATATGGTGGATGTCTTTCGCAATTCTGAAGCCGCGTGGGGCGTGGCCCAGGAGGCTATTGCCGTTGGGGCAAAAACATTATGGCTGCAGCTGGGCGTGATTAATGAGCAGGCGGCGGTACTGGCACAGGATGCGGGCATGACGGTGATTATGGATCGCTGCCCGAAGATTGAAATTCCGCGTCTGGGAATAACGCGTCAGAAATGATGAGTGTGGCGGCAGAGCGTGCCGCCACGGATTAATGTCGCAGATGAGGTGCCTGTAATTGCTGACGTACCGATGCTGCCAGCTCATCCATTGAAGGCTGCTCAGGGTGTTCAATGCTGGTTTCGCCGGAAAGCTGAATCTCAGCAACATAGGTATGTACCTGATCGCCTTCCTCATCTTCCATCACCACATGATACCAGGGCGCGGTACGCATTTTCTCTTCCGCGCCAACATCTTCAATTTTAGGCTCATCTAACGAGTATTCAGGATCGACATCGACGATAACGCCCAGTACGCCGGACAAACGATGACGAACCTGCTGACCAATACCAAATTTACTGGCAATCATTGTGACCTCCGAAAAAAAAGCTCTCTTACCAATATGGGGGCAGGAGCCGTTTTTTCAAGTCACATGACGCGGCAGGCGAAACCTTTCAGGTAGAGACCTTCCGGATAGCTGGCGATCACCGGATGATCTGCGGCCTGGCGGAACTGCTCAATAAACTGCACTTCACGGCCCGCATCCAGCGCGGCATCGGCGATGATCTTCTGGAACAGATCGGTGGCCATCAGACCGGAGCAGGAGAAGGTCATTAATACGCCGCCCGGATTCAGTAACTGAATGGCGAGCATATTAATGTCTTTATAGCCGCGACAGGCGCCCATCAACTGGCTTTTGTTTTCGACGAACTTTGGCGGATCCATAATGATCAGATCAAATTTCTCGCCACTGTCACGATAACGGCGCAGCAGTTTGAAAACATCATCACGCTCAAATTGCGCGCGGGAGAGATCCAGCTCATTGAGTTCAACGTTCTGACGGGCAACGTCCAGCGCCTCCTGGGAGGTATCCACGCTGATCACTTCTTTACAGCCACCCATCAGCGCCGAAACCGCGAATCCACCGGTGTAAGAGAAGCAGTTAAGGACGCGGGCATCCTGTGCGTAACGACGCGTGGCGAGACGGCTGTCACGCTGATCAAGGTAATAGCCGGTTTTGTGACCGCCCTGGATATCCACCAGCAGCTTCATGCCATGTTCGGTAATCGGCAGCAGCGGCGGCGGCAGTTCACCGGTAACGGTGCCCTGCGTCAGCGCCAGACCCTCTTTCTTACGAACGGCGACGTCCGAACGGTCATAGATGGCGCAGCCAGGGAAACAGTGCTGCAGGGCGGTGATGATCGCTGCACGCTGATATTCTGCGCCTGCCGAGAGCAGTTGCATCACTAAAAAGTTGCCAAAGCGGTCGATGGTAACGCCCGGTAAACCATCAGATTCACCGGCGATCAGGCGATAGCTGTCCAGACCATCGCGGGCCGCCAGCCATTCGCGCCACTGCTGCGCCTGTTCAAACCGGCGGACAAAGAAGGCGATATCGATGGATTCATCGGCCTGCCAGCTCCAGACGCGGGCGCGGATCTGCGACTCGGGTGAATAAGCGGCGCGAGCCAGCCATTTACCGTTGCTGTCACAAACGTCAATGGTTTCACCCAGTTGCGCTTTACCTTCCAGACGCGCAACGGCACCTGAAAAGACCCATGGATGGCGACGGAGCAGGGACTTTTCACGTCCCTTTGCGAGAATCAATCTGACTGTCATAGTTTGCTATGCTTACCTGAAAAAATGAGGCGCCATTGTCCGGTGGATAACGGGAAATTGCAACGAACAGCAGCAGGAGAGAATAATGTCAGCAGCCTGTTTTAAAGCATGGGTTCATGGCCGCGTCCAGGGCGTCGGGTTTCGTTACAGTACTCAGGCAGAAGCCAGGACGCTGGGCGTACTGGGCTATGCGCGAAATCTGGATGACGGCAGTGTCGAGGTGCTGGCCTGGGGTGAGGCGGAGCAGGTCGATGCGCTGATCGCCTGGCTTAAAGCGGGCGGGCCACGCAGCGCGCGCGTTGAAAAGGTGCTGGTAGAGCCGCACCAGCCCGCAGAGCCACCCCGCGATTTTACGACCGGTTAATTACAGACATTTCGCCGGTTTAGGCAGGCCGGCGATTTTCGTCGCCTGTTTAGCCGGCCCTTCAGGGAACAGGCGGAACAGATAGCGGCTATTGCCTTTCTCTTCGCCATATTTCTGCGCCATCGCCTTCACCAGCATTCGCACGGCGGGTGAGGTGTTATATTCCAGATAAAAGGCGCGCACAAAATGGACCACTTCCCAGTGTGCTTCGGTCAGGGTCAGGCCTTCCTGATCGGCTATGTGGACAGCCAATGCTTCACTCCAGTCGCCGGGATGCTTCAGATAGCCTTCGGCATCGACGACGATTTCGTTACCGTTAAAATTCACGTGACATCCTCTTAGTAAATGACGGCGCAGTTTATCAAACCTGGCGGGCAGTAAAAGCAAAAACCCCGCCGAAGCGGGGTTTTACAGGCTACTGTCACTGCGGATTAGTTACTGCGGGCAAACCCCAGCAGGCTCAGCAGGCTGACAAAGATGTTATAGAGCGAAACATAGAGGCTGACCGTCGCCCGGATGTAGTTGGTTTCGCCACCGTGAATGATGTTGCTGGTTTCCCACAAAATCGCACCGGCTGAAAACAGAATGAACAGGGCGCTGATGGCCAGATGCAATGCAGGCAGCTGCAGGAAGATGTTGGCTACTACAGCAACCAGCAACACGACGAAACCTGCCATCATCATGCCGCCGAGGAAGGACATATCACGACGGGTGGTCAGCACGTAAGCCGAACAGCAGAAGAACACCAGCGCCGTGCCGCCCAGCGCCAGCGCTATCACGTCACCCATGCCTGCGGTTAAGAATGAGCTCAGGATAGGCCCCAGGCAATAACCCAGGAAGCCGGTAAAGGCAAAAGCGGCCAGGATGCCCATCGGGCTGTTAGCCAGACGGTAGGTTAAAAACATTAAGCCATAGAAGCCAACCAGCATCAGGATTAAACCCGGCGCAGGCAGGGCCAGCAGGGTGCTGGCGGTAGCCGTAACGGCCGAGAAGGCCAGGGTCAGTCCGAGAAGAAAATAGGTATTGCGCAGAACTCTGTGCGTAGACAGCAGTGAGGACTGCGATGAGGTGACAATTCTTTCCATGTTGCGCTCCTTTAAGCAGAACACCAGATATGTGCCGAGAATACGCAGGCCATTAAAGAGGGAAAAGGCGTTTTACCCTTCTTTACGCGCTAAACTGCTAATTGTTTGAGCAGAGTGGCGATTTTGACACCGAAAAATCACAATCTGGCTGTTTTTCAGGCGAATAGACAGATAGGTGCTTTACATCCCTAAACGGGGTGTTTATAGTGCGCGTCATTGCGGAGGGGTGGCCGAGCGGCTTAAGGCAGCGGTCTTGAAAACCGCCGATGGGAAACCATCCGAGAGTTCGAATCTCTCCTCCTCCGCCACTTTATCTGCCCTGGGCAATAAAGCGGCAAAAATAGATGTTTGCCAATGCAGTACAGTTTCAAAACGGAGGGGTGGCCGAGCGGCTTAAGGCAGCGGTCTTGAAAACCGCCGATGGGAAACCATCCGAGAGTTCGAATCTCTCCTCCTCCGCCACATTTTACAGGCCAGCACGCAGTGCTGGCCTGTTTTGTTTCTGCTCTCTCTGTTACTTCTTCCTGTCTGAAAAAAGCGTGCCACTCTCTGTGACGCGTGGCTGCGCATTCATCTCTCCGGTGCATCTCTGCTATAGTCCACTCACCGTTTTTGCAAACATCTGGCGCTTTTCTGAGGCGAGCTGAGTTACACTGTTGATTACATCGCTCTGAGGCGAGCTAATGGGTTGATAGCCAGAGTGTTTCTTTACTGAATGAATGGAATAGGCACAATGATCAAGAAACTGAGTCTTTGCGCATTGTCAGTGCTCGCTGCATTGCCGGTCGGAACGGTAGCATTTGCTGCTGAGAGTGATATGCAGCTGCAACAGGTGCTGATGTTAAGTCGTCACAATCTGCGTGCACCGCTGGCTGATAATGGCAGCGTGCTGGCGCAGTCGACCAAAAAGAGCTGGCCGCAGTGGGATGTTCCCGGCGGACAGCTGACCACCAAAGGTGGTGTGCTGGAAGTCTACATGGGTAACTACACCCGTCAGTGGCTGGCACAGCAGGGCCTGGTGAAGAACGGCAGCTGTCCTGACAGCAATAACGTCTTTGTTTACGCCAACAGCCTGCAGCGCACTGTGGCCACCGCCCAGTTCTTTGTTAATGGCGCCTTCCCGGGCTGTGACGTCGCGGTCTCTCATCAGGATGAAATGGGTTCCATGGATCCTATCTTCAATCCGGTTATCACAGATGGCAGTGAAGCATTCAATAAGAAAGCGCTGGCTGAGATGGCCGCTGCGAATGAAAAACTGTCGCTTAAGCCTGCCTTCCAGCGCCTGGAAAAGATTGTCGACTACAAAGCATCGCCTGCCTGCAACAATAAAAAGCAGTGCGATCTCAGCAGTGGTCAGAACACCTTCAGCGCTGAAAATGGTAAAGAACCGAATGTCAGTGGCCCGCTGAAAACGGGGAATTCCCTGATGGATGCGTTCACGCTGCAATATTACGAAGGTTTCCCGCTGGATCAGGTTGCATGGGGCCAGATCAAAACGCCTGAGCAGTGGAAAGAGCTGTCAGCGATTAAAAATGGTTACCAGGATGCGCTGTTTACCAGCCCGGACATTTCCCGTGAAGTGGCGGCACCGCTGGTGGACTACATCCGCAGTCAGTTAGTGGACCAGGACAAAGCCAACGCGCCAAAAATTACGCTGATGGTAGGCCATGACTCAAACATCGCCTCGCTGCTGAGCGCGTTGCAGGTCAAGCCTTATGAACTGCCTGATACCTTCGAAAAAACGCCGATTGGCGGTCAGGTTGTTTTCGAACGCTGGCATGATGCCAAAAATGATAAAGACCTGCTCAAAGTTGAGTATGTCTATCAGAGCGCCGATCAGTTGCGCAACGCAGACGTGCTGAGCCTGAAGAACCCACCGAAGCGCGTTACGCTGCAGCTGGCGGGTTGTGAGACCGATGCAAACGGCTATTGCAGCTGGGATCAGTTCTCTCAGGTGCTGAATGCTGCGTTGCAGGGCACGCCAATGCAGCCAGTGGCGGCACCACAACCGGCAGCCCAGTCTGACGACGACAATGCGAAAGCCGCAGCGACCAATGACGCTGCTGCTGATAAGGCTGAAGCGGATAAAGCGACCGCGGCGAAAGAGAAGGCTGACGCCGATAAAGCTGCCGCTGAGAAGTCTGAAGCGGATAAAGCCGCCGCTGAAAAAGCAAAAGCGGACAAGGCAGCAGCCGATAAAGCAGCAGCCGAGAAGGCAAAAGCGGACAAGGCAGCAGCCGATAAAGACGCCGCTGAGAAGGCAAAAGCGGACAAGGCAGCAGCGGATAAAGCCGCCGCTGAGAAAGCGAAAGCGGACAACGCGGCAGCGAAATCAGCCAGTGCCGATAAAGGTGCGGCTGACCAGGCTAACGCCTCGAACACGCCTGCAACAGCGCACAACGACGAATCAAAGTCAGCGGCTGTGGCAACACAGTAATCGTGCTTTCCGGCTGATAATAAAAAACCCCGTCGAGACGGGGTTTTTTTATGGCTGCAAGGCGATTAACCCGCCACGACCACCAGTTTCTGGTTAGCAAACTCTTTGATGCCCAGATCAGACAGCTCACGGCCATAACCTGAACGTTTCACGCCACCAAAGGGCAGCTCCGCTGAGGTGTCGCTCTGGGAGTTGATAAACACCATGCCGGTTTCAATGGCGGAGGCCAGTTTACGACCGCGTGCAATATCGCGTGTCCAGACCGAGCCGCCCAGACCATAGTGAGAGTCGTTCGCCAGCGCCACAGCCGCCTGATCGTCCCCTATGACATAAACCTGCGCGACCGGACCGAAGAACTCCTGATAATAGGCGGGATTATCCGGAGTAATGCCAGTGAGAATGGTTGGCTGATAATAGCAACCTGCACCTTCAACGGCTTTGCCGCCCGTGACCAGTTTTGCGCCATTGGCGACGGCTTCGTCTACCTGTTTCACCAGACGGTCACGCGCGTCAGCGGAGGAGAGCGGGCCAAGCGTGGTCTTCTCATCCAGCGGATCGCCCAGCGTAGCGGAACTCAGTGCAGCGCTGAACTGGCTGATAAAGCGATCGGCAATCTTCTCATGCAGAATAAAACGTTTTGCGGCGGTACAGACCTGTCCGCAGTTGCTGAGGCGAGCCTGCACGCCCTGACGTACCGCTTCATCAAGATCGGCATCATCCAGCACCACAAACACGTCATTGCCACCCAGCTCCAGCGTCGATTTCTTAAGATGCTTACCGGCCTGCTCAGCCACGGCGCTGCCCGCGCGCTCGGATCCGGTCAGGGCGACACCCTGTACGCGGTCGTCAGCAATCAGATCGGCGACCTGATCGGTGGAGATGAACAGGTTAGTCCAGGCCCCTTCAGGCGCACCCGCTTCACGAACCAGCTTTTCAAAGACATCGGCACAGTGCGGCACGATATTGGCATGTTTTGCCAGCACCGGGTTACCCAGCGCCAGATTAGGTGCCAGCACGCGCATCAGCTGATAGTAAGGGAAATTCCACGGCTCGACGGCGACTAAAACGCCAATCGGGTGATACTCAACCCAGGCTTCGCCCAGATCGCTGGGATAGGACTGCGGCTGCAGAATACGTTCCGCATTCTCTGCGTAGTAGCGGGCAATCTGCGAGCAGATTTTCACTTCTCCGCGGCTCTGACCAATCAGTTTACCCATCTCTTTACTGGCGATGGTGGCCAGTTCTTCCGCGCGGCTATCAATCAGGTCAGCCAGTTTTTTCAGTACCTGCAGACGCGGCTGAATATCACCTTTGCTCCATGAAGAATGGAAAAGGCGATCGGCCACTTCGAGGGCATGGCTGACGGCGGCTTCATCATGTGACGGCCAGCTTTTCAGCAACTGGTTGTTTGCGGGATTAATGCTTTGATAGGAAGACATAGCGTACTCCTTGGTGAGCTAAAAATTGAGGGCGGGAAAGTCCCGCCCCTGAATCAGACGTTCTTACGTTCTACGGGCTTGTCATCCCAGGTCAGGAGATCTTTATCGGTTTTTTCAAAGGCGCGAATCAGCACGTCATCACTGCCTTGCTGACGCCAGATCTCTTCTGCCAGTTTTTCATCGTAGTTAGCCACTTCGAAAATGGCCTCGGCAATTTCAGGGGAGGTATGACGCAGACTTGCCCATTCGCCAACGTGATGTGCTTTCGATTGTTCAGTAGACATACTTTTCTCCTTTGATTAAATCAGTCCTGCAGTTTGACGGTCAGTCCGGCAACATGTTCGCCCTGAAAACGGGCGATATTCAGTTCCGCTTCGGTAGGCTGACGCGAACCATCGCCGCCCGCCAGGGTGGTGGCTCCATAAGGCGTTCCACCGCGAACCTGTGAAATATCGAACAACTCTTTGGTTCCGTAGCCGATTGGCACAATCACCATGCCGTGATGTGCCAGGGTGGTCCAGACAGACGTGATGGTCTGTTCCTGACCGCCGCCGGTGCCGGTTGAGGTAAAGACGCTGGCAACCTTGCCAAACAGCGCGCCTGACGCCCAGAGTCCGCCGGTGCGATCCCAGAATGTCCGCATCTGTCCGGCCATGTTGCCGAAGCGGGTCGGGGTACCGACGATAATCGCGTCATAGTGCGGCAGCACCTCAGGCGTGGCTTCTGCTGCCTGCTGATCGGTTTTGCCACCCACCTGTGCAAAGCGATCGGCCTCCATCGTTTCTGGTACCCGCAGGATATCCACTTCCGCGCCGGGAACCCGACGAGCGCCTTCTGCAACCGCGTTCGCCATTGTTTCAATATGTCCGTACATCGAGTAGTAGAGCACCAGAATTTTAGCCATTGATCTCTCCAGATGGTTTTGACGTCCAGAAAAAGTATAGAAGAGCTTTCGTTTTACGCAGGCGATGCCGAAGCCGGAACGGAGGAGTCGGGCAATAAATCAGCAGCTAATCGGTTGTAAGTCGGCAGAGTGTTCGTTGTTTAGCCAAATTTCTGGTGATTACTCTGTTGCTAAATGTGACTGGCGGACGAGTGAAAGGATAATCTGGCTATTATTTAAACATGGGCTGAGCTCGCGTTTCGGGCCGTCAGCCCTCTGTTTTTAATTCTTAATTATCGCACTACGCGACAGGAGCAAATCATGACAACACATCGTGGGGGTTCTGGAAATTTTGCTGAAAACCGTGAACGTGCCGCAGAAGCGGGACGTAAAGGGGGAAAAAACAGCGGCGGTAATTTTAAAAACGATCCGCAGCGCGCCGCGCGCGCCGGGGAGAAAGGGGGACGCAGCAGCCCTAAAAAACCGGACGCATAACCCCACACTGCCGCCGGTTGAGACCGGCGGTTAACGTCGTTGCTTTTCCCCCTCGCTCTCCCCACAATATTGTCCGGACACATCATCAGGTGAATTATGTCGGACACACTCCGCGGTTTAACCCTGCGCCTGACGCGGCAGGAGCTGGTATTACTTTTCATCACCATGATCTGGGGCGGCACCTTTCTGGTGGTGCATCGTGCGATGCAGCACTCCGGCCCGTTTTTCTTTGTCGGCCTGCGTTTTGCCACCGCCGCGCTGCTGCTGGCGCTCTTTTTCCGCCGCTATCTGGCAGGCATGACCTGGCTGGAGGTGAAAGCGGGTGCGCTGATTGGCCTGTCGATCGCCGGGGGCTATGGTCTTCAGACGTGGGGAATGCAGACCATCTCCAGCAGTCAGTCCGCCTTTCTCACCGCGCTCTATGTCCCTGTCGTGCCGTTGCTGCAATGGCTGTTTCTGCGCCGTCCGCCGGGATTGATGTCGTGGCTGGGGATTGTACTGGCGTTTACCGGCCTGCTGCTGGTGGCCGGGCCGCAGGATGGTCGCATCACTCTGAATGCAGGTGAAATAGCGACGCTGATCAGTACCCTGGCGATCGCCGCCGAGATCATCTTAATCAGCCGCTATGCCGGTAAGGTCGATGTGCGCCGTGTGACCCTGATCCAGCTGGCGGTGGCGTCGCTGTGCGCCTTTGGTCTGATGATCCCCAATGGGGAAACGGTGCCTGCCATCTCAACGCCGCTGCTGCTCAGCGCGCTGGGGCTGGGTGCGGCCAGCGCCCTGATTCAGGTCACCATGAACTGGGCGCAACGCAGCGTTTCGCCAACCCGCGCCACGGTGATTTATGCCGGGGAACCGGTCTGGGCCGGCGTCGTGGGGCGTATTGCGGGTGAGCGCCTGCCTGCGCTGGCGTTGCTGGGCGGCGCGCTGATCGTCTGCGGGGTGATCGTCAGTGAGCTGCGGCTGAAACGAAAAAAAGCGGTGCAGCCTGCTGCCACACCGCTGGAGTAGGTCGTTAACCCTGCTGTCGCGCCAGGGGCTTGTCCTGCTTTGCCGCACTGCGTCGGCGCAGAATCGCATTGAGGATAATCGCGCCAAAGGTGGCGGTACCGATACCCCCCAGCGTGAAAGAACCGATTTTCAGCGCGAAATCACCGGCACCGAGCACCAGTGTGGTCGCCACCATGATCAGGTTACTGTTCTGGCCTAAATCAACATGGTTCTGTACCCAGATGCGGGCACCCGCTACCGCAATCAGCCCGAACACCACAATGGATGCGCCGCCAATCACCGGTGCCGGAATAGTGTGGATCAGCGCACCAAACTTCGGCGAGAAACCGGCGAGGATGGCGATGACCGCCGCGGCGACAAATGCCAGCGTAGAGTAGACTTTGGTCACCGCCATCACCCCGATATTTTCGGCATAGGTGGTGACGCCACTGCCGCCGATCGAGCCGGAGAGCATGGTGGCCAGGCCATCGCCAACAAAAGCGCGTCCCATGTAAGGATCGAGATTGCGTCCGGTCATGCCCGCCACCGCTTTCAGATGCCCGAGGTTTTCAGCCACCAGAATGATCGCCACCGGGGCGATAAGCACCATCGCCTGCAGATCAAAGGTGGGAGCGGTGGTGTGCGGCAGACCAAACCAGGCGGCCTGTGACAGCAGGGTAAAATCGACCGGCTTACCCAGCCCCAGACCGTTGGTCAGCAGTGCATAGATCGCCCAGGCCAGAATCAGGCCGACCAGAATCAGCAGTCGCTGAATCATCCCGTGGGTAAATACCGCTACCAGACCAATGCAGAGCACGGTCATCACCGCAACCCAGCTGTCGAATGACGAGGCGGAGACGCTGTGAACCGCAATCGGGGCCAGATTCAGCCCGATAGCCATCACCACCGCACCGGTCACGACCGGCGGCATCAGATTTTCAATCCAGCGCGTGCCGGACTTCATCACCACCAGACCAATCAGCGTGTAGAGCAGGCCGCAGGCGATCACGCCGCCCAGCGCCACGCTGAGATTGGGATTCAGCCCCTGACCGCTGAAGCCGGTTACCGCAATGACCACGCCGACAAAGGCAGCGCTCGACCCGAGATAGCTGGGCACCCGACCGCCGGTGATAAAGAAGAACAGCAGCGTGCCTATACCCGAGACCAGAATGGCCAGATTGGGATCCAGCCCCATCAGCAGGGGCATCAGCACCGTTGCGCCAAACATCGCTACCGCATGCTGTAAACCCAGCACCAGCGTCTGCCCCAGAGGCAGGGTCTCATCCGGGGCGATAATACCGTTTTCTGTTAATGCCGACTTCTTTTGCCATTGCGGAAACCAGGATCGTGCCATCGTCTACTCCAGAGCGTTATGAATGCCGGTGGGATTCAGGGAAGCGTTAACAGGCATCCTGCCGCAACAGGGGATGGTATCCCCGGTCAAACCACGCCAGACCGTGGGTGTCATCATTGCGCACTAACCCCACGACTTCGCAGAACAGCGTGTCATGCGTACCGACGCTGACAATCTGAGTAATGCGGCAGTCAAAGGACGCGACGGCGCCGCTCAGCACCGGCGAGCCGGTCACGGCCGTTGACCACTCAGCGGCAATAAAACGATCAGCCATTGGCGTTTTGCCGCCGAACAGATTGGAGAGCGTTTCATGGCCCGCCGCCAGCGTATTGACGCAGAGCTGCATGTTTTCGCGGAACACCGGGTAAACCGAGGCAGAGCGGTTAAGGCAGACCAGCAGCGTCGGCGGCGAATCCGTGACGCTGCACACCGCCGAGGCCGTAAAGCCTGCGCGTCCGGCCGGGCCTTCAGTGGTGATGATGTTGACCGCAGCACCCAGCCGCGACATCGCATTACGAAACTCAGTTTTCTCAACGGCAGGGGTAAGGGTATCCAGGCTCATCGTGTTCTCCGCGAAAAGGTTATCCGACGACGCGCTGCAGCGGCTGCACGTCATCAGTCTGATCCAGCCACTGCAGCAGCAGGGCATTAAAGTTTTCGGGGGCGGTGACGCTCATGGCGTGGCCGCCCCAGGCCATCATCTGTTCAGTCGCATTGGGCAGCGCCGCGGCCAGCTCAGTTGAGCAGCTCCACGGCACCAGCAGATCGTCCTGGCTGGCAATCACAAGCACCGGTTGTGGAATGGCAGCAGCCCGCGCGCTGAAGTCGGCGCTCATCAGGGCATGCAGCCGCCGCATCAGATTTTCCATTCCCTGAAAATGTGCGACGTGTTGGCTATCTTCCTGATCCAGCCGTGTCTGATGCTGTGCCATCCACTCCGCAGGATAGAGAAACAGCGGCTGAGCGCGGACAAATGCCTCGACGCCGACGTTGAGCAGCAGGTCCTGGCGTACCTGAAAGCAGCGACGGGTATGGGGATGCAGCACCAGCCAGCCATTGATCACCGCGATCCGTTCGATCCGATCCGGATAATCCAGCGCCAGCTGCATCCCCATCAGACCGCCCAGCGCGTGACCGATCAGGCTGAAGCGCAGGATGCCGTGCTGCGCCAGCGCGGCGGCCAGTTCTGACGCCATCATCGCCATGCTGTAGCCTTCCGGCAGGCTGTCAGCGCTGCGACCGGTGCCGCGCTGGTCATAGGTCACCACCCGATAGCGTGCCGTTAGCGCGGCCAGCTGCGGCTGCCAGAAACCCGCCACGCCGCCCAGACCGGATGAGAGCACCAGTGTCGGTGCATCGGGATTTTGCAGACCCAGAATATCCAGTTGCATCAGACCTCCGCTTTGCCGATGTGCGCCACGCTGGCGATCTCAATCAGCGCATCAGGCTTGACCAGACCGCACTGAATACAGAAGCGCGCCGGTTTTTCGCCGGGAAAGAACTCGGCATAAACCTGATTCACCGCGGCGTAGTTCGACCAGTCGGTGATAAAAATCGAATTAAACGTCACATCGGTCATGCTGCCACCGGCGGTCTCAATCACCTTTTTAATGGTTTCCAGCACGTGGCGGGTCTGCGCTGCGGCATCACCCACATGCACCACGTTGTTGTCAGCATCAAACGGCAGCGTACCCGAGACATAGACCACACCATCCGCCAGCGTGCCGGGAACGAACGGGGCGATGGGGGTGGTGGTGCCTGGCGGAACAATAATACTTTTCGGCATAGCGTCGTCCTTATCGTGGATTAGCGGGCATTCAGGCTTTCGCAGAAGGTATCGACATCCGATACCCAGCCAAAAAAGGTTTCGATATTGAACAGGGCAGCCTGCTGAGCAAAGGGCGGGCCGGCCTGATAAGTGGCGTCTTCCAGCACCACGCCGAAGTACTCCAGAAAGAAGCCGTCGCGCAGCGTCGATTCAACGCAGACGTTGGTGGCGATGCCGGTAAACATCAGATGACGGATCCCGCGGCTGCGCAGCATGCTGTCGAGCGGGGTGTTATAGAAGCCGCTGTAACGCGATTTCGGCAGCACGATGTCACCGGGCTGTGGCACCAGTTCATCGACCAGCGCGTAATCCCAGCCGCCTTTCGACAGCAGCGACCCCTGCAGTTCAGGCCGTTTACGCATGGTTTTCAGGGCATTCGATTTGTGGAAATTGGGGGAACCGGCGTCGCCCGCTTCTACATAGTCACTGTCCCAGCCGTTCTGGAACCAGATGATCTGAACGCCTGCCGCACGGGCTGCAGTCACCGCCTGATGGATTTTCGCAATCACCGGCTTGGTGGCGGAAACATCGAAGCCCGCCAGATCGAGATAGCCGCCTTCAGTGGCGTAGGCGTTCTGCATATCCACGACAATCAGCGCGGTCTGGCCAGGCGGAAAGGCGATCGGCTCTGGCCGCGCCGGCAGTTCAACCTGGGGAACATCCGGCGTGTGAGCACAATAAACGGTAGCCATCATGCCACCTCCTGCTGTGCGTCGAGCAGGGCGCTGCGACAGGCCATCAGCGGCTGAATGTGCTGCCCGAAGTTCTCGATACCCTGCAGGAAGTCATCAAACGTCAGCAGCACGCCGTGGGTGCCTTCGACCTGCGCAACCTCATCCAGCATCCGCGCCACGCTGGCATACGACCCCACCAGGGTGCCCATATTGATATTGACTGCCGAGGTCGGATCCGCCATCTGGCGCACATTGGTGTCGCTGCCCGATTTGGTGTCCTGCTGACTCTGAGTGGTGAGCCAGGAGAGCGCCTCTTCATCCGCACCGGCTTTGTAGTGTTCCCACTTCGCCCGCGCTTCTTCGTCCGTTTCAGCAGCGATGATCATAAACAGCACATAGGAGCCGACATCGCGGCCCGCTTTTTCAGCGGCCTGCTTCATGCGAATCGAGGTAGAGCTGAACGCGGCAGGCGTGTTAACACCTTTACCAAAGCAGAAGTTGTAATCGGCGTGCTGAGCAGAGAAGGCCATACCGGCATCGCTCTGTCCGGCGCAGATCACCTTCATCGGGCGCTGCGGCTGCGGACTCACGCGGCAGTCGTTCATGGTGAAGAACTCACCTTTAAAGTCCGATTTTCCGGTGCCCCACAGATCGCGCAGCACGGTAACGTATTCGGTCAGATAAGCGTAGCGGCTGCTGAAGTACTCATCGCCAGGCCACATACCCATCTGTTCATATTCCGGTTTCTGCCAGCCGGTCACCAGGTTGACGCCAAAGCGACCGCCTGAAATGGAATCGATGGTGGACGCCATGCGCGCCACAATCGCTGGAGGCAGCGTCAGGGTGGCGGCGGTGGCGTAGATCTCAATGCGCGATGTCACGGCGGCCAGGCCTGCCATCAGGGTGAACGATTCGAGATTATGATCCCAGAACTCGGTTTTTCCGCCGAAGCCGCGCAGTTTGATCATCGAGAGCGCAAACTCGAAATGGTAATGCTCTGCTTTCAGCACGATCGCTTTGTTCAGTTCAAAGGTCGGCATGTACTGCGGCGCATTGGACGAAATCAGCCAGCCATTGTTACCAATTGGAATAAAGACGCCTATCTTCATGTGAAACCTCGTTGCGATGGGGGAAAGGTGTTTCACGCGCTGCACTGCATCCTGCATCGTCCATGTGGGCCGCGCTCAGTCACAATTCTGCAAACTGTGTGCCACTTTTTTTATTGTTTTATATAACAATGAGTTAAAATTAACCCGAAAGAGGTAAGTGGAGTAACTGGTCCATTTCAGACCGTCTGGTCAAAATTCGCTGCACGTTTTCCATGCAGGCTGAGCAAAAAAGGTGCAGGGCGCGGATTGGGCAGCGATGAATCCCTTTGCTATGATGCGCTGACACCAGAAGGATGAGGTAAACGTGTGAATACCGATGAAAAAAAGCCAACGCGTCGTTCGCGTGCGGTTGCAGCGAAGCGGGCCGCCATACTGGAAGCGGCATTAACCTTCTTCTCACAGTTTGGCATTCACGGCACCAGCCTCGATAAGGTAGCTGAGCTGGCCGATGTCTCTAAAACTAATCTGCTCTACTATTTTCCCTCTAAAGAAGTGCTCTATGTGGCGGTGCTTAAGCAGATTCTGGATGTCTGGCTGGCACCGTTGCGCGCGCTGGCGCACGATCAGGATCCGCTGGTCGCGATTCGGCGCTACATCCGGCTGAAGCTGGAAGTGTCGCGCGATCATCCTCAGGCTTCCCGGCTCTTCTGTCTGGAGATGCTGCAGGGTGCTCCGCTTCTGAAAGGGGAGCTGGCAGGCGATCTTAAGCAGCTGGTAGATGACAAAGCGGCAATTATTGAACGCTGGATTGATGAAGGACGACTGGCGGGCGTACAGCCGCAGCATCTGATCTTTATGCTGTGGGCCACCACGCAGCATTACGCCGATTTTGCCACTCAGGTTGAGGCCGTTACCGGTCAGACGCTCAGCGATCCGGCATTTTTCGATCAGGCTGTTGATAACGTGCAGCGCATGATCATTGAAGGGATTCGCGTACGCTAATTCAGGATACATCCACGGTTCAGGTACGGAGTTAATCAATGGATTCTGTTTCGCAGCTGGTGCTGGGTGCCTCAGTCAGTGTCGCAGTGATGGGACGTCGGGTACCGGTCTGGCAGGCCGCGCTGGTGGGCGGCGTCTGCGGCACCTTACCCGATCTCGATGTCTTTCTTGATCATGGCGATGCGATACGCAACATGACCCTGCATCGCACGGAAACGCATGCGCTGCTCTGGCTCACGCTGCTCTCGCCACTGATTGCATGGCTGGTGGCGGGTCTGTTTCGCCAGCGGGTGAAGTGGGCAGCATGGTGGCCTGCCATCTGGCTGGCGCTGATTACCCATCCGCTGCTCGATTTGATGACGGTGTATGGCACCCAGCTTGGCCTGCCGATCACCGATTATCCTTATGCCATCGGCAGTATCTACATCGTCGATCCACTCTATACCCTGCCGCTGCTGGCAGGCCTGGGCGTCGCGCTCTGGCGGCGCAGTGATAAAGGGCTGCGCGGAAACCGGCTCGGGCTGATGCTGAGTACCCTTTATCTGGTCTGGAGTGTGGTGATTCAGGGCGTCGCAGGCTGGCAGATCAGAGCGTCGCTGGCGGAGCAGGGTATTCCGGACAATAAAGTGCTGGTGACGCCCACGGCCTTTAATACGCTGGTATGGCGCAGCGTGATTATGACGCCGGATCGCTATGGCGAAGTTTACTGGTCGCTGTTGTCGCCCTCACGGCCACTGCAGGTGGCGTGGTATCCGCGTCATCCTGAACTGTTCGACGCTTTTCGGGGCAGCTGGTATGCAGAACGTGTCGCCTGGTTCAGCCACGGCTTCTACGCGCTGCGGGAGCAGGACGGTCAGACGACGATTGCCGACCTGCGCATGGGCGAAGGCGATAAGTATACCTTCACCTTTGGTCTGGGCACGCCTCAGCAGCCCGATCCCCGGCCGCAGCGCTTACCTTATGAACGCCCCTCTTTATCCGCCATTTTCTCTGCGCTGGGCGATCGCCTGTAAAAAAAAAGCCCGGTCATCTGACCGGGCTTTTTTCATGATATTACCGATTAGCGGCTACGACGATTACGCAGCATCCAGCCGACACCCAGCAGGGCAAACCAGAGTGGCGTAACCATCAGCGCCTGGCGCGTATCTTCCTGCAGCGTCAGCAGCACCAGCACAAATGCGAAGAATGCCATGCAGACCCAGCACATGAATTTGCCCAGCGGCATCTTAAATGCCGACTCCGCATGGCGCTGCGGATGCTTTTTACGGTAGGCCAGATAGCTGCACAGAATGATGGTCCAGACGAACATAAACAGAATGGCCGAGACGGTGGTCACCAGCGTGAAGACCTTCATCACATCCGGGATCAGGTAGATCAACGCCACACCAATCAGCAGGCACAGGCAGGAGAAAAACAGGCCGGTAGTCGGCACCGCACGGGCAGAGAGTCGGCCAAAGGCGCGGCTGGCCACACCCTGCTGCGACAGGCCATAGAGCATACGGCTGGTGGAGAAGATGCCGCTGTTGGCTGAGGAGGCGGCAGAAGTCAGCACCACAAAGTTAACGATACTCGCAGCAGCAGGCAGACCAATCAGAACGAACATCTCAACAAACGGACTGCGATCGGCCATCACCTGGGTCCAGGGCGTTACCGCCATAATCACCATCAGCGCCAGCACGTAAAACATAATGACCCGCAACGGAATCGCATTAATCGCGCGCGGTAACACTTTATGCGGATTGTGGGTTTCAGCCGCTGCCGTGCCCACCAGTTCAATGCCGACAAAGGCAAACACCGCAATCTGGAAGCCAGCAAAGAAGCCGCTGAGGCCTTTCGGGAACATGCCGCCGTGATCCCAGATGTTGCTGAGTGACGCTGTGCCGCCGCCCGGTGAGGGGTAGTGAATCGATACCAGCACAATCCCGGTTACGATCAGCGCCACAATGGCGACAATTTTAATGATCGCGAACCAGAACTCCATCTCGCCAAACAGCTTGACGGTGGCAATGTTGAGCGCCAGAAAAACCACCACGCAGAGCAGGGCGCTCATCCAGATCGAGAAGCCCGGAAACCAGAGCTGGAAATAGGCGCTGATTGCCACCACGTCGGCAATGCCGGTTACCACCCAACAGAACCAGTAGGTCCAGCCGGTAAAGTAGCCGGCCCACGGGCCAAGCAGATCAGCGGCAAAATCGCTAAAGGATTTGTACTCAAGGTTGGAGAGCAGCAGCTCCCCCATGGCGCGCATCACAAAGAACAGCATAAAACCGATGATCATATAGACGAAAATGATCGAGGGGCCAGCCAGGCTGATGGTTTTACCGGAACCCATAAACAGGCCGGTACCGATAGCGCCACCAATGGCGATCAGCTGGATGTGACGATTGTGCAGATTGCGCTGGAGTTTATCGGGCGTTTCGTGGGTGCTTGCGGTTTCTTTAGATTGATCAACCATAGAATTGTCTTTCCTGTCGTGATGTTGTGTTCAGCTCTGCTGGCTGTTAGTCAAGGCGTCTGCCTGAGGGCAAGTCGGCATAAGATAGAGGAAGAGAGCCGGAATCGGGTAACGCTTTTTTACCAATTGTGATGCCTGCCATCCCGGAAGCGGCAATAAAGCGCGATTTTGTTCAAACCTTCGTCAGCCTGGGTAATTATTCATCACGTTATGTCAGTCAGGCGGCGTGAAGGGCGATGGGCTTCTACACTTTTTGTTTGCTAATCATCATGCTGCGAGAGGGACTATGCGCACGCTTATCCTGTTTTTGCTATTGCTTGCGCTGGGATGGGTCAGCTTACCCTGGCTTAAGCAGCATCTGCCGCCGCAGTTTAATCCCTTTACGCCACTCTCTGTTACCGATCCGCCGGGCTGGATGACGCAGATTAAGATGAAAAGGCTGGCCAGCGATCCCGACGCATGTCTGGCGGTGATGCGCCGCGCTCAACAGGCGGGCTGGGTCAGCTTCAGCGAGCGTCCGGACGTCACGGGTCACTGTCCGCTCAGTCATCCGCTGCGGGTTCAGAAATTTGGCCCGGTCAGCCTCAGCAGCAGCTTTCTGGCCAGCTGTCCTATGGCCGTCGCCAGCACCATGTATGCTCTGCGCAGTCGTGAACAGACCGCCAGAGAGATGCACAGTCCACTGGTACGAATTACCCATGTCGGCAGTTACGCCTGCCGTAATATTTATCATCGTGCTCAGGGGCGGCTCAGTGAACATGCCACCGCCGATGCCTGGGATGTGACAGGCTTTCAGCTGGCTGATGGCCAGCGGCTTGAGGTCAGTCGTCACTGGCAACAGCCGGAAGAAAAAGCGGCAATGCTTCATACGCTGTGGCGTGGCGGCTGTGAGGTATTCGGCAATGCGCTGGGGCCGGACTATAACGCCGCTCACGCCTCACATTTTCATCTGGGTATGCGAGGTGCAGGCTACTGCCGATAAATCATCAGACAGGATTAATACCGTGTTTGATTAAGAAATGTTCTTATGGTGCCAGTAAAACCCATCCAGTTATCATTGCTGAACCTGATCCCTTACTGAAATAGTCTGACAACAGGTCTGGATGCTCCTAAAAAAACCGATTTCAGGGCCATTTGTAAGAATAAAACGATGCCTGCGGGATAAAACCCTTGTGCAGATTCTCAGCGTCATTTGCTCAGCGCCTGTTGGCGGCATGATGAAATTATTTCATGATTGCGCTGGCAGAAATAAGGGAAAGGTATCGCATAAATAAAAAAGTGCGTGATTAAGAAAAGAACGGATTTTACCTGCAAATTTATTTTCAGATGATTTAGTTGCGTGACTATCGGGAAAGTGATTTAACTGATTAAAATAGAGTCAGTGCTGAGCATTACGCCGTAAATAGTGATCTCCGCCACGTATTGCGGTCAGACAGCAGAGTAAGTAAAGGCGACTTTTACGGACGCGCTGTCCTGGATCAGGTATTTGCAGTCAGATAAGTCGATAAACCACAGCAGGATGTGAATCGACGGGCACAGAGCATGGTCGGGTAGAGGAGACCAGAAAAGGTTTATTAAACAGCACATCGTTACGCTTACAGGGCTGCCACTGAAAACCGGGACAGGTCTGTAACCTGCAAGCGCGTGGCGCGGGCAGCAAGCCGGTTAGCTGCCTCAGCAGACGCCACAGGGGCTGCGGGGACGTCTGACGAAGCCTGTCCTGATGGCTGCAATGACAGAGCCGGTCTTATTTCCTGATAAAAAATATGTCAGAAATTTGCCACTGCCGCTTCGCTTATAATGGAGTAATTAACGCCTTGTTTACTCGTTATTTACCCAACAATCAGCATCGCGATTCAATATTTTCAGCAGACTTTTCAAGTCTGAGAAAAAATTGCACTGGAGGTCAGGGATTGAAATCCCATCAGAAAAATCTTATTCTTCTGGGGTGATTGAAATTGCTGTGATCGGCCTCACCTTGTAAAGGCAGGAACACTTTTTCACTCCGCTCCAACGGTGAAAGGTTAAATGCGCTGTAGATCGGGACAGGTTCGTCCTGCACGATAAATTAGTTTTCTTCTGCAAATTTATTTTATCCGATGAATCTGAATGAATATTACCGGAAGGGCGAGTGAAATTAACGCTGAGGCAATATGAGTACTGAAAATTATTTCGCCTGGCGAGCTGAGGCGAAAGAACAATTTCAGGCATTAACGGTTTCTTCTGAATTGAAGCCGTTATTGCAACAATTTATTGAATCATTAGGCTTCGATTATTTTGCCTTTTTGATTCAGCACCCGGTGCCTTTTACCCGACCGCGTATTCATTTACATAGCACCTATCCCAAACTATGGGTTAAACGCTATGAGAAGCAGAATTATTACGCTGTCGATCCGGTGCTCAGGTTGTGTCAGCGACCGGGCAGAGGCATGGCGTGGACGGAGGAACTGTTCGCTGACGCCGGCAATTTGTGGCGTGAGGCGAGAGAATATGGGCTGCAGAGCGGATTTTCTTGCTCTGCAATGGCACCAAATCGCGTCATTGGTATATTATCTATATCGTCGCAACAGCCCATTTCTGTCCAGCTCTGCCATGCTGAGCTGGAGGTGAAACTACACCTTTTAGCGGAACTAAGTCTGGATACGCTGGAACGCTTTAGCGATGATGCAATGATGGTACTAAAAAAAGAGTTTAGTCAGCGCGAGCTGGAAATTTTGAAATGGACAGCCGAAGGAAAAACGGCGGTCGAAATTTCACTTATTTTATCCATCTCTGAACATACCGTTAACTTTCACCAAAAAAATATGCAAAAGCGTTTCAATGTTTCCAATAAAACGCAGATTGCCTGCTATGCAGCGGCAATCGGACTGATCTGAACATTAAGCAACGGCTACATTTAGCTGTTCCTTTGCACAGGTCTGTTGTCTATTCTGCGCCGGGACTTTGCCAGGCTGGCGCAAAGAAATCATTGCAAACATGGGGATGTCAGAGGCGCATGATGAAAATAGTGCAAACGCAATTAAAGGATATGCCATCCTCTTTGCTTGCCGAACTCGGCAGCTACCGATACAGCGTCTTTGCGCGCGGCGAAGGGTGGTCAATTCCGCCACGTCTGAGCACGCCAGGACAGGAATATGATCGCTACGATCGTTCAGATGTCACCTGGCTGATCGCATGGAATGCGCGGGAGGGCATCAGCGGCTGTGCGCGTCTGATGCCCTGGTTCGAACCTGAACTGAGTGAAGGCATCGTACTGCCTTTCAGCCATGAGAAAGTGTGGGAAATGTCGCGCTTCTCGGCACGGCTGGATGTGGACGCTGAACTGCCACTGAATATTCTCTGGCACGCCGTGCAGCTGGCAGAATTGAACGGTATGGAATACATCATCAGTTCGGCAACGCCGATGCTGGAGAAGATGTTTGAAGAGCATCAGGTGGTGTATGAGCCGCTGACGCCGGGACTTATTCTGTCAGAAGATAATCTGTTTGCGATCCGTATTCCGGTGGTTCAGCCAGCGCTGGCTGAAAAGTATCGGGGAACGCGGCGCTTTAGTCCGGAAGAGGTGCTGCCTACGCTGGGCGTTTCGGTTAACTGGCAGGCGCACAGTTAATTAATTTGCCCCCGCGGCTGTGGGGGCAAGCAAGCTTACTGACGGTAGGCTGTTTTGATCTGCTTAATGGTATTGCTGAATACTTCCGCCTGAGGCTTGTCGCCCAGCGTCTGTACATAGCGTTCCATGTTGATAATCACTTTGCCGGCATCAGCCTGGCCCATACCTTTCAGGATCAGGGTGATCATCATCTTCAGACCCGCGATTTCATCCGCTAATTTCCGGGCTTCCTGCGAAGTTGCAAAATCTTCATCGCTCATGCGTTTCTCCTTGGTGAATGACAATGTGTCGGCAATCTGTCCGAACAGCAGTGCGTGAGTATATCACAGGGTCAGTAAGTTGCTGGAGCAGCCGGTTCGCTTCGCTATAAACAGCTGGTTTGTCCAGTACAACTAATCAATCGCTGAAAGTAATTACAGGTGTTGCCGGGCCAGATATCACAAGGGCCTGCAGCGATAAGGCACAGCAAAGTCTGGTGTTAATACCATGAAATAGTAAGAGTTTAAGGATTATTCAGTACGCCTGTCGGTTGTAAGAAATCTCTGTTATTGCTGGCTGCACGGGGCTGGAAATCGTTATGCGAAGCGTCGACTGTTTTGCTTTGTTGATGTGCTTTTGAGGTAAAAGCGGGTATGATTATCGCCTGTATTCGTTAATTGATTCCTCTTTTTTTAGCCTCTGGAGTTTCCCCGTTGATCAGTGTGCTTCTTGTTGATGACCATGAACTTGTCCGTGCCGGAATCCGTCGCATCCTGGAGGATGTCAAAGGTCTGGCCGTGGTCGGAGAGGTCAACTGTGGCGAGGATGCCGCTAAGTGGTGCCGTGCCAATCAGGTTGATGTGATCCTCATGGATATGAACATGCCGGGCATCGGTGGACTGGAGGCGACGCGCAAAATCGTGCGTTACAATCCCGATATCAAAATCATCATGCTGACCATTCACACGGAAAATCCGCTGCCTGCGAAAGTGATGCAGGCGGGGGCTGCAGGCTACCTCAGTAAAGGGGCTGCGCCGCAGGAGGTGATCAATGCGATTCGCTCGGTCAATGCCGGACAGCGCTACATCGCTTCAGATATCGCTCAGCAGATGGCGCTGAGCCAGATTGAGCCACAAAAAGCGGAATCCCCCTTCAGCTGTTTGTCGGAAAGGGAATTGCAGATTATGCTGATGATCACCCGTGGACAAAAGGTGACGGAAATTTCCGAGCAGTTAAATCTCAGTCCTAAAACCGTTAACAGTTACCGCTACCGGATGTTCAGCAAGCTGAATATCAGTGGCGATGTAGAGTTAACGCATCTGGCCATTCGACATGGCCTCTATAATGCGGAGCCGTTAATCAGTAGTGAATGACGTTTTTGATTCCAAAGCCTTTCTGAGTACGGTAACCAGCAAGCCCGGTGTTTACCGCATGTATGACGCCTCAGGCACCGTCATCTATGTGGGCAAAGCCAAAGACCTGAAGAAGCGTCTGACCAGCTACTTCCGCACTCAGGTCGGCAGTCGCAAAACCGAAGCGCTGGTTAGTAATATCCAGCACATCGATGTCACCGTAACCCACACCGAAACCGAAGCGCTGCTGCTTGAGCATAACTACATCAAGCTCTATCAGCCGCGCTACAACGTGCTGCTGCGCGACGATAAATCTTACCCCTACATCTTTCTTAGCAGCGATACTCATCCGCGGCTGGCGATGCACCGTGGTGCAAAGCATGCCAAAGGCGAATACTTTGGCCCGTTCCCCAACGGCTATGCGGTGCGTGAAACGCTGGGACTGCTGCAAAAAGTTTTCCCTATCCGCCAGTGCGAAAACAGTGTCTACCGCAATCGCTCCCGGCCCTGTCTGCAATATCAGATTGGCCGCTGTCTGGGTCCCTGTGTCGCGGGACTGGTCAGTGAGGAGGAGTATGCGCAGCAGACCGATTACGTGCGTCTGTTCCTGGCGGGTAAAGACGATCAGGTTCTCAACCAGCTGGTCAAACGGATGGAAGAGGCGAGCACGGGCCTGCGCTTTGAAGAGGCGGCACGCCTGCGCGATCAGATTCAGGCTGTGCGACGGATCACCGAAAAGCAGTTTGTCTCGAATCAGGGTGATGACCTTGATGTGATGGGTGTGGCTTATGAAGCGGGCATGGCCTGTCTCCACGTGCTGTTTATCCGTCAGGGCAAAGTGTTAGGCAGCCGCAGCTACTTCCCGAAAGTGCCCGTCGATACCGATCTGGCTGAGGTCGTTCAGACCTTTGTCGGGCAGTTCTACCTGCAGGGGAGTGAGGCACGTACGCTGCCTGGCGATATTCTGCTGGACTTTACCTTGCCAGAGCGTGAACTGCTGGCTGAGTCGCTCAGTGAGCTGGCCGGACGTCGGGTGAGTATTCAGAGCAAGCCGCGCGGGGATCGCGCCCGTTATCTCAAACTGGCGCGCACCAACGCCGCGACGGCGTTAACCACGCGTCTGTCACAGCACTCCACAATTCATCAGCGGCTGATGGCGCTGGCGGAGTTTCTTGAGCTGGACAAAATTAAACGCATGGAGTGTTTCGATATCAGTCATACCATGGGTGAGCAGACCATCGCCTCCTGCGTGGTGTTCGACCAGAATGGTCCGCTGCGTGCCGATTATCGTCGCTACAACATCAGCGGCATTACGCCGGGTGATGACTACGCCGCCATGAATCAGGTGCTACGCCGCCGTTATGGTAAAGCAATTGAAGAAGATAAGATCCCGGATGTAATTCTGATCGATGGCGGTAAGGGCCAGCTGTCTCAGGCGAAGCAGGTCTTCGCGGAACTGGATGTGCCCTGGGACAAAAGCCGGCCGATTTTACTCGGCGTAGCGAAAGGCAGCGATCGTAAAGCCGGACTGGAGACGCTGTTCTTTGAAGCGGAAGGTGAGGGCGTTTCGCTGCCACCCGATGCGCCAGCGCTGCATGTGATCCAGCATATTCGTGATGACGCTCACAATCATGCCATTTCAGGCCACCGTAAAAAACGGGCCAAAGTAAAGAACACCAGCGCACTGGAAAGCATCGAAGGGGTGGGGCCGAAACGGCGTCAGCAACTGCTTAAGTACATGGGGGGCCTGCAACCGCTGATGAACGCGTCGGTGGAGGAGATCGCCAATGTACCCGGTATCTCACATGCTCTGGCAGAAAAAATATACTACTCGTTGAAACACTAGCATTGAAACGGGGGGGGCAATGTAGGAACATAGGCTAAATTCTACCTATATCCAGACAGTTACCGGCATATGCAATTAAACATCCCGACGTGTCTCACCCTGTTTCGAGTCGTGCTCATCCCGTTCTTTGTGCTGGCTTTCTATCTGCCGTTCACCTGGGCGCCTCTGGCGACTGCACTGATTTTTGTTTTTGCTGCCATCACCGACTGGTTTGATGGCTTTCTGGCGCGCCGCTGGAAGCAGACAACACGCTTTGGTGCGTTTCTCGATCCGGTAGCGGATAAAGTGATGGTGGCCATTGCGCTGGTGCTGGTGGCGGAATATTTCCACGCCTGGTGGATTACGCTGCCCGCCGCCACCATGATTGCACGCGAGATCATTATCTCTGCGCTGCGTGAATGGATGGCGGAGATTGGTAAACGCAGCAGCGTGTCGGTTTCCTGGATTGGTAAAGTGAAAACCACTGCCCAGATGTTCTCACTGTTTGCCTTGCTTTGGCGTCCTGATGCCACCGTCGTGGCGATTGGTGTGGTGGCGTTATACATTGCTGCCGTGCTGACTTTCTGGTCTATGTTCCAGTATTTAAGCGCCGCGCGCGGCGATCTGCTCGAACCGTGATCGATACGATTTAAAAAGCAGCAAACGGACGCGCTGTGAGGATAATTTTATTGACTCATTGCGTCATCTAAGTAGAATGCATCGCATCGAACGGCAGCCAGGCTGCCAGAAGATAAATAAAATCAGCAGGTTCGACAAAATTGCTGAATTGCGGGAATAGCTCAGTTGGTAGAGCACGACCTTGCCAAGGTCGGGGTCGCGAGTTCGAGTCTCGTTTCCCGCTCCAGATTCGCAGGTCAGGTTAACCTGACGGCACATCAGTTTAAGGCGCGTTGGCAGAGTGGCTATGCAGCGGATTGCAAATCCGTGTACCTCGGTTCGACTCCGGGACGCGCCTCCAGTTACACCCTGCCCGGGTGGTGAAATCGGTAGACACAAGGGATTTAAAATCCCTCGGCTGTAAGGCTGTGCGGGTTCAAGTCCCGCCCCGGGCACCATATCGAATTACCAATAAAATCAATGATAAGCAGTGTCGTATGACCGCCCCTCAGAGGCGGTTTTTTTGTGCCTGAATTCAGCTTCCTAATATCCACTCCTAATATTATTTCTCTTTCACCTGTCCGCCAACTACGGGAACCACCACTATTTTTCTGTCATAAGCTGCAGTCTGCTCCACATTTTTATGCCCCGTAATGGCTCTCTTCTCGTACAAATCCCCCTCCAGATCAGACACACCCTTTGCCTTCAAATCGTGAAAAGTGAAATCAAACAGTAGTTCTGGAAATTTGAGCTTTGCCGCTTCACGCGCAGCACTCCAGCGGCTATTAAACCCGTCCCGGGTGTAGCCTGAACCATTAGGCTGGTGGATGATGAAAATACTGCTCATGCCTGGTTTGAGTGGTAGTTCAGTTGCCATTTTGATTGCTGCTGCAAACCGTGGCGACCATGCCTTGATCTGAGCAACACTGGTTTTACTCTGTTTGATCAGTATGCCCTCATCCATGATCTGGCTCTTTTTCATTGCGAGAATATCACCCTGACGCGAGCAGGTGAGGTAGGCACTGATCTCCTTAGTGGCATTTTCTGTCAGCAAATTAAACGTACCGGCTTTCATTTCGTCGAACCAATACTTTGCATTCACACATTCGACGCCTGGCAATGTGCGCTCAACAAAAGTCTTCGTTAAGTACGTATTGGCACGGGCAATGCCCTGTGATTTTTCCACCTCGGCGACGCGCCGTCTGACATCGATCTGTATCAGCATTGGATGCTGAGCGCATAATTGCTCAGAATGAGCCAAAGCCGTAATCAACTGATCGCGGCTTCGCAGTTCCTGATAAGTAGGATAGGGGCTGGCAATCGCTTCTCGTGGAGCATTCCACGGGTAAGCTTAATTCTCTGACATCATGCTTTGACCTGCAGATGTTTTCCGCGCTGTTCTTCAATCTCCTGACACTGGATTTGCGCTAGTAAGCCATCAATGAGCGTCGTGACATCGGTAAGCACTAACACTTCTTGCACTGTGAGCTGATGAGGCTGATCGGGATTCAGCTTGTTACGCAGCGTTTGTGCTCGCATACCAGCTCACTGCGCAACGTCTTCCATGTTGTGCGTTAGCGCGAACTTGCGGCAGGCATTGTCGTAATAGTTATGGGTAGAAACTTTGAAATCAAACATAGTCAAATTCCTCACTGCCGAACATAATCATTGGCAAAGTTGAATGTTAACGTGAGTGAAAATCAGCTTCTTTCGTAAAAGCGATCATGTTGATGAGCACTTTTTCCATCTTGCGAGCTTTTGACCTGATTGTTAGGCGACCATCTTTCACCATCAGGCGGCAGGCTTCGTAAGGTATACCGGTCACTTTTGCGAATTCCGGCAGCGATAAATAAGGGCTGCTCAAGGTAATTGAAAGTGGAGAATTCATCGTGCATCATTGTTCGTTAAGGTAAACGCGGGTAACGGCGTTTGGTGATTCAATATTGACTTCATTGGATTTCAAATTTGAACGTTTCAACGTTCACGTGGTGGAAAAGTTGAATGGAATTTTCAGGCGGGCAAGCTTTAGTTGATAGGTTATTTAAAGCCTACGGTTTTTCCACGCAGAGAGAGTTAGTAGAAAAGATTGGTGTTGGTCATGGCACGGTTAGTACATGGATTCGCCGTGAATACTTTGCCGGTGAAGCCGTAGTGCAATGCGCCTTAGATACTGGAGTTTCACTTGAATGGCTTGCCACGGGAAAAGGTGAGCCTGAAATAGCTGCTGTTCGCGAAAGTGAACAACAGTCCTCTAAAGTTGAAAGCCTGCCATTCAGTTCTATCGATTCCGGGCATCTGCAGCTACTGCAGCCGGTTTCAATACAGGCTTCTTTATTGCCGTCAGGTCACAAGAAAGTTGAAGTCATTCAGGTGCCGGAAGTCAGCACGTTTTATTTGGTCGATAAAGATTTTGCCAAACCGACCGATGGAATATGGATCACTCAGCGCGCTGATGTTGTGCGATGCGAAACGTTGCAAAGAACGCCGGGCAATCACTGGCGTATCGAAGGTGTGGATTGGCCTGTTAATGAAGTTAAATTAATCGCGAAGGTTATAGGAAGTATCAAACATAAATTGTAATTGGGGGTACTATGGATAGAAAACTCAGTGTTTATAACTACACACGCAACAGAGATAAGTTACTGGCAAATCTTGTCAATATCATAGAGGGTATGACATGTGACGGACAGGTTGATGCCAAAGAATTACTTTACCTTGATACTTGGTTATTGGAAGCAGAATCAATCAGCGAAAATTATTGCGTCCAGGTTATTCGAGATAAAATGGCAGCCATTTTAGAAGATGGTGTAATCGAAGAAGTTGAATTGAAGCAATTCAAAGATGATTTACTAAATATTCAACAAAACCTTCTCGATACCCCTGACGTTGACTTCTATTCAACCGAATCTGATAAACACCTTCTAGAAGGTCTGTGTAAAGGCATGCTAGCCAATCATGAGTTATCGGAAGATGAGATCCGCTATCTTCGTTGGTGGTTATCCAATAATGGTTTGTTAAAAACAAACTTCCCCGGTAAAGATCTTTATCTTCTGATTGAGAACATCTTGGCTGATGGTGTTGTAACACCTGATGAAAGAGAAGAACTGAATGAGGCTATGATAGCCTTTACGGGCTGCGATTTAGCCACTGGATCGGTTGATGGTCTTTCAATTCGTTCACCGCTTGAACATGTGGATGAGTTGAAAATCAAAGGCTCTGTGTTTTGTCTTACAGGAAAGTTTCTTTGCGGATCGCGTTCCTCCTGTGCCGCTGAAATTGAAGCGGCAGGCGGAATTGTAATCGATGACATCACTCAAAAATTAGACTACCTAATTATTGGGACTTTGAGTTCAAGAGATTGGCGCTATCAAAGCTATGGCCGAAAAATAGAAAAAGCCATTGAATACCGTGAAAAGGGACATTCTTTGAAGATCATCAGCGAAGAACATTGGCGTCAGCATTCTGCATGATGCTCGTTATGTGGTCATGTTTAAAAGCCAGAAATCAAACATCGACTACTGTTTTTATATACAGCAAAAAGTCCTCATTTGTTTTTTGAGGAAACTGTATGTCTGTTAGAAAATCCGAAAACGGAAAGTGGGTTTGTGATTTTTACTCGGCGGGCAGAGGAAGTAAGCGAATTCGCAAAAGCTATGCAACTCGCGGCGAGGCTTTACGTTACGAGCGAGAGCAGCTAGCTAAAGGCAGCGATTCCAGCATAAACACTATTGAGGCAGAAGCTCGCGCGGTTCGCCTCAGTGAGTTAGTTAATGATTGCTATGAATTACATGGAAGGTCTTTGACCGATGGCGATGCAAGGTTGCAAAAATTGAAATCATTCTGTCATAACTTGGGTGACCCAGATGCTTTCACACTTAACCAAGAAATGTTTGCGGGCTATCGTAAGCAGCGATTGGCGGGAGACTTCACCGCTAATCCAAAGCATGGCATCAAGAAACTACCGAAAGAAGCCACAGTAAACCGTGAACACGCTTACTTACGTGCAGTGTTTAATGAACTAAAAAGGCTGGGACGTTGGAAAGGCGATAATCCACTTGATGGTGTGCGGCTCTTTCGCGAGAGTGAAAACGAACTGTCATTCTTATACGAGGAGGATATTAAAAGATTACGCCATGAGTGTGACGCATCATCAAATAAAGATCTTGGCATTATTTTACGTATTTGCCTCGCAACCGGCGCCCGTTGGAGTGAAGCCGAGCAGTTGAGGTAATCTCAAGTTATGCCTTTACGAATCACTTATACCAATACGAAAAGTAAAAAAAATCGCACTATCCCAATATCGAAAGGACTTCATGCATTAGTTCCGAAAAGTCGCGGTCTACTATTTGACAATGCTTATGATGTTTTCGGGTTTGCGATTGAAAGAGCGAACATTGAATTGCCAGACGGCCAACGCACCCATGTTTTGAGACATACGTTTGCAAGTCACTTCATGATGAATGGTGGAAATATATTAATTCTTCAGCAGATCTTGGGACATTCAACTATACAAATGGCAATGAGATATAGTCATTTTTCACCTGAACATCTTGAGGCAGCTATACAACTCAATCCCTTTGACAGAGTGCTTAAAAATGATAAATGAAGCAACCGAATTATTGAGTATTTTCGTTCGCGTTGAACAAGATAAGCTAAACAAGCAGAGCATGCCTCATATGCCTACTTTGGGCAAAGCTTATGAGGAAATTACTAAACAAGGTATTAATCAGAATTTTGCAATCCCCAAGGGATTGCAGCTTAATGTTGTTAGTGGGTTCATAAGGGTTGGAGATGAGCTCATACCAAACCAAATTGACTGCATGCTTATCAGAGGTGAGGCCGAGAGATATGGCATAACAGATGAATACATATGTGACATTGAAAACGTACTAGCTATTTTCGAAGTTAAAAAAAATCTTAGTAAAGATGATTTCACTGATGCATACGAGCATTTGGCCGTATTGAGGAAGAAGTACAGTGAGTATTTTTCAAACAAAATGGATGCCATGGAGGAGAGGCCCAACATAGATGTTGCCTCTGAAATATTTTCCAAGCTTACCGGCATAGCGGGTCCACAATGCTACGATGATATTTATTCTTTACCGGAGCAGCATCAAGTGCTCTTTTATTCGTTAGTGGTCGAACAACTCGCGCCTGTAACCATAATTCATGGATATGGTGGCTATAAAACTGAAAAAGGGCTTAGGGATGTTTTCGTTGATTATTTAGATGAGGAAAATTATCTAAAACAGCTAACTGAGAAGAAGCGTGCTCAAGAGGAAAAAAAAGGCGATTCAGTTACTATGATTCGTGGTATGAATAGCCTACCGACACTAATAATATCGAATGAATTCTCTTTGGTTAAAATAAATGGTCTTCCTTATTCATTTTCAATGCAAAATAATAAAGATGACTGGGTCGTAATAGCTTCATGCAGAGATAATCCACTTCGAATTATGCTAGAGCTTATATGGAGCAAGATTTCAGTTTTTTGTGAAGCGAATATGCCATGGGGAGATGATGATCAGGCTGAAAACTTAGCACCATTAATTTTTGCAAAGGTTGTTCGAAAGGATGAACATTTAGGTTGGCATTATAGATCTTTTGAATTATCAGCTAAGAAGTTAAGATCATTACTACCGATTAAATATGAACCATTTAGAATATCTAAGGCCGCAATTTACATTGTTCAACGTTTATCTTTTAAATCAGACGGGTATGCGATTAATGATGAAAATAGATTATTATGTAAACAAGCAGGATATGAGCTTGATGAAATAGTTGAAGAATTAATCTCTACCACTTACTTTGCTATTAATCAAAATAGTTTGTTTACTATACATAGGACCACTTACGTTCTTGATTTCGATGAATATGGAGTAGTAGATAGTCAGTTTCCTAGACTTAAACTTTGGTGCGATAAGAATAAGCTGAAGTTAGGAATTGTTTATTGTATCACGTTAAGTTAAATGACTACATTCATCCACATTGACCCAAGCAACCCCATATTGACCTTAGGAAAGTGCTGATTTTGCTTAAATTATTGAAATCATTGCTTCTATTAAGATCTTTGAAATCCCTCGGCTGTAAGGCTGTGCGGGTTCAAGTCCCGCCCCGGGCACCATATTTCTGCCGAAGAAAATCTAATAAAATAAAAGCAATATGCAGTAATGTCGTAACCGCCCAAGTGAAGTGAACCCCGAAAGTTGGACACCCAACGATTAGGGGTTTTCTGTTTTATGGCCAGGAAAAGTTTACGCCAGAATTTAAGCAGCAGGTTGTTGTTCATTACCTCAACAGTGATGACGGTGCCAAAGCAACGGCCCGGCGTTTCGGCATTGATCATGGGGCAGTGCGAAGATGGACGGAACACTGGAAGGTCAGTGGTCAGGCCGGTTTCCTCATCAAAACCGCGCGTTACTCCGCTGCTTTCAAAGAATCCGTCGTCCGCTATATGTGGGATAACGCCGCTTCGTCCCGTAAGGCCGCTGCTGTATTTCAGATTGCTGCTGCCTGTACCGTCAGCCGCTGGGAGCGTCTTTATCGTGAGGGGGATATTCTGGCTCTTCAGGATAAGCCCCGAGGACGACCCGGAATGTCTGCAAAAAAATCCAAATCAGCCCCCGCCTCTGTCGGCCAGCGACCGAATTTTACGACCCCGGAAGAGGAGCTGGAGTATCTTCGCGCAGAGAACGCTTACCTAAAAAAGCTGCATGCCTTAATTCAGGAAAAGCAGTTGCAGACGCGGAAGACAAAACGCGGATAGTTTCTGTATTAAGGCCCCTGTATAAACTGTCATCTCTCCTGCATATCGCCGGTCTGGCGCGCAGCACGTTCTATTATCAGCTGAAAATCCGCTGTTGTGATGACCGCCACTCTTCAGTCAGCCAAAGAATAGTGTCCTTGTTCCATTACCATAAAGGACGCTACGGATATCGCCGTATTACGCTGGCCCTGCGCAATGAAGGGCATGTAATAAATCATAAAACGGTTCGTAAGCTCATGCGTAAACAACAGCTCTCTTCAAATCTAAGGGCTAAAAAGTACAATTCCTACAAGGGGATATACGGGAAGACAGCGCCAGATGTGCTGCAACGCGACTTCACTGCCGATAAGCCGAAGCAGAAGTGGGTGACGGACGTGACGGAGTTCAGGGTGGGGAGCAAAAAGCTGTACCTCTCTCCCGTTATGGATCTCTACAACCGCGAGATTATTGCCTGGAATATGGATGAGCATCCCGGCATCGGTCTCGTGGCAAAAATGCTGGATGATGTGCTGGACGGGCTGAGTACTGGCGATGGCCCGGTGCTTCACTCAGATCAGGGCTGGCAATATCAGATGGCTGTGTATCAGGAAAAGCTCTCTTCAAAAGGCCTGACGCAAAGTATGTCACGTAAAGGTAACTGTCTTGATAATGCTGTGATGGAGAATTTTTTTGGGATACTGAAATCAGAATGTTGGTACTGTGAAGAGTACCGTGATGTGGCTCAGTTAAGAGAAGCAGTGGATGAATACATCCATTATTACAACCATGAACGGATTAAAGCTAAATTAAATTCCCTGAGTCCGGTACAGTATCGGACTCAGGGAATATCAGCCGCCACATAATAAAGTGTCCAACAAATGGGGTTCACTTCACATGGGCGGTTTTTTTGTGCCTGCTATCTGGCGGATATGGCGACTGCAACCTCCGTTTAGCGGTATAAGCCGACATCAGGCCCGGGAGCTAAACACCAGCTCATCATCAGTGTCACTCACCAGCACCATCCGTTGCGCCTCACCACTGGAAGAGACAAAGGTCACTTCATGGCCGATGCTGATATCATCAAAGGCGTCGGTTGGCTGTGACTGCTTCCGGATCTCCAGTACCATCCGCGAGGGGTAGGGTTTATCATTAACCGTATCAATATGATAATTGGCGGTAAAATTCAGTTCGGGTTGATCAACCACATAAAATTGTCCTGACGGCATAGTCTTGACCTCTGCGTAATGTTGGCCATAAGTCCCGGTCGGAACAGGCTGCCTGAAACTTAAGGTTAGCTGAATAATCAATGCCTACAGGCGGCGGTACCTCTTTTTTGATTTCATACGACGGTTGCAAAAATACCTGCCGCTTGCGCTTGCCTGGTCAGAGAGTCGTACTACGCTTCTTGTTCACATAGCGCGGCTTTTCCAGGCACGCCATTCGGGCATGGTATAAAGGTATTACTGCAACTCTTAACGGGTTGACGATGCGGGTTCAACTCCTGCTGCCCGGTCCTTCTCCTGCATCTACGTTAACGCCAGCCTGGCCCTTTTGGGGTTCTGCCGATTCATCCCAATTACATCCGATTTCACTCATTTTTGCGGCTTGTGTCGAACTCTGTAACCTGTTGAAACGTTGTGGTTTACCGTATTGTGGTAGCTATTGTTTGCCGTCGCAGAGAATTAATGCCAATGATTACACCTTCCACACCTGACTTAACTGAACCGGCGGTCCCTCCGGTTATCGGTGTTGTCGCCAGTCAGTTGCTCAATCCGTATCAACAAAAAATGCTGGACGAAGTGATGCGCCAGCTTAACGCGCGCGGTGTTATCTCGGTGCTACTGAGTGCCGAAACCGACGTCACACTGACCGCACTCATCCGGCAGGCTACACCACTCGGGCTGCGTGGTTTGCTGTTACTCCCCGGTAACCGCGTTACTGATGCCTGCAATTTGCCAGTGCTTCAGATTGACGCTGAGCCTGAACTGCAGGCGGATGCACTGCGGGCGGGTGAGGTGACAGCGGAATTATTGCTTAAACAGGGGCATCAGCGGTTTGGCTTTATGCAGGCTCAGCCAGGCGAACTGGCGCAAAAACAGGGCTATCGCGCCGCCCTGCTGGCGGCGGGCATGGCGCTGAACGCCGAACTGACTGTGGGGAGTGATGATCGCGACTGCGCTTATCAGGCGATGATGTCTTACCTGAAAAAGACACGTGCTGCTGAGCGTATCCAGGCACTCTTCTGTGAAAGCGATCTGATGGCCTTTGGTGCAATGCAGGCGATTCGGGATTTTGGTCAGGGTATTCATCTGGCAGTGGCAGGTTTTGGCGATAGTGAAGAAGCCCGCAGCTCAACCTGGCATCTTACCAGCTGGTCACCTGACATCCGGCAGATCGCTGGTCGCGTGCTGGATCGCTGGCTGGGACAGCAGGCAGGCAACAGCAGTGCTGAAGAGCAGGGGCAATTACAGCGGCGTCACTCTCACGCAGGCAAAGTGCTGCCGGGTGAGATGTCAGCCTGCGGCTGCGCCTTCCGGCATTAACCAGCCCGCAACGCAGGCTGGCAGAATAATGTCAGGCCTGCGGTTGTCCTGCCGGGCCGCTGCCGCCGGGTGCGCCCACCGGCTGCTGCCCGCCAGGTGGTGGCGGTGGTGGGGCATCTCTGCCCGGTGGCGGCGGTGCACAGGCCGTAAGCGTGGCGAGGATAGCCAGTGTGGATAACAGATAAGCAGTACGTTTCATCGTAATTCCCCGATCAGGTAAGCGGAACGTTGAGTATAGAGAATTGCAACAAAACCGCCCGGACAGGGCTAAATCATCAACACGCATGGCAAATTGTCGACGATTATTTGAGACGCCTCGCAACTCGCGCATGCTGGCAATGCGTTTCAGGCCGGAGCGCGCTAAGGTAGCGCTTCATTTAAGAGGAGTCGTTATGAATGGCATGATGAAGTTCGTCCGCGGGTGGCTGGTGTTCTCTGTACTGTGGGGCGTATTCATGTGGTTTATGTCATGGCATCAGCAGGGCAAAGAGCCTGGTCTGGCGATTCTGACAAGTCTTTACGCCGGTTTAATCTACCAGGCGCTGATTACCATGGTTGGCCGCTACCGCGCGCGGCGGCAACAGGCTGAGTGAGTTCTGCTGCCGGAGAGGCAGCAGAACGGCGTTTTTAGCCGAAATTACCGGTCAGACGCTGATGGAAGTCCGTGCTGCGTGGATCCAGCCCCTCAATGGTCACCTCTGCACCATAACGCTGATAGCGATACTCAATGCCGTCCAGCGCCGCGACGCTGGACGCATCCCAGATTTGCGCGTGCGTTAAATCGATAGTGACCTTTTTAGGGTCATGGGCATAATCGAAATGCTCAAACAGATCGTTGCTGCTGGCGAAAAAAAGCGGGCCGCGCACCACATAGCGCACCGACTCGCCATCTTCGCTCAGCTGACGCTCCGCATGAATAACGTGCGCAATACGGCGGGCAAACAGCAGCATAGCCAGGATTACCCCAGCCAGAACGCCCAGTGCCAGATTACCTGTCCAGACAGTCACCGCTACCGTCAGCACCATAATCAGCGTCTCTGACCACGGCATACGTTTCAGGGTAGCGGGTTGCAGGCTATGCCAGTTAACGGTTTTCACGGCCACCACCATCATGATCCCGGCCAGTACCACCATCGGGATTTGCGCCATAATCCGGCTCAGTCCGGTCACCAGTAACAGCAGCACCAGACCGGCGGCCACGGTGGAGACCCGGCTGCGCGCCCGGCCCAGCTCAACATTGACGATGGTCTGACCTATCATCGCGCACCCGGCGATACCGCCATAAAAGCCCGCCAGAATATTCGCCACGCCCAGGCCCCAGGATTCGCGACGCTTACTGGATGGGGTATCGGTCAGGTCATCGACCAGTTTGGCGGTCAGCAGTGACTCCATCAGCCCGACAAAGGCGATGCTCAGGGCCGTGGGCCAGATAATCTGCAGGGTCTGCAGGTTAAGTGGCACCAGCAGGCTGTTAAAACCGGGCAGACCGGGACTCATCGGCCCTTCATCGCCCACGTTCGGCATGCGATAGCCCATTAACAGCGCGACGGCAGTCACTACCACAATGGCAACCAGCGGTGAAGGAACACTTTTTATCAGACGCGGCAACAACAGCACGATAGCCAGTGTGACGGCAAAGAAGATCCACACCAGTGATGACTGTCCCCAGACGTGCGGCACCTGAGCAAAGAAAATCAGCACCCCGAGCGCATTCACAAATCCCAGCATCACCGAACGGGGAATATAACGCATCATGCGCGCCAGACCGGCCACACCAAACAGAATCTGAATGACGCCGCCCATCACCACCGCAGGCAGAATATATTCAACGCCGTGCAGATGGACCATCGGCCCGATAACCAGCGCCACTGAACCCGCAGCCGCTGTTACCATCGCCGGACGTCCGCCCAGTATCGACAGGGTCAGGCAGAGCACCACCGAGGCGACGAGGCTGACTTTAGGGTCTACACCGGCAATAACGGAAAAGGAGATCACTTCAGGGATCAGCGCCAGCGCGGTAATCACCCCGGCCAGGCATTCGCGGGTCAGCAGCGCAGGCGAACGCAGAACGCGCCCTACGCTGATATCGCCCGCCACAACGTCGGTTGCGGCAATATCATTGGTTTGAGTCATAAAGGATTGCAGGCTCTTTAGTTATTTTGCTCCCGCGCGAGGGGCGGGAAGATCAGGATAAACAGTGAGGGGCAGATAGTACCGGGCGACTGGCGAAGATACCAGAAAAAGGCGGATGACTCCTTCCGTGGAGTCGATGCTACAGTGAAAAATCGTCCGGGGTTTTATGGACCACCAGTTCAAGCAGCTGTCGGTAGATATCCAGTAATTCCCTGTCGCTTTCCAGCTCCAGCCGATGAATAAGCTTTGAGATAATCGCTTTATTGTTCACTGGCATGCCTGACTGCAAAATTTCTGCAACCAGGATACCCAGCATCTCCATCTCGCTGGCGGGTTTATTGGCGGCAGGATTAAAATAATCAGCAATTTCCTGATTGGTCCGGGGAAGAATATATTGCATGTGTAAGCCCTTCAGAACAGCCCGATTCCGGTTCGGATGTCAGGACAAAAGCGATCAAAAAAACCACCGCATGGACAGATGCGATGGTACCAGTGTCACAAATTGAACAGAAAAAATAACCTCTGAAGGTGGAAATCCACTGACACCTTCAGAGGCGACGCAAGTGCATCATTCGTTACAGAGTCGCATGACAACTCGTGGCAGTAAACTTATACAATGAAGCCCAATCTGTACAATCGGATTCTTTAACAAAGTGTGCTATTTGACACTTATCAGCAGCTTATAAGGACTATTCCGAAACGAAAGCTGTACAAGTAACCTGTACAAACGGCGGGGCCGAGGGGCGGGAGGGGAAAAACAGGAAGCCATGACCAGCTTCCCGCAAAAAGATTAGCTGAATAGCGCCAGTTTTGCCGTCAGCTTTCGCAGGGCTTTTTTATCGCCGACGATGGCGACGCCCAGCAGGCGCCACTGCTGACGCGGTTGCTGTCGCAGGACGGCGCTCAGCGCCTGATAATCGGTAGTGGTCTGGCCCTCTTCCGGAAACAGCACCAGATCGTATTCAGCCTGTTCGCACTGTTCCCGCAATGCACTGAGCTGCTCGTCAGTCGCGGCCAGCACCGGAATGCCGGTGGTGATCAAACCGGGAGAAGGGCGCCTGTCAGCATCCTCAAGGGTGTCGCCAACCAGCGCCGGATGTCGCTGTCCCAGGGTTAATGCCATCACGGCGGCAGCATTGGTGGCTTTGCCAGGCGGCAGAGCGGCATTGAGTATCATTACACAGCGTGGGTCTTGCATTGCGCTTCTCCTGACTAAAAAAAAGCATTGTGGCAAGTGGCTTAACCCAGGTCTGGAAGATTTGTGCAGGCGTGCTGATAACGGGAAGGGGTAAGCTGGCAGGCGCGTTTGAACCAGCGGCCCAGGTGACTCTGATCGGCGAAACCCAGCGCGGCTGCCACATCGGCGACGGGCTGGCCCTGCGCCAGCTGACGACGCGCCTGGCTCAGCCGCCACTGCACCAGCCAGGCGTGGGGCGGCAAACCCCAGTGAGCCTGGAACAGACGCGATAACCGGAAGCGATCCACCTGCAGATGCTGCGCCATCTGCTCCAGACCGGGATTATCCGCATGATGGGCAATCAGCCAGTCACGCGACTGCAGTGCCAGCCGGGCATCTTTATCCGGGGGCTGAGCGGGCAGTGACCACTGCCGGTGCGGGATGAGCTGCCCAAACATCCGGTCCAGCGCCGCCTCTTTGATGATGTCGGGATGGTTGTGCCACAAGGCATCAAACGCATGCCAGACGGCATAAGCCAGTGGACGCTCGTCGCGCAGCGTGGCGGCAAAACGTAGCTCACGCAGTGAGGGTTTATCAGCCAGCATCGGAGCCAGGTGCTGCGCAATCTGCTGCGGCGAAAGATAGAGCATCCGGTAGGTAAAACCGCTTTCGTTGATGGCATCACCATCATGCAGCTCCTCCGGCTCCAGCATAAAGACCGTGCCTGGTCGGCTCTGATGCTGTTTGCGCCGCGAATGAAACTGCTGTACACCTTGCTCGGTCACGCCAATCAGATAACTGTCGTGCCAGTGAGGATCATAGGCGTGTCCGGTAAAATGGGCGCGTAGCGCCTCAATACCGCTGACGGCGTCACGGCGCAGATCGACCCAGTTTGCTGATGCCTGTTTCATGTTATCCGGCTCCCGGTTGCGGCCTCTGGACATTCTGCCGCGATCCACTAATTTTTAACAGACCGGACGCTTTTCATTGGCGTTTCGCTTTGCGTATAATAACGTCACCACTCAATTAGAACTCTTACTATTAGGCTGCTAACATTTGACTCAGCACACGCGTACCTTTACCCACTTATTGCATCTGACCGCACATGCCTGGCGCCTGGCGGTCGATCGTCACCTTAAAGATAGCGGCTTAAGCATGAGCAGCTGGATGGCCATCGGGCTGATTGCCAGTGAGCCGCAACGCATGACCCAGACCGAGCTGGCACAGCTGCTGGGGCTGGAAGATGCCAGCATGGTACCGCTGGTGGATCGGCTGGTGAAACAGTCACTGCTGATGCGGGTACAGCCGCCAGAAGATCGACGTAAGCGTCACCTGGTGCTGACTGATAAGGGTAACGAAGCGTTCGCCAAAGTGAAAACCGAGGCTGACGCACTCCGTACTGAAATGCTGGCCGATATTGACCCTCAGGATCTGGCCGTGACCGAGCGCGTATTGCAACAACTCCTGAGCCGCATGGGAAGTATGTAGCAGTGGCAAAGCGAAATCCCTACGCTGCACGCGAGTGGTTGCCGCACGAAAAACCAATGCTGCCGGGATCGCCCTCGACGCCGCTGCATCCGATGCCAAAACGCCTGGCGTTTGGCCTGATCGGTTTACTTATCTCGCTGACCGGTGCGCTGAGTAACGCGCTGGTCACGGCGAATCTGGTCAACCTGCAGGGTACCTTTGGTGCCTGGTCGAATGAGATTGCCTGGCTGCCTGCGGTCTACGTGATGGGCAACATCTCTATTAACCTGCTGCTGGTGAAATTCCGCCAGCAGTTTGGCCTGCGTGTCTTTACCGAGGCGTTTCTGGTGCTGTATGTACTGGTGGCGTTTTTCCATCTCTTCGCCAACGATCTCAGTTCGGCAATCATTGTGCGCACCGCTCACGGTATGGTGGCTGCGGCGCTCAGTTCTCTGGGCATCTACTATCAGGTACAGGCCTGGCCTGCGAAACATCGGCTGAAAGCGCTGGTGATTGGCCTGACGGTATCGCAACTGGCTATCCCGCTGGCCCGCTTATTCTCTTCGGAATTGCTGCAGCTCAACGAGTGGCGCGGTCTCTATCTGTTTGAACTCGGTCTGGCGCTGATTGCGCTGGGCGGGGTACTACTGGTGAAACTGCCACCGGGCGATCGCATCAAAACCTTTGAAAAGATGGATTTCGTCACCTTTATCCTGCTGGCACCCGGTATGGCGCTGCTGTGCGGCGTACTGACGCTGGGCCGTATTGAGTGGTGGTTTACCACGCCCTGGCTCGGTATCTGTACCGCGATCGCCCTGACGCTGATTGTCGCTGCGATCGTCATTGAGCATAACCGGCGCAACCCGCTGATCAATACCCGCTGGCTAAGCAGCGGCATGATGGTGCGGCTGGGCATTGTGATGATCATGATCCGTATCGTACTGGCGGAACAGAACACCGGCGCAATCGGCTTTCTGCAGCAGATTGGCTTGCAGAACGATCAGATGCGCGGTCTGGCGCTGGCGATCATGGCCGGGGTTATTGCGGGCATCGCCGCCAGTGCGCTGACCATCAAGCCCAATCATCTCAACTGGCCGATTGTCACCTCGCTGGTGGTGATGATTATCGCCTCGCTGATGGATGCGCAATCCAGTCCACTGACCCGCGCCAGCAATATGTATTTCAGTCAGTTTCTGCTGGGCTTCAGCAGCGCCTTTTTCATGGCGCCCGCGATGCTGATGGGCATTGGCAGCGTGGTGACTCAGCCGAAAAATCTGGTGAGCTTTGTGGTGCTGTTTGGCATGAGTCAGAACCTCGGCGGGCTGATCGGCTCGGCTATTCTTGGCACGTTTCAGGTCTGGCGGGAAAAATATCACTCCAGCCTGCTGGGCGATCAGCTCTCACTGCTCGATCCCAACGTCACCGAACGGCTCAGCCAGTATAATGCGCTGTTTAATTCGCTGGTAGGTGACGACGTTCTGCGCGGCGCGCAGAGCACCAGCCAGTTACAGGTAATCGCCACGCTGCAGGCCAACGTGCTCGCTTATAACGACACCTACCTGTTAACCGCTGCGCTGGCACTGGTCACCCTGATGTGGGTGATCTGGCGTTTGACCCGTCGTCGATATCTTGACTGGCGTCAGGCGCAATTTAACCTGCGTGAGCAGCAACAGCTGGCCGCATTACAGGAATCAACGGAGAAACAATGAGTCAGCAGGATGAGCTTCAGGCGGCGGAACGCGAACGCGCGAATCGCCGCCGTATTCTTTCTATCGCCGCAGGCAGCGGCATTGTGGTGATTGGTGTACTGGTTATTCTTTATGCCTGGCAACTCTGGCCCTTCACCAGCGCAATACAAAGCACCGAGAATGCCTATGTGCGCGGTCAGGTGACCTTTATCAGCCCGCAGGTTAATGGCTATCTCACCTCAGTCGAGGTGATCGATCTGCAGCCCGTGAAAAAAGGGCAGTTGCTGATGACGATTGACGACCGTATCTATCGCCAGCGGGTGCATCAGGCGCAGGCGCAGCTGGCGATGAAGCAGGCGGCGCTGAACAATAACCTGCAGCAGCGTCGCAGCGCAGAAGCGACCATCCAGAGCAATAAAGCGGCACTGGAGAATGCCAAAGCACAGGCGCTGAAAAGCGGCTTCGATCTGAAGCGTGTCGAAAATCTCACGGCGGATGGATCCCTGTCAGTGCGTGAGCGCGACGCAGCCCGGGCCGCAGACGCCCAGGCGCAGGCACAGGTTCGTCAGGCTGCGGCGCAGATCGCCGTTGCCCAGCAGAATCTGCAAACTGTCATCGTTAACCGTGACGCGCTGAAAGGCGATGTCGACAGCGCCCGCGCCGCGCTGGAACTGGCGGAGATCGATCTGGCGAATACCCGGATTACCGCGCCCGATGATGGCCAGCTCGGCCAGCTGGCGGTCCGCACCGGCGCCTATGTCACGGCAGGTACGCGCCTGACCTCGGTGGTGCCTAATCACAAATGGATTATCGCGAATCTGAAAGAGACCCAGCTGGCAAATATTCGTCCAGGCCTGCCGGTGACGATTCGGGTCGATGCGCTGGATGGCAAACGCTTTACGGGTCAGGTTGAATTTATCTCTCCGGCCGCAGGCTCAGAGTTCAGCGCGATTTCGCCCGACAACGCCACCGGTAACTTCGTGAAAATTGCGCAGCGCATTCCGGTTCGCATCCGCATCAATGACCAGGATATGCATCAGTTACGCCCGGGTATGTCGGTCGAAGTCAACATCGACACCGCCGCACAACCCGCTGGTGAGGGTGCGCCATGATGCGGCGCGGCTTAATGGTAAGCGCACTGGCACTCCTTCTGACCAGCTGTGCCACGCAGGTTGAAAAGGCACCGGCCTCTCTGCCGATCCCCGACGCCTGGCGCAATAGTGTCGGGCCATCTGCTGCGCCTGAGGCGGAGTGGTGGCGCGCTTTTCATGATGAAAATCTCAACCGGCTGGTGACGCAGGCGCTGCGCAATAACCCCGATATCCTCACGGCGCGATCCCGGGTTGACCAGTATCGCGCCCAGCTGCGCGCCACGCAGGGCGATAACTTTCCGACCCTGAGCGCCGGTGTGGCCGCGACCCGGGAGCGTACGCTCTCGTCAGTGACGGGCCAGCCCTATGAAACCGATATTTTTCAGGGCTTATTACAGGCGAACTACGAGGTCGATCTCTGGGGAGCACGCAGCAGCAGCATCACCGCATCGCAGGCGAGTTTAGCGGCGCAGCAGGCCGCTGCGTCTGCCGCCGAGCTGACCATCGCCAGTTCGGTGGCGTCAGGTTATCTCAACCTGTGCGCGCTGGATGAGCAGTTGCGGGTCACGGAGGCGACGCTGGCGACCCGCAACAATTCGCTGAAGCTGGCACAGCGTCAGTTTGAAACCGGCTACACCTCCAGGCTGGAGTGGATGCAGGCCGCCTCGGAATATCAGTCGGCCAAAGCGCAGATGCCCCAGTTGCAGCACCAGATCACCCAGCAGGAGAATGCGCTGAGCCTTCTGGTGGGTATGAACCCGCGCAGCATCGCCCGTCGTCAGCAGTTTGACCAGATTGCACCGCAGCGGATGCCGTCACTGCTGCCATCAGAGCTACTCAATCGCCGTCCGGATATTGTGCAGGCTCAGCGTCAGTTACTGGCCGCAGATGCCAGCCTGGCATCGTCGCGCGCTAAGCTGCTGCCTGGGCTTAACCTCACTGCGACTGGCACTCTGCAGAGTTCGGTTCTGCACCAGCTCGCGGATGATCCGTTCCGGCTGTGGAGCGTGGGCGGCAGCATCCTGGCACCGCTGCTGAACCGTGAAGCGCTGACGGCGCAGGTGGATGTCTCAATGGCGACGCGGAATCAGGCACTTTATGGCTATGAAAAAGTGGTGCGCAACGCCTTCTCGGAAGTTAACGATGCAATAGACGCTATCAGGCAGCGTGAGGCACAACTTCAGGAGCTGCAAAAGCAGGAAGCCTATGTGACGGAAGCGCTGCGCATTGCCCGCAATCGCTATCAGAACGGCTACGCCTCCTATCTGGATGAACTGGATGCGCAGCGCACCCTGTTTTCAACGCAGCTGAATCGGGTGACTGTCAAAAATAACCTGCTGCTGGCGCAGATCGATCTCTACCGCGCGCTGGGCGGTGGCTGGACACCCGCCTCCACACAGTAATCCCCAGACCGATCCAGCCGCAGCCAGAGTTTCTGCGGCAGGGATCGGCCTCTGCGCTGTCGCGGCGACTGCGCATATTCCCCGCTTTAATCCCCCAAATAACCCCCTAAAACCCACGCATACTTCTGCTTACCTGTCTTTACATTCGGTGGTATCATGCGCGGGTTTTAAGCCAGCCAGACGGAAAAGCGCACTGAAAGCTTAGCCTGCGCGAGACGGATTATCCGTTTAACTTACTGATATAAAAATAAAAGAAGGGATTCATCATGAATAAAAAAACTATTTGCACGCTGGCCGTGGTCGCTGCGTTATTAACCGGCTGCGCGCGCACTGCGCCGATTCATAACGTGAATCAAACGCTCACTCAGCGTTACAGCGACAACCAGATGAAACTGGCGATCATCGAAGCGGGTATTGGCCGGAAATGGGTGATGACTCCCGTTTCGCCTGGCGTGATCAATGGTCGTCTGGCTCAGCGTGATTTCGTGGCGACTATTCGCATCACGTATACCAGCCAGAACTACCGCATCGATTATGTCAGCAGTGAGAACCTGAAAGCGGAGCAGGGCGAGATCCACAATAACTACAACCGCTGGATTGCCAATCTCGATCAGGATATTCAGTTACGACTCTCTGCTCTTGCCGCTCAGTAATGCGTGCGCTGTCGCAATGATGTGTCGACAGCCGATCAAAGCATAAAGATCTCCGGCAGCCGGCCGACAAATCAGATGAGCTGCTATTGCTGAACCACTGAGTAACCCTCTACCGTGAAGGCCTGATGCGGAATCGGCAGAGGGTTTCCCGGACGCACTTTTTTTGCAGAGGGCCGGGATGACGCCCCGATGAACGCCGACGCCACACATATGACAAAAAGAGTGTTGAGATGAGACTCGCTTACTCACTGGTCGACTGGCAGGCTCTGGCTCCGGGATTACACGGGGGCGAGGGCTGGCAGCACTGGGCGCAACAGGGCACCGTCATAGACCCTAAAGAGGCGATGGCAAAGCCGCAATTTTTACCGATGATGACAGCACGTCGTCTGAGCGGCGGCAGTCGTGCGGCGGTAGAGTGTGGGCTGGCGCTGCTCGCGCGTCAGCAGGTTGACGCTATCGTGTTCACCAGTCGTCACGGTGAACTGGAACGTAATCTGCGTATCCTCACTACGCTGGCCGATCAGCAGTCAATGTCACCCACGGATTTTGCCATGTCGGTTCACAATTCGGCGGTCGGCAGCCTGACCATTGCAGCCAAAGCACCACTGGTCTCCACCTCAATCGCCGCCGGAGTCGACTCGTTTCAGCAGGGATTGATCGAAGTCAGCGCGCTGCATCAGGCGGGTTATCAGCAGGTACTGCTGGTCGATTTCGACGGCATCGTGCCTGACTACTATCTGCCGTGGCTGCCGGAACAGCGTGTGAACTTTCCCTATGCGGTGGCGCTGCTGCTGCGCCCGGGCGACCAGCTGCACTGCACTGGCCGTGCTGGCAGAGAGGAGAGGGCAGAAACAGGGTTACCGCAAAGCCTGCGCTTTCTGCAGCAGTGGCTGGCGGAATCGCCCACCTTCAGCCTGCCGGGCGAACGCCTGACATGGCACTGGGAGAGACATCATGGCTGATTGTTCACAACCGGCGCACTACACCGGCAGCCGCATGAACTATTGCTGGCGGTTGGTGATGACGGCGGTGAGTTTTACGCTGTTTGGCCTCGGCGGACTGCTGCTGTCGCTGATTGGCTTCAACCTGCTGCTGCTGGTACAGCGCGATTCGCTGCGCCGCCGCCTGCTGGCCCGACGCGCTATCGCCTTTAGCTTCCGCTGCTTTCTGCGATTCTGCCGGATGACCGGGGTCTATGACTACCGGATTGAAGGCGCAGAGCTGCTGCAACAGGATCGCGGATGCCTGATTGTGGCTAATCATCCATCACTGATCGACTACGTGATGATCGCTTCGGTACTGCCAGAGATGGATTGTCTGGTTAAAGCCGATCTGCAAAAGAACCCCTTTATGCGTGGGGTGATCCGCGCCGCGGACTATCTGATCAACAGTGAAGCGGAGACGCTGTTGCCGGACAGCCAGCAGCGACTGGCGCGCGGCGACAATATCCTGATCTTTCCGGAAGGCACCCGCACCCGCTATGGTCATCCACTGACTCTGCAGCGCGGGGCAGCCAATATTGCGGTGCGCGCCGGATGCGATCTGCGCGTGGTTCACATCACCTGTAGCCAGCGTATGCTCGATAAACAGAGCCGCTGGTATCAGATTCCGCCGGTTAAACCGCTGTTTACCGTGCGTGTACAAACGCGAATCGACAGTCAGTCGTTTTGTGAAAGCAATCCCGATGCGCAGCCGCTGGCCGCGCGTCGCCTGACCCGCCATTTACAGCAGGCGCTGGTCCCCCAGAACAGGTAAGACGAAAACCGGTATGGATTCATTAATTAACGATATCAAACAGATGATTATCGACACGCTGAACCTTGAAGATCTCAGTCCCGAGGATATAGAGACCGACGCTGCACTGTTTGGCGACGGACTGGGGCTGGACTCTATTGATGCACTGGAACTTGGCCTGGCAGTGAAAAATCGCTACGGCGTGGCGCTGTCCGCTGAGAGTGAAACCCTGCGCGCCCACTTTTTCTCTGTTGCGACGCTGGCTGCGTTCGTCAACCAACAGCGCGGCTGAAAGCGGAGACAACCTTATGATGAACAAAGAACAGATCTATCAGGAAGTGGCTTCGCTGCTGACCAGCCTGTTTGAAATTGCGCCTGAGGATATCCATCCCGAGGCACGTCTGTATGAAGATCTCGAACTCGACAGCATTGATGCCGTCGATATGGTGGTTCATCTGCAAAAACGTACCGGCCGTAAAATTAAACCGGAAACCTTCCGCGCAGTGCGCACCGTGCAGGATGTGGTGGATGCCGTGGAACAACTGATGCGCGAAGACGCCTGATCCCGCCGTGCCTGCTGCTACGCTTCGTCTGCTGAATCTGCTTACGCTACTGGCCTGGCCACTGCTGGTCTGGCTGGCGCTGACCCAGCCGCGCTGGCAGGGGCTTTTCTGGCTGCTGGCACTGCTGTTTGGCCTGCGCTGGCTACAGCTGCGTCGTCAGCAAAACGCCATGGGGGCGGTCATGGGCTGGCTGGCGCTGCTCGGCGCACTGCTCTGTGTCAGCAGCCAGCTATTACGCACTCAGCATCTGCTGCTGTGGTATCCGGTGGCGGTCAATCTGGCGATGCTGCTGGTGTTTGGCGCCTCACTCTGGAGTGCGATGCCGCTGGTGGAACGCATCGCCCGGCTGCGTGAGCCCGTGCTTCCCCCTGCGGCAGTGCGCTATACCCGCCGCGTCACCCAAATCTGGTGCCTGTTTTTTATCGGCAACGGCAGCATGGCGATCTATACCTGTTTGCTGGGCGATCTGCGGCTCTGGACGCTGTGGAATGGCGGCATAAGTTATCTGCTAATCGCAGTGCTGATGAGCGCTGAATGGCTGGTACGTCAGCGCGTGAGGCGAAAAGCATGAGAGTGGCAGACTGGCTGACGGGAGACGATCGCGAGGTCGCCTGGCGCGGCGATCAACGTTTGATGCTCAGCACGATGCATCGTCAGGTCGTGGCGCTCAGCCAGCGATTAGCGGTACAACCGGGCAGCCACTGGGCGCTCTGCTTTGATGACAGCTACCGTTTTTGTGTGGCGCTGCTGGCATGCTGGTATGCCGGTAAAACGCCGGTGATGCCGGGTCACTGCCGCGCCGCGCTGCTGGATGAGAGGCAGGATCGGCTGGATGGCGTGCTGTGCGACATGCCGCTGGCGGTCAGTCTGCCGCTGCTGGCGTGGGACGACGCAGAAACGCAGGGGCCGCTGCCGCCGCTGCCGGAGAGTGCAGAACTGGTGCTCTTCACCTCGGGATCCACCGGCGCACCGCGTCAGGTGGTGAAGTCGCTGGCGGTGATGGAGCAGGAGAGTCGCTGGCTCAGCAGCCTGTGGGCCGAACAGTTGGGTGGGTGCCGGGTCATCGCCTCGGTCAGCCATCAGCATCTGTATGGTTTATCGTTTCGAATTTTCCTGCCGATGACGCTCAGGCTGCCGTTTGCTGCCCAGCCGCTGTTTTACGGCGAACAGCTGGCCCAGCTTCCGCGCCACGTTCGCTATGCCTTTATCAGCAGCCCGGCCTTTTTATCGCGGCTGGACAGCACGCTGAAAGCGCCCGCCTGTGAACTGATTGTCTCTGCCGGTGGCGCACTGCGCGACTCTGATGCGGAGCAGGTCTGGCAGCGCTTTGGCTGTCAGGTCAGTGAAATCTACGGCAGCACCGAAACCGGCATTCTGGCCTGGCGTCAGTGCGATCGGGCGGAGGCGCCGTGGCGCCGCTTCCCGCAGGTCAGGCTGGAGCAGGTGACGCCCGATCGCTGGCAGGTCTGGTCGCCGCTGATTGCCGGTGACAGCGGGCTGCAGCTCGACGATCGACTGACTATGCAGCCGGACGGCGGATTTCAGCTGGCAGGCCGCCACGATCGCATCGTAAAAATCGGTGACAAGCGCATCTCATTAAGCGAGATAGAGCGCCGTCTGACCGACCTGCCGGAAATCGAGGATGCCGTAGCGCTGGTGGTCACGCGTCATGAGCGTCAGGCGATTGGCGTCGTGCTGGCGCTGAACAGCGCACTGGATGAGGCGGCTCTGCATCAGCGCAGGCAGCAGTGGAAACGCCAGCTGCAGCGCTGGCTGGAACCGCTGGCGATGCCGCGCTACTGGCGGATTGTGGCCACTATTCCGGTGACCACCCAAAGCAAACGCGCCTGGCCGCAAATAGAGGAACTTTTTCATGTTGCCGATTGAATGCAGCCGGGAGCTGCAGGCTGACAGCGTCACGCTGATCCTGCAGATAGATGCCGGACTCTTCTGGTTTCAGGGCCACTTTCCGCATCTGCCCATTCTGCCGGGTGTGGCTCAGCTCGACTGGGTGATGCACTACGGCGTATCACTGCTTGCGCCCGGTAAACAGTTTGCCGCCGTTGATAACATTAAATTTCAGCAGCCGGTATTACCCGACTCGCTATTGCAACTGCATCTGGACTGGGACGCTGAAAAATCCCGCCTGAGTTTCCGTTACAGCCTGCTGAAGAACGACGGCGAGCAGATCGCCAGCAGCGGGAAGATCGCGCTGTGTTAAGCGCCCCGTTTTCACCCTGCGTGGTGATCCCCTGCTACAACCACGGCGCGATGATGGCGTCAGTGCTGGCACGGCTGGCACCCTTTAATCTGCCGGTAATCGTGGTGGATGATGGCAGCGATGCGGCCACTCAGCTTCAGCTGGCGACGCTGCACGCCCCGCAGCTCAGCCTGCTGCGACTCGACAGCAATCAGGGTAAAGGCGCGGCGGTGATCCACGGTCTGCGGGCCGCGGCGGCACGCGGCTTCACCCATGCGGTGCAGCTTGACGCGGACGGCCAGCATCAGGCGGAAGATCTGCCGCTGATGCTGGGGGAAGCGGAGCGTTATCCCGACGCGCTGATCTCCGGTCAGCCGCTCTATGACGACTCGATCCCCAAATCACGCCTTTACGGTCGCTACATCACCCACTTCTGGGTCTGGATTGAAACGCTGTCGCTGTCGATCCGCGACAGCATGTGCGGCTTCCGCGTCTATCCCCTGGCCGCGACGCTGGCGCTGTGCGATCGCCGGGCCATCGGTCAGCGCATGGATTTTGATACCGAGATCATGGTGCGGCTCTACTGGCAGGGAACCCGCAGTCGCTTTATCCCGACCCGCGTCACCTATCCGGCCAGCGGGCTGTCACACTTCGATGCGCTCTACGACAACCTGCGCATCTCCTGGATGCACACCCGGCTGTTTTTCGGCATGCTGCCGCGCATTCCTCGTCTGCTGGCGATGCGTAAACCGCCGACGCACTGGTCTGCGGAAACGGAGCGGCGCGGACAGTGGGGATTACGTTTTATGCTGGCGGTCTATCGCTACGGCGGGCGGCTGCCCTTTACGCTGCTACTCTGGCCGGTAGTGGCGGTCTACTGGCTGAGCGGTCAGCGCGCGCGACGCGCTTCCCGGCAGTGGCTGGCGCAGGTCACTACCGCCGCGCAGCAGCAGCAGATTGCGTTACCGCCACGGCTTAACAGCTACCGCCATTTCCTGCGGTTCGCCGGGGCAATGCTGGATAAAGTGGCCAGCTGGCGCGGCGATCTGCGCTGGGGACGTGATATCGATTTTGCGCCAGGCGCAGAAGCGGTGATCCGCACACCCACGCCGCAGGGCAAGCTGATTCTCGCTTCCCATCTTGGCGACATTGAAGCCTGTCGCGCGATGGCGCAGCAGGTCAGCGGGCTGGTGATTAATGCGCTGGTGTTTACCGACAACGCCCGGCGTTTTCGGGCGGTGCTGGAAACCATCACCCCGCAGGCGGGGGTGAATCTGATGCCGGTGAGCGATATCGGGCCGGAGACCGCTATCCTGCTGCAACAGAAGCTGGATGCGGGCGAATGGGTGGCGATTGTCGGGGATCGCACTGCGGTCAATCCGCAGCGCGGCGGCGAGCGGCGGGTGATCTGGAGCGACTTTCTGGGCCGCGCCGCGCCCTTTCCACAGGGGCCGTTTGTGCTGGCGGCTGCGTTGCGCTGTCCGGTGCTGCTGATGTTCGCCCTGCAGCAACAGGGTAAACTGCGTATTCACTGTGAGCCCTTCGCCGATCCGCTGCTGCTGCCGCGTGCACAACGTCAGCAGGCACTGCAACAGGCGGTCGATCGTTACGCAGCGCGGCTGGCCCATTACGCACTGCTGGCGCCGCTCGACTGGTTTAACTTTTTCGATTTCTGGACGCTGCCTGATCAACAGGCGCACCACAAGGAGTCTGACCATGACTGAACATCATGCTGAAGTCGTGCTGACCGTCTCATTCCACGACTGCGATCCCATGGGCGTGGTCTGGCACGGCAACTATTTCCGCTTTTTCGAAGTGGCGCGTGAAGCCCTGCTGCGCAGCATTAACTACAGCTATGCCGAGATGGCCGCCAGCGGCTATGTCTGGCCGGTGGTCGATACCCGGGTCAAATACCGCCAGCCACTGCGCTGCGAAGAGACGATTCGCGTCAGCGCCCGGATCACGGAATATGAGAACCGTCTGCGCATCGACTATGAAGTGCGAAATGCTGCCGGCCAGATCACCACCAAAGCGCATACTCTGCAGGTGGCGGTGGAGCAGGAGAGTCAGGCGTTGTGCTTTGTTTCACCCGATATTTTACTGGAACGTTTAGGAGTGAAAGGATGCTGAAAATTGTGCTTACCAGCCTGCTGCTGTGGGCCAGTGCCGCCAGCGCGGTCACGCTGGATCAGCTGCAGCAGCGTTTTGCCAGCCAGCCTGTGATTCGGGCAGACTTTATCCAGACGCGCACCATTTCCGGCATGCGTCAGCCGCTGGTCTCGCACGGGCAGATGCTGATCGCTCGCGAGCAGGGCTTATGGTGGCATCAGCAGACACCCTTTGTGATGACGCTGCTGCTGGATGATAAACGCATGGTGCAGAGCCTCAGCGGCCAGAAGCCTCAGGTAATCACCGCCGACAGTAACCCGCAGATGTTCCAGTTCAACCATCTCTTGCGGGCGCTGTTCCAGGCCGACCAGAAAGTGCTGAACGAGAACTTCAGCGTGGCCTTCAGCGATCGCGGCAACGGAGCCTGGACGCTGGAGCTGACGCCCAAAGCGGCGCCGCTCAACAAAATCTTCAACCGTATCTCGCTGGCGGGCAGCGCCTACCTGGACAGCATCAACCTGGATGATAAGCAGGGCGATAAAACGCAAATAGAGCTCAGCAACACCCGAATTGAACCGCCGCAGTTAAGCGACGAGGAGCAGGCGCGTTTTGCCGGGCCGTAACGATCGGCTGCTGGCCCTCCTGTGGCTGGCCCTCTGTCTGCTGCTGGCGGCTGCGCTCTCTTTTTTGCTGCCGCGTAGTCAGCTCAACAGCAGCGTGCTGGCGCTGCTGCCGCAGCAGAATCTGGGGGCGGCACCGCCTGCGCTGCAGCAGGGCTTTATGCAGCGGCTGGATCGCCAGCTGGTGTGGCTGGTTTCACCCGGTGAGCAGGACGATCCCCAGGTCGCCGCCTGGTGGCTGGCCCAGCTGCGCGCGCTGCCTGACCTGAAACAGGTGCAGGGTGATCTCGACGGGCAACAGCAGCAGCAGTGGGGCCGCTTTGCCTGGCAACACCGTAACGGCCTGATCGATGAGGTGACGCGCGACCGCTTGCAGAACGGCGGCGAGGCGCAGGCTGACTGGCTGCTGGCGCAGCTCTTTTCGGCCTTCTCTGGCGTCAGCAGCAAAGAGTTGCAGGGCGATCCCCTGATGCTGGTGCGGGGTTCGCAGCTGGCGCTGGCACAAAACGCCGGGCGCATGACGCTGCATGATGGCTGGCTGACAGTAAAAGATGCACAGGGTCAGCAGTGGTATTTTCTGCATGGCGAACTGGCGAACAACGCCTTCAGTATGCAGCAAAGTCATGCGCTGGTTACCCGACTCAGCGCGCTGGAGCAACAGCTTAAAAGCCGCTGGCCGCAGGCGAAACTGCTGACGCGTGGCACGGTGCTGTTCAGCGACAACGCCAGCCAGCGTGCGCAGCATGACGTTAAAACGCTGGGCAGTGTGACGCTGGGTGGCGTCGTCCTGCTGGTGCTGCTGGTCTTTCGCTCACTGCGCCCGCTGTTGCTGACGGTCACGTCTGTGGCCATCGGCGCGATGGCGGGCACGGTGATGACGCTGCTTTGCTTCGGTGAACTGCATCTGATGACGCTGGTGATGAGCCTGAGTATTGTCGGCATCTCTGCGGATTACACTCTCTATTATCTCACCGAGCGCATGGTGCACGGCGATCAGCAGACGCCGTGGCAGAGCCTGCGAAAAGTCCGCGGCACGCTGCTGCTGGCGCTGGCGACCACCGCCATCGCTTGGCTGCTGATGCTGCTGGCACCGTTCCCGGGGCTGCGGCAGCTGGCGGTGTTTGCCGCCAGCGGATTAACGGCCTCCTGTCTGACGGTGATTCTGATCTATCCGTGGCTGGTACGCGGATTACCGGTGCGTCCGGTGCCGCTGATGGTGCCGCTGGCGCGCTGGCTTGCCGCCTGGCGTCGCCAGCGCGGGCTGCGCGTCGGATTACCGATGGCGATGGCGATCTTCGCGCTGGCCGGTATCGCCCAGTTAAAGGTGGATGATGACATCGCCCATCTGCAAAGTGCGCCTGCGCATCTGCTGGAGCAGGATCGCCAGCTGGCAACCCTGACCGGACAGCGCGCCGATCAGACCTGGTTTGTGGTCTGGGGCGATGACGCGCAGCAGACGCTGCAGCGGCTGGAAAAACTGGCACCGGATCTGCACCAGGCGCAGCAGCAGGGCTGGCTGCAGCACTATCGTCTGCTGCCGCTGACGTCGCTGGCGCAGCAACAGCGGGATCTTCAGCTGTTGAAACAGGCAGTACCGGATATTACGGCCCGCCTGCAGCAGGCGGGTATCACGCTGCCGGCACCGGATCTGACCCCGATGCCGGTAACGCCAGAGGCGTGGCTGTCGAGTCCGCTGAGTGAAGGCTGGCGACTGCTGTGGCTGACGCTGCCAGACGGGCGCAGCGGTGTTTTGATCCCCACCAGCGGTGTAAAAAACAGCGCTGCACTCGCGGAGCTGACCAAACAGCGTCCGGGCGTCAGCTGGATTGACCGCAAATCAGGTTACGATTCGCTGTTCAGCTTCTGGCGCACCCTGCTGAGCGGGTTACTGGCGCTGGCGCTGCTGCTGATCACCCTGAGTTTTGTCCTGCGACTGGGGTTAAAGGCGGGCTTACGCAGCGCGCTGCCGTCAGTGCTGTCGCTGGCGATGGCGCTGGCAACGCTGGGCTGGATCGGCGCGTCGCTGAATCTGTTTGCCCTGCTGGCACTGATTCTGGTGCTGGGCATCGGCATTAATTACACGCTCTTTTTCAGCAACCCGCAGGGTACGCCGCTGACCTCGTTGCTGGCGGTGTCGCTGGCGATGATTACCACCTTACTGACGCTGGGTATGCTGGTATTCAGCAGCACCAGCGCGATTGCCAGTTTTGGCACAGTGTTATGCAGCGGCATCTTCAGCGCTTTCCTGCTGTCGCCGCTGGCGATGCGACCCACCCGATCAAGGAGTAAACGATGATCCGCGCCGCTCTTATTCTGCTGACGGCTCTGCTGCTCAGCGCCTGTGCCGGACCTGCACCCGACAGCAGCCGTCCCACCGCCTGGCTGAAACCGGGCGTGAAGGTGACGCTGCCACCGCCGGGCATCCGTCCCGCCTTCCAGCAGCAGCAGTTGCTGACCGGACAGGTGAAAGGCCAGAGTCAGTCACTGCTGGTGCTGCTCAGCGCCGATGAACAGCAAATTGATCTGGCCGGACTCTCCTCGGTGGGTATTCGCCTGTTCAGCCTGCGCTACGATGCCAGCGGTATTCACACCCAGCAGCTGATGCCGCTGCCGCAGATGCCGCCTGCCAGTCAGGTGCTGGCGGATATTATGCTCAGTTACTGGCCACGGGAGCTGTGGCAAAAACAGCTGCCGCCAGGCTGGACGTTGCAGGATCAGGGGTTAAAGCGACGGCTGATCGATGCCGATAATAAGCTGGTTACCGAAATCGATTATCTGCAACGCGGTAATCAGCGCCAGCCCATCAGCATTCAGCAGCATGCGTTTGGCTATCAGATCCGCATTCAACATCTGGACGGCTCATGATTTACATCTCTGCCATCGGCATGCTGAATGCCCTGGGGAACAACACTCAGCAGATTGCGGCCAGCCTTACCAGGGGTGAGGCACCCGGCATGCAGCTGCGTCATGGCTGGCTGAGCGGCGACCGCGCCTGCTGGCTTGGCAGAGTTGAAGGCGATTTGCCATCGATTCCTGCTGCCCTGAGCGCGCACAACACCCGTAATAACCAGCTGCTGCTGGCCGCGCTGGCGCAAATCCGTCCGGCGCTCGACGCGGCGATTGCGCACTATGGTGCCAGCAGAGTGGCAGTTGTGCTGGGAACCAGCACCTCGGGCGTGGATGAGGGCGATCAGCAGATTGGCGGCAGTCAGTCCGGTTATCACTATCAGATGCAGGAGCTGGGCGATCCCTCCCGTTTCCTGGCTCACTATCTGCGCCTGGATGGCCCGGCCTATACCATTTCAACCGCCTGCTCCTCCAGCGCCCGCGCCATTATCAGTGGTGAGCGTCTGATTGCGGCGGGGCTGGCGGATGTGGCGCTGGTGGGCGGTGCGGACTCGCTGAGCCGGATGCCGATCAACGGATTTGACAGCCTGGAGTCGCTCTCTGAACGTCGCTGCGCCCCCTTCAGCCGCGATCGCGACGGCATCTCGATTGGCGAAGGGGCCGCACTGATGCTGCTGACGCGGGAACCGCAGCCGCTGGCGCTACTGGGAGCTGGCGAATCGTCTGACGCCTGGCACATGTCAGCTCCCCATCCGCAGGGCGAGGGCGCTGAACGGGCGATGCGTATGGCGCTGCAACAGGCGAACCTGTTGCCAGAGCAGGTGGGTTATATCAATCTGCACGGCACTGCAACGCCGCTTAACGACCAGATGGAAGCTGCCGTGATTCAGCGTCTGTTTGGCAATGCGGTGCCGTGCAGCTCGACCAAACATCTGACCGGCCATACGCTCGGCGCAGCAGGAGTGTGTGAAGCCGCCCTCAGTGCGCTGATCCTGCAAAACAATCTGCCACTGCCCGCACAGGATTTCAGTGCGGCGGCGCAGGATGAGACGCTGCCGGATTGCGGATTGTTATTACAGCCACAGGCGCTGCAACGGCCTGTCATCGCTTCTAACTCCTTTGCCTTTGGCGGCAACAACACCTGTCTGATTCTGGGACGCCAACATGGTTATTAATTCTCCCGCGGCACGCTGGCTGCCGCACGCTGCGCCGATGCTGCTGCTTGATCAGCTGATCGCCGTTGATGATGAACAGGTCCACTGTCAGGTGTCGACCTGCGCCGGTGGCGTACTGACACCGTTTCTGACGTCTCAGGGTGAACTGCCCGCCTGGTTTGGCGTGGAGATGATGGCGCAAACCGTGGGCGTCTGGTCGGGCTGGCATGCAAAGCAGGGCGGCGCCACCCTTATCCCGCCCGGCATGCTGCTGGGCGGACGCGGCTGGCGGGCAGAGCGATCCCTCTTTCCCGCCAGTGTTACGCTGGATATCAGAATGACGCTGCTGATGCGCGATGACCGCATGGGCAGCTTTGAGGGTGACATTCATTACGGCACCCAGCGGCTTGCCAGCGGTCGCCTGAATACGTATCAACCCAATGAAGCAGAATTACAGCAATTGATGTCACAAGGAAATCAGCCATGACAGATTCGGTATTAGTGACGGGCGCCAGTAAAGGGATTGGCCGCGCGATTGCGTTGCGTCTCGCCCAGGATGGCTATCAGGTTATCGTCCATTTCAACCGTGACCGCGCAGGCGCTAAGCAGTGCCTGCAGCAGATCGAAACCGCAGGCGGCAGCGGCCGTGTGCTGGGATTTGATGTGGCCGATCGGGCGGCAACCCGCGCTGCGCTGGAGGCGGATATTGAGCAATATGGCGCCTATTATGGTGTGGTGAGCAACGCCGGTATCACCCGCGATGCGGCGTTTCCTGCCCTGACGGATCAGGAGTGGGACAGCGTCATCCACACCAATCTCGACAGTTTTTACAATGTGATCCAGCCCTGCGTGATGCCGATGATCGGTCTGCGGCGCGGCGGCCGCATTATCACGCTCTCGTCGGTGTCGGGGATAATGGGCAATCGCGGTCAGGTGAACTACAGCGCGGCGAAAGCGGGCATTATTGGTGCCACTAAGGCGCTGGCGATTGAGCTGGCGAAACGCAAAATCACCGTTAACTGCATCGCGCCAGGCCTGATTGATACCGGTATGGAGGGGCTGGAACCTCAGGTGATTGAGGAAGCGATGAAGATCGTGCCGATGAAGCGCATGGGCGCGGCTGAAGAGGTCGCCGGACTGGCGAGCTATCTGATGTCCGATATCGCAGGCTACGTGACGCGTCAGGTCATTTCTATTAACGGAGGCATGCTGTGATCCAGCGGGTAGTCGTAACCGGCATGGGTGGCGTAACCGCCTTTGGTGAGTCCTGGGCTGAAGTTTCGGCACGGATCCGTGCGGGCCGCAATGCGGTGCGCTTTATGCCGGAGTGGCAGATCTACGACGGGCTGCATACGCTGCTCGGCGCACCGGTGGATGACTTTGTGCTGCCGGCGCACTACACCCGCAAGCGCATCCGCGCCATGGGCCGCGTTTCGCTGCTGGCAACGCGCGCGACCGAGCTGGCGCTGACCCAGGCGGGCCTGATTGACCATCCGGTGCTGACCAGCGGAGAAACGGGTATCGCCTACGGTTCTTCCACCGGCAGCACCGGGCCGGTCAGCGAGTTCGCCACCATGCTGACCGAAAAGCACACCAACAATATCACCGGCACCACCTATGTGCAGATGATGCCACACACCACGGCCGTCAATGCCGGGCTCTTTTTCGGCCTGCGCGGCCGGGTGATCCCGACCTCCAGCGCCTGTACCTCTGGCAGCCAGGCGATTGGCTATGCCTGGGAAGCGATTCGTCACGGGTATCAGACGGTGATGGTGGCTGGTGGCGCTGAAGAGCTCTGTCCGTCGGAAGCCGCGGTGTTTGACACCCTGTTTGCCACCAGCCAGCGTAATGACGCGCCGCACACCACGCCCGCACCCTTTGATCAGCAGCGCGATGGTCTGGTAATTGGCGAAGGGGCGGGCACGCTGATCCTTGAGTCGCTGGAACATGCCCTGGCACGCGGTGCAACGATCTACGCCGAGATCACCGGTTTTCATACCAACTGCGACGCCGCCCATATTACTCAGCCGCAGCGAGAAACCATGCAGATTTGCATCGAGCGGGCGTTGCAAAGCGCCGGTATCACGGCCGCAGACGTTGGTTATGTGAATGCGCACGGCACCGCCACTGAACGGGGTGATATGGCCGAAAGTCTGGCGACGGCGGCGGTGTTTGGCGAAACGACGCCGATCTCTTCGCTGAAGTCCTATTTTGGCCATACGCTGGGTGCCTGTGGGGCGCTGGAAGCCTGGATGAGCATTGAGATGATGCGGGAAGGGTGGTTTGCGCCAACCCTGAACCTGACGCAACCGGCAGCAGATGGCGGCCAGCTGGATTACATCATGGGTGAGCCGCGTAAGATTGAAACCGACTATATCCAGAGCAACAACTTTGCCTTTGGTGGCATTAATACTTCACTGATCTTCAAACGCTGGCGCGGCGTCTGATCTCAGGCCCGTGCCGCGCTGGCACGGGCCAGTTTATTTTTCGGACGAAAGAACCGGACGATAATCAGCCTTTCATCTACACTGTCACTCACCGCATCACTCCCGGCGGCCCATGTTTTTCACAGGATAGTTATGTCTTTACCCTTGCCACCCGACGATCACGATGAGCCAATTCGCCAGTCACTTGACGATGCGCACTTTGCGATAGTGGTGCTTGCGGTGACCTCGGTAACGCTTATAATCTTTGTCCTGATGATTACGCTCTGGATGAGCTGACACGCACAGGGATTCAACGGATTGAATAAGGAGAAGGCGATGGACTCCGGAGATGACAAATTAATCGCAATTATCGGTTTGCTGGCGGCCTGCCTGATCGGGGTGACCTTCCTGTTTACCATGGTCTGGCTGACCGACGTACGTCATCCTGCCGATCCCTCTCTCGACGTTCGCTCCTGTTACCCTAAAAAGCCACCTTCTCAGCACGTCTGATTTCGTGTCGCAAACTTAATCTGCTGACTGCGCAATACCAGCGCCAGCGGCTCATGCAGATTACGGTTGCCATTGGGATCGGCTAATCCCAGCAGCGGGCCAGGGGAACGCCGGTCATCGGCCCAGGCCGGATACTCCACTACCGGATAGAGCGAAATCCCCTCCACCGCAATGCCCTGATCCAGCGCCACCGCCACGTTTTCACTGATCTCCTGCAGCCAGGGGGCGCGCGCTTCACCCTCAGCTCCGGTTTCGGCAATCAGCATCGGACGCTGGTAGCGCTGCCAGCACTGCACCAGCAGAATATGCAGCGGCACACGCTCCGGATCCTCCAGCGACATCGGCTGGTCGGGGAAAAACCAGTGGTTATCGGGATAGTAGTTCAGGCCGAGGATATCCAGGCAATCTTCACTGCCGCCTAGCTCCTTATCGACGCGACCGGCCAGCATGTCCCAGGCTTCGAACTGCGCCTGATGCTGCGCATCGGCATAGGGTTTGCTGTCCGGATTGTCGGGATGATGAGCGATCTGCACCAGCGGGTCAGTCAGTACAAAACGCGCCTCCGGATAGACCTCGCGAATGGCATGTATCGCCGCCAGCGAGGCGCGGACCAGCTGGCGCTTCAGCTCTTTACCACGCTGCGCCGCATGAGGATTAAACCAGGCCACATCCGCCCCGGCCCATGACCAGAATGAGATTTGATTAACCGGTGTAAAGAAGGGGCGTTCGATGCCCTGATCGCGCATCAGTTGTGCCATCGCGCGAGCGAAACGACTAAAATGGTCAACAAATTCGGCTTTCCAGATATTAAGATGATCGGGATAACCGAAATGAGCCAGCTCCCAGATGATCTCCATCTGCTGACGTCGCGCGGCGTCGACCATCGGCAGAAAGCTCTGCCAGTCATACTGGCCAGGGATCTTTTCGATCAGATGCCAGCGCGCACCGTCGCGGGCGGTGAGCAGATGCTGCTCAGCCAGGGCAGCATAATCTTTTTCCAGCAGCATATCGTGTCCGCTGCTGATCACCATATCCAGCCGTTTACCGGGCGTACGGCAGGCGGTGGAACAGGGGAAACTGCCCTGGAAAAAGCTGCGAAACAGGCCGGGATGATAGCGCTGGCGGGCATCTGTAAGGGATTGATGAGACATATTCCTCTCCTGCCGGGATAATGCCGGTCACAGATCGTCCGGTTAAGTCTAGACTAAAAACGCCCGTGACCCCTCACTAAGTCGGAACAGAGGAATAGCATCAGAGGTCGGACCGGGGAATAATAAAAATAACTGCATTTTACAGGGAAATGTCATGACCGAAGCGTTTGAGCTCTCCCAGCCATTGGAACGGTCCAGCTGGCTGGAAACACAGCTGGAGCCAGAGTGTCTGCGCCATCCGGGTCTGAGCGGCGTCCATCAGCTGAGCGACGGGCTGGATGCTTTTGCTGCCCGCTATCTGCTGATGCAAAAAGCGGAGCGTTCACTCGATATCCAGTATTACATCTGGCAAAACGATCTCTCTGGCCGGTTGCTGTTCAGCGCCGTGCTGGAAGCTGCCCGACGCGGGGTGAAAGTGCGGCTGCTGCTGGATGACAACAATACGCCGGGCCTGGACGACACGCTGGCCCAGCTCAACCGCCATCCCAACATTGAGGTGCGGCTGTTTAATCCGTTCTCGTTTCGCACCCTGCGCGCGCTGGGTTATCTCACCGATTTTGCCCGTCTGAACCGGCGCATGCACAACAAAAGCTTTACGGTGGATGGCGTCACGACTGTGGTCGGTGGGCGCAATATCGGCGACGAATATTTCGGCACCGGCAATGAACCGCTGTTTGCCGATCTCGACGTCATGGCAATAGGCCCGGTGGTTAAAGAAGTCGCAGAGGATTTTGAGCGCTACTGGCGCAGCAAGCCGGTCTCTCCGCTGCAGCAGGTGCTGGATGAAGAGGAGCCGGAAGAGGACAGTGTGAGTCTGCCAGCAGAATGGCGTCACAGTGAACCGGTGCAGCGCTATCTTCAGCGGCTGGAAAATTCTTCGCTGCTACAGGAGCTGGAAGAGGGCACGCTGGCTCTGACCTGGGCAAAAGCGCGCCTGCTGAGCGATGATCCGCGTAAAGGGCTGGGCAAAGCGCGTGCCAGAAGCCTGCTGCCGCAGCGAATGCTGGAGGTGATAGGCACGCCGCAAAAGCAGTTCGACATCATCTCGGCCTATTTCGTGCCGACCCGCGCAGGGGTCGCTCAGCTGCTGTCGCTGAAGCGCAAAGGGGTAAAAATTGCCATTCTGACCAATTCGCTGGCGGCTAACGATGTGTCGATTGTCCATGCCGGCTACGCTAAGTGGCGCAAAAAATTGCTGCGTCATGGTATTGCGCTCTATGAGCTGAAACCGCAGGCGGGCGTGCCTGATGCCCCGCACGACCGGGGATTAACCGGTAACTCCGGCTCCAGCCTGCATGCCAAAACCTTCTCAGTGGATCAACAGACGCTGTTTATCGGCTCGTTTAACTTCGATCCCCGTTCAGCGGTGCTGAATACGGAAATGGGACTGGTGATTGAGAGTGCGGCGCTCGCCGGAGAGACGCATCAGCGTTTCAGCCAGTCAATGCGCGATCGGGCATGGACGCTGCGGCTGGATAAGTGGGGCAGGGTAAACTGGCTGGAGTATCCGGATGAGCCGCAGCAGATTGTGCATAAACACGAGCCGGGCTGCTCCTGGTGGCAACGGCTGCAGGTGCGGTTAGTGTGGCGGTTGCCGATTGAGTGGCTGCTTTAAGCTGGACCTTGCCTGGGTACAGGCGCTGGCTCAGGAAGCATACGCCCTCCGCAAAGACGCAAAACCCGCCATCCCTGGCGGGCTCAGCGCGGGCGATTACGCACCTCATCCCTGAGGTGCGCCCGTTGCCGGGCCAACGCGTTGCGTTGTTCAAAAACGCTCCCGGCGTTTTTGTCCCTGGCCCGCTATGCTTTGCTACTGGCGTATGCTCCCATCGCTTTAAACTCTTAAGCTGTCTGTGAGACACATCATTTATAGCCTGACCTCACTTATGGCCCGAGGTCACTGATCGCCTGTCATTGTGCTTGTTTACGCTCAAATTTCCCCGAGAAAAGGAACCGCAGCAGCGGGATGCGCAGGTGAATCTCATATAGCAGAAACGCGATGCCAAACACCATCAGCAGGCCAACGAAGAAGCCCAGCGTGTTGTTTTCAATGCGAGGCGTCACGTAAATGCCATACAGCAGCGTCAGCGGATGGTGCACCAGATAGATAAACAGTGATGCATTGACCAGATACATAATGCGCGGCGAATGCGAATTCAGCAGCTTATGACCAAAGCAGAAGCAGACGTTCAGCATGCAAATGCCCATCAGCGTCGAGATAATCGCATCCAGCTCATACAACCAGCCCTCACCGCTGCTCAGTCGCTGGTTGGCGCAATAGGCCGCAAACATCAGCAGCGCACCGACCCACATCACCAGATTGAAGCGGACAAACAGCTGCTTCAGCGGGGGATGTTTCCACGCCAGCGCTCCCAGCATAAAGAACGGCAGATAGAAGAGCGTCTGCATCACAATGATGCTAAACAAACCATCCATCAGCCACGCAGGCTGGAAAATAAACACCAGACGCCGGAACACGCACCAGAGCAGCGCCCACGCCAGTACGCCCGCCGTCAGCGATCCCCAGCCAACCCGCGAATAATCAATGGTGCGATGCTGATCGCGCAGCCAGCGGAAGGTCACCATCCCCAGCGTGGTCAGCATCACCAGCACCACCAGGAACCACAGGTGTGAAATCAGCTCCCACATCAGGTTATTAAACTTCTGGTACGGGGTGAAGCGGGGCCAGTCAGCCAGCTTATCCGTCCACTCTTTCAGCATAAAAAATTGCGGCAGCGTCAGCAGCGGAATGGCGGTCAGCAGCGGGATACCTACCCGTTCCAGACGCACCTTCAGGAAGCGACGTGGCTGATAGCGCAGATAAAGCATGTAGGAGAAATAGCCCGAAATGACGAAAAACACCTGCATACGAAACGCATGAATAAAATCATTCAGCAGCGTCAGCCATAACGACGCTTCATGACTGTTTACTGCCCATTTCTGCGCGGAGTAGATGAGGGAAACGTGAAACGGCACCCCCAGTAACATCAGATAGGCGCGGATGGAGTCGAGGAAGTATTCACGTTCAGGTTTTACAGTACTCATAAAGTTCCAGTTCGTTAGTACGTTTGACCGGTTTCACCCTGAAACCGGATTATGCTCTGTGAAAATTCTACCTGGGATAAACCAGGTATACTATCAGTGGAATCCGTAGTGTCTAATTGTCCTAAAAGCAGGGTTAAGCCTGACGAAATGCGGGAACAATGTTGCGCATAAGCTGTCGGAAAACCGAATAATCCTTTAAGATAAACGGGTTTGATTTAAGCACACGAAAGGGGGGGATGTGCTGACTAAAGAAAAAAATAAAGCCGGACTGATGAAGGTACGCTGGATTGGTACTGCAGTTCTGCTGGCGTTGTACGCCAATAACAGTTGGGCGTTTAACATCGACGATGTTGCCAAACAAGCCAAAGCGTTGGCAGGGAAAAGCTTCGAAGCGCCTAAAAGCAATTTACCCTCTCAATTTCGTGAAATGAAATTTGCTGATTATCAGCAGATCCAGTTTAACCACGATAAAGCGTATTGGGGCAAACTGCGCACGCCGTTCAAGCTGGAGTTCTATCATCAGGGAATGTATTTCGATACCCCGGTGCAGATCAACGAAGTGACCGCTAGCGCGGTGCGCGAGATTAAATACAACCCCGATTATTTTAATTTCGGTAATGTAAAACATGACGCGGATGCGGTAAAAAACCTCGGTTTTGCCGGTTTCAAAGTACTTTACCCACTCAACAATAAGGGTAAAAACGATGAGATCGCCAGCTTCCTGGGCGCGAGTTATTTCCGTGTCATCGGTGCCGGTCAGGTTTATGGCCTGTCGGCGCGTGGACTTGCCATCGATACGGCGCTGCCGTCCGGTGAAGAGTTCCCGCGCTTTAAAGAGTTCTGGATTCAGCGTCCTAAACCACAGGACAAACAGCTGGTGATCTACGCACTGCTCGATTCGCCGCGTGCGGCGGGTGCGTATCGCTTTGTGCTGCATCCGGGTGACGCTTCAACGGTTGATGTGCAGTCAAAAGTTTACCTGCGTGATAACGTCGGCAAACTGGGTGTTGCACCGCTGACCAGTATGTTCCTGTTTGGTCAGAACCAGCCATCGACGGTGAACAACTTCCGTCCGGCACTGCACGACTCTGACGGTCTCTCTATCCACAACGGCAACGGGGAGTGGATTTGGCGTCCGCTGAACAACCCGCGTCATCTGGCAGTGAGCACCTTCACCATCGAGAATCCGAAAGGGTTTGGTCTGCTGCAGCGTGGGCGTGACTTTAACAACTATCAGGATCTTGATGACCGCTATGATCTCCGTCCAAGCGGCTGGGTTGAGCCAATAGGCGACTGGGGTAAAGGCCGGGTTGAACTGGTTGAAATCCCGACGGCAGATGAAACCAACGACAACATCGTTGCGTTCTGGACGCCGGAGACGCTGCCAGAGCCTGGCAAAGAGATGAACTTCAAATATCGTCTGCACTTCTCGCGCGACGAAAACCAGCTGCACTCCGACGATACGGCCTGGGTCAAAAATACCCTGCGTTCAGCGGGTGACGTGAAGCAGTCTAATCTGGTGCGTCAGCCGGATGGCACCGTGGCTTTCACCATCGACTTCGTGGGTAAAGACATGAGCAAGATGGCGGAAAACAGTCAGGTGGCACCGCAGGTCAGCGTGGGTAAAAATGCTGATGTGGTTGAGCAGAGCGTACGTTATAACCCGGTCACCAAAGGCTGGCGTCTGGTGTTGCGTCTGCGTGTGAAAGATGCCAAACAGTCCACCGAAATGCGTGCGGCCTTGGTTAGCGGCGACAAGACATTGACGGAAACCTGGAGCTATCAGTTACCTGCCAATGAATAAATCGACTTTTACACCTCAACGTTATGTGGAATCTCTGCCGCTGGATGCGGCAGGGAAGGCCCGCCTGAGCGTCTCATTGCAGAATGCCAGCGAGTTCCACTTCATCCATGATGTGCTGGGCAGGGATGTCGCAGCCAGTGACCGTCCCGACGATGCGCCGTTAAAATCGGTCTCATCGCGGGTTGAAATGGCCTGGCCCGATTCGCTGGCCGAAGGTCAGCAGTTGGGTAAAGATTACCTCGACCGCACCACGCTGAAGGCGATGCCGAAGGTCAAACGCTCACTGATGTTCCCGGAAGCCTGGCGTACCAATCCGGTCGCCCGTGCATGGGACTCACTGCGTGGACACAAATCGGTGCCGCGTTATAGCAATGCGGAAGAGCGGCGTGCCGAGGAGAAGTGGCGTCATGTCGGTTCGATTCGACGCTACATTCTGCTGATCCTGACCATTTTCCAGACTGTGGTCGCCACCTGGTACATGAAGAGTATTCTGCCGTATCAGGGCTGGACGCTTCTGGATCCGATGGAGATGATCAATCAGAACTGGCAGCAGTCAGTGATGCAGATCCTGCCTTATTTGTTGCAGACCGGCATCCTGTTCCTGTTCGCCATACTCTTCTGCTGGGTCTCTGCCGGTTTCTGGACGGCCCTGATGGGCTTCCTGCAGCTGCTGATTGGACGTGATAAATACAGTATCTCTTACTCAACGGTCGGAGATGAACCGCTCAACCCGGAACATCGTACCGCGCTGATTATGCCGATCTGTAATGAAGACGTTGAGCGTGTTTACGCCGGTCTGCGTGCGACCTGGGAGTCGGTGGTTCGTACCGGTAACGCTGAACACTTCGACGTCTACATCCTCAGCGACAGTTACGATGCGGATATCGCGATTGCCGAACAGAAAGCCTGGATGGAACTGGTGCGGGATGTTGGCGGGGCAGGCAAGATTTTCTATCGCCGTCGTCGTCGTCGCGTGAAGCGTAAAAGCGGAAACATTGATGACTTCTGCCGTCGCTGGGGCAGCAACTACAGCTACATGGTGGTGCTGGATGCCGATAGCGTCATGAGCGGAGAGTGTCTCACCGGTCTGGTACGCATGATGGATGCCAACCCGAATGCCGGGATCATCCAGTCGTCGCCGAAAGCATCGGGTATGGATACGCTTTATGCGCGCTGTCAGCAGTTTGCGACCCGCGTCTACGGTCCGTTGTTCACCGCCGGTCTGCACTTCTGGCAGCTGGGTGAGTCTCACTACTGGGGTCACAACGCCATTATCCGCGTGAAACCCTTTATTGAGCACTGTGCCCTGGCACCGTTACCGGGAGAGGGCTCCTTTGCGGGTTCAATCATGTCGCATGACTTCGTAGAAGCTGCGCTGATGCGTCGTGCTGGTTGGGGCGTCTGGATTGCCTATGACCTGCCGGGATCCTATGAAGAACTGCCACCGAACCTGCTGGATGAGCTGAAACGTGACCGCCGCTGGTGTCACGGCAACCTGATGAACTTCCGCCTGTTCCTGGTGAAAGGGATGCACCCGGTTCACCGTGCAGTGTTCCTGACGGGTGTGATGTCCTACCTCTCGGCTCCGCTGTGGTTTATGTTCCTGGCGCTCTCCACTGCCCTGCAGGTAGTGCATACGCTGATGGAACCGACCTACTTCCTGCAACCGCGGCAGCTCTTCCCGGTCTGGCCGCAGTGGCGTCCGGAACTGGCAATAGCGCTGTTCTCAACCACCATGGTGCTGCTGTTCCTGCCGAAAATGCTGAGTGTCGTGTTGATCTGGTTTAAAGGATCGAAGGCCTACGGCGGACCTCTGCGGCTGCTGGCTTCACTGGTGCTGGAAACGCTGTTCTCGGTGCTGCTGGCACCAGTGCGTATGCTGTTCCATACGGTGTTTGTGGTCAGCGCCTTCCTCGGCTGGGAAGTGGTGTGGAACTCACCGCAGCGTGATGACGATGCGACACCGTGGAGCGAGGCGTTTAAACGTCACGGTTCGCAGATGGCATTGGGTCTGGTGTGGGCGATTGGTATGGGACTGCTGGATCTTAACTTCCTGTGGTGGCTGGCACCGATCGTCTTCTCACTGATTCTGTCGCCGTTTGTCTCGGTCATGTCGAGCCGCGCAACGCTGGGCATTAAGAGCAAGAAAGCGAAGCTGTTCCTGATCCCGGAAGAGTACTCACCGCCGCAGGAGCTGGTGGATACCGATCGCTATGTGGTACTGAACCGTGAGCGCGCGCTGGAAAATGGCTTTATGCATGCCTTATTCCATCCTGCCTTCAACGCGCTGGCAACGGCACTGGCCACATCGCGCCACAAGCAGAGTCAGTTACTGGACTATGCGCGTGACCGTCGGGTTGATCAGGCGCTGAGCGATGCGCCGGATAAACTGGGCCGCGAACAGCGTCTGCAGTTGATCAGCGATCCGGTGGTGCTGGCCCGTGTTCATACCCGACTGTGGGAAGATGCGGACAAGTATCATCAGTGGGTTGAGAGTTATCAAAAACTCACGCTCAACCCCAACGCGCTGGCAAACAACGCGTAATCTGAAAAAGCGGCAGCGATGCCGCTTTTTTTATCGGATTAAAACAGCGATTGGCTGATAAATTTATTGCTGGCAGTCACCGCGAGCAGCGCGTGACGATCTCAATGGCTGTTTCTTCATGGCGGATATGTGTGGTGAAAGGGTGCTTAAAGGCAGGTGTTATCGTCGCGGCTGTGCTCTGCTTAAGCGGATGCGGCAGTATTATCAGCCGTACCATTCCCGGGCAGGGGCACGGTAATCAGTACTATCCCGGCGTACAGTGGGATGTTCGCGACAGCGGATGGCGGGTCCTGACGATCCTCGACCTGCCGCTGTCGCTGGTGGTTGATACCCTGTTGTTACCGGTGGATGCCAGCCACGGTCCTTACGAGTAACTGCGATCGGAATCGCTGTTATCATCTTCCCACTCTTGCGCGGCGGCTTCACCCTCTTCGGTGTCCAGCGGCGGCTCCAGCTGGAACTCGCCGTCATCCCACTCGTGCAGGGTATTTTCTGCTAACCACTCCTGACGTAGTTCAACTTCGTCAAAATCGGCATCAAAAATGGCCTGTGCCGCTTCACCGCTACGGTAAGGCAGACATTCGCCTGCTTCACCTTCTTCTGCCATGAATTCAGCCTGCCACATGATATCGCCATCCTGCATCACATACTTTTGCAGACCAAACTGGCTGATTGATGCATCCCCTTCCTCGAGCTCCGGGTGGTTAGCGAGGAACTCTTCACGTGCAGCATCGATGGCTTCCTCTAAGGTACTGTACATGCTCATCGCTCTTCTCCTTCACGGGTCTTTGACTATGGATTTATTTGATTTCAGTGAAGGATAGACGAAATCTGAAGGAGGGGAAGGTCAGGCCGGTGCAACTGGCGGGAAATAAGCCATTTCCCGCCAGTCAGGGTCAGATCATCTTTTGCGGGAAATGCAAAACCGGTTGAACGGACTCATGAATCACGGGTGCTGAGTAGCGGATACAACATTTTATACATGGCTTAACTTTCTTAAAATTAATTCTGGCGATGGAGAGGGCCTGACTCAAATTATATAACGTGCCGATAAATATGACCTCTTCTTTATCAGGCATACGCTTGCACCCTTTACGATGAAGAAAGTGATAATTTTCCTGATCGGTACCGATTGTAACGTAATAGTAGAGACCTTTGTTCATATTAACTGTCCCATTAGAGGTTTGCTGTGTTGTCTTTTTTATAATTCTGGCCAGAGCCGTTAAAGGCCTGACTGTTACAAACGAAACTACCGATAAGCATTAATGAGTTCAAATTCCATAATGGTCTATCGGGGTGTTAAAAAAATGTAAAATGGAATATAAGCTAAATCAGCAAGGCAATCGCTTGTAAAATAAGTTAATTTTTATCGATTCATAAGCGGTAAGACACCGTTAAGACCGGCTAAATAGGATTAGGCCTGGCGTGCAGAATAATCAGCGCCATAACAGATTTAATAGCACTCGCTGCAATATTAATTAATAAATAGCGAAACAGGCTGAATGCCGCCTGCCGTCCTGTTAATTGATTAGCTTTTTTAACTTTAAACAGAGAGAAATTATATTATGAATATAGGTGTTTATTAATTACTGGACCTGCGGTTTCGCTTACAGGCTGAGTCAGCCATGAGTGATTTATTTAGCAGGGGAGTAAAACGCGCTAAATGCCTGACAGACATTTAGCGCGAACAGATTAATAACGGGAGGGTTCGCCCTCGGGGCGCGTTTTAAAGCGGCGGTGGAGCCACATATACTGTTCAGGTGCCAGCAGCACACCCTCTTCAACAACCTGATTCATTCTGGTTGCGGTTGCGACATCACTTTCCAGCGTAAATTCGCCGCTGATGTCAGGCAGTATCATCAGTTCATAGCCGCGACCCCCAGGCAGACGACGCGGTACGAAAGGGATGACAGCCGGTTTACCGGTGCGGATCAGCAGATGGGTGCCCACCGTTGTGGCTGCTTTTTCCACGCCAAAGAAGGGGACAAAGACGCTGCTGCGCGGGCCATAATCGTGGTCGGGCGCATACCAGATAATGTCACCCTGTTTCAGTGCGCGGATCATTCCTTTGAGATCTTTACGATCGAGCATGCTTTTATTCGACCGCATCCGACCTTTGACCTGAAGCCAGTCGATCAGTTTGTTGTCATTCGGGCGATAGACGCCAATGCCAGGGTTATGGATACCAAACATGCGTGCACCAATCTCCAGCGTCAGAAAGTGCATGCCGATAAGCAGCACGCCGCGCTGGCTATCGCGCGCCTGCTGAATATGCTCCAGCCCCGAAGGCGTATGCCATTTATTGATGCGCCAGTCAGGCCAGAACCACGCCATACCGGTCTCAATTAATCCCATGCCGACCGATTCGAAATTGTGTTTAACCATCGCTTCGCGTTCATTTACCGGCATATCCGGAAAACTTAATTCCAGATTACGCCGGGAAATACTGACGCGGTGTTTCATAAAACGCATCCCAATGCGGCCAATATTACAGCCGAGAACATAAAGCAGGGGATATGGAAGTAGCACCAAAAGATAAAGAGAAGCGACACCCAGCCAGGTCAGCCAATAGCGCGGGTGAAGCAGTTCTCGTGAAAACTGAGGCAACTGAGTCATGTGAAGGTTAATTTTCCTGCGTCGCGCACCGTGCGGTGCTGATATCTCGTTGATTTACACCATTGTGCCAGTTTTTGACGTGCGCTTAAATATCACTATCGGAACGTGCCATCAATGAACAAAGGTTAATAGTCCAATGTTGCTGCAAAAAACGGCAACAGGCGATCAATCTGGTCACTGGCCTTTGCATCCCGGTGAAATCAGGTATCATGTGCGCGCTAAATTTCTTCTATTGATAACAGGACGAACACCATGCCAGTGTTACATAACCTCGTTTCCAATAAAGAGCTGAAGGCGCGCATGCTGGCTGAAACCGAGCCGCGCACCACTGTCTCTTTTTATAAATATTTCCAGATTGCCGATCCCAAAGCATTCCGTGACGCGCTCTATCTTGGCCTGACAGCTCTTAAGGTCTTTGGTCGCGTCTACGTGGCCCACGAAGGCATCAATGCGCAGATCAGCGTGCCAGCCAGCCAGTATGAAAAGATGAAAGAATGGCTGTATGGCTTTGATCCGGCGCTGAACAACCTGCGGATGAATATTGCGCTGGATGATGATGGTAAATCGTTCTGGGTGCTGCGTCTGAAAGTGCGCGACCGCATTGTCGCTGACGGTATTGAAGACGACAGTTTTGATGCCAGCGATGTGGGTCAGTATCTTAAAGCGGCGGACGTAAACGCCATGCTGGACGATCCTGACGCCCTGTTCGTGGATATGCGTAACCACTACGAATATGAAGTGGGTCGCTTTGATAATGCGCTGGAAGTGCCTGCTGACACCTTCCGCGATCAGCTGCCGATGGCGGTTGAGATGCTGCAGGATCAGAAAGACAAAAAGATCGTGATGTACTGCACCGGCGGGATCCGCTGTGAAAAGGCCAGCGCCTGGATGCGCCACAACGGCTTTGAGGATGTCTATCACATTGAGGGCGGTATCATCGAGTATGCCCGACGCGCCCGTGAGCAGGGATTACCGGTACGTTTCAAAGGCAAAAACTTTGTTTTTGATGAGCGGATGGGTGAGCGGATCTCTGACGATGTGTTGTCGAACTGTCATCAGTGCGGCGAACCCTGTGATACCCACGTTAATTGTGTCAATGACGGTTGTCATCTGCTGTTTATTCAGTGCAAAAGCTGCGCGGAGAAGTTTGAGAACTGCTGTAGCCCGATCTGCCAGGAAGAGGCGAAGCTCTCACCGGAAGAGCAGCGCGCGCGTCGGGCAGGACGTGAAAATGGCAACAAAATCTTTAACAAGTCGCGTGGCCTGTTAAACATGACCATTCCCTCGCCGCTGAAGAAATAAGCGTGGCCGCCTGAAGTCAGCTTCAGGCGGCTTGCTGTTTTACTGGCGTACACCCTCAACCGAAATCATCAGCTGAACCTTCTGCGAAGCTGGCCCCAGATCTTTGGTGATGTTGAAATCTTTCAGTGCAATTTCCCCTTCAGCCTCAAAGCCAGCGCGGTAGCCGCCCCACGGATCTTTACCTTCACCCAGCATTTTCGCCTCGAGCGTTACCGGTTTGGTCACGCCATTCAGCGTAAGATCGCCAGTAATCTTCAGCTCATCACCCTCTTTTTCCACCGCTGTGGATTTGAACGTGGCCTGCGGGTTTTTGCTGGTGTTCAGGAAGTCGGCACTGCGCAGGTGCTTGTCACGTTCAGCATGGTTAGTATCGATGCTGCTGGTGTTAATGGTGACGTCGACTTTATCTGCGGCAGGATTCTTCTCATCAAAGGTAAAGCGGCCATCAAAATCCTTAAAGGTGCCGTAGAGCCAGCTGTAACCCAGATGCTGGATACGGAACTGAATAAAGGCGTGCTGGCCCTCTTTATCGATTTTGTAGTCAGCGGCAGAGGCGGTGAGTGAGCCGAGCAGCAGACTGGCACCGGTCATCGCCAGCAGGGTCTTTTTAAACATATTATTTATCCTTTTCAGAGGGAGAGGTGAAACGCAAACCCGACATCCGTTTTAAGGTGATATCGCGATCGATAAAGTGATGTTTTACCGCAGCCAGCCCATGCAGCAGTGACAGGACCACAACCGTCCAGGCCAGCCAGAGGTGAATGTCGCCCGCAAGATCAGCCTGTTCGCCAGCACCGCTGAACAGCGCGGGCAGGGTGAACCAGCTGAATACTGAGATGGGTTTGCCATCGGCGGTGGAGATCAGATAGCCGCTGATCAGAATCGCCAGCAGCAGGGTATACAGTAACAGGTGGGCCACCACCGAACTGATGCGTACCAGCGGGGAATAACTGCTAAGCGGTTTTGGCGGCGGTGAAATAACGCGCCACAGCAGGCGAACGATCAGCGTCAGCAACAGGATCACGCCGATGCTTTTATGGATCTCAGGCGCGTCGTGATACCAGCTGTCGTAATAGCCGAGGCCGACCATCCATAATCCCAGCGCAAACATGGCGTAAATCGCCAGCGCCATCGACCAGTGCAGCAGCACGGCAACCAGGCCAAACTGATGAGATGAATTACGTAATAACATAATGGGGTTTTCATGAAGTAATAATCTGAAATAAGCATCCACATTATGAAATATAAAAGCAATCATCCTTACGCTTCTATAACTTTAATTTTATATTGTGAAAAGGTTGAATAAATCAGGTGCGAAATGCGCAATATTACTGAATGAGTTATTTGTGAGGCGCTTGTCGTCAACTTAAAAGAGCCGGAATTAACCAAAAGGGCGAAATATATTCTGACTTTATGTCAATAATAGTCAATTTTCGTCAAAGTCTGTCAGTCGGGCGGCATCAGGCTGATACCACCCTTTATCAGAGTCAGAAACGTGATAGGCGGAAGGGTGTCAGATCAAAAGAGAACGGTTTTTGCTGGGCAAATTCTGCAGCCAGTTCGCCCAATACGCTGGCGAATTTAAACCCGTGTCCACTGAGCCCGGTAATTAACAAGCGGTCTGGTTCACCCGGCAGGGTATCAATTATAAAGTCTTCATCCGGGCTAAAATCGTAGCTGCAGGCTTCGCCATGCAGACAGACACCGACGCCAGGTAAAAACTGACGGAGGAATCCAAAAGCTTCGCTGCCATCGGCCGCCACCGCGCCAAAAGGCTTACGATCCTCAGGCTGCTGCATCAGCTGACCGCCATCATGACGACCCACTTTCAGGGCGTTGTTATCCGCCGGGAAGCCATAAAACTGGCTGCCATCGCCCATTTCCACCGTAAAACCGGGAAACTTATTGTTCTCACTGTAGCGGCCATCTGCCTGATACCAGGCGAACACCTTGCGGGTGGGCGCGACCGGCAGGTCAGGAACTAATTTGCCAACCCATGTGCCCGCACTGATCAACATTTTGCGGCCCCGGTAGACGCCATCCAGGGTAGTGACCTGCTGCAGATCGCCATCGCGACCCAGCTCTGAAACCGGGCAGTTAAACAGCTGCGCGCAGCCCGCCTGCTCCGCCAGCTGGATCCAGCTGCGTACCGCCTGTTCACATTTCAGATAGCCGGACTGCGGCTCAAATACGCCCAGATAGCCCTCAGGCACATTGATTTGTGGCCAGCGCTTGCGCACGTCATCAGGCTGCATCACCTCAATATTGAGCTGCCAGCGGGTCGCGCTGTCGATGACGTTCTGAATAAACGGCGACTGATTCGGGGCGAGGTTAAGTACGCCACTGCGATGCATGATGCGCTCACCGGCACGCTGTTCCAGCTCATCCCATAGCGTTTGCGCCCGCAGGACCAGGGGAACATAGCGTTCACCTTCACCATAGGCGTGACGAATCAGCCGGCTCTCGCCATGATGTGTGCCCTGATTATGGGGAGGATGGGCGCTGTCGATCATTAACACCGATAAACCCGCCTGGGTGGCATAGTAGCCTGCCGCCGCGCCCACGGAACCGCTGCCAACGACGATAAGATCATAAATCATGGTAACTACGCTCTAAGAGACAGATAATCAAAAGCATACCAGAAACAGAAACGAAAAAGGCACCCCTGAGGGCGCCTCTTTGATGCGGCAGAAATTAATGCTTTTTGAGGAGTCGTTCTATCTGCTCGGCTGATTCTATCTTGGCGATGCCTGCTTCGAGGATCGAGATAAATTGCCTTGCCACATCCGTTGTCAGCCAGTATGTCGGGCCAACATCCGCTTCTTCTTCTTTTTGATCCTGCGACGACAACGAGTGCAGGCGGATCATCATGGCGTCATAGCTGTCAACGGTACTGATATCCCAGCCCACCAGTGGGTGAGTCTGTATAACATCTTTTCTTCTGTCCATTATAACCTCCTTATTACTCGTTAAACGAAGTGCATGATGAGGTTCAATGCGGCTTTTTTATTCCAATAGCGAAACAATTATAACAGTAAACGAGGGTATCACTGTTTAAAAAATGCCGTGAGTCAGCTTCTCACAGAATATTTGCGTTTGAAAGGCGGGCGTAAAAAAATAAAATGCCTGACGGGCAGGCATTTTTATCAGCAGTCAAAAGACAGGCAAAAAGCGGGCTTAGCCGCGTGAGCGGACTCAGAGAGCCGGCGTTTCTGGCACTACGCCGCCGCCGCGTTTTTGCAGTGTTTCTGCCAGACGGGCAAAGTGCTGCTGAAGCTGCTCATCATGGTTTTGATTTTGGGCTTCCAGCGACAGATTGTGTACCAGTAGCTGACTGGCACGATCGTCAAGACAGAAAATCAGACTGGAAAAGGCATTTTCCAGCACCGTTAAACGACGCTTCTGATCACCAATCAGTGCTAACAACTCACCAAAGGTCATCGCCTCTTCCGGTTTATCAGTAGTCATGGTGTCGCACCTCCTGTTATGCGTGACGAGCGCAAGGATAGGGCATTGATCATTAAGAGTCTAGATGCAGGACGGGGTAAGTGCGAGAGGGGAGAAAAGATAAAAAAACCGGGTGGCGACACCCGGAAAAAAAGCACAGTGGCGGTTAATCAGTATTGAACCAGTCGTCAGCGCTTTCCCACGTCTGCTGCAGGATCTCGCTGATCTGGTCGCGCGTCTCTTTTCCACCGCCCAGCACGCTGAGATTATTGGCACTGGCATAACGTACCTTGACGTGATTGGTCGAGTCAGGGAACTGTTCATCAATGCGGCGCGATAATTCATCGCTCAACGCTTCTATCGCACCAGCAGGAAGAGGTCGGGTATTTGATACGGTAATTTCAACACGCATAACAGCCTCCGTTTAAGATACTGTATATATTTACAGTATCGACAGGCCGGAGGCAAGTAAAATTATGCGATGCGCCAGTTTAGTGTTTCACCCGCCAGGAACGGCACCAGTGAATGGCTGCCGAGCGCGATGGACTCTGGCACCTGCCAGGACTCACGCACCAGGGTAATCGTCCCTTCATTCAGCGGCAGGCCGTAAAAACGCGGGCCATTCTCCGAACAGAACGCTTCAAAATGTTCCAGCGCGTTCAGCTCTTCAAAAACGGTGGCGTAAGCGGGTAACGACACTGGCGCATTAAATACCCCCGCGCAGCCGCAACTGGCCTCTTTGAGATGACGCAGATGCGGTGCTGTGTCGGTGCCGAGGAAGACGCGCGGATGACCACTCGCTACTAATTTGCGCAATGCTTCCTGATGCACGTTGCGTTTAAGAATCGGCAGGCAATAGAGGTGCGGACGAATACCGCCCACCAGCATGTGATTGCGGTTAAACATCAAATGCTGCGGGGTAATGGTCGCGCCCAGCGTCTCATCGGCGGCGGCAACATATTCTGCGGCGTCCTGAGTAGTAATGTGCTCCATCACCACTTTCAGTGCCGGAAACTGGCTGCGCAGCGGCACCATAACCGTTTCGATAAACCGGGCTTCGCGGTCAAAAATGTCGACATGCGCATCGGTGACTTCGCCGTGGATCAGCAGTGGCATACCGAGCTTCTGCATCCGCTCCAGCACGCGGGCAATGGAGGCGATATCGGTAACGCCATGGCTGGAGTTCGTCGTAGCGTGCGCCGGATAGAGCTTAGCCGCGGAAAACAGACCGGAGGTGAAACCGCGCTCAAGCTCATCAGGATCAAGCGAGTCGGTCAGATAGCAGGTCATCAGCGGCGTAAAGGCGTGATCGGCGGGCAGCGCCGCCAGGATGCGATCGCGGTACGCTTCACCTGCTGCCACGCTGGTCACCGGTGGCACCAGGTTAGGCATCACAATGGCACGCCCATTCACCGCGCTGGTATAGGGCAGGACCGTGTTGAGCATCTCATCGTCGCGCAGATGAATATGCCAGTCGTCAGGGCGACGCAGGGTAAGTTGCTGAGGTTGTGCTGTCATCAGTGAAGCTCCGGCAGAAGGGAAACAAAAGGCGTGTTTTGGCCGGGGTCTAAGCATAAGGATTCAGGCAACCGTTTGCACCTGCTTTTTATGCTGATAAAGAAAATCCGCTGCCCAACAGGGTAATGCTGGTCAGTTAAGATTAGATTTGTAAAGGCTGTCATGGTCAAACGTGGCAGCTTTTTTCCGGGCGAGCGAGCCGCAGCGCGGGCCAGAGCACCTCTGCTGCTGCCGGGCCGTCCTCGCGCCGCTCACGCGGTACCTTCGGCTTTGACGTCGTGCCGACGAACCGTTCGGGGATCGGCCCTCCCTGGCCGGCCCCGAACTGTCCACGCTTCCCGGCGTGGACTTCTGGCCCGCCGTCACGCCTCAGCGTTGCGGATAGCCCTTTCAGCAGCAGAGGCGCTCAGGCCTCTACTCTCGTGCCCTTTTTAACAATACGCACCAGAAGCTTCAGAGCAGGCCGGTGGCGATCAGGGGCAGGCAATCCGCAGCGCTGAACAGAATGAGTCTGCCAGGAGAGCCCGCAGGACGCGGGCGAAAGGCGGGGCGGCACAGGATGTGCCATCCCCGGCGGTCCGTCAGGCAGAGGAATGACGTGAAGGAACCGCGTAGCGGCGCGAGGACCGCCAGCTCCTGCCCGGCACCAGACTGCGTTGTCACCTGTCGCTTAACTGACTGGCATTACTGCGTAAAGGGAATAACCAGTTCGCCAGGTTTCACTTCCAGTCCTTTGGCAAATTTCTTCGCCAGCGACTCGCCTTTGCTGCGGTCGGCGCTGAGCACGTAAGCCGGCTTTTGATCAAAGTAGTTTTTCAGCGACTGATTCAGATAAGGCGTCAGCGTTTTCATAATGGAGGCCATTTTTTCCGGGGCAACCTGCGCATCAACAATTTCCAGATCGCGCAGATAGATTGCACCCTGCTGCTGGTCATAGACCGGCTGAGCACGCATCTTCAGTTGCATATCGGCCTGCTGCGGACCAAACAGTGACGTCACATTGATTTTAGCATTGCCAGAGAGCGTCACTTTACCTGGCTCTTCACGGCCAATCTGACTGGTCAGGTTGTTCAGGACGATGTGCGCATTAACCAGCCCGGAAACGCCTATATCTTTCTCATAGTTGTTGTGCTTCTGCAGCGCCTGGTTTACTTCCTGTTCGCTGATGGTGTATTGCGTCAGTTGATTACAGCCGCTCACCAGCAGCGCGATCAACAGGGCAGTCAGCCCGAAAAAAGCCTTTTTCATCGATCTTTATCCTGAATATCAGAGCCAATAAACAGGCCATAGCCTGCCTGAATGCGTAGCGGGTGTCATCAGGAAAGAGATGAGAAACGCCGCAGCGTCTCTCATCGGGAGGGGTTAGTGAGCTATCGAGGAGAGCAGATTCACCTGGGTCTGTTTAGCCATGTTATCGCGGTAGTCAGCGACCCGGCTCGGCCAGTCGATTCCGGCCACCAGCGTCAGAGAGCGCAGCAGCGGGAAGAGATTAAAATCATCTTCGGACAGCTCGCCATTCACCGCATTGGGCTGGGCGATTAATTTGTCCAGCTTGCGCAGATCGTCGCTGACGTTCTTAATCAGGCCGGCAGAATGACTTTTCAGCGTGTCGAAATCACCGATGCTCGCCTGCTTTTTGTTGCGGAAATAGTCACGCGCCTCCGGCGTCGCAAATTCGGCAAACGCCGCCTCTGCAATGCGCGGCAGCAGCAGTTTATTGACATAGCTGTTCATGTGACGCAGCCAGTCGCCGATCGCCGGATTCAGCGCGCCGATGATCAGCGGTTCGCCATCCTGCTGATCGACATAGTGTACGATCTCCATACTTTCAGGCATCGCGCTGCCATCCTGCTTCTGCAGAATGGGCGCCATTTTCTGTCCGATCAGTCGTTTCGGCGTCTCTTCATCGTCGTTGAGCATTACCACCAGCTCAACCGGTTTGTTTTTCAGGCCAAAAATCATTCGCGCTTTAACGCAGAAAGGGCAGTGGTCGTAGATATAGAGCTTCATCCTGATCTCCCGGGTTTTACAGGTTTAGTGTTTAACAGAGTGAATCAATTCATCCTGCTTTCGGGCTCGTAAAAAGTATGGAAGAGATTACTCCACAGGGCAAACCTGCCTGTCAGGCGCGCTGCAGGATCCGCTGGTGATGCCGCCTGCAGCAGGGGTTATCCGCGGTGCGACCCGAGCAAAATCAGCCTCTTTATCGCTAAACTGCTGTAACGTTTTACCGCAGCCCAGGCGGCGGTTATAGTGAAAGCCGGGTAATGACGGCTCATCTCTATCAGCCATTGATTTCAGGAGTCAGGATGTTTGGCTATCGTTCTGCCGCGCCCAGGGTGCGATTAACCACCGATCGGCTGGTGGTCCGTCTGGTTCACGAGCGTGATGCCTGGCGAATGGCAGATTACTACGCGGAAAACCGCCTGTTTTTAAAACCGTGGGAGCCGGTGCGTGATGACAGCCACTGCTACCCTTCGGGCTGGCAGGCGCGGCTTGGGCTGATTTCCGACATGCATAAGCAGGGTTCGGCCTTCTATTTCATTTTAATGGACAGCGATGAAACCGAAGTGAGGGGAGTGGCGAACTTCAGCAACGTGTTACGCGGATCCTTTCATGCCTGTTACCTCGGCTATTCACTGGGTGAAAAGTGGCAGGGGCAGGGGTTCATGTTCGAAGCGTTGCAGGTGGCAATCCGCTATATGCAGCGCCAGCAGCATATTCACCGCATCATGGCTAACTACATGCCGCACAACCAGCGCAGCGGCGATCTGCTGGCGCGACTCGGTTTTGAGAAAGAGGGTTACGCGAAAGATTATCTGCTAATCGACGGACGCTGGCAGGATCACGTGCTGACAGCCTTAACCCTGCGGGAATGGACGCCTGACCGGCGTGGATAATAATGAGGATGCGAGCATGAAGATGACTTTATCGGCGCAGGCGATGCGCGTGCTGGGCTGCCTGCTGGAGAAGCAGGTCACCACGCCGGAACAGTATCCGCTGTCACTGAATGGCGTGGTGGTGGCCTGTAACCAGAAATCGAACCGCGAGCCGGTGATGGAGCTGAGCGAAAGTGAGGTGCAGGATCAGCTCGATCAGCTGGAAAAACGGCATCTGATTACCGCCAGCAGCAGCGCCGGGCAGCGGGTCGTGAAATATGAGCAGCGTTTCTGCAACTCCGCGTTTGGCACGCTAAAGCTTAACAGCGCAGAAGTTGCTCTGCTGACGCTGCTGTTACTGCGCGGGCCCCAGACGCCAGGCGAACTGCGTACCCGCAGCGGCCGTCTGCACGAGTTCAGTGATGTCAGCGAAGTTGAGCAAACGCTGGAAGGATTGATGCAGCGCGACGACAGTGCTCAGGTGATCCGTCTGCCGCGTGAACCTGGCAAGCGCGAAAGTCGCTTTATGCATCTGCTGGGCGATGAGTCTGACCAGACGCAGACCGCAGACGCGTCAGAAGAGCAGGGCGATCTGGCGGCGCGCGTCGCAACGCTGGAACAGCAGGTTGCAGCGCTTCAGGCACAACTCACCCAACTGCTGCAACCGGAGAGCTGAGATGACCTTACGTATTGGCATGGTGGGATTAGGCGGTATCGCGCAGAAAGCCTGGCTGCCGGTGCTGTCGGCGGCGACGGACTGGACCCTGGCAGGGGCGTTTTCCCCGAACCAGGCCAAAGCCCGGCCGGTCTGTGACAGCTATCGCATGCCATATTTTGGTTCGCTGAATGAATTAGCCGCTGCCTGCGACGCGGTCTTTGTCCACAGCAGCACCGCCACGCACTATGAAGTGGTCAGGGCGCTGCTGCTGGCAGGAAAGGATGTCTGCGTCGATAAGCCGCTGGCTGAAACCCTGGAGCAGGCTGAGGCGCTGGTGGCGCTGGCGGAAAAACGGCAGCGTAAACTGATGGTGGCGTTTAACCGGCGGTTCGCCCCGCGCTATCAGCAGCTGCGGGCGGAGATGGCGGACGCCGCTTCTCTGCGGATTGAAAAGCACCGTAGCGACAGCGTCGGGCCACAGGATCTCCGCTTTACCCTGCTCGATGACTATCTGCATGTGGTGGATACCGCCCTCTGGCTGGGTGGGAAACCTTTTCGCCAGGTTCAGGGACGCATCGACACCAACGAACAGGGGCAGATGCTCTATGCCGAGCACCATTTCGCTGTTGAGGGCTTGTCGATTACCACCAGTATGCACCGGCGCGCAGGCAGTCAGCGCGAGCGGGTCAGCGCAGTATGTGACGGTAAGTGCATCGACATCAGTGAAATGCGCGACTGGCAGGAAGAACGGCGTGACGGGATGCTGATTACGCCACCGCCCGCCTGGCAGAGTCATCTGACCCAGCGCGGTTTCAGCGGTGCGGCTCGCCATTTCATCGACTGCGTACAAAATCAGACGAAGCCTGAAACCAGCGGTGAGCAGGCGCTGATGGCGCAGCGTGTGGTGGAAAAATTGTGGCGTGAGGCGACGCAGGAATAACGCCTTGTAACACTCCGTGCTGGTCATTTCCCTCCGTGGCAGTAGACTGTCGCCGGGCATCTTCTGGGTGCCCGCGCTAATTCTCCTTTTTTGCCGATTCTTTTCAGGATGCGCCGTCAATTATGAATTTGTTGAAATCGCTGGCAGCGGTCAGTTCTATGACCCTGTTTTCCCGCGTACTGGGCTTTGCCCGTGATGCCATCGTGGCGCGGGTGTTTGGCGCCGGAATGGCGACCGATGCGTTCTTTGTTGCGTTTAAACTTCCCAATCTGCTGCGGCGTATTTTTGCTGAAGGCGCCTTTTCTCAGGCCTTCGTGCCCATTCTGGCTGAATATAAAAGCAAGCAGGGCGAAGAGGCAACGAAACTGTTCCTGGCCTACGTCTCGGGCCTGCTGACGCTGGCGCTGGCGCTGGTCACGGTGGCGGGCATGATTGCTGCGCCCTGGGTCATCATGGTGACGGCACCCGGCTTTGCCGACAGTCCCGATAAGTTTGCGCTCACCAGCTCGTTGCTGCGGGTGACCTTTCCCTACATTATGCTGATTTCGCTGGCGTCACTGGCGGGTGCGGTGCTGAACACCTGGAACCGCTTCTCGGTACCGGCCTTTGCACCGACCCTGCTGAACGTCAGCATGATTGGCTTTGCGCTGTTTGCCGCGCCGCACTTCCACCCACCGGTAATGGCGCTGGCCTGGGCCGTCGTGGCTGGCGGCGTGCTGCAGCTCGGCTATCAGCTGCCACACCTGAAGAAACTCGGGATGCTGGTGCTGCCACGCCTGAATCTGCGTGATGCGGGCGTCTGGCGGGTCATGCGTCAGATGGGACCTGCCATTCTGGGCGTTTCTGTCAGTCAGATCTCGCTGATCATCAACACCATCTTCGCCTCGTTTCTGGTCTCAGGTTCGGTCTCCTGGATGTACTACGCGGACCGCCTGATGGAGTTCCCCTCGGGTGTGCTGGGCGTGGCGCTGGGCACCATTCTGCTGCCGTCGCTGGCCAAAAGTTTTGCCAGCGGCAACCATGATGAATATTCCCGGCTGATGGACTGGGGTCTGCGCCTCTGTTTCCTGCTGGCGCTTCCCAGCGCGGTGGCGCTGGGCATGCTCTCCGGCCCGCTGACCGTGGCGCTGTTCCAGTACGGCAAATTCACTGCCTTTGATGCTCTGATGACGCAGCGCGCCCTGATCGCCTACTCCGTCGGACTGATGGGGCTGATCGTGGTCAAGGTGCTGGCTCCGGGCTTCTATTCCCGTCAGGACATCAAAACGCCGGTTAAAATCGCGATTATCACGCTGATCATGACGCAGGTAATGAACCTGGCGTTTATTGGTCCGCTGAAACACGCCGGTCTGTCACTGTCGATTGGGCTGGCAGCCTGTCTGAATGCGTCTTTGCTCTACTGGCAGCTGCGTAAGAAGAATATCTTTATGCCGCAGCCAGGCTGGAGCAGCTTCCTGATCCGCCTGCTGATAGCCGTAGTGGTGATGGCAGGCGCGCTGTTTGCCATGCTGCAGTGGATGCCAGCCTGGGAGCAGGGATCGATGCTGTGGCGGCTGCTGCGTCTGGCCGCAGTCTGTGGTGTGGGCGGCGGGGCTTACTTCCTGGCGCTGGGACTGCTGGGCTTCCGGCTGCGCGACTATGCGCGTCGCACCGCTGTGTAAAGCTTGCCGCAATAAATAAATTCAACGCGCAGGGAACAGGGGCAGAGGAGGAAAGCGTCCCGCGCCATGGACAAAAACGCCGGGAGCGTTTTTGAACAACGCAACGCGTTGGCCCGGCAACGGGCGCACCTCAGGGATGAGGTGCGTAATCGTGCGGGCCGAGCGGCCAGGGATTGGCTTTAGCGTCTTTCCGATCTGCCCCTGTTCCCTGTGCAGGCTCAATTTTAAAGCTCATCATGGTGAAGGAAAAAACGCACCAATAAAAAATCCCGCACCAGGCGGGATTTTTTTTCGCTACTTTCCGGTTCAGGCTTTGCGACTTAACGTCGCCTGGCCTTTACCCATCCCATCCGGGCCGTAAAAGGCCTGGGTCTGATGCGGCTTCAGCACGTCAAGCGCATCCTGGGTGTAGCGGATCTGGTGTTGCAGCAGCAGGCCGTTATGAACATTGGCATCCTGCAGACGACGGCTGTGCTGCTGGATAGTGTCCCAGCGGCGCGCCATGTCGTTCTGACCACGATAAGGTGCCGATGTCGCCTGACTCTGCTCAGCGGTGCGGCGCATCTCATCCAGATAGTTCAGCGTACTGAGCAGCGCGCTTTTATCTTCGGTAATACGCTGCAACAGATTACTGTTAATGTTTCCGGCTGCCAGCTGCTGCTGCTCTTCTTCCAGCACGGCTGAGAGCGACGCCAGCACGTCCTGCATCTTATCTAAGGTGGTCTGCAAATTACTCATGGGAACTAATTACCCTCTAAATACGCCTTGGTGTCGGCAATCAGCGCATCGGCGATTTTGCCGGTGTCCATCTTCAGTTCGCCATTACGAATGGCGGTTTTCAGTTGTTCAACGCGCTCGACGTTAATATCTTTGCTGCTCGGCTGCATCAGCTGCGACTGCGCGCTGCTCAGGCTGACCTGGGCTGCTGCAGGGGTCGTGGCTGCTGCCACCGGGCTGGCGCTCTGGCGCACTTTGCTGCTGCCGGACTCACTGCTATCGCGGCTCTGTACGGTGCTGGCGGGTTTCAGAGGTTGCGTTCTGTCAATGCTCATGTTCGGGCTCCTGTACGGTCAGGGGAAGTCTGCCACCTGAATCAGAATAGCGTTATCGCTTCGTTGATTCTTCTATCGGCAGCACTACTGGCTTCTTTAACACTTTACAGCGTTATAAGAATATTCCCATCCTCGCGTACCTTACCGCTGACAATCTGGCCATTTCCCATCCTGACCCGGACCGACTGCGATCGGGCGGCGTTATTCAGCGCCTTGCCCTCACCGCTGGCGTCAAAGCCGTCACCGCTGGCAATCACCATCACATTCTGACCCGCCTTCACACGCCACGGCTGACGCAGCGTGGAGGGATTAATCGGCTGTCCTGGCTGGATATCGCGCAGCACCACGGCGTCTGCGACCGAGTCCGCATTCAGCAGGGCGCGGGCAGGCAGAGTATCAAGGCGGCCGGTCTGCAGAGTGAAATCACTCTCGCTCACGCTACTGCCCTGGCTCAGCAGCCGGTTCGCCACCAGATAGGAACCGGTGACCTGCACCTGTACCTGAATATAACGGCGGTTCTCACCACAGTTTGCCGCCACGCTCATATTGCCCCACAACCGGCTGTTGCCGGGCAGGGTGAACTGTGGTGCCTCACAGGCTGGCCACTGTTCCTGCGGTGTGCGTACCACCACGACCATGCCATCAGCATGCTGGGCGTCACGCCCTTTAAAAAATTGATTCAGTTGTGCATTGAGATCCCCGGCGGAAACCGGCAGGGCGATCGCGACCAGCAGGCTGGTCAGCAGGGTCAGATATCGACGCATTGTGCATTTCCTCACTGATGATGGCGACGAGTGTACCCCTTAAGAAAAATCCTTAATTGTCAAAATAGCGGTCATTTGAGGCCTTATTCAGACGATGACCCCTTGCATTTTCAAATTAAGCTGCGAGCTCGAAATTCTCATACGCGGAGGAAACATGCTCGACAAACTGGATGCGGCGCTGAAATTTGGTACGGAGGCCCTCAACCTGCGTGCTCAACGTCAGGAGATCCTGGCGTCAAATATTGCCAACGCCGATACCCCTGGTTATCAGGCCCGGGATATCGACTTTGCCAGCGAGCTGAGTCGGGTGATGTCCAATGGTCGTGCGGAAGGCAGCAGCATGGCGTTAAAAGTCACGTCAGCTCGCCACATTGAAGCACAGACAAACGGCGTGCCATCGATGGATATGCTTTATCGCATTCCTGACCAGCCTTCTGCCGACGGCAACACCGTAGATATGGACCGTGAGCGTACGCAGTTCGCGGATAACAGCCTGAAATATCAAACCGACCTCACCCTCATCAGTAGCCAGATCAAAGGCATGATGAGCGTGTTACAAGGACAATAATTATGGCCTTGCTGAATATTTTTGACATTGCCGGTTCAGCGATGACCGCGCAATCACAGCGATTAAACGTCAGTGCCAGTAACCTGGCGAACGCCGACAGCGTCACCGGCCCCGATGGCAAGCCTTACGTGGCAAAGCAGGTGGTTTTCCAGACCGATGCGGCGCCAGGCTCAGCGACCGGCGGCGTGAAAGTGGCAAGAGTCGTGGATGACCCTACACCTGCCAAGCTGGTCTATGACCCGGGCAATCCGATGGCAGATGCCAAAGGCTACGTGAAGATGCCGAACGTGGATGTGGTCTCTGAAAGCGTCAACACCATGTCGGCGTCACGCAGCTACCAGGCCAACGTCGAAGTGCTCAACACCGTGAAGTCGATGATGATGAAAACCCTGACGATCGGGCAATAACGGAGAAAAATTATGGCTATCGCGGTAGGCGTTAACGAAAGACTGGACCCCACGGTCCTTAGCTCTTCTAACACCAGTGGCACCGGCAACAACGCGCAGGATCTGCAGAATCAGTTCCTGACCATGCTGGTGACGCAGTTAAAGAACCAGGATCCAACCAATCCAATGGATAACAGCCAGCTCACCACGCAGCTGGCACAGATCAATACCCTGAGCGGCATTGAAAAACTGAATACCACGCTGGGATCGATCTCCGGCCAGATCAGCACCAGCCAGTCGCTGCAGAGCTCCACGCTGATTGGGCATGGCGTAATGGTCAATGGCGGACAGATTCTGGTAGGCAACGGCACCACAACGCCATTTGGCGTTGAGCTGGCCTCCGCCTCAACCGGCACATCGGCAACCATTAAAGATGCCAGTGGCACGGTGATCGACACCGTCGATCTGGGCGCGCTGAGCGCTGGCGTGCACACCTTCTCGTGGGACGGCAAGCTGACAGATGGCTCTGTCGCCCCGGATGGTAAATACAGCGTTGCGATTGCCGCAAGCAATGGCAACACACAACTGGTGGCACAACCGCTTAACTACGCCTACGTCAATGGGGTGAGTACTGCGAACAACACCACAAAACTGGATCTCGGCACCATGGGCTCCGCCACCCTTGACGACGTACGTCAGATTCTCTGATTAACCTGTAGACAGGAAACAAACACATGTCATTTTCCCAAGCGGTCAGCGGCCTTGGTGCTGCTTCAAGTAACCTTGATGTCATCGGTAACAACATTGCCAACTCCGCCACTGCGGGCTTTAAATCGAGCACCATCGCGTTTGCCGATATGTTTGCCGGTTCTAACGTCGGCCTCGGCACCAAAGTTGCTGCGGTAATCCAGAACTTTAACGACGGCGCTACCACCACGACCAGCCGTGGCCTGGACGTTGCGCTGAGCGGTAACGGCTTCTTCCGTATGACCGACAGCAGCGGCGGCGTCTTCTATTCACGCAATGGTCAGTTAACGCTGGATGCCAACCGTAACCTGGTCAACACCCAGGGTCTGAACGTGACCGGCTATCCGGCCAGCGGTTCACCGGCCACAATCCAGTCAGGTGCTAACCCGGTGGCGCTGCGTATTCCTACCGAGCAGATGTCAGCCCGCGCGACCACTACCGCCGGTCTGGTTGCCAACCTGAACTCAACGGATACCACGCCATCCGTGACCACCTTCTCCACGGCGAACGCAGACAGCTACAACAAGAAAACCACGGCAACCGTGTTCGACTCGCAGGGTAATGACCACGCGCTCGACATGTATTTCGTGAAAGACACCACCAGCAACAGCTGGACCGTGCGCACCATTGATGGCAACACCGGCAGTTCGGCGGGTGACTTCAGAATGGCGTTTGACACCAGCGGTAAGCTGACCAGCGTCTCTAAGCTGGATGCCACCGGCGCTGTCGTCAGCACGACTACCGATGGCACCGTCGGCCTGACACTGAACGTGGGCGGAGCCAATGGCGCAGTCGCCAATCAGCCGATCAACCTGAGCATGCTGGGCAGCCTGCAGCAGAACACCGGCGCCACCACCTTTGGCAGCCCGACCCAGGATGGTTATGCACCTGGCGATCTGACCAGCTACGCGATCAATGATGACGGCACCATCACCGGCAGCTACTCCAACAAGAAAACCCAGCTGCTGGGTCAGATTGTTCTGGCGAGCTTCTCTAACCCGGAAGGTCTGCAGTCACAGGGTGACAACGTCTGGTCTGCGTCAAGTGCATCCGGTCAGGCAGCAATCGGTCTGGCGAATACCGGCACCTTTGGTTCACTGACGGCTGGCGCACTGGAATCTTCCAACGTCGACATGAGCAAAGAGCTGGTGAACATGATCGTCGCGCAGCGTAACTATCAGGCGAATGCGCAGACCATTAAAACTCAGGACCAGATTCTCAACACGCTGGTTAACTTACGTTAATTCGCTAACAGGATTGCCATATGGATCACGCGATATATACCGCGATGGGCGCGGCCAGCCAGACGCTGGATCAGCAGGCGGTTACCGCCAGCAACCTCGCCAACGCCTCTACACCGGGTTTTCGTGCGCAGCTGAATGCGCTGCGCGCCGTGCCGGTGAGTGGCTGGTCACTGCCAACCCGTACGCTGGTCGCCGCCTCGACACCGGGCGCCGACATGAGCCAGGGCGCGATGGACTACACCGAGCGTCCGCTCGATGTGGCGGTGCAGCAGGATGGCTGGCTGGCGGTGCGTACCGCTGACGGCAGCGAAGCCTATACCCGCAACGGCAATATGCAAATCAGTCCGACCGGTACGCTGACGGTTCAGGGCAATCCTGTGATGGGCGATGGCGGTCCGATTGTGATCCCGCAGGGCACTGAAATCACCATTGCAGCCGACGGCTCGATCACCGGGCTGAATGCCGGTGATTCGCCGAACGCCACGGTTCAGCTGGGCAAGCTGAAGCTGGTCAGGGCAACCGGGCAGGAGCTGCAGCGCAGTGATGACGGCATGTTCCGGCCTACTGCGTCGACGCAGGCGACCCGCGGTGCCGCGCTGCAGGCTGATGCCACTATGCAGGTGATGCCCGGCGTGCTGGAAGGCAGCAACGTCAAACCGGTAGAAACCATGGTCGATATGATCGCCAACGCCCGACGTTTTGAGATGCAGATGAAAGTCATCACCAACGTCGACGAAAATGAACAAAAAGCCAACCAGCTCCTGAGCATGGGCTAAGGCACGAGGATAACAACATGATTCGTTCTTTATGGATCGCTAAGACCGGTCTTGATGCGCAGCAGATGAACATGGACGTCATTGCCAACAACCTGGCAAACGTCAGCACCAACGGCTTTAAGCGTTCGCGTGCCGTGTTCGAAGATCTGATGTACCAGACCATGCGCCAGCCGGGCACCCAGTCATCTGAACAGACAACGCTGCCATCGGGTTTGCAGATCGGTACCGGTGTACGTCCGGTGACCACTGAACGTCTGCATACGCAGGGCAACCTGTCGCAGACCAGCAACTCAAAAGATATCGCCATTAACGGCCAGGGTTATTTTCAGATTCAGATGCCGGATGGCACCTCTGCTTATACCCGTGACGGCGCGTTTCAGGTTGATCAGAACGGCCAGCTGGTGACCAACTCCGGTTTCCCGGTACAGCCAGGCATTACTATTCCGGCTAACGCCACCAGCATCACGGTGTCGCGTGACGGTGTGGTCAGCGTGACGCAGCAGGGCCAGGCTCAGGCCGCGCAGGTCGGTCAGTTAACCCTGAGCACCTTTATGAATGACGCCGGTCTCGATAGCGTGGGTGAAAACCTCTACAAGGAAACGCAGGCATCGGGTGCTCCGACGGACAGCACGCCAGGCCAGAACGGCGCGGGCCTGCTCTATCAGGGCTATACCGAAACCTCGAACGTTAACGTAGCGGAAGAGCTGGTCACCATGATTCAGACGCAGCGCGCCTACGAAATCAACAGCAAGGCGATCAGTACCTCTGATCAGATGCTGGCGAAATTAACTCAGCTTTAATCCCGAACAGGGCCAGCGCGTGCTGGCCTGAATGACAGACATTAATAAGGTCGTGACGCCGTGGCGAAGCAACAGATTCTCAAGCCTGGACATTGGTTAGTCGCCTCGTTGCTGCTAACTCTCAACGGATGTGCCCTGGTCCCGCGTACCCCGCTGGTCGAAGGTGCAACTACAGCGCAACCAATGCCGTCCGCGCCACCGGTGGTCAACGGCTCTATATTCCAGGGCGTCGCACCGCTTAACTACGGCTATCAGCCGCTGTTTGAAGATCGCCGTCCACGCAACATTGGCGATACTCTGACCATTACGCTGCAGGAAAACGTCAGCGCCAGCAAGAGCTCCTCAGCCAATGCCAGTCGCGATGGCAGCAACAGCTTTGGTGTGAGCGCGGTGCCGACTGGTCTGGCAGGCCTGGTGGGTGCAGGTGGTGAAAAAGCCAACCTCAGCGCCGAAGGCAAAAATGATTTCGCAGGTAAAGGCGGCGCATCCGCCAATAACACCTTTACCGGCACCATTACCGTCACCGTGGATCAGGTGTTGTCAAACGGCAACCTGCACGTGGTCGGTGAAAAACAGATCGCCATTAATCAGGGCACGGAGTTCATTCGCTTCTCGGGCGTGGTCAACCCACGCACCATCAGCGCCAGTAACGCCGTGTTATCTACCGCTGTCGCCGATGCACGTATTGAGTACGTCGGAAATGGTTACATCAATGAGGCGCAGACCATGGGTTGGTTCCAGCGTTTCTTCCTGAACATCTCGCCGATGTAAGAGGTTTCAATGAAAAAGTTAACGCTGTTACGCGCCGGGCTGGCGCTGCTGCTGGGCGTCAGCCTGCTGGCAAAAGCCGATTTGATTCGTGATTTAACCACGGTACAGGGCGTTCGTGATAACCAGCTGCTGGGCTACGGCCTGGTCGTGGGCCTGGATGGCACCGGTGACCAGACCACCCAGACGCCATTTACTACCCAGACAGTGAGCAACATGCTGTCGCAGCTTGGTATCACCGTTCCCACCGGGACCAACATGCAGCTGAAGAACGTGGCGGCCGTCATGGTCACCGCTAAACTGCCCTCGTTTGCCCGTCAGGGACAGAACCTGGATGTGGTGGTCTCGTCGCTGGGTAACGCCAAAAGCCTGCGCGGCGGCACGCTGTTAATGACGCCGATGAAAGGGGTCGATAACCAGGTTTATGCGCTGGCGCAGGGTAATATCCTGGTCGGTGGCGCGGGTGCGTCAGCGGGCGGCAGCAGTGTTCAGGTTAACCAGCTGAACGGTGGCCGTATCACCGGCGGTGCAACCGTTGAGCGTGAACTGCAGAGCAACTTTGGTACGCAGAACACCATTAACCTGCAGCTTAACAGCGAAGATTTCTCAATGGCGCAGCGAATTGCTGATGCCATTAACGCCCGTGGCGGTTACGGCGCAGCGCAGCCGCTGGATGCCCGTACCGTGCAGATCCGCGTATCGCCTAATAATGGTGCGCAGGTGCGTCTGCTGGCTGAGATCCAGAACATTAATGTGTCGATCCCGGTTGAAGATGCCAAAGTCATCATCAACTCCCGTACCGGTTCGGTGGTAATGAACCGTGAAGTGACGCTGAATCAGTGTGCGGTGGCGCAGGGCAATCTGTCGGTGACGGTTAACCAGCAGCAGAACGTCAGTCAGCCTGATACTCCACTGGCCGGTGGTCAGACGGTGGCGACGACGCAGACTCAGATCGATCTGCGCCAGACCGGCGGTGCGCTGCAACGCGTCAACGCCAGCGCCAACCTGAACAACGTGGTGCGTGCGCTGAATGCGCTGGGTGCGTCACCTATCGAACTGATGTCAATTCTGCAGTCGATGCAGAGTGCCGGCTGTCTGCGTGCCAAACTGGAAATTATCTGATGGCTGATATGCAATCTCTGACGAGTTCGGCTTTCGACAGCCGTTCCCTGAATGAACTGAAACGCCAGGCCAGCAACGATCCGAAAGGACAAGCGTTGCAGGTTGCGCGTCAGGTCGAAGGGATGTTTGTACAGATGATGCTGAAGAGTATGCGCGAGGCGTTGCCGCAGGACGGCATTATGGGCAACGAGCAGACCAAACTCTTTACCTCTATGTATGATCAGCAGATTGCACAGGAGATGGGGAAACGTGGCCTCGGCCTGGCGGAAACCATCGTTAAACAGATGCAGCCCGCCACCGCGCCGGATGAAAAAGCCGGTACGGTGCCGATGAAGCTGGATAACAGCTTTATTCTCAGCACCAGCGGGGCAACACCACTGCCGGCGCAGCAGCTGGAGCAGATTGTGCGTAAGGCAATGCCGCGTCTGCCGCCGGTCGCTTCACCGACGGGTCTGCCCAGTGACAGCCGCGAGTTTATCGCCCAGCTGACGCAACCGGCGCAGGCTGCCAGCCAGCAGAGTGGCATTCCTCATCACCTGATTCTGGCGCAGGCTGCGCTGGAGTCGGGCTGGGGCCAGCGTCAGATCCTGACCCGCGACGGCAAACCGAGCTACAACGTGTTCGGAATTAAAGCCAGCGGCGACTGGAAAGGTGACACCACCGATATCATGACCACCGAATATGAGCAGGGCGAAGCGAAGAAAGTGCGTGCCAGCTTCCGCGTCTATAACTCCTATTTCGAGGCGCTGACCGACTACGTCAAACTCCTGACCAAAAACCCACGCTATGCGGCGGTGACGAACGCCTCAAGCGCAGAGCAGGGTGCGCAGGCCTTACAGGCGGCCGGTTATGCCACCGATCCAAAATATGCGCAAAAGCTGGTGGGAATGATTCAGCAATTCAAAAGTATGGGCGACAAAGTCGTCAAAGCTTACAGTCAGGATATGGGCGACCTGTTCTGATCATTGCGCCTCAAGTTTCACTTTAGCAAGCCGATAACATCCCTATAGCCAGAAGCGTTTTCGCCTGCTGGCGCCCACTTTGATGTCTGCCAGCCCGGTTGACGGGGAACGTAAGGAACCGAGATGTCCAGCATAATTAACTCCGCGATGAGCGGATTGAGTGCCGCGCAGGCCGCTCTGAGCACCACGAGTAACAACATTTCCAATTACACCGTGGCGGGCTATTCACGTCAGACCACGGTACTGGCGCAGGCGAACAGTACCCTGCAGGGCAATAGCTATTATGGTAACGGCGTGAATATCACCGGTGTACAACGTGAATATGATGCGTTTATTGCTACGCAGCTGCGCGGTTCCAGCGCGAACTACAGCGCGGTAAGCACCCAGCACAGCCAGATTTCTAACATTGACGATCTGCTGTCGACTTCGACTACCAGCCTGTCGACCTCGCTGCAGGGCTTCTTTACCAACCTGCAGAACGTGGTCAGCAACGCCAACGATCCGTCGGCGCGTCAGTCGATGCTCAGCAATGCGCAGGGGCTGGTCAGCCAGTTCCAGACGTCAGCGCAATACCTGAACAATATGCAGAACAGCGTCAATGCCGATGTCGATTCCAGCATTAAGCAGGTCAATACTATTACCAGCCAGATTGCCGATCTGAATAAACAGATTGGCAAACTGAGCACGGCAAACGGTGCCGCACCTAACGATCTGCTCGATAAGCGCGATCAGCTGGTGAATACCCTGAATAACGTGGTTGGTGTGACGGTATCGCAGCAGGATGGCGGCTACACGGTTGCGATGGCCAATGGCCTGACGCTGGTGAACGGCGACAAATCTCACGATCTGGTGGCGATGCCCTCCAGCAGCGATCCGACACGCACCACCATCGGCTATGTCGATAAACAGGCGGGCAACGTCGAGATCCCGGAAAAGCTGATCACCACCGGTTCGCTGGGCGGTCTGCTGGCGTTCCGTACGCAGGATCTGGATCTGGCACAGAACCAGCTGGGTCAGTTAGCGGCGGCGTTTACCACCAGCTTCAACGATGTCCACAAGCAGGGCTTTGATAGCAAAGGCAATCAGGGCGTCGATTTCTTTAATATCGGCAGCCCGATCGTGGTGGGCAACAGTAAAAACAGCACCGCCGCGTCCGTCACCGCTGAGTGGACCGATACCAGTGCACTGAAAGCATCCAATTACACCGTGAGTTATGACGGCAATAACTGGACCGCAACCCGCGCCTCAGACAGTACGGCCGTTACCATCACGCCAGGTACCGATGCCAGTGGCAACACCACGCTGAGCTTTGACGGCCTGAAACTGACCGTCGCCGGCACGCCTGCACCTGCTGCCAAAGACAGTTTCCTGGTGAAGCCGGTCCAGAACGCCATCAACGATATGTCAGTCGCGATCACCAGTGAATCGCAGGTGGCCGCCGCGGGTGCAGTAGGCGGTGAAAGTGATAACCGTAATGCGCAAAAACTGCTGAATCTGCAGGATGTGAAACTGGTCGGCGGCAATGCCACGCTGTCTCAGGCCTACGCCACCATCGTCAGTAGTGTGGGTAACAAAACCAGTTCACTGGAAACCACCAGCACCACTCAGAAAAGCGTGGTCAGTCAGCTGACCCAGCGCCAGCAATCGGTCTCTGGGGTAAACCTCGATGAGGAGTACGCCAACCTGACCAAATATCAGCAATATTACATGGCCAATGCGCAGGTGCTGCAGACTGCCAGCACCGTGTTTAATGCATTGATCAATATTCGCTAAGGGCAGGAGATAACATGCGAATCAGTACAAATATGATTTTTGAGCAGCAGGTGCGTGGCATCACTGACTCACAGGCCTCCTGGCTGAAATCAGGCCAGGAGCTCTCCAGCGGCCGCCGTGTGAATAATCCTTCGGACGATCCGATTGCCGCGTCTCGTGCTGTCGTGTTGTCACAAACCCAGCAGCAGGGCAAGCAGTATGCGCTGGCGCGTACCTTTGCCGAGCAGGGTCTGTCACTGGAAGAGAATACGCTGAAAGGCGTCACCGATGGGATCATTGCTGCGCAAGGGCTGATCGTCAACGGTTCAACCGGTACGCTGAGCGACGATGACCGTGGTTCGATTGCTACCCAGCTGGAGGGTATCCGTGCCCAGTTGCTGAACCAGGCAAACAGCCAGGATGCCAATGGCCGCTATATTTTTGCCGGTTATAAAACTGACAGCGCGCCATTTGTGGATGCGGCAGGCACCGGCGTCGGCTACGCAGGCGGCACCGAGGCGATCACTCAGAAGGTCGATACCAGCCGTACCATGACTGTGGGCCATACCGGTGACAATATCTTTATGGCGATCTCCGGCAATGCCACCAAAGAGCCGGATGGCAGCGCCAGCGAAACGAATGTGTTTACGATGCTGGATAGCGCCATTGCTGCGCTGAAAGTGCCGCAGGATGATGCTGACGCCGCAACCAAACAGACCTTCCAGGCGGCGATGGATAAAACCAACCGTGGCCTGGGTAACTCGCTGAATAATGTCTTAACCGTGCGTTCTGAGATTGGTACCCAGCTTGGTGAGATCGATACGCTGAATGCCCAAGGCGATGACCGTAGTGTGATTTACAGCTCGCAGATGAGTGACCTGGTTAACGTGGATTTAACCGAAGCAGCTTCTAACTACACCATGCAGCAGACGGCACTACAGGCGTCCTATAAGACCTTTACCGACATGTCTAAGATGTCCCTGTTCCAGATGAACTCGTAGTCTGACCTGAAATTTTGAGCGTACTTTAACCGGATGCGCTTACTTTTTCCCACCCTCCCGCTAAAGGAGGGTGGGATTTTTTTGCCTGCGATTCAGCCGGTGGCGGGAACCATAGAAATTAAACCGGGTTGATTTACAGCGACAGGCAGCTCGCATGTCAGTCTTGCTTTCACGCTTTCACGCTTTCACGCTTTCACGCTTTCACGCTTTCACGCTTTCACGCTTTCACGCACACACGCACACACGCACACACGCACGCACTTTCCTGATTACTGATAAACGAGGAGGGGAGGTTAATTATCCTCTGTCCGCTGGCGGGCAGAATCGCAGGCATAAAAAAACCCCGGCTTGCAGGCCGGGGTTCAGTTCACAACAGTTTATGCGTTACGGCTTGGTCGCCGGGGCAGTGGCATGATGTGTGGCGCTATGACCACCCGCAGAACCGCGACCGTCGAACTCATAGGGTGCACGCACCCAGTCGCTGTGCGGTGCCGGTTCTGACTGCCAGACTGGCGCAGGTGCTTTAGTCATCGGCGCAGAGGCAAAATGCTTCCAGCGCGTACCGTCATTCGGCACTGAGGCAGTTGCAGGCACTGATGCCGTTGCAGGCACTGATGCAACAGGTTCGGCCGCAGTCTCCGGTGCTGCAGGGGCGACATCGCGTGCGGCCACCGGAGCATGAGGTTCACGAACTGGCGCTGTTTCAGCTTCAGCAGCGACCGGCGCATTCAGAACTTCCTCAACTTCTGCTGCGATCGCTTCGCTGACGTCGGTAGCCGATTGCTCAGCAACCTCTGCAGGCTGTGCTTCTTCTGCAACCGCTGCAGGCTGTGCAGTCTCAACCGCAGGTGTCACAACCGGCGCTTCGGTGACAGGCTCAGCAGGCACGGCTTCGGCTGCTACCGCTTCCGCTTTTGCTTCATCTGCCGCCGGAACAACGGAAGGCTGCTCGTCAACCGGCGCGTCGATAGCACGGGTATCGTCAGTGTTCACGACCGGCACTGGCGTTTCTGCCTGCGGCTCGGCCTGTTGCACAGGCGCTTCCTGAGCAACAGATTCAACAGCGGCAGCAACGGGCTGCGCACTGGCGGCGTCTGCTGTCTCTTCGCGGTTGTACGCTGGCGTCTCGTGAGTCACATTCTGAACCTGCTCTTCGCTGGCCTGGCTCACCGGGTAACGGATCCAGACTTTACCGGATGCCATCTCTGGTGATGCAGCTGCAGCGGTCAGCGGCATTGCTGACTGAGTCGGATAACGCTCATCACGGTAACGACGACGACGCTGTCCGCTGACGCGCAGATGACGAGGCGAACGACGTGAACGACGCGGCATATTGGCGTTATCACGGTTGTCGTTGTCATCCTGCTCTTCACCCTGCGGTGCCTGGAACTCAGGCTGCGGCTGAGCCACGTCTGTCTGCTGAGGCTGACGCACTTCAGCCGGCTGGGCGAAGTCGCTGGCTTCGGCTGGCATAGGTGGACGGTTATCATCAACACGCACCTTCTGGTTCAGCTGACGCGGCTTGCGACGCGGCATAACCTGTACGCGCTCATCTTCCTGCGGCTCGGTCACGTCCGGAACGTCGGCTACCACTACCGGCTGCTCAGCCACTTTGGCAGCTTCTTCACCGGCGCGTTTCTCTTCCTGACGACGACGCTGACGCTCAGCACGCTGTTCACGGCGCTGTTGCTGCTGCTCATCACGCTGCTGGCGCGCTTCTTCGCTCAGTGCCGGACGCTCTTCACGCACTTCACCAGACTGGGACTGACGCTTGTTGCGGCGATTATCGTTACCCTCGCGCGGCTCGCGATTTTCACGTGGCTCGCGACTTTCGCGCGGTTCACGGCTTTCACGAGGTTCGCGGTTTTCACGAGGCTCACGGTTTTCGCGTGGTTCACGGCCTTCACGCGACTGCGCGTTATCTCCGTTACGCGGCGTACGCTCACGACGATTATTGTTACGGCGGTTGTTATTATTGCTGCGGCGCTCGCCACGGCCATTGCCGTTTTCCTGCTCGCTTTCAGGCGCTTTCTGGGGTTCTGCAACCTCAGTGGCCACTGGTGCGGCGGCAGGGGCTTCTTCGCCTGCGAACATTTTTTTCAGGCCACCAAGCAGACGGCCAAAGAAGCCGGTGCTGACGGTAGCAGGCGCAGCCACAGCAGGTGCTGCTTTTGCGGCCGGCTGGGCTTCAGCGCGCTGCGTTTCTGGCTCAACTTCTACCGGTGCCGGAGGCGCATCAGGCATCACAAACGCGGCCAGAGCAGGCTGTTCAGGACGACGACGTTCAGCATGTTCCTCTTCCGACGGCATCGCCATTTCGGCTTCATGCAGCTTCGGCAGATGATAACTCAGGGTCTGCGTCTCTTCGCCTTTGCGCACGCGCAGCACGGAGTAGTGTGGGGTCTGCATCTTGTCATCAGGAACGATGATAGCCCGCACGCCACCCTGGCGTGTTTCAATAGCGTTAACCGCTTCACGTTTTTCATTCAGCAGGTAAGAGGCCACCTGAACCGGAACAATGGCGTGAACTTCTTTGGTGTTGTCTTTCAGCGCTTCTTCTTCAATCAGACGCAGGATCGACAGCGCCAGTGACTCGTTATCACGGATGGTGCCGGTGCCGCTACAGCGTGGGCAGACGTGATGACTGGATTCACCTAATGACGGGCTCAGACGCTGACGGGACATCTCCAGCAGGCCGAAACGTGAAATGTGGCTGATCTGAATGCGGGCGCGGTCCTGACGGACAGCTTCACGCAGACGATTCTCAACCGCGCGCTGATGGCGTACCGGCGTCATATCGATGTAATCGATAACGATCAGGCCGCCCAGGTCACGCAGACGCAGCTGACGAGCAATCTCATCGGCCGCTTCAAGGTTGGTGTTGAACGCCGTCTCTTCGATATCACCGCCGCGCGTTGCACGTGCTGAGTTGATATCGATAGCGGTCAGCGCTTCGGTACTGTCGATTACAATCGAGCCACCGGAAGGCAGGCGGACTTCACGCTGGAAAGCGGATTCGATTTGCGATTCGATCTGATAGTGGCTGAACAGCGGGATTTCACCGGTGTAGAGCTTAATTTTGCTGCTGAAGTCCGGACGGCCCAGCGCAGCGATATGCTGACGCGCCAGTTCCAGTACTTTCGGGTTATCGATAAGTATCTCACCGATGTCCTGACGCAGATAGTCGCGGAAGGCACGCACAATCACGTTACTTTCCTGATGGATCAGGAACGGAGCAGGGCGGTTTTCAGCGGCTTTCTTGATCGCTTCCCAGTGTTTAAGACGGAAGCTTAAATCCCACTGCAGCGATTCGGCTGATTTACCGACGCCCGCAGTACGGACAATCAGGCCCATGCCTTCCGGCAGTTCCAGCGCCGACAGGGCTTCTTTCAGCTCGGTACGATCGTCACCTTCGATACGGCGAGAGATACCGCCTGCACGTGGGTTGTTCGGCATCAGTACCAGATAGCTGCCCGCCAGAGAGATAAAGGTGGTCAGCGCAGCGCCTTTATTGCCGCGTTCTTCTTTATCGATCTGAACAATGACTTCCTGACCTTCACGCAGCACGTCTTTAATATTCGGACGACCATGCGCGTTGTAGCTGGAGGGGAAGTATTCGCGGGAGATTTCTTTTAACGGGAGGAAACCGTGACGCTCTGCGCCGTAATCGACAAACGCAGCTTCAAGGCTGGGTTCAATGCGAGTGATTTTACCTTTGTAAATGTTGGCTTTTTTCTGCTCGTGTCCAGGACTTTCAATATCCAGATCGTACAGACGCTGACCGTCAACCAGGGCAACGCGCAACTCCTCCTGCTGAGTTGCGTTTATTAACATTCTTTTCATCGTGACTTACTCGTTATTCTTTCATGAGTGATTACAGCTGCGGGCATAGTTACCCTGGACGAGTATCAACCGATGGCCCCGTGACTTAGTGCAATGTCGTCAACCTCACGGCTGTCGACCGCGCGAGGGGCGCAAATAACGTCGGTGGCCTGTTTTTCATAAGGGAAAACAGCACCAGATAGTGGAAATGCCTGAGAGAATAAAGAAAACCCGTGCATCCCATACTGTTGTCCAGGCCGCAACCCGCAGCCCGCTAAGTGCCTGATTTCGCATTACGTCTTACGCCATTGCTGCGTGTCTGCTCAATCCGGCAAAATGACAATTTCGCTCTTTTTCTGCCCTGAAATGGTTCAGGTAAGAAACTCAAGCATTATTCCATTGCTAACCTTCATATAGCAAGGCGACTTTAGCCAGCTTGTGAAGTTTCTTTACATTTAAATCGCTAATGTGTCGGACAAAACAGCGCTTTGCTGAAAAAGCCAGCAGAGAGGCGACCTGCCGTCACATCAACTCCAGAGTTAAGCACAGAAAAAGGGGTGGCGCTATCAGGGGACACTATTTAGAATCGCCGCCATGAAAACAGAGAATCCCGGCGTACATTTTGTCGCCATCACGGCTGAAAATGCCGGACAACGCATTGATAACTTTTTGCGCACCCAGCTCAAGGGTGTGCCCAAAAGCATGATTTATCGCATCGTTCGCAAAGGCGAGGTGCGGGTGAATAAAAAGCGCGTCAAGCCAGAATATAAGCTGGAGGAGGGCGATGAGGTGCGCATTCCGCCGGTTCGGGTAGCGGAACGCGATGAAGATGCCGTTTCCCCCAAACTGGCGAAAGTGGCGTCACTGGCCGATGCCATCCTGTTTGAGGATGAGTCGCTGCTGGTGATGAATAAGCCTTCCGGCACAGCCGTGCATGGCGGTAGCGGACTCAGCTTCGGGGTGATTGAAGGGTTACGTGCCCTGCGACCGGAAGCACGCTTTCTGGAGCTGGTGCATCGCCTGGATCGTGACACCTCCGGCATTCTGCTGGTCGCTAAAAAGCGTTCGGCGCTGCGTTCCCTTCATGAGCAACTGCGTGAAAAGGGGATGCAGAAAGACTATCTGGCCCTGGTGCGCGGCAACTGGCCGTCACACCTGAAGGTGGTTCAGGCGCCGCTGCTGAAAAACATTCTGCAGAGCGGTGAGCGCGTGGTGCGCGTCAGCAGCGAAGGCAAAGCCTCAGAAACCCGCTTTAAAGTAGAAGAGCGGTTCGAGTTTGCCACGCTGGTGAAAGCGAGCCCGGTCACCGGTCGTACCCATCAGATTCGCGTCCATACGCTGCATGCCGGGCATCCCATTGCCTTTGACGATCGCTACGGAGAACGTGAGTTTGACAGTCAGCTGGCGGCAACCGGTTTAAAACGCCTGTTCCTGCATGCTGCGGCGCTGACCTTTACGCATCCCGGCACCGGCGAAGTGATGCGGGTCGAAGCACCACTGGATGATGGCCTGAAGCAATGCCTGCTTAAGCTGCGTCAGCTGAAAGCGTAATCTCTCCGGCATCAGTTCGTTAAAGGATTGATGCCGGCCTGCTGCAACATCTCATTGAGCGCGATCAACGGCAGCCCGACCAGTGTATTGGGATCGCGTCCCTCCAGCCGATCAAACAGACAAATCCCCAGACCTTCACTTTTAAAACTGCCCGCACACTGAAGCGGCTGCTCCTTTTCCACATAGCCGTTGATTTCAGCGTCAGTTAACGTGCGGAAATGAACCACAAAGGGCTCACAGCAGTGCAGCAGCGTGCCACTGACCGGATGAAATAGCGCCAGACCGGTATAAAAGGTAATGGCTTTTCCGCTGGCGGCACGCAGTTGCGCCCGCGCATTCTCAGCCGTGTGAGGCTTACCGGCGATAGCGCCATCCAGCACGCAAACCTGGTCGGAGCCGATTATCCAGTGGCTGGGATACGTTTTTGCCAGTGCCTGCGCTTTAGCTACGGCAAGACGGGTTACCAGCGCTTCAGCGGTTTCATCGGGCTGGAGTGACTCATCAACCTCAGGCGCGGCGGTAATAAAAGGCAGGCCGAGTTTATGCAGTAATGCCTGCCGAAAGGGCGAGGTTGAAGCTAAAAGAATCGATGGCGTCATTTTTTTTCAATAGTGATAGCGAATTGGTGACAGTCATTTTAAACTGTGCGCCGCACTGGATGCGAATAGTGGTTGAAAGATGCTGTTTAACGGCCTTTTTCTTTGACTCTATGACATTACAAAGTTAATATGCGCGCCCTATGCAAAAGGTAAAATTACCCCTAACGCTGGACCCTGTCCGCACTGCTCAGAAGCGCCTTGATTATCAGGGTGTCTACACATCTGTACAGGTGGAGCGTGTGGCCGAGTCGGTCGTTAGTGTGGACAGTGATGTGGATTGTGCCATGTCGTTTGCGGTTGATAACCAACGTCTGGCAGTACTGACGGGTACTGCTGAAGTACAAGTGACGTTGCGTTGCCAGCGCTGCAACCAGACCTTTCCTCATCACGTAAAAGTGAGTTACTGCTTCAGCCCTGTCTCTTCTGAAGAGCAGGCCGAGGCATTGCCGGAAGCGTACGAGCCGGTCGATGTCAACGAGTTTGGTGAGATCGATCTGCTGGCGGTTGTCGAGGATGAAATTATTCTCGCGCTGCCGGTCGTTCCGGTGCACGATTCTGAACACTGTGAAGTGTCCGAGGCGGACATGGTCTTTGGTAAACTGCCTGCAGAGGTGGAGAAACCAAATCCATTTGCCGTATTAGCCAGTTTAAAGCGTAAGTAATAGGAGTAAGGTCCATGGCCGTACAACAGAATAAACCCACCCGTTCTAAGCGTGGTATGCGTCGTTCGCACGATGCGCTGACCACTGCTGCTCTGTCAGTAGATAAAGTTTCTGGCGAAACTCATCTGCGTCACCACATCACTGCGGACGGTTACTACCGCGGTCGCAAGGTTATCGTTAAGTAAGTTTCTTGCTTAGCAAGGCGATACCTTGACACGTTTGACCCTGGCGATTGATGCCATGGGCGGGGACTTCGGTCCCTGCGTGACAGTGCCTGCAGCATTGCAGGCACTGGCCTCTCATTCGGAACTATTCCTTCTTCTGGTCGGACACCCCGACACTCTCATGCCATTGCTTGCCAAAGCGGATTCCTCCCTGATGGGGCGTTTGCAGGTCATCCCTGCCGAATCGGTTATTGCAAGTGATGCGCGGCCCGCTCAGGCCATCCGCAACAGTCGCGGCAGCTCAATGCGTGTGGCACTGGAGATGGTTAAAGAGGGACGTGCGCAGGCCTGCATCAGCGCCGGGAATACCGGTGCGCTGATGGGGCTGTCGACACTCTTATTAAAACCGCTGGATGGCATTAAACGTCCGGCGCTGATGTCCGTTTTACCGCACCAGCAACAGGGTAAAACCGTGGTGCTGGATCTGGGCGCAAATGTGGGCTCAGACAGTGCGATGCTGGTGCAGTTTGCTGTAATGGGGTCGGTAATGGCTGAGCATGTGCTTGGTATTGCACGGCCCCGTGTCGCGTTGCTCAATATTGGTCATGAAGAGACCAAAGGGCTGGAAACGATCCGCGACGCCGCGGCAGTGCTGCGAGAATCACCGCAAATCAACTATATTGGTTACCTTGAAGGTAACGAACTGCTCACCGGTAAAACGGATGTGATGGTCTGTGACGGTTTTGTCGGAAACGTCACGCTGAAGACTATGGAAGGCGTGGTAAGAATGTTTCTTTCTCTGCTGAAGTCATCAGGGGAAGGTAAGAAACGGTCATGGTGGCTTCAGTTGCTGGGGCGCTGGATTCAGAAACGTCTGACGAAGCGCTTCGGGCATCTCAACCCTGACCAGTACAATGGCGCTTGTCTGTTAGGATTGCGCGGAACAGTGATCAAGAGTCACGGTGCGGCAAATCAATACGCCTTCGCTGTGGCGATAGAACAGGCAGAGCAGGCGGTGAGGCAGCAAATTCCCGAGCGAATTGCTGCGCGCCTTGATGCTGTATTAGCCAGGAGTGACAAAGCCTAGATGTATACCAAAATTATCGGTACGGGCAGTTATCTGCCAAGCCAGATCCGCACCAATGCCGATCTGGAAAAAATGGTGGAGACGTCGGACGAGTGGATTGTTACCCGTACCGGCATCCGCGAGCGTCGTATTGCTGCGCCTGACGAAACCGTCGCCACCATGGGATTCAGTGCGGCGCAACGCGCCCTTGAAATGGCAGGCATTGAAGCGAACGATGTTGGGCTGATTATTGTCGCCACAACCTCTTCCAGCCATGCCTTCCCCAGCTCTGCCTGCATGATCCAGCAAATGCTGGAAATCAAAGACTGCGCGGCGTTTGACCTCGCTGCCGCCTGTGCAGGTTTCACCTATGCACTGAGCGTGGCCGATCAATACATCAAAAATGGCGCGGTGAAACATGCGCTGGTGATTGGTGCTGATGTCCTGGCACGCGCGCTTGATCCGGAAGATCGCGGCACGATCATCCTGTTTGGCGATGGTGCAGGCGCGGTCGTGCTGGGTCAGAGCGAAGAGCAGGGGATCATCTCTACCCATCTTCATGCTGATGGTCGCTATTCACAGCTGCTGACGCTGCCTTATCAGGATCGTGCGCATCAGGATCAGCCCGCTTATGTCACCATGTCAGGCAACGAAGTCTTCAAGGTTGCCGTTACCGAGCTGGCTCACATCGTTGATGAAACGCTGCAGGCCAATAATCTCGATCGTGAAATGCTGGACTGGCTGGTGCCGCATCAGGCGAACCTGCGCATTATCAGCGCCACCGCGAAAAAACTCGGCATGACCATGGATAAAGTGGTCGTCACACTGGATCGTCATGGCAATACCTCTGCCGCATCGGTGCCAAGCGCACTGGATGAAGCGGTCCGTGATGGCCGCATCAAACCCGGACACCTTATTCTGCTGGAAGCCTTTGGTGGTGGATTCACCTGGGGTTCTGCGCTGGTTCGCTTTTGATTGACAGGAACGAAAAATGACGCAATTTGCATTTGTTTTCCCCGGTCAGGGTTCACAGACCGTGGGCATGCTGACTGAATTAGCGGCAACCTATCCGCTGGTAGAAGAGACCTTCCGTGAAGCCTCTGACGCGCTGGGATATGATCTGTGGCAATTAGTAAGTCAGGGTCCGGCTGAAGAGCTGAACAAAACCTGGCAGACTCAGCCTGCACTGTTAGCCGCCTCCGTGGCAATCTACCGTGTCTGGCAGCAGCAGGGCGGTGAACAGCCAGCCCTGATGGCTGGTCACAGCCTGGGTGAATATTCAGCGCTGGTTTGCGCGGGTGTGCTTAACTTTGCGGATGCAGTGAAGCTGGTTGAACTGCGCGGCAAACTGATGCAGGAAGCGGTGCCTGAAGGCACTGGCGCGATGCAGGCGATTATTGGCCTGGATGACGCGGCTATCCGCAAAGCCTGTGAAGAGAGCGCGCAGGGTCAGGTTGTCTCACCGGTTAACTTTAACTCGCCGGGCCAGGTGGTTATTGCGGGTAACAAAGAAGCCGTTGAACGTGCGGGTGCCGCCTGTAAAGCAGCGGGCGCTAAGCGTGCCTTGCCACTGCCGGTCAGCGTTCCTTCTCACTGCGCACTGATGAAGCCTGCGGCCGATAAACTGGCGGTGGCGCTGGAGAGCATCACCTTTAACGCGCCTGCGGTACCGGTGATCAACAACGTCGATGTGAAAGCTGAAACCGACGCTGCGGCCATCCGCCATGCGCTGGTCTGTCAGCTCTACAGCCCGGTTCGCTGGACCGAGAGCGTGGAAGCGATGGCAGCACAGGGCGTGACGCAGCTCCTGGAGATGGGGCCAGGTAAAGTCCTGACCGGACTGACGAAACGTATTGTCGATAGCCTGACAGCGGCTGCCGTTAACGATACTGCATCCCTGACGGCTGCACTCGGTAAGGAATAAGAGGAAAATCATGAGCTTTGAAGGTAAAGTTGCGCTGGTTACCGGCGCGAGTCGCGGCATTGGTCGTGCGATTGCAGAAACACTGGCGGCACGCGGTGCTAAAGTGGTAGGAACTGCAACCAGCCAGAGTGGCGCCGACGCCATCAGTGCTTACCTTGGCGACAAGGGCAAAGGCCTGTTACTGAATGTGACTGACGCTGACTCAATCAGCACTGTTTTAGAGAATATTCGTGCTGAATTTGGCGAAGTGGATATTTTAGTCAATAATGCAGGCATTACGCGTGATAATCTTCTCATGCGCATGAAGGACGATGAGTGGGAGGATATCCTGGATACCAACCTCACATCGGTATTCCGCCTTTCCAAGGCGGTCCTGCGTGCCATGATGAAAAAGCGCGTGGGCCGTATCATCACCATTGGTTCCGTTGTTGGAACCATGGGTAATGCGGGCCAGGCAAACTATGCGGCAGCAAAAGCGGGTTTGATTGGCTTTAGCAAATCACTGGCGCGCGAAATCGCGTCACGTGGCATTACCGTCAACGTCGTGGCTCCAGGCTTTATTGAGACTGACATGACGCGGGCACTGAACGAAGATCAACGTTCCGGTATTTTGGCGGAAGTTCCTGCGGGTCGCTTAGGCGATGCTCAGGAAATCGCCAATGCTGTGGCATTTTTAGCCTCTGACGAAGCAGCCTACATCACAGGTGAAACGCTGCACGTCAACGGCGGAATGTACATGGTCTGATAAATCACGAAATGATTTGCTTTATTTGCGGTTAGAACCGCAAAATAACGCAAAATCGTGGTTCGACCAGCCGGGATTTTGTTGCATCTTTTTCACCATTTTATACACTACGAAAACCATCGCGAAAGCGAGTTTTGATAGGAAATTAAATAGTATGAGCGATATCGAACAACGCGTTAAGAAAATCATCAGTGAGCAGCTGGGTGTGAAAGAGGAAGAAGTCACCAACTCTGCATCTTTCGTAGAAGACCTGGGTGCCGATTCTCTTGATACCGTTGAGCTGGTGATGGCTCTGGAAGAAGAGTTTGATACTGAGATTCCAGACGAAGAAGCTGAGAAAATCACTACCGTTCAGGCAGCGATCGACTATATCAATAGCCATAAAGGCTAATGAATATCTTCAGGCGGTCGCTCGACCGCCTGATTTTTTTGTTTGTCCCACATAGTTCCCTATTTCCCCTCCCTGGAGGACGAACGTGTCTAAGCGTCGTGTAGTTGTGACTGGTCTTGGCATGTTGTCTCCTGTCGGCAATACCGTAGAGTCTACCTGGAGTGCTCTCCTTGCCGGTCAGAGCGGCATTACCCTGATCGACCATTTTGATACCAGTGCTTATGCAACACGTTTTGCAGGTCTGGTAAGAGATTTTAATTGTGATGACTACATCTCGCGCAAAGATCAGCGCAAGATGGATGCCTTCATCCAGTACGGCATTGTGGCCGGTATGCAGGCCATGCAGGACAGTGGTCTGGTTGTTACCGACGAAAATGCAAGCCGTATGGGCGCAGCAATTGGCTCCGGCATCGGTGGTTTAGGTCTGATTGAAGAGAATCATACTTCACTGGTCAACGGCGGCCCGCGCAAAATCAGCCCATTTTTTGTGCCTTCAACCATCGTTAACATGGTGGCGGGTCATCTCAGCATCATGTATGGCCTGAAAGGTCCAAGCATCTCTATCGCGACAGCCTGTACCTCTGGTGTGCATAACATCGGTCATGCCGCACGCATCATCGCCTATAACGATGCTGATGTGATGCTGGCGGGTGGCACAGAGAAAGCCAGTACGCCATTAGGCGTCGGTGGCTTTGGTGCAGCACGTGCTCTCTCAACCCGTAATGAAAACCCGCAAGCGGCCAGCCGCCCGTGGGATAAAGATCGTGACGGTTTTGTGCTGGGTGACGGCGCTGGCATTGTGGTACTCGAAGAGTATGAACATGCGAAGAAACGTGGTGCGAAAATCTACGCGGAAATCGTAGGTTTTGGTATGAGCAGCGATGCCTACCACATGACTTCACCACCAGAAGATGGATCAGGCGCCGCCGCGGCAATGATCAACGCATTGCGCGATGCTCAGCTTACGCCAGAGCAGATTGGCTATGTCAACGCGCACGGCACCTCCACGCCAGCGGGTGATAAAGCGGAAGCGCGGGCGGTGAAATCGGTCTTTGGGGCAGCAGCCAGCAGCGTGATGGTAAGCTCGACCAAATCAATGACCGGACACTTACTGGGTGCGGCAGGCGCGGTTGAATCTATCTACTCGATTCTGGCGCTGCGCGACCAGGCCGTTCCACCGACCATTAACCTCGACAATCCGGATGAGGGCTGCGATCTCGACTTCGTGCCTCACACCGCGCGTCAGGTTCCCGGTCTGGAGTACACCCTGTGTAACTCCTTCGGTTTCGGCGGAACCAACGGTTCGTTGATCTTCCGTAAAGTGTAATCGTTGTTGATTGCTAAAAAGGCCCGCGATGCGGGCCTTTTTTTATCCTGCAGAATGCGCTGAAATCACGAGTCACGCTCAGGAGAGAACCATGTGGATTAACGGGTTAAAACAATCGATGCTGGCCGCCAGCGACCGCGGCCTGCAGTTTGGGGATGGCTGTTTTACTACCGCCGCCGTGCGTCAGGGTAAAATCGTGCTGCTGGAGAGCCACATTCAGCGCCTTAAAGAGGGCTGTGAGCGGTTATGGATTGATGGCGTCGACTGGCTTCAGCTTGAGACTGAAATGCAACAGGCCGCGCAGCAACAAACCCAGGCGGTGCTGAAAGTGATTATCAGTGCCGGCAGCGGCGGGCGGGGCTACAGCCGGCGCGGCTGTGGTGAACCTACGCGGATCGTCTCGCTGGCACCCTGGCCGCAACACTACGCCGATTTACAGCAGCGTGGCGCGTCACTCCGGCTCAGCCCGATCCGTCTGGCACGAAACCCACAGTTTGCCGGTATCAAGCACCTTAATCGTCTGGAGCAGGTGATGATCAGAGCTCATCTTGACCAGACAGACGCCGACGAGGCACTGGTGCTTGACACTGAAGGTTGGGTGGTGGAATGCTGTGCGGCCAATTTATTCTGGCGTCAGGGCTCGCAAATTTTCACGCCTGATCTGTCAGCGTCGGGCGTGGATGGCATTATGCGGCGGAGTCTGATGGCGCAACTTGCGGCCGAAGGCCAGGCTTGCCAGGTAATAAAAAGCGAACCGGCGCAGCTGCTGGCCGCCGATGAAGTGGTGATATGTAACGCGCTGATGCCGGTCCTGCCGGTCCGACAGATAGAAGCGGTAGAGTTTACTGAGCGTTCGCTGTTTAATCAGTTGCGCGCAAGCTGTGAAAAGATAATGGATGCATCATGATTCGAAGTAAAAAAATCGTCGTCAGCCTGCTGGCGATCGTGGGTCTCGCGGCTGTGCTGAGTTACTGGCAGGTTAAGCGGTTTGCGGCCACCCCGTTAACCCTGCAGCAGGAAACGATCTACACGCTGCCTGCCGGCACGGGCCGGGTCGCACTTGAAGCGCAGCTGGAAGAGCAGAAGATTATTCCGCACAGTATCTGGTTTGGCGCGCTGCTGCGTCTGGAACCTGAACTGGCGACCTTCAAGGCGGGTACCTATCGCCTTGAGCCGACCATGACGGTGCGTTCGCTGTTACAGCTGCTGGCCAGCGGTAAAGAGGCACAGTTCCCGGTGCGATTCGTGGAAGGCCAGCGGCTGAAAGAGTGGCTGAGTGAGCTGCGCAAAGCGCCTTATATCCGGCATACCCTGAAAGATGATCAGTTCGCCACCCTTGCCAGCGCACTAAAAGTGGAGCCTGAGCAGCTGGAGGGCAACTTCTTCCCGGATACCTGGCTCTACACGGCTAACACCACCGATATGGCGCTGCTACAGCGCGCTCATGATCGGATGAAAAAAACCATTGCTGAGGTGTGGCAGGGACGGGCGGATAATCTGCCCTATAAAACCCCACAGGATCTGGTGACCATGGCCTCAATCATTGAGAAAGAGACCGGCGTCAGCGAAGAGCGCGCGCGCGTAGCCTCGGTGTTTATCAATCGCCTGCGCACCGGTATGCGGTTACAGACCGATCCCACCGTCATCTATGGCATGGGCGACAGCTATAACGGGACGCTGACCCGCAAAGATCTTGAGACGGCCAGCGCTTACAATACCTATATCATTAACGGTCTGCCGCCGGGTCCGATCGCCATGCCGGGTAAAGCCTCTCTGCAGGCAGCGGCTCATCCCGAGAAAACCAACTATCTCTACTTTGTTGCGGACGGCAAGGGCGGCCATACCTTTACGACTAATCTTGCCAGCCATAACAAGGCGGTGCAGGTTTACCGGCAGACGCTAAAGGAAAAAAATGAACAGTAAGTTTATCGTCATTGAAGGCCTGGAAGGCGCCGGTAAAACCACCGCGCGTGACGCCATCGTCGCCACGCTGCGTGCCCGTGGCATTCACGATCTGGTCTTTACCCGTGAGCCTGGCGGAACGCCGCTGGCAGAACAGCTGCGGGTGCTGTTTAAGCAGGGTATTGAGGGCGAGCAGGCCACAGATAAAGCGGAACTGCTGATGCTCTATGCGGCACGGGTTCAGCTGGTGGAAACGGTCATTAAACCGGCGCTGGCGCGCGGTGCCTGGGTGATCGGCGACCGTCATGATCTCTCTTCTCAGGCTTATCAGGGAGGCGGACGTGGACTTGACGCCGGTCTGATGCAGACGCTGCGCGATACCGTGTTAGGCGATTTCCGCCCCGATCTCACGCTCTATCTTGATGTGACACCCGACATCGGTCTGCAGCGCGCCCGTGCGCGCGGTGAGCTGGATCGCATTGAGCAGGAGTCATTGCGCTTCTTTGAACGCACCCGCGCGCGCTATCTGGCGCTGGCAGCGGAGGACCCCACCATTATCACCATCGATGCTACACAATCACTGAGTGATGTGACAGCGTCACTTCAGTCGGCGCTGGATGGCTGGCTGGCGGAGCAGGCGTGATGAACTGGTATCCGTGGCTGAATCAGCCTTATCGCCAGGTAATTGGCCAGCATCAGGAGAATCGCGCTCACCATGCGTTGTTGATCCAGGCGATGGCAGGTATGGGCGATGAGGCGCTGGTCTGGGGGATGAGCCGCTGGCTGATGTGCCAGCAGCGGGATGGCCTGAAAAGTTGCGGGCAGTGTCACGGTTGTCAGCTGATGCAGGCTAATACCCATCCTGACTGGTATCGGCTTGAGGCGGAGAAGGGCAAAAGTACCCTGGGCATCGATGCTGTGCGGCAGGTTACGGAAAAAATGTACCACTTTGGTCAGCAGGGCGGCGCGAAAGTGGTCTGGCTGCCGGATGCCGCGCAGCTTTCGGAAGCGGCGGCCAACGCCTTGCTGAAAACGCTGGAAGAGCCGCCAGCCAACAGCTGGTTCTTCCTCAGCAGCCGCGATCCCTCGCGACTGCTGGCCACGCTGCGCAGCCGCTGCATGGCGCTGCATCTGACGCCGCCGGACGAAGGACAAAGCCTGCTCTGGCTGAAGAAGCACGCTTCGCACGACGAACAGATGCTGCTGGCGGCTCTGCGTCTGAGCGCAGGTGCACCCGGTGCGGCGCTGAGCCTGCTGGAAAACGGGCCGTGGCAGGCCCGGCAGAAGCTCTGCGATGCGCTGTCCGCTGCGTTGCAGCAGGACATCCTGCAACTGCTGCCTGCGCTGAACGCCGACGACGCGGCAGCGCGTATCGGCTGGCTGCTCTCTTTGCTGCTGGATGCAATGAAGTGGCAGCAACATGCGGGTCAGTGGCTGAGTAATATCGATCGTCAGGATGTGGTGCAGTTGCTGGCCGGATACTTTTCAGCCAGCGCGCTCAACAGCAGCCTCCAGGACTGGATGCGCTGTCGCGAGCAGCTACTGCATGTGGCATCGGTGAATCGCGAATTATTGCTGACCGATCAGCTTCTGAGCTGGGCGGACAAACAGAAACCCGCGCTTGTCGGCTAAACCTATCTGAGAGTAATTATGTTTATTGTGGATTCCCATTGCCATCTTGATGGCCTGGACTATGAAAAGAACCATCGTGACCTGGATGATGTGATCGCCAAAGCGGTGGCGCGTGATGTGAAATTTATGCTGGCAATCGCCACCACGCTGCCGGGTTTTCATACCCTTAAAAGTCTGGTCGGCGAACGGAAAAATATAGCGCTCTCCTGCGGTGTGCATCCGCTGAATCAGGAAGAGGCCTATGATGTTGAGGAGTTTCGTCAGCTCTCTGCCGATCCTCAGGTGGTGGCCCTGGGTGAAACCGGGCTGGATTATCACTATCAGCCAGAAACGAAAGATCAGCAGCAGCGCTCGTTCCGGGAGCATATCCGTACCGGTATTGCGCTGAACAAACCGATCATTGTTCACACCCGTGATGCCCGCGAAGATACGCTGGCGATTCTGCGTGAAGAGCAGGTTGAACGTTGCGGCGGCGTGCTGCACTGCTTCACTGAGGATCAGCCCACCGCAGCAAAACTGCTGGATATGGGCTTCTACATCTCTTTTTCCGGCATCGTCACATTCCGCAATGCCGAGCAGTTACGTGAAGCCGCACGCTATGTGCCGCTGGATCGGATGCTGGTGGAAACGGATTCGCCTTATCTGGCCCCGGTGCCTTTCCGTGGTAAAGAGAATCAGCCCGCTTATACGCGCGATGTTGCCGAATATCTGGCTGTCCTGAAAGGGGTGGATTTAGAAACGCTGGCAGCCACCACCACCCAAAACTTCTCAACGCTGTTTCATATCCCGATGAGCCAGCTGGGCGCCTGATCAGCTATTATTTCAGTCTCTGTAATTAATCTGTAACCTGCGTATATGACCCTGTTTTTTCAGACAGGGTCAGCTTTTTATCGCCGATTACTGGTGCGGATCAGTAAGAAATTTCGTAAAGTGCGCCCTTGTGATTGTCGAAACGTGATACCCGTCAAAGTAACAAATCGGGAATTATTTTACCCTTCGTAATAAATCAAAAGGCGGTCACCGCCAGCCCGGCAAAGAATCCTCCCTCTTTGCCACGCGCACTGCGCAAATATGCACTCTTACTCAGGAGCTTCACGCTATGTTCAAAAATGCTTTTGCCAACCTTCAAAAGGTCGGTAAATCGCTGATGCTGCCGGTATCGGTTCTGCCGATTGCCGGTATTTTGTTAGGGGTCGGTTCAGCCAATTTCAGCTGGTTACCTGCAGTGGTTTCGCATGTGATGGCAGAAGCGGGTGGATCGGTGTTCGCCAACATGCCGCTGATTTTCGCTATTGGTGTGGCGCTGGGCTTTACCAATAATGACGGCGTTTCGGCACTGGCAGCGGTTGTTGCCTATGGCATCATGGTGAAAACCATGGCGGTAGTTGCCCCGCTGGTGCTGCATCTGCCTGCGGCGGAGATCGAGGCTAAACACCTCGCCGACACCGGGGTACTGGGCGGTATTATCGCCGGCTCTATTGCCGCGTACATGTTTAATCGCTTCTACCGCATCAAGCTGCCAGAATATCTGGGCTTCTTTGCCGGTAAGCGTTTTGTGCCGATTATTTCCGGTCTGGCAGCTATCATTCTCGGCGTACTGCTCTCCTTTATCTGGCCACCGATAGGTTCCGCGATTCAGGAGTTCTCGCAGTGGGCAGCCTATCAAAACCCGGTTGTCGCCTTTGGTATTTATGGCGTAATTGAACGTGCGTTGGTGCCATTTGGTCTGCATCACATCTGGAACGTTCCTTTCCAGATGCAGATCGGTGAATACACCAATGCGGCAGGTCAGGTGTTCCACGGTGATATCCCGCGCTATATGGCGGGTGACCCGACCGCAGGTAAACTCTCTGGCGGCTTCCTGTTCAAAATGTACGGTCTGCCAGCGGCAGCGATTGCTATCTGGCATTCAGCGAAGCCTGAAAATCGCGCCAAAGTGGGCGGTATCATGATCTCCGCCGCGCTGACCGCATTCCTGACCGGTATCACCGAACCGATTGAATTCTCATTCATGTTCGTGGCACCAATCCTGTATGTGATCCATGCGCTGCTGGCGGGTCTGGCATTCCCAATCTGTATCCTGCTTGGGATGCGTGATGGCACCAGCTTCTCTCACGGTCTGATCGACTTTATCGTCCTGAGCGGCAACAGCAGTAAAATCTGGCTGTTCCCGATTGTTGGTATCATCTATGGTCTGGTTTACTACACCATATTCCGTGTACTGATCGCGAAGCTGGATCTGAAAACACCTGGCCGTGAAGAGAGCAGCAGCAGCGAGCAATCTACCGCGACCGGTACAGAGATGGCGGGCAAACTGGTGGCGGCGTTTGGTGGTAAAGAGAACATCACCAACCTGGATGCCTGTATCACCCGTTTACGTGTCAGCGTCGCCGATGTGGCGAAAGTGGATCAGACTGAACTGAAAAACCTCGGCGCCCGTGGCGTGGTGGTTGCCGGTTCCGGTGTGCAGGCGATTTTCGGGACTAAATCCGATAACCTGAAAACCGATATGGATGATTACATCCGCAGCATGTAATGATTTACAGCGATGAAAAAGCCCCGCTAAGCGGGGCTTTTTTTTGGCCGGGATTCAGAGGTAAACGCGCAGATACTCTGTCAGGCATAGCAGGGCCATCGCCTGGCCGTAGGGCATAGAGGTCAGAGGAACCGTGCGGTAGTAATCCAGATCCTTGCCCATTGCGGTACCAAAGGAGACCTGTTTTAACTCGCCATCGTCATCAATATTGGCAATCACGCCGCGCAACGCTTTTTCTGCCACCTCGCGATACTCCGCGGGCAGATAACGCTTACGAACCCCTTTCAGAATGCCATAGGCAAACCCGGCGGTGGCGGAGGCTTCCGGGTAGCTGTGCGGATCATCAAGCAGGGTGTGCCACAATCCGCTGCTGTGCTGACACTCCCTGAGCGCTTTAACCTGGGTCTCCAGCACCTGCTGCAGAAAACGGCGGGTAGCGTGATGCTCAGGCCAGTTCATCATCTCCAGGAAGTCGGGAATGACAATCGTCACCCAGCTGTTACCGCGCGCCCAGCGTGCATCAGCAAAGTTATGGCGGCCGTCAAAGTTCCAGCCGTGGAACCATAAGCCGGTTTTGCGATCCATCAAATACTGGGTGTGCAGCAGGAACTGATAACTCGCTTCTTCAATCCACTCATCGCGCTTCAGCAACTGGCCAATTTTAGCCAGCGCCATTACGCTCATCATCAGCGTATCGTCCCAGAGCTGCTGCGGGTTTTCGTTGTTATAGACAATGTGCTGCAGGCCGCCCTGTTCGGTACGCGGCATCTCATACATAACCCATTCTGCCCAGCGCTCCAGCACCGGCACCCAGGCCGGATTCCCGGTCTCTTCGTAACGGTAGGCCAGCGTCAGAAAAGGACAAACGGTATTCACATTTTTGGTCGGCGTGCCTTCCGCCAGACGCTGCGTAAACCACTCATCAATAATGGCCAGCGTCTGCTGGTCACCGGTCTGCTGATAGTAGTGCAGCATGCCATACAGACCGATGCCGTGTGTCCATTCCCAACCCGCCCAGCCTTTGGTATCAATCACCCGGCCATCGTCCAGCCGTAATAAAAATTCGCCTGTCTCATCGGTGATGTTAACCAGATTCTGTGTCAGCTTTTGAATCAGCTGTACCAGTTCGCTGCGTGGCAACAGATGTTCGGGCTGGCACAATAATTTGCTGTGTTTAACGGGAAATACAGTCATGGTTTATTCCTGTCGTTTTAAGGTCGGGTTTAAAGAAGGGTTTAAAGTGGGATGTGCGGACAATTTTTCCGGCGCTGACTTATTACGATTAAGGAAGCCAATGTTGTTGTTGCCCCAGAGGTTTTCGTAAGGCATGCCAGCCAGCGTTTCTACAATTCCGCGTGCTTCCGGCGTGATGCTTTCCGGCACGATGCGGCCCGCGTCGCGCATCTTCAGCGTCTCCTGGCGCAGCACAGTGTGGGTCTGCAGATTAAGCTTAAAGCGCAGTGACACGATAAAGCCGCAGGCCAGTACGGCCACAGTGCCAATGCTGAGAATCGCCAGAATAGTGTGGCTGACGCCGGGTACCTGGGTCGCCTGGCCAGAAACAAAGCCGGAGAGCTGCAGCACGATACCGACCAGCATAACTGCGCCAGCCTGCGACGCTTTACGCGTCAGGGTCATGATGCCGGCAAAAATCCCTTCACGGCGCTGTCCGGTGATCACCTCATCCACATCGGCGATATAGGTATAGGTGTTCCACGGCACATAGTTGATGCCGCCACGTCCCAGGCCTGCCAGGGCAGAGATCACCAACAGCAGTGACATGTTGTCGTTCATTCCGGCATACCACAATCCAGCGTAGGAGAGCGCCGCAAGGCCAAACAGCACAGCCACCAGACGGTAGGCGGGCGCGGGTCCCATGCGGATGCAGAGCGGGATCATCGCCATCACGGCAATAAACTGCAGCACCGCCATGGTGCCCATCAGGCTGGAGGCGACCTGAGCGCTCTGCATCAGCACAAATACCACATACCAGGTAAAGACGGCGTTAAACACATCCTGGGCGATATAGCCGCCGAGGTACATGCCAAGGTGCTGGCGGAAGATGCGGATGCGTAAGGTTGAAGCCAGCTCGACATAGAGCCGCTTGAGATTCTGCATCAGCGTCAGCTGCTGCTTTTCCTGTTCTGCACGGCGTGACTCGGCGGAAAAGTCATCTGGGTGACGCTCCCAGGTAAAGCACCACACCAGCGTCAGCACCAGCGCGCAGATTACCGAGAACACCAGACTGGCGTAGAAGAAGGAGAGAGGATTATCTTTGCCCAGCATACCCAGCAAAATACCGGGTAAAAAGGCAGCCAGAATGGCCGACAGCTGAGCCAGGCCGATGCGGGCACCGGAGAAGCGGGTTTTCTGTTTGAAATCGTCGGTCATTTCCGGCACCAGCGTTTCATACGGCACCAGGATCATGGTGTAGACGATATCAAACAGCAGATACGTGCAGAGATACCACCAGAAACTCATGTCGCTGAGCCACATCAGGCTATAACTGAATACAGAGGGTATGCCGAGCAGGATAAAAAATTTGCGGCGGCCAAAGCGTTTGCCCAGCCAGGTCGAACCGAAGTTATCGGTCAGAAAGCCCATTAGCGGACTGACTATCGCATCCAGCACGCGGGCAGCGGCAAAGATCAGCGTGGCCTGAATCGGGGTTAACCCACAAAAGGTGGTGTAAAAATAGAGCAACCAGGCGGCGGTCAGCGCCGTGGTGCCTGCTCCAAGAAAATCTCCGGAACCGTAGGCCAGATAGTGGCCAAGACCAATTTTACGTGAGCGCATGTCTGATGCTCCTTGATGTTTATGGCGGTTTATCCCTGGTGACGCCGGTCATCTCACCCGGACTGGTTAGCAAAGTAGAACTGACGGGGCGGCTAAACCTTCGCAATTTGGCAAGTGCTGGCGCTGAAGTGGCAGTCATACAAAGAAAAGGGTGGCGAAATTCTAATTTATAAAACAGCGTTTCATTTTCTGGTGTGGCAGGGGCGTTGTTAGCATTCTGAACAGCGTGCGGGTCACGGAGAGAGGGTGCTGCTGCAAAGGCAGGCGAACAATGCAAGAAAAGTGGTCCTGAGGTTGAAAGAAAACAAATTTCTCCCGCATACTGATTGATTAAGACTCAGGCTAAAGCTAAAGGAATTGCACCATGGCAGAAGAAACCATTTTTAGTAAAATTATCCGCCGCGAAATCCCCGCTGATGTGGTTTATCAGGATGAGCTGGTCACTGCCTTCCGCGACATTTCGCCCAAAGCGCCGACCCATATTTTAATCGTGCCGAATGTGCTGATCCCAACGGTCAACGAGGCGGAAGCGGCGCATGAGCATGCGCTGGGACGTATGTTTACTACCGCGGCGAAAATCGCCCGTCAGGAAGGTATCGATCAAAATGGTTATCGTCTGATTGTAAACTGCAATCAACATGGTGGTCAGGAGGTTTATCACATTCATATGCATCTGCTGGGCGGTGAACCGCTGGGACCGATGCTCTCTAACTGACCTGATAACGGAAGCGTGCTATGCGATCCTGGCTGACTGGCCTGCCGATCCTGCTCTGCCTGACGGCCTGCAGCAGTGAAAAACCGATGATCAATACGTCACAGTCGCTGGTGATGGAGTCCTCTGTGCTGTCGGCAGGGATCATTACCGATGAACCGACGCTGGATGAGAACGATGGACTAAAGCGTGCCACCAGCGTGCTCTATAATCAGCGCGAAACACCGGTTGTTGTGCACTATCGTTACTACTGGTATGACGACAAAGGGCTGGAAATCACCCCGCAGGAACCGGCGCAGACCGTTACCGTTCCGGCGCAGGGCAGCATTATCGCCACTTCGCAACTGGGTAACCTGACGGCCAGCAAGGTTCGTCTTTATCTCTATCTTTAAGGATTTTCTACGTGATACGCAGTGTTAATCGTACCGGAGCGCTCCTGATGGCGCTCATTCTGACCGGCTGTGTGGTGAAACAGCAGCAGCCTGCACCGGTTGAACCGACCCAGCCTGTGGAGCCGGTGCAGCCCGTTCCACAACCTGAACCGGTGCCGCAACCGCAGCCTGTGCCGCAGCCACCGAAACTGGTCACTATCAACTGGGATGCCAGCGTTCAGCCGCTGGTGGCGCAGATGTTACAGGCTGCCAGCGCCGAGCCGGGCAGCGTGTTGCTGGTGGATCGGGTTAAAAACAGCACCAACGGTGCGCTGCAAAGCGAGAAAGCGACGGCAGCTATCCAGAATGCGCTGAATAACAACGGCAAATTCACCCTGGTTTCTGCTGACCAACTGGCGCAGGCCAAGCAGACGCTGGGATTATCGCCGGATGACAGCCTGAACTCGCGCAGTAAAGCGATTGGCCTGGCGCGTAACGTTAACGCTCAGTATGTGCTCTACAGCAACGCGCGTGGCGATGTCAAAGCGCCGACGCTGCAAATGCAACTGATGCTGGTCCAGACAGGCGAGATCATCTGGTCCGGCAACGGCATTGCACAGAATTAATCCCGCTTTCCAGCGGATGATTCAGCAGGTCACCGGCGAACCAGAAAAGAAATCCTTTATCCCGCTTGCCGGTCTGACCGGACATAGCCAGAAGATTGTCAGCCCGCGCGGAACTTTTATCGCGCGGGCGGCACCGCAACCGGTTATTCCGTTTGTGGATCGGCAGCGCGAATTCCGTCTGTTACGCAAACTGCAAGCCAGCGGAGTGGCACCGCAGCCCGTGGCGGGCCATCGTCAGGGGATTATCCTGACCTGGTGCGCAGGCGAAGCGCTGGATGAACACCGTTTCAGCCAGCAGCGTCCACAGATCGTGGCACTGCTACAGCAGCTGCATCAGCAGCCGCTGACCGGCTATCGTCTGCAGTTGTTGCCGCTGTTATGGCGCTACTGGCAGCTCACTCCACAGCGGCATCACCGCTGGTTGCGGGCGCTGAGACGTCTGACGCAGCAGGGTGAACCTCACCCGCTGCGGCTGGCTCCGCTGCACATGGATCTGCATGCCGGAAATGTCATACAAGGTCCCGAAGGTCTGCGTCTGATCGACTGGGAGTATGCCGCCGATGGCGACGTGGCGCTGGAGCTGGCGGCTGTCTGTGCCAGCGATCCGCAGCACCAGGCCGAGTGGCTGGCTGAGTATGCCGCGGCGATGCAGCTGCCGCTCACCGCGCTGGTGCAGCAGGTCAGACGCTGGCAGCCCTGGCTGCAGTTGCTGATGGCCAGCTGGTATCAGCTCCGTGCCGGTCAGCGTGACGACGACACATTACAACAGCTGGCTCGACAGAGCTGGGAACAGATTTAATCGCGTTACGCAGGTGCGTTTCGCTACAGGATTCATGATATGAGATCAGATTTACCCGGCCCACTGATGCTTGACGTCGAGGGTTATGAACTGGATGGCGAAGAGCGCGACATCCTGCAGCATCCGCTGGTGGGCGGTTTAATTTTATTTGCCCGAAATTATCATGATCCCGCTCAGCTGGCAGAGCTGGTGCGGCAGATCCGCGCCGCCTCTCACACCCGGCTGGTAGTGGCGGTGGATCAGGAGGGCGGTCGCGTGCAGCGTTTCCGTGACGGCTTCACCCAACTGCCTGCCATGCAATCTTTTGCTGCGTTGCACGACCTGGATACCGCCGGTGAACTGGCGCAACAGGCGGGATGGCAAATGGCGGCCGAGATGATCGCCATGGATATCGATATCAGCTTTGCGCCGGTACTCGATATTGGTCATATCAGCGCCGCGATTGGCGACCGTTCTTTCCATGCCGATCCGGCCATCGCCCTTGATGTCGCCCGCCGCTTTATTGCGGGGATGCACGAGGCGGGCATGAAGACTACGGGCAAACATTTTCCGGGTCACGGTGCGGTGAGTGCGGATTCGCATAAAGAGACCCCACGCGATCCGCGGGACGAAAAGACGCTGCGTGAGCATGACATGGCAATCTTCAGCAAGCTGATTACCGAACAGGCGCTGGACGCCATCATGCCCGCACACGTCATCTACTCCGAAGTTGATCCGCTGCCCGCCAGTGGTTCGCCATACTGGCTTAAAACCGTGCTGCGTGAGCAACTGGGCTTTGACGGTATTATTTTCTCCGACGATCTGTCGATGGAGGGCGCAGCGGTGATGGGCAGCTATCCTGAGCGGGCGCAGCAGTCCCTTTCCGCGGGCTGTGACATGATTCTGGTCTGCAATCAGCGTCAGGGTGCCATCAGTGTACTTGATAACCTGATCCCGGTCGGGTCAGAGCGGGTCACACAGCTGTATCATCAGGGCAGGTTTACCCGCGATGAACTGCGGGGGACGCATCGCTGGAAAAACAATGCTCAGCAACTGAGTGCGCTTCAGGAACGCTGGCTGGCTCATAAGGCGTCGTGGTAAGCAGTGACTGCCCGGCGCTATCACTACCTTGAGGATTATAATGATCATCTATCTGCACGGTTTTGATTCCAACAGTCCGGGCAATCACGAAAAAGTGCTGCAACTGCAATTTATCGATCCTGACGTCAGGTTGATCAGTTACAGCACCCGCCATCCCAAACATGACATGCAGTTTCTGCTAAAAGAGACCGATAAGATGCTGACGCTTTCTGACGACGACCGGCCGCTGATTTGCGGCGTCGGACTGGGCGGCTTCTGGTCAGAGCGCATTGGATTTCTGTGCGGAATCCGCCAGGTGATTTTTAATCCCAACCTCTCGCCGCAGGCGAACATGGAAGGGAAGATTGACCGGCCGGAGGAGTATCAGGATATCGCAACGAAGTGCGTCAGCGATTTTCGCGAGCGTAATCGCGACCGCTGTCTGGCCATTCTCTCCCGTCACGATGAGGCGCTCGACAGCCAGCACATTGCTGACCAGCTGCATCCGTTTTATGAAATTGTCTGGGATGAGACGGAAGGGCACAAATTCAAAAATATATCCCCACATCTTAAGCGGATAAAAGCTTTTAAAACATTAGGTTAAGCAGCAAAGGCACCGCAAGGTGCCTGTTTTTATTACGTAATTATCTGAGTTTTATTTTCCCGCTTTGATGTATATCAATATTCTTATGTTCTCCTCTTCCCGCCATGCTATTCTCCCAGCAGATTGCGATTTTAACTTCGCCAACCCTATGTTTCTTAAGGTTTAATTTAACCTTTGGTTAACTTTTGGTTCACAATTTGAGGGGGTCTTTGTTGACTACGTCTGTTAAGAAAATTGTTATTGTCGGAGGGGGAGCGGGCGGCCTGGAAATGGCCACGCAGCTGGGCCATAAACTGGGTCGTAAAAAGAAGGCCGAGATTATCCTGGTTGATCGTAACCACAGTCATTTGTGGAAGCCGCTGCTGCACGAAGTGGCGACCGGCTCAATGGACGAAGGCATTGATGCATTGAGCTATCTGGCTCATGCCCGCAATCACGGTTTTGAGTTCCAGCTGGGTTCGCTTACCGATATCGATCGCACCCGAAAAGTGATCCGCCTGGCCGAAGTGCTGAATGCGCAGGGCGAAGTGCTGGTGCCACAGCGTGAAGTGGCCTACGACCAGTTGGTAATGGCGCTGGGCAGCACCTCGAATGATTTCGGTACGCCGGGCGTCAAAGATCACTGCATCTTCCTGGATAATCCGCATCAGGCGCGTCGTTTCCATAACGAAATGCTCAACCTGTTCCTGAAATTCTCCGCCAGCGAAGGCCGGGTCGAGAAAGTTAACATCGCCATCGTGGGCGGCGGGGCAACAGGCGTTGAGCTGTCAGCTGAATTGCACAACGCGGTGAAACAGCTGCACAGCTACGGCTTCAAAGGCCTGGGACGCGAAGCGCTGAATGTGACGCTGGTTGAAGCGGGTGAACGTATCCTGCCGGCACTGCCACCACGCATCTCTGCTGCGGCACATCAGGAGCTGACCAAGCTGGGCGTGCGCGTGCTGACGCAGACCATGGTCACCAGCGCCGAGCGTAATGGCCTGAATACCAAAGGCGGTGAGTTTATCGAAGCCGATCTGATGGTCTGGGCGGCTGGGATTAAAGCACCCGACTTCCTGAAAGAGATTGGCGGACTGGAAACCAACCGCATCAATCAGCTGGTGGTCAAAGAGACGCTGCAAACCACGCTGGACGATGACATCTACGCGATTGGCGACTGCGCCTCCTGCGCCTTGCCGGGCGGCGGTTTTGTACCACCGCGCGCCCAGTCAGCGCATCAGATGGCTTCACGCGCCATGGAAAACATCCTGGCGCAGCGTGACGGTAAACCGCTGAAAGCCTATGTCTATAAAGATCATGGCTCGCTGGTATCGCTCTCCCGCTTCAGTACGGTCGGCAGCCTGATGGGCAACCTGATGCGTGGCTCAATGATGGTGGAAGGGCGCATCGCGCGCTTTGTCTATATCTCGCTTTACCGTATGCACCAGATTGCGCTGCACGGCTACTTCAAAACCGGGCTGATGATGCTGGTCGGCAGTATTAACCGGGTTATTCGTCCCCGGCTGAAGCTGCACTAAGCAACAGCAATAACGCTGGCTAATTAATGTTAAGCCTCCTCCTTTATGAGGGGGCTTTTTTTATGTCCTGGAGAAGCCCCTGAAACAGACGCTGGCGCAGGAGAGTGCGATATCGACTAAAGCAAAATGCATTCATAATTTTGACTAAAGTAAAATTTTATGAGCATGGCAGGGTAGTATGTTGGTGATGCCTGAAATGCGTACCATTAATAACAAGAGAGTAACCGTAAGAATATTTGCTATAGCCAGAAAACTTTTCAGGTAACGAGTTCGGCTACTTCAGTTCCGTCGTTAGCCCGGCTACAAAGCTGGTCTCTGACGCGCTGAACGAATGGCTAATTCCTTGTTATTCATTGGCTAAAAATATCCGTCTCTGCGCCTTTAGCTAATCCCGGCGATTCGCCGGACTCAGCAATCCCTGAGTTACGGGTAATTACTGGTACTTTTTTAAATGGCCTGTCTCACTAACTTTTGTAAGTTTAGTGTAAGTTTTTCTATAATTTTTCTTGTGGTTTTTGATTCCAGCGGCATAATGTGCGCAGGAAAGCAGTAATATACATTTTGTTACAACTTAACCACACGGATCGGTTATGCAGCCCCAAAAAAATGGAGTTTTAACAACGCTGGCACCTCTGCTTTGCGCTCTGCTGATTAACACCCTGCCAGTTTGCACTGTGCAGGCGGCACCGGGTGATGAGCAATTACAGCATCAGCAGGAGCAACAAAAAGCGCGTCAGCAACGGCTGATGCCACAGGTGCCTGATGTGCGTCTCTCAGAAACGGTTCCGGCACCTTCCCACCTGACGTTCCCGCAGGAAACACCCTGTTTTGTTATTCAGCAGGTCACTCTGTCCGGGCAGGAGGCGCTGCCGCACTGGGTGCCTCTGCAGCGTCTGGCCAGTCAGGCCAATGGTCGTTGTCTCGGCGTAAAAGGCATCAGCCAGTTAATGAGCACGCTGCAAAACCGGCTGATCAATCATGGCTGGGTCACTACGCGCGTGCTGGCTCCGCAGCAGGATCTGCGCCAGGGCGTGCTGCAACTTCTGATAGTGCCTGGCAAAATCCGCAGTGTGGAACTGTCACCCTCATCATCCCGCTATGTCAGCCTGTGGCCGACATTACCCGCCCATGCAGGCAATCTGCTGGATTTACGGGATATTGAACAGGGGCTGGAAAACCTGCAGCGTCTGCCGACAGTAGAGGCGCATATGGCGCTCCGTCCTGGCCTCAATCCGGGTGAAAGTGACATCGTGATTGAACGCACGCAGCGCCGTTTCTGGCGACTCGGCGCATGGCTGGATGATTCCGGCACCGAAAGTACCGGGCGCTATCAGAGCGGGATGATGCTGGCGCTGGATAACCCGACCTCCCTCAGCGATCTCTTCTACCTGACCGCCAGTCGAGACCTGGGATTTGCTGGCAGAAAAAGCAGCAAAAGCCTGTCGGGACATTACTCGGTGCCTGTGGGCTACTGGCTGTTTGGACTTACCGCCAGCGACTACGACTACCATCAGACAGTCGCCGGTTACAGCCGTGATTTTCTTTACGCCGGAAAGAGCCGCTCGCTGGATGTGCAGGCCAGCCGGGTGATCTACCGCAATGCCGCCGCCAAAACCACCGTCAGCGCCGATGTGCTGGTTAAAGAGTCGCGCAACTTCATCAACGACACCGAAATCAGCAGCCAGCAGCGCCGTACCAGCGCATGGCGACTCGGCCTGTCACACCGGCACTATATCGGTCCGGCGACGCTGGACGCCGGTGTCAGCTATCAGCGTGGTACACGCTGGTTCGGTGCGCTGCCCGCCTGGGAAGAGTCATATCAGGACTCTACCTATGCCACCGCGCTCTCTAAAATCCTGACCTGGCAGGCGGGACTCACCACGCCATTCGCGCTGGGGAATCAGCGTTTAAGTTACAACATCCAATATCGTCGCCAGATGAGCAACACCCCGCTGACACCGCAGGATGAGTTCGCGATTGGCAACCGCTGGACGGTGCGCGGTTTTGATGGTGAACGCACCCTCAGTGCCAGTCGCGGCTGGACCGTTCAGAACACGCTGGCCTGGCAGACGCCGCTGCCCACTCAGGAACTTTATCTGGGTGCCGACTATGGCGAGGTGGGCGGCAACAGCGCCTCCCAGGGTGGACCTCTGGGACGACATCTGGCGGGCGGCGTCATCGGATTGCGCGGCGCGATCACGCCCGCCAGCCTGAGCTACGACTTTTTTGCCGGGATTCCTCTGTCGAAACCGGACGGCTTCAAAACCGATCCTGTCACCTATGGTTTCAGCGTGAACTGGAACTACTAAACCTTTTATCGATATTGCTGACAATGGACTGTGCGCATTATGAATAAACTCTGCTATCGCCTTATCTTCAACCGGATTCGCGGCATGTTAATGGTGGTGTCTGACATCACCCGTAGCGGCTATTCACGTGTTGCCCGAAGCCCGAAGCGCACCTCATATGCAGAGGCGAGGGTGCGGATCTCACCGCTCAGCTTTGCACTCTGGCTGGCAGCGGGTGTGGTCAGTCTGCCGGTGCAGGCCAACATTGTGGCAGACAGCAGCGCGCCGGGCAGCCAGCAGCCTACCGTCATGGCCACCGCAAATGGTCTGCCGCAAATCAACATTCAGACGCCCAATAGCCAGGGTGTTTCCCGCAATCAGTACAGCCAGCTCGACGTTGATGCGCGCGGCGCAATCCTGAACAACAGCCATCAGAACACGGCTACTCAACTGGGTGGCATGGTGGCGGCTAACCCGTGGCTGTCAAAGCAGGAAGCGACGGTCATCCTCAACGAAGTCAACAGCCGTAATCCCAGCCAGCTTAACGGGTTTATCGAAGTAGCTGGTAAGCGGGCTGCGGTAGTCATTGCTAACCCGTCAGGCATTACCTGTAACGGCTGCGGATTTATCAACGCCAGCCGCAATACGCTGACCACCGGACAGGCGCTGATTGAAAACGGCCAGCTCAAAGGCTTCGATGTTAATGGCGGCCGAATCAATATCGAAGGTCAGGGCCTGAATGACAGCGATGCTGACTACACCCAGATCATTGCGCAGTCGGTAGCGGTTAACGCAAAAGTTCATGCCCGCGAACTCAATGTGGTCACAGGCAGGAACCAGGTTGCGACCGAAGGTACCGTCACTACGGTGAAAGCGGATAATGGGACGACACGGCCTGAGTTTGCGCTCGACGTCGCAGCTATTGGCGGCATGTATGCCCATAAAATCACCCTGACCGGCACTGAAAAGGGCGTTGGCGTGCGTAATGCCGGTGAACTGGGAGCCAGCGCCGGTGAACTGCACCTGACCGTGGATGGCAGACTGGAGAACAGCGGCACGCTGCAAAGTCAGGCCGCGCTGCAGATAGCCAGCAATGGCGACCAGGAGAACCGCGGCAACATCGTGTCACAGCAGGATGTCACGCTGGCCTCCAGCGGCACGCTGCGCAACAGTGGGCTGGTGAGCGCAGGCCGTAACGCGACGCTCTCCGCCAGCACCATTGAGAGCACCGCTGAAAGTACGCTGGCGGCAGGCGTTGGCGGCAATGAGACGCTGAGCCAGCCCGGTAATTTGCTGCTGACCAGCCAGGGTGAGCTTAAGGCGCGGGGTAAAAACCTGGCGCACGACCAGATTCAGGCGCGGGGCAGCCGGGTCGATCTTGCCGGGAGCCAGACCTCAGCCGATGCTATCGCGCTGACCTCTACGCAGGCGGATATCAGCACCCAGGGCGCCACGGTGGCGGGCCGTACACTCGGGATTCAGGCTGCGACGGCACTTAACAATGATGACGGCAAACTGGCGGCGGGCAGCCTCGCTGTCGCGGCACAAAACGTCAGTAACAATCGCGGCCTGCTGCGGCAGCAAAACCGCGAAGCCCTGACGATCTCCACGGGGTCGTTGCTTAACAATCAGGGCACGCTGAGCAATGAAGGCGATACCCGGCTGCAGGCAGAGCATATTGAAAACCGCAGCGGGCTCATCGCAGGTAACGGTGACTCACTGCAGCTGGATACGCCATGGCTGGATAATCAGGGCGGCACCGTGCAGCTGGCGGGTAATAACAGCGCGCTGAACCTTAATGCGACCCGGCTGGAGGGCAATCAGGGCAATCTGCTGTCAGCGGGTGCGTTAACGCTCAGCGGCGACAGGCTCGATCTCTCACAGGCACACACCCAGGCAGAGGCGCTGACGCTGAAGGCGGGCACGCTGGATCACCGTCAGGGTCTGCTGTCGCAACGTGGCGCTGGCGAGATGGCGATCGCGGTTTCGGGTGACACAGACAACCGCGATGGGCGGATTGAGAGCGGCGGTAATCTGCATTTTGCATCAGGCTGCCTGGATAACAGCGGTGGCACGCTGCTGGCTGCGGGCAGCGGCGATCTGCAACTGGATGTTCAGGAGTTCCTGACGAACGCGCAGGGTGCGCTGCAGGCCAGTCACAATCTGCAACTCACCAGCGCAAGCCTGGATAATCAGCAGGGCCTGATTGCTTCAACTGGCGGTGACGCTACGCTGATGACCCGCGAGGCTATTGATAACACCCAGGGTCGCATCGAAGCGGGTCAGCAGGTCACTTTGCGCAGTCAGGCGCTGGATAATCAGCGTGGAACCCTGCTCGGCCGCGGCGTGACCATCGACACGCAGCAGGGTGAACTGAACAATACTGGCGGTAACCTGGTCGCCCGTACCGATCTCAGCATTTCCAGCGGGACAACGGACAATCACAGCGGTCTGATCCAGTCAGGCGGCGATCTGACACTTGATACCCACGGACAGGCGCTGATTAACCGTGACAGCGGTAAAGCAGGGATAATCAGCGGTGGCGCACTTGCCCTTAACAGTGGCGACCTGGATAACCAGAACGGCGTCATCGCCACTGCCTCGGCGGCCAGCATCAGCAGCGGCCTGCTGACCAACATTGACGGCACACTGATGTCTGATGGGGCGCTGACGCTGAAGACCGGCGCGCTCGACAATCAGCGAGGCTTATTACAATCGGGTCAGGCGCTCTCACTGGATACGCACGGCGCGCAGCTGAACAACAGCGCCAGCGGCGATCGCGGGGGCATTGTGGCGCGCGGCAATCTGCAACTCTCAACCGGAAAGTTAGCCGGTGATCACGGCGTCATTCAGGGGCAAAACCTGGTGATCGATACGCAGGGCCAGGCCGCTGATTTCAGGTCTGCTCTGCTCAGCGCCAGCGGCGAACTATTGCTGAGCAGTGGCGCGCTGGATAACAGCGGCGGGCGACTGCAGTCCGGCGGTGATATGCAGCTTAATACGCACGGAGAGGCGCTGAATAATGCGGCATCAGGCGGCGTTATTGCGGGGGCTAATCTGCATATCAGCAGTGGTGATCTTGATAACAGCACGGGCTCGCTGGTCTCGGCGGGCGCTATGCGGCTCACCAGCGGTGGACTGAACAACGTCGATGGGATTATTAATGCCGATCATGGATTAACGCTGGAAAGCAGCAGCGTGGATAACCAGCGCGGCCTGCTTCAGTCGGGTGAGGCGCTGTCCGTCAACACCCAGGGCGGCGAACTGAATAACCGCGACAGTGGCGAACGCGGTGGCATTGTTGCAGGCGGCGATCTGCTGCTCTCCAGCGGCCAGATTGATGGCCGTAGCGGGGTGATGCTGGGACAGAATATTCGCATCGATACTCATCAGCAGACCTTCGACCACCAACAGGGTCAACTGGGTGCTAAAGGCATCCTGCAACTGGATAGCGGACTCCTCAACAACCGGGCAGGCAGGATTGAGTCGGGTGGCGATCTGCAACTGGACACCCACGGCAACAGCCTGATCAATCGTGAGAGCGGAGCCGCAGGCGGCCTGTTCAGTGCGGGCATGCTGAAGCTCTACAGCGGCGCATTGGATAATCTGCGCGGCTTCATCACCGGTCATAGCGGCGCGCAGGTTGTGACGGGCGATATCAACAACCAGTCCGGCACGCTGACGGGCGGCAAAGGGCGGCTCGATCTCACCAGCGGGGAGCTGCAAAACCAGGGTGGCCTGTTACAGGCTGGCAGCGACATGACGCTGAACACCCAGGGGCACGCCCTGATCAATCGCGACAGTGGTGACCAGCGCGGTATCGTTGCCCTCAACAGTCTGGATCTGCGCAGCGGGGCAATTGATAACCAGGCGGGTTTCATTGCCGCCGGACAGCAGGCATCACTCAGCGCCAGTGAACTGAACAATAGCCAGGGGCAGGTCGCAGGCAATGGCGGGCTGACTTTCAACGGTCAGGCGCTGAACAACAGTGACGGTAAACTGCAGTCGGCGGGGGATATCACCCTCACCACGGCAGGTCAGACATTGACTAACCAGCGCGGACTTATTGCCGGTGCCGGTAACCTCAATATTGAAAGTGGTGCGCTGGATAACCAGCAGGGACAGATCCAGGGTGGCACCGATCTGACGCTCAATGCGGGACAAAATGCGCTGCTTAATCAGGCGGGCAAACTCCTTTCGGCAGGTACGCTATCGCTGACGGCGGGTCAGTTGAACAACAATGACGGCCTGGTGCAAAGCGTCGGCAACGGCACCCTGTTGCTGAGCCAGCAGCTGGATAACCGTAGCGGGATGATTCAGGGCGGCCAGCAGATGACGATCACCACGCCATCGCTGATCAACCGCGATACACGACAGAGCGGTAAAGGCATTGAAGCGGGCAGTTTAACCATCGAAACCGGCACGCTGGACAACAGTCAGGGTGCTCTGCGCGCAAAACAGAGGCTGGCGCTTACCGTGCAACAGGCACTGGATAACGTCAGCGGGCTGATCTCGTCAGCGGATACGCTGACTATTCAGGACTCAGCCCAGGGGCAGGCGCTCGCCATCAACAATCAGCAGGGCACGCTGATTGCTGATAAAGAGGCGCAGATCAACGCAGCTTCCCTGAGTGGCGACGGACAGGTGTTGTCGCAGGGGAATCTCGGCATCACGCTGGCAGGTGATTTCCATAACCTCTCAGAGGTCAAAGCCAACGGTACGCTGCGGCTGACGGCGGGCGGAAACGTGACCAACGACGGCACCCTTGCTGCTCAGCAGGCGCTATTCCTTACCGCGCAAAATATCAGTAATCAGGCAAATGGCGAGATAAGCGGCGGGCAGACCGAAATTACGGCAGCCGACACCCTGAACAATCGCGGTCTGATTGACGGCGGACTGACACACCTGGTGGCGGGCGTCCTGAATAACAGCGGCACCGGCCGTATCTATGGCGATCACATTGCCATTGCGGCTACGCTGCTCAACAACCTCAGCGAAGCGGGCAAAGCGGCGGTGATTGCGGCGCGGCAGCGACTGGATATTGCGGCTGGCACGCTGAACAACCGCGACCATGCGCTGATCTACAGTGATGGCGATCTGCACATTGGCGGCCAGCTGGATACGAATAATCAGGCCACCGGACAGGGGCAGCAGCTCAACAATGACGGGGCAACAATTGAGGCGGGGCAGGATGCCACGATCAGCATGGCGGAAATCAACAATACCAACCGCCACCTGACCACGCAGGTCGTTACGACCGAAGATAGCCAGCATCACGACGCGGTGCTAAAAGGCCACACCGATCGTTTTGACTGGGCCGGCGTGGATACCAGCAAAAAAAACAAGTATGGCGTGCACACGGCAAAAATGCCGGATGGCACCAGCGGCAGCGAGTTTTATGAGTATGACTACCGGCGGATAGTGAAAGAAACCCAGATTCAGGAGAGCGATCCGGGCAAGATTCTGTCGGGCGGTAACATGACCTTTAGCGCCGGTCGTCTTAACAACCACGACAGCCAGATTGTCGCGGGTGCTGTGCTCGGCGGTCAGATAGGCGAGCTGAATAATCAGGCGACAAAAGGAACGCGCGTTACCACGGACGACGGGAAATCGGTTCGCTGGTACGCGAAGAAGAAGAAAAAGAAACTGGGTGGAACCAAAACGTCGCAGGGCAAAGATAAGAAAAACTACCGCCCGGCGCCCGTGACGGAAACCATCGATCTGCAGACACTGAGCTGGCAGGCGAATGCCGCGCCGCAGGGAAATGGCTATCAGACCGGCAACCGCCAGCAGCAGGGCGTCACAGCGCAGGCTGACCGCATCGGCACACCTGCTCTCCAGCAGGCGGTTGCGGCGGTTGCGCTGAGTGCCACGGATAGCGGCAGTGCGTTACTGCCAGCCGGATTACGCTATGACAGTGCGCTGACGCTGGACAAGCTCGGCAGCCTCAAAGACCGGCCACTGCTGTTACCTGCGGGGCAACAATTCTCGCTGACACTGCCAGCAACGGTCGTCGATGGACAGACGATTACGCCGGTGATCCGCGCCGTCTCACCTGATATCCGGCTGCCGGATAACAGCCTGTACCAGCTGCAACCTGGCAGTGACAGCCATTACCTGGTCGAGACCGATCCGCGCTTTGTTAATCAGAAGCAGTGGCTCAGCAGCGACTATATGCAGAACGCGCTGACCACCGACAGCAGCCGGATCCTGAAGCGGCTGGGCGATGGTTATTACGAGCAGCGTCTGGTGCGCGATCAGATTATTCAGCTGACCGGCAACCGCTATATCAGCGGGTATGGCAGTGATGAAGATCAGTATCGCGGACTGATGAATAATGGGGTAGCCTTCGGCAAAGCCTACGACCTGGAACTCGGTGTGGCGCTGACCCCGGCGCAGATGGCGCTGCTCACCAGCGATATCGTCTGGCTGGTGAATCAGACCGTGACGCTGCCGGATGGCACACAGCAGACCGTGCTGGTACCGCAGGTTTATGCGAAGGTGAAAGAGGGTGACTTAACCGGCGACGGCGCGTTGATCGGGGGCGGTAGCGTGGCGCTGAATGCCCGCAACGACATCACTAATAGCGGGACCATTAAGGGCCGCGACGTGACGCAGCTGACGGCGCAGTCGCTGACCAACAGCGGCTACATCAGCGGCAACACGATCAATCTCACCGCCCGTCAGGATATCACTAACCTGGGCGGCGTCATCAGCGGTGATAAGCAGGTGTCGCTGCTGGCCGGACGGGATATTACCAGCCAGTCAACGTTGCGCGGCGACGGTACCGACCGCTGGATAGATCGTCCGGCCGGTATCTACGTGCAGGGCACCGACGGTGCGCTGACGCTGAGCGCGCTGAACAACATCACCCTGGCCGCCAGCGATATCGGCAACGCCGGAGAGAAGAGCACCACGAAGATTCAGGCGGGCAATGACCTGACGCTCGGCACCCTCAGCACGCAGCACACTGAAAATGACAGCTGGAACAGCAGCAACTACCGCCGCCTGTCACAGCAGAGCGATGCCGGGTCACGCATCACCGCCGGCGGCGCGCTGCAGCTGAGTGCCGGACAGGATATCCGCGCTACGGCAGCGGACGTCACGGCGGGCGGGGCACTGACCGCCAGCGCCGGACGCGACATCGTGCTCAGCGCGGGCAACAGCCGTACCGATCTCACCGAACACAGCAGGCAGTCAAGCAAAGGGCTGCTGTCGGGCAGCAGTCTGGAGACCCACGACGAACTGCACAGCAGCGAGGCGCTCAGTACCACGCTGAGCGGCGACAGCGTCCGGCTTCAGGCGGGCCGCGACATTGCAGTAAAAGGCAGCAACGTCGCCGGTACGCAGGATGTGGCGCTGACCGCGGGTAACGATCTTAATCTCAATAGCGCGACCACCAGCCTGAATGATCTGAAGGGTAAACGTGAAACCCATTCAACCGGGCTGGATCGCACGACGCTGACCAGTGGCGGCGACGTAGCACTTAAGGCCGGACGCGATCTCAATAGCCAGGCGGCAGGCATCGCCGCAGACAAAAACGTGACCTTGCAGGCGGGGCGTGATGTCAATCTGCTGGCGGCTGAAACCGGTTCTGGTAATAGCTACAAATCCGGCAAGAAGGTTGAGATTAATGAGTCGGTACGCCAGCAGGGCACTGAAATTGCCAGTGGTGGGAGTACGACGGTTAAAGCGGGTCAGGATGTTAACAGTGAAGCGGCTCAGGTTACGGCCAGCGGTAATATCGCAGTGGGTGCCGGACGCGACATCAACCTGACCACCGCCACTGAAAGCGATTATGCCTACAAAGAAGAGACCAAAACCAAAAAAGGAGTTTTGAGTAAAAAGACCACGCATACCATCAGCGAAGACAGTGACACCCGTGAAAATGGCACCTTACTGAGCGGCGACAATGTCACGCTTAATGCGGGCAACAATTTACTTGTCCAGGGTTCTCAGGTCGTGGGCGATGGTACCGTAGCGCTCAGGGCCGGTAACAACGTGAATATCGTTGCTGCGACCAACACGGACTCAACCTGGCGTTTTTCGGAAACTAAGAAAAGCGGCCTGATGGGAACCGGTGGCATTGGCATCACGGTAGGCAGCAGTAAATCGGTCCATAACTTACGTGATAAGGGCACCACCCAGAGCCAGAGCGCCAGCATTGTGGGTAGCACAGGCGGTAATGTCAGCATTGTTGCGGGCGGACAGGCTCATGTCAGCGGCTCAGATCTGGTGGCGGGACGTGACCTCGCCATTACCGGCGACAGCGTGATCATCGATCCGGGTCATGATAAACGGACTCATGATGAACTGTTTGAGCAGAAAAAAAGCGGCCTGACGCTGGCGCTCTCCGGGGTGGTGGGTGAAGCCATTAATAACGCGGTTGCCGCGGCGCAGACATCGAAAAAGGAGAGTGACGGTCGCCTTGCTGCCCTGCAGGCTACCAAAGCCGCGCTTTCAGGCGTGCAGGCCGTGCTGGGCGGGCAGCTGGCGGAAGCGAGCGCCGATCCCAACAACGGCCTGGGCGTCAGCCTTTCCCTGACCACACAGAAATCAAAATCGCAGCAGCATCAGGCGTCCGACAGCGTCGCCGGATCCACGCTCAATGCCGGTAAGAATCTTTCCATTACCTCTGCCGGTAAGGGCCGTGGCGAGCACAGCGGCGACATTCTTATCGCCGGCAGCCAGCTGAAAGCCGCAGGTGACAGCAGCCTCAATGCTGCCAGGGACATTGTGCTGAGCGGGGCGGCCAACACTCAGGAAAGCAGCGGTAAAAACAGCAGCGGCGGCGGCGGCGTGGGCATCAGTTTTGGTGCCGGACAGGGCAGCGCGGGTATCAGCATTTTTGCCAGCGTTAACGGCGCCAAAGGTAAGGAGAGCGGCAACGGTACGCGCTGGTCTGAAACCACCCTGGACAGCGGCGGCAGGGTAAGCCTGAACAGTGGAAGAGATACCACGCTCAACGGCGCGCAGGTCAGCGGGAATCAGGTGACGGCCGATGTGGGCCGGGATCTGACCATCACCAGCCAGCAGGACAGCGACCGTTACGATTCAAAACAGACCAGCTACGGCGCGGGCGGCAGCTTTACCTTTGGCTCAATGTCGGTGTCCGGCTATGCCAGCGTCAATCAGGACAAAATGCACAGCAACTTTGACAGCGTGCAGGAGCAGAGCGGTATCTATGCCGGTAACGGCGGCTTTGACATCACCGTCGGCAATCATACCCAGCTGAACGGTGCAGTGATTGCCAGCCAGGGCGATGCGGCAGACAACCGTCTGGATACCGGTACGCTCGGCTTCACCGATATCGGCAATGCGGCGGACTACAGGGTCAGCCACAGCGGCGGCAGCATCGCGCTTTCCAGCGGTGGCGGCATGGGTGCGCAGATGCTGTCCAGCGTGGCGTCCAACGCCGCCAGCACGCTGCTGTCGGGCCTGAACAACAACGGCCATGCCGAAGGCACCACGCAGTCGGCGGTGGCAAACGGCACCGTGATCATCCGCGACCGGGTCAACCAGAAGCAGGACGTATCAGATCTCAGCCGTGACACCGAACATGCCAACGACAGCATCAGCGCGATCTTTGACAAAGAGAAAGAGCAGAAGCGGCTTCAGACTGCTCAGTTAGCCGGTGAAATCAGCGGCCAGATGACAAATATCGTCACGACCATGGGCGATATCAAAGGGCTTGAGAAGGCGCAGAGTGCGAAGAACGCTGAGACGCTGCCCGCCGGAGCAACTGAAAAACAGCGGGGAGAGTGGCTGGAGAAAATGCGTGATTCGCCAGAGTATCAGGCGGAGATGAAGCAGTGGGGTATTGGCAGTACATCTCAGAAGGTCGCACAGACGGTCGGCAGTATTCTGACGGGGCTGGTGACCGGCAATGCAGGTCAGGCGGTCGCAGGCGGCCTTAATCCGTGGGCAGCTCAGCTGATTAAGAAGGAAACGACCGACGCTTCCGGCAACGTTGATGTGGCAACCAATGCCATGGCCCATGCCGTGTGGGGTGCAGTATCATCGCAGATGTCCGGGGGAAGTGCGGCGGCCGGTGCGGCGGGCGCGTTCAGCGGCGAGCTTGCCACACGCTATATTGCAGAGAAGTACTGGGGCGCGGACACGCCAGAGAAGATAGCGGCGCTGGGGCAGGAAGACCGCGAGCAGCTGAGCCTGCTCGGCACGCTGGCGGCAGGACTGGCGGGCGGCATGGTGGGCAACAGCAGTTCTGCGGCGACGAGCGGCGCGATTGCGGGCAAAAATGCAGTTAATAACAACCTGTTTGGCGGAACTGAAGACGGTCAAGAGAAGTTCGTGCGTGAGCAGGGCAAAGATATCCTGTCCTGTGCCGATGATCCGACGTCAGCCAGTTGTCAGCGTGGTCAGGCGATGAAGGATGCGTTGACGGTAGCACTTCCTGTGGGGCTTGGTGGCGGTGTATTGATTGCGGCTACTCCTGAAATTGCCGCTATTCTGAAGGCTGGAATTGAATCCTGTTCCGGAGCACTAGCTTTATGTATTAATAATCTTGGTCTTCAGACTTCTGAGATTATCGTCCCGGGCGGAGTGGGAGCCGGTGGGGCAGTTGGGATAGGTAAGACAGCGGCGGAAGCTGCTGCTGCGAAAGCAGAAACTGTGGCGACTAATACGGCGAAGAATAATCCATCATGGAAAGCAGGTGACTATCTTAATGACTTTAAACCCTCCCCTACACCTCTTGAGCTAGTTAAAGAGCAGGCTGGCAAGGGTTCACAAACTGCATATATCAGGATGGATCATATCCTTAACGGGGAAGTGAAAACACTTAAGGATGGGACAAAAGTTGGGTCTGGTGGCCACTATATTCGTGATTCAAATATTAAAATAGATAAGGTAACGGGTACACCTGATACCAATGGCGTTTCGACAGGATATATCTCAGTGAGAGATCCAGCAACAGGACAATGGATAAATAAGAAAGCTGAAACTACATTCTTCCCTGAGCAGTGGTCAAAAAGACAGACGGCTCAGGAGATTGAGAGTGCGTTCAAAAATTCTGAAAGAATACCTAACACAGAAATGTGGAGCGGGAAATCATCTAGCGGTGTGAAGATTCAAGGCTATTATGGCAAACCTGATGGAACAGGTGCGACTGCATGGCCTGTTTATACAGGGAGGAATAAGTAATGTTGAATGATAAAATTATTTTCTGGTGGGATGAAAATAGTAATTTATTTGTTCCTATAGGGGGTGGAATACGTAAATCCTTTGATGGAACGGTATTGGGATATGGAGCGCGTGAGATTTCAGGATGGTTATCCAATGACATTCAATATGGTATTCATTCTGTTGATATCTGGGTGAAAAACCTCACTGATCTTGCATCAGGCAAAACAACTGAAGGCAACTTCGGCATAGGTAATGCCCACTGGGTGATGGTTACGCATGATAAGGTATTTATTGGGTGTGAGTACGTTGAAGAGCAACAGGTGCTTTTAACCATAGAACAAACATTATATGTACTGGAGCAGTATCGATTATTCCTGGAAGGATCTTATACAAAAGACTTCCCGCCAGAACCAATCGATGTTGAGTATTTAGCAGAAGGTAGAGATGCTATAACACAGTATGAATCTTTAGACGGAGCATATTGTTTACCTTATTAATAATTAACAATCAATCCCGCCATTAGCTGACGGGATTTTTTCACAACCAGAAAATTGAGAATAACTTCCTGGGACCACATCCTTAGACGGAAACGTTGATGTGGCCCCCAATGCTATGGCACATGCCGTGTGGGGTAAAGTTTCCGCTCATATGTCTGGCGGAAATGGCGCTGCGGGTACTTTCAGTGGAGAATTGGCCACACGCTACATCGCGGAGAAATACTGGGGCGCAGATACCCCAGAGAAGATAGCGGCGCTGACCAGCTTAACGTGCACGGCAGCGAAGTGATCGCCGGTAAAGATCTCTCCCTGAGCGGCAGCGACGTGACCCTCAGTGCGGCCGAAAACAGCCACACCGCACTGACGAAAACCGAGCAGAAGCAGAGCGGGCTGACGCTGGCGCTGTCCGGCACCGTGGGTGCGGCGCTGAACACGGCAGTGCAGACCGCCCGCACGGCCGATGAGAGCGGCGCTGACGGCGGCTCAGGCCGCGCAGGCGTACCAGATGGACGGCGCGCAGACCGACGCGGCGAACGCCAGAAACACCGCCGCAGGCCTGAAGCCGGGCGACAAAGGTTATGAAGAAGGCTCCACCAACTCGATCGGCATCAGTCTTTCTTACGGCAGCCAGACGTCGAAAAGCGAGACCCGCACCGAAAGCCGTGAAGCGCAGGGCAGTACGCTGGGCGCGGGCGGTAACCTGGCCATCACCGCCACCGGCGCACAGCCGGGCAGCGCGGGCGACATCCTCGTGCAGGGCAGCCAGCTTCAGGCGGGCGGCGACCTCGGGCTGACGGCGAAAAACGACATCAGCCTGCTTTCAGCGCAGAACAGCGAGCGCACCGACAGCACTAGCAGCAGCAAGGGCGGCAGCCTGGGTATCGGCCTGACCGCCGGGTCGGGCGGCTACGGTATCAGCGTTTCAGCCAGCGTCAACGCGGGCAAAGGCCGCGAGAACGGCAACGGGCTGACCCATACCGAGACTACGCTCACGGCGGGCAACGGGCTGAGCCTGAACGCCGGGCGCGACACCACGCTGACCGGCGCACAGGTGCGCGGGGACAGCGTGAAGGTGGATACCGGCCGCAACCTGACGCTGACCTCAGAGCAGGACAGCGACCGCTACGACAGTAAGCAGCAGAACGCCAGCGCGGGCGGCAGCTTCACCTTCGGCTCGATGACCGGCTCCGCAAGCGTCAACCTCAGCCAGGACAAGATGCACAGCAACTGGCAGAGCGTGGCCGAGCAGACCGGCATCTTTGCCGGGAAGGGCGGCTTTGACGTGACGGCGGGTGAGCACACCCAGCTGAACGGCGCGGTCATCAGTTCCACCGCGACCGCCGATAAGAACCGTCTCGACACCGGCACGCTGGGCTTCAGCAACATAGAGAACCACGCGGACTATAAAACCGAGCACCAGAGTGTGGGCATGAGCACCGGCGGCAGCATCGGCAGCCAGTTCGAAGGCAACATGGCGAACGGTCTGCTGGCGGGGCTGAACGGCAGCGGCAGCGCCTCGTCGGTGACGAAGGCGGCGGTGAGCGACGGCACCCTCATTATCCGGGATAAGGCGAAGCAGACGCAGGACGTGGCGGACCTGAGCCGCGACGCGGCGGGTGCGAATCCGGGGCTGGATAAAATCTTCGATAAGGAGAAAGAGCAGCGGCGGATGGAGACGGCGCAGCTGCTGGCGGAAATCGGCAGCCAGGCGGGCGACATTGCGCGGACGCAGGGCGAGATTGCGGCGACGAAAGCGGCCACTGAGAAGATGAAGAACATCTCGCCGGACCAGAAGAAGGACGCCGAAGCGCAGTGGCGGAAAGCGAACCCGGGCCAGGAGCCGACCGCGGCCGACATCACCGGACAGGTCTATCAGACGCTGTACAACCGGGAGATGCTGGCCGGCGGAATGGGAACCGGCGGCCCGGTGCAGCAGGGCATCAGCGCGGCGATACAGGGGCTGACGGGCGGCAACATTGCCCAGGCGGTGAGCGGGGCGGCCGCGCCGTACCTGGCGGAGCAGATACATACGCTGACGACCACGAAAGGCCCGGACGGCAAAGAGGTGGTGAACGTTCAGGCGAACCTGATTGCACACGCGGTAGTGGGCGCGGTGACGTCATACGCGTCGGGTAATCCTGCACTTGCGGGTGCTTCTGGCGCGGCGATGGGCGAGTACATCGCGCAGCAGATGTATCCGGGGGTCAAGCGCGAAGACCTGAGTGAGGAGCAGCGGCAGACCATCAGCGCGCTGGGGACGCTGGCGGCGGGACTTGCGGGCGGCGTGGCCGGAGACAGCACGGGCGGTGCGGTGGCGGGCGCGCAGGCGGGTAAAAATGCGGTTGAGAATAACTGGCTGCACGTTAACGAAAAGACAGAGTTTGAGATAGCGAGGCAAAAACTCAGGAGCAACGACCCGGCAGAGCGTGAGCAGGCACAGCAGAAGATAAACGACCTGCGTGAGAAAAACATCAGCCGTGACAAGAAAGTGACGGATGCCTGTGGTAATGGCCGGGCTGCCACCCCCGCATGTGCTTCGGCAAGGTTAGAAGCTTATTCGGTCAAAGGTGAGTATGAGACCGGAAACTACAATAATAAAGTCAGCGACATGTACCCGGATGCCTACGGGCAGATAGTGAACCTGCTGAATATTACCAGCGTTGATGCGCAGAATCAGCAGCAGGTAAAGGATGCAATGGTGAACTATGCCATGGAGCAGCTTAGGGTTGATAAGACGACGGCGGAGCAGTATGTATCGACCTATGACGGAATGAAGATCGTTGCAGCTTCGATGTCACCAGTCCTGGGAACGGCAGCGGCTAACAAACTCAGCGCGATAGTTAAAGAAGCTAATATTTATCCTTCAGGAATCAGTTTTAAAATAGATCAACCGGAACACTTAGCGCAACTTGCTGGTTATACTCAGAAAAAAGGAATTACTGGGGCGCATAATGCAAATGCATTTTATGATGCTGTGAAAAAAAATAATGTGAAGATAGTTAGTGAAACTCCGACAGGAACAAAGGGTATTACTCAAATAGAATATCAAATACCTGCTAAAGATCGTGAGGGTAATATAATTGGTTTGAAAAATAATGGTGCCGAACCATTTAAAAAGACTATTTATGATCCCAATATTTTTACTGATGAAAAAATGTTGCAATTAGGTCAGGAAGCTGCTGCTAAAGGCTACAAAGTAGCCATAGCTAAAGGGCAGCAATCTTATGATGCCACAGCTGGCGGTGTTGCATTCCGTGTATATATAAATAAAGATACCGGTTTGGTGAACAACTTCCATCCAAAGTAGAGGTTATGGATGAATAAAGAGTTATTTGGTCAACCATATCATGATGATGACCCTGTATGGGTCGTCAAGGCATACTTCGATCGAATGTATAACGATGGGGATTTTTTAAGGGCTATCGAATTATTAATGATTAAAGGTGCATTAAATAAAGATGGTGCATATTGCCATTTTCCAGATATGAATAGCTATGATGAAGAGGATCATTTCGAAGGTGTTGAATTTGCCTACGGTTATCCACCGGAAGAAGATGATACTGTAATTGTAAGTGAAGAAACTTGTTATCAGTATGTCCGCTTAGCCTGCGAAAAATATCTTCACCTACATCCCGAAGATACGGATAAAGTTAACGAATTGCTGGCAAAAATCCCGTCTTGAAACAGAATATCCCGGCCTCCGAGCCGGGATATTTTTACCCGCCGATCACCCTTCAGCCAGCCGGATGATCAACTGCCCCGGCCCGGTGATCACCTCGATCTTCTGCCCGGTAGTAAAACCCAGTGCTTCCAGCCAGCGGCCTTTGATGGTGAGCTGCGGCAGTGGGTTCGGCTGGCCCCTATTAGGGCGGTATCCCACTCTGTAATAATGGGCAGCGGTTGTGGCCGTGCGGGTTCCTGGCTTATGATGCGTGTCAGCCATAATCAACTCCTTATCAGTTGGTGGTGGTCAGCGGGCTGTTGGTGTTCCACCACCTTCAGTCCGCGCTAAAAAATCTCTCGTTATGTGCTTCCTGTTCCGTTTTTACCTGTTTAAATATACACCTCCTGCCGCGTAAACTCGCTGAAAGCTGAGTAATAAATTGCGAGCTGTCTCTGAAAACCAGATTGTTTTTCTCCGGTCTGGCTTTCATTCATTTCTTCTTCCCGTAGCCTTCTGTATTAACTGTTACGGGTTGGCTTTCATGCTGTGAATCCGCGTTAACCAGCTTTTATTCTGTCTTCCGCGTTACGCCCATATATCCACCAAAAACGGTAATAAGGGTTGCGACATGACACCGTTTTGACGTGACAGCGCGTGAGCACACCTGGCAGAAGGGTGCGGTGATAGACTCCACCGCCACCGCCGATAAAAACCGTTTCGACACCGACACGCTGGGCTTCAGCAACATTGAGAACCACGCGTACTATAAAACCGAGCACCAGAGCATGGGCATGAGCACCAGCGGCAGTATTGCAAGTCAGCTTGAAAGTAACGCTTTTTGGGAAAATGCAGGTGTTATCTTTCCGAATACCTTCATTTATTCAGAGAGGTTTAAATAGAACTGTAACTTAGTCTTTTAATGGGTTGTGGATATACATGTCAGTTAATAATCTGCGTTAATGGATTGTATAAGGCAGGATAATTTTCTGGATGTATGTGCCGAAATGGTTTTAAGGGATTTTTGCTTTTTTATGGCAACTCGGTCTTGATACCTCTAATTCTTTTTGGTCTAATAATGCCATTAAGAATTGATTGATAACTAACCGCCAGGATGAATCCTGTGGTTAAATTCTTTACTTAACCTAAATTAAATGGCCGAAGTGCCATTTAATAAGGCTGGCGTTTAAGTTTCACATTGACTCAGGCCAGCCAGTTTTAAAAAATCCGGGTATGAATAGATGCTCTCCGACCGATCTGAACATCAGGCGCGGAGCGCTACATGAAATTCCTGTCCGATACAGGCGGATAGATAAAAAATTATCCTGTCCGTCGGGTATTGGTGATTCAGGGAACGAAGTCCTGCGTTAAGCGCAGGGAAATAATGTTAAATTATGAAAAGGAATTAACTACATGACTTCTAAAATGACGATGCTGGCATTACTGTGTGGCGGTCTTCTCGTGGGCAGCAATGCGCTGGCTGATAATCACACCGTCTCGGTTGGATATGCACAAAGCAAGGTTGAAGACTTTAAAAATATCCGTGGCGTCAACGTTCAGTATCGCTATGAATGGGAGTCTCCTCTCAGTGTGATTGGCTCATTCAGCTACATGAAAGGCGATGACAGTTATTCCGAGCAGAATGATTATTTTGACGGTATTGAGAAATATAATGAAAAAATTGAAGCGAAATATTATTCCCTGATGGCGGGTCCGGCATACCGTATTAATGACTATGTCAGTTTCTACGGCTTAATTGGGGTCGCGCGTACCAAAGTAGAAGACAAAGCCAATTACCAGTCACAGTACGCACAGTATTCGGGTTCTTACAGCGAAAGCAAAACATCCTTTGCCTACGGTGCGGGTGTCGTGGTTAATCCTATCAGCAATCTCTCTGTGAGTGTTGGCTATGAAGGTACTCGCGTAAAATATAACGAAGATGTTGCCATCAATGGTTTTAACATCGGCGTTGGCTATCGTTTCTAAGTTGCCTGAAGCCTGTAACCCCGGCCGTCTGGCTGGGGTTATTTATTCCTGCGCCGGGTAAGTGAGGGGCAGACGGCGAATTTGCTTTAAATGTTTTCATGTGCAAACTGATAACGTGACTGCCTGCTTTACTTCCGATTAGTTATTATTAGCTGATTGATTCTACTATTATTATCCATAATTCCCTGAAACTGTCAGTGCGGCTTTCCAGCCTCAGAACTCTCCTAAAAACTGGTCCTGATAGCAAAGTGACCAATTTCCTCCATTTATCTGATGTTGCATTTTCGGTCCATCTGTAAAACTTCATCTCAACAAACACGGCGCGTCGCGCACGCCGGTTATACCTCAGTTAACGAGGATGCTTTAGCAGCAGGATTGCGCGGTAACACTTTTCAGGAGGAACTTCCTGTGAATAAATCAATGTTAGCGGGTATCGGTATTGGTGTGGCAGCAGCTCTGGGTGTTGCAGCCGTAGCAGGCATGAACGTGTTTGATCGCGGTCCTCAATATGCTCAGGTACTGTCTGCAACGCCAATCAAAGAGAGCATTAAACAGCCTCGTCAGGAGTGCCGTAATGTCACTCTGACTCACCGTCGGGCCGTGCAGGATGAAAACCGTCTTGCCGGGTCTGTATTAGGTGCAGTGGCAGGTGGAGTGCTGGGTCACCAGTTTGGTGGCGGTCGCGGCAGAGATGTGGCGACAGTAGCAGGTGCGGTAGCGGGTGGCTATGCCGGTAATCAGGTCCAGGGCGGACTGCAGGATCGGGATACCTACACCACAACCGAACAGCGCTGCAAAACCGTTTACGACAAACAAGAGAAAAAACTGGGATATGATGTGACCTATAAAATAGGCGATCAGCAGGGTAAAATCCGTATGGAAAATGACCCCGGCACGCGTATTCCACTGGATCGCAATGGTCAGCTGGTTCTCAACGGCGATCAGGCGTAATTGGGCAAAGCTTTGCCGCTCACGCGGCCACACAGCACAACGTAATACAGCAGTAATGAAAAAGGCGCATCTCAGGATGCGCCTTTTTTTGCGGCAAACTAACCGGCGTTTTACCGGTTAGATCACCAACGCACGGGCAGGGTGTTACGCCTGCCGCTGAGCCAGTTGCGAAACGAAGCCCTGCACCCACTCAAGCCGCACCTTTCTTTCCGATAGCTCACGGGTAAACCGCAGTCGCGTCGGCCCATCCAGCTTCCACTGCTGAGGCTCTTTCTGCAGCAGGCCTATCAGCCATGCCGGATCCACGTTGTTCTTCGGCGCAAAATCGAAATAACCGCCTTTGTCGCTGGCTTCGATCTTACGCAGACCGACAGCGCGGGCTTTCAGCCGGATAATCGCCACATCCAGCAGGTTACGCGCCGGATCGGGCAGCAGGCCAAAGCGGTCGATCATCTCAACCTTCAGCTCCTGCAACTCCTCTTCAGCCTCCGCGCTGGCGATGCGTTTATAGAGTGAAAGACGGGTACTGACATCCGGGATAAAGGTCTCGGGCAGCAGGGCGGGCATCCGCAGCTCCACCTCGGTCTGGTTGCTGGTGAGATCTTCCAGTGACGGCTCGCGACCCGCTTTCAGCGCCTCGACCGCATTCTCCAGCAGCTCCATATAAAGCGTGAAGCCCAGCGTCTCCATCTGTCCGCTCTGCTCATCACCCAGCAGTTCGCCGGCACCGCGAATCTCCAGGTCATGCGTTGCCAGCGCAAAACCGGCACCCAGATCTTCCAGTGAAGCGATCGCCTCCAGCCGCTTATGCGCATCGGCGGTCATCGACTTCGGATGCGGCGTTAACAGCCAGGCATAAGCCTGATGATGTGAACGCCCGACGCGACCACGCAGCTGATGCAGCTGCGCCAGGCCAAAGTGATCGGCCCGCTCAATGATAATGGTATTGGCGGTCGGAATGTCGATACCGGTTTCGATAATGGTGGTACAGACCAGGACGTTGAAACGCTGATGGTGGAAATCGTTCATCACCCGTTCCAGATCACGCTCACGCATCTGACCATGGCCAATAGCGACACGCGCTTCCGGCACCAGTTCGCTGAGACGCTGCGCCGCTTTCTCGATATTTTCAACGTCATTGTAGAGATAGTAGACCTGTCCGCCACGCAGAACCTCACGCAGGATTGCTTCGCGGATAACCAGATCGTCAAATTCACGGACAAAAGTTTTCACCGCTAAACGGCGGGCAGGCGGCGTGGCGATGATCGAGAGATCGCGCATGCCGCTCATGGCCATATTCAGGGTGCGAGGGATTGGCGTTGCGGTCAGCGTCAGAATGTCCACATCGGCGCGCATCGCCTTGATGCGCTCTTTGTGACGCACCCCGAAACGGTGCTCTTCATCGACAATCAGCAGACCGAGATCGTGCCATTTGAGATCGCTCATCAGCAGCTTATGGGTGCCGATTAAGATGTCGATCTTGCCATCGCTGGCCTGTTCCAGCACCTGCGCCTGCTCTTTGGCAGTACGGAAACGGGAAAGCATCTCAATGCGAACCGGCCAGTTGGCGAAGCGATCGCGGAAGTTGTCGTAATGCTGCTGTGCCAGCAGGGTGGTCGGCACCAGCACGGCCACCTGTTTATGGTTCTCAATCGCCAGAAACGCCGCGCGCATGGCTACTTCGGTTTTACCGAAACCAACGTCGCCGCACACCAGACGGTCCATCGCCAGCGGCTCGCACATATCACTCAGCACCGCGTTGATCGCCTGCGCCTGGTCCGGGGTGGTTTCAAACGGGAAGCTTTCGCAGAACAGCTGATACTGCTCGCGATTATGCTTAAAGGCAAAGCCGGTTTTGGCGGCGCGCTGAGCATAGATATCCAGCAGTTCAGCCGCCACATCACGCACTTTCTCAGCCGCTTTCTGCCGTGCGCGTGACCAGGCATCGCTGCCCAGTTTGTGCAGTGGTGCATTATCGTCGGCACCGCCCGCGTAGCGGCTGATCAGGTGCAGCGATGAAACCGGCACATAAAGTTTGGCGTCGTTGGCGTAAGAGAGCATCAGATATTCCGCCTCAATGCCGCCAGCTTCCAGCGTGGTGAGGCCGATATAACGACCCACACCGTGTTCCAGATGCACCACCGGCTGGCCGGGATGCAGCTCCGCCAGGTTACGGATCAGAATGTCCGGATTGATAGTGCGACGGGTATCCTGACGGCGACGGCTGACGCGTTCGCCCAGCAAATCGCTTTCGCAAATCAGCGCCCGGTTGCCCTGGGTATCAATAAAACCGCGCTCGCTGGCGCCGATCATCAGACGGAAACGCTCTTCGCCGACCTCATCGAAGCGGTGCACCGGCTGAGGACGCAGTTTAATCCGGGCCAGCAGATCCTGCAGGCTTTCACGGCGGCCTTCACTTTCGACCGAGAAGACCACGGTGCCGCTGAAGGTCTCAATAAACTGACGCAGATGATCCAGCGGCGCTTTTGCCTGCGCCTGAACGGTCAGATCAGGCAGCGGGGTATAACCGAGGTTGGTATTCGCGGCTTTGGCGGGCAGCACCTCATTGGTCATCTGGATGCGCGGCCAGGTTTTCAGCTCCCCCATTAATGCATCCGGACGCAGCCACAGGGTGGCCGGTTCCAGCAGTGGACGCATCGGATCAACGCGGCGATTTTCATAACGCGCCTCGGCATCCTGCCAGAAGCGGCTGGCGCTGCCTTCAAGATCGCCGCAGTTCACAATCAGGGTATTATCCGGCAGATAGCTGAACAGACTGGGTAACGGCTGCTCAAAAAACAGCGGCTGCCAGTATTCGATGCCCGCTGGCAACGTGCCTTTGCTGACCTGCTGATAGACATGCTCCGACTCACGGCGCACATCAAACGTTTCACGCCAGCGGCTGCGGAACAGCTCAATGGCGGCTTTGTCGCTGGGAAACTCATGCGCAGGCAGCAGGTTAATTTCGGGGACCGCTTCCAGCGTGCGCTGACTGTCGACGTCGAACAGGCGCAGGCTGTCGATCTCATCATCGAAAAAGTCGATGCGGTAGGGCTGATCGCTGCCCATCGGGAACAGGTCGAGCAGGGCGCCGCGCGTGGCGTATTCACCGTGCTCCATCACCTGATCGACATGGCGATAACCGGCCTGCTCAAGCTGGTCGCGCAGCCGGTCGCGTGACAGTTTTTGTCCCTGCTTCATCACCAGCGCATGGCCGTGCAGGAAACTGTGCGGGCAGACGCGCTGCATCAGGGTGTTGACCGGCATGATCAGCATACCGCGCTGCATCACCGGCAGCTGGTAGAGGGTCGACAGGCGGGCGGAGATAATATCCTGATGCGGGGAAAAGCTGTCGTAGGGCAGCGTTTCCCAGTCGGCAAGGTGCGCCACCGGCAGATCGGTAAACTGGCGGATTTCATCCAGCAGACGCAGAGCGGTTTGGGTATCGGGTGTAATCATTAACACCGGACCAGCATGTCGTTCGGTAATGCTGGCACACTCCACCGCGTGCGCTGCGCCTATGAGCTGGCCGAGCTGACGGTGATCGCCGGATTTAACGGGCAGGGTATAACGAGTCTGTTCGGGCATGGGATCTCGGGGTTGCTCCATTTTTCCAGGACGTAATCATTCCATATTATGTCAGGGGGATCACCTCTGCGGCACAATTTTCCTGCCGCGCCGCGCTGAATCTGGGGATCGGTCAGCTATTACCGGGCGTCAGCGGTAATCGTGCAGATAAAGAGAGGATAGACGGAGTCTGGCAAGGGATCAGAAAAAACCGCCGTCGCCATGCAGCGACGGGGTTAAACGGGCATTTTATTTTATGGATTGCTGTGTGTAATGCATGCGTGAGCGGTCGATATTCGCCCAGGATAACTCCTGCTCAGGATGATAGCTGAGGTTACCGTCGTCCCACTTTACGTAGTAGCCGGCTGGTGCGTTTCCCTGCTCAAAGACGTTGATGATTTCGCCTCTGATCTCCCCGGATTTATGTTTAACGATGCTGCCTTTGGGAAATTTCAACATGGTCGCTACCTCATACTGCCCGGCAATAAATCACCCGTGATCATGGTACTGATTGTAGTCTACCCCCCTGGACGCTGAATAATCAGCCAATAAGCGGCGGCTTTATCGGCTATTCCGCTGCTTTGGCGCGCAAAGTGACGCATCCGGATGCAACTTTGCTGCCGACTCAGAGGGTTAGAGGTTTCATAAAGCCAGCCGCTCCTTTATCATCCCACTACCTATTTTCAGGCAACGGCTTACTGGATTCCATGTATCAACCTGTCGCGCTATTTATCGGTCTGCGTTATATGCGCGGACGAGCATCGGATCGCTTCGGTCGCTTTGTCTCCTGGCTCTCAACGATTGGCATTACGCTCGGCGTGCTGGCGATGGTCACCGTGTTATCGGTGATGAACGGTTTTGAGCGTGAACTCGAAGGCAATATTCTTGGCCTGATGCCTCAGGCGCTGATCACCAGCGACAAAGGCAGTCTCAATCCACAACAGCAACCCGCCACCTCGCTGAATCTGCAGGGTGTCAGCCGTATTGCGCCGCTGACCACCGCCAATGTGGTGCTGCAAAGCCCGCACAGCGTCTCCGTTGGCGTGATGCTGGGCATTGAGCCGGCTGAAAAAGATCCGCTTACCCCTTTCCTGGTCAATACCCGGCAGAGCGTGCTGCAGGCCGGGCAGTATAATGTCATCCTTGGCGAACAGCTGGCATCCCAGCTTGGCGTAAAACGTGGCGATCAACTGCGTCTGATGGTGCCGTCGGTCAGCCAGTTCACCCCGATGGGACGCGTGCCAAGTCAGCGTCTGTTTACCGTAGCGGGCACCTATGCCGCTAACAGCGAAGTCGATGGTTATCAGATTCTGGTCAATCTTCAGGATGCGTCGCGCGTGATGCGCTATCCGGCCGGTAATATTACCGGCTGGCGACTGTGGCTGGATAAACCGCTGTCGGTCGACAGTCTGAGTCAGCAGACACTGCCTGCGGGCCTGGTCTGGAAAGACTGGCGTGAGCGCAAAGGCGATCTCTTCCAGGCGGTGCGTATGGAGAAGAACATGATGGGCCTGCTGCTGAGCCTGATCATCGCCGTGGCTGCCTTTAACATCATCACTTCGTTAGGCCTGCTGATCATGGAGAAGCAGGGCGAAGTGGCGATCCTGCAAACCCAGGGCCTGACGCGCCGGCAAATAGTGGCGGTGTTTATGGTGCAGGGTGCCAGCGCCGGTATTATCGGCACGCTGCTCGGCACGCTGCTCGGTGTCTTGCTGGCCAGCCAGCTCAACAACTTAATGCCGGTGATTGGCCTGTTCCTTGATGGTGCCGCATTGCCGGTTGATATTAATGTGTGGCAGGTGGTCACCATCGCCCTCAGCGCCATGATTGTGGCGCTGTTGTCTACGCTCTATCCTTCGTGGCGCGCTGCCGCCGTTCAACCTGCTGAGGCTTTACGTTATGAGTAACACTCCTTTGTTGCAGTGCCGCGACCTGTGCAAACGCTATCAGGAAGGCAGCGTGCAGACCGATGTGCTGCGCAATGTGGCTTTCAGCCTCCAGCCCGGTGAACTGACAGCGATTGTCGGCAGCTCCGGTTCCGGTAAAAGTACGCTGCTGCATCTGCTCGGCGGCCTGGATGCACCGACATCGGGCGACGTGGTGTTTGATGGCCAGTCACTGAATGCCATGTCCTCGTCGGCCAAAGCGGAGCTGCGTAACCGCGAGCTGGGCTTTATCTATCAGTTCCACCATCTGCTGCCAGACTTCAGCGCGCTGGAGAACGTGGCGATGCCGCTGCTGATTGGCAAAACGGCTAAAACGGAAGCGCAGGATCGCGCCCGTGAGATGCTGGCCGCGGTCGGGCTGGACCATCGCGCCGCGCACCGGCCTTCAGAACTGTCAGGTGGCGAACGCCAGCGCGTGGCGATTGCCCGTGCGCTGGTTAACCGCCCACGGCTGGTGATGGCGGATGAGCCAACCGGTAACCTCGATGCACGCAACGCCGACGCCATTTTTGAATTACTGGGCGAACTGAATGTGCGTCAGGGCACCGCGTTTCTGGTGGTGACCCACGATCTGATGCTGGCAAAACGCATGACGCGTCAGATGGAGATGCGTGATGGTCAGTTAAGCGATCAGCTCACCATGGCAGGAGCGGTGTAATGGGTTCGTCGTTATCCCTGTTGCTGGGCCTGCGCTTTAGCCGTGGCCGCCGTCGTGGCGGCATGGTGTCGCTGATTTCGGTGATCTCCACCATCGGTATTGCGCTGGGCGTGGCGGTGCTGATTATCGGTCTGAGCGCCATGAATGGTTTTGAGCGTGAGCTGAACAACCGCATTCTGGCGGTGGTGCCGCATGGCGAGATCGAGGCGGTCAATCAGCCGTTTCAGCACTGGCAGTCGATGATTGCCCCGATTGAAAAGGTGCCCGGCATTGCGGCGGCAGCGCCTTATGTGAACTTCACCGGCCTGATTGAGAGCGGCGCCCGGCTGGAAGCGCTGCAGGTAAAGGGCGTTGATCCGGTACAGGAGCCGCGCCTCAGCGCCCTGCCACAGTTTGTGGCAGATAACGGCTGGTCCTCTTTTGCCGCCGGTAAGCAGCAGATCATTCTGGGCGGCGGCATTGCTAAATCGCTGAACGTGAAGCAGGGCGGCTGGATCACCATCATGATCCCCAACAACGATGGTGATAACAAACTGCTTCAGCCTAAACGTATCCGGCTTCAGGTCAGCGGTATTCTGCAACTGAGCGGCATGCTGGATCACAGCCTGGCGCTGGTGCCTCTCGCCGATGCGCAGCACTATCTGGAGATGGGTGACAGCGTGTCCGGCATCGCCCTGAAGATGACCGACCCGTTCCAGGCGGTCAAACTGGTGCGGGATGCCGGTGAAGCGACCCGTTCCTACGTCTACATCAAGAGCTGGATTGGCACCTACGGCTATATGTACCGCGACATTCAGATGATCCGCGCCATCATGTATCTGGCGATGGTGCTGGTGATTGGCGTCGCCTGCTTTAACATTGTCTCAACGCTGGTGATGGCGGTGAAGGATAAGAGCAGTGACATTGCGGTGCTCCGTACCCTCGGTGCTAAAGACCGGCTGATCCGCGCCATCTTCATCTGGTACGGTTTGCTGGCAGGCCTGCTGGGCAGCGTCAGCGGCGTGATCGCGGGCGTGCTGGTGGCGCTGAATCTGACCTCACTGGTGCGCGGGCTGGAGTCGGTTACCGGTCATCATCTGCTGGCGGGTGATATCTACTTCATTGATTTCCTGCCGTCGGAACTGCACTGGATTGATGTGTTCTCAGTATTGATTACCGCGATTCTGCTGAGCCTGCTGGCGAGCTGGTATCCCGCCAGACGCGCCAGCCGCATTGACCCGGCTCGGGTATTAAGCGGTCAGTGAAAAAATGCGGCGCGAATCCTTTTCGCGCCGCATCTGTTTAAGACCTTTGCTGTTGGGCGCGGCCCTCAGCAACCGTTACTATCGGGTGATGTTAACCCGGAATCTGTTTAGAGCGGCTCGCCGCAGCTGCTACGCCAGGAGATTTTATGCGTACACCACGTCGCCGCATACGACTTGCCCGCCTGAAGAAAACCCGGAGAAAAGTGCATCAGCGCTTTCGCCAGCGCATATTTGAGCGCGATCGTCAGGCCGAACTGGCCGCCCATCCTCAGCCGCATGTTGTCGTGCTGACCGGCGCAGGCATCTCAGCGGAGTCCGGCATCCGGACCTTCCGCGCCGCTGACGGCCTGTGGGAAGAGCACCACGTTGAAGATGTTGCGACGCCCGAAGGATTTCAGCGCGATCCCGCGCTGGTGCAGCGCTTCTACAATGCGCGCCGCCAGCAATTGCAGGAGGCAGAGATTCAGCCTAACGCGGCCCATCTGGCGCTGGCGGAGCTGGAACAGGTATTAGGCGATAACTTTTTGCTGGTCACGCAAAACATCGACAATCTGCATGAACGTGCCGGAAACAGCCGGGTGCTGCATATGCACGGTGAACTGCTAAAAGTGCGCTGTGTCACCAGCGGTCAGGTCATTGAGTGGACCGGTGATATCACGCCGGACGATCGCTGCACCTGCTGTCAGTTCCCTTCGGCGCTGCGGCCGCACGTAGTGTGGTTTGGTGAGATGCCGCTGGGCATGGAGCAGATTTATCATGCGCTGGAACAGGCCGATTACTTTATCGCTATCGGCACCTCAGGCCATGTCTATCCGGCAGCGGGTTTTGTCCATGAAGCCAAACTGCAGGGCGCGCATACTGTTGAGCTGAACCTGGAGCCAAGCCAGGTGGGCAACGAATTTGCCGAGCGGCATTACGGCCTGGCGAGCGAAGTGGTACCGGAGTTTGTGCATAAGCTGCTGCGCGCGCTTTATAAGTAAGCAGGGGCGGCTATGGCCGCCTCGCCATTTTTTTGTCCATCATGCTGATTCCAGCCGCCCGGTGCTTATCAACATTGCGAGGTTTGCCGCAACAATCTCGTAATCAGCCGTTTTTTTCGGGCTTATTGCTTTCCCAAAGGTTATCGACAGCGCTAACCTGTCTGCGAATGATTTTACGCAACGTTGTAACCGGCTGGTCTGTTAATAATACCGGATGGCACTTTTAAAGGATGGGATATGGAACAGTTACTTGAGCGCTTTTTAAGTTATGTGGCCGTTGAGACACAGGCTAAGCCGCAGGCGCGCCAGGTGCCCAGCAGTGAAGGGCAGTGGACGCTGGCGCGTCAGCTGCAGGAGGAGTTGCTGGCACTGGGTTTTGTCGATGTCTCCTTAAGCGATCACTGTTGCGTCATGGGCACGCTGCCCGCCAATGTTGACTGGCCGACGCCAGTCATCGGTTTCATCTCTCACATGGATACCTCGCCAGACTTTACGGCGAAACATGTGAATCCGCAGATCATTGAAAATTATCGCGGCGGAGACATTGCGCTGGGTAACGGCAACGAAATTCTCTCGCCGGTGATGTTCCCGGTGCTGCACAAGCTGATTGGGCATACGCTGATTACCACCGATGGCAAAACTCTGCTGGGCGCGGATGATAAAGCGGGTATCGCTGAGATCATGACGGCGATGGCGCAACTGGCTGCGAGCGATACGCCGCACGGTGCGATCCGTGTTGCCTTTACGCCCGATGAAGAGATTGGTCGCGGCACTTCTCACTTTGATGTGGAAGGCTTTGCCGCTGACTGGGCCTACACCATTGATGGCAGTGATTTAGGGGAGTTCGAATATGAGAACTTTAACGCTGCTTCGGCCACCGTCAAAATCATCGGTAACAACGTGCACCCTGGCTCCGCCAAAGGGGTGATGGTCAATGCGCTGGATCTGGCAAACCAGTTTCATGCCGCGGTCCCGGCCAGCGAAAAACCGCAATATACTGACGGCTATCAGGGCTTCTATCATCTGCATCAGATCAAAGGCAGCGTTGAACACGCCGAGATGCTCTATATCATTCGTGACTTCGAAACGGAGAGTTTTGAACAGCGTAAACAGACGCTGCTGCAGATTGCCGCAGAGATCAACAAAACCCTGCACCCGGACTGTTCGGTCACTGTCGAGATCACCAACAGCTATCGCAACATGCGTGAAAAGGTTGAGCCGTTCCCGCACATCATCGAACTGGCTTTACAGGCGATGCGTGACTGCGGCATTGAGCCGGTAGTGAAACCGATTCGCGGCGGTACGGATGGATCGGCGCTGTCGTGGAAAGGGCTGCCTTGCCCGAATATCTTCACCGGTGGCTATAACTATCACGGCAAGCATGAGTTTGCTTCGCTGAATATCATGGCGAAATCGGTGGAAGTGATTGTGCGGCTGTCAGAACTGGCGGCGCAGAAGAAGAATTAAACCCGCAGGCACAAAAAAGGCTCTCTGCCACAGCGGCAAGAGAGCCTGATTCAGTATCAGCTCAGATTATTCGTCGCCGAAGTACCAGTATCCGGCATTGACCAGGTCGGCGATCTGCGCCAGTACCGACGGGTCATCCAGCGCATCGCCCAGATCGTCCAGTGTGATGCGATAGTGGCGCGCCAGTACCGCCATCACATCGGGATGTGAACACTCAACCCGCTCACCGTTGACATAGACCGCATCGCCAATCGTCAGGACACGCAGGCCACCTAACCGGCTCAGGGTATCGCCCTGTTGCAGCGCATCATAAATTTCATCAGGCTGGTAAGGCGGTTCCGGTGGCGCGACATCGAGTTCGTGACGTGACTGGGAAATGAATTCGCCAAACCACTGAGCGAACTGCTCCGGCTGATTGACCACATCCAGCATCAACTGACGTACGCCTTCAATCTCCTGCGGCAGAATCTGCGACGGGCAATCACGTGCAGGCACATCCGGATCGCTGAAGCGCAGACTGCCCAGCTCATTGGCCAGCGCGTAATCCGCAAAGCCGCTGATTAACTCGCGTCCGCTGGGGGCACGGAAACCCACGGAGTAGTTCAGGGCGTTTTCCAGCGAGTAGCCTTCATGCGGGAACCCCGGCGGAATATAGAGAATATCACCAGGCTCCATCTCTTCATCGATGATGGCGTCGAATGGCTCAACCTGCAGCAGATCCGGATGCGGGCAGTGCTGCTTCAGCGGCACTTTTTCACCGACGCGCCAGCGACGGCGACCGGCACCCTGAATAATAAAGACATCATACTGATCAAAATGGGGACCGACGCCGCCGCCAGGCACGGCAAACGACACCATCAGGTCATCAACACGCCAGTCAGGCAGGAAACGGAAAGGGCGCATCAGTGCGGCAGAGGCTTCATGCCAGTGATTGACCGCCTGTACCAGCAGCGACCAGTTGTTTTCACCCAGATGATCATAGCTCTCGAACGGGCCGTGGCTGACCTGCCATTTGCCATCCTGATGGCTGACCAGGCGGCTATCCACCTCGTTTTCCATCGCCAGACCGGCCAGTTCATCCGGTGAAAGAGGATCGACAAAGTTTTTAAAACCACGCTTCAGCACTACCGGGCGTTTCTGCCAGTAACGCTGAATAAAATCGGGCCAGTTAATATCGAGCTGATAGTCCATAAAAGGGTTCCGCTTAGGGCTGTAAATGCCAGCAAGTATAACAGCCCTGAGGGTATTCTACTCGCGGCGATGTTCGACTTCCTGGCGTTGAAAAACCACTTCCATGCGAGTTCCGCCGAGAGCGCTACTGGAGGCGATGACGTTGCCCTCATATTGCTCAAGAATATCGCGCACCACCGCCAGACCCAGTCCCTGACCGGGACGCAGGGTATCGGCGCGCTGACCCCGGACAAACACTAAATCGCGCTTGCTCTCGGGAATGCCCGGACCATCATCGTCGATATAGAGATGGAGTGCATTTTCGCTCTGAAAAGCGCTGATTTCGATAAATTCCAGGCAATACTTGCAGGCGTTATCGAGCACGTTGCCCAGCACTTCCATAAAGTCATTCTGGTCGCCAACAAAGGTCAGCTCCGGTGAGATATCCAGCGAAATCGCCACGCCTTTACGCTGATAGACTTTATTCAGGGCTGAGCAGAGCTTGTCGAGCAGACCGGAAACGGAATGCAGATCGCGCTGCAGCGGATTGTGATCGGCCTGCATACTGGCGCGATGCAGATAATAACCAACCTGCTGCGAGATTCGACTAATCTGCTCCAGCATCACCGGCTCAGCCTGTTCCACCGTCAGTTCCTTGCCGTTGCGCAGCGAGCGCAGGGTGCTCTGCAACACGGCCAGCGGCGTTTTCAGACTGTGGGTCAGGTCTGAAAGCGTGGTGCGATAGCGGGTATAGCGTTGCCGCTCATTGGTCAGCAACAGATTGAGGTTACGCACCAGACTGCGCAGTTCCTGCGGCGGATTATCGGCCAGATTTTCGCGCTGACTGGTCTCCAGTTCGCGCACCTGCTGTGTCAGCGCGCCAATCGGCCGCAGACTCCAGTGCGCCGCCAGCCACAGCAACGGAATGATCAGTATCAGGTTGGCTGCCAGCACATAGCTGAACCACGACCAGACCACATCAGAATGCTGCAACTCCTGCGGGATAGAGTCGACCACCACAATGGTGAGTGCGGGCAGATTCGTGGTGGCATCGTAACGGTTAACGGCGACCGAGTGGGTAAAGGTATCGTTGCTGTCATTGTCCCAGTCGTTGAGTCGTTGCTGAGCATTCAGGTTATTGCCCATCGCCACCATGCTGGTGCGGTTACTGGTATCAATCTCGTAGAAGTCAGGCTTCAGCAGCCATTCACGGCGGATCTTCTTGCGGATCTCCGGCACGTCGCGTTGCTGCCACAACAGCTTGCCGTGCTCATCGTAAATAAATACCAGCGTCGGGAAGTTGAGCGTCATCCGTTCCGGCTGGGCGATGGTGAGTTTATTGTCATGCCATTGCGCCAGCGTAAAGAACAGGTTGCTCTCGCCGCGCATCACGCGATAGGTGTTTTTATCGAAACTGACCACATAGCCAATCACCGCGACCATGCCGTAGGAGAGTGAGAGGAAGAGGACGATCGCTGCGGAGGCCAGCAGAAAGCGGGCGCGCAGCGAAATAGGGCGATAACGATTAAACCAGGACATGGTCAGAGATCAAAGCGGTAGCCCTGGCCACGCACGGTGGCGATCACGTCAGTAGGATGCAACGCCAGAATTTTTTTGCGCAGACGTCCCATAAGAACGTCGATGGTGTGGCTTTCACGCAGTTCAGCGTCAGGATAGAGCTGCAGCATCAGCGAGTCTTTGCTCACCACTTTGCCCGCGTTACGGATCAGTGTTTCAACAATGGTGTACTCAAAGGCCGTAAGCTTCACCGGCTGTTCATTGACCGTCAGTTCACGGCGGGAGAGATCAACCTGAAACGGGGCCATATCGATGATTTGCGAGGCATGTCCGCTGTTACGACGCATCAGCGCCTGCAGGCGTGCCGCGACTTCTTCAATGTGAAACGGTTTGGTGACGTAGTCATCCGCACCGGCTTCCAGCGCCTCAACTTTGGCCTGCCAGCCTTCACGGGCGGTCAGCACCAGAATCGGCTGGCGCACGGCATCGCTGCGCCAGCGGCGAATCAGAGACATACCATCTTCATCCGGCAGGCCGAGATCCACCAGCGCGATATCGGGCAGATGTTCCCGAAGAAAATAGTCAGCTTCTTTGGCGTCTTCGGCGGCATCGACCTGATGGCCCATGTCACGTAACTGGACGGCGAGATGATGGCGCAGCAGGGCATTGTCTTCAACAACCAGAACACGCATAGGAATTCCTTACACTCTGTTTGAGTCAACCTGCAGAAAGTATACGCGAAATGTATTAAACAAGATGTTAACGCAGACCGGACTGGGCCGGTCTGCGGCGGGCATTATTTCAGATCGTCAACCATCTGGATAGCGCGACCAATATAGTTTGCAGGCGTCATCTGCTTCAGACGGACTTTTTCCTCTTCCGGCAGCGCCAGGCTGTCGATAAAGGCCTGCATGCCGGCGGCATCGACGCGTTTACCGCGCGTCAACTCCTTCAGCTTTTCATAAGGCTTCTCAATGCCGTAACGGCGCATTACCGTCTGGATCGGTTCTGCCAGCACTTCCCAGTTGTGATCCAGTTCGTCCAGCAGACGATCGCGGTTCACTTCCAGTTTCGAGATGCCTTTCAGCGTCGCCTGATAGGCGATCAGCGCATAACCGACGCCCACGCCGAGGTTACGCAGCACGGTGGAGTCGGTCAGATCGCGCTGCCAGCGTGAGACCGGCAGCTTGCTGGCCAGATGCTGCATTACCGCGTTCGCCAGGCCCAGATTGCCTTCGGAGTTTTCGAAGTCGATTGGGTTCACTTTGTGCGGCATGGTCGACGAGCCAATCTCGCCCGCAATGGTCTTCTGTTTGAAATGGTTCAGCGCTACATAACCCCAGATATCGCGATCGAAATCGATCAGGATGGTGTTAAAGCGGGCGATGCAGTCGAACATTTCGGCAATATAGTCGTGCGGCTCAATCTGCGTGGTGTAAGGGTTCCAGGTGATCCCCAGCGAGGTGACGAAGTTCTCGCTCAGCGCATGCCAGTCCACTTCGGGATAGGCGGCAATGTGGGCGTTGTAATTCCCTACAGCGCCGTTGATTTTGCCCAGCACCTCAATCTGTTTCAGCTGACGTAACTGACGCTCCAGACGGTAAGCGACGTTCGCCATCTCTTTACCCATCGTCGACGGTGTAGCCGGCTGACCGTGGGTGCGGGAGAGCAGCGGAATGTCACGATATTCGCTGGCAAGATCCTTCACAGCGGTAATCAGCTGCTGCCAGTAAGGCAGGATCACGTCACGACGGGCTGTTTCCAGCATCAGGGCGTGCGACAGGTTGTTGATATCTTCAGAAGTACAGGCGAAGTGGATAAATTCAGAAACAGCATGCAGTGCAGGGACGTCGGCAACTTTCTCTTTCAGGAAATACTCAACCGCTTTGACGTCGTGGTTGGTGGTGCGCTCAATGGTTTTGATGCGCGCGGCATCTTCTTCGGAAAAACCGGCGACAATCGCATCAAGGAAAGCGTTTGCGTCGGCATCAAATGCAGGAACTTCCTTGATCTCTGCGGTCGCGGCCAGTTTTTGTAACCAGCGAACTTCAACCTCAACGCGGAATTTCAGCAAACCGAATTCGCTGAAAATCGCACGCAGCGGGCTGACTTTATCGCCGTAACGACCATCGACAGGTGAGACGGCGGTCAGAGAGGATAATTCCATCAGTGCAACTCCTGAATCATTTAGCAGTGTTTTGCCGCACCGACTTAGTAAGTCAGTGGCAGCCGGGATAAGAGGGTTTTCGCTTCACGCAGCAAACGCTGACGCGAGAACATCAGTTGCAGTCGGCCACCACCGACCTGCTGCCACAATACGGCAGCACGGATACCGGCTAACAGGGTGGCGCGCACTTTACTCTGTACCTGCGTATTCTGCAGTACCGCAGGCGAACCGGTGACCTGAATACGCGGGCCAAGCGGGCTGATCACATCCACATAGATGGCAGCCATCGCGCTGAGAATGGTGTCTGACTCCAGTTCATAATGCGCCAGCTGGCGATCCAGCTGAGTGATGCGCTGGGCCAGCGTCGCCATGGCCGTTTTACTGGCGCTGAGCTTGCGCTCCAGCACCATCATGCTCAGGGTGTAACGCGTCAGCTCTGCACCTGCGCCCTGACGACTGCTGCTGTTCAGCACCGCCATCAGGGTTTCAAGTCCGAGGCGCAGGTTGGCTTCATTGTTGCCAAACACCGCCAGCGTTGAGCCAGGATTGAGGTCCAGTACGCTGCGCAACGACACGGTCAGCGCCTCCGGCTGGCAGTGACCCTGCTGAGCCAGCTGCTGCACCAGATGGGCCGACTGACAGATGCCCGCCAGCGCCAGCGTAATTTCCTGATAATTTTTCGCCACGGTTACTCCTGTTTACGCGTCATCAATGCGGGCTGAGCCCGCTTACTCCGCCACTAACGGCAGACGCTGTTCGATAATACCGCCACCGAGGCAGACCTCGCCAAGGTAAAACACCGCAGACTGACCCGGCGTCACCGCTGCAACCGGCTCGTCGAAACGCACTTCAATCCGATCGTCACCATGTGGAATAATCTCACAGGGAATATCGGTCTGACGATAGCGGGTTTTCACGGTGCAGCGAAGCGGGGCGGTAATTGGCTGGCGATCAACCCAGTGCAGCTGCTGCGCAATCAGGCCGACGGACATCAGACGCGGATGATCGCCGCCCTGGGCGACAATCAGGCGGTTACGCGCCACATCTTTGTCGACCACATACCAGGGATCATCTTTGCTCTCTTTCAGGCCGCCAATACCCAGGCCTTTACGCTGTCCCAGAGTATGGTACATCAGCCCCTGATGTTCACCGACGATATGGCCTTCGGTGGTTTCTATTTCGCCAGGCTGAGCCGGGAGATAGCGCGCCAGGAAGTCGCGGAATTTGCGCTCACCGATAAAGCAGATGCCGGTCGAGTCTTTCTTCTTCGCGGTGATAAGGTCGAGCTGTTCGGCAATGCGGCGCACTTCCGGTTTTTCCAGCTCGCCAACCGGGAACAGACTTTGGGCGATCTGCTGGTGGCTCAGGGTATAGAGGAAGTAGCTCTGATCTTTGTTGCCATCCAGACCGCGTAGCAGCTGGCTCTGGCCAGCCACGTCCTGACGACGCACGTAGTGACCGGTGGCGATAAAATCTGCGCCGAGATCCTCAGCCGCGAACTCCAGGAACGCTTTGAATTTGATCTCTTTGTTGCAGAGGATATCGGGGTTGGGCGTGCGGCCTGCTTTGTACTCTTCGAGGAAATGCTCAAAGACGTTATCCCAGTATTCAGCGGCAAAGTTAACTTTGTGCAGCTTCATACCCAGCTTGTCGCACACCGCTTGCGCATCCGCCAGATCGTCCGCGGCGGTACAATACTCCTCGCCATCGTCCTCCTCCCAGTTCTTCATGAACAGGCCTTCAACCTGGTAACCCTGCTGTTGCAGTAACCAGGCGGAAACGGAAGAATCGACGCCGCCGGACATACCGACGATCACTTTTTTCTGGCTGTTGTCAGACATGACACGCTCGCATTACGATAAAAAAACAGGCGGCGCATTCTATCATGCAGAAGGCAGGCGCGCACCCTCGTGAAACGGCCACCGGAACGGGCTGACCAGATGTAGCGGGTAGCGCGTGCCCTGTTGCCACAGGCGTACGCTTTCCGCGACCAGCGGCGAACGCAGGTTAGAGGCAGTGAGAATCTGCGCTGGCGGCAACCACCAGCAGCAATCGATGTCGCTGTCCTGCGGCTGGGTTGGCGCTTTTTCCGCCAGATCCACGCCAAACAGAAAACGCACAAAAGGCGTACTGTCGGGTGCGATCCACTGGTTTATCGCGATGAAATAGTGCATCGGCGTGGCGATGCCGGTCTCTTCATAGAGTTCGCGCTCTGCGGCTTCCAGCAGAGTTTCATCCGCTTCAAGATGCCCGGCGGGCTGGTTCCAGGTGGGGCGACCGTTGATCGTCTCTTCCACCACCAGTAATTCACCTTCGGCCTGAACCAGACAGGCGACAGTAACATGAGGTTTAAACATCACTTCTCCGCAATTGTTAACCTGAGGTTATAAAAAACCGGTTTTCAGAGAGCACTTTCGCTGAGTTCACGCCACGCGCCCGGAGCCAGATCGTCGAGCGAATAACTCCCCATCGCGTACCGGATCAATCGCAATGTGGGAAAGCCAATGTGGGCGGTCATCCGACGAACCTGACGATTACGGCCTTCATACAGCGTGATTTTCAGCCACTGCGTCGGGATGTTTTTACGTTCGCGTATAGGTGGCTGACGTGGCCAGAGCCACTCAGGCTCAGCCACTTTTTCTACGCCCGCGGGCAGCGTCAACCCATCTTTCAGATTAACCCCATCCCGTAAAGGCTGCAGATCCGTCTCCTGTGGCTCGCCTTCCACCTGCACATAATAGATCTTACCTGTGCGTTTGCCGGGCTGAGTCAGCGCAGCCTGCAGCGCGCCGTCGTTGGTCAGCACCATCAATCCTTCGCTGTCGCGATCGAGGCGACCTGCGGCATAAACCTCTGCGACGCTGACAAAATCCTTCAGGGTTCGGCGGCCCGCTTCATCGGTGAACTGCGGTAACACGTCGAACGGTTTGTTAAACAGAATCACGCGGCGCGGAGCCGCAGGGCGGGCAGGGGAACGCCGCGCATCACGCGTCGGGCGGCTGAATCGTTTATCCTGGTGAATTCGTTGAGAAGTTTTTCGCATGGGCTTTGCAGTCAGAAACATTCGGCGCATTATAACGTGAAATTGCGGTGATTGGCGTGGCGGAAATATTCAAGTAGTATTGACGCGCATCTTACAAATCATTAACAAACGCCCAGGAGAGGTTAATGGAAAGCAAAGTAGTTGTTCCGGCGGAAGGTCAGAAAATCACCCTGAATCAGGGCAAGCTCACAGTGCCAAACAATCCGGTCATTCCTTACATTGAGGGTGACGGTATCGGTGTTGATGTTTCCCCGGTCATGCTGAAAGTCGTCGATGCGGCGGTGAAGAAAGCCTACAACGGCGAGCGTAAGATCTCCTGGATGGAGATTTACACCGGTGAGAAGTCAGTTGAACTCTACGGCCAGGATGTCTGGCTGCCACAGGAAACTCTCGACTTAATCAAAGAATATCGCGTGGCCATTAAAGGCCCACTGACCACGCCGGTCGGCGGCGGTATTCGTTCACTGAACGTGGCCCTGCGTCAGGAGCTTGACCTCTACGTCTGCCTGCGTCCGGTACGTTACTACAAAGGCACGCCAAGCCCGGTTAAACGTCCTGAAGAGACCGACATGGTGATCTTCCGTGAAAACTCCGAAGATATCTATGCGGGTATCGAGTGGAAAGCGGGCTCTGCCGAAGCGGACAAAGTGATCAAGTTCCTGCGCGAAGAGATGGGCGTGAAGAAAATTCGCTTCCCTGAGCAGTGCGGTATCGGCGTTAAGCCGTGTTCAGAAGCGGGCACCAAACGTCTGGTGCGCGCGGCAGTGGAATACACCATCACTAACGATCGTGATTCACTGACCCTGGTCCACAAAGGCAACATCATGAAGTTCACCGAAGGTTCTTTCAAAGACTGGGGATACCAGTTAGTGAAAGAAGAGTTCGGCGGCGAACTGATCGACGGCGGCCCATGGATGAAATTCAAAAACCCGAACACCGGCAAAGAGATCATCGTTAAAGATGTGATTGCTGATGCGTTCCTGCAACAGATCCTGCTGCGTCCGGCTGAGTATGACGTTATCGCCTGTATGAACCTGAACGGTGACTACATCTCTGACGCTCTGGCAGCGCAGGTTGGCGGTATTGGTATCGCACCAGGCGCCAACATCGGTGACGAGTGTGCGCTGTTCGAAGCGACCCACGGTACAGCACCTAAGTATGCAGGTCAGGATAAAGTGAACCCAGGTTCAATTATTCTGTCCGCAGAAATGATGCTGCGTCACATGGAGTGGTTCGAAGCGGCTGACCTGATTGTTAAAGGTGTTGAAGGCGCTATCGCTAACAAGACCGTGACTTACGATTTCGAACGCCTGATGGATGGCGCTAAACTGCTGAAATGTTCAGAGTTTGGTGACGCGATCATCGAAAATATGTAATCCGCATTACATAACATATAGCCAACACGGATGTAAAAATCGTGTTGGCTTTTTACTTCCCGCTTTCTTTCCCCAAAACTCTTCATAAAATCACCTTCACGCAGCAACCACAATCCAGGCTTTGCCGCGATCATCGTTATAGCGGTTACTCATCTAAGCGCTTATTGCTCTCGCACCGTACTGTTTAAGACATTTTCTCAGTGAGAGTGCTGCTAAATCATTTCCCGCTGCATGGCATTTTACTCTCTCTGCAAATTGAATTGTCTGATGCCACGGTAAAAGAGTGAGTGAACGCATATCTGTCATCCACCCTGTCACACCTGATTTGTTAAACGACCCTCTGTTAATCTCTTTCAGTATCAGTTAAGCGCCCGGCATTAAATGCGTCGGGCCACGTTATTTGCTCCTTACAGCTGATTCATTTTTGTAACCTGTACCACAAAAAAATAGAGTTACGCATGATCCGGTTGCCGCAGACGTGTACGCTTCTGCCGATACAGAGGGAGAGCATTATGGATGATGAAGCGGTAAGTGATGCTATTGCGGCATGTCGCCTGCTATTTGGACAGGCGGTGATGGAAATCGTGGCTGAAAATAAGCCTGTGACTGGTGAAGCCATTTCTGAAAAAATTCATCAAATGTTTACCGGAATCAACCCGGAACCCGTGATGACGCTGGCTATCAGCCTGCTGACAACCCGCGCCGACTGACCGATCCCGGTCATCAAGCCAGAGACCTCAGGCCGCCATGGGCGTAATGCCAGTCAGTTAAGCGACAGGTGATAACGCAGTCTGGTGCCGCTCAGGGGCTGGCGGTCCTCGCGCCGCTGCGCGGTTCCTTCACTTCATTCGCCTGCCTGACGGACCGCCGGGGATGGCACATCCTGTGCCGCCCCGCCTTTCGCCCGCGTCCTGCGGGCTCTCCTGGCAGACTCATTCTGTTCAGCGCTGCGGATTGCCTGCCCCTGAGCGACCCCGGCCTGCTCTGAAACTTCAGTGTGTATTGTTAAAAAGGGCACGAGAGTGGAGGCCCGAGCGCCTCTGCTGCTGAAAGGGCTATCCGCAGCGCTGAGGGGTGACGGCGGGCCAGAAGTCCACGCCGGGAAGCGTGGACAGTTCGGGGCCGGCCAGGGAGGGCCGATCCCCGAACGGTTCGTCGGCACGACGTCAAAGCCGAAGGTACCGCGTGAGCGGCGCGAGGACGGCCCGGCAGCAGCAGAGGTGCTCGGGCCCGCACTGCGGCTCGCTCGCCCGGAAAAAAGCTGGCACGTTTGACCGTGACAGCCTTTACAAATCTAATCTTAACTGACCAGTATTACGCCATGGGCGGCCTTTTCCTTCCTATACGCTGGCCCGGCATGGCCGACGCCGTAAAAATAATAATCCGGTTAATAATTCAGGCCTGTCTCTGGCCTGTCGTGCTGGCCTCATATTTTAACAATATCGCAACTATGGAACCAATCTGACACTGCGCTGACTAATTTGCTGACTATACCGTTACGTTACCGTTTTCAGAACGTTAACCGGGCGAGTCTTACTTTTATTCAGCCAGAACGGCGTAGCCTTTGCGCAGAGGATGTCAGACATGCGGTTTTTAATTATTTGTCGGGATAATATTGGCGACACCTTACTGACCACGCCGCTGATCAGTGCGCTGGCGCAATCGGGGCAGCATCAGGTCGACGTGCTGACTAACAATTATGCTGCGCCAGTGTTGCAGCATAATCCCGATATCCGGCAGCTCTTCTATTACACCAAACTGCATCACCGTGAGGCAGGGCAGGGACGACTGGCCTGTGTATTACAGCGACTGAAGCTGATGCTGACGCTGAAAAAACAGCGTTACGATGTGGTGATTCTGGCAAAAAGCCGCTGGGATCAGCATGGCCTGAAGTGGGTTAAAACAGTGCGTCCCGCCAGAGTGATTGCCCTGGGCCATCCCCATCCGCTGATTACCGATCTGCTGCCGCCACCCAGCCAGTCGCCGTGTCATATCAGTGAAACCCTGTTTAGCCTGGGGCGGCCTTTCAATCTCAGCGCCACAGCGCCAGGCAAACTGACGCTGCTGCCGGATGCGGCAATCGCGGCCAGCCTGCGTGACAGCTGTGCGATTGATCCCGCTGTTCCGGTCTATGCATTGCAAATCAGCGCCCGCAAGCCGAGCCAGCAGTGGGAAGCCGCGCGGTTTGCCGGGCTGGCTGAAAAAATCGCGGCGCGTCATCCCTGCCAGATAATGCTGCTCTGGTCACCCGGCAGCCGTGATAATCCGCGTCATCCGGGAGATGATGAAAAAGCGCGTGAAATTATGGCGCTCTGCCCGCATCTGCCGATCAAGGCGGTGGCAACCACCAGCCTGCCGCAGTTAATTGCAGCAATGTCGTTGTGTCAGGGGCTGGTGAGCAGTGATGGCGGGGCAATGCACATTGGTGCGGCGCTGGGATTGCCGGTCGTCGCGCTGTTTGGCGACAGCGATCCGGCATGCTGGCACCCGTGGCAGGTTAACTATCAGGTGCTGCAACCGGCGTCACGTGAGGTCAAGGCGCTGAGCAGCAGCGAGGTCTATGACGCGTTCGCCCATACCATTACTCAGTAATCCTCTTCAGGCCAGCGTCCCAGTCTGGCCGCTTCACACAGCATGGCGACCGTCAGTGGACGATAAGGCTGTGCTGTGCCCGCAGTAAACCAGTTTGCCACTGCAAAGCGCCGTCGGCGCGGCTCCGGAAAATAGCGGGCGTCATCATAGTGTTCTGAACAGACGCCGAAAGTGATAAAAAAATCACTCATCAGAATGGCAAAATCCACCTCACTCAGCGGTAACTGCTGGATATGAAACCCCGTCCGATCCACTTTCCGGAACCAGCCCAGTGCGGTTGGCTGATTGTGGTGCTCAATCAGCGCAATGATGGATTGAGAAAGGTCGTTCATTACCCCACCAGCTTCGCCACGGCCTGCCCGACCTCATCGGCCTTGATCGTTGCCATCGGATGCTGTGAGGCGGTTTTATCCGGACGGTGGATAATGATGTGGCGATCGCTGTCCTGGCAGGGACCGGTATAGCGCGGATTGGCGGTGGAGAACAGGCTGACCGTTGGCGTCTGTGCGGCCACGGCGATGTGCAGTGGACCGGTGTCCCCGGTAACCAGCACATCCAGCGTGCGAATCAGGCTAATCAGGCCGCTGAGATTCGTTTTACCCGCCATCGGGGTCACACGCTGACGGTAGTGCAGGGGCAGGCTTTCAATAAATTCCTGCTCAAGAGGCTGCTCAGCGGCGGTGCCGGTAACGATAATTTCCGTGTCAGGCCAGCGTTCAAGCAAGGCTGTCGCCAGCTGGCTGAAGGAGGCCAGTGGCCAGCGGCGAATATCTTTTGATGCCCCTAACTGAAAACCGATACGGCGATGGTCAGCCTTTGCAGTCGGACTGTTGTTCAGTGCCGGAAGGTGCATCCGGGTCTGCTCTGTCTCTGCGCCCAGGACTTCAATCAGTTTCAGCTTACGCTTGATGGTATGGTCATCGAAATAGCCTGAATAGTGATCGAGATATTTATTTAGCAGAGGCGATTCGCGGCCGTAATGATCGCGCACAATCACCTTACTGCCGGTCAGTACCGAGCTCATAATATCGTAGGGGAAATGGGCGTGTAATATTACTGACAGGTCAGGTTTCTGGCGGCGCAGTTTGAAAAAAAGTGGCAGGAAATTCGCCAGTTTGTTATCCCAGATATAGATCTGATCAAACCAGTTATAACGGCTGACGAGATCCTTATTTTTCTTGCTGGAAACCAGAATAAATTTGCTGGTGGGAAAGCGATTTTTCAGGCTCCAGATAGCCGGCGTATTCATCAGAAAATCGCCCAGTGCCGTGGTGGAGTATATCACCACTGTTTGTGGGGCCAGGTCGTGCAAGGCCTGTGGTTTTGTTCTGCTGGAAAATCGAGAATAGAGCGTTAAAAGTCGGTCTATCAGATAAATCTTTTTTTTCTTCACGTCTGAATTCTCTTGAATTTACCAATGTTATTAACAGGGAAATATTATGGAGTGTTAGAGATTAACGCTACAGAGAAAGTTCATTATGACAGGATGTTTTTTTCAGTCATTGAGTTTTTGTTTGAAATACACTCGCTTTCTGGTTTAAATAAAAATGAACTTTAATTTTTTGTTATTTGGAAGATGTTTTATGTGCACTTTTATTAATGAATGATTACGGCTTGTAATTCTATGAAAAACTAATAGCAGGTTAATTATTAGCGGGATTATTCTGTGACTTCTATCTATTAAAAAACATGCGATAAAACAAACCCCGGCACGTGTGCCGGGGCAGGGTATTACGACTGTGGCTGACCCACCGGGCCTGAACCCAGCGTACCGCCCGGTGACGACTGACCGCTTGGTGCATGAGGGCGGCCATCATCTTTAATCGCATCGCTCTTCTGCGAGCAGCCCGCCAGAGAGGTTAAGGTCGCTGCAACCAGCAGCAGGGCAGGAAATGTTTTCATAAGGTCACCTTGATGTTGTCAGAAAGAGACGAAACCAGACTAAGCATAGATACTTACCGCATTCTGGCCTGAAAAGGCTTATCTTTCAGATGTTTCTCAGCCGGCGGAGAGAGTCCAGGCAAAAAAAAACGGAAGCCAGTGGCTCCCGTTCTGTTGACGTTCAGCGCTATTACTTGCGGCCCAGCAGGAAGCCGATAAATACGCCAACGCCTGCAGCAACGGCCAGACCTGCAACAGGATTGGATTGAACCTGATCCTTGATACAGTCAGCAGCATCGCGGGCAGCATAGCTTGCCTGGTTGGTGTAACGGCGTGCTGCGCCTTTAGCCTGATGCTCAGATGAACCGGTTGCTGCACCCCATTGTTCCTGAACTGCGCCAGCGGCTTCTTTTACTTTATCTTCGATTTTTCCTGACATTTATTGCTCCTTGGTTTTGAGTGAGACCCTCAAAGCGTAGCAAAGATAGTGAATTCTGCTCCTCCAGCGGAGGAAAATGGGCTAAAAAATCATTTCTGGCTGTTAATGGCGCTGCGTTTGCGGGTAAGGGATTTACTGTCTAGCCTTTGGAAAGAGAGGCGCACTCAGGCGCTGCCACAGCCATAGTCAAAGCTACAGCCGGAGGATAAGCAATGAAACGTGATGCACTGAATGATGACGACTATGACGAAGTCTGCCGGGTCATTGGCGATGCGGTCATTGTGCTGTCGGAGCGCGGCCATGACACCCGCCGTGGCGAAATCTACGACCTGCTTAAACGTATACGTCAGCAGCGGGCCCACAGTGAACGGGATGAGCAGCGGATGCTGGATCATGCTATCCGGCTGATTAAGCCTGAGGTTTAGCATAGTGCGGAAACGCTGCGCTACTGCAGCAGCACGCCCTGAATCAGACTGGCCTCAACAATCGTAACCTCATTAATTTTCAGCGCCTGCATATAACCTTCAACCAGTAAGAGATTGCTGACATCAGTGGCCCGGTAGTCGCCCGGGAGTTCACTGTCGCCTTTCCAGACCTGCTGCTGCGACAGCTGACTTAATGTCGTCAGGCTGTAACGATGGGGTTTGCCCGGTAACTGATTGCGGATTGAAAAACCATGGACGCCGCCGATGCCAATGACCCGACGGCTCGCCAGATCCTGTTTAATCTGCGGACTGACCTCATTAGCGGCATAAAATTGCACAAAGCGCAGCACCGACTGCCGCCAGGAGCCAATCGGATTAGGGGATTTGGCCTCCGGGCTGTTCTTCAGCACCGTCAGAATAAAGTTTTTCAGCGTCAATGAGGCCAGTTTGCCCTGATAGATATCCGCAACCGGCTGACCCGCCTGCTGTCGCCAGGCAGTCATCTGCATCGATCCCCCACCAATATCCCAGACCAGCAGTTGCTCATCACGGATCGCCGGATCGTTAAGCGCGGCTTTAGCAGAGAGGAAACCGAGTTTCGCTTCCTGCTGCTGCGAGATGATGCTGATTTGCGCACCGGTCTGGCGCTGCAACTGATCGATGACCGCCTGTCCGTTGCTGGCGTTGCGGAACACCGCGGTGGCAACGCCGCTGATGCGCTGTGGATGAAAGCGCCGTGCCTGCGTTAAAAGCTGCTGCAGGGCAGCGGCACCTTCATGAGTCATTGCCGGGCTGAGCTGATTATCTGTTGAATGCGCTAAGGCCTCGTTCCATGCCACGGCGCGCTGATCCTGATACAGCATCTTTTCGATGCGCAGCTGGCAGACATTGACACGGGCTACCGCAATTTTGGTGGTGCCGGAACCGATATCCAGACCGGCGCGAATTTGCTGGCAACGATCGGCCTGGACAGCAGCGGCAAAAAGCAGTGAGCAGAACAGCGTGACAGCAGACAGTGCAGCAGAACGCATAGCGACTCCGGGGGCAATGAAGATCAGAGTGAACGGGCGGCGACGCAGGCCGGATAGACGCTCACCAGGAAGTGACGCAGATGATCAAAACACCATTCGGCGTCATCCGCCTGCGGGCAATAGAACTGAATAGTGATCTTTTCATAATCGCGCTGACGCTGGCGCAGCGGTGACCAGCTCCAGTCGAGTACCGAACGGGCATAATTGACCAGCGTCTCCGCGGGCATCTGATGTTGCTGCTCCTGCCCGGTCAGGTAGCGATAAAAGTTCGCTTCCAGCTGCAGCGCCTCCTCAAAGCCGTGTTGCGGCAGGTCGGGACGAAAAGCCACATCGATAAAGCCACAGACCGCATCTGCCTGCTGCTGCCAGTCGCAGGCCAGGGTCATAAACAGCCCCTCCTGCAGATTGATCTCCTCGACCAGCCGCCGCAGATTCACTGAATGGTTCAGCACCGCGATCTCCTCAAGGCGACCAGTTTCCAGCGTCAGATCAAAGCCACAGGGATTCACGGAGCCATCCGCATTGCGGGTGGCGGGGAAGGGGAAGTCGATATAACCGTTGTTATCCAGACGCTTTTCCATCGGGGAGACCTGCTGCTTGACGTTTCCTGACAATAAACCATCTGGCAGCAGGATTCATCCCTTATGGACAGGTCCAGGTGATTTGGGTGTCCTGGTAAGGGTTGATCAGGCGGAACTGCTTATCTGACAGGCGCTGCGCGTAATAGCCCTCAGGCGTGACGGCGGAGGGAACATATTTAAAGCGATCCAGCGACTGCAGCGGGCCACTCTTAACGCTGACCTTATCCCGGGTCACGGTGAAGCTATTAACCAGATCAAAAATCACGCCCTGGGTATGCCCCATCGACTGACCATAAATTGTCGAGACCTCACCCGGACATTCCACCCCTTTCGGGCCAGATGAACATCCAGTCACCATCGCGATGAGGATAAAAATGCTGAGACGCATCATGATTTTCTACCTGCTTCAATCCTTGGGAGTTTCGTGGCGCAGAGTCTATCCTGCTGCGTCACTGATTACTTAATCATAGCAGTTTACGCTGCGCTTCCTGTTTGAGATTTGTTTAATCGTTAAGCAACAGGAATGTAAAAGGGTGACTTTGCTTATCAATAAACGTTATTCTTGGCTCCTTTGCGCACCACTTAGGCAAATTCAGGGATAAATGATGAACGAAGAAGAAGCAAGTCTAATGATTATTCGCCATGCGATTGACCAGTTAGAAGCCGATAAGAAGCAACAGGTGATCGCTTGTTCAGCGGATATACGTGCAGCAATGCAGGCTTATGATAGCGAGAATGCCGGGCTGGCACTGATGTTAGTGGCCGCCGAGGTAGCAGCCGAATAATCATATCCGGTCAGTGTGGCAGCCTGTTACGCTGGCCGGATTACTTTATTTTTTCTCAACTTTCAGATTTCTTCGCACGCCGATTCTATCTTGCAATGGTCTTGCTGCGGGTTGCCCCGCGTCCCTTCTCTGTCCTGTGATGTGTTAAGCTAAAAAACCTCAATAAAATCAGCGGAGACACAGCATGAAGGCAGCGTTAATTGCCCTGGGCCTGCTGGCCTGTCACATCGCACCCGCCTGGAGCGAGACGGAATTTCAGCTTAACTGTCCCGGCCGGACAACCATGACCGTTTCGCGTGCCGAATATGGTTTAACCACGTTAATGTGGCCGCCGGGGCATTTCCAGATTGCCGCTGGTCAGCAGCGTACCCGTTTAGAGGCGGGTGATAAGGTGGCGATTACCCGCTTTCGCAATGGCGATCAGCTGATTGTGAACCAGCGCAGCCAGGCGACCTTTTTTGTCTACCGCGACAGCGATAAACTGCTGCCCTGCAGCCGCAGCGAAAAACGCGATGTTGATGCGTTGAGCCTGGAGCGCTACGACGATCGTCAGCACTCCGACACTTAACCCCCGGAGCCACTATGCAACCCGAGATTACCGATAAGGTCACGACGCAGGATCTGGATGAAGTCAGGCTGGGTCTGACTGCGTTCAACAGCAAATATATTAATATTGATGAGATCAGATCGATCGGCGTGTTTATTCGTGATGACCAGGGCCGAAAGCTGGCCGGACTGACCGGATCAACCGCCGGAAACTGGCTGCGGATTGATATGCTGTGGGTGAGTGAGGCGCTACGCGGGCAGGGGGCGGGCAGCAAGCTGATGCAGGCGGCAGAGCAGGAGGCGCGGGATCGCGGCTGCCACTTTGCCCAGGTGGATACCGCCAGTTTTCAGGCGCGGCCGTTTTATGAAAAGCTTGGCTATACGCTGCGCTTCAGCCTGGATAACTATCCGCGGCATCATCAGCGCCACTATCTGACGAAAGCACTGTAATCAGAACAACGGTTGCTGACGCAAATCCAGCGGATGCTGTTCTGCTTCATCAATCGCGGCCAGCCAGCTCTGCAGCGTAACTTTTTTCCAGGAGAGATGCCCGCGCGTGGTACTCATCAGCACCACGTCGGGACGCAGGGAGCGGTAAAACTCCAGCGTCTGGCTCAGCTCAGCCGGATTACTGTCCGGCACCAGCACCGTGATCCAGCGGTCATGCGAACGCGTCACGGTATCGCCAACAAACAGATAGGTCAGCCCCAGCGGCGAGGTGTAGAGATAGCTGCAACTGCCCGGTGTGTGTCCTGGCGTTGGCAGCAGATGGAAATCCCCGAAGTGCGTCTCCTGCTGCGAAAAGGTGTCATCAGGCTCAGCAAAACGGCTGATGGGGCCCAGCGATCGGCTATGGCAGTAAAGTGCGCTGCTGAAGCGCTGCTGGATCAGCGCCGCACCGGGCGCGGATTCATGCCAGTGGGTGAGGTAGTGGCGGATCACGCCGCCGGTATCGGCCATGACTTCATGATCGAGCGGGTTTTCTACGCGGCCAATCAACAGATTGCCGCGCGGGTGACGCAGCATAAAGCCATGCATCATCAGGTCATTAACGGCATCTTCCACCGGAAATTCCGGGGTTGAGATCCACAAATCGTCATACAACGGCTTCAATGTCGATCTCCTGAAACAAACGCTATTCCCGCAGGACGGGATGCCCGGTCGCCTGCAAACGGGCGTGGCCCTGGCTGACCGCTAATCGTGCGCTGGCACCCAAAGGCAGTGTTACGGTGTCAGCGGCATGACCAAAATCTAATCCACAAATCAGCGGCAGACCGGTGGTGTCACGCAGTCGCTGCCAGACGGTGCTGAAGCCAAACCCGTTGTCATATTCTGTCAGGGCTGTGCTGGTGAAGCTGCCGGTAACGATCGCCCGCTGTCGCGCCAGAATGCCGCTCTGCTGCAGCTGAATCAGCATGCGTTCAATGCGGAACGGATGCTCATTCACATCCTCAATCACCAGAATGCCGTTCTCAAACTGCGGCATCCACGGCGTGCCAATCAGTGAGCAGATCATCGCCAGATTCCCGCCCCACAGCGTACCCTGCCATTCGCCCTCGTCAGGCGTTTCGCTTTGCCATGTCACCTCTACTGTAGGTGAAGTCAGTGCCTGCCAGAAGTGGTGAAGGGTAAATTCAGATAAGGTCGCGGCGCCGAAGTTACCGGCCAGCATCGGTGCGCTGAAGGTAATCAGGCCGACCTGCGCCAGCAGCGCCAGCTGAATCGCGGTGAAGTCGCTGTGGCCGCACAGCGCGAGCGGCTGATTCAGCAGACGGCGTTGCAGGCCGATGTAATCGATGGACTCCAGTAACCGGCTGGCACCATAACCGCCACGCACCGCCAGCACCACATCGGGCAGCGTGCTGAGGCTGGCAAGCTGGTTGATATCCGCCAGGCGCTCCGCGTCCGTACCGGCGAAGCGCTGAAAACGGCGGGTGATCACCTGCTCGTTCTCTACCTGATGGCCGGCCGCGCGCAGTCGTGCAATGCCCTGCAGCGCCGCAGGCTGATTGTGACAGTAACCGGAGGGGGAGATAAGACGAACTGAACGTGAAATCATCATACTTTCCTGCTGTTAGCGCCTGACTGACGGCGATGATGGCGAAAAGCGCCGCTGAAGTCACGGTACGCGCCGCATTTTCATGCATTTAGGATAAACGGTAATTTTGCTCTCAGGCTGCCTGGGTATGATAGCATTCGCCACAACAGCTACGAGATGAAAAATTGCTGAAAATCCGACACCTTATACTCTCAGCGTTACTCCTGACCGGCTGTGCCAGCGAGCCACCGCATCATGCCGTTAAGCAGCGCAACACGCCATTAACTCAGGCACCGCCGTCCAGCGTCAATGGCACCTGGGCGATGTTTACCGAAGATGCCGCCAGTCATTATGGCGTTGATGAGAAGTTGATCAGCGCCATTATCAGTGTCGAGTCGGGTGGAAATCCGGGCGTGGTGAGCCGTTCAAATGCGGTGGGGCTGATGCAGATTAAAGCTTCGACCGCCGGGCGCGAAGTCTATCGCACGCTGGGCCGTCGTGGTCAGCCGTCGAATGCCGAGTTGCACGATCCGGCCAAAAATATTGATATCGGCACCGCCTATATCCGCATTCTGCAGAACTCCGCGCTGTCGGGCATCCGCGATCCGCTGACCCTGCGCTATGCCACCATCGTCTCTTATGCCAACGGCGCAGGGGCGTTACTGCGGACTTTCTCCAGCGATCGCGATCGGGCCATTGCGATGATCAATGCGATGTCACCGGATGAGTTCTATCAGCATGTGCAGAACAAGCATCCGGCGGCGCAGGCCCCGCGCTATCTGTGGAAAGTCACCACGGCTTACCGCACTATCTGACCGGTTGTGATGAATTCTGCGGCGTGAGCAGTAGCCGCGCCGTGGGATAGTCGATGATCAGCACCTTGATGTAGCCGCCCAGCAGCGCACCGCGAATCGCCTGCGCTTTCTCTCTTCCGCCTGCCAGCCCGACCACCTGTGGACACTGTTTTACCTGTGCCAGCTCCATACCAATCACCGGATCTTCTTCTGCTTTCAGCACCGGCTGTCCGCAGGCGTCGAAATAGTGCAGACAGATATCGCCTACCGCACCGCGCGCCGCCAGCGTCTGTAGCATCCTGCCATCGTAGTAGTTGCCCGAATTACGTAACAGCGCCGACGGCTCCAGATCGCCAATGCCGACAATCGCCAGGTCGACCTGCTCAAATTTACTCAGCACCTCGGCGACCTCCGCGTTGGCAGAGAGCCGCTGGCGATCGCTGACCGAATGCTCAATCGACTGCGACGGCAGCAGCCAGGCGGGGCAGTTCAGCAGCGCCGCCAGATTTTGCGTCAGAATCGTGGCCTGCACATTGCCGTTAGCCCCGACGCCACCCAGCAGCTGGATCACCCCTTTGCAGGCGCTGTTGAGCGGATGCAGCGCATCCACCATCGCCCGGATCGTGCCGCTCCATGACGAAATACCAATCAGCTCATCGTTTCGCAGTCGGGTCTCCAGATAGTGAGCGGCCGCCGATCCAATCGCCTGCTTAATCTGCAGCGACGACGCCTGGTCCGGCACATCCACCACAATCGCCTGCGGCAGGTTATAGGTCTGCTCAATGGCCTTTTCCAGCTCAGGGTAGACGTTGGCTGGTGGCACCACGCTGATCTTGACCACACCTTCTTTCACGCTGCGATTAAGAATGCGTGAGACAAACGACTGCGATAAGGTCAGCGACTCCGCAATCTCTGACTGCTTCAACCCTTCGACATAGTAAAGGGTGGCAATCTTCACCATCAGTCGCTGTTCATCCTGTTTTGCCATCGGTTTTTCCCTCTCTGATTCTGCCCGGTATTGTTAACCAGGATGATCAAAATCACAACGCAGGCTAATTTGTGATCGTTTTCGCTTTTTGACGATCGCGCATTGGACGGCACGTCAGCGCGGGCGCATAGTCATTATGCATATAAAATCGCGTGTGAATATATATTCAAGCGGAGAAAAATAATGACTCGTCCTCTGATCAAACTGACCCTGCTCGCATCGATGCTCGCCTTTTCAGCGACCGCGCTGGCGGCAGAGCAAGGCCTGCTGGCGATTATCACCCCATCCCATGACAACCCGTTCTTTAAAGCCGAGGCGGAAGGGGCCTTAGCGAAAGCCAAAGAGCTGGGTTACGCCACGCTGGTGGCGTCGCACGATGATGACGTAAACAAGCAAAACCAGCTGATTGAGACCGCGATTGCGCGCAAAGCCAAAGCGATCATTCTTGATAACGCTGGTGCCGACGCCACCGTCGGGCCGGTGCAGAAAGCCAAAGATGCCGGGATCCCGACCTTCCTGATTGACCGGGAGATCAACAAAACCGGCATCGCGGTAGCGCAGATCGTCTCTAACAACTATCAGGGGGCGCAGCTGGGCGCGGAGAAATTTGCGAAATTGCTGGGCGGCAAAGGGGACTATGTTGAACTGCTGGGCAAAGAGTCTGACACCAACGCGGGCGTGCGGTCGCAGGGCTATCACGATGTGCTGGATGACTACAGCGACATGAAAATGGTGGCTCAGCAGAGCGCCAACTGGAGTCAGACCGAAGCCTTCAGCCGCATGGAAACCCTGCTGCAGAAACACCCCAACATCGTGGGCGTCATCTCCGGTAACGACACCATGGCGCTGGGTGCCGAAGCCGCGCTGAAAGCCGCCGGGAAAACATCGGTGATCGTGGTGGGCTTTGATGGCAGCGACTACACCCGCGATTCGATCCTCAACAAAGGCAATATTAAAGCGACGGTGCTGCAGCCGGGCTGGGATCAGGCGCAGATGGCGGTCACGCAGGCGGATTACTACCTGAAGAACGGCAAAGCGCAGAAACAGGAGAAGCAGCTGATGGACTGCGTGCTGATTGACGACAGCAACGCCGCTAAGCTGAAAAACTTCAACCTGGCGAAATAACCATGAAACGGATGCTGGCGGTATTGACCGGTATGGCGCTGCTCAGCGCCTGCACCGTGGTGGATCTGGATGCGGACGGTAAGCCGATCCTGCCGAAGGATCCGCACGCGAAACCCAGCTATACCACCCAGACACCGCAGCAGATTGCGGAAGAGACCTGGCAGCCGCGCGTGATGACCACCGCGAACAGCCATGCGCTGAACTGGGCTGACATGGAGGCGAAAAGTCAGACGGTCAAACCCGGCGGGCGCGAAAGCGTCTTCGTACGAGCCGGGGGTACAGCCAGCGCCTTTGATGAGAGTAGCCCGCGTGAACGCACGCTGACGCTGATGATTAACGGCAAGCCGGTGGCGGTCAGTGTCGGGCCGGTGCTGCGCAGTAACGCTATCCGGGATGCCGCCGGATTCCGTTTCGAAGAGTTTACCAATCAGGTGCAGTACGCCCAACTGACCCGGGCGCTGAACCGTCACGCGGTGAAGCAACTGCCACCGCTGGATGCCAGCTGGGTCAACCAGCCGGTGCAGGCGCTGCTGGCCGTAACCATCGGGCAGAACAGCGTTGAAGATGTGGTGGCGGTTGAGCTGAAGCGGGGGACGCCCTGATGGACGATGAGATCATTCTGCGGGCCGAACAGATATCGATGCTGTTTCCCGGCACGCTGGCGCTGGATCGCGTCGACTATCGGGTCTGGCGCGGCAAAGTTAACGTCATCATCGGTGAGAATGGGGCGGGAAAATCGACCCTGATGAAAATTCTGGCCGGGGTACAGCAGCCCACGGCCGGTTCGCTGTTCCTGAATGGCGAGCCGCTGACGCTGAGCAGCACCCGCGACGCCGCCCGGCACGGCATCGGCATGGTGCACCAGGAGCTGAATCTGTTTGAGAACCTGACGGTGGCTGAAAACCTGTTTCTGGGCCGGGAGATCCAGCGCGGCATGGCCCCGATCAACGAGGCAGAGCAGGCTCGCCGCACCGCCGCGCTGATGGCGCGCCTCGATCAGCCGATTTCACCCCATGAGCGGGTCGGTAATCTCAAAGTGGGTCAGCAGCAGCTGGTCGAGATTGCCAAAGCGCTGGCGGAAGATGCGGACATCCTGATCCTCGACGAGCCGACCTCGGCGCTGAGCAAAACCGAAGTGGAGATCCTGTTCCGGGTGATCCGCGACCTGACGCAGCAGGGCGTTACCGTGATTTACATCTCCCACCGGCTGGAAGAGCTGATGGCAATTGGCGACGTGATCACCATTCTGCGCGACGGGCGCTTTCAGGCCGAAGCGCCGGTCAGCAGCATCGATGTGCCGTGGATCGTGCGTGAGATGCTGGGCAGTGAACCGGTCACCACCTTCCTGCCGGAAGCGCGTGAGTTTGGCGCGCCGGTGCTGGAGGCGCAGCACATTACCTGCGTCAGCCCCAATGGCAATACCCTGGTGGATGACGTCAGTTTTCAGGTGCGGGCCGGGGAAATTGTCGGGATTTACGGGCTGATGGGCGCAGGCCGCACCGAGCTGTTTGAGTGTCTGCTTGGCAGTCAGCGTCACTATCTGGGCAAGCTGTGGCTCGACAGCAAACCGCTGCCGACCCGTCTGCCCACCGCTGACCGTATCCGCATGGGCATGAGTCTGGTGCCAGAAGATCGCAAACGCGCCGGGATTTTCCCGGTGTCATCGGTCGCCAGTAATCTCACCATCGCCAGCCTGTGGCGGCGTCTGTCGCATCGCTTTGCCATTGCCCATCAGGCGGAGCAGCAGGCGGTAAGCCAGACGGTGGGCAACCTGGCGATCAAAATCTCCTCGCCGGACGTGGCCATCAGCGCGCTGAGTGGTGGCAATCAGCAGAAAGTAGTGATTGGCCGCGCGCTGCTGACCAATCCGCGTCTGCTGTTGCTGGATGAGCCGAGTCGCGGCATTGATGTCGGTGCAAAAGCAGAGGTATTTCGCATGATGGTGGCGCTGTCGCAGCAGGGCATTGCAGTTCTCTTCTCCACCTCGGACCTGAAAGAGATTATGGCGGTAGCCGATCGCATCCTGGTGATGTCGGGCGGCAAACTTACGGCTGATCTTCCCCGCGACCAGGCGGAAGAGGCAGCGCTGGTGAAAGCAAGTGCGCAGGGGTTCTGAGCATGAAAAGCAATGACAGCGTCGCGCTGACCACACTTCCGGCTAAGGCGTTCAGTTCACGTGAAAGCATTCTGCTGCTGCTTCTGAAGCTGCGCACTTTTATTGCGCTGATTCTGATCGTCGGCTTCTTCGCCATCACCGTGCCGGACTTTCTCGCCACCGGCAGCCTGGTGATCATGGTGAAACATATCGCCATCAACGCCTTTCTGGCGCTGGGCATCACCTTTGTCATTATCACGGCGGGAATTGACCTGTCGATTGGGGCGACGCTGGGACTGTGCGGCATGATCGCCGGCTGGCTGATTACCAAAGGCATTGTGCTGCCGATGTTTGGCATCGCTATTTTTCCCAGCGTCTGGGTGATTGTGCCGGTAGTACTGCTGATCGGCGCGCTGATTGGCGCGGGCAACGGCTGGATCATTACCCGCTACAACGTGGCCCCCTTTATCTGCACCCTCGGCACCATGTATATCCTGCGCGGCGCGGCGATGCTCACCTCCGGCGGCGAGACCTTTCCCGGTCTGCAGGGGAATCCGCTGCTGGGCAATACCGGTTTCGATCGGATTGGTGCCGGAACCTTTCTCGGGCTGCCCTACGCCATCTGGATGATGGTGGTGCTGGCGCTGGTGATCGCCTACATCGCCCGTCGCCTGCCGTTTGGCCGTCAGGTCTATGCCATCGGGGACAATGAACGTGCCGCTGAACTGTCGGGTGTGAAAACCCGGCAGGTAAAAATTCTGGTCTACACCCTGTCAGGATTCTGCGCGGCGATTGCTGGCATCGTGGTCTCATCGCAACTGGTCGCCAGCCATCCGGCTAACGGCACCGCGTTTGAGATGAATGCCATTGCCGCCGTGGTGCTGGGTGGCACGTCGCTGGCGGGCGGACGCGGCACCATCCTCGGCACGCTGATTGGTGCGTTCGTCATCGGCTTTCTGGCGGATGGCCTGATCATGATGGGTGTCAGTGAATTCTGGCAGATGGTGATCAAAGGCATCGTGATTATCATCGCGGTGATCATCGACCAGACCCAGAGCCGGATGCAGCAGAAGGCGGCCGTGGTGGCTCAGAAAGCGTTAATCGAGGAGGGGACACCGGCAAAACCCTGACGGGAAAGTGCGTTGAACCGGACAGCGGGTGCCGCTGAGTGATTCCTGGCAGCGGACGGCCTGCCCGGTTTAACGGGCAGAATAGCGAACAAAGGGCGGTTCAGTTTATTAGCTCCTTTTTTCAGGCACAAAATTTTTTAACCGACGTGAATATATATTCATAACCGATTTAAAATTCAGAGGTAGTGTATGAATCCTTTCAATCTTCCGGTCGATGACCTTGAGCGCCGGGCGCGGGCAATCCGCCGCCGCATCATCCAGCTTAACGCGGGCAGCCCGGCAGGCGGTCATACCGGCGCTGACCTGTCACAGGTAGAGATCCTCACCGCGCTCTACTTCCGCATTCTGAACTGCGCCCCGGATCGTACAGACGACGATCAGCGTGACATCTATATCCAGTCCAAAGGGCATGCGGTGGGGGGCTATTACTGCGTGCTGGCGGAAGCGGGCTACTTCCCGACCGACTGGCTGGCAACCTATCAGCATGCCGACTCGCATCTGCCCGGCCATCCGGTACGGCAGAAAACGCCGGGCGTTGAGCTGAACACCGGCGCGCTGGGTCACGGCCTGCCGGTGGCGGTGGGCATCGCTATCGCGGCGAAAAAAGATAACAGCCCGCGCCGCATCTTTGTGGTGACCGGCGATGGTGAGCTAGCTGAAGGCAGCAACTGGGAGGCGGCGCTGGTGGCGGCGCATTACGGCCTCGACAACCTGATCATCATCAATGACAAAAACAAGCTGCAACTGGCGGGCGCGACCCGCGACATCATGAACACCGATCCGCTGCCGGAAAAATGGCGCGCCTTCGGGCTGGAGGTCACCGAATGCAACGGCAATGATATGGCGGCGGTGGTCGACACCATTGAAAACCTGCCGAAGAACGGCAAACCGCAGGTGATTGTGGCGCATACCGAGAAGGGATTTGGCGTCTCCTTTATCCAGAGCAAGGCGGAATGGCATCACCGGGTGCCGAAAGGCGAAGAGATCGCACTGGCACTGGAGGAACTGAAAGATGAGTAATGCACAACATTTAGCAAGCGTCATGGTCACGGCCTTTATCGACGCAGTGAATCGCGGTGTGGATCTGGTGCCGGTAGTAGCCGACTCCACGTCGACGGCCAAAATCGCCCCCTTTATCAAGGCCTTTCCCGACCGGCTGATTAACGTCGGCATCGCTGAGCAGACGCTGGTGGGCACGGCGGCCGGTCTGGCGCTGGGCGGCAAGGTCGCAGTGACCTGTAACGCCGCGCCATTTCTGGTGTCACGCGCCAATGAGCAGGTAAAAGTCGACGTCTGCTACAACAACACCAACGTCAAACTGTTCGGGCTGAATGCCGGGACCAGCTATGGCCCGTTAGCCAGTACCCATCACAGCATTGATGACATTGCGGTGATGCGCGGTTTCGGCAACATCGAGATCTATGCGCCTTCCTGTCCGCTGGAGTGCCGTCAGATCATCGATTACGCCCTTGAGCATGTCGGGCCGGTCTATATCCGTCTGGATGGCAAAGATCTGCCGCAGCTGCACGCGGAAAGCTACCAGTTCAGGCCGGGCGCGATCGACCTGCTGCGTGAAGGCAGCGACATCGCACTGGTGGCGATGGGCTCAACGGTTCACGAGGTGGTTCACGCTGCTGAGCAACTGGCTGAGCAGGGCATTTCAGCCGGTGTGATCGCGGTTCCATCGATTCGACCTTGTGATACCCAACAGCTGCGCAACCTGTTAAATCACTACCCAGCGGTGATTACCGTAGAGGAGCATAACGTTAATGGCGGTGTCGGCAGCCTGGTGGCCGAAGTGCTGGCGGAAGGCGGCTGCGGCATCCCGCTGTTGCGGCTCGGCATTGCAGATGGGGAATATGCGATTGCCGGCGATCGCGCCTCTACCCGCGCCCATCATGGCATTGATGCCAGTAGCGTGGTGAACAGTGCAGCGCGCATCTGCGCAGGAGCATAAACATGGTGGGACCCCTGATTCTGGCGATCGACGAAGGCACCACCAATGCCAAGGCGATTGCGGTTGATCGTGATGGCCGTGTGGTGGCACGCGGCAGCCAGAGCTTAACCCTGCAACATCCGCAGCCGGGACTGGCTGAGCAGGACCCTGTGGCGATCTGGCTGGCGGTAAAAGAGGCCATTACCCATTGCCTGGCAGCCTGTGGTGGCGCGTCTGTCGCGGCTGTGGCGATCAGTAATCAGCGCGAGTCGGTGCTGATCTGGCAGCGGCGTGACGGCAAGCCGCTGACGCCGCTGGTGAGCTGGCAGGATCGACGATCCGAGTTACTCTGTCGCGACCTGCGTCAGGCGGGCAAAGCACCTCGCATCACCGGTTTGACCGGCCTGGCCGTTGACCCGATGTTTCCGGCCGCCAAGCTGACCGGGATGCTGGCCGCCATTCCTGACGGCGCGGCGCGGGCGGCGGCGGGTGAGCTCTGTATCGGCACGGTCGACAGCTGGCTCAGCTGGCAGCTCAGCGCGGGCGAGGTATTTATTACCGATCATGCTAACGCCTCCCGTACTCAACTCTACAGCCTGCATCTTAATGACTGGGACGACGAGCTGCTGACGCTGTTTCAACTGCCGCGCGCCGCGCTGCCGCGCATCACCGCTTCAGCCAGTGAACAGGGCGTGGTCGCGGTGAATGATATTCCCGGCTTAGCGCCAGGCACGCCGATTCTGGCGCGCATCGGCGACTCTCATGCCGCCTTACAGGCGCAGCGGCGCGGCGAGTCTGAAGTGGTGAAAGCCACCTACGGCACCGGATCTTCCCTGATGATGTCCATGGCGACGCCGCTGCTGACGGAAAATGGCCTCAGCACCACCGTAGCCTGGCATGACGGCACGCTGCGTTATGCCTTTGAAGGCAACATTACCCACACCGGTTCCGGTGCCGCCTGGCTGGGCAGAATGCTCGGCGTGCAGGAGCCGCGCGAGCTCACCGCGATGGCGCAGCGCTGCGACGACAATCAGGGCATCTATTTTGTCCCGGCGCTCTCTGGCCTGGGCGCGCCCTGGTGGGATCTGCAGGCGCGCGGCATGGTGTGCGGACTGACGGATGCCGCCACACCCGCCGTGCTGGCGCGGGTGGCGCTGGAGTCGATCGTCTGGCAAATCGCCGACGTCTTTTTTGCCATGGAGCAGGCCAGCGGCCAGCAGCTTCCGGCGCTCTGTGTGGATGGCAGCGCCACCGAAAATAGCTGGCTGATGCAGTTACAGGCGGATGTGTTACAGCGGCCGTTGCAGCGGGTGCCTACCGCCGAGGTCTCCGCGCTGGGCGCGGCACTGCTGGCAGGCAAAGTGCTGGGATGGTGGCAGCAGGGCAGTGATATGCAGGCGCTGCAGGGCGGCAGCGTCATCATGCCGCGTGAAGAGCACGCGCAGCGTATGCAGGAAAACTATAAAGGCTGGATTGACGCCGTTGCACGCTGTCGTTATCAGCCACATTAATCCTTATCCGGAGCAGAGCCATGTCAACACTTCCTCAGCAGTTAACCTTCGGCGTCATTATTGGCAACCGGGGTTTTTTTCCCAGCTATCTGGTGGGCGAGGCGCGCCAGCAGGCGGTCGCGCTGTTTGAAAAGATGAACATTAATACGGTGATGCTGGATGAGAACCAGACCAACCTGGGCGGCGTCGAGACGCGTCAGGAGGCGAAAACCTGTGCCGCGCTGTTTCGTCAGCATCGCGAAGCGATTCACGGCATTGTGGTGCTGCTGCCTAACTTTGGTGATGAAAAAGCCATCGCGGAAGCGCTGCGTCTCGCCGGGCTGAACGTGCCGGTGCTGGTGCAGGCCGAAGAGGACAATCTGGATAAAATGGGACTGGCGACCCGCCGCGACAGCTTCTGCGGCAAAATTTCGCTCTGCAACAACCTGCGGCAATATGGCATCCCGTTTACGCTGACCCGCCAGCACGTCTGCGCCCTGAGCGGCGACGTGTTTATGCAGGATCTGCAGCGGTTCAGCCAGCTCTGTCGGGTGGTGAATGCCATGCGCCGGGTACGCGTCGGGGCAATTGGTGCCCGGCCCGCCGGATTCAACACCGTGCGCTACAGCGAAAAGCTGCTGGAGAAGATGGGCATCGCGGTGGAGACCCTGGATTTATCGGAGATCTTTACCCGCACCAACCGGCTGCGCGATGACGATATCCGCGTGGCAGAGAAGCGTGAAATCCTGGAGGCCAACGCCGATGCGCGGGGGATTCCGGGTGACAAACTGGTGACCATGGCCAAACTGTTTGTGGTGATCAGCGAGTGGATCAGCGACAACGATATCGATACCACCGCCATTCAGTGCTGGACGTCGTTGCAGGAGAACCTGGGCATTAACGTCTGCTCAATCATGAGCGTGATGTCGGGCCAGCTGATGCCCAGCGCCTGCGAAGTGGATGTGATGGGGGCGCTGTCGATGTATGCGCTCGCCAGTTGCTCGCTGAACCCCGCCTCGCTGGCAGACTGGAACAACAACTTTGGCGACGAGCGGGACAAATGTGTGCTGTTTCACTGCGGTAATTTCGCCAGCGCCAGCCTGGAGTCAGCGACCATGGGCACGGCGGATATCATCGGCACCACCGTGGGCAAAGAGAACACCTGTGGCGCAGTGCATGGCCGCATGAAGCAGGGCGATCTGACCTATTTCCGCCTCTCTACCGACGACTTCAGCGGCGAAATCAAAGCCTATGTGGGAGAGGGAATGTCGGTCACCGATCCGCTGGACACGGTAGGTTGCCGTGCGGTGATCCAGGTGCCGCAGCTGGAGACACTACTGGCGTGGATCTGCCGTAACGGCTTTGAGCATCATGTGGCAATGAACCACTCTGCCACGGCTGGTGTGCTGCAGGAAGCGTTCAGTGAGTATCTCGGCGTGAGCTGCTACCGGCATCAGTAAGCGGTAAGGCGGAACGGCTGAATGCAAGGGATGAAGCAGCCGGTGCGGTCACGATTCCGCCCGCACCGGCTTGTTATGCCCGCCACGCCTGAAAAAGAAAGGCGGGCACTGATTTAGCGCGCCATTCTGCGCACCTCGTCATCGTCATTCTGCACCGCAACCAGATCCACCGGTGGCAGATTGCCGCCACTGAACTCCACCTGACGAATCGGGAAGGCGAAGCGGATATTTCGCTCTTCCAGTGCTGCCATCAGTTGCAGGTTAATCTCCTGCTGAATATCCATGTACTTGTTGTAATCCGCATCCAGCACAAAATAGACCACTTCGAAGGTCAGTTTTGAATCCTCAAAGGCCAGGAAGTGGGCACGGTCAAAACGGGTGGTCTCAACGCCCTGGATAATCTCTTTCACCAGCGGGCTGATCTCCCGGACCTGCTCTGACGGCGTGGCATAGCTGATACCAAACTTAAAGACGATGCGGCGCTGCTGCATACGCTTATAGTTGTGGATCGTCTGCTGCAACAGAATGGTATTTGAGCAGACAATCTGCTCGCCACTCAGGCTGCGCAGTCGGGTGGTTTTCAGGCCGATATGCTCGATGGAACCGGCAATGTCACCAAAGACAATAAAATCGCCATGCTCAAACGGCTTATCAAAGCCTATCGCCAGTGAAGCAAACACATCGCTCAGTACCGTCTGAATCGCCAGCGCAATCGCGATGCCCCCGACCCCGAGACTGGCGACCAGTGCGGTAATGTTGATGCCCATGTTCGACAGAATGGCCAGGAACATCATAATCCAGACCACTACCCGCAGCAGAATCCCGAGGATCACCGTAGTGACCGGGTTGCGCACGTGCAGCGGGTCACGCAGCAGGCTTTTCAGCCATAGCCGGATGCCACAGTCGAGCCACAGAGCGAGCTGTACAATCAGCGCCAGGAACCAGCCGTGCGCGATGGTTACACTCCACGACGCGGGCAGATCGACAAACTTCAGGGCAATCAGCAGCGAAAAGATCAGCAGCAGGGTCTGGCTGGTACTGCGCAATATCTCCACCAGAATCGCAGTGGCGCGAACATGCCGATGTTCGCTGTAAAAGGCAATCCGGTTGGAGATAAAGCGAATAAGAGTACGTAATATCCAGTAAATCACCAGCGTGGACACCACTACGATGGCGCTGTTTAGCCAGAGTTCCTGATTAAAAAAGAGGGAGTGAAAACGACGTGAAGAGAGCCAGTTTTCCATTGGGGAGGGTCTCCTTGCTGGGTTCCGGTTTAAAAGAAAACAAGCAAGAAGCATAGCCTGGATGCGGCCCACCTGTGCGGCGCATCCGTAAAGTGGTTACTGGAATCGGGTCGATTTATCGCGAGCCAGGCGCTCAAGGGCAAAAATAATCTGCTGAAGCTGCCGCTCCTGCGCCGGGTTCAGCGTGGCAAAACGAAAGCTCAGTCGCGGTGTGATGCGGGTTTCATTTTTGCCGGTCACCACGCTGCGCTCGCCAATGCTCAGCAGCTTTACCGGCACGTCAAAATGGCCATACTCGCCCAGCTCGACCCGGAACGGGTTGAAACTGTCACCGTCCTGCAACCCGTCCGGCAGCGCTTCATCGACCAGCACGCCGATACCGCCCAGCGACAGATCCTGCAGACGCAGGCGCGTTTTCCTGCCATCGGGCCACACGGTATGACACCAGAACTGCGGCTCCAGCGGAGCGCAGACCCGGAAAAACTCACGTCGCTGGATCTGCCACAGCAGGTCTGGCAGCGGCGCGCTGAAAGCGGGTAACCCTTCAAACTCCACGATTTCCAGCGCGGCGAGGCTGAATTCCACCTTAGCGCCGTAGGTTTCCGCAGTGATACTGAGATCGTCGCTGGTCAGGGCATAATCGTTATCCAGATTATTACTGCCGAGGTCAAACAGCAGGCGATCTTCATCGGCAGCCAGCATCCGGCTGATAAACTGCCCACGCGGAAAGCGCACCAGTAATGGCGTCTGCAATCGCAGCAGATCTTTCATAACGCCAAGAACCGCCAGCGTGCCACGTTTTAGATATTGTTCCTGGTCGGCTTCTTTCACGTCCTGCTCCACAAGGGGGGTTACTTTATTGATGCGGTTTTTTTGCCTCGTCTCGGTTATCGGCGCGGCTAAAAAAAGCTTTAGCATGCTATTCATCAATAATAACTGTGAGCAGGCAGGCATTTTTTGAAAAGCTGGTTATACTTATCGCGGTAAACCGCTTGATTAATCAGGCGTTCACGATTTAATCAAAAAAGGAAGGAGCAACAGATGGGTATTATTTCCTGGGTCGTCTTTGGCTTAATCGCGGGTATTCTGGCGAAGTGGATTATGCCGGGTAAAGACGGTGGCGGTTTCATTCTGACTATCGTTCTGGGTATTATCGGTGCAGTAGTGGGTGGCTGGATCAGTACGCTGTTTGGCTTCGGCCGCGTCGATGGGTTTAACTTCGGAAGTTTCGTGGTCGCTGTTATCGGTGCCATCGTGGTGCTGTTCATCTACCGCAAAGTACGCAGTTGACCGTAAAGGTTTAAACGAAAAAGGGGACGAAGCGATTCGTCCCCTTTTTTTATCTCTTATTTTGCTATCAGAAGTCGTAACCGACTGTCGCCATCACGCTGCGTTCTGCGCCCCAGTAGCAGAAGCCCGTACCGTAACAGCCCGCTACATAGGTGCGGTCGGTCAGATTATTGGCGTTGACCTGCACCCAGGCACCTTTCAGGCTGCTGTTCCAGGCGCCGAGATCGGCCCGCACTGACGCATCAAACAGCGTCACCGACGGCACACGGGTGGTGTTTTCATTGTCCGCCCACTGTTTGCCGATGTAACGCACGCCCGCACCCGCACTCAGACCGTAATCAAACTGATAGTGACCCCAGAGTGCAGCCATGCTGTTGGGTGTGACATATGGCGTATGTCCGTCGTTGCCATCCACCGACTCTTTAAAGCGCAGATGATTCAGCGTATAGCTCGCCACGGTGCTCAGACGCGGGGTTAACTGATTACGCGCTTCCAGCTCAATGCCCTGTGAATGCACTTTGCCCGAAGGGGTAAAGAACGGCGTCGGTGCTTCCCGGTTCGCCACATCTTTCTGCGTCAGGTCATAGACCGCAACGCTATAGAGATCGCGGGTGCCGACCGGCTGATATTTCACCCCGGCTTCATACTGCTCCGCGGTGGTGGGCTTCAGCAGGTTATTGTTGGAATCGGTGAGCGCGGTCGGGGTAATTGCCTGGCTCCAGCTCACATAAGGCGAGATGCCGTTGTCGAAGGCATAGAGCAGCGCAGCGCGGCCGCTGATGTGATCATCCTGACGACGCTCATTGCCGCTGTTATTGGCGACGATGCGGTCATAACGACCGGAGAGATCCAGATGCCAGCGATCCAGCTTCATCTCATCCTGCAGATAGAGGCCGGTCTGATAGTAGCGACGGGTTTTATCTGCCCAGGTGTAATCCGGCATGTCGCCTACCTGCTCGCCGGTCAGGGCATTGAGCTGACTGGCTGAACCGCCCGCCGCGTTGATCTCATTTTTGTAACGATGATACTCGGCACCCAGGGTGACGCGGTGCTCCAGTTCACCGGTGTCGAACTCCGCCTGTAAGCGGTTATCGGTGGACCAGGCAGAGAGCGACGAGCGCTCACCGGAGTAAGAACGGTTCAGCAGGTCGGGATTATTTTCATCCCAGCCAACCTGATAGACCTGATCGAGATCGACATTCGAGTGGCTGTAGCTGCCGGTCGAGTAAAATGACCAGACGTCGTTGAAGCGATGGGCGAAATCGAAGCTGTAGATCTGCTCGCGACGCTTGAACTGATCGAGATCGCTGTTGCCCTCATAAAAGCCGTTGCTCAGCTTGTAGCCGTTGTGTTCGGTGAGGCTGCCGTCACCCGGTACCGAACCGTGATAACCGCCCGACGGATCCTTCTGCAGATAGGCTTTCAGGATTAGATGTGTATCTTCGTCCGGCTGCCACATCAGCTGCGGCATCAGTGCATATTTCTCTTCGCGGGTGTGATCGTACTGGGTATCGCTGTTGCGGGTCACGCCGGTCAGGCGAAACGCCCACTGATCGTTGATGGCATTGGTATAGTCAAACATCGTGCCGGTGGTGGCGTTGCTGCCCGCCTGCAACTGGATGTGACCCTCTTCGCTGAACTGAGGACGCTTGGTGACCATGTTCACCAGTCCGCCCGGCACCGTCTGACCATAGAGCGCAGAAGAGGGGCCTTTGATCACGTCGATGCGCTCAAGGAAGGCGTTATCGACCTGCAATACATTGTAACTGCCACCGTCGCTCATCAGTCGCATGCCGTCGAGGAAGGTATTATCGGTATCGCCGCCATGGAAGCCGCGTAGCGAAATAGTGTCGTAACGCGTCGCGGCACCCCCAAAGTTGGTGAAGACGCCGGAACTATAGCCCAGCGCCTGATTCAGGGTCAGCGCGCCCTGATCCTGCATCTGCTGACGGGTGACCACGGAAATCGATTGCGGCGTGGTGATGAGCGGACGATCGCTTTTGGTTGCGCCCTGGCTGGTCGTCGCCAGATAGCCCTGGGTCGGCGAGGTCGAATCTTCCTGCGGTTGCGCGGTTACCACCATATCGGCAGCATAACTCAGAGCAGGCGCGGTCAGCGCCAGGGTGCATAGGGGAACATAACCTTTCAGCGACAATGACAGTTTCATCAAAATTCCTTTCTTGGCAAAGGTTCAGGCAGGTGAATAAAAGCTTTGATAGGCAATCTCATTATCATAATGAGAATTATTACCTTTTGTAAATTGGCTGCAATTTTGCCTGTTGATGAAAGAAGGTCAAGTAAAATTCGCGGAAATGAAGTGGGGATACCCCCGGCAAGGCCAGAGGTATCCAGAGTGGATTAAGGTTGTGAGGCAGACGCCTGCGGAATATCGTGGGCGCTGTTACAGGTTTTATCTTTCGGGCAGTACTTATCCAGCAGTTTCAGCGTGACGCCGTTGGTCCAGCCGAAGCCATCCTGCAGCGGATATTCACCGCCACCGCCGCCGCCGAGATTTTTGCCATCAACGACATATTTCTCCACCAGCTTATGCTCACGGTCATAGGTGTTCTGAACGTTTTGCAGGAAGCGTAATCCCACCTCTTTCGCCAGTTTTGGCTGGTTGTAATGCTCCAGACCTTCCACAGCAACCCACTGCAGCGGTGCCCAGCCATTGGGTGCATCCCACTGCTGACCGTTGTTCACGGTGGTGGTCACCAGACCACCAGGTTTCAGCAGCTGTTTTTCCACTGCGCTGGCGGTGCTTTCAGCCTGCTTATCGCTGGCGACCTGCAGATAGAGCGGGAACAGCGCGGCAGCAGTCAGCTGAGGATGGACCTGCTTTTTCTGCCAGTCATAATCGGCGTACCAGTTCTGTTTGCTGTCCCACAGATAGCGGTTGATCGCCGCATGGCGCTTCTCCGCGCGATCGGCAAACTGCTTCGCCAGATCGCTCTGCTTGTTCATCTGATAGCCTTTCGACAGGGTCTGCTCCAGATGGAACAGCAGGCTGTTGAGGTCAACCGGGGCCAGCTGCGTGGTACGAATTGTCGACAGGTTATGCGCATCGGTAAACCAGCGCGAACTGAAATCCCAGCCCGACGCCGCACCGGAACGCAGCTCACGGTAGAGTTCGGCTTTATTCCTCTGCGGCGCTTTCTGGGCGGTGGCAACGTCATCCATCCAGGATTCTGTACGTGGCACGTCGCGCGCATCCCAGTAGCGGTTGAGCAGGCTGCCGTCCGCCAGCTTAATCACGCGCTTGCTGGCAGCGCCCGCCGCGACTTTATCGCTGTCTGCCATCCAGTAGTCATACTCTTTCTGCAGCTGCGGCAGATAACGGGTATAGGCTTTGCCGTTATCGTGCGTCGCCAGCAGATCGACCATCAGGCTGAAGAACGGTGGCTGTGAACGGCTCAGGTAGTAGCTGCGGTTGCCGTTGGGAATGTGGCCATAACGGTCGAGCAGCGAGGCGAAGTTGTCCACCATATCCTGCACTTTATCCCAGTGCCCGCTCTCGGCCAGCCCCAGCATGGTGAAGTAGCTGTCCCAGTAATAGACTTCACGGAAGCGCCCGCCTGGCACCACATAGGGTTTGGGCAACGGCAGCAGCGAGTCATACTGACCGGCGCTGCTGGTGGTGCGCGTCAGCACCGGCCACAGGCCATCAATGTGGTCACGCAGGTTTTGTCCGGCTGGCGGCACATATTTGTCACCGGCCGCGGGCAGGGTAAAGTTGGCATCCACAAAACGCTTAAGATCGAAATTGCGTTGTTTCTTCTGCATCTGCCAGTCGGCAAGAATTGAGGCGGGATCGAATTTCGGCACCGCATCCGCAAAGGTCTTTTGATCGGGATAGAACTTCGCCTGTTGCACGGCATTAAACAGCGGTCCTAAACGAACGTCAGGCGGCTGCGGCTGATTATTCAGCATGCGACTGTTGTCGTCGGCCTGGGCAGTGAAGGCGGGTACGCTCAGCAGCAACGTGAGCAGAAAGGGCGCATAACGCTGACGCCGTGGAGCGGCGTTTACCTCAATTTTTGTCATCGGTTTTTCTCCTTGTCCGAAACGCGGCCGCGCGTAACGCATTGACCACAGGACCAACTTTAGACCTTATCTGACCACTTCACCCTGAAGCGAGCCGGAAATGTGAAGCCACGGGAATTATTTTTATGGAAAAAACCGCTTTATTACGCTGGTTTTTTCTTGCTCTCACCTCGCTTTTCCCTGACGCTGAAAGAAAAAAAGGAGAGCAGGATGGAGATCATCTGGTATCACCCGTCGCAGTCTGCAGCGGCCTGGATTAACGGTTTACAACAGCGTCTGCCCCAGGTGCGGGTGCGTGCCTGGCAGCCAGGCGATAATGGTCCGGCTGATTACGCGCTGGTCCGTTCGCCCCCCACAGAAATGCTACAGGGACGCGCCACCCTGCGCGGCGTCTTTGCGCTGGGGGCAGGCGTGGACGAGATTCTGAAACAGCTGCAGCAGAACCCTGAGATGCTGCCCGACAGCGTGCCACTGTACCGGCTGGAAGATACCGGCATGGCGCGGCAGATGCAGGAGTATGCGGTTCATAGCGTACTGAGCTGGTTCCGTCGTTTTGACGACTACCGTCTCCAGCAGCAGCAACAGTGCTGGCAGCCGCTCCCCGCTTACACGCGTGAAAACTTTACTATCGGCATCCTGGGGGCGGGCGTGCTGGGGCAGAGTGTGGCGGAAAGCCTTAAACCCTGGGGATTCCCGTTACGCGTCTGGAGCCGCTCACCCAAAGAAATTGATGGCGTGACCAGCTTTGCCGGTCGCGATGCATTGCCTGCCTTTCTGCAGGAGACGCGGGTGGTGATCAACCTGCTGCCGAGCACGCACGAGACCATTAATCTTATCGACCACCACTTTTTACAGCAGCTGCCGCACGGCGCTTTCTTCCTCAACATCGCGCGTGGCGCGCAGGTGGTGGAAGAAGATCTGCTGGCCGCGCTCAATAGCGGGCAGCTGAAAGCGGCGGCGCTGGATGTCTTTCAGGTTGAACCGCTGCCCGAAGCGCATTCGCTCTGGTCACATCCGCGCGTCACGATCACGCCTCATAATGCGGCGGTAACCTTGATCGACGAAGCTATCGACTACATCGCCCGCGCCATCACCCAGGACCAGGCAGGCGAGCCGCCGCAGGGCAGGGTGGATCGTCAGCGCGGCTATTAATGAACCGGCCCCGTCAGGGGCAATCAGCAGGAGAAGAGGATGTATCCGGTAGATCTGCATATGCACACCATCGCCAGCACCCATGCTTACAGCACGCTGCACGACTACGTGACTCAGGCGAAGCAAACCGGCATGAAACTGTTTGCCATTACCGATCACGGCCCCGACATGGCCGACGCGCCGCACTACTGGCACTTCATTAATATGCGCGTCTGGCCGCGCGTGATCGATGGCGTGGGTATTCTGCGCGGTATCGAAGCCAATATTAAAAATCAGCAGGGCGAGATCGACTGTTCCGGCCCGATGCTCGATGCGCTGGATTTGATCGTCGCCGGTTTTCACGAGCCGGTTTATGCGCCGCGCGACCGGAAACATCACACGGATGCGATGATCGCTGCGATGGCGGGCGGGCTGGTCCATATCATCAGTCATCCAGGCAACCCGAAATTCCCGGTCGATATCCCGGCTATCGCCGAGGCAGCCGCGCACTACGATGTGGCGCTGGAGCTGAACAACTCCTCCTTTACCCATTCGCGTCCGGGCAGTGAACCGAACTGTCGGGCTATCGCCGCCGCCGTGCGCGATGCCGGTGGACGGCTGGCATTTGGCTCCGATTCCCATACGGCGTTTACGCTGGGTCACTTCGATCACTGCCTGCGCATCGCCCGCGAGGTGGATTTTCCTGAGGATCGGGTGTTAAATGTCACGCCGCGTCGCCTGCTCGACTTTCTGGAGCTGCGCAGCGGCAAACATATTGCTGAACTGGCTGACTTTTAGCGCCATGCCAGGTAAGCAACACGCTCACCATGATGAAAATTCCCGCTTTTATCTGCGGGGATATAATGACTGAGGCGAGTATTTTACCGTAACGTGTTCTCTTATCAGCCCGGAAAGGGCGTGTGGCAAGACCTGAAGCTTAAAGCTGAGAGAGCACTTAATAACTGAAAAATGGTCTCAATCGTTCGGGTTAGCAATGTCAACGGGGCGGTTCGTCCGGGCGGGTAATGGCGTAAACTTTAAGTTCTACTCTGCTCTTTATTGATCGCGTTAGATCAAAGCGTAGAATTACCACGCCTGATAACGCGCTTTACTAATTTAATAGTTAACCATGCTAATAGCAAAGCTGAAATTATTATTGCTATGAATAATGCATTCGCTGTTGAAGGGAAAATTTGAAATGGATTTACGATTTCACCGAGCTTCATGTAAGCATCTTCCGAAAGGGTTCTGAAGATGATTTCCGGGATCACTATAAGATAAAATAGAGTAAATACGGTGTATAAAGCCAGCCACTTGATCCTTTTCATAAGCCATTCTCTTTGCATACCTTTCACTTCAGTATACAATCGTTGCATAAGGAATTCTACACAAAGGGATGAGTATGAGCATGTCTTATCTTAAGATTAAACTTCAGGCAGAGCGAACCATTGCGCTTAACTTTGAGAAGGCACTTGCTGAGTTACATCAAACAATGCTTGATACAGGAAGGGGGATTGTGTCTGGCGCTCAACGTGCAAGCGGCTATGGTTCATGCTTTTTTGATGACTACAAGGATGTTTGTAATCAACTTAAGCAGGAAGATTTGCGATACCTGAAGCAACTCAGAATGCTGTTTACCCGGCAGGACGTGGTTTTAGAGATGGTAGAAATATACTTCAGAAAAAAACTGAGCCGTATTGGTGATACAGGCATCCAGAACATATAGAGACTGTTAGCTGAAAAAGCGTCTGATTATGCTTCTGGTAAATTCTCTAAACTTGCTATAGCACAGTTAATCGCGCTCGTTATTACACAATCCCGGGATTTCAAACAGTCACATATTAATGTAATTAATGCTACAAGTTCGTATGCCGTAACCGCTTTTAAATTTTATGGTAAGTTTGAGATTGCCACAAAAGCAGCAAGAAAATTACGCTTCGATGATGCGGAGTATTACTTCGACTTATATAATGCTAATTTAGAAATGTTCTATTATTTGATTGAGCCGGAAATGTCTAAAATAATCTATTTGAAAAATTCAGGTTCCACTAGCGAAGAGCAGATTTTAAATCTACTAAACAAGATTTTAATAAAATGAAGGCGATCCTTCGCTGGCTATATGCCTGGGTAAGTCAATCCTTCTTTGGACTTATACCACCAGCGGCCGGTCTGGTCGGGGCCATTTTTTTTGTAAGCGTTTTTCCTACATATGGTCTGCTGTTCGCTTTTCTATGGATCCTTTTAATTATTTATTTTTGTGGAAAATATTTTCGCTATTACTAGTGGAGGTAAGCCCCCGTATGAAAAGTGCTTTTTATTTTATTCTATTTTTTTATGAAAATTTACGAGTTTGATTAGCCTGTTATTGCATATCTTCATTCCGCCTGGCTAATAGTTCATCAGAATCAGAAGTTGCTGGATGATGTATTCTGAAGTTTTCTATGCAAAATTAACCAGTTGCTTTAAGATTTTTTCTGAAGTATGAACTCACTTTCTGGCTGAGATAGCCAGGTGTAAGGGTGGATTACTCAGAGTCCCGGTCATCGCCGTTGTTAAGACCGCCGATGCCGGTGGACGGCTGGCATTTGGCTCCGATTCCCATACGGCGTTTACGCTCGGAAATTTTGAACATTGCCTGCGCATCGCCCGCGAGGTGGATTTTCCTGAGGATCGGGTGTTAAATGTCACGCCGCGTCGCCTGCTCGACTTTCTGGAGCTGCGCAGCGGCAAACATATTGCTGAACTGGCTGACTTTTAATTTACTTGCCTCAAGGAAATCTGACTCATGAATGAGTTTTCCATTCTGTGCCGCGTGATTGGCTCACTGTTTAATCGTCAGCCGCAGGACCCGCTGCTGGTGCCGCTGTTTACGCTGCTGCGTGAAGGCAAACTGCAGTCGCAGTGGCCGCTGGAGCAGGATGAGCTGCTGACCCGTCTGCAACAGAACAGCGATCCCCAGGCGCTGGCCGCCGATTACAACGCGCTGTTTGTTGGCAGCGATTGCAACGTGCCGCCGTACGCCTCACAGTGGCCGGAAGGCAAAACGGAGCCAGAAGTGCGTGCGTTCCTGACCTCACGCGGAATGCCGCTGAGCGATGCGCCTGCTGATCATTTTGGTGTGCTGATGCTGGCTGCGTCATGGCTGGAAGATCAGTCAGCGGAAGATGAGAGCGCGGCGCAGATGGCGCTGTTTGAAGAGTATCTGCTGCCGTGGTGCGGTGCTTTCCTGGGGAAAGTGGAAGCGCACGCGACCACCGCTTTTTATCGTACTCTTGCCATGCTGAGCCGCGAAGCGATCCAGGCGATGTACAACGAACTGCTGGATAGCAGCGAAGAGACGCCTGACGCCTGATTCACCACGTCGCCGGGTGCGTACCCGGCGCACAGTGCTGAATCATCTTTCTCAATGGGTTCTGGGGGGGATTCTCTGGATACGGCGTGCTTTTTTTCGGGCACCTGAACCCTCTCAATCGGCTTACAGGATTAACTGCCCGGGTCGGCAGCCATACAGTTTTGCGAGACGTTCACGCGTCTTTTTCTGCGGCTTACTTTCAATACGCTCCAGTTGAGAGATCGCACTTTGCGTGGTCCCCAACTGCTGAGCCACATCATGCTGGCTAAGCCCCCGCCAGATGCGCCAGGCCGCCTGAAGACTCACTTCCTGCTCAATCATAATCCCTGCAACGTCGTGCGGGATCGTCTCATCGTCGTGCTCGTCAGCCTCCACAGGAATAGTCTCCCATTCGCCATCGCTGGCCGAGAGCAGCCTTTCATATTCCGCCACCGGCAAGACCACAAACTGGGGTTTGCCTGCTTCATCATAGATGTACTGTTTTGACATAGTTTATCCGGGTAATTGTGTGTCGCAGCAGAGGTCGTGAGTGCGTAAGGCTATGCCGGTATCCAAAAAGCTTTAGTAAGTGACGGATGTTCTTCTTGCTACCTCTGTAATTTCCAGAATCACCGGTTCGCCCCCGGTTAACGTAAAAAGGACCCGGTAGTTGCCAACCCGCAGCCGGTAGTGATTATCGCTGCCCTGCAATTTTTTAATGTCCAGTGTGACGACCGGGAAACAGAATAACTCACCCACCTTCTGGTAAATGATTTTCTGATAACGTTTGTCGATCTTCATAAGGTGCTTCAATGCCCGCCTGGACCAGTCTACCCTGACCATTCTGCACCCCGTTTCAATGAACTTCGTCCCTGAGTCATGTGTAAATAATAAGATAGCAATCTAATGCCATCAACATTATTTTTCTAATTATCTAATGTTTTGCTTCACCACGTCGCCGGGTGCGTACCCGGCGCACAGCCAGGCGTCGCACAGAGCTGTGGGGTGCCGGGCAGCCAGGCGGCCGCTCGCAGCCTCACTCCAAACCCCCACGGCGTTAATTCGTAACAGGGCAGGTTATCCTTAACCTGCGGCGTAATGCCGGAGCCTGTGTGCTGATCGGTGGGATGCTGCTGCAACAGCCACGCGGTGCGCGCCAGCGACAGCCGGACCTGGCTGCCGTGGCCCTCAATAATGCGTCGCCGTAATCCCTCCAGCACCGCCGCCGCCAGCAGATAGCCGCTGGCATGATCCAGCGCCTGCACCGGCAGCGGAACCGGTTTGTCGCTCTGCTGCCACTGCATGCCTCTTTCAGCAATGCCGCACCCCATCTGCACCAGACTGTCAAAACCCCGGCGATTGCGCCACGGACCCTGCCAGCCCCAGGCATTGAGGCCGGCATCAACCAGACCGGGTGAGAGTGACTGAAGGGTCTCCGCGTCAAACCCGAGCCGTTCCAGCGCGTCTGCCCGATAGCCATGCACCAGCACGTCTGCTTCACGCAGCAGGTGGATAAACTGCTCGCGATCGGCGGGCTGAGTCAGATCCAGCACCGCTCGTCGCTTGCCGCAGCTCATCTCTTCATCCAGCGTCGGCTCCTGCCAGCCGGGCGGATCGATGCGCAGCACGCTGGCTCCCAGGCTGGCAAGAAAACGTGTAGCGACCGGCCCGGCAATAATCCGCGTCAGATCCAGTACTTTAATGCCCATTAAAGGACGGGCTTCGGCCAGCGGCCACGCCGGCGCCGCTGCCTGTTGTGTGGTCTGCCAGCTAAATAGCGGTTCGCGCTGCACGGCCTGGCCCTGCAGATGCTGCTGCCAGGCGGCGGCACTGCGCATCTCTGCGGCACAGCCACCCGCATCAATAACGGCCTGCTCCAGTTCGCTGGCCTGCCACTGTTGCACCTGCTGCGCCAGTGCTGCGCGATCGGCGTGCGCGCCCAGCACCCGCTCCATCGCCAGCCGGTGATGCACGGCGTTGGTGTGCAGACGGATCCAGCCATCCCGGCTGCGATAGTCACCGGCAAACGCATCCCACATCGCGGGTGCCGCGCGATTCAGCGGATGAAAGCTCTGCTGAAACCAGCGTGACGCCAGCCGGACGTTAACGGTGACGGGCGGAGAGAGTTCAGGGCGGGATGTGGCGATAAGCGCAGCAGCAGCCTGCGTTGCCAGACCGATGCTGGTGGCCGCCAGTTCACTGACGGCAAAGGCAGAAGAGAAGGTGGCGCGATCAACGAAGGCGGGGAGAAGCCAGGCGGCGTCGCGACCTCGCAATCCCTGCTGCATCTGCTGCCAGAGAGAGGCGGCAAGCGGTGAGTCCATGTTGTGCTTCCTGAGAGAGGTGATTTCTCAAGCATAGCATGCGGGATTAACGCCGCCGCAGGCGCGGGAAGCGGGCATGCATCCGCAGGTTACGCAGGTTGATTACGGCAATAGCAGTGCCAAGGATCACCAGCGACGCACCGATAATCTTGAAGCTGTTGAGGCTGTCGCCCAGCACCACAATGCCCATCAGCACGGATAATACCGGCGTCAGCAGCGAGTAGGGCATGATCAGGTTAACGTTATATTTCTTCAGCAGCATATACCACAGCGTATAGGCGACAATCGACGAGGCGATAGCGCTGTAAAGAATGGCAAACCAGCCGTGCCAGCCCGCATTTTGCAGGGCGTAGAGCTGATGTGATTCCATCAACAAGCTGGATGCGCCGACGACAGGAATGGCCAGAAACGCAATCCAGCCGGTCATGGTCAGCGGTTTAATCGGCGGTGACTTTTTCACAATCAGGTTGCTGACAGCCCAGCCGGTGGCGCTGCACAACAACAGACAAAGCACCCACCACGACGGAATCGTCGGGCTGCCGGAGAGCACGACAACGCCGCTCAGCGAGATCATAATGCCCATCAGCTGCACCAGCTTCAGCTTCTCTTTCAGCACCACCATCGCCAGCAGCATGGCAATGGGTGTACCCAACTGAACCACAATTGCGCCGGTGCCGGCATCGGTATAGCGCAGGCCGACAAACAGCAGCGAAAAGTGCATAAAACCGAACGTGAAAGCCAGCAGCAACAGCCAGGGTAGCTGCTGACGGTTAATCCGGCAAAACGGTACCAGTACGATGGCGACGACCACAAAGCGCATAAACGTCAGGAAAAGTGGCGGAAGCTCCAGCAGGCCCCATTTCACCGCAACGTTGTTGAAGGCCCAGATTGAAACCACCATCAGAATCAGAAAAAAATGCCGCACAGCCACGATAATATCCTTTCGATGTTTTTTGCTTAGCCCGCTAATGATGGCACGAACTGCGGCATTGCAGCCAATCGCAGGGAGAAATTTTCTGCGATTGCCGCGCAGCCTGATGAGACTTTCGGGCGCGTTGCTGGCAGACTGATTTGAAACGACTTCTTAAAGGAAACGATTCGGTATGACCTACACGTCCGCCTTACCCCTTGCGTTAATTCAGCTTGAAGTCCCACCTGCAAACGTTGTCTCAGAGATTGGTGAACAGCCGCGCTGGTTCATCGACGCGTTAAACCTGCAACCCGATGAATACCTGATTGTACGGCCCCATCTGGGCGAGGCGCTACCCGCTTTCGACCAGATTTCCGGGGCGATCCTCAGCGGTTCCTGGGCGATGGTCACCGATCACGCTGAATGGAGCGAACGCAGCGCCGTATGGATTCGCGCAGCGATGGATCACGGCTTGCCGCTGCTGGGGGTCTGCTACGGTCACCAGCTGATGGCCTATGCGCTGGGTGGCGAGGTGGCGGACAATCCCAATGGATGGGAACGCGGGCTGTTACCAATCAACTGTATGCCGGAGGCGCAGCGCGATCCGCTACTGAAGAAATTGCCACAGGACTTCAGCGTCTGGCTGTCACATCGCCAGTCGGTGATCAGCGCGCCACAACAGGCGCAGGTGCTGGCCGCCTCTGCGCGCGATGGCTGTCAGATTGTCCGTTATTCGCCGCAGGCGCTATCGGTGCAGTTTCATCCTGAATTTTCACGGCACATCATGAACGTTTGTATGCCCAAAGGCTGTACAGAAGATGGGGCAAACGAGATGGAGGGGAAAGACTGGGCACGTGAGTTGCTGGTGGCGTTCTGGCAACAAACGCGCCCTGCAATGGCGCAAGCTCAGGGTGCGTAGTGACGCGTGCAGCGATAGACCCAGGCGGGTGGCACGTTTTTCATCACCCGCTGTCGCTCCCAGGTGAAGTAGCGCGACAGGTCTGGCTGAGTCAGCGAGGTATACTGGAACTGTACAAAGACGCCGTTGGGCCCGAGCGCGTTATACACCGCACGCAGAATCGCCTCACGCAATTCAGTGGGTAAGGAGAGCAGCGGCAGGCCGGAGAAGATCACGTCATATTCTCCGCTCAGGTATTCCGCTGAACAGGTGCGCACCGTCATGCGCGGATCGTTCAGCGCATTAAGCTTATCGGCCAGCGTGCTGCTGATCTCAAAGGCATCCAGAGTGGCATCGGGTGACATCTGCGCCAGTATCTGCCGCGTCAGTACACCGTCGCCCGCGCCGAGTTCGGCAATACGTAACTTTTCAGGCCATTCCACCGACGCAATCATGGTGCGGCACAGCGCCTCTGACGAGGGCGTAATGCTGCCCATCTTGCGCGGGTTGCGGATAAACTGATGCACGAAATTGGCTTTAGCGCGCATCAGGGTAAAAGCTGAAGCCAGCATGCTCATCTCCAGAATGAATTCATCCTCACGTTGACCCCTTTGTGCCGCACAAGTTTCTCTCTGACCAGCCTTTTGGGTAAAAGTCGGAATTATCTAAAGACGAAGCGTAAACACCCATTCCTTCGGGGCGGTCACAGTTTCCGGTTAACAGAACTGACAGGCTCTTGATGATGCTTCATGTTAATAATAAGTTTCATCATTGTTACATCAGTCACCTGTCAGGAGAATGATCATGCGTTATGCCGCCCCCGGAGAACAGGGTTCTCTGATTACCCTACAAAAGAATTATGGCAACTTCATTAATGGTGAATTCGTCGCGCCGGTGAACGGCAACTACTTCACCAATACCTCCCCGGTGAACGGCTCTGCGGCCGGTGAGTTTCCGCGCTCAGACGTTGCCGATGTTGATAACGCTGTGGCTGCTGCGGCAGCGGCGGCGGAAGCCTGGGGCAAGACCTCGCCGCAACAACGCTCGCTGCTGTTACTGAAAATCGCCGATCGGCTGGAACAGCATCTGGAGACGATGGCGGTCTATGAAACCTGGGATAACGGTAAACCGGTACGCGAAACCCTGGCGGCCGATATGCCGCTGGCCGTCGATCACTTCCGTTACTTTGCCGGTTGTGTCCGGGCGCAGGAGGGCAGTGCCGCCGAGATTGATGAGTTCACCGCCGCCTATCATTTCCATGAGCCGCTGGGCGTGGTAGCGCAGATCATTCCATGGAACTTTCCGCTATTAATGGCGGCGTGGAAACTGGCTCCGGCACTGGGCGCGGGTAACTGTGTGGTGCTGAAACCGGCTGAGCAGACCCCGCTGTCGATCACCGTTTTTGTCGATCTGATTAAAGATCTGCTGCCGCCGGGTGTGCTGAACGTGGTGCATGGGTTCGGCAAAGAGGCGGGTGAAGCGCTCGCCTCCCATTCCGGCATCGCCAAGGTAGCCTTCACCGGCTCTACCGCAACCGGCGGTCATATTCTGGAGCTGGCAGCAAAAAGCCTGATCCCCTCGACCGTTGAGCTGGGCGGTAAATCACCTAACATCTTCTTTGAAGACATCATGCAGGCGGAGGAGAGCTTTATAGAGAAAGCCGCCGAAGGCGTGGTGCTGGGTTTCCTGAATCAGGGCGAAGTCTGTACCTGTCCGTCGCGTGCGCTGGTACAGGAGTCGATCTACGAACCCTTTATGGCGGCCGTGATGAAGCGGGTAAAAACCATCAAACGTGGCGATCCGCTGGATACCGAAACCATGGTGGGCGCGCAGGCGTCGCAGCAGCAGTTTGATAAAATTCTCTCTTATCTTGAGGTTGCCCGACAGGAGGGCGCGGAAGTGCTGGTGGGCGGTGGCGTAGAGAAGCTGGATGACTCACTTAACAGCGGCTACTACATTCAGCCGACACTGCTGAAAGGCAACAACAGCATGCGCGTTTTCCAGGAGGAGATCTTTGGCCCGGTCATTGGCATCACCACCTTTAAAGATGAGGCAGAAGCAATCACTATCGCCAACGACTCCATCTATGGGTTAGGTGCTGGCGTCTGGACCCGCGATATCAACCGTGCTTATCGGGTGGGCAGGGCGATTAAAGCCGGGCGCGTCTGGACCAACTGTTATCACCTCTATCCGGCGCACGCTGCCTTTGGTGGCTATAAGAAGTCGGGTATCGGGCGTGAGACTCACAAAATGATGCTGGATCACTATCAGCAGACTAAAAACCTGCTGGTCAGCTACAGTATCGAGCCGCTGGGCTTCTTCTAGTTCTGGCCCGCAACCTGCCAGGATAACCCTGCACTCTTCCCTAAGAACCACGCTACGGCGTGGTTTTTTTTGCTCAACATAGCCGGGCATGCTGAGAAGCATCAGAAGCGTAGCGATGGCTGCAATGCCGATAAAGAACAATTAATCAGTCCTTTCTTAAAGCGACGCCGGGCCGTTTTGCGCTTCGCTTATCTCGCTTCACGACCACCTCATCCTCAGCCCTTTCTGAACCGTCCCATATTGAATCAACTTGCTGATTTGTAACCATTATCTCACTTTTTCTTACGCTAAAAACTGCCACGTATTACGGTCACCTCGCCGTTAACCTTCATTACGGTCTGGTGAAGCAGCGCCATTTTTTACATGAGTTTCTTTAATGCTGACTACAGGGGTGTCTGTTTTCTGTGTAAGAATACTTCATAGTTGCTCATCTTGTTAGGAATAATCCTAAGTGAGTGATTAAAAGTAACACATATTTGCACTAAGTAAATTACTTAAACTTTACTTAAGTAAAATCTTATGAAAGTGGCCCGTTGAAATTTTGTCAATCTTCTGTAAACTCGCAGCTTATGTTTACAAAGGAATTGTGATTTCATACCTACGGGCAGGATATACCTGGCTCGTGCGGTAGCTATGAGCTTATACGCATCTTGTAACTTACTGAATGTGATCGTGAAAACAGGAAAATCAGTCAATGCGCTGCGCTTTTTCCTTTTGTCAGCGAATAGCGTCACAACTGTAAATCTGAGTCAATATGTCAGTTTTTCGGCCAGGGATGGCATAAGTAAAGCTTGGGTTTTGCCTTCCTCATCCAATCTGACGCAAAAAAATAGATCATGTTTCTGATCATTTCTTGCCAGCTCAGATTTCTCGCTGCACCTGTCCCGGTCGCCAGAGTTGCTTTTTAATAGTTAACGTTAGTTGATCTTTTAAAGTGCCTCGCCATGGCACGTTAACGCTATTTGCTTAAGGTTTTTCTTTTAGGCTGGCACTAAGTGGCGCTCTATCAGCACCACATTCCCGATTTTCATTACTGACAACCGGCCTCTGGCCACTCTCCAGGATATGAATGGAACACAACATGAAAAAAATGGTGAAGCTCCGTATTGCGTTAGGCCTGATGTTTGTTTTTTCTGTCGCGGGTTGTAAAACGCCGCCAAAAATGACGGATGACACGCTGGTCACCAGCACCGTGGATGGCGTGGTGATCAGTCACCGTTATGCGGTTAAACCGCCTGCGCAGTTCAGCCCGGTCAATGAAACCTACCGTGCGCTCTATCCCGCTTCGGTGATGAGCCATCCGAGTTTTGGCGGCAAGGTGGTGGAGACGCTGAAAACCGGCGAAAGCTACACCGTGATTGGTCAGGTAGAGAACAACTGGCTGGCGCTGGGTGAACCCGCTCAGGCGTCAGCAGAACCTGAGCCGGGTAAAGCCAGCAGTGCCGTTAAAGAGTCAGCACCCTCCGCAGCGCCGCAGGCAACCGTTCAGCTGACCGGCTATGTGCCGTTTCGCGCCGTGGTGAAAAGCGAGCTTTACGATCAGACGATCAAGGCTGACCAGCCGAAGCGCCGGGTGCGCAGCAGCAAGAAGAAAACCTGTGTTGCGGTAAACGGTGACAGCACCGCCTGCCAGAACAGCACTAACGGAACCTGGATTATTAACTAATCGCACTAAGCAGGGAGGGCGGGATGATGACAACAACGCAATGGCGTGGGGCGCTGATAGTGCTGCTGACGTGGCTGATGACCGCGTGCAGCAGTACTCCACAGCCCGTTGCCTGGTACAACCTGGACGTTCAGGCGCAAAACCAGGTTAACGGCGGTGCGCCGCTGAAAGTCCGGGTGGTATTACTGACCTCCGATGCGGAGTTTATGTCGGCTGACTTCTACTCCCTGCAAAACCAGTCCGCTAATGCGCTGGGTAATGCGCAACTCAATACGCAACAGTTCTTCCTGACTTCCACTCAGCCCCATAAAACGCTGCGGATTAAGAGTCTGCCCGAGGCGCGCTTCATCGGCATCATGGCGGAATATCAGGCGCTGGATGGCAAGGTCTGGCGACTGTCGCTGCCGGTTCCTGAAGGCGAATCACCCTCATTCTGGGCATTCTGGAAGCGTGACGATGGTGAGCTGAATGCGCGCATCGTGGCGGGGATTAACGGCCTTCACGTGGAAAAACAGTGATGTCTATGAACAGAGCCGAAAAGGTGGTCTGGACCGAGGGGATGTTTCTGCGTCCTCACCATTTCCAGCAGTCAGAAAATTATCTTCTCAGCACCCTGCGTGAGTGGGGCCAGTCGCAGCGCGCCTATACCTGGGGTTTTTACGATCTGGAGTTCGATGAAGCGCTGCTGCGCCAGGGGAAACTGGCGCTGAGCGCCGCCAGCGGTTGTCTGCCTGACGGCACGTTTTTTGCCTTCAGCCAGCCACAGCACGGTCCGGCCCCGCTTGATCTGCCTGCTTCCGTTGACCGCAGCAAAGTGGTGCTGGCCATTCCGGCACGCCGCAATGGCCGCGAAGCGGTGGCCTTTCAGGAGTCGCAGGATTCTCTGGCTCGCTACCTCGCCTGGGAAGCGGAAGTGGAAGATGACAATGCCCAGGCCGTGGGCAGCGCCACGGTGCAGTTCGGCAAACTGCGTCTGCGGCTGATGCTGGAACAGGATCTGACCGCCGAGTGGACCGCCATGGGCGTGGCTCAGGTGATTGAAAAACGCAGCGACAACCACATCCGGCTCGACAGCGACTACATCCCGCCGATGCTGACGCTTAACAGCAGCCGTCCGCTGCAAAACATGTTCAACGATCTGCACGGGCTGATCCAGCAACGCAGCCAGCAGCTGAGTCAGCGTGCGCCGGGCACCGGTCGTTTCAACAGCGCGGATATGGTCGATTTTATGCTGCTGGCGCTGCTCAATCGTCAGCTTGGCCTGCACACTCATCTGCAACATCTGCCGCTGCTGCATCCTGAAACGCTCTACAGCCACTGGCTGCAACTGGCGGCGGAGCTCAGTACCTGGACGCCAGCCCGCGCGCCCGATGGCCTGCCGCTCTACGATCATGACGATCTGCACAGCTGTTTTAGCCGCCTGTCACTGCTGCTGCGTCAGGGGCTGTCCCAGGTGATGGAAGAGAGCGCGATTCAGCTGCCGCTGATTCAGCGCTCGCACGGTCTTAACGTCGCGACCGTGCCGGAGAGCAGTATGGTGCATGAGTTTGGCTTTGTGCTGGCGGTGAAAGCCAGCGTGCCAGCCGACACCCTCAAAACCCACTTCCCGGCGCAGATGAAAGTCGCCCCGGTCAGCAAAATTCGCGATCTGGTGCAGTTGCAATTGCCCGGTCTGGCACTTCGGGCGATGCCCGGCGCGCCGCCGCAGATCCCGTGGCATGCCGGATACAGCTATTTCGAACTGGATAAGAACAGCGAGCTATGGAAAGAGATGGAGCGCTCGGGCGCTTTTGCGCTGCATCTTGCCGGTGAGTTTCCAGGTCTGAACATGGAGTTCTGGGCCATTCGTAGTCAGTCAGAATCATAAACTGAGCACGCAGCATGATGCAGGAACAACAAAAATCACACAGCGATCTTGCGCCGGAGGCCAGCCATCAGAATGTGCTGGTCGCGGCGGCCAACCCCCTGATTAACGCCATTCCTCAGATCCGTCACTCGGTATCACATGAAGACCCGGCGCAGCTGCGTCAGCAGCTGATCGATCAGATTCGGCGCTTCGAGCTGAGCTGCCAGCAGTCAGGCCTGGGCTATGAAGTGATCATCGGCGCGCGATACTGTCTCTGTACCGCGCTGGATGAGGCGGCGGCGCTGACGCCGTGGGGCAGCCGCGGCGTCTGGACCAGCAATGGTCTGCTGGTCACCTTTCACAATGAAACCTGGGGCGGCGAAAAGTTTTTTCAGCTGCTGGCTAAGCTGTCGCAGAACCCAAGACGCCACATTCTGATGCTGGAGTTGATCTACTTCTGCCTGCTGCTGGGGTTCGAAGGACGCTACCGGGTGCTGGACAACGGTCGCTCGCAGCTGGAGACCATCAAACAGCGCCTGCTGCAGATGATCAAAAGCGTGCGTGGCAATTATGCAGCAGCGCTGTCTCCGCATCCCACCGATCAGCCGGTCCTGCGCAAATTGTGGCGGCCAATGATCCCGCTGTGGGCCTGTGCGGCGGTGGCGGGGCTGGCGGCCTGCCTGTTCTATATCGTGCTCAACTGGCGTCTCGGCGATTACACCTCGCCGGTACTGGCCCGTATCTATCAGACGGCGCTGCCGGAAGTGAAGATCGGCAACCCTGCGCCACCACCACCCGCCACGCTGAATCTGCGCGCTTTCCTGAAACCGGAAATTGATGCCGGGCTGGTAGCGGTGCGTGACGAAGCGGACCGCAGCGTGGTGACGCTGAAAGGGGACGGACTGTTTGCCTCGGCGGCCACCGAAGTACGTGGACGTTACACCGACGTAATCCAGCGCATCGCTGCTGCCATGAACAATGTCAGCGGCCAGATTCAGGTGATTGGCTACAGCGATAACGTGCCGATCCGCAGTGCCCGCTTCGCCTCCAACTTTGAGCTTTCGCTGGCGCGTGCCCGGTCAGTACAGACCCTGTTGCAACAGCAGCTGGCGCAGCCGTCACGGGTGAAAGCGGAAGGGCGCGGTGAAAGCAATCCGCTGGTGCCTAATAACAGCGCAGAAAATCGCGCACGTAATCGTCGTGTTGAAATTACCCTGCTGGTGGCACCGGATGCGACGCATGCCGAACTCAACGGCCTGGCGAGAGGGAACTGATCCATGCTGAATATTCTGTTTGCGGTGCTGACCAGCCGCCTCGCGTGGGGCTTTGTCGGCATTACCGCGCTCTCTTTTATCATCTGGGTGATTGGCCCGGTGTTCTCAATCGTCGATTCGCGCCCGCTTGAGCCGGAGCAGAACCGCATTATCAGTATCGCGCTGCTCTATCTGGTGTGGGGCTTAGGCCAGGCGATTCCGCGGCTCTATAACATCTGGCTCAATCGCAAGCTGATGTCGAGCCTCGAAACCGGCAAAAGCGATGCGCCGGAAGCCGATCGTCAGCGCCTGACCAGTGAAGAGCAGGTGCTGGCAGGGCGTTTCTCTGAAGCCACTGACATGCTGAAAAAGGCGCACTTCCAGCGCCACAGCAGCAAGGGCACGCCGTTCTGGGCACAGCGCTTTGGCCGTCAGTATCTCTATCAGCTGCCGTGGTACATGATCATTGGCGCGCCCGGTGCCGGTAAAACCACCGCGCTGGTCAACTCGGGGCTGCAGTTTCCGCTGGCAGATAAATTCGGCAAGTCGGCGCTGCGCGGCATTGGCGGCACCCGCAACTGCGACTGGTGGTTCACCAATGACGCGGTGCTGCTCGATACCGCCGGGCGCTACAGTACCCAGGAGAGTCAGCAGGAGCGTGATGCCAGCGAATGGCATCATTTTCTCGACCTGCTGCGTAAATATCGCGGACGTCAGCCGATCAACGGCGTGATCGTCACGCTGAGCGTTTCCGATCTGCTGTCGCAGTCGCCCGAGGCGCTGCGTAATCAGGCGCTGGCCCTGCGTCAGCGGCTGATGGAGTTGCACGATCGCCTTGGCATCCGTTTCCCGGTCTATGTGCTGGTCACCAAAGCGGATCTGCTCAAAGGCTTCCGCAGCTACTTTGCCTCGCTGGATAAAGCGCAGCGTGAACAAATCTGGGGATTCACCTTTCCCTGGGCGAAAGCGTCCGCCGCCGATTTCGAACTTAATAACCAGTTCCAGCAGGAGTACTCCCTGCTGCAACAGCGTCTGGATGCCGGACTGGCCGATCGGCTGCTGACGGAAAGCGACGCGCAGGCGCGGGCAGAGAGCTATCTCTTCCCGCAGGAGTTTGCGGCGCTGCGACCGTTGCTGGCAGACGCGCTCGACACGTTGTTTGCCCGCTCCGATTTTGAAACCCAGTTCGCACCGCGCGGTATCTACTTTGCCAGCGGCACCCAGGAGGGACTGCCGTTTGACCGGGTGATGGGCGAGCTGAACCGCGCACTGAATCTGCCGGGGCAGCAGGCTGGCGAGTCAGGAAGCTGGGATAAGGTCGATAAAGAGTCGCCCATCCCGCAGAACAAAGGGCAGAGCTTCTTCCTGAAAGGGGTGCTGGAAAATGTGATTTTCCAGGAGTCCGGTCTGGCGGGCAGCAACCGCTGGTGGGAGCTGCGCAACCGCGCCGGGCTCTGGTCGGGTTATCTGGCGCTGCTGCTGATATTGCTGGTGGCCGGGGCGCTGTGGCTCACCAGCTACAGTAAAAACAAAGCCTATCTGCAGGAGATGGCCGCTAAAGCGCCGCAGGTTGAACAACTGGGCGATCAGCTTCAGCAGCAGGTCAATGGCGACCTCTTTGCGCTGGTGCCTTATCTCAACACTCTGTTGCACCTGCCGGAGAGCGCCGACTTCTCACTGGAAGCACCGCCGCTGACGCGCCGCATGGGGCTTTATCGCGGCACCGAGGTCAGCGATGCCACCCGTGCGCTCTACGACAAGGCACTGAAACAGCTGCTGTTGCCGCAGGTGGCGCAGAACATCACCCGCTGGCTGCGTAATGACAACGGCAGTGATGCTGACTACAGCTATGAAGCGCTGAAAGCGTATCAGATGCTCTACCAGCCAAAGCACTACGATGGCAAATTCCTGCAGGCGTGGCTGATGCTCAACCTGTCACGCGAACTGCCGCAGAACGTTACCCAGCAGCAGGTGAAACAGCTGGCGTGGCACCTGCAACAGTTGCTGGAGACGCAGATTCACTCGTCGCCGTATGCGAAGGATGAAGCGCTGGTAAAGCGCGAGCAGGCGCTGATTAATCAGATGCCGCTGTCACAGCGCGTCTATGGACGGCTGAAGCGCCTGCTGCAACGCGATGACAGCCTGCAGCCGGTGACGCTGGCGGCGCTGGGTGGTCCCCAGAGCGAGCTGGTGTTTTCCCGCAAAAGCGGTAAATCGGTCAATGACGGTGTGGCGGGTCTCTATACGCCGGATGGCTACTGGCAGCACGTGGATAAGCAGATTGCCCCGGTGACCCAGGCGTTGTATCAGGACGATCTCTGGGTGCTGGGCGGCGCGGCGCCGCAGCAGAAAAGTGAGCAGACGGATCTTGCGGTGCGCCAGCTCTACGTGCAGGACTATATCCGGCAGTGGGAGCAGTTCCTCAGCGACATTCAGCTCAACAGCAGCGCCGATCTCTCGCAACGCATCAACACCGCCCGTTTGCTGTCGGGCAACCATTCGCCGCTGCGCCAGCTGGTGATCAACCTCGGTGGTCTGCTGACGCTGAATCGGGCGCAGCCGGATGAGAAAACCGCGCAGGCAGCAAAGCCGTCGGATAACAGCGCCACCCGCACCCTTGAAGCGCTATTTACCTCGCCCGAGGCCAGTGCCGCGCGCGGACAGGCCGCTACTCAGGCATCCCCGGAGCAGGCCGTCGCGCTGCACTTTGCGCCGGTTCTGGAGCTGGCCCAGCCGCTGCAGCAGGGCAGTAAGGTGCTGGCGGTGGATGACTTCCTGCATCAGATTGACGATCTCTATCGATACCTCACCGCCGTGCAGGATGCGGCGAACAGCGGGATGCCGCCACCGGCCAGCGATGCCATCAGTCGTCTGCAGGCCAGTGCCGGCCGTCTGCCGGGTTCATTGCAGAACATGGTTTCCAGCATGGCGGTGGGTGCCAGCAGCGACGCACAGCGCCGCGATATGGATAACGTCCGCAAGCGCATCACCATGGAAGTGGGCAGTTTCTGCCGCCAGGCGATCGCCGGTCGCTATCCGCTGGTTCGCTCTGCGCGCAGTGAGGTCACACCAGACGATCTGGCGCGGATGTTTGCACCCGGCAGCGGCATGATGGACAGCTTCTTCCGCGACAACCTGGCCAGCAAAGTCGACACCACCAACGCGGCGTGGCGCTTTACGCCGGGCATTGACGGTAAAACCCTGCCGGGAGGCGAAGCCCTGCTGCGGCCCTTCCAGCAGGCGCAGTCAATCCGCGATGCCTTCTTTGCCAATGGTGCGACCACGCCCGGCTTCCGCGTCACGCTGCGTACGGTAAAAATGGATAACGACATCCTTAACCTGACGCTGGATGTGGATGGGCAGATTTTACGCTACAGCCACGGACCGCAGGCGGTACAGATGGTCAGCTGGCCCGGCCCCGGCGGCACCAGCCAGGTGCGGATGCAGCTGGGTCTGACCAACGGCACCACCTCCACGCTGGTCACCAGCGGTCCCTGGGCGCTCAATCGCTTCTTTGACCGCGCCCGGCTGACAGCGGCAGGCGGCCTGACCCGCGAAGCGAGTTTCAGCGTGGACGGTCATCAGGTCACGCTGTCGTTCACCCCTGGCAGCATTCGTAACCCGTTCCAGCTTCCCGGCTTTAGCTGCCCCTGAAACAGGACCCGACAATGACTCATTACGCTGCACCCTGCTGGTACGGCAAAGTGCCCAGCGCGGGTGACTTTGTGAAGCGCCGCTTCCCGGACGTGCTCTATCGCCAATGGTCCAGCTGGTTTCAGGTGGGCCTGCATCACTGGCAGAGCAGTCAGGAGAGTGATAACGCCCCGTCGCGCCCGTTCCTTAACGCGCCGGTCTGGAATTTTGTGGTGCCGCCGATGCTGGGCAGCCAGCTGATTCAGATGGGCTGCCTGATTGCCGCGCGTGACAGCGTGGGCCGTAACTACCCACTCTGCGCATTGCGCCACTTCACGCCCGCCGAGTGGTCGCCAGCCCTGCTGGCGCGCTCCGGCGAGTGGTATCAGCAGGTCGGCAATACGCTGTTGCGGGTGGTGCAGGGCGGCGGGTCACCGGAGCAGCTGGATCAGGCGCTGATCAGCATTCCTCAGCCGCAGCCGCCGCAGGAGTCGGACGAGACGTCAGACATTCTCAACGTCATCGGGCATGGCGATACCCCTTCGACGCTGAACTGGACACTGCCGGGCGAGAACTTCGACCCGCAGTTCTACACCAGTTTCTGGTGGACCAATCAAAGCGACGGTTTCCCGCTTTATACCCAGGTTCACAGCGGTAATTTTACCGCCCAGCTCTTTTCATTGCTGTTTGATCCGGCCGGTGGGGCAAAGCCGGGACGAAACGGACTTTATCCCCCGATGTTTGAATCCTGAGGCGACACGCATGACGATGAATACAGAGGCTCTGCTGGCTCCGGTCAGCGAGGACAATCCCGGCGGCGATAACCTGGAGTACCACGCTGATTTTCAGGCGATGGAGCAGGCCAGCGCCGGTAAAGCGGAGCAGCAGTTTGGCAATACTATCATTCCGGCAGAACCGGCCGACTGGAACAGAGTCGAGAAGCTGGCGATAGCGCTGCTGGCGCGCAGCAAAGATTTGCGGGTAATGCTGGCGCTGACCCACGCCTGGACCGAACTGAAAGGGCTGCCGGGCTATGCCCAGGGCCTGAAGCTGATTGAACAGGCGTTGTTGCTCTACTGGGAGCCGCTGTGGCCCCGGCTGGAGGAGTTCGGCGAGCAGGATCCCTTCTACCGCATTAATGCGCTGGCGTTGCTGGGTGACAAAACTGATCTGAGCGGCGCGGTGCGTCAGTGCTGGCTGCTGCGCTATCCCTCTGACGGCATCACGCTGCGCGATGCGGCCGCCCTGTGCGACGGCAGTAAAACCGAAGTCGCGGACTATCCTGGCGGCCTGCCGCGTCTGATCGACGAACTGGCGCGCGGCGACCAGCCCGGTATTGAGGCGGTGCTGCAGATTCATGAGCGGCTGCAGACCATCTGCGAAACCGTGACCGAACGACTGGGCGAAGCCGCGGTGCCGGAACTCACACAGCTGCGCAGACAGATTGCGCTGATCGCTGAACGTTGCCAGGCCACAGATATCAATGCGCTGATCCCCACAGCCGCCGTGGAACAGCCCGCAGAAACCGCGGCATCGCCTGCACCGGCCAACCCGCGCGCTGCCGCTGACTGGCGCACGGTGCAGATCAGTTCCCGCGCCGACGCGCAGCTGATGCTGGAGAAAGTGAAGCTCTACTTCACCCAGCATGAGCCGAGTCATCCGGCCCCACTGATGATCGACCGTGTACAGCGCTTAATCGAGCGCGACTTTCTGGAGATCATCCGCGAACTGGCACCCGACGGCGTACATCAGCTGGAAACCATTTTCGGACGTCGCGATTAAGCAGGCGTGACGCACACACACTCAGCGGGACCTGCGCGCCTGCTGTGACACTTTATCCGCGCATCATGTATGGAGAAAACCATGGCAACAAGCAAATCCAGTGGGCAGAAGTTCATTGCCCGCAATCGCGCGCCTCGCGTTCAGATTGAATATGACGTGGAAATTTATGGCGCGGAACGCAAAATCCAGCTCCCGTTTGTAATGGGCGTGCTGGCGGATCTGGTGGGTAAACCGCTGGAGCCACAGCCAGGCATTGATGACCGTAAATTCATGGAAATCGACATCGACAACTTCGATGAGCGCATGAAAGCACTGAAGCCGCGCGCCGCGTTCCAGGTAGACAATACCCTGAATGGCGAAGGCAAGCTGAACATCGATCTGACCTTTGACAGCATGGATGACTTTTCGCCGGACGCGGTGGCCCGCAACGTGGAGCCGCTGAGCAAGCTGCTGGAAGCGCGTACCCAGTTGGCGAACCTGCTGACCTATATGGATGGCAAAAACGGCGCGGAAGAGCTGATTGGTAAGGTGCTGCAGGATCCTACGCTGCTGCAGGCCCTGACCCATCTGCCAAAGCAGGATGAGGCCACTGAAGGTAAGGAGCCGCAGGCATGACGCAGACTTCACAACAACCGCAGTCGCAGGGCGCAGCCAGTTTCAGTCAGGATGAGTTCAGCGCGCTGCTGAATAAAGAGTTCCGGCCAAAAAGCGATCAGGCGCGTGCCGCGGTCGAAAGCGCGGTGAAAACCCTGGCACAGCAGGCGCTGGAGAACACCGTTACCGTCTCCAGCGATGCCTATCGCACCATTCAGGCGCTGATCGCGGAGATCGACGAAAAGCTGTCGCAGCAGGTGAACCAGATTATTCACCATCCGGAGTTTCAGTCGCTGGAAAGCGCCTGGCGCGGCCTGAGCTATCTGGTGAACAACACTGAAACTGACGAGATGCTCAAAATCCGCTTTATGAGCATCTCCAAGCAGGAGCTGGGTCGCACTCTGAAGCGTTACAAGGGTGCCGGCTGGGATCAGAGTCCGCTGTTCAAGAAAATTTATGAGCAGGAGTATGGTCAGTTCGGCGGCGAGCCGTTTGGCTGCCTGGTGGGCGACTACTACTTCGACCACAGCCCGCAGGATGTTGAGCTGCTGGGTGAGATGGCGCGTATCGGCTCAGCCGCGCACTGTCCGTTTATCACCGGCACCGCGCCCGAAGTGATGCAGATGGAGTCCTGGCAGGAGCTGGCGAATCCACGCGATCTCACCAAAATCTTCCAGAACACCGAGTATGCTGCCTGGCGCAGCCTGCGTGAGTCGGAAGATGCACGCTATCTGGGCCTTGTGATGCCGCGCTTCCTGGCGCGTCTGCCTTACGGCATCCGTACCAACCCGGTCGACAGCTTTGACTTTGAAGAGCAGACCGATGGTTCCGATCATGGCAACTATACGTGGAGCAATGCGGCTTACGCGATGGCCGCCAACATCAACCGCTCCTTCAAAGAGTATGGCTGGTGCACCGCAATACGCGGCGTGGAGTCGGGTGGGGCAGTGGAAAATCTGCCGTGCCACACCTTTCCGAGCGATGACGGCGGCGTGGATATGAAGTGCCCGACCGAAATCGCCATCAGCGATCGTCGTGAAGCCGAACTGGCGAAAAATGGCTTTATGCCGCTGGTGCATCGTAAAAACTCTGACTTCGCTGCCTTTATTGGTGCGCAGTCACTGCAGAAGCCGATGGAGTATCACGACGCCGATGCCACCGCCAATGCCCGTCTGGCCGCGCGTCTTCCTTACCTGTTCGCCTGCTGCCGTTTTGCGCACTACCTGAAGTGCATCGTGCGCGACAAGATCGGCTCCTTCCGTGAGCGTGATGAAATGGAACGCTGGCTGAACGACTGGGTGATGAACTATGTCGATGGCGATCCGGCTAACTCCTCGCAGGAAACCAAGTCTCGCAAGCCGCTGGCGGCTGCCGAGGTGAATGTGGAAGAGCAGGAGGATAATCCTGGCTATTACTCCGCGAAATTCTTCCTGCGTCCGCACTACCAGCTGGAAGGGCTGACGGTTTCTCTGCGTCTGGTCTCTAAGCTGCCGTCGCTGAAAAATGATAATGCGTAAGGGCTGAAAGGGAGGCGTGATGCCGGGAATGACCTGGCATCATTCATCCTCTGAATTACAGGTTTATCAGGCGTGTAAGGTTTTTGCGCCTGATGGCTGACAGAAAGGTTGCTGAGATAAATGTCAGGGAGGATGACAGGATGGTTAAAAAGTCAGCTTTGCACCTGCTGCATTATCTTCTGGTATTTATTTCTTCTCTTATTTTAATAACCTGTGCAGGTTCTTAGCTTTTCTCACTGGAGTATTGTAGTGCGAGGAAAGATTGTTAACGCAGTTCTGGTTAATGTTTCTATGGATGGCGTCAATATCGCTTTATGCCGTAGCAGAAAAGTTGAAGCAAATTAATTAACCGGCTTTCTGCGCGCTATTTTAATTAAAATAAAAACAAAGGCCAGGCAGACAGCGGTAAAGAGAATTTTACCGGCAATGAGACCGGAAGAAGAGAGAGTGAATTCTTCATAGCGAGCAACCAGATATATCGAACCAATAATATCAGCGATGGCGTAAAGAGAGAGCAGCGACAACACGACTATCAGGAAAAGTGAGATGATCTTTTTCATGTTCATTCCTTCTGTGAACTTTTTAAGCGCCTGCCTACTATAAACTATCGGCCAGGATTATGTCTATGAAATGACCACCTGAAAGCGCGAGATGCAGCAGGGTATCAGGTTATCGATGTTGGCCTCGCCATGAAAAACGCATACTGATTTTTGCCTGGTTAAATAACTGGCAATACGACGTCTGAAATATGGTTTATGACGATATTTCAGAAGCAAGGCAAAGGTAAAATATGGACTGTTTTATTCAGCCCCATGCTTTTCTTTTTGCCATATCCTTGCTTTTTTTGAAAGCAATAATCTCAACCAATAAAGAGTGAAAGATAATGGCTATTGATATGTTTATGAAGGTTGACGGAGTCACCGGCGAGTCTAAAGACTCTAACCACTCTGGCTGGACTGATATCACCTCTTTCTCATGGGGTGCTTCTCAGCCGGGTAATATGTCTGTTGGCGGCGGCGGCGGCGCCGGTAAGGTTAACTTCAACGACCTGCACGTCAATGCACTGATCGACAAATCCACCACGGCGTTGCTGAAGAACTGCGCAAGCGGTAAACACCTCGCTAAAGTTGAACTCTCAATCTGTAAAGCAGGTGGCTCTCAGGTTGAGTATGCACGCATTACCCTGGAAGACGTTCTGGTGACCGCTGTGAATTACAATGGCTCCGACAACGGCGACACCCTGGGAATGACCTACTCCTTCCAGGCTTCTAAAGTGAAGCAGCAGTACTGGGAGCAGAGTTCTTCCGGCGGCAAAGGCGCAGAGAGCAGCGCCGGCTGGGACATCAAAGGCAACAAAGAAGCGTAATGTTTTATAGCCGCCTCCCCTTCGGGGGAGGCTTTAAAAGGAGTTCTGCTATGGCACATTTGAGACCTCAGTTTTCGGCCGCCTGGAATCGCTTCTCTGAAGTCAATGTTGGAGTAGAGAAGGTGGGGGAAATACTGGGTGGAAAAGTAGAGGCGAATATCACCGCCGGAATTTTCGAGAATGCCTGCCCAATAAGAATGAGCTATGTTCTTAATTACACTGGTGTTCCTGTTCCCGCAAACAGCCGTTATGCGACCGTAACGGGTAAAGACAAAAAGCGTTATATGTTTCGCGTCAACGATATGATGGACTTTTTAGTCGGTGCGTTTGGTCAGCCAGACCTGACTGTGACCTCACCAAAACCCGGCTCATTTAACGGTAAACAGGGGATTATTGTGTTTCAGGGGAGTGGCTGGAGCAATGCCCGTGGGCACGTGACACTCTGGAACGGCAATATCTGCTCTGATACCTGTCACTTCCTGGGTGGCGCAGAAAATGGTAGTTTTGTTCCTGATGTTGCCTCCTTGTGGATACTGAAATGAAAAAATTCCTGATGTTATTTGCTCTGACTTTATCTCCTGCGGCGCTGGCGATAACGCCACCGGCGCCAGACTCCTTTAAGCAACCGGAGATTTTCAGCAACTGGCTTCTGAACCGTTGTGCAGGAAAAGCTGCGACTGACAAGGCTTTCACCGATGATGCATTTAAAAGCGCGTCAGCCTGGTTAGAGGTAAGTCATCTCCCTGTTGAAGCATTCAGTGATGGTGATAAGTTAATCAATGAGTATCTGAAGATGAACCTGACTGGCTCGGTCACAGGAAACTTCAATATGATGAAATGCACGTTGCTTTCCCAAAGTCAGGATGCCGAGGCGCTCTACAATAAGTATAAGAAATAGCGTTTATTTTTAGGGGAATTAAAAGTTGATGCAGCGCTAAACATCAGCAGCGAATTTACAAAAGAGAATATGTTTAGTTAAATGAAGCCGATAATTAAACCTGAAGTTGAGCAGTATAATGTAAATTACTCTTATACGGAACTTGCCACATGATGAAGAAAGTAAGTCATTTGATTATGATAGTGCTTTTAGTTTCACCTTCATTTGTTTTGGCGAAGTCAGTTTCACACTTTGAAGGAAAAATATTCAAAGCGGATATTGAATATGATTGTGATGAAGGTAACGTCACCTGTGATGATGTTTCGCTTAAGTCAACCAGAGTAAAAGACAATTCATCGATATTTCTTAAAGGTGAAACGATAAATTCAAATTGTCCTGACGTCTGCGACTTCCGGGGTTATCGCTTTACCAACGGACAGTATGATTATTCTTTTTATCCAAGCCAGAAGGGCAACGGCCTCTGGGATTATATCGTAACCTTTAAAAGTAAAGTTATTGCTCGGGATTTTGGGGTGATTAAATAACATCGTTTATAAAAATTACTGCATATTGAGTCTGCACTTGTTCTCAGACATAGGTGTGTTATTACATGTGAGATTTTTAATGAGAACTTATTTTTCTTTGTTGCTGTGCGTCACAGTTTTTTATGTTTCCCCCGTCTTCGCAACCAGTGATTGTTCAAGCGGAAATAATGACCAGGAAGTTCATACCTGCACCCAGAAAAACAGGAACGAAACTGAGCTTGATTTAAACAAAGAATATAAGCTGGCTAAGACCAGAGTTGAAACGCTTTTTAAAGGTGACAACAAAGAGTTAAGCCAGTATATGGATGCGTTGACTGAAGCTCAACGAGCCTGGCTGAAGTATAGAGAGAATGATTGTAAACTGGCTTCTTATGCTGCAGATAAGGGAAGTGATTTAAGTAACGCTAATATTAATATGTGTACTTCTGAACTTAACGAGCAAAGAATTAAAAAACTTAAGTTAATTCCTTATCATTGATGGTACAGACTGCTGAGAAATATATGAAGAGACTGCATAAATTGGCTTTAATCACTGTGTCTCTTTGCATCAGCGCTTCAGCGCTCGCTGAAGATACCTGTGCAAAACAGCCTTCAGACGGTGCGCTATTTCAGTGTACTGTTCAGCAGAAGAAGCTGGCGGAAGATGACCTCAACAAAGAATACCAGACGGCTAAAAAACGCATTGTAAAGATGTACGGAACGCAGAAAAAACTGGCTGATGACTATGTCACCACGCTGGTGGATACCCAGCGTAACTGGCTGAAGTATCGTGATGGTCAGTGCAAGCTGGAAGCTTTTGCCGCTGAAGAAGGCAGCAATGCGAATGCGGTTGCCACCAACCTCTGTGTTATCCGCATCGACAAAGAACGTACTGCTATTCTGAAGCAACTGCCTTACTGATTATGTCGTCGTGCTCAGGGTTTACAGGCTGGGCACGACATTCTCTATGAATATCACTCTCTGCATTACGCTGTAATCCCGTTTTTTCAATACCGGTAAATAATTCTGTATAAATGATATTTCAGCAGAGTGGTTTCTGGTGATTGTAATGCAATCATCTTTGCAACTATTTTGATGTTTACCCTGTATGTTAATTAAAGATAAGCCGTTAACGCAGCTTCATCTTCTTAAATAAATATAATTTTTCTCTGTTTAAAGGATTGAATTAATACAGTGGCAGAGTATTTAAATAGACAACTCCCAAAATTAAATCCCCCCGCTCTCTATACCCCGCGCCTTTCCTTGAGAGGTGCGCGGTATAGATGCCGAACCGCTAACCGCAGGAATCCGTTATGCGCTTTACGATAATAACGACTAAACCCGGCCAACAGCCGCCGCAAACTCATTGTGATTTCTTTCCGCCTGGCGGCACCATTGGTCGTGGTGTGGATAATAATCTGGTGCTGCCGGATGACGATCGCACACTCTCCCGCCTGCAGGCGATTGTGCACATCACGGCAAATGGCGAATGTCGCCTGACCAACCGTGGCAATGTGACGCGCGTGTTACTCAACGATATTCCGCTGGAACGCGGACGTCAGGTTGAGCTGCAGGATGGAGACATACTGGGCATCGATGATTACCAATTGCTGGTCAGCGATCTCAACAGTGCACAGCAACCGCAGAGTGAAAGAGCTGTTCCGCGTCCTGAGCCGGTGCAGCCCGTAGCACCCGCTCGCGAACCGGCAGCGGAAAAAGCCAGCACCACCGCCGCCATTCCCAGCGAAATCTGGGACAGCCTGGCGAAAGAGTTTTCGATTTCGGACGATCTCTCTAAACGCAAAGCTGCGCCAGAGATGCCTGAGGCCCATCCGCTGACTGCGCCCGCTCGTCCTGATCGTAATCCGGAAGATCCGCTGGCTCAGCTGATTAACGATGCACCGCTGGATTATGGTCAGCAGCCAAAAAACAGCAGCCTGTTTGATGAAGGCGATGCGCTGTTCGGGCAGCAGAGTATTTTTGACGACCGGACGCCAAGCACGCTGTCTGCTCAGCAAAACACGGCGCCACCGCAGGCTGAAACGCCTGCCGCTGAACTTGATCCGCTGAGCCTGTTTGACGGCGAGAGCAGCACGGATGTGCGCAACCATGATGATCCGCTGGGTCTGATGATGGGCAACGCGGTGCCGCTGGCGCAGCCGGAGCTGACGACGCCGAAACCGGCCACGTTGCATGTGCCACCTCAACCGGTGGCAAAAAATGAGCCGATGGCCGCACGTCCATCGCAGCAGGATCCCGCCAGCCTGACCGACACCGACCACTCACCGCTGTTCAGCTTCGACGAATCACAGCATGAGACTCACAGCCAGCCTCATCCTGAGGCACAGCAGCAGACGCCGCTGATTGACGAGGAACTGCCCGGCCAGTCTGACGCGGTGAATCCACAGATCGATTACGGCGGAATTACGCTGCCCACGCCGCAGGCGGTACAGCGTACGCCATCCCCGACGCCGAAAGGGCGGTTGCGCATCGATCCCGTAGCTTCCGGTCGCCATCATGCCGCCGCTGCGCACCCGACGACACCCAGCGAAAGCAGCGGTGATGCCCTAAAGGGCGAACTACTGGATGCGTTGCTGGAGGGAATGGGTCTGCGCGACCTGCAGCCGACGCCGCAATTTGACCGTGAGCAGATGCTGCAATTCGGGCAGATGCTGAGCATGTTTTCGCAGGGTACGGTGGCGCTACTCTCTTCGCGTTCGATCCTCAAGCGCGGGGTGAAGGCAGACATGACGGTGATCCTCGACGACGCCAATAACCCGTTCAAGCTACTGCCTTCGGGCAAAACCGTCTTAATGCAGATGTTTGGCAGCCGGATGCCGGGCTTTATGCCGCCGCGTCAGGCAGTGCGTGATGCGCTGATCGATCTGCAGGCGCACCAGCTGGGCATGATCGCCGGTATCCGCGCCATCATCGCCTCAATGCTGCAATCCTTTAACCCGGAGCAGCTGGAGGAGGAAGCGCGTCAGGCGGGATCGGTGTCACGTATCGGCCTGCCGGGCAGCCGTAAAGCGGCGCTCTGGGAGCATTTTGTTGAGCGCTACGGCGAGACGGCGGGCGAGATCGAAGACGATTTCCACACCCTGTTCGGCGAAGCGTTCCTGCACGCCTATGACCTGGAAGTTAATCAGTACAAAGACTCACAAACCCACACGGATGACGCATGAATATCACTATTGCCTCGACGTCGAATCAGGGCGATCGCGCCAGTAACCAGGATCAGATCGGTGATGTCATCGGTAAGCGCTCGGCCTGCTTTGTGGTCTGCGACGGTGTGGCCGGATTTCCCGGCGGGGACATCGCGGCATCGATTGCCCGCAGCAGCCTGCTGCAGGCGTTTGATGGCGATGCGCATCTCAATGCGCAGTCGATTCGTAACTACGTCAATCAGGCGAATCACGCCATCCGCCAGCAGCAGAAAGCCAGCAGCGAACACAGCCGGATGGGCACTACGCTGGTCAGCCTGTTTATTGACCGCGACTACCATCTGGCCTGCTGGGCCCATGCAGGCGACAGCCGCCTCTATCTGTTCCGTCGCGGCTATCTCTATCTGGTCACCACCGACCACAGCCTGGTGCAGCAGATGAAAGATGCCGGACATCGCACCGAAGGCATCAACAGCAATCTGCTCTATTTTGCGCTGGGGATGGGCGATGAGCAGCGCGACGCCAGCTACAGCGAGGTGGTCGGGATTGAAGATGGCGACGCCTTTTTACTCTGCACCGATGGTTTCTGGCACGGTGTGACGCTGGAACAGATGCAGCAGTCGCTGCACATGGTGAATACGCCGGAAGAGTGGCTGACGCTGATGCAGCAAATCATCAGGAACGATCAGCCGGATCAGGGGCAGCAGGATAATTTCAGCGCGCTGGCCGTCTGGATTGGATCACCTCAGGACACCACCTTGCTGCACTCGCTCTCTGAAGCGGCGCAGTTCTTCCCTCTGCGAGATTGAGAACGCCAACATGAAATATGGATTACTGGGTCTGGCTGCGCTGCTGCTCAGCACGCAGGCTTATGCTGAAAACTATCGCATCGTACAGTCCCCGGCACAGAAACTGGATGTCTGGATTGATGACGTAAAAAACAATCAGCTGTCGAGCTGGTGTAACAGCACCATTAACCTGCGCATCGTCACCCTGGGTGAAAAAAACGCCGCGGTGTTGAAAGATTTTCTGCCCCGCGTTGCCGGACTGATGGCGTCGCAGTGTAAACCGCTGCAACAGTTGCACTGGCAACTGACCGATGCGCAGGGGAGTGAAATTGCTACTGGCAGCGCCGCCCGTGCGCAGCAGTGGAAAACCGTGGTGACGCCGCCCGCGACGCAGCCGCTCCAGCCGACGGCTACGGCGGTCCCCGCAGACGCACTACGCAACGCCGCTCAGGCCGACACGTCGCCGTGGCTGCAATTCAGTCTGCTGGACGGCTGCCATTTCCGTACCTGGTGGCAGCACCCGGCACAGGGCAGCGCGCTGTTTGTTCCGGCAAATCAGGGGCTGATCTGTGGTTCGGATGGCTGGCTCAGCGGACACAGCCGACTGACGCAACAGGGTAACGGCGCACCAGCGGCAGTCGGCGTGACCTTCCTGCAGGGTTTTCCGGTGATGGGGTTGAGCAATCAGTCGCCCACTGCCGAACTGCACATCACCACGGTCAACAGTGAACGCATGGTGCTGAGCAATGAAAAATCCCCGGACAGCTGGCTGATTCTGCCGTTCAGCAACCGCTTTAACGGCTGGCAGGCAACGCGTCAGGTGGTGGTGCAGATGCCCGTCAGCGAAGCCGCCGATCAGAGTGCGCTGCAGGCGCGTCTGCAGGAAGTCCGTAAAGTCTGGTCGCCGTGGATCAGTGGCGATGCCGCACTGAGCGTGCAGCTGGTGGAAAAACTCCATCCTGAACTGAAAGATCCCGCCGCTGCGGTCTACCGCACTCTTAACTGACGCAAAAGGAGTTTGCATGGAATCCTTACAACACCGTCTGGCCAGCGCCACCCTCGGCGAGACGCTCGCTGACGTGACCCGCCAGATTCAGGCAAATCCGGCGAATGCTGACCTGCGGGCCGCCTTTGTGCAGCTGCTCTGTCTTTCAGGCAACTGGGCGCGCGCGCAGACGCAGCTGCAATCCTGGCTGGCGTTAAGCCCGCAGGCGCAACCGACAGTTAATCTGCTGCAACAGGCGATCGCCGGTGAGCTGCAGCGTGACGCGGTGTTGCGTGGCCAGGCCGACCCGGTGCTGCCGGGCAGCGCCTGGCACTGGTGCGACACGCTGCTGGCCGCCTTGCAGGCCGAAACCGCGGGTGATGTCGCGCGCGGCAGCACGCTGCGGGCTGAAGCGCTTGAGCTCGCGGCGGCCAATCCCGGCACCGCAACGCAGCAGGATCAGCCCACCGCATTCAGCTGGCTGATGGATGGCGACAGCCGTTTCGGGCCAGTGTGTGAAGTCATCAGTCAGGGCCGTTATTACTGGATCCCGTTTGCCGCCATTCGTGAGATGCAGTTTCAGGCACCCGCCAGCGTCACCGATCTGGTGTGGCGTCACACGCGTGTGCAGCTGGTTGATGGCAGTGAGCAGGTGTGCCAGATCCCGGCGCGCTATCCGCTGCTGGCGGCATCTGACGAACGTTTTCTGCGCGCCAGCGTCACCGAATGGCAGCCGCTGGGTGAGGATCCGGACCAGTTTATCGGCCAGGGACAAAAAATGTGGCTCAGCGACAGCGCGGAATTCTCGCTGCTGAGCCTGCTGCAGGTCGCGTTTGACAGCGTTGAGTCCGCCGATGAGCCATGATTCAGGCGCGCAAAACGACGGCTATGCCCAGCTGCATGGCGGCTTTCGCGCGCGTAAAAAACGTGATGCGTTAACCGCCCGCGACAAGCTGCAATCCTCGCTGCTGGATCGCCTGACCGACAACGCGCCGGATAAACAGCAGGAAGCGGACAACAGCATGCTGATCACTCACAGCACGCTGCGCCGTCACGTACTGCGCGATCTGCAGTGGCTGTTCAACACCATCAACAATGAAGCGCAGCAGGATCTCAGCGGCTTTGACCAGGTGCAGCGCTCTGTCTGGAACTTCGGTGTGGCACCGCTGGCCGGGCAGAACGTCTCCGATATCGAATGGCAGGATATGCAGCGCAAAATGACCAACGCCATTCTGCACTTCGAGCCGCGCATCCTGCCGCAGGGTTTACAGGTGCGCTGCGTCAGCGATCTCGGCTCGCTCAGCCTGCACAACGTGCTGTCGATTGAGATCAAAGGGCGGCTCTGGTGCGTGCCTTATCCGCTGGCGTTTCTGTTCCGCACTCAGGTTGATCTGGAGAGCGGCCATTTCGAACTACAGGATGCAGGGTAATCATGGACAGCAATCTGCTCGACTATTACAACCGTGAACTGGCCTACCTGCGTGAGATGGGGGCCGAGTTCGCTGCGCGCTACCCTAAAGTGGCAGGACGTCTTGGCATGCGCGGCATTGACGTGGCGGACCCTTATGTCGAGCGGCTGATGGAAGGTTTTGCCTTCCTGACGTCGCGCGTGCAGCTGAAGATGGATGCGGAGTTTCCGCGTTTCTCGCAGCGTCTGCTGGAGATGATTGCGCCATCCTATCTCTCGCCAACGCCGTCAATGGCGATCGCTCAGCTGACGCCGGACAGCCGCAAAGGCGACATCACCCAGGGCTTTCGCGTGCCGCGCGGCACCATGATGGAGAGCCAGAACCTGAAAAAAACCGGCGTGACCTGCAGCTATACCACCGCGCACGATGTGGTACTGCATCCGCTGCGCATCAGTGAAGCCAGTCTCGGCGGCGTGCCCGGCGATCTGCCCTCTGGCGAGCTGAAACTCGGCGGTCTGGGCGCGGTCAGTGCGCTGCGTATCCGCATCAGCTGCGAAGGGATCTCCTCGCTGAGTCAGCTTAGCGTGGACGATCTGATGCTGTTTCTCAGCGGCCCGGATATCCAGGCACTGAAACTGCTGGAGCTGCTGATGCAGCACCGGGTGGGCATCGTGCTGCAGTCGGTTGAGAAGCGGCCACAGCGTCAGGTGCTGACAGACGACGCGTTACAGCAGCAGGGCTTTGCGCCGGAGCAGGCGCTGCTGCCGGACGATCTGCGCAACTTCGACGGCTATCGTCTGTTGCAGGAGTATTTCGCCTTTCCGGCGCGCTTCCAGTTTATCAGTCTGAGCCAGTTGGCCCCGTTTCTGCGCCGCTGCGACAACGCCATGGCGTTCGACATCATCATTCTGCTCGATAAAGCGGACAGCGCACTGGAAAGCGTGGTCGATCACAGCCATCTGGCGTTGCACTGCACGCCTGTCATCAATCTGTTTCCGAAAACCGCCGAGCGCCTGAAGGTCAGCGACAGCCAGCATGAATATCACCTGGTGGTGGATAACATCCGGCCGCTGGATTATGAGGTGCACTCGGTGCAGCGGCTGTTCGCTACGGTAGAGGGCAAGCGCGAAGAGCAGGTTTTCCGTCCGTTCTGGAGCACCTTCAGCGGTGACCAGGGCGATTACGGCGCCTATTTTTCACTGCGCCGCGAACAGCGCACGCTGTCCGAGCAGGCGCAGCGCTACGGCACGCGCACGGGCTATATCGGTTCAGAAGTCTTTCTGTCGCTGGTGGATGAGCATCACGCGCCGTGGCACGACGAGGTGCGCTATCTCTCCGCTGACGTAATGTGTACCAGCCGCGATCTGCCGCTGATGCTGCAGCAGGATCAGGGTAACTTCGTGATGCCGGACTCCATTCCGGTATCGGAGCTGAAGCTGTGCAAAGGGCCGACGCCTCCGCGTCCGGCGCTGGCCGAGGGACTTTCCGCGTGGCGGCTGATCAGCCATCTGCAGATGAACTACCTCAGCCTGATGGACAGCAGCGACGGAGAAGGCGCGGCGGCGCTGCGCCAGCTGCTGAGCCTCTACGCCAACCTGGCGGAAGCGCCGGTCGCACGTCAGATTGACGGCATCCGCCACTGCACGCTCAGCGCGGTCAACCGCCGCGTGCCGGAGCCGGGCCCGGTGGTGTTTGCGCGCGGTGTCAGCATCACGCTGGAAGTGGATGAGCAGGCGTTTTCGGGTGCCAGCCCGTGGCTGTTCGGCAGCGTGCTGGAGCGGGTCTGTGGCCGCCTTGTGGCGCTCAACAGTTTCACGGAGTTCACCCTGAACAGCCAGCAGCGTGGAGAAGTGGGCTACTGGCCGCCGCGCATGGGCCGGAAAGCGCTGATATGAGTGGCGAAAAGGTGATTTCGCTGCCCCGGCTCACCCGTCTGCCGGATGATTTCTGGCAGCGGGTGATGGCCGCGCCGTGGCGCTACGATCTGTTCCAGCTGCTGCGGCGGCTGGATGCGCAGGGCGGTCAGCGCTATCCGCTGGGCCGTGCGCCGCTGCCGAAGTTCGAATCGGTGCGTATCGGTCAGACACCGTCACTGGCGTTTGCGCCCGCCACCGTCGCCAGCGCCACGCCGCGTGACGAGGCGGGACGTCATGAGCTCTCCATCTACAGCTTCGGGCTGTTTGGCCCCAACGGCCCGCTGCCGACCCATCTGACCGAATATGTGCATGAACGTATCGTGCATCATCAGGATCACAGCCTGTCGGCGTTTGCTGACCTGTTTCACCATCGCGCCACGCTGCTTTTTTATCGTGCCTGGGCCGATGCGCAGCCGACCGTGTCGCTGGATCGCCCCGACGACAGTCGCTTCCTGAACTATCTCGCCTGCCTGGCGGGCATCGGTTTACCGGCCCAGCAGCAGGCCAGCTCGCTCAGCCTCCATGCCCGGCTGATGCTGGTGGGCCATCTCAGCCGCCACGGCCACGATGCTGAAGGGCTGGTGCGCATTCTGCGCCACTACTTTGGCGTGCCGGTCAGGCTGACGCAGAACCTGCCGCACTGGCTGACGCTGGACAGCCGCGATCAGGCCCGACTGGGCGCGGGACGCCATATGCCCCGGCTGGGCGCTTCTGCGTTTCTCGGCGTGGCGGTGCGCGACGTGCAGCACCGTTTTCGCCTGCACCTGGGACCGCTCAGCGCTGCGCAGTATGCCCGTTTTCTGCCGGATGCCCCCGGCGCGCGTGAAGTACGCGACTGGGTGCGTCACTACCTCGGCATTGAAATGCAGTGGGATCTCAGCCTGATCCTGGCCGCTGACGAGGTACAGGGTGTGACGCTGGGTGGAACTGCCCGACTCGGCTATACCAGCTGGCTGGGGCTCGCGCCGCAGCCGCAAGATCGTGAAGATTTTATGTTTGAGGTTGAGGCTGCTTCGCGCTAGCCCAGCCGCTTTCCCTGTTACACAGCCTGCGTCTTTCATTGAAGAGAGCCCCCTATGTCAGAAATCAGCCGTGCCGTGCTATTCGGCAAACTGGATACGCTGTTATTTACCTCGCTGGAAAGCGCCACCGCCTTTTGCAAACTGCGCGGCAATCCCTATGTTGAGCTGGTGCACTGGCTGCATCAGCTGATGCAGCAGCAGGATGGCGACTTACAGCAGGTCATCACACATTTTTCACTGGATGAAAAGGCCCTGACTCAGGACATCGTTGCCGCGCTGGATCGCCTGCCACGCGGTGCCAGTGCGGTCTCCGACCTCTCCGAGCATATCGACAGCGCCGTTGAACGGGCGTGGGTTTACGCCTCGCTGAAATATGGCGCGACCCGCATTCGCGGCGGCCATCTGCTTATCGGCATGCTGAAAACCTTCAACCTGGCCAGCGTGCTGAAAGGCATCTCCGGTCAGTTCAGCCGCGTCAACGCCGATGCGCTGCTGGCGGAATTCGACACGCTGCTCGGCAATAGCAAAGAAGCGCAGCAGGCGCTGAGCGCACCGGCGGATGCTGGCGGCGCACCGCCCGCCGCCAGTGGCAGTACGCTGGCACAATATGCGCAGGACCTGACGGCGCGTGCCCGTGAAGGCCGCATTGATCCGGTAACCGGACGTGACGACGAAATCCGCCAGATGGTCGATATCCTGATGCGTCGCCGCCAGAACAACCCGCTGCTGACCGGCGAAGCGGGCGTCGGCAAAACCGCGGTGGTCGAAGGCCTCGCGCTGCGTATCGCGGCGGGCGATGTGCCTGCGCCGCTGCGCGATGTGCAGCTCTGGCTGCTGGACATCGGCATGCTGCAGGCGGGTGCCGGCATGAAAGGGGAGTTTGAAGCGCGACTGCAGGCGCTGATCAATGAGGTGCAGTCAAGCCCGACGCCGATTGTGCTGTTTGTTGATGAGATCCACACCCTGGTTGGCGCAGGCGGTCAGCAGGGCACCGGTGATGCCGCCAACCTGCTTAAACCGGCGCTGGCACGTGGACAGCTGCGCACCATCGGCGCGACCACCTGGGCGGAATACAAAAAGTACATTGAGAAAGATCCGGCGCTGACCCGTCGCTTCCAGACCGTGCAGGTGCAGGAGCCGGATGAAGCCAAAGCGATTCTGATGCTGCGCAGCACCGTCAGCGCGCTGGAGAAACATCATCGGGTGCTGTTGCTGGATGATGCGGTCAGTGCGGCGGTGAAACTGTCGCATCGCTACATTCCGGCGCGCCAGCTGCCTGACAAAGCGGTGGCGCTGCTGGATACCGCCTGCGCCCGCGTAGCGGTCAGCCAGGGCGCGCAGCCCGCGGCGCTGGAAGATTGTCTTCACCGTCTGGCGGCGCTGGAGATTGAAGCGGAGATCATCGAACGTGAAATCCGGGTGGGCCTGGGCGACGCCACCCGCCAGCAGGCGATTGCAGCGCAGCGCACTGCGCTGGAAGCCGAGCGGGAAGCGCTGCAACAGCGCTGGCTGCAGGAGCGCGAACTGGTCGAGACACTGATTGCGTTGCGCGCCCGCTGTGTGACAGAAGAGGATGCGGCGCTGCGTGAACAGCGTGATGCGACGCAGCAGCAGCTTACTGCGCTGCAGGGCGACACGCCGCTGCTGTTTGCCGCCGTCGATGCGGGCGTGGTGGCTGCCGTGGTGTCGGACTGGACCGGTATTCCGCTGGGCCGGATGGTGAAGAATGAGATCGACGCGGTGCTGAATCTGGCCGATACCCTGAACCAGCGGGTCATCGGCCAGCGTCACGGCCTGGATCTGATCGCCAGACGGGTACGCACCTCGCGCGCGCGCCTTGATAATCCCAACAAGCCGGTCGGCGTGTTTATGCTGTGCGGGCCTTCCGGTGTCGGCAAAACCGAAACCGCGCTGGCGCTGGCCGAGTCGCTGTACGGCGGCGAGCAGAACATCATCACCATCAACATGAGTGAGTTTCAGGAGGCGCACACCGTCTCGACGCTGAAAGGGGCACCGCCGGGCTACGTCGGCTACGGCGAGGGCGGCGTGCTGACCGAAGCCGTTCGCCGTCGCCCCTACAGCGTGGTGCTGCTGGATGAGATTGAGAAAGCCCATCCGGATGTGCATGAGCTCTTCTTCCAGGTATTTGATAAAGGCTGGATGGAGGATGGCGAAGGCCGGCACATCGATTTCCGCAACACCATCATCATTCTGACCTCCAATGTCGGCACGCAGTTAATCAGCGCGATGTGTGCCGATCCTGAACTGATGCCCGACCCCGACGCCCTGAGCACCGCGCTGCGTAAGCCGCTGCTGGAGGTGTTCCCGCCTGCGCTGCTGGGCCGTCTGCTGGTGGTGCCGTATTACCCGCTCAGCGACGCGATGCTGGCGGAGATTGTGCGGCTGCAGCTGGCGCGCATTGTGCGTCGTCTGGATGATAACCACGGCATTGAAGCGCAGATCGACGAGTCGGTGGTGAGCCAGATCGTGCAGCGCTGCACCGAGGTAGAGTCGGGCGGTCGCATGGTGGATGCCATCCTTACCAACACGCTGTTGCCACAGATGAGCCAGATCCTGCTGAGCGCCCACGCCCGTGATGAACGCTATCGCCGCGTCGATGTGCGTTGTGAGCAGGGTGAATTTGTCTGCCAGTTCGCGGTTTAAAGCCTGGCTATCAGAGAGTAATTGAATATGTCGGAACATGATCAACCCCTGAATGTCCCCAACGCCTTGCCGCTGGGTTACCGCTTCAATGAGTTTGAAATCAAAGAGGTCATCGGCGGTGGCGGCTTTGGCATCGTCTATCGCGCCTGGGATCACCAGCTGGAACGTGATATCGCCATCAAAGAGTTTATGCCCGCCTCACTGGCGGTCCGAAGCGATGATCTGAATCTGGTGCTGCGCAGCGAACGGTTCAGCAAAACCTTTCACGCCGGACTGAACAGCTTTATTCAGGAGGCGCGTCTGCTGGCACGCTTTAACCATCCGAACCTGCTGCATGTGCTGCGTTTCTGGGTGCAGAACGACACCGCCTATATGGGTACGGTGTTCTACAGCGGCACCACGCTCTCGAACTTCAGCGAACGAAATCCGCAGTCGGTGAATGAGGCCTGGATCCGTCGCATGCTGCCACCGCTGCTGGGCGCGATCAAAACCATCCATGAAGCGGGCTATCTGCACCGCGATATCTCGCTGGATAACGTCCAGATCCAGAGCAGTGGCGAGCCGATCCTGCTGGACTTCGGGTCGGCGCGTAAAACCATCGGCAATCTGTCGGATGAGAGCGAGACGATGCTGCGTCCCGGCTATGCGCCGATTGAGCAGTACAGCGACAACGATGAGAGTGAGCAGGGCGCGTGGACCGATATTTACGCGCTGGGCGCGGTGCTGCATACCCTGATTACCGGTGCGCCACCGCCAGTCAGCGTGGTGCGCAGCATCGAAGATAACTACCAGCCGCTGGTACAGCGTCGTCTGGCGGGCTACTCGACAGCACTACTCAGCGCCGTCGATCGCGCGCTGGCGCTGAAACCGGAAGATCGTCCGCAGAGCATTGATGATTTTGCTGCGCTGATGGCGCTGCCGGAACGCGAACCGGAACCGCTGCTCAGCGCAAAAATGAGCGGACCGGGCACCATGCTGGTGCCGATTGAAGAAGAAGAGGAGGTGATCAAACCCGCCTCTAAACTGAAAACGCTGCTGGGACACCGCTTTGCACTGCCGGGCCTGGTTGCCGCTGGCGTGCTGGTCGGCCTGGGCGCCGGTCTGCTGATGTCACGCGGTAACGAACAGACACCGCCGGCTGAGATCGCGCAGAACGACGCGCCTGCCGTCACCGTCGCGCCGGTTAACCAGCCGGTTGCCGCGCCACCGACCCAGGCTGACGCCTCACCGGATACGGTTGCCAGCACTCCGGCTCAGACTTCTGAGCCCGCGCAGACCGCCGCGCGTGAACCCGATCCACAACCGGCACCACCACCCGCGCCGGTCGCCCAGGTCTATATCCGTCTGCAGCAGGGTGAACGCGTTCAGGTGAACGGTCAGCCGCAGGCGCTGGTGCCGGCGGTGAATGGCTTCGCCACGCTGCAGCTGGCGCCGGGCAACTACACCTTTGCCATCAGCGGCCAGAGTGGCACCCGCGAACAAACGCTGAACATCAGTGAAGAAGGTGTCTGGTTGCTCGATCCACACAGTTAATAGTCAGGGATTACTTATGTTCTCACGCATTACTGCACAGCTGCCGGCGGACGGCCTGCTGTTCCATACGCTTAAGGGCACCGAGACGCTGTCCCGTCCGTTTGTGCTCACCGCCGAACTGCTGGCCACCGACGCGCGCATCGATCGCCACGCCCTGCTGGGGAAGCCGGTGACGTTCACGCTGCCGACCGACGGGCTGATGAACGCGCTGAGCCCGCGCTACCTTAACGGCAAAATCACCCGGGTGGCGGTGCGCAGCCAGGAGCTGAGCGGCACCCGCTACGCGGTCTATGAGCTGACGGTCGAGCCGGACCTGTGGCCGATGAAGCGCGACCGCAACCTGCGCATCTTCCAGAGCCAGACGGTGCCGCAGATTGTGCAGACGCTGCTGAAGGAGTACGGGGTCAATGTGGAGACGCGCCTGGCGGGCAGCTACCGGGTGTGGGAGTACTGCGTGCAGTATCAGGAGAGCAGCCTGGACTTTATCAGCCGCCTGATGGAGCTGGAGGGGATTTACTACTTCTTCCGCCACGAGGCGGACAAACACACGCTGGTGCTGTGTGACGCGCCGGACCAGCATCAGGCGTTTCCGGGCTATGAGACCATTGCCTATCACGTCACCCCGTCGGGCGGCGTGGTCACTGAGGAGGGTATCAGCCAGTGGTCGCTGGCGGAGAGCGTGACGCCGGGCATCTACAGCACCGACGACTACGACTTCCGCAAGCCGAACGCCTGGATGCTGCAGGCCCGCCAGAACCCGGCGTCGCCGGTGCCGGGCTCGGTGGACGTTTACGACTGGCCGGGCCATTTTGTCGACCACAGCCACGGTGAGTCCTACGCGCGCATCCGTCAGGAGGTGTGGCAGGCCGAGCACCACAGCGTCAGCGGGTCGGGCACGGCCACCGGCATCGCGCCGGGCTTTACCTTCTCGATCATCAACGCGCCGCACTTCAGCGACAACGGCGAGTATCTGGTGACCTCGGCGACCTATGACTTTGCCGAAAACAGTTACGCCAGCGGCGACACCGGCGACAGCCGTCACAACATCCACTTCACGGTGCTGCCGTCGTCAGTGACCTACCGCACGCCGCCGGAAACGGCGTGGCCGAAAACGCACGGCCCGCAGACCGCGAAGGTGGTGGGCCCGAAAGGCGAGTCGATCTGGACCGACCGCTACGGCCGGGTAAAGGTGAAGTTTCACTGGGACCGGCTGGCGAAGGGCGACGATACCAGCTCCTGCTGGGTGCGCGTCTCCAGCGCCTGGGCGGGTCAGGGATTCGGCGGGGTGCAGATCCCGCGAGTGAACGACGAAGTGGTGGTGGACTTCATCAACGGCGATCCGGATCGTCCGCTGATCATCGGCCGGGTTTATAACGAGGCGAGCATGCCGCCGTGGGCGCTGCCGGCAGCGGCGACGCAGATGGGCTTTTTAAGCCGGTCGAAGGATGGCACGGCGGACACCGCGAACGCGCTGAGGTTTGAGGATAAGTCGGGTGAGGAACACCTGTGGATTCAGGCGCAGAAGAACATGGATACCCATGTTAAAAATGATGCCAGCCATTCAGTCGCCAACAATCACAGCCACTACGCGGGCGGCAATGAGCTCTACCGTGTCGAAACCAACCGTGTCCACGGTGTAAAAGGGGGCGAAGAGCGGCTGACCGGTAAAGGCAAACTCGATGCGGTGGTCGATACCTATGTAGTGGGTTCGGGGACTAAACTTCGCCTTGAATGCGGAGAGAGTGCTATCGAACTGAATGCGAATGGCCAGATCAATATTGTGGGCAAGGGCTTCAATATTTTTGTGCAGGGTGATGGTCATATCACCACCTCTGGCGGCAAACTGAACCTGAACACGGATGGCGCGAAGCCGGGCACAAGTGCACCGGGCTCCAGTCATAAACAGAACATCAGCCAGGCCGTAGAGAATCTGTTCCCGCCGAAGCAGAAAGGACAGGCGGCTCCGGCTGCGCCAAAAGCTGCGGCGGCACCGGCGAAAGGGGCGGCTGCACCGTTAGCCAATACTGCTTCTGGCGATAAGAAGAGCAAATATGACTACTCGGTAGATGAGATGGTCAAAAAACAAAAAGGGCTTAAAGCCACGCCGGTGAAATGGGATAAAACTAAAAAAGGCTTCGTAAACGCCACCGAGGACGATATCAAAAAATATGTCGATCCTGCCAACCACATGGAAGGCAAAGACAAATATCAGTTTGTGGATCTTTCCTCCTCATCTGGGATCAGTAAAGATGATATGAGCACTTTCCTTAAGGATAAGGGCACGCTGTCCGGTCAGGAACAGACTTATCTGGATGCGGCTAAAAAATATAATGTTAATGAAGCGTATCTGGCTGCCCATTCCGCGCTGGAGACGGGAAATGGCACCAGTGAGTTAGCCAAAGGCGTCATGGTTAATGGAACCAAAGTTTATAATATGTACGGCATAGGTGCGCTGGATGGCAATGCGGTGCAAACCGGCGCTAACTATGCTTATAAACAGGGCTGGACAACACCCGCTAAGGCCATCGATGGTGGTGCTAAATGGATATCTGATAAGTTTGTTGGCTCTGGTCAGAATACTTTGTATAAAATGCGCTGGAATCCGGCTTCGCCGGGAACACATCAGTATGCGACAGATGTTAACTGGGCTACGGCTCAGACAACTAGCATGAAGAAAATGTTCGACAGTTTTCCGAATGCGAATCTTTCTTATGACATACCTGAGTTTAAATAAGGGACTGATAAAAATGATTTTTCCTATGAGAAAGGCAGTATTGTTGTTTGCGCTGCTGTTCCCTGCCGTTCAGGTAAATCTGGCTACTGCGGCGGCAAGCATTACGTCCCCTGCTGCCTTAACAGCCGCTGACTTTAGTGTGAAAATCAATAATCATCCTTTTACCTTAGGTGATAAATGGAGCGATGAGACTCAGAAGCAGGCGGGCACGCAGATAAGTGAAAACTTTGTTGGCGATGTGCCTGCCGGTGACACCAGTTTTAAGTACTACCAGCACAAATATGATGGTTTTGAAATCTACACTGCCAATCTGTTCTGGCAAAAAGAGCAGCGTGATATCGACAGCTACCTTATTGCACAGATCAGCATCAACACTCCTGCGATCAAAACAGTGAGAGGCGTAGGACCAGGCGATAGCCAGGATGTGCTGGTCAGTAAATATGGTCAGGGCACAGTGGATGACAGTGATAATCAGCATTGGTTATATTATGATGCTGATAACAAACGCATGTCATTTCAGTTAGAGCATAAAAAAATAAGTCATATTATGATGACGATTAATACGGATGAATAATAACAACCCTGCGTGATGCGTCGCGCAGGGTTAAATTAACTTATTAATCTTATTTTTTCGATTAAATAATTTTAAATCCGCTAATGGGTTTTAATTTCCTGCTCTTGAAGTATGTGAATCAATAAAATAAATACCACATTCACTCAAGACCCGGTTAACTGTATACAACAGCATGCCATCTGGCGAGTTGAATGATTATTTAAAAAGAGAATAATCAATATGGTAAAACAGCGCTATTTAATCCACTCCTCAGGTAAAGCTATGAAGTTATTTGTTAAATTGATGCTCTTGATGATATTTATAGTTTGCCCGATAGGCATTGCAACAGCTTCAGGAGCACAAATGTCTTTTTCTCAGTACAATAGCTTAGATAATGTTTCAAAGATCTTTAGTGACCAGGATGTTGTCTCCACTTTAAAAGCTGTTTTAGGTAATGAGTATAATGATTTCAGACAGAACTTTGATGTTTTTGGAGAACCCCATAAAACAGATGGCGGCGGTATATTCGTTGAGGGCTGGTTAAAAGATCTCTATCTTGTGCAAGCATCCGCATTCGTGATACAGGCAGATGGCAAAGTGTATGCTGCCTGGATGATGCCTGAAAACAACAAAATACATTATGTCACTAACGCGCCAGAAGATAATAAAGTTCAGGAGGATATTGCACGCTGGGCTAAGCGTTTTGATAATGAATAGTCTGCCATCCAGGATGGATAATTTAATCGATGATCGCGTGATAATTATATCTTAGCCAAATTTTATTACAGGTTGAAATGATTAAAATTTTATGCATTTTACTGGTTGCATATCCGCTGATGACTTCTGCAAATGATTTTTGTCAACGGATGGCTAGTAACGCTAACGCAAAAGGCGTGCGTTTCGACAATACAGATAATGTCTACAGGGTTGGCGGGTCAGGACGGCTGCAATTTTATTCTGCACCTGATGGCCGTTGTGTAGAGAAAGACGTTTTTGTGGTGCCTGGCAATGAATTATATGCTTACGTCGAATATGGAAAATATTACAGCGTAATGTATGTGGCTAATGACGGAAATCAGGCTAATGGCTGGGTAGAAAAAGAAAGATTGATTGAATCACATACGGGTATCGCACCCGATTATGATGCAAATAAATAGTTACTCCCTCTGCTGTTAATAACATTCCATTTTTACTTTCCCCATATGGATATCTATTATGCATTACCAATTCAATGAGGGCGCCTTTGCGCTTTTTCCTGCTGCCTGGCAGGACACCACCATGAATATTCTCCGCGATGAAGCCAGTGGGCTGGCATGGGTTGTGAGCCGTGGCGTTATTTCTGAGGGCAGTGATGCGGAAAAAGAGTTCCAGCGTCAGTGGGACACATTGCGGAGTCAGATGGGCCATATCCAGCAGACTGAATTTGTACGTTTGATGGCAGGTGTAGATAACACATTACACGCGGTAGAAGTTGAAACCGTATTTGACCGTAACGGGCAGGCAGTGTGGCAGAAACAGCTGGCTACACAGGTGCCTGATTCGAACATCTTAATGATTTTTACGCTATCAGCCATGCGTCCATTCAATGAAGAGGATGGACAGCGCTGGAGTGCATTTAAACAAAGCCTGAGTCTGAACAATCCACGGAAAGCATAACCTATGGATAACCCTGCTGCCCGCGTGGGCGACGAGATCATTCACTCCAGCATTTTCGCTGATATCACGAGCATTGTTGCGGAAGGTGCGGCCTATGCCGTCATTGGTGCCGCAGTGGGTGCTGCTATCGTCTCGGCAGCGCCCCTGCTAGGCACAGGGGCGGCAGCGGCGAGTGTGGCAGCCGTGGGTAACAGTTGCCTGCTCAGCGGTATTCTGGGTGGTGTACTGGCCAATGCCGTTGGTCTGTCACAAGAGATCAGCAAAGCGGCCGATGGGCTGGGAAACATGATATTCCCGCCGTCACCTGCCGGAGTAATCGCCAGTGGATCAGTGAATGTCTACGTTAATGGTCTTTTAGCCGCACGCGCGGCCGGGATGCTCACGCCCGGCGAGACACCGCCACCGGAACCACAATCGCCGCAGAGCTTCGCCGACTATGGCGGCATGTTGCTCTCTGCGGTCGGCCAGTTTGGCAGTGCAATTTGGCAGCCCACGGTAGCCTCCGCCGATGCGGGCACCTCTCCGCTGGAGCAGGACAAAGTGGCCTGTGAAAAACACAGTGCACCGCAATATCTGGCTCAGGGGTCGAAAAGCGTCTTTATCAATGGCCAGCCTGCGGTGCGCGCAAAGGATAAAACCACCTGTGACGCCACCGTGAGCGACGATGTTTCCCCAAATGTCATCATTGGTGGTGAAACCGTTACGGTCAGAGAGATCAAAAGTGGCAAGGTGCCAGGCCTGGCCGTGATGATGATTGGCCTTTCTCTCATCCGTGGTCGCCCCAGTCAGATCCTGAAAAACATGCCCTGCGCGCTGGCCGGTGCCGTGGGCGGTATGGCGGCGGACATGGCTATTAACGCGGCCTTCTCGTCGCTGTTTCCGGTTCATGCGGCGACCGGCGTCAAAGTCCTTAATGATGATGCCGAGCGCGATTTTTCCCTTCCCGGACGTTTCCCGCTCAGTTTTCAGCGCAGCTATAACAGTCTGACTCAGCGCGCTGGCTTGTTTGGTCAGGGTTGGGCCACGGTGTTTGACAGCTACCTGACGCTGGAAGGGAATCGGGCGACCTGGTTTGATGACAACGGGCGCGAACTGAGCTTTGACGTTCCCGGTGAAAAAGAGGTGCTCTACAGCATCAGCGAAGGGCTGATGGTACGGCGCAACGCGTCTGGCGATATCGCCATTGCCGATGACGACGGTGCGGTATGGCGTCTTTACAGGCGCACGGCCGCTGATCCGCAGGTGCTGCGGCTGGCTTCACTGAGCGACGAGTACGGTAATGCGCTGGAGATGGGCTGGGATGAACAGGCCCGCCTGGTACGTATCCATGACGCGCCGCTGGCGATTGACGTCACGCTGCACTACGACGACAAACAGCACGCGCGGCGTCCGACATCAGCCAGCCATTTTGATGGCGATCAGAACTGGCCTCTCACGCGCTGGACCTACAATGATCGGGGCCAGCTTGCCAGCGTTACTGATGCCGCAGGCGTTGTCTCACGACGCTTCCGTTACAACGACGATGGATTGATGGTCTGGCACCAACTGCCGGGCGGGCTGGAGAGTGAATATCGCTGGCAGAAGCTGGATCACTGGCGCGTTGTAGAAAACCGCACCAACAGCGGTGATGGCTGCCACATGCATTACGATCTTGAGGCGGGCATCACGCGCGTGTCGACCTATGACGGTCAGCAGCGCGAACACCACTGGAATGCCGCAGGCCTCATCACCTGTTTTATCGATGAGCGCGGCGAGAAGTGGCGTTATGAGTGGGATGAAAACGAACTCCTGACGCGTCGCATCGATCCGCTGGGCAACGCGGTGAGCTTCACCTATGACGATCTGGGCAACCGTGTTGAAGAGAAGGATGCTGACGGTGGTGTGCAGGCGGTGCAATGGCTGTCACACCGTTCGCTGCCCACGGTTGTTGCCGGAGCAGACGGTTCCACAACGAAATACTATTACGATCCCCATCACGGCCTTGAACGCGTTGTTGATGCGCTCGGGCAAAGCACGCTCTATCAGCGGGATGAGTTCGGACTGGTTGTCGAAGAGACTGACGCAGCAGGTAATAGCTACCGCCGTGAGTTTAATGATGCCGGCCAGGTTATCCGTGAAACCGACTGTTCAGGGCTGACCACGCGCTACCGTTATCATCCCCTGGGCTGGCTCAGCTGTGTCATCGCGCCGGATGGTGAAGAAACCCGTTATCACTATGATGCAGCAGGCCGTCCTCTTCAGCTGGAACGCGCAGAAGAATGGGAAGAGCGGTTGCACTGGAGTGAAAACGGACTGCCGCTGGCCTATGAATCGGCTGATGGCAAGCGCAGTGAATTCCGTTACGACAATGTCGGGCGATTGATCGCCAACCGTAATGCGCAGGGTGAGACGGTTCAGCGAAGCTGGGACAGCCGTGGCCGGTTGACGGCGCTGCAAAACGAGAACGGCGAGCAGTATCAGTTCGAGTGGGGCGCAGATTCTCTGTTGCTGGCGCAGGTCGGGCTGGATGGCGTTGCCACGCGATATGACTATGATGCGGCGGGCCGCACGGTATCACGCACCTTTGCCGCCGGACATCCTCAGTCCATTACTCATCGCTATCACTGGAGCCGTGCGGGGCAACTGTTGGCGCGAACCACGCCGGAAGGCCAGACGCGCTATCACTACAGCGGTGGGGGGCACCTGGGCAAAGTGTCGCAGCATCTGCCGCTTTCTGACACCGAGTGGAGCCAGCAGGCCGAGCAGGAGATTACCTTTAAGTATGATGCGCTGGGCCGCATCGTTGCTGAGCAGGGGGAGCAGGGCGAACTGGCGTGGGAGTATGACGCGCTGGGCAACTGCACTGCCTTAACCCTGCCGGATGGCCGCAACCTGAAGCAACTTTATTACGGTAGCGGCCATTTACTGAGCATCGCATTAGACAACCTGCCGGTCACGGAATTTACCCGTGACACGCTGCATCGGGAACTCAGCCGGACGCAGGGCGGCCTGACCATGCGCAGTGAATATGATCGCTTAGGCAGACTGCGCCGCCGTGACGTGTTTAAGGGTGACTCACAGCGTCCTGCACCGCGCGTCTGGTCCCGCCGGCGCGACTTCGATTACGGCAACAACCTGATCCGTGAAGAGCGCGACGATAATCCGTTCAGCCAGACATTATGGAACTACGATAACGCCGGCCGGCTGTTGTCTCAGGACGGTGCGCAGCCGGGTAATGAACAGTGGCGCTGGGATGGCGCAGGCAACCCGCTGGATCGCCATAGTGCCGCACAGGTGATGCATAACCGTGTCACAGAACTGAACGGTATCCGCTGGCAGTACGATATTCATGGCCGTACCACTGAGAAAGATGACGGGCATACCCGCTGGCGTTATCGCTATGATGGGGAGCATCGCCTGACGGATGTGATCAGCGAGCCGCGGGACCGCAATAAGCCGCGCACTAAGGTGAGTTTCCGCTACGATCCGCTTGGGCGCCGCATCAGTAAAACCAGCCAGCAACTGTTGCAGGGAAGACCGTCGGGGAACGCCGTCACGACGCGCTTTGTGTGGGAAGGCTACCGCCTGCTGCAGGAAATCCACGACGGGATCCCGCTGACCTACGTTTACAGCGACAGCCAGAGCTATGAACCACTTGCGCGTATTGATGGTGTGGAAAGCCCGGAAATTTACTGGTTCCATAATGCGGCCAATGGAATGCCGGAGCTGCTGACTGACGGTGAAGGGCAAAAAGCCTGGGAAGGTATCAACAGCCCGTGGGGCAAGCTGCTGCGTGAATCCAGCCAGCGGATGCCGGTCGTTCAGCAGAACCTGCGTATGCAGGGCCAGTACCTGGACCGGGAAACCGGACTGCACTACAATCTGTTTCGTTATTATGACCCGGACAGCGGACGGTTTACCCAGCAGGACCCGATAGGGCTGGCGGGCGGGATCAACCTTTACCAGTATGCGCCGAACGCGCTGGGTTGGGTGGATCCGTGGGGGCTGAGGCGTTCATGTAAACCTAATAACCCGACAAAAAATAATGATCACAACCAAGGCGCCTTTGCAAGACAGTGGCAGGGGAGAGGTGTCTATAAAGGCCGTGACACCTGGCAGAATACTATATTGAAAGAAAATGATATTGTTTATGGTGGTGTTCCTGGACAGTCTGGTTTTTATTTTGACAAAGCAACCTTAGATGCTGCTGCAGGAAGCAGAGAGTCACTTTGGAAAAGTTTACAAGTGTTACCACATCCGAAATTTGGCTATCGTGGGCAGATACAGGCTTACAGGGTAAAACGTGAAACAGTTGCTGGAACCGGCGAAGCACTGTCACAGGATCCGATAAAATTTGGTGCTGGTGGTGGAACGCAATTTTTCCTTTCTAACTTTAGAACAGTGCTGGAACCTGTTGGAAATCCATTCAGTATGGGGAAATAAAATGGATGTAAATAAAGACGATGGAAGGTTGAGTTTTGGAAATGGATTAGTTCTTTCTTCTACTTCGACTAGACAGGAGTTGTTTAGTATTGATGATATTTTTTGGGAGCCGTGGCCTGATAATGGTGTGAATACTGTTGCCTACCGAGCTGTTTTTAATATAAGTAAAAATAGACAGGGTGATATTTACTTAGTGGTTTTCTTTTCTTGTCCGAGTGATATGAATGATACAGTAAAAAGTTGGAGTTTTGCTCCTGATAAATTATTAATGGGCGAGCAAAACAAACCTGATGGTAAAGTCACCCGGAAGTTAAGGGATTGGTTTAAAGAGCAAACAAGTATTGACCTTCCTGCGTATGGTGCATGGGGGCATATTGATGCCGCATATGATCCTCATAACAGAACTGGTACTATCGTTTGTAATTATCGTTCAGGCTTTAAAGATGAAAAAGCATGGAAAGATTACATCAAATGGAATAAATTTAAAATTTAAATTAATAATAACAAAAATACGATGTGTGTCCTTCGGCTATGTTGAATGCATAGATCTTATAACACAGTTTAAAAAGAAATTTCGCAAGCTTGAAAAATATAGATAAAAACAATATTTTTCAAAAAACACTAAAGGACTTAAATGCTAAGCGCCATTATTGTAACTATATTAGATGATGAAAAGGTGGCATTTAAATCGGTGGGTTGCAGCCAGAACATATCATGTTTTTCAACGCGTGGATTTCTCGAGAAGGGGAGTTCATGTTGTGTTTATTTTGAAAGCGAAAGTGAAAAAATCATAGCGATAAAAAAACTTGTCGAAATTGGCGCTTTGTTTTCATATGGTCATGGATGGGCACCATCTCAGGTTATGGAGTATTTAAAGGAAAAGGGTAAGATCGATATGCCTTATAAGGAAATTTTCTGGCGCGGACCAGGGGATTATGTGATAACAGAAAGGTAAATGTTATTTTCTACAAAGTTGTGTTAAATGTTTATTGCTTTATTAAAATGGCAATAGATTTTTATAAGGTTGTTTTTCTGATTTAATATAAGTCTGTTATTGTGTGTCTTAATTTTAGAGTTCATGAATATAATGACTGGTGTTTTTTGTTCAATCAAGAAATGGTAAGCTTCTTCGTGTGTCGCCTATTTAATGATATGTAATTCTGATGCGGTAAGGATGAGGTTTCCATTTAGAGTTTAATGTCTTAATAACTCTCTTTTTATTATTTTAAGCCTATAAGGAGATAAAATGAACCTGCCAGGAATGAATCCCGAGAATAACTTACCGGGTTACGACATCGCCAGGATGACCGGTTATGGGGCACCTGATTTTGATTTCAAAGCGCTGGGTGCAGCAATGGATTGTACTCGGGAGTTTTATCAGGCTGGCATCATCTATGCGGATGGCGCACAGCGTTATCTTGTTCGGCCTGGCCAGCGTCATCCTAATGGTCAAAGTGGTATCGTTACACATCTGATTGTGACCAAAACGCCTAAGCAAGCCACAGCGTCTAATACGGGCAAGTCACTTAGTGAAGCAGTAAGCGTAACCTCAATGGGAACGGAGATTGCCTCGACCGTGCTTTCCTGTGGTGCAATGATTATTACTGCTGGCGTGGCGGTTATCGGCGCTTCAGCAACGCCTATAACCGCTGGCAGTAGCGGCGTGCTTGTTGCTATTGGTTATGCTGGCGCTGCCGCAACAGGCGTGCAATGTGTCAATGGTATTTACCGGGTTTATGATCTCGTCGAAAACGGTGGTGAAAACGTAGCGTGGCTGGACTCTCAGGATTGGTACGTTGCCACTTCAACGTCCCTTGACCTTATTTCACTAGCCAGTGTGGGCGGTGCGTTAAAAGAAGCCCTGGCAACATGGCGAGCGATGAAATCAGTCTCTTCTTTAAAAGCAACGGAGTGGCTCAGGAACTATCCAAGGCAGGACCGGGCTCGTCTTACTGAATTAATCATTAAGGCACAAAACCCTGGTATAAGTAATAAAGAGCTTAAAGCCGCCATCCGTGCAGGACTTTATCCAAAGCGTTTCCCTGTAGAGTCGGTGCAAAAAGAACTTGTTAAGCAACTCGCGCAGGTCGTCACGAGCGCAGCGGCTGTGGCAGGCAGTGCTGTCAGTGGTATCATTGCTGCTCCAGGTAATGTGCCGCGCTCCGGGCGCTATATTGTGGGAACAATCCAGTCACTGGCGGTAATTTAATGCAATTTTTATCATGGCTTATTGGACGTAATATCACTGAACTCCTGCAACATGGTCGCGAAATAGATCAGGCAATCGCACGGCAGGATGATTCGATACTTGCCCGTTCCACTTCAGAGCTCGAGCGCTATTTTAAACAGCCTTCTGAGGCGCTGCCCCGGCAAAATGGCTTCCCCGTTGCAATCGTGCTGATGCTGTTGCTGGCTGCATTTGCATTTAATTTGCTGACGTTTCTGCACGCTCTACCTCCGCTCAGTCCACAGATACATGCGTTGAGTTTTTTTGTTCCCTCAATCGTCGTTATAGGCGTGATACTCACGGCCAGTTACCTGCTTGCGCGAGGCCATACAGCCGGTGTGGCGGGGCTGGCTTACGTCTGTGCGATGTTGCTTATATCGACCGTTTTACTCTTGAGCTACAGCGTAGTTATGGGTAGCCACTCGGGTCTGTGGCTGATTCTGGCACTCGCGGCTTTGGTGGGTGCGCGCTGGATACTTAATGGGCAGGCTTTCATCCTGTTTGCCATTTACTGCCGGACACAACGTCTCGCCAGCGTCGCCCGGCAGCGTCGCATGAAATAACCCATACTGATCTGTAGTACTGTTATCGCGGAATACCCATTCCGCGACTCTCTTCTATTTTTCTCTCAACACGATCTTTTTCCTATGACCCACTCCTTCTTTTACTCCATCCCCTGTCCCAATCCCCCTGAAAAACCCATCCATCATCACTATTACCTCTGGCTATAACCTGCCGTTATACCCTCCTGCTAAACAAGCATTCGTCACCTTTCAGAACGCATGAAATAGTGGTTTCAGAACCTGATCTTTTGGCTGAAACGAGAGACAACATGCTAATCCCACAACCCTATTTACTCTTTCTTGGCGATGTTACCGATCCCCTTGCGGCAAAAACGGCGCGCGGTATTCATATCTGGCGGCCGGAGCAGTGCGTTGGCGAAATTAAACTGCCGGGCTGCACGGTCAGTCTGGGTCTGGATGAACTGGATATTCCCGGCGCCAAAGCGCGCGGCGCAAAAACGCTGGTGCTTGGCACTGCCAATGCCGGGGGCTATCTGCCAGCGCACTGGCTTGAAACGATCAAAAGTGCCATTAAAGCAGGCATGAATGTGGCCAGTGGGCTGCACCACCGACTGGTGGATGAACCGGAACTGGTGACGCTTGCACAGGCTTCTGGCGTTGAGCTTTTTGACCTGCGTCATATGCGTCCAGCGCTCAATGTGGGCAGCGGTAAGAAGCGTTCAGGTAAGCGGATACTGACCGTGGGTACAGACTGCTCAGTGGGGAAGATGTACACCTCACTGGCGCTGGAAGCGGCGATGCGTGCGCGCGGCCTGAAAGCTGATTTTCGTGCCACGGGGCAGACCGGCATTCTGGTCGCAGGGGAGGGCATTGCTGTGGATGCGGTCATCGCTGATTTTATTGCCGGTGCAGCAGAAGCGCTTTCACCGGCGAATGACGAGGACCACTGGGACATCGTTGAAGGCCAGGGCTCACTGTTCCATCCCTCTTATGCGGGCGTGAGTATGGGGCTGATGCACGGTGCGCAACCACACTGGCTGGTTATGTGCCATGAAATGGGACGACCCCACATGCGTCATTTGCCACACCAGCCCATGGTCAGCCTGCAGGCGTGCGTTGAAGCCAATCTGCGTGCCGCGCAGGTGACCAGTGAGTCCGTTCAGCTGGCTGGCTTTGCTATCAATACCTCCAATTACAGCGAAGAAGAGGCGCTCGCTTATTGCGCCGAAATCAGCGCTGAGTTTGGTTTACCGGCAACGGATCCGGTGCGTTTTGGTATTGATGAGATCGCCGCACTGCTTCAGGAGCGTGGCTGAAATGAGAAAGTTGCAGATTGATGTGGTGGAGCTGCCGCTGGCGCGACCCTTTGCTATCGCACGCGGTACCCGTACCGCCGTGACGGTCATCCGTGTCACGCTTGAGCAGGAGGGATTCATCGGGCAGGGCGAATGTACACCAACGGCTCGCTACGATGAGACGCCGGATAGCGTTAAGGCCATGCTCGAAGCGGTACGCACTGACGTGGAGTCGGGCCTCAGCCATCATGATCTGCAACACCGCTTACCCGCCGGTTCAGCGCGCAACGTGCTGGACTGTGCGCTATGGCGACTTGATGCCACACGGGCTAATCAAACGCTTTGGCAAAAGAGCACCTGCTCTCAGCCAGAGTCGGTCATTACGGCAGAAACCCTTAGCCTGGATACGCAGGAATGTATGGCTCTGGCGGCGGCGGATGCTGTGTCACGTGGCGCCCTCCTGCTCAAAATTAAGCTCGACCGTAATGCGATCCTGGAAAAAGTGGCGGCGATTCGCGCGGCGGCACCGCATGCCACGCTCATTATCGATGCCAATGAAGCCTGGTCGGGTCTGGAACTGGAAAGCCTGCTGGTGGCGCTTAAGGCCTTCAACATCGCGATGGTGGAGCAACCCCTTCCCGCCGGACAGGACCATGACCTGAAACGTTTCAAACATCCCATACCGGTCTGTGCCGATGAGAGTTGCCATACGCGGGCGGATATTGCCGGACTACGCGATCGCTACGAGATGATCAATATCAAGCTGGATAAGTGCGGTGGCCTGACTGAAGCGCTGGCGATGGTGGATGAAGCGCGGACGCTCAATATGCGCATTATGGTCGGTTGCATGCTGGGCTCGTCACTGGCCATGGAGGCCGCATTGCCCGTCGCGGTTAACGCTGAGTTCGTCGATCTGGATGGCCCCATCTGGCTTGCCGCCGACAGTTCTCCTTTCCTGAGCTACTCCCAAGGCCATATCTGGCTATAACTCTGTGAGGCGACGATGACGGACACACAACGTACTTCCCCTGCAACCCGCGCTGCCTCTGCCTCTCCCGTGCTGGCGATTCAGGATCTCAGCGTCTCGTTTCATGGACGCAGCGGTGAGAATCAGGCACTCAAAGGCATCAGTTTTGCCATTCATCCAGGTGAAATCGTCGCCGTCGTGGGTGAAAGCGGCTCAGGTAAATCTGTCACGTCGCTGGCTGTGATGGGCTTGCTGGCAAACAACGGACGTGTCGATGGCGGCAGCATGCAGTTCCGCGACCGTAGCGGAAAAATGCATGCGTTAGAAAAGCTGGATGACGCTCAGCGCCGCACGTTGCGTGGCCGTGAAATGGCGATGATCTTTCAGGAGCCCATGACCTCGCTGAATCCGGTGCTGCGCATTGATGATCAACTTACTGAGGCATTACGCGATCATCAACAGTGCGACAGAAAGCAGGCCCATGCGCGGGTGCGTGAATTGCTGCGACAGGTGCGTATCGCCGATGTGGATCGTGTCATGAAAAGCTATCCGCACTCGCTGTCAGGCGGCATGCGGCAGCGTGTGATGATTGCCCAGGCCCTTGCCTGCGATCCGCAACTCCTGATTGCCGACGAGCCTACCACAGCGCTGGATGTCACCGTGCAGGCGCGCATTCTCCATATTCTGCGTGAGCTGCAGCGTGAGAAACAAATGGCGGTGCTGTTTATTACTCATGATATGGGCGTGGTAGCGGAAATCGCCGATCGCGTGGTGGTCATGCTGCGTGGCGAAGTGGTAGATCAGGGAACCGTGTCTGAGATTTTTGCCGCCCCGCAGCATGCGTATACCAAAGCGTTACTGGCGGCAGTACCAAAACTCGGCGATATGCGGGAACACAGGTGGCCGCAACGCTTTCCTCTGCCCGGTGCCCGCGAGGCTGTGCAAGGCGAACAGCATACCGCGCGCTATGACGTGGCGCCGCTGCTGGATGTGCGCGGATTAAAAGTCTATTACCCGATTCGCAGCGGCATCTTATCGAGCCTGACGCATCACGTGCATGCGGTTGAGCAGATTGATTTTAGTCTGTGGCCAGGTGAAACCCTGGCCATCGTCGGTGAAAGCGGCTGCGGCAAATCGACAACCGGACGGGCGCTGATGCGCCTCATCAACAGTGAAGCTGAAAGTATTCACTTTGAAGGAAAGGAAATTTCTGACCTGAAAGAGGCAGAATTCCAGCCGCTCCGCCGTGAAATTCAGATGGTGTTTCAGGATCCCTATGCGTCACTGAATCCCCGCCTGACAGTGGGTTTCACCATTGCCGAGCCGTTGCTGTTACATGGCATGGTCTCTTCACTTGAACAGGCCTCCACACAGATAGATGCGCTGCTCAAGAGCGTCGGTCTCCTGCCAGAACACGCGCGTCGTTATCCGCACGAATTTTCTGGCGGTCAGCGTCAGCGTATTGCCATTGCCCGCGCCATGGCGCTGAAACCGAAAGTGATTATTGCGGATGAAGCGGTATCGGCCCTTGATGTCTCGATTCAGGCGCAGGTGGTCAATCTGATGATGGACCTGCAGCAGCAAACGGGTGTGGCATGGATTTTCATCTCTCACGATATGGCGGTAGTCGAGCGTATTGCTAATCGCGTCGCGGTGATGTACCTCGGCCAGATTGTGGAGCTTGGACCGCGCCAGTCCGTATTTAATCAGCCGCAACATCCCTATACCCAACGACTGCTGGCCTCCGTGCCGGTAGCGGATCCCGAAAACCGTCAGCCCCGTATTTTCGATGACCGCGAAATACCCTCGCCGTTGCGTAAGGTGGGTGAAACGGTCACTAAAACCCGATATCGGCAGGTTGCCCCCCAGCACTGGGTAGCTGACGGCATTGCATTGCAATAATCCTTAACGACCAGGAGAATTTATGAAAACGCTGTTTCGCCGTACTTCGCTCGCCCTCGCATTGACGACGACGCTGGTCATGACTGCGCAGGCACAGGATCTGCGCATTTCAATGTATGCCGATATCACGGGGCTGGATCCGCACGACACCTCGGATAATGTCAGCTACTCGGTTCAGAGCGGCATCTTTGAGCGCCTGTTCCAGTTTGATTCCCGGATGAAGCTGCAACCCTGGCTGGCGACCGGTTATACCTCTAATGACAGTGCCACCGAATTTACGCTGACGCTGCGCAAAGGCGTTACCTTCCAGGACGGTACCCCTTTTGATGCAGAAGCCGTCAAAGCGAACCTTGATCGTCTGGCAGATCAGAAAAAAGGGCTGAAGCGTAACAGCCTCTACAAAATGATTGATAAGGTGACGGTGCTGGCACCCGACCAGGTAAAAATCGATCTGAATCAGTCGTTCGGTGCCTTTATCAATACCCTGGCGCATCCTTCCGCGGTGATGTGGAGCCCGTCAATTCTTAAGCAATATCCGGACGAAGCGCAGTTACGACTGCATCCGGTGGGAACCGGTCCGTTTACCTTTGTCGACTGGAAACCAGGCAAAGCCGTTACGCTGGCCAGATATGCAGGTTACTGGCAGCAGGGATGGCCTAAAGTCGACCATGTCATCTTCTCTCCGAGTCCCGAAGATGCGACACGGGTGGCAGCGTTGAAATCGGGGCAGGTGGATGCCATCTGGCCATTGCCTTCAGACCTCATCGCGGCCGTTCAGCAGGACAGCCACCTCTCCATTCAGCGCGATCCGAGCATTTATCTTTATTACATGGCGATCAACACGCAGCACAAGCCGCTGGCCGATGTTCGGGTGCGTCAGGCAATCAACTATGCGATTGACCGTAATCTGTGGCTGAAAGTGGCCTTTGCCGGTCTGGGTAAACCTGCCACATCCGCGATCCCGGAAGGCGTACAGTTCTATCAGAAACAAAACGATCCTGATTACGGCTATGCGCCGGATAAGGCCAAAGCCTTGCTGAAAGCGGCGGGTTATCCGCAGGGACTGGATCTTAAGCTCTGGGTGACCAACGCCACGGCCAGCGTCCGTGCCGCTCAGGTGCTGAAAGCGCAACTGGCCACGGCAGGCATTCGTGCCACGGTAACACCGATGGATTCCGGCACGCGCAACGCTAAGTTGTGGGGCGTTCAGGACCCGAAAAAGGCGGAGTTTGACCTCTATTATGGCGGCTGGTCGACCTCTACAGGGGATGCCGACTGGGCGCTGCGTCCGCTGTTTGCCACCGAGTCCTGGGTTCCGACCTCGTATAACGTCTCCTACTTCAGTAACGCTGATGCAGACAAAGCGATTGCTGCCGGGCTGGCGACGGCCGATCCGGCAAAGCGTGGCATCGCCTATGCACAAGCGCAAAAGGTGTTGTGGAAAGAAGCACCGGTGGCGTTCCTTGGCACGCCAGACAATCTGGTCGGCAAACGCAACACGCTGAGCGGCGTTTCGATGCTGCCTGATGGCAATTTACTGTTCACTCAGGCGTCCTTTAAATAAGACGGTCTCTTCTTCCTCGTCCCCTGTCCGGAACGGATGAGGGACGTGAGGAGGCCAGTCGCACCTCATTTCAGGGAATGGCATGTTTGCATACATCATTCGCCGATTGCTGGAGATGATCCCGGTTTTGCTGGTGGTCTCGTTGCTGGTTTTCGGTTTTATCAAGCTCATGCCGGGCGACCCGGCGCGTATTTATGCCGGACCGGATGCGCCAGTTGAGGCGATCGAAGCGGCGCGTCAGCACCTCGGGCTTAACGATCCGCTGCCGCAGCAGTATTTTCACTGGATCGGCAGCCTGTTGCAGGGCGACCTGGGCACCACTTATCGTACACAGCAACCGGTGCTGGAGGTGATCAAAGAGGGCTTTATGCCGACGCTGTGGCTCGCCTTAGCGGGTTTTACCTGGTCCGTCATTCTCGGCTTGTTATTCGGCGTGATGGCGGCACTGAAACGTGGAAGATGGCAGGACTGGACGCTGATGAGCGTGGCGGTCGGCGGCATTTCGATGCCAGCCTTCTGGCTGGGGCTGTTGCTCATCCAGTTCGTTGCGATGCCTTTTGGGCTGTTCTCGGTCAGCGGCTTTAACAGGGCCAGCGATATTGTCCTGCCCGCCATTACGCTGGGTTCGTCGGTTGCGGCGGTAATGGCGCGCTTTACCCGTTCGGCCTTTCTTGAGGTGGCGCAGGAAGATTACGTGCGTACCGCCAAAGCCAAAGGGCTGCGTAACCGCCTGGTGACGTGGAAACATGTGATGCGCAATGCGCTCATCCCGGTGATTACCATGCTGGGCTTGCAGTTCGGTTTTCTGCTGGGCGGATCCATCGTGGTGGAGAGCGTTTTCAACTGGCCAGGGTTAGGCTGGTTATTGATTGAGTCGATCAAAGCGCAGGATCAGCCGGTGATTCAGGCGCTGGTGATGCTGTTCGTGTTTGAATTTATTGTGATTAATCTGCTGGTCGATCTGCTTTACGCGGTGGTCAATCCGGCCATTCGTCTGCGACAGGAGCCAAAATGAGTATTCAATCGCTGACTGAAAACCCGCCTCAGATTATTCGTTCGCCGTGGCGCGATTTCCTTCATGCCCTTGTGCGCAACCCTCTGGCGCTGGTCTCAGGCGGGTTTGTGCTGCTGTTAATTGTGGTGGCGATTTTTGCGCCCTGGCTGGCGCCCTGGGATCCCATGGCTCCGGACTGGATGGCGTTATCGTCGCCACCAACGGCGGCACACTGGATGGGGACCGACGAACTGGGGCGCGACCTGCTCAGTCGCATTATCTATGGCGCGCGGATCTCGCTCTATATCGGCGTGCTGTCGGTGACGATCGGCATGCTGGTCGGGGTCATGCTGGGCTTACTGGCGGGCTATTACGGCGGTTGGGTCGATATGCTGATCATGCGCGGTGCCGACGTATTATTCGCGTTTCCCGGTATGCTGCTCGCCATTGCGGTGGTGGCGCTGCTGGGGACGGGTCTGAACAATGTCATTATCGCCGTCGCGGTATTCAGCGTGCCGGTATTTGCCCGCATCGTGCGGGCGTCGACGCTTTCTCTGAAGCAGGCTGCCTATGTTGAAGCCGTGCGCTGTGCCGGTGCACCAGACAGCGTCATTATTCTGCGGCATATTCTGCCCGGCACGCTTTCCAGCGTGATTGTCTATTTCACTATGCGCATTGGCACCAGTATTCTGACAGCCGCGGGCCTGAGTTTTATTGGACTGGGTCCGGAGCCTGACGTGCCTGAATGGGGCAATATTCTGGCGATGAGCCGAAGCATGATGATGGCCGGATCGTGGCACATGAGCGTATTTCCGGGGCTGGCGATCTTTATTACCGTGCTGGCTTTCAATCTGCTTGGGGATGCGCTGCGCGACACGCTCGATCCAAAACTCAAGGGCTGACTATGGATTTCCAACAATTGCAGCGTGAACTGCTGCTGAAACACTGGCGTGACCTGCGTCAGCTTGGGCAGCCGCGAAGCGCCTGCGGACCCACCAATCGAATCAGCGATGTTGCGGGCGTGCGTGTCGGACATTGCACGCTGAATGAAGGCGAAAAGCAGACTGGCGTAACCGCTATCGTACCGCCGGGCGGCAATCTGTTTCTCACGCCGCTGCCGTGTGGGGTGGAGGTCCTGAACGGCTTTGCGAAACCCATCGGACTGATTCAGATAGAGGAGCTTGGCGTGCTTCAGACGCCGATTCTGCTCGGTAACACGCTGGCGGTCGGCACGCTGTTTACCACGCTGGTGCGGGATGCCATCCGTCGTAACCCGGAACTGGGACGAACACTGCCCACGGTCAATCCGCTGGTGCTGGAGTGCAACGATGGCTGGCTGAATGATATCCAGGCGCTGGCCATCACTGAAGCGATGGCGCAGGAGGCATTGCAGACGGCCTCAGCGGACTTCGCGCGCGGCAGCGTCGGCGCGGGGCGCGGTATGAGCTGTTTCAGCCTGAAAGGGGGAATCGGAACCGCCTCGCGGGTGATTCCCTCGCTCAACGCCACGCTTGGCGTGCTGGTGCTGGCCAATTTCGGCGCACTGGAAGCATTAACGCTTGATGGCGTTCGGGCTGGCGAGATGATCGCGCCGCTGCTGGCCGGGGAGACGCCGCAGCTGGATGCCGGTTCTGTCATCATCATCATGGCGACGGATGCACCGCTGGACGCACGTCAGTTAAAGCGCATCGCGAAGCGAGCCGGTGCCGGCCTGGGACGGCTGGGCAGTTACTGGGGCCACGGCTCGGGCGACATTGCGGTGGCGTTTTCAACGCAACCTCTGCCGCAACCGCCACAGGACGACACGCTGGAGCCGCTGCTTGCTGCAGCGGCAGATGCAACTGAACAGGCTGTACTGGATGCTTTGCTGAACGCTGAGGCTGTTACCGGCTTTCGCGGTCATCATCGCCCCTCACTGACGCAGATTCTGGATAGATTAACGACATGAAAATTTTTATCTCGGCCGACATTGAAGGCATCGCGGGTGTCATGCGCCCGGAGCAATGCACACCCGGTCACCCGGAGCATCAGCTGGCCCGTGGTCTGATGGAGCAGGAAGTGAATGCCGCGATTGAGGGGGCTTTTGCAGGCGGGGCAACGGAAGTGGTGGTGGCAGACAGCCATGCGCAGATGACCAATTTGCGTGCGGAAAATATTGATCCCCGCGCCCGGCTGGTGCAGGGAAAACCCCGTGTCCTGTCGATGGTGGAAGGGATAGAGCAGCAGACGTTCGACGGGCTGTTTCTGGTGGGATTTCACAGCGCAGCAGGTGAACCGGGCGTACTGGCGCATACCATCAACGGCCGGGCATTCTGGCGTATCCATATCAATGGTCTGGTGATGGGAGAAACCGATATTTATGCCGCCGCCGCCGCTGAGCACGGCACGCCATTGCTGCTGGTCACCGGCGACGATCAGTTACAGAGCTGGATTGCGGAACACTACTCAGCGGTTGAATACGTCTGTGTAAAACGCGCCATTTCGCATACCTGCGCGGAATCAATCAGCCCACAAGCGGCACAGCGTGCGATCGCTGCCGCAGCAAGCGCCGCACTGCAACATCCCCCTCAGGTGAGCACGAGCCGCCTGACGGCACCTTACGCTATGCGCCTTCAGGCCACTAAACCGGTGCTGGCCGATCTGTTCAGCCTGATCCCCGGCGTCACGCGCCTGGATGCCGTTACCGTGGCGTATCAGGCGGAGAATATGGAGACGTTAATCAGCTTACTCAGTGCATTCTCCTATCTGGCGAGCACACAGTCATAGCGAAATTATCCCGGGCTGCATGCAACGTCAGCCCGTTAAGCCCGCCGTTCCGGTTCAGCTGAAACCGCGCTGCCAGGCACACGCCTGTAGTGCGGGCTGTGCATGCGCATCTTCCCTCTGACGAGTCAGAATCGTTGCTGGCTTAAATCCACGCAACCCGTGCTGCTGACCAGCGCTCCTTTAACTGCACCACGTCAGCGCGAGACCCGCTCTCTGCAGAGGCTTCAAACGGGACTGCCGGGTGCGGATGGGGGCGAAACAGGCAGCTGAGCCTGCACCGGTTTTGCGGTACAGTTTTTGCAACAGGATAATGATTGCTCTCTCACCCTCCGCCCGGACCTGATCGTGCAGCCTGTCGGAGAGGCCTTCGTTTTCGGTATTCCATCCAGGGTAAATAGTCATGCGGCTCCGCCATATAGAGGTCTTTCAGGCCATCGTACAGACCGGCAGCATCAGCGCGGCGGCGCGCTTGCTCAATGTCTCGCAGCCCAATATCAGCCGTGTGCTGAATCATGCTGAACAGCAATTGGGATTTGCGCTGTTTGAGCGACGTATACAGGGAATGAGTGTGACGGCAGAAGGGCGACGTCTCCTGCCTGAAATAGACGATCTCTGCCAGCGCCTGCAATCTATCACCCAGCTCACGGAACAGCTGCGGCGTGGCGAAGGGCAGTTAGTTCGCGTCGGCGCGGCTCACGCTTTTGGTCAGATGGTTTTGGCACCCGCATTAGTCACCTGGCGGCAACAGATGGCCTCGGTCAGTGTCGAACTGGTCACCGAGCACTTTAGTACCTTATGCCAGATGATTCTGGATAATCAGCTCGATTTCGCGCTGGTTTTTGGTCAGCAGGTCGATGCGGATCTTCTGGCTGAACCTCTGTTTCAGTCTTCGATGGTCGCGCTGTTACCGCTCAATCACCCCCGTAATGAACCCGTTACGCTTGCGTGGTTATGCAACAATAATCTACTGATGATGCAGGCTCAGGATCCGCTTGGACGCGTACTTCACCGAGCGCTGCGCGATAAAAAACTGAATCCCGCCGTGTCGTTGTCGATTAAAACCTATTCGGTCATTGCAGATATGGTGCTGGCAGGCGGCGGCACGGGCGTCGTGGATCTCTTCACCGCCTGTCGCTATGCCGAACAGCTAAAGCTGCTACCCATAGCGCAACCCCTGCCGTTTGAAGTGATGCTGATCAGCCGCCGTGACCAGCCACAGTCGCAGTCCACTCTGCAGCTTAAGCAGGTCATCCGTAACAGACTGTGGGAGATCGCCCGGCAGTGCGAAACGCAGTTTTTGGGTGGCTGAATAAGCGCCGCTTTCAGGTGAAGAGCAGGGGAAGAGGGTGTGCCCAGGCAGCATCAGATTCGTTCGCTGACTTTTGCACCAGAAAGCGCGGAGCCCGAACAGTGAACCTTCTTTAAGGCAATGATTCCGGCATTGTTGAAATGTGCTGACAGAGACTATTGAGACGGCGTTGAAATGAAAAATCCACGCAATGGCGTGGATTTTATGATTTTTGAGCTTCATGAGATTCAGTAAGACCTCATGAGACAACAATTTTTAATCAGACGTTGAACAGGAAGTTCATAACATCGCCATCTTTCACGATGTACTCTTTACCTTCTGAACGCATCTTGCCGGCTTCTTTAGCACCTTGCTCGCCTTTATAAGCGATGAAATCTTCAAACGCGATGGTCTGGGCGCGGATAAAGCCTTTCTCGAAGTCGGTATGGATTTTACCGGCGGCCTGCGGAGCCGTCGCGCCAACCGGGATGGTCCAGGCACGTACTTCTTTCACGCCAGCGGTGAAGTAGGTCTGCAGGTTCAGCAGGGAGTAACCGGCGCGGATAACGCGGTTCAGGCCTGGCTCTTCCAGTCCCAGCTCTGCCATGAACTCGTCACGGTCTTCATCTTCCAGCTCAGCGATATCCGACTCAACGGCGGCGCACACTGGCACCACGACTGAACCTTCCGCTTCGGCGATAGCGCGCACCTGATCCAGGTACGGGTTGTTCTCGAAACCATCTTCATTGACGTTAGCAATGTACATAGTAGGTTTCAGGGTCAGGAAGCTCAGATAGCGGATTGCCGCTTTGTCGTCCTCATCCAGATTCAGTGAACGCAGCATGCCCGCTTCAGAAAGATGCGGCAGACACTTCTCCAGCGCAGCCAGCTCAGCCTTAGCATCTTTGTCGCCGCCTTTGGCTTTCTTCTGCACGCGCTGAATCGCACGTTCACAGGTTTCAAGATCGGACAGCGCCAGCTCGGTGTTGATCACATCAATATCTTCAGCCGGGTTCACTTTACCCGCCACGTGGATGATGTTGTCGTTTTCAAAGCAGCGCACCACGTGGCCGATCGCTTCGGTTTCGCGGATGTTGGTCAGGAACTGGTTGCCCAGACCTTCACCTTTCGACGCGCCTTTTACCAGACCGGCGATATCGACGAATTCCATGGTAGTCGGCACCACGCGCTGCGGCTTAACAATCTCAGAAAGCTGGTCGAGACGCAGGTCAGGCATCGGCACCACGCCCGTGTTTGGCTCAATGGTGCAGAAGGGGAAGTTAGCCGCTTCGATGCCCGCTTTAGTCAGCGCGTTAAACAGAGTGGATTTACCGACGTTCGGCAGGCCCACGATACCGCATTTGAATCCCATGGTTTGATACCCTTTATAACTGGATGGACAGTGCGCCAGAAGGCGGACTGTCGGAGACGAATTGAAAAATTTCGCGCATTATACACGGAATCACGACGATTCGGGCGTTTAAGCAGGCTTGAAGGCGTGCAGCCGGTTCATCGCCTTGATACGATCCTCTTTCAGCCACAGTTCGGTGCAGCGCGCCGCCTCATCAATGGCATCATCAATCAGCTTCTGCTCACTGGCGGGCGGCTTGCCCAGCACAAATCCGGTCACCTTGTTGCGATCGCCGGGATGTCCGATACCGATGCGCAGCCGATGGAAATTGTTGTTGTTGCCCATTTTGCTGATGATATCTTTCAGCCCGTTATGGCCGCCATGCCCGCCGCCCTGCTTGAACTTCGCCACGCCGGGTGGCAGATCGAGTTCATCATGCGCCACCAGGATCTCTTCTGGCGCGATGCGATAAAAGGTCGCCATCGCCGCCACGGCTTTCCCGCTCAGGTTCATAAAGGTGGTCGGCACCAGCAGGCGCACATCCTCTCCGGCTATCGCCAGGCGCGCGGTATAGCCATAGAATTTGCCTTCCTCTTTCAGTGACTGATTGTGGCGCTCAGCCAGTAAATCCAGATACCAGGCACCCGCATTGTGGCGCGTGGCGGCATATTCAGCGCCTGGATTGGCAAGGCCCACAATCAGTTTAATGCTGCTCACAATGATTATCCTGCTGTTATCGCGAAAGGGCGTTAGTTTACTTCGCCATGGCCGAGATGACAAAGTACAAGCAGCGAAATGGTTCATGACGGTGATTAATCATTTTCCATCTGAATCAACAGGCTGCAATCAGGGCCAGTTAATTATTTATGGCTGATGTGTGATCCAGTCCGCAACGTTATCGTCACCCATTGCCTAAGCTTATGGCACTTAACATTGTGTGCGGTTATTGACTCATATGGATGGAGGTGCAGCATGAAACATCAACACTGCCGCGTAGCGGGTAACAGCTTGATGGTACTGGGATTAGTCACAATGGTGCTGGGCGTGGGTTTCTCAATTATGAACCAGCTTCCCTCGCTTGATCTGCCAGATGCGCTGGCGCAGGGCGCAATCCTCGGCATCTTTGTTGGTGCAATGATGTGGCTGGTCGGGGCGGGTCTGAGTGGTCGTGAAAAGGTTGAAGATCGTTATTACTGGCATCGTCACTATGACAAACGTTGTCGCCGGTCACACAATTCACACCATTAACTGATGCCAGCAGTGACCGGATGCTGCGCGATGCGGTTCCGGCCGCTGGCCTTGGCGTGATAGAGCGCTTTATCCGCCAGTGCGAGTAAATCGTCAAAACCCTGCTGCTGATGTGTGACCGTGGCAAACCCAATGCTTACCGAATAGGCAATTGAATTGGGTTGTGACGCACAGACCTCCCGCCGGATAGTCTCGCACCATGCCTCTGCCTCTGTTGCCGCCGCCGGAATTATCGCCGCAAACTCCTCTCCGCCCAGTCGCGCAAAACGCCCCTCAGCCGGTATCAGCCCTCTGACAATGTCGCAAAAGTGAATCAATATCTGGTCGCCCTGTTGATGGCCATACCGATCGTTAATGCTCTTAAAATGATCCAGATCGAACAGAATCGCGCTAAACGGCCGGTTCTGACGGCGGCATCGCGCCACAATCTTCTCTGCTTCATTAAATAAAGCCCGACGATTCCAGACGCTGGTCAGAGGATCGTGCATCGAGGCATGTTTTAAGACTGACTGCATCTGTTCATTCACCATGGCCAGGATAGTAAATGTCAGACCGATGACAAACAGAATCGATTCCAGGATGACGTAAATCGAGAAGTTTGATCCGCCAATGGCGCCAGGCAGCGTGCTGGGAATCGCGCTGTCCAGAAACAGGCGAGCCAGGTGAAACAGCAGATGGATCCACAGCAGCAACTGTGCAGGCCAGAAGGTCACCTTTAGCGTGGCACGCGCCAGCCAGACCAGCTGGATCAGTGCGGCGGTATAGGCAATGCAGGCGATGCAGAGCACCAGCACCCGTTTGGGTAAGCTGTAATAGAATGCCGGGAAACAGCAGAGGAGTGCCCAGAGCAGGGCGCCCAGCAGCCAGTGAGTGCCGATGGGCTTGCCGCAGAAGCGCCGGAACGCATTTAACAATCCGCCGTAAGCCAGCATCACTAAAACGTTACCCACTGCAACGGGCAGGAAATGCAGGCCACTGCTGCGCAGGCTACTTAAGAATACCGCAATCAGGGTGAAAACCAGCGACAGGCAGGTGAAGCCGAGAACGCGATCATACTGCGATCCGATCCAGGCAAAAAACATGATGATGCTCAGAAACCCCAGCACATAAAGCTCGCAGACAAATAACGTATAGATATCCAGGCTCATGGCGGTCAGGGTTCTTATGAAAAGTGCGCTGCAAATTACCACTTAACGGCACAGGGCAGAAGCGGGGAACGCGGCGTTTTATCAAAAGAGTGGGTGGCGTTGAAAATAGTCGATTTTGGGGAAATTTATCGCGAAAATATCAGAAAAAGAAGCGCGTTAATCGGGCGCCCGGCAGGCATAAAAAAACCGGGCACAGGGCCCGGTTCCGCGAAGATTAATGCTCGAACATTGCCGAGATTGACTCTTCGTTACTGATGCGGCGAATGGCTTCGGCCAGCATGCCAGATAAGGTCAGCGTGCGCACATTCGGCAGTGACTTAATCTCCTGAGAGAGTGGGATGGTATCGCAGACGATTACCTGGTCGAGCACAGATTTACGCAGGTTTTCAACCGCATTGCCGGAGAAGATCGGGTGGGTCGCGTAAGCAAATACGCGTTTAGCACCACGCTCTTTCAGCGCTTCAGCCGCTTTGCACAGCGTGCCGCCGGTGTCGATCATGTCGTCGACCAGCACGCAGTCGCGGCCAGCAACGTCACCAATGATGTGCATCACCTGAGAAACGTTCGCGCGAGGGCGGCGTTTATCGATGATGGCCATATCGGTGTCGTTCAGCAGTTTAGCGATAGCACGGGCACGTACTACGCCACCAATATCGGGAGAAACAACAATCGGGTTTTCCAGACCGATCTGCATCATATCTTCCAGCAGGATCGGACTGCCAAATACGTTATCAACCGGGACGTCGAAGAAGCCCTGGATCTGCTCGGCGTGCAGGTCAACCGTCAGAACACGGTCAACACCGACGCTGGAAAGGAAGTCTGCCACTACTTTAGCGGTGATAGGCACACGCGCGGAACGCACGCGGCGATCCTGACGGGCATAACCAAAGTAGGGGATGACTGCGGTAATACGACCAGCAGAAGCACGACGCAGCGCGTCGACCATCACAACCAGTTCCATCAGATTATCGTTGGTGGGGGCACAGGTGGACTGGATGATGAAAATATCACCACCGCGTACATTTTCGTTGATCTGTACGCTCACTTCACCATCACTGAAACGTCCTACAGCGGCGTCTCCCAGGCTGGTGTAAAGGCGGTTGGCAATACGTTGTGCTAGTTCCGGGGTGGCGTTACCAGCAAATAGCTTCATATCAGGCACGAGAAGAACCTCAGGCTTTGCGTCCAGAGAATGAACGGCATGACTGTAACCGGCGCGTACGATCATGTGCGTTCACACGGGTGTGTTGATGCGAAACGTGCAGTGTCCGGAACGTGGTGACACTGTCACGCATTCGCTAATCGCCTCGCAGGGTACGCTGTAGCGGCGAAACATTTACGCCCCGGGCTACAAATGCGCGTACCCCATTCGGGGCAAGCTCCAGCACCTGGCGGGCAGCAGACTCGGTGTCGAACTCAGCAAACACACAAGCGCCCGTGCCAGTCAGGCGTGACGGCGCGTATTCTAGCAGCCAGGAAACAAGCTCATCAACCTCACGAAAACGTTTTCTTACCACTGCTTCACAATCATTGGTGAAGGGTGATGCTAAAAGCGTCGATAAACTGCGCGATGGAGTATCTCGCGTCAGTTCGGGGTCGTTGAATACTACTGGGGTGCTGATATTCACGCCGGGATGGGCGACAAGATACCACTTTTCTTCCGGCTCTGCGGGATGAAGTTGTTCACCCACACCCTGGGCGAAGGCCGCGAAGCCCTGGACAAACACCGGCACATCCGCGCCCAGCTTCACGCCCATCGCCGCCAGCTCATCCGGCGTGAAGCCGGTTTGCCACAGATGATTCAGCGCCACCAGCACGGTTGCCGCATCAGAGGAGCCGCCACCGAGACCGCCACCCATGGGCAGGTTTTTCTCAACGGCAATCTGCGCGCCCGCGTGAGCGGACAGGCGGTGGTTATCCTGCGCCGCCTGTTTCAGCATGTTTGCGGCGCGGACAATCAGGTTATCCGCATCCGCAACGCCTGCCACGGGCGTTAACAGTGTAATCGAGCCGCTTTGATTGACGGTAATCTGCAGCTGGTCACCGTAATCAAGAAACTGAAACAGCGTCTGCAGGTTGTGATAGCCGTCGGGACGACGGCCGGTGATGTAGAGAAAAAGATTCAGTTTTGCCGGGGCAGGCCAGTGGGTGATCATTGAACGGTCCAGCCGTCCATACGCAGTTTAATCCGCTGGTCACCCTCTTTCAGCTCCAGGCTCGAAGGAAGCGGCGGGGTGACTTTGCTGTCGTAGCCCGCAATAGAGACCTGCCAGTTCTGACCGTCGCGGCTGTAGTTCAGGCTGCTCAGCTGATAGCTCTCGTTGAGCTGATAGTCGGTGGCATCGCCTGGCAGACCCATCATCCACTGGCGCAGATTCGCCAGCGGAATGTTCATGCCGGTCAGCTGCGAAATCATTTTCTGCGCATCGTTGCTGACGTAACGCTTGCCTTTGTTATCGACGATCTGTACCACCGAGCCCTGCGCATCCAGCTGCAGTTCGGTGCTGCCCAGCGGATTGGTCAGCAGCAGGCGATAGCGATCGGGCGCGGTCTGCTGCCAGTTAAAGCGGGCATAGACTTTCTGCTTGTCAGAAAGATAGGCAAAGGCGCCGCGGGTCTGATAGTGCGTGACCTTTGAGACCGCCTGCTGATGCTGTTGCCACTGTGGCGCGGTAACGCTGGGGCCCGGGCCTTGCGGTTTGTTGACGCTACAGGCTGCCAGCAGCACGCTGGCAAGGGGCAAAAGGCGCAACAGATTGCGTGGTGAATTAAGCATCAAGTGGTCATCTCCTCGGACACATTTATTATTCGTAACGGATAACGCTAACCGTCCCGGTTTTAACCGTCAATGCTGTTATGCAGCAAATTGAGCACGATCGGGTTAATCTTATTACAGTCATAGCCTTTGTATGGCTTTTCTTGATCTGCCGCATCTTGTAGAATGCGCCTCACAAAACCCTGACATTATTGGGACATCCCAACCAAAACCGCTATGACGCTGCTCGCTCTCGGAATCAATCACAAGACAGCCCCCATTGCTCTGCGCGAACGCGTCTCGTTCGGGCCGGAGACGCTTGAGCAGGCGTTAAACAGCCTGTTATCACAGCCAATGGTGCAGAGCGGCGTGGTGTTGTCCACCTGTAACCGGACTGAACTCTACCTGAGTGTAGAGCAGCAGGCCGATTTACAGGCGCGTCTGGTAAGCTGGTTATGCAATTATCATCAGCTGGATGAAGAGGATGTGCGAAACAGCCTCTACTGGCATCAGGATAACGAGGCGGTCAGCCATCTGATGCGCGTTGCCAGCGGACTCGACTCACTGGTGCTGGGCGAACCGCAGATCCTCGGTCAGGTGAAAAAAGCCTTTGCCGACTCATCACGCGGTCAGGCGCTGAGCAGTGAACTGGAACGCATGTTCCAGAAAACCTTCTCGGTTGCCAAACGCGTGCGTACGGAAACGGATATCGGTGCCAACGCGGTTTCGGTGGCGTTTGCCGCCTGTACGCTGGCCCGTCAGATCTTCGAATCGCTCTCTTCCGTCAATGTCTTGCTGGTTGGCGCTGGTGAGACCATTGAGCTGGTGGCGCGTCATCTGCGTGAACATCAGGTCAAAAATCTGATTATCGCCAACCGTACCCGCGAACGTGCCGAAACGCTGGCGTCGGAAGTGGGTGCAGAGGTGATCACCCTGGCGGAGATCGACGCCCGTCTGGCAGAAGCCGACATTATTATCTCGTCAACCTCCAGTCCGCTACCGATTATCGGTAAGGGGATGATGGAGCGCGCGCTGAAAGCGCGACGTAACAAGCCAATGCTGCTGGTCGATATTGCGGTTCCGCGCGACGTAGAGCCGGAAGTGGGCGACCTGCCTAACGCCTATCTCTACAGCGTGGATGACCTGCAGGCGATCATCGAGCAGAACCTGGCGCAGCGCAAAGCGGCCGCGGTTCAGGCCGAAAGCATCGTGGTTCAGGAAAGCAGCGAATTCATGGCATGGCTGCGCTCACAGGGCGCGGTGAATACGATCCGTGAATATCGTTCTCAGGCGGAAGAGATCCGCGCTGAGCTGGAAGGCCGTGCGCTGCAGGCGCTGCAGCAGGGTGCCGATCCGCAGAAAGTCATGCAGGAACTGGCGCACAAGCTGACCAACCGTTTAATACACGCTCCAACCAAATCACTTCAGCAGGCCGCCCGCGACGGCGATAATGAACGCCTGCAGATTTTACGCGACAGCCTGGGTCTCGATTAGGCACACCGCTGTCGCCACCTGTTACGGGAATCCCACATTTAAATGAAAACCTCTATAGTTGCCAAACTGGAAGCCCTGCAGGAGCGCCACGAAGAAGTGGAAGCGATGCTGGGCGATGCAGGCGTGATCGCCGATCAGGAGCGTTTCCGTGCGCTGTCACGCGAATATGCTCAGCTGACCGATGTGACCCGTTGCTTCCGCGACTGGCAGCAGGTGCAGGAAGATATCGAAACCGCGCAGCAGATGCTCGACGATCCTGAAATGCGTGACATGGCTCAGGAAGAGTTGCAGGAAGCGCGTGAGAAGAGTGACGTGCTGGAGCAGCAGTTGCAGGTTCTGTTGCTGCCGAAAGATCCGGATGATGAGCGCGCCTGTTTTATCGAAGTGCGCGCCGGAACCGGCGGCGATGAAGCGGCGATTTTCGCCGGCGATCTCTTCCGCATGTACAGCCGCTATGCCGAAGCGCGTCGCTGGCGCGTGGAGATCATCAGCGCCAACGAAGGCGAGCATGGCGGTTACAAAGAAGTGATTGCCCGCGTCACCGGCGAAGGTGCCTATGGACGCCTGAAGTTTGAGTCAGGCGGCCATCGCGTGCAGCGCGTGCCGGAGACCGAATCCCAGGGCCGCATTCACACCTCAGCCTGTACCGTTGCCGTGATGCCGGAAATCCCGGAAGCGGAACTGCCGGAAATCAATGCGGGCGATCTGAAGATCGATACTTTCCGCTCATCCGGCGCAGGCGGTCAGCACGTTAACACCACCGACTCCGCTATTCGTATTACCCACCTGCCAACCGGTATCGTGGTGGAGTGTCAGGACGAACGTTCACAGCATAAAAACAAAGCCAAAGCGCTGGCGGTGCTGGGCTCGCGTATTCATGCTGCAGAGATGGCCCGCCGTCACGCCGCCGAAGCCAGCACCCGACGCAACCTGCTGGGCAGCGGCGATCGTTCTGACCGTAACCGCACCTACAACTTCCCGCAGGGCCGCGTGACCGATCACCGTATCAACCTGACCATCTACCGTCTGGATGAAGTGATGGAAGGGAAACTCGACAGCCTGATTGAGCCGATTGTTCAGGAGTACCAGGCCGATCAGCTGGCGGCGCTGGCTGGTCAGGATTAATGGATATTCGTCACTGGCTGAAACAGGCGGTCGCCACGCTGTGCGGTGGTGACAGTCCGAAGCGTGACGCAGAGATCCTGTTAGGTTTTGTGACCGGCAAATCACGCAGCTGGTTAATCGCCTTTGATGAAACGGTGCTCAGCGATGAGCAGCTGACGCAGCTGGATAGCCTGCTGGCGCGTCGCGCCCGCGGTGAGCCGGTGGCGCATCTGGTGGGCGAACGCGAGTTCTGGTCGCTGCCATTGCGCGTCAATGACGCCACGCTGATCCCGCGCCCGGATACCGAACTGCTGGTTGAACAGGCGCTGGCGCATCTGCCCCCGACACCGGCAACCATTCTGGACATGGGCACCGGCACCGGAGCGATTGCGCTGGCGCTGGCCAGCGAGCGTCCCGATTGTCAGGTGACCGGCGTGGATCGCATTGAAGCCGCCGTTGAGCTGGCGAACAGTAATGCGCAGCAGCTCAGCCTCACCAACACCACCTTTCTGCTCAGTCACTGGTTCCAGGCGCTGACGCCACAGCGCTTTACCCTCATTGTCAGCAACCCACCCTATATAGATGCCAGCGATGTTCATCTGGAGCAGGGTGACGTGCGCTTTGAACCGCGCAGCGCGCTGGTGGCGGATGAAGCGGGACTGGCGGATCTGCGTACGCTGATCGAGCAGGCACCCACGTGGCTGCTGCCGGGTGGCTGGCTGCTGCTGGAACATGGCTGGCAGCAGGGCGAGGCGGTGGCCACGCTGATGCGGCAAAAAGGCTATCACGCCGTGGAAACCGTCGATGATTACGGTGGCAATCCGCGTGTGACCTTAGGTCAGCTCCCTTCATAAAAGCGCTTTGAAAAGGATTCATGATGTTCGCCTTTTATCCCCTGATTAAAAATCTGCACATCTTAACGGTGGTGCTTACCGTGACGCTGTTCCTGCTGCGGTTTTACTGGCTGCGCCGTGGATCGGCAATGATGACGAAACGCTGGGTGCGCATCCTGCCGCACGCTAACGACACCCTGTTACTGGTGACCGGCGTCTCGCTGGTGATGATTACCCACTTCTATCCCTTTACACCGCAAGGAAGCTGGCTGACGGAGAAGCTTTTAGCGGTTATCATCTACATCGCCTTAGGATTTGTGGCATTGAGTCGCCGTCCACGCACTGATCGCACCCGCTGGATCGCTTTTCTGGTAGCGTTAATCGCCCTGGTGGCCATCATTAAGCTGGCGCTGACCAAAATGCCGTTATGGGGATAGCATGACCTCGACCGAACAATTAGATTTCAGCCAGACACCGCTGTGTGAAGCGGTGATTGGTGCCACGCTTGCCATCCGCGCCGATTTCCCGGCGTTGTCGGTGGAAGCACAACTTGCGGCGTTAGTCGCCGAAGCACGTGACTATGTCAGCCATACCGAAGATGCTGACATGCAGCTCGAAAAGCTGCTGGAACTGTTCTATCGCCAGTGGGGATTTTGCGGTGCCAGTGGCGTCTACAATCTTTCTGATGCCCTCTGGATCGACAATGTGCTGAAGACCCGTCGGGGCACGGCGGTGTCACTGGGCGTTATCCTGCTGCACATCGCCGCCGAGCTGGAACTGCCGCTGATGCCGGTGATCTTCCCGACGCAGCTGATTCTGCGCGCCGACTGGATTGATGGTGATAAGTGGATGATCAACCCGTTTAATGGCGAAACCCTTGACCGGCACACGCTGGAAGTGTGGCTCAAAGGCAATATCAGCCCGACAGCGCGTCTGTATGACGACGATCTCGACGAAGCCAAAACCGTCACCGTGATGCGCAAGATGCTCGACACGCTGAAAGCGGCGTTGATGGAAGAGAAGAAGATGGAGCTGGCGCTGAACGTCAGTCAGGTGCTGTTGCGTATCGATCCTGACGATCCCTACGAAATCCGCGATCGCGGTTTGATCTACGCGCAGCTGGAGTGCGAACATATCGCCCTGAATGATTTAACGTACTTCGTTGAGCAGTGTCCTGAAGACCCGGTCAGCGAAATGATCAAAGTTCAGATTCACGCAATCGAACAAAAACAGGTCACGCTGCACTAAGCGGACCCACTGAAAAGGAAAGGGCATGACACAGAAAGTCGTGAGTATTGGCGATATCAAAGTTGCAAACGATCTGCCATTTGTACTGTTTGGCGGGATGAACGTTCTGGAGTCGCGCGACCTGGCGATGCGCATCTGCGAACACTACGTTACCGTCACCAGTAAGCTTGGTATTCCTTACGTATTCAAAGCGTCATTTGATAAAGCGAACCGCTCCTCTATTCACTCCTATCGTGGCCCTGGCCTGGAAGAGGGGATGAAGATTTTCCAGGAGCTGAAACAGGCTTTCGGCGTCAAAATTATCACGGATGTGCATGAAGCGTCCCAGGCGCAGCCGGTCTCTGAAGTGGTTGATGTGATCCAGCTGCCCGCGTTCCTGGCGCGTCAGACTGACCTGGTGGAAGCGATGGCGAAAACCGGCGCGGTGATCAACGTCAAGAAGCCCCAGTTCGTCAGCCCGGGTCAGATGGGCAACATCGTTGATAAGTTCGCTGAAGGTGGCAACGAGCAGGTCATCCTGTGCGATCGCGGCAGCAATTTCGGCTACGACAATCTGGTTGTCGACATGCTCGGCTTTAACGTGATGAAGAAAGTCACCAAAAACAGCCCGGTGATTTTCGATGTCACCCATGCGCTGCAGACGCGCGATCCGTTTGGCGCAGCATCAGGCGGTCGTCGTGCTCAGGTGGCTGAGCTGGCGCGTGCCGGTATGGCGGTTGGCATTGCCGGTCTGTTTATCGAAGCGCACCCGGATCCTGAACACGCCCTGTGTGACGGCCCATCCGCGTTGCCGCTGGATAAGCTGGAGCCATTCCTGGTGCAGATGAAAGCGATTGACGATCTGGTGAAAAGCTTCCCGGAACTCGATACCAGCAAATAAATTTGCAGTAAAAAAGAGCACTGAGTCGCTTAATATGATGGTGGGAAAGTGCTGCTGGATTCGCTGTGAAATCGAGCCAGTTCAGAGAACAGGGGCAGATCGAAAAGACGCTAAAGCCATCCATGGCCGCTCGGCCCGCGCCGTCCCTGGCGCGGGACGCTTTTCTCCTCTGCCCCTGTTCCCTTCACGTCGAGTTCATCTGTTGCTGCCAGATGTATTCTGACCTGGGTTTTCAACGACAAAAAAAGAGCGATTAATCGCTCTTTTTTTTCGCCTGAAGACGAGTGACGTTACAGCATGATGGTCATCAGATAACCGATAAACAACGCCAGATGCGCGGCTCCATTCAGTACGTTTGTGCGTCCGGTCGAGAAGGAGAGCTGACAGAGAATCAGCGACGCCATCATAATCACCATCTGCGGCGGCTCCAGACCAAATATCAGCTCCTGTCCGGTCAGGGTGGCGATAATGGTTACTGCCGGTACTGTGAGTGAGATGGTCGCCAGCACCGAACCAAAGAAGAGGTTCATGGCGCGCTGCACCTGATTCATCAGCACGGCCCTGATCGCCCCCAGGCCTTCCGGTGAGAGGATCAGCAGGGCCACCAGGAAACCGGTAAACTGTGCCGGTGCATTCAGATCCGTCAGCAGGCTTTCCAGCGTATTAGCATTCATCTTGGTCACGGCAATGACCGCAATCAGATGCACGATCAGCCAGCTGGTATGCCAGAAGCTGCTGTGGGCAGACGGTTTGCCATGATGCGGGTCGCCATCATCGCTCTCATCTTCATGCTCATAGACAAACAGGCTCTGGTGGGTTTTGGTCTGAATCAGCAGGAACACGCCATACATCGCCGCTGAAATCGCCGCGATCAGCAGTGCCTGAGTGACAGAGAAATTACCGCCCGGCAGTGCGTTGGGAAACACCAGTACCAGAATCGCCAGGGGAAAGATAGCGATCAGATATTGCTTCACGCCCGCCAGATTCACGTATTGCGTCGCAAACTTATTACCGCCCAGCAGCAGCGCAAAGCCAACCAGTCCACCGGTTACAATCATCACGATCGAATAGAGCGTATCGCGCATCAGCCCGGGTGCGGCATCGCCGGTCGCCATCAGCGCCGAGATCAGGCTCACCTCCAGAATCACCACGGACAGACTCAGGATCAGAGAGCCATAGGGCTCGCCCAGCCGGTGCGCCAGCACGTCGGCATGTCGTACAACGCTAAAGGCGCTGCTCAGAATGGCAACCAGCGCCACTAAGTTGATACCGATTACAATCGGAAATGATGTGGTTGCACCAAAAAAATAGAGTATACCCAGCGTGATAAGGGGAAGTATCAGCGAGAATTCCTTGTGACGTGTTTTTTCATGTGAAGGCATTCACCATCCTCTCTGGTTAATGATTATCCGGACACAGCGAGTGCTGCTGTTAGAAATATAATCAGTTTTAGGGCAGGGCGCAGTTTATCTTTTCACCGGTCCGAACGGGAAAAATTTACTGCTTTTTACTTAAATGCAATAAATGGTCGAAGCAGTATTAACCTGAAGTTATCTCAAATATTGCAATATTAATCAGGCCACAACAATTTCGCTTTACCCACCTATCTGACCGTCAAACGCCGGAAAATCTGCTTATCATTGTAACTTGTGTCGCCTGTTTATGGTTTTTAATTTGAAGTGCAGATAAGTGGCTGTTTGTATTTTTGTCCTGTTGCGCCAGGCTTAACAGGAATCTATAAACTGAGGAGCCGTTATGCCTTACTCTAAACGAACCGACTTACCTGACAACGTAAAACACGTGCTTCCCGCGCATGCGCAGGATATCTATCAGCAGGCATTTAACAGCGCGTGGGAAGAATATAAAGAGGCTAAGGATCGACGGGGCGATGATTCGAGGGAAGAGGTGGCGCACAAAGTCGCCTGGGCAGCCGTGAAGAAAGAGTATGAGAAAGGTGATGACGATAAGTGGCATCCTAAACGTTAATGCCGTCGCTAGCCTGTTCACGCCAAAGGGCCAGGATTATCTGGCCCTTTTTTTCATCTTCGCTATAGGGTTTATCTGGTTTTTTTTAACCTGCGACCGGAATCACGCTTGTAACCCCGCGCGGAAATAGATTAATGTCAATTTGATGAACGAAACGCAGCGCCGTTTTGGAGATCATGTTACAGGAGCCATTCTGCAGGACGCCGTTGACGTTGAGGAGGTCGCATTGCTTACCCGGGAATTTCTATTAAAAGCGGATTGTAAAACGTCGTTCGGGGATATCGAAGAGGCGTTGCTCTGGAGTTGCGAGCAGCGCGCGGCCTCGCTGGCAGCCACGCTGGCCTGTCGTCCCGATCACAGCCCGGTATGGATCTTTGGTTACGGCTCGCTGATGTGGAACCCGATTTTTGAGGCGGATGAAGTGGCGTCCGGTTCGCTGGAGGGCTGGCATCGTGCTTTCTGCCTGCGGCTGATTGCCGGACGTGGCACCGCCACGCATCCCGGCCGCATGCTGGCGCTGAAGCAGGGCGGCAGAACCACGGGTCTGGCGTTTCGTCTGCCGGAAGAGCGGCTGCATGAAGAGCTGGCGCTGCTGTGGAAGCGTGAGATGATCACCGGCTGCTATCTTCCAACCTGGTGTGAATTACAGCTGGAGGATGGTCGCAGCGTCACTGCGCTGACCTTTATTATGGATCCGCGTCATCCGCTGTATGAATCGGACTCCTGCCCGGAGGCGATTGCGCCATTAATCGCCGCGGCCAGTGGCCCGCTCGGCTCGAATGCGCAATATCTGTTTGCTCTGGAAGAGGAGCTGACCCGGCGCGGCATGGAGGAGGAGAGTCTGAGCCGGCTGGCCCATCAGGTGCGGACACTGCAGCAAGCCTGTCTGAAGCAGGCCTGAACCGGGGCATAAGCAGAGTAAAAGGGCGCGACAATGTCGCGCCCTTTTACGATCCGGCTGCGGATTACCGGGCTTAGTTACCCGGATTAATCAGCCAGGTGCCGGGCTTATCGATGGTCAGGGATTGTGTGTGCGTCTCACTGCCATTCTTAACGTCAATTTTGTACTGTCCCGCCGCCAGATTCAGCGCGGCAAATCCGCTGCTGCCCGGTTTTACCTCAACCGGCTGTCCGTTAAGCACCACGCTTTCACCGCTCTCCAGCTTAAGATAGACGGTCGCCAGCGCGGCCGGAACGGCAGCGGCTGACGGAATCGATGCGGGCGCCTGCGTCATGGCTGAGCTATTGTTAACCACTTCCGGTGTGGCACTGTGGCGATTCGCCAGCCAGATGGCGACAATCACTGCCAGAATAGCCACGGCAGCCAGACCCAGCAATCCAGGCGACAGTTTACGCACCGTGCGCGGCGTCACCGGCTCGGCGGACGCGGCGGCATGATTCATTGCCATCACCACCGGCGCAGCAGCCTCAACCGGCTCCTCGACAGGCAGACCAGGCGACTCGCCCGGCACCGGGAAGCTGTTTACCACCGCTTCCACATCACTGACCGGCAGATCAATCAACGCGGCAAAGGCATCAATCGTTTGTGGGCGATCGCCTGGCTTCATTGCCAGCGCGCAGTCAATGGCATGCAGCAGCGGCAGTGAGTAGCCTTCTGGCTGGCGTTCCACCAGCGGCTGATAATTATCTTCAATGCAGCGCACCACGCTGACCGGCGGCGGATTACCGGTAATCAGGTTATGCAGCACCGCGCCCAGGGCGTAGATATCGGTCCACGGCCCCTGTTCAACTTCACCCTCTTCGCTGTATTGCTCAATTGGCGCAAAGCCAGGTTTAAGCATGATTTCCGTTTCGTCAGAGAGGTTGCCAATCTCTTTACGCGCCGAGCCAAAATCGAGCAGAACCGGCAGCTGGTTCTCCTGAATCTGAATATTGTCGAGCGAGATATCGCGATGCAGATAGCCGGCCTGATGGATGGTGCTGATGGCACCCAGCAGTGGTGGCAGCAGGCGGCGGATCCAGGCTTCAGTGATCGACGCCGGGCTGGTTACCTGCCACTCTTTCAGCGTCATACCGCTGTAGTAGAGCGTGCCCATATAGGCTGTGCCGTTCTGCTCCCAGAAGCGCAGCACGTGCAGCAGTCCCGGATGATTAAAGCGAGCCAGCAGACGCGCTTCCTGAATAAAGCTGGTGAGCCCGGCATTAAACAGCTTCTGGAAACGCTCACCGCGCAGCTCCAGCGTTAAATCGGCGGCACGGACTGCCAGCGACACCGGCATGTACTCTTTGATTGCAATAGTGCGTTCAAGCTGGTGATCCCACGCGCGATAGACGATGCCGAAGCCGCCGCCTCCGATCACTTCCTTGATCTCAAACTCATTGAAACGGTATCCGTCAGGCAGGGCATTCGGAACGGTTTTCGGATTATCATTTGCCGACATAGTGAACTCTCTGTACACGGCCTGCTCGCCAGGCTGCGCGGTAATTAATTGATGTTACGCCAGGCACCAATGGCAGGATCAACCAGATCCGCGTGCAGGGTGTCGATGAGTAACACATTCACTTTTTGCTGTGGCATGAAATAGGGCGCCCAGTGGCTGCGCAACGTATCAACTCGCGATTTCACAGCGTCAGCATCCTGCTGCGCAGCATTCTTATCCATCTTTATCAACAGGGCACCATTGAAGCGCCAGACATGTTGTTTGGCATCAAAGGGCAGCACCAGCCAGCTATCATTCGCATCCGGGCGTGTCACAATCATGCGCTGATTGTTCGCGGCGATAACCTCCAGCTTGCTGTCCGGGATCGTCAGATTGGCGATGGGATAGCCCTGATAAAAGGTGACTGCCACCGGCGTTGGGTGGTCAGGGGTCGCCAGCATCAGCTCACTTTTGCCTTCTGCCCAGCCATCCGGTGAGCACTGCTGCTTGCTGACATCCGGGATAAACAGGGTCTGGGCATTTTCATCCCAGGCGGTGCGAAAATGGCAGCCGCTGGGGAGATCAAAATGTTGCAGCGGCGTGCTGTTGGCGGGCCGAGACAGGTCAAGCGGTGCAGCATTACTCTCACTGGCGCTGGCGGTGGCATCTGCCATCACGATAGGACGCCAGTTCTGCAGCTTACTGGCGCTGCCGCTGGCCAGTACGCCACCCTCTTTACTGGTCATCTGCCAGGGCAGCTCGTCCAGTAATCCGCACTGATTAGCGAGCAGGGTGCCGACGCGCGGTAAAAAGGTGGTCAGCACCGCCGAATCCTTACTTTTGCCGGAGACGATGCGCAGTGGCAGCGTCTCTTTGCACCAGTCGTCAGGCGCTTTACTCACCACATTATCGATATAGACCTCCAGCGCCAGGCTGGGGGAGTAGACAACCCGATAATTTTCAGCCTGGGCGTGAAAGGCAATCAGCAGGGTGATGATGCCGGGCAACCACAGTTTCATAAGGATCCTTGGAATCAAAAACGAGGCGGCAGAAAGCGCGCCGAATCAGCCAGTGAATAGAGCAGCGTTGCCTCCTCCGGCTCACCAATCCAGACCGCCAGTGCGCTGAGATTATCTTTCTTAACGTTGCGACTTACCGCCTGTTCCATCAGAGCCAGCCACTCTTCGCAGGCATTCACCATGCGCAGCGCCTGTTCCATTTCATGACTGGCCAGATTCAGCCAGAAGCCATCGGTGCAGACCAGAAACGCGTCGCCATCCTCCAGCGCAATCTCCTGCGAAAAGCTCACTAAGCGAGGCGGTTCAGCGCCGAGCGCATTATAGAGTAAATTACTGTTAATGCCGGTATTTTCATAGCCCGCTTCTTTCAGCTGCTGGGCGAGACTGTGATCGCGAGTGACCTCATGAAGCACGCCGCGGCGGAAGTGGTAAACCCGGCTGTCACCGGCATGCGCCCACCATGCGCGCTGTTTTTCGCGGTCGATAAACAGGGCCGCCAGCGTGGTGCTCATGCGGGAATATTTCGGATTTTTACCCTGTGCCTCATGCAGCGCTAAGCGGCACTGTTCAATCGCCTGATGGGTTATCTCCGGCGTCAGATCGGCGTGCGCCTGTAACTGGCTCAGCAGGGTGTCACGCACCAGCTGCGCCGCCATCTCGCCGCCGGGCAGACCGGCCACGCCATCGCAGACCACAAAACAGGCTTTACGCTCATCCAGCTCTGCGCCGGTGCGATCCTGATTCTCATCGCGTAGCCCTTGCTGGCAGCGGCTGGCAAAAACGATTTTCATGGTTCATCTACCCGCGTCTGAGAGTCCTTATACTGATTCACCTCCATGTCATAGGCATGGAGAAAGGCCTCGCCAAACAGCGTATGGAAATCATCTTCGATCTCTCCGGCCGTACGCTGATAATTACGGGTGAAGTAGTCCCACAGCGCCGCCTTCTTCATGGCGGAAAAGGGCATTTTTGACACCACGCCGTCGGCACGCGCCTGCTCCTCCAGCCGCTGCGGATTAAAGGATTGCAGCATCGCCGCAATAATGGCGCGGATACCGGCAATCATCCCCAGCTGGTGGGCCTGCAAATCGACCAGGGCATCGCGTACCGCCTGTTCCGGCGGCATAAACCCGGGCATCTGGCTCTGGTACATCTGCATCAGCACGGTTTTGCCGGAGGGCAGGATCTTGAACGGGTTGTTGGCCTCATTCAGGATCATCGTCATGTCCGCTTTGACACCACGCTTGAGAATGGATCGCGAAGAGAGCAGCGCGACGGTGCCCTGGGAAAAGAGGCTCAGCATCCGGCCAGTAATGCGCATCTGCTCTTCATCCACCGGCGTGGCGTGACCGTTGCTCAGCCCCATCCCCTCCAGCAGTGCGGCGATCAGCCGATCCTGATCCACCGGCTGCGCCGTCAGCGCCCGACGCGGTTCGCTGGCCTGGGGGTCGATAGCCAGTCGCGCATCGTTGTGGCGCTCGTGGCGTGAGGGCGTGACCTCACTGACCAGCAGCCGGTCCTCAACCTCATGATGTTCGTGAATGCCCAGCGGATTCGCGGGCTGAGCGCTGTCGCCAGCAAACAGCGCCAGCGGATCGCTCTGCGTGTCGTGGCAGGCGGGGTCTCGTACTTCCAGCGCATAGTCACCGATGCGCAGCGCATCGCCATGCTTCAGCACGACCTGCATGCCGCGACCCAGGGTAATGCCGTTATGCTCCACCGGGGTCACGCTGCCCTGGTTCGTCAGACGGCACTCTCCGTCATGCGACAGGTGAACCAGCGCCTGCAGACGCGAAATGGCCCGAGTCTCATCTGGCAGCACCAGATCGTTGTCCTGACTGCGGCCAATGGTACCGCCAGGCGGTTGAAACGCGACGCTTCTGACCGGAACATCCGTAGTGCATTGCACAATGGTAAATTGCATGAGTTATCCCAGATTGAACGGCAAACGCTTCCGGCCTCACTCGAACATCGGAGGATAGAGGCCATTACGTCCCGGCTGTGAACCTGCCGCCGGGTTAAACAGTAACGAAAACAGTTGCGCGGTGAGGTTGCCGCTGTGCTTGTGGGTCGCGTGGGCAAAACCATCACTGCGGTTACTCCACCAGTAGCTCATATGCTGCTGAGGGTCGAAACGTTCAGCCACTTCACGCCAGCTCAGCGTGCAGGGCAGATCCTGAAAACCGATCACATCCATGATTTCAGATGGCTTCCTGGCCGGCACCAGCAGCGGTGGCAAAGCCTGTATCTGCTGCTCTAACTGCTCGCCGTTCAGCGGTGTCTGAACCGCCCGTAACAGTGTCGCGCCCAGATCCTGAAACCAGTCACCGGAAATGGTCAGCTGAGCAGGATGCCACTGAGCCAGCGTGAAGCTGTGCAGGGCCAGCAGCGGCCAGGCGCGTCCGACGCGGTCACAGGAGGGCAGCAGACAGCCCATCTGTATCTGCGGCCGGGTCGCGGTAACCGGCAGCACAAAGTTCCACACCGGCGCGTGGAGAAAGTCCGCGCTGTAGGAATACGCCTGCTGATGCCAGTGCATTAATCCCTGCTGGAACCAGTGATTCCACGGGCTAATCTGTTGCTCGCTCAGTCGATGGTGCAGAAAGTCACCGGTCGACGGCAGCTTGCCATACCAGCCGGGGGCCGTATAAGCAGCCATGTTCACCTCACCATTACTCGCTATGCGAGTTTGATTGCGGGGCCGGGTGCCGCGGCGCTACCGCCAGCATGCCGCCCGCCTGGTCCGCAATTTTCAGATTCTCTGCAAGCTTGCGCATCATCAGTGCATTATCACGTGCATAAGGCGACGACTGAATCTGCTGATCCAGCAGCTGGCTCAGGTGCCAGTCAAGCTGCTGCAGGTCGCGGGCGCTTACCGTATTGGGCAGGGAGCGCTGTAAATTTTGCAGCAGCCAGGCCCGTAAAAACTCGCCATCATAATTACGCGGTTGATAGAGCATCTGATAGGCGCGCAGCGCATTGCGGCTGTAGGCGTTATCATCACCCGGGTCGTTGCGCAGGATATTCGTGATCTGCTGCGCCACACGCGGCAGCAACAAAGACTTAAGCGCATTTTGATAAAGCACCCAGGCGGCATCGCTAATCTGATTACCCCGGTATAAGCCCGCCCGCATAGTAAGCGGCGGATTATCGAGGGAAAAGCGCGCCGAGAGCGGCAACTTCACCAGGTTATTCAGAAAGGGTAGCAGATCAAAAATATTATCAGCAGGCTGATGAATCACCTGCTGACTTTGCTCACGGATAAGTGGTACCCGTGCGGCAACCTGCTGCAGATACTGTTGATTCTGGTAGTAACTGATGCCCCACAGGCTGGAGGCGATCAGCAGGGCGCCTGCCAGCACGCCGTAGCCAATCCAGTGGAACAGCTGATTACGGTACTCCCAGCGGCGATTACTGCCGGCCAGGCCGCTCTCTTTGAATATCAGATCGCTGAGCAGGTCACGAATAAAGAAGCTCTGGCCTTTGTTGCCGGGAATCGGACTGTTGCGATTAACGCTGTCCCAGGCCGCGATCGAGTGATCGCCCGCCTGACGTAACTGCAGTTTGCGGCTCAGTTCACCCATCACCCGATCAAACGGCAGGCCTTCCTGGGTGCCGCTGGTGAAGAAGAGGCCGCGCGGGCTCCAGGCGACCGCATCCTGATGGTCAGAAAAAACGATATCCAGATATTCGTTCAGCAGTGGACGCAGCGAGGCGAACTCCTGCGGGAAGAGGAAGCACTCAGCGCGCTCGTTCAGGTCGCGCTCATGGGTCATCTGCTCCGCCAGTTGTTGCTGGAGCTGCTGTTCCAGCCGCTGAAACTGCTGGCCAAAATGGCGATGCCAGTCATCTTTGTGCGGCTTGCCCAGCTCCCAGTTGAACGTGAAGCCCCAGATAGCGTCACGCCGCGCTTTATCAATCGAGCCGAAGTAGCTCATAAAGCCTTTCAGCAGATCGGTTTTGGTGACCATCACATAAACCGGGAAGTGAATACCGGTCTGCTGATGCAATTCTGCCATGCGCTCACGCAGCGCGCTGGCCTGGGCGAAACGCGCCTCGGCTGAGTCACTCAGCAGATCGGCGACGCTGATGGTCATGATCACACCGTTAATCGGCTGGCGGGTACGATAGCGTTTCAGCAGGTTGATAAAGCTGTGCCATTCCGCGGCATCTCGCACGCGCTGGCTCTCCTGCAACGCATAACGACCGGCGGTATCAATCAGCACCGCGCTGTCAGTAAACCACCAGTCACAGTTGCGGGTGCCCCCGACGCCGCGGACCGCATTTTTGCCCAGCGTATCGGTCAGCGGGAAATCGAGGCCGGCATTAAACAGCGCGGTGGTTTTACCGGCGCCGGGCGCACCCATGACCAGGTACCAGGGCAGCTGATAGAGATAATTAGCGTTAAAGCGTGAGAGCAGGTTCCCGCTGTGACGACGGCCAAACTGAGTGCGTTTCAGCTGCATCGCAGCTTCGCTGAAGCGCTGGTTGAGCCGCTCTTCGGTCATCTGACGTTCCGCCGGGTCGTCGTTGCCCGACAGCTGAAGCTGGGTCAGTAAACGGCTGTTGAACCAGGCACGATAGAGCGACGGGATCAGCTGGAACAGGATCCAGAGAAAATAGAGGGCGCTCACGGTGAGCTGGCGAGGCACCACGGGTTCCAGTGGGCGCGATTCGCCCCATGACCAGAACGGCCCCAGCATCCAGACCAGACAGCTCAGCGCCGTGACGCCAATAAAGCTCCACAGCAGGCGATGCGTTAGCAGCAGGCGAAGGGAGGCGCGCATTATTGTGCTCCTTGATGATTACTGAGCGTTTCAGGCGCGGCAAACAGGGTGATTTCAACGCGGCGGTTGCGGGTCCGGTTTTCGCTGCTGTCGTTGGGCAGCAGCGGATCGCTGTCGCCGCGACCTTCAGAGCGAACCGTATGCCCGTCAGCCAGTTGCAGTTGTAACAACTGGGTGATGGCGCGGGCGCGGGCAAATGAGAACTCATAGCTGGAGGCAAAGCGGCTGTTATCCACCGGATGATCATCGGTAAACACCGACACCAGAATGGTCCCTTTGACATCTTTCATCGCGGTTGAGACGCGGGCCAGCAAGGCGCGCCCGACCGGATTGATCACCGTGCCCTGTTCGGCGAACAGTTTGTCCGCGGGGATGATCACTTTGCTGCCAAAGGCACCATCGCTGACCTCAAGCTGCCCGGCTGCAATCACATCATTCAGGCGCTGACGCAGATCGAGCAGCGCCTGCGGGGAAGAGGGACGACGGCCCGCGGTAATCTGCGGCAGCGGCGTCTGATAGATGGTACGCAGCAGCGGTTCGGCGGCATTACCGAGACGCCAGTTCAGGCCGCTGTAGATCAGGCAGCCGATCAGCGCGACCAGCATGGCACAGGCCCAGAGCGGCACCATCGGGCGGGCGAGGGTGCTAACCAGCGGATGCACTTCAACCAGTGGCGGTTGCGCTGTCTGGCGCTGGGCACGCGTTTCGTCAATCAGGGTTTTCAGGCGTTTACGGATACCATCGCACTGGGCGCGACCATTTTCACTGCCGCGATAGCGGCCTTCATAGCCCAGCAGCAGACAGTATTGCACCACTTCCAGCAGCCAGAGGTGTTGTTGCGGGCTTTGTGAAATGCGCGACAGCAGTTGAAAGAATTTCTCGCCGCCCCAGCTTTCATTATGGAAGGTCACCAGCATGCCATTGCCAGACCAGACGCCGCGCGTGCCCCAGGGGGTTTGCGCTGCCGCTTCATCGAGCGCGCTGCAGATGCAGTAACGCGCGCCGATAATCATCTCAAACGGCAGCCCTGCCTGTTTACAGCGTTGTTCAAACTGGCGGATTTCATCGATCAGAGACTGGCGCAGACCCGCAGGGTCATCATGGGTGGCTGCCTGACGAATTTGCACCACCGCGTTCAGCAGTGGCGCCGCAGCCTGAAGTAAGAGATTCTCATTGCCTGAGGGGGTCGCCTCACGCGCAGGGGATTCCACAGTCATTAATTCGTGATCTTCCAGCCAATGGCAAATCCCTGTACCCGCAGCCCGGGACGGTTCTGCGGGCAATATGCGCCGGATTTCATATTCAGTCTAAGATCCAGGTCGCGGTATCGTTAGTCCGGCAGGCTTTGCTGGCGCCGCCGACGGCCACACAGACCTGTTTCGTTTTGCGGGGACGGGGACGATCGCTCTGCACGGTGGCATCGTAACGGCTGCTCTCTACACCCGCTTTTAACGGCACATAACCGATCAGTGGGCCGTCAGCCTGGTCAGCAATCGCCAGCCAGCTGTGTTCCACATTACCTAATACTTCGAACGGTTTACCCGTTTCGAGATAGCGAACCACTTTGCCGCCGTAATCAGGCGAGGTCATGACGGATGCGCCATAAAGCGCCCGCCAGGTCTGATTGACCGGCTCAAATTCAGTCGGTGCCGCGACAGCGTGTCGATGGACCAGTTTGACGCCGTTAATTTCGCTGGTGACCAGCGTATCGTCAGTGACGGGCGGCGGCGGGGCCTTACAGCCTGCCAGGGTAAGAACCGCCAGCAGCGTTAACGCAAGACTCTTTTTCACCATGTTCCTCGTGATCTCATCAAAGTATCTGCATATTGCCAGGCCCGATGCCATGGGGCGATCTTTATCGCGCCGCATCGTGCCGAAATTCTGTTTTTAAAAAAAGGGTCAGATTACATCGGGATAGTAACGCATTCAGTTTACCTAAGACTTTTGAGAATTCAAACCATTGCACCCGCTGCTGATGCGTGATAGCAGGCGCTTTACGGGCGGGTTTCGGTATAAGAAAAGCGCCAGGTAATAGGATAGTTAAAGCGAACTGAATTATCGCAGAGACAAACTGGTTGAGAACAGTGCCGCGCATTCTGACATGCAATGGATTTGATTGGAAACTATTAAGCTTTTCTAATGGTTTGTTGCTGATAAATTTTATACGTTCAGGGAAAGAATATAATCAAAATCAGAATTAACGCGTCCGTTTTGGCGCACTTTTTCCGGAAAGCGGCACGCCTTTTGCTTCAAAAAGTTTTAAAGGGAATGAGGGGTTTAATAAGTCACGCGCAAGCCTGGCCGGGGAGCAAAATCTGGCCGGGGAAGAGCGTGGCGTTGGTGTGGGTCGGAAGAGGGTGTGGTGAGATGATGACGGTGAGTCGGTGAGTCGGTGAGACGCTGAGACGCTGAGACGGTGCGGCGTGCAGGAAAGGCCTGCCTGACCGCAAAGGGATCCCGCATCCCTGCGGACTGGGCTCGCCATCCCTGGCTCGCACACTTTGCTCTTCATGCAGGCCTTACCTGCACTGTTGGCATTGGTGCGGGTTTTTCGGGATCAGGTCTGGATTGAGTGCGGTTGATGAGAATGGAAGTGCCCGAGCAGGACGAAAAGAGCAGTGCAGTGTGGGAAGGCAGGCTGGGGTTGGCAAGACGGTGCGGCGTGCAGGAAAGGCCTGCCTGACCGCAAAGGGATCCCGCATCCCTGCGGACTGGGCTCGCCATCCCTGGCTCGCACACTTTGCTCTTCAGGCAGGCCTTACCTGCACTATTGGCATTGGTGCGGGGTTTTGCGGGATCAGGTCTGGATTGAGTGGGCGTATGTCTTGGTGGTAAGGCTGGCATCGGTGCGTTCTGTTAAGGAAAGGGGCAACTAATCCTGACAATGATGATTAAGCGTCTGGCGGGGTTAAAGCTCCTCCCACGCAGGCAGGTTATGAACTTTTTTTCGATGTGCGTGAAACAGTGCCATTGTCGTACCGAAGAACAGACCTGCGATCAGATTGGGTATCAGCGAATAGTTGTCGTCAGACACGCCCGGAAGAGAAGGCAATAAGAGCAGCAGTGGCATCATCAGCGTGTACATGCTGGCAAACACCACAAGATTGAGCCAGAAAGGAGTGAAACTCGGGGGTGGAAGATGGATATTCATTTTCCATAACAAACGATGTAATGGCGGAGCAGAGTGACTCGGCCACATTTCCTTCGCTGCCATCAGGGCTAAAGCCCGCGCTTTCCTGCGCTCGAAAATCTCGTTTTTCATCGTTTTATCATCCGTTACATCCCTGCTTAGCATTCGCTCTGGAGCGTAACTTAATCCTGTGGCTGTCTGATGACAGCAAGTGGCTGAATCGATGTTGTTTCGACAGGCATGACATCGCCCGCTTCAGAGGCAGCGGGAACACGAGGACCTGGACGGCGCTTGATTTAGAGGCATTTGCCTGCGGAGAACTGATGTTGCTTACGGGGTGCGCTATGCGTCTTTTTAGCGTGAGAATGGGCGCAGAGGGCGGATAAGGGTGACACGGACCATCACCTGCAGAATGTTGCACGGACTGACAGGCCCGTTATGTCTGATGATTAAGAGACCGCAGAGTCTATAAGCCAATGATAACTTTTATCTTAGCGCGAATTTGCTGAAGTTCGTTTGCGGAAACAACGCCTTTTTTGGTTGCTCCCCTGACTTTCCAGGCGATGCTTTTCACTTGATCGGATAAGGCGACGCTTTCTTTTTCAGCACTTATGGGGACTTCAAACGGATACCCCTTTGACAGGGTGGTGCAGGGGACACAGAGACACATGCCGGTCTTGTCATTGTAAGCAAACGGGCTAAGAACAATAGCGGGTCTGTGACCTGCCTGCTCACTGCCTTTGGTCGGATCAAAATCCACCCAGATGATATCTCCCGCATCAGGGACAAAACGGCTTACCATTTACCAAATCTCCTTCCCGACAGGTTCACCCCATTCGACTGGATCGTGCAGATTTTCCTCTGTCACGCCTTCAAGCAGTTCTTCAAGAGAGTAACCCACTTCCTGTTTGACAGGCTCGATAATGAGTTTCCCTTCAACTAAATCGATTTTAATTTCGTCATCAATATTAAGATTTAGTGCCTGCATCAATGTCGCCGGGATACGTATCGCCGGAGAGTTACCCCAGCGTTTAACCTTTCCATGAATCATTTAACTTGTCTCCAATACACAATGTAGATACATGCTAGCGCAATATACATTGTATACACAAGTGATGTGAGCCAGAGCTGTACGTATTAGCCTTTTTTGGCAGATGCAGCCCACAGGCCAGGTTAACCGCATATAAAGAAAGCGGGAGCGATGAGGTTACATCGCCCGCTTCAGCGGCAGCGGGGCCACCAGCACTTTCACGCCTAGCGCTTCAAACGCTTTGACCTGCGCAGTGCTGATGCCGCTGTCGGTGATCAGGTAGTGGATATTGCTCCAGTCACAGGGCAGCGCGAACATCGAAACCTTGTCGATTTTGCTGGAGTCAGCGACCACGTAAACCGTGCTGGCGGATTTGATCATCGCCAGCTTTACCTTGATGTCGGTTTCACTGGGGAAGCTCAGGCCCAGACGCGGTGAGATGCAGGCGGTCGCCAGGAAGAGTTTACCGGCCAGCACGTTTTCGAAGAAGCTGGCCGCCTTTTCGCCGGAGGTAGAGAGCGTCGGAAATTTAAAGGTACCGCCGGTCAGCAGGATGTTGATCCCCGGCTCGCCGCCCAGTTTCAGGGCGATATTCACCGCGGTTGTCACGACCGACAGGCGGCGGATGTGGCTGATGGCATCGGTGATCGCGGTGGTCGTGGTGCCGGAATCGAAAATCACCGTGTCGCCATTTTCGATATGCTGCGCCGCCAGTCGGCCAATCGCCTCTTTCTCTTCCAGATGTGTCTGCCGCTCCAGCAGCATCGCCCCGGTATTCTGTTTGCCCGTCATCAGCGTCGCGCCACCATGGTAGCGCTGCACAAAGCCCTGTTTTTGCAGCATGCGAAGGTCGCTGCGTAAGGTGGCTTCGGTCAGTCCAAAGGTCTCCGTCAAAGCTTTAACCGTGACCGTGCCATCCTCACGGATCATCTCCAGAATTTTCTCGCGGCGTTGCTGCATGTCAGCGAACTGCTCACTTTTGCTTTTCAATCGAAATGCTCCCTTTTCCAATAACCTGAGAAGTCGGGCGAACAAGGTCTTAGTGGCTGAGTTTAACGCGCCATTTTTATGAATGCGAGATAGCCTGATCTGCCTTTGGTTTTCGAACGAAAATATAAAATGTGCAGGTTATTGAATCTCTCACGCTTTCCGGATTGCAGCCAGCTGCCTTTATTCCGGGACTGGAAGCCAGATCACGTCTTTTCAATCAGATAAGCCGCTTTGCAGGTCAGATGGTCGAAATTTGATCTGCTCCACACAACATTTCTTTTCGATAGCTTATATTTTTGTTCGAAAATGAGTGAGTCAACGGCATCGGCAAAAATCTGAGGGGAAGAGTGGGATGAGTGGTGAATATGACGTAAACCTGCGCTACGGCGTGGATACCACAATGAATCTGGCTGGCAAAGTGGCCGTCGTGACCGGCGGGCTGGGCGGTATCGCGATGGCGACCAATGGCATGTTGCTGGAGAAGGGCGCGAGTCTGGCACTACTCTATCCGCCGTTTGAAGCAGAGAAGGTGGCCAGCCTGAGGGCAGATTTCCCCGTCGAGCGGGTGCAGTTTGTCTGCTGTGACGTTACCGAGCCCGCGTCGGTTGAACAGGCTTTTGACGATGTGGTTTCCCACTATGGCCGGATCGATATCCTGGTGAACTGCGCAGGCTACGTGATGCTGCAGCCGGTGATCGAGACCGATTTTGCCGAGTGGCAGAAGCAGATTGCGGTGAATCTCACCGGGCCTTTTCTCTGCTCACAGGCCGCCGCACGGCTGATGATCCGTGCCGGTGCGGGCGGCAAAATTATTAATATCGCCTCCCAGGCGGCATCCATCGCTATCGACAACCATGTCGCCTACACCTCAGCCAAAGCGGGCCTGCTGGGCATGACCAAAGTGATGGCCAAAGAGTTTGCCCCGCATCGCATCAACGTTAACACCCTGTCGCCCACCGTGGTGCTGACGCCGATGGGCGAAAAGGCCTGGCGCGGCGAGAAGGGCGAGCAGATGAAGAAACTGATTCCGCTCGGACGCTTTGCCTATACCGATGAGATCGCCGCTGCGGTGCTGTTTTTCGCCAGCAACGGCAGCGACATGATCACCGGCGCCGATTTGATGATCGATGGGGGCTTTACCATCTGGTAAGGCCAATCCAGCACCCGGGAATTCATACCCTGCCATAACGATAAGAGAGAACATCATGAAAAACCGTACTTTGCTGTGCACTGCCGTGGCTGCCTGTCTGGTTTCGCAGGCGGCGTTTGCCGCCGAAAAGGGCACCATTATGATTCTGGTTAACTCACTCGATAATCCCTACTACGCCTCCGAAGCCAAAGGCGCCAATCTCAAAGCACAGGAGCTGGGTTACAAAACGACGGTGCTGTCGCACGGCGAAGATGTGAAGAAACAGAGCGAACTAATCGACGCCGCTATCGGTAAAAAAGTGCAGGGTATCGTGCTGGATAACGCCGACTCCACCGCCAGCGTGGCGGCGATTAAAAAAGCCAAAGATGCCGGGATCCCGGTGGTGCTGATCAACCGCGAAATCCCGGTGGATGACGTGGCGCTGGCGCAGATCACCCACAACAACTTCCAGGCGGGTTCAGACGTTGCCAACGTCTTTGTTGAAAAGATGGGCGAAAAGGGCAAATACGCCGAACTCGCCTGTAACCTGGCGGATAACAACTGCGTGACACGCTCGAAATCGTTCCATCAGGTGCTGGATCAGTATCCTGATATGCAGAGCGTGGCGCGTCAGGATGCCAAAGGCACGCTGATCGACGGCAAGCGCATTATGGACAGCATCCTTCAGGCGCATCCGGATGTGAAAGGGGTGATCTGCGGTAACGGCCCGGTGGCGCTGGGCGCCATAGCCGCGCTGAAGGCGGCCGGTCGCAACGATGTCATCGTGGTGGGGATTGATGGCAGCAACGACGAACGCGATGCAGTGAAAGCGGGCACGCTGAAAGCCACGGTCATGTTGCAGGCGCAGGCGATTGCCGCTGAAGGGGTGACCGATCTCGATAACTTCATTCAGAAGGGCGTGAAGCCGGAAAAACAGCGGGTGATGTTCCGCGGCATTCTGATTACCCCGGAAAACGCTAAAGGTGTACAGGACTTTAACTACAAGTCGTAATTAAACGCTGTCGCGCCTGCGAAAGCGGGCGCCAGGGAGAAGATGATGTCCCGAAGAGTCTGGCTGACGCTGGTGGTCTTGCTGTTAAGCGGCTGCAAAATTGTGTCGCAGCAGGAGCTGGCTGCCCTGAAAAATCCCCCCAATCCGAAAATGGCGAACATCGACCAGCTCTGGCAGCAGAAACTGGTGCCACAGGTTCAGGCAGAGGCTAAACCGCTGGCGACGCTGATGAAGTCATTGCAGTCTGCCAAAGACTTTGACAGTGCCTGTCAGAGCTACGGTTATCGCAGTCAGGCTGAGAATCCCTGTGTCTTCAGCGTCTCGGTTAGCGGCGAGGTGACCGCCGTGAATACCACGTCACGCAGCGGAAAGATGACCGTGAAAGATGAATCAGGTGACAGTGTCACAATTCAGGTGGGGCCAATCATTCGTGGCACCGCTTTGCGGGATGTCTACAAAGGCGTGAGCTATCAGGACTTCAATGACCAGGTGCTGTTTGGTGATTACGGCAAGGCGATTAACCAGCACGCCTCCACTCTGATGCAGCAGTTTGCGCCGAAGGTGGGCGATAAAGTGAGGGTTTCCGGCGTGTTCAGCAGCTGGGACATTCCGCAGCAGCTGCCGGATATCACTCCGGCTGCGATCACCCGGCAATAAGGAGCGGCAGATGCAAAATCCTCAACCGCAACAGTCCGGCGACGTGATTATCGAAACGCGCAACGTGTCGCGTCTTTATCCCGGCGTGACCGCGCTCGATCAGGTCAGTTATCGGGTCTACCGCAATAAAGTTAACGTGCTAATCGGTGAGAACGGCGCCGGTAAGTCCACCATGATGAAGATGCTGGCGGGTGTAGAGACGCCGTCGTCGGGCGAGATTCTGCTGGATGGCAAGGTGGTGTCTCTGAACTCCACGCATCAGGCGGAGAAGCAGGGGATCAGCATCATTTTTCAGGAGCTGAATCTGTTTCCCAACATGAACGTGATGGACAACATCTTTATCGCCAATGAGTATTTCCAGCGCGGGGTGATCAATGAAAAGTATCAGTACGCGCTGGCAAAGTCGCTGCTGGAGCGGCTGCAGCTGGATGTCGATCCTTACGCGCCGCTGGGTGAGTTGGGTATTGGTCATCAGCAGCTGGTGGAGATTGCCCGGGCGCTGTCGAAGGATACCCGGGTACTTATCATGGATGAACCGACCAGCGCCCTGAGCCAGTCTGAAGTGAAAGTGCTGTTTAACGTCATCGATCAGCTTAAGCGACGCGGTGTCACCATTATCTACATCTCTCACCGGCTGGAAGAGCTGATGGAGATTGGCGATCACATCACCATTTTCCGCGATGGCCGTTTTATCAGTGAGCGCGAGGTACGGGACGCCAGCGTGCCGTGGATTATCGCCCAGATGGTGGGTGACAAGAAAAAGCAGTTCGACTATCAGCCTGCGCCACAGGGGGAAACGGTGCTGGAGGTAGAGGGCCTGACTGCGCTGCATCAGAACGGCGGTTACAAGCTGAATGACGTCAGTTTTACGCTGCGCAAAGGCGAGGTGATCGGCATTTATGGTCTGCTGGGTGCCGGACGTACCGAGCTGTTTAAGGGGCTGATTGGCCTGATGCCCTGTCAGTCGGGCCGGGTACGTTTAGCGGGCAGGGATCTGGCGAAACGCAGCTTCCAGCAGCGGCTGAAAAGTGGCATAGCGCTGGTGCCCGAAGATCGCAAAGGCGAAGGGGTGATTGAACTGATGTCGGTCACCGCCAACATGACGCTCTCTGACTTCAGCCTGCGCGGTTTTCGACGCGCGCTGGGGCTGTTGAATCCTGCCAGGGAGCAGCAGCGGGTCAGTGAGATGATCGGCCATCTGGCGATTAAAGTCAGCGATCCCGACCTGCCGGTTACGGCGCTGAGCGGCGGTAATCAGCAGAAGGTGGTGCTGGGTAAAGCGCTGATGACCGGGCCGCAGGTGGTGCTGCTGGATGAGCCAACGCGCGGTATCGACGTGGGTGCCAAAACCGACGTCTATCACCTGATTGGCAGTCTGGCACAGCAGGGGCTGGCAGTGATGTTCTCCTCGTCTGAACTGGATGAGGTGATGGCGCTGGCGGACCGCATTTTAGTGATGGCCGATGGCCGGATTACTGCCGATCTGCCGCGCGCAGCGGCGACGCGAGAACATCTGATTGCGGCATCAACCCCGCAGGATTAAGAGCCTGACCCATCAGGCTATTTTATTTGTCCGTCTGAACCTGGGCAGTGGTCACACAGGCTGCTTTAGCAACCTGAACGCCCGTCAGGGCGGCCCTGAAGGGGCGAGCACAGCGAGTAATCCTGACGTACTGCGTGTACGTGCCGGTTGTTCCGCGCTGTCCGTGTCCAGACTGCCTGAAACTATTACGCCTGGCGGGCCAGGCTCTAAGCTGGCCGGAGAATTTCATGAACCAAAAATATCTGCTCTATATGTACCTGCTCAAGGCCCGCACCTTTATTGCGTTGCTGATTGTGGTCGGCTTTTTCAGCGTGATGGTGCCGAACTTTCTTACCCCCTCTAACCTGCTGATCATGACGCAGCACGTGGCGATTACCGGCCTGCTGGCCATTGGTATGACGCTGGTGATCCTGACCGGCGGTATCGATCTCTCGGTGGGTGCGGTCGCCGGGATCTGCGGCATGGTGGCGGGCGCACTGCTCACCAATGGCATCCCGTTGTGGGGCGGCAATACGCTGTTTCTCAACGTGCCTGAAGTGATTCTGGTGGTGGCCATCTTTGGCGTGCTGGTGGGGCTGATTAACGGCACGGTGATCACCCGACTGGGCGTCGCACCCTTTATCTGCACCCTGGGCATGATGTATGTGGCGCGCGGTGCGGCGTTGCTGTTCAACGACGGCGGCACCTACGCCAACCTGGTGGGAGTGCCCGCGCTGGGCAACACCGGCTTTTCGCTGCTCGGCTCCGGCACCGTACTGGGCGTTTATCTGCCAATCTGGCTGATGCTCGGCTTTTTACTGCTCGGCCTCTACCTGACGCGCAAAACCCCGCTGGGTCGTTATATCTACGCCATTGGCGGCAATGAGTCCGCCGCGCGACTGGCGGGTGTGCCGATTATCAAGGTGAAAGTCTTTGTCTACGCCTTTTCCGGCCTCTGCGCGGGACTCGTCGGGCTGGTGGTGGCCTCTCAGTTGCAGACCGCGCACCCGATGACCGGCAACATGTTTGAGATGGATGCCATTGGTGCCACCGTGCTGGGCGGCACGGCGCTGGCGGGTGGACGTGGCCGGGTTTCCGGCTCGATTATTGGCGCTTTCGTTATCGTCTTCCTGGCGGATGGCATGGTGATGATGGGCGTCAGCGATTTCTGGCAGATGGTGATCAAAGGTCTGGTGATTGTGACTGCGGTAGTCATCGACCAGTTCCAGCAACGTCTGCAAAGCAAAGTGGTGCTGCTGCGTCGCCATGAAAAAAAGCAGCAGGCAGCCCCCCTTACTGATGTTCGTCACAGTTAACAGGAGCGATTATGAGCCGCGAACAACGTGGAAAAACAGTGGTGATAACCGGTGCCTGTCGTGGCATCGGGGCCGGGATCGCGGCGCGTTTCGCCCGCGACGGGGCCAGGCTGGTGATGGTGTCGAATGCTGACCGGGTGTTCGCTACAGCCGACCAGCTTCAGCAGCAGTATGGCAGTGAGATTCTGGCGCTGCAGGTCGATATCACGAATGAAGCTGCGGTGCAGCAGCTCTATCAGCAGGCCTTTGAACGCTTTGGTCAGATCGACGTATCGATACAGAATGCGGGCGTGATCACCATCGACCGCTTCGACACCATGCCGAAAAGCGACTTTGAGCGGATTCTGGCGGTTAACACCACCGGCGTCTGGCTTTGCTGCCGTGAAGCGGCGAAATATATGGTGCAGCAGCGCAGCGGCAGCCTGATCAACACCTCATCGGGGCAGGGACGACAGGGCTTTATCTACACGCCGCACTACGCCGCCAGCAAAATGGGGGTGATAGGCATTACCCAGAGTCTGGCGCTGGAGCTGGCGCCGTGGAACATTACGGTCAACGCTTTTTGCCCTGGCATCATTGAGAGTGAGATGTGGGATTACAACGATCGCGTCTGGGGCGAGATCCTCAGCAGCGAGGAGAAAACCTACGGTAAAGGGGAGCTGATGGCGGAGTGGGTGAAAAACATTCCGCTGAAGCGTGCCGGTCAGCCGGAAGATGTCGCCGGACTGGTGGCGTTTCTGGCATCAGAGGATGCGCGCTACATCACCGGGCAGACCATCAATGTGGATGGCGGGTTGATCTTCTCCTGATGCGGTGAGAGATCGCAGGCCTGCTGTAAACGCAGGCCTTTTTCTGACCCGGACTTTTCTGTTATATGCACAATTCGCCGCTGCTGTCCTGCATCGCCGTCACAATATGTTAAGGTAATAGCTGATGATTTTTGTTTAATTGCAGCTACGAACTAATCAATGTGCCGGGTGACATGATACGGAAAACAGGGGTTCTCTCTTTGATTGCGCTGTCGCTGACTGCCACGCAGAGCGCCCGCGCCTTTCAGACTGAAACAGCGGTGTCAGAAACGCCATTCGACAATCCTGCGCGCTACAGCCAGTCGCTGCCGACGCTCGGCGGTGCCAGCGATCAGGATGAAGAGTGGAGCAAAAAGCTGGCGGCGGTGGCCAAGAGTATCGGTGAAGCGAGTAACAACAGCGACAGCAATGTCACGTTTGGTCAGCAGGCGGGCGTCTGGGCGTTCAATCATCTGCGCGATGAAGTGGCCGATCGGGTTGAGAGCGAAGGGCAGTCACTGCTTTCCCCTTACGGCACCGCGCAGCTGGATCTGAAAGTCGACATGAACGGAAACTTCACCGGCACCGGCGGCGATCTCTTCAGCGCCCTGGCCGACGAAAACAGCCGGCTCACCTTCAGCCAGCTTGGGCTGCACGATACCGGCGATGGCCTGGTTGGCAACGCGGGACTGGGACAACGCTGGGATGCCGGTGACTGGCTGCTGGGTTACAACGGCTTTGTTGACCGCGTGTTCAGCAGCGGCCTGCAACGCGCCTCTGTGGGCACGGAAGCGTGGAGCGATTCAATGCGCTTCTCGGCCAACTACTATCAGCCGCTTTCCGGCTGGAAAAATCTGGGCGATTCGCAGCAGCAGCGCATGGCGCGCGGCTACGATATTACGAGCCAGAGCTATCTGCCCTTTTATCGTCAGCTGGGCGTTTCGGTGAGCTATCAGCAATATCTGGGTGAGAATGTCGATCTGTTTAACAGCGGCAACCGCTATCACAATCCCTCCGCCATGTCGTTTGGCCTCTCTTACACTCCCGTGCCGCTGGTGACGCTGTCCGCTACCCATAAAACCAGCAGTGCCGGTGAGAGTCAGGATCAGCTGGGGCTGAAACTCAACTATCGCTTTGGCGTGGCGCTGCGACGTCAGCTCGATGCCGGAAACGTCGCTGAGGCGCACTCCCTGCGCGGCAGCCGTTACGATACCGTCACCCGCAGCGATACGCCGGTGCTCGCTTTCCGTCAGCGCAAAACGCTGTCCGTGTTTCTGGCAACCCCGCCCTGGCAGTTAAGCAGTGGCGAGAGTCTGCCGCTGAAGCTGCAGGTGCGCGCCAGCAATGCTATCAAGGCGGTAAGCTGGCAGGGCGATACGCAGGCGCTGAGCCTGACACCTCCGGCCAATAACGCCGATCCGCAGGGCTGGAGTGTGATCTTACCGCAGTGGGATCCGTCGCCAGACGCCAGCAACGAATATCGCCTGTCGGTAACACTGGAGGATAGCAAGCAGCAGCGTGTGACCTCTAACTGGATCACCCTGAAAATTCAGCCACCGATGACCATAGACGAGGCCCCGCAGAACGATCGCTATGATTTGATGGCACCTGGGGGCACCACACTGTAGCAGGAATGCTGTGCTGCACAGAAAGGATAGGAGAGTTAATAGCGGCGGTGATGTGCAGACGCTGTTGTTAACGTCTGCAGGCCCGACAGCGGTTACTGGCAGAGATAAGTTGTCGGGATGACGAAGGCGCGGCAGAGTGACATCACTATTGATCCTGAAATGAGAGCGGGAACCACTGGGTGAAAGCAGGAACGACGCTGCGCAGCGGGCAGGGTATTGATATTAAGAAGGCGCGGGCAGCGCCGCCGTTTAGCACAGCGGCCCGGTTATCAGTTAACCATGCTCATCACAATACGCACCGCTCTGGCGTAGACCTCTCGCTGACCGTTTACCGACCGTGCCTGCTGATGCTGCAGGAATGCAATTATGTCCTGTAAGCCTGCCGTCTTGCCTGACTTCAGCAGGCTCGACACGGCCTGCCCTACAACGGCATGGACGTCAGCCATATCTGCCGGTTTATCGGTACTCAATAGAAACTCCAGCGCAACCGTTCTGTTGAATAGCACCTGAAGAGGCAACACTCAGGCGATTCAGCTTTATCAGCCTGGTCACAGGTTTTTTATAAGCCCGCATCATGGCAGGGCCTTAAGCAGCTTTTCACGCAGCGTTGCCACCTGGGTTGTCAGCTCACCAAGTTCACTACAGGCGGTATCCATCACCGAGATCATATCAGCCGGGACGTCAGCCGCCGCGACTTTAAGCTGGTGGCCCTGTTCTGTCAGGGAGATCAGTACCCGGCGCTCATCATTTCCCGTGTCACGCTGGCGGCAGATAATGCCCGCGCTTTCAAGCCGCTTCAGAAGCTGGCTGAGCGTGCCGGAATCAAGCCGGACGCGTGCACCAATATCAGAGACGGTCAGGCGATCTTTCTCCCACAGCACCAGCAGCACCAGATATTGCGGATAGGTGAGTCCCAGCGGTTTTAACCGCGACTGATAGAGCTTTGTCATGGCAAGTGAGGCGGAATAGAGCGCAAAGCAGAGAAACTGGTCGATAGTTTCAGGCGCTGCACTGGCGGGAGGCGTATCGGAGATCCCCGCGGGTTCGTCATTCATATCTTTACTCATTCTGAGTCCGGGGTGGGACAGCCAGACCCCAGGCTGTTGGTCAGCCGTGAAGTCTCGCGAATAGTATCTCGGGGAGATGTTGATTTCGGCAGCATCTCTTTCTGGTGTAAGACACCAGACTTTTAAGCGCTATCGCAGCGGGAGAAAAAGCCTTTAGCTGCGTCGCCGATTGAAAGTCGGCACAGTATTGAGTCAAATTAAATTGAAGTCAACATAACCGGTCGCAACCCTTGCGCACAACGTGCGCCGGGTGCAACGCAGCTAAGATCGGCAGGACAATTTCAGCATTTAACCCAGGCTGAAGCCGCCCGCCGATACGGCTTATACGGTGAAGGTCTCTACCATGCCGCGCAGGTCGCGCGCCTGGGCCAGCAGTGACTGCGATGCAGAAGAGGACTCTTCCACCAGCGCGGCGTTATTCTGCGTGACGCCATCCATCTGACTCACCGCAATACTGACCTGGGAGATGCCCTGCATCTGTTCACCGGAGGAGAGGGAGAGGTTGTCCATAGCATCGGCCAGTTCACCGACGCGGCTGACAATCTTCAGGATGCGCTCACCCGTTCCGGCCGCTACGGTTACGCCATCCTCGACCTGCGTCACGGCCTGCTCAATCAGCTGCTTGATGTCGCGTGCTGCGGTGGCGCTGCGCTGGGCCAGCGAGCGGACTTCACCCGCGACCACGGCAAATCCGCGGCCCTCTTCACCAGCGCGCGCGGCTTCTACGGCGGCGTTGAGCGCCAGAATATTGGTCTGGAAAGCAATGCCTTCAATCACCGACGTAATATCGCGTACCCGAACGGCACTCAGCGAAATGTCATGCATGGTTTCTGACAGGCGCTGGACATCTGCTTCGCCCGCCTGGGCCAGGGTGGCGGCCTCGCGCGCTGAACCGGCAGTCTGCTGCGCGCCCGCGGCGTTGCTTTTTACCGTGGCGGTGAGCTGCTCCATGCTGGCGGCCGTTTCCTGCAACGCAGCAGCCTGCTGCTCGGTACGGGATGAAAGCTCAGTATTGCCCTGCGAAATCTCATCGGCCGCCAGCGCCACCGAGGCGGATGCCCCTTTGATCTGCGTAACCAGTTCGCGCAGGTTGGTCTGCATGCCGCTGAGCGACGCAAGCAGGCTGGTGCTGTCGCCACGGCGCAGCGTGACCGGCGAGGTGAGATCACCGGCGGCAATCGCAGCAGCCAGCGTCTGAGCCTGCACCGGTTCGCCGCCCAGCTGGCGCATCAGTATCCGCACAATAAACGCGCAGGTGACGACGGCAGCCAGCACGGAGAGCACCGCCAGGATGATCAGTATCCAGGTGGTGCGGGCGATAGCGATGCCGTTATCCACTACCGCATCCCGGCTGCTGCGCATCTCAAGCTCCGTCAGATCGTTTATCGCCTTCAGCAGGCTTTGCTGAGCCGGACGCGCCACCTTTAACAGATAGTCGGTGACCTCCTGCTGACGATTTTCCATCCCCAGTTTCCCGGCGGTCATCAGCGTGGAGAGAGCGGCCTCTTCAGTGGACTCGATTCTGCTCATCGCCTCCCGTCCTGCCTGTCCGGGGTCGGTCTGCATCATGCCTGAGAGTACTTCGCGGTTGCTGATATAAAGCGCGCGCTGTTTTTGCAGACGTTCCCATTCTGGCTTCATGGCAACGGGATCGGTCAGCAGAGCAAGGTTACGCACCGCGATTGCCATATCCCGCACGCCACCACGCATATCCAGCACCGTCTGGTACTTTTTCAAACGGACATTAACCACCTCATCCATACCATCGCGAGCGCTATCCAGCGCGTGAATCGCGGTGCCGGTACAGATAATAAACAGCAGAATAAGCAAGCCAAAACCTGCGCTAAGGCGCGTTGAAATTTTCATCTCTCGTTCCGAAAGAGTTCATTGGGTAAACCGGTATCGGCAGGCGAGAGAACTTCTGGAGAGTTACGTTTAACTAAATTGTTCGCTATTTAATTTAAGGAAATTAAAAACTGCATGTATACCCACCTCGTTATGCCACAAAAATCGTAACGGAATTGATAACGAAAACCCGGCCAATATGCTGATAAATCGCTTTTTATCGTCTGGCGAGTGTGCGCCTTTTCGCGCTGTTCAGCGGCGCGATACGCCAGCAGCGTAACCGGTTAAAAACACCGGAGTGCACAAATTTAACCGGACGGGCCTGTTAATCTGGCTGCTGCTGCCGATAGAACACTATTCGACATTGATGACGTAACCGACACGCATCGGGCTCCGCAGAACGTCTGCCTCACTGCCGTAAGGCGGGTGAGAACGTGCGAATGCGATGAGTAAAAATAGCGGAGGGGTGATAATTGTCGGCAGCTTAGCAGACATTGTATGAGAAGTACGCCCCGGTTTTTTACTGAAAATTAAAACAAAACTCTGACACTTTCCATCACCGGGAACTAACGCATGCGCCTGAAACTTTTCTGGCTCGCAATGCTGAATATTGCGACCATCATTTTACTCTCCACGCTGTGGGAATTCGGGCTCGAGGCGTGGATCTCCAGCCTGCTGGGCCTGAGCTATGATCCCGATTTTGAAACCAGTGAGCGGCTGCGGTTTATCCTGACCTCCACCTCGTTTGCCGGACTGGCAATGATTATTCCGGCGCTGCTTATCGCGGGTCTGATCCGCAACACGCTGCGTGCGGAAAAAAATGCGCTCAGGCTGGCCGGAACTGATGCGCTGACGGGAGTCATGAACCGCCGATCGTTCACTGCACACATTGCTGCGCTTGATGCCGACGGGACGCCCTACACCCTGACGCTGCTCGACATCAATGACTTTAAGAATATCAATGACCTGAACGGTCATCGTCAGGGCGACGCCACGCTGGTCGCGCTGGCCAATCTGCTGATCGCTTCGGCGGGTACCGGGAGTCAGGTGTTTCGCATCGGTGGGGATGAATTTGCCATTGTTGCCCAGGCTTCACAGGCAGATCAGGCGCTGGCCGCCGCCGAAAGCTTCTGCCAGCATGCGGCATCCATCCGGACCGGTCCGCACACCTTCCTGAGCCTTTCAGCAGGCATCGCCAGCTCATCCTGCACGGGTCAGGCCGATGTCGTGCGGGCGGCGGATCTGGCGCTGTACGAGGCGAAGCAGGATAAGTGCGCCTGTCTGGCACGATTCTCCCCGGACATGGAGCTGCGCTTTCGCCAGCGGGAAAGGCTGGAGCAGGAGGTTGTTGCCGCCGTTAGCGGACATGCCATCGTTCCCTTTCTGCAGCCGCTGGTTTCACTGCGCACCGGTAACATTACCGGCTTTGAGATACTGGCGCGCTGGATCACTGCATCTGGTCAGACGGTTTCACCTGCAGAGTTTCTGCCAGTGGTGGAGCGGCTGGGGTTGATGGACAGCATGACAGTGGCGCTGCTGCAGGATGCTGTCAGTGCAACCCGGGCATGGCCAGCCGGGCTCTGCCTGTCGCTGAACATTACCCCGGAGCAGTTGCTGAGACCGTCGCTGACCAGCTGTTTGTCCAGCATTATGCAGCATGCCGGGCCGGTAATGCTGGAACTTGAAATCACCGAACAGAATGTCATGGCCATTTCTGACGATGCCCGCCAGGCGATCCGTCTGCTGAAAGAGGCCGGTATCGGAGTGGTGCTGGATGATTTTGGCACCGGCTACTCCAACCTGTCGGTTTTGCTGGGGCTGGGTATTACCAAAATCAAAATTGACCAGACGTTTATCGCCGGAATCGTGACCGGATCTGAGCAGCGAAAAGTGGTGGAAACGCTGCTGGCACTCTGTCAGGGGCTTAATGTGATCATTACTGCTGAGGGCATTGAGGATGTCGCCACGCTGAGGTGGCTGAGAAAGCGCGGCTGTGATTATGGTCAGGGATATCTCTTCAGCCGTCCGGTTCCTGCCGGGCAGGCCACCACGTTGCTGGCGTCCGCTAACGTGGAGGAATTGATGCAGGAAGAGGCGATGGCCGTTAGCTTAGTCAGGTCGCTGGGCTGAAAGCGCGCAACACTCTCTGTGGCCGGGATTAAAACAATAAACGGGCCCGGCGGTCAGAGCCGGGCCCGCTGTCACATCAGAACTGGTAAATCAGACCCAGGGCTGTGATGTCGTCGGTCGGCAGGCGAAGCGGATTGTTATCTTTCAACAGGTTGATGCGGTATTCACCATAGACCGACATGTTCTTGTTGAAGTAGTAAGTGGCACCCACGGCGGTGTATTTAATGATGTCGGCATCGCCGATATTCTCAATTTCCTTGCCTTTGGATGAGACGTAACCCACGGACGGACGGAAGCCGTTCAGGAACTGATACTGCGCCACGGCTTCAAAGTTCTGCGCTTTGTTAGCGAAACCGCCAGTAATTGGCGTGGCGTTCAGAGTTTCACCGTACATGGCAGCCAGATAGACCTGGTTCGCATCATATTTCACCGAGGTCGCCCAGTGCTGGGCTTTTTCGCCTTCTCCGCGTGCGGCAGCATTCTGCGCCGTTGTGCGTTCCAGGCTGGCAAACGCGCCGGCAAAGCTCAGGCCGAAATCGAAGTCATAGGAAGCGGAGAGGGCGAAGCCGTCGCCGTTGGAACGACGCACGCCGTCAATGTTACTGCTGCGATCGTTTTTGCCCTGATACTGCGCGGCAAGGTTTAAGCCGTCGACCAGACCAAAGAAATTGCTGTTACGCCAGGTCAGTACACCGGTTGAGCGGCCAGAGAGAAAGGCGTCGGTATAACCGGAGTCGCCGCCGAAGAACGGCAGCATATCGGTATAACTCAGCACGTCATAGACCAGGCCGTAGTTACGTCCGTAATCCAGCGAACCTGCCTCGCCAAACTTCAGGCCAGCATAGCCCAGACGGGTACGGTTGGTGGCCTGGGCGTCACTGCCCTCGGAGTTATGCAGACTGTACTGATACTGCCAGAAACCGTAGCCGGTAAGCTGGTCAGTAATCTTTGTCTCGCCTTTAAAGCCAAAGCGGGCATAAGAGGAGGTATCACCATCGTTGTTGTTATCGTCAGAAAAGAGGTGTGACACGTTAATCTTGCCGACCAGATCCAGCTTATTGCCATCCTTGTTATAAACTTCTGCGGCCTGCGCGGAGGAGAGACCGATCAGTAACGGCATGACAGCCGCCAGTAAAGTGCGCTTCATCATTTAATTATTACCCTGTATTCATTAATTATTATTCCCCTGATATGGGGTGAAAAGAAAATGACACAAAAAGGTAAAACTACAAAGTGCAATAAAAGTAACAAAATGTGATGTCTATATTCAGTTGATGGATAACAGCGAGGAACAGAAGATTAAATTGTAAAGTAATAAGATTTTCTTCTAATAAGTAATCATGAGCTATCTGATGTTATATCTCTATTTATCAATGGTTTATGTTTATATGTAGTGGTCTTAAATGGGCTTTTTTTGTACACTTTTAAATCAATATAACCCCTGATTTAATTATGGGTGATTATCCGCTAAGAATAGCCTTATAAGGCTTTTATCCTAACCATTAGTCTGCGTATTAATATTTGTTCATCTTTATAGAATATTCTTTCTGGCCCGATAATCACCTCCGGAATAATAGTCAGAGTTGCTGATTAAATATTGATCATCCTGTTTATAAAATAGCCTGATAAAGATACGCAGATTAATGTGTCTGCAGGGGGAAATGAAAAACTTTTGTTAAATAAAGCCAGGGTGTTCTGACATTTCCGGGCGAGTTCCCCGCGTAATCGCTGCACCAGCGCGAGGCAAACTGCGCTAAAACAGGGCAGTGGAGGGGCTTTTCTGGAGAGATAATTTATCAGCGATCACAAAAGCGATATTTCATCCCGTGAATGCATAATTCTGCTGTTTAAAACCCGGTTCTGGCGCTGCAATCAGACAACTATTCACTATATATGCAAATTAAGTGAATATTGTCAACATCTAACTCATTGATATTACGTCGTGAAGACCATTTTATGCATTAATTCTCTGGCTGGCACGTTAACTGCACTCTACAGTAGGGCTGCACTACAACATCTTTTAACAATTTTAAAACATAAGCTTTACCCGGCCGGTAAAGTAAAGCAGGAGAGTGGGTTATGGCACTGCACGTTTCACGTCACGATTTCGATCAATGGATGATGCCGGTTTATGCGCCTGCGACTTTTATACCGATTCGCGCGGAAGGCTCCACCGTCTGGGATCAAAACGGCAAAGATTATATCGACTTCGCCGGTGGCATTGCCGTCAATGCGTTAGGGCATGCGCATCCGGCATTACAACAGGCGCTGCAGGAACAGGCCGCACGTTTATGGCACACCGGTAATGGCTACACCAACGAACCGATCCTGCGGCTGGCGAAGCAGTTGATCGATGCCACCTTCGCTGACCGGGTGTTCTTCTGTAACTCCGGGGCGGAGGCGAACGAAGCGGCGCTGAAACTGGCGCGCAAGGTGGCACATGATCGTGTGGGTCCGCATAAAAGTGGAATCGTGGCGTTTAAGAATGCATTTCATGGCCGCACCCTGTTTACGGTAACCGCCGGGGGTCAGCCCGCTTACTCAAAAGATTTTGCGCCGCTGCCGCCAGAGATCCAGCATGCCCCGTTTAACGATCTGGCGGCGGCGGCTGAACTGATTAATGACCATACCTGCGCAGTCATTGTTGAACCGATTCAGGGTGAAGGTGGCGTGCTGCCTGCCGATCCGGCGTTTCTGCGTGGATTGCGTGAGCTCTGTGATAAGCATCAGGCTTTGCTGATTTTTGATGAAGTGCAGAGTGGCGTTGGCCGTACCGGTTCGCTTTATGCCTACATGCATTATGGCGTCACGCCGGATGTGCTCACCAGCGCCAAAGCGCTGGGCGGCGGCTTCCCGATTGGTGCGATGCTGACGCGCGAAGATCTGGCGCTGGTGATGGGCGTTGGCACCCACGGCACCACCTATGGCGGCAATCCGCTGGCGGGCGCAGTGGCAGGTAAAGTCATGGAACTGATCAACCAGCCTGAACTGATGGCGGGTGTAACAGAACGTCACCAGTGGATTGTGGCGGCACTGGATGAGATCAACCAGCGTCTGCACCTGTTTAAAGAAGTGCGCGGTCTTGGCCTGCTGATTGGCGCGGTGCTCACCGACGATTTTGCCGGTAAAGCCAAAGCGATCAACCTTGCCGCCGCGGAAATGGGCGTCATGGTGCTGATTGCGGGTGCCAATGTGGTGCGTTTTGCCCCGGCGCTGAATATCAGTGAGCAGGAAGTGAAGCTGGGCATGGCCCGCTTTGCCGAAGTGTGCGAAAGCCTGGTGCGAGGGTCAACATCATGATGGTAATCCGTCCGGTTGAACGCGATGACTTAAGCCAGCTGATGGCGCTGGCGGGCAAAACCGGTGGCGGGCTGACCTCGCTGCCGGTTGATAGCGCGACGCTACAGGCGCGTATCGATCGATCGCTGCAGACCTGGGAGGATTCTCTGCCACGTGCCGAACAGGGCTATGTCTTTGTGCTGGCCGACAGCGAAGATAACCGCGCCGTCGGTATCTGCGCCATTGAGGTGGCGGTGGGTCTGCAGGATCCCTGGTACAACTTTCGCGTCGGTACCCAGGTGCACGCCTCAAAAGAGCTGAATGTTTATGCCGCGCTGCCTACCCTGTCGCTGAGTAACGACCATACCGGCAGCAGTGAGCTCTGCACGCTGTTTCTCGATCCCGATTACCGTGATGGCAAAAACGGCTATCTGCTGTCGAAGTCACGCTTCCTGTTTATGGCCAGTTTCCGTGAACGTTTCACCAACCGGGTGGTGGCCGAGATGCGTGGCGTCAGCGATGAGCAGGGCCATTCGCCGTTCTGGGAGAGCGTTGGCAGCCGCTTCTTCTCTATGGAATTCAGCAAAGCGGACTTCCTTAGTGGCACCGGACAGAAATCATTTATCGCTGAACTGATGCCGAAACATCCGCTCTACATCGACTACCTGACACCGGAAGCGCAGGCGGTGATTGGACAGGTCCATCCGCAAACCGCGCCTGCGCGGGCGGTACTGGAAGCAGAGGGCTTCCGCTACCTCAATTATGTCGACATTTTTGATGGCGGCCCGACACTGGAGTGCGACATCGATCATATCCGTGCGGTGCGTAAAAGCCGTCTGCGCAGCGCAGAACGGGGCGAAAACCCGGCTGATGGCCCGCTCTGTCTGGTTGCCAATAGCGATTATCGCCAGTTCCGTGTGGCGCTGATTCCGGCAAAGGCTGACAGCGACAGCGTGCAACTCACGGATGAACAGATGCAGGCGCTCCATTGCCAGCCGGGCGACAGCCTGCGCGTGGTGACGCTCTGCAAAGAGGAGAAAACAGCATGACACATCTGATAAATGGACAATGGCTGGACGGTGACGCTGAGATTCTGACGAAAGCGGATCCGGTCAGCGGCGAGACGTTATGGCAGGGCCAAGCGGCCTCAGCCGCTCAGGTCACCGCAGCCTGTGAGGCGGCGCGCGACGCATTTCCAGCCTGGGCCAGACGCCCGCTGGCGGAACGGCAGGCGATCGTTGAGAAATTTGCCGCCGGGCTTGAGGCGCATAAAACGGCGCTGGCGGAAACTATCGCCCGTGAAACCGGCAAGCCGCGCTGGGAAGCGCTGACCGAAGTGGGCGCGATGATCAACAAAATCGGCTTTTCGGTGAAGGCATACCATAGCCGCACCGGTGAACAGCATGAAGGCGAAAGCTCCCTGCGCCACCGCCCGCATGGGGTGCTGGCCGTGTTTGGTCCCTATAACTTCCCGGGACATCTGCCAAACGGCCATATTGTTCCGGCGCTGCTGGCGGGCAACTGTGTGGTATTTAAACCCAGCGAACTGACGCCGCTGACCGCCGAAAAAACCGTTGAGCTCTGGCTGGCTGCGGGCCTGCCTGCCGGCGTGCTGGCACTGTTACAGGGCGGACGTGAGACTGGTCAGGCGCTGGCCAACTGTCAGCAGATTGATGGCCTGCTATTTACCGGCAGCGCCCATACCGGCTATCAGCTGCATCGCCAGTTTGCCGGTCAGCCTGAAAAGATGCTGGCGCTGGAGATGGGCGGTAACAATGCCCTGATTGTTGAAGATCCGGCGGACACTGATGCGGCTGTCAACATCACGTTGCAGTCAGCCTTTATAACCGCCGGTCAGCGCTGCACCTGCGCGCGGCGTCTGCTGGTCAAACGCGGCGATGCAGGGGATGCGTTTCTGCGGCGGCTGGTGGAGGTGGCGGGGCGACTGCAACCCGCTGCCTGGAATGCTGAACCGCAGCCGTTTATTGGCAGCGTGATCTCCACCGGCGCGGCAGAGAAGATTATGGGTGAGTGGCAACGGCGGGTTGAGGCGGGCGGCGAGGTGCTGCTGGCGATGCGCTGGCCGGATCGCCACAGTGCCATCCTGACGCCAGGTATTATCGATTTAACCGGCGTGCAGGGCATTCCGGATGAAGAGGTCTTTGGTCCGCTGTTAGGCGTAGTCCGCTATGAGACATTTGAAGAGGCGATAGCGCTGGCTAACCAGACCCGTTATGGCCTGTCGTGCGGATTGATCTCGCCTTCACGCCAGCAGTTTGATCAGCTGCTGCTTGAAGCGCGTGCCGGTATCGTCAACTGGAACAAACCGCTGACCGGCGCAGCCAGTACCGCACCGTTTGGCGGCATTGGTGCCTCGGGCAACCATCGCGCCAGCGCCTGGTATGCGGCGGACTACTGCGCCTGGCCGATGGCTTCGCTGGAGACGCCTGACCTGACGCTGCCCGCCACGCTGTCGCCGGGCCTCGATTTCTCCACCCAGGAGACGACGTCATGAAGGCAACCGAGGCCAACTTTGATGGGCTGGTGGGGTTAACACACCACTATGCCGGGCTGTCGTTTGGCAACGAAGCCTCGACCCGCAATCAGCTGCAGCCGTCGAATCCCCGTCTGGCGGCAAAGCAGGGGTTGCTCAAGATGAAAGCGCTGGCCGATATGGGCTACGTTCAGGGGGTGATCCCGCCGCATGAGCGGCCCAATATTGCGGCGCTGCGCCAGCTCGGCTTTGGTGGCAGCGATGAGCAGGTGCTGGCTGCGACCGGGAAAACTGCGCCGGGATTACTCTCCGCCGTCAGTTCAGCCTCGGCGATGTGGGTCGCCAATGCTGCCACGGTCTCGCCGTCAGCGGACAGCCTTGATGGCCGGGTTCACCTGACGGTGGCGAACCTTAACAACAAATTCCACCGTGCGATAGAAGCGCCGGAAACGGCCTGGCTGCTGCGTTCCATCTTCCGCGACGATCGCCATTTTGCGGTGCATGATGCCTTGCCGCAGGTGGCGATGTTTGGCGATGAAGGGGCGGCGAACCATAACCGACTGGGCGGCGCCTATGGTGAGCGCGGCGTGCAGCTGTTTGTCTATGGCCGCGACAGCAGCCATGAGGGCAAAGCCCCGCAGCGCTATCCGGCACGTCAGACCCGGGAAGCCAGCGAGGCGGTCGCCCGTCTGCATCAGCTCTCACCGGAAAGCGTGCTGTATGCGCAGCAGAATCCTGCGGTGATCGATCAGGGCGTGTTTCATAACGATGTGATTGCGGTAAGTAACCAGCAGATGCTCTTCTGTCACCAGCACGCCTTTGTTAATCAGCCTGAACTGCTGGCGCAGCTTCGGTCGCGCGTTCCCGGTTTTGTGGCACTGGAAGTGCCGGAAAATCGGGTGTCAGTGAAAGATGCGGTGGAGACCTATCTGTTTAACAGTCAGTTGCTGAGCCGTCCCGACGGCACCATGATGCTGGTGCTGCCGGAGGAGTCACGTCAGCATCCGGGTGTCTGGCGCTACCTGTGTGAACAGGTTGAGGCTGACACGCCACTCAAAGCCCTGAAGGTGTTTGATCTGCGCGAAAGCATGTATAACGGGGGTGGTCCAGCCTGCCTGCGTTTGCGGGTGGTGCTGACACCACAGGAGCAGCAGGCAGTGAATCCGGCGGTGCTGATGAACGATCGGCTCTTCAGCACGCTGAATAACTGGGTTGACCGTCATTACCGCGATTGCCTGACCCAGGCCGATCTGGTCGACCCACAATTGCTGCGTGAGGGACGCGACGCGCTGGATGAACTCACGAAGCTGCTAGACTTAGGAAATGTATATGCATTTCAGCAGTGAAGGAGGGGGCAGCACAGTCTGCCGCCTGCTCAGGGCGAAAAGGAGGAACGATGCAGGACTTTTTACAGCAAACGCTCTCCGGCGAGGTGCCGCGTAAGCGTAGTGGTGAAACGGCGCATCTTCGCTGGCAATGGTTGTATCACGGCATACTGTTGATGGAGCCGACGGTGCCGGTTAAACAGGCGCTGGTGCTCTCTGCCGGGATCCACGGCAATGAAACGGCCCCGGTAGAAATGGTGAACCAGCTGGTTAATCCGCTGCTGCGGGGCGAAAAGCCGTTACAGCAGCGCATGCTGGTGATTCTGGGTAATCCCTCAGCGCTACGCACCGGTAAGCGCTATGTGCGTTATGACATTAACCGGCTGTTTGGCGGACGCTGGCAGCAGATTGATGATGGTGATGAGGCCCGCCGCGTGCTGCGGCTGGAGCAGACGCTGGAGACCTTCTGGCAGCTGGGCGAGTGCGATGAAACGCGCTGGCACCTCGACATGCACACCGCAATTCGTGGCTCTTATCATCCTCAGTTTGGCGTGATGCCGCACAATGAACGCCCCTGGCCGCCCGCGTTTCTTGACTGGCTGGCCGCTGCCGGGCTGGAAGCGCTGGTGTTCCATCGCTCGCCGGGCGGCACCTTTACCCACTTCAGCTGCGAGCACTTCGGTGCGGCCAGCTGTACCCTGGAGCTGGGCAAAGCGCTGCCGTTTGGCGAAAACGATCTCAGTCAGTTCAGTGCGGCACAGCAGGCGCTGGCGTCTTTACTCTATGGCGAAGCGCTGCCTGCGGCGGCGGTTAGACCGCGTCACTATCGGGTCGCGCAGCAGATCACCCGACTGAGTGAGCACTTTACGCTGCATATGTCGCCGGAAACGCTGAACTTTACCGCGTTTCCACAGGGGACGTTGCTGGCGGAAGATGGTAGCACCCGCTATTACGTGCAGCAGGCGCGGGAGTATGTGCTGTTCCCTAACCCTAACGTGGCCGCCGGGCTGCGTGCCGGACTGATGCTGATTGAAGAGAGCGAACAGACTCAGGCGCTGCCGGTCTGATAGCGGTTGTTAACAGCGCAGACCCTCGGCGCTAAAAAACCGACAGGAAAAGTGGAAGATCGGCTTCCGCTTTCCTGTCGTAACCCTTACACTCCTCCATGATTTCTGCCAAATTCGCTTTAAATTCATAAACATTTTCAATTCCTCACGCCTTTCTTCTTATTCTCTTCATGATTGCCCGATTTTTATCTTTTATGCTTTCACGGCTTTACTCAGGCTCTGAGTAGTTGACGTTCAGCGTCGTATGCTTGTTTCCGAAGACGCGACAGAGTGCTGTCGTCATTATCATGAATTATAAGGACACTATTATGCGCAAACTGACTTCTCTTTTACTGGCTTCTTCGCTGGCGTTTGGTGCAGCCAGCGCCGTCCATGCAGCCGCTGACAACCTGACTCCACCGCCAGCAGGTAGCGAAAAAGCGATGCACAAGCCGCCAATGCGCCACGGCATGGAGATGATGTTTAAAGGTCTGAACCTGACCGACGCGCAGAAAACTCAGATGCGCGACATCATGAAAGAGAGCCACAAAGATATGAAACGCCCGTCACTGGACGAGCGTCGTGCGGCCCACAGCATTATTGCCTCTGACAGCTTCGACCAGAGCAAAGCAGAAGCACAGGCAGAGAAGATGTCCGCCAATGCCAAAGAGCATGCGCTGAAGATGCTGGAAACCCAGAACAAGCTCTATAACGTGCTGACGCCGGAGCAGAAAAAACAGTACAACGCTAACTTTGAAAAGCGTCTGACTGAGAAAGGCCCGCACGAGGGCAAAATGGCACCGCCAGCAGAACCGGCTGAATAACACTCGTTAAGCGAACGGTCTGAGACCGCCGGCGCTGTCCACTGAAGGTGAGTGGGCAGCGTCGGCGGTTTTTTTATAGCGGCAGAATAGGGTAGGCACCTGACAGAATCGGGCGGCAGAGGATTTTGTAGCCGTCATGATCAAAACCGCCTTTGGGCCGCTGCAGTTTTCTGGCCTCATCCATGCTGCTGACCGAACCGAGATAGAACCAGTGGTCGATAACGTGGATCTGCGTCATCTCTTTGCCTTCCTCCACCAGCCCCACGGCACCCTGCCATGGCCAGCAGAACACCCGCACGTTTTCCAGCGCCTCCAGCAGTCGATCCTGATGATCGCTGACCGGCTCTTTTCCACAGCAGGCCCCGGCGCAACGGCGCAGTGCCGAGCGGAAGCAGCCTCGCCCCGCACTCAGCGCTTCCAGACCCAGCAGGCCATGACAGAGCTGATACTCATCCGCGAGCTGCTTGAGCCGTTCCAGCGCGGCGAAGCGACTGCGATAGAGCCCAAACAGGTTGGGGGACTGGCTGAAATCGAGGTCTTTTGCATAGACCACATTCGGTTTGCCGTCGGTAATCTGCAATGAACAGAGCTGCCGGTTTTTGCGCAGTCGCTTATTGAACAGCGGCTGCTGGGTTTTGATCATCTGCGCTTCCAGCAGCAGCGCGCCGAGGTCGCCCGCGGTAGGGATCCAGCTTACACGCCGCGACTGGCGCAGCATTTTCGCCTCATCCGGGGTGCGGAAATGGGACATCACCCGCGAACGCAGATTCACACTTTTACCGATATAGAGCGGCAGCGACTCACTTTCGCCATGAAAGGTATAGACGCCAGGATGATTTGGCAGGCCTTCCAGCCATTCACGCAGGTGTTCGGGATATTGATAAATTGCATTCGCGTCGGGTTCGGGGCGAAGTATGGCAGAACGTCTGACCAAGATGGACTCCATTTACTGGTTGTCCATACAGCATAACAGGCAGGTGAAATGATCGCCAGCCGTCTGGTTACAGAGACCGTGTTGCCCGCCAGCAGATCAGCGAGCCGAGCGTGATCATCGCCACGCCCTGCCAGAAGGCCAGTGGCGGCGTCAGGCCGAGCCACAGCGATCCCATCAGGGCCGACAGCACCGGCGTAAAGTAGGAGGCGGTGGCCAGCAGCGTCAGATTGCCCTGCTGAATTCCGTGATTCCAGGCGGAATAGGCGATGGCGGTGGAGAGCCCGACAAACAGCACCTCCAGCAGCGGCACCGGCGTAAAGGTCATCGGTGCAGTGTGATCGCTGAAGGCATATTTCAGCCACAGCGCCAGTGCAGTCAGGATAAAAAACAGCGTGACGCCATTAGAACCACGGGCAAAGCGGCGGGTGAGATTGTTGTAGAGCGCCCAGGTCAGGGCGGCGATAAAGGCCAGTGCATAGGCGACCGGGTTGCGCAGCATATTCTGCCACAACAGCGCCGGCGATCCGCTGCCGCTGCCTTTCATTACCCAGACGATCCCCAGCAGCGACAGCAGCAGTCCTGGCCACAGCCAGACACGGAAACGCTGCTGATTAAATGGGATCGCCAGCACGATGGTCAGGCAGGGCCAGAGATAGTTAATCATCCCCAGCTCCAGCGACTGGCTGCGATCGCTGGCCAGCCCGATGGCCAGCGCCAGACAGATTTCATAGCCGACAAAGAGTACGCCCCCCAGCCACAGGTAGATGGCGGGCATTGCGCCAGGTCTGGGCAGGCCCCGGGTCAGGCAGAGCAGACACGCCGTGGTGGTGTAGATCAGCGCCGCACCACCGGTGGCGCCAAAGGCTTCACTGACGCTGCGCAGCAGGCCAACGGTCGTACTCCAGAGCAGAATGGCGACAAGCCCGACGAGGGTCGCGCGCGAAACGGTGGCAGGCATGCAGCGATCAACAAAGTCAGTGAGAGAAGCCTCCCTTGCCGCGGCAAGGGAGGGGCAGGATTACTTCCAGAAGTCGTCGAATACCGTGATCGGCGGACGACGTTTGTGCTCGGTTTTCTGATACCAGCCTTCGATGATACGGGCGCTGTCAGGATTGATGCTTTTGCCTTCCAGGTAGTCATCAATCATCTCATAGGTGACGCCCAGCGCCACTTCATCCTGCAGGCCTGGACGATCATCTTCCAGATCGGCAGTCGGTTTTTTCAGATAGAGATGCTCCGGGCAGCCAAGGTGTTTCAGCAACTGCTTGCCCTGACGCTTGTTCAGGCGAAACAGGGGATTGATGTCCGTGCCGCCATCGCCATACTTGGTGAAGAAACCGGTCACGGCTTCAGCCGCGTGATCGGTGCCGACCACTACGCCTTTGGTCATGCCGGCGATGCTGTATTGCGCTTTCATCCGCTCACGGGCTTTTTCATTGCCGCGGACAAAATCGGAAAGCGTAATACCCGCCTCTTTCAGCGCGCGCTCACTGGCCAGCACCGACTCTTTGATGTTTACCACCAGCGAACGGTCGGGTTTGATAAAGGCCAGCGCGTCCTGACAATCCTGCTCATCCGCCTGCACACCATAGGGCAGACGCACGGCAATAAAGGTGTAGTCGTTATCACCGCTCTCCTGACGCAGTTCGGTGATCGCCCGCTGCGCCAGCGCGCCCGCCAGGGTTGAATCCTGACCGCCGCTGATCCCCAGCACCAGCGTTTTCAGGCCGCTGTGACGTTTCAGGTAGGCTTTAAGAAAATCGATGCTGACGCGCACTTCCTGGTCGGCGTCGATAGTGGGCTTCACACCCAGGGCTTCAATAATTTCCTGCTGCAGTGACATGAACTTCTCCTCAGGTCAGTGGCCGGTCGGCTCGATGCGAACGTTTTATTAAAGCTAACGTGCCTTTGCGAAAACAACAAGCCAAAGCGGTAACTGATTACCATGAAACGTTGCGAAATCAGTGAGTTTTTACCTGCGGCAGCGGTTTTTTCGCCAGCACGCTAAACATCAGAATCGCCGTCATAAAGCAGCCAAAAATGGTGGCGCACATGCTCAGCACCGAGGTGCCACCGATGCCGGTAATCGGCACGGTAATCGCACCCAGCGTGAACATCGTGACGCCAATCACCGCGGAGGCGCTACCAGCGCGATGGCCCTGACTCTGCATCGCCAGGGACGAGGCGGTGGTAGCGATAACGCCGTTGCTGGCAATGGTAAAGAACAGTGCCACCAGCAGCAGCGCTAAGGGAGCATGCAGCAGCGCGGCCAGCAGCAGCAGACTGGAGGCGACAAAGGCCAGCGTCAGTCCGCCTTTCAGCACCCGATATTCGCCCCACAATGGACAGAGGCGGGCGCTGGTCTGTGAAGCAATCACCAGGCCAAACCCGTTGGCCGCAAAGCAGAAGCTAAAGGCCTGGGGCGAAAGACCATAGAGTTGCTGCAGCACGAACGGCGAGGCACCGATGTAGGCGAACATGCCGGACATCATAAATCCCTGGGTCAGGCAGAAGCCCATGAAGGGGCGATGGGTAATCACCTGACCCAATGCCGCGTAGGCGGAGAATATTGATCCTTTACTGCGGCGTGCCTCAGGCAGGGTTTCATGCAGCTTCCAGCGCGCCAGCAGGATCAGCAGAATGGCAATGCCGCCCAGCACCATGAAGATGCCGCGCCAGTTTAAAATCGTCATCAGCACGCCGCCTAATACCGGTGCACCGATCGGTGCCAGACCGTTGACTAGCATCAGCAGAGCGAAGAATCGCGTCAGCTCATGGCCGCTGTACATATCGCGTGCAATTGCCCGTGACAGCACCGCACCGCCCGCACCTGCTAACCCTTCGAACAGCCGCGCCAGCAGCAGCTGGTTAATATCCTGCGCCAGCGCACAGCCCATCGAGGCGATAAACAGCAACACCAGTGACAGGGTCAGCGGGCGCAGGCGGCCGAACTTATCACTCATCGGGCCAAAGAGCAGCTGACCAAAGCCGAGACCTAACAGTCCGGCGGTCAGACTCAGCTGCGCGGTAGCGGTTTCAGTGTGCAGATCCTGGGCCATTTGTGGCAGCGCAGGCAGATAGAGGTCGATGCAGAGCGGGCCCAGTGCGGCCAGCAGGCCCAGCGTAATGGCATAAACCAGGCGATTGGAGTGTACAGGGGTCATTTATCCTCGGGATTGTCAGCGATGGGGTAAACAGAAAGCGGGTAAGTCAGTGAAAAACAGCGGCCGGTAACGTGACATTTACGCCAATCTGCGACTGCGCGGATGACGGTGTGGTCTCTGAAAACGGGGCGCTATCGGGTACCTGTTTTGCCGGGCAGTATACGTCTGCGTTGACAGCAAAACAGCCTTCTTTACGAAATCCTGACATTTGGCAGGCCACTAATTGTTCGTCATAAACTTGATAAATCAGCATTTATGTTCCAGGCTTGTTTCCACATGGACAATAAATGAGGAACAACAAGATGAATAAAGTGATGGGATGTATCGCTGCGGCGCTGACGCTGGCTGCACTGTCTGGTTGTACGACTTACGATCGTGCGGAAAGCTACGTGACTAAGCCAGTGGTAAAGGATGTTAAAAAGGGTATGACCCGTGATCAGGTTCGTCAGATCGCCGGTACGCCTTCGACTGAAATCACCATGGTTCACGCGCGCGGCACCTGCCAGACTTATGTACTGGGTCAGCGCGACGGTAAAGCTCAGACTTACTTCGTGAGCTATAACGACACCGGCCGTGTCATGAACTACGGCTTCCAGAGCTGTGCGGAATATGACACCGACCCGCAGGTTCAGCAGTAACTCATAGCACCCCTGAATAGCAAACGGCCCGTCATTATGACGGGCCGTTTTTCGTTGTGGCACTGACTACAAACCTGCCGGGCGCGGCACTTCAACATAATCGCCATCTATCTGCCGCTGGTAGAAGTGGCCAGCCTGCACATAGAAGCGTTTGCCGTTAAAGTCGAGTACCCGCATTTCACTGCTGACCCGCGACTCTGCAGGCGGCTCTGTCACCACATACTCATCGCCGTGACGCTGATAATAATTGCCGTTGAGCAGATAATAGGTCAGTCCGCCTATCAGCACCGCGGTTGCGGCTTCAGGCAAAAAGCGCACCGGCCCGGGTCCGCCCCAGTGTGGCCCGTGGCCGCCGTGGCGATCCCATCCACCCGGCGGGCCCCAGTCGCCAGGATGAGCGAAAGCCAGAGCGGGTGTCAAAAGCGTCAGCGTCAGAAGCGAGGCGATTATCTTTTTCATCATGTGTTCTCCTCATAAGACTGGATGCAGAATTCGCTTTTTACCCGGCAAAGACAAGCACTAAAGCGGCGATTTTTCGCCTGTTTACCATGCTTAACGCTTTCTTAACGGCGTTGCCATTAATGGAGGAGATTATGGAGAAGAAGGGCGGGAATAACCTGGCGCGGGCGCGCCAGGTTCAGAGCAGATTAGCGGTGTGCCAGTTCGGCGTTGTCGTCGCTTTCCAGGACGCGCTTATCGGTCATACCTAACCAGCGACTGGTGAGAGAACCGGCGGTCATGGAACCGTTGACGTTCAGGGCAGTACGACCCATATCGATCAGCGGCTCAATGGAGATCAGCAGCGCCACCAGGGTGACCGGCAGGCCCATCGCAGGCAGGACAATCAGCGCCGCGAAGGTTGCACCACCGCCGACACCGGCAACGCCTGCTGAGCTCAGCGTCACGATCCCGACCAGCGTCGCAATCCACAGTGGGTCAAACGGGTTGATCCCGACGGTTGGCGCAACCATCACTGCCAGCATAGTTGGATAGAGACCGGCACAGCCGTTCTGGCCGATAGTGGCACCAAAAGAGGCCGCAAAGCTGGCAATCGACTCAGGCACGCCAAGACGACGGGTCTGGGTTTCCACGCTCAGCGGAATGCTGGCTGCGCTGGAGCGGCTGGTAAAGGCGAAGGTAATAACCGGCCACACTTTACGGAAGAAGCGCATCGGGTTGATACCATTTACCGACAGCAGCAGGGCGTGGACACCAAACATGATGGCCAGACCGAGGTAAGAGGCGACCACAAAGCTGCCCAGCTTAATGATGTCCTGCAGGTTAGAACCGGCAACCACTTTGGTCATCAGCGCCAGCACACCATAAGGTGTCAGCTTCATCACTAAACGCACCAGCTTCATGACCCAGGACTGCAGCGTATCGATCGCGACCAGCACGCGCTGACCTTTAACTTCATCATCTTTCAGCAACTGCAGTGCAGCTACACCCAGGAAGGCGGCGAAGATGACGACGCTGATAATCGAGGTCGGACTGGCTCCGGTCAGATCGGCAAACGGATTTTTCGGGATAAAGGAGAGCACCAGTTGCGGCACGGTCAGGTCAGCCACTTTGCCGACATAGTTGCTCTGAATCGCACTGAGACGCGCAGTCTCCTGCACGCCCTGAACCAGACCTTCTGCGCTCAGGCCAAACAGGCCGGTCACGAAGACGCCGACCAGCGCCGAGATCGCGGTGGTAAACAGCAGTACGCCAATCGTCAGTACGCTGATTTTTCCCAGCGACGAGGCGTTATGCAGACGGGCGACCGCACTCAGAATGGAAACGAACACCAGCGGCATTACGACCATCTGCAGCAACTGGACATAGCCATTACCGACGATGTTAAACCAGCTGATAGACTCTTTGACCACTGCGCTGTTTTCGCCGTAGATCAACTGCAAAACCAGGCCGAACAGTACGCCGATTACCAGACCGGTCAGCACTTTTTTCGACAGGCTCCAGTTCTGACGGCTGAAGCGAGAGAGCAATACCAGCAGCACCACAAAGGCTACGATATTAAGCGTAAGAGGAAGGTCCATACTGAAACTCCAGAGTAATGCGGCCTTTCGCTCTGGAAAGGCCGCATAATGTTAATCACGAATTAAGACAGCAGGAATGGTAACAGCAGGCGAAGAGGGTGCCTTATATCCAAATGGCATGGTTTATAACTAAAAAGCGTTTTGTGCTGATTTATTGCGCACTATGACTGGAAATAAACCGTCCGACGCCATTTTGTAGCGTATCGAACAGCTGTGACGGCCAGCCGTTTGCACCAAAAGATGGCATGCCCACCGGAAACCAGAGCGCATATCCCACCAGTCCCAGGCACAATGCCCGTTCAAGCTGGTTGCCTTTCTGACTGCGCAGAATCGGCAGCCGGAAGCGCCAGCGGCAGGGCCACAGCAGCGGAACCCCGGCTGGCGTCAGCATATCGGCCACAATATGGCTAAGGTAGCCCAGCGTCAGACCCTGCAGGACATCAGGCGGTATTGGCGACGACTGGGGCAGGTTTATCTGAAAAAGCCATAAACCGGCGGCTATCGCCAGCAAACTGTGGGTAAAGCCGCGATGGCCGAACGCGCGCGCAATAGGATGAGAGAGCCAGCGCAGTCGCTGTCCCAGCAGAGATTTAGGGTGATCGATATCGGGCAACAGACATGTCAGCAGGGCTGAGGGAACAAGATGCCACCAGTCGGCCTGCGCCAGCACCGGTGTCAGCTCAGCACGCTTCGCAAAGATAGCGCTGGCAATGGCAAAAATGATGTGGCCTTCGCCCGTCATGATAGAACCTGGTTGCAAAGAAAACTGTCGATGCATCCAGTATAGGGATTTATCCAGTAAATGAGAACATGTGACGCTGTAACGAAGCATGAATATTATTAACAAGGCGGACAGCGATGAAACACTGTCCGCCAGTAAGATTAACGCGCCAGCCAGCCGCCATCCACCGCCAGGGTGTAGCCATTCACGTAGTCAGACGCGGAAGAGGCCAGGAAGACTACCGGGCCCATCATGTCATCCGGCACGCCCCAGCGGCCTGCCGGAATACGGCCCAGAATCTCTTCACTACGCGATTCATCATTACGAAGCTGTTCCGTATTGTTGGTGGCCATGTAACCGGGAGCGATGGCATTGACGTTAATGCCATGTTTCGCCCACTCGTTCGCCATCAGACGGGTCAGTCCCATCACGGCACTTTTCGACGCCGTATAAGAGGGCACCCGGATACCGCCCTGGAAGGAGAGCATGGAGGCGATATTGATGATCTTGCCGCCATTACCCTGCGCGATAAACTGACGGGCAACCTGCTGCGACAGGAAAAACAGGCTCTTGCTGTTAAGATTCATCACGTCATCCCAGTCCTGCTCGCTGAAATTCAGTGCGTCCTCACGGCGGATAATGCCGGCATTGTTGACCAGAATGTTAATTTTACCGGCAGCGGCCAGCGCCTGTTCAACCACTGAGGCCACCACGCTGGTCTGCATCAGATCGGCCTGCACCGGCCAGAACCGGCGACCCAGCGCCTCCACTTTACTTTGGGTATCATCCGGGCCATCACGGTTAACACCGACGATATCACAACCCGCCTGGGCCAGACCCAGCGCCATACCTTGCCCTAAACCGGTGTTACAGCCGGTCACCAGCGCGACTTTACCTTCCAGGTTAAACGTACTCAGTACCATGGTATTTCTCCTCTGCTCAGCGCAGTTCACTGATTTTGACGTGGTCCATGTCATCAAAGACCTGATTCTCACCCACCATGCCCCAGATAAAGGTGTAACGCTGGGTGCCGACACCGGCGTGAATTGACCAGCTGGGTGAGATCACCGCCTGCTCGTTGTGTACCAGCAGATGGCGGGTTTGCTGCGGTTGCCCCATCATGTGGAAGACGGCGCACTCTTCGCTCATATCGAAGTAGAAATAGACTTCCATGCGGCGTTCATGGGTGTGGCAGGGCATGGTGTTCCACAGGCTGCCTTCATCCAGTTTGGTTAAGCCCATGGTGAGCTGGCAGGTGGGCAACACATCCGGCACGATAAATTTGTTAATGGTGCGGCGATTGGAGGTCGCGGCATCACCCAGCGTCGCGGTGGCGGCTTCCTGCAGCGTGATTTTCTTGTCCGGGAAGGTGCTGTGTGCTGGTGCACTGTTGTAATAGAATTTGGCCGGCTGCGCCGGGTTCAGGCTGCGGAACTGCAGGTTGCGCGCACCTTTGCCGATGTAAAGTGCCTCTTCGTGACCGATTTCCCACGCTTTACCGTCAACTTCTACCAGACCCGGGCCGCCAATATTGATCATACCCAGCTCGCGGCGTTCAAGAAAATAAGCGACGCCCAGCTGTTTTCCCATCTCATCACCGATAGTGACCGGATTATTCACCGGCATGACGCCGCCAATAATGATGCGGTCGATATGGCTGTAGGTCAGGGTGTAATCATCGGCAGTAAATATCTTCTCAATCAGGAACTCGCGGCGCAGTGCTTCAGTGTCGAGTTGCTTAGCGTGATCGCTGTGAATGCTTTGACGAACGTCCATCTCAGGCCTCTCTGCAGGTCAGGTTATTCATGCCCCAAACGGGGACGCTTTTGGCATCTTAGGCAGAGCGGGATGGGAATTCAATAAAAATGAAACGTTGTTTTATTTTTTGCGGGTCAGATCAAGTGGCAGGTGCAACAGGCAATAAAAAGCCCGCCATAAGCGGGCTGTTATTATCCCTGCAGATGCTGCAGGCTAAGCTGGGTCAGATTGTCCAGCCGGACATCCGCCAGCGCCCAGCGGGGATCGTCGCGGTGTTCAGCGGCGGGCACCACAATCGATCGCATACGCGCTGCTTTGGTGGCGATCATGCCGTTAAACGAATCTTCCAGCGTGACGCAGTTGAGCGGATCGATCGCAAGGCTGGCGGCGGCGTTGAGATAGACCTGCGGATGGGGCTTGCTGTAGGGCAGCGCTTCTGCTGAAGCCAGTACGTCGAAATAAGGGCGCAGATTGAAGATCTCCAGCACCTGTTCCAGCATCTTTAGCGGTGATGCGGAGGCAAGGCCGATTTTCAGCCCCTGTTCCCGGCACAGTTGCAGCGCCGTTTCCACGCCCGGCAGCAGTGGCCGCGTCTGATCCACCAGCGTCATGGCGCGCGTAATAATCCGCTCAGTGACCTCCTGCTGAGAGGGGCCATGCCAGGGCAGCGTTTCGTACCACATCCGTACAGTCTGATCGATGCGCAGACCCAGGGTATCGGGCATTTCACTGCGACGTGACAGGTCAACATCCAGCGTTGAAAAGATATCCAGCTCAGCCTGATCCCACAGAGGTTCAGAATCGATCAGTAAGCCATCCATATCAAACAGGGCGGCAAGGACAGGGCGGTGATAAGGCATCAGGGGGTCTCCTTTTAAAGTCAGCTTTACCTTACCATCATTCTTTACTGGCGCACGCTCTGCCCGACAGGCCACGCTTTATTTGGGAAATTTCACCGTTGGCAGGTAAACTGACGGCAAATTGGATTCCGGGTTCAGGAGATATTATGACCTATCAACAGGCTGGCCGTATTGCCATCCTCAAGCGAGTGGCAGGCTGGGTGCTCTTTTTAGTGGCGCTGCTGTCGACCATTATTTCTGTATTGAGCTTTATGTTTAAGCACAGCGAAAAGCAGCCAGGCATTGATGCCGTCATGCTCGATTTCGTCCACGTCATCGTCGATATGCTGCGCTTTAACACACCATTCCTGAATGTCTTCTGGCATAACTCGCCGGTACCGGAATTTAACGGTCAGATGAACCTGGGTTTCTGGCTGATCTATATTCTGATTTTTGTCGGGCTGGCGCTGGAGTCGTCAGGCGCGCGGATGGGACGTCAGGCGCGTCACGTCAAAGAAGGCATTGAGGATCAGATGATTCTGGAGCAGGCAAAAGGCAGTGAAGGGCGTAGCCGTCAGCAACTGGAAGAGAAGGTGCGCGTACCTCGCCACACCATCTTCCTGCAGATCTTCCCGCTCTATGTCCTGCCGGTGGTGATTGCGATAGCCGGTTATTTTGCGCTGTCGCTGCTGGGCTTTATCTGACCGCGATCTTTGTCAGGCCGGTCTGGCCTGACTGGCGCCCAGCGCATCCTCATCCAGCAACTGGCCAATGGCGAACTGTGCATCGCCTGGCCAGTGCCCGCCAAAGACGTTAGCCCGGTTGAGCAGATAGTAGAGCTGGTAGACCGGCAGACGCTGCGAAAAACCATCCGGTAACGGCCACACCGCCTGATAACCGTCGTAAATCTGGCGAGGCAGGTCAGGGTACCAGCTCAGCATAGCTAAATCGCACTCACGGTCGCCCCAGTAACAGGCAGGATCGAACAGCCAGGGGCCACTCTCACTGCTGGCGCAGTTAGCCGGCCAGAGGTCGCCATGCAGCAGCGACGGTTGCGGATGATGTGACGCGAGCACCCGCTGCACGCAGGCAACGATCAGCTCTGTATCCCCGTACTGAATTCCCTTTTCCGCTGCCAGCTGCAGCTGCCAGCCAATGCGCTGTTCAGCAAAAAAAACCGACCAGCGTCGCAGCCAGCTATTGGGTTGGGGCGTCGTGGTGATGTTATTGTCGAAATCGAGGCCGAACTGCGTCTGCTCGCTCCACTGATGCAGATGCGCCAGTTGCTGACCGAGCTGATATGCACTCTGCTCATCAAGCGGCTGTGGCCTGATATATTCCAGCAGCAGAAAGCTCTCCTCGCGATGATGACCCACACCATAGACTTTAGGCACCCGAACCGTGCCGGTGCGCGCCAGCAAATCCAGCTGGTCTGCTTCCCAGGTAAAGAGCGACAGCATATCGCGGCTGTTACTTTTGACGAAGACGTCGTGATCACCGTAGCGGATCTGCCAGGTGGGATGGATATCACCCCCCGCGAGGGCGTGACGTTGAGTGATTTCGGCGTTGCCTAACTGCTCGCTTAACAGACGACTAATGGCTGACCACATTGGGCTATCCTCGTTATTCGCTGCGTAAGTTCGGTTGTATTGCGTAAATATTCACCAAAAACCGCGCAATTGCACCCTTTATTCTGGCGCTGAGGTGGCAGGGCGATGATCGGCAGCATCGCGCAGATACTCTTCGAAGGTCGTGACGGTCACCTCGGGTTCCTGGCCCAGCGCGCTTTCACCGGCCGCAGTGACCTGCCGCCGCAGCTCCTCAGCCTCCAGCGTGCTGACGATGCCATAGCTGTTCGTACCGAGTTCATGTGGATGGCCGTCGTCATCTGTCATCGTGGTCGTGAAACCTGCGGCGGTCATTGCGCTGGTCAGTTCCAGGATGTCACTTAAGCCCGACTCCTGATAGTGAAAGGTCACGATATAGCGGGTTAAGGTGTTGCTCATGAGGCACCTCCGGGGAAGGGAAACTGAACTGAGCGTAGACCATGGTGAAAAATCAGGCGAATTATGAAGGAGATGCTGCGTGTGTGACGTGATGCATAGCGTAAATTCGTGTCAGGAGCCAGCAGCATAACGTAAAAATCTTCTGCCGTTGCGTCTGGCTTTTCATTTGGGCAGCACTATAATGCGCCACGTTAATAAGATGAGTCCCAATTAACAGGGGTTGTCAGGGCGATTCCAGGCATTTTGTGTAAGTTAATAATTTTTTACAAAACTTACCGTAAATTGCATTGAATGCCCGGCAAAACGCTTCAGACTCTCCGTTTTTTAAACAGTCGCACGGATCACATTTAATGAAAGCCTATAACAAGCTGTCTGCTGTTCTTTTGCTCTCCGCCGGAGCTTTTTGTCACCAGGCAATGGCCGATAACGCCGTATTTACGTCAATGGATGACCCTTCAACAGCTAAAAAGCCGTTTGAAGGTTCTGCTGCTGCGGGATATCTGGCGCAAACCGGTAACACCACCAGTTCATCAATGACGGCTCAGACCAATATGACCTGGTATCAGTCATCTATGGCTTACAGCTTGTGGGGTAACGCAGCCAACACCTCGTCAAACGATGAGCGCTCTTCTGAAACTTACAACATCGGTGGTCGTTCACGTTACAACCTCAACTCGTATGACTACCTGTTTGGACAGGCGAGCTGGTTAAGCGATCGTTTCAATGGTTACGATTCACGCGACGTGCTGACAGCCGGTTACGGTCGTCAGATTCTGAATGGACCGGTGCACTCGCTGCGTGCGGAATTGGGTCCGGGTGTACGTTATGACGATTATCACGCTGGTGGTCATCAGACCAAAGCGCTGGGCTATGGCGCAGTCAGCTATCAGTGGCAGCTGACCGACACCACTAAATTTATTCAGGGCGTGTCAGTGCTGAGCAGCTTCGGAGAAGACACCACGGTGAACTCCGAAACTGGTCTGCAGGTGGCGATCAACAGCCACTTCGCGCTGAAGCTGGCTTACAACGTCAGCTGGAACAACAATCCGCCGGAATCGGCACCTGATCGCACCGATACCAAAACCTCAATCATGCTCTCTTACGCTATGTAAGCGCATTTTTGCAGCAGCATTCACAGCGGCCTGACAGTGTGTCAGGCCGCTTTTTTTTGATTTCTCCAGGGCTTAGCGAAAAAGGCATGGGTTTTTCTCGCCGGGGAAAACTGCTATCATCAGCCCCGCACTGAAATCCTGGCGACATTCCGACAATGTGGGTCTGATATCACGCCAGGTCACTAATTTTACATTACGTTGCATGTAGGCTTTCGTGTGGCTTACCACTGCAAATAAGGATATGAAATGCCTGTAATTACGCTTCCTGATGGCAGCCAGCGCGTGTTTGACCACCCTGTCAGTGTGATGGATATTGCACTGGACATCGGTCCTGGTCTGGCGAAAGCCTGTATCGCTGGCCGTGTTAACGGTGAACTGGTTGATGCTGTTGATCCCATCACTGAAGATGCCGCCGTAGCGATCATTACCGCTAAAGATGAAGCGGGTCTGGAAATCATCCGTCACTCCTGTGCGCACCTGTTAGGGCATGCGATTAAACAGCTGTGGCCGGATACCAAAATGGCGATTGGCCCGGTCATTGATAACGGCTTCTATTATGATGTCGACATCGATCGTACCCTGACCCAGGAAGATATCGACCTGCTGGAACAACGCATGCATCAGTTGGCTGAAACCAACTACGATGTGGTGAAGAAGAAGGTCAGCTGGCAGGAAGCTCGCGACGTCTTTGCGGCGCGCGGCGAAATTTACAAGACCACCATTCTTGATGAAAACATCAGCCATGACGATAAGCCTGGCCTGTATCATCACGAAGAATATGTCGACATGTGCCGCGGTCCGCACGTGCCGAACATGCGGTTCTGCCATCATTTTAAACTGCAGAAGATCTCCGGTGCCTACTGGCGCGGCGACAGCAACAACAAAATGCTGCAGCGTATTTATGGCACCGCATGGGCAGACAAAAAGCAGCTGGCAGCCTATCTGCAGCGTCTGGAAGAGGCGGCGAAGCGTGACCATCGTAAGATTGGTAAGCAGCTGGATCTCTACCACATGCAGGAAGAAGCACCAGGCATGGTCTTCTGGCATAATGACGGCTGGACCATCTTCCGCGAGCTGGAAGTGTTTGTCCGCAGCAAGTTAAAAGAGTACCAGTACCAGGAAGTTAAAGGTCCATTCATGATGGATCGCGTCCTGTGGGAAAAAACCGGGCACTGGGAAAACTATAAAGAAGCAATGTTCACCACCTCATCTGAGAACCGTGAATATTGCATCAAACCGATGAACTGTCCTGGGCATGTTCAGATCTTTAATCAGGGTCTGAAATCCTACCGTGACCTGCCGCTGCGTATGGCAGAGTTCGGCAGCTGTCACCGTAATGAACCCTCAGGCGCACTGCACGGCCTGATGCGTGTTCGTGGCTTTACCCAGGATGATGCACACGTCTTCTGTACTGAAGAGCAGGTGCGTGACGAAGTGAACAGCTGTATCCGCATGGTTTATGACATGTACAGCACCTTCGGTTTTGAAAAGATTGTGGTGAAGTTATCCACCCGTCCTGAGAAGCGCATCGGTACGGATGAGATGTGGGATCGTGCCGAGGAAGATCTGGCTGCGGCGCTGAACGAAAACAATATTGAGTTTGAGTTCCAGCCAGGCGAAGGCGCGTTCTACGGTCCTAAAATTGAGTTTACTTTGTACGATTGTCTTGATCGCGCCTGGCAGTGCGGAACAGTTCAGCTAGACTTCTCCCTGCCAAAACGCCTTGAAGCAACCTACGTGGGTGAAAACAATGATCGTCAGACGCCAGTGATGATTCACCGTGCGATTCTGGGATCAATGGAGCGTTTCATCGGTATTCTGACCGAAGAATTCGCCGGTTTCTTCCCAACCTGGCTGGCACCGCTGCAAGTCGTGGTAATGAATATTACCGACGGACAAGCAGAATATGTTGAGTCTTTGACGCGTAAGCTGCAGAATGCTGGCATTCGTGTGAAGGCAGACTTGAGAAATGAGAAGATAGGCTTTAAAATCCGCGAGCACACATTACGTCGCGTCCCTTATATGTTGGTCTGCGGTGATAAAGAGGTGGAATCTGGCAAAGTTGCCGTTCGCACCCGCCGTGGTAAAGACCTTGGGTCGATGGATGTCGATGTGTTTGTTGAGAAACTTCAACAAGAGATTCGCAGCCGAAATCTTCAACAATTGGAGGAATAAAGTATTAAAGGCGGAAAACGAGTACTACCGACGCGTCCGAACAAAATCAACAGTGAAATCCGCGCAACTGAAGTGCGCTTAACAGGCATGGATGGCGAGCCGATTGGCATTGTCACATTACGCGAAGCTTTGGAAAAAGCCGAGGAAGCGGGCGGCGACTTAGTCGAAATCAGCCCGAATGCCGAACCGCCGGTCTGCCGCATCATGGATTACGGCAAGTTCCTCTATGAAAAAAGCAAATCTTCTAAGGAACAGAAGAAGAAGCAAAAAGTTATTCAGGTTAAGGAAATCAAATTCCGTCCTGGAACCGATGATGGCGACTATCAGGTCAAACTACGCAACCTGATTCGCTTTCTGGAAGAAGGCGATAAAGCCAAAATCACGCTGCGTTTCCGCGGTCGTGAGATGGCGCACCAGCAGATCGGTATGGAAGTGCTTAACCGCGTCCGTAAAGACCTGTGTGAAGATCTGGATTTGGCCATTGTCGAATCCTTCCCTTCGAAGATCGAAGGCCGCCAGATGATCATGGTGCTCGCTCCTAAGAAGAAACAGTAGGCTTTCAAGTAACACTAACCGCGCAGCGTTCGCGCTGTGCGGTTAACTGTTCGCCTGTCTGGGTCATGTTATTAACAATGCGAAGTGGATATTTTTAAAATGCCAAAGATTAAAACTGTACGTGGTGCGGCTAAGCGCTTCCGCAAGACCGCTTCTGGCGGCTTCAAGCGTAAACACGCAAACCTGCGTCATATTCTGACCAAAAAATCTACTAAGCGTAAACGTCACCTGCGCCCTAAAGGCATGGTGTCAAAAGGCGATCTGGGTCTGGTAATTGCCTGCCTGCCGTACGCATAAGTAATTTTTTCATTAAATCAGAATATTAAACAGGAGAGCTAAATGGCTCGTGTAAAACGTGGTGTAGTTGCTCGCGCACGTCACAAAAAAATCTTAAAACAAGCTAAAGGCTATTACGGTGCACGTTCACGTGTTTACCGCGTTGCCTTCCAGGCTGTTATCAAAGCTGGTCAGTATGCTTACCGTGACCGTCGTCAACGTAAGCGTCAGTTCCGTCAGCTGTGGATCGCGCGTATCAACGCAGCGGCTCGTCAGAACGGCATGTCTTACAGCCGTTTCATCAATGGTCTGAAAAAAGCAGCCATTGAGATTGACCGTAAGATCCTGGCCGACATCGCGGTATTCGATAAAGTGGCATTCTCTGCACTGGTCGAAAAAGCGAAATCAGCCCTGGCGTAAGTCAGATGGAAAAGGGAGCTTGCTCCCTTTTTTATTGCCTGTAACTTACGCAAAAGATTGACATTTTCGTCGCTGAGCATTTCAATAGACTCCCTGTATCGCATGACAAGGTAACCGCAAGCATGAACGCTGCTATTTTCCGTTTCTTTTTTTACTTTAGCGCCTGACATCCAGGGGCTTTTGCGCATAAGAAAAGAAACGAAAAATCGCGCTAAAAGCCTCCCTCGTGGAGGCTTTTTTGTTTCTGGCGCTAGCATATTGGACCGGCAGGTCCCAACGAGAACTGACCAGCCTGACTGGAAAAAGAGGAAACTATGTCCCAACTCGCAGAACTGGTGGCCAGCGCCACGGCGGCCATCGACGGGGCGACGGATATCGCCGCCCTTGACGCGGTGCGCGTCGAATACCTGGGTAAGAAAGGACATCTGACACTGCAGATGACTACGTTACGCGAGCTGCCAGCCGAAGAGCGCCCGGCAGCGGGTGCGGTAATCAATGAAGCGAAGCAGCAGGTCACCGAGCGTCTGAATGCGCGCAAAGATGCCCTGGAAGCTGCGGTGCTGAATGCCCGTCTGGCTGAAGAGACCATTGATGTCTCTCTGCCTGGCCGTCGCATTGAGAATGGCGGCCTGCATCCGGTAACCCGCACCATGGATCGCATTGAGACCTTCTTTGGTGAGTTAGGCTTTGGCGTCGTAACCGGTCCAGAAATTGAAGATGATTACCATAACTTCGATGCGCTGAATATTCCTGCCCATCACCCGGCCCGTGCCGATCACGACACCTTCTGGTTTGACGCCACGCGCCTGCTGCGTACCCAGACGTCCGGCGTGCAGATCCGTACCATGAAGGCTCAGCAGCCGCCGATTCGCATTATTGCGCCAGGCCGCGTCTACCGTAACGATTACGATCAGACCCATACCCCGATGTTCCATCAGATGGAAGGGCTGATTGTGGATAAAAATATCAGCTTTACCAACCTGAAAGGCACGCTGCACGATTTCCTGAACAACTTCTTCGAAGAAGATCTGCAGATTCGTTTCCGTCCTTCCTATTTCCCGTTTACTGAGCCATCAGCAGAAGTAGACGTCATGGGTAAAAACGGCAAGTGGCTGGAAGTGCTGGGTTGCGGCATGGTTCACCCTAACGTGCTGCGTAATGTCGGCATCGATCCGGAAGTCTACTCCGGTTTCGCCTTTGGTATGGGCATGGAGCGTCTGACCATGTTGCGCTACGGCGTGACCGATCTGCGTGCCTTCTTTGAAAATGATTTACGCTTCCTCAAACAATTTAAGTAAGGGCAGGATATCCAATGAAATTCAGTGAACTCTGGTTACGCGAATGGGTAAATCCAGCCCTGGACAGCGCTGCGCTGTCTGAACAAATCACTATGGCCGGTCTGGAAGTTGACGGCGTTGATCCGGTTGCCGGTGCGTTCCACGGCGTCGTGGTCGGGGAAGTGGTGGAGTGCGGCCAGCACCCGAATGCAGACAAGCTGCGTGTGACCAAAATCAATGTGGGCGGCGATCGCCTGCTGGATATCGTCTGTGGCGCGCCGAACTGCCGTCAGGGACTGAAAGTCGCGGTCGCCACCGTCGGCGCCGTGCTGCCAGGTGATTTCAAAATCAAAGCGGCTAAACTGCGTGGCGAGCCGTCTGAAGGCATGCTCTGCTCTTTCTCCGAGCTGGGGATTTCCGACGACCACAACGGCATCATCGAACTGCCAGCCGATGCGCCGATTGGCACCGACATCCGCGCCTACCTGCAGCTTGATGACAACACCATTGAAATCAGCGTCACGCCTAACCGCGCTGACTGTCTGGGTCTGATCGGTATCGCCCGTGATGTCGCCGTCCTCAACGGTTTGCCACTGAACGTGCCGGAGATGCAGCCGGTCGCTGCGACGCTGAACGACACTTTCCCGATTCAGGTTGATGCGACAGAAGCCTGTCCACGCTATCTGGGCCGTGTAGTAAAAGGCATAAACGTTGCTGCTGCCACGCCATTGTGGATGAAAGAGAAGCTGCGTCGTTGTGGTATTCGTTCTATCGATCCGGTGGTGGATATCACTAACTACGTTCTGCTGGAGCTGGGTCAGCCGATGCACGCCTTCGATCTCGACCGCATCGACGGCGGTATCGTGGTGCGTATGGCGAAAGAAGGCGAAAAGCTGACGCTGCTGGATGGCACTGAAGCCAGCCTGCAGAGTGATACCTTAGTGATCGCCGATCATCAGAAAGCGCTGGCGATGGCTGGTATCTTTGGTGGCGAACATTCGGGCGTGAACGGCGAAACGCAGAATATCCTGTTCGAGTGCGCTTACTTTGATCCGCTCTCTATTACCGGCCGCGCCCGTCGTCATGGTCTGCATACCGACGCGTCACATCGCTACGAGCGTGGTGTTGACCCGGCGCTGCAACACACCGCACTGGAGCGTGCTACCCAGCTGCTGCTGTCAATCTGCGGCGGTGAAGCGGGCCCGATCATCGATCAGACTCATCAGGCAGCCCTGCCTGTGCCAGCGACGATCACGCTGCGTCGTGAAAAGCTGGACCGTCTGATTGGCCACGTGATCGCGGATGAGCAGGTGACTGACATTCTGACGCGTCTCGGCTGTGAAGTGACCGTGGGAGAAGGGCAGTGGCAGGCCGTCGCCCCGAGCTGGCGCTTCGATATGGCGATTGAAGAAGATCTGGTTGAAGAAGTGGCCCGTATTTATGGCTACAACAACATTCCGGATGTGCCGGTACAGGCGGGTCTGGTGATGACTCAGCATCGCGAAGCGAATCTGTCGCTGAAGCGCGCGAAAAACCTGCTGGTGGATAAGGGCTATCAGGAAGCGATTACCTACAGCTTCGTCGATCCGAAAATTCAGCAGCTGCTGCACCCGGGTGAAGAGGCGCTGTTGCTGCCGAGCCCAATCTCCAGCGATATGTCGACCATGCGTCTCTCACTCTGGACCGGCCTGCTCAGCGCGGTAGTCTACAACCAGAACCGTCAGCAGAGCCGCGTGCGCCTGTTTGAGAGCGGCTTACGCTTTGTGCCGGATACCCAGGCAGATTTGGGCATCCGTCAGGATCTTATGCTGGCTGGCGTCATCAGCGGTAACCGCGTTGAAGAGCACTGGGATCTGGCGCGTCAGACAGTTGACTTCTATGATTTGAAAGGCGATTTAGAATCGCTGCTCGATTTAACCGGCAAACTGGATGACATCAGCTTCCGTGCTGAAGCGAATCCGGCGTTGCATCCAGGACAGAGCGCGGCGATTTATTTGCATGATGAACATATCGGATTTATCGGCGTGGTTCATCCTGAGCTGGAACGTAAGCTTGATCTCAATGGCCGCACCTTAGTCTTTGAACTGCTTTGGAATAAGGTCGCAGACCGCGTCCTGCCTGACGCGCGCGAGATTTCTCGCTTCCCGGCGAACCGTCGTGATATTGCCGTTGTGGTGGCTGAAAACGTCCCCGCAGCAGATATCATCGCGGAGTGTAAGAAAGTTGGCGTAAATCAGGTAGTTGGCGTAAACTTGTTTGACGTGTACCGCGGTAAGGGCGTTTCTGAGGGCTACAAGAGCCTCGCAATCAGCCTGATTTTGCAGGATACCAGCCGGACACTCGAAGAAGAGGAGATTGCCGCGACCGTTGGCAAATGCGTTGCGGCATTAAAAGAGCGATTCCAGGCAACCTTGAGGGATTGAACCTATGGCGCTTACAAAAGCTGAGATGTCAGAGTACCTGTTTGAGAAACTCGGGCTGAGCAAACGCGATGCCAAAGAGTTAGTAGAGCTGTTTTTCGAAGAGGTACGTCGCGCTTTGGAGAATGGAGAACAGGTAAAACTGTCTGGGTTTGGTAATTTTGACCTGCGTGACAAAAACCAGCGTCCTGGCAGAAACCCGAAAACGGGTGAAGATATTCCGATTACTGCGCGTCGCGTAGTAACGTTCCGCCCAGGACAGAAGCTGAAAAGCCGCGTAGAGAACGCTACACCCAAAGAGACTGACTGAATTTCAGCGTTTCAAAAAGGCCGCGCAAGCGGCCTTTTTTCATGGTTTCAGTACGCAGTAATCCCGCTTCCCGCGCCCGTTATTCTCCCTGACGGCAAAGAGCAAACCGCCTCATCTGCCTTTCTTTTTTCTGCAATCCCTCTACAATCAAATCTCTGTTTTCTCAGCTAATCCCGCTTATGTCTCTGCTCGACCAGCTCGCGCGCCAGGCCGACCAGCGCGGCCAGAAATGGCTTATTGTGTTAGCACTTATGCTCTCTGCACTGCTCTGTCTCAGCCTGTGTGCCGGTGACAGCTGGATCGCGCCCTCAGACTGGTTCACGGAAAGCGGCAGGCTCTTTGTCTGGCAGTTGCGGCTGCCCCGCAGTCTGGCGGTGGTGCTGGTCGGGGCATCGCTGGCGGTATGCGGTGTGGTGATGCAGGCGCTGTTTACAAATCCGCTGGCGGAGCCCGGCCTGCTCGGCGTCTCAAACGGTGCCGGTATTGGCCTGGTGCTCGGCGTGCTGCTGGGCAGCGGCTCGCTGTGGAGCCTTGGGCTGGCGGCGATGGCCGGTGCGCTGATTATTACGCTCATCCTGCTGCATTTTGCCCATCGTCAGCTCTCGGTCACCCGGCTGTTGCTTACCGGCGTGGCGCTGGGGATTATCTGTAGTGCCATCATGACCTGGGCGGTCTACTTCAGCACCAGCCTCGATCTGCGTCAGTTGATGTACTGGATGATGGGGGGATTCAGCGGGATTGACTGGCGCTATGGCTGGATGATGCTGGCGCTGCTGCCGGTGATGCTGGCCCTGGGAGCGACCGGGCAGATTCTTAATCTGCTGGCGCTGGGCGAGACATCTGCCCGCCAGCTCGGACTGTCTCTCTTCTACTGGCGTAACCTGCTGGTGCTCGCCATGGGCTGGCTGGTCGGCATCAGCGTCGCGATGGCCGGTGCTATTGGCTTTGTCGGACTGGTGATCCCGCATCTGCTGCGTATGAGCGGCATCAGCGATCACCGTTATCTGCTGCCGGCATCGGCGCTGGCTGGCGCCGGTGTATTACTGGCAGCCGATATTGTGGCACGCCTGGCGCTGACGTCGGCGGAATTACCGATAGGCGTCGTGACGGCGACACTGGGCGCGCCGCTGTTTATTATTTTACTGGTGAAATCTTCACGCTAGCTTCGGCTGGCGACTCTGCATCCACAACAGCATCCACAACAGGAAACAGCATGAACATTTATCAAACTGAACTGGTTACGCTCGATGGGGAAAAAACCACGCTGTCACAATGGCAGGGCAAGGTACTGCTGGTGGTCAATGTTGCCTCGAAATGTGGTCTGACGCCGCAATATGAAGAGCTGGAGAACCTGCAGAAAGCCTGGCAGGATCAGGGCTTCAGCGTACTCGGTTTTCCCTGCAACCAGTTTCTGGAGCAGGAGCCGGGCAGCAGTGAGGAGATTAAAACCTTCTGCAGCACCACGTATGGCGTTACGTTCCCGATGTTTGCCAAAACCGAGGTGAATGGCGCAGGCCGCCATCCGCTCTATGCCCAGCTGATTGCGGCCCGACCTGACGCGGTGCGCCCGGAAGGCAGCGGCTTTTACGAGCGTATGGAGAGCAAAGGACGCGCGCCGAAAGAGCAGGGCGACATCCTGTGGAACTTCGAAAAATTCCTTATTGGCCGTGACGGCAGCGTGATCCAGCGTTTTGCACCTGACATGACGCCGGAAGATCCGATCATTCTGGAAACCATTAAGCAGGCGCTGGCAAAATAGATGCTGTTGCGCCTGCAACAGGCCGCCGTCCCCGGACGGCTGCTGCCACTGACCGGTGAGCTTGCCGCCGGTCAGCTGCTGCACGTGGCAGGCCCGAACGGTGCAGGCAAAAGCACCTTACTCAGTGTGATTGCGGGACTGCAGCCCGCCTCCGGCACGGTGCTGCTGGACGAACAGCCGCTGAGTGACTGGAATGGCGCAGCGATGGCCCGGGTTCGCGGCTGGCTGCCTCAGCAGCAGGCACCGCTGAATCAGATGCCGGTCTGGCACTATTTGCGTCTGCATCTGAAACAGGCGGGGGGGCAGACAGACGATCGCCTCAGCACGCTGCTGAAACGGCTTCAGCTGCAGGATAAGTTATCGCGTTCACTGACCCGGCTCTCCGGTGGTGAATGGCAGCGCGTCAGGCTGGCGGCGGTTTGTGTGCAGATTGATCCCCACATCAATCCACACGGGCGGCTGCTGATCCTTGATGAGCCCATGACCGCGCTGGATATCGCCCAGCAAAAAGCGGTGGACGATCTGATTGCCGACCTGTGCGCGGCGGGCATCAGCGTTATCGCCAGCAGTCACGACCTCAACCACAGCCTGCAACAGGCGGATCGGGTCTGGCTGATGGATAAGGGAGCGTTGATTGCGCAGGGTGAACCGGCTGAGGTTCTGACGCCGCAGCGCCTGACACCGATCTACCAGATTGCTTTCCGGCAGCTTGAACTTGAAGGACGCACGCTGCTGACCGTATTGCCCTGACACTTGCTACCCGGCGGGCTTTACCGCTACATTAAGCCGGTTGCAACTTCTGATAAGGACATTTGGCGATGCGCCTGGGTTTGCTGATTTTAGTTCTGCTGCTGACGGGATGCAGTCATCACGCTCCGCCGATTAATGGCCGTCTTTCCGATTCGATCACCGTGATTGCGGAACTGAACGATCAGCTCGGTAACTGGCGTGGGACGCCTTATCGCTATGGCGGCATGAGTCGTAACGGGGTTGACTGCTCCGGCTTTGTCTATCTGACTTTCCGCGATAAATTTGCGCTGCAACTGCCGCGCACCACCTCAGCTCAAAGCGATATCGGCACCCGAATCAGCAAAGACGAGCTGCTGCCAGGCGATCTGGTCTTCTTCAAAACCGGTCGCGGGGAGAATGGCCTGCATGTGGGCATTTATGACACCGATAATGCCTTTATTCATGCCTCAACCAGCCAGGGCGTCATCCGCTCCTCGCTCGACAATGTCTACTGGCGAAAAGTGTTCTGGCAGGCCCGTCGTATTTAAACGCAGGTCCGGGGAATCAGACTTAAGTCCAATTTTAAATAGAGTTAAAACAGAGAGTAAAAGGTTTATTTTAAATGACAGTTATTGAGCGTGGGTTTTAATAAACATAATAAAAGCTTATTTAATTCCACTAATAACCGCTGCTTTATCGCTACTATTTGGCTTAAGGGTGATCGCCTGCTGCCAAACGGCAATGGAAGAGTAAAGAAGTTCGTCTCTTCAATGATTTGGCACTATTGCCTGCGCCTGACCATTACTATACGATATCCCCATCGCCGCATATTCTGGCATTAAAATGAAAATTCATCTTTCGGCCGACTATCAGTCGGAAATCTGGTTTTATCCTGTCTGTGATGTTAATGGGCGACTGACCGCTGTCGAGCTGGTCACGCAGTTTGTGCATGAAAGTGCCCCCATCACCCTGCCGCAGGATCTGTTGCTGCCGCAGCTCGATGAGTCGCAGCAGCTGCGCCTGCTGCAAAGTCAGATTGGATTGCTGGAGCAGAATCGCGGCTTTTTTGAAGCGCATTCCGTGTCAGCATTTATACGTATTGATGAAGGCATGGCCCGGACGCTGCTGGCCAGCGAATTAGTGATGCGCAAAATAAAGCAGTTGCCATTCATTCTGTTGAATATCACTGAAACGTTTCCGCAACTAAAACTGGGAAAAAATAATCCCCTGCTGGCAAGCCTGCATGCTGAGTTTAATTTAGCGATTTCTCATTTCGGCGCGGGTAAGACCCCCTCTAATGCGGTCTACGATAATTTATTCAGCTGCATCTGCCTGGACAAAGAGTTTATTCATTCGCTGGCAAAGCGCGCTTCATTCGTGCCATTTATTCAGAGCATTATCGATAATTTCCGCGCCCATTGTGACCGGCTCATTATTTGTGGCATTGATGACGACGTGCTGCTGGATAAAGTCAGCCAGCTGAGCGGTGCTGAGTTTCAGGGTGCGCTCTTCCCGGTGGTAAAATCTGACGCGCTGCGTTCGCTGATCTGCGCCGACGATCGTGTGCCATCCGCGCAGCATCCCGGCTGATACTTCCTGTTAATCCCCGCTATCAGCGTTACACTAGAGGACTAACCTTAAGTAACGCTGAGCATCGCATGGGAGAAACAATGTCCTCAGGCAAGGCCTCTTTTGACAACACCTGGTTCCGTGAACTTACCGGGTGTTACACCGCGCTGAACCCCACGCCACTTGCAGGCGGACGCCTGCTGTATCATAACGCACCGCTTGCAGCCTCAATGGGGCTGGATAGCGCGCTCTTTGCCGATAAGGGGCATGCCGTCTGGCACGGTGCCGCACTGCTGCCCGGCATGCAGCCGCTGGCGCAGGTCTACAGCGGCCATCAGTTTGGCGTCTGGGCGGGCCAGCTTGGCGACGGGCGCGGCATTCTGCTGGGTGAGCAGCGTCTGGAGGATGGCAGCAAGCTGGACTGGCATCTCAAGGGCGCAGGCCTGACGCCTTATTCCCGCATGGGTGATGGACGTGCCGTGATCCGCTCCAGCGTGCGTGAGTTTCTCGCCTCGGAAGCGCTGCATCATCTGGGCATTCCCACCACGCGTGCGCTGACCCTGTCGATAGGTGATGAACCGGTCTACCGCGAAACAACAGAGCGTGGCGCGATGCTGATGCGCATTTCCCCAAGTCATCTGCGTTTCGGTCATTTCGAGCATTTCTTTTACAGCCAGCAGCAGGAGAAAGTGCAGCAACTGGCCGACTACGCCATTCGCCATCACTGGCCGCATCTGGACGCTGAAGCAGACCGCTATCAACAGTGGTTTACCGATATTGTGTTACGCACGGCGCGTCTGGTTGCGCTGTGGCAGAGCGTGGGCTTTGCTCATGGAGTGATGAACACGGACAACATGTCGATTCTGGGTCTGACCATCGACTATGGCCCCTTTGGTTTTCTGGATGATTATCAGCCTGACTTTATCTGTAATCACAGCGACTATCAGGGGCGCTACAGCTTTGAAAATCAGCCAATGATCGGTATGTGGAATCTTAACCGGCTGGCACATGCGCTGTCGGGTCTGCTGACCACCGAGCAGTTGCGGACGGCACTGAGCGCCTACGAACCTGAACTGATGCGGGTCTGGGGCGAACGGATGCGGGCGAAACTCGGTCTGCTGACGCAGCAGAGCAGCGATAATGAGATTCTGACCGATCTGCTGGCACTGATGACGCAGGAGCATAGCGATTACACCCTGACGTTCCGCCTGCTCAGTGAGACGCAACAGGCTGACAGCCGTTCACCGCTGCGGGATGAGTTTATTGATCGTGAGGCGTTTGATAGCTGGTATCAGCGCTACCGCAGCCGTCTGATGGATGAGCAGGTCAGCGATGCAGAACGTCAGGCCGTGATGAAGGCGGCCAATCCGGCGGTGATTCTGCGCAACTATCTGGCGCAGCAGGCGATTGAAGAGGCGGAGCGGGGAGAGCAGGGGGCGCTGGCACGTCTGCATCAGGCGTTACAGCAACCCTTTAGCGAACAGACAGCCGCTGAATATCGTCAGCGGCCGCCAGACTGGGGCAAAACCCTGGAAGTGAGCTGCTCCAGCTGATGCAGACTCAGAGGCGGTGAGAAACCGCCTCGGCCAGCATGGCGAGCACCTTTTCGCTCTCCTGCCAGCCGAGGCAGGGATCGGTAATCGACTTGCCATAGACCAGCGGTTCGCCGCTGACGACTTTCTGATTGCCCTCTTCCAGGAAGCTTTCAATCATCACACCGGCAACGGCCTGCGATCCCGCTTTAATCTGTTCTGCCACCTCTGCCGCGACATCCATCTGACGACGATGCTGCTTCAGGCAGTTACCGTGACTGAAGTCGATCACCAGCTGCTGTGGCAGATTAAATGCCGACAGACTTTCGGCTGCGGCGGCGACATCACTGGCATGATAGTTAGGCTGTTTGCCGCCACGCAGGATCACATGACCATGCGGGTTGCCGCTGGTCTGATAGATAGTCATCTGGCCCAGCTTATCGGGCGAAAGGAACATGTGGCTGGCGCGCGCGGCGCGAATCGCATCCACGGCAATCTGTACGTTACCATCGGTACCGTTTTTAAAGCCGACCGGGCAGGAGAGGGCCGATGCCATTTCGCGGTGGATCTGGCTTTCGGTGGTGCGTGCGCCAATCGCGCCCCAGCTAATCAGATCGGCAATAAACTGGCCGATCACCATATCCAGGAATTCCGTGGCGGTAGGCAGGCCCAGCGAGTTGATATCAATCAGCAGCTGGCGGGCGATGCCTATGCCGCGGTTCACATCGTAGCTCCCATCCAGATCCGGATCGGAGATTAAGCCTTTCCAGCCCACTACGGTGCGCGGCTTTTCAAAGTAGGCACGCATCACAATCTCCAGCCGATCTTCATAGCGGCTGCGTAACGCGTTCAGACGCTCAGCATATTCCAGCGCCGCTTTCGGGTCGTGCAGCGAGCAGGGGCCAATCACCACCAGCAGGCGGGGATCTTCACCCGTCAGAATACGGGCAATACGTTTACGGGCAGCGGTGACATTGTCGGCAATTGCCGGAGAGACAGGATGCTCAGCCGCCAGGCTGGCGGGGGTAATCAGACTACCAATGCGTGCGGTACGCAGTTCGTCGGTTTTGTTCATGGGTTTCTCGAAAACGGTTCTTCGCAGCGGTGAAATACCGGGAAGTGATGGTGGTCACAATAAACCATTAGTCTGCGAATTCAACCCGGAATTTAATAATGAAATCAAAAGCGACGGCAGCGCCGCTTTACAGTTCAGCGCCGGTTACCCATCAGTACATGCGGCGAGTCAGGCCCATAATGTCGAGAATTTTGGTCGCAATCTCCTCCACGGAGTAGTTGGTGCTGTTGAGATAGCGGATCTGATGAGTGCGAAACAGCGCTTCCACTTCGCCTACCTCCAGCCGGCACTGACGCATCGAGGCGTAACGGGTATTTTCCGCCCGCTCCTGACGTATCGCAGCCAGCCGTTCCGGGTCGATGGTCAGCCCGAACAGTTTATTCTGATGCGCGCGCAGCGCGGGCGGGAGTTTAAGGTTATCCATATCGTCGGCAATGAATGGATAGTTGGCGGCGCGAATACCAAACTGCATTGCCAGATAGAGGCTGGTGGGGGTTTTGCCACAGCGTGAGACGCCTAACAGAATCACCTGCGCATCTTCCAGCCCGCGCAGCGAGATGCCGTCATCATGCGCCAGGGTGTAATCGATGGCCGCGATACGTGCGTCATATTTACCCAGGTTACTGGCATCCAGTCCATGGGTACGGTGTGCCACCGGCGCGGGCGATAACCCCAGCTCCTGCTGAAGCGGGGCGACCAGCGCCTGGACGATATCCTGACAAAAGCCGTCACTCTGTACGATGATGTCGCGGACTTCCGGCGTCACGATGGAGAAAAAGACCAGCGGCCGGACACCGCTCTGCTGATAGAGCGCGTTAATCTGGGCTTTTACCGCCAGCGCCCGCTGAACATTTTCCACAAACGGCAGCGTCAGGCTGGTGATATTGACCGGAAACTGCGACAGCACCGCATGACCCAGCACTTCAGCCGTAATGGCCGTACCATCGGAGATATAAAAAACGCTTCTGTCAGTTGTCATAACGAAATCAGCCTCAGACAAGAGTGAGCATTCAGCATGGGCCATGCGATTAAATAAATCATCTCTGATTTTAATTTCTGGAATGTCTGTCCGGATTATTTGTCTGTCGTTTCATCACGATACTAAAAATGAAAGGGTGGCTCGTTGAGCCAGCATTCTTTTTAATCCGTCGTTAAGCCGCAAATAGCCACGCAGTTGTTGCGCAACAAAAATGAATGCTTAAGTGGCTGAAAATCTGCCATTTCCTGTGGCATCAATCATTTAGAGAAAAAAGACGACTTTGCGCAACAGCAAAATAATGCGCTCACAATTCCGAAACTGTGGCTGAAATTCTGCTTTAACGATTCAACAGATCGTTATTGAGAGGGTGATATGCCAGGCTGAAGACAGATTACTCCCTGTGTCCATTCATTGATAATTGATAAAGGATAAGCTCAATGTCCAGTAAAGGCGAACAGCCACTCGTGCTCTGGTATAACCAGCTTGGCATGCATGATGTTGACCGGGTGGGGGGCAAAAATGCCTCTCTGGGTGAAATGATTACTAATCTGTCGTCGCTGGGCGTTTCCGTGCCCAACGGTTTCGCGACCACATCCTACGCCTTTAACCTGTTCCTCGATCAAAGCGGGCTGAATCAGCGTATTTATGCGCTGCTGGATGAGACCGATATTGATGACGTTGATGCGCTGGCAAAAGCGGGTAAGCAGATTCGTCAGTGGGTCGTGGAGACACCGTTCCTGCCCGAGCTGGAGTCCGCCATTCTGGACGCCTATAAGCAGCTTTCTGCTGATGATGATGCCGCGTCGTTTGCCGTGCGCTCCTCTGCAACCGCAGAAGATATGCCTGACGCCTCTTTTGCCGGCCAGCAGGAAACCTTCCTGAATGTACAGGGCATCGACGCCGTCATGGTGGCGGTAAAGCATGTCTTCGCCTCGCTGTTTAATGACCGCGCTATCTCCTACCGTGTGCATCAGGGCTATGACCATCGTGGCGTTGCGCTCTCAGCGGGAATACAGCGCATGGTGCGTTCAGACCTGGCCGCCTCGGGTGTGATGTTCACCATTGATACCGAGTCCGGCTTTGATCAGGTGGTCTTTATCACCGCTGCACTGGGGCTGGGGGAAATGGTGGTGCAGGGTGCCGTTAACCCCGATGAGTTCTATGTGCACAAGCCAACCCTGGCAGCCGATCGTCCGTCGATTGTGCGCCGCAATATGGGCTCGAAAAAGGTTCGCATGGTCTATGCCGATTCCCAGGCGCATGGCGAGCAGGTGCGGATCGAAGATGTGCCTGAGGCCGAACGCGACCGTTTCTGCCTGAGCGATGAGGAAGTGCAGGCGCTGGCGAAGCAGGCGGTGCTGATTGAACAGCACTATCAGCGCCCGATGGATATTGAGTGGGCCAAAGATGGGCACACCGGCAAACTGTTTATTGTTCAGGCGCGCCCTGAAACCGTACGCTCAAATGGTCAGGTAATGGAGCGTTACACGCTGCAGGGGCAGGGCAGCGTCGTCGTGGAAGGTCGTGCTATCGGTCATCGTATTGGCGCAGGCGTGGTGAAGGTCATCCACGATATCAGCGAAATGAATCGCATTGAAAAAGGCGATGTGCTGGTGACCGACATGACCGACCCGGACTGGGAACCGATCATGAAAAAAGCATCAGCGATTGTGACTAACCGCGGCGGACGGACCTGTCATGCTGCGATCATCGCGCGTGAGCTGGGCATTCCGGCAGTGGTGGGCTGTGGCGATGCCACTGATCGGCTGAAAGAGGGGCATAACGTCACGGTCTCATGTGCCGAAGGTGATACCGGCTACGTTTATGATCAACTGCTCGACTTCGACGTCACCAGTTCGCAGGTCGATTCACTGCCTGAACTGCCGCTGAAGATCATGATGAACGTGGGCAACCCCGATCGCGCCTTTGATTTCGCCTGTCTGCCTAACGAAGGCGTGGGTCTGGCGCGGCTGGAATTTATCATTAACCGTATGATCGGCGTCCACCCTAAAGCGCTGCTGGAGTTTGATCAACAGACGCCGGAGCTGCAGCAGCAGATCCGTAAAATGATGAAAGGATTTGATGATCCGGTGGAGTTTTACATCGCTCGCCTGACTGAAGGAATTGCCACGCTTGGCGCCGCTTTTGCGCCGAAACGCGTAATTGTCCGACTTTCTGACTTTAAAACCAATGAATATGCCAACCTGGTGGGTGGAGAACGCTACGAGCCGGAAGAGGAAAACCCGATGCTGGGATTCCGGGGTGCGGGTCGCTATGTCGCTGACAGCTTCCGGGACTGCTTTGCACTGGAGTGCGAAGCGGTGAAACGTGTTCGCAACGAGATGGGCCTGACAAACGTCGAGATTATGGTTCCGTTTGTGCGCACCGTTGAGCAGGCGAAGGCTGTGGTGGAAGAGCTGGGGCGTCAGGGACTGAAGCGCGGCGAGAACGGGCTGAAGATCATTATGATGTGCGAGATCCCGTCCAATGCCCTGCTGGCGGATCAATTCCTGGAGCACTTCGATGGCTTCTCTATTGGCTCAAACGACATGACTCAGCTGACGCTGGGGCTGGACCGCGACTCTGGCGTCGTCTCCGCACTGTTTGACGAGCGTAACGAAGCCGTGAAGATGCTGCTTTCAATGGCCATAAGGGCCGCGAAGCAGAAGGGGAAATATGTCGGAATCTGTGGGCAGGGACCGTCAGACCATCAGGATTTCGCCGCATGGCTGATGGAAGAGGGCATCGACAGTCTGTCACTGAACCCGGACACGGTAGTGGAGACCTGGGTGAGTCTGGCGCAGTTAAATAAAACAGCCTGATACGGGTTGTTAGCACTCTTCAGGGCCCGCTATGCGGGCCTTTTCTGTTTATATCTGGTCAGATTCAGGCAAAAAAAAAGCCCATCACAGGGGATGGGCAAAGACTACACACAGCAATTCTTTACTCTACTCAGGGGAATGAGATTGTCTGAAAATCATCAGGTTGATTTCGAACATAGGAAACATGTTATTCATACGGCTGGCTGTCGTCTTTAAGAATCCTCTTATTAGTTTAAAGCCAATAATCTTTTGTGACCTTTACTTCGCCATTTGGCTTAAGAAACAGTGCAGAAAGTAATCTTTTTTGGCCCGAAAAGGTCACTTTCAGGCCAAAGGTGGCTTTTTTCTTAAAAATCGCTAATGGAAAACAGAATTTATCTGATCTGAGAGAAGGGGTGCGGTTAATCATCATTAACCGCACTAATCAATGCTTATGGGGGGTAGCGGCGCAGCGGGTTATTGCATCCCATCATACAGCAGGCGGGGTATCCTCGTGATCCGCCAGGGCATCAGCCACGGCCAGTTGGTCACTATCCGGGGCAGGCGCTTCATGAACCCAGACGGAAACCAGACGGTAGGAGACCGCCAGAACCACTGGCCCGATAAACAGACCAATCATCCCGAACGCAAACAGTCCACCAATAACACCAGAAAGAATCAGGATCATCGGCAGATCGGCACCCATACGGATCAGCATCGGGCGCAGCACGTTATCCATCGTGCCGACCACACAGCTCCAGACCAGCAGCACCGTTCCCCATGTTGTATCTCCGCTCCAGTAGAGGTAGATAATGGCGGGAACCAGCACCAGTAGCGGGCCGAGTTGTACCAGACAGCAGAGGATCATCAGTACCGTCAACAGCGTGGCGTAAGGAATGCCGGAGATCGCCAGACCGATACCGCCCAGCACGCCCTGCACCAGCGCCGTCACCACTAAGCCAAGCGCCACGGCACGAATGGACTGCGCCGCCAGCAGTACGGCGGCATCACCGCGTCGTCCCGCCATGCGGAAAGCAAAGTGACGAATGCCCTGGGCAGCCTGTTCGCCACGCCAGTAAAGCAGCACGCTGAACAGTAACATCACGCCCAGATGGATCATAAAGCGTCCGAAATGACCGGCCTGCGCGACAAAAAAGCCGGTGGTACGGCCGATATAGGGCTGTATTTTCGCCATGACGCCGGCACCGCCGCTCGCCACCAGCGTGTCATAACTGACATAAAGCTTCTTGCCGACCATCGGGACATCGTTGAGCCATAACAGTCGCGGCATCATATGCCCCTGGGTAACCCAGGCAATCACCGGCGCGCTGTTATCAATCAGGCTGCTGACCAGCAGGGCGATAGGGATAATAAACAGCAGCAGCAGAAGCAGTGTCATCACGATCACCGCCAGGGAACGGCGTCCCCATAACAGTCGCTGGAATTTCAGCATCAATGGCCAGGTGGCAATCACCACCATGCTGGCCCAGGCAAAGCCCAGAATAAACGGCTGCACGACCCATAAACAGGCGACAATCAGCAGCAAGATGAACATCAGGGTGAAGAGTATTTGCGGTAAATCCATATCCCGGTACTGGCTTTTCATCATTGACTCATAACCTCGTCTTAATCCTTCATTTTCAGGCATTCGGATGCCCGTTTTTATCATGATCTATTTGCTGAGGTTTAAACAGAGTCGCGGAGAAAGGTTTTTGCCTTTTCTGAAAAAAGGGCAGGCGCAGGAAAAATATGATAAAACGAGAAATCGCTAATCTATAAACGCAAACGTTTACAACACCTTCGGTCAGACAATCATGATCCCACAGATTTCGCAGGCACCGGGCCTCGTTCAACTGGTGCTGACGTTCCTTGAGTCGTTGAAAGAGCAGGGTTTTACCGGTGACATGGCAACCAGCTATGCCGACCGTCTTTCACTCTCCACCGATAACAGCATCTATCAATTGCTGCCCGACGCGGCGCTCTTTCCGCGCTCGACTGCGGATGTTGCGCTGCTCGCCCGCGTGGCCGGAGAAGCGCGCTTTGCCAGTCTGGTATTTACCCCGCGCGGCGGCGGTACCGGCACCAACGGTCAGTCGCTGAATCAGGGGATTGTGGTGGATATGTCGCGCTACATGAACCGTATCCTGGAGATCAATACGGATGAGGGGTGGGTGCGGGTTGAAGCGGGGGTGATCAAAGATCAGCTTAACGCCTGGCTGAAGCCATTCGGCTTTTTCTTCTCGCCGGAGTTATCCACCAGTAACCGTGCCACGCTGGGCGGCATGATTAATACCGATGCGTCCGGCCAGGGCTCGCTGGTCTATGGCAAAACCTCGGACCATGTGCTGGGCCTGCGCGCCGTGCTGCTGGGCGGCGATATCCTTGATACGCGTCCAATGGCCACCGCGCTGGCTGAAACCCTGGCGCAGACGGCGACGCCCGAAGGCCGGCTCTATCAGCAGGTGCTGACGCGCTGCCGCGAGCATCGTGCGCTGATTCTGGAAAAGTTTCCAAAGCTGAATCGGTTCCTGACCGGATATGACCTGCGCCATGTTTTCAGCGACGATATGCAAACCTTTGACCTGACGCGCCTGCTGTGCGGCGCAGAGGGCACGCTGGCCTTTGTCACGGAAGCGCGGCTTGATATCACGCCGCTGCCTAAAGTGCGCCGACTGGTGAATATCAAATATGACTCCTTTGACTCCGCCCTGCGCAATGCGCCTTTTATGGTGGAAGCGCAGGCGCTCTCGGTAGAGACCGTTGACTCTAAGGTGCTGAACCTGGCGCGTGAAGACATTGTCTGGCACTCGGTGCGCGAATTGATCGCCGATGTACCCGACAAAGAGATGCTGGGTCTGAATATTGTTGAGTTTGCCGGTGACAACGCCGCGCTGATCGATCAGCAGATTGAACAGCTTTGTGGCCGCCTTGACGCACTGATGGTGCAGCAGCAGGGCGGCGTGATTGGCTATCAGTTCTGTAACGACCTGGATGGCATTGAACGCATCTATAACATGCGTAAAAAAGCGGTGGGTCTGTTGGGAAATGCCAAAGGCCGGGCTAAACCGATTCCCTTTGTGGAAGATACCGCGGTCCCGCCGGAAAAACTGGCGGACTACATCGTCGAGTTTCGCGCGCTGCTCGACAGCCACGGGCTGAGCTACGGCATGTTTGGTCACGTCGATGCAGGCGTCCTGCATGTGCGTCCGGCGCTGGATATGTGCGATCCGCAGCAGGAGATGATGATGAAACAGATCTCCGACGAAGTCGTAGCGCTGACAGCGCGCTATGGTGGCCTGCTGTGGGGTGAACATGGCAAAGGGTTCCGTGCCCAGTACAGTCCGGCATTCTTCGGTGAGACGCTGTTTAACGAATTGCGCCGCATCAAAGCGGCCTTTGATCCGCTCAATCGCCTGAATCCGGGCAAGATCTGTACGCCATTCAACAGTAATGATGAAATGATGCAGGTCGATGCGGTGAAGCGCGGAACCTATGATCGTCAGATTCCGTTAACGGTCCGGGATGAATGGCGTGGCGCCATGGAGTGTAACGGCAACGGGTTATGTTTTAACTTTGATGCCCGCAGCCCGATGTGTCCCTCCATGAAAATCACCCGCAACCGCATTCACTCGCCCAAAGGGCGGGCAACGCTGACGCGGGAGTGGCTGCGGCTGCTGGCCGGGCAGGGCGTCGATCCGCTCACCCTGGAAAAGCAGCTGCCCGAAAATCGGCTGTCGCTTCGCACTCTGATTGCCCGTACCCGCAATAGCTGGCACGCCAGCAAAGGGGAGTATGACTTCTCGCACGAGGTGAAAGAGGCGATGTCGGGCTGTCTGGCCTGCAAAGCCTGCTCCACCCAGTGTCCGATTAAAATTGACGTGCCCGCTTTCCGCTCGCGCTTCTTACAGCTCTACCATACCCGTTATCTGCGTCCGGTCAGCGATCACCTGGTGGCTGCCGTGGAGGGCTATGCGCCGCTGATGGCAAAAGCACCGAAAGTGTTTAACTTCTTTCTGCGCCAGCCGTGGCTGAAAGAGATAAGTAAAACGCATATCGGCATGGTCGATCTGCCGCTGCTCTCGGCGCCAAATCTGAAACAGCAGCTCAGCGGTCATCCCGCCATGAACATGACGCTGGAACAGCTGGAAGCGTTGCCAGCTGCCGATCGCGCAAACTGTGTGCTGGTGGTGCAGGATCCGTTTACCAGCTTCTATGAGGCGCAGCTGGTTAACGATTTTGTCAGGCTGATTGAGAAACTGGGCTACCGGCCCGTGCTCCTGCCATTCTCGCCAAATGGCAAAGCGCAACATGTGAAAGGTTTCCTGCACCGTTTCGCCCGCACGGCATCCCGCACCGCCGATTTCCTGAATCGGGTGGCAAAACTGGGGTTGCCCATGGTCGGCGTCGATCCGGCCACGGTGCTCTGCTATCGCGATGAGTATCGTCAGACGCTGGGCGAATCACGCGGCGACTTTAACGTCCTGCTGGTACATGAGTGGTTAGAGCGTGCACTGGCAGAGCGTGACGTGCAGGCCACGGGCGGAGAATCCTGGTATCTGTTTGCACACTGCACCGAGGTGACCGCGCTGCCCTCCACACCGAATCAGTGGCAGGCGATCTTCTCCCGTTTTGGCGCGAAGCTGGAGAACATCAATGTTGGCTGCTGCGGTATGGCTGGCACCTACGGTCACGAAAGTAAGAACCTTGAAAACTCGCTGGGGATCTACGCGCTCTCCTGGCATCCCCAGCTTCAGCGACTGCCACGCCAGCGCTGCCTGGCCACTGGCTATTCGTGCCGCAGTCAGGTCAAGCGTGTAGAGGGCAACGGAATGCGTCATCCGCTTCAGGCATTGTTAGAGCTAATGTAAAAAAATTGTGCGCGACGTCACGCCCTGGCTGGATTAGAATATCCAGCCTGCGTGACGCATGAAGTCACTTTGCAGCGCAGTGGCCTGGTTCCACTCCCCGACCATTGCCAGTTGATGGCAGAGGCGGGTCAGGGACAATCGCGCCAGTTGATAAGCCTGAAGGCGAAACAGGCGATCGCGATCGCTGTTTCCCATCTCCTGCACCAGTCGGTGATGCAGTTTACCCATGGCATGCAGGTAACTCTGGTCGTCACCGTTCAACTGGCAGATTTCTGCCATATCCTGACAGGCATCGTTAAACTGACGTAGCTGATGAATCGTGCAGTCGGCCCGGTCGAGCTTTGCCTGCGCCATATAAAAGTCGACGGTGATATCACGCACCGCAAACTGATATTCGTCGATTTTGTGCTGCAGCCAGGCTGAGACAGAAAGCGTCATAACGCCACCCTGAATGTGAATGATAATAATTATCATATTCAATTGAGCTGTGATTGCAATTGGCGGGCAGAAAAATTTATCGATTTATCCTGCCTGTCGGTATAATCGGAAATAACAATCTGTTTACATCGCAGAAAGGCGTAACCTATCAATAAGCATTTTTATCAAAAATGGTTATTTAAAAAAGAGTGATTTATTAATAGGTTAACACTGGCTTATTTATGCTGACGCGCTCACCACAAGGTGAGCTGAAGAGGCTATGCTTAATAATTAAGCAAATAAAACCGCACAAGATGATTATCCCTGCAAAACAAGAGGTTGAAGTGATTGGTCAGATCACTACCATAGGGGGATAGCCTGAAAAGGTCCGGACTCAAGAGGTATCAACATGGCATCCGTTAATACAGACTCTTTCTCACCCGACGATTTTGTCTGGAAAGGGCTGACGCTGACTGAAACCGCAGCGCAACAAATTCTCAATCTGGCGGCTCAGGACCCCGATGTCAAGGGTCTGCGGCTCGGCGTAAAACAATCCGGCTGCGCCGGGTTTGGTTACGTCATGGATCTGGTGAAAGAGCCAGTCGAGGATGATTTGCAGTTCTCATTCCATGGCGCAACGCTGTTTGTGCCGCTACAGGCGATGCCATTCGTTGATGGCACCGAACTGGACTACGTTCGTGAAGGCCTGAATCAGATTTTTAAATTCAATAACCCTAAAGCTCAGCACGCCTGCGGGTGCGGTGAGAGCTTTGGCGTCGAGTAAGTGAAATATGTCACGACACAGCGAAACATCTGACGATGTACAAATCTGGGAAGGCAAGCTCAACTACAAAGAGGGCTTCTTTACCCAACTGCAAACCGAAGAATTTGCCAACGGCATCAATGAAGATGTGGTGCGGGCGATCTCGGCCAAGCGTAACGAGCCAGAGTGGATGCTGGAGTTTCGTCTTAAAGCGTTTCGTGCCTGGCTTGAAATGGAAGAGCCACACTGGCTGAAAGCGCACTACGAAAAACTCGACTACCAGGATTACAGCTACTACTCCGCGCCTTCCTGCGGCAACTGTGATGACAGCTGCGCATCAGAACCCGGTGCACTGCAGGCTTCAGGCAGCGCGCCAGCCAGCGATTATCTGACACAGGAAGTGGAAAACGCCTTTAATCAGCTGGGTGTCCCGGTGCGTGAAGGCCGTGAAGTGGCGGTTGACGCCATTTTTGACTCCGTTTCGGTGGCGACCACCTATCGCGGCAAGCTGGCGGAGCAGGGGATTATCTTCTGTTCCTTTGGCGAAGCGATCCAGGAGCACCCGGAGCTGGTGAAGCAGTATCTCGGCACGGTTGTTCCGGCGAACGATAACTTCTTTGCGGCGCTGAACTCGGCGGTCGCCTCTGACGGCACCTTCGTTTATATCCCGAAAGGGGTGCGTTGCCCGATGGAGTTGTCGACCTATTTCCGCATCAACGCAGCGAAAACCGGTCAGTTCGAACGCACCATCCTGATTGCCGATGAAGACAGCTACGTCAGCTACATCGAAGGCTGTTCAGCGCCAGTGCGTGACACCTATCAGCTGCACGCGGCCGTGGTGGAAGTCATCATCCACAAAAATGCCGAAGTGAAATATTCGACGGTTCAGAACTGGTTCCCGGGCGGCGAAGGTGAGGGAGGTATCCTGAACTTCGTGACCAAGCGCGCGCTGTGTGAAGGCGACCACAGCAAGATGTCCTGGACACAGTCTGAAACCGGCTCTGCTATCACCTGGAAATACCCAAGCTGCATTCTGCGCGGGGACTATTCGGTGGGTGAATTCTACTCAGTGGCACTGACCAGTGGTCGTCAGCAGGCCGATACCGGCACCAAGATGATCCACATTGGTAAAAACACCAAGTCGACCATCATCTCCAAAGGGATTTCGGCCGGTAAAAGTCAGAACACCTATCGCGGGCTGGTGAAAATCATGCCAACTGCGACCAATGCCCGTAACTTTACGCAGTGTGACTCGATGCTGATCGGTCCTGATTGCGGCGCACATACTTTCCCGTATGTGGAGACCCGCAACAATACCGCTCAGCTTGAGCATGAAGCTACAACATCACGTATCGGCGAAGATCAGATGTTCTACTGTCTGCAACGCGGTATCAGTGAAGAAGACGCCATCTCGATGATCGTGAACGGCTTCTGTAAAGACGTATTCTCGGAGTTGCCACTGGAATTTGCTGTGGAAGCCCAGAAATTGTTAGCCATCAGCCTTGAGCACAGTGTGGGCTGATGCCGTCACACGCGTTGCCGGAAGCAATGTGAAGGAATAAGTATGTTAAGCATTAAAGATTTGCAGGTCAGTGTTGAAGATAAAGCCATTCTGCGTGGCCTGAATCTCGAAATTAAACCCGGCGAAGTGCATGCCATCATGGGCCCGAACGGCTCAGGTAAAAGCACCCTGTCAGCGACGCTGGCAGGCCGTGAAGATTATGAAGTAACCGGCGGTTCGGTCAGCTTCAAAGGTAAAGATCTGCTGGAACTGGCCCCTGAAGAGCGCGCCGGTGAAGGCATCTTTATGGCATTCCAGTATCCGGTAGAAATTCCGGGCGTCAGCAACCAGTTCTTTTTACAGACCTCGGTCAATGCGGTACGCAAATATCGTCAGCAGGAAGAGCTGGATCGCTTCGATTTCCAGGACTTCATTGAAGAGAAAATTGAGCTGCTGAAGATGCCGGCAGATCTGCTGACCCGCTCAGTCAACGTTGGCTTCTCCGGCGGTGAGAAGAAGCGTAACGACATCCTGCAGATGGCGGCACTGGAGCCAGAACTCTGCATCCTGGATGAGACCGACTCAGGCCTGGATATCGATGCGCTGAAAATCGTGGCGAATGGCGTAAACAGCCTGCGCGACGAGAAGCGTGCCTTTATCATCGTGACCCACTACCAGCGTATTCTGGATTACATCAAGCCAGACTTCGTTCATGTTCTGTATCAGGGCAAAATCGTGAAATCTGGCGACTTCTCGCTGGTGAAACAGCTGGAGGAGCAAGGTTATGGCTGGCTTACCGACGAAGAGTGATTCTGCGCTGCAACAGTGGCATCACCTGTTTGAGTCGCGCGGCGACGTGCGTTCTCTGCAGGCACAGCAGCACTGGCAGCAACTGATGCGCGTTGGCCTGCCAACCCGCAAGCACGAAAACTGGAAGTACACGCCGCTGGACACCTTACTGTCACAGCAGTTTGTACTGCCTGACACGCCGCAGACTCTGAGCGCTGAACAGGTTGATGCACTGGCGCTGCCGCTGGATGCGATCCGTCTGGTTTATGTTGACGGTCAGTTCCAGCCAGCCTTCAGCAGTCGCGACTGCGATCTGTTTGAGGTTCAGCACAGCGTGGCCGCCGAGCGCCGTCCGCTGCCTGCTGCGGTTCAGCCTGAACTCTTCCTGCATCTGACTGAGAGTCTGGCAGAAGAGGTGACGACCCTGCGTCTGGCGCGCGGTAAATCCGCTGCGCGTCCGGTCTATCTGCTGCATATCACCAGCGGTCAGCAGACGGGTATGAACACGGTTCACTATCGTCATCACCTGCAGCTGGAAGAGAGTGCCGAAGCGGAAGTGATTGAGCACTACGTTTCACTGGATGAGCGCGCCCATTTCACCGGCACGCGCTTTACCTTTGCGGTAGGCGACAATGCAAAACTGACGCACACGAAGCTGGCCTTTGAAAGCAGCGCCAGCTATCACTTTGCGCATAACGATCTGGTCATTGGCAACGATGGACAGGTCAGCAGCACCAGCTTCCTGCTGGGTGCCGGGCTGTCGCGTCACAACACCAGTACCCAGCTGAATGGCGAAAACACCACGCTGGCGATCAACAGCCTGGTGCTGCCAGTGAAACAGGAAGTGGCGGATACCCGTACTTACCTGGAGCACAACAAGGGCCACTGCGTCAGCCGCCAGATGCATAAAACCATCGTGCGTGACAAAGGCCGTGCGGTGTTTAACGGCCACATTAAAGTGGCACAGCATGCGCTGAAGACCGACGGGCAGATGACCAACAACAACCTGTTGCTGGGCAAGCTCTCAGAAGTCGATACCAAACCGCAGCTGGAAATTTATGCGGATGACGTCAAGTGCAGCCACGGTGCCACCATCGGTCGTATTGATGATGAGCAGATGTTCTACCTGCGTTCGCGCGGTATTGAGCAGGATGCTGCACAGACCATGATTATTCATGCGTTTGCCGCAGAACTGACCGAAACACTGGAAAATGAGGTGATGCGTCAGGCCGTGCTGCAGCGTATCGCGCAACGTTTTCCCGGAGGCGACATATGATGAACTTCGATCTCGAACGCGTCAGGGCTGATTTTCCTATCCTGAAGCGTGAGGTCAACGGTCATCCGCTGGCCTATCTTGACAGTGCGGCCAGCGCACAGCGTCCACTCTCGGTGATTAACGCCGAGAGTCATTTCTATCAGCACGGCTATGCGGCCGTGCATCGTGGTATCCATACGCTGAGCCAGCAGGCGACCAGCGACATGGAGAACGTGCGCGATCAGGCTGCCCGTTTTATCAATGCGCAGTCACAGGAAGAGATTGTCTTCGTCAAAGGCACCACCGAAGGCATCAATCTGGTGGCGAACACCTGGGGCAGCAGTAACCTCCAGGCTGGCGATAACCTGATCATCACTGAGATGGAGCATCACGCCAATATCGTTCCATGGCAGATGCTGGCCCAGCGCACCGGCGCAGAAGTGCGTGTCCTGCCATTAAATGACAACGGTGAGCTGGCGCTGGAGCAACTGGCGGGGCTGATCGACAGCCGTACGCGGTTGCTGGCGGTGACGCATGTTTCAAACGTGCTCGGCACGGTTAATCCGGTTAAGGCGATCGTTGCTCAGGCAAAAGCGGCTGGCGTCATCACGCTGGTGGATGGTGCCCAGGCGGTGATGCATGACAAGGTTGATGTGCAGGATATCGGCTGCGACTTCTACGCCTTCTCCAGCCATAAACTCTATGGCCCGAACGGCGTGGGTATCCTCTACGGCCGCAAAGCGCTGCTGGATGAGATGCCACCATGGGAAGGGGGCGGTTCAATGATTGAGCGCGTCATACTGCCCACCGGCACCACCTGGAACAGTGCGCCGTGGCGCTTTGAAGCGGGTACGCCGAATACCGGCGGTATTATCGGCTTTGGTGCGGCGATGGCCTATGTGCAGGCGCTGGGACTGGATACGATTCATCAGCGCGAGACGGCACTGATGAACTATGCGCTCGATAAACTGGGCACCGTTCCGGATATCCAGATCTACGGTCCGCAGTCACGAGCTGGCGTTATCGCCTTCAATCTCGGTAAACATCACGCCTACGATGTCGGCAGCTTCCTGGATCAATATGGCATTGCCATCCGCACCGGACATCACTGCGCGATGCCGCTGATGCAGCATTACAATGTACCGGCGATGTGCCGTGCCTCCTTCACGTTCTATAACAGTGAAGAGGAAGTGAATCGTCTGGCTGCCGGTTTGACACGCATTCATCGTCTGCTGGGCGGCTGAACAGTTTTAACGGAGTCCCTGATGGCGAATTTGCCTGAAAAAGAGAAACTGGTTCGCAACTTCAACCGTTGCGCTAACTGGGAAGAGAAGTACCTCTACATTATTGAGCTGGGTTCAAAGCTTCCGGAATCTTCTGAAACCTTACACCAGCCGGAGAACGTGATTTCGGGTTGTCAGAGTCAGGTGTGGATCAGAATGACCCCGCAGGCGGATGGTTCCATTGCGTTTGAAGGCGACAGCGATGCCGCTATCGTTAAAGGTTTGATTGCTATCGTATTTAGCCTCTATCAGAACTTGCCGCCCGCCGATATCCTGGCGCTGGATGTGCGCCACTGGTTTGGCGAACTGGCACTGATGCAGCACCTGACGCCCACCCGGTCGCAGGGGCTGGAGGCGATGATTCGGTCTATTCGCCATACCGCTCAGAACCTCAGCTAAGTTACACTCCACAGACGCCATCCGGCGTCTGTTTTTTTATCTGACGAGAAAATTGCATGAAACCTGCTTTACGTTTAGCCGGTGCATTGCTGCTGACCTGCTTTGGGCTCTCTGCACCCGCGTTCGCCACCGAATATCCGCTGCCACCACCTGACAGTCGCCTGATTGGCGAAAACGTCCTGACTCAGGTTCCTGACAATAAACAACCTCTGGAAGCGATTGCGGCGCGCTACCAGGTCGGCCTGCTGAGCATGCTGGAGGCAAATCCCGGTACCGATCCCTGGCTGCCCAAAGCGGGCACCCAGCTGACGGTTCCACTGCAGATGATCCTGCCCGATACGCCGCGCGAAGGGATTGTGGTGAATCTGGCCGAGCTGCGTCTCTACTACTATCCCAAAGGGGAGGATAAGGTCATTGTCTATCCCATCGGTATTGGCCAGCTGGGTGCAGCCACGCCAGTGATGGTGACGCAGATCAGCCAGAAGATCCCTAATCCCACCTGGACGCCCACGGCGAACATCCGCAAACGCTACGCCAAAGAGGGCATTACGCTGCCTGGCGTGGTCCCCGCCGGACCGGATAACCCGATGGGGCAGTTTGCCATGCGTCTGGCGCGCGGCACCGGCCAGTATCTTATCCATGGCACTAATGCGAAATTCGGTATCGGCATGCGCGTCAGTTCAGGCTGCATCCGTCTGCGTTCAGAAGATATCGAAGCGCTGTTTAACTCAGCGCCGAAAGGGACGCGGGTACAGATCATCAATCAGCCGGTGAAGTACGCTGTAGAGCCGGATGGGAAACGCTACGTGGAAGTGCATCAGCCGCTGTCACGCAACGATAAGGACGATCCACAGACCATGCCGATTGCACTCACTGCCGGAGTGAAGCAGTTTATGAAAAGTGAGAAGAGTGATAGTGCCCTGATTAAAGCCAGCTTAGCGCGACGCTCAGGCATGCCTGTGCTGGTCAGCAGTGGGGAGCCGGTGCAGAGTGATACGGTGCCGCCTGCAGGGCTGGAGAGCGCGTCTGTGGGGGCTGATAGCCCGGTGACACAGGCTGAGGGCAACGCGGTTCAGCCCTGAACGGATAAGTGCCTGTGAAGGGCACTGAATTCGGAGCAAAAAAAATGGCGCCATAAAGGCGCCATTTTTAAACCAGAACTCTTACTTACGGTAAGAGTGAGCCTGGTTGTCCAGACGCTGGTTAGCGCGTGCTGCGTCATCTTTAGCAGCCTGAACGTCTGAACGCACTGCGTTCACGTCGTTGCTCAGCTGGTCAACTTTAGCGTTCAGAGTCTGAACGTCTGAAGACAGCTGGTCGATTTTAGCGTTGCTTGAGCAACCAGCCAGCATAGTTGAAGCCAGAACTACCGCGCCCAGTACCAGTTTAGTACGATTCATTATTTATACCCTCTAGATTGAGTTAATCTCCATGTAGCGTTACAAGTATTACACAAAGCTTTTTAAGTTGAGAATAAATTTTTGATGAGAAGATGCTTAAATTTGATCGTTCGCTCAAAGAAGCAGCGAATCACAGAATATGATAAAAAAATTTAGCGAAAACAGAGAGATTTAATCGGATTAACCTTAATATTAAGAGTATTTGAATAGTTATTTTCGATTGGAATTTTCTGACATTTGGTTTAAGTAGAAATAAAAAAAAGCGCCCGATAAAGGCGCTTCAAAATAATGGTCAGAGAGCGTTTTACAGAACGTGTACAGAAGCAGTGTTGGTAGTTCCGCTTGGTACTAATGCACCTGACACCAGCACCACGACATCGCCTTTCTGGCCGTAGCCACTTTCCAGCGCCGCTTCTTTACCCAGACGATAGAAATCGTCGGTTGAAGCGATCTCAGTCACCAGACGTGTCTCAATCCCTTTGCTCAGGATCAGCTGACGGGCAGTCATCGGATTGGTGGTCAGCGCCAGGATGGTCGCGTTCGGGAAGTATTTACGCACGGCTTTAGCAGACTTACCCCCTTCGGTAGCAACCACAATCAGTGGCGCTTCCAGCTTCTCAGCGGTCTCTACCGCACCACGGCAGACGGCTTCTGTGATACGCATTTTGCGGTTATCACTCTGGCTGTCGATGCGGGACTTCATCACGCGATCGGTACGCTCACAGATGGTCGCCATGATGGTGACTGACTCCAGCGGATAACGGCCTTTGGCACTCTCACCTGACAGCATGACAGCATCGGTACCGTCAAGAATGGCGTTTGCCACGTCACCGGCTTCTGCGCGGGTAGGGCGCGGGTTCTTGATCATGGAATCGAGCATCTGGGTAGCCGTGATGACCACTTTGCGTGCTTTATTACATTTTTTGATCATCATCTTCTGTGCGAAGATCACTTCTTCAACCGGGATCTCAACGCCCAGGTCGCCACGCGCAACCATGATGCCGTCTGACGCTTCGAGGATTTCGTCGAAGTTGTTCAGGCCTTCCTGGTTTTCGATTTTGGAGATGATCTGGATATGCTCGCCGCCGTTCTGTTTCAGGTGCTCGCGAATTTCCAGCACGTCTGAACGTTTACGGATGAAAGAGGCGGCGACGAAGTCTACGCCCTGCTCACAACCAAAAATCAGGTCGCGTTTATCTTTTTCGGCCAGTGCTGGCAGCTGGATAGAGACGCCTGGCAGGTTAACGCCTTTGTTTTCGCCCAGATCGCCATTGTTCAGGACTTTACACACCACGGTATTTTCAGTGACTTCGGTCACTTCCATACCAATCAGGCCATCATCGACCAGCACCGTGTTGCCGATTTTCAGATCAGCAGTGAAACCCGGGTAGGTCACCGCAACGCGCTCGCTGTTGCCAATCACGCTCTGGTCTGTAGTAAAGGTAAAGGTCTGACCCGCTTTCAGAGCCGCATCGTTGCCGCCTTCCAGTTTCATGGTGCGGATTTCAGGGCCTTTGGTATCCAGCAGAATAGCGGCCTGACGGCCGGTTTTTTGCATAACGGCACGCATGTTGGTGATGCGTTGGCCATGCTCAGCGTAGTCGCCGTGAGAGAAGTTAAGACGCATAACATTCATGCCAGCTTCAAGCAGCTGAGTCAGCATCTCTTCGGATTCGGTTTTCGGGCCGATTGTACAAACGATTTTAGTCTTTTTCATGACGGATTTTCTGTAAGTTGTGATGGATGAATAAGGGCGGAATCCGATGGCAGCGCATCGAAATGAAATTTCTGATTGAGACTGAAAAGGGCAGTACTGAGTAAGAATAGGTGACGAAGGCCAGGCGTGCAGGGAAGTTGTGCGGTTACGGTTGGTAACCACCACGCTGTTGTTGCGCAAATCATTTGAGTTATCGCAGTAAGCACGTGATCGCTGAAACCTTTCAAGTAAGCAACGCGGGACAGTATAGACGCTAAGTATGCGAAAACCAATCAAAAAGCAGAAGGGGGAAGCGATGCAGATCAATAAAAGTGGAGTTGCGCAAGCTGAAGAAATTCTGAAAGTGGTGCGCTCTAATGGACTCGAACCATCGACCCCCACCATGTCAAGGTGGTGCTCTAACCAACTGAGCTAAGAGCGCATACTGAATATTGGTGCGTCCGAGTGGACTCGAACCACCGACCCCCACCATGTCAAGGTGGTGCTCTAACCAACTGAGCTACGGACGCACTTGGTGCGCTCTAATGGACTCGAACCATCGACCCCCACCATGTCAAGGTGGTGCTCTAACCAACTGAGCTAAGAGCGCAACATGCTGTCAGGGCGACAGCGGGGACGAATATTAACGGCAGCGTGTGAGGCTGGCAAGGGGAAAATAGTTTTTTCGCCATGACTGCACAGCAACTGTGCTAACCGTCGTTTTTTTCGTCATTGCGGGCCATGAATGACCCGCCTCGAACGTTATCGCGCTGCACGCATCAGGATAATCTCCGCCGGAGATTGCTGTAACCGTCTGATGCGCCAGATCATCATCACCGCAGCCGAGGTCAGGCCGATAATAAAGCCGCACCAGAAGCCCGCAGGTCCCATGCGCGGCACCACCCAGTCGGTCAGCGCCAGCAGATAACCGGCGGGCAGCCCCAGCAGCCAGTAAGCGATAAAGGTAATAAAGAAAATCGACCGCGTATCTTTATAACCGCGCAGGATCCCGCTGCCAATCACCTGTATCGAGTCTGAGAACTGATAAATTGCCGCCAGCAGCATCAGCTGTGCCGCCAGCGTCACCACTTCAGGGTTGTCGTTATAGAGCAGGGCAATCTGATGACGAAACGTCACGGTAAAAATGGCGGTCAGCGCCGCCATGCTGATGCCAACCCCCTGGGCGGTCCAGGCCGCGACCCGTGCCTGCTCGGTGGAGCCCTGACCCAGACGATAACCGACGCGGATGGTGGTCGCGACACCCAGCGACAGCGGCAATACAAACATCAGTGAACTGAAATTGAGCGCAATCTGGTGACCGGCCACGTTAACGATGCCCAGTGGCGAAACCAGCAGGGCGACCACGGCGAACAGCGTGACCTCAAAGAAGAGTGCCAGCGCCACCGGCAATCCCAGCGTCATCAGGCGGCTCAGAATCGGACGGGAAGGGGGTGACCAGCGGCTCTCCATACGGATATCGCGCATGCTACCCATCCGGCGCACCCAGAAGCGCATGCAGATAAACATCACCCAGTAGACCGAGGCGGTCGCCACGCCGCAGCCGACACCGCCCAGGGCAGGCATGCCGAAGTGGCCATAGATAAAGACATAGTTGAGCGGGATGTTGAACATCAGGCCTAAAAAGCCCAGCACCATGCCGGGTTTGGTTTTCGACAGCCCCTCGCATTGATTGCGGAGCACCTGGAAGAAGAGGTAGCCAGGCGCGCCGAACAGCAGGGCATGCAGATAGCCTTCTGCCTTCAGCGCCAGCACTGGATCGATGTCATGCATCGCCCGGATAAGATAACCGGCATGCCACAACAGCACCATAATCAGCAGGGAGACGAAAAAGGCGAGCCAGTATCCCTGGCGGATCTGTTCACCGATGCGTTCGCGGCGGCCAGAACCATTGAGTTGCGCAACGGTGGGCGTCAATGCAAGCAGAAGACCATGACCAAACAGGATGGCCGGTAGCCAGACAGAGGTGCCGACAGCAACGGCGGCCATATCCGTGGCGCTGACTGCGCCGGCCATAATGGTATCCACAAATCCCATTGCGGTTTGAGCCACCTGAGCAAGGATGACCGGAATCGCAAGGGCCAGCAATTGACGCGCTTCTGTTAAATACTTCTGCACGTTAACACCTGACTTATTGAATGAATTAAAAGGGGCAGGAAGCCCGGGGAATTTCGCGAGCTAGTGTAACTGGCGTAACAGAATTCGCCAATCTTTGTCACACAATGCGGTTTGCTCCGCTATAAAGCGGCGGGGCGGGCTGAAATCTAACAGCCGACCTGAGCTGTGATAAACTAGCGTAAACTTCGCAGAGGCAAAGACTATGTTTACCGGTATTGTGCAGGGCACCGCAGAAATCGTGTCCATTGAAGAGAAAGAACTGTTTCGCACCCACACTGTCCGCCTGCCGCAAGAGCTCTTACCGGGTCTGGCGCTGGGCGCATCCGTAGCCCATAACGGTTGCTGTTTAACCGTAACGGCAATTGAAGGCGACCGCGTCAGTTTTGATTTAATTAAAGAGACATTGCGGGTGACTAACCTTGGCGATTTACGTCAGGGCGATGTGGTCAATATTGAGCGTGCAGCGAAATTCAGCGATGAAATAGGCGGACATCTGATGTCTGGTCATATTATGACCACCGCTGAAATCTGCAAGATCATCCAGTCAGAACATAACCGCGAGGTCTGGTTTAAAATCCAGGATGCGGCGCAGATGAAATATATTCTGCATAAAGGGTTTGTCGGCATCGACGGTATCAGCCTGACGGTAGGCGATGTGACTAAGACTAAGTTCTGCGTCTATCTGATCCCGGAAACACTGGAGCGTACCACGCTGGGGGCGAAGACCTTTGGCGACCGGGTGAATATTGAAATCGATCCGCACACGCAGGCAATCGTGGAGACTGTTGAGCGGGTGTTAGCACAGCGCGATGCCGCGGCGGCGATGAGCATGCTGACCGGCCAGTCAACGACAGAGAGTTAATAAAAGGCGCGTAAGCACCGCAGACAGCCCAATCGGTTTTACTCTGTCAGCACTATAAACGTTCAGGGCGCAGGGAACCGGGTCAGAAGAGGAAAGCATCCCGCCGCCCGGATAAAAACGCCGGAAGCGTTTTTGAACAACGCAAAGCGTTGGCCCGGCAACGGGCGCACCTCAGGGATGAGGTGCGTAATCGCGTGGGCCGGGCGTGTCAGGAATGACAGGTTTTGCGACTTTCCGATCTGACCCTGTTCCTGTCGCAACGCTTCCTCTTAAAGCAAAACGGGCCACTCTTATAAAGTCTTTGGCCGAGGCAGCGCTTTCTTAATTGCCCACTTTTTAACCCCTACCGCGCCACCCGTAATCCCCCCTCAATACCGCGACTGAACACGATCTGCCACAGCTGAATATCACGCGCCCGAAAGGCACCGGCACAGGCATTCAGATAATAGGAGAACATCCGTTTAAAGCGTTCGCCATATTTATCGGCCAGCTCTGGCCAGGCCTGCAAAAAGCGTTCATGCCAGGCCATCAGTGTTTTGTCGTAATCTGCGCCGAAATTGTGCCAGTCTTCCAGAATAAAATGGGGCTCGCTGGCATCGGCCACATGGCGCACCGAAGGCAGGCAGCCGTTGGGGAAGATATATTTATCGATCCAGGGATCGACACTCATATCGGTTTTAATCGCGCCGATGGTGTGAAGCAGGAAAATACCGTCAGGCTTTAAATTACGATCGACCACGTCAAAATAGGTCGTATAATTTTTCGGTCCGACATGTTCAAACATACCCACCGACACAATACGATCAAACTGCTCATTCAGATCGCGATAATCCTGCAACAGAATCGTGACGTCTAATCCGCTGCAGCGCTGCTGCGCCAGTTTCTGTTGTTCGGCGGAAATCGTCACGCCATGCACTTTAACGCCATAATGACGTGCGGCAAATTCCGCGAGTCCGCCCCAGCCACAGCCGATATCCAGCAGTGACATTCCAGGTTCCAGCGCTAATTTACGGCAGATCATATCCAGCTTGGCTTCCTGCGCCGTCGCCAGTGTCGTCGCCTCTTTCCAGTAGCCACAGGAGTATTGCATATAGGGATCGAGCATCAGTGAAAAGAGGTCGTTGCCCAGGTCGTAATGCTCTTTACCGACAATCCACGCCCGTTTTTTTGACTGCAGATTGGTTAAGCGTGCGGCGGCAATGCGCAGCGTATCTTTGAAGTGATGAGGCAGCTGCTGATCGAGTTTATGTTTAAGTACCTGGTGGAAGAAAATATCCAGCCGGTCACACTCCCACCATCCATCCATATAGCTCTCACCGAGCCCAAGAGAGCCCTCCTGCAGAACACGTTTAAAAAAACCAGGATGATTAATATGAATATCCCAGGGACGTGAACCATTAATTTCGATATCCGCTTTTTCCAGCAGTTCATGAACGATGCGATACCAATGGTTTTCTTCGAGGCTCACTTCTTCTGCATAAGATGAACTCATAGATTTTCCACCACCTGTCCAATCTGAACCTGAACAAAGAGTAGCCAATTTATTCAGGCAATGAGAAACGATGCGGATGGCTCCGCAAACCGGTTATCTGTGTGATACAGAGGACTGGAACAGCCTGCAGCAGGTCGGGTAAGGTGAGAATAACGCGCGCGAATACCATCCCGGCAGCAGGGTGCCAATCAGATTATTACGTTATTATATTGTTGATTTATTACAGATTTGTTGACCCGGATGAGTATATGCTCACGCGGGTCAATATTCAATAACTTATTGTTAGGGCGCTAACTAAAAAGTCAGTGTGTCACTGATTATCCTGGCAGGCAGTTTGCGCAGAGGCAACAACAGTTTGTGCGCTTGCGGCACGCTGCATGGCGTAACCCATCAGCGCCAGCACAATTGTCACCGTCATCATCAGTGTGGTGGTAAATAGCGCCTGAGTTAAGCCGGCCGACACCGCCAAACTGGCAGCGAAACAGAGTCCTAACTGCAGTGTATTCTGCAACGCGGCGGCTTTACCGGTAGCGGTCGGAAAGGGCATCAGCGCACTGGACACCACAATCGGATAGATCGCGCCGTTAGCCAGCGCCATACCGCAGAACGGTACCATCAGACTCACCAGCGTGCTGCTGCCAGCAAGCGCAACAGCAAACAGCGCCAGAATGCTCAGGCTGTAGACGGCCAGCAGCCAGGGCAGCAACTGTGCGCCGTTAAAGCGGTTGAGCAGGGTGCGACAGCCGAAGCCGCCAATTAAAAAGGCGAGCGTCTGGGGCACATAACTCAGACCGATATCGGCGGGCGACAGACCCAGATCCGCCAGAATAAAGGGCGATCCGGTCAGCCAGGCAAAGAAGCTGGCTGAGCAGGCGGAGTAGATCAGCACGTTGCCGCTGTAGACCCGGGATTTAAGCAGCGTGAAAAAGCCGGGCTGCGCACCTTTTTCTCCCGCGGCCTTGCGCACGGTGGGCAGACGCAGCGTGGTCAGAATCAACGCCACCGCAATCAGGGTCAGCACCAGGAAAATCGAACGCCAGTGGAAGTGGCCGATCAGCCAGGCACCCAGTAGCGGAGCCAGCGCCGGAGAGAGCGCAACCAGCGGCATAATGGTGGCAAAGACTTTGTTAGCGCGCGCTGCAGGGTAGCGATCCACCACCAGCGCCTGCCAGCTTACGGCAGCGGCACAGACGCCAATCGCCTGGACAAAACGCAGCGCCAGCATCAGATAGATATCATTCACCCACAGCATGCCTGCGCAGCCAGCGCCAAACATGGCCAGTCCGGACAGCAGCACCGGTTTACGACCGATGCGATCGGAAAGCGGTCCCCAGAAGAGCTGACCCACGGCGAAGCCGCCCAGGAAGAGACTCATACTGGCGCTGATCAGACCGGGTGAAGTGTTAAAGGTTTGCTGCATCGCACCAAAGGCGGGCAGGTACATATCAGTGGCTAAAAAGCCCAGCATGCTCAGCAGGGCAAGGTAGGGCATAAACCCTTTATTCGACAGCATCTGATTCTCATTTTTGCAGGATAAACGCGGCAGAGTGTAAAAGGTGCGTTTGCTGCTGTGAAACGTTAATATTTGCCGATTGCTGTTAAAATTTTTGAAGGCAGATTATGTGGTCAGAATATGCATTAGAGGTGGTTGACGCTGTCGCCCGTGGAGGAAGCTTCAGCGCCGCCGCGCAGGAGTTACATCGGGTGCCCTCTGCCATCAGCTATACGGTGCGTCAGCTGGAAAACTGGCTGGCGGTACCGCTGTTTGAACGGCAGCATCGCGAAGTGGTTCTGACCCCGGCGGGTGAGCATTTTGTCCGGGAAGGGCGCAGCGTCATCAAAAAAATGCTTGCCACCCGGCGACAGTGTCAGCAGCTGGCTAACGGCTGGCGCGGCCAGCTAAGCATAGCCGTTGACCGTATCGCTAAACCTCAGCGCACCCGACAACTGGTCAAAGATTTCTATCGCCACTTTCCCGATATGGAGCTGATTATCAGCTATGAAGTCTTTAACGGCGTCTGGGATGCGCTGGCCGATGGCCGGGTGGAAGTGGCGATTGGTGCCACGCAGGCGATACCGGTGGGCGGACGTTTTGCTTTTCGGGATATGGGCACACTTAACTGGCGCTGCGTGGTTGCGCCCGACCATCCTCTGACGCAGGCGAGCCAGATAGATGATGACACGCTGCGGAGCTGGCCATCCCTGGTGCTGGAAGATACTTCACGGGCACTGCCGCGTCGTATGACATGGACGCTGGATAACCAGCGCCGGCTGGTGGTGCCGGAGTGGCAAACCGGGCTGGATTGCGTGCAGGCGGGATTGTGTGTGGCGATGGTGCCCGGTCACCTGGCCAGGCCGCTGCTCGACAGCGGCGAGCTGGTTGAACTGACGCTGCCGGTGGCGTTTCCGGACAGTCCATGCTGCGTTAGCTGGGCAGAGGATCGCGCATCACCCGCGACAGGCTGGTTGCTCAGCTATCTGGGTGATGCGCAAACGCTTAATCAGGAGTGGTTAAGCGAGCATTAACGGCGATAGTCGCGGAACGGGCCATCGGCCACGGAACGGCGCTCAATCAGCGTGGGATGGACCTCAATCGTTTGTGACACTTCGCGTTTACTGGTAATGCGGTCCAGCAGCATTTCCAGCGCTTTCTCACCCAGCTGGGCTTTAGGCTGATGCACTGTGGTCAGGGCCGGTGCAAAATAACGGGCGTTGCGCACATTGTCATAGCCGATCACCGAAATATCCTGGGGGACGCGTAAACCCATCTCGTCGGCGGCGCAAATCGCGCCCATCGCCATGATGTCACCGCCACAGAACACCGCCGTCGGACGCTGCTTCTGCGACAGGATCTGCTGCATCGCCTGATAGCCTGACTCCGGCTCAAAGTCACCCTGCACAATCCACTCGGCGCGTGGCTGAATACCCGCTTCTTCCATCGCCTTCAGGAAACCGGCATGACGTCCGCCACCGGTGTTACGCTCCATCTGGCCGGGGATTGCACCAATATCCCGGTGTCCGCGTTCAATCAGATAGCGTCCCGCCAGATAGCCGCCCTGAAAAGCATTATCCAGTACCGTGTCGGTGAAGTCGGCGCGCGATTCACCCCAGTCCATCACCACCATCGGGATATTGCGGTTCTCTTCCAGCATCTGCAGCAGATCGTCCGGATATTCAGAGCACATCACCAGCAGCCCATCGACGCGTTTCTGCGCCATCATGCTGAGATAGGCGCGCTGTTTTTGCAGATCGTTATGCGCATTACCCAGAATCAGCGTATAGCCTTTGTCAAAGCAGTGATTTTCAACCGCTTCGATAATTTCAGCGAAATAGGGTGCTTCGCTGGAGGTGGCAAGCAGGCCCAGCGTCTTGGTGTGGTTCACTTTCAGGCTGCGCGCCACGGCGCTCGGCGAGTAGTGCAGTTCTTTAATCGCCTGCCAGACCGCGTTGCGCGTCTCTTCAGCCACAAAGCGGGTTTTATTGATGACGTGCGAAACGGTGGTCGTTGAGACGCCAGCGCGTTTCGCCACATCTTTAATTGTTGCCATGAAAATCGGACTCCAGTGCTTATCTAACTCTATGATAAGCGTAGTGTTAAACGTTTGCGTCTGCTCAGGGTTTTTTCCGCAAAAATGCAGCTTTCCTGGCCAGGAAACAGGCCGCTGGCGGCGTAAAAGCGCCTGAAAACGTGCGCAAACGGAATCAGGGTTGCGCGCGTTGCGCAACAAAGGCGGGATTCTAACAAGGCTGAACGGATAAAACGAGATTTTTACCGGGCCCTGTGGGAAAATGCGATACCCCTACTGATTGTGTGACTAAGGAGCAAGCAATGAGTACCGATCTTAAACTGGCTTTAATGACCACCGCGGGCTGTCTGCTGATGATTGTGGCCTTTAGTTTTACCGCTATTCTGCACTAATAAAAAAGCCGGGATTATCCCGGCTCTCTTCTGGTTGTTCGACTGCTCAGCGTATGGTTTTTGGCGTCATCACCCGACGGGCACCAATATAGTGGCGCTGCCAGTAATCTTCTCCTAACGCGCTGATCTGAATATCTTTGCCGGTGCGTGGCGACTGGATAAACTTGCCATCACCCAGGTAAACGCCGACATGGTCCGCAGTACCGCGTCCATTGATACGGAAGAAGACCAGATCGCCTTTCTCCAGCGACTCACGCTTGATCGGGGCGGCGTCACGCAGGTGGTACATCTCGTTAGCGGTACGTGGGATCTTAAACTTCACCAGATCTTTATAGGCGTACCAGACCAGGCCGCTGCAATCGAAACCGGTATGGGGAGAGGTGCCGCCCCACTGATAGGGTTTACCCAACTGACCCATCAGCTTGGTCATCGCGGTTTCGCGGGCCTTCTGGTAGCGCTGACGGTGAGATTTGCTCATCTTAATCGTGCCGGTCTCGCTGGTGGTGACCTCAGCGGTTTTCAGCAGGCGCTGATGACCATAGCGTTTCTTCTCTTTGTTCTTACTGAGACGGGCGGTTTTTAGCGAGGTCTTCTTAGCAGGCGTCTGTTTTGCGGTGAGTTCGACTTTTTTCAGTTTTTTTGTTTTTAGTTTTTGAACCGGGCTGAGGCGAGTCTTTTTCGTCACCGTTTTGACCGGGCGACGCTTGCGACGCTCATCGTCGCGCGCACTCTTTTTCTCTGCTTTATGCGTACTGACGTTCACCGGTGCGTGAGGCGACGCAGCGGCGATGTTGAAAAACAGTTGCGCAAAGGCCAGCATGAAAAACGTAATGATTAAACGCATAGTCCGTTGATTAGTTAAGTTGTCAGGGCCACTACGCACCGCGACAAAGTTGAGATTAATCTGATCCAGGATCAGCGCCCAGGCCATTCTAGTCCAGTTCTTTTAAAAACTGTAATGCCTTTTAATATTAATCTTTGCAACCCACGCAATTGTGCTGAAAATGAACATTTTCAGCGTCTTATATCAACGAAATTATTACGAATTATTAATCTGTTACCTGCTGTTAATAATCAGGAATTCAGGTGTCCCGGAGCAGGACTTAACAATGATGGCGATTTAATCGGGCAGCGATCAAAATCTCGTTTTCAGTCACGCTGCGAAGTCGCTACAATAAACAAACACGATGTGACGAATTAAGGAAGGCAATTATGAGTACTGTAGAAAAAATTCAGCGCCAGATCGCAGAAAACCCGATCCTGCTGTACATGAAAGGTTCCCCGAAACTGCCAAGCTGCGGTTTCTCTGCACAGGCGGTGCAGGCGCTCTCAGCCTGCGGTGAGCGTTTTGCTTACGTGGATATTCTGCAGAACCCGGACATTCGTGCCGAGATGCCGAAATTCGCTAACTGGCCAACTTTCCCGCAGCTGTGGGTTGATGGCGAGCTGGTCGGTGGATGCGACATCATCGTTGAGATGTTACAACGTGGTGAACTGCAGACGCTGATCAAAGAGACTGCAGAAAAATTTAAAGAAGCAGAATAAAAAAAGGCCGACATCACGTCGGCCTTTTTCATTGCGGCATCCCTTATGCGGATGTCGTGGCTTCTGCATCGCCTTCCGCGAAGGGCAGTGGCCAGCCGCCTAACCGTTTCCAGCGGTTCACCAGCTCGCAGAACAGCGTTGCCGTCTGCTGAGTGTCATAGAGCGCAGAATGCGCCTGCGTACTGTCAAACTCCATGCCCGCCGCAATACAGGCCTTCGCCAGCACCGTCTGCCCTAAAACCAGCCCGCTCAGGGCCGCGGTGTCAAAGGTGGCAAACGGGTGAAACGGGTTGCGCTTCAGGCTGGCTCGTTCCGCCGCCGCTGACATAAAGTTCAGGTCGAAGGTGGCATTGTGCGCCACCATGATGGCGCGATTGCAGCCGCTGTCTTTAATGCCCTTGCGCACCATTTTGAAAATGGCGTGCAGCGCCTCATATTCACTGACTGCGCCGCGCAGAGGATTGCTGGGATCGATGCCGGTAAAGGCCAGGGCTTCGGGATGCAGCAGCGACCCGACAAAAGGTTCGACGTTGAAATGCAGCGTCTGGTCAATCTGAATCCATCCCTCTTCATCCATTTTCAGCGTGATAGCGGCAATCTCCAGTAACGCATCGGTTTGCGCATTGAAACCCGCGGTTTCAACGTCGATCACCACCGGATAGAAGCCACGGAAACGTTGATTGAGTGCATTAGGGGAATTCGATTCAGACATCAGGATCTCGTTGCAGAAAAAGGGCAGCGCGTATTATGGCAAAAAACGGGGCCGGGTGCAGCAGATGAAGCGCAGAGAAGGGGATTCAGCCCACCCGATCGGGCAGGCTGACAGGCAGGTTTAGTTGCCGAGGCCGTTACCGGCATCTTTGTTTTCGATCAGCTCGATTTTGTAACCATCGGGATCTTCAACAAAGGCAATAATGGTGGAGCCGCCTTTAACCGGGCCAGCTTCACGCGTCACGTTGCCGCCATCTTTGCGGATACGTTCGCAGGCCGCTGCTGCGTCATCAACGCCCAGCGCAATATGACCATAGGCATCACCGAGGTCATACTTATCGACGCCCCAGTTGTAGGTCAGTTCGATCACCGCACCTTCGCTCTCGTCGGTGTAGCCAACAAATGCCAGGGTATATTTGTATTCGGTGTTTTCGCTCTGACGCAACACGCGCATGCCCAGCACACGGGTGTAGAAATCGATTGAACGTTGCAGATCGCCAACGCGCAGCATGGTATGAAGTAAACGCATAACATCCTCTTTTAAATAAAACGCCATCGCCCGATGACTCAGGCGCTAAGTATAGCGATGAAAATTGCTATTGAATAATGGCTGCCGTCATCATCCCGGACGGCAGCCCGAACCGGTTACAGCGTTGGGTAGTCGATATAACCTTCAGCGCCGCCGCCGTAGAAGCTTTCCGGACGCTGTGGATTGAGTGGGGCATCCTGCTGCAGACGCTCAACCAGATCCGGGTTAGCAATGTAATCGCGACCAAACGCAACCGCATCGATCAGACCGCGACCAATCAGGTCATCCGCTTTCTCAACGGTATAAGCACCGGCACCAATGATGGCACCCGGGAAGAGATCACGCACTTTCTGACGGAAAGCGTCGGTATAAGGCTGACCGCCCGCCCAGTCTGGCTCAGAGAGGTGCAGATAGGCGATGTTGCGTTTTGCCAGCTCGCCGATGTACCACAGCGCCGCTTCCTCTTCATCCGGGCCGTTGTCCAGATTCTGGAAGCTGCCGATAGGTGAGACGCGAATACCAATGCGATCGGCTGACCAGTTAGCGATCACCGCATCAACCACTTCCAGCGCAAAGCGGCCGCGCTTTTCGATGCTGCCGCCATATTCATCAGTACGCTGGTTTGAGCCTGGTGCCAGGAACTGGTGCATCAGGTAACCGTGCGCCGAGTGCAGCTCAAGCAGGTCAAAGTCCGCTTCACGCGCGTTGGCCGCAGCCTGGCCAAAATCTGCCACAATCTGCTTAATCTCTGGCACTGTCAGCTCACGCGGCGTTGAGGTATCTTCGCGATAGACGCTACCATCTTCAGCACGCAGAGAGGTACGGGTGCCAGCGGCAATCGCCGATGGCGCAACCGGTGCTTTGCCTTCCGGCTGTACGCTGTTATGTGAGATACGACCGGTGTGCCATAACTGTACTGCGGTGTGACCGCCAGCCTGATGCACGCCTTCGTTAATCGCTTTCCACGCTGCAATCTGTGGCTGAGTATGTAAGCCTGGCGCACCGGCATAGCCTTTCGCCTGGAAAGAGATCTGGGTCGCTTCGGTGATGATCAAACCGGCGCTGGCGCGCTGGCGATAATATTCAGCCATCATCGGGGTAGGGATGTCGCCTGGCTCAATGCTGCGCAGACGGGTCAGCGGTGCCATAAATACGCGGTTTGGGACGGTAATTGCACCGACTTTTAGCGGACGAAACAGCTGGGTACTCGCCATAATAGCTCCTGATTAGTAGACCAGTCGTCTACAAACATGTTTTTTAAAAATCAGCGGCGTTCAAGCCACTGTTCGATGGTACTCAATGCCAGACGCAGTGGCTGCGCCTCGCGGGAAATTTTGCTCTGCAGGCTGGCACCCAGCCACAGCAGCGACAGCAATTCCGCCATCTGCGCGGGGGGCTGCGGCAGGCTCAGCGACTCCTGCTGCTCTGCGGCAATCAGGGTCCGGGCGTAGAGTGCCGTGATCTTTCCGGCACCCTGCTGCAGTGCATCACGCATCGGCTCTGAGAGATCGCACACCTCCGCGGAGACTTTGACGCCCAGACAGCCTACGATGTGGCCCTGCTGAACAAACAGATCAACGGCAGCACGAAAATGGTTAAGCAGACGCTCACGCGGCGTGCCTTCGGTCTGGTTAAGCTGCAACGCCACATCCTGCAGGAAACGCGCAAAATAGCGCTCCAGTAACGCCACGCCAAACGCCTCTTTAGAACGGAAGTAGTAGTAGAAGGAGCCTTTCGGCACCGCCGCCTGCGTCAGCAGTTCGCTGAGGCCCATTCCGGTAAAGCCGCGTTGCAGACAGAGTTGCTCACCTGTCTGGAGCAGGTGTTCGCGGGTTTCGTTGCGTTGTAGCGTCTTATTCATGGCAGTGAGATTAGTAGACCAGTCGGTCTAATGCAACGCAACCCTCTCTATTTGGCACAGAGTGTTCACTCCTGAGTCAAAGAACAGGATAATTCTGACCGGGTGGGGCTTACTTCCTGCGCAACCAGGCTACGCTTTTTACTGGACTGTTTATTCTGTGAATCCGGAGGCGTGGTGGCCGAGCAGCTTGAGTTTTTCCCGGTTCCCAGCCCCTGTCGCGGCATCTGCCAGACGGATGCGCGCGGCTACTGCCTGGGATGTTTACGCAGCCGCGATGAGCGGTTCAACTGGCTGCGCTTCAGCGATGCGCAAAAGCGTGAGGTCATTCGTCTTTGTCAGCAGCGGCGTCAGCGTCTGCAACGGCAACAGAAAGGCGAGGAGCCGCACGCGCCACAACAGCCGGAGTTATTCTGACGACTTTGCGCTTTCCGTTATACTCTCTGACACGCTAATTTCAGCCAACGCGCAACACAGGGAGAACGTCATGTTAGAACCGCAAGCCATCGCTTCACAGGGGCCCGATTTTTCACCGCTGGTCATGGGGTACTGGCGTCTGATGGAGTGGGGGATGTCGCCACAGGAACGGGTCGCCTTTATTGAGCACCATGTGAGGCTCGGCATCACTACCGTTGACCATGCGGACATCTACGGTGACTACCAGTGTGAGGCGGCGTTTGGCGAGGCACTGAAACTGGCACCCGGCTTGCGCGACCAGCTACAGATTGTCACCAAGTGCGGCATCGCCACCCGCGCTCAGCCTGAGCATCAGATAGGCCACTACATTACCGACAAACGTCATATCCTGCAGAGTGCTGAAAACTCACTGCGCCATATCCACACCGATCGTCTCGACCTGTTGCTGATCCATCGTCCCGATCCGCTGATGGAGGCTGACGAGGTGGCCGAAGCCTTTATGGCGCTGCATCACAGCGGCAAGGTTCTGCATTTTGGCGTTTCCAACTTCTCACCATCACAGTTTTCCCTGCTGCAATCCCGTCTGCCGTTCTCGCTGGTGACAAATCAGCTGGAGATCTCACCCGTGCAGCAAAGTGTGCTGCTGGATGGCTCGCTGGATCAGTGTCAGCAGCTGCGTATTCGTCCGATGGCCTGGTCCTGTCTGGGTGGCGGTCGCCTGTTTAACGATCCCCATTTCCAGCCGCTGCGTGACGAACTGGAAGCCGTGCGGCAGGAAACCGGTGCCACCAGCCTTGAGCAGGTGGTCTATTCCTGGATACTGATGCTGCCATCGCGCCCGCTGCCAATCATCGGCTCAGGTAAAACGGCGCGGGTCAGCGAAGCCGCCGGAGCACTGAACTTATCCCTGTCGCGTCAGCAGTGGTTCCGTATTCGCAAGGCGGCGCTGGGATTTGATGTGCCCTGAAGCGTAAAACTGCGTCAATCTCCGGCAAAATAGTGCAACAGCGACCAGACTTATCTCAAACCCTGGTATGCAAATGGAGTCACCATGAAAATGAAAGCAGTTGCCTTATTCGCACTGATCGCCTGCGGCTCAGCACTGGCTGCCAGCGAGCAGGTTACGATCCATCAGGTTACCGCTGAAGGGATTGGGAAATCGCTGGGCACCGTTAAGATTGACGAGACACAGTATGGTCTGCAGTTTACGCCGGATCTGCAGGGCCTTCAGCCGGGCATTCATGGTTTCCATGTTCATGCTAAAGGCAGCTGTGAACCGGGCGAGTCTGAAGGCAAAGTGGTCGCCGCCGGTGCGGCGGGTGGTCACCTTGATCCAGCCAACAGCGGCAAACATCTGGGGCCTTATGCAGAGGGGCACCTGGGCGACCTGCCCGCGGTCTATGTCGATGACAAAGGCAGCGCCACTTATCCGGTGCTGGCGCCGCGTCTGAAATCGTTAAAAGAGATCAAAGGCAAAGCGCTGATGGTGCACGTCGGCGGTGACAATCATGCTGACCATCCTAAACCGCTGGGCGGTGGCGGGGCACGCTACGCTTGCGGTGTAATCTGAGTTTCCGGGCGGCAGGCGATGGCCGCCCGCTTTTCTCCTGCCTGTTTATGAATTGTTGTACCATCCCTGACATTTCCCCCCTATGATATTGATTCAGGTAAGAAAGCGTGATGGGGAAAGGAGCAGGAAAATGAAATTCAAGGGCGCATTACTGCTGTGTCTGCTGCTGGTGGGATGCGATAAACCCAATGATACGCAACTGGTCACCGAAACCGGACGCGAACTGCAGCGCACCATCGATACCAACCCAATGCGTATCACCTGTGAAAAGATCGCGAAGGGTCGTGAATGGCTGAGCCGCAACATGGTGCGTAAGCTGGAAGCGCAGGGTTGCGATCAGGTCTTTCGCAGCGCCACCGAAACCAATTTCACGGATAGCACTATCTATCGCCGTACCATGACTATGGTGTGCGGTGGCATTCATGGTCAGAGTTTTACCGGTACCGAACTGACACGCCGGTTTATCTTCTCACCCGATGAGAAAGTGCTGGTGATTGAACCGATGACCGAAATGGATAAAACCCGCTTCGAAGGCCATAAAACGCTGCAACAGCTGCAGGATGATTTTAACCGGCAACAGCAGCAATATTGCCAGTGATCACTCCGGCACCGCCTGCTTCAGCTGTGCCAGTGAACAGCGTAACCGCCAGATAATCCCCGCCAGCTCGCTGGCCTCGTTGCTTTCCAGTGCCAGTAACGCGGTGATGGTCTCCTCCAGTTGCGTCAGCATTCGATCCAGCGAGCTGTGGCGCACGCCGCGGCTGCTGATAATCTGCTGTAAGTCTTGCAGGCAGTGATCGCGAAACCCCATCAGTGCGGCTGAACCGGCGCGCCATTCACGCAGCTGCCAGACGATATGCGAGCAGTTGAGCAGCACCACGCCCCAGCGCAGTAGCCAGACGCGTGCCTGCTCGTCCCGGCTGTGACTGAGCTGGCTGATACGGTGGTAAATCTGCGATTCGAAGCGGCTCTCGCTGAGCCGGGGCCGCTGCCGCAGCTGATCGAGAAACGCCAGCCGCAGCGCCCGGATATGCCGTCGGCTGCGCCGCGCATCGGAGCTGGGTCGCAGAATCTGGAACGCCAGCCAGGCGAGCAGCACCCCGCAGACTTTGGCGATGTTATCGTTAAAGAAGTCCTGATAATCCCATGTGGGCGGATTAGTCACCGCGATAAACGAACCCATAAAGACGATGAACTGTCCCCACATCCCGGCGCGCTGCTTCTGCTGCAGCTTAAAGAGTTGCAGCGTCACCAGCAGCGGGAACAGAAACAGTAAAAACTGCCACAGCTGACTGATCTGCACCATCAGCCCAAACTTCATCACAAAACTAAACGCAAACAGCCACAGCAGGGTCTTCAGCAGCAGCGTGACGCTGCCGCCAGGTGAGGGTGATGAAGCGTAGAGCACACAGGCAATGGCGGTTAAGGTGAGCGCGGCGGCACCGGAAGACCATTGCGTATTGATCCAGAAGGCGCAGCCCAGCACGATAACGCAGAAGGTACGCAGGGCGCTCCAGCCCGCCTCGGCGCTGTCACTGTCGCGCGCCAGCGCCGGAACCGGCGGTGGCTGAAAGCGGGTGTCGGCATCGGCGCGATCCAGCAGGCGGATCCAGCGCAGCACGTTGAGGTACATCCAGCAGAAGTAGCGCAGCCGCTGACAAAAAGCGCGCTGCCGGTAGTCGCCATCCGCTGCCGGGGTCACGCTGCGCAGGATTTGCGCCAGACGATATTTATCACACGCCGGTTTCGCCAGCTCCGCCAGCAGTTGTTGCAGCGCGTCAAACAGCGCCTCTGGCGCGTCGGGCCAGTTCAGCAGCATGCGTCGCAGGCTGGAGAGCACGCTGGTGAGTCGCAGCTGCTGGTGCAGCACATAGTTCAGCACGTTGTTCTGTCGGCGAAAGCGGTAGTGGCTCCAGAACGCCTGAATCCGCAGCAGATTCATGGTCAGGATCTGGCTGATGACATTTTCATGCGCGGTCCGGATGGTCTCGCTGGCTGAGGGCTGCAGCAGTAATACCGCATGTTCCAGCAGCCTGGCATGCATCTGTTTCAGTGAGGTAATCAGCGTCTCACCATCGGAGGTACTCGGCAGTACCATCATCATTAATCCGGCGCAGAGAATGCCGGAGATCACCTCGCAAACCCGTGCCTGAGCGATGGTCCATAGCGAGGTGATATCGGTGATGTTAACGCTGCTAAAGGCGATGATGGCGGCGGTGTAGCCCGCCAGCGAAAAGGCGTAGGCAACATTATTCTGGTAGTGGTTCGCTATGCCGGTACAGAGCGCCAGCCAGCCGGCAATGGCAAAGGTAAACAGCCACGGCTCATTAAGCGTATGTCCGGCGATCAGCAGCGCAGCGCTGGCCCCCATCAGACTGCCAACGATGCGCCCCAGACTTTTACTGATCGCGCCGCCGACGGTGGGAAAGCTAATCACGGCAGCAGAGGTCATTGCCCAGTACGGCTCATCCAGATCCAGTGCGTAGGCGATGCTCAGCGCCAGGCACATCGCAATAGCGTTGCGCAACGCATAGCGCCACTGGCCGGCGTTCGCCTTAATCCAGGGCAGTTGATCCCAGGCCAGCCACTGAAAATTCATGGCTGGATGGTGATGGTGCAGCTGGTTCCCGCCACCAGGTCTGCATCGGCAGGAAGCGGGTCGAGACGAATGCGCACCGGCACCCGCTGCGCCAGCCGCACCCAGGGCACGTTGGGTTTGATATCGGGCACCAGGCCGCTGTCGGTCTCAATGCTCTGGTCATAGATGGCGCGGCCAATGCTATCCACCTGACCCTGCAGCCGCATGCCATTGCTGTAGAGCACCACCTGGGCCGCTGCGCCTGGGTGAATATGGCGCAGTTTGGTCTCTTCGAAGTAGCCCATTACGTAGTAAGAGTGGCTGTCGACCAGAGCAAACAGAGGCGAACCCGCGGTGGCATAGTTGCCGGGACGCAGCGTCAGATTGGTGATCCAGCCATCCGCCGGTGCGGTCAGCGTCGTCTGCTGCAGATTCCAGCGCGCCCGTTCCCACTCCGCCTGTGCCGCTTTGGTGCTGGCGGCCGCCGCGCCGGCGCTTAATCGCGCGGCATCAAGGTCCTCTGCGGAGATGATGTTGCGCGGCAGGCTGCTGCGACGATTAAATTCATGCTGCGCTTTCGCGAGATCCGCCTGCGCTTTGCTGAGCTGGGCGGCGGCATTGTCGAGCGCGATCTGCCATGGCACCGGGTCCAGCGTTAACAGCTGCTGGCCCTGATGCACAAACTGATTGTCTTTGACCTTCAGTTGCGTAATTCGTCCCGACACCTGAGGCGTGATATCCACCAGCTCTGCCCGTACTTTCCCGTCACGGGTCCAGGGCGACTGCATGTAGTAGTTCCAGAGCCAGCCAGCGGCCAGCAGCGCCAGGGCAAACACGATCAGCGTGGAGAAGTATTTTACCGCGTTAAATTTCATATCGATTATCCGTGACCGATGAGCCAGAGTGCGGCGGTAACGCACAGCACAAACAGGGAGAGATCAAACAGGGTGGGATGCCAGACATCGCCGGAGTAGATCCAGCCACGCACCAGAGGGTGGATCAGCAGCCAGAAAAAGAAGCCGAGGATCACCGCTTTGAATATCGGCGGGAAAAACAGTGAGGCGCCCACCACCAGATCGGTCAGCGGATTCGCACCTGAAAAAGCAGGAGTGAGCACGTGATAACATCCTTCGTTAACCCAAACAGCAGAGTGAAAGCGCTGCCACGTTATGGTGGCCTGGTCCGGGATTTGTAATTTGTCCTGTAAACTCGCAGAATAGTGTAAAATCTGGCTTGATAGCTAGCAAGCTAATTATAAGGAGATGAAATGGATACGCCCCTCGGAACGGATTTATCTCGCCTGGTGCGCATCTGGCGCGCGTTGATTGATCAGCGGCTGAAGCCGCTTGAGCTGACTCAGACTCACTGGGTGACGTTGCACAATATTCATCAACTGCCGCCCGAACAGTCCCAGATTCAGTTAGCCAAGGCGATTGGTATTGAACAGCCTTCGCTGGTGCGCACGCTGGATCAGCTGGAAGAGAAAGGATTAATCACCCGTTCGACCTGCGCCAACGATCGTCGTGCCAAGCGCATTAAGCTGACGCAGCAGGCCGAGCCGATTATCGAACAGGTTGAGAGTGTGATTGATGAGACGCGGGATGACATTTTGTCCGGCATCAGTCGGGAAGAGATCAGTCAGATGGTGACGCTGATCGCCCGGCTTGAAAAAAACATTCTCGAACTTCAGCATAAAGAGAAATAAAAAAACCGACGCCCAGGCGTCGGTTTTTTGTTTAGCTTCATTAGCGAGGTGAAACCGTCACCTGGCTGCCGTTGGATGCCATCACAACGCGCTGGCCAACAGAGTAACGCGTGGCGGCCTGTTTCTGAACCACCATGATGGTGTTGCCATCATCCTTACGGATTTCCAGCTCAACGCCATCGGTTTTATTGACTGCGCCCTGTACGCCCTGGCCTGCTACGCCACCCAGAACCGCACCACCGGCTGTCGCCAGGCTACGTCCGCTGCCGCCACCAATGGTGTTACCCAGGAAGCCACCCAGCACCGCACCACCGATAGCACCGATGACATTGCTCTCATCGCCGCCCTGGATTTTCACCGGACGTACTGAGACTAAGGTACCGTACGAAACGCTCTGCACCTGCTTAGCTTCACTGGCACTGTAGGTATCACCCGACAGCGTACTGGTATTGCTACAACCTGCCAGCATCACACCGGCCAGAGCGACCACAATTACACGCTTGATCATTTGAAACTCCTTTAGTCGAGAAGGTGCCACGTTTACCGCTTTATCCTGCTCACAGTATAAGACACAAACCTGGCAAATTAATCCCTGTCCGAATAAAACACGGCTGGACGAAGCATAGACTATGCAGGATCAACAATAATTCAATCGTGGACTAAAAATAGTCCCATTACGTTATCAGTCAGCACGATTGGATAAAAAGAATTTAATCATAGAATTAGCGATCATTATTTGTCAGGCTAACCGCAGATGAATTGCACTTCCGGCCGGAAGTAAGGAATGGCTATGAAATCAGGACGCTATATTGGGGTAATGTCAGGCACCAGCCTGGATGGAGTGGATGTGGTGCTGGCTGCCATTGATGAAAATATGGTGGCGCAGCAGGCCAGCTACTGCCATCCGATGCCACCAGAACTGCGTCAGGCGATTCTGGCGATATGTCAGGGACAGTCCCTGACGCTGTCGCAGCTCGGCCAGCTTGATACCCGCCTCGGCCAGCTGTTTGCTGAAGCGGTAGTGACATTAATGAAGCGCGAATCGCTTGACGCCAGCGATATCACGGCGATTGGCTGTCATGGTCAGACCGTCTGGCATGAGCCGCAGAGTGACGCACCCAATACGCTGCAGATTGGCGATCATAATCAGATCGTGGCGGCCACCGGCGTCACCGTGGTAGGGGATTTCCGCCGCCGTGACATGGCGCTGGGCGGGCAGGGCGCGCCGCTGGTGCCTGCCTTTCATCAGGCGCTGCTGATGGATGCTACTGAACGCCGCATGGTGCTGAATATTGGCGGCATCGCCAATCTCTCGCTGCTGATCCCGGGTCAACCGGTGCGCGGCTTCGATACCGGCCCCGGCAATATGCTACTGGACGCCTGGATCTGGCGTAATCAGGCTCAGCCGTATGACAAAGATGCGCAGTGGGCGCGCAGCGGGTCGGTGATTCCGGCACTGCTGGAGGCGCTGCTACGTGAGCCCTGGTTTGCGTTGCCGCCGCCGAAAAGCACCGGGCGCGAACACTTCAACCTCAGCTGGCTGGAGCAGCATCTGCGCTATTTCCCGGGTCTGGCTGCGCAGGACGTGCAGGCTACGCTGGTCGAGCTGACCGCCATCACCATCACGCAGCAGGTGTTACTCAATGATGGCTGCGACCGTCTGCTGGTGTGTGGCGGCGGCAGCCGCAATCCGCTGCTGATGGCACGACTGGCAGCGCATCTTCCGGGAACGGAAGTAACGACTACCGATGCGGCGGGTGTCAGTGGTGACGATATGGAGGCGCTGGCGTTTGCCTGGCTGGCTTTCCGCACGCTCTCCGGCCTGCCGGGCAATCTGCCTGCGGTAACGGGCGCACGGGAAAAAAGCGTGATTGGCGCAATCTTTCCGGCGAATTCACTCTACCGACGCTAAGCGGGGAGTCGGGGGCAATCTGCCCCCGCAGGATGACAGGTGGCCGTCAGGCGGCGCCGGAGAGATGCGTCAGGTTGCGAACGCCAGTAATCACCGAGGCAACCATGGTTTCACGTCGGGTAATCACCTCAACCTGATAAAACCGGCTGCGGTAGGCGATGGAATAGATAACGGGATGGTACTTATTACCTTCTCCGTAGCGGGAGTAGTGCGCTTCAAGCGCACGAGTCGCTGCGAGAATATGGGAGGGTTCTTTATCACCGCGGATGATTTGCTTCATTCAGTTCCTCAAATGCTGTCCCTGGAGTCACGTCGCACGCATGGCGCGTAGCGCTGGCCTAAACACTGAACATCTGACTGCTAAACATTTAATCACTGACTGGGTAATGACTGACTCTGCCGCGGGAAGATGACAGAAAGATGATCCCCCGAGGCTGTTAACTATTTAGCAGCCACCGGGTGATCCAGCAAGGCAGGAAATCGCAAATTCATCCAAATCGCAGAGGCGGTCAGATCAGCTCCGGCCAGGCTACGGCCGCAACGCCATTGAGTACAGGTTTTGAGAACAGAAAGCCCTGAAACTGGGTCACGCCTGCCGCTTCAAGCCACATCCACTCTTCCGGCTGTTCAATACCCTCGGCGATAACACCGATCTCCAGCGAGGAGCAGCATTTCAGAATGGCATGAATGATCGCCTGCTTCGGCCCACTTTTATGCACATCAGCGATGATGGTTCGGTCGATTTTAATCTTGTCGGGCTGAATGCGCGTCAGCAGCGACAGGCCGGCAAAACCGGCACCGAAATCATCCAGCGCCAGGCTGATGCCGGCCGCCTTCAGCTGCCTGATGGCGGCTTCAAAGGCCTCAGGCTGCGAGATAATTTCATTCTCGGTGAATTCAACCATGATCTGCTCTGGCACCAGTCCCTGCGCAGCAATCTCATCCAGCAAAAACGGGACGGCGTCGGGCACTTCCACCAGCGTCATCGGCAGCAGATTGATCGACAGAGTCATTCCCTCAATCCCCAGCTGCTTCGCCTGGGCGAAGGCGATCTTTTTCGACCTCAGATCGAGCTGATAGAGCTGCTCACGTGACAGTCGGGCAAAATAGTCGAGCGGCGATTCTCCCTGCGGGCCGCGCAGCAGCGCTTCCAGCGAGACGATTTCGCAGGCGAAGGGGTCAACGATCGGCTGAAAAGCAAAGCTGACCTCATCCGCAGCCACCAGCGATGCGTTGCCTTCACGCTGTTCTGACTCGTCACGGATAAACGTCCAGCCGCTGGCGGCCGGGATCTCAAAATAGTTCTCTTTTTCCCGCGCTTCGACAAAGGTGCGCAGGAACTGCAGTGCGCGATCGGCATAGGTCAGCTGATACTTTGTGGTGCACTTTGCCAGCACCGCCTCCAGTACCGTCTCTTTATCATGCAGCCGCAGATCGAACAGCTCCATACCGACGTGGCCAAAACGGCGTGCCGGGGCGTAATCGCGCAGCAGTTCGACCAGATTATGGTGGCGTGGATCCTGGCAAATCCGGCTGTAAACTGCATTGACCGCCGCCTCCGGACCTTCCAGCAGCTGGAAAAAATGCGTGCCATTGAATAATAAAATTCCGGTGACGCTTGAGGATTTATTGATTTTATTCGCTTTCCGCGCCAAACCATTCAGGATCTCAAGCGGCACATGTTCAGTAATGTGGCTGCGATAGATGATTGTCGACAACATAAAGGTTTCCGGAATTTTTTATTTTTTGTTATGGCACCTTACCAGAAGCTTCTTCCGGGGAAAACGAGGGCCAGTACGTCTTTCTCACTCTGACTCTGTTTTAATCAACCGGCAGCGTGGTATTGCCCGTTCCCAGAGAGCGCTGCATAAAAACGGTATCCAGCCAGCGACCCTGTTTAAAACCTACCGAGCGCAGGATACCTGTCATCTCAAAGCCTGCGGCGCGATGTACGGCAATCGAGCCCTGGTTCTCGCTGTCGCCGACGTTGGCGATCAACTGGCGGAACCCTGCCTGCTCAGCCCAGCGGATTACATGGTTTAACAGGCGCGAACCGACTCCGCGCTTCTGAAATCCGGGATCGATATAAATTGAGTCCTCCAGCGTATGCCGGTAGGCATGGCGCGGGCGATAAGGCGTCAGATAGCAGAACCCACGTACTTCTCCGTCGCTGACGGCGATAAACCACGGCAGGCCCGCCTGCTGAATCTTCCGCATCCGCTCGCCAATCTCTGCCGCGTCGGGCGGCACTGTCTCAAATGAGCCGGTGCCGTTAAGGACATGCCAGGCGTAGATCTGCTGAATCGCCATGATGTGGCGTTCATCTGCCTCAAAAATTTCCATTATGCGGTTTTGCCCCGAAAGTCTGCACCTGGTGGAAAAACAACGGTATAGCGGGCGATGTGAGGGCGCAATATAAATATTACGCCCTCATGAAATTTTATGAGTGCGTCGTTCTCCAGGATTATTCCTGGCAGGAAGCAGATAAAAAATCACGTCGGTTTAGTGCTACTACTGAATGGTAATTAAGCCTATTCTGAAAACAGCGTCAGCCGGATGATCCGTGCCGGCGTTAAGGCTATTATCTTCGCGATTCTGATGGGGTTGATTTATTAACTGGAGGCGCAGCGTGATGCGATTTGTTGATTTTCTGAATAGTAAGCAGGGGCTGCGTGCAGCAAGAAATCACTGCTTTGAATTAAATGGTGTGGTACTGGGCCATTTTACTGCGTTATTCCTGCATGATAACCAGATTATTTTTACCAAAGATGGTAAGCAGTGTGCTGTGCCTTATTATCTGGGTCCCGAAGAAGATTTGCTTCAGCAGAAAATAAATCCACGCATTAAAAATATTCGCGCGATCTGAATGGACGCCGCGATGAGTTTATCGCTTCAGCCATAACGCCTGCGTAATATTTCCTCATTCCCCGGGCGATAATATTGGCACTGTCTGGTAAATAGCATCGACGCTATTTCTAACTTCCCTGTTTTCTGCCAACCCATTCGTTTACGCCTGCTTATTTACCCGACTCGCTGCTGTTCTGCGCGGGTGCAATAAACAGCAGCAGCAGGGCGCTGAACGCAAACAGCGTTAATGCCGTACTGGCTCCCAAAGAGGCGTAGAGCTGACCAAACAGCAGCGATCCCGCTACCTGGCCCACCGCCAGCATAAAGAACAGGATGCCGACGCCGGTCGCCGGATCTTCAGCAGTGGCGCGTGCGCCCCACACCAGCAGCACGCCCGATAGCGTGACGTAACCTGCGCCACAGCAGGCAACCGCGATCGCTAAGCCGGTGGATTCGCCCCGACTCCAGGCCAGCACCAGCAGTGGCACTGCCATCCCGCACAGTGAGAGCCGGTATACACCCTTCAGCCCGATACGGGCAGCGACCGGGCCGGTTGCCGCACCCACGATGCCTGCGCCTCCGGCAATCAGCCAGAGTAAGCGGGCGGTCTCTTCATCCACACCGACATGCTGTCGCAGCAGCGCTGACCCAAAGCTCCACCAGGCTGCACTGACCAGACCCGAAATCAACGCAATACTCATCAGCCGATGCATGGAGCGGCGATACAGCCGCTGGTGCCAGTGACGCACTCTGGTGGGACGACTGGCGGCGTGACCCGATAACACGCGCATCACCGGCAGCACACAGGCCAGCGACAGCAAAGCGAACAGCAGACAGGCGGCACGCCAGCCGCCGGGCAGAACGCTCAGGATGACCACCGTCAGGATAATGCCCGCGCTGGTGCCGGCATTGATCAGGGTATTGATGCGCGGCTGACCCGCAGCAGGGATTCGATCGCTGACCGCCGCCGCCAGGGCTGGTGAAGCCAGACCGGCACTCAATCCGGCAATAAAGAGTCCGGCCGCCAGCAGCAGCGTTGATGAGGCACAGGCGAGCAGCAGCAGACCCGCCGTCGCACTGAGTGAGGCCAGCAGCGCCGTCAGCCGGGTGCCATAGCGATCTGCCAGCGCGGCTGCGGTAAGAATAGTGAGGCAATATGCCACAAAGCTGCAGGCTGACAGCATACCCGCCTGCTGCGGGCTGAAGGGGATCTCCGCTGAGATAGCGGGCAGCATCAATCCCCATGAGAAGCGCGCCATGCCATAGGTCACGGCGATCAGGCTGAAGCCGGTCAGCGCCAGCGCGATGGGCGATCTCATCCTGTCGCCCTGTTCTGAAGTAACTGACTGACGACCTGCGCCGCCTGTTGAGCAGCGGCGGGACCGGTAATCAGCGCCGTGGTAATGGCACCCTCAAAGAGTATCCAGATAGCATCACTCAGCGACTTATTTTCAGCACCGCGCAGATGCGTCACACAAAGGGTGATATAAGCCCGCATCGTGGCCCGGAAGGCCAGCGCCTGAGCGGCCAGTTCACTGTCCCGCTCGGCATACTCTCCCCAGGCTTTAAGAAAGAAGCAGCCACGGGCACCGTTCGCCTCCGTCCACTCGCCCAGCACCCTGAACAGATGCGCTATCGCATCAGGCTGTTGCGGTGGCAGCAGATCGGCTATAAAGCGCTGCTCGCGCGCGTCGAGTACCGCTGCGGTCAGCGCTTCGCGTGAGGCGAAGTGATGATAGAGCGTGCGGGTAGAGACGCCCGCTTCGCGACAGATATTGTCGGTGCTGGTGGCGTGGAAACCGTGAGTGTAGAAGAGCCGCTCGGCGGCCTGGATGATATCGTTTCTCTTTTTCATGCTTTAAAAGTAAACCGATCGTTTTACTTTTTCAAGCCGGTCGCTGTTAATTACGCCCGCCGGTATTGATAAATCCCTGATGCCAGGGGAGCTGGCGTTCCGCTTAAAGGCACACTGTGCACCACTTTCACTCTTATTCAGGTTCAGTTTATCAATACTCATAAATACCCCTGCGGGGATGATATTTTTCAGCTTCTGCTCTAATCATATCTGAGTAGCGCGTCACCCATGGCGCGCGGATTGATTTTATAAACTATTGTTTTTTAAATTTTATTTTGTTTTTTGCTTTTTTAATGATGCATTAGCAGTATAAATGTAAGCGGGGCGACAGTGAGGGTGAGGGCGTTACAGCGCGTGGAATGCCTGAAGCGACATGAGCAATGAAAAAGGGCATATTCTCAAAGTCAGCCAGACTTACGCAATAAAGTGGTTTTAGGGATAATTCTCAGTTAGTTTAATAAAGCTTCAGATTACAAAAAAAACCTCTTACGAATTTTGGTTCGTTTTTTAAGATACATACAGCAACTATCAGGATGACTACCATGCTCAAAGCCAGCTACTATTATCTGTGCCCGCGTCCCATGGGTGGATGGATTTTACACAAAGAAGGTTGCGTTAATCTGTCAAAGAACGATAAACGCGTTTTTATTGGTTCGCTTTATACCCGCCAGCAGGCGCTGGCCGTGGCGAAAGTTCATCACGCTAATGCCATACTCTGTAATGCCTGTCTGAGCACTTTTATTTGCCCGACCAGCAGCAGCACGGCAATTAAACCTGCACGCGCGGCAACGCCAACCCGCCATACGCCAAAACATTAATTTGTATGCAGGGAGTTATTGTTCTGCTGTGGCAGAAGGATAATAAAGGGAATTAATGCTGCGGGCCGGTTAGAATAAAAAAAGGCAGCGTAAAGACGCTGCCCTGTTCTTTATTTAAGCCTGTTTAGGCTGGCCATTTGAAGCGGTAATTCCGCCATCAACCGGCAGATTAACGCCGGTAATATAACTGGCTTCATCGCTGGCAATAAAGAGAATGGCACGGGCGATATCATCCGCTTCACCGGCCCGGCGCAGTGGAATACGGTCGTAAAAGCGCTCCAGCAGCGCCTGATCCTGTTTGGCATCTTCGGTCAGATCGGTAAAGGTAAAGCCGGGACAGATTGCATTGACTCGTACGCCATCTGCGCCGTAGTCCATCGCCAGCGCACGGGTGAAGTTGGTAATCGCCCCTTTGGCCGCGTTGTAGATGCTCATGCCCCAGTCGCCGCCTAAACCGGAAACGGAAGAGATGTTAACCACGTTGCCTTTGTTCTTTAACAGGGCAGGCATGAAATAGTGTACGCCGTGGAAAACTCCATCAAGGTCAGTTTTCATCAGGGTTTTCCATGCGTCGAGATCGACTTCATGGATGCGGCCCTGCACGATGACGCCGGCGTTATTCACCAGCACGTCAACACGGCCATACTTCTTCAGGACGGTTTCTGACAGCTGTTTAACCTGTGCGGCTTCTGAGACGTCGCAGGCAGCCACCAGGTGATCGCCTGGCGTCATGTCGGCCAGCGTCTCTTCCAGTTTCTGCGCGGTACGGCCCACCAGCACCACTGATGCACCCTCTTCAGCGAAGCGTTTTGCGCTGGCTTCGCCGATGCCGGATCCGGCACCTGTCACAACCACAACTTTCTGCGTAAATCTGGACATTATGCCTCCTTTTCAGCATCAATTCTCACTGTTAACAACCGGTTAAGCCTGGCAGCGATCGCCAGAAACACAAGCGCAGCGCGAAATGCGCTGCGCCAGATGACTGCTTTTTAACCGGGTGAGCGGCTATGGACGTCTGAACAGGGCGAAGCTGCGTCCTTCCAGTTCGAAATCCTTCTCTTTGGTGATCACCAGACCGCGCTTCGCGGTGTCGCTGGTGGTCAGTTCCAGCACCCAGCCGCCTTCACCAAACTGCGGGATCTGGAACGGTACATTGCCTTCAAACGGATTGAACAGCATCAGGACGTCGTGCCAGATGCCTTCCTCGGTCTGGAGGTCCGGTCGGCCGATATAAACCCCCAGCGTTGAGCCTTCGTCCCACTGCTCAGCCTGCTGGAAGCCGCCACCGGCGTTAAACCATTTGATATCCATGCCATCACGCCAGTTTTCACGGCGCAGTAACGGCTGCTGAGCACGTAACGTCAGGATCTGGCGGGTGAACTCGCGCAGCGCCTCGGCAGATTCCGGCAGGTTATCCCAGTGTACCCAGGAGATTTCGCTGTCCTGGCAGTAGCCATTGTTGTTGCCCATCTGGCTGCGGCCAAACTCGTCGCCCGCCAGCAGCATTGGCGTACCGTGTGAGAAGATCAGCGTGGCGAGGAAGTTGCGCTTCTGACGCTCGCGCACCGCGTTGATGCCTTCATCATCGGTCGGGCCTTCAACTCCGTAGTTGTAAGAGCGGTTGTCGTTGTGACCGTCGTTGTTGTCTTCGCCATTCTCCGCGTTATGTTTGTCGTTGTACGACACCAGATCGTTGAGGGTGAAGCCATCGTGCGCGGTGATAAAGTTGACGCTGGCCCATGGACGACGACCGTGCTGATCGTAGAGATCGCCGGAACCCAGCAGGCGGGCGGCAAAGTCTGTGGAGACGTTGTTGCCTTTCCAGTAGTCACGCACCGTATCGCGATACTGATCGTTCCATTCTGCCCAGCCTGGCGGGAAGCTGCCCACCTGATAGCCGCCCGGACCGATATCCCAGGGTTCACCAATCAGCTTTTTCTGCGACAGGACCGGGTCCTGCATGATGGCATCGAAGAAGCCGCCGCGCGGGTCAAAACCATCAGGCTCGCGACCGAGAATGGTACCCAGATCGAAACGGAAGCCGTCGATATGCATTGATTCTGACCAGTAACGCAGCGAATCGAGCACCATCTGCAGCACACGCGGATGCGAGGTGTTGACGGTGTTACCGGTACCGGTGTCGTTGATGTAATAGCGATGCTGGTCTGGCAACGTACGGTAATAGGAGAAGTTATCGATGCCTTTAAACGACAGCGTTGGCCCCAGCTCATTCCCCTCGGCGGTGTGGTTGTAAACCACGTCGAGGATCACCTCAATACCGGCATCATGGAAGGCTCGCACCATGTCACGGAAGCCCTGAATGCCGCGCGGCCCAAAGTAGCGGGTGGCGGGGGCAAAGAAGTTCAGCGTGTTATATCCCCAGAAGTTTTTCAACCCTTTATCCAGCAGGTGCTGGTCATCCGGGAACCAGTGTACCGGCAGCAGTTCGACCGAGGTAATGCCCAGGCTTTTGATGTAGTCGACGGTCGATTTGTGGCTCATGCCGTCAAAGGTGCCGCGCATTTCAGGTGGCAGGGCGGTGTTGAGCTGCGTGAAGCCCTTAACGTGGGTTTCATAGATGACGGTTTTCGGCCACGGCACATTCGGGCGGTTTTTATCCTGCCAGTCGAATTCGTTGGGATCGATCACCCGGCACTTTGGCGTAAACGGCGCGCTGTCGCGGCTGTCGAAGGTCAGATCTTTATCGTCATGATAGAGATCGTAAGCGAAGTGCGCTTCGTTCCACGCGATGTCACCCGCCAGTTCACGGGCGTAGGGATCGAGCAGCAGCTTGTTCGGGTTAAAGCGATGACCATTTTCCGGGTCATAAGGGCCATAAACGCGATAGCCATAGAGCGCGCCGGGCTGAAGGCCCGGAATATAGCCGTGCCATACTTCATGGGTATATTCCGGCAGCTCCAGACGGGCAATTTCCGTTTTACCGCTGGGATCGTACAGACAGAGTTCAACCCGCTCGGCGTGGGCGCTGAACAGGGCGAAGTTCACGCCCTGACCATCAAAGTTGGCCCCCAGTAAATGGCTGTATCCCGCCGTAATTTCAAAACGCTGACTGTTTGACATTTATGCCTCGTTATTCAATGAACAGATTGACGCGTAATAAAAAAAGTTCTTTCCGGAATTCACTGTGCCACCAGCACGGCACACCACTGCGATGCCAGCCCGGTAAGCGGCAACTGGTCGCCCGCAGCCACCGTTTTACCGGTCAGCACATCCTGGTAGCGGCGCTGGCCCAGTGCGGTGGGCAGCGCAATGACCGTGTCAGCCCAGCGCGCAGCGGGCGGCTGGTCGAGATTCGCCGGCAGCTGGTTAAAGACCCGGCGTGACACAACCACTATCACCGCCTGATCCTGTCCGGTGCGGGCAAAGGCCAGCACATTATTCTGCTGCTCGCCCTCTGCCGACAGTGCCAGATAGTCACCGTGGCGGAACAGGGCAGGCTGCTGCTGACGCAGCGTCAGCAGCTTCACAATCGCCTGCTGATTGACCTGACCACGCAGCCAGTGCGCCTCGCTGCCGTCGTGCTGTGGCGCGTTAAGCATCGCCGCCAGCGCGTCGAAATCGGGTTCGCGGCGGTTATCGGGATCGACCAGGCTGAAGTCCAGCGCCTCGCTGCCCTGATAAATATCGGGTACGCCAGGCGCCGTAAGCTTCACCACAGTCTGGGTCAGACTGTTAACCAGACCGGCACGCATAAAGGGTTGCAGCGACTGGCAGAAATCATTGAGGAAGGTGCTGTTGGCAGGCGCAAGCAGGTGACGGGCATAGTCCAGCACCGCCTCTTCGTAGGCGTCGTTGTTGTCGGCCCAGTCGGTACGCAGCTTGGCTTCACGCAGCGCTTTTTCCACATAGACCACAAAGCGGGCTTCCAGCGCCGCCAGACCTTCCGCATCCTGCGGCTGCAGGGTGGTTGGCCAGACGCCCGCCAGCGCTTCATACAGCATCCACTCCACGGCCGGTTCGGGTGCCGGACCATCTTTCAGGCGTACGACCTGATCGTGGTTCATCTCCCGCCAGCGGTTGACGCATTCCGCCCAGCGTTGCGGCGCTTCGGTAAGGGTATAGAGTCGCGCACGTGCATCTTCACCGCGCTTGGTGTCGTGTGTGGAGGTGCCCGACAGCGCATCGGGCTGATGTTCGCGCCGCGCCTGCATTTCAGCGTGAAACTGATCCAGCGAGAAGTGGCGCGCCAGCGGTTCAGCGCCCACTTCATTCAGCGCCAGCGCCATGTGCTGACGGAAGAAGAGGGTATCTTCCACCGATTTCGCCATCAGCGGTCCGGTCAGCTGCTGGAAGCGGGTGCGGAATTGCGTGGCATCGTCGCGAGCGGAGTCGGCAACTTCTGCGCGCAGAATATGGGTCAGGAAATCAAGCGCCTGACTGTCGGGCGCATGGGCACTGGCTTTGACCTCGCTGACCACCTGTTGCAACAGCGCGGTGTCGGCTGGCGTCAGGCCCTGCGGCGTACCGTAGGTGCGATAGACCGGGAACGCCACCAGCAGTTCACGCAGCGCATTCTTCAGTTCCGCTTCCGGCTGTGGCGTGCCTTCTGCGTCGGCAATCTTCAGTGCCAGCTGCAGTAACCGGTTAAATTCACCGGCAAAATTGCGGTTTGCCATCAACAGTTTGGCTGCGCGCAGCTCCGCTTTCATATCAACGGTTTTACCGATGACGGCCTGATACGCTTTGCGCAGTCCGCTCAGCTGATCGCTGTCGACCAGCAGATTGGCGAGTGCGGCCATAAATTCATATCCGGTGGTGCCGGAAACGGGCCATGCATCAGGCAGCTGTTCATTGTCACCCAGGATTTTCTCCACGGTGAGATAGCAGTCGGGACCGGCAGCCTGGCGTAACTGTTCCAGATAGCCGTGCGGATCGGCCAGGCCATCCACGTGGTCGACGCGTAAGCCCTGCACCGCACCGCTGTGAACCAGTTCCAGGATCAGCTCATGCGCGGCATCAAAGACCTTTTTGTCTTCCACGCGCACGCCCACCAGACCGGTCACTTCAAAGAAGCGACGGTAGGAGAGATCGTTGGGCGCATCGCGCCACGACATCAGCCGCCACGGCTGCTGGTCATGCAGCTCAGCAATCTCTGCCGCGTCGCGCAGGGCGAGCACCGCCTCTTCCCGATCCTGCCAGGTCTCAGGTGCCAGCGGATAGAAATTGTCGAAGTAGGCCAGCGCCGGTTTGCCGGTCTGCGGATCGCGCTTCACGCTGATCTCGCCGTTGGCCAGCACCGCCTCAAAGGTGTCACCGAGGAACGGCAGCGTCAGGCGGCGTGACCAGTCGATATCGAAGTAATGCGCATAGCGGCTCTGTTCGCCATGCTCAATGACGTCGCGCCACCACGGGTTCTCCAGCGAGGCGGCCATATGGTTGGGCACGATGTCGAGGATCAGCCCCAGCCCGGCCGCTTTCAGCGCAGCAGCCATGCGATCAAATCCTTTACGGCCGCCAATCGACGGCTCGATCTGGTTAACGTCGGTCACGTCATAGCCGTGGGTCGATTCAGCGGTGGCGCTGAAGATCGGTGACGCGTAAAGATGGCTGATACCCAGCTGTTTCAGGTAGGGCACCAGCGCCGCCGCACGGTCAAACGTCATGCCGTTGCGGAACTGAATGCGGTACGTTGCGGTTGGAATATTCATTCTGCTTCTCTCTTAGCCAGGCGAACCACGATAGCGTTGGGAATCAGTTCGCTGGCGGCCTGCGGCCAGGCAAACAGCGTTTCGCCGGGCAGATCGGGGATCGGCTGTGTGCTGTTGCCGACGTTCAGCGCCAGTGACAGCGTGCCCTGCGGGAAGTCCCAGCGCACCGCGAGGAAACCTTCCGCCGTTTTCACCACCTGACCGGCATCGCCACCGGCGGTTTGTAGCAGCGGCACGATATGTTGCTGACGCAGGGCCAGCAGCTGACGCGTCAGCGCCAGCCACTGCTGACCTTCCGGCGTTTCTGTTCGCTGCCAGTTAAGCTTCGACTGTTCAAAGGTGGTGACATCGTTAGGATCCGGCACAGTTTCGCCGTGACCGGCATGGCCTTCAAACTCTCTGGCGCGACCTTCACGCACCGCTTTGGCCAGATCGCCGTGGAAATCGGTGAAGAACAGGAACGGCCGGGTTTCGCCATACTCTTCACCCATAAACAGCAGCGGAATATGAGGCGAGACCAGTAACATCGCCAGCAGCACCTGGGTGCGCTCTGCGCCGGCCAGGCTGATGAGCCTTTCGCCCTGCGCACGGTTGCCCGTCTGGTCATGGTTCTGGATGAAGTCGACAAAGGCGACCGGCGGCTGGCTGCTGCTTTTCACGCCGCGTGGCTCGCCCGACTGCGGCGAGACTTCGCCCTGATAGACAAAGCCTTCTGCCAGCGCCCGCGCTACCCGCTGTTCCGGCTGGTCGGCGAAATCCTGGTAATAGGCGTGGCTTTCACCGGTTGCCAGCACATGCACGGCGTTGTGGAAGTCATCGTTCCATTCGCCGGTAAACAGCGGAGCGTCCCCGTTTTCGTCACGCGGATGCAGGAAGGTGACGTTACGGCAATCTTCGGTGGTCAGATGAATAGGGCGATCGGTAATCGAGGCGCGGATGCGCTCAGCAATGTCAATCAGCACATGCTTGTCGCTGGGATCGTCAATCTGATCGATGGCGTCAAAGCGCAGGCCATCCAGATTAAACTCCTGCAGCCAGTAGAGCGGCGCTTCCACGATATAGCGGCGCACCGCATCAACGTCATAGGCGATACCGGCGCCCCACGGCGTCTGGCGCGCTTTGTGGAAGAAGTCTGGTGAGAGCAGCGGCAGATAGTTGCCCTCCGGGCCGAAGTGGTTCAGCACGATATCCAGCACTACCGACAGACCGTGGCCGTGTGCTGCGTCAATAAAGGCTTTAAAATCATCGGGTGTACCGTAGGCGGCATGCGGTGCATAGAGCAGCACGCCATCGTAGCCCCAGCCGCGATTACCGCCGAACTGCGACACCGGCAGCACTTCAATCATGGTAATGCCGGTTTCAGCCAGCGTTGGCAGCTTCTCAATCGCCGCCCGGAAGGTGCCCTCAGTCGTAAAAGTGCCGATGTGCAGTTCATACACCACCGACTCCTGCCATGGACGACCCTTCCAGCTCGTGTTCTGCCACTGATAAGCGTCAGGATCGATCACCAGCGACGGGCCATTGACCTCTGCTTTCTGAGCGCGGGCGGCGGGATCGGGCACCGCTGTACCATCGGCCAGCACATAATCATATTCGGCATTGGCTGCCACACCAGCGACCTGAGTTTCAAACCAGCCGTCAGCCTGCGGCGTCATCTCAATGTCTTTACCGGAGAGCCGCAGCGTCACGCGTTGCTGACCGGTTGCCCAGAGGCGGAAACGCACCTCGTCGCTGGCAACCCGTTCAGCGCCCCAACTTTTAAAAAAAGATTTGGATTCCATTCAGTTGCCTCATTTAGCCTGGAAATGCGCGATGGTGGCCACCGCACGAAAAGGATGTCGATGACGCAAGCGTCAAAAAATCTTAAAGCTATCAGCGAGACCAGGAGGCCAGGTGGGCTGGCGCGTCTCTTCAGTCAGAAAGCCGGACTGGTATTCAGCGTGGTGTGGCGGAAAACGGGCCGTGAGACCGCTTCCACGCGGCATACAGAGAGTAATCATAGACTAAGATGTTGCAATCGCAGGGCGGCGGGAGGTGGAGAGGCATTAATTTGCGTTAATTGCTGTGAATCTGCATCCGGCGGGGCGAAAGCAGGAACCAGGCGCAGAAAAGCCTGCCGGATGGCGCCGATTCGCTATAAGCTTATGCGCGATGGCGCAGGTCGCTCCGGATGACCTGCGGCGCTGAACACTTCAGAAGGATGTTACGTGAGGAAAAGAGTTCTGTTAGCCGCGTTGTTGTTGCTGGTCTCCGCCTGTTCTAACCGGGTCGGACACAGGCTGGACAGCAGTAATCTGCAGCAAATTCATGCCGGTCAGACCACCAAAGCCCAGCTGATCGCGCTGTTCGGTCAGCCTGACAGTGAAACGCCTTACCCGGACGGGCAGCGGTTGCTGAAGTGGACCTACAGCGAGGCGCGCACCCTGAATACCACCGAAGGGCAGACGCTGACCGTGCAGATGAAAAATGACAAAGTGCTGAACTATGCGCTGAGTAAAAGTTAATGCGCTGAGCAAACGTGAATCACGGCGGCGGCAGATCGCCACCGCGCATTCTGGTTACTGCCCGCCGCTCTGCTGTGCATCCCGGCTGTCGGGGCGCGGCTGAGCCAGACGGGCAAAATCGGATCCTGCCGGATGCTGATAAATCTGCAGCTCAAAGTGGCGGGCCATCGCGTAGATATACTCAAAGATCGCTGCCTGAGTATTTTCGTAATCGGCCCAGAAAATAGAGGAGGTGAAGCAGTAGATCTCCACCGGCAATCCATCCGGCGACGGTTTCAGCGGTCGCACCACGATATACATCTCTTTCTGAATGTCGTCACGCTGCGCCAGCCAGGCGGTCAGGTATTTACGGAACACCATCAGATTGGTGATGCCGTTCTCCATAAACCAGCGGTCGCCCACGGCATTGATATCACGCCCATCCAGCAGCTCAGTGATCGATTCGCCAGCGAGACGGATCTGGCTCATCGCCTGCAGCATCTCCTGATTCACAAAGGTGATCGACTTCTGATCAAGATAAAAGCTGCGCATGATGCGGCGTGCGCCCGAGGAGAACATCGCCTGCCAGTTGGTGTAGGTCTCGGTCAGGAAGTTCTTGGTCGGGATGCGCGAAATGGTGTTGTCCCAGTTGCGGATGGTGATGGTATGCAGGGCAATATCGATCACTTCACCACTGATATTTCTGTCCGGCATCTCAATCCAGTCGCCCAGTTGCAGCACATCGTTAGAGGAGAGCTGAATATTCGCCACCAGCGACAACAGCGTATGCTGGAAGATCAGCATCAGCACCGCGGCGACCGCACCCAGCGAGGAGATGATAATCGCCGGTGACTTGTTGGACATAATCGCCAGAATCATGATCGCGGCGATAATATGCACCAGAATTTTTCCGATCTGGATATAGCCTTTGATCGAGTGATTCTTGCGTTTTGATTTGCGCGAATAGGAGTTGTTAACAATCTCCAGCACTTCGTTGAAGAAGATCGACAGATAGACAAAAAACAGGATGCCGCAGATGGTCTGAATCGCCACTTTCAGATTTTCAGGCAGGCCCGGCATAAACTGCAGGAAATTGTAGACCACAATCACCGGCACAAAATTTGACAGCTTCTGAGAGAGGCGGACATCTTTATCCAGCGGCACGCCCTTTTTGTGGCTGCTGAAAAAGACCTTCCTGATCACTTTGACGATGAAAAATTTGCAGATCAGGTGAGTGACCATCCCGGCCATAATCAGCAGCAACAGGCTGAAGCTGATCGACAGCACCCTGTTTCCCTCAATAAAACTCATCAGACTCTGAATGTAATGCATGATAACCACGTGCAAAAAAGATAAGGGGCGAATTCAACCACAGCACGGGGACGGTTGTTAAGCGCCGAATGCGTTCAGGCTGAGCCGCACCGCTTTTTTTGCGTAACGGCGCGCTGGCAGCACCCTCCATCCTGCGGATTGTTACCTTCTCTGGTGCAACACTCAGATAAACGCCGCGCTGGCCGATAACAGCTTTATCTCCTCTGATATGAGCCTGCGGACATGCTTAAAAATCTTAAAATCACTCACGGTATCGCTGCTGTTCTGGTGGTCTTTGTGGCGTTACTGACCCTGACCGGATTTCTGTTCTATAACGGCGTCTCAAAAGCCGACAAAAACTTTGTGGCGGCAGAGCAGCTTACGCTGCAGCAGCAGCACCTGAGTGATGCGGTAAAAACCCTGATTAAAACCCGCGTCACCATCAACCGCGTGGCAATCCGTTTCCTGAAAAATCAGCAGGATCCAAAATCACTGGCAGCCATGGCTGCGCTGCTGGAGCAGGCTGAAACGTCAGCCGCCGCCGCCGATGCGGACTTCAAAGCCTGGCAGGCGCTGCCGCGCAAAGAGGGCCAGGGTGAAGCCCAGGCGACGCAGGTGCAGACCGCCTACCAGCAGATGCGTGACACCATGCTGGCCTCGATTACCTTTCTGAAGCAGGGCAACTATGCGGGCTACGGCAACCTTGAAGCACAGGCGGCGCAGGACCAGCTCGACAGTGCCTATGAGGCCTGGCGGGCGGTGAATATCCAGTTGATGAAAGCGTCCTCGGAGCATAACCAGCGTAGCCTGACGGATGCGCTCTGGGCGCTGCTGACTATTGGCCTGATTACCGGCGTGATTGGGGTCGCGGTCTGGATTGGGCTGCAGAAATTGCTGATTGGCCCACTGGGCAGGCTGACTGGCCATATGCGCGCCATTTCAGGCGGTGATCTGACCTCCGATATTCAGCACGAAGGCCGCAATGAGATGGGCCTGCTGATTCAGGAGCTGCAACAGATGCGCGATGCGCTGGTGGTGACCATTACCTCGGTCGATGACGCCACCCGCTCTATCTTTACCGGTGCAGCGGAAATCTCTGCGGGCAGCACCGATCTCTCTTCCCGTACCGAACAGCAGGCTGCCGCGCTGGAACAGACCGCAGCCAGTATGGAGCAGCTCACCTCAACGGTGAAACTCAATGCAGACAATGCGCAGCAGGCGACCACGGTAGCGAAAGAGGCTTCAGCCACGGCCATGCAGGGCGGTGAGACTGTCGCCCGGGTCATCGCCAACATGGATCAGATCAGCGAAAGCTCGAATCAGATCGCCGGTATCATCGCCATTATCGACAGTATTGCCTTCCAGACCAATATTCTGGCGCTGAACGCCGCCGTTGAAGCCGCGCGTGCCGGTGAGCAGGGTCGTGGATTTGCAGTGGTAGCGGGTGAAGTGCGCTCGCTGGCCGGGCGCAGCGCCAGCGCCGCGCAGGAGATCCGGGGACTGATCGACCGCTCAGCCGAGCGGATTAAAACCGGTGCCGGTCATGCTTCTCAGGCGGGCGTCGCGATGGAGAGCATCGTGACGTCGGTGAGTCGTGTCACGCAGCTGATCGAAGAGATCGCGGCCTCCTCGACTGAACAGACCCGTGGCATTGAGCAGGTCTGCAAAGCGGTCTCGGAAATGGATGGTGTGACGCAGCAGAACGCCGCGCTGGTGGAGGAGTCCGCGACTGCTGCCGCCTCACTGGAAGAGCAGGCAAGCTACCTGCGTAAAACGGTATCGGTATTCAAAACCGGCACTCTGCAGGTGGCGTTCTCTGCTGCGCCGGTGGCGAAAGCCCTTGCCGTGCCAAAACTTCAGCCTGCCCGCCTGGCGGACAACGATAACTGGCAGACCTTCTGATAAAAAAAACCGCCCCGAAGGGCGGTTTTTTATTTTGTGACGCGGCATGCAGCATCATGCCGCTGACATCAGGCCGGGACGGACTGTGCCTTCTGGCTGCGCGACCAGACGCGGTGCGCTTTCATCGCCTGAGTGAACTCAGACATCAGCGCGCTCTCCGCCGAGTCGCCCTGCACAATACCTTCTTCCTGATCCGCATCCTCCAGACCAAACTGTGCTTTAAAGCGGCGCGCTTCGCCCACCAGACCAATCACCTTGAGGTGCTTGTAGGCTTCCAGCAGGAAGTAACGGGCATCGCCGCTCAGCAGCAGGGCATCGATATTGCCATCCGGCACCATCACCGCATCAAAGGTCAGAGAGGGCAGACCGGCGAACGTCGCATCGACCGGCAGCACTGAACCATCATCGGCGCGCACCTGGCCCATATGCGGAGCCAGCAGTTTGGCGTGAACACCCACCGCTTTTAGCGCCTGCAAAATCGCCAGCACATCAGCCGCCTTCACACCATCGCTGAGCAGCAGTGCGACCTGGCGACCTTTAATCTCGCCATCCGGAATGGCGTAGAGGCTCAGGCTGTCATCTTTAGTCAGGCCATTCACCGGCGCAGGCGGCTGAATGTTGAGCTGCTCATCCGTCAGAGCGAGTCCCAGGTTATCCGCCACGCCCTGCGCCAGTTTAGTATCGATGCGTGCCAGATGATCTACCACACGCTCACGGATATAAGCACGCGCCACTTTACTCAGTTCAAACGAGTAGGCACCTATGATGTGCTGTTGCTCGACTTCAGTCTGGCTCAGCCAGAACAGGCGCGGCTGCGCATAGTACTCACCAAATGAGGGGCTGCGCTCGCGCACTTTATGGCCCTCAATCCGCTCCTGATAGCTCTCGAAGCCACCGCCTTCTGCAGCAGGTGGGGTTTCACGCGGCCAGTTATCGTTGATCGAGTTCGGCTCGTAGTTCGCCGGATTGGTGTCGATATCCTGACGATGCATGCCCTGGCGCTGGAAGTTATGGTACGGGCAGGTCGGACGGTTGATCGGGATCTCATGGAAGTTCGGTCCGCCCAGACGACTGATCTGCGTATCGGTATAGGAGAACAGACGACCCTGTAGCAGCGGATCGTTGGAGAAATCGAGGCCCGGCACGATATGGCCTGGGTGGAACGCCACCTGCTCGGTTTCAGCAAAGAAGTTGTCCGGGTTACGGTTAAGTACCATCTTGCCGACAATCTCAACCGGCACCAGCGCTTCCGGGATCAGCTTGGTGGCATCCAGAATATCGAAGTCAAATTTGAACTCATCCTCTTCCGGGATCAGCTGCAGGCCCAGTTCATATTCCGGGAAATCCCCCGCTTCAATGGCTTCCCACAGATCGCGGCGATGGAAATCGGGATCGCGACCGGTCAGTTTCTGTGACTCGTCCCACAGCAGCGACGCTTTACCGGCCACCGGCTTCCAGTGGAAACGGACAAAGGTCGCTTTACCTTCTGCGTTAATCAGGCGGAAGGTGTGAATACCAAAGCCTTCCATGGTGCGATAGCTGCGCGGAATACCCCGGTCAGACATCGCCCAGATAACGTTGTGCATGGTTTCCGGCTGCAGAGAGACATAATCCCAGAAGGTGTCATGGGCGCTCTGGCCCTGCGGGATTTCGTTATGCGGTTCCGGCTTAACGGCATGCACAAAGTCAGGGAATTTATGCGCATCCTGAATAAAGAACACCGGTGTGTTGTTGCCCACCAGGTCAAACACACCCTCTTCGGTGTAGAACTTGGCGGCGAAACCGCGAATGTCACGCACGGTATCAGCCGATCCGGCACCGCCCTGAACTGTAGAGAAACGCACGAAAACTGGCGTGGTCTGCTCGGGATCGCTGAGGAACTGCGCTTTGGTCAGATCTTTCAGGGAGCGGTAAGGCTGAAAATAGCCATGTGCGGCAGAGCCACGGGCGTGAACGATACGTTCCGGGATACGCTCATGGTCAAAGTGCGTGATTTTCTCACGCATAATAAAGTCTTCCAGCAGCGTCGGACCGCGCGAACCGGCACGCAGTGAGTTTTGATCGTTGGCAATGCGTGTGCCCTGGTTGGTGGTGAGGGCGCGGTCGGTGCCGTTTTTGCGGCTGGCTTCAAGCTGGTCAAGTTTGGCGTTGTGCGTCTGAGGCGCTTTCAGACTGCCTGGGGCGGTGGGCTGCTTGCCTGGCGGAGTCGGTTCGGCTGGGGGCTGATGCGAACCATCTTTTGGTGCCAGTGAACCCAGACCCGGCTCTGAGGATTCCGGACCGGTGGTGGGGGCGCGCTCGCTCAGGGGTTTCTTCTCTGTTTCTTTCGACATTAATTCATGCTCCAGCTGTTATTTTACTTTCGACGACACTAAATATAGAACAACCTGAACAATACTGAGGTTAAATCGGGCATTTAACTGTGACGACTGTGCCTTTTTTGTCCGCCAGAAATGCGCACTTATCTCTCAATCCGGATTATCGCTTCGCTTATTCATGCCTTGTGCCGTCTGGCTTAACGGCGTTCCAGCCCGCGCCTGCTATACGGAAAGTGAGCTTTCAGAGGATGCAGAACCTGCCGCCGCTGGAGGCGTTCATTGCCTGATGCAGGGCATTAACCGATTAATAAAATTAATGCTGGCGTTTGCTGCTTTTGGTTGAAGTTAGAAATGTTATATCATAACATTTCATTTTGTAACGTTGACCGGGGTATCAGACTTTGATGAATCATGCAGGTAAATGGATTGGGCTACTGGGCGCACTGTTAGTCAGCCAGCCGTCGCTGGCACACGGCACGCATGCACATGGAAAACCGCTGTCAGCCCTGGAGCAGAAAGCGGCAGAAGGGGTTTTTGCTGACAGCGATGTGAAAGATCGTCCGCTCGCTGACTGGGATGGCCTGTGGCAGTCGGTTTATCCGCTGCTGCAAAGCGGCGAACTGGACCCGGTCTGGCAGAAGAAAGCGCAGCAGGATCACAGCAAAACGGCAGAGGAGTATAAAGCGTATTACCGCAAAGGCTACGCCACCGACGTCGATACCATCGGTATTGAAAATGGCGTGATGGAGTTCCACATCGGCGACCAGGTCAGCGCCTGCCACTACCGGTATGCGGGCCACAAAATCCTGACCTATGCCTCAGGTAAAAAAGGGGTGCGCTACCTGTTTGAATGCCAGGACGCGGGCAGCAAAGCGCCGAAATATGTGCAGTTCAGCGACCACACCATCGGGCCGCGTAAATCTGCCCATTTCCATATCTTTATGGGCAACGATTCTCAGCAAGCCCTGCTGGCGGAGATGGATAACTGGCCGACCTATTATCCTTACCAGATGATGAACTCACAGGTCGTGGAGGAGATGCTGCACCACTGAGTGCCGGGCCGGTGTCAGATGCTCCGCGGATCAGAGCTGTTTCGCAAGGATAGCGACTGGATTCATTTCCCCCGTTTGAGGAAATATAGATCCTTGAGTTAAGTTAACTCATGAGTTAACTTAACTCCAACGGAGGATCTATGTTTGAGATAACGATACACAAGGACGCGCTCACTGAAATTAAGGCAATGCCAGAGATGCTCCGGGCTAAGCTGGCCCGGCAAATAGATAAACTGGCTGCCCGTGGAACTGATTTGAGAGAGCCGGATACCAAACCGTTAGGGTCGGGTTTTTTTGAGCTCAGGGCGAAGGCCAATGAGATTGGGCGAGCGGTGTATGTTTACCAGAAAGGCAGACGTATTTTTATCCTGAAAGCTTTTGTGAAAGAGACAAAGAAAACGCCAGCAGCAGTCATGACGGCAGCGGCGCACCGTTTAGAGGAGATGTTAAACGATGAGTAAGAAATCAGTTGCGTGGACGACGGCCCGCAAAGAAATTTTATCTGATCCGGCTGTTCGCGAACATTACGAGGCAGAAGTTCGGGCAGAGCACCTGCGCGAGCAGTTAGCCAAATGGCGGGAAAGCGCCGGAATGACCAGCGCTCAGGTCGCGGAGGCGCTCGGTGTCAGCCCGTCGGCAGTGTCACGCACCGAGCGTCGCGCAGATAAAGCCACAGTTGAAACACTCGCCCGCTATGCCCGTGCCTGTGGCGTTGAAAATCCCCAGATCTCTCTTTGATTGAGAGATGACGGCAGGTGCCAGAACAATGCTGGCCCTGCTATTTATCTTGCCTGCTATCAAGCAAACTTTCTTTCCGGTGCACACGCATCCCCTCTACGGGTTTTATCCCACCCAGGCCGGGCGGCGCGAGGCGGGTATACCTTTAACCACACGCTGATACGAATCCTCAACCAGCTGCTGAATCAAGCCAGGCGAGAGGTCGTCACCGGGATAGACCGTGATCCAGTGACGTTTATTCATATGATAACCGGCGGTGATCGAGGGATAGATCACCCGGTGCAGCTCCGCCTGCTGCGGCTCGCATTTCAGGGTGATAATCGGCACACCCCGCAGTTCGGTCAGCAGTAAAAACACTTTTCCACACACTTTATAGACCTGATGTTCCGGCCCGAATGGATAGCTGCATTCAGCGGCGGGCAGCCGCTCAGCCGCTTCAATGGCGATGCGCTGGATCTCATGGCCCTGCATAGTGAGTCTCCCTGTAATTATTCAGCCTGAGTCTGCGGCCCGCGACTGGCTGGTCGCCAGGGGCCTGTTACACTTCTGATAAGCATAAATCAGGAGCAGACATGAAATTAGGCTTTGCATGTAAGTATCTCAACAGCGATGGCAAACAGTTTTTCCCGCTTCGCGCCACCACCCGTAAACGGTTTCTGAGTTTATCGCACGATGAACGCAATCAGCTGATCTATGAGATTACCGTCACCAACCTCAACAATCTCTACCTGACGCTTGAGCATCTGGCCACCTTACCTGAGCCACTCAGGATGATGCGTATTGGCAGCGATCTGTTACCGCTCTATACGGTTCCCGAGGCCACGCCACTGTTCACCGAATTTCTGCCTGAACTCTATCCGCTCTTTGCCCGCTGTGGCGAGCTGGCGCGGGCGCATCACATCCGTCTCTCATTCCATCCAGGACAATATACCGTGCTCGCCTCCGATAATCCCGATGTGGTGGTGCGCGCGCTGGAGGATGTGGAGTATCACACGCTCTGCGCCTGTCTGATGGGATATGGCAAGACCTTCCAGGATTTTAAAATCAACATTCATATGAACGGCAAGGCGGGATTCGACGGCTTCAAACGGTCGTTTAATCAGCTCAGCCCGGAAGCGCGGCGGATGCTGACGGTGGAGAATGATGAGATCTCCTGCTCGCTGGATGACGTGCTGCAGGCAGCGCCACTCTGTCCGGTGGTGCTGGATATTCACCATCACTGGGTAAAAGAGAGTGAGTTTATTCAGCCGGATGACGCGCGTGTTGCCAGAGTGATCGATTCGTGGCGCGGCGTGCGGCCGGTACTGCACTATTCGATTTCGCAGGAGGGGATGATTCCGCAGGAGGGCTGGCCCGATCAGCAGCAGCTGGGCGTGAGCAAAAGCAAGCTGCGGGCGCACTCTGATTACTTCTTTAATCCGACGCTGAATACGTGGGCACTGTCGTTTCAGGATTTCGATATCATGTGCGAAGTGAAAATGAAGAATCTGGCGCGGGAACAACTCTACCAGTGGGGGATAACGCAGAAGCTGATAGCTAATCCCCTGGCCGAAGCGACCAGGGAATCGGCGAACGTTAAATAATGGCCACACCGCCCGTCACGGCGATGGTCGCTCCTGAAATGTAGCTGGCTTCATCACTGGCCAGCATCACATAGGTTGCAGCCAGTTCTGCAGGCTGACCGGCACGCTGCAGCGGCACTTCGCTGCCAAAGTTCTTCACCTGTTCAACCGGCATGGTCGACGGGATTAGTGGCGTCCAGATAGGGCCGGGCGCGACCGCATTGGCACGGATACCTTTTTCAGCCAGTAAGGCTGCCAGGCCGCCAGAGAAATTAATAATGGCGGCTTTGGTGGCGGAGTAGGCGAGCAGCTTCGGTTTCGGCTGGTCAGCATTGATCGAGGCCGTATTAATGATCGATCCACCAGCAGGCATATGCCGTGTTGCCGCTTTAGTGATGTAAAACATCGCGTAAAGGTTGGTCTTCATGGTCCGGTCAAACTCTTCGTCGCTGATCTCATCCAGCGATTCGCGCGTCATCTGATACGCCGCGTTGTTCACCAGAATATTAATCTCACCAAAGGCTTCGACGGCTTTATCGACCAGGGCGTTGCAGTGTGACGCCTCAGTAATATCGCCAGGCACCAGAACCGCTTTCTGTCCCGCTTCTTCAACCAGCCGGGCGGTATCCTGCGCATCCTCATGTTCATCAAGATAAGAGATCAGGACATCGGCCCCTTCCCGGACAAAGGCAATGGCGACGGCCCGGCCAATGCCGGAATCGCCACCGGTAATAATGGCTTTTTTCCCCGCCAGGCGGCCGGAGCCCTGATAACTCTGCTCGCCGTGATCGGGCTGAGGCTGCATCGCAGCGGTTTTACCCGGCGGCGTTTGTTGCTGTTCGGCAAAAGGGGGTTGCGGGCGTTGAGTCGATGACATGAATATTCCTCCATAAAAATCCGTTAGCGTAAAACAACCGGTCCGGGTCACACCGTTCGGTGTGGCCCGGACCGGCACGCCTGTGTCAGTTAAGGCTTCGGTGACGTAACGCCGTCAATCTGCTCAGACTGCGCACCAGAACCGGGACGCGCATTGCCGAGCAGCGGCTCATCACCCAGAATCTCTGGCTGCTGTTTCGCGCTGAACTGACCATGGCCATCGTAAGCCGGGCCACTGCTCCAGCGACCTTCCGGCAGCGGTTTATCCAGCGAAGTATTCAGACAGTAGTAAGAGTGCTCCTGCGCCTCATGCTCCTGCGGGAAGCTGTTCGGGATCGGCAGCGACGCGTTCAGTCCGCCCATCTCTTCGATCACTGCCAGCCACTGCTGCTGGTGCATGGTGTCACGGGCGATCAGGAAGGAGAGGAAGTCCTTCATGCCCTTGTCTTCCGTCATGTTATAGAGGCGGGTCGCCAGTACGCGGCCCGTGGCTTCTGCGGTGACGTTAGCCAGCATATCGGCCGCCACGTTGCCGGAGGCGTAGATATGACTCATATCAAAAGGCATGCCGTTGGCGTTAACCGGCATCGCTGCCAGACCGGAAGAGAGGATATGGCGCGGGTTCATTCCGCCCAGAATTGCATTAACTACCGGATCTTTCGCTGACGCTTCCTGGTAAGAGAGCGGGGCGCCTTCAAGGTTAAGCGCCACGGCGTAGCCCAGCATTTCGATATGGCTCAGCTCTTCGGTAGCGGTCGAGATCAGCAGATCACGAATCCGCACATCACCGCGCGCGCCCATCGCCTGGAAAAAGTATTGCATCGCTACACGAATCTCACCTTCGACGCCGCCGATGGCCTGCTGGAGCAGCATGGCAAATTCTGGATCGGGTTTCTCTACACGAACCGGGAATTGAAGTTTTGATGAATGATGAAACATGATTATTTTCCTCGACTGTGTTTGCAGTGGATGCAGAAAAAGCCTGGACACAGATATCGGATAAATAAAGCGAAACGACAGCAATTAACCGGAATTTCAGGTTGAATAAATGGCGAAAACGGTGTTTTCCGGAGCTATATCTGGTCCGGTGGGGCAGGCAATCTTAGCGGTGTGAAGGGGACAAGTGATTCAGAGCAGGAGGAATAAAAAAAGCCCCATAACAGGGGCTGATTCCGGACGGGAAAAGCATCCATGCTAATTCGCGTTCCCTCATAACAGACACAGATTTTTAGCTGTCGCTGGTCGCCGAAGCGCGCTGCAGAACATGTTCAAGCGCCTGACGGTAAATATCCTGCTTAACCACGTCACGCTCACTCTCCAGGCGGTGAATCAGGCCCAGCACAATGTCTTTATCGGAGACATGGGTTTTCGCATGGGCGAGTTCGGCATGGACTGCGGCGATAACCTGTTTTTCAGTGGTCAGCGCTGTGCCAGAGTTCATGAAGTAATCAGAAATCTGAGACTCTGTATTCATCGTTGTTTGCATGTCAGGCCTCATAAGAAATGGGGGGAAGAACGCGTCGATTCAGATCCGGTTACCGGCTGACGCAAAAAAAAAATGCATCTGAAGGTGGAAATCCACAACACCTTCAGATGCGGTGCAAAGCACCTTTCGTTACAAGTGATTTAACATCACGAGACAAAGTTATACAAGAATCGCAAAGTTGTACAATGAAATTTGACAAAATTTAACTGGTCGGTGGTGTATATAAAAAGCATGTTTAAAGTGAAAAAAGAGGTTTTCGATGGTTAATTGAATAAATACAGTGGGTTGGTGAGGTTTTCAGAGGGGTGGCGATTTTCAGACCAGCAGGCTGGGGATTGTGCTGACGACACATCAATGCGTTAAAACCGCTTTTTTCCGCAGATTTCAGCCAAAGTTGTACAGGTTTCAGCGCTGGAAAAGTGGCGGGTGCGATTGTGCTGCTGCAATCCTGGCCGTCTGACAGGCCATGCCGCATAATTCACTTCCCACGCCTGATGCAGAAGGCTAAGGTTGACCCCTTATTTATCACAAGGAAATGATCATGGTTCACGACTATTTCGCAATTCCGCCTGCGGGCATGACTCAGGAACAACATAAACGTTCGGTCGCCGTGGCTGCTGCTCTGTCAGTGGCAAAGGAGTCCGTCAGCGCCTCCACCTCTGCAACCGGCTCAAAAACCGCCTGGGATCTGCAGGCCGTGGCGAATGAAGTTGCTAATCTGGCCGACGCGATTCAGGATGCGCTGGAGAGTGACAGCGAGGTGTAAACACTAACCAGTATCGTCTGAGGCTGCTGCGGAGGCGGTGCAGGACAGGGCGGTGGCAGCGTTCAGGAGCCGGTAAAGTCCGGCAATCGGACGCTGCCGGAAAATCCGCTTATTCCATTGCGGGTGGCTCATATTTAATATACTGACGCAGGGCATCATGGATAGCCTGGTTATTGCCCTCTTCCAGACCGCGTTCGGCATACTCTTTCGCCAGCGCCGCCAGTACATCGTCAAACTTCCCTTTGTAATTGAGATTATTCAGCGCAATTTGCTGACCGAGTATCGCTTTTAATACCGTAGTCTCAACCCTTAAATGCGCAACTGCCTCTTCAAGATGTTTGATTCGATCGTCGTCTGCCATAATCCCTCCATGCTTAAAAAAGCAGAATAACCAGCCCGCCCGTAATATTCAAACCTCTCCGAATGCCAGAGAAGCGTTGTCAGATTTTCCTTAAGTAAAAATAATCAGCCGGTGAATTTATAAGATTCTTTACTGTAAGAAGAAATCGACGCTATTCCGGCGATGCGGCGAAAGTAACCCGTTTCCGCTTACTCTGACGGCAATGCGAAAAAACGTTTAAAAAAAAGTGCATTACCATCAACCCTTTCGCTTAAAGATGTTCCATGTCACTTGATTAAAAGGGGGATTAGCTATTACTGTGTTTATATACAGTAATCTGAAAAAGGAGCGAAATTATGGAATTCATTAAACCTGCGGACATTCGTGCCGTTATGCCTTTACCGCTATATATCGAACGTGTGCCGTGCGGGTTTCCATCCCCGGCGCAGGATTATGTCGAACAACGTATTGATCTCAATGCGCTGATGGTCCAGCACCCCAGCGCCACCTATTTTGTCCGGGTCAGCGGCGAGTCAATGATTGAGGCGGGCATCAATGATGGTGACATGCTGGTGGTCGACAGTTCACTCACCGCCTCACACGGCGATATTGTGGTCGCCGCGGTCGAAGGTGAATTCACCGTTAAACGTCTCCAGCTTCATCCCTGCCTGCAACTGATGCCGATGAATACCAAATTTAAACCGATCGCTATCCAGACCGAAGATGCGCTGGAGGTGTTTGGCGTTGTGACCTTTGTTATTAAAGCGACCCACTGACCATGTTCGCGCTGGTCGACGTAAACAGCTTTTACGCGTCGTGTGAGACCGTTTTCCGGCCTGATCTTAAAGGTAAACCGGTAGTAGTGCTGTCGAACAACGACGGCTGCGTGATTGCGCGCAGCGCCGAGGCAAAGAAAGTCGGCATCAAAATGGGCGCGCCCTATTTTAAGATGCGTGAAGAACTAACGCGTCACGCGGTGCAGGTCTTCAGCTCAAATTATGCGCTCTACGCCGACATGAGCCATCGGGTGATGACCATACTGGAAGAGATGGCGCCGTCGGTGGAGATCTACTCGATCGACGAGGCGTTTATGGATCTCACCGGCGTGCAGAACTGTATGGCGCTGGAGACCTTTGGTCGCCAGGTCAGAGAACGAATAGGCAAAGAGACCCATCTGACCGTGGGCGTCGGCATTGCACAGACTAAAACGCTGGCCAAGCTGGCGAATTTTGCGGCCAAAAAGTGGAGCAAAACCGGCGGCATTGTCGACCTGTCGGACCCTGAACGACAAAAAAAGCTGCTGGCGCTGATTGATGTGGCGGAAGTCTGGGGCGTGGGTCATCGGATCGGCAAACGGCTCAACGCCATGGGCGTCATGACGGCGAAAGATCTGGCCGATCAAAGCACCGAGGCCATCCGCAAACAGTTCAGCGTCGTGCTGGAGCGCACTGTCAGAGAGCTGCGTGGCGAATCCTGTCTGGAGCTGGAGTCAGTGACGCCGGTAAAACAGCAAATCATGTGTTCGCGTTCGTTTGGCAGCCGTATCTCCGACTACGATCAGATGCGCGAGGCTGTCTGCGCGTATGCCGAGCGCGCGGCGGAGAAGCTGCGCCGTGAGAATCAATATTGCCGTCAGGTAGGGGTATTTGTGCGCACCAGTCCGCATGCGACTGACGAACCCTTTTATGGCAATCAGTCGATGGAGCAACTGCTGATTCCGACACAGGACACACGCGACATCATCAGAGTTGCAATGGCGTGCCTGGATAACATCTGGATTGAGGGACATCGCTATATGAAGGCGGGCATCGTGCTGGGGGATTTTTTCAGCCAGGGCGTGGCTCAGTTTGATCTGTTTGACGAACATCAGCCACGCCGCAATAGCGAAGAGCTGATGAAGCTGATCGACACAGTCAACAAGCTCGGCAGCGGGAAGTTGTGGTTTGCCGGGCAGGGGATCAACAAAGCCTGGTCGATGAAACGCGAGATGCTGTCGCCTGCCTATACCACCCGGATAACCGATCTGCCTGTGGTTGCGCTTAAGTGAAGGCTGACCCGATGTTCCTCTGCTGCTGAAGCCGCGGCCTCTGCTAAAAGCTTTTTTTATCACGCGATTAAAGTGGCAGGAAGTTATGCTTTGTCTGACCCGTTGAGTAGTTTTTCATCGGGTATTTTAAGCAAATTACCAGGTAAATATAATGGATTTCAGGCAGTTTGAAGCCAGAGTGATGCTCTGGCCCGCAATACATTTCACAGCAATCATAAAATCCCGCCATCATGACGAATATGAGATTTATGCGATCGACGATAACAGCAATATAAAAACCCGACTTTTTCTATGTTTTGCTGACAATGAAAACCACGCCAGCCTGCTTATTAAGCAATTTACGTTATGGCTGATAAAAATAAACGCGCTGAAGCGCAGCCAGCAGCGGGAAAAAGGCCGCACAGAGACAACATCCTTATCTGAATGAACCGCGTCCGGCTTGCACCGCAGACCAGACGGCGGCTGGTCAGACAGCGGCGAATCATATTAATGCGTCCGGGAAATAACGGGCCGTCTGCGCGTGACGGGTGGCGGACGGCCTGGCTTGTTACCCGCGCCTGGGATAGAATCGCCATTGATTTTGACAGCAACACACCTCCCCAGGCCGGTAACAATGACCACGACAGCCACAACGTATAAAAACAAAGAGCGGGGACGCCCCAGAGAGTTCGGGATCGAACAGGCTCTGGATCACGCCATGATCGTTTTCCGGCAAAAAGGTTATCACGCGGCCTCAATGAACGATCTGGGTGAGGCGATGCATCTCTCCGCAGGCAGCATCTATAAGGCGTTTAAAGATAAGCGCTCGCTCTTCCTGCTGGTATTCGAACGCTATCTGTTGCTGAGAAATAGTGAGTTGCACCGTCGTCTGGCACCCTGTGCCAGCGGGCGGGGGAAAATAACCGAGCTATTGCAATTCTACCTGGATTCGGCACGTGCCACCGAGGGTCGTTGCGGCTGTCTGGTCGTCTCCAGCGCGATTGCGCTGCAGACGATGGATCAGCCACTCGCGCAGCGCATTGATGAGGTCGTTCAGCGTAATCAACGCTTCCTGGTCTCGCTGCTGGAGCTGGGACAACAGGATGGATCTATCGATAACACGCTGGACAGCGAGGCGGCAGCCGGTTTAATTCTCTGTATTGCTTTTGGATTGCGGGTGGCAGGTAAGGTCAGCGATGTGACTAACGAAGAAAAGACGCTGGCGCTGGCATTGAAAGTACTGGGGTAACCTGCTAAGGCTGCTCAATCAGTAAACAGACTTCCCGGACCGGGGCTTCCAGACAGAGAAATTCTGCACTCTCCTTTCCCCTCATCTGATTATGTGCCAGGCTTTCACGCTTTATCCTGTAGCGAAGAAAATTAAGGCGCGTTTCGTGAAAACTTCAATCTTACTGACACTCGTGGCAGCCATTGGCTGTTCTGTTTTTGCTGCCCGTGGTGGGTTTGAAACCCCTACAGCGAAACATCCAAAAACGCTGCAGGTGACTGAAAACGGGGAGCCGCTGACGCGCTGACCGTGAAGACAGGCGGAGAGAAGCAGACGAGGACCGGTTAACGGCCAGATGGCAGGCCGATGAGTGCAGAGCAATAGCACTCATCAATGGGTGTGGAAGCCGTTTCAGGCGGACGCAGGAGCCGGGTGCAGAGCGTTGCAATTCACGTTCTGGTCACGTTCTGGCCGACATGCACTATTCCACTGCCACGCTATCCCTGCTTCTCTGGCTGAGAGGCCAGGCGCGCGCCCGGCACCCAAAATAAACAGCAATGACCCGCACATAACTAACGATAATCTTTAAGGGAAACCGGTGCCTGCCCGGTTTCGACCAGCCAGTTTAATTCGGCACGGTCGCGCGTTGAGGATTCGATAAAACCTTTGAGCCAGTTGCGCGCATCGGCAATCTGCGTGACCCGCTCATCGTTGCGCTCCTGTTCGGCCATTTCGCTCAACTGGCGAATCAGTGCTACCAGCGTAATCTCCTGTTCGTCAAAAGCCAGATTAATTGCAGCTTCACCAAGAATCATATGACCCGTTGTTTTGTCGTGATAAACCATCTGCACCCTCCTGATTAAGTAGCGATATAAAGAGTCTAGTTAAAGGCGCTCTGGACTAAAAGGTGGGAAACAGCAGGGCGCTATGATTAAAATTTACCGAAAATAAAGTGAACCTTTAATCGAGGCGGTAAACCACTCATATCAAAGCATAAAAACAGGCTGAGGTTTTTTGTGAGAAATAAGATGAGCTATTATGCTGGTTAAAAAAGCTGGGAGTTGCCGGAAATTCAGATAAGGGCGGAACGGCGCATTTCGTTATCAGATTATTATCTGCACCACTATCCGCACGGTTGCCTGTCATATTATGGCCACGCCGTAGCGGATATTTCTGATTTATAAACCACCGGGGAATAAAACCAGGCCTGTGCGCCACTTCGTGCCAGGCGCAGGCAAAAATAAAGCCGCCCATGGGCGGCTTTATTCATCGGGCAACAGCGATCGGATTATTTCTTCGGTACTTCAGAGACCGCTTTAACGTCCGCTTTATTAATCTGCTGCTTCACGCCATTTGCATCGGTATAAGCCAGCAGGCCGGCATCCGATTCAGAAGGCTTGCCATCACTAATAATGGTGCGTCCATCGTTAGTCTGAATCGCATAACTGGTACGGGTGCAGCCGGTTAATACGGTCATACCAATCAATGCGGCGAGAGGTAAAATCAGCGCTTTTTTCATCTTATTCACCTTATATTAGTTGTCGAGTTCACTCATATTACTGATCTCATTACGATTGATCTGCTCAGTTTTTCCTGTCTGAGCATCGCGGTAAGAAACCAGACCAGTATCTGAATCAATCTGCGGTTTGCCATCGGTGACAATCGTGCGGCCATCGGTGGTCTTAATCGACTGGTTTGAGGCACAACCTGCCAGCGTACCTAAAGAGAGAGCCAGCAACGCAATGGTTGACAGGGATTTCATTTTCATTTTTTCTGCTCCATGAAGTATATCCGAACGTTTACAGCATAGTCGGCTTTATCAGGTTTGCTGGCCCTGTCGCGTCTCGCTGCCTGTTTTTTAAACAAAACCGGAGTGTGTGTTGCTGATTAGGGGGGATGACGGCGTGAAATAGCATTTATTGCAAATGTACCCAGCCGTTCTGTGCCATTTCAGCAGAGGATGCGCTGTATCAAAATAAGATCGATGCTGATGCGGGATATAAGCACGGCAGCCAGAGCGGATATTTCCGTAAAAGCCAGAATAGCGGTGCGGAAATAGTCAGCATGTGGGTGAATGTCTGGCGGGATTCACGGGTCCGATACCCTGAAGGCTATCGGACCCGTAGAGAAGCGGATCAGAGGATGGAGTCTTCGCCCGCTTTGGCGGCCGCTTTTTCTGCTTTCATGGCGCTGACCGGGTCTGATGCGCTCAGCCAGCGGTCAAATTTCTGGTAGGTGTCGATAAAGGTTTTAAAGTAGCTGCTGGCGATGGTGGCATTCTCTTTGTGGTTCATAAACGCCACTGCCAGCTTAAATGCATCTTCGTTATCAAATTTCATGTTTGTCTTCCTCGCTTAAGATCTATAGAGCGTAGCCTGAGAACGCGGCCTGTGCCTTCAGACAACCGTCTGAAAAGGCGCAATAATTCAGCCTGACTGACAGCATCTGCCAGATTGGCGTGGATTCCCACTTACTTCGCGCGCAATCCTTCTTATAATGCCAGCTTCACTCGTGAAGGAGACCCGCTTATGTTGAAAGGATTAACCGTTGCCGCGGTGCTACTGCTGTCAGGCTGTAGCCTGATGCATAAACAGCCGCCGTCGCCGCAGACCCTGCACTATCGCTGCGGAACCATGCCCCTGACCGTGACGCTGGACGAGGCGCAGCAGCAGGTCAGTTTCATCATGGATGGGCAGCCTCTGACGCTGAAGCAGACGGTATCCGCGTCCGGCGCACGCTACAGCGATAACACCTATGTGTTCTGGTCCAAAGGAAACGGCGCATTTATCGAACGTAACGATAAAATTGTCGTGAATGATTGTGAGCTGCAACCTGCCAGCTGACTTGTTATCTGAATAGGCGAGCATTATGAGCGACAGCGAAACGCTACACACCATTGCCCATCTGCGGCGTGAATATACCCGCGGTGGATTGCGTCGTAAGGATCTGCCGGACGATCCGATCGCGCTATTTGAACAGTGGCTAAGCCAGGCCTGCGAGGCAAAACTGCCCGATCCTACCGCCATGACCGTGGCAACCGTAGACGAGCAGGGCCAGCCGTGGCAGCGTATCGTGCTGCTGAAGCACTACGATGCGCAGGGCATGGTGTTTTACACCAACCTCGGCAGCCGTAAGGCGCTGCAGCTGGCGCACAATCCGCGCATCTCTCTGCACTTCCCGTGGCACTATCTGGAGCGTCAGGTGATGGTGCTGGGTGAAGTGGAAAAACTGTCGCCCCTCGAGGTGCTGAAATATTTCCACAGTCGTCCGCGCGACAGTCAGATTGGTGCCTGGGTGTCGAAGCAGTCAAGCCGTATTTCGGCACGCGGTATTCTGGAAGGAAAGTTCCTGGAGCTTAAACAGAAGTTCCAGCAGGGCGAAGTGCCGCTGCCCAGCTTCTGGGGTGGCTACCGGGTGAAATTTCACACGCTGGAGTTCTGGCAGGGTGGCGAACATCGTCTGCACGATCGTTTCATCTATCAGCGCGATCACGACGGCTGGAAAATCGACCGTCTGGCACCCTGAATCTGCACGATTCGCCCCTATCAGCGCTGGCACAGAAAGCGTCAGCGCTTTATGCTATAGCCCTGATTTTTTTCGATTCCGCAACTCAGCGGAAAGCTGTGTACCAGCATAGGTGCAGTCTGATCAATTTGGAGTCAGTAATGACCAGCAGTAACCTGATACAACAATTGCAGGAGAGGGGCCTAATCGCCCAGGTGACGGATGAAGACGCGTTAACAGAGAAACTGGCGCAGGGGCCAATTTCGCTCTATTGCGGCTTTGACCCCACTGCTGACAGCTTGCATTTGGGCCATCTGGTACCGCTGCTCTGCCTGAAGCGTTTTCAGGATGCCGGCCACAAGCCGGTGGCGCTGGTCGGTGGTGCAACCGGCCTGATTGGTGACCCGAGCTTCAAAGCCGCAGAGCGTAAACTTAATACCAGTGAAACCGTCAACGAATGGGTTGAAAAGATCCGCCAGCAGGTGGCGCCATTCCTCGACTTCGATTGCGGCAGCAACAGCGCCATCGCTGCCAACAACTACGACTGGTTTGGCGGCATGAACGTGCTGACCTTCCTGCGTGATATCGGCAAGCACTTCTCTGTTAACCAGATGATCAACAAAGAAGCGGTGAAGCAGCGTCTGAACCGTGACGATCAGGGCATCTCCTTTACCGAGTTCTCCTATAATCTGCTGCAGGGCTATGACTTCGCCTGTCTGAACGAGCTGCACGGTGTGTCGCTACAGATTGGCGGTTCTGATCAGTGGGGCAACATCACCTCCGGTATCGATCTGACCCGTCGTCTGCATCAGAATCAGGTCTTTGGCCTGACCGTTCCGCTGATCACCAAGTCTGACGGCACCAAATTCGGTAAAACCGAAGGCGGCGCAGTCTGGCTGGATGCGAAGAAAACCAGCCCGTACAAGTTCTATCAGTTCTGGATCAACACCGCGGATGCTGACGTCTATCGCTTCCTGAAGTTCTTCACCTTCCTGAGCATGGAAGAGATCAACGCGCTGGAAGAAGAAGACAAAAACAGCGGCACCGCGCCACGTGCGCAGTACGTGCTGGCTGAGCAGGTGACGCGTCTGGTGCATGGCGAAGCCGGTCTGTCGGCGGCGAAACGCATTACTGCCAGCCTCTTCTCCGGATCCGTGAGCGAAATGACCGAAGCCGATTTTGAACAGCTGGCGCAGGATGGTATGCCAACTATCGTGCTGGGCGCTGACGATGATCTGCAGCAGGCGCTGGTGAAAGCAGAGCTGGTGCCGTCCCGTGGCCAGGCGCGCACCATGATCGGCTCCAATGCCGTTTCATTGAACGGTGAAAAGCAGTCCGATGCGGAGTACCGCTTCAGCGACAGTGACAAACTGTTTAACCGCTATACGCTGCTGCGTCGCGGCAAGAAACATTACTGCCTGATTAACTGGCAGTAAGATTTCAGGGCCGGTTTCCGGCCCTTTTTTTATGGCAAGGCAGGACAGGGCAAACAAGTGAAAAATATTTTAGCGATTCAGTCGCACGTTGTTTTTGGTCACGCTGGTAACGCGGCGGCTGAGTTTCCGATGCGCCGTATGGGCGCAAACGTCTGGCCGCTGAATACCGTGCAGTTTTCCAACCATACGCAATATGGCCACTGGACCGGCACGGTGATGCCTGCAACGCATTTAACCGACATTGTTAAAGGCATTGCTGACATCGACCGCCTGAAGACCTGTGACGCGGTCCTGAGCGGATATCTGGGCTCGGCAGAGCAGGGCGAGCAGATTCTGCAGATTGTCCGTCAGGTCAAAGCGGCCAACCCGAATGCCTGGTACTTCTGCGATCCGGTCATGGGCCATCCGGAGAAAGGCTGCATCGTAGCACCGGGTGTGGCGGAGTTTCACTGTAAAATGGCGATGCCTGCCAGCGACATTATCGCCCCGAACCTGCTTGAACTGGAGATGCTGAGCGAGCGCACCGTCACGGACGTCGACGCGGCGGTAGACGCTGCGCGGGCACTGATTGCCCAGGGACCACGCGTGGTGCTGGTGAAGCATCTGGCGCGTGCGGGTCGTCGCAGCGATCGCTTTGAAATGTTGCTGGTAACGGCTGAAGATGCCTGGCACATCAGCCGTCCGCTGGTCGATTTCGGTGTCCGTCAGCCGGTCGGCGTGGGCGATCTCACCAGCGGTCTGCTGCTGGTTAATCTGTTGCACGGGAAATCATTGCAGGATGCGCTGGAGCATGTCACCGCAGCGGTATACGAGGTGATGCTGAAAACCCATCAGATGGGCGAATATGAACTGCAGCTGGTGGCGGCACAGGATGCCATCGCCACGCCGACGCAGCACTTCGCGGCAGAAAAACTGTAACGCATCAGGGCCGGATAACCGGCCCTGTTGACTCAGGCTAAGCCTTCCGCTTTAAGCGCCGCCTGCACCGCAGGACGTTCCGCGACACGATCAAACCACGCGCCCAGCGCCGTAAAGCCGGATAAATCCAGTCCCAGCGCTTTTGCCCAGCGCGTCACCACAAACAGATAGGCATCCGCCACGCTGAAATGCAGCCCCATCAGCCACTGTTTGTCGCGCAGTGACTCATCGACATAGCGGAATTTTGCTTCCAGCTGGTTGCGGGTCTGCGCTTTCACCTCATCGGAGTAACCGGGACGAAACAGTGGCCCAAAGCTTTTATGCAGCTCACTGCCGATGTAGCTGAGCCACTCCACGGTGTGATAACGCGTCAGGCTGCCAACCGGTGCCAGCAGATGGCGATCGGGCTTAAGATCCGCCAGGTACTGAACAATGGCGACGCCTTCCGTCAGCACAGAACCGTCGCTGAGCTGCAGCGCGGGCACCTGGCCTTTAGGATTGATTTGGCGGAAGTCATCGCCCCGTTCAGTGATTTTTGTGGCCAGATCAACACTCACCTGAGTGAAGTCGAGTCCGCATTCACGCATAACAATATGGGGTGAGAGAGAGCAGGCACCCGCTTTGCAAAACAGTTTCATGACCAGGTACTCCTTGTTGCAATGGAATCCTTGCATAGTAAAGAGTCAAAGCGGGATTACCAGTGACAAAGATCAGGGATCTGCGAAGGGCGTTGCGGCAAGCCATAAAAAAAGCCGGGCAGAGCCCGGCTTAGCTGAAGTGCAGCGTGAATTACGCCTGCACGTTATTTTTTTTCGCGTCCGGATCCTGCGCCATGCGGTTCAGCATCGGCGCCGTAATCAGCATCAGCAGGGCGATCACCGCCGTCACGATACCAATCTGCTGGAATACGCGGCTGTAGGTCGCCAGCGAAATCAGTGGATCGGTAACGTTTTCAGGCACGGCCATCAGATTTGCCACTTTACCGGCAATCACTGCCGCGCCAGCGGTAGTCAGGAACCAGGAACCCATGATAAAGCCCATCAGACGCTGAGGCACCAGCTGTGCCACCATCGCCAGGCCGAGGCCAGAGATCATCAGCTCACCGATACTCTGCAGCGCATAGCTCAGGATCAGCCAGTTAACGGAAACGATACCGGCATCGCTGGCGAACTTCGCACCCACCGGCAGCACCAGGAACGCAGCGGAGCAGAGCACCATACCAAAGGCAAACTTGTGCGGCATCGGCAGTTTATCGCCCAGCTTGTTATAGAGCGCCGCCAGCAGCGGACTGGCCAGCATAATCCAGAACGGGTTCAGCGCCTGGAACTGCTCGGGGGCAAAAGTAATGCCGAGAATGGTGTGCTCAACGTTGCGGATAGCAAAGAAGTTGAGTGACGTTGGCATCTGCATATAAAGCACGAAGAACAGAATCGCTTCGACCATCAGCAGGAAAGCAACAATCATCTTACGACGTGCCGCACCCTGCAGTGCAAAGGCCTCTTTGGCAAACACCAGCACGATACCCAGGGCAATCACCGCCAGCACCAGTCGTGCGATAGACTGGTGATGCAGCATCCAGTTGGCCAGTGCGATCAGTACGACGATGCCGACCAGCGTCATCAGCAGTTTTCCGATCTGCAACGGAGCGAAATCGGGTTTAGAACCGTAATCCTTAACCATGCGTTTGCAGAACAGGAAGTTAAACAGGGTGATGATCAGACCGATAACGCACAGTGAGAAGGCTACGCTATAACCATATTTCGCCGCTAACCACGGTGTCAGCATCATTGAGAAGAGTGAGCCGATGTTGATCGACATATAGAACATGGTGAAAGCACCGTCGAGACGCGGATCATCTTTGTCATAGCAGGTAGAGAGCAGCGAAGAGGGGTTTGCCTTAAACAGGCCGCTACCCACCGCGATGGTCGCCATACCGATGTAGACAATGCTGACGTTATGACCGGAGAACGCCACCAGTGCATAGCCCAGCGCCAGCACCAGGACACCCAGTACGATGACGCGTTTGGTACCCAGCACCTTATCACCGAGCCAGCCGCCAATCGCGACCAGGCCATACACCAGCGCACTGAATGAAGAGAACAGGGTAATGGAGTCTGATTCAGACAACCCCAGTTGCTTCACCAGGTAAACCGCCATAATGGCCTGCAGGCCATAGAAGCCAAAACGTTCCCATAACTCAATCGAGAAGATTAAGTAGAACGCCTTCGGCTGTTTAAACGCATTGAGACTGACAGCCTCATCAGTGTGTTTGTTTGCAGTTGACACATGTACCTCAGTTTTTTCATACCCTGTTTCGGGACAGGAATTAAGTCCGCGTCATGTGAGTTTTCCATGCGCAAGATTGTTATTAGAAGGGAAAAGCGGCGACTAATTTGGCTGATTACGGGCGGCAGGGCAAGAATTTTCTGACAACCCGCCCGACCCTGGAATGTTGGGTTAAAAAACTTATAGCAAACTGTTAATTGGTTTTTAATTTTGAGTGTAGTGTAAATAGCAGCGCATAAACGCTGGATAAGCGCCTTGCACTGGAGAGTATTAACATTAACTGCTAATGCGCGGTTAACCAGATAAATAGTTTGCTGAATGATAATCAGGCAGCACTAACGGCAGGTTGCTGATTAATTCACAGTCAATCTGCCGAATTATCGGACATTACACGCCTGGCATTGCCGCAAAAACCGTCAAATGATGATCCTGTGCACAAACAGATGATTTATTTCAGAAAGGAAAAAAAGAAACCGGTTGCGTCGTCTCGTCTGACGCGGCAGCTGAGGGTGCTCGCAGGCGCTGGCAAGATAAAAATCAGCTCAGCCTGCCGGTGAAAAGCTGCCCGTGCATGTTAAAAAACCTATCACGATAATCCGCTTTCAGCTCGCCCTCGACAGTAAATTAACATTACTGTAACCTCTCAATTTCCCCGAGAAGGATCTGTTTATGTCGTCCCCCCTGCGCTTATCCCTGGTTGGTGACTACCGCACCGATGCGGTTGCCCATCAGGCTATCCCCCTTGCTATTGAACGTGCTGCCCGCTGGCTGAATATCACCGCTGAAGCGGAGTGGATCGCCACTGACCGACTGGATGAGTCAGAACTGCAACTCAGCGATGCCGTCTGGGTGGTGCCAGGTAGCCCCTATCGAAATGATGCCGGCGTGTTTGACACACTCCGCTGGGTGCGTGAAACCGGAAAGCCTTTTCTTGGCTCCTGCGGTGGATTCCAGTATGCGCTGATCGAATATGCGCGCAACGTACTGGGCTGGCAGGATGCCAGTCATGCCGAGACAGACACCGAGGGAAGGATGGTGATTGCCCCGCTGAGCTGCTCGCTGGTGGAACAGCGCGGCGCGGTGAGGTTCGGACCCGGGTCACGCATTGCCAGAGCCTATGGCGCGCTGGAGAGTGATGAAGGTTATCACTGTAACTTTGGTGTTAACCCGGAATTCAGTGCAGCGCTGGGCGATAATACGCTGCGCATTACTGCCTGGGACAACGCGGGCGATGTGCGTGGCGTCGAGCTACCGGATCACCCATTCTATGTCGCCACGCTGTTTCAGTCGGAACGCGCCGCACTGCAGGACAAAGATTCTCCGCTGGTGATTGCCTGGATGCAGGCGGCGCTGGCGCAACGCTAAACGCGATCGCCCTGTGACACTGTCACAGGGTGATGCTCGTCAGCGCAGCATGGCCGGGCGTTTTGCGTTAAAGGACCAGTTATCGATCAGAAACTGCATGCCCAGCGCATCGTTTCGGTTTTTATCCGGTAGCGAGTTGTAGAGTGCATGTGCCGCTTCAACCCGTTCCATATTCAGGGTAATCCCCAGCCCTGGCCCCTCTGGCAGTTCCAGATAGCCATCCCGAATCTGCGGCGCATGCTGCGTCAGCTGCTGCCCATCCTGCCAGATCCAGTGGGTATCAAAGGCGGTCAGGCGATCACCGGGTGCGGCTGCCCCCAGATGCGCCACCATCGCCAGCGACACGTCAAAGTGGTTGTTTGAGTGGCAGCCGGTGGTCAGGTCCCACTCATGGCAGAGCTGCGCCACGGTGTGTGCGTTACGCATCGTCCAGAAGTGTGGGTCGGCCAGGGGAATGTCGATGGCATTGAGCTGCAGCGCATGCTGCAACTGTCGCCAGTCATTGGCGATCATATTCGTGGCAACCGGAATGCCGGTGGCCCGCCTGAATTCTGCCAGCGTTTCCCGACCGGAATAGCCATGCTCCGCGCCACAGGGATCTTCCAGATAGGGAATGCGGCCCGCCAGCTGTTTGCCATAATAAATGGCCTCATCCAGCGACCAGCTGGCGTTGGGATCAACCGTTACCCGCGCCTGCGGGAAGCGCGCCAGCAGGGCATTGACCGTATCCACTTCCACTTCGCCGTGATGGACACCGCCCTTGAGTTTGAAATCGCGGAAACCATAGCGATCCGCTGCCGCCTCCGCCAGCCGCACCACGCCTTCCGCGTCCATCGCTTTCTCATGACGCAGTTGCAGCCAGGCATCACCACCCGCGTGGCCCGCCTGATAGTTCATGCTGGTCAGATTACGGTCGGCGATATAGAACAGATAGCCGAGGACCGGCACCCGATCGCGCTGCTTGCCGCTGGCAAGTAACTCGGCAACCGGCAGATTCAGGTGCTGTCCCAGCAGATCAAGCAGCGCCGCTTCAATCGCCGCGGTGGCGTTGTAAAACTTCTCCGGGTTCATCTGCGGAATATGAATGTCGTCGGTATGCGCGGTCTGCTGGTGTCGTGCGTCGCTGGCAAACAGCGTGGCGATGGTGGCATTCAGCCGCAGGAGTTCGCTGCCCTCAATCTGCGGACGAAAGCGCTCAAGCAGCGCCAGCGTTGAAGCGTGACAGGGACTTTCGCCGACGCCGGTACGGCCAGCCGAGTCAGTCAGGATCACCAGGATACGGGTAAAGTAGCAGTTGTGTGCACCGCCAATGTTCAGCAGCATGCTGTCATATCCGGCGACCGGCACTACCCGCATTGTTTTAATGACTGGACTGTCTGACATGTTGATTCTCCATAGGATCAAGGGAAGGCGGGGATGGCTTGCGGCGCAGCAGCAGCCACAGCCCGGTCAGCAGCGAGACGCTGGTCAGGGCATAGAGACCGCCGGTAGTGGAGCCGGTCTTCATCTCCAGATAGCCAAACACCGTCGGTGCGAAGAAGCCGCCAAGGTTGCCAACGGAATTCACCAGCGCAATGCCGGGCGCGACAATCGAGGCGGGCAGCTCTCCCTGTGGCATCGGCCAGAAAAAGGTCGCACTGACTTTCGAGCCGATACAGGCCACGATCATCGCCAGGAAGCCAAACCACGGGGAACCCAGCGTGGCCATAAAGGTGCCGCAGGCCGCTACCAGCATGGCGACACCCAGCGCTTTATCGAGTTTGTCGCGGTGGCGGTCTGAAAAGCGGCTCAGCAGGTTAATGGCAATAATGGCGCACAGCCAGGGCACGGCGGTGAGAATGCCGATGCCAAAACTGCTGAAGCCCTGAATGCGCTGAATAATCTGCGGCAGCCAGAACACCAGCGTATAGCCGGTCATGGTCATAGTAAAAAAGATCGCGCAGAAGAACAGCAGGCTGCGATTACGTAGCAGCGACATTTTGCCTGGCTCGCGGTTAAGCTCGTCACGCTGCGTCTCTTCATTCTGCAACTGCTGTACCAGCGCCTGTTTCTCCGCGGCACTCAGCCAGCGCGCCTCGCCAGGTCGTGACACCAGCACCCAGGCGGCCAGAATGCCGACCAGCACCGACGCACCGCCTTCGAGAAACATCACCCACTTCCAGCCTGCAATCCCCAGGAAATTGTGCATCATCAGGATCGCGCCGGTGATGGGGCCGGAGAAGAGAAAGGCGCCAGCGGTGGCACTCAGCACCATCGCGGTGGCACGGCCGCGCCAGGCATTGGGCACCCACTGACGGAAATAGAACAGCACGCCAGGAAAGAAGCCTGCTTCCGCTACGCCAAGTAAAAAACGCAGCAGGTAAAACTGGATCGGTGAGGTGACGAAACCGGTCAGGACCACCACCAGCCCCCAGGTTATCATGATGCGCGTCAGCCAGACGCGGGCGCCGAAGCGCTTCATCATCAGGTTGCTCGGCACCTCAAACAGCGCATAGCCGATAAAAAAGAGGCCCGCGCCCAGCCCAAAGGCCGCCGCGCTGATCCCGGCATCGGTTCGCAACTCCGCTTTGATAAAGCCAATATTGGCGCGGTCGATCTGGTTAATAATCAGCATCACCACCAGCATCGGGATGATATGGGTGAAGAACTTTTTGATGGCGGAGGCGATCAGCTCATCGTGCTGCGGGGACAAGGCGCTATCCATCGGTCTTCCTCGTGAGAAACGTAAAGAAGAGCAAAGTGTAGGGCGCTGAAAAGGCCAGCTCTATGGGCATCCGCCCAGGAGCCGATGGGCGTACGGCCTGGACGGTTGTGTTATCAATATGTTACGGAGTGGCGTGGGCGAAGCGGCAGAGTAAAACTGTGGCAGCGATCAACTTCTCAGGACCAGCGTTCAGGGGAGACCTGAATGCCAGAAGTCGCGCCGACAGTGAAAGATGTAACAGTGCGGGCAGACAGGTTTCAGCCACTGAACTGACGGCGCTGGGCAATCTCTTCAGCACGCAGCAGCAGCGCCTGCAAATCATCCTCGTCAATATCCATCAGTTCACCGTCCTGCAAAGCCTGATGCAGATCGGCGCGCGTCAGCGGGACCGGCATGGCTACCGGATCGGGTTTAACTTCTTCCGGGGCCAGCGGATGCGGATAGCGACGACCAGCCAGATTATTAAACAGCAGTGCCAGCAGGGCCAGGGTCAGTGAATTGAGCAGGATCGGCGTCAGGACAAAGTGATATCCAAGCTGCTGCACCGAAGGGCCGCCCAGAATAGCGGTCAGCGCAACGGCACCGCCGGGCGGATGCAGACAGCGCAGCTGGAACATTAACAGGATCGCCACACAGGCTGCGACGCCGCAGGCAAGGGCAGGATCCGGGATCAGCTGGCTGACAGTAACGCCCGCCAGCGCTGACAGGCTGTTGCCGCCGACGATTGCCCACGGCTGAGCCAGCGGACTGGCGGGCAGACCAAAGAGTAAAACCGCCGAGGCACCGACCGGCGCGACAAACCACAGGTTCAGTTCGCCCAGCACCCAGTGGCTCAGCAGGCTGGTCAGGATCAAGCCGATACCGGCACCCAGTCCGGCGATCACCACATGCTTTTTACTCACTGCCAGCGGATGTGGCCAGAGGCGCGCCAGAAACAGGCGCAGAGGATGGCTTCCGGCAGAAGCGCTTTTGTTCATTACTTTACTCACTGTGTCATAACATTTTCTTATCGTCAGGGGCGGCGATTCTCCATCATCAACATCAATGTAACAACCCGACAAACTGTACCGTTATTCGTACGAACAGGGAGAGCAGCGAAAAGGGGGATCGGGCAGGAGACGCGTCAGCAGAAGTGATCGGCAGATAATAAAAAACCCGCCGCAGCGGGTTTCTCGTCAGTGCGATCACTCGACTTTGTCGGGATACTCGCAGAGATCTTCAATCAGGCAGGAGCCACAGCGGGGTTTACGCGCCACGCAGGTGTAGCGGCCGTGCAGAATCAGCCAGTGATGGCAATCAACCTTATACGCCGCCGGAACCACCTTCAGCAGCTTCTGCTCCACCTCTTCCACATTCTTACCCGGCGCAAATTTCGTCCGGTTGCTGACGCGAAAGATATGGGTATCGACGGCTATCGTCGGCCAGCCAAAGGCGGTGTTGAGCACCACATTGGCGGTTTTACGGCCGACACCGGGCAGAGCTTCCAGTGCCGCACGATCTTCCGGCACTTCGCCGTTGTGCTGCTCAAGCAGAATACGGCAGGTTTTAATCACATTTTCCGCTTTGCTGTTAAACAGGCCGATAGTTTTAATGTATTCCTTCACGCCATCCACACCCAGCGCCAGCATCGCGGCAGGCGTATTGGCCACCGGATAGAGCTTTGCGGTGGCTTTGTTCACGCTGACATCGGTCGCCTGCGCCGAGAGCAGCACCGCAATCAGCAACTCAAACGGTGAGCTGAAGTTGAGTTCGGTGGTCGGATGCGGATTATTCTGCTGCAGCCGACGGAGAATTTCGGTCCGTTTGGTCTGATTCACACCGGTTTCCCGACGGCGTCCTGAGGGGGCGCGGTTTCGGCCGCCTGAGCACGCAGTGCTGCCCGCTGTTTCATCTTCTGATCGATCAGATATTTACCCGCCAGCATCATGCCCAGGCCGATAAAGGCGCCTGGCGGCAACATTGCCAGCAACATTGGCGAATCGAAATGGACCACTTCGATTCGCAGCGACTTCGCCCAGGGACCGAGCAGCTGGTCGGCACCGTTAAACAGCGTGCCACTGCCGATAATTTCGCGCAGCGATCCCAGCACCACCATAGCGCAGGTCGCGCCCATGCCGATGGCGAAGCCATCCAGCGCGGCAAGCGGAATGCTGCTTTTAGAGGCGACGGCTTCAGCACGACCCACCACGATGCAGTTGGTCACGATCAGCGGGATAAAAATCCCCAGCGACTGATAAAGACCATAGGCATAGGCGTTGATCAGCATCTGTACGCAGCTCACCACCGAGGCGATGATCATCACATATATCGGGATACGAATTTCCGATGGCACCCAGCGGCGCGAGGCGGAAATAAAACTGTTAGTCAGGGTCAGCACCAGCGTGGTCGCCAGACCTAAACCCAGCGCGTTGGTGGCGGTTGCCGTGACCGCCAGCAGCGGGCAGAGGCCCAGCAGCTGCACCAGCGCTGAGTTGTTCTTCCATAATCCACCGACCAGCAGGCTTTTAGCTTCACTCATTTGCGTCTCCACATACCGGTAACGAAGAGAGTCTCTCCGGAAGCGTTTTCATTAACAGCGCGGTGCGTTTGGTCGCATTGACCACCGCGCGTGGGGTAATGGTGGCACCGGTGAACTGATCGAATTCACCGCCATCTTTTTTAACCGCAAAAGCTTTATCCGCCGGACCATGAACCACTTTGCCATTAAAGCTGTTGATCCAGTCAGAGATACGCAGTTCGATCTTATCCCCCAGACCGGGCGTTTCGTGGTGTTCAATCACCCGCACGCCCAATACTTTACCCTGGAAATCGGCACCGACCAGCATCTGTATCGCACCAGAATAGCCGTCAGGTGCAGTCGTCTCCAGTGCAGCCGCGACCGGCTGGCCGCCTTTACGCGCAAGGAAGAGATGGTGCGGCGTACTGTTGCCCAGCGCTGCATCCGTGACAACGTAACAGTCCTGCTGGATGTTGTTGTCATAAAGCTCAACAGGCACCACCTGGTCCAGCAGGTTTTTCTGCTGCAACAGGGTCTGATGTTCCACCGTCGGCCTGGTTACCGTATTTACCACTGCCGTGGCGGCGGTAGTGATCGCAGCAAAAATCGCCAGCGTTACCCCGTTTTTGCGAATCGTCTCCAGCATCGCTTAATCCTTCTGATGGCCGTAAACGCGCGGCTGGGTGTAGTAATCGATGAGCGGCACACAGATGTTCGCCAGCAGCACAGCAAACGCTACGCCATCGGGATAACCGCCAAAGCTGCGAATCAGCCAGACCAGTAGTCCAATCAGCGCGCCATACACCAGGCGGCCACGGTTGGTGGTCGAAGCGGTCACCGGATCGGTGGCAATAAAGAACGCACCCAGCATGGTGGCACCGGAGAAAAGATGAATCAGCGGGCTGTTCAGCGATTCTGGTGAGAAGAACCAGCCCAGCGTCGCGCAGAAGGCCAGTGACAGTAGCATGGCGGCAGGGACATGCCAGCGGATAGCATTTTTCCACAGCAGGAACAGGCCGCCGGCCAGATAACCCACGTTAACCCACTGCCAGCCGAGGCCCGCCAGCACACCGCTGTAAATCGGCTGCGCCAGCAGATGTTCAGCACTGTGCCCCGCGCGTAAGCCAGTTTTAAACGTATCAAGCGGCGTCGCCTGGCTGATGCCATCAACACCCATCTGTAGCTGCTGCATGGTTTCACCCGCCAGCGTGTGGCCCCGGAACACCATGCTCAGGCTGTCCATCAGCCCGGGTTTGATCGCCTGAAGCGTATCGGGCGGCAACCAGCTGGTCATCTGCACCGGGAAGGAGATGAGCAGGACCACATAGCCCACCATCGCCGGGTTAAACGGGTTCTGACCCAGTCCGCCATAGAGCTGTTTCGCAATGACAACAGCAAACAGGGTACCGATCACCACCAGCCACCACGGCGCCAGCGGCGGCAGGCTGATACCGATCAGGACGGCGGTCAGCAGCGCCGAGTTATCCGCGAGGGTACTGGCAACGGGCGCTTTGCGCAGTCGCAGAATCGCTGCCTCTGTCAGCCAGGCGGTCAGCGTCGCCAGTAAGACCTGTAAAAAGGTGCCGTAGCCAAAGAAATAACACTGTGCAGCAAAACCTGGCACCGCGGCCAGCACCACCAGCAGCATGATATTGCCGGTGCTGCGGCGATTATGGGTGTAAGGAGAACTTGCGATACGAAAAGCCATTTAATCCTCAAGCGTCGTAGACGACTGCGCTTTACGCGCTTTGGCACGGGCGATGGCGGCAGCAATAGCGGCCTTGCGCGCATCATCGGGTTGATTCAGTTCAGGTGCCTGTTCAGGTTCTGCATTGGCGTTGTTTGCCTGCTCCTGGGCCTGCTCCGCTTTATCCACCGCAAAATGCGCGGCGGTGGCCAGTGCTGCGGCATCACGTGAAGCGGCATCCGCCTCACTTTCAGCCTGAGCGGCTTTCTTCGCTTTGGCGCGGGCGATGGCGGCCTGAACCGCGGCTTTACGCGGATCGCTTTCAGCGACGGCGTCCGGCGCGGCTTCTGCAGTTTTGTCGCCTGCGGCCTGTGCCTCGGCGTTTTCAGCCTGTGCGGCTTTCTTCGCTTTGGCGCGGGCGATAGCGGCCTGAACCGCGGCTTTACGCGGATCGGTTTCAGCGGCGGCTGGCGCAGCCTCTGCAGCGCTGTCGCCTGCGGCCTGTGCCTCGGCGTTTTCAGCCTGAGCGGCTTTCTTCGCTTTGGCGCGGGCGATGGCGGCCTGAACCGCTGCTTTACGCGGATCGCTTTCAGCGGCAGCCTCTGCAGCGCTGTCGCCTGCGGCCTGTGGTGCCTCGGCGTTTTCAGCCTGTGCGGCTTTCTTCGCTTTAGCGCGGGCGATAGCGGCCTGAACCGCGGCTTTACGCGGATCGCTTTCAGCGGCGGCGTCTGCAGCGCTGTCGTCTGCGGCCTGTGGTGCCTCGGTGCCTTCAGCCTGAGCGGCTTTCTTCGCTTTGGCGCGGGCAATGGCGGCTTCTACTGCCGATTTACGCGGATCGACACTGGCCTCAGCCCGGTTATCCGCCGCATCAACCGGCACTGTTTTCTTCGCTTTCGCCCGGGCAATAGCCGCTTCAACCGCCGCTTTACGCGGATCGACGGTCTGACGCGTCACCGGCTGGGTTTCAGCCTGCGCCTCGGCCTGACGCAGACGCGCCTGCGCATGGCGGGCTTCACGCTGGGCTTCAAGCGTTGCCTCATCCGGTTCGGCCGTCTGGCGGGCTTTCACCCGCGCTTTGGCCGCAGCCAGTTCGCTGGTATCGGTGCGGGCAACGCGTTGCTTCGCCTCTTCATGACGCGCTTCACGAGCCTGCTTTTCACGCTCCAGTCGCGCCTGGCGTGCTTCGAAGCGTGCTTTGGCTTCCAGCGTGCGTTTCGCTTCCAGATCGATGGCGCGCAGTTCCGCTTTTTCCTGACGGTAATATTGCACCAGCGGAATATTGCTCGGGCAGACATAGGCGCAGGCACCACATTCGATGCAGTCATCAATATGGTGAGCGCGCGCTTTATCGTGATCGCCGCCCTGGCTGTACCAGTAAAGCTGCTGCGGCAGCAGTTTGGCCGGACAGGCATCGGCACAGGCTGAACAGCGAATGCAGGACTGCTCTTCGTCGTTGTTGCCCATTTCACTGGCAGATGGAGCCAGAATACAGTTGGTGATCTTCACCACCGGCACATCCAGCGATGGCAGAGTAAAGCCCATCAGCGGACCGCCCATGATCACCATCTGACGCGGCGCAGGCGTGAACCCGACCTGGTGTAACAGATGGCTGATTGGGGTGCCGAGACGACTCCAGACGTTACGCGGCTGGGCAATCGCCTCGCCGGTCAGCGTCACAACGCGTTCGGTGATCGGTTCACCATTGATAATGGCCCGCTTAACCGCCCAGGCGGTGCCGACGTTCTGCATCAGCACGCCGATATCGGAGGAACGCCCGCCGTGCGGCACTTCCTTCCCGGTCAGGATGCGGGTCAACTGCTTGGCACCGCCGGAGGGATATTTGGTCGGGATGACCCGGATGTGCAGATCACGCTCGCTACCCAGCGCCTGCTTCAGTGCGGCAATGGCTTCAGGCTTGTTATCTTCAATGCCAATCAGCACCTGTTCAGCCTGTAACACCCAGGCGAGAATACGGCTGCCTTCCAGGACTTCGGCAGCGTAGTCCTGCATCAGACGATCGTCAGCGGTGATATAAGGTTCACACTCCGCCGCGTTAATAATCAGGGTTTTAACCCCGCGCAGGCCGCCCTTCAGTTTGGTGGCGGTGGGGAAACCCGCGCCGCCGAGACCGGCGATGCCGGCGTCGTGAATACGCTGCACAATGTCGGCGCGCGCATGCTGCCGGTAGTCAGGCAGCGGATCCAGCGGCATCCAGCGGTCGTCGCCATCTGGCGTCAGGAAAATGCAAAGCTCAGAGAGACCGGAAGGGTGCGCGGTCATATGCTGACCGATATCTTCAATCACGCCGGAGGTGGGCGCATGGACTGGCAGCATGCGGCCAGTGCCAAATGTCAGAGGCTGACCGCGCAGCACTTTGTCGCCAGGCGCAACGCAGATCTCACCTTCATGTCCGATATGCTGTTTCAGCGGGATAATAAAACGGTGCGGCAACGGCAGTTCGGAGAGCGGCGTGCCGTTGGACTGGGTTTTCATTTCCGGCGGATGAATACCACCCTGAAAATCCCAGACCTTATCTTTTTTCAGGAAGTTAAACAGATTAAGCATGAGTTTCTACCGGGATCACCCGTACAGGAATGGTATTTAAATCCCACTTCCAGTTAGCTGGCGTGGTGGCAACCGGACGCATTTCAATACAGTCAGTCGGGCAGGGCGCGACACAGAGATCGCAGCCGGTGCAGACATCGCTCAGCACGGTGTGCATGGCGCGGGTTGCCCCGACAATGGCATCTACCGGACAAGCCTGAATACATTTGGTGCAGCCAATGCAGTTGGCTTCATCAATAAACGCCACGGTGCGCACCGGCTCTTTCGCCGTTTCATCGCCATCAATCGGCTGCGGTTCAACGTTAAGCAGGGCTGCCAGCTTGAGCATGGTCTGCTCACCACCTGGCGCGCATTTATTGATCGCTTCACCATTGTTACCGACCGCATCCGCATAAGGGCGACAGCCCGGATAGCCACACTGACCGCACTGGCTCTGCGGCAGGATGGCATCAATCTGCTCAACAATAGGATCTTCTTCGACCTCAAAGCGGCGCGAGGCGTAACCCAGCAGCGCGCCGAACACCAGGCTCAGCGCACTTAATACGGCAACAGCAATCCAGATCGCGGTCATCAGAATTTCACCAGACCGCTGAAGCCCATAAACGCCAGCGCCATCAGGCCCGCGGTAATCAGGGCGATGGAGTTGCCTTTAAACGGGGCAGGAACATTGGCCAGCACCAGCCGCTCGCGCATACCGGCGAACAGTACCATCACCAGCGAGAAGCCGATAGAAGCACTGAAACCATACAGCGCGGCCTGCATAAAGGTGTGGTTAAGGTTGACGCTCAGCAGAGGCACGCCCAGCACCGCACAGTTGGTGGTGATCAGCGGCAGAAAGATACCCAGCAGACGATAGAGCGACGGGCTGGTTTTACGCACCACCATTTCGGTGAACTGCACCACGACGGCGATCACCAGGATATAGGCCATGGTACGCAGATAGACCAGATCCAGCGGCAGCAGGATCAGATGGTTGACCAGCCAGGCGCAGATCGAGGCCAGGGTAATGACGAATGTCGTGGCGAGGCCCATGCCAATCGCCGTTTCCAGTTTTTTGGAAACGCCCATAAAAGGACACAGGCCGAGAAACTTCACTAATACGAAGTTATTCACCAGCACGGTGCCAACAAAGAGAAGCAGATAATCGGTCATTTTTTCGCCTGGGAGCCAGAAAGCGGCTTATTATCATTGATAGCGCGGCGTATCTCAACACCTGCGCCATCCGCTGAGCGGCAGACCGCACTCAGCATTAAATTCCTGACATAACTCACAGCATTATGGCGCGATAAAGGTCGTTTTTACCCGTTTTGAGCGTTTGAAGTAGGGCACAAACACCGCAGCGGCCAGCAGTGACAGCAGTAATGTCTGGAGGGCACGGCTATCGGTAACCGGCGTAAAAGCAAAGGTTTTCAGCGCCAGCAGCACGGTAATCAGCAGCCAGAGCAGATAGTGACGCGGCAGGCGGCGGGAGCGCTTAAAGAACAGCCAGCTGATCCAGAGACTATAAGCCCAGACCGCCACGGCGGTGAGCAGGGAAATAGCCCAGTAAGAGAAGAGTGTGCTGCCGTGAGAAAACAGCGCCACACGCCATTCCGGATTAAACAGTGGTGTCAGATACATCGCCAGCACCAGAACGGTGGTTAACAGGGTCATTATCAGCCAGGCCAGCGGCAGCAAAAGCCAGCCACCAATACGCGGCGCAGCAACCTGTTCATTCATCGTGGTTATTCCTGTCTCGGGGAGTCGAAGCGCAGCAGAATAACATGTCCAGAGGGGCACGCCCATCCGGACAAGATCAGCGGGATAAACAGCGATAAATCAGCCGGAAATCAGACCACGTAGCGCCACACCGTTTTAGGGACACAGCCGAGATCATATAACCGTCCGCCAGAGACCAGTTCAGCACGTCGGTGATCGGCAGCCCGGTACATATTGATGATTTCCAGATCATTCGTCAGGGAGTAATTAAGATGATCGAAAAGCTTTTCCAGACTGTCTGAATTATTTACTTTGCGGAATTTAAGCAGGTAATCGTGCGCAGTCATCATTGCCATAACAGATAGAAGTAACAAAGGAGTGCTCAGTATAGGGGGCAAGCTTATGCTGTCCAGATCATGCGGATTAAAAAAGGCGAAAATCAGATAAAAGCACCTTATTAGTCACTAAAACTCCATATCTGGCTTTTTTACTATTGTCTGAGCCAGCAACTCAGCGTCTCTATCTTAAACACCTCACTAACTTATTACGGACAGAGCCGGCATAAAGCGTTAAAAAGCAGAGGCAAAATATTATTTTTTTTCTTATTCAGCGCTGACAATGCACTAGTGGCTTTTTTCTCACCCTTTTAGCCCAAAAAAATTAACCATTCTGCACTTACTGCCAGAGAAACGTTTCGCGCCTGACCCAGACCAGCAACCTACTGTGCGGACTATCACAAATCCCATTTTTTGTTCATCGCAGGCCGGATAACCCGTTTTGTACGCCTGGCTGTAATCGTTTCCAGTTGCAGTAAGCATAAGCGATTCTGTTTATTACAATTATTTAACGAGCAGATTTTTTCTACTCAGCCGTTTTATCCATAACTCCCTCGTCAGCCAAACCGTGTGACTACACGTAACCCCTTTAAATTGCTCTGTTTTGTGAAGTGTGTCGCCATTATGCACCCTTTTTTAGTCCAGTCTAAGCAGGCTCTCTACCCTAAACAGCAAACGCCTTTCAGAGGATTAAAAACTATGTGGAAACGTTTACTTCTGACCACGCTGGTCAGCGCCGCGTTAACCGGCCCGATACTCGCTGCAGATATGACGGTCGGCTTCTCGCAGGTAGGTTCGGAATCTGGCTGGCGTTCGGCGGAAACCAACGTAGCGAAAAGCGAAGCCAAAAAACGCGGAATCACCCTGAAAATCGCCGACGGACAGCAGAAACAAGAGAATCAGATCAAGGCGGTACGTTCGTTCATCGCTCAGGGCGTTGATGCCATCTTCATCGCACCGGTGGTGCAGACCGGCTGGGAGCCGGTACTGGAAGAAGCCAAAGATGCCAAAATCCCGGTTTACCTGCTGGACCGCGCCATTGTGGTAAAAGACAAATCGCTCTATCAGGCGGTGGTGACGGCTGACAACGTGCTGGAAGGCAAGCTGATTGGCGACTGGCTGGTGAAAACCGTGGGCGACAAGCAGTGTAACGTGGTGGAACTGCAGGGCACGGTGGGTGCCAGCGTGGCAATCGATCGTAAGAAAGGCTTTGCTGAAGCGATCAGCAACCATCCAAACATTAAAGTGATCCGCTCGCAGTCGGGTGACTTTACCCGCAGTAAGGGTAAAGAGGTGATGGAGAGCTTTATCAAGGCGGAGAACAACGGCAAAAACATCTGCATGGTTTACGCGCATAACGATGATATGGCGATCGGTGCCATTCAGGCGATTAAAGAAGCTGGCCTGAAACCGGGCAAAGATATTCTGACCGGCTCGATTGATGGTGTACCGGATATCTATAAAGCGATGCTGGCGGGTGAGGCTAACGCCAACGTGGAGCTGACGCCAAACATGGCTGGCCCGGCGTTTGATGCGCTGGAAAAATTCAAGAAAGATGGCACGCTGCCGCCAAAAGTGATCAAGACCGAATCTAAGCTGTTCCTGCCTGCCGACGCGCAGAAGGAGCTGGATACCAAAAAAGGCATGGGTTACTGATTCACCGATCAGCCGCAGACCAGCCGCAGACCGCCCTACGGGGCGGTTTTTCATGACGTGAGGCGGAGTGAGCAGAATGACCACGCAAAATGAAACACCGCTGTTATCCATCAGCGGCGTCAGCAAAGGTTTTCCCGGCGTCAAAGCGCTGAATAATGTTTCCTTTGATATCCGTAAAGGGGAGATCATGGCGCTGCTGGGGGAGAACGGTGCCGGCAAGTCCACCCTGATTAAAGTGCTGACCGGTGTTTACAGCCGTGATGCAGGGACCATCACCCTGAATGGTGAGCCGATTACGCCGCATAATACGGCGCAGGCGCAGGAGATGGGTATCGGCACCGTTTATCAGGAAGTGAATATGCTGCCGAACATGTCGGTGGCAGATAACCTCTATATTGGCCGCGAACCACGCCGCTTTGGCATGATTGACCGTCGCCGGATGGTGCGGGAGGCCGATGCGCTGATGCGGAACTATGGTTTTTCCCTCGATGTGACACGTCCGCTGGGCCACTACTCGGTGGCGATGCAGCAGATTATCGCCATCTGCCGCGCGGTCGATCTTTCCGCCCAGGTTTTGATCCTGGATGAGCCGACAGCCAGTCTGGATGCCAGCGAGGTTGAGATGCTGTTTACCCTGATGGCGCAGTTAAAAGCCAAAGGGATGAGCCTGATTTTTGTGACGCACTTTCTCGACCAGGTGTACCGCATTACTGACCGGATTACCGTGCTGCGTAACGGGCAATTTATCGCCACCCGCGATACCGCCACGCTGCCGCAGATTGAGCTGATTAAGCTGATGCTGGGTCGCGAACTGCTGGAGACGGCGCTGCAGCGGCAGGGCAGCACGCTGCGCAGCAATCAGCCGGTGGTGTCGTTTGAGGATTACGGCAGGAAAGGCACCATCGAGCCCTTTAACCTGGAAGTTCGTCCAGGCGAAGTCGTGGGACTGGCGGGGCTGCTGGGTTCGGGCCGCACCGAAACCGCCGAGGTGTTGTTTGGTATTCGTCGTGCCGACCGAGGAACAGCGAAGATCAAAGGCAAGGTGCAGCGCATTACTAATCCGGCGAAAGCCTCACAGCTGGGCATGGGTTTTTGCCCGGAAGATCGTAAGACTGACGGGATTATCGGCGCGGCCTCGGTTCGTGAAAATATTATTCTGGCGTTGCAGGCGCAGCGCGGCTGGTTACGGCCAATTAAGAAGCGTGAGCAGCAGGCGATTGCCGATCGTTTTATCAAGAGTCTGGGTATTCGTACGCCGCATGCAGAGCAGCCTGTGGAGCTGTTATCGGGCGGCAACCAGCAGAAGGTGCTGCTGTCGCGCTGGCTGGTGACCAAACCGCAGTTTTTAATCCTCGACGAACCAACGCGCGGCATTGATGTGGGCGCGCACGCCGAGATTATCCGTTTAATTGAATCCCTGTGCGCCGATGGTCTGGCGCTGCTGGTGATCTCCTCTGAACTCGAAGAGCTGGTCGGTTATGCCGATCGGGTGTTGATTATGCGCGATCTGAAGCAGGTGGCAGAAATTCCGCTGGAGCAGCTTTCGGTAGCGTCGATCGTCAATGCTATCGCGGACGGAGGGGTAAAACATGCTTGAGTCCCCTATGACATCTGAAAAAACGCCACGTCGTAAGCTGAAACTCCCGCCAGGGATGCCGCAAATCGCCGCGCTGCTGCTGGTGCTGTTGATTGACAGTCTGGTGGCCAATAACTTTTTTGCCGTGCATCTGCAGGATGGGCGTCTGTTCGGCAGTCCGATCGATATTCTTAACCGTGCGGCACCGGTTGCCCTGCTGGCGATCGGGATGACGCTGGTGATCGCCACCGGCGGCATCGATCTTTCCGTGGGTGCGGTGATGGCGATCGCAGGCGCGACGGCTGCGACATTGACCGTAGCCGGACACGGTGTGCCGTTTATTATTCTCTGCACGCTGGGAACCGGTTTAGCCTGTGGCGTATGGAATGGCGTGCTGGTGGCGTTGCTGCGTATTCAGCCATTTGTTGCCACGCTGATTCTGATGGTCGCCGGGCGCGGAATCGCTCAGCTGATTACGCAGGGGCAGATTGTGACGTTCGACAGTGACAGTCTTGGCTGGTTTGGTAACGGCTCGCTGTGGATGTTGCCGGTCCCGGTCTGGATCACGCTGGTGGTAGCGCTGGCGGTCTGGTTGCTGACGCGCAAAACCGCGCTGGGTCTGTTTATCGAAGCCGTGGGGATTAACCTGCGCGCGGCCCGTAACGCGGGAGTGACAGGCTGGCTGGTGGTAATGTCAACCTACGCCATAAGTGGCGTTTGTGCCGCTGTTGCGGGACTGATCGTCGCGGCGGATATTCGCGGTGCGGATGCTAATAACGCCGGATTATGGCTGGAGCTGGATGCGATTCTCGCCGTGGTGATTGGCGGTGCGTCGCTGATGGGTGGCCGCTTTAATCTGGTGTTGTCGCTGATCGGTGCGCTGATTATTCAGTCGATGAATACCGGGATTTTGCTCTCCGGCTTCCCGCCTGAGCTGAATCAGGTGGTGAAAGCGGTGGTGGTGATGTGCGTGCTGTTGCTGCAGTCACCACGGTTTATTGCGATGTTGAAACGGAGACGCCCGACATGATTAAACGTCATCTTCCGCTGATGATCACCTTGCTGGTGTTTGTGGCGGGTTACCTGTTTTGTCTGAGTCAGTTTCCGGGCTTTGCCTCCACCCGGGTAATCTGCAATATTCTGACCGATAATGCTTTCCTTGGGATTATCGCCGTCGGCATGACCTTCGTGATTTTATCGGGCGGTATCGATCTGTCTGTGGGTGCAGTGATCGCCTTTACCGGCGTGTTTCTTGCCCGGGCGATCGGTGATTTTCATATCGATCCCTTGCTGGCCTTTGCGCTGATTCTGTCGCTGGGCGCGCTGTTCGGCGCCATGATGGGCTGGCTGATCGATGCACTGAAGATTCCGGCATTTATCATTACGCTGGCGGGGATGTTTTTCCTGCGCGGATGCAGTTATCTGGTGTCGGAGAACTCAATTCCTATCGATCATCCGTTCTACAGCATGCTTTCCAGTCTGGCGTGGAAAGTGCCGGGCGGTGGGCGTCTCAGTCTGCTGGCGGTGATTATGCTGGTGGTGGTGTCTGGCGGGATTATTCTGGCGCACCGTACGCGCTTTGGTAACCGGGTTTACGCTATTGGTGGCAATATGACATCCGCCCAGCTGATGGGCGTTTCGACCCGTGCGACTACCATTAAGATTTATATGCTTTCCACCACGCTGGCGACGCTGGCCGGGATCGTGTTCTCAATTTATACCTCGGCAGGTTATGCGCTGGCAGGGCTGGGTGTAGAGCTGGATGCGATCGCGTCAGTGGTGATTGGCGGCACGCTGCTGTCGGGTGGTGTGGGTACAGTTTTGGGCACGCTGTTCGGTGTGTTGATTCAGGGGCTGATTCAGACCTGGATTAACTTCGACGGTACGCTGAGTTCCTGGTGGACCAAGATCGCCATCGGAATTCTGCTGTTTGCGTTTATCGCCCTGCAGCGGTTACTGACGGTCATCTGGGATCGTCAGCAGAACGCGCCCGTTAAGCGATTACCTTCCTGAGTTCTTCAGTACTCCGGTCAATGGCGGCTCGCAGGAGCCGCCTTTTACTGCGCCAGAGGCAGCACCATTACCGTAACTTCTTCACCCGCGATTTGCCGCTGTTCCACCGCCTGCCATCCTGAACGCTGATAGTACGCCTGTTGATCGGGTGTATAGAGCCACAATTCACCCATCTGCTGTTGTCTGGCTCGCGCAATCGCCTGCTGTATTAACGCTTTTGCCACGCCCTGACCCCGGAATGCCTTGTCCGTCACCACCTCACCAATCCAGAATTCTCGTGCCGGAATGTCATCCAGTTCATAGCGAATGACGCTACAGGTCGCGACCACCGTTTTGCCATCCGGTGTGGCAATAAGAGTAAATTCTGCAGAAGGTTTCTGATTGCGCTGTTTTAAACGCTCAAGGATGGCTGGCGGGTGAGACCATGCAGGAAGGTGTGACCATTCAGTGTGCAACAGTTGTGCGGTTTGTCCGGCGAAGCCGGGATGTTGGTTTAGCTCGGCAATGTGCATGGCGCTGGCGACCTTTGTTTTGTCAGGCTACAAGCAATACAGGCTGGTGGGGTAAAGTGCAAGTTCATGAAAGGGTTAAGTTATAGCAAAGACTTTGGTTCTCTTTTGTATGACAGGAAAAACAATCGCTTTAGATTAAGGAGCAGGGTCAGGAAAGGTATGCCTGATCGCAAAGGATTCCCGCATCCATGCGGATCGGCCGCGCCATCCCTGGCGCGGACGCTTTGCTCTTCAGGCATACCTTTCCTTCCCGGTTGGGCTGATGCATCGCTTTAAGAAGCAGGACAGTGGATATTTCTATTGATGGCGGATTAATACAAATTGCTGTTGGCTGATGAGAGAGGTCAGGAAAGGTATGCCTGAACGCAAAGGATTCCCGCATCCATGCGGATCGGCCACGCCATCCCTGGCGTGGACGCTTTGCTTTTCAGGCATACCTTTCTTTCCCGGTTGGGCTGATGCATCACTTTAAGAAGCAGGACAGTGGATATTTCTATTGATGGTGGATTAATACAAATTGCTGTTGGCTGATGAGAAAGGTCAGGAAAGGTATGCCTGATCGCAAAGGATTCCCGCATCCATGCGGATCGGCCGCGCCATTCCTGGCACGGACGCTTTGCTTTTCAGGCATACCATTCCTTCCCGGTTGGGCTTGATCATTGCTTTAAAAACATGCGCTGAACTATCAAAATTACGGAACGCCCGTCATTCCCGACTGAATAGCACAGTATTTATCAAAAACTGATGCCGCATAATCCTGCGTCGGCCGTTTCATTAACTTACTTAAGAGCGCTGTTAATTAAAAAATTGAACAGCGCCCTTTAGTTATTAACGTTTCAAACGGTAATACGCTTCGTTCCAGCGCAGTGCGTCTTTAAACGCAGGTAAACGCGTGTGCTCATCAATCACCAGCACTTCAATGTCGTTCATCTCACCGTACAGATACATATCATCCAGCGTCAGCGCCTGGCTGAACACCGTATGGTGCGCGCCGCCGCCCAGAATCCACGCTTCGGATGCCGTTGCCAGTGACGGCTGGGCTTTCCACAGTGCGCGCGCAACCGGCAACTTCGGCAGCGGTTTCGGCTGTTCGATAGCATCCACCACGTTAACCAGCAGACGGAAACGATCACCCATATCAATTACGCTGGCGTTAATCGCGCGACCCGCTGGCGTTGAGAAAATCATGCGCGCCGGGTCGGCTTTATCACCAATGCCCAGGAACTGCACATCGATCAATGGCTTCTCTTCAATGGCAATCGACGGGCAGACCTCCAGCATATGCGAGCCGAGGACCAGATCGTTACCGGGTGAGAAGTGATAGGTGTAATCCTCCATAAAGGAGGTGCCACCTTTGCGATCGCCAGCCAGCACTTTGAAAATGCGCAGCAGCGCAGCAGTCTTCCAGTCACCTTCACCTGCGAAGCCATAGCCCTGACCCATCAGACGCTGAACCGCCAGGCCTGGCAACTGCGTCATGCCATGCAGCGTCTGGAAGTTGGTGGTGAAAGCGTGGCAGCCTTCTGCTTCCAGGAAACGTTTCAGACCCAGCTCAATGCGTGCGGCATCCAGCACGTTCTGACGCTTTTCGCCGCCGGAAGCGGCAACATCGGTAAAGCGATACAGGCTTTCATATTCGTCGACCAGCACATTCACGTCGCCATCGCTGACGCCATTGATCACCTCAACCAGATCGCCGACGCCCCAGCCATTCACCGAATAACCGAACTGAATCTGCGCGGCGACTTTATCGCCTTCGGTCACGGCCACTTCACGCATGTTGTCGCCGAAACGCGCGACTTTCAGCTGCTGACTGGCCTGTTTGGTCAGTGCTGCACGCATCCAGTTGCCGAGGCGCTGCTGGCTGGCGCTATCCTGCCAGTGACCGGTCACCACGCTGTGCTGCAGGCCCATACGGGCGCCGATGAAACCGAACTCGCGGCCGCCGTGTGCGGTCTGGTTCAGGTTCATAAAGTCCATGTCCATGCTGTCCCACGGAATCTCCGCATTGAACTGGGTATGGAATTGCAGCAGCGGCTTATTCAGCACGCTCAGGCCACCGATCCACATTTTGGCCGGGGAGAAGGTGTGCAGCCAGGTAATGATACCGACGCACTGCTTGTCATAATTGGCATCGCGACACAGAGCCAGCGCTTCATCCGGTGATTTAACCAGCGGTTTCAGCTCCAGACGCAGCGGTAAACCGGCCTGATTTAAACCCTCTACCACCTGACGTGCATTCTGTTCAACCTGGCGTAACGTCTCCGCCCCGTAGAGGTGCTGCGTGCCGATGACAAACCACACGCTGTAGCTGTTTGACTGTTCCATAAAATCACTCCTTTACTTTGAGCCTACCTCAATAGGCTATTTTATTTGTCAGTCTGAACCTGGGCAGTGTTCACACAGGTTGCTTTAGCAACCTGAACGCCCGTCAGGGCGGCCCTGAAAGGGCGAGCGTAGCGAGTAATCCTCACGTACTCCGTGTACTACGGATTGTTCCGCGCTGTCCGTGTCCAGACTGCCTGCAACAATTACGCCTACTGGGATAGGCTCTTAGCGGAAGCGGGGCGTGCGGCGTATTGCGGTTCAGCCGCCACGCACCATTGTTGATAGCGTTGATAAAGTTGTTGATAGCGGGCGACGCGCGCCGGATCGGGCTGCAGCGTCACGGCAATCGGGCTGGCCATCACCTGCTGGGCGTCGGGAACGCTGGCGTGCACACCGGCGGCGACGGCGGCGAAAATGGCCGCACCCAGCGCACAGCACTCGTCAGAAGCGACGATATCCAGTGGGCGGTTCATCACATCGCAGCAGGCCTGCATAATCGCCGGGGATTTCCGCGCGATGCCGCCCAGGGTCAGAATGCTCTCGACCGGGATCTGCTGCTGTTCGAAGCACTCCATAATTGCGCGTGCGCCAAATGCGGTGGCGGCGACCAGACCACCAAACAGCGCGGGGGCATCGGTGCCCAGATTGAGGTCGGTAATTACCCCTTTCAGCCGCTGATTGGCATTTGGCGTGCGGCGACCGTTAAACCAGTCCAGCACCACCGGCAGATGGTCGAGCTGCGGGTTTGCGGCCCAGGCCTCGGTCAAATCTTTAATCAGACTCTTTTGCATCTCAGCCAGCTGAGGCTTCAGCTCCGGATGCTGCTGCGCCGCCAGCTGCAGCGGCCAGCCCAGTAAACGGCTGAACCAGGCGTAGATATCACCAAAGGCAGACTGACCCGCCTCCAGCCCGATAGCGCCCGGCATTACGCTGCCATCGACCTGACCACAGATGCCTTTGATGTCGCGATCGCCGACCTTTTCACTATCCGCAATCAGGATGTCGCAGGTTGAGGTGCCGATCACTTTCACCAGGGTATAGGGTTTGGCACCGCCACCGACCGCGCCCATATGGCAGTCAAATGCGCCACCCGAAAGCGTCACGGTTTGCGTCAGACCAAGACGCTGCGCCCATTCAGGGCTAAGCGTGCCGACAGGCAGATCAGCGGTCCAGGTATCAGTAAACAGGGGAGAGTCGAGCTGTTGCGTCAACAGCGGGTCCAGCGCATTGAGAAAATCGACATCGGGCAGGCCGTTCCAGTCGCCGTGCCACAGCGCCTTGTGCCCGGCCGCACAGCGCCCCCGACGCAATTTGTCAGGTGCAGTGGTGCCGCTTAACAAGGCTGGCACCCAGTCGCACAGTTCGACCCAGGAGACAGCGGCGTCACGCACGGCCGCATCTTCACGCGACACGTGCAGAATCTTCGCCCAGAACCACTCAGAGGAGTAAATCCCGCCAATATAGCGGCTGTAATCCTGGAAGCGGCCGCTGTGGCACAGCTGATTAATCTCTTCTGCTTCTTCTATAGCGGTGTGATCTTTCCACAACACAAACATCGCGTTGGGGTTGTCGGCGAACTCCGGACGCAGCGCCAGCACGTTGCCGTCGCGGTCAATAGGGGCAGGGGTCGAACCGGTGCTGTCAACACCAATGCCGACCACGGCGTTGCGCTGATCTTCACTCAGTGCATTCAGCACGCCGAGCAGCGCCTGCTCCATGGCGTCGATGTAATCCTGTGGATGGTGACGAAAACGGTTAGTGTGCGGATCGCTGTATAAGCCCTGTTGCCAGCGCGGATAGCTGAACACCGCACTCTGCAGCTCTTTGCCGCTATGACAATCCACGGCCAGCGCACGCACCGAATCACTACCAAAGTCCAGCCCAAGGGTGATGGCTCCAGCACGCATCGGAATCTCCTGTAGTTAGTTAACTCCTGTATCCTGGGTTCGGCGCGCGAAATCAGTTAGTCATCGCTGGCTGACAATATGCACTTTTCTGTCATCGGCAGTGATTTTGTGATCCATTGCAAAAGTTAAGGTCCGGTTAAATTTGCTGAATATATGGATCATTTTGTCGTGATTTTAAGATGTGATACCGCTCTACATTTTTCTTCGCTAATACCGCTAAAACTAGCCCAGCGTCTGGACAGTCTGTCAGCACATGCCAGCCTAACGCACTGATTTATGGCTGTACCCACAAAACAAAACAAACTGGTAGCGTTTACACCGATTCGTTATTAGCAGCGAAAAATAACCTGGTACCGGAGAGCATCATGCATAAATTCACTAAAGCGTTCGCGGCCATCGGCCTGGCAGCGGTTATGTCACAATCCGCTATCGCCGAGACCATGAAGCTGGGATTCTTAGTCAAGCAACCAGAAGAACCCTGGTTCCAGACTGAATGGAAATTCGCCGACAAAGCGGGCAAAGATCTTGGCTTTGATGTCATTAAAATTGCCGTGCCGGATGGTGAAAAAACCCTGAATGCCATCGACAGCCTGGCGGCTAACGGCGCGAAAGGTTTTGTTATCTGTACGCCCGATCCGAAACTCGGCTCTGCCATCATGGCAAAAGCGCGTGGCTACGGTCTGAAAGTCATCGCGGTCGATGACCAGTTCGTCACCGCCAAAGGCAAACCAATGGATACCGTGCCGCTGGTGATGATGGCTGCGACCAAAATTGGTGAGCGTCAGGGTCAGGAACTCTATAAAGAGATGCAGAAACGCGGCTGGGATGTGAAAACCACCGGCGTGATGGCGATTACCGCTAACGAACTCGACACTGCTCGTCGTCGTACCGGCGGCTCCATGGACGCCATCAAAGCCGCTGGCTTCCCGGCAGCGCAGATCTACCAGGTCCCCACCAAATCTAACGACATCCCTGGCGCGTTTGACGCCGGTAACTCTCTGCTGGTTCAGCATCCTGAAGTCAAACACTGGCTGATTGTCGGCATGAACGACAACACCGTGCTGGGCGGCGTGCGTGCGACCGAAGGTCAGGGCTTTAAAGCCGCTGACGTCATCGGTATCGGCATCAACGGCGTGGATGCCATCAGTGAACTGTCGAAAGAGAAGGCAACCGGCTTCTACGGATCGCTGCTGCCAAGCCCGGATATCCACGGCTACAAAAGCAGCCAGATGCTCTACAACTGGGTCAGCAAAGGTGAAGAGCCACCGAAATTCACCGAAGTTACCGATGTGGTGCTGATCACCCGTGACAACTTCAAAACTGAACTGGCGAAAAAAGGACTGATGTAACCCTGAGCCTGCCAGGCAGTTTGTCGCCTGGCATCCTTAATAGCCAATTTCGCGCCGCCCGCCATAACCGGCCGGTGGCGCGAAAGAGTGAGGAAAAACATGAACACTGATTCAGCATTTCTGTCGTTTCATGGCATCAGTAAAACCTTCCCTGGCGTCAAAGCGTTGCAGGATATCTCCTTCGACTGCCGTGGCGGTGAAGTCCATGCTCTGATGGGCGAGAACGGCGCAGGCAAATCGACGCTGTTAAAAATACTCAGCGGCAGTTATCAGCCGAGCGGCGGTGAGATTCGTATTAAAGGCCAGCCGATGAGCTTTCAGCGCACCACCGATGCGCTGGACGCGGGCGTCGCCATTATTTACCAGGAACTGCATCTGGTGCCGGAAATGAGCGTGGCAGAGAACATCTATCTCGGTCAGATCCCGCACAAACATGGGCTGGTCAACCGTAAGCTGATGCGTTTTGAGGCGGGCCTGCAACTGAAAAATCTCGGCATGGATATCGATCCCGATATGCCGCTGAAATATCTGTCGCTGGGGCAGTGGCAGATGGTGGAGATTGCCAAAGCGCTGGCGCGTAACGCGCGTATTATCGCCTTTGATGAGCCAACCAGCTCACTTTCAGCGCGTGAAATCGACAACCTGTTCCGCGTCATCCGTCAGCTCCGTGAGGAGGGCCGGGTGGTGCTCTACGTTTCACACCGCATGGAGGAGATCTTCGCCCTCAGCGATGCCATCACCGTCTTTAAAGATGGCCGCTACGTGCGGACGTTTACTGACATGGCCAACACCCATCACGACGATCTGGTGCAGGCGATGGTGGGACGAAACCTCGGTGATATCTATGGCTATTCACCGCGTGCCAAAGGCGCGGTGCGGCTGGAGCTGGACAAGGTCGAAGCGAAGGGCGTGCGGACGCCGATTTCGCTGAAAGTCCATGCCGGTGAAATCGTCGGCCTGTTTGGCCTGGTCGGTGCCGGTCGCAGTGAACTGCTGAAAGGGCTGTTTGGCGGCACGCGTCTGCGCGGCGGTCAGGTGATTCTGGACGGCAAACCGCTGCCGCTGCGGGAGCCGATCGATGCCATCCGTGCGGGCATCATGCTCTGCCCGGAAGATCGCAAAGCCGAGGGCATTATTCCGGTGCATTCGGTGCGCGACAACATCAACATCAGCGCCCGTCGTCATAACCTTACTGCGGGCTGCCTGATTAAAAACGGCTGGGAAAATAAAAATGCCGACAGCCATATCCGCTCGCTAAACATCAAAACGCCCAGCGCCGATCAGCTGATCATGAACCTTTCCGGCGGCAACCAGCAGAAGGCGATTCTGGGACGCTGGCTGTCAGAGGATATGAAGGTGATCCTGCTGGATGAGCCAACGCGCGGTATCGATGTCGGTGCCAAACATGAAATCTATAACCTGATTTATCAGCTGGCGAACCGGGGCATTGCGGTGCTGTTCGCCTCCAGCGATTTACCGGAAGTGATGGGCCTGGCCGATCGCATCGTGGTGATGCGCGAAGGTGCCATTGCCGGTGAACTGCTACACGACGACGCCACGGAACAGCAGACGCTGAGCCTGGCGATGCCCAAAACCACTCAAGCGGCCGCCGTGGCCTGACAGGAGATCATCATGGCTTCATCCACGACCTCAAATACGCCGCAGCCCGCTTCACGCGGCGGCCTGCAGTTAGGTCGCATCTGGGACAACTTCGGCATGCTGGTGGTATTTGCACTGCTGTTTATTGTCTGTGCGATCTTTGTGCCGAACTTCGGCTCGTTTATCAATATGAAAGGCTTAGGGCTGGCAATGTCGATGTCCGGCATGGTCGCCTGCGGCATGCTGTTCTGTCTGGCTTCCGGTGATTTTGACCTGTCGGTCGCTTCCGTCATCGCTTGTGCGGGTGTGGTTACCGCCGTGGTGATTAACATGACCGAAAGCCTGTGGATTGGCGTGGGTGCCGGCCTGGTTCTCGGTATGATCACCGGCTTTATCAACGGCTTTGTCATTGCCCGACTCAAGATCAATGCGCTGATCACCACGCTGGCGACCATGCAGATTGTCCGCGGCCTGGCCTATATCTTCTCTGACGGTAAAGCGGTCGGTATCGAAGATGAGCGTTTCTTCGAACTGGGCTTTGCCAACTGGCTTGGCGTGCCCGCTCCCATCTGGCTGACTCTGGCCACCATGCTGATCTTCGGCTTCCTGCTCAACAAAACCACCTTTGGCCGTAACACCCTGGCAATTGGCGGCAATGAAGAAGCCGCACGTCTGGCCGGTGTGCCGGTGGTGCGCACCCGCATCATCATCTTTATCCTCTCCGGTCTGGTTTCAGCGGCGGCGGGCATCATTCTGGCGTCACGTATGACCAGCGGCCAGCCAATGACCTCCATCGGCTATGAGCTGGTGGTGATTTCTGCCTGCGTGCTGGGTGGCGTTTCGCTGAAGGGCGGCATCGGTAAAATCTCCTATGTGGTGGCAGGGGTGCTGATCCTCGGCACGGTAGAGAATGCGATGAATTTATTGAATATCTCGCCATTCTCACAGTATGTGGTACGCGGTCTGATACTGTTAGCTGCGGTGATTTTTGACCGTTACAAACAGAAAAAAGCCTGATTGAGCGAGCCGTTGGTCCGCAGAGGCAGAAGCCTCTGCGGGCTATCCGAACAATAACAGACTGAGTGAGGACGCTATGTATCACCGCGAATTACCGGCCGAGCAGCAAAACCCCTTGTTGCCGGGCTATTCATTCAATGCCTGGCTGGTGGCGGGGCTGACGCCGATCACCGCCGATGGTCCGCTCGATTTCTTTATCGATCGCCCGCACGGCATGAAAGGTTACATTCTGAATCTCACTATTAAAGGTAAAGGGCGGGTATTTGACGGCGAGCGGGCATTTGACTGCGAACCTGGCGAAATGCTGCTGTTTCAGCCGAAAACGGCTCACTATTATGGTCGCGCGCCGGACAGCCCGCAGTGGTTTCACCGCTGGGTCTATTTCCGTCCGCGCGCCTACTGGCACGACTGGCTGCGCTGGCAGGATGAGCAGGAGGGCGTGGGACGACTGCTGCTGCCTGAATCGCTGCGCGGCGAATTTGATCGCCTGTTTGCCAGTATCGAACAGACCCACAATTCGGGCCGTCGCTTTGCAGAAGAGCTGGCGATGAACCTGCTGGAACGGCTGCTGCTGCGCGCCGTTGAAGAAGATCCACGCAGCCATCAGTTAATTCGCGATCCGCGCGTGATTGAAGCCTGCCAGTACGTCACCAACCATCTCGCCAGCGAGGTTAAGATTGAAGAGGTGGCGCGCCACGTCTGTCTGTCGCCGTCGCGGCTGGCGCACCTGTTCCGCGAGCAGATGGGTGTGAACCTGCTGCGCTGGCGTGAAGATCAGCGTGTAATCCGCGCGAAACTGCTGCTGCAGACCACCCAGGAACCGATCGCCTCGGTAGGACGTGAAGTGGGCTATGACGATCAGCTCTACTTCTCGCGGGTGTTCCGCAAGCGGGTCGGCGTCAGTCCCAGCGACTTCCGCCGCCGTAATCAGGATGCGCACGACAGCCTGGCCGCTCAGACCGCCTGGCCGCTGGCGCGAAGTGCTATCTCTTAGTTTTTTCGGGGAATTCCGGCTTGTCGTCATTTGGTTAATAGTCTTAAATCAATCAGGTTATCAACTAAGAGTCTGGTCAATCAGGCTCTGAGAGGAATCCAAATGAGCGATAAATTACGTGTTGGTCTGATCGGCTACGGTTTTGCCAGTAAAACGTTTCACGCCCCGCTGATTGCGGGGACGCCGGACGTCGAGCTGGCAGCCATTTCCAGTAGCGACGCCAGCAAAGCCCACGCCGACTGGCCCGCCGTTAAGGTAGTGGCCGACCCTCAGGCGCTGCTGGACGACCCGACGCTGCAACTGATCGTTATTCCTACCCCCAACGACACGCACTTCCCGCTGGCAAAAGCGGCGCTGAACGCCGGTAAACATGTGGTAGTCGATAAGCCGTTCACCGTGACGTTGTCACAGGCACGTGAACTGGATGCGCTGGCGAAAGCCAAAGGGCTGCTGCTGTCGGTGTTCCACAACCGCCGCTGGGACAGTGACTTCCTGACGCTGAAATCGCTGATTGAGGCCGGTACGCTGGGTGAAGTGCGCTACTTCGAATCGCACTTTGACCGCTTCCGTCTGGAAGTGCGTAATCGCTGGCGTGAAATGAAAGGCGCAGGCAGCGGAATCTGGTATGACCTGGGGCCGCATCTGCTGGACCAGGCGCTGCAGCTGTTTGGCCCGCCGGTCGCTATCACGGTTGATCTGGCCGAGATGCGTCCGGGCGCGCAGACTACGGACTACTTCCACGCGACGCTGACTTATCCGCAGCGCCGTGTCGTGCTGCACGCCAGCATGCTGGTCGCGGCAGAATCTGCCCGTTATACCATCCACGGCACGCGCGGCAGTTACGTCAAATATGGTCTTGATCCGCAGGAAGATCGCCTGAAGTCAGGTGATTTCCCGCCGCAGGAAGACTGGGGCTATGACATGCGTGATGGCACTCTGACGCTGGTTGACGGAGATTCCCTGACCGAAACGACCCAACTGACCCAGCCAGGCAACTATCCCGCTTACTATGCGGGCATCCGCGATGCGATTGCCGGACGTGGTAACAATCCGGTGACAGCGGAAGAGGCGATTCATGTGATGGAACTGATCGAGTTAGGTCTGCAATCCGCCGAGAAACGCCAGACGATGTCGCTAAAGCGCGTTTAATCGGTCGGTGCTTAAAACGCAATAAGTAAAAAAGCGAAACGGGCCGGATATCCGGCCCGTTTTTTGTCGCTACGCTTCAGGATTACTGCACCCGTGCGCGAAGAGCCGCTTTCTCTGCTTCGCTAAGGAACGCAATCGTCAGACCATTTTCCTGCGCCTGACGGATCTGCGCCGCGCTCAGACCGGCAGCCGGAGCGGCGTGATGATACTCATGCGCCAGTTCAATGCCCTGAACCGCCGGATCATCCGTGTTAATCGTCGCCAGAATGCCATGCTCCAGGAAGGTCTTCAGCGGATGCTGCGCCAGTGATGGCACGGTGCTGGTCTGGATATTGGAGGTCAGGCAGGATTCAATACCAATACGGTGCTCCGCCAGGAAATCCATCAGCGCGCGATCTTCAATCGCTTTCACGCCGTGACCGATACGTTCTGCACCCAGCTCCCGAATCGCCTGCCAGATGCTCTCGGGTCCGGCCGCCTCGCCCGCATGGACGGTCACGCGGAAACCGGCATCGCGCGCCTGGGTAAAGTGGCTCAGGAACTCGCTGCCCGGGAAGCCCAGCTCATCACCCGCCAGATCGACCGCGGTGATGTGATCGCGATGGGCAAGCAAACCTTCCAGTTCGCTGAGGCAGGCATCTTCGCCAAAGGTACGGCTCATAATACCGATCAGACGCACGTCGATATCGTGCTGCTGACGGCCTGCGCGCACGCCCTCAATTACCGCTTCAACCACACCGGCAATCGGCAGATTGTGGGTCATCGCCATATAACCAGGGGAAAAACGCAGTTCAGCATAGTGAATGCCCGCGCGGGCGGCATCTTCGACATTCTCCTGCGCGATCCGGCGGCAGGCATCCAGATCACCCAGCACTTTCACACCCCAGTCGAGCTTCTGCAGGAAGCTCACCAGGTCAGGCTCATTCTGGCCGACCTGCACATGCGGACGCAGCGTCTCCAGCGTGGAAGCAGGCAGGGCGAGGTTAAACTGGCGACCTAAATCGAGAATGGTTTGTGCACGGATGTTGCCATCAAGGTGGCGGTGAATATCAGTCAGAGGAATTTTAGAATCGATCATGGCGCACTCGCTCAGTTGTCGGTGAAGTGCAGAGCATTATAAAAATATCTTGCGCAACAGCGCCAGCTATTTGCGCAACAGCCGCGCCGGATGCTGCTTAATTACGCATAACCGGCGAGCAATGGTTGCCTCGCCGGTTAATGTCAGCCCTGCAACTGATGGATCGCCGCAATCAGGCGTGAAACGCCCTCATCAACTTTGCTGCGCGGACAGCCAACGTTAAGACGCAAAAACCCTTTGCCTGCATCACCGTAGATCGATCCGGGCATAATTGCGACCCGTTGCTGGATCAGCGCCTGTTGCAGGGCCTCTTCTGGAATGCCCAGCGGATTGATATCGAGCCAGGCGAGATAGGTCGCCTCGGGAATGTGCCAGTTCAGTGCGGGAAACTCAGCGTTAAGCCGATTGGCAACCAGTATGAAATTACCATAAAGATAGCTGCGCAGGGCATCCAGCCAGGGTGCGCCTTGTCGGTAGGCGGCAACGTGTGCCGTGACGGCCAGAACGGCCGGCGACGAAAGGCCGTCAGCATTTTTCAGCGCCTGAAACCAGGCGGCTCTGTCTGCCGCATCCGGGATAATTCCCCACGTACCGGTCAGTCCCGGCACGTTGAAGCTTTTCGACGCCGAGGTAAACAGCGCCCAGTCACTGCGCGCCACGCTGGCCCACGGAGTATGGGGCTGATTACCCATTATCATATCCATATGAATTTCATCGCTGATCACCCGCACGCCGTGACGATCGCAGAGCGCCGCCATCTGGTGCAGCTCAGTTGCTGTCCACACTTTGCCGGTGGGATTGTGCGGGCTGCAGAGCAACAGGATTTTGCAGCGCGGGCGCGCCAGGCGCGTCTCCAGCGCGGCCATATCACATCGCCAGCTACCATTATCCCGCTGCAGCGGCATCTCCAGCACCTGTCGCTGATTGCCGCGTACCGTTTTATAAAAAGCATCGTAGGCGGGGGTGTGGAGCACCACTTCATCATCCGGGTTGCTCCAGCGGCGCAGCATCTGCGCCACCATATAGATCACCGATGGGCCATAAACCAGGGTGTCAGCATCGGGCTGGTAGCCGAAACGGCTGGACATCCAGTGGCAGCAGGCGGAAAGAAAATCATCATGCTGCCAGCGACTGTAACCCAACACGCCGTGTGCTACGCGCTGCGTCAGCGCCTGCTGAACCGCTGGCGCAGTTCTGAAGTCCATATCCGAAATGGTAAACGGAAGCAGATCGGGGACGCCAAAGCGGTCAGCCACGAAATCCCACTGGGTAGACCAGCTGCCGCGGCGATCGATGACTTCGTCAAAGTTAAACATTAATCGGCTCCGGCACTTCAGGCAGGGACATTCATCAGGTGTGACAGTTCATCTTTCACCGACTGCACCTGTGGACCGATAACCACCTGCAGGCTGGTCTGATTAAGATGGACCACACCTATCGCGCCGTTGGCTTTCAGCGCCGCATCATCTACTTTACTCATATCCGCCAGGGTCAGACGCAGACGCGTCAGACAATTATCCAGCGAGGTAATATTCTCCACGCCGCCAAGTGCCGCCAGAATAGCCGGTGAGTTATAGCCAGATTTACCTTTACCGGCATTGCTGACCTGCTGCGCAACCGCACTGGCACTTTCCACTTCGCGGCCCGGTGTTTTGATATTGAAGTGCAGAATGGCGAATCGGAAAATCAGGTAGTAACCAACAAACCATATCGCTGCGACAACGGGTACCCAGTACCATTTGGTCGACAGCCCGTGCAGCACACCAAACACCACAAAGTCGATGATATTGCCGTCTGTATTGCCGATAGTGACGCCCAGTATCGCCATGATGCTGAAGCCAACGCCGGTCAGCAGGGCGTGGATCAGATAGAGGAACGGGGCGACAAACAGAAACAGGAATTCGATAGGTTCGGTGGTGCCGCCAACCACGCAGGCCACCACGCCGGAGATCAACAGGCCTTTGATCTTATGACGATTCTCCGGGCGGGCGCAGTGATAGATGGCTAGTGCGGCACCTGGCAGACCACCGAGGAAGGCAGGCATTTTACCCTGTGACAGGAAGCGGGTCGCGCTTTCAGCAAAACCGTGGGTTTCCGGGCAGGCGAGCTGCGCCTGGAAAATGGTTAAGGCACCACTCACGCTCTTGCCACACACATCCAGTGTGCCGCCTGCATCGGTAAAGCGCATGATGGCGACCAGAATATGCTGCAGGCCAAACGGCAGCAGCAGACGTTCGCCGGTTCCAAAGATCATCGGGCCGAAATCACCCGCGCTGTTAATCATCCAGCCTAATCCGGTGATACCCCGCGCGAAAAAAGGCCAGATTAGCGGGACGACCAGTCCCAGTAAACCAATCACCAGCGTGGTGATAATCGGCACAAACCGGGTGCCGCCAAAGAAGGCCAGCGCATCGGGCAGTCGGATATTATGAAAGCGCTCATGCAGCCAGAACACCACAATACCCACAATGACCGCGCCCAGAATGCCGGTATCGATCGACGGGATCCCCAGGATCGGCTGAACGTTGTTAGCTTTCAGCACGGCGGCATCGGTGGTTGGCAGAATGCCGTGGATATTGAGCCAGAAGTTGATGCCGAGGTTTAGCACGGCATACCCCACAAAGCCGGCAAACGCTGCCACGCCCTTGTTCTCGCGCGCCATACCCAGCGGAATCGCAATGGCGAACATCACCGGCAGATAGCTAAAGGCGAACGATCCCAGTTTGGCCATCCAGAGAAACAGATATTGCAGCCAGGGCTGATCCAGCACAGGTAACAGGGTCAGGACATCACGACTGCTCAGCGAACTGCCAATCCCGAGCATGATGCCGCAGAAGGAAAGCAGGGCAACCGGCAGCATAAAGGTTTTCCCCAGACTCTGGAAAAATTCCCAGACGGACATTTTTTGGTGAGAGGGTGACATGAACGCTCCTGGATAAACGGACCACTGAGTGAAGTGGCGGGATGATAAAACGTTTTACCTGGATCTTATGCGCGCTGAATCACACTCTTCAGGTCATGGACGATATAATTCTGACGTCATAAGGTGTAACGTTTTACCTTGTCTTCTAATGTTGTAGTTCAGTTGAGTAATCTGATGAGTAAAATCACCATCAATGATGTTGCGGCGGCGGCGGGCGTGTCGGTGACCACGGTATCGCTGGTGTTATCCGGCAAAGGACGGATCTCTGCGGCCACCATGGCGCGCGTGAACGAGGCCATTGAGCAACTCGGTTTCGTGCGTAACCGTTCGGCAACCATGCTGCGCGGGGGTGAGAGTGGCGTGATTGGCTTGATCGTCCGCGATCTCAGCCAGCCATTTTATGCTGAAATGACGGCAGGTCTGAGTGAGGCGCTGGAGAAGCAGGGCAAATTGCTGTTCCTGACGCAGAGCGGCGCCCAGGGACAGCATCTGCATCGCTGCTTTGAGTCACTGGTCGCTCAGGGAGTGGATGGCGTGGTGCTGGGAGGCGGTGCCGATAAGGCCAGCCAGATCGTGACGCGGGCCAGAGAGGTGAATATGGCCTTAGTCTGTGCCGCGCGCGCCAGTAGCCTGGAGGAGGTAGACGCTATCCGCCCCGATAATGCTCAGGCTGCGCGTCTGGCCACAGAATACCTGATTCGTCAGGGGCATCAGCGCATTGCCTGGCTGGGCGGCCATAGCGCATCACTGACCCGGGCAGAACGTCTTGGCGGCTACTGCGCCACCCTGCTGCAATATGGGCTGCCGTTCCGGCCTGAGTGGATTATTGAATGCGGTAACACGCAAAAAGAGGCGGCTGACGCGGCGGTACAGCTGTTTCAGCACCATCCGCGGCTGACTGCCGTGCTGGCCTATAACGCCACTACCGCGCTGGGATGCTATTTTGGGCTGTTGCGCACCGGGCGAACATTCGCGCGGGGTGCAGTCGACAGCTATTACGATCAGCAGCTGGCTCTGATGGGCTTTGGCGATGAACCGCAGGCGGAACTGACCGATCCGCCGCTGACGTTTGTCACCAGTTCAGCCCGGGAGATTGGCCGTGTGGCAGCTGAGCGTATCCTGCAACGGATAGCGCAACCGGATACCGCCCGGCAGAACGTGATTATGCCGCCGCAGCTGGTTATTCGCGGCTCGGCATAAAAAAGGCGACCCGGAGGTCGCCTTTAAAGGAAGAGTAGAGAATTACTGCGGCATCCCTTCGCTGGTCGGCATACCCAGCATATAGCGGGAGAGGAACTGCTCCAGCGTCATTTTGTCGCCGTTCATGTTCACCTGACCGTTGGTATACTGCAGGCTGGTGACGATATTGTTATCCTGCTGCTGGGTCAGGCGGAACATCTGACCCATCGCCGCCAGTCCTTTCACCTGCTGATCTGCCAGCTTCTGTGCGTCATCGGCCTGATATCCTTCAGCCAGTCCCACTTTATGCATGGTTTCGGTCGCCATTGGCATATTGATGACCAGCTTGCTGTCCAGACTCTTCAGTACCCGATCAACCATGGCGCTGAGTGTCTGGGCTTCGCCGGTCACCGCAGAGGGATCGTTGAAATTTGCGTTCAGGTTAAAGGTACTTTCACCTTTATCATTTTTCCAGCTCAGCGGGGCGATACTGATCGCAGGTGAGCCTTTCAGTAGCATCGGCAGGTTGCTCATCAGAATCTGATGCACACCCGCCTGGTAGCGGATAGGATCTTCCGCGACGCCAGGCTGGCTCAGCAGTTCCTGCATCTGCGCGTTGTAACGATCGGAGAAGGCTTTTACCGCCTGCGCATCAAACTGTGATAGTTTCATCTTCAGCGCTGCCTGACCAAAATCCTGCTTCTGCAGCTGAATGCCTTCAACCTTGTAGTCGATATTGCCGCCAATCTTACCGGCGCTGTTATCGAAAGAGGAGGTGCCTTTCATTTTGTGCAGCGTCAGGGCGTCCTGACCATTAATGCTGGCATTGACCTTCTCAATATCCACTGACTGGTCGCCAATACGTACGCCTTCCGGGCTGAGATGGGTGTTACCGCTCAGCTTCAGACCATTAATGGTGAACAGCACCGGCTGGCCCATCTCATTTTTACTGGTCAGCGCGAGGCTATCAACGTCACTGTCCAGCGACACTTTGTCGCCTTTGTTATCCGCGCTGACGTTGAAGGTGCCACCATTGGTGGCAAGACGCTCGCCGCTTTGCGCATTCTGATAATCAATCGGCAGAACGCGCAGCGCCGTATCGGTGGCACCGCTGTAGCCGATACGGGTATCGGCGTTAATCAGCGACTTGTTGCCGGTCAGCTCAAACAGCTTTTTCACCGCATCGGTGTTAGCCAGTTCGGTATGAACCGACGCCATGCTCGGGATCAGATTGAAATGCGTCAGCTGAGCAAACGGGAAAGGGCCATGATCGATGGTTTCGTTCAGGATGATGCTCTGGCCGGGTTTAAGCAGGGGATTATCTTCCGTCTGCGAGTTGGCCTGAATCACCAGATTCACTTTGCTGCTGAACACGCCGCGCTGATAGTCCTGATAGCTAATCTTCAGACGGCTGTTAGGGGCATAAGCATTCAGCTGGGCATTGGCGTTCTGCACCAGCTCATCCCTGTGGCTTTCAATCTGCTTGCCGGTGAACCATGCCGCGCCAGTCCAGACTACGCCCAGTGCGATGATGACACCTACGGCAACATTGGTCTTTTTCATTGCTGATTCGTCCTTATCCTTGAGTCCGCTTATGCCGCAGGTTTACCCCAGCGACTGAAGAAAAACGCCCGCAGGCGTTTAAAAGCTAATAGGTTGAAATAATAGCAGTTAACAGACACTCCGTCAGCCGCTTCACCCTAAGTCGTTAAATACCCGCGCCAGTCGGCCCGTGCCTGCGACCGTTACGGGGGATTCGCTGGCAGCAATGAAGCAGGATTCACCTGGTTTCAGCGTTACCTGCTGCTCGCCTTTGGCGATCACCGTCTGGCCTTCAATGCAGAACAGCAGTGCGGCGCTCTGCTGCGCCAGCGGCTGTGGCTCTGCGTTCAGGGTATGAATAGCAAAAGCAAAATCCTCCACCGGAATCGGGAAGCGCAGTGCGTTGCCCTGTTGCTCCGGCTCGGTCAGCAGGGTGCTGGCTGGCTTCTCTTCAAACTTCAGGTTCGCCATCAGCTCGGCGATATCGATATATTTCGGGGTTAAACCGGCCCGTAACACGTTATCGGAGTTTGCCATCACCTCCAGCGCCACGCCTTTCAGATAAGCGTGCGGGGTCTCCGCATAGAGGAACATCGCCTCGCCCGGTTGCAGCGTGATTACGTTCAGCAGCAGCGGCGAAAACAGGCCACTGTCGTCAGGATACTCTGCCGCAATCATGCGAATGGTCTGCCACGGCTCACCCTGTTGTGCATCAACCGCGGATTTCAGGATGCCCAGCGCCAGCGATTTCGCCTCACCCTCCAGTGACAGCAGGGTAGAGAAGAGCGCGGCCAGCGTCTCCTGATCGGGATGCTGCAGAAAATGGGCTATCTGTGGATGTGCGCCCGCAACCGGCTCCAGCAGTGAGACCATCTCCGTCAGGGTGCGAAAGCCATTCATCGCCTGGAAGGGCGTCAGCGCGTAGACCAGCTCCGGCTTGTGGTTGGCATCTTTATAATTACGCTCAGCAGCCGTCAGCGGAATACCCGCCGCATTCTCACGGGCAAAGCCCACTTCAGCCGCGCGTTTGCTGGGATGGACCTGAATCGACAGCGGCTGATCGGCAGACAACACTTTGAACAGGAAGGGCAGTTCACCAAAACGCTGTGCCACCGCTTCGCCCAGCATGGCGGCAGGCGCGGCATCAATCACGTCACGCAGCGAACGCTCGCTGCCCTGGTCAATCACGGTGGAGGGGCTTTTTGGATGTGCGCCCATCCAGAGTTCCGCTATCGGCAGCCCCTGTGGATTAGCGATTCCGTAAAGCTCAGTCAACGCAGTTTTGCTGCCCCATGCGTAGTTTTGCAGCGTATTGTTCATTTTTTGCATTGTATAACCCTTTATCACGGGAAATTATTGCCAGTATTAAAGCAGAAACTGCCGGTAAAAATACATCTCCAGCGCAAAAGGACGCTAAGCTCTGATAATGTTAAATTATTGTGTATTACTATCCTGACCGCCCGGCAGTCGATCGTAATGACGTACCGGGCGGCCATTCTTTTAAAAACCAGATGAAGGAGACGTATTCATGGCAGCCAATCGCATTGAGAAAGATTCAATGGGCCCCATCGACGTACCGGCAGACAAACTGTGGGGCGCGCAGACACAGCGCTCACTGGAACACTTCCGCATCTCAACCGAAAAAATGCCGACCGCACTGGTGCATGCACTGGCACTGACCAAGCGCGCCGCGGCCAGCGTTAACCGCGATCTGGGACTGCTGCCCGCTGACCGCGCCGAGGCGATTGTCAGCGCGGCCGATGAGGTGCTGGCTGACAAGCATGCGGATGAATTCCCGCTGGCGATCTGGCAGACCGGTTCCGGCACCCAGACCAATATGAACATGAATGAAGTGCTGGCGAACCGCGCCAGTGAAATCCTCGGCGGCGAGCGTGGTATGGCGCGGCTGGTTCATCCCAACGACGATGTGAACAAGAGCCAGAGCTCCAACGATGTCTTCCCGACGGCGATGCACGTTGCCGCCGTTATCGCCTTGCGCGAACAGCTGATCCCTCAGATTCAGGTACTGAAAAAGACCTTAAGCCAGAAGTCCGACGCCTTCAAAGATATCGTCAAGATTGGCCGTACTCACCTGCAGGATGCCACGCCGCTGACCCTGGGCCAGGAGATTTCCGGCTGGGTGGCGATGCTGGAGCATAACCTGAAGCATATTGAGCAGAGCATTCCGCATGTGGCGGAACTGGCGCTGGGCGGCACCGCAGTAGGCACCGGCCTGAATACCCATCCGGAATATGCGGTGCGCGTGGCGAAGGCGCTGGCCGATCTCACGCAGCAGCCGTTTGTCACTGCGCCAAATAAATTTGAGGCGCTGGCAACCTGTGATGCGCTGGTGCATGCGCATGGCGCGCTGAAAGGGCTGGCCGCCTCGCTGATGAAAATCGCTAACGACGTGCGCTGGCTCTCTTCCGGCCCGCGTTGCGGCATCGGCGAAATCGCCATCCCGGAAAATGAGCCTGGCAGCTCCATCATGCCGGGTAAAGTTAACCCGACCCAGTGCGAAGCGATGACCATGCTCTGCTGTCAGGTGATGGGTAACGATGTGGCGATCAACATGGGCGGCGCATCCGGTAACTTTGAGCTTAACGTGTTCCGTCCGATGGTAATCCATAACTTCCTGCAATCAATTCGCCTGCTGGCGGATGGCATGGACAGCTTTAATCATCACTGCGCGGTCGGTATTGAGCCGGTGCGTGAGCGCATCGATCAACTGCTTAACGAATCGCTGATGCTGGTGACGGCGCTGAATACCCATATTGGCTATGACAAAGCGGCAGAAATTGCCAAGAAGGCGCACAAAGAGGGGCTGACGCTGAAAGGCTCGGCGCTGAAGCTGGGTTATCTTACCGAAGAGGAGTTTGATGCCTGGGTTCGTCCGGAAGAGATGGTCGGCAGCATGAAGTCGTAAGGTTTGAGTGAGTCAGAGGCCAGCGAATGCTGGCCTTTATTATTTATATCGGACAATCGACCCACAGATGCAGTCTGGGGATCAAAAGATTCAGCGGTTCAGCGGCAGGTTTATAACGATGGTTAATATTATCGGCATCGTAGTTAAGCAATTCGCCCAGAACCGGAACCTGGCTGCGATCGCGACAGATAACCAGAATCGGTGAAGGACAGGCCAGCTGAGTTTGTTTTTGTTCATCCGCGCGCCAGACGCGTGCAACCGGCTGGACTTTCACCGGGCGCTTGATTTTCAGCCGTGCCGAGGCGGGCAGGGCGCGCACGCTTGCCAGCTCCTCCTGCACTTTTTCCGCCCACTGTTCACGTGACCACGGCGCTTTTGCACGTCCCGACTTCAGGCTTTTTTCCAGCTGGGCGATCACCTCTTCACGCTTGAGATTCTTGATAATGTGCTTGTTGGCCCAGCCGAAACGCAGGCTATCCGGTGCGCTCAGCAGGGTGATAGTGCGATAGGCATTCAGGGTAATCAGCCCGCGCAAATGCTGGTGGACAAACTCAAAACGCGCCTCACTCGGCAGGCCAGAGTCCACCGTAATCAGCTGCTCCAGCCGTGCCTTCAGCTGATTGATGACGTCGACCAGTGCGCCGATCTCCGCCTCCTGCTGCGCGTCGCATTCGATACAGAGCGCGCCAGGCAAGCGCACGGCAGCCTTGGTGCTCAGCTGTTCTGACTGATGCTGCATAAACAGGCGGCAGTAGTGGTCAAGCGCCATCTTTAACGCGCTCTCCCCGAGATGCTGCTCGACGGCAATCCGGGTGATCGCTTCATGTTCGCGGCCTTTAACCACCGGCGGCAGGCTGAAGACGCGGGCGATCAGCAGAGGCTGCGCTTCAATCTGCTGACGCAATTCACCCAGCGCCAGTTCCAGGTCATTTACACATTGATGCATATCAGCCACTAAGTCGTAGCGCGTCATGTTGTGCCTCCATAGTTACAACGTCCACAATGTGGCAGAAGCCTGGCGAGGATGCAAGCACCATATAGTTACAACATACTAAAAGTGTTTTACTCAAAACCGTGCGGCCTGCCTGGCTATCCAGTCGAAAGGGCATCACGCATTTTGGCTTATCGCAGAACATGTTATAAAAACGGTTCGCCTGCTAACCAAGAGAACGCTTGTGAATCAGAACAACAAACCCGGTATCGCCGCCATTATTACCCTGGGCTGGGTGCAGATCCTCTCGTGGGGCGGGTCGTTCTATCTGATGGCAGTGATGGCGAATCCGATTGCGGCTGAGACAGGCTGGTCACAGCAGTGGATTTATGGCGCGCTCTCGACCGGGATTCTGGTCTCGGGCCTGCTGTCACCGCTGGCTGGCAGAATTATCGCCCGTACCGGTGGCCGCCTGTTGCTGGCGCTGAGTGGGATGGTGATGGCGGTGGGGCTGGTGATCATGGCTTATAGCCACTCTCTGCCGCTGTTTCTGTTTGCCTGGGTAATTATTGGCATCGGTATGGCGATGGGCCTTTATGACGCACTATTTGCCACGCTCGGCACCTGCTATGGCGGTCAGGCGCGTGCAGCGATCACCGGTATCACCCTGATATCTGGCTTCTGCACCACGCTGGTCTGGCCGGGAACGGCGTTGTTAATCCACGGATTCGGCTGGCGAAACGCGTCGCTGATTATTGCGGTACTGATGGTCGTCTGCGTGCTGCCCGCCTATCTGTTTGCCTTACCCGACAGTCATGCTAAGCGGCCGGTGAAACGACTGAGTCCGCAGCCTGGCACGGCGGAGATTGCGCCTGCGCTGTTCTGGCTGCTGTGTGCCATTTTTACCCTGGCGTCAGTGATCATGACGGCTATTTCCGTGCAGCTTATCGCTTTGTTGCAGGCGAGTGGCCATACGCTGACCTCGGCGCTGGCGATCAGCGCCGTACTTGGTCCGTGCCAGGTGGGATCCCGACTCGTCGATATCGCCTTTAAACGCAGTCATCCCATCCGTACCACCTTTTTTTCCGTCGGGCTGGTGGCACTGGGCTTGCTGTTGCTGGCACTGTTTCCGCAGATGGCGTTGCTGAGCATGGTGTTGTATGGCGCAGGAAATGGCTTACGTGCCATCGTGCGGGGAACTTTACCGCTGGCGATGGTCAAACCAGAGTCCTATGCGATTGTGGTGGGTAAAATGGCCCGCCCGGCGTTGATGGGGCAGGCACTGACGCCGCTGATAGGTGGATATGTGTTTGAAAAGATGGGAGCATCGGCGACGCTGTGGTTGCTTTGCGCCCTGGCAATCTTTAACGTGGTACTGGTTATTGCGCTGAAGCAGCGATTACCGGCGACAGCGGCCAACACGGCATAACGGAACGGTTCTCCTTGCTCCGCAGGAAGAGGGCCGTTAGCAGGCTAAGCACCTTGTGCTATCGGGCCTCAGCCTTTGGTGAATACGTGCCTTGTCACCGCCGGTTTGCTTCAAAAAAGCAACAGTGTTTGTTATATTTATTGCTCATTGATTGTTCACTTATGCGGCAATAAAACAATAAGATGCACCGCAACTCAGGATAAAGAAATGCTTGATTACCGCTTCCCGACAGCTTTGCAAATGGTTCTGAGCGTAGCGATGGCGGAGCAAATGGGAAAACGCTCTACCAGCGCGATTCTGGCCTACGGGCTGGAAGCGAATCCCAGTTTCATACGAAAATTAATGGTCCCGCTGACCCGTGACGGCATTATCGTCTCCACGCTGGGCCGTACCGGTTCGATTCATCTGGGCCGTCCTGCTGCGGAAATTACCCTGCGGGATATCTATGTCTCCGTGATCGAAGACAAAAAAATCTGGGCCGCGCGTCCCGACGTCGCGCCACGCTGTCTGGTCAGTGCCAACCTCTGCTGGTACTTCAAGTCGATAGCCGATGAAGCCGAGCAGGCGTCGCTGGATGTGCTGGCAAAACGCACCGTGGCAGACGCACTGAACGAACTGAAGAAACGCGACACCAGCAACTGCACCGCCGTGCCGGAACCTGAACCCGAAGAGATTGATGATCTCTGCAAAAAGAGCCGCTGATTAGCGGCTTTTTTTATGCCTGCTGGTCACTAACTTCCTGCCTCAAATCTGCCATAAGCCAATAACTCACTTTCCTGGGGTCGGTTATCACGCTGAACCTGATCAATCATTTGAAAATTCAGTATCCATCACAACATTAATGTTGTATTGATTATCACCAATGTTATTCTTGCTGTTATACACAGCGAGGGAACGCGATGAAGTACAGTGAATTCAGACGCTGGCTCATTCAGCAGGGCGCTATTTTGACTAAGCACCGCAGTGGAAGCAGCCATTTCAAGGTCTTCCTGGGCGACAGGCAATCCATTTTTCCGGATCACGGAGCAAAAGAAATGCCTGAAGGTACGCGCAGAAAAATTTTAAAAGATCTGGGCCTGTGAGCCCGATCAGAGAGGTACTCTATGTTTAATTATGCCGTCAGATTAACTCATGACGCCAAAACCGATACCTATGAGGTCTCGTGTCGTGATTTGCCGTTACTGCATTCCGTCGGTGACACCGTTGAGGAAGCACTTGCAGAAGCCGAAGATGGACTGGTGACGGCAATCTCTCTCGAGATGGATACGCGTCGTCCGATTCCGGTTGCCAGTAAACCGCTGGAAGGAGAGTACATTGTCTCTGTGCCTGTACTGGTGGCAATGAAAGCGGCACTTTACAACGCAATGATTGAAACCGGCACCCGTAAAGTCGATCTGGCACGTCAGCTGGGCGTGAATGGCCCACAGGTTGATCGACTACTGGATGTAGAGCACTCATCGAAAGTCGAAAATGTGGAGCTGGCGCTGGCTCAGCTGGGACGCAAAGCCCGGATTGAAATTCGTACCTGATCATCTGTCCGCAAGCAGAACGCTAGAGGTCAAAGATGAATAATAATTCTGATCTGGCTAATGTCGCCGGGCAACCCGCCATGATCAATGAAACCTCGCTGAATGCGTTTATCATTGAAACGCTGAATGAAAGATTGAAGCGGCGCTAACCTGCAAGGCAGAATCTGCCGGCATCTGTGAATTACAGGCAAAAAAAGGGGCGATCATGCGGTCGCCCCTTTTAACTTTTACGGTTTACGCCGTCACGGACGATGCACTACCTGACCGGCGCGTCACCAGCTTGCGCAGGGCGACGTAGAACACCGGCGTCAGGAACAGGCCGAACAGCGTCACGCCGAGCATGCCGGAGAAGACCGTAATACCGGTAACGCCACGGACCTCTGCACCCGCGCCTTCACCCAGAATCAACGGTATTGTACCGGCGATAAAGGCGATGGAGGTCATCACAATCGGACGCAGACGCAGGCGACACGCTTCCAGCGCCGCTTCCACAATCCCTTTGCCCTGAATCTCCAGCTCCCGCGCAAACTCGACGATCAGAATCGCGTTCTTACAGGCCAGCCCCATCAGCACCACCAGTCCGACCTGCACGAAGACGTTGTTGTCACCGCCAGTCAGCCAGACGCCAAACAGCGCAGAGAGCATGGTCATCGGCACAATCAGGATCACCGCCAGCGGCAGCGTCCAGCTCTCATACAGCGCGGCCAGCACCAGGAACGCCAGCAACACGGCCATCGGGAAGACAATCAGCGCGGTATTGCCCTGCGTTGACTGCTGATAACTCAGATCGGTCCACTCGATGTTCATGCCGTTTGGCAATAGCTGACCGGACATCGCTTCGAGCTGACTCATCGCCTGCGCCGAGGAGAGCACGCGTGGGTCGGCATCACCAATCAAATCCGCCGCCGGATAGCCGTTATAGCGGATCACCGGGTCGGGACCGTAGGTGGTGGTAATGTTGACCATGCTGCCAATCGGCACCATCTCACCGCGATCGTTTCGGGTACGCAGGTTAGCGATATCTTCGATGCTGTCGCGGAAATCCCCGTCAGCCTGCGCCATCACCCGCCAGGTGCGGCCAAAGCGGTTAAAGTCATTCACATACGACGAGCCGAGATAGGTCTGGAGCGTGCTGAACAGCGCGGTCAGCGATACTCCCTGCGCTTTGGCTTTATCCCGGTCTACCTTCACATCAAGCTGCGGAACGTTGGCCTGATAAGAGGAGATGGGGAAGTGCATCCCTGGCGTCTGCATGATGCTGCCCGACAGCGTATTAATCGCCGTCTGCAGCGCGCCATAACCCAGACCCGCCCGGTCCTGCACATAGAGCGAATAGCCCGAGCCCTGGCCCAGCCCCAGAATCGGCGGTGGCATAATCGAGAAGCCAAAGCCCTGCTGGATTTGAGCGATCTTCGCATTGATCTCAGCGTTGATCTCCGCCGCCGTATGTTTGCGCTCATTAAACGGCTTCAGACCGAAGAACACCGTGCCGCTGTTCGGCGTATTGGTGAACTGCAATGCATTCAGGCCAGGGAACGCGACCGCATAGGCGACGCCTTCGGTCTGCATACCGATTTCGCTCATCTTACGAATCACTGCATCCGTGCGCGCCAGAGAGGAACCTTCCGGCATCTTCACGCCACCAATCAGGTAGAGCTTATCCTGCGTCGGAATAAATCCACCCGGCACGGTGTGGAACATAAATCCGGCACCCGCCAGCAGCAGAATATAGACGCCAAACACGGCGCCACGGCGACGCAGCGTACGGCCCACCAGCGATTCATAACCATGGGCACTGCGCTGGAAGAAGCGGTTAAACGGCCGGAACAGCCAGCCAAACAGCGCATCAATGATCCGCGTCAGCCGGTCTTTCGGCGCGTGATGATCTTTCAGCAGCATCGCCGCCAGCGCAGGCGAGAGCGTCAGCGAGTTAATAGCAGAGATCACTGTAGAGATGGCGATGGTAGTGGCGAACTGCTTGTAGAACTGCCCGGTGACGCCAGAGAGAAACGCCATCGGCACAAACACCGCGCAAAGCACCAGCGCAATGGCGATGATCGGCCCGGAGACCTCACGCATCGCCTGATGCGCAGCGGCGCGCGGCGACAGCCCCATCTCAATGTTACGTTCGACGTTCTCCACCACCACAATGGCGTCATCCACCACGATACCAATCGCCAGCACCAGCCCGAACAGGCTCAGCGTATTCAGCGAGAAGCCAAGCAGATAGAGCACGCTAAAGGTACCGACTATCGAAACCGGCACCGCCAGCAGGGGAATGATGGAGGCGCGCCAGGTCTGCAGGAACAGAATCACCACCAGCACGACCAGAATGACCGCTTCCAGCAGGGTCTGCACCACGGCTTTAATCGAGTCACGGACAAACACCGTCGGATCGTAAGGCGCGGCCCATTTCACGTCGTTGGGGAAGCGGGTTTCCAGCTCATCCATTTTGGCGCGAACCGCATTGGAGAGGTCGATGGCGTTGGCGCCAGGCGCCTGGAAGATGCCGATACCAACCGCATCTTTGTTATTCAGTTGCGAGCGCAGGGCATAGCTTCCCGAGCCCATCTCAATCCGCGCCACATCGCGCAGCCGCACCAGCGAACCATCTTCCGAGGTTTTCAGGATGATATCGCCAAACTGCTGCTCGCTCTCCAGTCGTCCCTGGGTGTTGATTGACAGCAGAAAATCGCTCTGCTTTTTCAGCGGCTCGGCACCCAGCTGACCGGCAGAGACCTGCACGTTCTGCTCCTGCATCGCCGTCACTACGTCAGAGGCGGTCAGACCACGCGCCGCCACTTTATTGGGATCAAGCCAGACGCGCATCGCATACTCGCCTGCGCCGAAAATCTGGATCTGACCGACACCCGGCAGGCGGGCCAGCTCATCTTTCACCTTGAGGGTGGCGTAGTTACGCAGGTAGAGCGAATCGTAGGTATTGTTCGGTGAGAACATGTGGACGACCAGCGTCAGGGTCGGCGACATCTTCTGGGTGGTGATCCCCAGCCGACGCACATCTTCCGGCAGACGGGCTTCCGCCTGCGCTACGCGGTTCTGCACCTGTACCTGCGCCTGATCAGGATCGGTGCCTGGACGGAAGGTGACGGTGGTCACCAGCACGCCGTCAGAACCGGCTACTGACTTCATGTACATCATGTTTTCGACGCCGTTGATTGCCTCTTCCAGCGGCGTCGCCACGGAATCCGCAATCACTTTCGGGTTAGCGCCTGGATACTCGGCGCGCACCTGTACGCTGGGTGGCACCACGTCGGGATATTCACTGACTGGCAGCAGCGGGATGGCAATCACCCCGGTCACAAAAATCAGGATCGACAGCACCGCAGCAAAAATGGGCCGGTCGATAAAAAAGCGGGAAAAGTCCATAGCGGCCTCGGGTTATTGAGCGGCTGCCGCACGCATGGCGACCGGCTGAGCAGTGACCGGCATGCCGGGCATAAATACTTTTTGCAGACCGGCGATGATGACTTTGTCGCCGGATTGCAGACCCGATTTAACGATGCGCAAACCATCCACCATCGCGCCAGGCTGGATATCGCGCCGCTGCGCTTTACCTTCGCCATCCACCACGTAGACATATTTGCGATCCTGGTCGGTCAATACCGCTTTATCATCGATCAGCACCGCCTCGAACTGCGCGCTGCCGGGCAGACGCACGCGGGCAAACAGGCCAGGCGTAAACTGCCGCTGTTGATTGTCGAGCAGGGCGCGCATACGAATGGTGCCGGTGCTGGCGGTCAGCTGGTTATCCAGGAAGTCAATTTTGCCCTGGTGCGGGAAACCCTGTTCGCCGACCAGCGCAATCTCAACCGGCAGCGCATGGCGCTGCTGGCCCTGACGCGCCATCGCCTGATAGTTCAGGAAGGTGTTCTCATCGACATCGAAATAGACATACATCTGCTGCTGCGACACCAGCGTGGTTAACACACTGGCGCTGTCGCCGGCGGTCACCAGGTTACCGGCGGTGATCATCGCCCGGCTGGCGCGGCCATCAATCGGCGCGGTGACGCGGGTAAAGTCGAGGTTCAGCTGCGCCATATCGACCGCGGCCTCTGCGGCCAGCACATCCGCCTGCGCCTGACTGGCGGCAGAACGACGCTGCTCCCACGCTTCGCGGGAAATCGCCTGCGTGCCGATCAGCTTCTCGCTGCGGCCCGATTCGCTGCGGGCCAGACTCGCCTGACTGCGCGCCCGGGCCAGTTCCGCTTTGGCCTGCTCCAGCGCCGCGCGGTAACTCCGGTCATCAATGGTAAACAGTACCTGACCTTTTCTGACCTCATCGCCTTCACGATAGTTAACGGCATCAATGTAGCCAGAGACGCGCGGACGCAACTGCACGCTCTGCACCGCTTCAACCCGGCCATTGAAATTATCCCATTGACTGACCGGTTTGATCAGCACGGGTGCGGCACTCACTTCAGGCGGCGGGGGAGCGGCGTTTTGCGCCACACCTTTATCGCAGCCGCTCAGTTGCGTGATGAGCAGTACCATCCCTAAGAGGGTTAAACCCTGACGAACCCGGTTCGTAATCATTGTTGTTATTCCGCGATAGATATAAACAGGCGGCCTGCAGGCCAATATTTGCAACTTTTAAGATTGCAATTAATCGCGGTGAGTGTAGGCTTGCGTGGCTGGCAACTGCAAGAATAACAGATACACTTTATGTGCGGTTTAGGGCAGGGCGATGAAAGCCTGAACAACTTAGCTAAAACCCCACAGATAGTGCGGCATTTAATGTACTAATAAAACTTGCATTAAATGGCATAGTCAGCCACCCTTAAGTGTAACTGCAACTGATACTAATACTTTTCGCCACGGCGACAGGAGAGACTGGAATGATGAGTGATGCTTTTATTCACGATTTAATCGACTGGATTGATAACAACATCGAAGCACGTCTGGATCTGGATACCGTTTCAGAGCGCGCGGGCTACTCCAAATGGCACCTGCAGCGCATGTTTAAAGAGCACACCGGTTATCCACTGGGTGAATACATCCGGGTTAAGAAGCTGAAGAAATCAGCCGACCGCCTGACCAGCACAGATGAACCGATTCTCAATGTGGCTATCTCGTTAGGTTTCGACTCCCAGCAATCCTTTAACCGCAGCTTCAAACGCCAGTATGGCGTCGCGCCGGGTGCATGGCGTCGGCACAGCGGGGATTCGCACGCAGCATAACCTCGCCAGGGCCAGCTTGTCTGGCCCGCGCTTTTCTCTGCGCGCAAAACTGGTATCATCTGCGTCCTGTCGTCACGGATGCCATCATGTCAAAAAAACTCTGGATTGGACTTTTTCTCGTCCTCGCGGCCTGTTTCTACGGCCTTAAACCCTATCTGAATTCCGTTTCAACCCCTGCCCAGGCGGATATCGCCACCCTGACTGACGCCCATACCGTGGCGCGCTGGGTGCTGCAGCATCAGCAACTGCCGGACTACTACCTCACCAAAAACGACGCGCGCAAGCTTGGCTGGAATCCGGCTAAAGGCAACCTGTGTGACGTGTTGCCAGGCAGAGCCATCGGCGGCGATCGCTTTACGAACCGTGAAAAGCGTCTGCCCGCGCGTGCGGGCCGTCAGTGGTATGAAGCGGATGTGAATTATCGCTGCGGGCATCGCGACGCCGATCGCCTGGTCTACTCCTCAGACGGGCTGGTGTTTCTCTCCACCGATCATTACCGCAGTTTCAGGCAGGTGCCCTGATCATGCTTAATCTGACCTTTGACCTGCGTCAGCTCACCACGCGCGCGGCGTTTTATCAGCAGTTTGCTGAGCAGAGCGGCTGTCCGCAGACCTTCGGACATAATCTGGATGCGTTATGGGACTGGCTGACGGGCGGGATGGCGCTGCCTGCGACAATGTGGTTGCAGCACTATGCCGCGCATCAGGCCGATTTAGCGCCGGTGCTGGCGCTGCTGGAAGAGGCGGCGCAGTCGCTGGAGGGCGAACTGCGCCTGATCATTGATTAAGCGCGTAGCGGCTTGAGCAGCGCAACCAGCGCTTCGCGTGCTGCCAGTGGCAGATCGCCGCCGCCAGTGTAACCATTGTTCTCAATGATGACCTGGTTCAGCCCCACCAGCCAGTCGTAGATATAGTAGGCCGTGTGGTTGGCCGGGGCGGCAGAGAGTCTGGTCAGACGCTGACCGGAACTGAAGCTGACGCTGGGAGCCGGAGGCCGCGAGAAAATCACCTGACCCCGGTTAACGCGGCTGGCAGGGCGTTCATTTTCAGGACGCTGTAAAAAGCCGAGCCAGGCCACAAAATCCCCCAGCACCGTCATTGCCCGCGTCACCTGACGATCCGCGCGTGATTCATGGCTGACGCTCTGCGTATCGGGCTCATGCAGCGCCTGCTGCAGCTTTTGCGCGATATCGGTGCGGAATCCGGCCGTGATCAGCTCTTCAACCAGCCACTCCATCGTTGGCTTATCCACGTTCAGCAACGCCAGCAGGCTGCGGTTTTCCGGCAGCTGACGCAGATGATCCAGCCACAGCAGCAGCACCTGACGCGGATAGTGCTGCGCGCTCTGCAGACTCTGACGCGGCTGAACCGGCGCTTCAGCCGGGCTCTCACTGAACAGGTCAAATTCAAACCCGATGCCAAACTGATTTTCCGGGGCCTGAATACTGGCCGGTTTGCTGCCTTGTAAGGCGGACTGATTGAGCCACAGCTGACGCAGCGCCTCACGCGGCGGCTGCAGGCGTTCCAGCAGCTCGCCATGCAGGCCGGTCCGATGCTGTAAACACTTCAGTAGCGTATCGGCGATATTCTGTTTGCGTGCCGCCTGTTCCGGGCTGGCACCCGCTTCGGTCCAGGGCAATAAACGCCGCTCCACCACAGTGTGCTGAATCTGCGCCAGCTGAGCCAGCAGCATGTCGCGGCGCGCTTCCGGCTGCATCTCATCCTGCAACCAGCTCGCCATGCGGTCGACGCCCGCGCGATCCAGTGCCAGCATCGATCCCCAGTGCTGACCGGGCTGTCCCATCTGACGCTGCACCGCTTCATCCACATTGACCTGCTGATGGCGGGCATCGAAAGGGGTAATCGCCCAGATCAGACGCGGTTTCTCTGCGGATTCCTGTGCGGGCTGCTGACGCTGCCATTCGCGCAGCGTTTCGCTGGCGAGGTCGGCATCCTGACGCTGGCTGGCTGCGGTACAGACCAGCAGCAGATCAATTGCCTGACGCGCGGCGTAAAAACCGGGCAGCAGGGCACGTTTCTGTTCCAGCAGTTGGGCACGCAGCGGATCCTGCTGCTGCAGGCGCTGACGATCTTCCTGGGTTGCCGCGTCACCGGACTGGCCTGGCGCGGGCAGTTCCAGCATATCGGCATCATCATAGAGCGCGGTTCGCGGTGTGGAACTCAGCGGGACCAGCACTTCCAGCGTCAGCAGCGCCAGTAATCCCAGCGGCACGTTCTGCGCCTTACCGATGCGGTTACCATTCAGCGGGCAGACTTCCACCAGCTGCTGCTGATCCTGCTCACTGGCTGGCACAATCAGCTGCTCGGCTGGCAGTAGTGATGTGTCGGTCAGCAGGCTCAGCGGGGCGAGCACCCGGCTGCTGTTACGCAGCTGGTGACGCAGATGCAGCAGGGTGCGCAGCATCTCATTCAGTTCAGGCTGACCCGGCCACAGCAGTGAAAAAAGCTGTACCCGGTCGTCAACGCTGAGCCAGGGCGCCAGCTCAACCGCCTGCGGCCAGAAATGACGATCAAGCCGCGCATCGTGGTGCGCACGGCGACGGCACCAGGACCAGAGTGTCACCAGCGCATCGCCTTCCAGACCCGCCAGCGGCGTGGCGAGGCGATGACGCTGCAGGCGCTGCAGTGCGCTGTCGATCTGTGCGGTGTCGGGCGTTGTCGCGCCGGCACAGGCGACCATCAGCCGTACGATCTCCGCTTCACTCAGCAGCATCAGTTCAACCGGCCACTCGTTTGAAAGCGGCTCGCGCTGATGGCTGAAACGGGTGGCGGTAGCAAAATCGAGGTTGCCGGGATTGATATGCTGAAACCAGTTCAGCAGTTTATCGCCCATGCGGGTCACTAACTGGCCCTGTGCATCGGCCACCATTTCGTTCAGCAGCCAGGCCTTACCCGCCTGCGACTGTCCAAACAGCGCCAGCGTCACCGGACGCGCCACCTGCTGCGCCAGCGCCTGAGTCTGCACGCGCGCCTGGCGCAGTTGCAGCGTCAGGGTTTCTGCTTCCAGCGCCAGACGCGGCGACTGCTCACGGCTGCTCTCAATCCAGGCCAGACTGTTATTCAGGGCGTCCTGCAACAGGCCAAGACGTTTTGCCAGCGTTTGCGGCTGACGGGGTTTCAGGGCTTTCATCGTTTACACACGCTCCCGCTGTCAATCCAGTATTGCGCATTGGCATTGCCGGTCGCCGACAGGGTATTCAGCTTAAGACTCAACTGCTCCAGCGGCACGCGGGTGCCATCATCCAGGCGGGCATCGCTCAGCACCAGACTTTCCGGGCCGGACGCGTCGGGTCCGGCTTTTACCGCCAGCCGGATGCGCAGCACGCTCTCACCGGCCACTTTACGCGCCAGGGTAGCGTCGTTCAGCGTCAGGCTATAGAGCGGCGAGGCGGGCCAGCGATCGTTATCAAGCTGGCGGAAACCGAGACAGACGTTGCCGCGAATACGGAAACTGCGCTTTTTATCCAGCACATAGCCGGGATCGTCGAGGTCAATTTCGCTGTAGCAGAGGTTCTCGTCCGTCAGCGCCTGGTTTTCGTCGAGCATGCCAAGATAGCGAATCGTCGAGTAGGGTTCAAAATCGCCTGCGCGGAACCAGAAGCTGCTGAGGCGCAGATCCAGCGCCAGCAGGCAGAGCATCGCGCCGACCGCCGCGGTCGATTTCGGGTTGTCGATGCGGCCATGTTTGTTAAACGGATACCAGTCGCTGGTGTGATAGCCTTCCAGCGACAGAATACGGCTGCCCGGCAGCGGTTGCAGATGACGCACCAGCGCCTGAATGCCCGGGAAGCGCGACGGGCGACCGGTCAGCAGCAGCACGTCACACTGATAGAGCGACACCACTTCACACATTGAACGCAGCGCCGGGATAATCGCCATCCGGTGCTGCATAAATTCGCCGTGCAGCTGTGACAGGCTCACCACCAGTGGCACCTGTAGCAGGTCAAAGCGGCTGTTACCGCCCAGCTCGCGCTGAATCTCGCCGTTGACGAACGCCAGTACCGCTTCGCCCGGCGGCTGATCGACCAGCTCGCCAAACAGTGCGTTGATCTCCGCGTGGCTCTCCAGCGGATCCCAGTTTTCGTAGCGTTCCAGTACCGCCTGCGCCAGCGGAATAAACAGTTGTAAGGTGATCTGCTGACGCAGCGTGGCCTGACCGTCCATGCGGCTGTCGTGACCAAACAGCTTGTTCATCAGCGGTTCCGCCAGCGTCAGGCCCGCTTTCTGCAGATGCTGCTGCAGCGCCGGTAAAATCCACAGCTGAATCACATCCAGCAGGATATCGTCGCCCGCGACTTTAAAGCCTTCGCGGAACAGCAGTCGCGGCGTGATTTTGACGTTGTTGCCCTGACCATCATCCAGACGATACTGGGTGATGGCGAGGTCAGTAGTGCCGCCGCCGATATCAATCGAGGCGATGCGCAGGCTCTTGCCTGGCAGTTCGTCAGCATCGCGCGGGCGATCCGGACGGGCCATGCTGCTGAAAAAGTCTTCGGCGCGACCGGCAAAGTTGACCTGGGTTTCATTAAACAGCCAGACCATCTGACCACAGGTCGCTTCATCCCACTCCATCTGCACATCCGGCAGCGGTTTCGGGTTCTGACGTGGCAGTGCTGGTGAAAGGTCATCTTCGTCAGCCAGCCAGCCTTCCGCTTTCCAGACCAGCGCCAGCGCTTCCTGCATCCGGCGGCGGAAAATTTCACGCTCCGGCTTCGGCATCGCTGACGGCAGTGTCAGGATCACATGGCGCAGCTGACGCGGCGCGTGGCTCTGTGGCATCCGCTGACGCTGTGCCGCGCTGTTCATCTGCATCAGCGCCTGAGCCAGCAGCTCACACAGCATAAAGGTCATCAGCGAACTGCGGCTGTAGTGCGGAGAAAAGACCGGCAGACGATCGTCGGGTGCCAGCGTCGAGAGCGGCTGACCTTCGTCGTTGAGCAGGGTGGTAAAGGGCGCGGCATAGGCCAGCGGTTCAGTCTGTTCGCCGGGCGTGTTAAAACGCCAGCCTGGCTGATAGCGCGCCTCATCCCACAGATAACGACGCGGGCTGGAGAGGCCGGTGCTGCCTTCCAGTCCCACACGCTGCAGGGCCAGACGGCTCGCTTCACGGCCGACGCGGGTCAGAGAAGGCCACATAAAGGCCTGCTCACGACCGCTCTCCAGCGAGAAGTTCGCTTTGCCAAAACGGGTCTCGGCAAACTCCAGACGGCTGTCAAACAGCTCGTTGTAAACCTGATGCGGCTGCGACAGATCGCGCAGCTGCAGCTCATAGGTCTGTTTCAGGCCGTTGCTCTCTTCCGGGTGATCTTCAACCAGAATGCCGCAGGTATGGGAGTTACCGACATCCAGAATGATATCGACATTGACCGCCGGGGTCTGCAGCGTGGCAGCCTGAATATGGATCTCGCTGAGGTCGAGCTGTTCGCCCAGCAGCTCCAGCAGATTGAGGTAGTGCGCCTGATACTCAAACTCGCGCAGCGCCTGATTAATCGCCTGTTCGCGGCGATCGGAGACGCGGTCGGTAAAGGATTCGCGCAGCCAGCCGTCAACCCAGGTCAGGTCAAGAAAATCACCCAGCTCGTAGTTGTGCCAGGCGAGCGCAAAGGTCACACCGTTCTGAGCATCAGCCGTGCTGAGGCCGAGCTGTTCACCGCCATCCTGTTCCGCTACGCAGCGGGTATCAAAGGCCAGGCTGACGCGATGGGTATTGCCCGCTGCATCGGGCGCGGGCAGCGCAACCAGACGCATCCGCGCCCAGTTTTCAGGACCGCCGATAAAACGACGTCCGCTGGCGCAGCGCAGCATCGGCAGCGGCAGCCAGCAGGCTGACAGCAGGGACAGTGAGTCCGCCAGCGCGATATCAGACTCCGGGCGCACCACTTCCGCAGCGCCGCCATCTTCCGGATAGAGCAGGAACTTACCGCTGTTGCCATCGACGTTCAGGCGCAGCAGCGGGCCGTTGGCGGTCTGGCGCACAAACTGGCGGCGCGCAGGGGTATCTGAGAGTTGCAGGCCGAAATCCAGAAACTGCACGCCGCTATTTTCAATCAGCGAAATTTTTTGTTTGTCATCGATCAGGGGAGCCAGCATCGTTATTTACTCTCACGCTTAATCGTCATCGGGAAGACCCGGTCATCAGCATACTGCGCTTCACACACTGCGGCGCCGATACTCGCATGGCAGACCAGCAGTGGCATACGGTAGCGCGAACTGTTCTGGCACTTCGCCGTGTAGCGGCTCTCAATCACCAGGTTACCGGCGCTGGTCATGGCCGCGCTGACATCCGCTTTACAGGTGGTATTGCCCTGGGCGATCTGCACGCTGCCTTTGCCGTTTTTAAACTGGAAGCGCATCACCGGAGGCTTACCGGTTGGCGTCGGCATCTGGTCGATAGTGACACGCCAGCGGCCATCAATCACCCGTACCTGGCCATCGCGCACCGCATCCGGCGTCACGATCAGGTCATCGGGTTTGGCCGGAACCGGCGCCGTCACCGTTGTGGCAAGGGTAGCAGATGAGGTTGCCGGTGCGGTATCGGTGGTGATGTTGGCCGGTTTCTGCGGCTGCGATTCGGGAAGTTTTTCCGGTGCTGCCTGCTCGGCAGGTGGGGTGACAGACGGTGTCGCCGCAACCGGTGCCGGAGTCGCAGCAGGGGCCGGAGTGGATACCGTCGCCGGAGCTGACGCTGGCTTCGCAGTGGCAACCGGTGTTTTTACGGGTTCTGAACGATGCAGCAACACGGCCACCGTCACGGCGGCAGCAATCGCCACCGGCGGTAACAGATACCAGACGCGGAAACGGCGGCGAGCCGCTACAGGCGTCGCCGGCTGAGCTTCAACGGGTGCTGCAACCGGCAGCGGTTCAGCCACAGGTTCAGGTTCAGGTTCGGGCTCAGCGATCATCACTGGTTCAGCGATGACCGGCGCGGCAGGCAGCTCAGGCAGCGGTTCAACCAGCGCCACCGGCAGGTTCTCTTCCAGCGTGTCACGCAGGCAGGCCAGCGCGTCATCGCGGCTACGCGCCTGGGCATCGACAAAGCCCCAGAAGGTGATGACCGGTTTGCCATCAACCAGATAGACATACTGCTGGTCGGGGAATTGCAGGGTTTTGCTCAGCAGCGCACCAAACAGCCGCATTGATGGGTTCTCTGCCGCGCGCGCGCGCGTACTGAGATCCTGCATATCCTGCTGACAGGCGGTGAGCTGTTGCAGCGCCGCGCGACGTTCATGATCGCTGGCACCCAGCCAGGATTTGACCCGGCCGCTAAAAGGGGCATACCAGTCGAGGCGATCGCCCCGTTCATTGGCCTGAGGAATGGCCAGGCAATCTGCCAGTGCGCTCTGACGGCGCAGGCGCAGGGTTTCACGAATTTGCAGTGCTGAGGCATAGACCGGCTGGCCATTTTCACCTAACGCCAGAACTGCATCTAAATTACCGCTGCGCAGAAAAGTTTTTGCCACCTGTTGGGCCCTTATCGGTCGTTGTCTGAGGCAGAAAATCGCGTGTTATCGACGATTGGGTTGATTTTACGCGGGGCAATGACAAATCAAACGGCAGAAAAAGGGGGTAAATCCACTGTTTTTTTCACCGGCTGACGGAAAAACCACCGCTATTTCAGAGAGTATGACGCAATCAGCCGGATTTGCGCACCAGCAGCAGGTGGGCGATGACGCCGCCCGCCAGTCCCCAGAAGGCCGGACCAATGCCCAGTAGCGAAACGCCGGATGCGGTGATCAGAAAGGTGATCAGCGCGCTGTCGCGTTCGGCAGGCAGATCCAGTGCGCGGTGGAGGCTGCCACCCAGCGTGGCAAGGAGTGCCAGACCCGCCAGCGCCTCAATCAGCACCACAGGCAGGGCACTGAACAGCACGGCGATCAGCGCACCGGACGCGCCCGCCAGCAGATAGAAGATCCCCGCCAGCGCCGCCGCGCGCCAGCGTTGCTGAGGATTTGGGTCGACCTCATCGCTCATGCAGATGGCCGCCGTAATCGCCGCCACGCAGACCGAAAAACCCCCTAATGGCGACAGCAGCAGCGCAATTAATCCGGTCCAGCTCATCAGTGAAGAGACGGGCGGACGGTAGCCGTGCGCCTGTAGCGTGGCGATGCCGGGGGCGTTCTGCGACGCCATCGTCACCAGGAAATAGGGCACGCCGATCCCCAGCAGCGTGGTGAGCGTAAAGTGCGGCATCACGACTTCCGGCATCGCCAGCCTAATCGGCTGCGGCGGAAAGTGGATGGCGTGCTGTGCCAGCGCAACGGCAACACCCACCAGCAGCGTGACCAGAATCGCATAGCGGGCCAGCCAGCGGCGGGCCAGCAGCCAGGCCAGGCACATGCTGCCGCACAGTAGAAAGTTACTTTGCAAATCGGCAAAGGTCTGCAGCCCGAAGCGCAGCAGAATACCTGCCAGCATCGCCGCTGCCAGTGAAGCGGGAATGTAGTTCATCAGCCGGGCAAACAGGCCGGTGACGCCGCACAATACGATCAGCAGGTTGGCGAAAACAAAGACGCCTGCCGCCTCATTCAGCGAAATGCCGTGAAAACTGGTCGCCAGCAGCGCAGCGCCGGGCGTTGACCAGGCAGCCAGCACCGGCATGCGGTAGCGCAGTGACAGGCCCAGCGAGGCGATCCCCTGCGCGATGCCCAGCACCGACAGCCAGCCGCCAATCTGCGCGGGCGTGGCGCCCGCTGCCTGAAACATCTGATAGATAATCGCGCCACTGCTGCTGTAGCCCACCAGCACAGCCACGAAGCCGGAGACCAGCATCGGCAGGGTAAAACGGGGAGGTTCCGCTCTCGTCATGGTCAGACTCTTTAAGAGGTTGTGCGTTATAGCGCACATGGTCGCATGATGCGCTATAACGCACAAGTGTTACACTATTGCCATAACGTCACTCACCAGGATGACGAGAAAGCAGGAGAAAAAATGGCGGATTTTCAGCAACACCTGAGCAGCGCGCTCAGACAGTTGCGGCAGGCCAATGGCTGGAGCCTGACGCTGACGGCGGAGCGAACCGGCGTCAGTAAAGCGATGCTGGGCCAGATTGAGCGCGGCGAATCGAGTCCCACCGTGGCGACGCTGTGGAAGATTGCCACCGGTTTCAACGTTCCCTTTTCCTTTTTTATCGACGGCAGCGTGTTGCCTTCAGGCGCCGCGCCTGCATTCAGTCAGCCCAATGCCGACATGTCGGTACGGTCGCTGCTGCCTTACGATCCGCAACTGCGTTTTGATCTGCTGGCGGTGGAGCTGGTAGCGGGCGCGCAGAGTCATTCTTCGCCCCATGAAGCGGGCTGTGTGGAGCAGGTGGTGGTCATCGAGGGCGAACTATTGCTGGGCGTCGGTGACCTCTGGCGACGTCTGCTCGCCGGGGAGGCGTTCCAGTTCAGGGCCGATGTGCAGCACAGCTACCGGAACCCGCTCAGCACGCCGCTGCGCTTCCACAGTCTGATCCATTATCTGCAGCGCCCGGACGTTACAAATTGATACCTGAGCAAACTACACAGTTTACCTTCGTATCTTTATACTTTCGCTTATCGATGGAGACGGGTAATGAGCGATCTGACTGAATCCGCTGCAATGCTGCGCATGCTGGTGGGCAAGCTGGGCCGCCGGTTGCGCGAGTCAGCACCGCCTGGCGAATTAACCTGGTCGCAGGTCGCGGTGCTGGGTCATCTGGTTCGCGATGGGGCGATGACGGTAACGCAACTGGCGGCGGCCGAGGGCGTACGTACCCAGTCAATGGGCGCGACCGTCGCCGGGTTACTGGCGGCGGAACTGGTGACGGGCGAGCCGGATCCCCATGATGGCCGTAAAACCCGCTATCTTCCCACGACGTCCAGCATGGCGGTGATTACGTCGAGTCGCGCGATGCGCGATGACTGGCTGGTCCGGACGCTGGAAGCGCGACTGAGTCCGGCAGAACAGCAGCAACTGACCGACGTTCTCCCTCTGCTGCAACGACTCACTGACTATTAAATCTGAGGATTCAACATGGCTGTAACCACACTGGATGCAAAAACTGCGCTGATTGTTATCGACCTGCAACATGGCATTGTGGCGCTGCCGCTGGTTCATGAACCGCAGCCGGTGATCGAACGCTGTGCCGGACTGGCTGAGGCGTTTCGCGCGCACGATCTGCCGGTTGTGCTGGTTAACGTGGCTGGTGGGGCGCCGGGCCGCAATGAGCAGGCACGTCACAGCGGCGAATTGCCCGCCGACTGGGCCAAGCTGGTTCCGGCGATGACCCCACAGCAAAATGACCTTACGGTCACCAAGAAAACCTGGGGTGCGTTTCACGCCACGGCGTTGCACGATGAGCTGCAAAAGCGCGGCATTACTCAGGTAGTGATTTGTGGTATCGCGACCAGTATCGGCGTGGAATCCACCGCACGACAGGCGTATGAGCTGGGTTACAACGTCACGCTGGCGACCGATGCGATGACCGATCTCAACCTCGATACGCACAACAATAGCGTGAACCTGATCTTCCCGCGCCTGGGTGAAACCGGCAGCTGTGAGGATATTAAGGCGCAGCTGAATTCGCGCGCATGATTGGCGTGTGACGTTAAGCGTCGGGCCACCGCGACGGTGGCCCGTTGAGGGCAGACATAGCTCTTATCAAAAAACTGCGCCATGTTTCTCCCTAGGGGGCCGGACGAAACTCTTCATCAGCAATCGCTGACATAATGACATTTAAATCGTCATCCTCATTCTGAAGCAGGATGTTTATTTCATTCCGCGCTTCAATAACAGGCATGTCATGATCAATATAGCTCTGGAGCATTTCTTCGAGGGTACTGCCAAAGTCGTCATGGTGGCAGCTTAAAAACACTCTTAACATGCCGGTTAGCGCCGGGTATTGTTTCTCGGGTTTATCACCCCATCCACGGATAAGACGTGAGAACATAATGACGTTACCCGTTATAATTTAGCGGAAGGCATAACCCAGCGTTAAACCGACGCTGTAATTGCGGCCCGGCGCGGATTCGAAATAGCGACCATTACTCTCATTCACAATCACTGAACCCACATAGTGCCGGTCAAACAGGTTATCGACCCGGCCAAACAGATCCAGTGTCCAGTTCTCAACCAGCCACTTATAGCCACTGTTAACCGCTGCAACGGTGTAGGATGGGGTGTTCACGCTATTCTGATCTTCAGCGGCGATCTGGCTCAGATAACGTACCTCACTGCCTGCATAAAAGCCCTGTTCCGGCAGATAACCGAGTCCGGCGTAAGCCATGTTACGGGCAATACCAGGAATGCGGTTGCCGTCACAGCTGTCGCTGCCGCAGGCGTTAGTGCGATAGCGCGCATCCAGCAGGGTGTAGGCCATCTTCAGCCGCCAGTCCCAGGCAAACTGCTGATCCAGGCTTAACTCCAGACCGCGACGGCGGGTCTGACCGGCATTTTTATAGGTAGTGCGTCCGCCACTGCTGGCATCCGCCACAATCTCATCCTGGGTATCGGTCTGGAACAACGCCGCGCTGATCAAGCCATTGCCGATGCGTTTCTTACTACCAATCTCCAGCGTATCGCTGGTGGCCGGTTTCAGCCCCAGATTCAGACCGGTCGCGCCGTCTGAACGGTAAGAGAGCTCATTAATGGTCGGGGTTTCAAAGCCGCGACCGGCGGAGATCCACGCGTTCCAGCCTGGGTCAAAGGCATACTTCAGTGCCGCAGCGGGCAGCCATTTGTGATAGCGCGCATCACCGCTGTCGTCGCCGTTACCGGGCTGAATATAGAAGTCATCAGAGTCAAAGTTAACGGTGCTGAACCGCACACCCGCATCCAGCGACAGCTTATCGGTCAGTTGCCAGGCGGTCTGCAGATAGGGATCGAGCGTCCACATCAGGTTGCGCTCATTGCGGCGAAGATTGCCCTGTTCGCCCAGTTGCGTCACCCCGTTGCTGACCGTGAAGTTTTCATAGCCCTTGCGGCGCTCGGTCATGGTTTCGTAGTCGAGTCCGCCGGTCAGCGCCACCGGAATAGACAGCAGCGTGTCGCGATGGGTCCAGCGGGTATCGACGCCCTGATAGTGGCGGGTCAGGGCGATCACGCCACCGGGATGAGACGGGTTGCGCTGCACGGCTGCGGGGATCGACTGGAACTGGGTAGTTTCGCGCATGCCCGCATAGAGCATCACGCTGAGGTCGTCATTTTCACTCATCTGGCGCTGATAACGCAGGCCGCCCTGAGTCTGATCGACAGTCTTACGGGTGTTATAAAGCGGGACGTTGCTGACCACCTGACGTGGATTCTCACGCCACTGCGCCTCGGTTAAGCCGCCGGGATCCTGCGCGTCAATGTGAACGCTGTTAAACAGCAGCGTCAGGGTGCTGACATCATCAATACGCACGCCCAGTCGGGCGTTGCCAAGGTTCTTCTGCGCAGCGCTGTGATCACGATAGCCGTGAGTGGTGAAGCGTGAGGCGGAGACGGTGTAGTTAACATCCCCGGCATGGCTGCCGTCACCGGTCGCACCGCTGGCTTTCACGCTGTTGCGCCAGCTGCCATAGCTGCCGTACCAGCTGCTGGCTTCAAGCGTGGTCGGCTGCTGACCCTGCTGAGTGGTGACATTGATCACGCCACCCGAAGCGTTGCCATAAAGCGCAGAGAACGGGCCGCGCAGCACCTCAACATGATCAATTGAGCCGATATCGATATTGGAGGTCTGCGCCTGACCATCCGGCATGGTGGCCGGGATGCCGTCCACATAGATGCGCAGCCCGCGTACGCCGTAGGTTGAGCGGGAGCCAAAGCCACGCATCGACAGCTGCAGGTCCTGCGCGTAATTTTGCCTGTTCTGGATCTGCAGACCCGGCACGCTGCTGAGGTTTTCCGACAGGTTAACGCGCGGCGCTGCCTGGCGCATATCGTCACCACTGACCACGCTCAGGGCCGCAGGCGTATCAAGTTCGTTAAGGCCCGTTTCCGGCGGTGCAGCCGTGACGACCAGGGTATTGTCATTATCCGCCGCCAGCAGCGGCAGTGGCAAAATGGCAGGCAACATCAACAGCGTCGCCTGGCGCAGAGAGATTATTTTCATTATATGTGGCCTGAAAAAAGAGAGGATATGAACCAGGTGGAACAATTTCCGCATATGGTAAGGGTTTGATGCGCTGGGGTACATCGTTTCGGGCTGGATTTTTTCTCTGTTTACCGCCAGGCTGGAATCCATCTTTTGCAGTGATCAGGCGTCCGATTCACCCGGATGCAGACAAAAAACTCACGGGAGTCAGCATGAAACAACCTGAAGTGGCGGTTCTGGGATTAGGCGCAATGGGGCACGCATTTGCCGCCAACCTGCTGAAAAATGGCTTTCGCGTTCATGGCTGGAACCGCACCCGCGCGCGCGGCGAAGATCTGCTGGATGCGGGTTTGCAGCTGGCTGACTCGCCAGCCGAGGCGGTGCGTGAAGCAGATGTCGTGATCGCCATGCTGTCTGATGGTGACACCACTGAGCAGGTGCTGCATCAGGTCCAGGAGGCGTTTAAGCAGGGCGCGACGCTCTGCCAGATGGGCACCATCGGCGTAGAAAAAACCGACGCGCTGATCGCCTTTTTCGCAGAAAAACGCCCCGATTTGTTACTGATCGACGCGCCGGTCTCCGGCACCAAAGCACCAGCAGAGAATGCGCAGATTCTGGTGCTGGCCAGCGGCGATCAGAGCCGGGCGCAGGCCGCAGAAGCGGTGTTTGCTGCCATCAGTAAAGGCACCCAGTGGCTGGGTGAGGCGGGAAAAAGCACCCGGATGAAGCTGGTCATCAACAGCTGGCTGATTGGCATGATGCAGAGCCTGGCGGAGAGTACCCGGCTGGCAGAGCAGTTCGGCTTTTCCACCGACGATCTCTGGCAGGTGCTGGAGGGCGGTCCGCTGGCCGCACCGTATGCAAAAATGAAGCTCGGGATGATCGCCAGCGACGACTTCACGCCGCAGATGCATCTGGTCTGGGCGCTGAAAGATGCCCGCCTGGCGCTGGATGCCGCAGAGACGCCGCTGCCGGCGCTGGAGAATATCGCCCAGCTCTGGCAGCAGGCGGTGGAGGCCGGACACGGTGAAGAGGATCTGGCGGTGATCTACCGCTACCTGAAGGCGCAATGAGTCAGCAGCATTTTGACTTCAGCACGCGTCCGCTGGTGCCGCTTGCGCACGATTATCTGCACGGTGCCAGCGAACCCTGGCACCAGCACGCCTGTGCCCAGCTGATCCACACCCTGAGCGGCGTGGTAAGGGTAGAGACGGAGTATGGCAGCTGGATTGTGCCGCCGAGTCGCGGCGTCTGGCTGCCCGCATTTACCCGTCATGCGCTGCAGATTACCGGCAGTGTGGCGGCGCGCACGCTGTTTATCGATCCGCTGGCGCGCGCCGATCTGCCCGCCAGTTGTCAGGTGGTGCAAATCTCACCGCTGCTGCGCGAGCTGATTGTCACGGCGCTGAGCCTGCCAGAGCGTTACGCCGCAGGCAGTCGGGCCGAGCGGGTGATGGAGTTAATTCTGGATGAGATTCGGGGCATGGATGTGCTGCCCTTTGCGCTGCCAACGCCCGACAGTCCCCGTTTACAGGCGCTGTGCGAGCTGATTCAGCAGACGCCCGGTGAGAGCTGGACGCTGCTGCGGGCCAGTGCCCACCTGAATGTCTCGGGCCGCACTCTTGCCCGCCATTTTATGCGCGAAACCGGCCTGCAGTTCAGCGACTGGGTGCGGCGCGCCCGACTGGCTATCGCCCTGACGCGACTGGCTCAGGGCGACTCCGTGCTGCGGGTGGCGCTGGAGCTGGGCTATGAAAGCCCCAGCGCGTTTAGTGCGATGTTTCGTCGTCTGCTGGGCGTCTCTCCGACTGACTATTTTCCGCCTGCAGAAACTGGCCTGCCGCGCTGAGCAGCGCCTGCAGGGCGGCGCGGGCGGTGTCATTGTCGATACTCACTCCCCAGGCTCGCGCGCCACGGGCATCCACGCAGCTGATATAGGCCACCGAGCGGCTGTCACTGCGTCGTCCCAGCGTATGCTCGTGATAGTCCTCAATGGTCAGATGCAGATCAAACGCGCTGCGCAGGGCATTGACCGCCGCCGACAGCCAGCCGTTGCCGCTGCCGGTCAGCATCAGCGATTGCGTCTGATACACCACGCTGGCGCTAATCTGCGTCTGCCCGCCGCTGTCACTCTGGCTGTCAGCCCGCTGTAATGCCACCGCGGGCTGCGTTACGCCATACTGGCGGCAGAAGAGCTGCCACAGCGCGTAGTGCGTCATCTCTCCGCCGTGCCGGTCAGTCTCCTGCTGAACACAGCGGCTGAAATCCTGCTGCAGCGCTCGCGGCATTTGTAACCCGTGATTCTGCTCCAGCAGCCAGGCGGCCCCGCTTTTTCCCGACTGGCTGTTAACGCGGATCACCGCCTCATAGCTACAGCCAATGTCGGCCGGGTCCAGCGGCAGGTAAGGCATCTGCCACTCTGTCTCCTGCTGCTGAGCGCGGATGGCAAACCCTTTTTTAATTGCATCCTGATGAGAACCAGAGAAGGCGGTGAAGACCAGCTCGCCCGCATAGGGATGGCGCGGATGAACCGGCAGCTGGTTGCAGCGGGTTACCACTTCAATTACCTCATGCATCTGGCTGAAATCGAGCTGGGGCGAAACGCCCTGGGTATAGAGATTCAGCGCCAGCGTCACCAGGTCCACATTGCCGGTGCGTTCACCGTTACCAAACAGACAGCCCTCGACCCGGTCAGCGCCCGCCAGCAGCGCCAGTTCTGCGCAGGCAACGCCGGTGCCGCGATCGTTGTGCGGATGCACGCTGATGCAGACGGCATCACGGCGGCTGAAGTGACGGCAGAAAAACTCAATCTGATCGGCATAAACGTTGGGTGTGTTCACCTCCACCGTGGCGGGAAGGTTAATGATCATCGGGCGCTGCGCGTCCGGTTGCCAGACATCGGCTACCGCCTCGCAGATCTCCAGCACAAACTCCGGCTCGGTAAAGCAGAAGGTCTCTGGCGAATATTCAAAGGTCCAGTGGGTTTCCGGCTGCGCCTCGCATTCGGCGCGGATCTGCCGTGCACCAGCGGTGGCCAGCGCCACGATTTCCGCTTTGCTCTGCTTAAATACCCGCTCGCGAAACAGCGGCGCGGTGGCGTTATAGAGATGCACGATGGCGCGCGGGACGCCCCGCAGCGCCACAAACGTGCGGGCAATCAGGTCCTCACGCGCCTGAGTCAGCACCTGTAACGTCACATCCTCCGGGATACGCTGCTGCTCAATCAGGTCGCGGACGAAATCGAAATCGGTCTGCGACGCCGAGGGAAAGGCGACCTCGATCTCCCGAAACCCGCAGCGCAGCAGCAGATCCCAGAAGGCCATTTTGCGTTCCCGATCCATCGGTTCTGCCAGCGCCTGATTGCCGTCACGCAAATCGGTGGAGAGCCAGCGCGGCGCCTGGGTCAGCTGGCGTGAGGGCCACTGGCGATCGGGCAGGGTGATCAGCGGGGAGGGACGATATTTATCAGCGGGTCGGGTCAGCATAAGAGTCTCCTGTGGTTTTTTATCAGTCTGCCGACACGCCTCCGGGTCCGCGCGCGCAGGGCTGACAACCTGACGCGCAAAAGTGACAACACCCTGCATGACCTGCATGACCTGCATGACCTGCATGACCTGCATGACCTGCATGACCTGCATGACCTGCGTGGCCCTGCGTGCGCTCTGGTTTGGTGAATCCGCCGGGCAGGGTTAGCATGGTCGCCTGTTTATTTGGGTGGACTCTTATGCTGATTTTTGACGGTCACAACGATCTGTTGCTTAACCTCTGGCTGCATCATCGTGATGCGCCCGCGCAGGCGTTTTATCAGGGGATTGAACGGGGCCACCTCGATTTTCCGCGCATTCAGCAGGGCGGGCTCGGCGGCGGGCTGTTTGCAATCTTTGTGCCTCCGCAGGAGTACATTGCCCGCACCGTTCCGGCACGTGCCGACGAGCCGTTTCAACCGCTTCAGATCATGTGGCAACAGCTTGAGATCCTGCAGCAGCTGGCTGATGCGTCAGGCGGGCGGGCGCGACTCTGCCGTAGCCATGACGAGATCGTCGCCTGCCGCGCCGCAGGCGTACTGGCGATGGTGGCACACATCGAAGGTGCTGATGCGCTGGATGAGGAGGGCGAGCAGCTGCACGCCTTCTGGCAGGCGGGAGTGCGCAGCATCGGGCCATTCTGGAATCTGGCCAGCCGCTTTGGTGAAGGCGTCAGCGGCACCTTTCCTGGCTCGCCCGACACCGGGCCAGGCCTGACCCGCGCCGGAGAGAGGCTGATTCAGCAGGCGAGTGACCTGAAGATGATGATTGACGTGTCGCATATGAACGCAAAAGCCTTTTGGGACACCGCCCGGCTCTCCAGCGCGCCGCTGGTCGCCAGCCACTCCAACGCGCATGCTCTCTGTCCGCAGCCGCGTAATCTGACGGATGACCAGCTGGTGGCAATCCGCGACAGCGGCGGTCTGGTCGGCATTAATTTCGGCAACGCTTTTCTGCGCGCCGACGGTAAACGCGACGCTGACACGCCATTAACAGAAATTGTTAAGCATTGTGATCACTTGTTGAAGATAATGGGCAGCGACCATGTAGCCTTTGGCTCTGATTTCGACGGGATTACCCCACCGGCTGCGCTGGGCGATGTCAGCGGATTGCCGCGATTGCTCGCCGCTTTTCAGGAAGCGGGCTATGATCAGACACTGACAGAGAAACTGGCATGGGGAAACTGGCAGCGGGTTTTACATCTGACCGGGCTGTGATAACAATTTCCTGATGTTCCGGGCTTGATCCCGACGCGCCATTGGCGCAACATCTGCCTGGAAATTGTGACGGCGGTCTCATTCAATGCCGGTCACACTGATTTCAGGCAGCTCATTTACTGTTAACCAAGAGGAAGTAACTCATGTGGAAAAAACCAACTTTCGTTGATATGCGTCTCGGTCTGGAAGTGACTCTCTACATCTCCAACCGTTAATCGTTCTGCCCGCCCTCTGAGCGGGCATTTTTTTTCAACTTCTGGTTTTCCTCTATGTTTATCAAAATCCTCGGTTCAGCCGCGGGCGGCGGGTTTCCGCAGTGGAACTGTAACTGCGCCAACTGCCACGGCGTGCGTAACGGCACGATTCAGGCTCAGGCACGCACGCAATCGTCGATTATCCTCAGCGATAACGGCGAAGATTGGGTGTTATGCAACGCTTCACCCGACATCAGCCAGCAGATCCTGCATACGCCAGAACTGACCCGCAAAGGGGTGTTACGCGGCACGGCGATCGGCGCGATTATCCTTACCGACAGCCAGATTGATCACACCACCGGGCTGCTGAGCCTGCGTGAGGGCTGTCCGCATCAGGTGTGGTGCACGCCGGAAGTGCATGGTGACCTCAGCACCGGCTTCCCGATATTTCCTATGCTCACCCACTGGAATGGAGGCTTACAGCACCGTCCCATTGCGCCACTGACGCCGTTCAGCGTCGATGTCTGTGGTGATCTTCAGTTCACCGCGATTCCGATTATCAGTAATGCACCGCCTTACTCGCCGTATCGCGACCGGCCACTGCCGGGCCATAACGTGGCGCTGTTTATTGAAAACCGCGCGAATGGCCAGACGCTGCTTTACGCGCCAGGCCTGGGCGAGCCGGATGCGGTGATCCTGCCGTGGCTGCAAAAAGCGGATTGCCTGCTGATTGATGGCACCGTCTGGCAGGATGATGAGCTGCTGACTACTGGCGTGGGTCATAACACCGGCAAGGCGATGGGCCATCTGGCGCTGGCGGAAGAGCAGGGGCTGATGGCGCTGCTGGCATCGCTGCCGGCAAAACGCAAAATTCTGATCCACATTAACAACACCAATCCGATCCTTAACGAGCAATCACCGCAGCGTCAGTTTCTGACGGAGCAGGGAATAGAGGTGAGCTGGGACGGAATGGCGATCCACCTTCAGGGCTAAAACATGCAGATCACTGACACGCTGTCGCCGCAGGCTTTTGAACAGGCCCTGCGCGACAAAGGCGCTTACTACCATATCCATCACCCGTATCACATCGCGATGCATAACGGTCAGGCCACGCGCGAGCAGATTCAGGGCTGGGTGGCGAATCGTTTCTATTACCAGACCACCATTCCGCTGAAAGATGCGGCGATCATGGCCAACTGCCCCGATCCGGCTACCCGCCGTAAGTGGGTGCAGCGCATCCTCGACCACGACGGCAGCAACGGCGAAGAGGGCGGCATTGAGGCCTGGCTGCGGCTGGGCGAGGCGGTCGGGCTGACGCGCGAAGAACTACTTTCAGAGCAGCATGTGCTGCCGGGCGTGCGCTTCGCGGTGGATGCATATATTAACTTTGCCCGCCGCGCCAACTGGCAGGAGGCAGCCTGCAGCTCACTCACCGAGCTGTTCGCACCGCAGATCCACCAGTCACGGCTCGATAGCTGGCCGCAGCACTATCCGTGGATCAAAGAAGAGGGCTATTTCTACTTTCGCAGTCGCCTGGGTCAGGCGAACCGCGATGTGGAACATGGCCTGGCGCTGGCGCTGGAATATTTCACCACCGCTGAGACGCAAAACCGCATGCTGGAAATTTTGCAGTTTAAGCTCGATATTTTATGGAGCATGCTGGACGCCATGACCATGGCATACGAGCTGAAACGTCCGCCTTATCACACCGTGACTGATAAAGCGGCGTGGCACACCACCCGACTGGTATAACAGATGAATGAAAACTCGATTGCCGCGTTTCGTCGCGGCTACCGTATGCAGTGGGAAGCCGCCCAGGATACTCATGTGGTGCTCTATCCCGAAGGCATGGCGAAGCTGAACGAAACCGCCGCCGCCATCCTTGAACTGGTGGATGGCAAGCAGGATATCGCCGCGATTATCGCAACGCTGGATAGCCGTTTTCCGGAAGCGGGCGGCGTGGGTGCAGACGTTTTAGAGTTCCTGCAATCAGCCTATGAACAGAAGTGGATACAGTTCCGTGACCCCGCATAAACCTGACGTGAATCCGCCGCTCTGGCTGCTGGCCGAGCTGACCTATCGCTGTCCGCTGCAGTGTCCCTACTGCTCCAACCCGCTGGATTTCGCCCAGCAGGAGAAGGAGCTGACCACCGAGCAGTGGATTGAGGTGTTTCGTCAGGCGCGGGCGATGGGCAGCGTGCAGCTCGGATTCTCGGGCGGCGAGCCGCTGGTTCGTAAAGATCTGCCGGAGCTGATCAAAGCGGCGCGCGACCTCGGCTTCTACACCAACCTGATCACCTCGGGCATCGGCCTGACGGAGAAGAAGCTGGATGCGTTCAGCGAGGCGGGGCTGGATCATATCCAGATCAGCTTCCAGGCGAGTGACGAAACCCTGAATGCGGCGCTGGCCGGTTCGAAAAAAGCGTTTCAGCAGAAGCTGGAGATGGCGAAAGCGGTGAAAGCCCACGGCTATCCGATGGTGCTGAACTTTGTACTGCATCGCCATAACATCGACCAGATCGACAGGATCATCGATCTCTGCATTGAGCTGGAAGCGGATGACGTGGAACTGGCGACCTGTCAGTTCTACGGCTGGGCGCAGCTTAACCGTGAAGGCCTGCTGCCCACCCGCGAGCAGATAGCCCGCGCAGAGGCGGTGGTGAAAACCTACCGCGAGCGGATGAGCACCACCGGCAATCTGACCAACCTGCTGTTTGTGACGCCAGACTACTACGAAGAGCGCCCTAAGCCCTGCATGGGTGGCTGGGGCGCCATCTTCCTCAGCGTTACGCCAGAGGGCACCGCGCTGCCGTGCCACAGTGCGCGTCAGCTCCCGATAGAATTTCCCTCAGTGCTGACGCAAAGTCTGGACGATATCTGGTATAACTCATTCGGCTTCAACCGTTATCGCGGTTTTGACTGGATGCCAGAGCCATGCCGCTCCTGTGATGAGAAAGAGAAAGATTTTGGCGGCTGTCGCTGTCAGGCTTACATGCTGACCGGCAATGCCGACAACACCGATCCGGTCTGCAGCAAATCACCGCATCACGGCAAAATCCTTGACGCCCGGCGTGAGGCGGATTGCAGCGACATTAAAATTGGTCAGCTGCAGTTCCGTAACCGCAGCAACTCACAATTGATCTATAAAACACGGAACCTCTGATGAAAACGCGTTGCCTGGAGATAAACGGTCTGACGGTTGAACTGGTGCATCAGCCCGATGCCAGCCAGGCCGCCGCCCTGATTCAGGTGGGCGCGGGGAGTCACGACGAACCCGATCGCTGGCCCGGACTGGCGCATCTGCTTGAACATCTGCTGTTCACCGGCAGCACCGGCTGGCCTGATGAGGGCCGGTTGATGAGCTGGATTCAGACGCAGGGTGGCAGGGTTAACGCCACCACGCTGGCCCGGCGCAGCGCGTTCTTTTTTGAGGTCACGCCGTCGCTGCTGGCTGAGGGGCTGGCGCGGCTGCAGGATATGGTCTGCCATCCGCTGCTTGATAATCAGGCGATCGGTCAGGAAGTGGCGGTGATTGATGCAGAATATCAGCTATTGCAGCGTCATCAGCCGTCACGCATTGAAGCCGCACTGCTGCACGCCGCCGCGTCACCTGCGGAATTCCACCGGTTCCATATTGGCAGCCGGGCGAGTTTTGGCGATGAGCTCTCTGCACTACAGCGGGCCCTGCGCCAGTTCCACCAGCGCTACTACTTCGCCAGCAATATGCGGCTCTGGCTGCAGGGGCCGCACTCACTGGATGAGCTGGAACAGCTGGCGCGTAACGTTGCTGCCGCGCTGCCCTCCGGTCAGTGGCGACAGGATCTGCCACCGCCGCAGCTGACCAGCGATACCTGCTGGCAGCTGGCAGAGACCGCACCTGGGGCGCTATGGCGCAGCTGGATACTGGATAACAGTGACGGTGTCACGTTATGGCGTGAATTTCTGCTGGATGAAGCACCCGGATCGCTGCTGGCTACCCTTCGTGAGCAGGGGCTGGCGGAGTCGCTGGAGCTGAAGTGGATCTATCAGGCGGGAGGCGCGCTCTGGCTGGCGCTGGGCGTTGAAACGCATCAACCCGAAACCGTTAATGTCTTGATCGACCGTTATCTGGAGGCACTGCGCCAGACGAATAAGCCACAACATCAACACTATCACCAGCTGGCAAAGCAGCGATTCGTGACACTGTCACCGATGGAGCAGTTACGCCAGCGCGCAATCGGCTTTGCGCCAGATGAAGCCGTGCCTGCGTTACAGCCGCTGCTGGCGCGTCTCACCGACGCGCCGGGCACGCTGCTGTTCTGCACGTCGCACCCGGCTGAGGAAACCCTTCAGACGCAGGGATTCAGCCTTGCGCTGACCGCCTGGCAACCAGCCCCGTCTGAGGCGCTACCTCCGGCGAATTTCACATTCTATCCGTTCGAGACCGCCTTAACGTCTGAGCCGCTGCCCGCACAGGCGGTGGCATTGCCGCATCATCAGCCTGACGACCTGCAGGCGACGCTGATCCTGCGACCAGAGTTCTGGTCAACGTTCACCGAAGCGACAGGCGAAGCGCTGGGGCGGCGGTTACGTCCGCTGTTTGCCGCGTTGCGTCATCAGGGCGGCAACGGCAGCTGGCAGGAAGTGGAGGGCGTGTGGCAACTGACGCTACAACTGACGCCGGATGAGGCGGTGGCTGACCGGGCGCTGAGCCAGATCGTCGCCGCACTGACGCTGCCGGTTGAGGCGGCGCAGCCTTCTTCGGGAGAAAGCATCGCGATCCGTGCACTGCTGCGGCAGTTGCCCTGGCAGCTGGCCGCCACCATTACGCCACATTGCTGGCGGGCGGCGCTGAAAGGCGGCAACGCGGCACTGCATTCACTGATTGCCCGGCGGCTGAGCGCACTGTCGCTACCGGTTAACCCTGACACGCCGCCAAAGCGCATGACGACGCAAACCGGTATGACGCGCCTGCCACACAGCAGCGCGGACAATGCTCTGCTGCTGTTTATCCCGCTGCATCGACCTGAACAGCTGGCGGCGCTTCGCGCGCTGGCGCTGATCTACGAGCCGCGCTTTTTCCAGCGCTATCGCGTTGAGCAGCCTATCGGTTATGTGGTGAGCAGCCGCTATATGCGCTGTGCCGATGAAGATGGGGTGCTGTTTGCGCTGCAGTCGCCCGATTACAGCGCGCTGTCACTGCTGCGCTACTGCCGCAACTTCCTGCGGTCACTGAACGAGACGCTGGCGGGTTACGATCTGGCGGCACTGAAAGCGCGTCTTCTGAGCCGGGAAGTGGATCAGCCACTGGCGTGCTTACGCGCTGACAATGGCCTGGCAGAACCGGATGCGGCGCAGATTGAGGCGCTGACACTTGCGGATCTGCAACAGCTTCACCGCACGCTGATTCAGGATCGCCGCCGCTGGCGGGTGCTGTTCACCGGCGGCGAGAATGTGTAGCGCCCGGTATAAAGTTGCTGAATTTATTTGAAAATTACCGACAAATCTCTTCACTGTCTATTCCGGGCGAACTGGACCACACTCAATTCACTTTGTCCGCATAAGGAATTGACCGTGAAAAACTTCAAACGTATTGCACTGCCCCTGTTAGCCGCTGCCACCCTCTACGCCCCGTTGTCTCAGGCTGAGGCGATGCACTACCAGCTGAATCCTGAGCATACGTCGGTGATTGTTGCCTGGAACCACTTCGGCTTCTCAAACCCTACCGCTGATATCCCTGATGCAACCGGTAACCTGGTGTTTGATAAAGATCATCCAGAGGCATCACGCGTTGACGTGACCCTGCCAGTCAGCAAAATCGACAGCCACGTGGCTGCGCTGACCAAAGAATTCAAAGGCGCTGAGTACTTCGACACCGCTAAATATCCGACTGCGACCTTCCACAGCACCAAAGTGGTGGCGAAGGGCGACAACAAATTTGATGTTGAAGGCAACCTGACCCTGAAAGGGATCACCAAGCCAGTTACGCTGCACGCGACGCTGAACAAGCAGGGCGAGCATCCGATGGTGAAAAAGCAGGCGATTGGTTTTGATGCCACCGGCACCATCAAGCGTTCTGACTTCAAGCTGGACAAATATGTCCCAGCGGTAAGCGACGAGGTCACTCTGACTTTGTCTACTGAAGCCTACGCGAAGTAAGCTTTTTGGGGCGTAGTGGCTTGCTGCTACGCCCCTTATTCGTTTTTTCTGCGCCTTCTTCCCCTCTGAAATCTATTCTGCCGGCCTGTTTATCTGCCATAAAATAATCCGGATATCTCCTCATCAATTATCTTCTGAACGCTTTATCTGGCCCGGAACCGGGAAAAATGAGGCGAAAGTCACAAATTTGCAACAGCACGGAATAAGCCACTCTGTGCCGCTGTGTGGCGAAATAAAATTCAGATGCCTTCTGAACTAACTCATTGATTTATATCGTTTCACTCTAATCGGCCTTCCCGCGAATAGTGTGATTTTGATCTCAAAAACCGCCGCTCAGACACCCCTGTCAATAACCCCGCCCAAAAAATACCGCTCGTAACTGTGATCTCCTCTGCAAATAGCAACCCCACGAACCGGAAGAATGGCCCTCAGCAGATTAAGCCAGCGAGGTGAGGGAAATGCGAATTGGAATGGTGATCAGTGGCGGTGATGTAACCGGCATTAATAATTTTGTCTTCCAGTTAGGACGTCTGACGCAGGCGGAGATCGTGATATTTGATGGTGGCATTCCCGGCCTGCTGGCAAATAACCATCGTGATATCAGCCAGCGTGATCTGCTCGACTTTGCCATCGCCCCGATTCCGGTTATGCAATCGGGACGCACGCAAAAGAAACTGGTGCGCAGCGAATATGAATGTATTGCGCGCCAGCTGAAAAGCGCCCGTATTGAAGTGTTAATTATGGCGGGCGGAGACGGGTCGCTGCAATTTCTCCATACCCTGTCGGAGTCTGGCGTTAATTGTTTCGGCGTCGGCATGACCATCGATAATGATGTCTTCGGCAGTGATTACACCCTGGGTTTTTCCACCGCCTGCGAGCAGGTATTAAAAGAGGTCGCGAAACTGCGGAATACCGGGCGCGCCTTACCTGGCCGGGTATTTATGCTGGAGTTACTCGGCGGCTACTGCGGCGAATTAACCCTGCAGTCGGCGATTAAATCCAATGCGGACATTGCGCTGATCCCGGAGTGCCAGATTCCTTTGCCACAGCTGGCGCAGCGCATCACCCGGCGGCTGGCAGAGCAGAACAGCGTGATCATTCTCTGTTCAGAAGGCTACACCCGCGAATATTCGCCGGGTTTTCAGGGGGCTATCGACACCTTAATCAAACAGCTTGAGCCGCTTATTGGCGTACGCGTCCGTAAAACTATCCTCGGTTACGGGCTGCGGAATGGTGATCCCACCTGCGAAGAGATTTATCAGGGCACCATTATGGCCAGTGAAGTGGTGCGTTGTATTCAGTCAGGCATGCGGAATAAAGCGGTCATTATTAACGGCAGCAATAAACCGATTCCGATTGATTTAATAAGCATGCAAAAACGCCTGGTCGATATTGACGGGCACCATTACAAACTCGCTAAACAACTCAATATATTGTGAGGAGAAAACCATGCTGAAAATATTATGTGTCTGTGGTTGTGGCTTAGGATCCAGTTTTGCGATTGAGATGAGCGCAAAAGCGGTTTTAAAAAAACTGGAGATTGAGGCCGATATCGATCACACCACCATTTCAGAAGCGAATGCCTTTAAGTCGGACATGATTCTGACGCAAAAAGCCTTTGCCGATGTGTTAAATGCCGACGCCAGTCCGGAACAGATTAAGCGGGTCATTATTCTTAACCGGCTCACCGATAAAGCGGAAATAGAGCAGAAGATCCTGGCCTTTTTAAAAGAACGCAACGTAAAGGTCGCCGCCCATGAATAGTGTGATCGACTTCCTGGTAAAAGATCTGCTGGGGCAGGCGTCTATTCTGATCGCCTTTATTGCCCTGATCGGTCTGCTGCTGCAAAAGAAATCCGCAGGCAAGGTGGTGGAAGGCACCTTTAAAACCCTGCTCGGCTTTTTAATTATGATGGCGGGTATCAATATTATTGTGGGAACCCTGACGTTCCTCAATACCATTTTTACCCACGGCTTTGGCATGCGCGGCTATATCACCGATGTTGCCGCCATTGCCGGGCTGGCTAACCGTGAGCTGGGGTCTGAAGTGGCACTGACGCTGCTGGTGATCTTTATCGTCAATATCATCATCGCGCGACTGACGCCCTTTAAGTACATCTTCCTCACCGGCCAGGCCCTGCTGTGGATGGCGACGATTGGCGCGGTGATTGGCTACAAAGCGGGGCTGACCGGTCTGCCGCTGATCCTGACCGGCGGTATCTTTGGCGGGGTCATGGCCGTGGTGATGCCTGCGCTGGCGCAGCCGGTGGTACGACGTATTACCGATTCGGACGACGTTGCCCTGGGTCACTTCTGCACCATTGGTTATCTGGTCACTGCGGCGGTCGCCAAAGTGGTCGGCAAAGGATCGCGATCCACTGAAGATCTGAAGCTGCCCGATAACTTCAAGTTTCTGCAGGATACCTATCTGTCGATGGCGCTGGTGATGGTGCCGATGTACCTGATCCCCGCCGTGGCGGCCGGTCCGGCGTTTATCGCCCAGTACAGCAACGGCATGAACTACCTGATGTACGCCTTTATGCAGTCGATTCAGTTCGTGGCCGGAGTCTTTGTGCTCTACAGCGGCGTTCGTCTATTGCTGAACGAGCTGGTGCCTGCCTTCCGCGGTATCGCCATGCGTGTCGTGCCGGATGCCAAACCGGCGCTGGACTGCCCGGTTATGTTTCCCTATGCCCCGAACGCGGTGATTGTTGGCTTTCTCGCCACCACGCTCGGCTCAATTGTCGGCATGCTCGTCTTCCCGATGTTTGGTCTGGCGATGATCCTGCCTGGCCTGCTGACCAACTTCTTTGCCGGTGGCACCGCCGGGGTATTTGGTAATGCCATGGGCGGACGGCGCGGCGCGATGATCGGCGGCTTCGTCCACGGCCTCTTTATCACCATTCTGCCCGCCATCCTGGTGCCGATGCTGGAGAGCTATGGCTTCACCGGTGTGACCTTCAGTGACTCAGATGTCATCAGTACCGGCCTGGTGCTCGGCCACGCCTTCCAGAATAACTGGCTGTTCGTTGCTCTGTTTATTGCCTTTGTTACCGCGCTTGCCTGGTTTGTTAATGGCAAATCCACAAAACCTCAAGAGGAAAAAATCCATGAAACTTTATAACTTCGCCGATCTGTTACAGCTGGCTAAGCAGCGCGACTTTAAAGCGGTGGGTTCTTTTAATCTTCACTGCCTGGAGATGCTGCCCGCCTATTTTAAAGCGGCAGAGAAAACCAATAGTCCGTTAATGATTCAGATCTCTACCGGAACGGCGAAATATCTCGGCCATAAATTACTGGTCGATGCGATTAAATCGCTGTCAGAGAGTATGAATGTCCCGACCTGTCTGCATCTCGATCACTGTTCCGATTTAGCGGCGATTCAGACAGCAATTGATGCCGGATTCAGTTCCGTGATGTATGACGGGTCACATCTGTCGATAGAAGAGAATATTGCCAATACCCGCCGGGTGATTGATATGGCGCGTCCGCACAATGTTTCGGTAGAAGCGGAGCTGGGCGCGATTGGCGGCTCGGAAGATGGTAAATGCGTGGAAATGGAGGCGATTGCGTTTACGCCGGTGGAAGATGCGCGCCGCTTTGTCGAAGAGACCGGCGTCGATATGCTGGCGATCTCCATCGGCACCGTGCATGGACTTTACACCGGCAAAGCGCATATTCAGCATCAGCGGCTGGCAGATATCACGGCGGCAACCCACACGCCACTGGTGCTGCACGGCGGCACCGGCGTCAGCGATGAAGATATGCGGCTGGCGGTCAGCAGCGGTATTGAGAAGGTCAATGTCGGCACCGAAATGAATGTTCAGTGGGTGGCGCAGTGCAAATCGACCTTTGAAAAAGGCAAGGTCAATGACAGCGTGCGTAATTTCCTGGTGCCGGCCAATGATGCGGTAACCAGTGTGCTGGTAGAGAAGATGCAATTATTCCGGTAATCGCCCGTTTCGCTATCACCGGCTTATTGCGTCAAACCTTTTATAATTACCTATAAATCTGAGCCACCCCGACATGCTACGGGGCAGGAGAGCCTATGTTTGGATTCTTAAAAAAGTCTCCGGCTGTGGAACAACCCAGCGAGCAGCAACAGGATCATCTGGCGGAATTAAGTCGCGAGAAAATAACGCAACTGGAGCAGCAGCTGGCTATTAATCCGCGTGATGGCGAAACGCAAAAACAATTAATGCTGGAATATAACCGGGCATTAAGCTTATTTGCGAAAAGCCGTCGCTATCGCAATGAAATTGATGCGCTGTTTGTCAAAATCGATGAATTACGCAATGTGGTTCGCCAGTCGATTTAAGGAGAGCTGATGACGATTAAGCAGTTATTGCAAGAGGCAAACGCTATTCAGATTGGTATCGACGCCACGGACTGGCGTCAGGTTATCGCGCTGGCTGCCGAACCCCTGGTCAGTGGCGGCTATCTCGATGCCTCTTATCCTGATGCGGTCATTGCCAATACCCTGGCCCATGGCGCTTACTACGTGTTTGAAGAGGGGATCGCCATTCCCCATGCGCGACCGGACGCGGGGGTGATCCGCGACTGTTTCAGTATGATTCTGTTGAATGAGCCGATCTCGTTTGAGGGCAGTGATAAAGCGGACATTGTGATTATGTTTGGCGCGCGTGACAGCAATGCGCATATAGAAGAGGGGATCCGCGCGATTGTGTCGCTGCTGGAAGATGAGGAAACGCTGGTCCGGTTACGTCAGGCCAGCAGTGTCGCGGAGGTCATCGATATCTTATGACGCAAAATATCCCCCCCAAACGCGTGGTGCTGGTTAACGGTATTCCGGCATCGGGTAAAAGCACCCTGACGCGCGTGCTGTCACAACACTTTGGCTGGCCGGTGCTGACGCTCGATAGCCTGAAAGAGCCGTTTATGCACGCTTTTGCGCCGGTCGATCGCCAGCGTAACCGGCAACTGGGCTGCGCGGCCTATCAGGCGATCTGGAACATCGTCGCGCAGGCACCCGCCAGTCAGATCTGGCTGATCGACGCCTGGTTTGGGTTCCAGCCCCGCACGCTGCTGGAGCAGGGACTGAAACAGGCGGGCGTGGAGGAGGCGCTGGAACTGTGGCTGAAGATTGAACCGGAAGCGGCGGTGGCGCGCTATCAGGCGCGGCTGTCGCAGCGGCTGCCGGGCCATCCAGGGGCTGAGTATCTGCCGGAGCTGCGCCAGCTGGCACAACAGGCCACTCCGATGGCGCTGGGCCAGGTGTATGAGGTTGATGCCTGCGCCCAGGATCACGCTGCCGTTATTCACTGGCTGCAGCAGCAACTGACCAGAACCCGCTACACTTCAGTTCATCATAAGAGGAGTGAGGAGTTGCAGGATGTCGTCGCCCCCTTATCTGCAAACCGGTGAAAGCGCCGTGCTCTATGACGGCGTCTGTAAGCTGTGTAACGGCTGGGTTCAGTTCCTGCTGCGTCGCCATCTGGCGCGGCAGGTCCGTTTTGCCTCTGTGCAGAGCGAGCAGGGCAAAGCGCTGCTGCGCTGGGCCGGACTGCCGGAAGAGAACATCAGCACCATTGTCTACATTGCCTATAACCAGCACTGGCTGCGGGCGCAGGCGGTGTTCCGCGTGATGCAGCACCTGCCGGCCCCGTGGCGCGGGCTGGCGGTGCTGTGCCACTTTCCCGACGCGATCAGTAATTTTGCCTACGACCGTATCGCGTTAAACCGCTATAAGCTGTTTGGGCGTTACAGCGCCCAGCACGCTATCCAACCCGATTATCCCGGACGTTTTCTGCATCAGGTTGATACAGCTCACTAATCTTTAACAGCCAGTCGCAGGTGGCAATGAGATCAATGAGAACAATGATGTTATTGTTATGTCCACCGAATGTTAGATAAATGTGATGCTTTCAGGAAGCGGTAAGAGGGATTTATGCCGGTTAATTTCGATCTCAACGATCTCTACGCGTTTCGCGCGCTGGTGGAGTTTGGCAATTTTCGCCTGGCGGCAGAATCGATCTGCCTCTCACAGTCGGCGCTGAGCCGCAGGATAGATAAGCTGGAAACCTCGCTGGGGATCAAACTGTTTGAGCGTACCACGCGCCGCGTCACGCTGACCCTTAAGGGGCATGCGTTTGCTCAGCGCTCGGATAAGTTGCTGGCTGATTTTGAAGAGGTCATGGCCGATCTCAGTGAGGTGAGCTTAGCCCGCACCGGCCTGATCACCGTGGCCTGCGTGCCGTCAGCCGCCTACTACTTTATGCCCAACATTATCCGGCTGTTTCAGGCGCGCTATCCCCGCGTACGAGTCAAACTGATCGACAGCAGTGCGGCTAACGTTTATGACGCGGTGATTGGCGGTCAGGCCGACTTTGGCATCAGTTTTTCCAGCCGCTCGCAGCCGGATGTGCATTTCCAGCCGCTGATGGATGATCCCTACGTGGCGGCCTGTCGGCGTGACCATCCTATAGCCGGCAAAAAGAGTCTGAGCTGGCAGGCGTTTTATCAGTATGAGTGGGTCGGGCTGGATAAAACCTCCGGCAATCGCAACCTGCTGGATCAGGCGCTGCAGGCGATCATGCCGGAGAAACCCTGTATCTGTGAAACCCGGCACGTCACCACCATGCTGGGGATGGTTGAGGCGGGGCTGGGCATTGCTGCCGTCCCAGCCATGTCGATGCCTGGCTACGATCATGCCCTGCTGATGGCGGTTCCATTGACCGATCCGCAGGTGAAACGCACCGTGGGTCTGCTACGTAAAAATGGCCGGACGCTGTCGCACATTGCGGGCGAACTGGAGAACCTGATTATTGAACAGTATCAGCGTCTCTGACCGGTTTTGACGCTTTCACGGTGTGGAGTCCGCTGCCGTGCACCGCCTGTTGTGCTTCAGAAGAGGCGAGCCAGCGCAGCAGCTTAGCCGCCTCATCCGGCTGCGCTGACTTGCGCACCACGGCACCGGCGAAGCGGGTGGTGTATTGCAGCTTGTCCGGCAGTTCGCCAATAAAAGTGACGCCCGGCACCGGCAGCAGCTCACTGACCTGCTGAAAGCCGATAGCGTATTTACCGGCCGCGACCTCTGAGGCCACCGGGATGCGCTCAACCTTCACCGCTTTCCCCTTAACCTGATCCTCAATGCCCAGGCGGCTGAACAGCTGGCTGCTGACATATTTACCGCTGGCGCTGTCAGAATAGGCGATGGAGCTGGTGTTCAGCAGAGCAGTACGCAGCGCGCTTTCGCTGCCAATCTTAACCGGCGTGGCACCCTGTTTGATCACCGCGCCGATGCGCGAGTCCGCCAGCTCAACCCGTGAACCCGGCAGCGTCTCGCCCTGTTTTTGCAGATCGCTTAGCGCATCGCCGACCATAATCACCACATCGGCCGGTTCACCGCGCGCCAGTCGGGCCGGAATCGCCTGCGGGGTTTTGCCCATAGACGGACCGGCGACGGTGTTGATAGTGATCCCTTCACGCTGGGCGAAGCGGGGCGAGAGCGTATCCCACGCTGCTTTAAACCCGCCGGAGATCATCACCGTCAGCTCTTTTGCCTGCGCCGTGGCGCTGCCCGCCACGCTGAACAGCAGAGCAGCGTACAGCGACATCGTTTTCAGTTTCATCTTCATTCCTCAGCTAACGGTTTCATGGGCAGGTGATACGGCACTGCGTGTACGACGATAGAGATAAAGTGTTGCCCCCAGGGCGCAGACTGCGGCAAAACTCATCCAGTAGCCTGGCGAGGCTTTATCGCCGGTCATCTCAATCAGGCCGGTTGACATCACCGGCGTAAACCCGCCAAACAGCGCAGTTGCCAGGCTATAGGCCAGCGAGAAGCCCGCCACGCGCACTTCCGCTGGCATGATTTCGGTCAGCGCCGGGATCATCGCGCCGTTGTAGAGACCATAGATCATTGAAAGCCACAGCAGCACGCCCAGCATCATCGAGAAGCCCGGTGCGGCGGCCAGCATGCTCAGAGCCGGATAGGTGGTGACGATCGCCAGCAGGGTCATGGCGACCAGCACAGGCTTACGGCCAAAGCGGTCGGAGATCGCGCCGCCAATCGGCAGCCAGATAAAGTTCGACACCGCCACCAGCAACGTCACCAGCAGGCTGTCAGAGGCGCTGAGCAATAGCACTTTCTTGCCAAAGGTCGGCGCGTAAACCGTAATCAGGTAAAACGCAGTCGTGGTCATTGCTACCATCAGCATCCCGGCAATCACCACCTGCCAGTTGGCGAGCAGGATGCGGAACACCTGCTTCACATCGGGATGGCTGCGACGGTTGTTGAACTCCTGGGTCTCTTCCAGCTTGCGACGCAGCACGAAAATAAACGGCACAATCAGGCAGCCAAACAGGAACGGAATGCGCCAGCCCCATTCACGGATGGCACTCTCTTCCAGCACCGCGTTGAGGATAAAGCCCATCGCCGCCGCCACCATAATCGCGACCTGCTGACTGCCTGACTGCCAGCTGGTGTAGAAGCCCTTGCGGCCTGGTGTGGCAATCTCTGCGAGATAGACCGACACGCCGCCCAGCTCTGCACCGGCGGAGAAGCCCTGCAGCAGCCGACCGATCAGCACCAGCAGCGGCGCCCACAGGCCAATACTCTGGTAAGAGGGGATCAGCACGATCATAAAGGTGCCTGCTGCCATGATGGAGAGCGTGACGATCAGCCCTTTACGACGGCCAACCTTATCGATGTACGCCCCCAGCACTACCGCGCCAATCGGGCGCATCAGGAACCCTGCGCCAAACACGGCAAAGGTCATCATCAGTGAGGCGAACTCACTGCTGGCCGGGAAAAAGGTATGGGCGATATAGGTGGCATAGAAACCGAACAGGAAGAAGTCGAACTGTTCGAGAAAGTTGCCTGAGGTAACACGGAATATTGCGCCAATCCTGGCGCGGTGAGTCATGGGTGAGGTTGTCTGCATCAGTAGCTCCAGTAAGGTATGACGCTTTTTGCCGCGCCTGTCACTGAAGAGTGGATCAGCGCCCGGCGCTAAATAAGTGCAAAAAGGGCATCGATTAATGTGCCAGCCGCATGATTGCCAGGCGTTATCACTTAAAGTGTTTCGCATTCAACAGGTTAAATGGCGGGATGGTTTTTTTGTGCCTGTTAGTGAGCCTGAGAGGAGTTTGCGGAAATGTGACAGATTTCATAAGCGTGTTGCAGGCGAATAGGGGGAATCTAGCTTGTCTGAGGCCATCAGCGCAGAGTCTGGCGGCAACAAAAAGGTTCAGAACGCAGGCAGCAAGGCGTCAGGGAAAGGTTATGCCAAAAATCTGATGTAAATGTCGGACGCCCGCTACGGTAAAAACCACTTCACGGTAGCCAGGCTGCCGGGTTAGCCAGCCTTGCGTTTCAAAGGCACTCAGCAGCGCTGCACCCGCGTAGCCGCCGAGATGGAACCGGCGCTCACTCCAGTCGAGACAGCCACAGCAGGCTCTGCGGCGTCCGGGCTGCGACAGATCAATCTGCAACGCCGCAAACTGCTGCTGTCCATATAAGGTGACAGCGCTGCCTTCCGGTGTGATCCAGCCCTGTTGCGCCATTACGGCATAGATCTGCACCGCAATATCACCGGCCAGATGGTCGTAACAGGTGCGGGCGGAGCGAAGCGATGTTGGGGTGGTGCTCGCCGGCGCGGCAATCCGTCGCCAGGACACGCCCATCATGTTCTCAATCAGCGCAGCGATATCACTGCCGGTCAGTCGGTAATAACGGTGACGCCCCTGCGCCACGCAGACGATCAAGCCGCTGGTGATCAACCGGTTCAGATGGGCGCTGGCGGTTGAGGGTGCCACATCGGTGACGGCACTGAGTTCGGTGGCGGTCCAGGCGCGTCCATCCATCAGCGCGGACAGCATCTTCACCCGTGACGGATCGGCCATTGCGGCGGCGACGCCCACAATCGCATTCTCAAGTGCTTCGCTATCGCCAGGTGCGTTGTGCGGTTGTGGTGTTGCCATCAGATTAGCGTGCCCATTCTGTGGTCAGCCCGGCGGCTGATCGATTGTTATCGGTGATCAGGATCAGCTGGTTAGCGTGATCGCTGTATTGCACCAGGATGTTGATTCCGGCATCGGCAAGGCGTGCAGTGATCGCCCCCAGCTCGCCGGGACGCTGTTGCGGTAACCTGCGAATAAGTGGAACGTTAACTGCCTCGACGGCGATACCTTCTGCTTCAAGCACGGCCCGCGCCCGTTCGCCTTCCTCAACCAGAAAATGAGCGTGGCTCTGTTCACCAAAGGAGAACAGGCCGCCGCCTTCCAGGCCAATCCCATGACGGCCCAGCAGCGTGGTGAGCCGGGAAAGTGTGCCTGGACTATTTTGCAGGATGACATGAATATCGAACATGTTAATTTACTCCCTGTTGTGAGGCATATTCTCTGATCAGCGTGACGATGCGAAGACGGTAACCGGCAAAAAGGGTCTCGCGGCCTTCACGCTGTGCGGCCTGGTGACAAAGGTTGCGCTTCCAGGCCAGCACCGATTCTTCATCGCGCCACCAGGAGAGCGAGAGAATTTTTTTCTCATCGGTCAGGCTTTGAAAGCGCTCAAGAGAGATAAACCCGCTGTTTTGCATCAGCAGCGGTTTAAGGTCGGCAGCCAGTTGCAGGTAACGCATCTGGTGTTCGGGTCGGGCTTCGGCTTCAAATAGTACGGCAATCATCGCTATTCTCCTTTGGGTGATAGCGCAAAAATAGCGGGCGGGGCGGGTTGATGCTTCGGCCGGTAACGAAATATGGCTGCAGGGGCGACCTCCAGCCGGTGCAATCTTGTAATGGAGCAGATGATATGTTCAGCGGACTCAGTGCATTCCCCCTTACTCCCTTTGCGGCAGGCAAGCCCGATGAAGCGGCTTTTTTGCGGCTGCTGCGCAGGCTGATTGATGCAAAAGTCGATTCCCTTGGCGTGCTGGGGTCCACCGGCAGCTACGCCTATCTCACCCGCGCGCGGCGCAGGCGTATCGCAGAACTGGCGGTGGAACATGCAGAGTCGATTCCGGTGATGATCTGCATTGGTGCGGTGGGCACTGACGAGGTGCTGGCGCTGGCGGAGGACGCGCAACAGGCGGGCGCGGCCGCGTTATTGCTGCCGCCGCTGGGTTATCAGGCGTTGAATGAAGATGAGGTGTTCACGCTTTTCGAGACCGTAACGCGACACGCCTCGGTGCCAGTCTGTATCTATGACAATCCCGGCACCACCCATTTTACCTTTTCCGATGCGCTGCTGAGCCGGATCGCCGCACTTTCCGGTGTCGGGTCAGTGAAAATTCCTGGTGTACCGGCGGAGCAATCTGCGGCTAACGATCGCCTCGCTCAGCTGCGCGGCACGCTGCCAGATTCCGTATCGATTGGCGTCAGTGGCGATGCTTCTGCCGCCAACGGGCTGATTGCGGGCTGTGATGGCTGGTATTCGGTGTGCGGCGGACTGTTTCCGCGCGTTGCAAAAGCGATGACCGAAGCGGCGGCCGCAGGCGACCATCAGAGCGTCAGGGCGCAGTCCGATCGCCTGCAGCCTTTATGGGCGCTGTTCCGCCAGCATGGCGGCAGTTTCCGGGTGATCAGCGCCGCGGCGGGGCTGCTGGGACTGACCGAACGCGACTGCCTGCCGCGCCCGCTGCAGCCGCTCTCCGATGCGCACTGCCAGCAGATTGCTGACGTGCTCGCGGCACTCGACCTCTCTTAAGATCCCGCGCCAGAAGGCATTAACCGTGGCGCACCAGGTTAAAGCCTTCTTCCTCCTGCGGCGCTTCGAAATAGCGGGTAATCAGCGCGAACTGCTCGTCCGTTGCGGCAAAGGCGTGTTCGCCGCCCTGATTTCGGGCGTGCAGGCGCGATTTACACAGCGCATCCGGTACGTCCAGATAATGCAGACGATGGTCGGCAGAGGTTGCCTTAATCACCGACATCATCCAGTCGCGATTCGCCCGGGTGTTGGCAGGAAAATCGAGCACCACCGACACCCCTGCGTTAAGCAGCGCGACCAGATGAGGCGTCATCGCCTTTCTGAGTTTTGCCGCATAGCGCACGTAATCGGCCACCGACTGCATCTCGTCCTGATAAAGCGCGGCGAGCCACTGATCCTCGCTGATCACCACGCAACCGGGGGCGGCGCTCAGCTCCGCCGCCAGCGTCGATTTCCCGGAGGCAATTTTTCCACACAGCAGATGCAGCGTGGCGGGGGCAAAAGTCATGGTCATATCACTCCTGTGTCAGCCTGATAGTGAACCGCGCGCATTACGCGAAGGGAAAGTAAAGCAGGTCTCGCCGAAGCGGGATTCAGGCTAACAAAACAGGGGAGAGATAAGCAATGAGAGGCAAAAAGTTGCTGGTGAGTAAAACCCGGTTTACCGCGCGTAACAGTCTCTGCTGCTGCGGGCGTTACTGCATTCAGAAAAAACCGCGGCTTTCGCTGGGCATGTTGACACGCCTGAACGGGGAAGTGCGGTCAGGCGTTGAGTGCAATATCAGATACGCTTTCAGAAAGGGATGAATCGGCGCTGAACAGCTGGCAACTGACTTCATTTTTGTGCCATCAGCAACGTCAGCAGTTCGCGGCAGCATGCCTCTTCTTCTGCACTGTCTGCGGATGCCAGATGGCGCAGCAGTTCCATACAGCTTTTTTCCTTGCCCGCTTCCAGTAACTCTTCGATCAGAAAGTTGAGTTTGTCCTGTTCAGACACGGCAAAGGATGAACTAAACTCATTTTTGACCGGGCCACTGTGATTCACCGGCAACGTGAGGGTGTTTTGCATTGGCATAATATTGTCCTGTTTCGGGTTAAAAAATGTTCGGCGATTGCTATTAAACTTATACAACGATCCGGAATTTGTACAGGAATCTGCCCGATTGATTTTCAGGACGAAGCTAAGCGCAGCGCGGTTGCGGCGTAAATGTCAGCTAATCATTAAGTTAGCGGGAGAAGGAATTTCAGAAAAATTCTGCGGGCCTGAAGCAGGATGCGGAGACGGGAAAAACCAGGTCAGTCCTGCGTCAGGTCAACAGGCGGCCCACCGGGCCGCATGCACTATTTAGCGGTCAGGAAATCTTCGCGCTGCGGTGTAAACGTATCCAGTAATGTGCCCGCCTCAAGACAGACACAGCCATGAACCACATTGGGCGCTTTATAGAGCGTATCTCCTGCGCCCACCTCACGCGTTTCACCATTGATGGTGAAGGCAAAACGTCCGCTCAGCACATAGGTCAGCTGCTCGTGGGGATGGTGATGCAGCGGGCCGAAAGCCTCTTTCTCAAAAATCACTTCTACCGCCATCATGGTGCCGCCGTACGCCAGCACGCGGCGGGTCACGCCGTTGCCCAGATCTTCCAGTGGTCGCTCTTTATGGTAGATAAACATCGCAATCCTCCTGCGGTTGCCCCTGCTGCGGTGACCGTTTTGTGATGGATCTCACAGCACTCGGGTGAATTAGTTTATGCACTTTAGTGGTTTTTCACTAAAATGAAACGGTGTTTCAATTAATTTATAAGGGTAGATCATGAAAATCGCGTTAATGATGGAAAACAGCCAGGCCGCTAAAAACGTTACCGTGCTGAAAGAACTGGAAGGCGTCGCACAGCCGCTGGGCCATCAGGTCTTCAACGTCGGTATGAGCGATGAGCAGGATCACCACCTGACCTATATTCACCTCGGCATTCAGGCCAGCGTGTTGCTCAACAGCCAGGCCGTGGATTTCGTGGTCGCGGGTTGCGGCACCGGGCAGGGCGCGCTGATGTCGCTTAACATTCACCCGGGCGTCGTCTGCGGCTACTGTATCGATCCGGCGGATGCCTACCTGTTTGCCCAGATCAACAACGGTAATGCCTTATCTCTGCCGTTCGCCAAAGGCTTTGGCTGGGGCGCTGAACTTAACCTGCGCTTTATCTTTGAAAAAGCCTTCACCGGCGAGAAGGGCAATGGCTATCCGCCAGAGCGTAAAGAGCCGCAGGTGCGTAATGCCGGTCTGCTGAATCAGGTCAAAGCTGCCGTGATCAAAGAGAACTACCTCGACACGCTGCGCGCCATCGACCCTGAACTGGTGCGTACTGCCGTTAGTGGCCCACGCTTCCAGCAGTGTCTGTTTGAGCATGGCAAAAATCAGGAAATCGTCGCTTTTGTGCGTCAGCTGACCCACTAACGCATCCGGGGTCATAAGGCCGGTCTGACCGGCCTTTTTTTATTCTCTCTTTTCCGACATCAGCTGAACGTCAGCTCTGCTGCGCCAGCGCCGGATTGTAATGACGACTCGCCTCTACCAGCATCCGGGTGTAGGGCATCGCGGCCCGGTCGGCCACCAGCGTCGGCACATCCAGCGTCTCCAGCACTTTGCCCTGTTGCATAACCGCTACGCGATGGCAGAGGTGCGCCACCACGCCGAGATCGTGCGTCACCATCAGATAGGTCAGGTTCTCCTGCTGCTGCAGATCGCTGAGCAGATTGAGGATCTCCGCCTGCACCGAAACATCCAGCGCGGAGGTCGGCTCATCCAGCAGCAGCACGCGCGGCTCTAAAATCAGCGCCCGGGCAATCGCCACGCGCTGACGCTGACCACCGGAAAGCTGGTGCGGATAACGCGTCTGCCAGGCACGATTCAGCCCGACCTTATCCAGCATTGCCACGACGCGCTGCTGGCGCTGCCCGATACCCTGAATCTGTAATGGCTCTTCAAGAATATCGCCCAGTGTGTGACGCGGATGCAGCGAGCCATAAGGGTCCTGAAACACCATCTGCACCTGACGGCAGCGCGCCCGATCGATGCGATGCGCCAGCGGCTGGCCATCAATGGTCAGTTCTCCCTGCCAGTGATTAAACAGGCCCGCCAGACACTTCAGCACCGTGGTTTTGCCCGAGCCCGACTCACCGACCAGCCCGAAGATTTCACCCTGTTTAACCTGCAGGCTGACGTCGAACAGCACCTGATTACGGCGACCCTCTTCACCAAAACCCAGGTTGAGATTTTTCACCTCAATCATCGTAACTCCTTAGTCAGTTAGCCAGCTGGCGTGACGTTGTAACACCGGCAGACGCGTGCGCCGCCGATCAAGGTCGGGCAGTGCTGCCAGCAGTCCCTGGGTGTAGGGATGCTGCGCGCGGTCAAGTTCGCTGGCGGCCAGCGACTCCACCACGCGTCCGGCATACATCACCAGCACCCGATCGCAGAAGCTGCGCACCAGATTGATATCGTGACTGATAAAAATCAGTCCCAGACCGCGCGCTTTCACCAGATCATCCAGCAGCGCCAGCACCTGCAGGCGAACCGAGACATCCAGCGCAGAGGTGGGCTCATCGGCAATCACCAGTTCCGGCTCGGTGATCAGCATCATGGCGATCATGACGCGCTGCCCCTGGCCGCCGGAAATCTCATGGGGATAGAGCTGATATACCCGTTCAGGATCGCGGATCTGCACCTCCTCCAGCATCGCCAGCGCCCGCTGACGTGCCGCCGATTTCTGGCCGCGATGGTGACTGCGCCAGGCTTCGGCAATCTGTTCGCCAACCCGGATCACTGGATTCAGCGAATATTTCGGGTCCTGCATAATCATCGAGATACGTTTGCCACGAATGGCGCGCATCTCTGCCGGGCTGGCGTGCAGCAGGTCGATATCGCCAAACTGCATCCGGCTCGCCTCAATGCGCGCCTTAGCTGGATGCAGCTGCAGCAGGGCGCGACCCACGGTCGATTTACCGGAGCCGGACTCACCGACAATCGCCAGCTTCTCCTGACCGAGCTGAAAGGAGACGCCACGCACCGCCGGCGTAATCTGGCGTCCGTTAACAAAGTTCACGTGCAAATCGCGCACGTCGAGCAACGGCGAGGCGTTACTCACTGCGGGGATCGAGCAGGTCACGTAGGCCATCTCCTAAGAAGTTAAATGCCAGGCTATTAATCAGGATCGCCAGACCGGGAACGGTCACCACCCACCAGCACTCCAGCATGTAGGTGCGGCCACTGGCGATCATCGCGCCCCATTCCGGATCCGGCGGCTGCGCGCCCAGCCCGAGAAACCCCAGCCCGGCGGCGGTGAGAATAATGCCCGCCATGTTCATGGTGATGCGGATAATCACCGACGGCAGGCAGAGCGGAATAATGTGCTTCCAGAGCACCCGCAGCGGCGACGCGCCCTGTAAGCGCACCGCCGAGATAAAGTCCGCCTGACGCAGCGACAGCGTTTCAGCGCGGGCCAGACGGGCAATGGGTGGCCAGGCGGTGAGCGTAATCGCAATCACCACATGCTCCAGACCCGGCCCCAGCGCGGCAACAAAGGCCAGCGCCAGTACCAGGCTCGGGAAGGAGATAAAGATATCGGTGACGCGCATCAGCACGCCGTCGACTTTGCCGCCAAAATAACCGGCGGTGACGCCCAGCAGCAGGCCCAGCGGCCCGACGGTGACCGATACCAGCAGCACGATGTAGAGCGTGATGCATGCGCCCCACACCAGACGACTGAAGATATCCCGGCCAAACTCGTCGGTGCCGAACCAGTGGGCCGCGCCGGGAGGCGTCAGCGCATTGTTCAGATCCTGAACCAGCGGGTGATACGGCGCGATCCAGGGCGCGAACAGCGCCACGATGCAGAGCACCAGCACAATGCCACCACCAATCGCGGTCAGGGGATTACAGGCCATGCGCCAGAGGAAATAGCCGCAGCGGGCAGCAAAACGCTGACAGCGCACCAGCCGCTCACGGGAATGACTCACAGACGCAGCGTCAAAAGAGATCGTCATACTTTGGTCCTCGGATCGAACACCTGATAGAGCAGGTCGGAGATCAGGTTAAGCAACACAAAAATCAGGCCCACCACCAGCACACAGCCCATCACCGCATTCATATCGCCCAGCATCAGGCTGCCGGTGAGGTAGGAGCCAAAGCCGGGCCAGGAGAAGACGGTTTCAATCAGCACCGCGCCCTCCAGCAGCGAGCCATAGGCCAGCGCCACCACGGTCAGCAGCTGCACCAGGATATTGCGGAAGGCGTGCTGCCAGATCACCTGCCATTCAGTCAGGCCTTTGACCCGCGCGGTCAGAATGAACTCCTGCGACAGCTGCGCGAGCATAAAGCTGCGCGTCATGCGGCTGATATAGGCCATGGAGTGAAAGCCAAGCAGCGAGGCGGGCAGCACCAGATGATTCAGCGCATTCCAGAACACCTGACTGTTGCCCGCCAGCAGGGCGTCAATCAGCATAAAGCCGGTGCGACGTGGCACGATGCCATCCAGGCTGAAGTCCACCCGACCTGCGCCGCCGACCCAGCCGAGATGGGCATAGAACAGCAGCAGGCCAATCATGCCGACCCAGAAGATTGGGGTGGAGTAACCGGCCAGGCTGAGCATCCGCACCACATAGTCGATGACGCTGTTGCGACGCGCCGCCGCCAGCACACCCAGCGGCACGCCCAGTCCTGCGCCAATCACAATCGCCAGCGTGGCCAGCTCTACGGTTGCCGGAAAGACGCGCACAATGTCATGCACCACCGGCTGACCGGTGAGCAGCGCATGGCCGAGATCGCCATGCAGCAGCGCGTTAAGGTAGATGCCAAACTGCACCCACAGCGGTTTATCAAAGCCGAGCTGGTGATAAACCTGCTGATAGGTGGCCTGATCGGCGTCGGGGCCGACAATCGCCAGCACCGGATCCAGCGGCATTACCCGGCCAATAAAAAAGGTCAGCAGCAGCAGGCCGAACAGGGTAATCACTACCTGCACCGCGCGATGGCTGATGCGGCGGCACTGAGTTCGGGTCAGGGTCAGGATCATAGGGTGCCTCCCGCTTTGGCTTCAGGGGTTTTCCAGACATCGCGGAGGAAGGTGGTCGCTGAGGGATGCGGCTGATAAGCCTGCACCCGGTTGCTGACCACCACGGAGTCGAGCATTTGTGAAATCGGCATCAATGCAGGCACCAGCTGGTCATAGCGCTGCTGGATGGCGTAATAGGCCTGCTGCTGGCGGGTTTTGTCGCGCTCTACCAGCGCCTGATCGATCATGCTGTTGAGCTGTGCGTCGTAGAAACCGGTGCGCCAGCCCTGGAAGTTGGTCAGCCGGGCGCTGTCAGCATTATTCGGGTTATAGACCAGCGCACGCAGGCTGGAGTGGGGATGCGGCTCCACGCCGCTGCCACCGCGCCCGACCAGCAGACTGAACTGGCGATCGCGCATCGCGCCATAGATCTGGTTACCGGTGCCGGTGATGATTTTTGCGCGGATCCCGCCCTGGAGCAGCGTCGACTGAACCGCGATGGCGATGTTCAGAAATGGCTGATCGGCCAGCACCCGCAGCGTGGTGTCGAAGCCGTCCGGATAACCCGCTTCAGCCAGCAGTGCGCGGGCGCGCGGCGCATCGAGCCGGTAACCGGGGTCGGGCAGCGTGGCGGGCATGCCAGCCTGAATCGGGCGCTGATGCAGCTCGCCATAGCCGGTCATCAGGCTTTTATTGATGCCCTGATAATCGACCAGGTAGCGTACCGCTTCCCGCACTTTGATATTGTCGAAGTGCGGATCTTTCACGCTCATCGCCAGGTAGTAGATCGTTCCTTTTCTTACCGCATCAATGGTGAGGTCGGGGTCGTGCCGCAGGGCGCGCACGTCGGGGATCGCCATGTTGCTGGCGATATCCAGATCGCCTTTCTCCATCATCAGCCGCAGGGTCTGCGACTCCTGCAGATGGCGGAACACCACCCGCGACATCTTCGCCTCGCCGCGCCAGTAATCAGTCGCACGACTCATGCGCAGCACATCTTTTGCCTGCCACACATCCAGCCGGAACGGGCCGGAGCCCGCTTCATGGGTGGTGAGCCAGCGGTTGCCCCAGTCGCCATCCACCTCATGCTGCTGCACGGTTTTGCTGTCCAGCACCACCATGCTGCCCAGCGCCGCCAGCGAGTAGATCACCAGTTGCGGATCGTTAGGTCTGGGCAGGTTGATCACCAGCGTGCGGTCGTCGGGTGCGGTAATCATCTGGTCAACGTTGTCGCGGCTGAAGCCGTACGATTTCCACACCGACGCCTGCGCCAGGTTCAGATGCAGCACCCGCCGCATCGACCAGACCGCATCGGCGCTGGTCAGCGGATTGCCGGAGTGAAACCTGACGTTGTCGCGCAGGTGAAAAGTCAGGGTGCGGTTATCCGGGCTGACTGACCAGCGTTCCGCCAGCGCCGGGCGCACCTCGGTGAGTTGCTGCGGGTTCAGCTCGACCAGTCCGTCATAGAGATTCACGACAATGCCGACCACTTCGTTGCCGGTCATAGCGGCCGGATCCAGGGTGAGCAGGTTATTCATATTCATGCCGACGATCAGCTGGTCATCCGGGGTCTTTGCCTGGATTGACGCGCTGCCCGTCAGCACCAGCAGCGTGATCAGCCACGCGCCACATCGTTGTGTCAGGGTCATAGGTAAAGTCCAGCAGGTCAGAGGTTTTCCCGTTTACGACTCTGCCTGCTGCTGACTACCGGGATGGCAGGCAGCAGGCGGGCGACGGGGTTATTATTGTTTGCCGTACTTCGGTAGTGCGATTTACCAGCGGTTCAGCGTGTGCGTCTCAATCCAGCTGAAGTTAATATCCTCACCCAGCCCGCTGCGGGTGGGCAGGGTGACAAATCCCTGATCGTCCATCGGATCGATCAGGCTGTTGAGGTAGGCGGGCGGTGTTTCATAATCCAGGAAGGGATGCAGCAGGCCGCGCTCATACCAGCGGCAGTTACGGATCGCCCCGACCACCGCCAGGCTGGCCGCACCGTTGCCGTGCACTTCGCAATCCATGCCAAAGGCTTCAGCCAGATTCGCCACTTTCAGGGTGGGCGAGATGCCGCCTACGCCGTTGGCACCGGCTCGCAGAATGTCGCAGGCTCCGGCACGCACCCAGTCGGCGCGGCTGTGATGTTTACCACCCAGGCTCTCCGGACCAAGCACGTCGATAGAGAGGTTTTCGGCCAGCCAGGCGTAAGAGGCCATGCTCTCTTCCTCCATCGGCTCCTCGAACCAGGCGAAATTAAGCTTTTCCAGCGCCTTGCCGATGGTCAGCGCGTCACTGCGGCTGTACCAGTGGTAGCCATCCAGCATCAGCGCGATATCGGGGCCAACCGCTTCACGCACCGCCGCGCACGCTTTGATATCCATCGCCGGGCTGGGTGCGAAGGAGACCGGCGGCATCCAGGTGTGCAACTTGATCGCCTGATACCCACGCGCCACCAGTTTTTCCGCGAACTGCGCATACTCATCCGGCGTTGATAATCCACCGCTCAGCTCGTCACCACACATGGTGCTGCCGTAAGCCGGGATTTTCTCGCGATAGCCGCCCAGCAGTTTGTGGACAGGCTGTTTCAGCTTCCGTCCAATCAGATCCCATAATGCCTGCTCCACAGCGGAGAGCGCCCGCTCGGTGAGCTGATGGGCGCTGCCGCGCTGCCAGTGCACCAGATCCTGCCAAAGACGCTCCCGGTCAAAGGCGTTCTGACCGATCAGCACTTTGCGGAAAAAGGCATTAACCACATGGGATCGCACCACTTCTGGCGGCGCAAAGGCGTAACCACAGTCGCCTTCCTCGCTGGTCAGGGTCAGTAGCGCCATCTGCGCATCATTTTCCGGGCCAGGGTGGGAGTGTCCGGCGCTGTCGGCGCAGCGCTGGGTGGGATAGGTAAAAAGGGTGACATCAATGGCGCTGATCTTCACGGTTAAGCTCCTGTGGCAGTCTGTCCTGATGAATTATTAAAACGCTGTTTCATTTTCAATCTAGCCTTCACAATTCATTAACGCATTAGCCAAAACGATACGATTAATGGCTAATATGTGTGCAACTGCCCAGGGTGTTGTGAACATATTCACGAAAGCTGACCGTTTTGTGAGCAGCGACACGCTGCGCTTTTTCCTCTCAAGGGATCTCTTTAAGCGGAACTCCGCCAGTTAACCCCGCCGCAAAAAACATTTAACCGGATGACTTCCCCTGACCGCTGTTTTAGGTGATAGTAACGCCGCTTTACATTAATAATTCTCATTATCATTTGTGCGGGTTTTTACAATGAAAAAATGGTTTTTAGCGCTGGGGCTGCTCACGCTGGCAGGGACGGCTTCGGCCAAATTGATTACCGATGTCGCAGGCCGTCAGGTCGAGGTGCCGCAGGAGGCAAAACGCATCATTCTGGGTGAGGGCCGTCAGATGTATCTGCTGGCGGCATTTGATACTGATGCCCCATTTAAACGGGTGATTGGCTGGCGTGACGACTTCCCGAAAGCGGACTGGGACGGTTATCAGGCTTACGAAAAACGCTATCCGGAAATTAAAAAATTACCGACCTTTGGCGGGGCGAAAGATGGCACTTTCAACGTCGAGCAGGCGTTAACCCTGAAGCCCGATCTGGTGCTGATGAATCTGGAATCTAAAGCCGCCACCGATGAAGGCAAGCTGATTGAAAAACTGCAGGCAGTAGGCGTGCCGGTGGTGTTTATCGATTTCCGCGAAGCGCCGATGGTGAATGCTGAGAAAAGTATCCGCATCATGGGCGAACTGGTGAACAAACCGGCGCGTGCCCAGGAAATTATCACCTTCCGCCAGCAGCAGATTGACCTTGTCACCTCGCGTCTGAAGAACTTTACCGGCTACCGCCCGAAAGTGATGATTGACCGTGCAGGCGGCTACAGCGACGAGTGCTGCATGTCGTTTGGCAATGAAAACTTTGGTCAGATGGTTGAGATTGCGGGCGGTCGTAACATCGCTAAAGATCTGATCCCTGGCACCTTCGGCACCGTTAACCCGGAACAGATTATCGCCAGCCAGCCGGATGTGGTGGTGGTGACCGGCGCTAACTGGAAGAATTACAATACCGTGGGCAAATGGGTCGGCGTCGGTCCGGGTGCCAATGTCACCGAGGCTACCGCGCGTCTTAAGGGGCTGATGATGCGCGATGCCTTTAAAACCTTGCCGGTGGCGCACAACGGCAATGTCCACGCCATCTGGCATCAGTTCTACGACAGCCCTTACCAGTTTGTGGCTATCCAGGCGCTGGCGAAATGGCTGCATCCCGATCTGTTTGCCGATCTGGATCCGGACGCCACCTTCCGCACGTTCCACGAGAAGTTCCTGCCGCTGCCTTATCAGCCAGGATACTGGGTCACTTTACCCGCTGATAAACCCTGACTGACCGGCGATGACAGGGACGTCATCCGCCTGATTTGCAATTCCTCCCGAATAAACCCTCTGTTTCTCTTCAGATTTACTAATCTTTTACAGGCGCGGAGTCAGTTGCTCTGAGCAGCGCGACGTCTGACGCGGTCCGCATTCACGTTAAAAATGGAGAGAAACATGCGCAATACCCTGGGAAGATCGGCCTTTGCCGTGACGCTGTACGCTCTGCTGGAGCCGGTGCCGCTGGGCTTTTTTGTCGCGGCCTGGCTGTTCGATATTCTCTATAGCCAGACCTTTGTGCTGTTCTGGACGGATGCCGCAGGCTGGCTGATTGCGCTGGGACTGATACTGGCGATTGTGCCACGACTCATCGCGCTGGTCTATCTGTTCCGCGGCAGTGACAGTGCGGAAAAGAGTCATTTCTGGCTCTGGCTGGTGGCGATTGTGATCGCTATCGTCAATGCGTTTATTCACAGCCGTGATGCCGCCGCTGTCATCCCGCTGGGCGTGACGCTTTCGACGCTGGTGGTAGCGCTGCTGCTGCTGGCGAATGTGCAACTTGCGTTACGTCAGCGTAGCGCTTAAGGAGGAGCCACCATGAAGATACCGCATAAAACGTTGCTCGCGCTTACCCTGACAGCACTACTGGCAGGCTGTGATGATGGTGCGCTGGTCGATCCGCAGAAGCAGATCGGACCGAATCCCGAACTGCCGCAGGCACAGAACTTCTTTATGCCGCCGATGCAGGTGCCGGAAGGCACGCCGTGGAAAGCGGGCGAAATGCCAAAAGTGGCTGACGGGCTGAAAATCGAAAAGATCGCTGACAATCTGCAGCATCCGCGTCAGGTTTATGTGCTGCCGAATAACGATGTGCTGGTGGCGGAATCCAACGGCCCGGCCAAACCCACCACCCGGCCTAAACAGCTGATTATGGGCATTGTGCAGAAAGCGTCAGGTAAGGGCGGCGCTGGCGGCAACCGGATTACGCTGCTGCGCAACGTCAATGGCAAATGGGAGCAGCACCGCTTTATTGAGAATCTGCACTCGCCGTTTGGTATGCAGCTGATTGGCAATACCCTTTACGTCGCGAATGCTGACAGCCTGGTGAAGTTCCCCTATCGCGAAGGGGAGACGGAGATCCGCACCGCGCCTGAAGAGGTGACGGAACTGCCGGGTGGGCCGATTAACCACCACTGGACCAAAGCGCTGTTGGCCAGCCCCGATGGCAGCAAGCTCTATGTGGGTGTCGGCTCCAACAGTAACGTCACCGAGAACGGCATTGGCGCAGAGTATCGCCGCGCCGCAGTGCTGGAAGTGGACGCGGCCAGCGGTGCCAGCCGGATCTACGCCAGCGGATTGCGCAATCCGACCGGCTTACAGTGGGAACCGCAGAGCGGAAAACTGTGGGCCATCGTCAATGAACGTGATGAAATCGGCTCCGATCTGGTGCCTGACTACATGACCTCAGTGCAGGACAAAGGCTTCTATGGCTGGCCCTACAGCTACTTTGGTCAGCATGTGGATACCCGTGCCGAACCGCAGCGTCCCGATCTGGTTGAGAAAGCGATTAAGCCTGATTATGCCCTGAGTTCGCATGTCGCTCCGCTGGGGCTGCTGTTCTACGGCGCAGATAACATGCCGCAATACCAGGGCGGTGCGTTTATCAGTGAGCATGGCAGCTGGAACCGTACGCCGCTGAATGGCTACAAAGTGGTGTGGGTGAAATTTGAAAACGGCAAGCCGGTGGGTCAGCCGCAGACGGTGGTCTCGGGCTTCCTGACGGACGACGAAAAGCAGGTGCGTGGATTACCGGTCGGTCTGGCCAGCGACAAACAGGGCGGTGTCCTGATTGCTGACGATGCGGGTAATACCGTGTGGCGAATCAGCGCCGCGAAGTAAGCATTGCGCTGTTTTTTTAAGCAGAAAGCAGGCATAAAAAAAGGATTTGGCATTTCGCCAAATCCTTTATTTTTTGTTCGCTACCCGGCTGGTAACCGCGCTGCGAACGAGGTGCTCAGCACTCTCCACAAACAAGATTGTAAAATGTGCGGCTAAGGATTTCAAGTTTCGCCAAAATGCTGTATGTTTATACAGGTGTTGAGTGTTGAGCATCGCCTCATTGTCGACTGGCCGCTCCCAGGGGCACGGTTTTAAAATCCCGGCAGGCATCAGGTGGTGCTGGCCTGTGGCTTTAACCATGAGTGCCGCTCAGCTCTCTCCACAAAGATGTGCTTAGGCGCCCGGCGGGTAGAGTCAAAGCCCTGGTTGCCGAACAGCGCGCTCCTGTAAAAGGAGAAGGAAAGTGATGGAACTGACTAAGCTGATTCTGGATCTTATCCGGGTCATCTTGCAGATCATCGTTGCCCTTATGCAACTGACCGGTCACGCAGGTTAACCGGAACTTGAAACAAGGCGGAGCTAACCACTCCGCCTTTTTTCTTTGTCAATTCTCTGTCATCGGAGGCGGGTAAGGTGGTGCGGCAAAGCTCGCCGCCGGGGCGCTGCTTATCCAGACCGGGAGTTTTATGTCCATTGCCGCCGTTATGCCCGCCCGATTAGCGCACACCTGGATTGATGAGAGTGTGAAGATGCGCGAAACCACTGTGGGTCAGCAGTGTGAGATCCTGGCGCACAGCACGCTGGAGTATAGCGAGCTGGGTGACTTCTCCTATGTCGGCGAACACTGCTGCCTGGCCGATACCCAGGTGGGGCGCTTCTGCGCCATTGCTAATCAGGTGCGCATTGGCGCGCCGAATCATCCTATGGACCGCGCCTCCCAGCATCGCTTTACCTACTGCCCGGAGTATTACCACCCCGACGCCCGACGCGATCAGGGTTTCTTTTCCGCCCGTCGCGCCGATCGGGTGATAATCGGTCACGATGTGTGGATAGGTCACGGCGTAATTGTGCTGCCTGGCGTCACCATTGGTGATGGTGCGGTGCTGGCTGCGGGTGCAGTCGTGACGAAAAACGTCGCGCCCTACAGCGTAGTGGGTGGTGTTCCGGCCAGGCCACTGCGGGTGCGCTTTACACCGGCTATCGCCGCCCGTCTCCAGCGCATTGCCTGGTGGAACTGGCCGCTGGAGAAACTGCTGGCGAATCTGCCCGATTTTCAGCACGGTGACATCGAAGCGTTCTGCCAGCGGCACGGTGCATAGCCACCCCACGGCGCCGTCAGCCGGTTTGTACGCCGAAATAGCGCACAACCCGCTGGCCATAGAGCCCGACGGCCAGTCCGGCGACGATCAGCAGCAGCGCGGCGATTTTCTGAGGTGAAACCGTTTCGCCAAATATCGCCACTGAACCCAGGATGCCGAACACCGGTACCAGCAGCGACAGTGGCGCGACCGTTGAAACCGGATAGTGTTTCAGCAGCCAGTTCCACACCCAGTAGCCCAGCAGGGTATTGGGATAGACCTGAAACAGTATCGACAACACCGCCTTCACATCCAGCTGAGTGAAGAGTGCGTGATAGCCCGCGCTGCCATTGACCAGCCCGTCCAGCAGGAAGAGTGGAATGGGTGCAAAGGCGCTCGACCAGACCAGAAAAGCAAAAACCTGCCGGGTGCCCGCTTTTTTATTGATGATATTGGCAATACTCCATGCGACCGCGCCTGCCAGCACCAGCAGCATGCCGGAAAACGTCACCGAACCATCGGTAATGAAAAAAATGCTCAGCAGACCGGCGCAGGCCAGCGCACACCCGGCGATCTGATAGCGGCTGAGACGCTCTTTAAATACCCAGCCACCGAGCAGCAGCGTGAAGAAGGCGCTGAACTGCAGCAGCAGCGAGGCGATGCCCGCCGACAGTCCGGTTTTAATCCCCAGATTCACCAGACCCCACAGGCCAATCCCGAAGACCAGGCCATAGCTGATCAGGTAGCGCCACGGCACGTCCGGTTTCTTAATAAAGAACAACGCTGGCAGGGCGCAGAGCGTAAAGCGGATACCTGCCAGGATAAACGGGTCGACCGCCTGCAGGCCGAGCTTGATAACCGAAAAGTTAACCCCCCAGATGGCGGTGATCATGACGGCGAGCAGCAGATGCGTTAATTTCATGATTGACGTACTCCGGACCAGCAGAGAAAGGCAGAGGCACTGACCGCTGCACCGGCATAGCAGACAGCCTGCCATCCCCAGTGTGTATAAAGCTGAGTGGCGGCGATGGCCCCCAGCGCACTGCCCAGCGAGTAAAAGCACATATAGGCCCCCACCAGACGACTTGCCGCCTCGGGTCGGGCGGCCACGATCAGGCTCTGATTAATCACATGTACCGTCTGGACGGCGAAATCGAGCAGGATCACCCCGAAAATCAGCAACAGCAACGAGGTGTGAAGCGCGGCTATCGGCAGCCAGGAGAAGGTCAGCAACGCCAGGGCTAAGCCAGTGGCACGCTGCCCCAGGCCCAGGTCAGCCCATGCGCCTGCTCTGGAGGCCGCCAGCGCACCGGCAATTCCGGCCAGGCCGAACATCCCGGTCTGGGTGTGTGACAGTGACAGGGCGGTAAGTGGCAGAACCATCGAAGACCAGAGCATACTGAAGACCGCAAAAATCAGCAGCGCCAGGATCCCGCGTCTGCGCAACTGCGGTTCCGTGAGGAAGAGACGGAAAACGGACAGTAAGAGGTGAGGATAAGATGTGCGCCGCGTCTGAACTGCTGTGGCGGGCAGCACTTTCGCCAGGATGAGCGAGATCAGGAGTAACAGGCAGGCAGCCGTCAGATAGACCGCCCGCCAGCCCGCCAGGTCAGCAATCATCCCGGAAACAAACCGCGCCAGCAGGATGCCGATCACGATGCCACTGGTCACGCTACCCACCACCTGTCCGCGCTGTTCTGGCGATGCCAGCATGGCGGCCCACGCCACCATTAGCTGCGTGACCACCGCCATTAATCCCACCAGCAGCATTGCGCAGAGCAGCGTCATCAGGTCTGGCGCAACCGCAGCAGTGATTAACGCCAGCACGGAAAGCAGCAACTGGGTAATCACCAGTTTTTTGCGGTTCACGCAGTCGCCCAGCGGCACCAGAAAGACCAGCCCGAGGGCGTAGCCGCTCTGCGTAGCCGTTACCACTGTGCCAATGGTGCCGGTGGAAACCTGCAGGCTGGCGGCGATCGACTCCAGCAGAGGCTGTGCCGAGTAAACATTGGCGACCGCCAGCGCAGAGGTGAGTGAGAAAAAAAAGATCATCCGGGACGAGAGCACCGGGATCGCGGCTGGGGGCGAATCGGCTTCAGGATCACGCATCTTGCCAATCGTACAGGTCATGTTGCTTTCCTTTCTGGTTTTTATTTGAAACTGGATTGGCGATATCTTTAACCGGGCTGGTTTTTTTTTGCAACTTCTTTTCGGAGTGGCTAAACTGCCATCATGAGACAGGCAGCGTGAGAGAAGAGCATGGCTAAGCAGGAATCCCTGAGAACCAGCGAGTGTCCGGTCGCCAGAACCCTGGAGTCGATAGGTGAGCGCTGGTGCATGATGATCTTGCGTGAAGCCTTTGATGACGTCCGCAGATTCAGTGACTTCCAGCGGAATTTGGGGCTGGCGAAAAATATCCTGGCGTCACGCCTGAAGCAGCTGGTGGAGATAGGGGTGTTTGAGATTGCGCCTGCCTCCGACGGCAGCGCCTACAGCGAATATGTCCTGACCGAAAGAGGCCGTTCGCTGTTTCCGGTTGTGGTCGCGATGCGCCAGTGGGGCGAGCGTTACCTGTTTGAGAAGGGCGAAACCCACTCCGTGCTGCTGGATAATGCGGAAGGAAAGCCGCTGCCACGCCTGGAGGTTATCTCTTCACAGGGGCAAAAACTGGAACCGGCCGACTGTCATCGTCAGCGGGTAGTGGCTAAAGGGTAACCGTCAGGGTTTTTCCTCTTCCGCACACTCTGAAACTGACAGGCCTGACATCGTACGCGTTACCCGATCATCGCTGTCGCCTGTAGCGGTGATCGAACAAAATGCCTTACTCCCGTTTTACGCCCCGCCATAAGGGCGTTATCCCCCGGAAACAGGTCCCCGCGCTCCCTCATCCTTTCCTGCCCCATCATGACAGGCCTGTCGATATCATCACATTTTCCAATGACCGGTTGCCTTGTAACTTCCCGATGCGCATGACAATATCGCTGCTTGTATAGACATGTACTCTCAACCCTGGATTGGGCAAATCACGCTTTCAGTCAACACGTCTCTCACTGTTCCAGCGAGGAATCTATGTCGGTCAAATCATCTGTATCAGATTATTCAGGCTCAGAGAAACAGGGCCTGTCAGAAACCCGCTCCATTGATTACATCCCGCTGGGTGAACGTCATGGTCATCCCTTTAACCAGTTCACGCTCTGGTTTGGTGGCAATCTGCAAATCACGGCTATTGTCACGGGTGCGCTGGCCGTGGTGCTGGGTGGAGACGTCGTGTGGTCTCTTATCGGCTTACTGGTGGGGCAGATTCTGGGTGCAGCGATCATGTCTTTGCATGCGATCCAGGGTCCGCGCCTGGGTTTACCGCAGATGATCACCAGCCGTATGCAGTTTGGCGTGTTTGGTGCTGTTATTCCTCTGGTGCTGGTGTGCATTATGTATGTGGGATTTTCAGCCAGCGGGACAGTATTAGCCGGGCAGGCGCTGGCTAAACTTATCCATGTCAGTCATTCAACCGGGATGATCCTGTTCAGCACCCTCATCGTGATCATTGCGGTGCTGGGCTATCGCGTGATTCATCAACTGGGCAAGCTGGCGAGCGTCATTGGCGTTTTAGCCTTTGCTTATCTGTTTATCACGCTGTTCTCTGCGCATGACTTATCAGCCGTGTGGCAGAATCAGCACTTTACCCCGGCAAATTTCCTGCTGGCGGTCTCCCTGTCTTCATCCTGGCAAATTGCCTTCTGTCCTTATGTCTCTGACTATTCACGCTATCTGTCAGCTGATGTCTCCGCAAAGAAACTCTTCAGTTCAGTCTTTTTTGGCACCGTACTTGGCACGCAGGCGTCAATGACGCTGGGGGTGATTGTCGCTGCCATTGCCGGAAGTGCGTTTGCAGGCAATGAGGTCGGTTACATCGTGAGCATGGGTAGCACGGCGACCATGGCCATGGTGATTTATTTCGCCATTTGCTTTGGAAAAATCACGTTTACCACGCTGAACGCCTACGGCAGTTTTATGTCACTGACCACCATTGTCTCTGGCTTCCGGCAGCAAACCACGCTGAGTCGGGGCGGGCGCATTCTGTTTGTGGTGCTTATGGTTACGCTGGCCTGCGTCATTGCTCTGCTCAGTGAACCAGCCTTTCTGAAATCCTTCACCCACTTCCTGCTGTTTCTGCTGGCTTTCTTTGTGCCGTGGAGCGCGATCAGCCTGACCGATTTCTATCTGATCACCAGGGGCAGGGTTGATGTCCCGGCACTGTCGCAGCCGGACGGGCGCTATGGACGCTGGAACCTGGCCGGTATTACCGTCTATTTTCTGGGCGTGCTGGTGCAACTGCCGTTTATCGATAATCCGCTGCACCATGGATCGCTAACCTGGATTTTTGCCGGTAATGATGTCTCGTGGATCATCGGCTGGTTTGCGACGGCACTGTTATGGCTGATCGCCAGCCGCTGGGATCGTCGGGGCATCCCCGAACAGTCAATCTATCCCGCCCAATAACAAGGTCAGGCCGCCTGAGCGGCTGTCGTCAGGGACTGTTACTCTTCGCGGGTGTGTGATCACCCGCGTGTCAGGAAATCCTCTTTTAAGATCAGGCGGCAGAAACGTCCGCTGCGCCGGTCTGCGCCTCTGCCACCAGCGGCTTCTCCGGTTGCAGCAGCGTCATTGCCAGCATACTGCCAAAGGCGATCAGCGCGGTGACGGTAAACATCGCGTTGTAGCCGTAATATTCCGCCAGCCAGCCGCAGAGCATCGGAGAGATAATCGCTGCCAGATTGGCTATCGCCAGCGTCATGCCGCTGTAGGTACCCACCGACGCTTTAGGGGTGACATCAATCACCACCGACCAGTAGACATTGTTTACCAGTGCATTCAGCGCATTGCCCAGGGTCATCAGTGCAATAATCCCGGCAGCCGACTGCACATAGGGGATCGCCATAAAGCAGCAGGCGGTGCCGCACAGCGTGACGGCGGCAAACAAGTTGCGCGCCAGACGCAGATTACGGAAGCGAGCCAGCAGGGCATCGGCAATGCGACCGCCCAGCAGCACCGTGATACAGGCGCCGCTCCACGGGATCATCGCGACGTACCACAGTGAGTGCAGGTCGTAATGGAAATTATCCTGCAGATATTTCGGCATCCAGGTCACCAGGGTAAAGGTGATGTAGAGGAATGAGAAGTAGCCCAGCGCGTTGCAGACCAGGGTGCGGCTGGTAAAGAAGCGCCACCAGGGCAGTGGTACGCTGTCGCCCGCGCTGCGGCGCTGACCGGTCTGGATAAGCTGACGTTCTGCGGCATTGGTATGTGGACTTTTCTCCGGGCTGTCGCTGAAGGTGCGGGCAAACAGCGCCATCGCCAGCAGGGAGAAAACACCGAGCAGGATAAACATCATGCGCCAGTCATGGGTCAGCAGCAGCAGGCCCACCGCAATCGGGGCGGTCAGCAGCGCGCCAACCTGGGTCGAGAGCAGGCCGATGCCCAGCGCAAAGCCGCGCTCATTATCGGGTGCCCAGTGAGCAATCGCCTTGTTCATCAGCGCATAGGCCGGGCCTTCGGAAAAACCAAACATGATGCGAAGGGCAGCAAAGCCCATAATGGCGGATCCGCCAAACAGCGCCATGCCCAGTTCCCCCGCCCAGGCGGTGGCGATCTCCAGCAGCGACCAGAGTACGCCTGCCAGCAGCCAGACTTTTTTCGTGCCGATACGGTCGGCAAGAAAGCCGCCACACAGCGAACCAAACAGATAGCCAAAGCCAAAGTAGCCCAGCACGGCACCGAGCTGGACTTTGCTGAAGTGATACTCCGCCGCAATGGCGTTGGCCGCAAACGACAGGGCGCCGCGATCGATATAGTTGATCAGGGCGATCAGGAACAGCAGTGAAAATATGGTGTAACGGTAACGGCTGGTTGTCATCTCACTTCTCCTGATTAAATGTCTCAGGAGAGCAGAAGCAAAATTGATGCCGGAAAGGGTATTTATCCGGCAAACCGCGGACAAGCACAGAATTCGGGCCCCTGAGCCCGCTCCGAAGGGGGTTAACTGATCCCGCTAATAATTCGCCTGCGCTTCAATGCGGTGCAGCCGCTGCCTGTCGGTGGTGAGGCTCAGGCGGCGTTATGATGGTTGGGGCTGACGTGTGGCAGCGGGATAACCACGGCTTCCGTGACTGCTTCTGTATCAGCCGTCCCGACCTGGGGTATTTCGCCAACGTGTTGTAAAATCTGCTGCTGATAAGTCGCATCTGCCACCGTAGTCTGTTCACTCAGCAGTACGCCCGCCTCATTGACGTTTTTTCCGTCCACTTTTATTTTGCTGGTGGCACTGGCCAGCATCCACTCATATTCAATATCGACGTGGCCGCTATCAATACAGCGGATACCGTGCTGACTTAAATCATATGCCAGCACGGTTGCGGTCGGCCCTAATGAAATCAAGACCAGGTCAAAGTTGACGGCATTCTTTAAAACGGTATCAAACAGACGATCATAGACGGAAAAGGCATTACGGTTCAGCGTCGTAATACGTTTCACTTCGCTGGCTCCCTCCAGTAAATCATTGCCTAATCCCAGGCGCGTTCCGCTGCCTTCCACAATTAATACCCGGCGGCCCTGATAGAGCTGTTTAAACTTATCAAATATCGTCCGGGATAATTGCTTGCCTTTATAATCGTGATAGGGACGGGTCACCGAGGTATTTCCATACTGGTACTGTTTATTCAGCAGACCCTCATAATATTTAAAATAAAATGATTTATGGAAGAACCAGAACAGGGCCGACCCGCCCCGCATATTACGGGTGGTACGAAAGGCATCCGGCAGACAGATCAGACAGTTCGGGTTGGCTCCTGAATCCTGCTGCAGCAAGGCTTTGAGTCGTGCAGAGAGATTCGGGTCAAATGGCTGAAAACCGATATTTTTATACCAGGTCATTTCCAGTTCACCGTCGCCATAACGGGCCAGAGATAATTGTGGGTTACGTAATAACAGATCGACAGTCTCTTCTATCGACATAACGGAATAACGCTTTACCCGTGCCTGCGCGGCAGGATAGCGAATGGCAGCATTAAGAAACTTAAAAGGGAAACGAAACTTGCGATAAATAGCGTGAAGTGCGGTCATAGTTAACCTGCCTGGTTTATTGCTGCCAGAAAAATCCCGCCTGCTGGCCGGATAAACGAATATAAGAGAGCTGATATATATCACAGATAAAATAAGCGTCATGCTACGGAATATCTGAAATCGTTTTCATCGGCAAAATCCCTTTGTTCATTAATCTATTTCCTGAGTGTTATTTTTCAGGAAAATAATAAAAAACGCGTTCAGGCTGGCACAATTAAATCATTTGAACAGCAGCGACACCGCACCAGCGTTGATGAAGCCGCCAAGAATAACAGCAGGGCAGTAACATTCCCGATTTCAGCAATAAGAGTTATTTCACAACAGAGTTAATAAACCATTATGATTATTTGACTCTGAAAATCTTTCGTCGGGCACACTTTAGCTGGCGTTACAGAAGGGCGGCTTGTCTGTTAATTAATCGCCTTTGAACAAAAGGTGCGGTCGTTAGCAGCCTATGGTTAATTTTTTGTGATGGATATCCCGTAATCAGCCCTTCAGAAAGTAAAAAAAGCGGCCTGACCGCATTAACAGGTGACATTTATAATAAATATTTCTAATGATTAACGCTTATACACGTTTTTACATATTTCGTGCGTAAGTTAAAATCTCGTTGAATTTATGTTTCCAGCTTAACCTTTCAATTGCCGCTAATGACCCGAGGATGGATCATGATCAATAAAATAACCAGTATAATCATGGTGATATTTGCTATCGCCCTGATTTACATGGGAGGACAACTCCTGCTTGCAGGAGGCAGCGCGTTCTATGCGCTGATGGGCGTGGGCGTTCTGCTCAGCGCGATTCTGCTGTTGATGAACAAACGCAGTGCGCTGACGCTTTATGCGCTGCTGATGTGGATCACTCTGTTCTGGACTATCTGGGAAGTGGGCTTCGACAAATGGCAGTGGATCCCGCGCGGCGACCTGTTTGGCGTGCTGGGTCTCTGGCTGGCGCTGCCGTGGGTGGTGCGTCCGCTCTATCAGGGGCAGCGTCGTTTCCATCCTTTCCTCGGGGGTTCCGTCGTCCTGATGGTGCTGCTGGTCATCGGTCTCTGCTTCTACGATCCGCTACCGCAGCAGGGCGCCATTAATACGCCGCGCAACGCCTCTGCGACCGGCGGTGCCGCTGAAGAGTGGAGCGCATATGGCGGAACCACAGATGGCCAGCGCTTCTCGGCGCTGAAGCAGATCACTAAAGATAACGTGAAAGATCTTGAAGTGGCCTGGACCTATCACACCGGCGACCTGCGTCAGGGTGATGATGCGACCGAATACACCTTTGAAGCGACACCGCTGAAAGCCAACGGCATGCTCTACTTCTGTACGCCGCACAACGAAGTCCATGCTCTTGACCCGGAAACCGGTGCGGTGAAGTGGAAAACGACGCCGGATAAAAACCGCTCTTATCTGCAGCAGCACCAGACCTGTCGTGGCGTGAGCTACTTCGATGCCGGTCAGCAGGCGCAGGCGCAGACGGGCGCATCGCCGGCCATCTGCCGCAAGCGTATCTTCAATGCCACCACCGATGCCCGCCTGCTGGCGCTGGATGCCGATACCGGTAAAGCCTGTGCTGACTTTGGTGACAACGGTGTGGTGAATCTGCGCGCCAACATGGGCGAGGTGCGTCCGCACGCGCTGATGCAGACTGCCGCGCCACTGGTGGCGGGCAACCTGGTGATTGTCGGCGGTTCGGTGATGGATAACGGCTTCAACAGCGGTAACCCATCAGGTGTGATCCGTGCCTATGATGCCGTCAGCGGTCGTCTGGTGTGGAACTTCGATCCGGCTAACCCGGATAACACCGCACCGGTCGCTGAAGGGGCAACCTATCCGCAGGATACCCCGGTCGCCTGGGCCACCCTGAGCGCCGATCTGAAAAACGGCCTGGTCTATGTGCCGTTTGGTAACGCCTCGCCGGATGAAGTGGGACTTGAACGCGATCCCGCCAGCAACACTGAAAAATTCCGTGATGCGCTGGTGGCACTGGATCTGAAAACCGGTGCGTTCAAATGGCGTTATCAGAGTTCGAACCACGACCTCTGGGATCGCGATAACCCGTCACAGCCGTCGCTGGTGGACATCAACTATCAGGGCAAACCGCAACCGGCGGTGATCCTGCCGACCAAAACCGGCAACCTGTTTGTGCTGAACCGCCTGACCGGCGAACCGGTTTATCCGGTAGAGCAGGTTAAGGTCTCCACGGATGGTATTAAAGGCGAGCAGTATGCGGCGACTCAGCCGGTCTCAAGCCTGAACTTCATTCCGCAGCCGCTGACTGAGAAGTCAATGTGGGGCATTACGCCGTTTGACCAGATGGCCTGCCGCACCACGTTCCGTGAGCTGCGCTATGACGGTAACCCGTGGACGCCACCAACGGAGAAAGGCTCGCTGATCTTCCCGGGCAACATCGGGGTGTTTAACTGGGGTTCAGTAGCGGTTGATCCACAGCGTCAGATGCTGATTGCGGCACCGGTACGCCTGGCTTACAAATACAACCTCATCAGACGCACGCCGGAAACCGAAACCCAGCGTACCTTCACCAAAGATGGTACGCCGTACTGGAATGAGAACTTCCACGGTGACTACGCTATCCACATCCAGCAGATGGCGTCAGGTCTGGGTATTCCCTGCATCGCGCCACCGTGGGGACGGATGGTCGGTGTGGATCTGACCACCGGCAAAACCGAATGGCTGCGCCGCGTCGGCACCACCAAAAACCTCAAAACCAGCTTCCTGCCTGGCCGCTTCCCGCTCGGTTTCCCGATGGGGATGGTGGCGCACGGCGGACCGCTGCTGACGGCGGGTGATCTGGTGTTCCACGGCGCAACGGCAGATAACTTCTTCCGTGCTTACGACAGCACCACCGGCGAACTGCTGTGGCAGACTGAACTGAGCGCGGGTGCGCAGGCCACACCATCCACCTTTATGGGCAAAGATGGTAAGCAGTATGTGGTGATTGCCGCGGGCGGCCACGGCTCGCTCGGTACCACGGCGGGCGACAGCGTTGTCGCTTTCCGTCTGAAGTGATTTTTTAAAAAAACCGACCTGCTGAGCGCCGCCCTGGCGCTCAGCTTTTTTTTAAGCTTCTGTCTGCCAGATCTCACGCCCGGCTTCGCGCGACAACCCGTTGTATTTCATCTTAATTCTTTCATCTCCGCATTCACATCATCTGATAACGCATCGAAACCATTTCGTGACAGCGCTCCCGGTTTAATGATTTCTCCTGCCTGACAGACTTGCGCATTAAGCCGCGAGGCGTAGATTAATATATGACTTCACAATTAATCGTGAATACGAAAAGTACTTCACAATACGCACTCTGAAGGATTGATGCTCATGTCGGAACTGAAATTTGCTACCCGTCTTAACTCTTTCGCCTCGGGGGCGCACCTCTACTGGCCCGATCAGCAGGGCAAGCCCTCTGTGCTGCAGATGGTTGCCCGTGCAGGCAAGGTCAAAGGCTTAACGCATCTCGACCTCAACTTTCCGCAACATCTCACCAGCGATATCCCCACACTGCGCCAGGCGATCAGTGATGCGGGTCTGGCCGTTAACGGTATGCAGATGCGCTGGGACGCGCCACAGTTCAAAATCGGCGCGTTTACCCATCCCGACGCGAAAGTGCGTCGCGAAGCGATTGAGCTGACCAAACGGGGCATTGACGCGGGTCGGGAATTTGGTTCACGGCTGATGACGCTGTGGATGGGGCAGGACGGTTTCGATTACTGCTTCCAGGCGGACTATAAGAAGATCTGGGAGGATGCGGTCAGCGCCGTGCGTGAAGTGGCGGAGTATGCACCGGACGTTGACGTCAGCATCGAATATAAACCCAATGAGCCACGCGCCTACAGCATCTTTCCCAACGCCACCACCTGTCTGCTGGCCGTGGAAGAGGCGGGCTGCGCCAACCTGGGGATCACCCTGGATTTTGCTCATGTACTGTTTGCCAATGAGATCCCGGCTTACGCCGCCGCCATGGTGGCGCGCCGCTCACGGCTGCTGGGGCTGGACCTTAATGACGGCTGGGGCAAGCGTGATGACGGCCTGATGGTCGGCTCAGTTAACCCACGCGCCACGCTGGAGTTTCTCTGGCAGATGCAGCGTGATGGTTATCGCGGTGCCTACTACTTCGATACCTTCCCGGATGCCAGCGGTCTTGACCCGATCCGTGAGGCAGAAAGCAATATTGCGACCGTGACTCGTCTGCTGAGGCTTTGTGACCAGCTGCACGACAACGCGGCGTTACTGGCGGCCATTGAGCGTCAGGATGCGGTGGCCTCTCAGCAGATCGTCAATGACATCATGCTGGCGCGCTGACAGCCGATTAATCATAAAAACATCACATCTCTACCCAACACCCTGAGAATAAAAAATGAAAAAACGCCTGCTTTCTCTTATCGCCTCCTCACTGCTCTGCAGCACGGTTTATGCGGCAGAACTGGCACCGCTGCAATCCGATACTGAACCGGATCGCACCGACTGGACCCAGCTCGACACCAAATATGGCGCACTGCCAAAAGTCGATAAGTCGCTGAAGATTGGCGGGGTATCGAAAACCCTGACCAATGAGTACTGGCGCTCACTCGGCCAGGGCTACCAGAATGCGGCGAAAAAGTATGGTTTCACTGTCGCTTATCAGGCGGCGGCCAATGAAGACGATCAGCTCGGTCAGCTCTCCATTGCGGAAACCCTGATCTCGCAGGGCTTTAATGGCCTGCTGGTTTCGCCGCAGACCGATATCAACCTGGAGCCTGCACTGGAGAGTGCCAATAGTAAAAATATTCCGGTGGTTAACGTTAATGATGCGGTAATGCCGAATGCGCGCTACTACGTCGGCAACGTCCAGAAGGACAATGGCGTGCGGGTAGCGAAGTGGTTTATGCAGCACCATCCGCAGGGCGGCAAAGTGGCGGTGATTGAAGGGCAGCCAGGGGTTTATGCCGCCGGACAGCGCACCCGTGGCTTTAAAGAGACGCTGGACAGCGCCGGGAAGTTCACCATCGTGGCCAGCGTGCCCGCTAACTGGAGTCGCGAGCAGGCCTTTAACGCCGCATCGACCATTCTGCAGCAGCATCCTGATTTAATCGGCTTCTACGCCAACAACGACACCATGGCGCTGGGCGTGGTGGAGGCGGTACGCGCGCAGAACAAAGCGTCACAGGTGGCCATCTTTGGCACTGACGGCATTTCCGATGCCTACGCCTCGATTAAGCGCGGCGAGCTGACCGGCACGGTCGACAGTTTCCCGGTGCTGACCGGTGAAGTGGCGATGGACGTCATTATCCGGCTGATCAATGGACAGAAACTGTCGCGCGTTGTCTCGACACCCCAGGCGCTGATCACCAAAGAGAATGTCGAGGCGTTCTCAACCAAAGACAACAACCGGTTGCGTCAGCTGCTGGCTCAACAATAAGTCAGCGGGAGCGGGTATGGAACAGTTTCGCTTAATGATGCGTGGCATCAGCAAAAGTTACGGTAACGCCGCCGCGCTGCAGAATGTCGATTTCTCAGTGCGGCCCGGCGAGGTGCACGCGCTGATTGGGGAAAATGGCGCGGGTAAGTCGACGCTGCTGAATATCCTCTCCGGCGTTCGCGGTGCGGACAGCGGGGAGATCAGCGTCAATGGAAACCGGGTGCAGATCCGCAGTCCGCTCAGCGCCCGTCAGGCCGGGATCGCGATGATCCACCAGGAGTTACAGCATGTGCCTGAGCTTTCCGTGGCGCAGAACATGTTTCTGGGTCGCCCGCTGACCCGCGCCGGAGGCTGGTGGGTGGATAAAAAGGCCCAGCTGGCGCGGGCTACCCTGATTCTGAAGACGCTGGATCCCACTATCGATCCCGATACGCCGATCAGGAACCTCAAGGTATCGCAGCAGCAGATTGTTGAGATTGCCCGGGCGCTGCTGGATGACGCCAAAATCATCGCCATGGATGAGCCGACCTCCAGCCTGACGCCACGCGAATTTGACCGGCTGGCAGAGCTGATTGGCGATCTGAAGTCGACCGGCGTCTCGCTGATCTATGTCTCGCACAAGATGAATGAGATTTTCCGGGTCTGCGACCGCGCCACCATTATGCGTGACGGAAAGCAGGTTGGGGTGGTCAACATCAGTGATGAGGATGAGGAGAGCATCGTCGCCAAAATGGTCGGACGGAAGATCGACAAGCTTGACCATCAGGCCTTTGTCACCGATCGCGAAGTGCTGCGGGTAGAGGATCTGACGCGTGGCAATGAGGTGGTGGCGGCAAACTTCAGCGTTCGTGCGGGCGAAGTGCTGGGCATTGCCGGACTGGTCGGCGCGGGGCGCACCGAACTGCTGAAGCTGATTGCCGGTATCGACAGGCGCACCCGTGGCACGGTGAGCGTCAACGGTGCCGCGGTGAAGAACCACAACGTGCGTGCGGCGATCAAAGCGGGCATTGGCCTGGTACCTGAAGACCGCAAAAAAGAGGGCATTATCAAAGAGCGGGCGGTGAAGATGAATATGGCGCTGCCATCGATGCACCGCTTCACGTCGGCGGGGCTGATGAACCAGGCCAGGCTGGACCGCGAGGCGCTGAAGGTCATGGGCGACCTGAAACTGCGCCCGCTCGACATTGAGAAAACCATCGGCACGCTGAGTGGCGGCAATCAGCAAAAAGTGATCATCGGCCGCTGGGTTGCGGCGGATGCCAATGTGTTTCTGTTTGATGAGCCGACGCGCGGTATCGATATTGGTGCCAAGTCTGAAATCTATCACCTGATTGAAAAACTGGCCCAGGCGGGCAAAGCCATTGTGGTGGTGTCGTCAGAAATGACCGAGATCATGCGCATCTCCGATCGGGTGCTGGTGATGCGCGAGGGCCGGATAACCAAAGAGTTAACCGGCAGCGCGATCACCGAAGAGAACATTGCCCGTTATGCCATTAAAGATATCGACCAGACCGCCTGACCGCTTACCTGACACTATTTAAGGTTATAACTATGACAACTCAGACATCTACCGGGCCGGGTACCCGACCTGCGCTGCGGCTTAAATTTAATCTGCGTGATGCCGGTACCTTAATTGGCTTACTGATTATCGTGGTGACATTTTCGTTTCTGTCGCCGGTCTTTTTCACCCTGCCTAATCTGCTGAATATTCTGCAGCAGTCCTCAATCAACGCCCTGATTGCACTGGGCATGACGCTGGTGATTATCTCCGGCGGGATTGACCTCTCGGTCGGCCCCACGGCGGCGCTCTCTGCGGTGCTGGGTGCAACCCTGATGGCATCGGGCGTGCCGGTGCCGCTGGCGATCCTCGCGACGCTGGGTGTGGGCGCGATGTGCGGGCTGTTCAGCGGCACACTGATCGCCTATGCCGGGCTGCAGCCGTTTATTGTGACGCTGGGCGGCCTGTCGCTGTTCCGGGCGATAGCGCTGATCTACACCGGCGGCAATCCCATCTTCGGTATTCCGCTGGAATTTCGCAGCCTGATTAACAGTACGCTTTTCGGTATCCCCACGCCGATTGTGATTGTGGCAGTGATTGCGCTGCTGCTGTGGACGGTGATGAATAAGACCCCGCTGGGGGAATATATTCTGGCGATTGGCGGCAATGAAGAGGCGGCGCGGGTCGCAGGTGTGCCGGTTAAGCGCACCAAGGTCACGGTCTATATCTTCTCCGGCTTACTGGCCTCACTGGCCTCGCTGATTCTGATTGGTCGTCTGGGGGCTGCCGAACCGACCATCGGCAACCTGTGGGAACTGGATGCGATTGCGGCGGCGGCCATTGGCGGTGCGTCGTTAATGGGCGGCAAGGGCAGTATCTTCGGGACGCTGATCGGCGTGGTTATCCTCGGTGCATTGCGTAATGGCTTGACCTTACTGAACATTCAGGCCTTTTACCAATTGCTCGCTACCGGCCTTATTATTATCATAGCGATGTTGATTGACCGGGCGACCCGAGGCAAGTAATGAAGCAAGATCCGCGAGCCATTGGCGCTCAGATTCGTATGCGTTTGCCCCAGCTGACGCCGTTAGAACGTCGGGTAGCTGAGGCGATAATTGCCCGAACCGACATTACCGAGCAATCCTCATTAAAGGAGATTGCGCGGGAGAATAATGTCTCTGAAGCGATGATCGTTAAGATTACCAAAAAACTTAACTTCACCGGCTTCAGGCATTTCAGAAGTGGCCTGATCTATTACAACCAGTCTGAAGTGGCAGGGCTGCATGCGGAAATTGAGCCGGATGATTCGTCGGAGCAGTTGCTGGCCAAAGTTTTCAGAACCTCTATCCAGGCGATTGAAGAGACTTTATCGATTCTGGATGTTTCTGAATTCAATCGTGCGGCGGACATTATCTTTAAAGCGCGTCATATCGATCTCTACGCCGTGGGCGGTTCTGCCGCCGTGGCGCGGGACCTGTCACACAAGATGCTGAAGATTGGCATTAAGTCGACTGCCTATGACGACGCCCACATCATGCTGATGTCAGCCGCCGTGTTATCTGATGACGATGTGGTTATCGCCATCAGCCATTCGGGTGCTACGCGTGCGGTGAACGATCCGGTCAGACTGGCGGGGAGGAATGGCGCGAAAGTTATCGCCATTACCAACTATGCCGAATCCCCGATCGCGAAGAGTGCGCATGTGGTCCTCAATTCAACCTCTCAGGGATCGCATCTGCTGGGTGAAAACGCCGCGTCACGCATCGCCCAGCTCAATATTCTGGATGCGCTGTTTGTCGCTATCGCCAAGAAAGATCTGAAGCGGGCGGAGAAGAACCTGATGAAAACCCAGCATGCGGTTCAGGATCTGCGGGAATTCTAGCTATGAGCAAAATTGCAGTCACCGGCAGTCTTCACTACGACATTATGCTGGATGCACACCATCGCCCGGAAAAAGGCGAAACGGTGATGGGCAGCGCCTGTCACTATAAGTTTGGTGGCAAGGGGGGGAATCAGGCCGTCGCAGCGGCACGCGCGGGTGCCGCAGTGCGCTTCGCCGGTTCAGTGGGGCGCGATCAGCAGGGGCAATTCCTGCTGGATCATCTGCAGCAGGCCGGGGTCGATTGCACCGCCGTCAGCATCATTGATGCGCTTCCCTCCGGGATGAGCGTGGCGATTACCGATGCCGAAGGAGATTACGGTGCGGTGGTGGTCTCCAATGCCAATCAGCAGATCCCGCTGGAGACCTTTGAGCAGCCCGGCTTCTGGCAGGGGGTGTCGCTGCTGGTGCTGCAAAATGAAGTCCCGGAAGCGGTGAACCTCTGCGCGGCCCGGGCAGCACAGCAGCGGGGGATTACGGTCTGCGTCAATGCCGCGCCCGCCCGGCCGTTGTCAGCCGCGTTTGAAAACTGTATCGATCTGCTGGTGGTGAACGCCATTGAAGCGCGCGATATGTGCGGGATTAGCGTGCAGGATCTGACGTCGGCGCGCTCAGCGGCAGAATCGCTGGCCAGCCGGTTTGCCAGAGTGGTGGTTACCGCTGGTGAACATGGTGTGGCTTACAGCGAGGCGGGAGAGACGCATACACTGGCGGCGCAGAAGGTGACACTGGTGAGCACCCACGGTGCCGGGGATTGTTTTGTCGGCGTGTTGTGTCAGCGCCTGAGTAGCGGGGTAACGCTGGCAGAAGCGGTGAGTGCGGCAAATCGTGCAGCTGCCGAACACGTTTCCCGGCAGCCGCACTGATTAATGGCGTGCCACGTCAGTGACGCGGCACGCTAACGTCATCAGGCGCCGACGTTCACCACGGTTTTACCAAAGTTTTTGCCATTCAGCATATCGATAAACGCCTGTGGCGCGTTCTCTAATCCTTCAATCATGTGCTCGCGATAGTGGATTTTTTTGTTCTCCACCAGCGGACGCATCGCCTCCAGGAACTCAGGGTAACGGTCACCATAATCCTGGAAGATGATAAAGCCCTGCATACGGATACGGCGTTTCAGAATGCCCGCCATGATCAGAGAGGTTCTGTCCGGGCCTTGCGGCAGCTCACGCTGGCTGTAAGCCGAGACCAGACCACAGACCGGCACGCGCGCAGCGGTGTTCAGCAGCGGGAATACGGCATCAAACACTTTGCCGCCGACGTTTTCGAAGTAGATATCGATGCCATCCGGGCAGGCGTTTTTCAGCTGCTCTTCAAAGTCGGCGCTGTGGTGATCGAGGCAGGCATCAAAGCCCAGCGTATCGACCGCGTAACGGCATTTCTCTTCACCGCCCGCCACACCAACGACACGGCAGCCTTTCTGTTTACCCAGCTGGCCGACCGTTGCGCCCACCGGACCGGTTGCGGCGGCAACGACCAGGGTTTCACCCGCTTTCGGCTGACCAATATCCATCAGACCCATATAGGCGGTAAAGCCTGGCATACCGAGAATACCCAGCGCCCATGAGGGATGAGGCAGATCGTTGCCCAGCTTCGCAATCTCTTTGCCATCGGAGACGGCATATTCCTGCCAGCCGCTCTGCGCCAGCACCCAGTCACCGGTCTTGAAGTCACTGTTTTTCGATTCGGCGACCTGACAGACGGTGCCGCCCACCATCGGCTGATCCAGCTCTGCCGGCGCGGCGTAGGATTTACCCTCGTCCATCCGCCCACGCATGTAGGGGTCGAGCGAGAGATAGATGGTTTTCAGCAGTACTTCACCCTCTTTGATTTCCGGGACGGGCTGCGCCACATGGCGGAAATTCTCTTTGGTCGGCTCACCGTGTGGGCGTGAAGCCAGTAACCAGGCATGGTTCTGGGTTGCTTGTTCAGTCATATTGTCATCCTTTTATAGCCGGGCAATGCTCAGGGCATCGCCTTATGAATACCGGTAAAGTGTAGATGACAGCGGCGGGAATGCGTTTAGCGCTGTGAGCGGTAAGCTGATTTACCGATAACAGGGCATAGGGTGCTAACCACGGGGACACAGCGGATGCAGGACCCTTCGCGTCATGGGTTCAGGCTGATGGCTGTTCACATCCGCTTGCAAAAAACGGGCAGGCGGGTCATCAGCAGTGCGGCATGCCACGCATCCAGGTCAGAGAGAGGCGACTATAATTACGCTTCACCACAAGACTTACAGGTCCAGGGCATATTTTGCGATTGCCGAAACAGAGAAGCTAAAACGCTTCTAGACCGGGTTTTACAGCATCCGCCCCGTGATGTAATGTATGAAGTGAATACCGCCATAGGCGAAGGAGGAAGAGGTTATGTACTCAAAACACGATATTTCAACCCTGAAAAAAATGACAGTTGCAGAGCGTAAAGCGGAAGCAATGCGTCAGCTCAAAGAATCTTTTGATCTTGCGGAGCGCTCAGGCACCGTGCGTTCACGCGAAGCAAAGGCTGGTTGACTGTCAGCTTCCTCCAAAACCCGCTAAGGCGGGTTTTTTTATGCCTTTAATCTGTATCAGGGTTCTACAAAAGCAACACCGAAAGAGTTAATGGCTCCATGGATGACAGAGGATTCCTGCATTGAATCCTTACTGGGATCAACGGGGCGTGACATTTATCGACAGGGATGGTTATCGTGTTGTTATCCAGCATGCAGCCTGTCAATCCGCAAACTGACCTGTACCGGAGCTCACCCTGAACATTCTTTGTTTTCACACCGCGGCCAGTAATATCGCGATATTTGATGATGCCGCCAGCGCACTGACACATGACAATCCACCGCTGAATCATCTGGTGATGCCTGCGCTGTTGGCAGAAGCGGAACGCAGCGGCGGGATGACGACTGCGTTACGCCGCCGTATTGCCCAAATGATTGAAACGCTGCTGCCGCAGTTTGATGCGGTACTGATCACCTGCTCGACGCTGGGGCCGGTTGCCGGTGATTTCAGCGCACAGGATCGGGTTATGCGCACCGACGGGATGTTGGCGGAGGCGCTGCAGCGTCAGGCAGGGCGCACAGTCGCGCTCTGTGCGGCAGAATCAACGCTGGCGGTGACGCGGGCACTTTTCTGTCAGCCCGGCAGCCAGGTGGAGGTCGCGCTGGTGGAGGGAGCGTGGGCGGCGTTTAAAGCGGGGGAGACAACACGCTATTTTGCATTGATTGCGGCTGCAGCAGAGCAGTCTTATCAGCAGGGAGCCGTTGCGGTGGCCCTGGCGCAAAGCTCAATGACGCCAGTAGCACAGCAGTTTCCTGACACACCGCGACCATTGACCGGTCCGCATCTTGCGCTGCAGGCCTGTTACGAACTCAGATGACCGTCACACCTTGCTGGCTCAGTGCCTGTCGCAGCGCCTCGTCCGGCTGCGTTTCCACGACCAGCGTGCTGGCCAGCGACAGGTCGCCTATGGCAAATGCCGAGGCGGAGTTCAGCTTTTCCGCTGACGCCAGCACCACGGTTTCCGCTGCGCGTCCTGCCAGCGCACGCTTGACCGTCGCCTCTTCGAAATTACCGGTGGTCAGGCCTGCCGCCGGATGCACGCCGGTGACGCCCATAAAAAAGAGATCGGCATTGATGCGGTTGATCGACTCCAGCATCGCTGCGCCCACCGTCACCACTGAATGTTTATAGAGCTGCCCGCCAATCAGTATGATCTCCACGAGTGGATGATCGGCTAACGCCAGCGCCACGCTGGGACTGTGCGTGACCGCGATAAAGCTCAGCGTGGCGGGTAACAGTCGCACCAGTTCCGCGCTGGTGGTCCCGCCATCAATCAGTACGATCTGTCCCGGCTGGATCAGTGAAACGGCTTTTTGCGCAATAACCTGTTTGGAAGCAGTCTGCACGCTTTTGCGCGTTTCAAAGGTGGCCAGCGCAGCGGAAACCGGCAGCGCGCCGCCATGTACCCGCTGCAACAATCCTTCAGCCGCCAGTTCACGCAGGTCGCGGCGGATAGAGTCTTCGGATAGGCCAAAGCGCTGGCTGAGGTCCCGCGACTGCACCTGTTTTTCCTGGGCGAGCAGGGCAAGAATCGTCTGTTTTCGCTGGCTGGATAGCATAACTGGCCTTTGCATGTTTTTTCTTGAATTTGCACGATTGTGCATGATAGCGTGATGGCTGTCTACCTATCCTGGAGAGCATCATGCAGCAGAACCATCCCCGCGTGCGCATCATCAATGAGCAGTTGCTGTCAGACAACTGGTATACCCTGAAAAAATATACGTTCTCGCTGCTGCGTCGTGACGGCCGCTGGCAGGAGCAGAGCCGTGAAGCCTATGACCGCGGAAATGGCGCAGTGATCCTGCTCTACAACCGTGACAAACGTACGGTGGTACTGACCCGTCAGTTTCGCTTTCCTATTTTCCTGAACGGACATGATGGCTTTCTGATTGAAGCGGCCGCCGGTCTGCTGGATAACGCCTCGCCGGAAGCGCGTATTGTTGCCGAAGCCGAAGAGGAAACCGGTTTTCGTGTCAGCCATGTGCAGAAGGTGTTTGAAGCCTTTATGAGCCCCGGTTCGGTTACTGAAAAACTCTACTTTTTTATTGCCGAGTATGGCGATCAGCAGCGTAGCGGTGAAGGCGGCGGAATAGCGGAAGAGGGTGAGGATATCGAGGTGCTTGAGATCGGTTTCGACCAGGCGTTACAGGCGATTGACCAGGGTGAGATTGTGGATGCCAAGACCATCATGCTGCTGCAGCATCTGCGGCTGAAAGGCATTTTATAAGAGAACGGGCAGACCGCATTAACGGCGGTCTGCCCGTTAAAGCTTACTGATCCTGCGTCAGGATGCCTTTTACATCGTGCGGTTCAGAACGCAGATACTGTGGCGGAACCTGGACTTTACCATCCAGCGCAGCGGCTGCGTGCCACGGCCAGCGCGGATCGTAAAGAATACCGCGCGCCAGCGCCACCAGGTCAGCTTCACCCTGTTGCAGCAGATCTTCTGCCTGCTGCGGCTCAGTAATTAAGCCGACCGCAATCACCGGAATCGACACCTGCTCACGAATATCGCGGGCGAACGGCACCTGATAGTTGGGTCCGACGCTGATTTTCTGATCTTCCGACAAACCACCACTTGAGACATGAATATAGGCACTGTTCAGCGCTTCCAGCTCACGCGAGAAGGCGATTGACTGATTGATCTCCCAGCCGCCTTCGACCCAGTCAGTGGCGGAAATGCGCACGCCTACCGGCACGGAAGCGGGTACGGCATCGCGAACGGCTTTGAAGACCTCCAGTGGGAAGCGCATACGGTTTTCCAGCGAGCCGCCATATTCATCACTGCGCTGATTCGACAGCGGCGACAGGAACTGATGCAGCAGGTAGCCGTGTGCGGCATGCACTTCGATGAGCTGAATTCCCAGACGCACCGCACGCAGGGCGCTGTCGACAAAGGCCTGTTTTACCCTCGCCAGATCGTCAGTGTGCATGGCAACCGGTTTCACTTCATCCGCGCTGTAGCTCAGTGCGGACGGAGCCACGGTTTGCCAGCCGCCGGCTTCAGGCGCAATCTGCTTACCGCCTTCCCAGGGTACGGCACACGACGCTTTGCGTCCCGCATGGCCCAGCTGAATACCAACCGGAATAGAGGAGTAGCGGCGGACATCTTCCAGAACCGTTTTCAGCGCAGCTTCATTATCATCATTCCACAAACCGAGATCGCCTGGGGAGATGCGACCAATATCCTCTACGGCGGTGGCTTCAATAATCATCAGACCTGCGCCGGAAAAGGCCAGCTGGCCAAGATGGATACGGTGCCAGGCGGTCGCATTGCCCGCCTCAGCGGAGTACTGGCACATCGGCGCAATCACAATGCGGTTATCCAGCGTAAGTTCGCCCAGCGAGACAGTGGAAAAAAGTTGGCTCATGTTATCTCCATGGTTTTTATGACTGACGTGACAGGCAATAACTATAGCGGGGGATTTGCCAGGCGGGTGTTTCTTCAACGTGACATTTTATGACGGCGTGCCGGATTCAGGTTACAGATCAACGCAGCCTGCTGCCTTTGACAGGGGTTATTACGTTAACGGTTCAGCCAGGCGCAGCTTTGCTGCTCACGCCCGGCGAACCGGGATTCTGCGTACCGGATAAGGACAATCACCAGGGTCTGATATTCAGCTACAGGGTCACTCTCAGACCTGTGCCATTCCGCCATCAACGAACAGTTCTGCCGCATTGATAAAGCTGGCGGCATCCGAGGCGAGAAACGCAACGGTGCGGGCAACCTCCTGCGGTTCACCCAGGCGACCAAGCGGTATCTGTGCTGCCAGCGCATCAAACAAGCCCTGACGCTGATCTTCACTGACCAGATCACCCAGCCCAGGCGTACGGACAGGGCCGGGGCTCACGACATTGACCCGGATTCCGCGATCTTTCAGATCCAGCGCCCACGAACGGGCAAAATTGCGCACTGCCGCTTTACTGGCGCTGTAGACGCTAAAAGCCGCAGTACCCTGCACTCCGGCAGTCGATCCGGTCAGAATTACCGATGCGCCATCAACCAGCAGAGGCAGGGCTTTCTGGACGGTAAACAGCACGCCGCGTACGTTAGTGCCAAAGATACGGTCAAAATGCTCTTCAGTAATCGCCCCCAGCGACAGCATGTCGCCGCCCCCGGCGTTGGCAAAGAGAATATCGAGGCGTCCCGCCTGCGCTGCAATTCGCGAGTAAACCTCATCGAGATCGTGCAGCTGTGAGGCGTCTGCGCGGATGCCGCTGACGGTTCCGCCGATTTCAGCGACGGCGGCATCCAGCTCCGCCTGACGACGGCCGGTTATAAAAACCTGTGCGCCCTGTGCCGCCAGCTCCCGGGCGGTAGCCAGGCCAATTCCACTCGTTCCGCCTGTAACCAGTGCAATTCTTCCTGCGAGTGATGCGTTCATAAGTTCTTCTCCGGATAGTCTCTTAGACAGTTTGGGTTATTCCCGGTCAGCGGGGCTGCCGGACTGATTGCTACTGTAAGAGAGGAGGATTGGCGGATAAATCCGCTAAAATGAAAATGACTATCCACACGGGTGGATAATAGGGAGATAGAATGGATCAGCTGCTGGCGATAAAAGCCTTTTCACGGGTGGTGGAAAGCGGCAGTTTTACCCGGGCGGCGGACTCGCTGAATATGCCGAAAGCGACGCTGAGTAAGCTGGTTCAGGAGCTGGAAGCGCATCTTTCCGTCAGGCTATTGCAGCGCACCACCCGACGCGTAACCGTCACCGCAGAAGGGCGTGAATACTATGAGAAAGCGCTGCGCATCCTGCACGATCTCGAGGATATTGATGCCTGTTTCAATTCACTGCGCAGTAAGCCGCGTGGGCAGTTACGCATTGATGTCGGCGGATCTACCGCCAGGGACGTTCTGATTCCGCTGCTGCCTGATTTCTTTGCCCGCTATCCTGATATTACGCTGGATCTGGGCGTATCCGATCGCCCGGTCAATCTTATTAGCGACAACGTTGATTGTGTGATCCGCGGCGGTCCGCTGGTCGATTCCTCACTGATTGCCCGTCTGATAGGGCACGCTACGCTCATTACCTGCGCGACACCCGCCTACCTTAAAGCGTTTGGTGTGCCCGCCTATCCTGATGAACTGCGCAACGGACACCGGCTGGTGAGTTATCTCTCGCCGCAAACCGGCAAGCCATTTCCGCTTCGGTTCGAACGTCAGGGAGAGAAAATTGAGATCACCAGTGCGCATCGCATAGGCGTCAATGAAAGCAACGCGCATCTGGCCGCGGGACTGGCAGGGCTTGGGATCATTCAGACATTTAATTATTCGCTGTCGACGATTCTGCGGCAGGGAGAAATGGTTGAGATCCTGCACGACTGGCGTCCGGCGGGTTATCCGTTTCATCTGGTTTATCCGCAAAACCGGCACGTAACGCAACGGCTACGGGTATTTATCGACTGGCTGGTGGAGTGCTTTCCGGCGCGGGTAGCGGGAGAGGGGAAATCCGGCACCTGAGTGCCGGATCGGGATCAGTTGCCGCGATAGGTAGAGTAACCAAACGGGCTCAGCAGCAACGGGATATGGTAGTGCTCACCGCTGGCCTCCATGTTGAACTCAACCGGGATCTCCGGGAAGAAGGTTTTCTGGTTGTTCTTTTTATAGAAGTCACCGGTTTTAAACACCACGCGGTAGCTACCCGCACTGGCTGTTTTGTCCTGCGGGAACAGGGCGCTGATGCGACCATTGTTATCGGTGACGCCTGATGCCAGTTTCACCCAGTTATCCTGCTGCTTCTGATCCAGTTCAACTTCGATGCCTGCCGTTGGCTGGCCAGTTTGCAGGTTAAGAACGTGCACGCTCAGTGGGTTTTTAGCGGTAGCAGGCTGAGCAGCGATAGCGGATGCGCCAGAGGTCATCAGTAATGTTGCGATCAAGGCATATGAAGTTTTCATCAATGTTTCCTTTATTGATTGTCTGAAGTCGGGTGACAGTGCAGAGAGAGTAATGCGCCTGAGGGCAAAGAGATATTTAGCCGCAGGAAATGTGAAATTTCTGAGAAAGAAGGAAAATTTCTTTAGTTACATCATACAGTGTTTCTGCTTAATCATAGTCCAGCACCTGTGCAGTCATAGCTAATCAGGGAACAGAGGCACCAGATGAAATCCTCTCTGAATTCAGCAATAAAACAAAGCCTGGCCCCTGGCGGGCAACGTAGCGATAGCAATCCTCTGATCTATCCACAGAATCGTCTCGTCAGTTATCAACTACCGTATATGTATCGACTCACGGGCGGGCTGCTTTCCGTCGCGAATGACGTGAGAATGTGAATCCGGCACGTCTGGTCAGCGAGCCGGATACGTACAAAGGTCTGACCGAGACAGGGTGTATAACCGAACGGACTCAGCAGCGGCAGCGGGATAGGGTAGCGAGCACCGTTGGCGTCCATGCTGAACTTAACCAGAAAAAAACTCTATGCTTTTAACTTTTTTCAGGTGCTCAGGCGCAGTGCTTAATTGCTGAAAATCGATACAGATAGCAGCAAAGTAGTCTGTTAATGACGAAAATAGTCAGAGAGGGTAAAAGCTTGAGATAAATAGTGTGCTATTTAGTAGTTTACAATCCAGGTTCGCCGTGTCATTGTCCTGCCAACCAGATAGCACACTACTTAATAGCAAGTTAATTGGAACCCTGTGATGAAAATGAAACTGATCGCCAGTGCATTATTGTTAGCCAGCCAGATGAGTACCGCGTTTGCTGCACCCACTGAAAACAGTCCGCAACCGACCGCAGGCGTGGCCGCTTTCCTGAAGGCGCTCAACAGCGGGAGTGGTAAACCGATTGAGCAACTCTCCGTCAAAGATGCCCGAGCGGTGTTGACGGGGGCGCAGAAGGGCGCAGAACTGCCGCCGGCACAGATTTCACAGAAGATCATTACCGTACAGGGCAAGCCTCTGACGCTGACCATCGTTAAGCCCGAGCACGCCAGCAGCACCTTGCCGGTGTTTATGTTCTTCCACGGCGGTGGCTGGGTGCTGGGCGATTTTCCGACCCATGAGCGACTGGTACGTGACATGGTGAATGCATCCGGCGCTGCTGCGGTATTTGTCAATTATCAACCATCGCCAGAAGCCCATTTCCCGGTGGCAATTACTCAGGCTTATGACGCCACTAAATGGGTCGCCGAACATGGCGCTGAAATTGGCGTTGACGGAAAACGTCTGGCGCTGGTTGGTAATAGCGTTGGCGGTAACATGGTGGCGGCGGTTGCCTTGCAGGCGAAGCAGTTTAAAACTCCGGCCATCCGTTATGATGTGATGCTGTGGCCGGTTACCGATGCGCGTTTCGATACCGCGTCGTATGATCAATTTGCTGACGGACATTTCCTGACGAAGAACATGATGAAGTGGTTCTGGGATAACTATACCGTTTCGGACAAAGATCGTAATAACATCCTGGCATCACCGTTGCGTGCCACCACTGAACAGCTGAAGGGGCTGCCGCCAACATTGATTCAGACTGCAGAGCTGGATGTGTTACGTGATGAAGGTGAAGCGTTCGGTCGTAAGCTGGATGCAGCAGGCGTGCCGGTTACCGTAACGCGCTACAATGGCATGATTCATGATTACGGTTTGCTGAACGCGTTAAGTCAGGAACCCACGGTCAGAACAGCTATTAATCAGGCGGGTGAAGAGTTGCGTTCGCATCTCAACTAACTGACCGGTCATGAAACCAACCCCGAACCGAATCGTCGTTCGGGGTTCTTATCGGTCAGTAAGTTTGAAGGAATCAGTTCGAAGACGCAGGGCAGTGCGATTGCCGGAACACCAGGAAAGAACGGAGCAGTATCCAGCCGATAAGTGCGCTGTTAATATCTCATTTAACATAATATACATTATGCGCATATTGATTATGATCGGGAGCGTGATGCTCTATTGTATGGTCTGCTCACCATTTTGGGCTGATCCTGACTGTTTTACTCTTTACAGCAAAATCTGTCAGAAACGATCACAATGTCTGCCTGACCTTGTTACTGTCGCTTATTCTGTTCCGAAACTGAAATAATGTGATGCTACGTTATTCAGCATGGCTTTCCCTGCGGGACATCTTCTTCAGCGACTCTACACGCTATCCTCTCATCAACAAACCTGATATCGGAGATTTGCAGCCGGACGATGCAATGACGACTTCGCCCTTTGCGGCTGGCTGGATGCACTGCTGCGCATTCTGACCGTTTCTCTGCTCAGGTGCTTTGCACAACTTAAGCAGTGACGTCGCTACGTGAAAATTAGCGCATTCATCAGGGCTTGTCGGCCACAAAAATGCTGTAGAGGCGTCTATGCATCACCGCTTTATGTTCATCCTCGTTGTCTGCCGTGCGTACCACTAAATTGTCGTAAACGCGTCCACGTGTAACTACGCTTTCTTCACTCTGTTCCTTGCCAGGTTAATCCTGTAATGAGCAAGAAAGCCTGAGTCAGCTTTCTGCTGGCTGTCTGGTCAGCCGGACTCATACCGGCTATTCGCATTGCGATTGCAAGGCAGTCAACGCAGCGCAGTGATGCTTTTGCCCTGAGCATTGAAAATAAGAGCCAGTGACATCCGGTCGTTTTCAGCACTATCAGCGACACGCAAAATGAGGTGTAACGTCCCTGCTCTGTCCTGTCATCCAATAACTATCTTGTATAATCTGACAAAAAAGCAGAACGTAAATTTCGCACAGCAAGAATGATTCTTCGTATACAAAATCTGAATGATAGCGCCCGGGAAAGAAATAAATATAGATCTCTTTTCTTTTAATGACACTGACTAAAATAGTGATGTTTTCATGCACTAAATAACTGATTTAGATCAATATTTATAGCAAGTGCGTCAATTAACATCTTTGTTACCAGGAGTATTCTTAATAAAATGGGATGTGAACTATAAATATCGTCGCTAATTTTTTTATAAAAGCCATTTAAAATGCAGATCGTTTCAATGAAGTAAGGGAGAAAGCAATAATAGAGTCAGTAAAAAGTCATTTATCAATGCCATCATAGTGGCCGCTATATACAAAATTGATCACTGAACAAAATTCGCTCATATTTAGCATTGAGTGCGGAATTTTTATTGATCAAAGTGGCGTTATTTGCGAAATATTCCTAACGGACGTAAAAAAATCCTGGTCTCTCAGCACTGCTGAGGGCGTCGTCGCCCTTTTTGTCCCGAATTTTCAACAAATATTACTCCCGCCCGTGGAGGTGACCCCTTAAGAAAAATCCGAATGAAGAAAATAGCGGATAATTTTCATCGCCTTGAAACGCGGAGATTTTTATCGATAAAATAATCACAACTCTCGCAACAACGCCAAAATATTATGATAAAGATAACCAGAGAGGAAATTCGCTGCGCCAGTTGTAAATATGGCTGTGATCTCACCCATCGCGCATCAGACATTTATAACAGATGTCCGTTGCAAAAAATTACCACCTGGCCTGGAGGGAATCATTTTTTCTCTTCATCCATACTCAGCATGGTCGCTGGAAAATATGAGAGCCTCTTTTGCAGAGGATGTGTATTCGTTGACTTCTCCAGGGAAAATGTCAGGTATTTTACCAATAGCAACTGGATTGAGTATTTGAAACATACGGGATTAATGCTGATTATCGTCAGTGATCGCCATATGGAGCCGCTTGCGGCGTACTGGCAAAAAGAGGACCTGCGTATACAAACTGTGATTTATGCCGATTTGTCCCTGGATGAGATAAACAGACAAATCCAGGGCTGTTATTTCGGTTTAAAAGGCGAGGTCAGGAAAAAAGTGAATGCACTTAAACAGGATGAAGTTCGGTTCCTTGATCTGGCGATGAACGGACTGTCACTGCCGATTATTGCCAGAGAAATGGGGATTGAAGTCAAGCGTGTTTATAACATCAAAGATGCCATTCGCCGGAAAATGGGCATCAGCCTCAATCAGTTATTTTCCGCATAATTATGATAAAGGAGTATTAAATGAACACCAAATTCAGAACGCTTAATCTTGCTGTGTTAATCAGTGCCGGGCTGGTGTCAGCCAGCGTGTTTGCAGCTTCAGATAACACCATCAACTTTCAGGGAGAAGTGACCACTGAAACCTGTTCTGTTTCCGTAAATGGCAACAATGCGTCCCCTGTCGTGCTGCTGCCAACGGTCAGTACTACGGACCTTGCTGCCTCTGGTGCAACTGCGGGTGATACCACCTTCACCGTGGGCGTTAGCGGCTGCGCCGGGGACAGTACCTCGGCCACCAAAATCTCGACGGTGTTTGTGGGGAATAACGTTAGCGCTGCCGGTAATTTATCTAACACCGGAACCGCAAAAAATGTTGAGGTACAAATCCTCGATCCGAAAGATGCGGTGGTTAATCTGACCAGTGGTTATACCGGCAGCGGTGATCTGACACTTCAGACAGGGGAAACTTCTGGCTCTGCCACCTACTCTGCCCGTTATTACGCATCCGGCACGCCAACGGCGGGTACCGTTACCGCATCACTGCAATATGCCGTGACTTACCAGTAATATTTTTCGTGCGTATCTGGATAGCCAGATACGCACGCCACGCTTGAGATATCCGACATGTATTCGCGCATTATGCTGTTCCCATTAAAAATGGTAATACTGATTTTTTTGATGACGTTTATTTCGGATAACGTCCAGGCAAGCGTCACTATTCTTGGCAGCCGAATTATTTATCCGGGTAATGCTCTCTCCGTCGATGTTCAGTTAAAGAACAACGATAATATTCCTTATGTCATTCAGGCCTGGCTTGATAATGGCAATATGGATTCGCAACCTGGCGATAAGAGTGACGTGCCTTTTATTATCACGCCACCGCTGTTTCGGATCCAGCCTCTGACCGGCCAGGTTTTAAGAATCCGATTCATACCTAATGTCTCATTACCACAGGATCGCGAGACGATTTACTGGTTCAACTCCCTGCAGATCCCCCCTGGTAATATTCAGGCGGAATCAGGCCGTAACAGTATTGTTTTAATGTTACGTAACCGCATGAAACTCTTTTATCGTCCTAAAGCGATTGGTCAGCCGGTTAATGTTTTCGACGGTGTAAAAGTAACGATGCAAAAAGAGGGGGTTGAAATCAACAACACTCAACCCTGGTATCTCTCACTTACAGAGGTTGCAATAAAAACAGCAGGCAAAAAAACAGCCTGCGAATCCGAAATGATTGCACCCTTTGCCAAAAAAATAGTCAGGTGTAAACCGGCAACGCACTCTTTATCAGCTAATAGCGTGATTTCTCTTTCAGCAATGAATGACCAGGGAGCTAAAGTCAGTGAAGACTATCCGATTGCAGGCAGGTAATATCCGCATCTTTTTTTTGCCTCTCTGTGCATCATTTACTTTTTCAACGTATGGACACGCTGATGAATACTACTTCGATCCTTCGCTGTTTAAAGGTTCCGCCTTTGGCCAGAATATTGATCAGTTTAATCATCAGACTATCGCCCCCGGAAACTATTATGTCGATATCTATGTTAACAATAAGCTGGTTAAAAGCGGCGTCACCCTGACCTTTCTGTCAGCAGAGAAAGGTCAGCCGATAGAACCTTGTCTCCCGCTGACGGTGGCTGAATCATTAAGCCTTAAGTCACTGAATAAATCCTCAGCCAGCGAGGGCTGTCAGCCCTTGCGTCACTGGTCATCAGCGGCCCGCTGGCAATTTGATCAGGCTTCACTGCGGCTGCAGTTCACCATTCCGGATGCGGAGTTAATTCATCTTCCCAGGGGAAATATTCCCGTCGCCGAATGGGATAAAGGGATCTCCGCCCTTTTCATCCGGCATAACACCAATTATAGCTGGACGGAAAATACCGCTTCCGGTTACAGATACCAGTATCTCTGGAGTGGCATCACGGCGGGCACTAATATTGATAACTGGCAGCTGCGCCATCAGGGCAATCTGCGGTTTATCGACAATAACGTTACCGGCAGTGACGTTCGCTACACAACGGTCAGAACCTGGCTTCAGCGCCCCATTGAACCGCTGAACAGTCTGCTGACACTGGGCGACAGCTATACAGAAAGTTCGCAGTTTGGCAGCCTTTCTTATAATGGCATTAAGCTCACTACCGATGAAAGGATGCGTCCGCAAAGCCGGCGTGGTTATGCGCCCGAAATTCGCGGTGTGGCCTCCTCCAGTGCCCGGGTTATCGTCAGACAACTGAATCGCGTTATTTATGAGACCAGCGTGGCGCCTGGTCCCTTCGTGATCAACGATTTGTACAATACCCGTAGCCAGGGCGATCTCGATGTTGAGATTATTGAAGCCAATGGCAAAACGTCCTCGTTTACCGTTCCTTATGCCTCTGTGCCTGATTCGGTCAGGCCGGGAAACTGGCATTACTCGGTTGCACTGGGTCGGGTACGGCAATTCTACTCAGTTAATAACACCTTCTTTGAAGGGCTGTTGCAGCGCGGTATCAGTAACCGACTGACCGCTACGGCAGGATCGCGGCTGGCTCAGGACTATCAGGCCTGGCTGCTTGGCGGTGTCTGGACTTCGGCAGCGGGCGCAGTGGGATTAAACACCACCTTTTCTGATGCAAAGGTCGCACAGAACAGAAATGCCTCGGGATGGCGCGCCGAGCTGAGCTACAGCAAAACCTTTGCTACCGGCACCAACCTGGTCCTGGCCGCCTATCGTTACTCAACCAGCGGTTATCGCGACCTGCAGGATGTGCTGGGCGTTCGGCGCCAGCAGGACAATGGCATCAGTTACTATTCAGATACGCTGCATCAGCGTAATAATTTTTCTGTGACCCTGAGTCAGTCAATGGCCGATTATGGCTTAATCAGCCTGAGCGGCAGCACGGCGGATTACTATAATAACCGGTCACGTATTACTCAGCTTCAGTTAGGTTACAGCAACAGCTGGAATAACATCAGTTACAGTCTCAACGTTGCCCGTCAGCGTACTACCTGGAATTATGATCGTTTCGGGCTGAACCTGGACGATGGTGATAACGCATACCGCGAGAAATATACCGAAAATACCGTTTCACTGAATGTCTCGGTTCCGCTGAACTGGGGCAATCACACTACCTCTGTGGCCTATAACTACAACCAGTCTAAAGAAACGCGCAATTCGACGCTCTCACTGACCGGTTCATCTGGCGAGAACAATCAGCGATCCTGGTCCCTGTATGGCGGAACCGAAAATACGCAAAGTAACAGCGGCCACCGTGTCTCGTTCGGCGGAAATATTCAGCAGAATACGCGCGCAGGCGCGGTCAGAGCGAATTATGGTCAGGGGGATAATTATCGCCAGGCTGGATTAGGGCTTTCTGGTACGTTGCTGATTCATCGCGGCGGCGTCACCGCCGGACCTTATACCAGCGACACTTTTGCGCTTATCCATGCGGATGGTGCCCAGGGCGCCAGCGTACGCAATGGTCAGGGTGCCGTCATTGATCATTTTGGTTACGCTATCCTGCCGTCGCTGACGCCATATCAGGCCAACACCGTCAGCCTTGATACACGCTATATGAATGCTGATGCCGAATTAAGCGGTGGAAGCCAGCGCGTTGTGCCCTATGCCGGTTCCGTTACCCGAATTAATTTTGCCACGCTGCAGGGTAAGGCCGTCTTAATCGCGCTCAAAAATGAAGATCATGAAATCCCGCCAATGGGCACCGAGGTCCGTGATGCTGATAATACCGTGATAGGTATTGTGGGCCAGGGTGGTCAATTATATGCACGTGTACCGCATGACTCTGGAACCTTAAAGGTAAACTGGGAATATAAGGGCAATAAAACATGTTTTGTTAATTATCAAATAACCGGTCGCGTGAATGAGAATATTGTTCGCCTGGATGCTGTCTGCCATAAGGGTTAATCGTGTGAGAATCGAAAAATATTTCCTGTATATCTTATTATTGCTGTTCAATGTGCCCGCCTGGGCTAATTGCAGTGTTGTTACCGCCACATCCTCGTTGTCTCAAAGCGCGATTGCAGCTGGTTATACCGCCGCCTACTGGACCGGCGCCTGCGACACCTGCTCAGGGAATGTGGGCCTGCCATCTGTGATCAGCATCAATAGCGGAAAGACCTTCCAGCCCTCTGGCACACTGCTGGCCAGCTCGGTAGGCAGCTTTCTGTCATCGGCCAGCAATGTTTCCTACTCAGCTAACCAGATTCTTTACCGCTGCGCCGTGGCAGATGCAGACAGTTTGTATGAGATGTATGCCACCAATGGTGACAGCCCCTATGCCGGTCAATATATTACCTCTGAAGTGGACGGCGCCTATTATGATGTCGCTGCAAATGTTGCCGTCAGGCTAACTAACCTGACAACCGGCGAATATTACAGTCGCTACTGGAAAGCCCGACAGCTGACAGCCAGTGACTGGTATTCTGATGGCACCTATATTTATATTCCGGCCAGTGCTTTCAGCAATGTGCTGTATGAAATGTTTAAAATAGACTCTACGCGCTATTACGCCAGCAACAGCAATCGCTATGTGGACAACTGGACACAACCTCGCGGATATATTGCTTTTAAAGGACCCGGGCTGGATACCAATAATCTGAAAGTGGGCCAGGATAGTCTTTCTTACTGGTATGGTTTTTACCGTAACTGGCCCGCTGCCTGGAGCACCTTCTCAAATGTCACCTATGTGCGTGGCGCGCTATGCGAAGTCCAGGATTATCCTTCGGTGGTGCTGCTGCCGACCGTAAGCGTGAATACCCTTGCCGCGGGCGGGAAAAGTCAGGCTCCTTTTACTATCACTATCCAGTGCGAGTCCGGTGCCATCTCCGGCACCAGTACATCGACGATCACGTCAGCAAATGTCGCTATGGGCTTTCTCGTTAACCAGTCAAATGCGGTGACGCAGGCAAGAAATCTGGGGCTGAGTACAGCTGGCGGCGGGCTAACCTGGCTGCTGGATACCCACTATGGTAGCAGCGCTGCCGCCTCCGGCGTCGGTATAAAAATTTATGACAGTCATAATATGGCGCTCAATTTACTGCCTGACAGAACAGTGACGGGCACGGGCAACAGCCGTGGCTGGTATGCCTATAAAGATTTAACGTCGCAAATCTCCTCAGGAGGCGCTGATATTTACAGTGGTGATTTCACCGCCTCTCTTGAAGCGCTCAGCGGGCAAACTATTACAGCAGGAACAGTCAATGCGCAGTTACAGGTTGTGGTCAGTTTTCAGTAACGTCGTTGTGTTATCTGGCGTCCTGCTCTCATTCAGCGTCTGGGCGGTGGTCAATGTGGATAAAACCCGGATCGTTTTCAATCAATCGGATCTGAGCCAGTCTGTTAACGTCGTCAACAGCGGCGGAAACGAAACGTATTTGCAAATCTGGACAGATGACGGTGACCTGACTCTCTCACCCGACGCCAGCATCACGCCCGTCATAGTCATACCGCCGGTGGTAAAAATGTATCCGGGAGAAATGCGATCGTTGCGTCTGGTACTCACTTCACGTCAGGCGCTGCCCGCGGACAAAGAGAGCCTCTACTGGTTAAATATTTATCAGATCCCTGCGCTGAAAAAAGAGCTTAACGCGGCTGAACGTAAAGTGGTGTTACCGCTGCGAATCCGGCTAAAAATCTTTATACGGCCTGAGGGACTAAACGCCCCGCTGACCACCGATCCGGAAAAGCTCCGTTTCGCGGTAAAGGGAAATAAAATCGCCATAACCAACCCTACTCCCTGGTTCATGAGCATGAATGTCTATTCTGAAGGTCAGCAATCAATAAAAAATCTCACTCTTGCCCCACAATCTGATGCTTACATTGACAGTCACACTCTGCCGAAACCCGGTGAGTCAGTGAGTTATGCGGTGATCAATGACCAGGGGATTCCGGTTAACTACACGACAACCTTGAAGTAACCGGACGGGAGTGCCATCTGCCGACAGGCAGAGTGCACATAAATCTGATCTTTTGCGGCAGTCCAGGGCGTCGCTACATGAATTCTGCGCATCTGATGGGGCTGGCAGTACGCAGAATTTACCTACGCATGGCGTTTTGAGAGGCTCAAGAGGCAGTTCCGCAAGACAATCCATTTTAGCCGCGCTAGAGTTGCTGGCTTCCACTGTTTCAACGACGAGAAAAAATGAAACGCTTATTTGTCTATGGCACGCTCTGTCCGGGACGCGAGAATGCCCATATCCTGGAAAATATTGGCGGAGAATGGCTGGCCGGTTCTGTGAACGGTACCTTCTATCAGCGCGGCTGGGGCGCAGCGGCTGATTTTCCGGGCATCGTTCTGGATGAGCATGGGCCCGACGTGCCGGGTTATCTGTTTCTCTCCGACCAGCTGGACGCCCACTGGCCGATGCTGGATGCGTTTGAAGATGGCTACGATCGCGTCGAGGTTCGCGTTTCTGCCGAGGATAATCGGCAATACAGTGCGTGGATTTATCAGCTTCAGCCGCAGGAAAGCCGCTGAGTTATTACCGCTGAACTTTTCCTGCATCAACCCTGCTTTCCTGCAGTGAGATGCGCGCGCCCTGCTCTTATTGTCTGCTGACCCTACTTTCCTGTCAGACAATATATACGGGCACGTTGCCTGATTCTCAATTTAATTAAGATCTAATGTATGATGTAACTAAAATAAGATTGTCCGCTCTGGTCCCGGCAAGCGCTCTCTTAGCCCCACCAGCCAGCCCTGTTATACCGGGTTAATCTGGCCAGCGCTGATGTGGAAACAGTGATACCCGAATATTAAACAGATGGATTAAGGGCGCAACAGCCACACTCTCCTCTCGGGCGATCGGCTCCAGTCTTAGCAGCAACAGATCCAGCTCTTCCAGCAGATCCTGATGTGGCGCTAATTGCAGCGACTTCATCTTGCGCTTCAGGTATAGCGCCAGCTCGTGAAACATCTGACCACTATCAATCTGATGACTCTCCAGCACCTCACGATAACGTGCGTAGAAGTCATAACAGTTGGCGCCCAGCCAGGTTTCAGTAATCAGATAGCCCCCCACCACGATATCCGGCACCGGATCGAGCCTTTTACGCGGCAGAATGATATTCACCCGGTCGAGCATCCGCGCAATAAATTGCTGCCGTGACAGTAGCGTGGCGGAATTGCGCTCCACCATTTTAATAAACCCTAACAGATCGCGCAGCCCTCGTTGCACCGCTCTTCTGGCTATCCATGACGGCCGTTTGTTGCGGATCAACGCCGTCAGCACTACCGCAAACATAATCCCCACCATCGAGGAGATGGCCGCATTCAGCGTGACGATCAGATTCGGGACATAGTGATGGCTTAAGCCGATAAAACCGGGGATCTGGATGGCGACACTCAGCCCTACCAGATTGGTCGCCGGATTGGCAATCACCAGGCTCAGCAGCATCAGACCGGGCAGCAGTATGATCATCAGCGCCTGTAAGGTATTGGCCTGCGGGATCAGAAAAGCGATGTAGAACAGGCTGACCACCAGCGCAATCATCACCCCTTTCACGAACAGCTTCATCGGCGTTACCGGGGAATCGACACCAGCAAAAAATGAACTGATAATCGCCGCCATTAGAGGTGCATTCGCCCCATCGGCCCAGCCGCTGCCAATCCAGAACAGGCTGGAGAGGAAAGTCGCCAGAAATGCCGTCAGCGCGGACAGCCGTAACAGTCCCTTATCGATATGCCGGTGTTCCCGGATATTGCGGATCGCCGCCCCATCCCCGTGGCTGTAGAGATCCCCTGCGCGCGCACTGACATTCTCATAAGCATCGGCAATGCGCACAAAGTTAGCCAGCCGCTCAAGCAGACCAATCAGCAGCAGGCTCTCTTCGGTTGCCAGCAGCCCTGCCCGCCATTCGTGCTCCAGGGTTGCCTGACTGGCAGCAATCGCTTCACGCAGTCCGGCAATATCGTTAATCCGATCGTGATGCAGCCACAACAGAAACTGCTGAAAAACGTCGGTGACGCACGGCGGAAAACGAATATTGAGTTCGGCCAGCACACCCAGCCGTGATTCAATCGCCGTCAGTGTCGGCAGCAGATAAGTCAGATGCTGATACTGTACGCTGACCAGACGGATGACATTACGCGCCGCTTCGCCCTCATAGACGCAGTGGGTCAGCAGCGTTTCAACATTCAACGGATATCCCGCCATCTGAATCAGGATATCTTCGCGCTCCAGCGATTTGTTCTTTGCCATTCCGCTGATCAGTTCATCACAGAGTTTGCGCGCGTTCTGAAACCAGAGATTAACGCTCTGCCCCAGCAGATGATGCATCGAAACCGGAAACACCAGCCGGTGAACCAGCGTGCTGCAAAGGATGCCCAGCGTAATCTCCTCAATACGTGAAACTACGGTGTTGATGATTGCCAACGGTGACTCAACGTCTGGAAATCCCATAATCGCTGCGCTGTAGCCGGCCAGCATAAAGATATAGCTCTTCGGCGTGCGGTCATGCAGAGAGAGCCAGAGGCAAACCGTTACCCATAGCGATACGCACAGGCTGAACAACACTGGCGACTGCACCGTTTCGGGGTAGATCAGCAGAATAAAGATGCCGCCCAGCAGCGTGCCCAGCAGGCGAAACAGCGATTTCGAGACGGTCGATGCTGCATAGAGTTGCGAGGTGACAAACACCGTGGTCAGCGCCCAGGCGGGTTTTTCGAAGTTAAGAACGAGCGCCACAGAGAGTGCGATAAACGCGGCAAAGGAGGTTTTGCAGGCAAACAAAACCGCGTTTTTGGTAAACCATTTCATCGAATGAGAGCAACCAGGAACTTTCTGAGGCGCGTATCCTGACAGATGCGCCTGCGTTTTACTCTCAGTTAAATTTTACAAATTATTACCGGCCGCATCAGGCCGGTTAAGCCCCTGCTGGCGCACCAGCGCACGGCGCTTATCCAGTAAAAAAGGGCGCAGATAGCCTACCGTGTTCGAGAGCAAAATCACCTCTTCGGCAAGCTCAATCTTCAGCACGTCTGTCAGGTACGCTTTGCGCTGAGTCATTCGCTGCCAGAGATCGGGAAAACGACGCGCCAGCTCATCACGCAATGCCGCGTCCGCCAGTCCGACCGTATCCTCTATACTGCAGCCGCCATAACCCGGCACCGACGGGATAATATCGATCTGCAGCAGCATACCGCTTTTCAGTGTCACGGCTGAATCGGGATAGATGGGCGAGCTTAGCCACTCTTCGTCAGCCACCAGATGCCCCGGATTAAGATGCCAGCCATACTGCGCTTTCGGCAGCACCGTTTCGATAAGCGAATAGAGTTCGCCGCCGGTGATCCCGATCCGCAGCTGCTCCAGCCAGCTGACCACCGCATGATAATAGGGGATCGCCAGCCGGGTCAGCCAGTCGGAGACGTTACACTGTAACTCAGAGGCTTCACTGACCACGTAAGCCGAGCGGCTGGTCAGCCCGCCTTTGTAGCCGGTGGTAAGAGAAAGCTTATCACCACGCGCAATCCGTTTATCAGACGGATAGAGCCGGGCCTGGGCGAAACGATCGCCGGTCGCGGCAATCGTCACCACCGTGTTTGGCTGCCCTTCTGCGTTCAGACGTGCGCCTAACGCCTTCTCTGTGACGCCCGGCGCTACGCTATCCAGCGCAGCCAGCATCGCGGTTGAAGCAAGATTGGCCCCCGCCTCATAAAACGCCACTTCATCGGCGCCGTTAACGCAGCGTGCACCGTTGTCAGGCGAGATAAACAATCCGGTGGCGTTTACCAGTTGCGCATCGCCGCCCGCTGCCTGCGCCGCCGCGGCATAGATGAACTGCGGCAGATCGAACATCCTTTGCTGCCTGCCGGTAAATAACTTCCAGCCCACCAGCCCGGTGCGTTCTCCCGCCACTATCCCTGCCTCTGTTAACAGCTGATCCAGGGGCTGCTCCCCGCGCATAGGCTGGTTGGGCAGAGAAAAGACCGCCGCATGCAGACAGCGTCCCGGATTGCGGGCAAACGGCACCAGCTTGAGGTTCTCATTACCCATGATATAGGTGAGCTCGCCCTGCTGAGTCACCACCAGCAGCGCCTCCTCAAAGCGCGGAATGAATCCTGCCAGATATTCAAAATTGCTGCCGTGCTCTTTGTCGGCATAGATAATCAGTTGCGCAATCTGCTGCTGCTGCATCCGCTCAATAATGGCGGCCAGACGGCGATGCAGTGTTTCATCAGATATTACAGGGCTGGCAGCACCGGGAAATGCCGGCGGTGACGGGATTGTTTCCAGGGCATAGCGATTGGCATCCATAACGCACTCCAGTGGCCAGATTGACGGGGTTTGATTTCCATTCCCAGGGTAAACCTGAGGTTTAACCTGTAGGGTGCCACAATCACACAACTTACTCGTTGCGTGTTATCAAAAGAGGGACATTCACCTGTAACAGAGACAAAGAAGCCCGCGCTAAACGGGCTCTCTGTGTTATTTGATGGGCACGCCTGCATTCTCCAGCGCTTCAGCCTTTTCGGGATATAACTCCGACGTTCCGGCATTCATAATCACCGCTCCACAGCGGATGCAGTGATCGCCCTTTACATCTGGCACAACGTCCTCCGGATTACCCGTATTAAGACTGACATCGCGCGTGGCGTACACAAACGCCTCTCCTTCACATCCCGGACACTTCATACCATGACTCTCCTGTTAAGCCTGTCAGATAAGCATAGCCGACAGGCTTTTAGCCATACACATGAGGAGAGGTTTTTCAGGATATTGCCAGCTCATAAGCGCCATCACTCTTTGTGCCGCAGCCGCTCCAGCATTATGAGTGAATGACTGAAGATGGCGTCGGCGATGTGCTGCGGGAAATCGGGCGGCAAGGCATCGCGCACCGAGACCACTGCCTGGGGAAAGGCCTTAATAAAGAAGTCGAAGATCTGCTGCAAACTGTCACGATCAAAACTGACGCTTTTTGCCGTGGCGATAAAATGGCGCGGGAAGATTTTGTCGATCTCTGTCTTCTTCCCCTTAGTGGCACGCAGACCCATCGCCAGTTTCAGCGCTCGCTTGTTCAGACCGGTGCCGCCCAGTACCGGGTAAGCGGAGATCACATCATAAAAGGGAGTCAGTCGATAACTGCCGCCGCGCTCAATAAACAGTGAGAAGTTCTTGGCGTGACCGTCGGTTGCGCCAATCAGCCACTGAAACACCTGGAACATCATAAAGCGATAGCGATCTTCGATGGCGTTGCTCGATCCCATCAGTATCTGCATGATCTCCGCAATGCCTGGCCCGCCATCCGACTCATATTTGGTTGAAGATGGCAGTCCCAGCGCCTGACAGAAATCCTCCTGCGGCAGGCGAATCAACCGGGTTTTATCGCGTGACCAGCGGCGGTCGAAACGTTCTACCGCCAGGGCGCGCATCTGTCCGGCACGGATAATCGTTGCCTGCGGCACGTCGATACCGAGTGCACGGGCCAGCGCCAGACAGAGATACTCATTCTCCACACTTTCACGCATATCCAGCGTCGCGGCCGGCTGTTTAATCTCTCCGATCGGCAGCTTAATGATGTGCGAGGTGGGCGTGGCACCGGCAGGAATGCTCCAGCCTTCATCGGTCAGCAGCAGTGCGGTTTTCTCCTGCGCCCCTGCGACCGAGATACGGAAATCGGTCTCTTCACGCAGCATCCCCAGCGGGATATCTGACTGATAGGCCGACAGCACGCTTTCGAGCCGGGTTTCATCCAGCACTTCATAGCGGGCCTGCAGTGCGGGCAGTGGCATATCGGGCGGCAGCAGCATAGTCGCCCCGACGCTGTCACGTCCCACTTCCTGCAACAGATCAAAGGGCTGACGGGATTTAATCTGGTAACGCGCCACGATTCTGTCGCGAATCAATGGGCTATCCGGCAGCAGGTTATCGAAGAAGTTAATCACGGCGTGTGAGGTGAGAGCCTTAACCTGCAACGGCATCGAAAGTGACAGCGGCCTGGAGAGCGGATTACTCAGCCAGCCGGTATCATACTGAAACTCATGAGCGCCGTTTCGCTGGCGGGTGAGTACGCCTACCCGCTCGCCGTTCATCCACGCAATCAACCTTTGCATTACCACTCATCCTCATCATGCAGCTGAGGCGCACCGGCCTCCTCTTTCTCCTGAACTTCCAGACTCAGCTCCAGCGACTGTAACAGCTTAAACAGCGTTGCCAGCGAGGTACTGTCAGGGGCATTTTCAAAGTGAGAGATGGTGGCCTGTTTCAGGCCGACCTTTTTCGCCAGTTCACTCTGGGTCCAGCCATTGCGCTGACGAATGAGCTTTAGCCGGTTTGCCAGCTGTAGCGGGCTGTATATCATGGGGTGACTCCTTCTGGATCACAGGCTGTAAGCATAGCGCAGCCGTGTTATCCCCGATAGGGTATAAAATGTCATTTATCCGCTAAAGGGGATAATAATTACTTTATACCCCATAGCGGATAATCGCACAATTATCCTTTGCAGGGGATAAACAGGAACCACGATTAAAAGAGGACGAGGATGAGCACATTTACCCTTACCCATCAGGTCAACGACGACGATCGGGAAGAGTTGCTGGCAGGACTGGGGGCTTACAACCGGCAATTTATCAGCCGCGATAACTGGGGACCGCTGTCGGTTTCTCACAGGGACGAACAGGGAACGTTGCGCGGGGGAGTGATCGCCGCACGCAAAGGAAACTGGCTCTGTATCGATTATCTCTGGGTGGACGAAACGCTCCGTGGCAGTGGTCTGGGTAGCGCACTGCTGGAAGCCGCCGAGCAGGAGGCGGGAAAGATGGGATGTCTCTATGCGCTGGTGGATACCTTTAGTTTTCAGGCCCTGCCGTTTTATCAGAAACAGGGTTATCAGCCGCAGATGTCCCTGCCCGATTTTCCGCAAACCGGTATGCAGCGTCACTATCTGACCAAAACGCTACGGCCAAAAGCATCACGCTGACCACAGTACAGTCAGCGTGACAGGGTCACATAATTATAAACCGGCAATGCGCCGCAGATCTGCTTCGGCACCCGGAGCCACGGCCAGGACCTGCGCGCCTTTAGTGATGCGATCGCCTTCGGTGTTAAACGGGTGGTACCAGCCGCCCGCCTCTTTCACCAGGCAGTAACCCGCCAGGCAATCCCAGGCGTGCATATAGGGTTCGTAGTAACCCACGACCCGACCGGCGGCGACCCAGGCCAGCATCAGTGCGCCGGAACCAATGCGGATAAAGTTACCGCCTGCCGACAGCAGTGCTGCCACAATCTCGCCTACCTGCTGCGGGCTGACATAACTGTTGGCACCAAAACCGGTAACGTGGTTTTGCAGCGTGCGTGTGGGATCGACCTGCAGACGATGACCGTTGAGCGTCGCGCCCTGCCCCAGTGCCGCCACGTAGCACTCCTGATAGGTCGGCGCGAAAATCACCCCGATGACCGGCACATCGCCGCGCAGTACCGCGACGGAAACACACCAGCTCGGCATCCCATTGAGAAACGGGCTGGTGCCATCGATTGGATCAACCACCCAGGTGTAGTCAGACTCTCCCACCTGCAGTCCCGACTCCTCACCCAGAAAGCCATCATCGGGAAACGCATCCCGTATACGGCTGGCAATCAGCTGCTCCACTTCACGGTCAGCAATCGACACCACATCCTGCAAATCGTACTTGGTCTCCACCACCAGCGTCTCGCGACGGTTGAAGTAAGATAACGCCGTCGCGCCACCTTCACGGGCAACGGCTTCCGCTAAAGCCAGACGCGCCATTATTTCATCATGCGATTCCATGCGAACTCCTTGAGTTAGTCAGATTAACGGGCAATCAGGGCAAGGCCCTGCGGCTTAAAGTTGACGCCAACTGTGGTGGCGAGCGGCAGACGCTGTTCCATCTGCGGATCGATAATGAACAGCGCGCCCAGTTCGGTGGCGACTTCATATTCGATATGGTCACCCAGCCAGGTGCTGTGAATGACCTCCCCCTGCAGCGCCCCCTGACCGTCGCCGGACAATGTAATAAACTGCGGTCGCACCGCCAGCTGAGCACTGCCGGTTTTTGCACCGGCACCTCGTACCCGGAAGCGCTGATTACCCAGGCGGACCAGCGCGTCATCCGCATCCGCCTCTTCCACTTCACAGGGCAGAATATTCGCCTCCCCCATAAAGTCCGCGATAAAGACCGAATTGGGCGAATGGTAAAGCGTCTCCGGCGCACCCTGCTGGGCAATATCCCCCTCTTTCATGACAATAATCTTATCGGAGACCGCCAGCGCCTCCTCCTGGTCATGGGTCACATAAACCGCCGTAAACCCGAGCCGCTGCTGCAGATCGCGGATGTCGGTGCGCACCCGACGGCGCAGACGCTCATCAAGGTTCGACAGCGGCTCATCGAGTAGCAGCACCTGCGGTTCCAGCACCAGCGCGCGGGCGACCGCAATACGCTGCTGCTGTCCGCCAGAGAGCTCCGACGGCAGCCGCTGCCCCTGACTCTCCAGACCCACCAGCTTCAGCCCCTCGCGCGCCCTGTCCTGCGCCTCGCGTTTGTTCATGCCCGAGGAAAGCAGCCCGTAGAGAATATTGTCGATGGCGTTCATATGGGGAAACAGCGCGTAGGACTGAAACACCATCGCCACGTCGCGCTCGTTGGCGGGCAGATGGGTGACATCTTTGCCGCCAATCAGAATCCGCCCTGCGGTGGGATGCTCCAGCCCGGCCAGCAGTCGCAGCGTAGTGGTCTTGCCGCAGCCGGACGGCCCGAGCAGCGTCACCAGCGTACCCGGCTCTACGGTGAGCGACAGATCCGGCACGGCAGTAAAACCGGCAAAACGCTTTGCGACATGTTCAAACACCACCGATCCGGCGTTAATGGTCGTCATACGGCTCTCTCCTGAGTCAGAGTGGATGCAGAGGGTGCGGCAATAATCACCGCCGGTTGGATTGCACGACGCAGGCGACGTTCGCCCACCAGCAGCTGGAAAAGGCCAATGATCAGCAGCATCACCACTATCAATACCGAGGAGTAGGCAATCGCCACGCCATACTCACCGTTCTCCACCAGCCCGACAATGTACGAGGTCGCCATGTTGTACTGGGCGCTGACCAGGAAAATCACCGCGCTGATAGAGGTAATGGCCCGCACAAAGGCGTAAACCAGCGCGGCGCTGATGGCCGGTTTCAGCAGCGGCAGCACCACTTTACGCAGGGTACGGAAACTGTTTGCGCCCAGCGTCAGTGAGGCTTCATCCAGGCTTTTATCCAGCTGGCTCATCGCCGCAATACCACCACGCACGCCGACCGGCATATTACGGAAGACAAAGCAGGCGATCAGGATCATCGCGGTACCGGTGATCTCCAGCGGCGGCAGGTTATACGCCATGACATAGCTCACACCAATCACCGTGCCGGGAATGGCAAAGCTCAGCATCAGCATGAATTCAAAGGTCTGACGACCGGCAAACTTCTGTCGCACAATCAGCCAGGCGGTCAGCAGTCCGACAATGGCCGTGAGTGGCGCGGCGATAAGGGCGATCTCCAGCGTGGTCCAGAAAGAGCTCCAGGCGACGCCGCTCCAGACCAGTTGCCCCTGATTAACGCTGACGCTAAAGGCGCGGATATAGTGATCCAGCGTCAGATTGTTATTCAGCCCCCAGGACTGCACAAAGCCGCCAATCATGATCATGCCGTAGATCACAAGGGTGAAAAGACCCCAGGGTATCACCATGCCATAGACGCTGTAGCGCACCGGACGCGGCAGCATCACATGACGGCCGCCATCGCCTTTGCCGGTGACAGTGGCGAAGCTTTTGCCGGAGAGCCAGACGCGCTGCACCAGAAAAGCGGCCAGGGTGAAGCCCAGCAGGATCATCGCCAGCACCGCCGCGCGACTCGGGTCGTTCTGTGCGCCGACCACGGAGAAGAAGATCTCCGTCGACAGCACGCCGTGACTGCCGCCCAGCACCATCGGGTTACCGAAATCGGCCATGCTTTCGATAAAGCTGATTAAGAAGGCGTTGGCCAGCCCCGGCGCCATCAGCGGCAGCGAGATGCGGGAGAAAGTGCGCCAGCGGCTGGCACGCAGGGTCTGTGACGCCTCTTCCAGTGACGGACTGACGCCCTCGACCACCCCAATCAGCACCAGAAAGGCGATGGGGGTAAAGGAGAGCACCTGGGCAATCCAGATGCCGGTCATGCCATAGAGCCAGCGGCCCGGCTCGATGCCGAACAGCGTCGCCAGCGATTCGGTGACCACGCCGGAGCGGCCAAACAGCAGGATCAGCGCCAGACCGATGACAAACGGCGGCGTGATAATCGGCAGAATGGTCAGCATCCGCAGCGCTTTTTTACACGGCAGCGAGGTGCGCGTCGCCGCCAGTGCAAACGCCAGTCCCAGCAGCGTAGCGCCACTGGCCGTCATCAGCGCCAGTCCCAGCGTGCGCCAGGCGGTGCCGCAGGTGCCACCGGTAAAACAGCCGAGGCTCCAGATGGCGGGATCCTGCATATTGGCAATCAGTCCGTCAGGTTTAAAACTGCCATCAATATCCTGCACCGAGGCGACAAACAGGCTCAGCACCGGATAGAGCACAAAGGTCGTGACCAGCGCCACCAGCAGCACAATCGACGCCACCACAAAGGCATCGCCTTTCAGCACGCCGCGCTCCGCCAGGGCAAAGGCGAAAATCAGCAAAAATATAGTCAGCAACAGCAGCGCACCCGCACCCATCGCCGGTTGTCCCTGCGCCAGCGGGCCGGTGAGGTTCTCCAGCCATAACCAGTTCCAGCCACTGAAACCGATGGCATGCCCTTCCAGCACCAGAAACAGAATGCCGCAGGTGCTGAACAGCAGCAGCAGCGTGCTGCGGGTGCGGCCCGGGGGCAGAAAGGCGCTGCCAGCACAGAGCAGCCACAGCGCCACGGCGATACCCAGCCAGCTGTGTAACGCGAGCTGCCCCAGCGCAGGCGCATTGGTCTCATCACCCCATAAGCTGAACAGCCAGTCACCCGAGAAGAAGCCCTGCTCCAGGCTATACCAGGGCAGCAGCGTCAGCGCGCTGGCGCCCGCCAGCAGCGCGCCGGTTAAGCGACGATTGTGCGCATTCATAAATCACCTCGATCAGGAAGCGGACATCAGGCTTACGCCACCGCGGTCTGGCACAGACCCGGCTCAGGTGGCCGGGGGCGCACCACCGTTATTGTGCGCTGGCACCAATCTCTTTATCCCAGCGGCCCAGCAGCGCTTTGCGTTTTGCTGAGTCACCATAGGTTTTAAAGTCATAATCGATCAGCCTGATGTTCTCGAAGCGCGGTGCATATTCAGAGATCTCCGCCTTGCGGTTAGAGGGCAGCTGGAACGATTTCGCCTCTTTCATATGCGACTGTGCTTCAGCGCTGAGCGCCCAGTCATACCAGGCTTTGGCATTGGCCAGGTTTCGTGCCCCTTTGATGATCGACATCGAACCTATTTCATAGCCAGTGCCTTCACAGGGCGCGACGGGCTTAATCGGGAAGCCATCTACTTCCATCGCGACGGCATCATGCATAAAGACAATGCCGATGGTGGTTTCACCGCGCGCGGCGGCTTTGACCGGAGCAGAGCCGGACTTGGTATATTGCGAGATGTTGGCGTTGAGCTTCTTCAGGTAGTCAAAGGCTTTGTCTTCGCCCATGATCTGCACCAGCGTCGCCAGGGTGTTATAGGCCGTGCCGGAAGAGTTGGGATTGGCGATCTGAATCTCGCCTTTAAAGCCAGGGTCGAGTAAATCCGCCCAGCAGGCAGGCACTTTCTGCTTTTTCTCCGCCAGCAGTCTGGTGTTATAGCCCCAGCCCAGCGCACCGGCATAAACGCCCACGGTGCGATAACCGGAGATCTCCGCCACTTTTTGTGACCAGGGCTGCTGCTGATCGAGCAGTGGCGATTTATAGGCCTGGGTCAGCCCCTCTTCAGCAGCCTGCATGTGCGGATCGCCGGTACCGGCCCACCAGATATCGGTACGGGGATTGCGTGCCTCGCTGCGGATACGGGCATACGCTTCACCGGCAGAGAGCCGCACCATGCTGAGTTTAATATCGGGATGGGACTGGCTGAACAGCGTGGTCATCTGTTCGCACACCACCACATCGGCTGAGCAGATCATATTAAGATTGCCCGCCGCCGAGGCAGCAAACGGCACTATAGGGCAGACGATTACAGCAGCGAGCAGAGAGGAATAACGCATGGTGTTCTCCTGGGCTGGATGACGCAGGCGCGCCAGCTTTTGCACATGTGTGCAAACGTGTGTGCAGATTAGTACGGCGGGCCTGAGGTAGTGTCAATTCAGTTGTTAAGCAATTGTCAGTCGCTGTCACAAATTTGAAACCTTTCGCCCGTCTGTATTTTTTGCACAGGCTTGCAACTTCAGGCAAACTCAGTGCAGACAATGTCAGGCGAGGAGAGAACATGCAGCAGCTAAAGGCGGTGGTGAGTGCGCAGGATGTGGCTGACCGGGCGGGCGTCTCCCGCTCAGCGGTCTCCCGCACTTTTACACCGGGAGCCAGCGTGTCAGATGCTACCCGTCAGCGGGTGATGAGAGCGGCGGAGGAACTGGGCTATCACGTCAATCATCTGGCGCGCGGCCTGGTGCGCAACCGCAGCGGCATCGTCTGCTTAATTGCCTCCGAGGTGGACACGCCCTACCGTGCCAGCCTGGTGCGCTGGATGACCCAGTATCTGCAGGAAGCGGGAAAAGTGGCGATGCTGATTAACACTGACCGATCCGATGCGCGCGTTTCCGCCGCGCTGCAGCAGGCGATTAATTTTCGCGCCGACGCTTCGATTATTCTCTCTGGCATGCCGGACAGCGGCATCACCCGGCTCTGCTACAAACATGGTCAGCATCTGGTGCTGATTAACCGCGACGAATCCCTGCCCGGCACGCTCAGTATCAACCTCGACTCCCGCCCCGCCGCAGAAATGGCGGTTAACGCGTTTGTGCGGGCGGGATGCAGCCGCATCGCCTTTGTCAATTCGCTGGCGGGAACGCCGAGTCTGCTGAAGCGCGAAGCGGATTTTCTGGCCGCCGCGCAGAAAGTGGGCGTCACGGTCCAGGTGGAGCGGTTCGGCACCACCTCTTACGAAAGCGGCCAGATTCTGGCCCAGCGTCTGCTGACGCGTAAAGTTCGCCCTGATGCGGTGTACTGTGCCACCGACCTGCTCGCCTGCGGCTTTATGGATGAGGCGCGTCACCGCTTTGCGCTGCGTATTCCGGACGATCTCTGCATCATCGGACACGATAATATCGCGCAGTCGGGCTGGGCCTCTTACAACCTCACGACCTTTGCACAGCCGGTGGAGCAGTTCGCCCGCGATGCCATTGCCTGGCTGGTGGAAACGGAAGCGCAACCGGAGACGCTGATGCCAAAAAATGAACAGCAGCAGGAGCGGAGAATATATCCGGTAGATGTGGTCTGGCGCGGTTCGGTACGCGGCGGTTAACCGCCCTTTTTTATTTTCTTCCGCTATGTAATTACGCCCTGAAATAATCCACAACCGATCTTACGCTTCGCTTTAAATATCCCGCCCCTGCACTGAAAAATAATCGGACGCTACTGCACAGTGTTCCGATTTTCTGTCTACGCTTTATCTGCATTATTAAGTTCTTCTGGTTTTAACTGCTCAATGAATCAGCAGTCAGATGTGACAAATATCACATTTGTGCCAGGCTTAATGTCTCAGATAACTCTGTTCAAGGAGCATACAATGGCTACACCAACTAACAAGACGCTCGATCTGGATCAATTTCCTAAACCTCCTTTTGAGGATCAGCCACAACAGGCGCCAGGCCTGGCCAGCAAAATGATCCCGGTTCCCGACCACGGTGAAACCAGCTATCGCGGCACGGGCCGACTGACCGGCCGCAAGGCGCTGATCACCGGCGGTGACTCCGGTATTGGCCGCGCGGTGGCTATCGCTTATGCCCGTGAAGGCGCAGATGTGGTGATTAACTACCTGCCGGAAGAACAGCCCGACGCCGATGAAGTGATTAAATTAATCGAAGCGGAAGGCCGTAAAGTTTTTGCTATTCCGGGCGACATTCGTTCTGAAGAATTCTGTCAACAGCTGGTCAAAGAGGCAGCCGATAAATTAGGTGGCCTGGATATTCTGGTTAATAACGCCGGTCGTCAGCAATTTAATGAGTCCATCCGGACCCTGAGTACGGAAGATTTTGACGCGACGTTTAAAACCAACGTTTATGCGATGTTCTGGATCACCAAAGCGGCGCTGGAATATCTGCCACGCGGTGCGTCCATTATTAATACTTCGTCCGTACAGGCGTTTAAACCCAGCGATATTCTGCTCGACTATGCGCAGACCAAAGCGGCCATCGTCGCCTTTACCAAATCCCTGGCGAAGCAGCTGGGTGGCGACGGCATCCGGGTTAACGCCGTCGCGCCAGGGCCATACTGGACCGTGCTGCAGTCCAGCGGCGGACAGCCGATGGAGAAAGTGAAGCAGTTTGGTGCCGATACACCGATGGGCCGTCCGGGCCAGCCGGTTGAGATCGCCCCACTCTACGTTACCCTGGCCTCAACCGAGAGCAGTTACTCCTCCGGGCAGGTCTGGTGTTCTGATGGCGGCACCGGTACGCTGTAATCTCACTCAGGTGGCCGCATAACGCGGCCATTTTTTTGTCCCGCTTTTGCCCCGCTTAAGAACCCTCGCCACCGTGATATAAGGAAGCAGATTATGGAAAACCCGATCTTTCATTCGCCGGTCAGAAAAGAGGGCTTTGCGGGCCTGGGTGACTATGCCGCCATTGGTGAAGGCCGTTCAGTCGCGCTGATTGCGCCGGACGGTTCCATTGACTGGTGGTGCGCGCCCAATCTCGACGCAAAGCCCCTGTTTGATCGCCTGCTTGATGCCGGACTCGGTGGCTACTTCCAGATTGTCCCGCGTGCGCCTTATCAGGTCTCACGCCGCTACCGCGATAACAGCAATGTGCTGGAGACCCGCTTCGAAACCCGTGACGGCACCGTGCTGCTGACCGAATCGATTAACAGCACGCTGGCGGGCCGTCTGCCCTGGTGCGAACTGGCTCGCCGCATAGAGGGTGTCAGCGGTGAAGTGGAATTAGCGATCACCCTGCGCTTCGGCACCGCCGCTGAAACCCGTTCACCGTGGGTGGCCGATAATGAGAAAGGCAAGGTGTTTCACATCGCGGAGATCATGGCGATGTTGCGCACCAGCGAAGATATTCAGATCACAGAGCTGGATGACGAGCAGGTCTGCGCTACGCTGCGTACCTATGCCGGTTCCCGCTCGCTCTGCGCGCTGCTGGTTACCGAGAAAGAGCCGCTGGCGGTGCCGCCGCTGGAGGCTATCGATCAGCGGATTGAAACCAGCCACACCGGCTGGACCAGCTGGGTGGAGAGCCTGAGTTATGAGGGCCGCTACCCGACGCTGGTGAAGCGCTCAGCCCTGTCGCTGAAGTTTCTCTGGTACTCCCCGACCGGCGCACTGGCTGCTGCTGCCACCACCTCCCTGCCGGAGGGGATCGGCGGCGAGAAAAATTATGATTACCGCTACGCCTGGGTGCGCGACGCCTGCCTGATTATTAAAGCCTTCGTCTATCTCGGAGCGCTGGAAGATTGTAAGGCGGCCTTTTCCTGGCTGTCGCAGACCATCATGCGCCACGGCGTCAGGCTGCGCGCCTGCTATGCCCTGAATGGTGATGAGGTCCCCGCTGAGCGTTATCCGCCGCTGAGCGGCTATCAGAACTCTCAGCCCGTGCGGGTCGGCAATAATGCCCGTGACCAGCTGCAGCTCAGTATGTATGGCGACATGCTGGTGACAGCCCAGCATTTTATCGAGGCGGGACACGTGCTGGATATCACCACCTCGCGCATGCTGGGCGAGCTGGCGAACTGCTGCGCCGATCACTGGCGGCAGAAGGATTGCGGCATCTGGGAGCTGCCGGAGTTGCAACACTACACCCACTCCAAAATGGCCTGCTGGATGGCGCTGGATCGGGCGGTGGCGCTGGCAGAAAGCCAGCATATCGAACCGACCTGGCTGGGACGCTGGCAGCGGGAACGTGACCGTATCCGCGACTGGATTGAGTCGCACTGCTGGTCAGAGCAACAGCAGGCTTATCTCTTTTACGCCGGCAGTGACGATCGCCTCGACGCGTCGCTGGCGCTGGTTCACAGCTACGGCAACGCGGTCAATCCGCAGCGGATGCTCTCAACCTACCGGGCTATCCGGCAAAAACTGGGTGACGGCAGCGCCATGCTCTACCGCTACAGCGGGGTCAGAGAAGAAGAAAGTACCTTTCTCGCCTGCGCCTTCTGGCTGGTGGAAGCCTGGGCAGAGATGGGTGAGGCGGATGAGGCAGAACAGGCGATGCAGGAGATCCTGGCTACGCTGAACGGCCACGGTAATGTCGATATCTTCAATGAGATGTATGACGTCCGCAGCCAGAGCTGGCGCGGCAATATGCCACAGGGGCTGAGTCATCTGGCGCTGATCTGCGCGGCGCAGGCGCTATCGGAATCGCAGGCGCCTGCGTGATGTGAGATGTTGCGGTGAGAAAAGTGGCGAATCCGGCGCCCTATTGCAGCCTGAAACGCGGATCGAAGAAAAATGGCTCTACCACCACCTTACTGATGATGCCAGCCGCTGCCGGATGACGGGGATTGAACAGTGCATTCCACTCACCGGTCAGCGTGCTCGGCACCTTCAGCACCAGGCCGTTATCCGGGCTGGCAAGCCAGTCGTCACCAATTTGCCGCGTGGACGATGGCGCAGGATCGGCCTGCCAGTCATCGGGGAGTGCCGCCAGCGAGAGCTCGGTAATCAGCGATTCAGGGACGCTAATCGACAGCATTGAGTAGTCGTGTGACAGATCCTGAATGGTGAGATGAACCAGCGCCTCAAGTACACAGAGCGCCCGGCTTGATCCCATATAGACACAGACCGTTCCCACGGAATTCCAGCGCCCCCCGTAAGTGCGGGCACCAAAACCATCAAAGGCGGTTATCGCATACTCACTCTTCACCAGGCGAAAGAAACGTACTGCCATCAGGTAATCACGCCATGTTCAAGCTGGCCAATCAGGTTAATCACCGCTTCTGCACCCGCCACCGTGGTGGTCATCTCCGCCGGTTTCTTACCGCCCAGTGCTTTGGCGGGCGTTTCCAGCCACTGCACCAGACGCTGCCTGTCGTCGCGGAACAGTTTACTGGCGGCAGAGAGGACGCGGATCAGCATGTAGATCCGTCCGCTCTGATCGGGCGAAAAGGTCTGCTGCGGATCTTTGACTTTGCGGTTGTAGGTGGTGCGATCAATGCCCGCCAGACGGCACAGCCAGCCCTCGTCAAAGGTGGACAACGACGCCGTGCGTTTCAGCACGCCGCTGCTGAACCCTACCGCAATACGCTGGTGCGCATCAGGCAGTGTTTCCGGCAGATTCAGGGCATGCAGCAGCGAATTGTCGCGACGATGCTGAGCGGGTGTGTAGATGGCGATAGACATAGCAGCCTCCTGTTCATTTGATTTTTATTTTAGCGCAAATGAACAGGCGGTGCCAGCTTTACCCCGTCGCTGAGCAAGCGTGATGCCTGTTACTCAGGCTTCTCCTGCTGTAACGCCTGCAGAATCTGCCACGCCGCCTTTATACGCAGCGGATTAGGGTAATTCTTGTTGGCGAGTATCACGACGCCGCTGTTCCTCTCAGGAATAAAGGCGATATAGGCACCAAAACCATTGGTTGCACCGGTTTTATGCACCCAGCTGGCGCTCTGCGACGGCCCGACCGGATTGAGCAGTGTTGCCGGGCGGGGTTGCAGCGCAACTCCATTATCGCTGTCGCCCATCAGCGTATCGGCAGTCACCGGCCAGTCGTAGATCTCCCAGCCCAGTCCCTGAAACAGAGTGCCGACTTTGAAGTAGCGCGCCTGCGCGGTGCGAATGGCATTACGCAGCACGGCATTTCCTGAGGAGAGGCGGTTAGGATCCACATTCGCCTGCATAAAGGTGAGCATGTCACGCGCGGTGGATTTAACGCCGTAGGCTTCTGCATCCAGCATGCCAGGTGAGACCCGCACCGGCTGGCCATTTTTATAGCCCCAGGCGTAGTCCAGCATCATCGAGGGCGGCACGGTGATATAGGTGCGCGTCAGACGCAGTGGCTGAAACACATTTCGCGCCATCGCCTGCTCATAATCGCCCTTTACCATCAGCGAACCAAACAGACCGATGCTGGCATTAGAGTACTGCCGGAGCGTGCCGGGCGCTGCCTCTGGCTGCCATTCCTGATAGAAACGCAGCAGCGAAGCCTGATCGGTGACATCATCCGGCAACTGTAGAGGCAGGCCGCCCGCGGTATAAGTCGCCAGATGCAGCATCCGCACCGGACGCCACTGCTCACCGGTCAGCTGCGGCCAGTACTTCTGCACCGGATCGTTAAGGCGTATTTCGCCGTTGCGGATCATGACGCCGGCCAGGGTACCGGTAAAGGTTTTGCTCACGGAGCCCAGCTCAAACAGCGTGTTTTCCGTGACCCGGCGACGTGATTCGAGATCGGCCACGCCGAAGTTCACAAACTGCGCCCGGCCTTTGTAAAGCACCGCCACCGACATGCCGGGGATCTCCTGCTGCTCCATCAGCGGTTCGATCGCGGCTTTAACCAGAGAAGTAACCTGCTGTGAAGAGAGATCGGCGGCGACACAGCTGGCAGAAAGAGAGAATAATGCGAGATAAAACAAAGACTTTTTCATTGGCAACTAAGGGATTCTTCACTGAATTAAATTATTTACACTGGTCGGCACAGGCCTGCACGCACATCTGAGCCTGAGAACTGCAGCCACCGTTGTCCCGGGTGTTGCAGTGCGATTGTTCTGTGTAGCAGTTGGTCTGACAGGCGGAGACATCGCAGCGGGCAGCGACGGGCGTCAGCTGTGCCAGGGGCGCGCGGGCCGGAAAAAGCGGTGCGGGCTGAGCGAAGGCGCTGCTGCCCAGTAATCCGGACAGCAGCAGGCTGATGATCATTTTCATAAGAGTTCTCCAGAGGGACGCTGCACTAAGTATGGCCAGTCTGGCGCGCCCCGTCAGAGAAATCTAATCAAATTGAGACCACAGGGGGATGTTGAGTGACATTAATCACGCCACGGCTGTAGATATCGTTGAGCCGGGCAATGTAACGCTGGGTGTCATGCTGATCTTTGATGCGCAGAATCGCCGCCTCACCTTTCTCCTGCAGCATCTCAGGACGGTCGATAATAGCGAGCAGTATCGATTTCAGCCCCTCCACCAGCGACTGGCGTAGCTGCGTTTTCTGCTCTGGCGAGGTAATACTGTATTCACGGTCAGCGTTCAGCGGACTCGCAATCACCCAGCCTGCGCTGGCAGGATTAATCTCTGGCAATGCGCGCACGTTGCTGGTGATCACCGGGCAGCCATTAGCCTGCATCTCCAGTACCGAGAAACCGTACGTCTCCTGCCAGGTTGGTAGCAGTCCGGCATCGCTCTGGCGGAACAGCTGCATCAGGGCGCCGTTATCCATCTGTGAATGATGCGTGAAGCAGCGATAGCATTTGATGCGGTTCTCAATACCACTATAGAAGGTCTCATCATCCTGGAACTGGCGGTGCGCCACGTTACGACGCTTGGCGAGATCGCCAATCAGCTGCACATCCAGCTGCGACTCTTCCAGTTTGCGCTCTTCAATCAGCTCACTGATCGCCAGCACGACTTCAGCCCCGCCTTTGCGGTAGAACTCGTTACCGGCAAAGGTCAGTTTCAGAATACCGGGCTGACGCGGCGTTTTCTGCTGGATAAACAGCTTCTGCGGCGGATGCAGCACCAGGGTTTTACGGCGGATTTGCTGGGCAATATCCGGCCTGAACAGTTTCATCTGAATGTTCAGGGTGGCATCTGAGATGGCAATCAACCCCAGGCAGTTATCTTTTAACAGATAAGGAATGAGGCGTTTCAGCTCGGGGTTGTCCTGCTTGGCGACGCCCGCCACCGGCAGCACACGCGGCAGCTCCGTTTCAAACGACGCGACCCACTTCTGAGGGGTTATCGCTACTTCATTGAACAGATGCAGGATGTCAGCCCGCGATGCCCCTGAAAAAGGCACAGGCTGAAAGACAAAGGTTTTATTTTTTTTGAGCAATCGGGTTCGTAGCGGGTTAATAAAGTAGAACAGATTGCTCTTTTTCAGATTGATATATTCGTTATCCGGATTAACTAAGATATTACGCTGCTCCGGATACTGGTTATTCGTGATTCCAATTTTCATGTTCGCCTTCCAGAGTCCTTGTGTCCGGAGTGATCTATATCACGTGATCGTGACTGGCGGGTCTGAGCAATATCCTAAAAGCCGGTAATGACGCGGCCTGAACGCTTTTGCTAATGATTTCGCACGGTGCTAAAACAGACACAATTGTGTCTGGTTATGAATTTGCATTTTTTATTAACAGGTGTGTTTAACTGTGTCAGGCTAACCCCTTATTGAATATAACGATTATTTTCCGGGAAATATTCGCGCCAGTTGTTATGTAAATGTTTAATTAATTGTCAGGAATATTAGCGAAGCGGATGAGGATTTTAGTTAATAACTTTTAAAGTAATAAGAATGACCATGCTGAAAAGTGCCCGGCGCGTTCCACTGGCTGATGATTAACACAGACACAGACGGGCGATAATGAAACAAATGATGCAGTACGGTTATAGCCGCACCCTTTTTGCACGCCCGTTTGCCACAATTCAGTGCAACTGATTAAGAGGAAGGCGGGAGTCAGGTGCCCCCCATTATACATTAAGCCTATGATTTACATTGTTATTTATATAAAACTCTCTACCACCATCTCTCTGGTACAAAAGTTGCAGGAAGTGACGTATGCAGACAGGAGAGCATTATGAAAGCAATCGTGATTGGTGGAGGTATAGGCGGCATGAGTAGTGCCATTGCGCTGGAGAAATCCGGAATTGACGTTGAGGTCTTTGAAGCCATAAAGGAGATGAAGCCCGTCGGCGCGGCGATTTCCATCTGGCCAAACGGTGTTAAATGCCTGAATGCGCTGGGCATGAAAACCGCGCTGCGTGAGCTGGGCGGGAACATGGCCTATATGGCCTATCACGATGGCACCACCGGCGCGCCCCTGACCCGCTTCAGTATGGCGCCGCTGGTGCAGCAGGTTGGCGAATATCCCTGTCCGGTGGCGCGGGCAGAACTGCAGGCGATGCTGATTGATACCTTCGGGCGTGAACGGGTGCAGTTTGGTAAGCGGGTGATCCAGGTCGAGCAGACCGGCAGTGGCGTGATTGCCACCTTTTCCGACAACACTCAGGCCACCGGCGATTTCCTGATTGCCGCCGATGGCACCCATTCGGTGATCCGCGAGTATGTGCTGGAGCAGAAGCTTGAACGACGTTACGCCGGTTACGTTAACTGGAATGGCCTGGTCACTATAGATGAGAGGATTGCGCCCGCCGATCAGTGGACCACCTTTGTCGGTGACGGCAAGCGGGTGTCGCTGATGCCGGTCAGCGGCAATCGATTCTACTTCTTCTTTGATGTGCCGCTGCCGAAGGGACTGCCGCAGGATCGCAGTACGGTGAAAGCGGACTTAACCGGCTATTTTCAGGGCTGGGCGGAGCCGGTACAGCAGCTGATCGCGGCAATCAATCCTGACACCACCAATCGGGTTGAGATTCACGACATCGAACCTTTCAGCCGCTTTGTTAAAGGACGTGTGGCCCTGCTGGGCGATGCCGCCCACAGCACCACGCCCGATATCGGCCAGGGCGGCTGCGCGGCGATGGAAGATGCCGTGGTACTGGCCTCGACGCTGGCTTCTCATTCACTGGGTATTGAAGATGCACTGCTGCGCTATCAGGCGCGACGGGTTGAACGGGTAAAAGATCTGGTGCTGAAAGCGCGCAAACGCTGTGACGTCACCCATGCGCGCGATCCGGCGATCACGGCAGAATGGTATGACTCTCTGAAAAGCGAAACCGGTGAACGGGTGCTGGCCGGAATGTGCGAAACCATTGAAGGTGGCCCGCTGGGTTAACACGAATAAAACCGGGCTGTCAGCGCGACCAGCGCGTGACAGCCCGTTCTGTTATGACTCCGACAGACCGCGATTTTTCAGCATGGGCTCAAGCTGCGGAGGCCCGCCCCGCCAGCTTTCATACAGTGTTTTGAGATCGCTGCTGTTCCCCCGCGACAGAATTTTCTGTCGGAAGAGGTCGCCGTTCTCACGCGTCAGTCCGCCCTGTTCCGCAAACCACTGATAGCCATCGTCGGCGAGCATCTGCGTCCAGATATAGGCGTAATAACCTGCTGCATAGCCACCGCCCCAGATGTGCTGGAAATAGCTTGAGCGATAGCGCGGCGGCACCGCCGTCAGCGCCAGATTATCGCTCTGTAACGCCTGCTGCTCGAATCCCTCCACGCTTTGCGGCGCGGAATCACGGTTAAGGCTGTGCCAGTGCAGATCCAGCAGCGCGGCAGCCAGCAGCTCGCTCATCTCGTAGCCTTTGTTGAACGTGGCGGCCCGGACGATTTTTTCATGCAGCTCAGCGGGCATCAGCGCCTGAGTCTGATAGTGGCGAGCGTAGTTGCGGAACACCGCTGGCTCGCTGGCCCAGTGCTCGTTGATCTGCGAAGGAAACTCAACGAAATCGCGCGGGGTTTCCGTTCCCGACAGGCTCGGATAGCGCTGGCTGGCAAACAGACCGTGCAGCGTGTGACCGAACTCGTGAAACATCGTGATAACGTCGTCCCAGCTCAGCAGCGCCGGTTCACCGGCTGGCGGTTTGGTGTAGTTACAGACGTTGTAGATCACCGGTTTGCTGTCGAGCAGCGTAGACTGGTTGACGAAGTTGCTCATCCAGGCACCGCCGCCTTTGCTGTCGCGCTTAAAAAAGTCGGTGTAAAACAGCGCCAGCGGGGTCTCATCGGCGTCAAAAATCTCATAGACCTGGACGTCGGGATGATAAACCGGCAGATCCTGTCGCGGCGTGAAACGGATGCCATAGAGCTGCGTCGCCGCCCAGAACACGCCATTCTGCAGCACCGAATTCAGTTCGAAGTAGGGCTTAATCTGGCTCTCATCCAGATCGTAACGGGCACGCCGCACCTGTTCGGCATAAAAACGCCAGTCCCAGGCCTGCAGGGTAAAATCGCCCTGCTGCTGATCGATGGTCTGCTGGATAGCCGCCGCTTCACGCTCCGCACGACCGCGCGCGGCAGGCACGATGTTATGCATAAACGCCAGCGCCGCCTTAGGCGTTTTGGCCATCTGATCCTGTAACTTCCACTCGGCATAGCTGGCAAATCCCAGCAGCCGCGCCTGCTCGGCCCTGACCTGCGCCAGACGTAATACCAGCTCGCGGGTGTCGTTCTCATCGCCTTTTTCAGTGCGCGTCACGCCCGCCTCAAACAGCGCTTCACGGGTTGCGCGATCGGCCAGGCTCTGTAGTGCGGGTTGCTGGGTGGTGTTTTGCAGCACCAGCAGCCAGCGTTTTTCCAGTCCGCGTGCCTGCGCTTCCGCCTGCGCCACCGCCAGATCGGCCGGTGAGAGTCCCGCCAGCTTCTGCAGATCATCGACGACCAGCCCGCCCGCTTTAGTGGCGGCCAGCAATTTGTTGGTGAAGCGGGTACCGAGGCGGGCCGCTTCCTGATTCAGTGTCTTGAGCTGCTGTTTCTGCGCTTCCGGCAGATTAGCCCCCGCCAGTTGAAAGCGCTGCCAGATCACCTCGATCAGCCGTTTTGATTCGGCATCCAGTTTAGCGCGCTGCAGATAAACCGCATCGAGCCGCGAAAACAGCGGGCGATTAAGCATGATGTCATCGTTGAGCGCGGTGAGCTGAGGCGCAATCTCCTCATCCACCTGCTGCAGATACGGGCTGGTATGCGCCGAGGTCATGGCACTGAACACCAGATTCACCCGGTTGAGCAGTTGTCCGCTCCTCTCCAGCGCCTCATAAGTGTTGAAAAAGCTGGGCGCGTCGCTGTTCAGTGCGATCGCCTCGATCTCCTGACGCTTCTCCTCAATGCCCGCCTGCAGCGCGGGCAGAAAATCCTGCTCCTCAATCTGGTCAAAAGGAGGAGTCTGGTAAGGCAGTGTGCTGACGCTAAAGAAGGGATTCTGACGGGCGTTCATGGTTCGCTCCTGGTGGGCATCGCAAAGTCTTATCCTGACAGGTTGCCGCGCAGGCGACAACTCAGGCGACGTGCTGCTGATAAACGCTGATGATTTCACCGGCAATCGCCACCGCAATCTCGGCGGGCAGCTTGCCTTTGACGTCCGGCAGGCCAATCGGACAGCGCAGGCGCGCCAGCGGTTCGTTCGCGACGCCCTTGCCCGCCAGCCTGTAGCGGAAACGCTGGTTTTTCGTTTCAGAACCGATCACCCCGGCATAGCGGAAATCGCCGCGCTTCAGCACCGCCTCGCACAGTTCGAAGTCGAGGGGATGATGATGGGTCATGATGATGAAGTAGCTGCCTGCGGGTGCCTGTGCTACGCAGTCGAGCGGATCGTCCGGCTGCAGCGTCACCACGCCAGCGGGAACGTGGCTGAACTGCGCCGGACGGCTATCGATCCAGTTTATGTGACAGGGTAACGTTGACAGCAGATTGACCAGGGCCTGTCCCACATGGCCTGCGCCAAAAAGGTAGATCTCTGGCTGCGCCTGCAGCAGCGGCTCAAACAGCAGCGTGGTTTTGCCGCCACAGCACTGGCCAAGCCGAGCGCCCAGGCTGAAATCTTCAGTGTGTGGCGCAGTCGCCCCACTCTGCAACATCGCCCTGGCCTGGGCGATGCACTCAAACTCCAGATGACCGCCACCGATGGTGAGATAACTCTCCTGCTGCGTCACCACCATTTTGCTGCCGCTGTCGCGCGGCACCGAACCGTGCTCACTGAGCACGGTGATTAATACGCAGCTCTGACGTTTTTCACGCAGCTGATGCAGCACGCCAATCCAGTCATGATAAATCATCAACCCCTCCCGTCAGGCGTTGCACGCCCCAGAAGATGCGCTCCGGCGTGGCGGGCGCATCCAGCAGTGGGTGCTGCCGGTAATCGGAGACGCTGGCGACCGCATCCTGCAGGGCACACCAGGCGGCGATGCCCAGCATAAACGGCGGTTCACCTACGGCCTTGGAGTGGAACACCGTGTCTTTAGGGTTTTTACGGTTCTCCACCAGCGTGACCCGCAGGTCCGCCGGAACGTCGCTGATGGCGGGAATTTTGTAGCTCGCCGGTCCATCGGTCAGCAGCTGGCCTTTATTACTCCACACCAGCTCTTCGCAGGTAAGCCAGCCGACGCCCTGTACAAAGCCACCTTCAACCTGGCCGATGTCGATGGCCGGATTCAGCGAGGCGCCGACGTCATGCAAAATGTCGGCACGCAGCAGGCGGGATTCGCCGGTTAAGGTATCAATCACCACTTCACAGCAGGCTGCACCGTAAGCGTAGTAATAGAACGGCGTCCCGCGACCCGCGACCCGGTCGTAATGAATCCCCGGCACGCGGTAGTAGCCGGTGGCGGAGAGCGGCACCTGATTCAGCCACGCCAGCTTCGCCACCTCGGCGAAGGTGTAATGTTTATCCACGGCGCGCACCACCCCGTTACGGAAGCTCACCGCCGACGCGTCGCACTGGTGTAGCTCGCAGAGCATGGCGGTCATGCGGTCGCGCAGGATTTCAGCACCATTCTGCGCCGCTTTGCCATTGAGGTCAGCCCCGCTGGAGGCCGCGGTTGGCGAGGTGTTGGGCACTTTGCCGGTGTCGGTGGCGGTGATCTGAATTTTATCGATCTCAATCTGCAGCACTTCGGCGACAATCTGAATCACCTTGGTGTTCAGGCCCTGGCCCATCTCGGTGCCGCCGTGGTTAAGCTGCACCGTGCCGTCGGTGTAGATCAGGATCAGCGCCCCCGCCTGATTGAGAAAGCTGGAGGTAAAGGAGATGCCGAATTTTACCGGCGTCAGCGCCAGACCGCGTTTCAGCAGCGGACTGCGGGCATTAAACGCCTTAATCTCCGCGCGGCGAGCCTGATAGTCGCTGCTCTGCTCCAGCTGTTCGGTAATCTCATCCAGCAGGTTATCCTCTACCTGCTGGTGATAATGAGTGATGTTGCGATCCTGCTTGCCATAGTAGTTACGCTTGCGCAGCGCCAGCGGATCCAGCCCGCGCTCACGGGCGATGTGATCCATGATCTGTTCAATCGCCACCATACCCTGCGGCCCGCCAAAACCCCGATAGGCGGTGTTCGAGGCGGTGTTCGTGCGGCAGCGATAGCCGGTTACCCGTGCATCCCCGAGGTAATAGGCGTTATCGGCGTGGAACATGGCACGATCGACAATCGATCCGCTAAGATCCAGTGAATAACCGCAGTTTCCGGCCAGATCGATTTTGATGCCGCACAGACGCCCATCCTCTTCAACACCCGCTTCGTAGCGCACAAAGAACGGATGGCGTTTGCCGGTGACGCGCATATCGTCGCGACGTGAAAGCCGCATCTTCGCCGCCCGGCCGGTCTGGCGCGCCACGATGGCACAGAGACAGGCGACACCGGCCGCCTGCGTCTCTTTACCACCAAAGCCACCGCCCATCCGGCGCATATCTATCGTCACCTGATTCAGGCTGATGCCCATCACTTCCGCCACCAGTTTCTGCACTTCGGTGGGGTTCTGGGTTGAGGAGAAGACCTGCAACTGCTGATCTTCACCGGGAATAACCATTGCCGTCTGGGTTTCCAGATAGAAATGCTCCTGGCCGCCAATGTGAAACGCCCCACTGACCCGATGCGGCGCACGCGCCAGGGCCGCTTCCACATCACCGCGCTGGTGAATGTGAGGTTCCTGCACAAAGCTGCCCTGTGCCAGCGCCTGTTCCACATCCAGCAGCGGTTCCAGCACCTCATATTCAATTACCGCAGCGGCCGCGCCAAGGCGGGCAGCCTCGGGGGAATCCGCCGCCACCGCGATCACGATCTGTCCCAGATACTCTACTTTGTCATGGGCCAGCAGCGGGTCGCCCGGCTCCAGCGGCCCGACATCATTGATGCCCGGCACATCCTGCCAGGTCAGGACGCTGACGACCCCGGGAACGGCATAACAGGGCTGCACATCAATATGCAGGATGCGCGCATGAGCATACTCACTCAGGCGCGGACAGAGATGCAGCAGACCCGGCAGCTCCGGCTTATCGTCGATAAAACGCGCCTCGCCGGAGACATGTTTTTCCGCGCTTTCATGGCGGTTACTGCGACCGACGCCGCTCTGTAAATCAGCGGCATACTGCGCCTTAATGACCTCTTCGTTGAGTTCAGGACGGTTATGAGACATAGCGGGCCACCTCAATACAGGTTATTTCGCCGTTGTGGCGATGCCAGTAGCGGCGCAGCAGGTTGCGTGCGACCTGCAGACGGTAGTCACTGCTGGCGCGGAAATCGGAGAGCGGCTGGAAATCCTCTGCCAGCGCCGCGGCTGCGCGTGACACCGTCACGGCATTCAGTGGCTGACCGATGAATGCCTGTTCACAGTGACGGGCACGCTGCGGTGTGGCCGCCATGCCGCCAAAGGCGATGCGGGCACTACTGACTACGCCCTGTTCAATCTGCAGATTAAAGGCGGCGAACACGGCTGAGATATCATCGTCCAGCCGTTTGGACACTTTCCAGGCCACAAAATCAGGTGACACCGTCACCTTATCGATGCGAATGGCGCGAATAAACTCCCCTTTTTCGAGCCGGGTTTGGCGATAGCCGGTAAAGAACTGATCCAGCGGCAGACTGCGCTGCTGCTCACCGCGCTGTAACAACAGGCTGGCGTTCAGGGCCAGTAGCGCCGGCGAGGCGTCGCCAATGGGGGAAGCGTTACCGATGTTGCCACCTAATGTGCCCTGCAGACGGATTTGCAGCGAGGCAAAGCGTTGCAGCATCGCGCTGACGCCGGGAATGCGGCTGGCAAGAAATTCGCTGACCTGCTGCAGCGAAGCCCCTGCGCCCAGCAGGTAGTGGTCATCAAATTCGCTGCAGACTTTGAGCGCGGCAACCTGCTCCAGCGCAATCAGCAACGGTATTCTTTTATGCTGCTGGGTAATCTGCAGGCTGAGATCGGTGCCACCGGCAATCAGCCTCGCCTCGGGATGGGCCAGATAGATCGCCGCCAGCTGAGCCGGAGTTTTGGGCAGGAAGCAACGGCGGCCCTCCCCCCCTAATTCCTGCATCTCCGGGGTTGCCAGCGCCTCAAGCCGCTGCACGGTTGCGGCGGCACCTTGATCGAACTGGTCTGTCACCGGCTGCGAGCAGAGCTGTTCGGCGGCGGCCATAATCGGCCGGTAACCGGTGCAGCGGCAGAGGTTGCCCGCCAGCGCAGTTTCCGCCTGATGGCGATCCCAGCCCGAAGCGGTTTTTTGCAGGCTGAACAGCGACATCACAAAGCCCGGCGTGCAGAATCCGCATTGCGAGCCGTGACAGTCGACCATCGCCTGCTGCGCCGGATGCAGTGCGCGGCCGTGACGCAGATCCTCAACCGTAATCAGCTGCTTGCCCTGTAACGCGGAGACCAGCGTCAGGCAGCTGTTGACCGTTTCATACTGCATTGTTCCCCCGACGGCTTTGCCCAGGGTTACGCTGCAGGCGCCACAGTCGCCAGATGCACAGCCCTCTTTGGTGCCAGGGCGTTGCTGACGGGTGCGCAGGTAGTTGAGTACCGTGAGGTTGGGGTCGAGCGCGTCCTCGCTGACCAGCTGGTTATTTAACAGAAACTGGATCATGCGGCTTGCTCCTGTGCGTCGCGCTGCCAGACCGGACGACCGGCTACCCAGGTCTGGGCAATATTGCGGTCGTCGCCGAGCGTCATTAATACAAACAGTTTTTCCCAGATATCTTTGCTGTTGCCGATGCGCAGTTGCTGCAGGGCAGAAACCGCCGGGTCCAGCACCACAAAGTCCGCTTCTTTACCGATGTTGAAATTTCCGATGACGTGGTCGAGATCCAGCGCGCGCGCCCCGCCCAGCGTGGCGTGATAAAAGGCTTCGGCCGCGCTGAGCCGGTAGTGCTGCAGCTGGCCCACCTTGTAGGCTTCGCCCAGGGTCTGCAGCATATTAAAGGTGGTGCCCGCCCCAACATCGGTGCCGATCCCCACTTTTACCCCCTGCTGCCAGCTGCGTTTCAGGTTAAACAGGCCGCTGCCGAGAAACAGGTTTGAGGTGGGACAGAAAGCAATGGATGAATCGGTATCGTGCAGACACTGCCATTCGTTCTCTTCCAGATGCAGACAGTGAGCAAAGACGCTGCGGCGGCCGGTCAGCTGGTGATGATGATAAACATCCAGATAGCCTTCACGCTCCGGGAACAGTTCTTTGACCCAGGCGACCTCCTGCGGGTTTTCGCTGAGATGGGTATGCAGCCAGGTATCCGGGAACTCCTGACGCAGCTGCTGCACTTTTTCCAGCAGCTGTGGGGATGAGGTCGGCGCAAAGCGCGGCGTCAGGGCGTAGCTCAGGCGTCCGCGCTGGTGCCAGCGCTCAATCAGCGCCCGGGTCTGCTGGTAGCTCTGTTCAGGGGTTTCGATCAGGTTGTCGGGCGCATTGCGATCCATCATCACTTTCCCGGCAATCAGCCGCATGTTCAGCGCTTCGGCGGCGCTGAACAGCGCCTCCACCGATTGCGGATGGACGGTGCCAAACACCAGCGCGCTGGTGGTGCCGTTGGAAAGCAGCTGATGCAGGAAGAAGGCGGACATCCGCGCAGCGTGATCGGGACAGTGATACTGCGCTTCAACCGGGAAGGTGTAGTGATTCAGCCACTCCAGCAGCTGTTCGCCAAATGCGCCAATCATCTCTGTCTGCGGATAGTGAATGTGGGTATCGACAAAGCCCGGCACGATCAGTCTGCCGCGCAGGTCGATGACCGGATGCCCCGCCAGCATCGCCTCGCTATTCTCCCAGCTATCCAGCCCCACTACGCATCCATCACGCAGCAGCAGCACCGCATCCTCAAGATAGCGGGCCTGGCCGGCCAGGTCGTCGGGACGATCCACCACGCCGGTAAAGTCAAAGAAGCTGGCGCGTATCGCCGTGTCGGTTGCTGAAAGCATGGGTAGTCCTTTCTGAAAGCGCGATGTTATATCTGCAGATGATTATCTGAATAATCCTGTGCAACCTGCGTGCCAGAATTGAAATAGAATAAATTCTTTAAATATCAGTTAACTAAGCTAAAAAATGGAAGTTGCGCAACAAATAAGGACTGATATTACGTAGCAACCGTTTGCGGAACGGATGCAAACGGTTGCTACGCAATATTGCGCGCCCTGATCATTTTGAGTATGGCCGGTTACCCGCAAACCTGCCCTTTAACGGTGCAATCTGCCCTGAAAAGGCGCAGCTGGCTACCCGTTAAAATCCGTTTACAGGTCAGGCAGTTTTTCCACGCGCAGAAGCGGAAATGAAATGCTATGGTGAAGCCATCGACTCTGAAAATGGCATAAGGAACAGTGAGATGATTATTTTTGTCACCGGTGCGACCGCCGGTTTTGGTCAAAGCATCACCCGTCGCTTTATTGAGAATGGTCATAAAGTGATTGCCACTGGACGACGGGCTGAACGTTTAAAAGCGCTGAAGGAAGAACTGGGCGAGAATATTTATACGGTACAGCTCGATGTGCGTAACCGTGCCGCCATTGAAGAGGCGGTCGCGCAGTTACCGGCGGAATGGCGCAATATCGACGTGCTGGTCAATAACGCCGGTCTGGCGCTGGGCGTCGAACCGGCGCACAAAGCCAACGTCGAAGACTGGGAAAACATGATCGACACCAACACCAAAGGCCTGGTCTATATGACCCGCGCCCTGCTGCCACAGATGGTGGAGCGTGATGTCGGTCATATTATCAATATCGGTTCGATTGCCGGTAGCTGGCCCTATGCCGGTGGCAACGTCTACGGCGCCACCAAAGCCTTTGTGCGCCAGTTCAGCCTGAATCTGCGTACTGATTTACACGGCACCGCGCTGCGCGTGACCGACATTGAACCGGGTCTGGTCGGTGGCACAGAGTTTTCCAACGTGCGCTTTAAGGGCGATGATGACAAAGCGGGTCAGGTCTACGAAGGGGCTACCGCCTTAACGCCGGAAGATGTGACAGAAGCCGTATACTGGGTGGCCACACTGCCTAAACATGTCAACATCAATAGCCTTGAGATGATGCCGGTCAGCCAGACGCTGGCGGGGCTGAAAGTGCATAAACCTTAACTCCCTGCAGCGCCAGCCCTCACGGCTGGCGTTACCCGCGTCCCCAGCCCATCACGATAATCAGCATGCCGCTGAATGCGATCAGTGCCCCGCTCCAGTCCCACACACTTAACTTCACGCCATCCACCACCCGCAACCAGAGCAGCGCGGTAAGCACATAGACGCCACCGTAGGCGGCATAAACCCGGCCGCTGGCCGCGGGATGCAGCGTCAGCAGCCAGACAAATAGCGCCAGACTTGCTGCCGCAGGGAGTAGCAACCAGACTGAGCCGCCTTTTTTCAGCCATAACCACGGCAGAAAGCAGCCGGTAATCTCCGCCAGCGCGGTAATAAAAAACAGCAAGGCGGTTTTAATCAGCATCCTTACCTCTCCTTAACGTAAACAAACGACTCACTGCTGGTGAGCAAAGAAACGGCGATGATATACTAAGAGCCAGGCCCATCAGGCTGTTTTATTTATCCGTCTGACCCGGGCAGTGCTCATCATCCTCACGTACACTCTGTACGCACCGGTTGTTATGCGCTGTCGGTGTTCAGACTTCTGCCTCAATGACCCCTGATGAGCCAGGCTCTAAGCATGCCCGCTGCAACCGCTGTCGTGGATGGCGATGTTTGCGTTAACTAAAGGATAGTGTGATGAAAAAAATGATCCCTGCCGTGCTGATGGTTCTCCTCTCCACTGCGGCATTCACTGCCACTGCGAATACTAATCGTCTGATTATCGAAGATGGCAGTTCCGCGCTGAGCAATGAAGCGGCGCGCCAGGATAAAGAGCAATGGAATGACACGCGCATGCTGCGCAACAAAGTGAACACCCGCGTCGAAAAAGAGTTTGATAAAACCGATCGTGCGTTTGATACCCGCGACAAGTGCGAGCAGAGCCTCAATCTCAACGCCTACTGGGAGCCCAACACCCTGCGTTGTCTGGATCGCCGTTCCGGTCGCCCGGTAGCGCCGTAAATTTGAGCTATAGTAATGACGACGACTAACATAAGGAAGACGTGATGAAGCTACAGAGGGTTTTGTTAAGCGCGGCGTTATTTGCTCTGCCGCTAATGGCGCAGGCATCCTGTGAATCGGTAAAAACCGAAATCAGCCAGAAAATTATTCAGAACGGTGTGCCTGAGTCGGGTTTTAGTCTCGACATCGTCGCCAACGATCAGGTTGATCAGGCGGGTGGCCAGGTCGTCGGACATTGTGAGAACGACACACAAAAAATTGTTTATAAGCGCTCAGGCAGTGACAACGAAGCCAGCGTACCTGCCAGTGCCGGCAGTTCGCAGGACTCATCTGCCCAGTAGTTCTGTTCAAATCAGGGCGACATCCTGTCGCCCTGCCTGTTAGTCCGCCTGTTCCGGTCGCTGACGCGGCATCATCCATGCCACACCCACCGCAAACAGCGCAATCACCAGTGCCACAACGAACACCCAGTGCAGTGAGGCGGCAATGGCTGCTGTCATCTGCTGCAGGGTTTCCGGATGTAACTGCTGACGGCTGGGTTCGGACATAATCTTCTGCACCGGATCCTCGACCTGCGGCAAACGCCACTGCAGATTGAGATTCAGCACCGCGCCCATGATCGCCGTCCCTACCGCCGACCCGATCATCCGGCTGAACATAATTGAAGCGGTACAGATGCCGCGAATCTGGTAATCCGCCTGGTTTTGTACTGAAACCAGGAACGTGGTGCTGGTCATCCCCATGCCGGTACCGATCAGAAACGCCGTAAAGCCCGCCTGATAGAGTGAGCTTGTGGGCTGTAAAAACAGCAGCAAGGCACTGCCGGTCACCAGCAACAGCGCCCCAAGCTGGGCGGTGAAGCGGTAGGAGGTGTGCAGCATCAGTCTGCCGCTGAGGGTGCTGGCCAGCGGCCAGCCAATCGACATCATCGCCAGCACACTGCCCGCCTGTAACGGTGAACCGCCGCTGATCCCCTGAATCCAGGTGGGCAGAAAAGCGCTGATGCCCATCATGGCCGCCCCGATGATGAGGTTGCCCGCATTGCCCGCCACGATAAGCCGGCTGCGCCAGATTATCAGCGGAAACAGCGGTGCCGCTGAATGCAGCTCGTGGCGTCTGAGCTGCCAGCCAGCGAACAGTGAGAAGAGCAGAAACGGCACCAGCCAGACGCCCAGCTGTTCCGCCTGCAACAGCGCAATCAGCAAGGCCGTCACGCAGAGCATCAGCCAGCCGCTGCCCGCCAGGTTCAGCGGCTGCGATTTCTCCTCCTTCTGGTGCGACGGTAGCCAGCGCCACAGCATCAGCATGCTGATCAGGCCGATAGGCAGATTGACCCAGAAAATCACCGACCAGCTAAAGTGCTGTACCAGCCACGCGCCGGTCAGCGGCCCCACTATCGCCGCTACACCCCAGACGCTGGAGAGCCAGCCCTGCACGCTGGCGCGTTCGCGCGGCGAATAGATATCCGCCACGATGGTGGAGCTGAGCGGCATGATCGCCCCCGCCCCCAGGCCCTGAAACGCCCGGAACAGGATCAGCCAGGTCATGGTATGGGCAAAGCCACACAGCACCGACCCCACCAGGAAAATCGACGTGCCGACAAAAAACATCGTTTTGCGACCCACCATATCCGCCAGCCGCCCATAGAGCGGCACGCTGACAGCCTGGGTCAGCAGATAGATCGAGAAGACCCAGCCAAACTGCGAAAAACCGCCGAGATCAGCAATGATGGTGGGCATCGCGGTGGCCACAATAGTGACTTCAATGGCCGCCATAAACATCGCCAGCATGCAGGCGATCAAGATCCAGTGGCGATGTCCGGTCCGGATTTGTGCGCTTTCAGTCATAGGGTTCCTTTTTTAATCTGCAAGGCTAGCTGAAAAACAGACAATGCAGTTTCCCGCGCGTGCGCATTTTCTGCGCCCTCTGTGACAGTGTCACCAGAAGTCGATGAAAATTTTTTATTGTCGCATTAGCCCAGCGGCTACGCGGCTTTAACACCATTTTAACCTGTTTCTATCTCTCTGATTTGTGGCTTAAAAGCTGGCTTGTGCAATAAAGGGCTGCTATAGCATTACACCATCTTATTCAGTATTCACTGAAAAAGAGTGGGTAAACAGTCATTTTATCTACATTTTATCGCAGTTTCGGTATTGGGCGCGGCGGCATTTTTTGCCGTACCTGTCGGGCTGTTTATGGTTGTTATAACAATTGAGATCGTAATCAGGGAGATTCTCCTATGCAAAATGCTTCACTGGCCCGACGCGCCGGTCTGGCACTGCTTGCAGTGGTCGCGGTGATCGCGGTGCTGATCTGGGGCCTTGGCTGGGATCAGCTGGTCGCACGTAAAGTCGATCTGCTTTATCTCGGGCAACAACACCTCTTCTTAGTCTTCTGGTCAATGCTGTTCGCTTTGCTGGTCGGTATCCCCAGCGGCATCCTGCTAAGTCGCCCGTTTGCACGTCGCTGGGCAGAGTACGTGATGCAGATTTTCAATGTCGGTAACACCCTGCCACCACTGGCGGTACTGGCTCTGGCGATGGTTATTATCGGGATTGGCGACCGTCCGGCGCTGATTGCGCTGTTTCTGGCTTCGCTGCTGCCTATCGTCCGCAACACCTTCTCTGGTCTGAGCGCAGTTCCCCCGTCGCTGATTGAGGCGGCCAACGGCATCGGCATGACCAAATGGCAGCGTCTGCGTCAGGTAGAGCTGCCGAATGCCTTGCCGGTCATCCTCTCTGGCGTGCGCATCGCCACCGCCATCAATGTCGGCACCGCCCCACTGGCGTTCCTGATTGGCGCCAGCAGCTTTGGCGAGCTGATCTTCCCGGGCATCTATCTGAATGACTTTCCGACGCTGATACTCGGCGCCGTCGCCACTGCACTGGTGGCACTGGTACTGGATATGATGCTGGCCGCGCTGGGCCGCTTTCTGAGTCCGCACGCTGCGGCCTGACCACAAGGAGCTTTGCAATGCTAACGCGTTGGATTAAGAAAAGCGTTGTCGCGCTGACCGCGACACTGCTGTTAAGCCAGACGGCACAGGCTGCTGCACCGCTGGTGATGGCGACCAAAAGTTTTACCGAGCAGCATATCCTGTCAGCAATGACGGTGCTCTGGCTGCAGAAGAAAGGCTTCGAGGTGGTGCCTAAACGCAATATCGCCACCACCATTGGCCGTAATGCGCTGCTGAATAAGCAGATTGATATGGTCTGGGAATATACCGGCACCTCGCTGATCATCTTTAACCATATCAACCAGCCGATGTCTTCACAGCAGGCGTATGAGACGGTGAAAAAGCTGGATGCCAGACTGGGGCTGGTCTGGCTTAACCCGGCACCAATGAACAACACCTATGCCTTTGCCATGACCCGTGAACGGGCCGAAAAAGAGGGCATCAGCACCATGTCGCAGCTGGTTGCGAAGATTGAGCAGGTGCGTAAAACCGATCCGGATCATAACTGGCGACTGGGTCTGGACCTGGAGTTCTCGGGTCGTTCAGACGGCATGAAGCCGCTGCAGAAAACCTACAACCTGACGCTGGATCGCCCGCAGATCCGCCAGATGGATCCGGGCCTCGTCTATAACGCGATACGCGACGGATTCGTGGATGCCGGTCTGATCTACACCACCGATGGCCGGGTTAAGGGCTTCGACATGAAAGTACTGGAGGATGATAAGCACTTCTTCCCAAGCTACAACGTGACGCCGGTTGTGCGTCAGGATGTGCTGGCGAGTCATCCGGGGCTGGATACCGCGCTTAATCAGCTTTCTGCGCAGATCACCGATGAGGCGATAACGGAGCTGAACAAGCGGGTCGATATCGATCATCAGTCACCGGAAACCGTGGCGCGTGATTTCCTTAAATCCAAAAACATGCTGTAAGGAGGCACTGTGGATACCCTTCACTACATCATGGATAACTGGAGCACCCTGCTCACCCTGAGCTGGCAGCACAGCTGGCTGGTGCTGGTCGCGGTCGGACTGGCAATTGTGATTGGCGTGCCGCTTGGCATTCTGATCGTGCGTGTAAGATGGCTGGCAACGCCGATTCTCGGTATCGCCACCGTAGTGCTGACTATTCCCACCATTGCGCTGTTTGGTCTGATGATCCCGCTGTTTTCACTCATCGGTCAGGGCATTGGCGCGCTGCCGGCGATTACCGCCGTATTCCTCTACTCGCTGCTGCCGATTGTGCGCAACACCCACACCGCGCTGGAGAATCTGCCGGACGGCCTGCGTGAGGCGGGTCGTGGTATCGGCATGACATTCTGGCAGCGCCTGCGCTGGGTTGAAATCCCGATGGCGCTGCCGGTGATCTTCGGTGGCATCCGTACCGCCGTGGTAATGAACGTTGGCGTCATGGCGATTGCCGCCGTGATTGGCGCGGGCGGTCTGGGCCAGCTGCTGCTGGATGGTATCAGCGGCAGTGATATTCGTATGTTAATTGCCGGGGCATTGATGATCTGTCTGCTGGCTATTTTTCTTGACTGGCTGCTGCACCGTTTGCAGCAGGCGCTGACTCCAAAGGGGATTCGATAATGATTACGCTGGAAAACCTGACGAAAACCTTTACCCAGAAAAACGGCACGACCAATAAAGCCGTCGATAACGTCAGCCTGCACGTGCCAGCCGGTGAGATGTGCGTGCTGCTGGGACCCTCGGGCTGCGGGAAAACCACCACGCTGAAGATGATTAACCGCCTGATTCCCGCCACCAGTGGCCGAATCCTGATTAATGGCGAAGATACCAGTACGCAGGACACCACCACCCTGCGTCGCAACATTGGCTATGTTATCCAGCAGATTGGTCTGTTCCCCAACATGACCATCGAAGAGAACATTACCGTCGTGCCACGCATGCTGGGCTGGAACAAAAAGCAGTGCCACGAGCGGGCTACCGAGCTGATGAGCATGGTTGCGCTGGATCCCACCAAATTCCTGCATCGCTATCCGCGAGAGATGTCCGGCGGTCAGCAGCAGCGTATCGGGGTGATTCGTGCCCTGGCGGCGGATCCACCGGTGCTGCTGATGGATGAGCCGTTTGGCGCCGTTGACCCAATTAACCGCGAAGTGATCCAGAATGAGTTTCTCGACATGCAGCGTCAGCTGAAAAAAACCGTAATGCTGGTGAGCCACGATATTGACGAGGCGCTGAAGCTCGGCGATCGCATTGCGGTATTTGGTCAGGGTAAAATCGTGCAGTGCGCCAGCCCGGATGAACTGCTGGCGACCCCTGCCAATGAGTTCGTCGGCTCGTTTGTGGGTCAGGACCGTACGCTTAAGCGCCTGTTACTGGTGCAGGCGGGCGACGTGACCGACCAGCAGCCGACGATCACCGTCCGCCGCTCTACACCGCTGGAAGAAGCCTTTGGCACCATGGATGAGAACGATATGCGGTCGATTACCGTGGTCGATGAGGATGGCAAACCGCTGGGCTTCGTGAAGCGTCGCGAGGCGCGTAACGTCAGTGGCCGCTGTGAAGAGCGACTGCACACCTTTAAGGTCACCGGTAAAGCGGAAGAGAACCTGCGCGTGGTGCTATCAAAACTCTATGAGCACAACACGGTCTGGATGCCGATTGTCGATGAAGAGGGTCGCTACAGCGGTGAGATTTCGCAGGATTATATTGCGGATTACCTCAGTTCCGGTCGTACCCGCCGTCGTCTGAATCCATAATTTCGTCACCTAAATGGGTCTTACCGGCCCATTAAAACAGCAGATATAAGCAGATATACCCAAGCCTGGGTAAATCAGACAGCAACAAACAAGCTTAACGCGCAGGGAACCGGGTCAGAGGAGGAAAGCGTCCCGCGCCATGGACAAAAACGCCGGGAGCGTTTTTGAACAACGCAACGCGTTGGCCCGGTACGGGCGCACCTCAGGGATGAGGTGCGTAATTGCGCGGGCCGAGCGTGCCACGGATGGCGGCTTTTGCGACTTTCCGATCTGACCCTGTTCCCTTCGCAGACTCCATCTTAAAGCCAGTTAAGTCACGGCCTGTCCTGTCTGTCAATTCAGGTAGTAGCTCAGGGAGCATACGCCTGTAGCAAAGACGCAAAAGATGCCATCCATGGCATGCTCAGCGCGGCCCATCCCTGGTCCGCGATGCTTTGATACAGGCATATGCTCCCATCGCTTTGGATTTTTGAGCCGTATGTGAGAGATACATCGGCTCTTCTGCTTTTTAGCTCTCCGTCAGCGTTTCCGCCTCCACCTCTTCCACCACAGGCGCCTCGTCCGGCAGCACCATGTTCAGCACAATCGCCAGAATGCCGCCGGTCGTCACCGCATGACCAAACAGACTGTTAATCAGCGGCGGGAACTGCTTCAGCACATCCGGCACCGCCTCCACGCCCAGACCAATACCAAAAGCGATCGCCACAATCAGCATCTCGCGGCGACCCAGCGGCGTCTGGGTCATCACCCGGATGCCCGCAGCAACCACGCTGCCAAACATCACGATTGTCGCCCCGCCCAGCACCGGCGGCGGGATCTGCTGCAACAGGGAGCCAATAAAGGGAAACAGCCCCAGCAGCGCCAGCATGATTCCCAGCAGCATACCGACGTAACGGCTGGCGACGCCGGTCATCTGGATAACGCCATTGTTCTGCGCAAACGTGGTGTTGGGAAAGGCGGAGAAGACCGCTGCCAGCACACAGCTCAGGCCGTCGGCGACAATGCCACCCTGCAACCGCTGCTGAAAAGGTTTGCCGGTGATCGGCTGCTGTGAAATCAGGCAGTTAGCGGTAAGGTCACCGACGGCTTCAATTACCGCGATCACTGACACCAGCGCGATCGGCAGGAAAATGGTCCAGTCAAAGGCAAAACCAAACCGGAAGAACGCGGGCAGCACCAGCCAGTTGCTCTCCGGCGCAACATTAAGTTGCAGATGACCGGTCAAGGCCGCGGCAACGCATCCCACCGCGATTCCGGCCACCACCGCCACCAGCCGCGCCCAGCGATTTCGCGAGCGGTTCAGCGCCACGATCACCAGCAACGTCAGCGCCCCCAGCGCCAGATTTCCCGGCGATCCAAAATCTGTGGCGTTGTGCCCGCCCGCCCAGTCGGTAATGCTGACTTTTATCAGGCTGATGCCAATCAGGGTGATCACCGTGCCGGTCACCACCGGCGTCAGAACTTTGCGCAGCGAGCCAACGCAGCGGCTGATCAGAATCGGAATCAACGCCGCCACCAGGTTACAGCCAAACAGCATCGCCATAATCTCTTCCGGCGAACCACCGCGCCCTTTCACCATCAGACCACCCGAGAGGATCACCCCCAGAAACGCGAAGCTGGTGCCCTGCAGACAGATCATGCCCGCCCCGATGCCATAAAAGCGTCTGGCCTGCATAAACGTGCCTAAGCCGGAAACGAACAATGACATGCTGATCAGATAAGGAATATAGGCCTGCAACCCCAGAACGGAGCCAATAATCAGCGGCGGCGTGATGATTCCCACCACGCTGGCCAGCAGATGTTGCAGTGCGGCGAAAAACGCCGGGGCGGGGCCGATGCGGGCTTCAAGCCCATATAACAAACCTTTCTCGTGCGAGTGCGACATGATGGGGCTCCAGCTCAGTGTGATAAGCGGAGTTAATGCATTTTCTGCGCCATGACGCCACGATTTCGCGATATCCGAGCCAGGTCTTTCAATTCTAAATGGAAATAGTTAAAGACAGCCGACAACAAGCCTGAAACTTTAGGCTCATTGCCGACTCAGATGACTTAGTTTGTTTCATAATCAGGCGATCTTTGCACTCACAGCGTGCAGATTGTTCTGCTCCAGCAGAGAAATATCGATGTAAGGCGTCAAATCACGCTGTTCTGCACGCGGCAGATAAGGCAGCTCGCCCAGCAGCGGCGCACTAATTTTTTCACGCAGAATCTCAATAATATCGCTGTACTGCGCCAGTCCCGGATTGATGCGATTGGCCACCCAGCCCACCAGTGGCAGTCCATCCTGCGCTATCGCTTCTGCTGTTAACAGGGCGTGACTGATACAGCCCGACTGGATACCGACCACCAGCACCACCGGCAGCTGCTGCTCAACGACCCAGCAGGAGAGCGGACGTCCATCGTTCATCAGGCTGCGCCAGCCGCCGGTGCCCTCCACGACCACGCGATCGGCCTGCTGCGTCAGGCTGCTTAAGCCCTGTGTCAGCAATGCGTAATCAATGATCTGGCTCGGATGGGTGCAGATCTCCTCTTCCTGAAAGGCCAGCGGATTGATCGCCTGATAGGGTAAATCGATAGATGAAGCGCTTTGCAGAACCTGTGCATCTTTGTTACGCAGGCCGTCGGCGGTTTTGACCGCGCAGCGCGCGACGGGCTTGTACCCGACGGCACTGAGCCTGGCCTGGATAAAACTTTGTAACAGGGCGCGTGACACCACCGTTTTGCCCACTGCGGTGTCAGTGCCGGTAACAAATAGTCTGTTCACTCAACTTCTCCTCTCGAACCGTTGCGGTTAATCGGTGATTAACCTTGCTGCGAACCGGCATTTTAAGGAATGGAGGATGAGAACAGATTGCGTTAGCGCAAGATTAGGCCCGCTTAACCTTGCAACAGTTTCACTAACAGGTGTCCGTTATAGAGCGCGTCTTTGATCAGGGCTGCGCCGCCTAACGTTCCCGGCTCGCTAAATTCGGTAGGTGCCAGCTGGATACTCGCGCTGTAGGCCGGGAGTGATTGCTGCAGAATGGTGTTGCTCACGGCCGGAAACAGCACATCCGCGGCGGCATTCAGGGGGGAACCGATAAGAATATGTTGAGGATTGAAGATGTTGACCATCATCGCCAGAATCCGGCCAACATGATGACCCACGCTGGCGATGGTGTCGCGCGCCAGACGGTCGCCAGACTGCGCCGCCGCGCACAGCGACTCCAGCGTCAGCGGCTGATTATTGAGCAGGCTGTCGGGCTGGGCCGGCAGACGCTGCGCCGCCAGCGCCAGCAGACTGCCGGTGCTGGCCACGGTCTCCAGACAGCCATGATTACCGCAGTAGCACTGCTGACCATAGGGGTCGATCTGAGTATGCCCGATCTCGACCAGCACCCTGCCACTTTTATGCAGCAGTTGACCGCCACTGATCACCCCGGCTCCCACGGTTTCATCAATCACAATCTGAATCACATCCTGCGCCCCACGTGAGGCACCAAACAGCGACTCCGCCAGCGTCCAGGCTGAAATATCGTGCTGCACAAACACCGGTAAGCCGGTTCGTGCCGCCAGCGCATCGCCCAGCGGCATATCGCGCACCTCATAACCCGGTAGCCGATGCACCACACCTGACGCGGCGTTGATCAGCCCTGGCAATGTAATGGCAATGGCCGTAAGGCGTTCCAGCTTCTTCTGATGACGAATAAAGAAGGCATCAACCTGTTCAATCAGCGCGGTAAGTAACGGCTGAGCAGACTCATCAGGCAGCGGCAGGCTCTCTTCCACCAGTTCCTTGCTGCTGAGATCGCGCAGCGTAAACGTCATGGCGCCGCGATGCAGGCGAATAGCCAGATAGTGCCAGGCGTCGGTATCCAGTATCAGGCCTATCGCCGGACGACCACGACTGCCGGGATCCTGAAACTCGGTCTCCTGCACTAAATGTGCGTCCAGCATTTCACGCACAATTTTGGTAATGCTGGCCGGAGCAAGCTGGGCTCGGCGGGAAAGTTCGATACGCGAAATGGGACCATAACGGTCAATTAATCGATATACGACACCTGCATTAGTCTGCTTGATCTGGTCAATGTGGCCAGGTTGACTGTCCGGATTCACAACCCTGCTCCCGGTTATTTTCGCGCTTCTAAATAAACATGCGCCATGGTGAGCCAGATCCGGCGACAGCGTCAAATATTTGATTAGAAATGTGATTTATCGCACAGATTGATGCGGTGTTGCCCGCGCATCAGGGCCGGTTTCGCCGCAGCAACGCCATCATGTTTTCCATCTGCGCATTTATTTCGCGTCCGGCTGACCAGACCAGCCACAGCTCTGAAATGGCATCCTCTTCCGTTAATGGCAACCAGACCAGATCGGCCAGCCGCGCCCGACGAAATGAGGCAGGCAGAATGGAGACGCCTAACCCGGTTGCCACCAGCCCAAGGATGGTCATCGCCTCACCCACTTCCTGAGTAATAAAGGGCTTTATATGGTAGCGGTGCAGCAGCGCCAGAATATCGCTGTAGAGCGCGGTTCCGCCCTGAGGGTCAAAGAATACAAAGGGTTCCACCGCCAGGGCAGTGACAGAGATTTTATCGGCGTCAGCCAACGGATGCGCCTTATGCACCACGGCATAAAGCGGCTCACTCAGCAGCAGCTGATGACGCAGATCGGCGGGCAGCGGCGTGTTGCGCATCACGCCAAGATCGAGCCGTCCATCATGAAGCGGTGCGAGCTGCTGGCGGGTATTAATCTCCTGCATCTGAATATGTACCTGCGGCCAGCGCTGACGAAACCGGAATAGCGCGTCGGAGACCACGGCGGTAAACGGGGCCGAGGAGGTAAAGCCAATCCGCAGCTCCCCCTCTTCACCACGATGCAGCCGGGCGGCGCGATCGGCCGCCTGCTCGACCTGCAACAGAATCGCGCGGGCGTCACTAAGCAGTTGCTGTCCGGCAGCGGTAAGCTGCACGCTGCGGTTAGTGCGATTGAACAGCCTTGCGCCCGTTTCTGTTTCCAGCTGAATAATCTGCTGGCTGAGCGGCGGCTGAGAAATGTTCAGTCGCTGGGCCGCCCGCCCGAAATGTAATTCTTCCGCCACCGCAACAAAGTAGCGCAGATGACGCAGTTCGATATTCATATCTTAAACGTCTCATTTGAGATTATTAATATATTAGACATCATAATGCCGCTTTCCTAAGCTGACGACAGGTTTTCTAAATTTGAGGAAGATGTGTGAGTCGCTCAACACATGCTGTCACAGTGGATGAGAATGCGGTCTCTGCGCCGCCAGAGTCAGTTGCCGCTTCAGGTCATATCCGCCGGGATTCGCCACAGTTTATGCGCGTGACGCTGGCGCTTTTCTCCGCCGGGCTGGCGACCTTTGCCCTGCTCTACTGTGTGCAGCCGATTCTGCCGGTGCTGTCACAGCAGTTTGGTATCTCTCCGGCAACCAGCAGCCTGTCACTCTCCATCTCGACCGGCCTGATGGCGCTGGGCCTGCTGGTCACCGGGCCGCTCTCTGATGCTATCGGTCGTAAATCGGTGATGGTCACAGCCCTGATGCTGGCCGCCATCTGCACGCTGGTCTCGGCCACCATGACCAGCTGGCACGGCATTCTGATTATGCGGGCGCTGATGGGGTTGTCGCTGAGTGGCGTGGCGGCGGTCGGCATGACCTACCTCAGCGAGGAGATGGATGCACGCGTCGTCGCCTTTTCCATGGGGTTATATATCAGCGGTAACTCGATAGGCGGGATGAGCGGTCGACTGCTGAGCGGTGTACTGACTGACCTCTTCTCATGGCGACTCGCCGTGGCGGTAATCGGCTGTTTTTCGCTGGCCTCGGCGCTGATGTTCTGGAAGATTCTGCCTGCGTCGCGCCATTTCCGGCCCATTACGCTGCGTCCGCGTAATCTGCTGATTAACTTCCGGCTGCACTGGCGCGATCCAGGTCTTCCCTGGCTGTTTGCCGAAGGGTTCCTGCTGATGGGAGCCTTTGTCACCCTGTTTAACTATATTGGCTACCGTTTACTGGATGCGCCCTGGCATCTCAGCCAGGCTGTGGTCGGGCTGTTATCAGTGGTCTACCTCACCGGCTCCTGGAGTTCGCCTAAAGCGGGCGCGCTGACCAACCGGTTGGGTCGGGGTCCTGTGATGCTGGGTGCTACCGCCATCATGCTGCTGGGTTTGCTGATTACCGCCTTCAACTCCCTCTGGCTGATCCTGCCTGGGATGATGCTGTTCACCGCCGGTTTTTTTGCCGCCCACGCGGTCGCCAGCGGCTGGATTGGCCCCCGGGCGCGCCGGGCACGAGGCCAGGCCTCTTCGCTCTATCTGTTCAGCTACTACGTGGGTTCCAGCGTCGCGGGTACGCTGGGTGGCGTGTTCTGGCATAATTTCGGCTGGATCGGGATTACGCTGTTTATCAGCGTCCTGCTGATGCTGGCGTTACTGGTTGCCTGGCGTCTGCACAGTAAAAAACTCTGAGAATGTCTTCTCATGCCAGGCCTGGCTTCTCCTGCGGGCCTGGCGGTTTATCACAATAAACGCGCTATTCAGAGCCACAGCAAACAAAATGCAGGTTTCCCGCTATAATCGTTTTTATTGTAATAATTCATCTGCTTTGCCTTTTAACACGGCAACAAGGAACGCCTGTGGCTCTCTACTACTACGTCAATAAACAGTCAGGATATAACAATAATCATGTGGTTCATGCCGCAGGCTGCCCCCATCTTCCCGACATCGATAACCGTATGTTTCTGGGCAGTTTTTACCATGTGAATGCCGCCATCCTGCAGGCTAAAAAATATTATGCTGGCGCAATCGGCTGTGAAAATTGTTGTCCACTTAAAAATGTTGACCAGCAGGCCACCCAGCTCAGCGTGGCCCTGAAGCACACCCCGGCTTCGCGTTAATCTGATCCACCTGGTAAGGGGGGAAAAATTTTTCCCGCTGCGCTAATTTGTTAAGAATTACCGCTGTTTTCCGTTATGTTAATCTTTCTGATTCTCTTTAATGGAATGCACAATGCGGGATAAGTTTGCGCGCGCTCAGATAGCCCTTCACTGGCTCACCTTTTTACTGGTGGTGACGGCCTACGCCACCATTGAACTGCGCGGTTTTGCACAGCGCGGATCCTGGCAGGGTTATGCCATGATCATTACCCATTTCAGCGCCGGCGCGACCATCCTGGTATTGATGCTTGCCCGCCTCTTTTTACGCACCCGGCATCGCACACCGCCCATTACTCCCGCTCCGCCGCGCTGGCAAACCGGGCTGGCACATCTGACTCATACCCTGCTCTATGCCCTGTTTATCACTCTGCCGATCCTCGGTCTGACATCGCGTTATCTTAAAGGTCGGGAATGGTGGCTGTTTGGCATCAGCATGCCGGTCGCGCCTGAACCTGACTTTGATATGGCGGATATGCTGATTGGCTGGCATGAAACCCTGGCACCGCTGGGTTACTGGCTTATCGGACTGCATGCTGCTGCCGCACTGTTCCATCACTATCTGCTTAAAGACAATACTCTGCTGCGAATGATGCCCGCCCGGCGTCGCGGTCAATAACCTCAGGCTATCGCCCTGTGATGGGGCGATAAAAAAATTTCAGCATTAAAAGGCGTTTATAAGGTTTCTCTTCCCGCTTTATTCACTACAATGGTCAGTAATTTGTGACGCAGGTCACTTTCGCTGGATGTTTCTGCCGCATCCGATTCGCTGTACTGACTGACTTGACTCCTCATGCAACCAACTACTGTTTCACGTAAAACTGCCTGGCTACGCGTGGTATTGCTGGCCATCGCCGCCTTTGTATTTAATACCACCGAATTTGTGCCGGTTGGCCTGTTGTCTGACATCGCTGCTGACTTTTCAATGCAGACGGCTGACGTCGGGATCATGCTGACCATCTATGCCTGGGTGGTCGCACTGCTCTCACTGCCGCTGATGCTGCTGACCCGCAATATTGAGCGACGACTGCTGCTGGGTGTGCTGTTCCTGATCTTTATCGTCAGCCACGTGCTTTCTACCGTTGCCTGGGATTTCCGGTCTCTGATGGTGTCACGCGTGGGTATCGCCCTGTCTCACGCGGTGTTCTGGTCGATCACCGCCTCGCTGGCGATTCGCGTCGCTCCGGCCGGTAAGAAAACTCAGGCGCTGAGTATGCTGGCAACCGGTACCGCGCTGGCGATGGTGCTGGGCGTGCCGATTGGCCGTGTGGTGGGTCAGTATCTTGGCTGGCGTACGACCTTCGGCGCGATTGGCCTTTCGGCGCTGGTGCTGATGATTATGCTGGTGCGCATCCTGCCGCGCCTGCCGAGTGAACATACTGGCTCGCTGAGCAGTGTGCCGATGCTGTTTCGCCGTCCGGCGCTGGTCAGCATGTATCTGCTGGTGACGCTGGTCGTTACCGCGCATTACACCGCTTACAGCTATATCGAGCCCTTTATGCAAACCGTGGCCCATTCCAGTGGCAACTTCACTACCCTGCTACTGCTGCTGTTTGGCTCTGCGGGCATTGTGGGTAGCGTACTGTTCAGCACACTCGGTAATAAGTTTCCCTCCGGACTGCTGATTGCGGCCATCGCGCTGATCACCCTGTGCATGGGCCTGCTGATTTTTGCTGCCGTTCGCCCTGCGGCTATCTCAACGCTGTGCGTTGTCTGGGGAATGGCGATGATGATGATCGGACTGGGTATGCAGGTGCGGGTGCTGTCGCTGGCACCGGATGCCACGGATGTAGCAATGTCGCTGATGTCCGGTATCTACAATATCGGTATCGGCGCGGGTGCGCTGCTGGGTAATCAGGTCAGCCTGCATCTGAGCATGGCGGAAGTCGGCAATGTCGGCGGGATGATTGGCCTGGTGGCGTTACTGTGGTGTGTTTATATCTTCCGTCGTTATCCACAGTTACGCAGTAACGGCTAGATAAAACCAGAGAGCAAACAATAAAAAAGGCTTCAGATAAGCGGGTTATCTGAAGCCTGTTTAGGGTTATTTACCGCTCACTTTATCTATAAAGAACGGCTGTGCCATGCAGGTTGTTGCTGCCAGAGGTCGAAGTGATGCGGAAAGACTTTGCTCCTGCATCGCTGGCCTTTTCTGACAGCTGCTGCTCCAGCGAAAGCAGATTAGTACTGCCCGTTGCGCTGATGACACCGATTTTTTGCTGATCCAGCGGTGTGCTGCTGACCTGCTGGGCCGCTACGCTGGCAAATGACAGACCGCTTAGCACCGCCGCCACGACCATCATATTGATACTTTTCATAACGAACCCCTTCTCACTTATTCTGTTGAAAAACCAAAATTACTGATAAATCACAGCCGTGCCGTGCAGCTTGTTCTGGCCGCTGGTTGAGGTGATGCGGAACGATTTCGCACCCGCTTCATCCGCTTTAGCACTCAGCTGCGCTTCAACAGAAGACAGATTGGTGCCGCCCAGTACAGAGATGGTGCCAACTGGCTGCTGATTAACAGGTTCGCTGGTCACCAGGTCAGCGGCAGATGCGCCAAAAGTCAGAGTCGTCAGTGCCAGTGCTGCCAGGGTGGTTTTGATGTTTTTCATAATAATCTCTCTATTCAATATTGAAATTCGGTTGGTCTGAATGGGTTGTCACTATTTAATTAATGACCGTTAAACAAATGATAGACCCCGATACGGTTTGTCGTCAACATTTATTTAATGAGCGTTATTTTATTCGCGAAGTGGCGTGATTATGGGCTTCAGCCTCTTTTCTGACTTAACCTAAGGGGCTGTAATAATGCGCTGGCGCACAAAATGGCAACCCCTGTCGGCGGTATCCACGCCAGGCCTTGCACATTTTTATAATGATCGGTAATTTAATAGGGTGTTTTACTGTCAGTGAGGGTGTATGAGTCAGGTTCAGGATTGCGATGTAAAGAAATGCCGCGGCCGACCAAAAGTGTTCGATCGCGAAGCAGCGCTCGATAAAGCTCTGACCCTGTTCTGGACGCACGGTTACGAGGGAACTTCTCTGGCCGATCTGGTGGCCGCAACCGGCGCGAAAGCGCCAACCCTCTACGCCGAGTTTGTTAATAAAGAGGGACTGTTTCGCGCGGCGATGGAGCGCTATGTGGAGAAGTTCAGTGCATGGCGTGAAGCGGCATTGGGCGATGACCAGTTACCGGTGGATCGGGCTATTGAAGCCTATTTGCGCGCCACCGCGGCCTGTTTTACCGAACGTGACTCTCCCGGCGGCTGTTTCTTTATCTGCACCTCGACCGCCCTGTCGGCGGCTTCAGCAGAGATTGCCACCATGCTGCAACAGCAGCATCAGTCGCAGGAGCATGTGTTAAAGGATTTTCTGCTGGCGCGTCAGCAGCGTGGTGAACTGAGTGCGTCTGTAAACATTCCCGCGCTGTCACGTTATCTGAGTTGTATGCTGCAGGGCATGTCGGTGCGGGCGCGTGAAGGCGTTGAGCGTGACGATCTGGAGAGCATTATTGATACGCTGATGGCGATGTGGCCGACACTCACCGGCCTGTGTCAGGCTAAGCGTTAAAAATATCAGGGCGGCGATGCCGCCCTTTTCATCTTTTATTCCGGTTTTTATTCCAGAAAGAAAACCGGTTTTAACGGCTCACTGATCGGGCTGTTATCTGCATTCGACGGCATCAGATCTTTCATTGATGCCCACCAGCGCTGACAGACCTCCGTTTCCGCCACCGCGTTCCAGCGCTCCTCAGATTCAATCTCAACACTGGCGAACAGCAGATGCCGCTCGGCGTCCAGCCAGATGGCATAGTTGTGCGCACCGTGCGCTTTCAGGGTTTCGGCCAGTTCAGGCCAGATCGGTGAGTGCCGACGCTCATACTCTGCATGGCAATAAGGATTCACCTGCATCACAAAGGCTTTACGCAGCATTAGCAGGCCCTGCATCCAGCGCCGGTTGCCACGGCTTCACACCAAAGCGCTCACCCAATGCAACAAGCTGTTCTGTGGTGATACTCTGACGAATACCGCCCATCGACAGCACTTTGACGATCACTTCTGAGGATTTTTCCGCCGTATCAATCAGACCAAAAGTCTCATCGAGTGTCGGGCCCGTGCCAAAGACACCGTGGAATGGCCACATCACCAGGGTATGTGACTGCATCTGCCCGGCGGTCGCGGTGCCGATTTCATCGGTGCCGGGCACCATCCAGGGTAAAACACCCACACCATCCGGGAACACCACCAGACATTCGGTACTCCCTTCCCACAGCAGACGGGTAAAGCGGGCGGAATCCATCTCAACCACATAGCTTAAGGCCATAAAGTTGGTAGCGTGACAGTGCATGATCACCCGGTCTGCACCCTTGCTGACCGCTTTACGCACCGCATGGGACTGAAAGTGTGACGCCAGTTCAGAGGTCGGCAAACCGCCATTCGACAGGCCCCAGTGAATTTTATAAGAGAGCCCTTTGTCATCGACCTGCAGCAGTGCCAGACAATCCGCCGGATCAAGCTGGACATTACGCATGAATTTTCCTGACCCGGTCACCAGAAACCAGTCGTTCGCCAGCGCCGGCGCGGGTTGTGTCAGCTCAATACAGCGCGGTTGCAGGCAGAAATCAGCGGCAAAAGGTTTAACCTCCTCTTCCAGCAGACGCAGGCTGACGTTGCCGCCGTTACGTTCGTCCCAGCCCTTCAGCCACATATCGCTGGTTGCTTTGACCATTCCCTTAACAAACCCGGAAGAAAGAATGCTTTGCATAGTGAAATCCTTAACGTTGGCTCAAAATCTGTTGTTCATAATGGCGGACGTCGCCTAACCAGCTGGCATCAGCCGGGACGTCATGGCGCAGGCACCAGGCTTCCCATACCGCCTGCCACGGCAATGATTTTTGCTCTTCCAGCAGCGTCAGCCGCGCGGTGTAATCACCCTCGTTCTCGGCCTGGCGCAGACGATCGGTTGGCTCCAGCAGAGCACGCAGCAGCGCTTTTTTAGTGTTACGGGTGCCGATAACCCAGGCGGCAATCCGGTTGATAGAGGCGTCGAAGAAATCGAGTCCGATATGCACTTTGTCGAACAGCTGATGGCGGACGATCTCACTGGCGATCGCCTGAGTTTCATCATCCAGCAGCACCACATGGTCGCTGTCCCAGCGCACCGGGCGGCTGACGTGCAGCAGCAGACGCGGTACATAGAGCATCGCGGCGGAAATTTTGTCGGAGATCACTTCGGTGGGATGGAAATGTCCTGCATCCAGGCATAGTGCCGTCTGGCGGCTGGCGGCGTAACCAAGATAAAACTCATTGGAGCCCACGGTGTAGCTCTCTGCGCCAATGCCAAACAGCTTGCTCTCAACCGCGTCGATATGGTGCTGCGGATTCAGTTTTTCTGAGATGACCTCATCCAGTGCGCTCATCAGACGCTGACGCGGGGCCAGGCGATCCACGGTAATATCTTTCATGCCGTCCGGCACCCAGATATTCATCACTGACGGCGTGCCAAGCTGCTCACCAAACGAAGCGGAGATGCGGCGACTCGCTTTACAGTGATCGATCCAGAACTGACGCACGGTTTTATCACTGTGCGACAGCGTAAAACCGTCGGCACTCATCGGATGCGAGAAGCAGCTGGGGTTAAAATCCAGCCCTAAGTTGTGCTCTTTCGCCCAGGCGACCCAGTTGGCGAAATGGGCAGGTTCAATGGCATCCCGATCGACTGGCTTGTCGCTTTCCAGATAGATAGCGTGCAGGTTCAGACGTTTTGCGCCCGGGATCAGAGACATCGCCTTGTCGATATCGCTGCGTAATTCACTGGCATTACGTGCCCGCCCCGGATAGTTGCCGGTCGCCTGGATGCCGCCGGTCAATGCACCCTGTGGGTTCTCAAAGCCCCGGACATCGTCCCCCTGCCAGCAGTGCATCGAGACAGGAATGCTGTCCAGCTGGCGAATGGCCTGTTCAACATCAACTCCATTGTCAGCGTAGCGTTGTTTAGCCAGTTCAAAAGCCTGTTCAATCTGCTTAGTCATAAGCGGGTTCCTTAGCGGGTTGACTCAGCGTCGCGAAGCGTGCCTGACTGGCACTGAAGACGCTGTGAGTTTGCGGTTCGAATTTTTCCAGTGGGAAGTTGTTGATGACGCTGCAGCGGAAATCAGCCACATCGATCAGTTCGCCAAGTGCAATCAGCTGGCAACCGACGTTACCCAGCGTGGAGGCTTCAACCGGACCTGCCAGCACCGGAATCTGGCAGGCATCGGCACAGAGCTGGTTAAGAAAACGGTTCTGACTGCCGCCCCCTACCACGTGAAGCTGGCTGAAAGGTTTGCCTCGCAGCTCTGCCAGCTCCTGGATCACCTCGCGATAGAGCAGTGCCAGACTGTCAAATATGCAGCGTGCCAGCGCGGCGGCAGATTGTGGCACCGGCATTCCCTGCTCTGCGCAGGCGTTCTGAATTTCGTTAACCATGCTGTCGGGATTGATGAAGCGCGCATCGTTAGGATTGATCAGTGAAACACAGGCGGGCTGGCGGGCCGTCTGATCAATCAGTGCGCTGAGTTCGTCAATCTGCAGTTCACCGCAGATGCGCTGCAACAGCCATAAGCCCATGATATTTTTCAGTACGCGGTAGCCTTCTGCGCCGCCCTCATTGGTGATATTGGCGCGTAATGCGCCATCGCAGGCATAAGGCTGCAAACTTTCAAAGCCCATCAGCGACCAGGTTCCGGAACTAAGATAGGCCGCATCGTCCTGCATCAGCGGCGTTGCCAGAACCGCGCTGGCGGTGTCGTGGGTGGCGACGGCAATCACCGGGACCGGGACACCTGCGCTATTGACCCAGTGGCCGACGGTGTTGCCCGGTGCCTGCGGCTGACCGAACCACTCAGGAGCAACGCCCGCCCAGGCGAGCAGATCACGATCCCATTCGCCGCTGTGAATATTGAGCATTTGCGTGGTGGTGGCGTTGGTGTATTCCCAGTTGAGATTGCCGGTCAGCCGATAATGCAGGTAGTCCGGCATCATCAGCGCATGCGCCACGCGGGCCTGCCAGTCGGGCTGCTGCTGATGCAGGGCGCGCATCTGATAGAGCGTATTGAATGGCAGAAACTGAATGCCGGTTCGGGCGTAGATGGCACTGCGGCTCAGTTCGTGCTGCGCCTGCTCCATCAGGCCGTGGGTGCGCGCATCGCGGTAGCTGACCGCCTCACCCACCGGCTCGCCCTCTGCATCAAGCAGCACCATATCAACGCCCCAGGTGTCGATACCGATACTGTCTGGCACGATCTTCTCTTCATCTAACTGAGCCAGCCCGGCGCGTATCTCCTGCTCAAGCATCGTCAGATCCCAGCAGTCATAACCGGCACGACGCTGGCGCTTATTTTTAAAGCGCCGGACCTCACGAAGCGCCAGCTGGCGCTGCGCAGCATCCCAGCTTGCGAGCATGACGCGCCCGCTGGATGCTCCGAGATCAATAGCAACAATGTTTCTCCTGGTCATGGCGACTTTTCCCTGTGATTGAGTGGTCACAGAGTAAAAACCTGGCCGGTTAAAGACCTTCCCCGGAGTGCCAGCGGCTGATAAGCCCTGGCAGACTTGCAAAGAACTTCGTGAGAGAGATCACAGAGGCGAAAGGCAGGAGGATGTGACCCCTGCCGCAAATCTGTTAACTGCTGAGGATTTCTTGAAAAATCAGCATGATTCCTGCTGAGTCAGGCTGAAAATTCAAGGTAAGGTTAGAGCGTGCTGATTAGACTGCGTTACGGTTTTGTTAAGCAGCGAGAGATGACCATGACCATATTGCACAGTGCGGATTTTTTCCCCGAAGGCGATTACGCCATTGCGATTGAACCCCGCATACCCCAGGCCGCCTTCCCGGAGCATCATCATGATTTCCATGAAATTGTGCTGGTTGAGCAAGGCTCTGGCATTCATGTGTTTAATGGTCAGCCACAAACGCTTTGCGCCGGTTGCGTATGCTTTGTGCGCGATCACGATCGTCATCTTTATGAGCAGACCGACAACCTTTGCCTGACCAACGTGCTTTATCGCAGCCCCGGCGCGTTTCGCTTTCTCTCCGGGTTACAGGCTTTACTGCCCTGCGATCAGGACGGGCAATATGCTTCCCACTGGCGCATCAATCAAAAAGTGATGACGCAGGCGCTGAGTGTGGCGGCGCAGATGCAGCCGGATGATACCTGGTCGATGGAAAAACAGGCGCGTCAGGAACAGCTCTTTTTACAGTTGCTGGTGCTATTGCGTGAGGCGTGCATTGATGGACAGAGTCAGGATCAGGAGGCGCGGCTGCATCGTCTGCTCGACTGGCTGGGTGAGCATTACAGTGATGAGATTATCTGGGATGAACTGGCAGATCGCTTCTCCCTGTCGCTGCGTACCCTGCATCGGCAAATGAAGCAGCAAACCGGCAGCACGCCGCAGCGCTACCTGAACCGTGTGCGGCTGTTGCAGGCCCGTCATCTGCTGCGTCACAGTGATATGCGAATTACCGATATCGCCTTCCAGTGTGGATTTGGGGACAGCAACCATTTCTCAACCCTGTTCAGGCGCGAATTTGGCTGCGCACCGCGAGCGGAGCGCCAGCAGATGATGTAAAGGAGCCAATCATGGCATTGATACTCAGTCGGGATGACTATTTTCCCGCCACTACTCTACCGGTGGCGGTCGCCGAAAGGATGCCACAACCCTCTTTCCCGCCGCACCGGCACGAGTTCAGTGAAATCGTGATTGTCTGGCGCGGCAACGGCCTGCACGTCCTCAACGATCGCCCCTGGCTGATTACCTGTGGCGATGTTTTTTATATCCGCGACAGTGACTGCCACAGCTACGACAGCGTTAACGATCTGGTGCTGGATAACATCCTCTACTGTCGGGATCGCTTTGGTCTTGCCCTTGACTGGAATCAGCTGCTGCCGCAACAGGGACCGGATGCGCCTGGCGGCTGGCGGCTGACTACGCGAGGGATGGCGCTGGCCCGGGGGGTGATCAGCCAGCTGGAGCGTGAAAGCCGAAAAAGCGATCCCCTGTCAGTTCAGCTCTCAGAGGCGCTGTTTTTACAGCTGGCGCTGATTCTGCGCCGCCACGGCTACGCGGCCGACCGCCCCTGGGCGTTGCCGGAGGGCGAACAGCTCGATCTGCTGATGTCAGCGTTACAGGGTGCGATTGCCCGCCCCTTTGATCTCGCGGAGTTTTGTCAGCTGAACCAGCTCAGCGAACGGGCGCTGAGGCAGCTTTTCCGTCAGCAGACCGGGATGACTATCGGTCATTACCTGCGTCAGCTGCAGCTCTGTCAGGCAAAATATCTGCTGCGCACCCAGGATTGTCTGATTAGCGAGGTTGCCGCCCGCTGCGGCTTTGATGACAGTAACTATTTTTCGGTGGTCTTCACCCGTGACACCGGTTTACCTCCCAGCGCCTGGCGACAGCAATTTATCGCGCCACGACAGGCGCTGAAAAGTGCCACGTCTTAATAAAACGGGCCTTCATTGAACGCTGTCGAGCAATTTACTGCACAAAAGCAGCAATAAATCAGCTAAAAGGCGCAGGGAACACGCTCAGAAGAGGAAAGCGTCCCGCACCATGGACAAAAACGCCGGGAGCGTTTTTGAACAACGCAACGCGTTGGCCCGCCTACGGGCGCACCTCAGTGATGAGGTGCGTAATCGTGCGGGCCGGGCATGCCATGGATGGCCCGTTCTGTATTAAAACAGCGTCTCTGTATTCGCAATCAGGCCGCCATGCCAAGTCCCACTATATTGGCGGCAATGATAATCACCACACAGCCGATTGATAACACGCTGACCGGGCGACGTCCCGCAGACTTCCACTCCTTCATCAGCAGCCCCACCAGACCACCACACAGGACGTATAGACTCATGTGCAGCATCCAGCTGACATAGTCATACTGCGCCGGGATTCTGGCATGGCCCCAGGCATAGAAGAAGAACTGCAGATACCACATGGTGCCGCCGAGCACCGCAAACGCGGTATTGGTAATCAGCAGCGACTTCCCGACCGAGAAGTCTTTACGCACCGACAGCTCTGGCCGGGTGGCCAGCCGCCAGAAACAGAAGGCCAGATTAACCAGAGCCCCGCCGCCCATAATGATCACGTAGCTGGGCAGAGCTACATACAGCGGATCGATGCCAAGATTAGCGGCGGCCTGATGCATGGGCTTAGCCGCATCCATGGCAAAGGACATACCCGCCGAGAAGATGCCGCACATCACCGCCAGCACCAGTCCTTTTCTGAGATTAAACTCTTCTGCGTTAATCCCCAGCGCCCGCTCTTTTAACAGCCCGGCACGCGACACAATCCCGACGCCAATCAGTGCCACCAGTACGCCCAGCAGGGTTAACCGGCCACCCGCCGACGCGAAGAGCTCACCAAAACGCCCCTGCAGAAGCGGTGTCATCAGCGTGCCGACCACCAGGGTAATGCCAATCGCGATACCGATCCCCATCGACATGCCGAGATAACGCATGGTCAGGCCGTAGTTGATATTGCCTATGCCCCACATCGCGCCAAACAGAAATACCGGCGTCAGTTGCGAAAGCGAGAAGTTGCTGTAATAGGCCATAAAATCTGGCAGTAAAATGGCACTTACCGCCCACGGCAGGATCAGCCACGACATCAGGCCACCGATCGACCACATGGTTTCCCATGACCATCTTTTCACCTGTTTAAAAGGCGCGTAGAAACATGCGGCGCTGGCAGCTCCGACAAAATGCCAGAAGATACCCGCAATAATGGCACTGTTCATTGTTATTCCCCGGTTAGGTTGAGGCCTGTCGGAAACCTGTCTGCTTCCGCTCAGCACGCAGTCTACGTTCAGCAGGAATTCCTCAGCCTTTGGATAAATGCCGGAAGCCACAGTGAAGTGGCAATATTTACCCGTTGTGCCCATCAGGGATCACAATTTTACCGTTGTCAGAAAACCGGACGATTAGTTAAGTAAGTAACTTATTATTCAATGTTTTTTTCATTTTTGCTGTGTGGCGCAGCACAATTCTGATCTGACTGCCATTCACAAGGGAAGGTTGGCAAATGTGCAAAGAAGCCTTTCATTAACGCGGGCAAGGTCGTATAAACTGGGGAAAATTGATCGGATCAGGGAATGGGATGACGACAAAGTGGTTAACGCTGTTTCTTTCGCAGTCAGTCAGCCAGGTCATGCTGGATGATCTGCGCGCGATATTACCTGCAGATGCGATAAAGGTGTTTGTGAATGGCCTGGATGAAACCCACTATGCCACTCTTGAGTGTGTGCAGGCGGATCAGCATTGCGCCCTGATCGCCTCAGCGATAGTGGTCTGGCGTCAGCTCGGACATGTTCACCATATTCTCTATAAAAAAGGTGAGGTGTTGCGGGAGGAAAATGATGCAACGCAGTTCCAGCTGTTCACTCTGCTGAAAACCCACCGCGCCGTATTGCAGATCTCATGATAAGATCGCAGCCCCTGAAATCGCTGTTTGCAGCAGGTAAATTATGAGAATTGGAATTCTGTTTCCGATCGCCATCATTGTGGCGGGCGTGGGCTTTCTGGCGTGGTTTATTGGCAGTGGCCTGGCGATGCCAGGCTCCTGAGGATCAGCGCAACTGACTGTCTTTACTGCCCCGACGGTTATATAAACTGCTGGTCTGCTGTTGCTTGTCGATTTTTTCCTGACACGCCACACAATAGTGCACGCCTTTAAGCGCCTGACGACGCGCTTCGGGGATCGGCTCGCCGCAGAGCTCGCATTCGGTGGCGCTTTCGCCCTGTCCAATCGACTGTCTTACCCGCTCAATGCCATCATTGACGGTGCTATCGATCTGTTCCTGTACTGCGCCTTCTGACGCCCATCCATTTGCCATGATTTAACCCCTTTATTACCACTTCACTCCTTTAAATCTACAACATATTGACGTTTTTGCCGCAGAACTCACCGATATCTGTGATTGGCTGCCAGCCGCTCCCGGCAGCTGGCAATCAGCTAAAGGTAGCCCTGAGCAATCTGTTTCACCCTGCTATCACATTACTGCAACGTATCGATAGCGGAGAGCCAAGCGAATGACAACACATCATCAACATTTCATTAATGGCGAATTTGTTGCCCATCAGGGTGACCGGTGGATTGAAGTGATCAATCCGTCCACGGAGGCGTTGCTGTCCCGTATTCCCCAGGGCAGTCGTCAGGATGCCAGCCTTGCTATCAGCGCCGCAGAAGTGGCTCAGCCTGGATGGGAAGCGCTGCCTGCAGTAGAGCGCGGCGTCTGGCTGCACAAAATTGCCACCGCCATCCGCCAGCGTGAGCCTGAACTGACGGCAACCATTGTGGCTGAGGGTGGAAAAACCCAGGGACTGGCGAAGACTGAAGTGATGTTCACCGCCGACTACCTCGACTACATGGCGGAGTGGGCGCGCCGCTATGAAGGTGAGATCATCAACAGTGACCGCCCCAACGAAAATATCTTCCTGTTCAAAAAAGCGATCGGCGTCACTACCGGAATACTGCCGTGGAATTTCCCCTTCTTCCTCATTGCCCGCAAAGCAGCACCGGCCCTGATCACCGGAAACACCATCGTGATCAAACCCAGTGAGCTGACACCGAATAATGCGGCACTTTTTGCCGACATCATACAAAAGCTGGGTCTGCCTGCTGGCGTCATTAACTTTGTTTATGGTCTGGGACCGGAAGTGGGACAGGAGCTGGCAGCAAATCCTAAGGTCGGTCTGGTGAGTCTGACCGGAAGCGTCGGTGCGGGCATTGCCACCATGGAAGCCGCGGCTAAAAATGTCACCAAAGTGTCGCTGGAACTGGGTGGCAAAGCCCCTGCCATCGTGATGGATGATGCCGACCTCGAGCTGGCTGTGCGGGCGGTCGTCAGCTCGCGGATCATTAACAGCGGACAGGTCTGCAATTGCGTAGAGCGGCTCTATGTGCAGGAAGGCATTTACGATCGTTTTATCAGCGCACTGACCGCCGCGTTTCAGCAGGTGACATTTGGCGACCCGGCCGAACGCAGCGATATCGATATGGGTCCGCTGATTAATGCCGCAGCACGGGATCGGGTGGAGCAGAAGGTGGCAGAGGCCGTCGCCGCAGGGGCGAAAGTGGTGCTGGGCGGCAAGCGCGCCGGAGACAGAGGCTTCTTTTTCCAGCCTACCTTGCTGACTGAGGTGCGCCAGGAGATGGCGATTATGCAGGAGGAGATTTTTGGCCCGGTTCTGCCGGTGATGAGTTTTAAAACGCTGGATGAGGCGATTGCGCTGGCCAACGACTGCGAGTATGGGCTGACCTCCTCGATTTATACGCAGAATCTGAATACCACCATGACCGCGCTGCGAAAGCTGAAGTTCGGCGAAACCTATGTTAACCGTGAAAACTTCGAAGCGATGCAGGGTTTTCATGCCGGGTGGCGTAAATCGGGTGTCGGCGGTGCCGATGGAAAACATGGTCTGGAGGAGTATCTGCAGACCCATGTTGCCTATTTACAGTTCAGTTAATCACTGGCTCAATCTTACCGCCTCCCGTACCTGACGTTGTCAGTACCAGAGTGGGCCAGTAATCGGCCCACTCTTTTATGCCACCCGCTTACTGCAGCGCAGCAGCGCGATGCCACTCAGCACCGCTACGGCCATCAGGTAGTATCCAGGCGCCAGACTGCTGCCGGTGGCGGCAATCAGCATGCTGCAAATCAGCGGTGCAAACCCGCCAAATACCGTCACGGCCACGTTGTAGCTGATCGCCATGCCGCTGGCGCGCGTGGTCGCCGGGAAGAGATCGGCCATCACCGACGGCACCGTGGAGAAATAGACCGACTTGAGTAGCGCCATCCACGCCACCAGCAGGATCAGCGTGGTGGGCGTAGTGTGATCGACCATCCATTTGAAGGCGGGATAGATGGTGACCATCAACAGCAGCAGCGATCCCCACATCAGCGGCAATCGGCCAATCCGCTCCGCCCACAATCCCATTATGGGCGTCACCACCGTCAGGATAATCCCTGCGACCAGCGTGGCGGTAAAGGCTACCGACCCCGGCAGATGCAGCGTTTTGGTGGCGTAGGTCGGAATGTAATTGAGCATGTAGTTGACGGCGGTCGAGATCACCATCACCCCAATCGCCAGGGTGATCAGCGCTTTCTGCCGCCCGAACAGCGTTTTCAGCGGTGCGGCTTCCTTCTCCTGCGTCGCAAAGCTGGCGGGCTCCTGCACGTGACGGCGAATGTAGATCCCCAGCGGCCCAATCAGTAAGCCGAAGGCAAACGGGATACGCCAGCCCCACGCCTGAATCTCGCTTTCGCTCAGCCAGTGTGTCAGCCCCAGGCCGAACGCCGATGCCATCAGAGTACTGGCGCCCTGGGTGGCGAACTGCCAGCTGGCGATAAAGGCTTTGCGCTCGGGAAAGTGCTCTACCAGGAAAGCGGTGGAACTGCCAAACTCGCCCCCGGCAGAGAAACCCTGAATCAGACGCGCCAGGATAATCAGCAGCGGCGCCGCCAGACCAATAGTGGCGTAACCCGGCATAAAGGTAATGATCGCCCCGCCCAGCATCATCAGATTGATTGAGAGCAGCAGTGCTTTTTTACGGCCATGACGGTCGGCATAGTTGCCCAGCACGATGGCACCCAGCGGACGGATCAGGAACGAGATGCCGAAGCTGCCGAAGGTCAGCAGCAGCGACACCGACGGATCGCTGACCGGAAAGAAGACGTGCGCGATGTAGCTGGCGAAGAAGCCATACACCGCGATGTCGAACCACTCCAGCGCGTTACCAATGCAGGTAGCGAACAGCGTTTTGTGCAGGCTCGGTTTCACCTGCGGAGTACTCTGCGCGATGCTGCTCATTGTTCACCTCTCCGCCACTGATGGTGGCGCGACATCAGTTGTTCGCCCTCTTCACCCAGTTGCCAGAAAAGGCGGGTCATGATCGCCAGCCCTTCACGTGCAACAGAGGTGAGCATGTGTTCGTTAACGCCGTGCTGGCCGCAGGCCGGATAGGAATGGGGCACCCACAGCGTCGGGAGGCCGAGGATATCGGCAAATACCTCATTGGGCAGTGAACCGCCGAGATTGGGCAACAGCGCCGGTTTTTTACCGCTGCTGCGGGCCAGCGTGTCCAGCGCCCAGGCCACCAGCGGATCCTGCGGATCGAGTCGCGTTGCAGGTGAACCGCGCATAAACTCCACGCTGACGTTATCGAAGCCGTGCTGATGCAGGTGACTTTCGACATGCTGGACCAGATTTTCCCAGTCGGTGCCGACCACAAATCGCAGCTGACACACCGCCGTGGCGCTGCCGGGGATGGCGTTCATCGGGCGCGCCGGGTTACCGGTTTCAAACGCCAGCACCTCCAGCGTGTTCCAGCCATAAAGACGCTCCGCAGGCGTCAGGCCAGGTTCTCCCCAGCCGTCGGCCAGCGCCGGATCGCCCGGCATTCCGCCCACCTCGATATCACTGAGGATGGCGCGCACCGCATCGGTCAGGGAGTCCGGTTTCAGCGCGGCGACCTGCAATACACCCTTTGCATTCACCAGGCAGGCGAGCGCATTCGCCAGCTGGGTGCCGGGATTGCTCAGCAGTCCGCCCCAGTTGCCGGAGTGATAGGCGTTGTCGCGCGCCCTGATAGTCAGACGAAAGTTCGCCGCGCCACGCGAACCCAGGAACAGTGTCGGCCGCACCGCGTTCAGACGCGGGCCATCTGAGGCGATAAAGAGGTCGGCCTGTAACAGCGCCCGCTGCTGCTGACAAATCTCCGCCAGCCCTGGCGAGCTGATCTCTTCACCCATTTCAAACAGGATTTTGCAGTTGAAGCCCAGTGCGCCACCGCGTGCCTGCCACACCTGCTCCAGCGCCGCGAGATTGATGCAGTGCTGGCCTTTGTTGTCCGCACTGCCGCGCCCGTACAGGCGGTCATCTTCAGCCGTGAGTCGCCACGGTGATAAACCGTCGCGCCAGTTCTCATCGTCGCCGAACACCACATCGCCGTGGCCATAGCAGAGCAGCGTCGGTCTGAAGGGATCTTCAATGAGCGTGGCGATCAGAAACGGCGGGCTGCCGGGCTGCGGATTCTCAAACGGGTGCAGCGTAAATCCCATCGTCGCCAGCTGCGGGCCGATCTCCTGCTGCAGATAGCTCTCCAGCTCCGCCTGCCTGCTGGCGTGCTGGCTTTCGGTCACGCAGGAAATTCGTCGTGCCAGCAACTGCTGAAACTCGCCACTGTCGAAATAGTGCATCGCCTGGTCAACGGTCTGTTGCTCTGTCATGTTTGCCCTGTCTGTTCTTTTTATCGTGCTTTATCTTTGACAAACTTCTCTCTTTGCCACAATTATTAATTTATCGAGTGAGCCTTGCTTTTAAAGCAAGCCATGCCTGCCCTTTTATGATGCGTTTTGTTGGAGTGACCATGTTAAGCAGTGAGATCCGCTATTTCCTGGCGGTCGTACAGTGCGGATCGCTCAGCGCCGCCAGCGAGCAGCTCTTTGTGGCGGTGTCGGCGATTAGTCGCCAGATTCAGCGTCTGGAGACGCAGGTGGGTGTGCCGCTGTTTGAGCGGCATGCACGCGGCATGGTATTGAACGAAGCGGGTGAAATATTCGCGCATCATGTGCGCAAGAGTCAGCTCGATATGGAATATGCGCTGGCGGAGATTAAGGGGCTGAAAGCAATACGGCGCAGCCTGATCCGCATCGCCTGCACCGACGGAATGGCGTTTAGTCTGCTGCCGGGATTGCTGGCGGAGTTCCGTCAGGCCAACCCCGGCGTGCTGTTTGCGCTTAACGTGACGCACTCTCAGGGCGTGGCGGCATGCGTCAGGGCTGGGGAATGCGATGTTGCGCTGCAGTTCAGTCTGCAACCGGAGCGCAGCGTTGAGGTGCTCGGCTCGTGGCCGGCGCCGGTGTTACTGGCGATGCATCAGTCACATCCGCTGGCGTCGCGTCAGGTGACGCTGGCCGATCTGCATGGCTGGCCGCTGGCGTTGCCAGGTCAGCATACTACCGTGCGGCAGTTGTTTGACCTCTCCTGTCAGATGAACGACTGCGTGGTCGAGCCGGTGCTGACCTGCGACTATTTCGCTACGCTCTACCACTTTTTGCTGCATACCCCGCAGGCAGTAACCATTTGCAGTGCGTTTACCCTGTTGTTTGAGCGCGACACGCAAAATCTGGTGTTGCGTTCGATGGGGGTGGATCAGCTGAGTCAGCGTACGTTGCAGCTTCAGACGGTGTCCGGCCGCCAGCGGAATGCGGCGCTGACGCTGTTTCTGCAGTTTTTGCAGCAGCGGCTAACGGAGATGGATCAGCAGGTGAGGATGGGATAAGGGTTAAGGTCTGCAAAGATTTGCTATAAGACCGTGATGGCTAAGGGAACTCGACCCGATCGGAAAGTCGCAAAAGCCGCCATCCATGGCATGCTCGGCCCACGCGATTACGCACCTCATCCCTGAGGTGCGCCCGTAGCCGGGCCAACGCTTTGCGTTGTTCAAAAACGCTCCCGGCGTTTTTATCCGGGCGGCGGGACGCTTTCCTCTTCGGGTCATGTTCCCTTCGCGTTGAGCTTATTTATTGCTGTCAGTTCTTTTTGAGCTGAGCCAGACAGCACAGGCCCACAGAGGTATGGGCCTGTAAAGATAGCTGTGACCGCTTACTGCTTAATATCCACCTGATAGAAGATGTGCTTGCCGAACGGATCGACCTGATAGCCGCTGACCGATTTGCGCACCGGCTCAAAGATGGTGGAGTGCGCAATCATCACCGCAGGCATCTGGTCATGCATCATCTGCTGTGCCTGCAGATAGAGCGCGGTGCGTTTGCCCTGATCCGGCTCGGCGCGGGCTTCGGTGATTAACTTCTCAAATGGCTGATAGCACCATTTTGAGGAGTTGGAACCGCCCTGTGCCGAGGTACAGCTGTAAAGCGGGCCAAAGAAGTTGTCCGGATCGCCGGTGGCGGTGGTCCAGCCCATCAGTGCCGCCTGATGCTCGCCGCTGCGCACGCGTTTCAGGTATTCGCCCCACTCATAGCTGACGATATTGGCTTTGATGCCCACTTTAGCCCAGTCCGACTGAATCATCTCCGCCATGCGGCGCGCATTCGGATTGTAAGGCCGCTGAACCGGCATCGCCCAGAGCGCAATTTCGGTACCCGGTTTCACACCCGCCTGTTGCAGCAGGGCTTTGGCCTTCTCTGGGTCGTAGTCGTAGTCTTTCAGATCTTTGTCGGCGCTCCATACGCCCGGTGGCAGGATATTTTTCGCGACCGTGCCGGTGCCTTTAAATATCGCATCGATGATCGCCGGTTTGTTGATCGCCATCGCCAGCGCCTGGCGCACTTTGACGTTATCGGTTGGCGCTTTGGTGGTGTTAAACGCCAGGAAGCCGGTATTCAGACCCGCCTTCTGTTCCAGGGTGATATCCGGGTTAGCGCGCATCTTTTCAAGATCGGCGGGATTAGGGAATGGCATTACCTGACACTCATTCTTCTCCAGCTTGGCATAACGCACGGAGGCATCCGGCGTGATGCTGAACACCAGCCGATCGAGCTTCGCCTTGCCCTGCCAGTAGTCCGGGAACGCTTTGTAGAGAATGCGGGAATCTTTCTGATACTGCACCAGCTCAAACGGTCCAGTGCCGATCGGGTTCATATCGACCTTCTCCGGCGTCCCCGCTTTCAGCATCGCGTCTGCATATTCCGCCGAGTGGATTGAGGCGAAGTACCAGGCGAGATCGGCAAGGAACGGCGCTTCCGGATGGGACAGCGTAAAACGTACGGTGTGGTCATCGACCCGGTCGATACTTTTAATCAGCGTGGAGAGCTCCAGGCTTTCGAAGTTGGAATAGGTGCCGCCAGAGACATTATGGTAAGGATTTTTCGGGTCCATCTGGCGCATAAACGAGAAGATCACGTCGTCGGCGTTGAAGTCGCGGCTGGGTTTGAAGGCTTTATTGCTCTGAAACTTCACGTTCTTGCGCAGATAGAAGGTGTAAACCGTGCCATCCGGGCTGATTTCCCAGCGTTCCGCCAGGCTGGGCACCAGATTGGTCGTGCCGGGCGTAAAGTCCACCAGCCGGTTAAAGACCGGCACCGCACTGGCGTCAACGCTGGTCCCCGAGGTATAGAGCTGCGGGTTAAAGTTCTCTGGCGATCCCTCAGAACAGAAGACCAGCGTTTTGGCGTTAACGCTGCCAGCCAGCGCTATCCCAGCCGTAACAAGCGCTAAGGTGGCTATCTTGATTTTCATTATTATCCTCGCTTTGTATTGACTTCCGGTGATCACAATATCTAAATGAATCATTCAGATGCTTCATTGATAGCACGATTCGGCACCATAACGAACCCCGCCGGTGGCTGACTAATAAGGAATAGTGATGACAGACAAACTCGAGTCGCAGCTCACAGAACGTTTTTTCCGTTACCTCGCCATCAGCAGTCAGAGCGATGCCAAATCCACCACCCTGCCCAGTACGCCGAGCCAGCACGCCATGGCGGAACTGCTGGCGGATGAGCTGCGCGCGTCAGGGCTGGATGAGGTGGTGATTGATGAGCATGCCACGGTGACGGCGGTGAAACGCGGCAACCGGCCTGACGCGCCGCGCATCGGGTTTATTACGCATATCGATACCGTTGATGTCGGTTTGTCGCCCGATATCCACCCGCAGATCCTCACCTGGCAGGGCGAAGATCTCTGTCTGAATGCAGAGCAGGATATCTGGCTGCGCCGCGAAGAACATCCGGAGATCGCGCCCTACGTCGGTCAGCAGGTGATCTTCAGCGACGGCACCAGCGTGCTGGGCGCGGACAACAAAGCGGCGGTCACCGTGGTGATGACGCTGATGGAGAACCTTAAGGGCGACCACGGCGACATCGTGGTGGCCTTTGTGCCGGACGAAGAAATTGGGCTGCGCGGTGCGAAAGCGCTGGATCTGGAAACGCGCTTTAATGTCGATTTCGCCTGGACCATCGACTGCTGCGAACTGGGCGAAGTGGTCTATGAAAACTTCAATGCTGCCGCTGCAGAAATTCAGTTTACCGGCGTACCGGCCCATCCGATGTCGGGCAAAGGGGTGCTGGTCAATCCGCTGCTGATGGCGCATGACTACATCAGCCTGTTTGATCGGCAGCAGACCCCGGAGCACACCGAAGGCCGTGAAGGCTATATCTGGTTCAATGAGATTCAGGCCAACGCCAGCAAGGCAACGCTGAAGGCCTCAATCCGTGATTTTGATCTGACCAGCTTTGCGGCACGTAAGCAGCAGTTGCAGCAGGCAGCAGAGGATCTGGCGGCGCGTTACCCCACCGGCAAGGTGAACGTGAGTATCAGCGATACCTACAGCAATATCAGTAACGCACTGGGTGAGGATCGTCGGGCGATTGACCTGATCTTCAGTGCCTTTGCCGCGCTGGAGATTGAGCCGAAGGTGATTCCGATGCGTGGCGGTACAGACGGTGCCGCGCTGTCAGCCAAAGGTCTGCTGACGCCGAACTTCTTTACCGGCGCGCACAACTTCCATTCACGCTTCGAATTTCTGCCGGTAACGTCGTTTGTGAAGTCCTATCAGGTGGCGGAAAAACTCTGTTATCTGGCAGCGGAATAAATGGAGGAATCGGGCGCAGAACGCGCCCGATTGCGATTATGGCTTCGCGCTGACATCAATGCCTGGGAAATATTTTTCAGCCAGCTTTTTGATGGTGCCATCGCCCTGCACTTTAGCAATCGCCGCATCCAGTGACTGCTTCAGCTGCGCGTCATCTTTGCGCAGGCCGTAGCCGATGCCTGAACCAAGAATCGCGTCATCTTCGACTGGCTTGCCAACAAAACCAAAGCCTTTGCCCTGCGGTTTATCGAGGAAGCCAGACTGACCGGCAGCGGACATCACCAGTGTGCCATCCAGGCGGCCCGCGACCATGTCGTTGTAAACCTGGTTTTGATCCTGATACGAGGTCACAGTCACACCCTGCGGCTCCCAGTGCTTCTTCGCATAGGTTTCCTGGATGGATCCCTGTAATACACCGATGTTCTTGCCCTTCAGACCTTCGGCGGTCGGTGCCAGATTTTCACCGGTCTTCGCCACTAACATGGTCGGAATACGGTAGATCGGCTGCGTAAACGCAATGCTTCTGGCGCGCGCTTCGGTGATGTTCATCGCCGAGTTAATGGCGTCGAACTTTTTCGCCTGCAGTGCCGGGATCAGCGCATCAAAACTGCTCTCAACCCAGTGGCAGCTGAAGTTGCCCGCCTTACAGATGGCATTGCCCAGCTCGATATCAAAGCCTTCCAGTTCCCCTTTAGCATTGCGGCTTTCAAAAGGCGGATATTGTGACTCCACGCCGTAGCGTAAATCCTGTGCCAGTGCCTGTACCGATGTCATCATGCCCAGAGCGAGAAAAAGCGCGTTCAGTTTCTTCATTATGTCATTTACCCCGAAAAGTCCTGGTTACCTGTTCCCCGAGCTGCCTCACGCGGTGGCGTGAATCAGTGAGAAAAAGCACATAGCGCAGCCGCGCCAGCCTCAAGTGTCGCCTCGTCTTTGGCAAAAGAGAGCCGAATCAGTTTGTTATCTGTGCCATCCATATAAAACGCCGACAGCGGTATGGTCGCCACACCGTGATCGACGATAAGACGTTTTACCATTTCACTGTCCGGTTCGTCACTGAAATGTCCATAGCTGGCGAGCATAAAGAACGAACCCGCACTCGGCAGCAGCCGGAACGGGGAGTTCTGCATCAGGGCAATCAGCCGATCGCGCTTCTGCTGATAGAAGGCACTGAGCGACAGATAGTTCTCTGGCGTCTGCAGATAGTGTGCGAAACCGACCTGCATCGGTGTATCGGCGGCGTACATCATAAACTGATGCACTTTCACCAGCTCAGTCATCAGCTCTGCCGGTGCCAGACAGTAGCCTACCCGCCAGCCGGTGACGTGGAAGGTTTTGCCAAACGAAGAGACAATGACGCTGCGGGCTGCCAGTTCCGGATGCGTCGCCATCCCACAATGCGGGCGGCCATCAAACAGAATATGTTCGTAAACCTCATCGGAGAGCACCACGATATCCGTGTTGCGGAGTAAGGCTGCCAGCTGATTCAGGTCGTCGGGGGTCAGCACCTGCGCGCTGGGGTTGTGCGGCGTATTAATAATGATCATCCGGGTGCGCGGCGTGATTGCTGCCCGCAACTGATCCCAGTCGATAGCAAACGACGGCACCTGCAACTTCAGGCCAATCGGTTTACCGCCCTGCAACCGCACCACCGGCGCGTAGCTGTCAAACGCCGGTTCAAAGAAGATCACCTCATCGCCCTGATGGACCAGCGCGGTGATCGCCATATAGAGCCCCTGGCTGGCGCTGCCGGTGATCAGCACTTCACTGGTGGCATCATATTGTTGTCCATAGAGCGCCTGCACTTTGCTGGCAAGCGCGTCGCGTAAGGCGGGCAAGCCCATCATGGCGGCATACTGATTATGTCCTTCCTGCATCGCGCGGCTGACTGAGTCGACCAGCGCCGGATCACAGGGGAAACTGGGCGCGCCCTGCGACAGGTTAATCGCCTGATGCTGCGCCGAAAGCTGGCCAATCACGCTGAAAATAGTGGTGCCGACGTCCGGCAATTTTGAGTGGATAGCGACAGGCGTTTTCAGGGACATACTCTCTCCGTCAGGGGCATAACCGCTCAGATGCGGTAAATAGCTATTCAACGGGCTGCGACTTGAGTCGGCAAGCGAAATGTCGTCATAATAGCCATGACAAAAATGCATAGCTGAGGTTCACCGTGTCACGCTTATCGCTGCCGCTTAATGCCATTCACGCCTTTCTGGTGACCGCCCGACATCTCAATCTGACTCACGCTGCCCGCGAACTTTGCCTGACGCAGGGCGCCGTCAGTCGTAAGATTGCCGCGCTGGAGCAGTGGCTGGGCGTGACGCTGTTTGACCGCCACGCGCGCGGTCTGCGCCTGACCCCTCAGGGCGCGGCGCTGCTGCCCGACTTACAGCAGGGTTTTGAGCTGATGGTTCAGGCCAGCGAGAAGGTCCGCCGCAGTCAGGTCAGCATTCGCCTGAAAGCGCCAACCTGTGCAATGCGCTGGCTGGTGCCCCGGCTGATGGCGCTGGAGCAGCATCGGCCCGAACTGCATGTGGCCCTGACCACTACGCTGGATCATGCCGCGCAGCTTGAGAACTTCGATGTGGCGATTGTCTATGGTAAGCCGCACCCTGACGGAATTTGCCTGTTCAGTGAGTCGCTGACGCCGGTGATGGCAGCCGATCAACCCCGCCCGGACTCCCCGGCGGCACTGGCCACAATGACCTTCTTGCATCCCACGGCAGATACGCGTGACTGGCAGTGCTGGCTGCAGGCGCAGCAGGTGACGCTGCACATGAAGCGGAACCAGCATTTTGCCACCATGGACTTAGCGATCAGTGCAGCGATTCAGGGGTTTGGTGTGGCGATGGCCGACAGCAATCTGGTGGAGAGTGATATAGCCAGCGGCAGGCTGATTAAGCCGTTCGCTGGCGAGGTAAAAACCGGTGCCGTTTACAGTTTGCTGCAACGGCCCGCGCAGGATGCGCCACCGTTCCTGGCGGAACTGGTGGCGTGGCTGTGCAGGGATCAGAAAGTAACCCAGTCGCCGTTATCAGCGGGTTTAGCCTGAGGCGCACTCAGCACGGTTGCTTTAGGCGCGGCAGGTTTATTCGTGATGACCGGTGCGGTCTGGCGGTTGCTGGAGAGACGGAACTTCGACACAGAAGCCTGTAGCGCTTCCGTCTGCAATGCCAGTGCGCTCGCCGCGGCCGAGACCTCTTCAACCAGTGAGGCGTTCTGCTGGGTCACGCTATCCATTTCGGTTACCGCGGCACCGACCTGAGAGATGCCTTTGCTCTGCTCTTCCGAGGCGGAAGCAATCTGTTTCATGATCGCATCAACATCCTGCACTGATTTCAGAATATTGTTCATGGTGCCGCCGGTGGTGCTGACCAGCTCGGCGCCTTTACCTACACGCTGAACCGAATCTTCAATCAGCGTCGCAATCTCTTTGGCGGCGTTGGCGCTGCGCTGTGCAAGGTTACGCACTTCAGAGGCAACCACCGCAAAACCCCGACCCTGTTCACCAGCACGTGCCGCTTCGACGGCGGCGTTCAGTGCCAGAATATTGGTCTGGAAAGCGATACCGTTGATCACGTTAGTGATTTCAGCGATTTTCTTCGAGCTGCCTGAGATGCCATCCATAGTGCTGATGACTTCACTGACCAGCTGACCGCCACGTTGTGCCGTAGTGGTGGCAGTTTCTGCCAGCAGGCTGGCCTGGCGGGCATTATCGGCGTTGAATTTTACCGTGGCCGTCAACTGCTCCATGCTGGCCGCAGTCTGTTCCAGCGCAGCGGCCTGCTCTTCGGTACGTGAAGAGAGGTCGTTGTTACCGGCAGAAATCTCTGCGGCACCGCGCGAGATATTCTCGGTGCCGCTGCGAATGGCGCTGACCGCTTCACGCAGGCTGTCCTGCATGGCGCTCAGCAGCGGCACCAGTTTACCGACGCAGTTGCGTCCGAAATCGGATACCGGCTGACTCAGATCGCCCGTGGCAATGACCGCGAAGTGGGTACGAATGCTTTCCAGCGGACGGACCAGCATCGCCACCAGATAACGGTCGGTGAACAGCAGAATAAACAGTCCGATAATTACCGTGATGGTAATAATCGTTTTGGTCATCGCGGTAAGGTGATCCACTTCAACCCGGGTTGCATCCAGCTTTTCAGCTGCGCTCTGGCTGAATTTCTCTGCGCTGATGCCAAAGGCACGGCTGAGTGGCGGCGTGACGTTATTTGCCTGCTGGCGATAAACATGAGGTGTTGCCTGGCGGGCCAGCTGCAACTGTGGAGTCACGCCCTCGTCCAGCAACTTTTGCCAGGTCTGAATTACGCCATCCACCACTTCCGGGTTCATCGGACCGGGTGCCAGCTGTTTAAAGCGAGCCAGTTGCTGGGTCATACCATCCAGCGCCTGCTGTACCGGAGCATAAGCCTCGTCGGTCAGCGCTTTACCCGCCGCTTTGCCTTCCATCACGCGGGATAAGCGCGTAATAACACGAAAATATTGATCGTTGCCTTTGCTCAGCACCGTCATTTGCTCAACCAGATGACGGTCCACATCATTCCCTTCGCTGAGCGCGCCCAGAGAGTGAATGCTATACAGCCCGACGCCGCTCCACAGTAAACAAAACAGTCCCAGAATCGTGAGCATCACTGCGCGAATGGTAAAATTTTTGAGCATTCCCATACCAAAATCCTATACACGTTGACCCGCAAGCGTCGGGCATAGGTTGTTTATCGGCATGCGATTGTGAAGATGTAACTGTTTTGTTACCTAATATTTTACAGCGTCCATATTACAGATTTGTGTTTATGATTTTTTAATTCAATAGCTTAGCCTTTAAAAAGCAGAGTAATTCCATTCGCGCAATTTGATGGTTAGCAGGCTAACCATGACCCATCGCTTAAAGCCTGACCATACGAGTCATTAATAGCCGGAAAAGCCGCATACGAGCGCGCATAAAGTTTCGCTTCAAAACCAGCCCGCTCTTCCGATCATCACCGAGTGACATTGTCACGTCAGAGCCCGGGTGCCAGGCTGGCCACACGACTTCCCCCTCCAGCTGATGCTTATATTCCGTTGCATCACGGGCAAAAGTAAACCAGTACTCGCTGACACGCGCCGCAAATGCCCGATCGGCCTCACTGAAGGGCCGTTCTTCGTTGGGATCCGGCATCTGACTCAGCGTGTTCAGCACATAAGGCACTTCGTTGCCGTGCCAGGTGCCGTGCGGATAGAGGTCACGGGCATGTTCAGAGACATAATCAAACCAGTAGCGCCAGCCTGGCATTCCGGCATTGTGCTGCGCCCGCATCACCAGCCACGGCACCAGGCTGAAGGCCATATCGCGTGCCACAGCACGTCCCAGCCGCTGATCGTCATGAATGTCATACATCCATTTCAGCGTCCGGTAAGTGAGCCGATTTTTATCGCGTAACTGATGCAGCACCGCGGTGGCATCCACGCCAAAATATTCCAGCACGCTGGCTTCATCGCTGTTGCTGCCCGCCATCAGCGGCAGACGGTGCTGTTTTGCAGCCATAAAGGTTTTCAGCATCGGCTCAGGCAGGACAGCATCACCCGCAATCGGCACCGGCGGGATCGCCAGCGGCCCTTCCAGCGACCAGAAAGCATCGGCAGGCAGTGCGCGCAGGTCATCAGCGCTGGCATCGGGCGGCAGACCAAAATGGCGGGCCACCGCCATACCCTGCTGACGCGCTTTTTTCAGCGGCGTGTCAGGCAGGCTGTAGGCGCTCTGCACAATCCCTTTATGAAACAGCCCTTCGGCCAGTGGCGAACAGCAGAGTGACAGCACGCTGCGTGCGCCTGAGGATTCACCGAAGAGTGTCACATTGCGGCGGTCGCCGCCAAAGGCAGGAATGTTGCGCTGCACCCACTGCAGTGCGGCAATCTGATCCAGCAGGCCAAAATTGTTCACCGTGCTGGCAACAGGGTATTCAGCATCCAGGGCCGGATGAGAAAAGAAACCGAGATGGCCTAGCCGGTAGTTGAGCGTCACCACCACCGCGCCGCGTGAAGCCATCGGCTTGCCGTTGTAAGGTGCCAGCCCGCCAGCACCAATGGTGTAACCACCACCGTGCAGCCATACCATCACCGGCAGGGGTTTCACGGGCGCGACATCGGGCGTCCAGACATTAAGGTAGAGGCAGTCTTCGCTGAACTCACCCGGATCGCCACCGCCCACGGCCTGGCAGTAAGTGCGATTTTGCCAGCCGGAAGCCCCAAACGCGGTGGCGTCGCGCACCTGCTGCCAGGGCGTAACCGGCTGAGGCGGACGCCAGCGCAGTGCGCCAAGCGGTGCCGCCGCATAAGGTATGCCTTTGAATACGAAAAGGTCATCGTCCATGCATCCACGCAACTCCCCCTCAGCAGTCATGATCCTCAGACCTGTTTCGTTTTTCATTCCTGTTTCCCTGTTCAAACGTCCCTCCATTATTTGCAGGCCCGCCAGCATTGTCCAGGTACGGAAGGGATTTGCAGAATATGCCGAAGCGTGAGGGGCAGGCGTGAACATGCTCATCAACAGGTTCAGAGAGTCAGTTACGGTTATGATTTAACGTTGTTTATCTTTTCGCAATTGGTCAATGACGCTGCCAGCGCCGGAGTGGCGCGTCGTTGCTCTGTTATCACGTGCGGTTGTGCTGCTGCTAATCAGTCCGTCTGCTAATAGATTAAGATACTCACGCGGGTAAACCTGCGCTGAGCGGTAAAGCGTTGTTTTTCCCCAGTCCTGTCAGCATATTACCCGCGTTGCTCTACTTCAGGTCCACTGGCCTTAGCAGGGCGAGTGCAGAGAAAGTGTTGCGGGCAACGCGCCTGTTGCCCGCAGAGGCGTCAGTCTGGCCGTAAGCCACACTGCGCCAGCGAGCGCTGCTGCCGCTCTTCGTATAACGCCATCTCATCCAGCACGACAGCGCCCAGCGCGGCTTCAAATGCCTGGCGGCTCGCCTGTCCCGCCGAACGAACCTGCGCCCGATCGCCGAGGTTGGACTGAAAAATGCCCGCCGCGCTGACGGGCAGAAAATCTTCATAGATGATGGGGTCTGCCAGCACACGACCTTCTTCGATGAGAGTCTCCAGCGATTCACCCTGAGCCGGCGGCGTCGCGATGCCCTTTTCACTCAGGCGATAATGGAACCAGGCCAGCTCCTGCTGGCGCAGCGTGGTTTCGTCGTCGGGGAAGTCACGGAAAATCGCCGCCAGATGTTGCTGATGCTGCTGATTATCCTGACCGCTGCCCGCCTCGCTGAGCAGCCGATCGTAAAGCGCACGGCCCTGAGGCGTCAGCGCCACGCCGCGCTGCTCAATTTCACCGAAGCGTGCAGTATGGGTTCCCTGATGCCCATCCTGAAAGATGATCGGCTCTTCCAGCGCTTTAAAGCTGGTCTGACGTAACAGGATCGGTACCTGACGACGCGGCGGTCCCTCAATCAGGGTTTTCGGATCGATACCACGCGACGGCATCAGTTGCTGTACGCGGTCGATATCCAGCGTGCGCGGCGTGAGATGGTTGATGTGGCAGCCGGGGAAGCAGACCACGTCAGCGATCAGCCGATGCTGCTGGTTCAGCGCCTGATAGGTCTGACTGTCCACGCTGCTGTGGGCGTGCCAGCGGAAGGTTTCCAGTGCTTCGGTAACAAACTCAGTGGCCTGCTCGTCAGTTAAACCGCCCTGCTGCTGATGAAGTTCCAATAGCGCCCGGCAACGGGGGGTGAAAATGTCGCGCGCGGCAAGAATCTCCGCCGCCTTTTCACGCAGCCCGTGGTCGTCGATCAGTTCAGGGCGTAACAGCGAGGTAAAGACCCGAAAGGGATTGCGGCGCAACGCCGCATCGGTGATCGGCCGGAACGCCGTGGAGTGAACCGGCACACCAGCCTGAGAGAGATCGTAATAGCCAACCGGGTGCATTCCCATCACCGCAAACAGCTGCCGCAGTGTGGCTAATTCGTCTGCCGTGCCCACACGGATTGCACCGTGACGTTCCAGATTGAGTCGGCCGATCTCATCGGCTGCGGTGAGACGATCTTTCAGCGCGATATTCGCTTCCAGCGCGCGATCGTTGACGGTCGCCACCAGCTGCATCAGCGTGCCATATTGCGGCACTTCCTGCTGATACATAGCTGACATCGCCTGAGAGAAACGGGTGCGGATGAGATCCGCACTGAGAAAGTTGTCCATCTTATCCACCTGACACCGTTAGCGTTGCTGCTAATGTAATGCAACGCGCTGGCCTCAGCGGAAAAAATCACGAATCTGTGATCGGCTTAAAGCCGTAGCGGTTTTTTAACAGCAGCATCAGGGTAGTGATCACAGCCGGTATTGCCAGCAGCAGAAAGATTACGCTGAAAGACCATCCAAGAGACATCATCTCTGCGCCAACAAAGGCGCTTAAAATCGCGCCGATGCGGCCCACTCCATGCATCCAGCTGGAACCGGTAGCGCGGGCATGGGTAGGATAATAGCTGGCGGATAAGGCATTCATACCGGTATTGGCCCCGTTGAAACAGAAGCCACTGCAAAAGGCGATCGCACTCATCATGCCCACTTCCGCGGGTGAAAAGCCCAGTGCCACAATAAACAGCCCGCCGCAGCCGTAGATCGCCGCCAGGGCCAGGTTAGCATTGAAGCGATCCATCATCCAGCCCGCAAACAGGGAGCCCAGCGTCCCGCCCGCCTGATACATCGCGGTGATAATCGCCGCTTCGGTCACTGACATGCCCAGGGTGTTGACCAGCGACGGCAGCCAGCTGCCAATCAGGTAAACCATGAACAGCCCCATAAAGTAGCCGCCCCACAGCATGGTGCTGCCAAACAGATAGCGGCGTGAAAGTACGGTGCCTATCGCGCCGCTCACCGGCACGGTGGCCTCAGGCGCGTGAAACGCACAGTCGGGCGCGGTTTTGCCCGGCATCATCCGGTCGAGGATGGCGTGAATGCGGGCAGCCGGTGCGCCACGGCTGATAAGAAATCGCACCGACTCCGGCAGGCCGCGGATCAGTAATGGCAACACCAGCAGCGGCAGAATACCGCCCAGCAGCAGCACGGAGTGCCAGTCATAGCGCGGTAACAGCCAGGAGGCAGCAAATCCCCCGCTGGCGGCACCAAAGGTAAAGCCGCAGAACACCACCGTGATGATAAAAGCCCGTCGCCGCTCAGGTGCATATTCCGCCACCAGCGTGCCGACGTTGGGCATCGCCGCACCCAGTCCCAGCCCGGTCAGGAAACGGAACAGCATCATCTGCTCAATGTTTTGTGACAGCGCCGTTGCCAGCGTCCAGAGACCGAAAAAGAAGACGCTGAGGATAATCATCATGCGACGGCCATAGCGGTCAGCCAGCGGTCCTGCAACCATGGCACCCAGCGCCAGCCCGATTAACGCTGCGCTGATGACGACCCCGAGCTGATGATTACTCACCCCCCACGCGGCTTTCAGTGTCGGCGCAATAAATCCCATGATCGCAATGTCCATGCCATCGAGTGCTACCACGATAAAACAGAGCGTAATGAGCCGCTTTTGCCAGTGGCTCAGCCCCTGCTGGTTGATAAGCTGGCGGACATCTACCGCCTCGACGCTGGTCAATGAACACTCCTCTGGAGTAACGAAATCTGACATCAGTTTAAGTAAAAAAAACGGCGCTAATGATAGCCGATCGTTAACCTTAAGCGGTCAGATTTTTATATGATATTGAGAATTATTCAATTTTTAGCTGTTAAGTTATTGATATACCGTAGTCAGAGGATGGCGTATTTCAGCGGCATACCCGGCTGAGCGCTTTTTAATCAGAGAGTTAAAGGGTAACGCGGTCATTTCGAATCGTTTGTTAAAATAAATTTGCAGCAAAGTTAACAGAATTCATTTTAAACAGTTGCCTGAAGCCGGTCATTCTCATTAAGTTTAGGATATGGAAAAAAATATCCTTTTCAATCAGCGCATTCGCTTGCGCCATCTACATACCTTTGTTGCGGTTGCGCAGCAAGGCACACTGGGCCGGGCGGCAGAGACGCTTAGCCTCAGCCAGCCTGCCCTCTCCAAGACCCTGAATGAGCTGGAGGAGCTGACTGGCGTTCGTCTGTTTGAACGTGGCCGGCTTGGCGCGCAGCTGACCACCATGGGAGAGCAGTTTTTGACCCATGCGGTACGGGTACTCGACGCGCTGAACCATGCCGGACAGAGTTTTAATGAGCAGCCGGGCGATGCGCCGGTGATTATCCGGCTGGGGGCATTAACCACTGCTGCGATGGGGATGCTGCCACGCATCCTGGATCGTTTTCATCAATTGCAGCCCAACACCACCATTCAGGTAGCGACACTTCACAATAATGTGCTGCTGGCGGGCTTGCGCGGCGGTGAATTCGATATCGGCATTGGCCGGATGGCGGACAGCGCCATGATGACCGGGCTGACCTATGAATTGCTGTTTCTGGAGTCACTCAAGCTGGTGGTCAGGCCGGAACACCCGCTTTTAAGTGACAACGTCACGCTTTCGCGTGCGATGCAGTGGCCGGTAGTGATATCGCCCGAGGGCACCGCTCCGCGCCGGATTGCCCAGCAGATGCTGGATGAACAGGGCTGCACCCTTCCGCCTCACTGCATTGAGACCTCTTCGACTTCACTGGCACGCCAGCTGGCTCTTCGCTACGACTACATCTGGTTCGTCCCTTCCGGGGCGATTAAAGAGGATCTGAGCCACAACGCTGTTTGTGCGCTGCCGATCGCCTCTTCCGGGCCGGGCGAACCGGTGGGCATCATTACCCGCACCGGCGCAGAATTGAGCCTGAGTGCTGAAGTGCTGATGTCCACCATCCGTAAGTTTCACAGTTAGCGGCTGCGTTTCGCATGCCGCTCGCGGTTTTCAAGCCGGGCTTTATCGGTTTTGCGCAATCCGACATAAAGCGCCCCGGCCCCGCCATGCCGGGTCTGGGCCACGCAAAAGGTCTGTACGTCATCAAACTGCTTTAGCCAGCGCGCCAGATAGCTGCGCACGATGTTGGCATGCGATTCATCATCACGACCTTTGCCGTGGATGATCAGCAGATTGCGCAATCCCTGTTTGTGCGCCTGCATCATAAAGTTAAAGAGCGCCTGACGACAGGTTTCGACCGGTTGCCGCAACAGGTTCAGGCTGGCATCCAGCTGATACTCACCTCTGCGCAGTTTATCCAGAATCCCCTGCTGAATGCCGTCGGCTTTGTATTCCAGCGGGGTATTGAGTGAAACGATCTCCAGATCGCCCCGGGTCAGGAAATTCTCCAGCTCAGATTCACCTGGCGGTTTTCGTGGCGCCTTCGTTGAGGGTGCTTTGAGCCACAAGGTTGTGGTGGTGTCTTTTAACGGCGTGACATCGCCCATGGCATCCCGAAAGAGATCATTATCATCAAGGTTCATGGTTTTCTCACACCTGGTTAAAATTGATGGAATGTGCAAATCACGCTTTACCCGTTAGCGTAGCAAAAGCTGGAATCACCGGCCCACCCCACTTTTTCGAAAGTCACTGCCAGTGCAGAAGCGTGTGACAGATCACATAAGCGGAAAGTTTTCTTGACAGTCGGCACTGTCGGGATTCTGAGAAGCCCGTCACATCAGCGTTTGTCGTTGTGTGCTTAGTCCATAATATTTGTAAGTGTAAAACTGCTCGGATGAGTTCCCTTCAGCACAAAAAATGTTAAAATTGACCCCAGTCAATAATCGTCGAGCAAACCATTATGATCCCTGAAAAACGCAGCATTCGTCGTATTCAGTCGGGCGGTTGTGCCATTCACTGCCAGGATTGCAGCATCAGTCAGCTCTGCATCCCCTTTACGCTAAATGAACATGAGCTGGATCAGCTCGACAATATCATTGAGCGTAAAAAACCGATTCAGAAAGGGCAAACGCTTTTCAAAGCAGGCGATGAACTTAAGTCTCTGTATGCGATTCGCTCCGGCACCATTAAAAGCTACACCATCACTGAACAGGGTGATGAGCAAATCACCGGTTTCCATCTGGCGGGCGATTTAGTCGGCTTTGACGCGATTATGGGCTCCAGCCATCCCAGCTTTGCGCAGGCGCTGGAAACGGCAATGGTGTGTGAGATCCCTTTTGAAACGCTTGATGATTTGTCGGGCAAAATGCCGGCCCTGCGTCAGCAGATGATGCGTCTGATGAGCGGTGAAATCAAAGGCGATCAGGACATGATCCTGCTGCTGTCGAAGAAAAATGCTGAAGAGCGCCTGGCGGCGTTTATCTGGAACCTTTCCCGTCGTTTTGGCCAGCGCGGCTTTTCACAGCGCGAATTCCGCCTCACCATGACGCGTGGCGATATCGGTAATTACCTGGGCCTGACGGTTGAAACCATCAGCCGCCTGCTGGGGCGTTTTCAGAAGTCCGGTATGCTGGCGGTGAAAGGCAAATACATCACGATTGAAAACCACGCCCTGCTGGAAGAGCTCGCCGGTTAGAGCCACCAGGCCGCCTGATCCTCAGCCGGATCAATAAATCTTATTTTGTTGATCCGGCAGTAACTTTTTCACTTCTTCCGCTGTGCAACATAGGCTATCTTTATTCCAGTCGCTCTGGTTTAAGGAGAACGCCTCATGTCCCAGTACCAAAATGTTCTGGTCGCCATTGATGCCCAGCAAGACGATCAGCCCGCGCTGCGACGTGCGGTCTATCTGAATCAACGTCTTGGCGGAAGAATTAAAGCCTTCCTGCCTATCTATGACTTCTCATATGAGATGACCACCCTGCTTTCGCCGGATGAGCGCGCGTCGATGCGCCAGGGCGTGATCAGCCAGCGTACCGAATGGATCCGCGAGCAGGCCCGCGCTTATCTTGATGCCGGTGTCGAAATTGACATCAAAGTGATCTGGCACAACCGTCCCTACGAAGCCATTATTCAGGAAGTGCTCGCTCACCAGCATGACCTGGTGCTTAAGATGGCGCATCAGCATGATCGCCTTGAGTCAGTGATTTTCACTCCAACTGACTGGCACCTGCTGCGTAAATGCCCGTGTCCGGTGTGGATGGTCAAAGATCAGCCGTGGCCGGAAGGCGGTAAAGCGATTGTGGCGGTCAATCTTGCCAGCGAAGAGCCGCATCACGATGGCCTGAATCAGAAGCTGATTCGTGAAACGGTGATCCTGGCGGAAAAGGTGAATCAGACCGAAGTGCATCTGGTCGGTGCTTACCCGATTACCCCTATCAATATTGCTATCGAACTGCCCGATTTTGATCCCAGCGTCTACAACGACGCGATCCGTGGTCAGCATCTTGTGGCAATGAAAGCGCTACGGCAGAAGTTCTCGATTGGTGAAGAGTTCACCCATGTGGCTAAAGGCCTGCCGGAAGAGGTCATCCCCGATCTGGCGGCACATCTGGGAGCTGGTGTGGTGGTGCTGGGCACGATTGGACGCACCGGACTGTCGGCGGCATTCCTCGGCAATACGGCGGAACAGGTGATTGATCATCTGCGTTGCGATCTGCTGGCGCTTAAGCCGGACGATTTCAAATCGCCGATTGACCTGGATGATGAAGAGGATGAGGAGGATTAATCCTCCTCAGAAACAGAGAGGGCGGCTGATTAGCCGTAATGCCTGTCACAGTTAAGCGACAGGTGATAACGCAGTCTGGTGCCGCTCAGGGGCTGGCGGTCCTCGCGCCGCTGCGCGGTTCCTTCACTTCATTCCTCTGCCTGACGGACCGCCGGGGATGGCACATCCTGTGCCGCCCCGCCTTTCGCCCGCGTCCTGCGGGCTCTCCTGGCAGACTCATTCTGTTCAGCGCTGCGGATTGCCTGCTCCTGATCGCCACCGGCCTGCACTGAAGCTTCAGTGCCAGCTGTTAAAAAGGGCACGATAGTGAAGGCCTGAGCGCCTCTGCTGATGAAAGGATTATCCGCAGCGCTGAGGCGTGACGGTGGGCCAGAAGTCCACGCCGGGAAGCGTGGACAGTTCGGGGCCGGCCAGGGAGGGCCGATCCCCGAACGGTTCGTCGGCACGACGTCAAAGCCGAAGGTACCGCGTGAGCGGCGCGAGGACGGCCCGGCAGCAGCAGAGGTGCTCTGGCCCGCACTGCGGCTCGCTCGCCCGGAAAAAAAGCTGCCACGTCTGACCGTGACAGCCTTTACAAATCTAATCTTAACTGACCAGCATTAGGCTGATTAGCCGCCCTTTTTTTATTACAGCGCTTTGAGAATCGCTTCCACGCTGGCTTTGGCATCACCAAACAGCATCTGGCTATTCTCTTTGAAGAACAGCGGATTCTGCACCCCGGCATAGCCAGTGTTCATTGAGCGTTTGAACACTATCACGTTGTGCGCCTTCCACACTTCCAGCACCGGCATGCCCGCAATCGGACTGCGGGGATCATCCTGCGCCGCCGGGTTGACCGTGTCGTTAGCGCCAATGACCAGCACCGTGTCGGTGTCACTGAAATCGTCGTTGATCTCATCCATCTCCAGCACCACGTCATAAGGCACTTTCGCCTCTGCCAGCAGCACGTTCATGTGACCCGGCAGACGCCCCGCCACCGGATGGATACCGAAGCGAACTTTGATGCCAAGCGCACGCAGTCGGGCAGTCATTTCCGCGACCGGATACTGCGCCTGCGCTACCGCCATGCCGTAGCCTGGGGTGATAATCACCGAGCTGGAAGCCTTGAGCATCTCAGCGGTCTCTTCAGCCGTAATCTCACGATGCTCGCCCGCTTCCTGACTTTCATCGCCACTGCTGGCTTCAGTACCAAAGCCGCCCGCGATCACGCTGATAAACGAACGGTTCATCGCTTTGCACATGATGTAGGAGAGAATCGCACCGGATGACCCCACCAGCGCACCGGTCACAATCAGCAGATCGTTGCTCAACATGAAACCGGCAGCGGCGGCGGCCCAGCCTGAATAGGAGTTAAGCATCGATACCACGACCGGCATATCCGCGCCGCCAATCGACGCGACCAGATGCCAGCCAAACGCCAGCGCAATGACCGTCATCAGCAAGAGTGCAAACACCTGTACAGCCGTGCTGCTGGTGTTAACAAACCACAACAGCAGCAGGAACGAAACCACCAGCGCCAGCAGATTCAGCTTGTGACGATGCGGTAACGCTAACGGCCGTGAAGAGATTTTGCCGCACAGTTTGCCAAACGCCACCAGCGAGCCGGTGAAGGTGACGGCACCGATAAAGATACCGATAAACACTTCACTGAGATGGATATTCTCCATCACCGCTGGCAGGCCAGGCGCATGGTCGATATAGCTGTTGATGCCCACCAGCACTGCGGCCAGACCAACAAAGCTGTGCAGAATCGCCACCAGCTCTGGCATTTCCGTCATTTCGACTTTCTTCGCCAGACGAATGCCGATAGCGCCGCCGATGACCATCGCCAGCAGGATCCAGACCACATTACCGCTGTCCGGGCCAAATATGGTGGCGATTAGCGCAATCGCCATACCGCTGATACCGAAAATATTACCCCGCTTAGAGGTCTCATGACGCGAAAGACCAGCAAGGCTACAGATGAACAGAATCGCAGCCACAATATAGGCTGCAGTGACTAATCCGCCAGACATGTGTTACCCCTTACGAAACATTTTCAGCATGCGCTGGGTGACGGTGAAGCCACCAAAGATATTGATGCTGGCAATCAGCACGGCAATAAAGGAGATAAAGGTGACCCAGCCACCGTGGCCCATCTGCAAGACCGCACCGATAACAATGATGCCGGAAATGGCATTGGTTACGGACATCAGCGGTGTATGCAGCGCATGACTGACGTTCCAGACCACGTAATACCCCACCACGCAGGCGAGCGCGAACACGGTAAAATGGGAGAGGAAGTCGGCCGGTGCCACGTTTGCCAGGCAGCCAAACAGCACAATAGCCAGGGCGATCAGCAGATATTTACGCCACGGTGAAACGGGCTTCGCCTCAATCTTTTCTGACGGCTTCGCGGCGGCAGCGGCAGCCTGTGGGGCGGCGGAGACCTGAATCGGCGGGGCTGGCCAGGTCACTTCACCATCGCGTACCACGGTGACGCCACGCACCACCACATCTTCGAAATCGACCTGGATTTCGCCATTTTTCTCTTTACACAGCAGCTTGATCAGATTGACCAGATTGGTGCCGTAGAGCTGGGAGGATTGTGTCGCCAGACGGCTGGGCAGATCGGTGTAACCGATGATTTTCACGCCATTCGGCGTGACGGTAACCTGGTCAGCGACGGTCAGCGCGCAGTTGCCGCCGGTCTGCGCCGCCAGATCAACAATGACGCTGCCCGGCTTCATGCTGGCGACCATCTCTTCGGTGATCAGTTTCGGAGCCGGTTTGCCTGGGATCAGCGCCGTGGTGACAATGATGTCCACGTCTCTGGCCTGACTGGCAAACAGCGCCATCTCAGCTTTGATGAAAGCCTCGGACATGACTTTGGCATAGCCGTCGCCGCTGCCCGCTTCCTCTTCAAAGTCGAGCTCGAGGAATTCGGCGCCCATACTCTGCACCTGCTCTTTGACTTCGGGACGGGTATCAAACGCCCGGACAATCGCGCCCAGGCTGCCCGCTGCGCCAATCGCGGCCAGCCCGGCAACGCCGGCTCCAATTACCATCACTTTTGCCGGTGGCACTTTACCGGCTGCCGTGATCTGACCGGTAAAGAAGCGACCAAATTCATGGGCGGCTTCGACAATGGCGCGATAACCGGCAATGTTCGCCATAGAGCTCAGGGCATCCAGCGACTGCGCCCGTGAAATACGCGGCACTGAATCCATTGCCATTACCGTGACCTGACGTGCGGCCAGCTTTGACAACAGATCGGGATTCTGTGCGGGCCAGATAAAACTGACCAGCGTGCTGCCCGCACGCGTCAGCGCAATCTCTTCGTCATCCGGCGCATTCACCTTCAGCACGATATCGGACTGCCAGACCTGCTCTCTGTCGCTGAGTGTGGCACCGGCTGCGATATAGCTTTCATCATCGAAGCTGGCGCGTTTACCGGCGTCATGCTCAAGGGTGACGCTGAAACCCAGCTTGATGAGTTGTTCCACGGTCTTAGGCGTGGCGGCCACGCGCGACTCGTTTGGCAACCTTTCCTTGGGTATTCCAATTAACATAGTGTTTCCTTTCATCGGTTAAAGGATGATGGCCCGAACCTGCACCACGAGAGCGCGACTGAAACGCGATTTCAGCCGCTTTTGGACGAAACGCAGGTATTTCAAAGTGTTTATAACCTACTGAAAATGTGACGAGCGATCTACAGCGCCTACGCAGAGTGATGACATTCACCCAATTATGCAGTGTTCTGTTAAGAAACCTGCGTTATCCCACTGCAAAATAGTCTCACAGGCAGATAATCTGCCAGAAACAATTGTACCAGGACGAATTAATCAACAACAAAAACCTTTATTTAACAATGCATTAACTATTTTAGCGCTAACAGTTACCGCTTTTAGTGGTAACTGTCACTAAAACTGGCCATAACTGCGTTTGATGACAAACAAATGAAAAAATCATGGTTGAATAACGCGATCTGACACAAAAAATCGCTGCGACAGTCTGTTTATAACATGCAATAATCAGCGGCTATTCTGTTATACATCAAGAGTCCAGCACGTTTTCGTACTCATTTTTGCGTAAGGCGAAGGATTATTTTTATGAAGCTGAAGAACACTATTCTGGCGACTACTCTGTTGTCCCTGCTGGCAGCCAACGCATTCGCTGCGCAGGAACTTACGCCAGAAAAAGCGGCCGCGTTGAAGCCATTCGAACGTATTAATATCACCGGCCGTTTCAACGCAATTGGCGACGCTGCCGATGCGGTATCTAAGCGTGCAGATCAGATGGGCGCTGCCTCTTATTACATTCAGGCGATCAACGACAGCAACGGCAACAGCGGTAACTGGCGCGTTACGGCTGACCTCTATAAAGCCGATGCCCCGGCAGCCACAGAGTCAACGACCTACCGTCGTTTCAACGGCGTAAACGAACTGCCAAAAGCAGAAGCGTATAAACTCGAACCCTTCGATACCGTTTCGGTCAGCGGCTTCTTTGCCAGCCAGCCGGATGTAAACGACGCAATTTCGAAAGCCGCAAAACAGAAAGGCGCAGCCTCCTTCTTTATCGTTCGCCAGATCGATGCCAACAGCGGCGGCAATCAGTATGTCACCGCCTATGTCTATAAAGCGGATGCTAAAGAGCGCGCGGTGCAGACACCAAATGCGATTCCTGCCGATTCAGAAGCGGGTAAAGCCGCACTGGCAACCGGTGGCGCTGCGGCGGCTAACGTAGAGATTCCAGGCGTGGCCTCGTCTGAAACGCCAAGCAACAAAGTGGGCCGTTTCTTCGAAACCCAAAGCTCTACCGGCAAGCGCTATACCGTTAATCTGCCAAACGGCAAATCGGTGCAGGAAGTGAATGCCATTACTGCTGCTCAGATGCAGCCGTTCGATACCGTAACCTTCACCGGTCACTTCGGTACGCCAACTGAGATTTCAGAAGAAGTGGCGAAGCGTGCGGCGGACAAAGGTGCCAAGTTCTACCACGTTACCCGCCAGTGGCAGAACCAGAGTGGCGGTAACCTGACCGTCACGGCTGACCTGTTTAAGTAATCCTCCTCAGGGCGGCGCCTGCCGCCCTGCTGTTTGCATAATTCCTGCGCTGTTTTGCATAGTCACGCATTGCCATCCCCTGCCACACTCCGTAAAATCCTCCGCCTGTTTTACCGGATATTGTCCCTGTATTGTGCCTTTGGTGTGACATAACCCAGCGACAGAATCCGATTTACCCAGCCATATATGCTAGCGGGAAGGTTGTTTTGGAGAAAAAATTAGGTCTCGGTGCGCTGACGGCGCTGGTGCTCAGCTCAATGCTGGGCGCAGGCGTGTTCAGTCTTCCGCAAAATATGGCTGCAGTGGCCGGTCCGGCGGCGCTGCTGCTGGGCTGGCTGATTACCGGCGTCGGCATCATCTTTCTGTCGCTGGCGATGCTGCTGCTGACCCGCCTTAAACCCGAGCTGGATGGTGGCATCTTTACCTATGCCCGTGCCGGTTTCGGCGAGCTGATGGGCTTCTGCTCCGCGTGGGGCTACTGGCTGTGCGCCGTGATCGCCAACGTCTCCTATCTGGTGATTGTCTTCTCTGCCCTGAGCTTCTTCACCGATACGCCGGACCGGATTATCTTTGGCGATGGCAACACCTGGCAGGCGATGCTGGGTGCCTCCGTGCTGTTGTGGCTGGTTCACTGGCTGGTGCTGCGCGGCGTTCAGACCGCTGCCAGCATTAATCTGATGGCGACGCTCGGCAAGCTGGTGCCGCTGCTGCTGTTTATTGTGCTGGCGGTGATGGCGTTCAACTATGATCGCTTCCGCTTTGACTTTTCCGGCATCACGCTGGGGCAACCGCTATGGGAGCAGGTCAAGCAGACCATGCTGATTACCCTGTGGGTCTTTATTGGCGTCGAGGGGGCGGTGGTGGTCTCTGCACGCGCGCGCCAGAAAAAGGATGTGGGCCGGGCTACACTATTCGCCGTGCTGGCAGCGTTGCTGGTCTATCTGCTGGTGACACTGCTGTCGCTTGGCGTGGTTCCACGTGCTGAACTGGCTCAGATGCGTAACCCCTCCATGGCGGGATTGATGACCCGACTGATGGGCAACTGGGGCGATGCGGTGATTGCGGTGGGTCTGGTTATCTCGGTGTGCGGTGCCTATCTGAGCTGGACGATTATGGCCGCTGAAGTGCCGCTGATTGCCGCGCAACAGGGTGCATTTCCACGCAGTATCGCCCGACAAAACCGCCATAACGCGCCAGCCGCCTCACTGTGGCTGACCAACGGCAGTATTCAGCTCTGCCTGATCCTGATTGCCCTGACAGGTGCGAACTACAACAACCTGCTGACCATCGCCTCTGAGATGATTCTGGTGCCCTATCTGCTGGTGGGGTTGTATCTGATCAAAGTGGTACGCGGACAGCATAAGCCGCTGGCGATGGCGACCGGTATCGGTGCCAGCCTGTATGGCATCTGGCTGCTTTACGCCTCGGGGCCATTGCACCTGATGATGTCAGTGGTGCTCTATACACCGGGCCTGCTGCTGTTTCTGTTTGCACGACGCGGTGGCCGCGCAGAGTTTGCGCTGACCTCGCTGGAGCGGATTGCAATGGGATTGCTGATTGCCGCGACGCTGCCCGCCGTGTGGCAGCTGACAACTTAACGCCTGGCCCGGCAGGCGTAATGGTTGCAGGCAGTGCGAACCCGGCCAGCGCGGAGCAACCAGGCGTACAGATAGTACGTGAGGATGGTGAGCACTGCCCAGGTTCAGAGCCTGATGGGAGAGGCTCTCAGTGCGACTGCACAGGTATTGAGACACACAGCAGGTCATCCTGCTGTGTCAGATTCAGCGGCCTGGAATATTCATGATGGATCGCGTCCAGCTGCTCCGCCGAAAGCGGATAAGGAAGCTGAATATCGAAGCGACTAATCTGCTGTTGTTCCGCAAGGGTAATCAGGCGCGCGATATTAATTTCGTCGCTGACCTGAGTAGAAATGATTTGTAATGCTAATTCTTTTAACGGGTCGTCACTGCCCTGTAAGCGGTGTGCCGATTTACGTGTCACCATGCCAAATATCGGCATCACACCATAAATAGCATCGACGAAGCTCCAGCGCTTTTTGCAGGAAGCGGAGAGAAAGTCACTGTAATTGAAGCAGATGCGGTCGGGGTATATGGCTGATGCCAGCTCTTTATCAGACACACTAACGCTCCTCATGGTAATCATCAATATCCCAAACCTGGCGCAAAAAGGCCGCGCTAATGATTGCACATTTTGCCGGTTATATACCAGCAAGCCACGGATATTTCGTGCGGTAACGTAGAGCTCAGGACCAGGAAAAGATATGCTTCCGTCCATCCCTGTTTCTGCTTTGTGAACTATGAACAAAATTGTTTATGTAGAAGATGAACCCGAAGTGGGCTCTCTGATTGCGGCCTATCTGGGTCGTCATGATATTGAGGTGATTGTCGAGATGCGCGGCGACCGTGCTGAAGCGGTCATTGCCGAACAGCAGCCCGATCTGGTGATGCTGGATATCATGTTGCCAGGCAAAGATGGCATGACTATCTGCCGTGACCTGCGGGCCAACTGGCAGGGGCCGATCGTGCTGCTCACCTCACTGGACAGCGACATGAACCATATTCTGGCCCTGGAGATGGGTGCGCAGGATTACATTCTGAAAACCACGCCGCCGGCGGTACTGCTAGCCCGCCTGCGCCTTCATCTGCGTCAGTCGCAGCAGGGACAGCCGGACGATGCGCCCAGCGCACCCGCCGCCAACCGTATGCTGCGTTTTGGCTCGCTGACCATCGATGCGCTGAACCGCCAGGTCACGCTGTTTGACGAGCAGATCGCCCTTTCCACTGCGGATTTCGATCTGCTGTGGGTACTCGCCAGCCATGCAGGCCAGACGCTTAACCGTGATGCGCTGCTGAAAACGTTGCGCGGGGTCAGCTATGACGGCCTTGACCGCAGCATCGACGTGGCCATCTCCCGGTTGCGCAAAAAGCTGCACGACAGCGCCACCGAGCCGTTCCGCATTAAAACCATTCGTAACAAAGGCTATCTGTTTGCGCCCCAGGCCTGGGATACCCGCGGACTATGAGAAAGCTTTTTATTCAGTTTTATCTGCTGCTGTTTGTCTGCTTTCTGGTGATGGCGCTGCTGGTGGGGCTGGTCTACAAGTTCACCGCTGAACGCGCGGGCCGCCAGTCGATGAATGACCTGATGGCCAGTTCGCTCTACCTGATCCGCAGCGAACTGCGCGAGATCCCCCCGCGTGACTGGAATAAAACCATCAAGAGTCTCGATCTCGGCCTGTCGTTCGATCTGCACATCGAGCCGATGAACAAATATCAGCTTGATGAAGGCAACATGCGTCGGTTGCGCGCCGGAGAGATCGTGGCGCTCGACGATCAATACACCTTTTTGCAGCACATTCCGCGCAGCCACTACGTGTTGTCAGTCGGGCCGATTCCCTATCTCTTCTATCTGCATCAGATGCGACTGCTGGATATTGCCCTGCTGATCTTTATAGGTATGTCACTGGCGCTGCCGGTATTTATCTGGCTGCGCCCCCACTGGCAGGAGATGCAGCGACTGGAAAAAGCGGCACAGCGCTTTGGCCGTGGCGAGCTGGACGTGCGCACCCATTTCGACAGCACCTCCAGCCTGTTCCGGCTCGGCATCGCCTTTAACCAGATGGCTGAGAACATCAATACGCTGGTTGCCAGTAAGAAGCAGCTAATAGACGGTATTGCGCATGAGCTGCGCACACCGCTGGTGCGCCTGCGTTACCGGCTGGAGATGAGCGACAACCTCACGGATGGCGAACGGGTGGCGCTGAATCGCGACATCGGCCAGCTCGAAAGCCTGATTGAGGAGCTCCTGACCTATGCACGTCTTGACCGGCCGCGCGTCGATCTCAATCTGAAAACACTGGATTTGGCCAACTGGCTGCGCGAGCGGCTTGACGATTTCCGCACCATTAATCCCGACGTGCGGCTCGACCTTGAGCTGCCGCAGCGTGAAAACATCGGCATTTCTGATACCCGCCTGATGGAGCGGGTACTGGATAACCTGGTGAACAATGCGCTGCGTTATGCGCAACAGCGGCTGCGCGTCAGTTTGTGGTTCGACGGTCCGATAGGGTGTCTGCAGGTGGAAGATGACGGTCCCGGCATTCCGCCTGAAGAGCGTGAACGGGTTTTCGAACCCTTTGTCCGGCTGGACCCCAGCCGCGATCGCGCTACAGGCGGCTGCGGACTGGGACTTGCGATTGTGCACTCTATTGCCCAGGCGCTGAGCGGCAATGTGACGATTGAATCCAGTCCGCTGGGCGGCGCCAGCGTTCGCTTTTGCTGGCCGGTTGATCTAACCTTGCGGGAAATTCCGCTGCGTTAAAAACCACAAGGAGTCTTACGTGACCTCAGCGTATCAACAACTTACCAAGACGTTCCAGCGCCTTTCCCGTTTCAGCCACGTCACGGCCATCGCCGGATGTGACATGCAAACCACCATGCCGCCGGGCGGCAGTCAGGCGCGTGGTGAAGCGCTGGCCGAAATGAGCGTGTTGCAGCACCAGATCCTCACTGCCCCTCAGGTTGGTGAGTGGCTCAGGGCCGCAGAGCAGCAGTCACTCAACGATGTTGAGCGGGCCAATCTCAACGAGATGCAGCGCGCTTACCAGCAGGCCACCCTGCTGCCTGATGATTTTGTTGAAGCCAAATCAATCGCCGGTTCGGTATGTGAACATGCATGGCGCACTCAGCGTCCCGCCAACGACTGGCAGGGCTTCGCCGCCAATCTTAAAGAGGTGGTGCGTCTGAGCCGCGAAGAGGCCCAGCGCCGCGCCGACGCCACTGGCTGCTCGCGTTACGATGCGCTGCTGGATCTTTATGAACCGGGGATGACCCGCGCCCGGCTGGATGAAACCTTTGGCGAACTGAAAACCTGGCTGCCCGATCTGTTACAGCAGGTCGTGGAAAAACAGGCGCAGCAAACTGTTGTCACGCCGCAGGGGCCGTTCGCCCTGCCTGCTCAGCGTCAGCTCGGCCTGAGCATCATGGAAACGCTGGGTTTCGACTTCAACCATGGCCGTCTGGATATCAGTGCGCATCCCTTCTGCGGTGGCGTGCCGGAAGATGTGCGCATTACCACCCGTTACAACGAGAATGAGTTTCTCAGTGCCCTGATGGGCGTGATCCACGAAACCGGCCACGCCCGCTATGAGCAAAATCTGCCGCAGCAGTGGCGCGGCCAGCCGGTGGCGCTGGCGCGCTCCACCGCTATCCACGAATCACAAAGCCTGTTTATGGAGATGCAGCTCGGTCGCAGCCGCGAATTCCTGCAGCGCATTCTGCCGCAGGTGATCGCCACCTTTGGCGATCAGCCTGCCCTGCAGGCGGATAATTTTGTGCGCCTGACCCAGCAGGTTAAGCCTGGCCTGATCCGGGTTGATGCCGATGAGCTCAGCTATCCGGCGCATGTCATTCTGCGTTATGAAATCGAACAGGCGCTGATTGAAGGCGAGATTGAGGTTGAGGATATTCCGGCGCTGTGGGATGAGAAAATGATGCAGTCGCTGGGTCTGGATACCCGGGGTAACTACCGCGATGGTTGTATGCAGGATATCCACTGGACCGACGGCGCTTTTGGCTACTTCCCGACCTATACGCTGGGCGCGATGTACGCCGCACAGCTGTTCCGCTCGGTACATCTTGCGATTCCTCAGCTCAGCGAGCTGATTCAGCACGGTGAGCTGCAGCCGGTATTCGACTGGCTGCAACAGAACATCTGGCAGCACGGCAGCCGTTTCTCCACCGACCAGCTGCTGATCAACGCCACCGGCGAAGCGCTGAATCCGGCTTTCTTCCGCCAGCACCTTGAACAACGTTACCTGAAAAGCTAAGCTCTCGGGCGGTCAGCTGACCGCCCTTTCCCGCCTTTGTACAATCGGTTACACGCCGATACCAAACACCCACGGACACCGTTCATTGATATCCCTATAGTCTCTTCACCGGCCCCGCAGTGGGCTACACATGAAAAAATAGTCTTCGAGGGATTTGCAATGAAAAAATTATTTGCACTGGTTGTCGCCGCTGCTATGGGTATGTCTTCTGTTGCTTTCGCTGCTGACACCACAGCTGCTCCAGCTGCTGCGCCAGCCGCAACAACCACTACTACCGCTGCAGCACCGGCTAAAACCGTTCACAAAACTGCGCACAAGAAACACCATAAAGCGGCTCAGAAAGCGCAGGCTGCTAAGAAACACCACAAAAAAGCTGTGAAAAAAGATGCCGCGCAGAAAGCGCAGGCGGCTAAAAAAGTTCACCACAAAAAAGTAGCTAAACCTGCTGCACAGAAAGCCCAGGCCGCTAAAAAAGTTCACCACAAAAAAGTCACTAAACCAGCTGCTCAGAAAGCCCAGGCCGCTAAAAAAGTTCACCACAAAAAAGCCACTCAGCCAGCCGCTCAGAAAGCCCAGGCTGCTAAAAAAGTTCACCACAAAAAAGTAGCTAAACCAGCTGCACAGAAAGCGCAGGCTGCTAAAAAAGTTCACCACAAAAAAGTTGTGAAACCAGCAGCTAAAAACTAAGGTCGCCTTCAGCGCACGGCCACGAGATGATGATTAAAAACACCCGGTTCTGCCGGGTGTTTCTTTACTGGAGTGGATGATATGGTGCGTCGCTATCGCTTCGAAATTATTCTGCTGGTGATGATCCTGTGTGGCATTGTTGCAGCAAGCTTTTTTGTTTAACCGCTGTAGCGTACTGATTAACCAATAAAACTCCCTTTTTCAACGCTCACCGACTATAGTTACCGTACTTACGTAATAACAATAACGTTAATTTTTTCTCGCCATTGAGATTTCTATGCGCCTGGCTACCCTGTTAATGGTTGGACTCCTCAGCTTTGCCACCACGGTTCATGCCGATGATGACGATGACTCGCCTACTCCTGCTGAAATTAAGATGCTGTTTTTCGGTAAGGATCATCGCCAGGCAATCACCGATATTACCGCTGCCCCCTGGGATGCCATTGGTCAGCTGGAAACCGAAAGCGGCAACCTCTGTACTGCCACGCTCATCTCTCCGCATCTGGCGCTGACCGCCGGACACTGCCTGCTTGCCCCTCCGGGTAATTTCGATAAGCCGGTTGCGCTACGATTTATGGCCAGCGATAAAGGCTGGCGCTACGAGCTTCATGATATTGATGCGCGGGTTGAACCCTCGCTGGCGTCAAAGTTAAAAGCGGACGGTGAAGGCTGGATCGTGCCGAGCAGTGCAGCACCCTATGACTACGGCATCGTGATTTTACGCAATCCGCCCTCAGCGATTACGCCTATTCCGCTGTTCGATGGCTCACGCAGCGATCTCACTGCGGCGCTGAAGCTGACCGGACGCAAAGTGACGCAGGCGGGCTATCCGGCTGATCATCTGGACACGCTTTACTCTCACAGCGATTGCCTGATCACCGGCTGGGCGCAGCGCGCCGTGTTGTCGCATCAGTGTGACACCCTGCCGGGTGACAGTGGTTCGCCACTGCTGCTCAACAGCGATAAAGGCTGGCAGTTAATCGCGGTACAAAGCTCAGCACCGGCAGCGAAAGATCGCTACCTGGCTGATAACCGTGCGATTTCGGTCACCTCGTTTAAAGATAAGCTGGAATCCCTGGCGCAGTAGCCCGCACTCTTACCCTCATTATCGGATGCGCGCCGGTTACGGCGCGCATCCCTGCGTTTAACCCGCTATCTGCTCCATCATCTGCAGAATACGCTTATCTGAGATGGGATAAGGCGTACCCAGCTGCTGAGCAAAATAACTGATTCGCAGCTCTTCGATCATCCAGCGGATGCTCTGCACCTCTTCATCATCCTGACGCTGCGGCGGCAACTTGTTGCGCCACGCCTGATAAGCCTGTTCCACTGCCTGTACTTTTAACATCCGCGCACGATCGCTGTGCGGATCGGCAGGCAGTTTTTCCAGTCGGCGCTCAATCCCATGCAGATAACGCAGCGTATCGGCCAGTCGCTGCCAGCCGTTGCCGGTGACAAAGCCGCGATAAACCAGACCACTTAACTGCGCTTTGATGTCAGATAACGCCAGCGCCATGGTCATATCGACCCGGCCCTTCAGACGCTTATTGATGTTGAAGACTGCCGTCAGGATCTGCTCGACCTGCTTCGCGATGGTCACCACGGTTTCATTGAGTTCGCCGCGCACTTTGTCACGCAACTGCTCAAAAGAGGTTTGATCCCAGGCCGGTCCGCCCGCTTCCCCCATCAGCTTGTCGATGCCACAGGCGATGCAGTCATCAATCAGCTCCAGCACTTTGCCATAAGGATTAAAGTAGAGTCCGAGCTTGGCTTTGTTCGGCAGCTTCTCGTGCAGATATTTAACCGGTGACGGCACATTCAGCAGCAGCAGGCGACGCTGACCGCGCCACATCATTTTTTGCTGCTCCTGCTCGCTGTCAAACAGACGAATGGCGACGCTCTCTTTTTCGTCGACCAGCGCAGGCCAGGCTTTAACCTGGTAGCTGCCGCGCTTCTGTTCATAACTGCGTGGCAGATCGCCAAAACTCCAGATATGCAGCCCGCTCTGCTCCAGCCCGTCATCCGCCACTTTCGACAGCGTTTCCTGCACTTTGTCTTTCAGCTGTGCCTTAAGCGCCGTAAGATCTTTACCTTCCAGCAGTTTACGGTTGTGCTCGTCGACTACCCGGAACGTCATTTTCAGATGATCGGGCACCTGTTCCCACTGCCAGTTTTCCCGCTCCAGCGTGACGCCGGTCATGCGGCGAAATTCCCGCGCCAGCGCATCAGGCAGCGGCATCTCCATCGCTTTCACTCTTCCTAAGAACGCCTCGGCGTAGTTAGGCGCAGGCACCAGGTTACGGCGCAGCGGCTTGGGCAGCGACTTAATCAGTGCGATGATCAGTTCACGGCGCACACCGGGGATCTGCCACTCAAAACCGCTATCCTCTACCTGGTTCAGCAGCGGCAGCGGAATATGTACCGTCACGCCATCCGCATCTGCGCCCGGCTCAAACTGATAACTCAGCTTCAGTTTGAGGTTGCCCTGATGCCAGAAGTTGGGGTAGTCGAGCTGACTGACTTTATCCGCACCCTCTTTGATCAGCATCTGCTTGTCGAAATTCAGCAGTTCTGCGTTTTCGCGACTGGCCAGTTTCCACCAGCTGTCGAAATGCTTCGCCGAGACCACCTCTTTGCCAATGCGCTGGTCATAAAAAGCAAACAGCGTTTCGTCATCGACCAGAATGTCGCGACGACGGGATTTGTGTTCCAGATCTTCCACTTCGCTGCGCAGCTTCTGGTTTGCACGGAAGAAGGCGTGTCGGGTCTGCCAGTCGCCCTCCACCAGCGCGTGACGAATAAACAGTTCACGGCTCAGGGTGGGATCGATGCTGCCATAGTTAACTTTACGGGCGGCGACAATCGGCAGGCCATAGAGCGTGACTTTTTCGCTGGCCATCACCGCGCCCTGCGATTTCTCCCAGTGCGGTTCACTGTAGCTGCGCTTGATCAGATGCTGTGCCAGCGGCTCAATCCACTCCGGTTCAATACGGCCTGCCGTGCGGCCCCACAGGCGGCTGGTCTCGACCAGTTCCGCCACCATGGTCCACTTCGGCGGCTTTTTAAACAGCCCGGATCCAGGGAAGATCGCGAAGCGGGTATTGCGCGCGCCGGTATACTCCTGCTTATCGGTGTCTTTCTGCCCGATATGCGACAGCAGACCACTTAACAGCGCGCAGTGGACGGGCTGCAGCTCAGCCGGTTCACTGTTAACCGGAATGCCGAGTTCACGCACCACCTGCCGCAGCTGGGTGTAGATATCCTGCCATTCCCGCACGCGCAGATAGTTAAGGAAATCGCTTTTGCACTGGCGGCGGAAAACATTCCCGGACAGCGCTTTCTGCTGCTCCGCCAGATAGTTCCAGAGGTTCACATAGGCGAGGAAGTCGGAGTCTTTGTCGGCAAAGCGCCGGTGCTTTTCATCGGACGCCTGTTTTTTATCTGCCGGACGCTCACGCGGGTCCTGAATCGACAGGCCAGCGGTGATAATCATCACTTCACGCACGCAGCCAAATTTCTGCGCTTCCAGCACCATCCGCGCCAGGCGGGGATCCACCGGCAACTGCGCCAGCTGACGCCCGGAACCGGTGAGCTTATAGTGACCGGTCTCTTCGTTCAGGGTCAGCGCGCCCAGCTCTTCCAGCAGGCGGACGCCATCCTGGATATTGCGCTTATCGGGCGCTTCCACAAACGGGAAGGCAGCGATATCGCCGAGGCCCAGCGAGGTCATCTGCAGGATCACTGACGCCAGGTTGGTGCGCAGGATTTCAGGATCGGTAAAGGCCGGACGACTCAGGAAGTCATCTTCCGCGTAGAGACGGATACAAATACCGTCTGAAACGCGGCCGCAACGCCCTTTACGCTGGTTGGCAGACGCCTGTGATATCGGTTCAATCGGCAGGCGCTGCACTTTGGTGCGGAAACTGTAACGACTGATACGCGCCGTACCGGGATCGATCACATATTTAATCCCTGGCACCGTCAGTGAGGTTTCCGCGACGTTGGTCGCCAGCACGATACGACGGCCACTGTGCGACTGAAACACCCGGTTCTGTTCGGCGTTCGACAGCCGTGCATAGAGCGGCAGCACTTCGGTGTGCGGCAGATCGCGTTTGTTCAGCGCGTCGGCGGTATCACGTATTTCACGCTCACCACTCATGAAGATCAGGATATCGCCCCGACTTTCGCGGCCCAGCTCATCTACGGCATCAAAAATCGCCTGCAGCTGGTCACGATCGCCATCATCCGCCTCTTCGATCACCGGCCGATAGCGCACTTCAACCGGATAGGTCCGGCCTGAGACTTCAATCACCGGCGCATTATTGAAATGACGCGAGAAACGCTGTGGATCGATGGTGGCGGAAGTGATAATCACTTTCAGATCGGGCCGACGCGGCAACAGCTCTCGCAGATAACCGAGCAGGAAATCGATATTCAGGCTGCGTTCGTGCGCTTCATCAATAATGATGGTGTCATATTGCATCAGCAGACGATCCTGCTGGATCTCTGCCAGCAGAATCCCGTCGGTCATCAGTTTAATCTGCGTCAGGTCGCTGACCTGGTCGTTAAACCGCACTTTATAGCCGACGCAGCCGCCCAGCGAAGTGCTGAGCTCATCGGCAATGCGGTTCGCCACGGTACGCGCGGCCAGACGGCGCGGCTGCGTATGACCAATCAGACCCGTCACACCACGTCCCAGCGCCAGACAGATTTTCGGCAGCTGCGTGGTTTTGCCCGAGCCGGTTTCACCGGCGACAATCACTACCTGGTGATCGCGAATCGCCTCAGCAATATCCTGCTGCTTCTGACTGACCGGCAGATTGTCCGGGAAGGTAATGGCTGGCGTGGCCGCACGGCGCTGGGCCACGCGCTGTTCGGCTGCAATAAAGTCCTGCTCAAGCTCGCTGGCAATGCCCTGCTGTGCCTCGGGATTTTTAGCTTTTCTGGCACCCTGTAAACGGCGCTGTAACCGCTGGCGATCGCGCAGCATTACACCGTCGAGGCGTGACCAGAGCGCTGCCAGTGGGGAAGTATCGGGAGATGACATAATAGTGACGTACCTTACTCAGACGGTGTCGCTGCCTGAAGCAGCGCCCTGCAAGCCGGGATAACCAGCTGATTCAATAAAAAATAATTGCGCGCATCATAGCACATTCTGAACTGTTCCGGCGGCTGGCCCCGGTTACGCTTATTCAATAAATTCGAACATGGGTCTCGAAATATTGCGCTTTCACCGCGCCATCGATAACCGTAGAGTGTAAACCATTGAGCGGAAAGTCTTCCGCGTAACAGACAGGAAACCACCATGAGCAAAGTTTTAGTTCTGAAATCAAGCATTCTTGCAGGCTACTCACAATCAAGCCAGCTCGCTGACTTCTACATCGAACAGGCAAAGGCCCAGGGTAAAGAGGTTACCGTACGTGACCTGGCGGCTAACCCGATCCCGGTACTGGATGGCGAGTTAGTGGGTGCAATGCGTCCCTCTGATACCCCGCTGTCACCTCGTCAGCAGGAGGCTCTGGACCTGTCTGATGAACTGATTGCAGAACTGCAGGCTCATGATGAAGTGGTGATTGCCGCGCCAATGTACAACTTCAACATCCCGACGCAGCTGAAAAACTATTTCGACCTGATTGCCCGTGCTGGCGTGACGTTCCGCTACACCGAAGCAGGCCCGGAAGGTCTGGTTAAAGGCAAAACGGCAGTCGTTATCTCCAGCCGTGGCGGCATTCATAAAGATACCCCAACTGACCTGCTGACCCCTTACGTCAAGCTGTTCCTGGGCTTCATCGGCATCACTGACGTTGAGTTCGTGTTTGCTGAAGGCATCGCTTACGGTCCGGAAGTGGCCAGCAAAGCGACCGCTGAAGCGAAAGACGCTATCAAGCAGATCGTGACGGCATAAGTCTCACTCATCTCAGGATGACGCTGTAAAAGACCGGGCCATGCGCCCGGTTTTTTTCGCCGGTTACTGACTGCTCTCTGCCGTTTTTCTCAGCCACTGACCGTTAATGCCGCGCACATATTCCCCCGCTGCCGCACGGCTCACCAGCTTCTGTCCGGCAATACTGGCGACATCGGCCGTGGAGAGATTATTCTGTTCTGCCAGTCGCTGATACTCCTGCTGACGTCCGGCATTAATACGCTGCACCAGCGCCAGCGTTTCACTATCCTGCGCACGTGCCGCCAGATAGCCAGAGAGCGTTTCACCTGCCCGCCCCGATTGCCGCGCCTGATCCAGCGTCAGTGCCCAGGCAGGCTGCGCCATCGTCAGGGCGAGGAACAGCACCGCGCTTATGCGTTTCATCGTTGCTCTCCTCAGAACAGACCGCTCTGGTTTTTCAGTAGCGCTTCCACGTCTTTATCGACTTTGATGTGGATCTCATGTTCGATTTTCACGTTCATGTTGATGGTGATGGGATCTTTAGGTGCCGTGACTTCAATGCGCGGCACGCAGCCGATGCTCAGCAGTCCGGCTGCCAGAACCAGTAATGCCCTCAGGCTCATGGTGAAGTGTCCTTGTTGGATGGCAAATTCGCATGTTGCTCTAACCAGGATTGCAAATTATCGCCAAAGCGCAGGCTGCGCCAGAGCTGAAACAGGTTTTCCTGATGATGATAGTTGAGATTAACCGTCTGACGACGGTTACTGAACTGGCTGACGCCCTGCACCTGCGCCTCCATGGTGAGGTCGCCAAGATTATCCAGATTGATCGTGGCCCAGCTGCGGGAGACTTCCATATAGCGTAACCAGTCCAGCGCGGCGCCCGTCGCCACGTTATTGCGGGTAATCGCATCCGCCATATCTTTATCCAGCCGGAAGGTCAGCGGACCGCTGTTGGCAATCCACCCTTTCTCCACCAGCCAGTGTGGATTATTGAGCCACAGCGGCAGCTCACCGTTGACCTTGCCCGACATGGCAAACTGTTTAGGTTTCAGCGCCGTCACCAGCTCGCTAAGGCTGATATTGCGCAGCGACACCCGGGCTGGCTCATGCTGCGGCATGCGCAAAGCGGGCAGCGTAATTTGTCCGCCCAGCAGATCAAGGCTGACTTCCTGCAACGTCAGCGGCGCCTGTTCGGACCACGGCCAGTTACCCTGCAGGTCAGCGCGAATATTCTGCATCGCAAACTGGTTCTTAACCTCGGCAATGCGCAGTGATACCGGGCCATGCTGACCAAACTGCCATTGCTGCTCATGGAATCTGAACGGCAGCGAGAAGTCGATACCGTTAACCTGGCTGTCAGGCGTCCAGATGCTGCCCTGTTTTACCGTCCAGTGGCCTCCCGCCTGGAAACCCTGTTCACTTGCGGCGGAAAAAGCGACCTGTGCCTGCAAACGGCCGCCCTGGATCTGCATTTTCATGTCGGGGCTGAGCAACGGCTGAAACACCGTCAGCGACTGTGCCGGCCACCAGGCCTGGCCGCGCAGCCGTTCGCCATCCCAGCGGCCGTTAACCCGCAGCGGGCCAACCTTGCCCGCCTGTAAACTGCCTCGCCAGATAAAATAGCCGGGATCACGACCTTTAGCCTCAAAGTCGAGCGTGGAGTCTGCCAGATGTCCGCCATAGCTGAAGCGGGTCTCTCCTGCCTGCAGGCGGAAATGCCCATTGAACGCCGGATGCGCCGCATCACGCTGCCAGTTTACCGGTTTAGTTAGTGTCAGACGCGGTTTTGCAACGTTGACACTGCCATACGCCAGCTGATTAAAACCGGTGGACAAGGTATCCAGATGGATCAGGGTGTCGTGCCAGCCGCCCGTGCCTTTAACATCCCAGCGCGCCTGCAGCGGCAGCATCTCGCCACCTCCCCAGTAGCGCCAGTTCCATTCGCCCTTATCGGGCCAGAAATCATTGGCGCGGCCATCGAGATGCAACCGGAAGCGGCCAAAACTGGCATCGTGCGCATTCAGAATGGCCTGCAGGCGGCCATCAATACCCTGCGAGGAGAGTCGTACGCCCGCCAGCGGCCAGCGCGCTTCGTCCACTTCCAGCGTTGACAGCAACCGGCCCCGCAGGCGCAGCAGCGATTTAGGTTGCAGCACCAGTTGAGGATCGAGGATCGAGCCGCTGAGCACGCCCGGAATGGAGCCGTAAAGTTGCAGGTCGGCCAGCTTGCTTTCGCCGGTTAGCTGAAACGGCAGGTTGCTGTTGGTCAGGCTGAGGTTGCCGGGACCAACGCCGAGCACCACGTTACCCTTGCCGCCGCGTCCCTGGGTCAGCAGGTTAACGCGACCGCTAATCTGGCTACTTTCAAGGCCAGACTGCCAGTTATCCAGCGTCAGGTTAACAAACCCTGATAGCGGCTGAGCCTCCAGCGGCCAGAAGTATTCGCCCTTTTCAATCCGAATCTGATCGCGGCTGATCTGCCACGGCAGTCTGAGAAGCGGCCTGGTCACTTCGGCCATTGCCACGCGTAACTCGCCCTGCTGCTGCTGCCAGTTAAGCGTCAGCTTCAGGGGATGCGGCAGCGCGTCCAGCGCCAGCTGTCCGGTCACCTCGCCATTCACTGGCAGATCAGTGGCAAAAGTGGGTAACGCCAGATGACCACTCAGCGTGACGGGTTCAGGAAGTGCGGGATGGGTGAGCGTCAGGCGACTGATAGCGAGCTGCTGACCAGTCAGCGTTGCCGCCAGCTGCAGATTATCGCCCTGGTAACTGAGTTGCTGGCGATCTTTTTCCAGCGTCAGATCCAGCGCGCCCGCATACGTCTGCCACGGCGTAACGATTAATTTGCCCAGATGAACGTCGGCGCCAGGCAGCATTGCCTGCCATTCGGCCAGCGTTTTGGGGGCTGCCGTGCTGTCATCACTGGCCGGTAATTTTTGCAGGCAGGTGCTATCCAGCGTCAGCTCTGACGCATTCAGTTTCCAGCGCGACTGATGCCAGCCCAGTGATACCGCCTTTACCGTTGCCAGGGAGCAATCCCCTGCGAGATAGCGAAGTTGTGGCAACCACAGGCCACCCTCCCGCCAGCGCGGTGCGCCCGACAGCTCAATGCGGGTATCTTCAGGTAGCCAGATGCCGACCAGCCGCGGCAGCCATTGCGTTACAGTCAAGATCAGGCCGAGCAGCAGCAGAATCAGCGCCAGAATGGCGGCCAGCCGTCGCCGGAACATCCGTGGCATAAAAGCCATAATCCTTTTCCTTACAGTATCCTGACAACGATGATGGCATGTAATCTGCCAGAGGTGAAGGTCTGCGCCGGACACAAGTCAGCTGTTTCAGCAAAGTCTGTCAGAAAACGTTATCCTTGCTCTATCACCTCTGCAGGAGCACAACGATGAAAATCGCGGTTTACAGCACCAAACATTACGATCAGAAATACCTTGAGCAGGTCAATCAGCAGTTCGGCTTTGAACTGGTGTTTTTTGACTTTTTACTCTCTGAAAGCACCGCTAAAACCGCTGTGGGTTGCGATGCCGTCTGTATCTTTGTAAACGATGACGGCAGCCGCCCGGTGCTGGAAGAGCTGGCCGGGCTGGGTGTGAAATACATCGCGCTGCGCTGTGCCGGTTTCAATAATGTTGATCTGGCTGCTGCAAAAGAGCTGGGTCTGGAGGTGGTGCGCGTGCCGGCCTACTCACCGGAAGCGGTCGCTGAACATACTATCGGCCTGATGATGACCCTGAATCGCCGTATTCATCGCGCTTATCAGCGTACCCGTGACGCAAACTTTTCGCTCGACGGCCTGACCGGTTTTAACATGCATAACAAAACCACGGGTGTTATCGGTACCGGTAAAATCGGTATCGCAACGATGCGGATTCTGAAAGGTTTTGGTATGCGGCTGCTGGCGTATGATCCCTACCCGAGTGAGCAGGCGCTGGAACTGGGCGCGGAATATGTTGATCTGAAGACGCTGTTTGCTGAATCCCACGTCATTACGCTGCACTGTCCGCTAACGCCGGAGAATCATCATCTGCTCAACGCCGACGCGTTTAAACAGATGCGTGATGGGGTGATGGTTATCAACACCAGTCGTGGTGGCCTGATTGATTCACAGGCGGCGATTGACGCGCTGAAACAGCAGAAAATCGGCGCGCTCGGCATGGATGTTTATGAGAATGAACGCGATCTGTTCTTTGAAGATAAGTCGAATGATGTGATTCAGGACGATGTGTTCCGCCGTCTGTCGGCGTGCCATAACGTGTTGTTCACCGGCCATCAGGCGTTTTTAACCGCCGAAGCGCTGACCGCTATTTCTGAAACGACACTGAATAATCTCAGCCAGCTCGACCGCGGTGAAAACTGCCCGAACCGACTCTCTGCCTGACTATGCGGGCCGGAGCAATCCGGCCTGATCATCAGCGCGCGCAATTCCCGCCAATTAATGCCTGCTCATCACAGCGACGGCCATTCACTAACTGACACATCCCCACTCTCGATCCATCCAGCTGATGCGAAAATGCCAGCGTTCCGCCCGCGTTCGAACAGGTGCTTTCTGCCAGGGAAGACATCACCACCCGTGGCTGGATGTGGGCGGCGGTGGCTTGTTGTGGTGGCTCGTTATCATCACTGTTGCTGCTGCAGGCAGAGAGTAATAACGCGGCACCGGCCAGCAAAAAGGTGGCTGATTTCATCAGTCGGACTCCGGGAAGTGGGGGAAAAGGCTGGCTCAGCATATGTCAGGCAGCACAACGGGTCGAGAGGTGAAACAGCTTTTTACAAAATTCTCCGGCGTCATTTGCAAGCGGAATTATCTTGTTTACCTGTTATCGCTGAACTGCCACTCTTTTTTGGCCCTTATTAATTCGGAGTAAAGCCATGTTAATGGATATGTTAATTCGCATAGCCCTGGCCGGTGTTCTCGGCGGCCTGATCGGCATGGAGCGCCAGATGCGGGCCAAAGAAGCGGGACTGCGTACCCATATTCTGGTCGGTATTGGCAGTGCGATGTTTATGCTGGTATCGAAATATGGCTTCGCCGATATGCTCAACAGCGAACATGTAGCACTGGATCCCAGCCGTATTGCGGCCCAGGTGGTCAGCGGCATGGGTTTCCTTGGCGCGGGCACCATTATGATTCAGAAGCAGGTGGTGAAAGGCTTAACCACGGCTGCGGGATTATGGGTGACTGCGGCGATTGGTCTGGTGATTGGCAGCGGCATGTATGAGATCGGCATTTATGGCACGGTGCTGGCGCTGGTGGTGCTGGAGGTCTTCCGCCGCCTGAGCCATTTTCTCATCGGTAAACATCATACGCTGCTGGTTTTTCTTAAGCCCAAAAGTGTGCCGCTGGTGCTGCTGGTCATGCAGCGGGAAGGCATTCGCTATGGCAATGTGACGGTGATTAATCGGGATGAGGAGAGTGGTCTGTGTGAGCTCAGCGTTCAGGTGACGCTGTCCCGCAAATCAAACGATGCTCACCTCTACGATAAGGTCATGGAGATCAAAGGAGTTCAGTCGCTGGAGATGATGTAAATTCCTTTCCATAAAGATCATTCCTGCTGAACACAGGCCGGTCAGCGCCAGGACGTTGCAGAAGGGAGTTATCGGTACGCACTGCCTTCTGCCCTCTGCATCAGATTCATCTATTATCATAATCATGCAGCCTGACCTGAGATATAGAGCCCGCCGGGAATTAATGTCATAATCCGTGATTGTTTATTGAGGTAACAATTTATCCGGGGAAAAATGCGCCGAAACTCTGACCATCCTGACGATGCCCTGTCCGCATCCGCAAGTAAAAGTAGCTGGCCGGTACTGAGCATGCTTATCTTTACGCTGATTGCTGGCGCTATGACCATCATGATGATCCTGGATCATCGTAATTCCGTAAATAATGCGCTTGAGACCGGACAGTGTCTGGTGGGGGAAGGCGCTGAAAGTTTGCTGGAAGTGCTCAGACATTTTTTACATCATGCTTATCGCTGGATTTTTAAAGCCTGTGGCTAGCAATAATAAATTCAGTGCAGCAGGAAATGCAGTAATCCGTGTCGGTTTACCAGCAACAAAACGCCGCAATACATGACTGCAACATAGCAGAGTAAAAAGAGTATCAGCGTCAATATAAATCGGACACCATAATTTTTTATATCGTGAGTGTTTACCGGATGTCTCATCGAATTTAAAGTTTGCTCCGTCCTTATTCACCTATATAGCCAGCAATTTAACGATTTGTTACGCTGCCCGCATTACCATGATGTGCGGAACGATGAAGTCACAGCTGGTCTCTCAGGAAAAACAGTTATGAGTGTAAAAATTAAAGCCGCCCTTTTTAACTTTCACATTCACTTTAATGGCTTTAATTTCACCCGTCTGCTTTGAAAAGCAACAGCTTTGGACGTGGCGATATGTGCCAGTAAAATCGATTCAGATTTAATGGGATACAAAAAAACAGTGATGCCTGTGCATCTTACGTATTCCCAATTATAACCCGGCAGTGTCAACGCATATTCAACAGCAGCGTTTTTCAGATTCAGGCGTTAATGAAATTAACAGTGCATCAGGATATTTAACTCCCTGCGAATTTATAGCAACAATTCGAAGGAGAATTTCAAATCAGATAAGCATAAACAGGACTCCGTTTATGCATGATTGATTAATAGCGGTGCATGCTCTTTTTTTTTGTTAACGGGTCGCTCTGATGAAATCTCTGTTAATTATCTCAATCATTTTTATGACTGCGGGTTGTGCGGCAAAAAAAGAGAATGCGCGGGCTGATGCTTACCAGGCATTACTGCCATCCTGTTCTGCGCACAATGATGAAATCGATTGCCAGTGGAAAGATGTGCCAGCCAGCTGACATCGTATAGTTGAACGCTATCCGTGACACATCAGCCCGCAATTATTGAGTAATGACATGGTAAGGCCTGCCCTCTTTTTTCACTGAGTACCGCCGCATCGATTTACGTCGCTGCTCCCTTAACGGGTAGTCTCTGCCGGATTCCCCGGGCGGCTATCCGCTGATTACTTCACTCCAGTACTGGCATTCGCGGCAACAATCCGTACCATACGCTGCATATTCGTGACACCGCAGTGAAGTGTCTGGCTGAACGCGCACGGTAATTTGCCCTTTAGCTACGCTTTCTGGATTTTGAGATAGGTAAAAATGCAAGATAATCAAACGGTTGACAAGAAAGAACAGTACAACCTCAATAAACTGCAAAAACGTCTGCGTCGTAACGTCGGCGAAGCCATTGCAGATTTTAATATGATTGAAGAAGGCGACCGCATCATGGTCTGCCTGTCGGGCGGCAAAGACAGCTACACCATGCTGGAAATTTTGCGCAGTCTGCAAAAAAGTGCGCCGGTCAACTTCAGTCTTATTGCCGTTAACCTCGACCAGAAACAGCCGGGCTTCCCTGAGCATATCCTGCCGGAATATCTTGAGTCGCAGGGCGTTGAGTATCGGATTATCGAAGAAGATACCTACTCCATCGTCAAAGATAAGATCCCGGAAGGCAAAACCACCTGCTCACTCTGCTCGCGCCTGCGCCGTGGCATTCTCTATCGCGTCGCAACTGAGCTGGGCTGTACTAAAATTGCGCTGGGCCACCATCGCGATGACATTCTGCAGACGCTGTTCCTGAACATGTTTTACGGCGGAAAAATGAAAGGCATGCCGCCAAAGCTGATGAGCGACGATGGCAAGCAGATTGTGATCCGTCCGCTGGCTTACTGCCGCGAGAAAGATATCATCCGCTTCTCAGAAGCGCGTCAGTTCCCGATTATTCCGTGTAACCTCTGCGGTTCTCAGCCGAACCTGCAGCGTCAGGTGGTGGCCGATATGCTGCGAGACTGGGATAAGCGCTATCCTGGCCGTATCGAAACCATGTTCAGCGCGATGCAGAATGTGGTGCCGTCACATATGGCGGATATCAACCTGTTCGATTTTAAAGGCATTAAGCATGGCGATGCGGTGGTTGACGGCGGGGATCTCGCCTTTGACCGGGAATCTCTGCCGCTGCAGCCTGTTGGCTGGCGGGCTGATGAAGAGGATGCCCCGGATACCAGCGCGCGTCTGGATGTGATTCAGATTAAATAAGTGCTGGAAGCGTTAAGGGCGTGCTGCTGGCAGCACGCCCTTTTTTTATATGTTGCGATGCGGTGGTGGATCCATTATCGGCGGAAATTCCGGATCTGTCGGCGGATCAGGCTGGGGTTGTGGCTGAGGAATAGGCTCAGGAATCGGGATCGGATCCGTGGGGATCGGCTCGCTGTTAAGAATCGCGCTCATGCCGTACTCCTTTTGTTGCGAATGGAGTTTAAGCTTAGGTAAGGAACGGCGTTACAGCCAGGCGGGCAAAAAAAAAGCCGGCACACGGGCCGGCATGTTTCGAATTAAATGTGCTATGCATTAATTCTAAATTAGGAAGTAAGACAATATGGAGCGCAACGCCCATCGCTTGACGTTGCATTCACCTGCGGGAGAGAGTTTGCGTCAGCAGCGACAATGGGTTCTTGATGTCGATCAGCTTTTGCGTCCTTTACGGGATTTTCAGCGCAGATAACCGATACGCTACGCATAACGTTAGAGCCAGCGCCGCTTGCGCAGGTATCCCGCTACCCCGACGGCCAGTGCCACCAGCAGCAGACAGAAGATAGAGAAACCGTATCGCCATTCGCCGCCTGGAATACCCCCCAGGTTGACGCCAAACAGGCCGGTCAGGAAGGTGGCTGGCAGAAAAATCATCGCCATCAGTGACATGGTGTAGGTACGTCGGTTCATCGACTCCGCCATCGCAGAAGCAACCTCATCAGCCAGAATCGCGGTACGCGCCACCCCCGCATCCAGATCATCCAGCCCGCGTCCCAGCCGATCGGCGATTTCCTGCATCCGGCGCCGTTCGGTGTCATCCATCCAGGCCAGTTTTTCACTGGCCAGCCGCGCATAGACATCCCGCTGCGGTGCCATATACCGCCGCATCACAATCAGCTGTTTGCGCAGCAGGCCGAGTTCGCCTCGTGCCGGCATCCGCTGGTCAAGCAGCGCATCTTCCAGCTCAATGATTTTGTCATGTAAATCTTCGATAAACTCGCTGGTGTGATCGGTCAGGGCATCACAGATATCGACCAGCCAGCTGCCGCAGTCAATCGGGCCGTTACCATTCTGCAAATCCGTGAGGACTTCATCGACGGCAGAAACTTTACGCCGCCGGGTCGAGACGATGAGTTTATCGTTGATAAACACCCGCATCACCACCAGCTGGTCGCGACGCGCATCGCTGTTGTGGTTGACGCTGCGCAGCACGATCATAAAGCCGTCGCCCAGCCGGCTGACGCGTGGACGCATACTGTCGCCCGCTAAGGCGTCTCGCACGGCATCAGGGATTTGTGTCGTCGACTGCAGCCATTCCGCGCTCTTACGGTGGGTATAGTTCAGATGGAGCCAGCAGGGCTGCTCACACTGGATGACTTCATCTTCAGCAATCGGGATCATCCCGCCCTTGCCATCCAGCTGGCAGGAAATTATGGCATCTGAAACCTGTAACGCTTTTCCTTCGATTACGTCCACACCGTCGCCTCACTACTAAAATCAATACGATACAGTCTAGCGTGACGGTGTTGAGTTGCAATCTCCGGGCTGTGTAGAAAGATGTCAGAGGGTGGCCGGTTGACCGGCCACCTGCACTCAGTGCTTTTCAATCCACAGTTCGCGACTGTAGGCGACATCTTCAGGGTTAGTGATGGGATAGCCTTTGACCCAGGGTTTAATCAGGCGGCCATTGGTGTACTGATAGATGGGGGCGATCGGAGCCTGCTCAGCCAGGATCTGCTCGGCACGGTTGTAATCGCTGTTACGTACCTGATCGCTGGTCTCCCGGCTGGCTTTGGCGATAACCGCATCATAATCCGCGTTGTTAAAGCGCGCGATGTTGCTGCTGTTGCCCGACGTCAGCAGATTCAGGAAAGTGGAGGGTTCATTGTAGTCACCGACCCACGAGGCGCGGATCACATCGAAGTTTCCGCTGTTACGGCTGTCGATATAGGTTTTCCACTCCTGGTTCTCCAGCGTGACATCCACACCGAGGTTCTTTTTCCACATCGAGGCCACAGCAATCGCAATCTTCTGGTGGCTCTCAGAGGTGTTGTAGAGCAGTTTGAGTTTCAGCGGCTTGCCGGGACCGTAACCGGCAGCAGCGAGCAGCGATTTAGCCTGTGCATTCAGGCTGTTCTGATCGTGCTGTTGCATGAATGTGGGCAGTGGCTTAAAGCCTGCTGTCACATCTGGCGTAAAGTGCCACGCCGGTTTCTCACCGGTGCCCAGCACTTTTTCAGCAATCACTTTCCGGTCGATAGACCAGGAGAGCGCTTTGCGAACCCGCACATCGGCCGTTGGCCCTTTCTGCGTGTTAAACGCGTAGTAGTAGGTGCCTAACTGGTCAGGTGTGTAGACCTCTCCGGGCAGAGTTTTCTTCAGTAGCGCATACATGTTTTTCGGGAAGGATTCGGTGATATCAATATCGTTGGATCGATAACGTTTAGTGGCGCTCGACTCTTCATTAATCGGCACGAAAGTCACTTTCGTCAGCACCGAATGGGCATCATCCCAGTAGTGAGGATTACGTGTCAGTACGATTTTTTCGTTCACTACGCGTTCGCTGAGCTGATAGGCCCCATTGCCCACCAGTTTGCCGGGTGACGTCCAGCTGTCACCCTGTTGCGCAATAATTTTCTGCGGCACCGGGAAAAGCGCCACGTTAGCCACCAGCGCCGGGAACCACGGCACCGGACGATCCAGCGTCACCTTCAGCTGGTTTTTACTCTGGGCGACCACACCCAGCTTGTCGGGCGTCATTTCGCCTTTGATTATCGCTGCCGCATTTTGAATACCGCTTAAGCCCGCGAACCAGGCAAAGGCTGAACTGTTTTTTGGATCGACCAGGCGCTGCCAGCTGTAGACAAAATCCTGAGCCGTGACCGGATCACCGTTCGACCAGCGCGCGTTATTACGCAGCGTAAAGACCCAGGTTTTGTTATCACTGCTGCTCCAGCTCTGCGCAACACCCGGCACGATTTTGCCCTGCGCATCCTGATTGGTCAGCCCTTCAAACAGATCGCGTATCACCTGAATTTCAGGCAGTCCTACCGCTTTAAGCGGATCGAGCGAAGCGGGTTCATCTTTAATATGGCGAACGATCTGCTGCTGTTCAGCCAGCTGTGCGCCAGCGGGTGGATTCGCCGCGATGGCGGGTGTGATGATGCTGCTCAGGCTGATTGCTGCCAGCGTCATGCGAAAGGTCTTGACCATTATCACTCCTTTACCCCAAAGAAGCGCTGCATCAGTCTGTTGCCGATGCAACTTGTGCAGGGCACTTTAGCGCAAATGGCTGACAGATAAATAGCTATTTTCCGCACATGGCTTTTCCGCTACTTTTAGTAAAACCCTTTGAGGAAATAACTATGTCGCCACTCCATCCACGTCCCCTGCGCGGCAAACTGGACGTCCCCTATCAGCAGTATGGCCGCTCAGTGCTGGGTGCGCCGCTGCTCTGGTTTCCGGCGCCGCTGGGCGATCCCGAGAGCGGGTTGATTCTGGCAGGCACTCACGGTGATGAGAATGCGGCCATCGCCACCCTCTCCGCCGCATTACGGACGCTGCCTGATGGAATGCGTCGGCACCACGTGGTGTTAGCGGTCAATCCTGATGGCTGTCAGCTCGGACTGCGCGCGAACGCTAACGGCGTCGATCTCAACCGCAACTTTCCGGCGGCGAACTGGCAGTCAGGCGAGACGGTGTATCGCTGGAACAGCGCTGCCGATGAGCGTGATGTGGCGCTCTCGACCGGGGCTCATCCGGCTTCTGAACCGGAAACCCAGGCGCTCTGTGCGCTGATTCATCAGCTGAAACCACGCTGGATCGTCTCATGGCATGAACCGCTGGGCTGTATTGACGACCCGCATCAGGCAGAGATTGGTGGCTGGCTGGCCAGCCACACCGGCCTTCCGCGGGTCAGCAGCGTTGGTTATGACACGCCAGGCTCATTCGGCAGCTGGTGTAAAGATCTCAGCCTGCCCTGCGTCACTGCTGAAATGCCGGTGATTTCAGTGGATGAAGCCACTGAAACCTACCTGGAGATGATGGTTAATCTGCTGCGCTGGCAGCAATGATCAGTTGACCGTTGCGCACTTTAATCGCCGGTTCTGCATCCACCGCCAGCCAGGTCGGCCCGTCGAGATCGGCAAAGCGAGTCTGCGGCACCAGCGGCAGTGCGGCGCGTATAGCCCGCGAGGTGCAGAGCATGCAGCCGAGCATGACCGCAAACCCCTGCTGCTGAGCCGCATCGGCCAGCGCCAGCGCCTCGGTCAGCCCGCCCGCTTTATCCAGCTTGATATTGACCATCTCATAACGGCCTCGCAGCGACGCCAGGCTGTCACGGGTGTGACAGCTCTCATCGGCGCAGATCGGTAATGGATGGATAAAGTTCTCCAGCGCCGCATCCTCACCCGCTGGCAGGGGCTGTTCCAGCATCGCCACATTGATGTCCGCCAGCAGCTGACAGCGCGCCGCCAGCCCTTCGGCGTGCCAGGATTCATTGGCATCCACAATCAGGGTCGCGTCCGGCACGGCGGCGCGAATCGCCATCAGCCGTTCGGTAATGAAATTATTATCCAGCTTAATCTTCAGTAGTGTTGCCCCATGCTGCCACAGCGCCAGCGCGCTGCTGGCCATCGCCTCGGGAGTATCAATGCTGACGGTCTGCGCGGTCACCACATCCTCCGGTGCAGTCACGCCACTAAGCTGCCAGAGGCTGCTCTGCTGCTGGTGTGAGGCGAGATCCCATAGTGCGCTGTCAATGGCGTTGCGCGCCGCCCCGGCGGGCAGCGCCTGTTGTAACGCCTCGCGCGTCATGCCCTGTTGCAGCGCGGGCAGCAGCGCGGCGATTTGCGCCAGCACCGACGCCTCGCTTTCACCATAGCGCGCATAAGGCGTCGCTTCGCCAACGCCTTTTACTCCGTCTTCCTCAATTTCAACCACCACCACTTTGACTTCAGTCCGGGTTCCACGGGCAATGACAAACGGCGTGTGCAACGGCCAGGCTTCGGGATAACTTTTTACCGTTCTCATTTCCACTCCACAATGTGCGACGCAGTGGCAGACCGCCACGTTAAATTCCACAATTGAACTCGTAAACCCTTAACATTTATGTCATAAACAACGGCTATCTTTAGCCGTTTTGTGTCAGATCTTTTTTATCATTAAAAGGAATCACTATGTCTCAGACTGTTCATTTTCAGGGTAACGCCGTACCGGTTGCTGGTCAGTTTCCTCAGGCTGGCGATAAAGCCAAAGCTTTCACGCTGGTAGCGAAAAACCTGGTTAACGTCGCGCTCTCTGAGTATGCAGGAAAACGCAAAATTCTGAACATTTTCCCGAGCGTAGATACCGGTGTCTGTGCTTCATCGGTGCGCAAGTTCAATCAGGCTGCAAGCGAACTGAATAACACCGTGGTGTTATGCATCTCTGCCGATCTGCCGTTTGCCCAGTCGCGCTTCTGTGGCGCAGAAAACCTGAACAACGTGGTGACGTTGTCGACGCTGCGCGGCTCAGAGTTTAAATATGATTATGGCGTGGAAATTGCCGATGGTGCGCTGGAAGGTCTGACCGCACGTGCCGTGATTGTGCTGGATGAGAACGATAAAGTGATCTACAGCCAGCTGGTTGATGAAATCACCACTGAGCCTGATTATGACGCTGCGCTGACCGCGCTGAAGTAATAAAAAAAAGCGGATAACCAGGTTATCCGCTTCAAACTGCTGGCAAACCCGTATCAGGGTGGTTCTGGCAGCAACGAAGAAGCTCAACGCACAGGGAACCGGGTCAGAAGAGGAAAGCGTCACGCGCCAGGGAAGGCGCGTGCCGAGCGT
>NZ_BCZA01000002.1 GCF_001598475.1 Pantoea agglomerans NBRC 102470
GGGATGACGCCTTTTGCGTCTTTCCGATCTGACCCGGTTCCCTGAGCAGGCTCAGCCTCAATGCCAGATGGGCCAGACTCTATCGACCATATCCAACGAATAATCAGCTTACCCACTTCTCACCTGCAGTCCGTCACTTATTCGCTTTCGGTGCGCTTCTGCCCCAGACCATACTCCCGCAATTTATTCGCAATCGCCGTATGCGACACACCAAGCCGTTTTGCCAGTTTTCGGGTGCTGGGATAGGAGAGATAGAGCCGCGTCAGAATCGACCGTTCGAAACGACTGGTGATCTGATCCAGCGTCCCTTCCAGCGCCTCATCGCCCAGTGACACATCCAGTGCCTGTTCAGGCAACACGATATCCTGCGGACGCAGTTCGTAACCTTCCAGTTGGGTTAACGCCCGATAAAGCGCATTTTTCAGCTGACGCACGTTGCCAGGCCAGGCGTAGCGGGTCAGAAAAGCGTTAAGCTGCGGCGAGAGTCGCGGACGCGCCATTCCCTGCTCATCCGCAAAGCGGGCAACAAACATCTCGGTCAGCGGCAGAATATCCTGCGGACGATCGCGCAGAGGCGGCAGTTGCAGCGTCAGCACATTGAGCCGGTAAAAGAGATCCTCGCGGAATTCTCCACGCTGCACCAGCTCAATCAGGTTTTTCTGCGTAGCGCAGATTACCCGCACATTGACATGCACTTCATGCTCTTCACCGACGCGGCGGAAGGTGCCATCATTGAGAAAACGCAGCAGCTTGGTCTGCATTCTCGGCGACATCTCACCAATCTCATCCAGCAGCACAGAGCCGCCGTTAGCCTGCTCAAAAAAGCCCTTCTTACCTTCCAGCGCATTCGGATATGCTCCGGCGGCATGACCAAACAGCTCGCTTTCAGCGACGTCATCTGGAAGTGAGGCACAGTTGAGCGCCAAAAAGGGATTCTTACCGCGGGCACTGCGCAGATGGCAGGCGCGTGCCAGCATATCTTTCCCGGTGCCGGTGTCGCCAACAATCAGTAAAGGTGCATCAAGCATCGCAAGTTTACGCGCCTGATCCACCACCTGACGCATCTTCGGCGTGACAGCAATGATATGGTCAAACTCCGATTCATCGGTGACCACCAGATTCTGCAACTGACGACCCATGCGGGCTGTCGACTTCAGCATCACCATCGCCCCCACCGGCCTGTCATTCTGGCCCTCTTCGCCCGGCAGATAAATAGGACGCGCCTCCATCAGAAAATCGCGGCCCTCAATGACCACATGCTGCGCCTGCGCTTCAACCCGATCGCTCTCCAGCCAGCGCATGAAGTTGAAGCCGTTAATCAGGTTACCGGCGCTGAAGTTGCGCATCTTCTCTTCATCGAGATTAAACAGGTTCTGTGCGGCCGGATTAGCCAGTTCAACCTTGCTTTTCAGATCGATGGAGAAAACCGGATCCGGCATCGCCACCAGCAGCGCGCTCAGCGCACGATGCTCGCGTTCAGAGGGCATGTACGCTACCGTGCGCACATCTGTTACGCCCGGTGTACGCCGGATTTCAGCCATCAGATTGCTGAAGGCGTCAAATTCCAGTGCAGAAAAGTTCAGGTAGATGCGGCCCAGCGCCGTGATTTCGATACCGCGTAAATCAATGTTGCGTGCCACCAGCAGATCGAGCAGTTCACGCGTCAGACCGAGTCGGTCCTGACAGAACACTTCCAGACGCATTGCGTTCGCCTTAATCAGGTTCAGATAAGACAATAATACGCTAAGTCGCGCACCTGCAGAAAGGGATCTGTCAGGAAAAGTTGACAGCTCCGGCGCGTATGGCGGACTTTTGTACTGCCGGAGAAAATCATGATGAGTGGTCACAAATGTTTGCCGGGATGGCGCATTTTATCAGGGAGAAAAATGGAATGGCCTACACGCTGCCGGCGGATCCGGTTATCACTGATGAGTCGGGCTGTCCGGGTGAGTGTCTGGTCATCGACTCCCGACAAGTGCTGCGCCAGCCACACTAAAGAATAAAGGCGGCAATGCCGCCTTTAATTTGTCACGAGAGCGTCAGGCTGACTTATTGCCGCCCTTCTGCAACGCCTCTTTCAACTGGCCCAGCAGCTCACGACGGAAATCGCCGAGCCGTGGTTTATCCTGCTCCAGCCACGGCAGTGGACGGCACAGCTCCATCGCTTTGATGCCCAGTCTTGCAGTCAGCAAACCCGCGCCAATGCCCTGCGCGGCGCGCGTGGAAAGCCGGGCGGCGATATCCTGCGACATCCAGTCCATACCCACTTCCCGCACCAGTTCGGAAGCCCCGGCAAAGGCCATGTTGAGCAGCACCAGACGGAACAGCCGGATACGGCTGAAGTAACCCAGCTCAATGCCGTAAATAGCCGCGATGCGATTGACCAGCCGCAGATTACGCCAGGCGATAAACGCCATATCCACCAGCGCCAGCGGGCTGACCGCAATCATCAGCGTCGCTTCCGCAGCATGACGGCTGATTTCGCGCCGCGCCTGCCGATCCAGCACCGGCTGCACCAGTTGCGCATATAAGCGGACAATTTCACTGTCATTGTGGGTTTCGTGCAGCGAAGCATGCCAGCGCTGCAGGGCCGGATGCGCCTGATCCAGCTCTGCCTGCTGCGCCAGTTTTTCGCAGAATGCCCGACCTTTGCCGATGCCATGACTGTGCAGCAGCTCACGGCCCACATCCCGCTCCTCGGCGCGCTGACGCAGCTGATAGAGACGACGCCACTCGGTGGTCAGCGCACCCACCCCCGCCAGGACGATCAGACCACCCGCCACGCCGCTGCCCAGTGAAAACCAGTCGCGGGCCAGCCAGGCGTCATGTGTCCACTGGACACCCTGCGCAATCACGCTGACGCCAAACAGCAGCACGCCAGCGGTCACCAGTTTTCGCCACAGGCTGCGCTTAGGTTTCAGCGCAGCTTCCACCGCCCGTTCACCTGCGCCCTCCTCTTCGACAGCGACTTCTTCATCCTGCACCGCCAGAAACGCCGCCTGCGCTTCCGCTTCAAAAGTCTGTGCCGGGCGCAGCGGCGTGGCGCTGCTCTCATCCAGCGGACGGGCAAAATCGATACGCGGCTTTAGCGGATCACTCATCGCAATTTATCTCCCAATAAAAATTCCAGCGCGGCATCCATGCGGATATGTGGCAGCGGGCGATCGACGTCAAGCTGCTGCGGCCGGAACTGTTCAAACTGAAAACCCTGCTGCTGCCAGAAGGCATTACCGGGCAGACGCGGCGGGACTTCGCCCGGATAGACAGTGAGCGGCTCACCATCATCCAGCCGGTTTCCGCGCAGGGCCGGGATCTTCTCGCCGCGGTGATCGACCAGCCCGCTCTGCGTCGCCTGCACCGACGCCAGTCCGATGCAATCCATGCTAATCCCCTCAAACGCCGCGTTCTGCCAGGCATCCTGCACCAGCTGCTGTAACAGTGACACCATATTGCCGTGCTGATCGCTGGTGATGTGATCCGCCTTGGTGGCGGCAAACAGCAATTTGTCGATTACCGGTGAAAAGAGCCGACGAAACAGGGTTCGCTGACCGTAATGAAAACTCTGCATCAGCTGCGTCAGTGCCAGCCGCATGTCGTTAAACGCCTGGGGTCCGCTGTTAAGCGGTTGCAGGCAGTCAACCAGCACAATCTGACGGTCAAAACGCAGGAAGTGATTTTTATAGAAACCTTTCACCACATGCTGACAGTAGTAGTTAAACCGCTGCTGCAGCATGCTGAAGTTACTGCCCTTGTCCGCCTGCGCCAGCTTAGTGAGTTGCGCTTCATCAGCCGTCGGCCAGGGGAAGAACTGCAGCGCGGGAGCGCCTGCCATATCGCCAGGCAGCACGAAGCGACCGGGCTGAATAAAGTGTAAGCCTTCAGATTTGCAGCGATGCAGATAGTCGGTCCAGGCAGCGGCAATCTCTGCCAGCTGGGTTTCATCGGCGGGTGCAAGCGGGTCGAGTTTTTCGCAGAGGGTTCGCCAGGGCTTTGCCCACTCAGCGCGATCGCCCTGCAGCAGACCGTTCATCTGCCGGGACCAGGCGAGATAATCCTGCGCCAGCATCGGCAGATCCAGCAGCCATTCGCCTGGATAGTCGACAATCTCCAGATAGAGTGTCGCGGTCTCTTTCAGGTGACGCAGCAGCGAATCATTGGGGCGGTAACGCAGCGCCAGTCGCATTTCGCTGACGCCGCGTGTGGGGGTGGGCCAGGCAGGCGGCGTGCTGTAGAGCTGTGCCAGCCCTTCGTCATAGGTGAAACGGGCCGTGCCCATGTCACGCTGGGGCACCCGCTTTACGCCTAACAGGCGCTCATCCCGCACCACGGAAAACAGCGGCAAACGCGCGCCGCTGTGAACGGTTAAAAGCTGATTAACCAGTGAGGTGATGAAGGCGGTTTTGCCGCTACGGCTTAATCCGGTTACCGCCAGCCGCAGGTGGCGATCAACGCCACGGTTCATCAACGCCATCAATTCAGTTTGCAGTCTTTTCATCTTTCTCCCTGATGAAGCGCGATGCCAGCCGGTTCATCACGCGTTTCAGCAATGGCTCAAGCGCCACAGCCAGCAGCAGACGTAACGGGCGTCGCGCTACCGATTTCACTGCCCAGCCAGTGACACCGGCGGGACCGTAGGTAACAGCATTAATAATGATGAATTTAGCGGCCGACTTCAATGCAGGTGCCGCGCGGTGACGAAAAGCAGTGGATCGCGAAAAAGACATCAACACCTCCATTGAGTGAGCGAACGGGCCTGAGACAGGCCCGGCAATAACAGTAGCAGAATCAAATCTGGCGGAAGCGGCTGCGCACGCTGAAGGTTTCAGACGTCACATAGCGTTCCAGGTCGCGCACGCTGCGCTCATCCCGTTGCAGGGTGCTCTCCAGCTGATCCAGCAGTTCACTGGCGCTGGGCTGGCGCTCAGTCCGGGAGGCAGAGGCGGGTTTGACATCCAGCACAAAACCCAGCACAAAGTAGGCGATCACCGTAAAGAGAAACAGGCCAAAGAACAGTGATAACACCACGATGACACGCAGCAGACGAACCGGAATATCGAGATACTCTGCCAGGCCTGCGCAGACACCCATAAATTTCCCTTCGTCTGGCTTGCGCCACAACTTGCGTCCTTTAATCATGGCTGCCTCCAGTTTGGATGTTCGGCGTCCAGAATCGCTTCCAGCGCGTCAATACGTTCGCGCATCCGCTGCGCGTCCTGGGTCACGCGCTGCAGGCGCTGGATTTCGCTTTGCGACAGTTCCGAACCGCCGTTGCGTTTGTTGTTGTAATGCAGCCATAACCAGATCGGTGCGACAAACAACACGAAGATCGTTAACGGTATGGCGAAAAAAAGTGCGCTCATTGACTCTCCTTAATCACTTATCGCAACGTCGATGATTACTCACTGCGGTTCATTTTGGCTTTCAGCGCATTAAGCTGCTCGCTGATTTCATCGTCCGCTTTCAGGTCAGTAAACTCCTGGTTCAGCGTCTTTGGTTTACCAAAACCGTGGCTTTCTGCTTCCGCTTCCATATGGTCGATGCGACGTTCAAAAGATTCAAACCGTGCCATTGCTTCGTCGATCTTACCGCTGTCCAGCTGACGACGAACATCGCGTGATGAAGAGGCCGCCTGATGACGCAGCGTCAACGCCTGCTGGCGGGCACGTGTCTCACTCAGTTTTTTCTCCAGCTCGCTGATTTCGCCTTTCATGCGCTCCAGCGTCTCTTCAACATGACCCACTTCCTGTTTCAGGGAGGCGATAAGATCGGTGAGTTTCTGTTTTTCAATCAGCGCGGAACGGGCCAGATCATCTTTATCTTTTCGCAGCGCCAGCTCCGCTTTTTCCTGCCACTCAGCCTGCTGAATCTCCGCCTGCTCAATACGGCGTGACAACTGTTTCTTTTCAGCCAGTGCGCGTGCAGAGGTGGAGCGTACTTCAACTAAGGTGTCTTCCATTTCCTGAATCATCAGCCGGACCAGTTTCTGCGGATCTTCCGCACGCTCCAGCAGAGAATTAATGTTGGCATTAACGATGTCGGCGAAACGAGAAAAAATACCCATAATGATGTTCCTCTTTTAATGTTTTAAAACGTGAAGTCCTGCTGAGTTAATACAAAATGCGTGCCAATTTTATAATTTATTGATTATTATCATATTTTAAATTTTACAGCCTTTCCCGCTTGTTTTAAGATAGTCAAAATGATTAAGGGGTGGCGAAATTCATCATGACAGGCACTAGCGATAATCTCCTGGGGGAGTCGAACAATTTTCTTGAGGTGCTGGAGCAGGTTTCCAAACTGGCTCCCCTTGAGAAACCGGTACTGGTGATTGGCGAGCGTGGAACGGGCAAAGAGCTGATCGCCAGCCGACTGCACTATCTCTCTGACCGCTGGCAGGGGCCGTTTATCTCGCTGAACTGTGCCGCGCTGAATGAAAACCTGCTTGATTCTGAACTGTTTGGTCATGAGGCTGGCGCCTTCACCGGCGCGCAGAAGCGCCATCTTGGCCGTTTTGAACGTGCTGACGGCGGCACGCTGTTTCTGGATGAGCTGGCAACGGCACCGATGCTGGTTCAGGAAAAGCTGCTCAGGGTTATTGAATATGGACAGCTGGAGCGGGTCGGCGGCAATCACTCCCTGCAGGTAAATGTGCGGCTGGTCTGTGCGACCAACGAAGACCTGCCCGCGCTGGCAACAGCGGGAAAATTCCGCGCCGATCTGCTGGATCGTCTGGCCTTTGATGTGGTGCAGTTACCGCCACTGCGCGAACGACGCAGTGATATACTGGTGATGGCCGAGCATTTCGCTATCCAGATGTGTCGCGAGCTTGGCCTGTTACTGTTTCCCGGCTTTACCCCACGGGCACAGCAGGCTCTGCTTGATTACCACTGGCCCGGCAACGTTCGCGAACTTAAAAACGTGGTGGAGCGCTCGGTCTATCGTCATAACAGCAGCGAACAGCCTCTGGATAATGTCATTATCAACCCGTTTGCTACACGCCCTGAACCGATTGCTGTCATCCGGACCAGTCATGAGGCGGATAGCAGCGCGCTGCCTGCCCTGCCGCTGGATCTGCGTCAATGGCAGAATCAGCAGGAGCGGGATCTGGTGGAAGCCAGCCTGCAACAGGCACGTTATAACCAACGCCGTGCGGCTGGCTTATTAGGCGTCACCTATCATCAGTTGCGCGCAATGATGAAGAAGCACGATATAAAAGCAGAGAGTTAATTAACGCCGCCCCAACCTATGATTTTTCTCTGCTTTGTGAATTAACAACCCGGTATAAACCGGGCTGTTTTTCACGTTGAGCCACCTATCCATCATGTGTTGTGCGACTTAGTCCCCATTTTTTCAGGTTGCCTGATGGCAGGAACCAGACCGACGCCAGCGGTAGCCATCACCACGGCCAGTGCTGACATCAGCAATACAGCACTCATACCAAAGTGTGTTGCCAGCGGACCCGCGACCAGTTGTCCAAAGGGAATGGCGATAAAGGAACCCATCGCATCATAAGCGTACACGCGAGCCAGCTTATCCGGTGGGATATGAGTCTGTAATGAGTGCGCCCAGGTTACGCCGAACAGGCCCAATGACATGCCAGCAATGAAGAACCCTACTATCAGCAGTGCTGCTGACGCATTCTGGCTCAGCATAAATATTGGGAGTGCGTAAAGACCTGCCAGCATCGCGCCAATAAAGAGATCACGACGTGGATGCCATTTCATAGCCAGAAATGAACCTGCAATTAAACCCGCGCTATGGGCGGCCACAATAATTCCCCATCGCGCCCGTCCGAAAGAGGCGTCAGCAATCATCGGGCCAAGTACCACCACAATGCCATTAAAAGCGACGTTGATAATGGCGAACTGAAGGACTATCGACCAAATCCAGCTTCGTCCGGCGAACTCTGCCCAGCCTTCTTTGATATCGCGCAGGATATTGCCTTGCGAAGCCGCGGCTTTATTCGATTTCACACGGATCAGGAAATAGAGCGGCGCGGAAACGGCAAAACCCAGCGCATCAATTGCCAGCCCCCAGCCCGGCCCGACAGCGCTGGTGATAATACCCCCCAGCGATGCCCCCATCACAGTACCGCCATAAATCCCCAGCTGGATTAATGCGTTAGCCTGACGCAAATTCGTTGCCGGAACCACCTGCGGAACCAGCGCAGACGATGCAGGCAGTGCGATGCCTGCCGCCGCACCATTCAGGGCACCCAGCAAAGTCAGGCTAATGACAGTGGCTGAGCCATCAAGCACAGACCAGGCGACGATAGCCTGAGAAACAGCGGCAACTACTGCCGATGAAACTAATACCCGACTGCGTGAGTAGCGATCGGCGACAACACCGCCCACCAGCAGGAAAAGCACGTTACACAGTGAACGGGACGCAACCACTATCCCTAAATCAGAAGCAGACCCGCCAATATCCAGTACCGCAAAAGCCAGCGCAATGGGTGCAATCCCATTGCCCAGCACGGTGAACAGGCGTCCAAAAAAGAGATAGCGAAAGGATGTATGCTGAAAAGCCTGAACGTTTTTTTGGAATTTATTCATTGCCAGGAAGTGGGTGACCAGAAGATGAGCTTATAGTACCTGCGTTTTTGTAAAAGTTAAGCGCGATATTACACTTTCCAGCGTCAGATACATCGAATGCATGCGGATATAAACACAATCTATAATTCAAGGGATTACATGATTTACTCTTCTGAGTTTGAATCTTAACTAAATTAATGATACCAATACCCATTAATAGTTGAAGTGGCTTTTTAATCAGATTTACAGCAATTAATTGAATAATCCATTTCGCACTACATAACCATGGTGTGGAAAGACCCCAGCCATTACATATGAAATTATTAAATATTGATCTTTATCATTATGCCTTCGATTTTTTTAATATGCACTTGAGGTTTATGCGAAGCCAGCATTAACTATCCTCCAAAAGGAATATAACTTAACCCATTAAAGGATTTTTAATATGGCTATTCCAGCATATCTTTGGCTGAAAGATGATGGTGGTGCGAGCATCAATGGTTCAGTAGATGTTAAAGACCGAGAGGGAAGTATTGAAGTTACGGGTTTTTCTCATAACTTAAGACTGCCGACTGATTCTATGACAGGCAAGCCGACAGGGACAAGAAAACATGCACCCATCATCGTTCAAAAAGAATTCGATTCATCTTCGCCCTACCTTTATAAAGCAGTGACAACTGGACAAACATTAAGGTCAGCCGAGTTCAGATGGTACAATATCAACTACGCAGGTCAGGAAGAAAAATACTTCAACATACTACTTGAAAATGTCAGAATTGTCGGTATTTCGCCTATTATGCATGACACTAAAGACCCTGAAAAAGAAAAACATAATCATCTTGAATGCGTTGAGTTTGCTTACGAGAAAATAACCTGGAAGCATTGTGATGGTAACATTATTTTTTCAGATAGCTGGAATGAAAAGGCATAAATCATGAGATATCCTGCCTTAGCGGCATCTCCCTCTCCTCCTTATGATATTCTATCATTTACTCCAGCTGGAGTTTCGTTGATAAACAATATGATGGTTGCACGTTTTCACAGGGGACCCTCAGCCCTGACATATGTCTGGTTTTATAACCAGGTTAAAGGACATGGCCCATGGGATTATAAATTTCAACATGGGAGCCAATATGAACATTTTGGTAATTTTCATTATGGTGCTGTGGGGCATGCCGCTGGAATAAAAGACGCTGTTCTTCTTCGCGCAGCCGGTTGGGCGCAAAACCGGGCCGGAACCCGCAGAGAGGAATTTGATGTCTGGTATGGCGCAGCGCCTTTTGGAGATGACCCTGACGATCAATACTGGATAAGAGCAGGGATAGATTATGCAAAACGTTCCGGTTTTTAAAAAGCGCACGCTGATGCTGATGCTGATGCTGATGACTACTGTCTTTGCAGGCTGGCGACTTTCGCAGTTATCACCGCTTGAACAGTCGATCATCAGGAAAGTTAACGTCAGCAGCAGGATTAACCTTTACATCACCGAAGCCAGTGCGGGTGCCACAACTGCCTTCTCATACCGTTTTTATCTTTATGATGCATCCCGAAGCGATGAATCTTTTAAAGAAAGTCTGAACGACGACCTAAAGCCTTTCCTGATCACCTCAGATGGTGACGTCTTTCCTCGGGTTCGTGATAAGACGGTATATTTGACGATAAACGGCGAGATTTTCGCTTTCCACAATTTGCCTGGTATTCGCATCAACGAGGAGCCCTATTCCGTCCCGGTCTTCCTCACCGCTTCACCACTTTGATCCCCTTTGCTTGCAATCCCTTCCCCGTCCAGGCAGGCATGCCACTCTATAAAAACCAAAAAAAAGCCCGCCAACAGGCGGGCAACGATACTGGAAGCAATGTGAGCAATGTCGTGCTCTTCTTCGGCAGAGCCACCGTCGAAGCGCAGATGAATAATAATCATTCTTATTATCATCTGTAAACAAGTTATTGAGAATTTTTCTCATTACCACACCTTCTGTACGCTCTTTTTACCGCCGCGATGATGAAAATCAGTCTGGCAGCGGTTGCAGGTTTTGGGACAATGCCCGCTTTGCGATACACTCTGTTTAATGCCTCAAAATCGTTGAGTTCTATGTCAAAACTATTATGTTCGCTGTTGCTAAGTCTCAGCGTGTTGAGTGCCCCTGCGTGGTCAGCGCCTGCGGGTGATATCCGCCAGACCGGCTTCGTCTATTGCGTCAGCGGCACGCTGAACACCTTTAATCCGCAGATGGCCAGCAGCGGGCTGACTGTCGATACGCTGGCGGCACAACTCTATGACCGCCTGCTGGATGTCGATCCTTACACCTATCGTCTCAAGCCCGATCTGGCGTCCAGCTGGGAAGTGCGCGATAACGGCGCAACGTATCGCTTTCATCTGCGCAGCGGCGTGCAGTTTCAGCAGACGAATCAGTTCCGCCCCTCCCGGGCGCTGAACGCCGACGATGTCGTGTTCAGCTTCGCCCGGATGTTTGACCGCAATCACCCCTGGCACAACGTCAATGGCGGCAACTATCCCTACTTTGACAGTCTGCAATTTTCAGACTCCGTGCAGAGCGTGAAGAAAATCGATAACAGAACGGTTGAGTTCAGGTTAAACAGCCCGGATGCGTCGTTCCTGTGGCACATGGCGACCCACTATGCGCCAGTGCTGTCGAAAGAGTATGCCGACCAGCTCACCGCGCAGGGCCGGCAGGAAGAGATGGACAGACAACCGGTTGGCACCGGTCCTTATCAGCTCAGTGAATACCGTACCGGTCAGTACATCCGCCTGGCGCGCAATCCTCACTACTGGAAAGGGGTGCCGCGTCTGCAACAGGCGGTGATCGATCTCGGCTCGGGCGGCACCGGGCGGCTTTCCAAGCTTCTGACCGGTGAATGTGACGTGCTTGCCTATCCCGCGGCCAGCCAGCTCACCATCCTGCGCGATGACCCGCGCCTGCGGATGACGCTGCGTCCCGGCATGAACATCGCCTATCTGGCCTTTAATACCCGCAAGCCGCCGCTCGACCGCCCTGAGGTGCGTCACGCGCTGGCGCTGGCGATCAACAATGAGCGGTTGATGGAGTCAATCTATTACGGCACCGCCGAAACCGCCGCCTCGATATTACCTCGCGCCTCATGGGCATATGATAATGATGCGCGCATCACCAGCTATGATCCGGAGAAGTCCCGTGCCGCGCTGGCGGCTCTGGGCATCAGCGATCTGCATCTGCGGCTGGTGGTGCCTGCCGCGTCGCAGTCGTGGAATCCCAGCCCGCTGAAAACCGCCGAACTGTTGCAGGCGGATCTGGCGCAGGTTGGCGTCCGGCTGACCATTGTGCCGGTAGAGGGGCGTTTTCAGGAGGCGCAGCTGATGGCGATGAATCATGATCTGACACTGTCAGGCTGGGCCACCGACAGTAACGATCCAGACAGTTTCTTCCGGCCGCTGCTCAGTTGTGCGGCGATTCGCTCGCAGACCAATTACGCGCACTGGTGCTCGCCGGCCTTTGACGAAACGCTGCAGAATGCGCTGTTATCACAACAACTCTCTGGCCGCATCGACAGTTATGACAAAGCGCAGCAGATTCTGGCGCAGGAGTTGCCGGTGCTGCCGCTGGCATCCTCTCTGCGACTGCAGGCGTTTCGTCATGATATTAAAGGGCTGGTCCTGAGTCCGTTTGGCAACGCCTCGTTTGCCGGGGTTTATCGTGAAAGCGATAAGGAAAAGTAAGTGATTATCTATATTTTGCGGCGCCTGCTGCTACTGATCATTACCCTGTTTCTGCTGTCGCTGGTGAGCTTCAGCCTGAGCTACTTTACGCCTGACGCACCGCTGGAAGGCGCGGCGCTCTCGGACGCCTGGTGGTTCTGGTTTAAAGGGATGCTGCAGTTTGATTTCGGCGTCTCCAGCACCAACGGTCAGGAGATTGGCCTGCAACTGCGTGAGGTTTTCCCGGCCACCATGGAGTTGTGCATCCTGGCGTTTCTGTTCGCGCTGCTGGTCGGGATCCCGCTGGGGATCTGTGCCGGCGTGATGCGCAATAAATGGCAGGACAAAACCATCAGTGCGCTGGCGCTGATTGGCTTCTCTGCGCCAATTTTCTGGCTGGCGCTACTGCTGACGCTGTTCTTCTCGCTGACGCTGGGCTGGCTGCCGGTGTCCGGTCGTCACGACCTGCTCTATCCGGTGCAGAGTGTCACTGGCTTTGCGCTGATTGATGCCTGGATGAGTCCTTCGCCCTGGCGACATGAGATGATAATCAGCGTCCTGAACCACCTGATTTTACCGGTGCTGGTGCTGGCGATGGCGCCGACGACGGAAGTGATCCGCCTGCTGCGCAACAGCACCAGCGACGTGATGGACAAAAATTATGTCAAAGCGGCGGCCACGCGGGGTCTTTCGCCGTTTACCGTGATCCGCCGCCACGTGCTGCATAATGCGCTGCCGCCGGTGATCCCGCGTCTGGGTCTGCAATTTTCCACCATGCTGACGCTGGCGATGATCACCGAGATGGTCTTTAACTGGCCGGGTCTGGGCCGCTGGTTGATCAACGCGATTCGACAGCAGGATTACGCGGCGATCTCCGCTGGCGTGATGGTGATTGGCGGGCTGGTGATTCTGGTCAATGTGATTTCTGACGTGATTGGTGCGGCCATGAATCCGCTGAAACATAAGGAATGGTATGCCCTCCGCTAACGCTCAGGGCGCTAAGGCAAACATAGAATAAACATATGACTTTTGTCTTTCAGAAGTCGTGCTGCAAGCAGGAATTGATGTACACGAATATTGTTCCTGCAGAAACCGATTTAAGTTCGAAGCGTAATAATTAATGAGGAGATGAACATTTATGGATGAAGTTGATCTGGCACAGGAGCGTGAAGAAGCGCATCTCGCTGCCTCTCTGGCAGCTCGTAAGGCCAAACTTAAAAGCCCAAACGGCTTATGCATCTGGTGTAAAGATGAGCCCGTAGTGGCTGAAACTGCTTTCTGTTCAAGCGAGTGTGATGAGGATTATCACAAGCATCGCCGGGAGCAGAGCCAGCGGATTGTTTGAAAGAGAATGAAGTCACCCGGTCAGGCTATTACGCGGGTGACTCAGATAAACTTGATATAAATGTCAGGCAGCCCTCACAAATATAAAGCAATAAAACGACATCGCTTGATAGATTCTTGATATTTCCTTGCCTTTACGTTGATAAAAAAAATACATAATGCCCTGATTAAATGTCACAACAGAGACCATCTGTCCGGAATTAGTGACAGGAAAAAATAGCATAGGGTGGCTGACATTCAGGAGCCATCTTTTTAACTCGATTTATCAGAACAACTATCAGGTTTAACATTTTATATGAGCCACTTCAAAAGAATGCTTTACGGCTGGGAAAAATCCGACGCTGGCATTTATGAGCACTGTTTTAACCGTTTTGGCGGGAGTGTTAATATGCATCCTGACGTGATCAGGTTTTTCTCATCTCGCACAGGTCATGAGGCAACGTATTTTCATAAAGTAAAGCAAGGTGGCTATATTGCCGCATATGCCCTGCTGGATCACTCACGGATAGGTGTCGATCAATGGAAAAAGTTCCCGCTATCTTATGATGAGATCATGGTGCCAGCGGCTAAAAATGCTTCTATGTGTTTCCCTGAAAGAACCAATAAAATGTCACATTTCAACAAGCACAACTTCATAAATTTTAACTTTTCTTTTGCCCGAAAAAATAAAGTGTGCTTTGTAAAAGAGAGCTATTCAGTAAAAACTGAAAAGAATCGCCGCAACGAATACAACCGGTTCACACGTGCGGGTGGCCGCTGCTGTGATATGAATCAATTCAGCCCAGAAGAGCTGGCAGACTATTATATCTTCCTTTTTAAATCCCGTTTCTCTGACAGCATAACCTGTTATTCCAGAGAGAACCTGATCACGCTTATCATTGCCATGAAAAGGATGCTCTTCGGCTATATTCTTTTTGTAGGGAACGAGCCGTGCGCGATGGATCTGCTCTTCATGGCTGAGAGTGAACACATTATCTATTTTGATGTGCCAAACGGCGGCGTTAACATGAAATATTCGGACCTTAGCCCGGGTAGTTTACTTATGTGGAAAAACATTGGTGCGGCAAGGGACTTCTGTAAACAGACGGGAAAAGAGATGAGGCTTTCAATCGGCTCACTTGATAAAGAATGGACGTATAAGCTTCGCTGGGCGGATGCGCACTCCACGGGGAAAACAATTTTTTAATCTTTCTTAGGAATCAGGCTTATTTTCTGCAACAGAGCGGCTGAAAATTAGCACAAAACGGCGCGTTCCTGAATTGCCAGGCACCCATGAAGGGTGTTTAAAGATAAAACGTTTAATCTCAGGGCCGATTTTAATTTTTTATGCATCGCGGTCCTTCCCCGCCGTCCTGTAGATAATAATTTGCTGCGGATGCAATCAGGTAAACCTACGGCATTATGTAAGCTCTCAACCGCTGCCTGAAAATGGCGTCATCCCTAGGGAAGCAGAGAGAGTTCTTATCTGATTTTTTTTCAGCATCAGTGATTCGCCAGATGCCAGGAGGCATACCAAAATGTCGTGAGAAGGCGCGAGTGAACGTTTGCTGTGAGTCGTAGTTGAACTGATCAGCCACCTCTGCAATAGTGGCTTCAGTAAACCTTAAACTCAGCGAGGCCGCCTGCATTCTGGTGTTATTAATATATTTCCCGAGGCTGACTCCGGAATGCTTTGTGAACATTCTGTTAAGGTGCCATTTTGAATATCCACTTTTTTTAGCCACTTTATCCAGGCTTATTTTTTCATCCGCATGATCATCAATCCATTCTGTTAATGCATTAAAGAAGTTTTTATCTGTCATGCCGTTCCCCTTTTGCGTTTTTTGCGGTCTCTTTTAATTAAAATCCATTGTCACACAAAATTTAATTCTATATTGATCGTTTGCAATTACTTTATCTAAGCTCCTTTCATTTTATTCTCGCCACCGATTTATCTCCTTTAGTAAAGAGTTCACTCTCAGGACGCGACTATCCCCTAAAGTCATCAATGAACAATCTGGAAATGATGAAGAATCTGTCAATGTTGCACAAAAAGGGATCTCTGTTGAGGCGAACGTCTTAGGTGTTGGATTATCCGTCTTCCGTGGAAGATTTACGGTGTATTACTCATGCAGCATCATGAACGATTTCCTGTGCGGGTTCCGGCAGGGTTTCAGTAGTGAGCCATTCGCGTAGCGCGTCTGCACCTGAAACCGCCAGGCGGGCATGCTTCCACAGCGGTCTGAACACCGGGACACCTGAAGCCAGCCGGTAATCGCGCGTAATATCGGAATCAGGTAATTCACTGAGATGCCTGATATTTTCAGGATAGTCTAAAATTCTTTAAGTAGGCGTCAGCAACAAACCTCGCGGTAACGACGCGGTTTATCAGAAAGAGGACGAAAAATGAAATTCGCTGTAATTTTTGAAGATACCGGCGTTGAAGAGGAACATGAGTTTGACACCAAACCTGTTGCCGGAGATTTAGTGACGTTAACGCGCGATGGGATAGGTAAAGATTATATCGTGATCATTGAGCCGGATCCTGACCACACCCATGACGATGGGCCTGACGGACACCCGACAAAGGCCAGGGTCCGGCCAGCGTAGCATCCGCTAAAATCTAATCCGCCGCCCAACAGAGGTAATGCTGGTCAGTTAAGATTAGATTTGTAAAGGCTGTCACGGTCAGACGTGGCAGCTTTTTTTCCGGGCGAGCGAGCCGCAGTGCGGACCAGCGCACCTCTGCTGCTGCCGGGCCGTCCTCGCGCCGCTCACGCGGTACCTTCGGCTTTGACGTCGTGCCGACGAACCGTTCGGGGATCGGCCCTCCCTGGCCGGCCCCGAACTGTCCACGCTTCCCGGCGTGGACTTCTGGCCCGTCGTCACGCCTCAGCGCTGCGGATAGCCCTTTCAGCAGCAGAGGCGCGCTGGCCTCCACTCTCGTGCCCTTTTTAACAATACACACTGAAGTTTCAGAGCAGGCCGGGGCCGGGCAGGGGCAGGCAATCCGCAGCGCTGAACAGAATGAGTCTGCCAGGAGAGCCCGCAGGACGCGGGCGAAAGGCGGGGCGGCACGGGATGTGCCATCCCCGGCGGTCCGTCAGGCAGAGGAATGACGTGAAGGAACCGCGCAGCGGCGCGAGGACCGCCAGCCCCTGCCCGGCACCAGACTGCGTTATCACTTTTCACTTAACTGACTGGCATTACGCCCAACAGGGCGGTTTTTATTGCCTGTTATCCGGAGGTGAATATGACTTTTTTCACTCTGTTCAGGACGATATGCCGACGCGGATCATAACCCTTTGCAATCCAGAGCCGAAATTGCTGACGCCGTTTCCTTGCCTGTAACAGGGATATCGACGGATAATCCCCTGTAGACAGCTGACGGGCTAACCCTCCCAGCGATAACGGTAGAAAAATGTCACGCCGCCTCGAATGGAGAGCCTGACATTCAGTCCGGACGAGTTGAAGATAACCTCTGCTTTGTCGCGGCGCTTACCCAGCGCTTTCCTGAGCTTAGTGTCTGTCTGCAATGTGTACATCTTCTTTGCGTCTACGCAGAGGCGTACACAAAACACATAAATTAACGCTACTCAGAGTCAGCCATGATAAAGAAAGATAAAGCATGTCCTCAGGATAACCCTCTGATATGAGTGATTTTTATAAAGAAACGTTGTCCGAACTCAAGCACAATAAAGTGAAAGCGTATGCCCTCCGATAATATCTACGCCGAAAAACGCCTGCCCAGCGCGTTTCGTCAGAGCTGGCACCATTTTTATGGCAACCCGATTTCGATGGTCGGGCTGTATGGCTTTGGCGCACTGCTGCTGCTCTGCCTGTTTGGCGGGCTGATAGCGCCATACGATATCGATCAGCAGTTCCTGGGTTATCAGTTGCTGCCGCCGTCCTGGTCACACTACGGCGATGTCTCCTTCTTTCTCGGCACTGACGATCTGGGTCGGGATGTGCTGAGCCGCCTGCTGAGCGGTGCGGGCCCGACGGTGGGTTCGGCGATTCTGGTGACGCTGTTCGCCACGCTCGGCGCGCTGGTGCTGGGCGTGCTGGCAGGCATGACGCATGGCATACGCTCGGCGGTGATGAACCACGTACTGGATACCCTGCTCTCTATTCCGTCGCTGTTACTGGCGATTATCGTGGTGGCGTTTCTCGGACCGCGACTCGAGCACGCATTGCTGGCAGTCTGGCTGGCGCTGATTCCACGTCTGGTGCGCGAGATTTACAGTGCCGTGCATGATGAGCTGGAAAAAGAGTATGTGGTGGCGGCACGTCTGGATGGTGCCAGAGGCCGCAACATCCTGCGCTACGCCATTTTGCCTAACATTTTACCGTTGCTGATCACCGAAATTACCCGCGCGCTATCGATGGCGATTCTGGATATTGCCGCACTCGGGTTTCTCGACCTGGGCGCGCAGCTGCCTTCGCCCGAATGGGGAGCGATGCTGGGTGATTCGCTGGAGCTGATCTACGTCGCCCCCTGGACCGTTATGCTGCCGGGTGTGGCGCTGATGGTCAGCGTATTAATTGTTAACCTGCTCGGTGACGGCATCCGTCGCGCCGTCGAAGCGGGAGTGGAATAAATGCCGTTACTCGATATCCGTAATCTGACCATTGAATTTATGACCGCTGACGGACCGGTCAAAGCGGTCGATCGCGTCAATCTGACGCTGGGCGAAGGTGAAATCCGTGGCCTGGTCGGTGAGTCCGGCTCCGGTAAGAGTCTGGTTGCCAAGGCGATCTGCGGCGTAACTAACGATAACTGGCGTGTCACCGCCGATCGCATGGTGTTTGATGATGTTGACCTGCTGCGCCTGTCGTCGCGCGAGCGCCGCCGCATTATCGGACATAACGTCTCGATGATTTTTCAGGAGCCGCAATCCTGTCTGGATCCCTCTGAAAGCATCGGTCGTCAGCTGATGCAGGTGATCCCGCGCTGGACGTATAAAGGTCCGTGGCTGAAACGCTTCTGGTTCTGGCGCAAAACCCGCGCCATCGAACTGCTGCATCGCGTCGGCATTAAAGATCACAAAGATATAATGCGCAGCTTCCCCTATGAGCTGACCGAAGGCGAATGCCAGAAAGTCATGATCGCGATTGCGCTGGCTAATCAGCCGCGTCTGCTGATTGCCGATGAGCCGACGAATGCCATGGAACCCACTACGCAGGCGCAGATTTTCCGCCTGCTGAGCCGTCTGAACCAGAATAACAACACCACCATTCTGTTGATCAGTCATGACCTGCGCACCATGAGCCAGTGGGCGGACCGTATCAACGTGATGTACTGTGGTCAGACGGTAGAAACCGCCCAGAGCGAAGATTTAATGAGTACGCCGCACCATCCTTATACTCAGGCGCTGATTCGGGCGATGCCCGATTTTGGACGATCCCTGCCGCACAAAAGCCGTCTCAATACTTTGTCAGGAGCGATCCCGTCGCTGGAGAGCCTGCCGATTGGTTGTCGTCTGGGGCCACGTTGCCCTTATGCGCAGCGCAAATGTATTGAAACGCCACGGCTCACCGGCAGCAAAACGCATCTTTATGCCTGTCATTTCCCGCTGAATATGGAGGGCCAGTAGCATGGAGACCCTGCTGGAAGTGCGCAACCTGGGTAAAACCTTTCGCTATCGCACGGGCCTGTTCCGCCGTCAGCACGTTGAGGCGGTGAAGTCGGTCAGTTTTACCCTACGCGAGAGGCAGACGCTGGCGATAATCGGCGAAAATGGCTCCGGCAAGTCCACGCTGGCGAAGATGCTCAGCGGCATGGTCGCCCCTACCGAAGGTGAGATTCTGATAGACGATCATCCGCTGACCTTCGGCGATTATGGCTATCGCAGTCAGCGCATCCGCATGATTTTCCAGGATCCCTCAACCTCACTGAATCCGCGTCAGCGTATCAGCCAGATTCTGGAGTTCCCGCTGCGGCTCAATACCGATCTCAGCGCGGAGGATCGAGAGAAACGCATTATCGCTACCCTGCGTCAGGTGGGATTACTGCGCGATCACGCCGGCTATTATCCGCACATGCTGGCACCCGGTCAGAAGCAGCGTCTGGGGCTGGCCCGCGCGTTGATTTTGCAACCCAAAGTGATTGTGGCCGATGAAGCGCTGGCCTCGCTGGATATGACCATGCGTTCCCAGCTGGTGAATCTGATGCTGGAACTGCAGGAGAAGCATGGGATCGCTTACATTTATGTTACCCAGCATCTGGGAATGATGAAGCACATCAGCGATAAGGTGCTGGTGATGCATCAGGGCGAAGTGGTCGAGCGCGGCGGCACCGCTGATGTACTGGCCTCCCCGCTACACGATCTGACCCGACGACTGATCAGCAGCCACTTTGGCGAAGCATTGAGTGCCGAAGCCTGGCGGCGAGAGCGTTGATTTTTGCTGCATATCGCGGAAATTGCGGGCCGATTTACCTGATTTATGAGAGACGTGCTAGAATCCGCACGTCGATTAACGTCGGTCGCTTACTTTTTAACCATGCGGCCGCCAACTACAATGACCATAAGGATTACAGCTATGGGTTTTCTTTCCGGTAAGCGCATTCTGATTACTGGCGTTGCCAGTAAACTTTCCATCGCCTACGGTATTGCACAGGCGATGCACAAACAGGGCGCAGAACTGGCTTTCACCTACCAGAACGACAAATTAAAAGGTCGTGTGGAAGAGTTTGCCAAAGATTTGGGTTCAGACATCGTGCTGCCATGTGACGTAGCCGAAGATGAGAGCATCAAATCTCTGTTCACTGAACTGGCAAAAACCTGGCCGAAATTTGACGGTTTCGTTCACTCTATCGGTTTCGCCCCTGGCGAGCAGCTGGTTGGCGACTACGTGAACGCCGTTACCCGCGAAGGCTTTAAAATCGCGCATGACATCAGTGCTTACAGCTTCGTCGCGATGGCCAAAGAGTGCCGCGAGATGCTGAATCCACACTCTGCGCTGCTGACCCTCTCTTACCTGGGTGCTGAGCGCGCGATCCCGAACTACAACGTGATGGGTCTGGCGAAAGCGTCGCTGGAAGCCAACGTGCGCTACATGGCAAACGCCATGGGCCCGGAAGGCGTGCGTGTTAACGCCGTTTCTGCCGGTCCAATCCGCACCCTGGCAGCATCAGGCATCAAAGATTTCCGTAAGATGCTGGCACACTGCGAAGCGGTCACCCCGATTCGCCGGACTGTCACCATCGAAGATGTCGGCAACTCAGCAGCATTCCTCTGCTCTGACCTGGCTGGCGGCATCACCGGTGAAGTGGTACACGTTGATGGCGGCTTCAGCATCGCCGCAATGAACGAACTGGAACTGAAATAAGTTCTGCAAGGGCGAGCCTGGCTCGCCCTTCTCTTTGCTCCCGCCTCGCCCTTCCTGCCTGATTTCGCTGCCGTTATACCGTAACGCTATTAATTATCACCGATCAATCTTTTGCCCCGGACTGGCCATCAGCGACGATAAGCCTGCCCTTCGGTTTATGCACATTTTCAGATTCTGCCGCCTGCATACCGAACCCGAATTTGCAAAAGGATTGATCATGGAACAACGCCGCTATCCGGGCCATAACCACTGGTTTTACGAGAGCCAGACCAGTCCACGTACCTCACAGGCCGCACCGCTGGTGCCAGAGGCCGCCCATATCGATGACCGTTTTTTGCTGGGATGTTACGCCGATGACAACGTGGTGCAGTCACTGCTACGCACTAATCAGCCCGCCCTGCTGGCGGCGCGCGATCTGGCACAGCTGCTGTTTCCCGACCGCGTCGTCACCACGCTCACGCACACCTTAACGCTTTACGATCGCCTCAGCACGGCGCTGACGGTGGCGCAGGTGGCGGGTGTACAGCGGCTGTGTAATCACTACTCTGCCCGCCTCAATCCGTTGCCCGGGCCCGACTCCTCACGTGAAAGTAATAATCGCCTGACCCAGATTACGCAGTATGCACGCCAGCTGGCGATGCAGCCTGAGCTGATCAGCGCCAGCGCAATCACCGCCCTGGATGCGGTCGGCCTGACAGAGCCCGATATTGTGACGCTGAATCAGGTGATCGGCTTTGTCAGTTATCAGGCGCGGGTGGTCGCCGGTTTACAGGCGCTGCAGGCCCAGCCGGTACGCTGGCTGCCTGGCAGCACTGCACCACCGGATGCTGAGGCCTCAGGTTTTGATCAGCCTGCCCGCTGGCAGCCCGTGCTGAAACCGCTGGAGTTGCGGTATGCCAGTGCTGAGCAGCTCGCTGCCATTACCCGCTGTCAGTCGCTGCCGGGAATGCAGGACGCGGTATGGCTGCTGGCCCACGATCCCTCAGTGCTCTACGGCTGGGCGCAACTGCGTCAGCATCTCACTCAGGACAATACTCTGGCAGAGGCGACGGCCGCCCGTATTCTGGGCAGTCGCTGGGCGTTCCGGCTGCTGGCCGGAAATGAGATCTTAATTGAGGGCGTGGATGACGCGGCGGCAAAAGACCAGGAGCAGCAGATTATTGCGCTGGCAGCGCAGCTGACCCGTTCGCCAGAGCGTTTCAGCGCGGCCCATCTGCAGCCGCTAATGGAGGCGGGCTGGGAGGCTGATGCGCTGTTCACGCTGATACAGAGTGTCGCCATAGGCAACTGGAACAGCCGCCTGTTTTACGCCCTGGGCGAATCGCAGTAACCGCGTTAAACCGGCAGCAGACCGCGCGCTTCGTCGAAAAAGTGCTGTGCCAGCGGTGTGGCACGGCCAGGCTCAGCGATGACCAGCGCCGCCTGGCGCGCCATCGGCGGCAGCGTAATGGCGCGCTGCTGCAGCCCCTGTAATGAAGCGGACAGCAGATGACCGACCGGCGACACCAGCAGCCCGAGGCCGACCTGCGCGCACTGCATCAGCTGCATGACAGAGGCGCTCTCCACGATCACCCGGGGTACCAGCGCCGCCTCGCGAAAAGCCATATCAAGATAACGCCGGAAATAACGCGTCGGCTCCGCCAGGCAGAGCGGCTGTTGTGCCACTTCATCAAGCGTCAGCGCGGTTTCCCCCACCAGCTCAGGGAAATGGTCGGGATGGAATATGGCTTCAACGCCCCGATCTGCCAGCATCTCGGTCTGAAAATGGAGTTCACGCAGTGTTGCCATCTCGAAAAAACCGATCCCGACATCCACGGTATGGCTGTTGAGCGCTTCCAGCAGCTGGTCAGCACTCAGCACCGCAATACGATAGTCGAGCTGAGGATAACGCGCCTGCACCGCTTTCAGCAGCAGCGGCAGTGCCATGCTGCACTGCGGCACCACGCCAACCCGCAGCGTACCGTTCACCCCATGCTTCAGCGATTCCACTTCCAGCTTCAGCCCCTGATAGACCGAAACGATCTCCCGCGCCCATGCCAGCACACGGTCGCCCTCCGGCGTAAATCCGGCAAAGTTATTGCTGCGGTTAATCAGCGGCAGGCCCAGCTCGCGCTCAAGATTCTTCAGGCGCATAGAGAGGGTTGGCTGTGTAACAAAACTGGCTTCCGCGGCCCGCCCGAAATGGCGTTCACGTTCCAGGTTACACAAGTAAATGAGTTGTTTAATGTCGATGTTAATTATCCATCAGCAGGTTGAAGGCTGTTCGCATTACTGTCTCGTTCGCAGGATCAACCAGAGTATAAGGCTGAATGTTACCCCGCGCAGGCTCGGATGTTTTAACCGCACGGTTCATTTGCACAGGCGGATCGATGAAATCAGGACTCCGCGCCGCCCTGGTTTACGCATCAGTGAGGGTAGCGCACTTAAATCATCGCGCCCTGTTGTTTTGCTGGCTTAGTAAAGATGGCATTCAGCGCCAGACAGATTAACCCGAACCCTACTGGCAGCAGGAAATCGTAGCTAAGCAGCCGGTAAAGCCCGATTCCGGCTATCCCTCCTGCAAGGAAAGAAAGCAGGGTCAGACAGTGCAGTCGCAGCCGACTCAGATAGAGCGGTGCCTCTTTCGGTGACGCTGTGCGCCGCAGCACCTCAAACAGCATTGCCAGCTCAATCCCGATATCGGTCGCCGTGCCGGAGATATGGGTAGTGCGAACGCGGGCATTGGAGATACGCGTCACCACCGCATTCTGCAACCCCATTAAAAAGCTCAGGCTCATAATTAACACCACACCGGGCGACTGCGGCGGAAAGTGATTTTCAATCACCCCCAGTGCAATCAGCGCGCTGCCCTCAATCAGGATGACAAAGGCATAGATGGTGCGGATATTTCTGCGGTGCCCGGCATTAATGATCAGCGTTGAACACATGGAACCCGCAATAAACAGAAGCACGATCGACAGAAAAAACAGGCCAGGCCCCAGATTCGCTTTTGCCAGGTGATCGGACAGCAGCGAGACATTCCCGGTCATGTTGGCTGAAAAAAAACCGACGATCTCAAAGGCTGCGGTATTCAGTGCGCCTGCGGCAGCGGCAAGCGTACAGGCCAGTCGGGTATCCGCGCTGTTGCTGCGGGCACTTTCCGTGCTGATTAGCATGACCACCCCATATTTACTGGAAAGCCTTATAATCCGCCGATTAGCCCTGCGCCACAAGGCACTGAATCAAACTCTCCCCTCTCTGTCGGGCATTACTCAGCATCGGGGCTCCGGACTCCGCGCTGCATAAACTCAGCGCGGATCAGCCCTGATTAACTGTTTGCCAGACGGAAGGTGGAGACCGACTGCGTCAGATACTGCACCTGCTCTTCCAGTGAGGCGGATGCCGCTGCAGACTCCTGCACCAGCGCCGAGTTCTGCTGTGTGACGCTGTCCATCTCGGTAACCGCCTGCTCAATCTGACCGATACCGCGACTCTGTTCATCAGAAGCGGTTGAGATGTGCTCCATCAGCAGATTCACGCGGCTGACAGAGGAGATAATGGCGCTCATCGCCTCACCGGTCCGGCTGACCTGATCGGAACCGGCGTGGATGATCGAAACAGATTCCGCAATCAGCCCCTCAATCTCTTTGGCTGCGGTAGCGCTGCGCTGGGCCAGATTACGGACTTCCCCTGCCACCACCGCAAAACCGCGACCCTGTTCACCCGCCCTGGCGGCTTCGACTGCCGCGTTCAGCGCCAGAATATTAGTCTGGAAGGCGATGCTGTCGATCACGGTGGTGATCTCCTCGATCTTCTTCGAGCTGGCATTAATCAGCGCCATCGATGTCACCACTTCCTGCGAGACCTTTTCGCCGCTTTCCGCGTTTTTCACCGCTTCACTGGTCAGGCGGCAGGCTTCAAAGACGTTTTCAGTGTTCTGTTTCACCGTTGCGCCCAGCTGCTCCATGCTGGCAGCGGTTTCCGTCAGCGCGGCAGCCTGCTGTTCTGTTCGCGAGGCGAGATCGATGTTGCCCGCCGCAATCTCCTGAGAGGCGGTGGAGACTGAGCGGGTTGAATCGCGCACCTGGAGAATAATGGCGGTCAGCGCGCTGCGCATCTGCTCCAGCGAGCCCATCAGCAACTGAATTTCACTGCGCGAACCGGCTTTGACCGGCACCGTGGTATCCAGGACGCCCGCCGCAATCAGCTTGCAGTGTTCCTGCGCATCATTGATCGGCGAAAGCACATAGCGCTTCATGAAGATGTAAATGGCGACGATGATGGCGAAAAACAGCACCCCAAACAGCCCCAGCAGGGTAATGCCGGAGGTAAAGTGACTCTGTGCATCGCTGTTAAGCTTTTTGGCATAGGTTTCATGCTGAGCCAGCACCCGGTCCAGAATGATTTCATACTGACGATCAAGGCGAACCACGGTGGCGATCTGATTTTTAAAGCGCACCTGATCGTGTGCCTCTGCCGCCTCAATCAACGGCTGTAAACCCTGCTGACGATAGGCCTGATAAGCCTGGCTATAGGCGTCGGCTTCCGCCTCTTCGCCCGGCAGACGCGGCGCATTCATATAGGCCTGAAATGCAGCATCCGCTTTGCTGGCCACGGTCCGAACGCTGTCCAGCGTGGCGGGATTATTTGCGTCACTGCCCTCAATCTCCTTCATGTACTCCATCAGACGCACACGCAGCGTGCGGCTGTGGTTGATTGGATCAATCACCGAGAGCACCACGCGGATCTCTTTGTTAACCGCATTCAGCGAGTGATTGCTCTGAATTAGCAGCCAGGTACTGATTGCCACGCTGGTAAGAAACAGCGCCAGCAGGAAGGAGAAGATAATCAGGGAGGATTTTTTTAACGACATCGCGGTGTTCCGAAAAGTAAGAGGATTAGTCGCTATATCGGCAGAAAGGTACGGCCCATTAGGGCTGGGCTTTTTTTAGTTACAATAAGCGGGACGGCAGCGGGCGGAGCGCTCCGGCGAAGAGGGGCTAACCGCCCACGAGTGTCGGCGGTTAGCGTTGTGACGAAGAGTGAAACAGGCTGCCGTTAAGCGACGCCCAGCGCCATTTTTACCTCGTTGGCGATCTTCTCGACCTGCGGGCCGTAGATCACCTGAATGTCGTGCTCGCTGACGCGATTGACCCCATTGGCACCGGTGCTCATCAGCGTCTGATCGACCACCTGATTCATCTCTTTGACCCGCACGCGCAGCCGGGTAAAGCAGCAATCGACATCCTCGATATTGGCCTGCCCGCCCAGCCCGCTGATAATGACCTGAGTCCGTTCATCCGCGGCGACCTGTTGCGGTTTCTCATCCTCCGATTCACGGCCCGGCGTTTCAACATTCATCCGGGTAATCACCAGCCGGAAAGCGTAGTAGTAGATTGGCGCATAGATCACGCCCAGCGCCAGCGTCCACCACCAGTGGGTTTTTGCCCCGCCCAGCATGCCGAACACCACCAGGTCGATAACACCGCCCTGCACGTTGCCAATCATCAGATGCAGCATCGACATCAGCATAAACGACAGGCCGGTCAGGAAAGCGTGCAGCAGATAGAGCACCGGCGAGACAAAGATAAAGCAGAACTCCAGCGGTTCGGTGATGCCGGTGGTGAAGGAGGTCAGCGCCCCCGCCATGACCAGTGCTTTGACCCGCTGTTTATGCTCGGGTCGGGCGGTATGGTAGATCGCCAGCGCCGCGGCGGGCAGGCCGAACATCATCACCGGAATCTTGCCCTGCGCCAGAAACTGCGTGGCGGTGCGCAGCGTCTCATCGGGGATCGATCCCGGATGAGTCAGTGACGCGTTGAAGATGTTCAGTGCGCCAACAACGGTCTGACCATCGACCACCGCCATGCCGCCAATAGGCGTGAAACGCACGGTTTCGTTGAGGATATGATGCAGGCCGGTGGGGATCAGGATGCGCTCAAAGGCTCCCAGCAGAAAAGCGCCATACTGCCCGCTTTTGCCAATCATCTGTCCAATCCAGGCGATACCGTCACCAATGGTCGGCCAGATCAGCGCCAGCAAGACCCCAATCAGTGGCAGACAGACCACGGTCACAATCGGCACAAAACGCCGTCCGCCAAAGAAGCTGATCGCGGTAGGTAATTGCTGGGTATAAAAGCGATTGTGCAGCGCCACCGTTACCAGTCCGGCAATCACCCCGCCCAGTACGCTCATGTTGTAGGTAAAGACGCCCAGCATGTTGATATATTCCGCCGAGGTCATCATGGCAGTGGTCTGATCCATCCCCGCCTGCTGCAGGGCTTCAGGCGTGGTGGTGGTGGCGGTGATCCCCTTGGCCGCCAGCGTCGCGCTGATACCGACGTTCATCACGATATAGCCAATCACCGCGGCAAAGGCGGCGGTAGGTTTTTCCGCTTTCGCCAGTCCGATGGCACTCGCTACCGCAAAGAAGACCGGCAGATTAGCGAATAGCGCTCCGGCAACCTTGCGAATGAAGCCGATAATTAACTGCGGCACCTGCATCTGCGCAAAGGCATCGCCGGTGACCGCCGGGTTCTGCATGGCCGCCGCCAGCCCAAGGAAGATACCTGCGGCAGCGATGACCGAGATTGGCATCATCAACGCTTTGCCAAATGCATGAATCTGGCTGGTCAGCTGTTTCATGGAGTCGTGCCCTCTCTGATTGTGAACAGCAAGTATTAGCCTGTTGTCGGGAGAACTCCCGTTATCAGCAGGTTAAAGGCGGGTAAAATCTGACCAGCATCACATTTCTGGCTTATGCACGATAAACGCCAGCTATCGCACCATTAAGTCAATCAATTAGACAAGGTATGAGGATAGCTGCAGACTTCCTTTCACCATCAGGATATAACCTGATAACAAACACCAAACAATAATTCCTACTATAAAAAGCCTGCACTCAATATGAAATTTAAACGCCAAATCAAACCCTATCGCGCGGCAGCGGGCGGCTGGGGTTCACTGGAAGCCACCACGCGTTTCGTTCTTGACAGCAAAGCGGCCCTGAAAAATATGCGCAACCTGATGCGCATGAACAAAGCACGCGGTTTTGACTGTCCGGGCTGCGCCTGGGGTGATGACAATAAAAGTACCTTCAGCTTCTGCGAGAACGGCGCCAAAGCGGTGACCTGGGAAGCGACACGCCGGATGGTCGACACCGACTTTTTCGCCAAACACAGCGTGACCACGCTCTATACCCAGAGTGACTACTTCCTGGAGTATCAGGGACGTCTGACCCATCCGCTGCGCTACAACGCGGAAACCGATCACTACGAACCCATTAGCTGGGATGATGCATTTGCGCTGATCGCGCAGCACATCAAGGCGATGGATCATCCGGATCAGATGGAACTCTACACCTCTGGCCGCGCCAGCAATGAAGCCTCCTGGCTCTATCAGCTGTTTGGTCGCCTGATGGGGACCAATAACTTCCCTGACTGCTCCAATATGTGCCACGAAGCCAGCGGCACCGGCCTGAAGCGCAGCATTGGCGTCGGTAAAGGCACCATTCGTCTGGATGATTTCGACCATGCAGATGCCATTTTTGTCTTCGGTCAGAATCCCGGCACTAACCATCCGCGTATGCTGCACAGCCTGCGTCACGCTGCCGATCACGGTGCGAAAATCGTCACCTTTAATACTCTGCGTGAACGCGGTCTGGAACGTTTTGCCGATCCGCAGAAACCGCTGGAAGTGGTAACCTCGAGAGCGGGTAACATCAGCTCCTCCTATTACCAGCCGAACCTGGGCGGTGATATGGCAGCGGTGCGCGGCATGGTGAAATCCCTGCTGGAAACCCACCGCGCGCGTCTGGCGGCTGGCGAAAGCGGCCTGTTCGATCAGACCTTTATCAATGCCAAAACCAACGGCATTGAGGCGTATCTCGAGGCTGTGGATAACACCAGCTGGATGCAGATTGTGGCGCAGTCGGGCCTGACGCAGGCGCAGATCCGTGAAGCCGCGGCGATCTACCAGAGCGCTGACCGGGTGATCTGTACCTGGGCGATGGGCATCACCCAGCACAAACACTCTGTCGACACGGTGCGCGAGATCACCAACCTGCAGCTGCTGTTTGGCCAGCTGGGCAAAAAAGGCGCAGGCCTCTGCCCGGTTCGTGGTCACAGTAATGTGCAGGGCAACCGCACCATGGGCATCGATGAGAAACCGGCGAAAGCCTTCCTGGATGCGCTGGGGAATCATTTCAATTTCGAGCCCCCGCGTGCGGCAGGCCACAACACCGTGGAAGCGCTGAACGCGATGCTGCGCGATGAAGTGAAAGTGCTGATCGCGCTGGGTGGCAACCTGGCGGCGGCGGCACCTGACTCACCTCGCACCGAAGAGGCGATGTCACGCTGTGGTCTGACCGTGCATATCAGCACCAAACTGAACCGCAGCCATCTGGTGCCAGGTCACGAAGGGCTGATTCTGCCGACGCTGGGCCGCACCGAGCGCGATCTGCAGGCCACCGGCAATCAGTTTATTACCGTGGAAGACTCCTTCAGCATGGTGCACGCCTCTGAAGGGATCGGTATTCCGCTGGCGGAAACGCAGCGTTCTGAGACCTGGATTGTTGCCGGTATCGCCGAGGCGGTGCTGGGTGATGAAAAAGTGAAATGGCGCGAGCTGGCGGGTGATTACAACCTGATCCGTGAGCACATAGCCGCGACGATTCCGGGCTTTGCCGACTTTAACGCCAAATGTGACATCCCGGGCGGTTTCTATCTGGGCAACGCAGCAGCCGAGTTGCGCTTCAATACGCCGAGCCAGAAAGCGGAGTTCAACGCCTCGGCGCTGCCGACCTCACTGTTCCCGAATCTTGATCAGGACGTGCCTTTTACCCTGCAGACACTGCGTTCGCACGACCAGTACAACACCACCATTTACGGCCTCGATGACCGTTACCGTGGCGTGTTTGGTCAGCGTGAAGTGGTGTTCATCAACCCGGACGATATGGCAGACCTGGGCTTTACCGAAGGCCAGAATGTCGATATCGAAACGCTGTGGAATGATGGCATTACCCGTCGCGTCAGCGGATTCAAACTGGTTCCCTACAATATTCCGCGCGGTAACCTGGCGGCCTATTATCCGGAAACCAACCCGCTGGTGCCGCTGAACAGCTTTGGTGATGACAGTGGTACACCGACCTCAAAATCGGTGCCGGTGAAGCTGGAACTCTCTGAGGCACTGGCCGATCAGCGCATCGCCTGACAGCCCTTTCACTCCCCCCCAAAAAGCCGGCTCGTCCGGCTTTTTGCCTTGCCGCGCGACGTCGATTCGCGTAAAACTGTCAGCCGCAATCAGCCAACGAAACGTAAAAATTATGTTCCAGGATAACCCGCTGCTCGCGCAGCTGAAAGAGAAGCTCCATTCGCAAACGCCTCGTGCTGAAGGCGTCGTAAAAGGCACTGAAAAAGGCTTCGGCTTTCTGGAAGTCGATGCGCAAAAAAGTTACTTCATTCCGCCACCGCAGATGAAGAAAGTGATGCACGGCGATCGCATCACCGCCGTGATCCACAGCGATAAAGATCGCGAAAGCGCTGAGCCGGAAACCCTGGTTGAGCCGTTCCTGAGCCGCTTTGTTGGCCGGGTACAGAAGAAAGACGATCGCCTGTCAATTGTGCCGGATCATCCCCTGCTGAAGGATGCGATCCAGTGTCGCCCTGCGCGCGATGTCAGCCATGAGTTTGAAAATGGTGACTGGGCCGTGGCGGAGATGCGTCGCCATCCGCTAAAAGGCGATCGCGGCTTTTATGCCGAACTTACCGATTTTATTGTCAAAGCTGATGACCATCTGGCGCCGTGGTGGGTGACGCTGTCGCGTCATAACCTTGAGCGTGAAGCGCCCGATGTCAGTTTTGGCGAGATGCTGGATGAAAATCTGACGCGTGAAGATCTGACCGCGCTGGATTTCGTTACCATCGACAGCGCCAGCACCCAGGATATGGATGATGCGCTTTTTGCGGAAGCCCTGGACGATGGCGCCCTGCGTCTGACTATCGCTATCGCCGACCCTACCGCCTATGTGCCGGAAGGCAGTCAGCTCGATAAGCTGGCGGCGCAGCGTGCGTTTACCAACTACCTGCCGGGCTTTAACATCCCGATGCTGCCGCGCGAACTCTCTGATGATGTCTGCTCGCTGCGTCCGAATGTGCGCCGTCCGGCCCTGGCCTGCCGCGTGACCGTGGCAGCCGATGGCAGTTTAGGTGATGACGTTGAGTTCTTTGCCGCCTGGATCGAATCCAAAGCCAAGCTGGCGTATGACGACGTCTCTGACTGGCTGGAAAACAGCGGCGCATGGCAGCCGGAAAGTGAGGCGATTGCTGAACAGATTCGCCTGCTGCATCGCCTCTGCCTGGCGCGCAGCGAATGGCGTCAGACCCACGCGCTGGTGTTTAAAGATCGCCCGGATTACCGCTTCCTGCTGGGTGAAAAAGGTGAAGTGCTGGAGATTGTGGCTGAACCGCGCCGCATCGCTAACCGCATTGTCGAAGAGTCTATGATTCTGGCCAACGTCTGCGCGGCGAAAGTGCTGCGTGACCGTCTCGGTTTTGGTATCTACAACGTCCATGCCGGTTTCGATGCCACCAATGCTGAACAGGCCGCGGCCGTGCTGGCCAACCATGGTATTACCGTGGATGCGCAGGCGATCACTACGCTGGAAGGTTTCCGCGTGCTGCGTCGTGAGCTTGATGCCCAGCCAACCCAGTTCCTCGACAGCCGGATCCGTCGCTTCCAGACCTTCGCTGAGATCAGCACCGAGCCTGGCCCGCACTTTGGCCTGGGACTTGAGGCTTACGCCACATGGACCTCACCGATTCGTAAGTTCGGCGACATGGTCAACCATCGTCTGCTGAAAGCGATTATTCGCGGTGAGCAGATCGCTCGTCCGGATGATGCGCTGACGGTGACGATGAGTGAGCGCCGCCGCCTGAACCGCATGGCGGAACGTGATGTTGGCGACTGGCTCTACGCCCGTTATCTGGCACCGTTTGCAGCAACCGACCGTCGCTTCAGCGCCGAAATTATCGATGTGTCCCGTGGTGGCATGCGTGTTCGCCTGCTGGAGTTTGGCGCGGTCGCCTTTATCCCGGCGCCGTTCATTCACGCGGTGCGTGATGAGCTGGTCTGCAGCCAGGAAAATGGCAGCGTTCAGATCAAAGGCGAAGTGGTTTACCGTGTGACCGATGTGATTGATGTCACTATCACCGAAGTCCGCATGGAAACCCGCAGCGTCGTGGCGCGTCCCGCCGTCTGAGTAGTAATGTTCTGAGCAGTCAATCGGGCGGGATAACTCCGGTTATCCCGCCTGTTTCCGCCCCGCCCGCATTGCAAAAAAGTTAAATTTGTACCCCGCTTCACACTTCTCCACTGATTAACTTTCACTTACATTCCATTACATTAAGTTTGACTCGTTGTTTTCGATCGCTTTCCTCTCGGTCCTAACAAGGAGTTAGTCATGAAAAACGTCAAAACCAGTGTGATCTGGTTAGTGGTGGCGTTAATCGGCGCGGGCGCTTTCGCCATGCTGGCCCTCAGCCGCGGCGAACACGTCAACGCAGTCTGGCTGGTGATAGCCGCTGTCGCCTGTTACAGCATCGCTTATCGCTTCTACAGCCTGTTTATCGCCCGCAATATTTTCGAACTGGACGACCGCCGGATGACGCCTGCTGAGCGGCTGAGCGACGGGCTCGATTATGTCCCGACCAATAAATGGGTGCTGTTTGGTCACCACTTTGCGGCTATTGCCGGTGCCGGCCCGCTGGTGGGTCCGATTCTGGCGGCGCAGATGGGCTTTCTGCCGGGCACCATCTGGATCCTGGTCGGGGTGATGCTGGCGGGTGCGGTACAGGATTTCCTGATCCTGTTTATCTCAACCCGTCGTGATGGCCGTTCACTGGGCGAGATGGCGCGGCAGGAGCTGGGTGCGTTTGCCGGTGTGGTGACCATGCTCGGCGCGCTGGGCGTCATGATCATTATTCTGTCGGCGCTGGCGCTGGTGGTGGTCAAGGCGCTGGCGAACAGTCCGTGGGGACTGTTTACCATCGCGGCCACCATTCCGATTGCGCTGTTTATGGGCGTCTACATGCGCTTTATCCGGCCCGGTAAAATCGCCGAAGTTTCACTGATTGGCTTTGTGCTGATGATGGCGGCGATTATCTATGGTGGTGACGTAGCCCAGCATCCTTACTGGGGGCCCTTCTTTACCCTGAAAGGCACCTCACTGACCTGGGTGCTGGTGATCTACGGCTTTATTGCCTCCGTGCTGCCGGTCTGGCTGCTGCTGGCTCCGCGTGACTACCTTTCGACCTTTCTTAAAATCGGCGTGATTGTCGGGCTGGCGGTGGGGATTGTCTTTGCCATGCCAGAGATGAAAATGCCGGCGGTCACCAAATTTATCGACGGTACCGGCCCGGTCTTCTCCGGCGCGATGTTCCCGTTCCTGTTTATTACTATTGCCTGCGGCGCCATCTCCGGCTTCCATGCGCTGGTTTCCAGCGGCACCACGCCAAAACTGGTGGAGCGGGAAAGTCATATCCGCTTTATTGGCTATGGCGCGATGCTGATGGAATCCTTTGTGGCGATCATGGCGCTGATTTGTGCCTCGGTGCTCGATCCGGGCGTCTACTTTGCCATGAACTCCCCGGCTGCGCTGATTGGTACCACCGTTGAAAGCGCCTCTCAGGTAATCAACGGCTGGGGCTTTGTCGTCACGCCGGAAATGCTGAGCGGCATCGCTCGTGACGTGGGTGAAGGCTCGATCCTGTCCCGCGCAGGCGGCGCGCCAACCTTCGCGGTGGGGATGGCCCACATCATTACCGAGATCTTTAACAGCCGGGCGATGATGGCGTTCTGGTATCACTTCGCCATCCTGTTTGAAGCGCTGTTCATTCTGACGGCGGTCGATGCCGGTACCCGCGCCTGCCGCTTTATGGTGCAGGATCTGGTGGGCACCGTGGTGCCTTCTATGGCGAATAACCGCTCCTGGCTGGGCAATATGGCCGGCACGACCGTGGCGGTGGCGGGCTGGGGCTTCTTTGTCTATCAGGGCGTGGTCGATCCGCTCGGCGGCATTAACACTCTGTGGCCGCTGTTTGGTATCGGCAATCAGATGCTGGCGTCCATGGCGCTGATCCTCGGCACCGTGGTGCTGTTCAAAATGAAAAAGCAGCGTTACGCCTGGGTGACTATCCTGCCAACTGTCTGGCTGTTTATCACCTCGATGACTGCCGGCTGGCAGAAAATCTTCCATGAAAAACCGTCGATTGGCTTCCTGGCGCAGGCGAATAAGTTCCGCAAAGGGCTGGATGAAGGGGTGATCATCGCCCCGGCAAAAAGCGTGGCGGATATGCAGACCATCGTCTTCAGCAATCAGATTAACGCGGCCCTGTGCGCCTTCTTTATGCTGGTGGCGGTCACGATGCTGATCTCTGCGTTCTTTGTCATTCGCCGGGCGCTGCGCAGCGATCTTCCTACTACGCATGAGTCCGTTGTGACGCTGCGCAACAAGGAGGTGCGTCATGTCTGATGCTATTCATCAGTCCCGGCGTCCGCAGGGAGAGTGGCAGATTATCCGCTGCCAGCCTGCCGCCGCCCCACAGCCACAAACATTCAGCTGGCGGGGATTCTGGCGCGGCCTGCAACAGTGTTTTCGCTTAATGGTCGGGGTGCAGGATTATCAAAAATATCTGCAGCATATGCGACTCCATCATCCCGATCAGCCGCCGATGAATGAGCGCGATTTCCACCGTTATTGTCTGGATGCCCGCTTCCCCAGCCAGGCAGGCAAACTGGGTAAATGTCCCTGCTGACCGCACTAAACAGCCCCGCACCGTCGGGGCTTTTTTGTGCCATTCTTATCTGGATGGGAAAATATATTCGGTTTGCATCTTGTGCTGGCGTCAGATGATGAATACTGTTGCTAAAATAATGAGATAACGCCTGCAGAGCACTTCCCGGAGGAAGTTTCCATGACCGATGAACAAGGGCAAACGTTGTTGTACACCCTTTTCGGTACAACCAGCCCTCATTGGCGTCTGACCGCGGACAGCGATGCGTTGCATTTTGCCGAAGATGAGTCGTCACAAACTAATATCGCCCTGCCGTTAACCCCCGGCCAGGCAGCCATGATACGCGCGATGCCGGTCATCACTTCAAGCATCAATCTGACCATGACGCTGCAGGGCATTGATGTTCCGATGCATTTTGTCGGACGCAAAGTGAACCAGGCGACCTGGGCAGGAACCGCTTCTGCCTGGGGCGATACCTCAGCGGTCGCCCGCGACTTAACCCTGGGTCTTTCATTCGCCGAACAGGTGGTTTCTGAAGCCAACTCGGTGATTGTGATCCTCGATCAGCGCGGCAATATTCAGCGTTTTAACCGTCTTAGTGAAGAATACACCGGTCTGAATGAGCATGAGGTTATCGGCCGTAACGTCTTTCAGCTCTTTATGACCAAACAGGAGGCCTCTCAGTCACGACGCAACATTGCGGGCTTCTTCCGTGACGGTAACTCCTATGAGGTGGAGCGCTGGGTTAAAACCAAAAAAGGTCAGCGACTGTTTCTGTTTCGTAATAAGTTTGTTCACAGCGGCAGTGGCAAAAATGAAATTTTCCTCATCTGTTCTGGCACCGACATAACCGAGGAGCGACGCGCCCAGGAACGCCTCCGGGTGCTGGCAAACACCGATACGGTGACCGGTTTGCCTAATCGCAACGCAATTCATCAACAGATTAGCCTGGCGCTGGAGCGATCTGAGCGCGATGAGACCGGCGTGGTCTATCTCGATCTCGATAATTTCAAAAAAGTGAACGACGCATACGGTCATATGTTCGGCGATCAGTTACTGCAGGCGGTCTCACTGGCGATTCTTAGCTGTCTGGGTAAAGACCAGACTCTGGGCCGGCTGGGTGGCGATGAGTTTGTGGTGCTGGCTGAGCACACCAGCCAGGCTGCGCTGGAGGCGATGTCCTCCCGCATTCTTGAGCGCCTGCGTCAGCCTTTCCGTATCGGACTAATCGAAGTGTACAGCGGCTGCTCTATCGGGATCGCTTTCGCGCCGCTGCATGGTGAAGATCGCGAGAGCCTTATTCGCAATGCTGACACCGCGATGTATCACGCCAAAGAGAACGGTCGTGGCAAGTTCTGTGTCTTCGCGGCAGAGATGAACCAGCGGGTCTTTGAGTACCTGTGGCTGGACACCAATCTGCGTAAGGCGCTGGAGCTGGATCACCTGCTGGTGCATTACCAGCCGAAAATCGACAGTGATGGTGAAGTCCGCAGCGCCGAAGCGCTGGTACGCTGGAACTCACCCGAGCGCGGCCTGGTCTCCCCTGCTGATTTCATTCCCTATGCCGAAGAGTCGGGACTGATTGTGCCGCTGGGACGCTGGGTCATGCTCAATGTGCTGAAACAGATTATCGTCTGGCGCCAGCAGGGCATTTTTCTGCGCGTCGCCGTCAACGTGTCGGCACGTCAGCTGATTGATCAAAGCATCTATACTGACCTGAAACAGGCGCTGCATGAGGCGAATATCACCGACTGTCCTATCGATATTGAGCTCACAGAAAGCTGCCTGATTGAGAATGAAGCTGAAGCCCTGCGGCTGATGAAGCAGTTTCAGGAGCTGGGCGCACAGGTTCATCTGGATGACTTCGGCACGGGTTACTCATCGCTTTCTCAGCTCGCACGTGTGCCGATCAATGCCATCAAGCTCGACCAAAGCTTTATCCGCGATATTAATAAACAGCCCGTCTCACAATCGCTGGTACGAGCTATCGTCGCCGTCGCCAAGGCGCTCGATTTGCAGGTGATTGCAGAGGGTATTGAGACCCCGGATGAAGAGAAGTTTGTCCTTAACAGTGGTGTTGATGGGCGTCAGGGCTACTACTACGCAAAACCAATGCCCGCGGAACAGTTTGGGCATTGGCTGGCTAAGCATCCTGCCCGCGTTTAACGCTAATTCAGATTAACCCGCTTTACGCAGTGATGCGCTGTGGCGGTTTTGTAACTGAACCAGGCGTTCCATGTAAGCAATGTCTTTAGGTTCGATGGTAAAGGCGTAATCGACCCAATCTTCGGTAATATCCATCAGCTCAGCGCGTGACAATTGCAGCACGCGCTGACGCGCTTTCAGCATTGCCCGCACGCCGTTGAGTTTAGGACGTAACGTATCGATAAAGGTGCGGGTGGCGCGGTAACTGTCGCCAGGCTGGAAGACTTTATCCACCAGTCCGCGCGTTTCATACCACTCTGCGCTGTGGGACTCCCCTTCACAAATTAACTCCTCTGCCAGTTTCATGCCGGAACGACGCGCGACCAGTGAGTAGCCGCCCATGCCGGGAAAGAGGTTAAAAGCAATTTCCGGAAAGCCCATCCGCGCGTTGTTCTGCGCCAGAATGAAGTGATGCGCCAGCGCCGCTTCGAATCCGCCGCCTAAGGCACTGCCCTCAATCATCGCCAGCGTCACCGCGCCGGTATCAAACCCCCGTGCTGCCGAATGGATGCAGTCAACGCAGGCACGGGCATAGGCCCGCAGCGCCTCACGGCGGTTATTGCGAATGCACTCGACAAAGAAGCGCAGATCGCCACCGGCGTTGAACATCTGTGGCACCAGAGAGCCGGTAACCCAGAAGTCGATCGGCAGACCGGAACGCTGAGCGGCGTAGCTCAGATTCATGATCTCCTCAATCAGTTCATGGTTGAAGCTCGGACGGGGCTGTGCACGCAACATCATCCACATAGTACGACGTCCTTCTTCGTAATAGGCGACTAACTGCGTGGTGTTGCCGACTTCGGTAAATAATCTGCACGTTGCTTGGTTAATAACTGTCATTGTCTCATCCTCTGTTTATATTTGATGCGTTAAATACGCCACATCAGCGTAATGCAGAGTGAGGCCAGACCAAATGAGAGATTGATTTACAACACAAAATCCAGAGAGATCCCCGACTCGCGCGTCGGGGATTGATTAGGCGGGTTACTTAATAGCGGCACGCTGCTCCACGGCAACATGAAGACGCTTAACACGTTTTGAATAGATGGCCGTGATGATCGGCACCAGCACGGAGGTCACAATCACGGAGGTCGCCACCAGCGCCGTTGCAGCAGGGGCAATCGGTTTAAACTGCGGCAGCATTTCGGCAATCAGCACCGGTGTCGCCACCGCTGCGCCTGCCGTACTGGATGCAGCTATGCCAGCCGTGCCATCCCCGCCCCCAATCAGTCGATCGGTCAGAATGAGTGGGATACCGGTAATGATGATCACCGACACGCCCAGCATGATGCCCAGCAGTCCGGTTTCCGCAATGACACCCAGGTTAATGGTGTTACCCAGAGCAAAGGCGAAGAAAGGAATCAGCGTATGGACCGCTTTTCCGAAGAAGTCGCGCAGCTCCGGATCAAGATTCCCTAATGCAAATCCCACAATAAACGGCAGGACCGCCCCCACAAACACGTGCGGCTCGAATGAGGCGATGCCGGCGGTGCCCAGGATAACCATGGTCATTAATGGCCCGGACTCCAGAGACATCAGCACAAACGCACCGGCCTCCTCTTTGGAACCATATTGCTGCATGATCGAGGCATAAAGGCCGCCATTGGTCATATCCATGGCAGCCACCAGCGCCAGCGTCGATAACCCGGCAAACATCCCTACTTCTACGCCATTCTCCGGCATCACCCGAGAGGCGATGGCAGCTACAACCCAGGCGACGGCAATCTTGGTAAGCACCAGCGTGCCCGATTTACGCAGTACCGTCCCGGTGGCGCTGAGTTTAATCGACGCGCCCATACAGAAAAACCAGACGGCCAGAATGGGCACCGTGCCGGTCATCAGGCCGTTGGTGAAAGAACCGAAATATTTTCCGGCGCCTGGAGAAAACGTATGACAGAGTGCGCCGATAAAGAGCGGAATGAGCATCATACCGCCCGGAATTTTGTCTATTGCACGTTTGATATGCATATGGATGTCACCTTTGCTATGCCAGAGGGTGGAGCAGGAAGTGCCCGAAGGCGATGCAAGCAAAGTAGTGACTTGAGGTAATCAAAACAGTGATCGCCCCGATAAAATGAAACGCTGTTTTATTTTTAATGACGTGTTGTTTTGATAACTATGATGGAGATCGCCATACCAGTCTCAGATGAGACTAAAAAAACGGGACGCCATCGCGTCCCGCTCGCTATTTTTGCCCGTACCAGGCGTTCTCGCCATGCTTTCGCAGGTAGTGCAGGTCAAGCAGTGTCTGGTTAATCGGCGGCAGATTAGCGGTCAGCTGCTGGCTGAACAGGCCCATATACGCCACCTCCTCCAGCACAACCGCGCTGTGCACCGCAGCATGAGCGTCTTTCCCCCAGGCAAACGGGCCATGAGAGTTGACCAGTACCGCCGGGATCGCCGAAGGAGACAACCCACGTTGCGCAAAAGTCTCGATAATCACCTCACCGGTGTTCCACTCGTAGTCGTGCTGAATCTCTTCATTGCGCATCGACCGGGTACAGGGGATCTCACCATAGAAGTCATCGGCGTGGGTGGTTCCCCAGGCAGGAATCGGTCGTCCTGCCTGGGCCCAGATGGTCGCATGCCGCGAATGGGTATGGACAATGCCACCCACCTCCGGCCAGGCGAGGTAAAGCGCGCGGTGTGTCGCCGTGTCCGAGGAGGGGCGTTTATCCCCTTCCACCACGTCGCCACTCGCCAGATCGACCACGACCATGTCGTCGCGCTTCATCACTTCATAGCGCACGCCGGAAGGTTTAATAACCAGCAAACCCTGTTCGCGATCAACAGCGCTGACATTGCCCCAGGTGAAGGTCACCAGGTTGTATTTGGGTAGATCCAGATTCGCTTCCAGAACCTGTTGTTTCAGGTGTTCCAGCATCTATTTTCTCCTGCTGACAATCGTCCCTGAATTTTGCGGAGTCGGACGCGAAAGAGTTATGGAGCAAATGGCTATAAACGCAGAAGGAATGGCTGTGAATGCAAAAATGTGTCGTGATTTCAGAATTTTCTATCTTCGGAATTTAACCAGAACGCTTAGAATCCTCTCAGGCAATGCGTGGCCCTGTCGGGTTTACATTGCGACTCTCCCGCTACAAACGGTTTGTCCATGGTGATCACATTTCCATGCCGACACGGATGCGGCAATGATGCGACACAAGCGGGCTGAGGAAATATCGGAGCTATACTAAGAGTGTTGCCTCTGTGAGCACATCAAAGGAGAAGTGTATGACAACAACAATGAAACGAATCACTGCCGTTGTACTGGCGACTACGTTAGCTGTTGCACTGAGCGGCTGTTCTAACTGGTCTAAACGTGACCGCAACACCGCTATTGGCGCGGGCGCGGGTGCGATTGGGGGTTCAGTATTGACCAATGGTAGCGCACTCGGCACAGTCGGTGGCGCCGCTGTCGGTGGTATTATCGGTCATCAGGTCCACTAAAGACCTTATTAAAAGAATAATCGGCTACGCTAAGCATCTACACAACAATCGGGCTACTTCGGTAGCCCGATTTTTTTTCAGCCACCCGCCAGTTTGACCTTCATGCCTTTGGCTTCCAGCAGGCTTTTCAGTAAATCGCGCTTATCCCCCTGAATCTCGATAACACCCTCTTTCACCGAACCCCCGCAGCCGCACTTCTTTTTGAGTTCGGCCGCCAGCAGCGTCAATGCCGCGTCGTCCAGGTCGATACCGGTAATCAGGCAGACGCCTTTTCCCTTGCGACCACTGGTCTGGCGCTGGATGCGCACAATGCCATCCCCTTTTGGCCGCTCCTTCGCCGGCTCCGGCTGGGTAATGCGTCCGCTATCGGTTGAGTAAACCAGTGGATTATCCTTCGCCATTATTGTGTCTCCAGACTGTGCAGGATCGCCTGCAGGGTGGCGGCGGGATCGGCGGATTGGGTGATCGGACGCCCGATAACCATATAGTCCACGCCCGCCTGCTTCGCCTGCTCAGGTGTCATGATGCGACGCTGATCGCCAGCATCACTGCCTGCCGGGCGAATCCCCGGCGTGACCAGCGCAAACTCCTGACCTAAAACCTGTTTGAAGCGGACAGCCTCATGGGCGGAACAGACCACACCATCCAGCCCGCACGACAGTGTCAGCTTCGCCAGTCGCTCTGCCTGTTCAGCAGGAGAAAGCGTAATGCCCAGCCCTTTGAGATCTTCTGCATCCATACTGGTCAGTACAGTCACCGCAATAAGCAGGGGCGCCTCTTTACCAAAGGGAAGCAGCGCTTCACGCGCCGCGTTCATCATCCGAGCCCCACCACTGGCATGGACGTTGACCATCCAGACCCCGAGATCGGCAGCGGCCGCCACGGCATGAGCGGTGGTGTTGGGAATATCGTGGAATTTAAGATCGAGGAAGATTTCAAAGCCGCGCTGCTGCAGAGTGTTAACCAGCGAGGGGCCAAATAGCGTAAACATCTCTTTGCCTACTTTAAGGCGGCAACTGCGGGGATCGATCTGGTCGACGAAACGCAGTGCGCTGTCGAGGTCATGATAATCCAGCGCTACCAGAATCGGCGAAGCGGTCACGTTGTGGGGTGAAGGCATGGCATTTCCTCTGCAACAGGCGCCCGCAGGCGCAATAGACAAACGGCAAGCATTCTACCTGCGGTGTCTGACCATCACAATCGCCATTGCCCTCCTGCCTGGCAAATTATGCACTGTCGCTGAGGTCTGTAAGCTAACTCAACCTATAGTATGTTGTAACTATAATGAGCTATTAATGGTGCGGCTGCAGCGGCCGGTTTACTGGCCGTCGAGGCCGCGGATAGGCTTAACCGAAGACCAGGTGCGGCAGGATGGGCAATGCCAGTAGAGTGCGTGGGCGGTAAAGCCGCACTTCTGGCAGCGATAGCGCGGCTTGGTGCGGATCTGTTCGCCGACCATGTCACGCAACACCATCAGGCTCTCTTTCGCCCGGCCATCTTCCGCTTCATGCAGATTTAAATCCATCAGGCGGTGGAACACCCGCATGGTAGGATGACGCTGCAGCTGACGGCTGATGTAATTCTGGGCCGCTTCGGGCCCCTGCTGCTGCTCAAGGATGTCAGACAGATAGAGCTCCGCAGCTGCGCCGGTGTTCTCTTCAACACAGCGATGAAGAAACTCTGACCAGGCGTCGGGCTGATTGAGCTGCTGGAAACAGGTCTCCAGCATCCCCAGCGTTTCACTCACCAGCTCTTTATCCTGGTCCAGCACCCGCTGCAGATGGCCCACCGCTTTAGCGTAATCGCCTTTTTCCATCAGGATACGGCCCATCATGATCGAGATACGTGCGCTGTTACGATCGGCCGACTCCCCTTTCTTCAGCAGGCTCATGGCACGATCGAGATCGTCGCTGCTCATCGCCTGCAGAGCCAGCTCGCAGTAGAAGTGGGCTATTTCGCCTTTCTGCTTCTCTTTGCCAAGCTTAACCAGCCGCTCTGCGACTTCAATCGCCTGCTGCCAGTCGCTGGTTGCCTGGTGGATCAGCAGCAGTTGCTGCAGCGCACCCACCCGAAAGTCAGTTTCATCGGTGAGCTGCTTAAACATGTCTTCCGCGCGGTCATATAAGCCCGCCGCCATATAGTCGCGGCCCAGTTGCTGTACGGCGAGCAGACGCTGCTCATAGCTCAGGGAGGCGCTTTCCATTAAAGCCTGATGGATGCGGATGGCGCGGTCGACTTCCCCGCGCGAACGGAACAGATTGCCCAGCGTCAGGTGTGCTTCAACCGTGCCGCTGTCCTCTTTCAGCATCTCAAGGAAGAGGTCGACCGCTTTGTCCTGCTGATTGGAGAGCAGGAAGTTTACGCCAGCGACATATTCACGTGACAGTCGGTTGGCTTCCTGTTGCTTATCCTGATGCGCGCTGCGACGGCCCATATACCAGCCATACGCTGCCGCCACCGGCAGTAACAGAAACAGCAATTCATGCATCAGGGATTATTCCCGGCCAGCCGGAGAAGATGGCGTGGTCGCCAGGGTAGTACTCTGCTCGATTTGGGTCTGCATACGCTTAATTTTCCGGTTGGCATTCGCCAGGGAGACGCGGGTCCGTAACCAGAACAGACCGCAGATGATCCAGCCAAGCACGAAACCTGCGCCAAACAGGGATGCCAGTAAGGTCGAGATGCTGAACTCACCCTGCGCCAGCAGATAGTTAAATGTAATGACCTGATCGTTATGCGCACCCAGGGTGACGGAAATAATGAAAATGACCAGTACCACTAAAAAAATCAGCAAATATTTCACAGTGCATCCTGTTGTGAGGTTGTCGGGTAGAATTATGCCAAAACTCCAGCAAAAATGCTGCTCCCAGCAGCATCGGGCGGGTCGCTTTTGCGCAGGCCCGTCTAATAATATGGGGTCTTACGGGTGAATTACAATCAGGGCTCCCGCTGCGCCACCTCTTTTTGCTCTTCCGGCGGCAGCGTCAGCGGGCCACAGAATCGCTGCGCCAGCCAGGTGGCAATGGTGACCAGTAGCCAGGAGAGTATGGTTGCCATCGCCAGATCCCGTGGCCAGTGCATGCCCAGCAGCAGACGACTCGCCATTACGCCGGTGGCCCACAGAAAGATCACCACCACGGTTTTATAGTGCCGACGCGGCCAGAGCAGACCCAATGCCAGCAGCGCCCAGCTGGCGGCAAACATAGTATGTCCCGACGGGAACGCGAAACCGGTTTCAAACGCCCAGTGCCGTTTCAGCCAGCCTGGGAGCTGTGTCTCATCGGCAATCAGTGAGGTTACCATCTCGCCACGCTGTTTGCGCTTCAGCTCGTAGAAGGTCTTTTCATCCAGCCCGTGATGCTGTTCCAGCCAGATCACATAGGGACGCGGCTCCTGAATCTGCTCTTTGATATAGGATTTGGTGTATTGCCCGGCCAGAATGGTGGCGTTCATGATCAGCAGCAGTAAGATAGCTGGCTTCAGCCGAAAGCGCAGGCACCAGAGCATCCAGGCACTCAGCACGACGCTGGTAACAATGCCCCAGGGGTTGGTGACGGTCTCGGTCATCCAGAAGAGACCTTTCAGCAGCGCATTGCTTTCGCCTGGTTGCCAGCGCCAGCCGCTCAGCCAGACTGCAACCGGCATGATCAGCAGCAGCAGCATTCCAAAGGTGGTACGACGTGAAATCTTAAACATCCTCTTCCCTTATCCCGGCGTCAAAAGAGAGCAATTGCATAACTTTAGCTTAAAAAAGAATAACATAACCGTTGCCGATTGGATAATTGTGCTTTATCACTGCAATTGGTATCAGAGATTACCAGCCCGCTTGCGGGTTGTGGCACAATATTGCACGTTTGTCGGGCCACACTGGCCTGTGCACTATCATGATGATAGTGCATCCTCTGAAGGTTCTGGAGAGTCACATGCAGCTTAAACGGGTGGCAGAAGCCAAACTGCCCACGCCATGGGGAGATTTCCTGATGGTTGGTTTTGAAGAACTGGCAACCGGACATGACCACGTTGCACTGGTTTTTGGCGATATTAATGATAACGAGCCGGTACTGGCGCGCGTTCACTCTGAATGCCTGACCGGCGATGCACTCTTCAGCCTGCGTTGCGACTGTGGTTTTCAGCTGGAAGCCGCTCTCAATGCCATCGCAGAAGAGGGTCGCGGCGCACTGCTCTATCACCGTCAGGAAGGCCGTAACATCGGTCTGCTGAATAAGATCCGCGCCTATGCGTTGCAGGACAAAGGGTATGACACGGTAGAAGCGAACCATCAGCTGGGCTTTGCCGCCGATGAGCGCGACTTCACGCTGTGCGCCGATATGTTCAAACTGCTGGGCGTCAATGAAGTGCGACTGCTGACCAATAACCCGCGTAAAGTGGAGATCCTCAGCGAAGCCGGTATCAACATTGTTGAACGCGTGCCGCTGGTCGTGGGACGTAATCCGAAGAATGCGCACTATCTGGATACGAAAGCGGAAAAGATGGGGCATCTGCTGCCGAAGTCATAAATAAGCTGGGACTCACTGGCATCTGACCCTTGAAGAAGCCCAATCTGAGAGAATCCTCAAGCAACGGATTAGCTCAACGCGCAGGGGGCACGGTCAGAAGAAGAAAGCGTCCCGCCGCCCGGATAAAAACGCCGGGAGCGTTTTTGAACAACGCAAAGCGTTGGCCCGGTACGGGCGCACCTCAGGGATGAGGTGCGTAATTGCGCGGGCCGGGCATGTCATGGATGACGGCTTTTGCGTCTTTCCGATCTGACCGTGCTCCCTGTGCAGCCACGGTCTCACCGCTTCTTATTACAGACGTTGTAAGCTACATAAAAAAAGCCGGGTTTCCCCGGCTTTTTTTTCAGTCCAGCATATTGCGGATAACGTAGTGCAGGATGCCGTCATTGCGGTAATAGGTCAGCTCATTACCGGTATCGATGCGACAGCGGGTGTCCAGCTCTTCCTTACTGCCGTCAGCACGGGTCAGCGTCACTTTAACGCTGCAGCCAGGCGTCAGTGCCTGAAGATTTTCCACGTCAATGCGCTCCTCACCGGTCAGCCCCAGGCTTTTGCGGGTCACACCCTGCGGAAACTCCAGTGGCAGGATGCCCATCCCAATCAGGTTTGAACGGTGAATACGCTCAAAAGATTCCGCAATTACTACCCTGACCCCCTGCAGACGTGGTCCTTTCGCCGCCCAGTCGCGACTTGAACCTGAGCCATACTCAAGACCCGCGATGACCGCCAGCGGCACGCCTTCCGCCTGATATTTCATTGCCGCATCATAGATGGCCAGCTGTTCGCCACTTGGGTAGTGTCGGGTATAACCGCCCTCCACGCCGGGTACCATCTCATTGCGGATACGGATGTTGGCGAACGTGCCGCGCATCATCACTTCATGGTTACCGCGACGCGAACCATAGGAGTTAAAGTCTGTACGCTCCACGCCGTGTGACAGCAGATACCGTCCGGCCGGACTTTCCGCTTTGATGCTGCCCGCCGGTGAAATATGGTCAGTAGTGACCGAGTCGCCCAGCATGGCCAGCACCCGCGCACCGCGAATATCCTGCACCGGCTTAGGCTCTTTCTCCATATCGTCAAAGAAAGGCGACAGACGAATATAAGTCGATCCCTCATCCCAGTCGTAAGTCGCGGCTTCACTCACCTTAATCTCCTGCCACTCTGGCGTACCGTCGAAGACTTCAGCGTACTCTTTATGGAACATGTCGCTGGTGACCTGCTGCACGGCCGTAGCGATCTCTTCCGGCGAAGGCCAGATATCTTTCAGGTAGACCGGCTGGCCCTGACGATCGTGGCCCAGCGGCTCGGTCTGCAGGTTGATCTTCATGTTACCCGCCAGCGCATAGGCCACCACCAGCGGCGGCGACGCCAGCCAGTTGGTTTTAATCAGCGGATGAATACGGCCTTCAAAGTTGCGGTTGCCGGACAGCACAGCACCCACCGTAAGGTCGCCTGCTTTGATCGCAGACTCGATCTCATCTTTCAGCGGGCCGGAGTTACCGATACAGGTGGTGCAGCCATAACCAACCAGATTAAAGCCCAGCTCGTCGAGATAGGAGGTCAGTTGCGCGACGGCCAGGTAGTCTGAAACCACTTTAGAACCGGGTGCCAGTGAGGCTTTGACCCAAGGCTGACGTTTCAGACCCCGCTCGACCGCTTTCTTCGCCAGTAAACCGGCCGCCATTAAGACGCTGGGGTTGGAGGTGTTAGTACAGGAGGTAATCGCACTGATCACCACCGCTCCATCGGTCAGCTTATGCGTCAGCCCGGTATCACTGTCGGTATACTCAACGATTTTATGGGGTTTCTGCGCCTGATTCACTTCCAGCTCATTGCTGGCATCAAACGCGGCGGGCACATCGCCCAGCGACACCCGATCCTGCGGACGTTTTGGTCCTGCGAGACTCGATTCCACCTCATTCATATCCAGCGCCAGAGTGCTGGTAAAACGCGGCTCATCGCCAGGGTTGCGCCACAGACCCTGCGCTTTGGCATAGGCTTCCACTAACGCTACCTGTTCGGCATCGCGTCCGGTCAGGGTCATGTATCTCAGCGTGACGTCATCAACCGGGAAGAATCCGCAGGTTGCGCCATATTCCGGTGCCATGTTGGCGATGGTCGCGCGGTCTGCCAGCGGCAGATCGGCCAGGCCATCACCGTAAAATTCAACGAATTTACCGACAACGCCGTGCTTACGCAGCATCTGGGTAACGGTCAACACGAGGTCGGTTGCCGTAATGCCCGCCCGCAGTTTGCCGGTGAGTTTGAAACCCACCACATCCGGGATAAGCATTGAGACAGGCTGACCGAGCATGGCGGCTTCGGCTTCGATTCCCCCTACTCCCCATCCCAGCACGCCAAGCGCGTTGATCATGGTGGTGTGAGAGTCCGTACCGACCAGGGTATCGGGCCAGGCGTACTCTTCACCATTCACGGTTTCATGCCAGATCGCCTTGCCGAGATATTCCAGGTTCACCTGATGGCAAATACCGGTGCCCGGCGGCACCACGCGGAATTTATCAAACGCCTTCTGGCCCCAGCGGAGAAAGACGTAGCGCTCATGGTTTCGCTCCATCTCCAGCCGGACGTTCTCTTCAAAGGCGTCATCATTGCCAAAATGGTCGACAGTCACCGAGTGGTCGATAACCAGATCAACCGGTGACAGCGGATTGACTTTCGCCACATCGCCGCCTAGCCGATTCACTGCTTCTCGCATCGCAGCAAGGTCGACTACCGCAGGCACGCCAGTAAAGTCCTGCATTAATACACGGGCTGGCCGGTAGGCAATTTCACGATCGGCGTGGGCATCTTTTTGCCAGTCAACCAGCGCCTGGATGTCCTCCGTCGTAACAGAGTCACCATCCTGATAGCGCAGTAAATTTTCCAGCAGGACCTTGAGGGATTTTGGCAGGCGATCGATATTGCCAAGGTGTTGAGCAGCATGGGGAAGACTGAAGATGTGATATTTTTTGGTGTCGACCTGCAGTACTTCCTGACTCTGCTCGCGTAGGGTAGACGACATAGCTCCTCCTTTCATTCATGGTCTTTAAACCTCAGAGAGACAAAGGTTTATGTTAAAGATAGACCACAATTTCGTTAACGTTTTGATTACAACACAAATTGCTACAATCGATCGCAAACGAAAATGCCCCGTAAAGTCACGAGGCATCATGAAAAGGTGATTTTAATTCAAATTACAGGGTTATCCACACCGCCGCAGACCAGAACGCAAAGGAGAATGCATACGCGCTGAGCCAGGACATTTTAATAATATTCATTTGGTTCACTCCTTCGCCGGAATCGGGCGTAAAAGTTTTTGCGGTCACCTTATAGAAAGAGGCGACACCCTTTGGTCGTACAGGATGTGGTAAGGGCATTTATAGGCCCACCGGAAATTCCGGTTTTAAAAGAACAGTGACGAAGAAATGGTCTGACAACGTTATTTGTTTTTAGGGTCCAGAAACGACTCAATAAAAAGTCTCTGGTTATCACTCAAATCCCATGAATCGGGGATAGACACTTTTTCGTCCTTTGCAAGGGGTTCTTTTCCTTTACAGGAGACCGTCTTGTGCTGACCCGAGGTCAGGGAACGTTTATGGCTGAGTGTATTTGCCCACATGGCTTTAGCCCCAGATACGCCAAATCATTAACGCGACAACTACCCAAAACAGCGCAGAGGCAGCGAATACGGTTAACCAGGCTTTGCGACGAGTGTTGCCGGTACGCTCAACCTTGGTGCTTTTTACCGGGAAACCCGGTTGTACAGTCAGTCGTGTATTCATAGTTTTTGATAATCACTCTCAACAAAATGATTGATAACATCGATTAAGATTTAGGAGGAATCCTAAACGCGTTAAGGCCAAAAATCCAGTTATTTTTATTGAGTACAACGATTAACGGTATTAATCAATGAGCCCAGGTAACGTAAGAAATCATTAATACCGGAACTAATATTTAATTAAAAAACCCGCTAAAAAATTTGAGTTAATTTAAAAACAGATCCACTCAAAACTATAGATAACACTTAAGAACCTTATGTTTACTGGCTTCCCACGTTAGCTCTTAACTGGAGTATGGGAATATTCCTGGCAAGCCGCAAAGTGACATAGTTAAAAATGTGTTGTAATTCGCATTTAAGAAAGCCCGATGAGGAAACATGTGATCAATGTTTCATTTACAAAAAAATCATAAAAACTTTTGAGTCTCATTTGGCGCTAAAGCCTGGAGACAAAAAAGGCTGCACCAGGCAGCCTTATGTTTACGCGGGGAGGTTAAATTCTATTTAAACGGCAGTTTGATATCTTTAAACATCGCTTCAATGTCTTCATTGGAGCGCAACGCAACCGCAGTATCTACCACATCGCGCGTCAGGTGCGGTGCAAAACGTTGGATAAAATCATACATATAGCTGCGCAGGAAGGTGCTGCGGCGGAATCCAATCTTAGTGGTGCTGTTGGTAAAGATATCGGCGGCTTCAATGCGAATCAGGTCAGGATCGGCCACCGGATCTACTGCCATGCTGGCGATAACGCCAACCCCCAGACCTAAGCGGACATAGGTTTTGATCACGTCGGCGTCGGTCGCGGTAAAGACGATGCGTGGCGTTAAACCTGCACGATTGAAAGCCGTATCCAGTTCTGAACGCCCGGTAAAGCCAAAGGTGTAGGTCACAAGGGGATATTCGGCCAGCTCCTCAATGGTGACCTGCCCTTTTCCGGCCAGCGGATGATCGGCAGTCACCACAATCGCCCGATTCCAGTGGTAGCACGGCAGCATGATTAAATCGTCATAGAGATGCAGGGCTTCGGTGGCGATGGCAAAATCCGCATTACCTTTGGAGACGGCTTCGGCGATCTGAGTTGGAGAACCCTGATGCATGTGCAAAGAGACGCGAGGATAGCGCTCAATAAATCCTTTGATCACACCAGGCAGCGCGTAGCGAGCCTGGGTGTGCGTGGTTGCGACATAGAGCGAGCCTTTATCAGGCCAGGTGTGTTCACCGGCTACCGATTTAATCGCATCCACTTTGGAGAGAACTTCTCGCGCTATACGGATGATCTCTTCCCCTGCAGGCGTGACCTGGGTGAGATGTTTACCGCTGCGGGCAAAGATTTGCACGCCCAGTTCATCTTCCAGCATACGCACCTGTTTACTGATGCCGGGTTGAGAGGTGTAGAGACCTTCCGCCGTCGAAGAGACGTTGAGATTGTGATTGACCACTTCAACGATATAGCGCAACTGCTGTAATTTCATATCTATTCCATCCCGGTAAGTTACAGAGTCGCATCCCCGGTTGACGTATAGTCGCGAGGGTAAAAAGATGCTATGCATCAGGAAAGGTCGGAAATGCTATAACAACTATATCAGTTTAAGTGAGAGAGTAGAACGGATTGATATAAGGCTCAGAAAAAGGCCAGCGAGCGCTGGCCAGAGTATGATGACAGAGTCGGGTCTGGCCTGCTTTGAGACCTGTCTTGCGCATAGAACCGGGGCAGATCGGAAAGTCGCTCAAGCCAATCCCTGGTCGCTCGGCCCGCGTCATCCATGGCGCGGGACGCTTTCCTCTTCTGCCCCGGTTCCCTGCGCACTGAGCTTATTCACTGCTACAGGATTCACTAAGCATAGACCCTGTCGGCAGAAAAAAGGCCAGCGAGCGCTGGCCTTCAGGTATTACTTTTTCGCTTCCTGCCATTTGCCATCTATATAGAAGGCGGACCAGCCGGTTGCCTTGCCCTCTTTTTCTGAGGAGACATACTGCTGCTTGGTCTTGCGGCTGAACCGCACCAGCGTTTTGTTGCCTTCCGGATCGGCTGCTGGCGCATCGGCCAGATATTTCAGCTTCTCAGGCAGACGATCTTTGAAGCGCTGAAGCTCTTCCACCAGCGGCGCACGCGTCTCGCGTGATTTCGGGAAGGTGTTGGCCGCGAGGAAAACGCCCGCCGCACCGTCACGCAACACGAAGTAAGCATCTGACTTCTCACACGCCAGCTCTGGCAGCGGAACCGGATCCTCTTTCGGCGGAGCAACTTCACCACTACGCAGGATCTTGCGGGTGTTTTTGCACTCTTCATTGGTACACGCCATGTACTTACCAAAGCGTCCCATCTTCAGGTGCATCTCCGAACCACACTTCTCGCACTCCACCACCGGGCCGTCATAGCCTTTGATGCGGAATTCGCCCTTCTCAATCTCGTAACCATCACACTCCGGGTTATTACCACAGACATGCAGTTTACGTTCGTTATCGATAAGGTAGCTGTCCATGGCCGTGCCACACTTCTGGCAGCGACGACGGGCACGCAGGGCGTTGGTTTCAGCATCATCCCCTTCCAGAATATTGAGAACTTCATTTTCCGGGATCAGGTTGATGGTCTGTTTGCAGCGCTCTTTAGGCGGCAGCGCATAGCCGGAACAGCCCAGGAAGACGCCGGTACTGGCAGTTCGAATCCCCATCGGACGGCTACAGGTCGGACAGTCAATCGAGGTCAGCACCATCTGATTCGGCTGCATTCCGCCCTCTTCAGGATCTTTCTCAGCCAGTTCAAGCTGCTGGGTAAAATCGGTGAAGAAGTGGTCGAGTACCGCTTTCCATTGCGCCTGGTTATTGGCAACCTGATCAAGGTTGCTCTCCATGCGGGCGGTGAAATCATAATTCATCAGTTCGCGGAAGTTCTCTTCCAGACGATCGGTGACGATTTCACCCATTTTTTCCGCATAAAAACGGCGGTTTTCAACCCGTACGTAGCCACGATCCTGAATCGTCGAGGTAATGGCGGCGTAGGTGGATGGACGACCAATTCCGCGCTTCTCCAGCTCGCGCACCAGTGACGCTTCGCTGAAGCGCGCCGGTGGCTTGGTGAAGTGCTGACCGGGCAGCAGTTGCTGCAGGTCCAGAACATCACCCACGCTTACCGCAGGCAGCGTACGATCTTCATCATTCTTACGCAGCGCAGGCATCACTTTGGTCCAGCCGTCGAAACGCAGAATACGGCCTTTCGCTTTGAGCCGGAAATCACCGGCGGCGGCAGTAATGGTGCTGGAGTCATATTTTGCTGGTGTCATCTGACAGGCAACAAACTGACGCCAGATCAGCTGATAGAGTTTCTGCGCATCCGCTTCCATATCTTTCAGCTTTTCCGCCACCACTTCCACATCAGAAGGACGAATCGCTTCGTGCGCTTCCTGGGAGTTCTCTTTGCTGGCGTAAGTTATGGCGTTTTCAGGCAGATACTTTTTACCGAAATTACTTTCGATATAGCCACGCGCCATGGCGACCGCATCCTGACTCAGGTTGGTCGAATCGGTACGCATATAAGTAATGTGGCCCGCTTCGTACAGCCGCTGAGCCATCATCATGGTCTTCTTGACGCCAAAGCCGAGACGGGTGCTGGCAGCCTGCTGCAGTGTCGAGGTGATATAAGGCGCGCCCGGCTTGCTGCTGGTCGGCTTATCTTCACGATCCACGATCTCATAGCGCGCTTTTTCCAGCAGCGCGACGGCGGCATACGTCTCGTCGCGGTTGACCGGACGGAAGGCTTTATCGCCTTTGTGCGTCACGTCCATCGACAGCTCATCGCCTTTCGGCGTGGTCAGCGCGGCATTAACTTCCCAGTACTCTTCGGGAACAAAAGCTTTAATCTCACGTTCACGTTCCACCACCAGGCGAACGGCAACGGATTGCACACGTCCGGCAGAGAGACCACGAGCGATCTTTTTCCACAGCAGTGGCGAGACCATGTAGCCCACCACGCGATCCATAAAGCGACGCGCCTGCTGAGCATTCACCCGATCAATATTCAGTTCGCCCGGCTTTTCAAACGCCTGACGAATCGCATTCTTGGTTATTTCGTTAAACACGACGCGGCTGAAGCGCGAGTCATCACCACCAATCACTTCCCGCAGGTGCCAGGCAATGGCTTCCCCTTCGCGGTCAAGGTCGGTTGCGAGATAGATGTGGTCAGCATTGGCGGCTAACGCCTTCAGTTCGGCGACCACTTTCTCTTTGCCGGGCAGAATCTGATAGTCCGCTTCCCAGCCGTGATAGGGGTCAACACCCATGCGGCTGACGAGTGCGGCCTTCTCATCTTTTTTAACTTTTTTGACTTTCTTGTCAGTCGAAGCGTCTTTGACTTTCTTATCTGTCGAGGCGTCAGCACTTTTCTTCGCGGTTGAACCACTGGTCGGCAGATCCCGGATATGACCCACGCTGGATTTAACCACGTAATCACTACCCAGGTATTTATTGATTGTTTTAGCCTTTGCCGGGGACTCAACAATAACGAGTGCTTTACCCATATTTACCTTTACCTAATGAAAACATCCTGCTTAACGGGAGAGGATTGGATGCCCAAAAACCCAATGGGTTCAATATTGCTGCGCCTGTTTAACATTTCAAGGCGGAGGGGTCAATCTCAGATCAGATGATGTGGCGTTATGCAACTGCATGATAAAGAGTGCTTTTTCTATCTGAACTCATCGCACATCCTGGTGCAAAATCCCTGAAATCGGAATCGCCCACACTCTACCTGATAAAATCTGTTACGCAACTTAATTAGCACTCAGCCCGGACTTACGCCAGGTTTTCATCGATTACACCGATTTGTCACACCCTGTGACTCGCCAGTAATATAGAAAGGATTGGAGTACTGTCAAACAGGAGTGAATAAATGCAGAGTTCAACTCAGGCTATTTCCCGCCAGGCGTTGCTGGAAAAGGCCAATGCGCTGATCAAAGAACATGATGATTATTTAGCGGGAATGCAGGCGGATGAGGTGATTCAGCAGGGAGAAGTGCTGGTATTTCGCGGACCGTTTTTTCTCGATGCCGATGGAGTGCCGACGGCTAAAACCACGGCGGTGTTTAACGTGTTCAAACACCTTGCCGTGGTGCTGTCGCCGCTCTACCACCTGGAATGAAAAAACCCGGCGCAGGCCGGGTTTAGCATCATCAGATCATCAGAGCAGTGGCTTTTCGCCGCGCTGCCAGAGTTTCAGCAGCAGGCGCTCTGCCACCGAGCCGGCGCTCTGCGTAAAGCGATCCATCACCTTACGGCGGCGGGCATAATGCACGCCGAGCACGCTGAACTTATCCATCTGACGGATGATCAGATCATCGCTGGTGCCGATTTCGTCAACCAGGCCGAGGTCCAGCGCCTGGCGGCCATACCAGTGTTCACCGGTTGCCACCTGATCGATGTCGAGTGACGGGCGCATCTGGTGGACAAACTGCTTGAACAGCAGGTGCGTTTCGTCGAGATCTTCCTGGAATTTCTCACGTCCCTCTTCGGTGTTTTCACCAAACAGCGTCAGCGTGCGCTTGTACTGTCCGGCGGTATGCAGCTCAATATCAATATCGTTCCGTTTCAGCAAGCGGTTGAAATTGGGGATCTGCGCGACCACGCCGATGGAGCCAATAATCGAGAAAGGTGCTGCCACAATACAATCGGCTACGCAGGCCATCATGTAACCGCCGCTGGCCGCCACTTTATCCACGGCCGCCGTGATACGCAGACCCTGATCGCGCAGACGCTGCAGCTGCGAGGCTGCCAGGCCATAGCCATGAACCACGCCGCCAGGGCTTTCAAGACGCAGCAGCACTTCATCGCCAGGCTGCTTGACGGCCAGCACGGCTGAAATCTCTTCGCGCAGTGAAGTCACCTCATGGGCGTCCATGCTGCCTTTGAAATCGAGTACATAGAGCGTGGGCTTCGCACTGTCTGTCTGCCCCTGCTTCGCCGCCTGCTTTTCCGCTTTGGCTTTCAGCTTTTCACTTTTCTTATGATTTTTCAGCCAGACTTTTTGTGCCTGAGGCTTCATTTTTGCCAGCTGCAAATCCTCTTTCATCTGTTGATAGTCATCATCCAGATGAGTCAGTCGAAGCTGACCGTTTTGTGCCCGTTTGCGTAACGCGGCATTCATCACAATCATGACAATCACAGCGACGGCAACCACCAGTGTCACCACTTTCGCTAAAAACAGTCCATACGTTGAAATAAAATCCATAGGTCGCCTTAGTAAACTGAGAATCAAAAACAGTTCGCCAGTTTAGCCGTTTTGCCCCGCTTCGTCGCCTGAAATGCCAGCAGCTGGCACAGAATGCGTGGGTTGGCGATTGCGCCCATTCGTAAATTCAGGCATAAAGCGGAATCATGCTGTTTTCGCTGGAGGACCCCGCTGTGCATTATCAACCGAAAAGCGACCTGCTCAATCATCGCATTATCCTGGTCACTGGCGCTTCAGATGGCATTGGCCGGGAAGCGGCGCTGACTTATGCCCGCTATGGCGCAGAAGTGATCCTGATGGGCCGTAACCCTGAGAAGCTTCAGCAGGTCGAACAGGCGATCAATCAACTCAATCTCTGCCCTGCTCACACTGTGGTGTTCGATCTGGCCGAAGCGACACCGGAACGTTGCCAGCAGGTGGCAGAACAGCTGGCACAGCAGTTCCCGCGTCTCGACGGCGTGCTGCATAACGCCGGTATCCTCGGTGAGATTGTGCCGCTGGCTGAACTCGACCCACAGGTCTGGCAGCAGGTGATGAACATCAACCTGGACGCCACCTTCTTCCTGACGCAGGCGCTGTTGCCGCTGCTGTTAAAATCTGATGCCGGTTCACTGGTGTTTACCACCTCCAGCGTGGGCCGTACCGGTCGCGCGGGCTGGGGGGCTTACGCCGTCTCTAAATTTGCTACCGAAGGCATGATGCAGGTACTGGCTGATGAGTATAAAACGCAGGCATTGCGGGTGAACTGTATTAATCCGGGCGGGACGCGAACCAAAATGCGTGCCAGCGCGTTCCCGCAGGAAGATGCCAATAAGCTGAAAACCCCTGCCGATCTGATGCCGCTCTACCTTTATCTTATGGGTGATGACAGCCGTCGCAAAACCGGGATCAGCTTTGATGCCCAGCCAGGCAGAAAACCGGGAGCCGCTGAATAATGGCTGACGATCGTCATCAACAGCGTCAGCAGCGGTTAAAAGAACAGGTTGATGCGCGTATTGCTGCAGCCACTGAGGTTCGTGGCATCCTGATGGTCTTTACCGGCAATGGCAAAGGCAAAACGACTGCGGCCTTTGGCACCGCACTCCGCGCCACCGGTCATGGCAAACGCGTGGCGGCTATCCAGTTCATTAAAGGTGACTGGCCGAATGGCGAGCGAAACCTGCTGGAACAGCACGGTGTTGAATTTCAGGTGATGGCAACCGGCTTTACCTGGGATACGCAGAACCGCGAAACGGATACCGCTGCCTGTCTGGCGGTGTGGCAGCATGCAAAACGGATGCTGGCCGATGAGCAGCTGGATCTGGTGGTGCTCGACGAAATCACCTATATGGTCAGCATGGATTATCTGCCACTGGAAGAGCTGATAGCGGCCCTGCAACAGCGCCCGGCGCATCAGAGCGTCATCATTACCGGACGTGGCTGTCATCGCAGCCTGACTGAGATGGCGGATACGGTGACTGAGATGCGGCCGGTTAAGCACGCTTTTGATGCCGGAATACAGGCTCAGCAGGGAATTGACTGGTAACAGAAAAAGAAAACGCAGCCCTGGGGCTGCGTTTTTAGCGATCGGGCAACGTGATTAACCGGAGTTACGTTTGCTGCCCGGATTGCGGCGTGGTGCACGTGGGGTGCTGCTCACTTTACTGTGACGTTTCACGGCACGGCGAATCTGGTTCGCTTTGGTGCGACGACGATCTTTTTCGACCACCAGTTTGGTGACCGTTTCATCATCCATCTCCACCAGGTTACGCAGGTAGTTAACCGCAGGCAGATCCAGTTCGGTCCAGCCACCGCGTGGCAGGCCTTTTGGTAAGGTGATATCGCCGTAACGAACACGCATCAGACGACTGACCTGCACGCCGACCGCTTCCCATAAACGACGCACTTCACGGTTACGTCCTTCGGTCAGGGTCACGTTGTACCACTGGTTGATCCCTTCTCCACCGCCAAATTTCAGGGTTTTAAAGGCAGCCGGGCCATCTTCCAGCTGAACGCCCTTGCTCAGCTGACGAATCTTATCATCGTCGACCTGACCAAAGACGCGCACCGCATATTCACGTTCCACTTCACGGCTCGGATGCATCAGGCGGTTCGCCAGTTCACCGTCAGTGGTGAAGAGCATCAGACCACAGGTGTTCACATCCAGACGGCCAACGGCAATCCAGCGTGAACCGCGCAGACGAGGCAGACGGTCAAATACCGTTGGGCGCCCTTCAGGATCGCTGCGGGTACAGAGTTCACCTTCTGGTTTGTAGTAAGCCAGCACGCGGCAAACTTCGGTTGCTGATTCAGCAATCGAGACCAGATGGCCATCAATACGGATTTTCAGAGATTTGCTGCTTTCAACGCGGTCGCCCAGGGTGGCGATCTTGCCGTCGACGCTGACACGGCCAGCGGCAATCATTGATTCGATTTCACGACGCGAGCCATGACCGGCACGCGCTAAGACTTTCTGTAACTTTTCGCTCATTGAGCTTCCTCTTTGTCGCCTTCCCAGGCGTCACGGTAGGGTGATAATTCTTTCTGAATCAACAGGTTAACCTATTAATTCGGCCCCATTATACAGGCATTTACCCCTGAAGTAACGCGCTTTATGAGTGGGTCTGAAGCGAATTAAGAAGGGTCAGCCTCTGATAGTTTTAGATCTGATAATATCTGACGCTGATTTAAATAATCCCCGTGCATCTGACAGGAATAAGATTAATAAAATGCATGTATTAAAAACTTTATAGCTGATGACAATTAAATTTTCTAACCACTTCAGTTTCATCAACGTAATGTTCTGGTGATAAAAACCTTAACACTATCTTACACTTTCGCTGGTTTTCCCTTGCTTTTATTCTTCTTAAAAAAACATTAAAGTCAGCACAAACAACTGTTTTAATGATTTAATCCATTATAACCGCCAGGTAAATACAAAAAAGTCAGATTTTTCTTAACGAAGATTTATTTAAGGCCTTATTTTCAAGGATATTTGATTCTTATTAGCTTTAATAAATTGTACGACACTATTAAGCTGATATAATTTATTCCTGAAGCACAATAAAAAGCAGGACTCACGATAGAGGGGTCCTGCAACAATGAAGTCCGGCTTTTGTTATTCGTTTATAAAAATAGTCTTTTTAGATTAATCCAATAAACCGGCGCATCCGGAGTTGTTGCGTTAATACGGTTCAGTGATGAACCTTGCTTGCATGTCAAAAATCTTCACCAGGGATTTCCCGACATGCCTGAATAAAGAAACCCATCATGAAAAACCTGTTGCTGTGCCCGGTGCTTGCTGCACTGGTGCTGAGCGGGTGTTCTGTGGGCCATACTGAGTACAGTCGTACGGCGATGCAGCACGTAGATATGAGCGTAACTGGCATTCCGACGATCCTCGGTCTCGGCACACTGGGCACCAGCATTCCTCTGACGCCTGAATATAGCCTGACAGCTGCGCACGTTGCCAAAACTGCCGTGCAGCGCGTCAAGTCTTATCACCCTTATTGCGACCTTGCGATTATTTATCACAAGAATGACGCCAGCACGCTGACTAAGTTCCGCAGCAGCGACATCGGCGATCCGGTTAAAATGTATGGCTACAGTTTTATTTCAGCGATGCCGGTTGAATCCACCGGAGTTAATTTAGCCCGTACGGCTATTCGGAATAACTGGAATAAAAGTCCCTGTATAGCCATGGCTTCCAATGCAGGTGTTGTTCAGGGGATGTCGGGCGGCGGCGTTTATAACCGTGATGATACGCTGGGCGGCGTGATTGTTGGCTATTCTGACTCGATTAAAAATGGGCGTAATAACAAAGTGATCCTGAAAGATGTGTCACTTTATATTCCTTACGGCCAGTTCAAAAGCTGGTTAGAGTCGAATCTGGCCCAGACACCGACACGCGGTGCCTGAGCCTGAGGGCTTACAGGAACGGGCGGGTATCGCCCACCCCTTCACGCACAATTTCCGGCGCATCGGTGGTCAGATCGACCACCGTGGTCGGCTGCTGGCCCAGCGTGCCGCCGTCGATAATCAGATCGACCAGCTTGCCGATGCTGTGCTGGATCTCTTCCGGATCGGACTCGGTGAAATCGTTGCCCGGCAGAATTAATGAGGTCGACATCATCGGCTGATTCAGTGCTTCCAGCAGCGCCAGCGCCACGGGATTAGAGGGCACGCGCAGACCAATGGTCTTACGTTTTTCATTCATCAGGCGGCGCGGCACCTCTTTGGTCGCCTTGAGAATAAAGGTGTAGTTGCCTGGCGTGTTGTTTTTCAGCAGGCGAAACGCTGAGTTGCCCACCTGCGAATAGACCGACAGCTCAGAGAGATCCCGGCACATCAGGGTAAAGTTGTGGTGCCCGTCGAGCTGACGGATACGACAGATACGCTCCATCGCGCCCTTCTCCTCCAGCCGACAGCCCAGCGCATAGCCGGAATCGGTTGGATAAACAATGACGCTGCCTTTGTTCAGGTAGTCAACCGCCTGATTAATCAGGCGGGGCTGCGGGTTGTCCGGATGAATATGAAACAATTGACTCATAGAAACCTCGTGTCACCTTTCCGTGATTGCCAGGCTGGGAGCCAGATCCGGGAAGCGTTCCCAGACCGGCTCAACCGCCGCGGGCAGCCAGAGTTTGCGGCCCAGTTCAATCCACGGACAGGGTTGATGAAAATCAGAACCTTGTGATGCGGCCAGTTCATTATCTCTGGCGTATTGCGCCAGCGTCGTGCGCTCATTAGGCGGCTGCTGGCACTGCGCGACTTCCATCGCATCGCCGCCCGCTTCGCGGAAATGGGCGACCAGCCGTTTGAGCCACTTTGCCGATAAACCGTAACGGCCAGGATGCGCCAGCACGGCGCAGCCACCAGAATGATGAATAGCATCAATAGCTTGTTTAATTGTACACCATTGTGGCGGCACGTAACCGGTTTTGCCACGCGCCAGATAATTTTTGAACACCTGCGCCATATTCTCTGCTTTACCCTGCTCAATCAGGAAGCGGGCAAAGTGACCGCGGGTAATGATGCCGCCATCAGCCAGTTGCGTGGCTCCCGCCAGCGCATCCGGGATACGTGCCTTCGCCAGTCGCTCACCAATCTCTTCTGCACGTGCTTGCCGACAGGCATGTTGTCCGGCCAGAAACGCCACCATCGCCGGATGGCGGATATCAATGTTCAGTCCCACGATGTGAATCTCATGGTTTTCCCACAGGGTGGAGATTTCTGCGCCCGCCAGCACTTTTATCGGTAAATCGTAATCGATTGCCGTTTGCTGCGCTTCATCAACCCCTGCAACGCTGTCGTGATCGGTGATCGCCAGTACGCCGACGCGCATCTCAACCGCTCGCTGCACCAGGGCGGCTGGCGTCAGTAAGCCGTCAGAGGCACGCGTGTGGCTGTGTAAATCATAAACCGGGAAACGGGCGATATCGCTCAAGAGAACTCCTGCAAAAACTAAACCGGCCAGCATGATAACGATTTTCACGGTCAGTGAAAAAGTGTATTGACATTTCCGCCCTGAACCCGTTAACTAGTACACAAGTTCACACGTAACGGGTATTCAATCATGGCTGTTGTAATCACGCATTTAAACGGTTGGCGCGATGTTCCCGAAAACGGGCGACAGGGTCGTGCACACTTTGCGTAAACGCTGTGCTAATACCTGAGCCCGCCACCGAGCGGGCTTTTTTTTGAGCGAAATTCAGAGAAATCATCATGCCAAATGCGAAACCTACAGTGAAGTTGATTACCGGCACCGCACCCTACCGCGAAGATCCGGCCGCAGTGTTTCACCAGCTGTGCGGCGCACGTCCGGCAACCCTGCTGCTTGAATCCGCTGACATCGACAGCAAGCGCAACTTAAAAAGCCTGCTGATTGTCGACAGCGCGCTGCGCGTCAGCGCAATGGGCAACAATGTCACCGTTCAGGCGTTGTCAGAAAATGGCCGCGCCCTGCTGCCGCTGCTGGATGAGGCCCTGCCTGCGTCGGTCAGCAATCAGGTTCGTCCCGATGGACGCGAGCTGACTTTTCCGCAAAGCACCGACCATCAGCAGGATGAAGATTCCCGCCTCAAGGCACTGTCGGTGTTTGATGCTTTGCGTCTGATTCCACAACTGGTCAACTCCCCTGCCGATGAGCGCGAAGCCGTACTGCTGGGTGGCCTGTTTGCTTATGATCTGGTTGCCGGTTTTGAAACCCTGCCGGAGCTGGATAATCAGCAACGCTGCCCCGACTACTGTTTTTACCTGGCAGAAACCTTACTGGTGATCGATCACCAGACCCGCAGTGCGCGTCTTCAGGCCAGCCTGTTCTGCCCGTCCACCAGCGAGTTCCAGCGCCTGCAGCGTCGCATCGAGCAGTTGCACGGCCAGATGCTTCAGCCGGCACCGGCTCTGCCGGTCCAGCCGGTTGAACAGATGACGCTGACCACCAGCCAGAGTGATGAAGAGTATTGCGACGTAGTACGCACCCTTCAGCAGGCGGTTCGCATCGGCGAAATTTTCCAGGTCGTGCCGTCACGTCGCTTCTCGCTGCCGTGCCCGTCGCCGCTGGCTGCTTATGAGACACTGAAAAACAGCAATCCCAGCCCCTATATGTTTTTCATGCAGGATCAGGATTTCTCCCTGTTTGGCGCGTCGCCGGAGAGTTCGCTGAAGTATGACGCCACCTCCCGTCAGATTGAGATCTACCCGATTGCCGGTACCCGCCCGCGTGGCCGCCATGCTGATGGCTCACTGGACCGCGATCTCGACAGCCGCATTGAGCTGGAGATGCGTACCGACCATAAAGAGCTGGCTGAGCATCTGATGCTGGTGGATCTGGCGCGTAACGATCTGGCACGTATCTGCGTGCCCGGCAGCCGTTACGTGGCTGACCTGACCAAAGTCGACCGCTACTCGTTTGTGATGCATCTGGTTTCCCGCGTGGTGGGTACGCTGCGCGCGGATCTCGATGTGCTGCACGCGTATCGTGCCTGTATGAACATGGGCACGCTGAGCGGAGCACCAAAAGTTCGCGCCATGCAGTTGATTGCCGGGGCTGAACGCACCCGTCGCGGCAGCTACGGCGGCGCGGTGGGCTACTTCACCGCCCAGGGCGATCTCGATACCTGTATCGTTATCCGCTCCGCCTATGTAGAAGATGGCGTCGCCACCGTTCAGGCGGGCGCCGGTGTGGTGCTGGATTCTAATCCGCAGGCTGAAGCTGATGAAAGCCGCAACAAAGCGCGCGCCGTACTGCGCGCTATCGCGACTGCCCATCACTGCAAGGAGATCTTCTGATGGCCGATATTCTGCTGCTCGATAACATCGACTCTTTTACCTATAACCTGGTTGATCAGCTGCGGACCTTTGGTCACAACGTGGTGATTTACCGCAACAATCTGCCTGCCGAACTGCTTATTGAACAGCTGCAGCGGATGGAGAACCCGGTGCTGATGCTCTCTCCCGGTCCCGGCGCGCCAAAAGATGCTGGCTGTATGCCGGAGCTGCTGCGGGTGCTGCGCGGTCGTCTGCCAATTATCGGTATCTGTCTGGGTCACCAGGCGATTGTCGAAGCTTATGGCGGCCATGTGGGCCAGGCAGGCGAGATCCTGCACGGCAAAGCCTCTTCAATCGACCATGACGGCGAGGCGATGTTTGCCGGTCTGAGCAATCCGCTGCCGGTGGCGCGCTATCACTCGCTGGTGGGCAGCAACACGCCGGAAGAGCTGACGGTGAACGCCAGTTACAACGGGATGGTGATGGCCGTTCGCCATGAAACCGATCGCGTATGCGGGTTTCAGTTCCATCCTGAATCGATTTTGACTTCTCAGGGCGCGCGCCTGCTTGAGCAGACGCTGGCCTGGGCGCTGGCGAAGTAACAGGGAGAATAAACATGCAACAGACACTGGAAAAACTTTACCAGGCGCAGACGCTGAATCAGGCTGAGAGTCATCAGCTGTTCAGCGCCATCATTACCGGACAGCTGGAGCCAACGCAGCTCGCTGCCGCGCTGATCGCCATGAAGGTGCGCGGTGAAACGCCGGAAGAGATCGCCGGAGCCGCCACCGCGCTGCTGGAAGATGCCAAACCTTTTCCCCGCCCTGATTATGCGTTTGCCGACATTGTGGGCACCGGCGGCGATGGCAGTAACAGCATTAATATCTCGACTGCCAGCGCCTTTGTCGCTGCGACCTGCGGTCTGAAAGTGGCGAAGCACGGCAACCGCAGCGTCTCCAGCAAATCGGGCTCCTCCGATCTGCTGGCCGCCTTTGGCATCAATCTCGATATGCCCGCTGACCGGGCGCGCCAGGCGCTGGACGATCTGAATGTCTGCTTCCTGTTTGCGCCGCAGTATCACACCGGTTTTCGCCACGCGATGCCGGTCCGCCAGCAGCTTAAGACCCGTACGCTGTTTAACGTGCTGGGCCCGCTGATCAATCCGGCACGCCCGCCACTGGCGGTGATTGGCGTCTACAGCCCGGAACTGGTGATGCCGATTGCCCAGACGCTGAAAGTGCTGGGTTATCAGCGCGCGGCGGTGGTTCACGGTGGCGGAATGGATGAGGTGGCGCTGCACGACGTGACTCATGTGGCCGAACTGCGTGAAGGTGAAATTACGCGCTATCAGCTCTCGCCAGAGGACTTTGGTTTTGGCTTCCATCCCAAAGAGGCGCTGGCGGGCGGCACGCCGGAAGAAAATCGTGACATTCTGACCTCTTTACTCCAGGGTAATGGCCAGCAGGCCCATGAGGAGGCCGTCGCCGTCAACGTGGCGATGTTGCTTAAAGTATTCGGTCAGGAAGATCTGCGTGAAAACGCACAGCAGGCGCTTAACGCCATCCGCAGCGGACAGGCTTATGAGCGTGTCGTCGCACTGGCAGCAAGAGGATAATCATGAAAGGCACCGTGTTAGAAAAAATTGTTCAGGACAAAGCGATTTGGGTTGAAGCCCGTCAGCAGCAGCAGCCTCTCTCTACCTTTCAGAACAGCATTGAACCCGCCAGCCGTCATTTCTACGACGCGCTGCAGGGTGCAAGAACCGCGTTTATCCTGGAGTGTAAAAAGGCCTCTCCCTCGAAAGGCATTATTCGTGAGGATTTCGATCCAGCCGCCATTGCCGGAGTCTACCGCCACTACGCTTCCGCGGTGTCTGTGCTGACCGATGAGAAATATTTTCAGGGCGACTTCGCCTTTCTGCCGATTGTCAGCGCGGCCATCACCCAGCCGGTGCTGTGCAAAGATTTTATCATCGACCCCTATCAGATCTATCTGGCACGTTACTACCAGGCGGATGCGATTCTGCTGATGCTGTCAGTGCTGGATGATGAGCAGTATCGTCAGCTGGCCGCTGTGGCGCACAGCCTGAAGATGGGCATTCTGACTGAAGTGAGTAATGAAGAGGAACTGGAGCGGGCTATCGCGCTGCAGGCCAAAGTCGTGGGTATCAACAACCGCGATCTGCGTGACCTCTCTATCGATCTTAACCGCACCCGTCAGCTGGCACCGCGCCTGTCACACGGCGTCACGGTAATCAGCGAATCAGGCATTAACAGCTATGCCGATATTCGCGAGCTGAGCCATTTTGCCAACGGCTTCCTGATTGGTTCTGCACTGATGGAAGAAGCCGACCTGACCGCAGCGGTGCGTCGGGTCACGCTGGGCAGCAATAAAGTGTGCGGCCTGACCCGTGCCGAAGATGCGCGCGCCGCCTATGAAGCCGGGGCAATCTATGGTGGGCTGATCTTCGCGGAAGGTTCCCCGCGCCAGATTGACACCGCTACGGCGCAGACCGTTATCGCTGCGGCCCCGCTGCGCTACGTCGGCGTGTTCCGCAATGCCGCTATGAGTGACATTGTCACGCAAGCCGGTGCGCTTTCTCTCTCTGCGGTGCAGCTGCATGGCAACGAGACGCCGGCGTTTGTGGCTGAACTGCGTGCGGCTCTGCCAGCAGAGATTCAAATCTGGAAGGCGTTGCGCATTGAAGGCACCTTGCCGGCGCGCGACTGGCCTCATGTTGACCGTTATGTGTTTGATAATGGCGACGGTGGAACCGGACAGCGTTTCGACTGGTCGCTGTTGCAGGGACAGACGCTCAACAATGTTCTGCTGGCCGGTGGCCTGAGCGCGGATAACTGTGTTGAAGCCGCGCAGCTCGGCTGTGCCGGCCTGGACTTCAACTCTGGCGTGGAAAGCGCGCCTGGCATCAAAGATGCCCGTAAAATTGCCGCTGTGTTTCAGACACTGCGAGCCTACTGATTTGCCTGGCCTGCTCAACGGCGGGCCCGAGAAAGGAAGATAAAAAATGACGTTACTTAATCCCTACTTTGGCGAATTTGGCGGAATGTATGTTCCGCAAATCCTGATGCCAGCCCTGCGCCAGCTGGAACAGGCGTTTGTCGACGCCCAGAAAGATCCTGAGTTTCAGGCCGAGTTTACCGACCTGCTGAAGAACTATGCGGGTCGGCCTACCGCCCTGACGCTGTGCAAAAACCTGACTAAAGGCACCAAAACCCGCCTCTATCTTAAGCGTGAAGATCTGCTGCACGGTGGCGCGCACAAGACCAACCAGGTGCTGGGTCAGGCGTTGTTAGCCAAACGCATGGGCAAAAACGAAATTATTGCCGAAACCGGTGCGGGTCAGCACGGCGTAGCTTCAGCGCTGGCCTGTGCGCTGCTGGGCATGAAATGCCGCATCTATATGGGCGCAAAAGATGTGGAGCGTCAGTCACCCAACGTCTTCCGTATGCGTCTGATGGGCGCAGAAGTGATCCCGGTGCACAGCGGCTCCGCCACGCTGAAAGATGCCTGTAATGAAGCGCTGCGTGACTGGTCTGGCAGCTACGAGACATCACACTATATGCTCGGCACCGCGGCGGGTCCGCATCCCTTCCCGACGATTGTGCGTGAGTTCCAGCGCATGATTGGCGAAGAGACTAAAAAGCAGATTCTGGAAAGAGAGGGTCGCCTGCCCGATGCGATCCTCGCCTGTGTGGGCGGCGGCTCCAACGCCATCGGCATGTTTGCCGACTTTATCGATGAGACCAGCGTGAAGCTGATCGGCGTAGAGCCTGCGGGCCACGGCATTGAGACCGGCGAGCATGGCGCGCCGCTCAAGCACGGTCGCGTCGGCATCTACTTCGGTATGAAATCGCCGATGATGCAGACCCATGATGGCCAGATTGAGGAGTCTTACTCGATCTCTGCCGGCCTCGACTTCCCGTCGGTAGGCCCGCAGCATGCGCACCTGAACAGCATCGGTCGTGCGGAATATGTCTCCATCACCGATAACGAAGCGCTGGCCGCCTTTAAACAGCTCTGTCGCGATGAAGGTATCATTCCGGCGCTGGAGTCATCCCACGCCCTGGCGCACGCCATGAAGATGATTCAGGCCGAGCCGGAAAAAGAGCAGTTGATTGTGGTCAACCTCTCTGGCCGCGGCGACAAAGATATTTTCACCGTTCATGACATTTTGACAGCGCAGGGAGAAATCTGATGGAACGTTACAATCAACTGTTTACGCGTCTGTCAGCGAATAACGAAGGGGCTTTCGTTCCTTTTGTTACGCTGGGCGATCCGTCACCGGAGCTTTCACTGCGTGTAATTGATGCCCTGGTTGAAGGAGGCGCGGATGCACTGGAGCTGGGTATTCCCTTCTCCGATCCCCTTGCAGATGGCCCGACCATCCAGAATGCGACGTTACGCGCCTTTGCGGCGGGCACCAACACCAGCCAATGCTTTGAAATGCTGGCCACTATCCGCCGTAAGTATCCGGATCTGCCGATTGGATTGCTGATGTACGCCAATCTGGTCTTCACCAACGGTGTGGATGAGTTCTATGCCCGTTGTGCAGAGGCGGGTGTGGATTCGGTGCTGGTGGCGGATGTGCCCGTTGAAGAGTCCGCGCCCTTCCGTCAGGCGGCGCTGCGTCATGGCATAGCACCCATCTTCATCTGTCCGCCTAACGCCAGCGATGAGCTGCTGCGCGAGATCGCTTCACACGGACGGGGTTACACCTACCTGCTGTCGCGCGCGGGCGTGACCGGTGCTGAAAACCGCGCCAGCCTGCCGTTGCAGCATCTGATCGACAAGCTGCGTGAATACCATGCAGCCCCGCCGCTGCAGGGCTTTGGTATCTCTGAGCCTGAACAGGTTAAGGAAGCGATCGCCGCGGGCGCTGCGGGCGCGATCTCCGGCTCTGCGATTGTCAGAATCATCGAAAAACATCATTCAGAGCCTGAGGTGATGCTGAGCGAGCTGAAGAACTTTGTCAGCCGTCTTAAAGCCGCCAGCCGTTAATCCTGCCAGCATGCCTTATCGCGCGATAAGGCATGATTTGTTTCCTTTTTTTTCATTCCCCCATTTGCCCTTTTTGCAAAATCTGCACCACAATGACAATGCGCCGTTACGGTAACGTCGCATCCATTTTGTGACAGGGAGAGAAAGCAATGAAATTCGTTAAACTGCTGACAGGTGCTGTACTGGCGGGCGTGGTTGCGCTGACACTGAGCGCCTGTGCGCCAACCGCAACCAAAGAGGGAACCGGTGGCTATATTGATGACACCGTGGTGACCACAAAAGTTAAAGGTGAACTGCTGAAAGATGACTCGCTGAAATCAACTGAAATCAACGTAGAAACCTTCAAAGGTAAAGTTCAGCTGAGCGGTTTTGTTTCATCACCACAGATGGCTAACCGTGCCGTTCAGGTTACGCGCAGCGTGGCGGGCGTGAAGTCCGTTGTTAACAATATGCAGATCAAATAACGTCTTAACAGACAAAAAAAAGGCCGCTGATTCAGCGGCTTTTTTATTATCTTTATCCTCAGAAACGGTAACCCGCTCCGAAGAAGAAGACCCAGGGATCGATGCGCATATTGATATTCTGCTGCTCGCCACCCGCTTTAAACTTCACTTCCGTATCAATATCCATGTACCACACGGATGCATTCAGCATCCAGTCACGGTTAATCTGATAATCCAGACCGACCTGACCCGCCACACCCCAGGAATCCTTCACGCTGAGATCGGTCAGGCCCGCATCGCGGCCCGTCTGGTTGAAATCGGCATCGTAAAAGGTGGTGTAGTTGATACCTACGCCAACGTAAGGACGCGCTTTGCTCTTGCTATCAAAGAAGTAGTACTGCGCCATCAGCGTAGGCGGTAACTGGCGTACCGTTGCCAGTGTTCCGGTCGGGCCCAGGCCCACCTTGTGACGGAACGGTGTGGCGGCCAGTAATTCGACACCAATGTTGTCCGTTGCCATGTAAGTAAAGGTCAGGCCCAGCTGCGTGTCGTTGGATGCGCTGAACTCGCCCATCCCTAACACATTATCGGAACCTTCGGTGGGCCGGACGGTGGCACTACCGGCACGCATAAAGAAGTCGCCTGCTTCGTGGGCCATCGACAGCTGAGGGAAAGCCAGAGCCAGCAGCATCGCGCATTTTGCCAGTTTCATCATCACTCCTTTGCTTAATGTTAATGTCGCGAACGTCATCGCTTTTTGCTGGCAAATATTTAACGTGATTTACAGAAAATTGCACTCTGTACCCTTCAGATAAATTACTTAAAAAACAATGAATTGATTTAGATCAATTTCGGCTCGGGCTGGCGCAGCAAAATTCCCCTTGCTGAATAATTTCGCCAGGCCTATTTTGCTTATCTTCTCTGGTGATTTTGGTTCGATGCCCTGGGAGGGGCGGGTGATCAAATGAGTGAAATAACTAACCCTTGTGTCAGCTGTGGCGCCTGCTGCGCCCATTTCCGCGTCTCATTTTACTGGGCCGAAGCCGATGATGCAGGCGGCCCGGTGCCGACCGCATTAACCGAACCGCTCAGCCTGTTAATGCGCAATATGCGTGGAACGAACGATCGCGCGCCGCGCTGCGTTGCCCTTGAAGGCGACATTGGCGGCTGTGTCTCCTGCGGAATTTACGAACAACGTCCGACGCCCTGTCGGGAATTTTCGATGTCGGGCGAAGCGGGTATCCACAATGAAGCCTGCGATCGCGCCCGCGCCCGGTATGGTCTTCCCGCCCTTTTTTCTCCATCTTTACCTGTCATGACAGAAAGTTATGCCGCAGCGGGTGCCCGCGAGCTGTCAGAACATGTACAATCGCCGGGTTAATTAACCCGGTTCCTCAAAGGAGTGTACATGTCTATCACGGCAAGCTCGTTATACCGTGACACAGGAAATTTCGCGCGCCATCAACTGGCTACGGTGCTGTTGATGTCGCTGCTGGCCGCTTTTATCACCGTCATGCTGGTGCATGTGCTGACGCCAGGTGCCGATCAGATGGCCCTCCTGCAACAGGGTGACGATAGCGCCGGTTCGCTGTTTGAGATGGTGCAGAATATGTCACCGGAACAGCAGCAGGTGCTGCTGCGCGCCTCGGCGGCCAGCACCTTCGCTGCGCTGATGGGGAACACGCTGCTGCTTGGCGGAATGCTCTATCTGATCCCGATGGTCTCTTCCGGCCAGCGTGTCAGTGCGTTGCGGGCGATTGGTGCTTCAGCGCCGCTGCTGCCAAAGCTGCTGCTGCTCACCTTCCTGATGACGCTGGTGGCGCAACTGGGCTTTATGGTGCTGGTGGTGCCAGGCATTCTGCTGACGATTCTGCTGTCGCTGGCTCCGGTGATGGTGGCCAGTGAGAAGATGGGTGTCTTTGCCGCCATGCGGGCCAGCATGCGGATGGCGTGGAAGAATGTGAAGCTGATTGCCCCCGCTATTCTGCTCTGGCTGCTGGCCAAAGTGGTGGTGATGCTGTTCTTCTCTTCGCTGACGGTTTTACCGCTGAATGTCTCGTCGGTGATTTTCACCGCGGCAGGCAATGTGGTTTCGGCGATGTTGATTATCTATCTTTATCGGCTCTATATGCTGTTACGTTGATTGACGATGTGCCTTCGGGCACATTTGCAGCCAACTCTGAATGGAAAAACTATGAAGCAGCTACTCGACTTTCTTCCCCTGGTGGTCTTTTTCATCTTCTACAAGCTGTATGACATTTTTGTCGCCTCGGGCGCGCTCATTGTCGCGACCGGTCTGGCGCTGGTTGTCAGCTGGGTGCTCTATCGCAAGCTGGAAAAGATGACGATTTTCACCTTTGTGCTGGTGGCGGTTTTTGGCACCCTGACGCTGGTGTTCCACAACGATGAGTTCATTAAGTGGAAAGTCACGGTTATCTACAGCCTGTTTGCCGCCGCCCTGCTCTACAGCCAGTGGTTTATGGAGCAGACGCTGATTCAGCGCATGCTGGGCAAAGAGCTGCAGCTGCCCGACGCGGTCTGGCGCCGGCTCAACGTTGCCTGGGCGCTGTTCTTCTTTATCTGCGGCCTGGTAAACATCTATGTCGCCTTTTGGTTATCTCAGGCGTTTTGGGTTAACTTTAAAGTGTTCGGTCTCTCCGGTCTGACCTTACTGTTTACCCTGCTCAGCGGGCTTTACATCTGGCGACAGATGCCGCAGCAGGAACAAAAATAATCATCTGCCCGGTCCGCCGGGCATTTTTTTAGCATTCACCTGCATAGAAGTGGAAGCAATGGGCGAAAAACATACATTGCCGAAAGGCGAAATGGTGCTGCGTACGCTCGCCATGCCAGCAGACACCAACGCCAACGGCGATATTTTTGGTGGCTGGCTGATGTCACAGATGGATATGGGTGGCGCTATCCTGGCGAAAGAGATCGCTGAAGGACGCGTGGTGACGGTTCGCGTCGACGGCATGTCATTTATGAAGCCCGTCGCGGTGGGCGATGTGGTGAGCTGCCATGCGAGCTGTCTTCGTACCGGCAACAGTTCCATGACGATTAATGTGGAAGTGTGGATCAAAAAAGTGTCGTCTGAGCCAATTGGACAAACTTACATTGCGACGGAAGCGGTGTTTATTTATGTGGCGGTCGACAATGAGGGTAATTCCCGTCCTCTGCCAGCCGGTCGCGCTAACCAGCAACCCGGCGAATGAAAAACAGGTCAGGCTGTTTCAGCCTGACCTGACGCTTTATTCCAGGCTGGCCCCACCATTAATCTTAAACACGATATTCATGGTCAGACCCTGCCCTGGCCGTCCGCTCTGATAGCGCCACTTTTTCATCGCCTGCTTAACTTCACGCTCAAACATATTGCGCGGCTCAGCAGAGAGGATCTGGATGTTATCCACCCGTCCCTCACTATCCACATCAAACTTCACCCGGACCCGCCCCTCTACACGCAGTGCAAATGCGCGTTGTGGATAGCCAGGCTTACTGACGTTCAGTGCTTTTGGGCCGGTTGAGGCCGATGAGGTGGGTGACGGCGTAGATTTTGGCGCCGTGGTCGGTTTGTTCTGCGTCGCCGGGGCTTCCTGCTTAAACGGATCGGCCTGCGGTTTGCTCTCCTGACGCGGCTTCACCTCGCGTTTAGGCTGCTCCCGCTTGTGCTCTGGTTTCGGTTTGGGCTTTGGCTTAGGCTCAGGTTTGGGAATCGGCACCGGCTCCGCTTTCGGCGGTTCGGGCACGGGCTGAGGTTCCGGCACCGGTTCAGGTTCTGGCTGTGGTGCAGGCGGCTCCACGATGGCCGGTGCAGGCTCAGGCTGAACTTCAGGGGCAACCATGGTAACGCTGATGGGCTGCGACGCTTTGGGCACCTCAATCACCTGCTGGAATGAAGCATACAGAATTCCGGCTATCACGGCCCCATGCAAAGCAACAGACAACAACATGGAGACAGGCGTGCGTTTAGGTAATGGCATAGTCAGCGTGGTCATAACAGTCGCAGTGATTGAATGAAGCAGCGATTTTAAATGCAAATAGCAATCAGTTTCAATAACTCCCGCCATCCCGCCTGAAGAAAAGCGCTTTTTAGCCCTTTATGCTGAGCCTTTCACCACTCTGAGGTTTCGTTTGCACTCTGAGGGGCAATCCCTTAACGTGTTGCGAAATTCTGGTTAATGGGAGTTCCTTAGTGCTTTACGTCATTTATGCAGAAGATACTGCAGATTCACTGGAAAAACGTAACGCCGTGCGCCCTGCCCATCTGGCACGGCTCAAACTGCTGCAGGAAGAGGGACGCCTGATCATTGCAGGCCCGATGCCTGCTGTCGACAGCAACGATCCTGGTGTAGCGGGCTTTACCGGCTCAACCGTGATTGCTGAATTCCCGTCATTAGAAGAAGCACAATCCTGGGCACAGGATGATCCCTACTTCGCCGCGGGCGTCTATAAGCAGGTTTCGGTTAAGCCGTTTAAACGCGTCTTCTGATCGTGACTCAGCATTGAAAATGGCTTCTGTGCCAGGCACAGAAGCCATTTTTATTTTGATCGTTCAAGAGAGGAAAGATGCAGATAATCATTCTGGGGCTACTGGCCATTATCGCTTTACTGATCGGAAGCGCGGTTTATCTCTGGCGAACTCAGGGCTGGCGTAATAAAAAGCAGTGGATTGTCATGCTGATCGTGCTGGCGGCGGCACTGCAGCTGGTGAACGTAACGCTGATGATGACGACACAACGTCTCGCTGGTTAATCAGACCTGAGGTTTCATTGCGACAGAGCAGCACATCACTCTCTGTCGCAGCAACCGGCCGGTCTGAATATTCTGACTCGCGAATAAACGCAGCGACCAATTGATCTTAATAAATTAAAGCGTTGTTCTGAACGACATTGATAATAAACCGGCAGTACACCGGCCTGGTCATTCAATAATACACGCTCTCTTTATTATCCCGCCACTGGCTATTTTCAGCGATGAGTTAACCGCGATCCAGAATCAGGCCAATCAGCGCATGATAGTGCTGTTCTTCTTCCGGGCTGGTGACATGCTGTAAGCGGCCGATCAGTTTTGAGCAGATCGCTTTACGATTCAGACTACGACCCGAACTGATAATTTCCGTCACGACGGAGCCAAGAATGGCCTGTTGTGAGGGCTGCGCGGCGCTATGTAAATACGCGGAGATGTCAGAGACTGAAGCGGGAATACGAACGTTAGTCTGCATGGTTGACCCTCATAGGATTCATTTAAGATTAATAACCGATGCGATAAAGTTATACAACAACGAGCTATCTGTACAGATATTTAGGTTAAAAAATCAGATCGTCTTGTTTTAATGACAATAAACCCATAAATAACAGCACATTACAACACTGTAAAGTTGTACAACTTTTTAGCCTGCTGTTTTTATCCTGTTAATATTCCCTCTTTAGTCCGCGCCTGCATGACCTGTTTTACTATTAAAAAATGATCTTTCCGTCCTTTTTTTAGTATTAAAGAGGAATTATCTCGCAGAGCTGTCTACATTTACCCCTTGTGAGTTGAACCTCTGAATGGATGCACAGCACAGTCGCGGGCACATTATGCATAAAACTTATTCTGGCCAGTCCCTTACATTGCTCGACCCGCTGTTATCCCGGCTCCTTTCTATTGTTGACCCCAAAATAGAAGTAATGAGTGGTTACCCTGCTAATTGCTCAGTGTGGCTCACTGTCTATTATCAGCGTAAATCGCGTCAGTGGTCTTACGAATGGTACGATCGTGTGGGTTACCACAGGCCGACTGAGCTGGGCAGCTCAATGGAATGTCTGATGCGCGAAGTCAGCGATCGTGGCGCGTCGCATCAGGAGCACCTGATAGCGCGACGGGCGATGGCAGAATCGGTTTTTTTTGAAGCCTGATTTGAAGTCTGAACAGCCTGCTTTGTCCGACAGGCTGAATTCACCGGGCTTTCGCTATATTATCTGCGTAATAAACAGAATCGAACGACGCTGCTGTTGTGCAAGCTGATGGCGAATGCAGTGGATACGCTTATACCGCCGCGACTGCCCTTCCAGCCAGCGGGAGCGGCGGCGATGCACCTGCCGTAACATTCTCCAGCGCGCCACTTCATTTCTGCTTCGTTTCATCACTTCCTCTCTGACGTCATACACACGAGATATACGCGAGGGCATTATAGAGATCTCTGCGGTAATGCCAAATCGGATCCTTCATCGAGGATGTCCGGGATAAAGGGTTCCGTTAGCCGTCATCTGCACGTAAACTTGCCGGACGAAAGCGCGAACGGGATGTCCACTTTATGACCACTTTTTATACCCTGATCAGCTGGTTGCTGGTGTTTGGTTACTGGCTGCTGATCGCCGGGGTTACGCTGCGCGTATTGATGAAGCGACGGGCAGTGACATCCGCGATGGCCTGGCTACTGGTTATCTATATTCTGCCGCTGGTAGGGATTATCGCTTATCTGTCTTTTGGCGAACTCCATCTGGGTAAACGTCGTGCGGAGCGCGCCCGCACCATGTGGCCATCCACTGCCCGCTGGCTTACTGACCTTAAGCAGTGCCGTGAAATTTTTGCCACCGAACACAGCGACGTTGCGCGTTCGCTGTTTGAGCTTTGCTACCATCGTCAGGGCATCGCCGGGGTTAAGGGCAACCAGTTGCAGCTGCTCACCAGCGCCGACGACGTGATGCAGGCGTTGATTCGTGATATCCAGCTGGCCCGCCACAACATTGAGATGGTGTTCTATATATGGCATCCCGGCGGTCTGGCGGATGAAGTGGCGGAATCGCTGATGGCGGCATCACGCCGTGGCGTTCATTGCCGTCTGCTGCTCGACTCTGCGGGCAGTGTTACCTTTTTCCGCAGCCCCTGGGTCGGCATGATGCGCAATGCCGGAATCGATGTGGTGGAAGCGTTGCAGGTCAGCCTGCTGCGCGTCTTCCTGCGACGGATGGATCTGCGTCAGCACCGCAAAATCGTACTCATTGATAACTACATCGCTTATACCGGCAGCATGAACCTGGTCGATCCGCGCTTCTTTAAACAGAGCGCGGGTGTCGGTCAGTGGATTGACCTGATGGCGCGAATGGAAGGCCCGGTTGCCACCGCGATGGGGATTGTTTTCAGCTGCGACTGGGAGATAGAGACCGGCAAACGCATTTTACCGCCGCCGCCCGATCGCAACATTATGCCGTTTGAACAGGAGAGCGGCCACACCGTGCAGGTGATCGCCTCCGGTCCCGGCTTCCCGGAAGATATGATCCATCAGGCGCTGCTGACTGCGGTCTATTCGGCGCGTGAACAGTTGATCATGACCACGCCCTACTTAGTGCCGAGCGACGATCTGCTGCATGCTATCTGTACGGCGGCGCAGCGTGGCGTCAATGTCAGCGTGATTGTGCCTCGTCACAATGACTCGCTGCTGGTTGGCTGGGCCAGCCGCTCCTTCTTCAGTGAGTTGCTGGAAGCGGGCGTGAAAATTTATCAGTTTGAAGATGGCCTGCTGCACACCAAAAGCGTGCTGGTCGACGGACAACTGAGCCTGGTGGGAACCGTGAATCTCGATATGCGCAGTTTATGGCTGAATTTTGAAGTGACGCTGGTGGTTGATGATGCGGGTTTTGGCAGCGATCTCGCCTGTGTGCAGGATGACTATATCGCCCGTTCCCGCCTGCTGGATGGCAAGCGCTGGGCAAAACGTGCCTGGTGGCAACGCATCGTCGAACGACTGTTTTACTTCTTCAGTCCTTTACTGTAAAACGAGCCAGATTGTGTAAATGGCCGCAGGCCGACAGGACAGACTATGGATTTAAATAATCGCCTTACCGAAGATGAAACGCTGGAACAAGCCTACGATATTTTTCTCGAACTGGCAGTCGACAATCTTGATCCGGCAGACGTCATTCTCTTCAATCTGCAGTTCGAAGAGCGCGGTGGCGCAGAGCTGTTCGATCCCTCTGAAGACTGGAAAGATCATGTCGATTTCGATCTGAACCCGGACTTCTTCGCCGAGGTGGTGATTGGGCTGGGTGAAGCGGACGGTGAACCGATCACCGACGTCTTTGCTCGCGTGCTGCTGTGCCGCGAGAAAGACCACAAACTCTGTCATATCCTGTGGCGTGAGTAAGCGTCAGATTTGATAAGAAAACGCCGGGCGATTGCCCGGCGTTTTGCATTATAGCGGGTCGACTTTCAGACAGGAGACCGCGTGATTGAAGCTGCCTTCCAGCAGCGGCCGGGTTTTCGCACACTCCGGACCGGCAATCGGACAACGGGTGCGGAACACGCAGCCTGATGGCGGATTGATCGGCGACGGCAGCTCCCCTTCCAGCAGCTGAATCTGCTTGTTCTTCTCCTTGTCCGGATCGGGGATCGGCACCGCGGACATCAGCGCACGGGTATAAGGATGCTGAGGATTGCTGTAGACCTCTTGGTAGGTACCCAGCTCCACCGCATGCCCCAGATACATTACCAGCACCCGGTCAGAGATATGTTTCACCACCGCCAGATCGTGCGCAATGAAGATCAGCGATAAGCCCATTTCACGCTGCAGCTGCTGCAACAGGTTAACCACCTGGGCCTGAATTGAGACGTCCAGTGCGGAGACCGGCTCATCACAGATAATCAGCTTTGGCTCCAGAATCAGCGCGCGGGCGATACCGATACGCTGACACTGACCGCCCGAGAACTCGTGCGGATAGCGGTTAATCAGGTTAGGCAGCAGCCCCACCTTCATCATCATATTTTTAACGCGGTCTTTCACTTCCTGACGCGCCATTTTTGGATGATAGGTACGCAGTGGCTCTGCGATAATATCGCCGATGGTCATACGCGGGTTCAGCGACGCCAGCGGATCCTGGAATATCATCTGGATATCGCTTCGCGCCTTGCGCCACTCCTCTTCACTTTGCCCCAGCAGATCACGGCCTAACCAGGCGACCCGACCTTCGGTCGCCTTCACCAGCCCGATAATGGCGCGCGCCAGGGTCGATTTACCACAGCCAGACTCGCCTACCACGCCCAGGGTTTCCCCCTCATACAGACGCAGGCTGACACCATCGACTGCTTTCAGGGTTTTTGATGGCTGCCAGAACCACTGCCTGCCATCTTTGATGTCGAAATGCACCTTGAGGTCGGCGATTTCCAGTAACACTCTTTTTTCAGCTACGGTGCTCATACTAACTCCTCCACCGGCTTAAAGCAGGCGCGCAGACGGCCTTCGCCAAAGGGTTCCAGCGGTGGTGCCTGGGTGCAGATATCCATAGCGTGCGGACAACGCGGCTGGAACGGGCAGCCCTGCGGCAGACGCAGCAGGTTGGGTGGATTACCCGGTATCGTCGTCAGACTTTCCCCTTCCGCATCCAGACGCGGCACCGCATTAAGCAGACCAATCGAGTAAGGATGTGACGGCTGATAAAAGACATCACGGGCACGGCCATACTCCATGGTGCGTCCGGCATACATCACCAGCACTTTGTCGCAGATCCCCGCCACCACACCCAGATCGTGGGTGATCATGATAATGGCGGTGTTGAACTCGCGCTTGAGGTCGTTGAGCAGCGTCATAATCTGCGCCTGGACGGTAACATCCAGCGCAGTGGTCGGCTCGTCGGCAATCAGCAGTTTGGGACGGCACAGCAGCGCCATGGCGATCATGACGCGCTGACGCATACCGCCGGAGAACTCATGCGGATACATCTTCATCCGCTTCCGCGCTTCCGGCATTTTCACCGCATCCAGCATTCTCACCGACTCTTCAAACGCCTGCGCGTTGTTCATCCCTTTATGCAGCTTAAGCACTTCCATCAGCTGCTCGCCCACCCGCATATAGGGGTTCAGCGAGGTCATCGGATCCTGGAAAATCATCGCAATCTGTTCGGCGCGCAGTTTATTGAGCTTGTTCTCGGGCAGATTCAGGATCTCTTTGCCATTGAACATCGCCGAACCGCCAATGCGGCCATTTTTCGCCAGCAGCCCCATCAGGGCAAAGGCGGTTTGTGACTTGCCGGAACCGGACTCACCGACAATGCCCAGCGTCTCACCGGCGCGCAGCGAGAAGTTCAGGTCGTTAACGGCGGTAACATCACCATCGTGCGTGCCAAAGGTAACGCGTAAATCTTTGACCGTAAGTAGCTGTTCGCTTCCCGCGCGGGCCGCCATTGCTGGCTGGAATTCATGAATAGTCATCGGGAAACTCCTTAACGATCTTTCGGGTCGAGGGCATCACGCAGGCCATCGCCGATAAAGTTGAAACAGAACAGCGTGACCACCAGGAAGCCTGCCGGATAGAGCAGCAGCCACGGCGACACTTCCATCGAGTTTGCCCCGTCGCTGAGGAGTGCGCCCCAGCTGCTCAGCGGCTCCTGCGTACCCAGTCCCAGGAAGCTCAGGAAGGATTCAAACAGGATCATGCTCGGCACCAGCAGCGAGGCGTAAACCACTACCACGCCCAGCACGTTCGGCACGATGTGGCGCACCACGATTTTCCAGGTCGATACCCCGCCCACATGGGCCGCTTCGATAAACTCTTTGCGCTTCAGGCTCAGCGTCTGGCCGCGCACAATACGCGCCATATCGAGCCACGAAACCATGCCGATGGCGGCAAAAATCAGCAGGATATTGCGACCAAAGAAGGTCACCAGCAGGATCACGAAGAACATAAACGGGAAGGAGTTAAGGATTTCCAGAATACGCATCATCACCGAGTCTGTTTTGCCGCCGAGATAGCCAGCAATCGAGCCATAGAGCGTCCCGACAATCACCGCGATCAGCGCAGAAGCCACGCCCACCATCAGCGAGATCCGGCCACCGATAGCCACACGTACCAGCAGGTCACGACCCGAAGAATCAGTGCCGAACCAGTGACCAGAGGTGGTATCGGGCGGCGAGGACATCATAGCCCAGTCGGTATCGTCGTAAGTGAACTGCGCCAGCATCGGCGCAAAGATCACGAACAGGGTGATCAGGAACAGCACCAGCAGGCTGATGGAGGCAGCGCGGTTATGAATAAAACGACGACGCGCGTCCTGCCAGAGACTACGCCCTTCTACTTCCAGCTTCTCACTGAACGCATCAAGAGCTTCGCTGTTTTTCTTACTTAACATCATGGCGAACTCCGCAATCAGTAACGAATTTTGGGATCGATAACGGCATAGAGCACGTCAACAATCGCGTTGAATACGATGGTCAGCAAACCCACCAGAATGGTCAGGCTCATCACCAGTGAGTAGTCACGGTTCAGCGCGCCGTTCACAAACAGCTGACCGATGCCCGGCAGACCGTAGATCGACTCAATCACCATCGAACCAGTGATGATGCCGACAAATGCCGGTCCCATGTAGGAGATCACCGGCAGCAACGCGGGCTTCAGCGCATGACGCATTACAATGCGGCGCAGCGGTAAGCCTTTGGCGCGCGCGGTGCGGATAAAGTTGGAGTGCATCACTTCAATCATCGATCCACGGGTGATACGCGCGATACTGGCGATGTAAGCCAGCGACAGCGCCACCATCGGCAGCAGCATGTAGTTCCACTGCCCACCATTCCAGCCGCCGCCCGGCAGCCACTTCAGGGTGATGGCGAACAGCAGAACCAGCAACGGCGCGACCACGAAGCTGGGTATCACCACGCCGGTCATTGCCACCCCCATCACCGCAAAATCCCACAAGCTGTTCTGTTTGAGCGCAGCGATAACTCCGGCCGTGACGCCAAGTACCACCGCCAGCAGAAACGCGGCCAGCCCAAGTTTGGCCGAGACCGGGAACGCATGCGCGACCAGGTAGTTGACCGAATAATCTTTGTATTTAAAGGATGGGCCGAAGTCGCCGTGCGCCAGCTGCACCAGGTAATCGACATACTGCTTACCGATAGGATCGTTGAGGTGATATTTCGCCTCAATGTTGGCCATCACTTCCGGTGCCAGGGTGCGCTCGCCAGTAAACGGGCTGCCGGGTGCCAGTCGCATCATAAAGAAGGAGATGGTAATCAGGACGAACAGCGTCGGGAGCGCTTCAAGCAAGCGACGCAGGATGAATTTTAACATTGCCGTACCTACCAGGCTGTTGCTTCACAACATATAAAAAAAAATAAAAGGCGGCGCCAGACGCGCCGCCACTGCTGATAGCCTGAATGCTATTAGTGTTTGATGATGTAGAAGTTTTTATCGAGCGTTTTATCCAGTGGATCTTTACCGGTATAACCGCCGACATAAGGTTTCACCAGACGGGTGTTCACGTAGTAGTAAACCGGGACGATGGTGCTGTCTTTATCCATGATCTGCTCGGCCTGCTGATAGTCAGCTGCACGGGCTTTAGCATCCGGGGCCTTAATCGCGTCGCGAATCACTTTGTCAAACGCATCGCTCTTATAGTGCGAGGTGTTACTGCTGCTGTTGGACAGCATGGTGTTCAGGAAGGAAGTCGGTTCATTGTAGTCCGCACACCATGCCGCACGGGAAACATCGTAGTTACCCTGATGACGGGTATCCAGGAAGGTTTTCCACTCCTGGTTTTCCAGCTTGATGTTCACGCCGATATTTTTCTTCCAGATCGAGGAGGCAGCAATCGCCAGCTTTTTGTGCAGATCGGAGGTGTTATAGAGCAGGTTAAAGGTCAGCGGTTTGTCGGCAGTGTAGCCCGCTTCGGCCAGCAGCTTTTTCGCCTCGGCATTACGCTTGTCCTGTGACCATTTGAACCAGTCTGGCGGCAGAATGTCCATGCCGTCGGTCGCTGGTGGCGTGTAGCTATAGGCAGGTTTCTGGCCCTGCGCCAGCACTTTATTCACCATGATGTCACGATCCAGACCCAGCTTCAGGGCAGCGCGCACGCGCGGATCGGTGAATGGCGCTTTCTGGTTGTTGATTTCGTAGTAATAGGTGCAGAGGTAAGGATCGACGTGCAGCTCTTTACCGTTGTCACGCTGCAGCTTTTTAAACAGCTCAATTGGCAGGTTGTTATAGGTCATGTCGCTGCCGTTCTCGGAGAAGTAACGGTTAACGTCGCTGACTTCAGAACTGATTGGCAGGAAGGTGACCTTGTTCAGCACGGTGTGTTCGTTGTCCCAGTAGTTTGGGTTACGCACCAGAGTGATACGCTCGTTAATCACGTGCGCGTCCAGCTTAAAGGCTCCGTTGCCGACCCAGTTCTGCGGCTGCGTCCACTGATCGCCAAATTTCTCAATCGCCGGTTTGTAAACCGGTGACATGACGGAGTTAATCAGCAGCTTATCAAAATAGGGAACCGGCTCGCTCAGGGTGACTTCCAGCGTGTGGTCATCAATGGCTTTGACGCCCAGATCGGTAACTGGTTTTTTACCGGCGATGATGTCATCGACGTTCAGGATATGACCATACTGCGGATAGCTGGCATACGGTGAGGCGGTTTTAGGATCGACCAGACGCTCCCAGCTGTAGACGAAGTCCTGCGCGGTGACCGGCTCGCCATTGGACCATTTGGCATTTTTACGTAAGTGGAAAGTCCACACTTTGAAATCTTTATTTTCATAGCTTTCCGCTACGGCCGGGATCGGTTTACCGTTGCTGTCATTGACCAGCAGACCTTCGTAAAGATCACGCGCCACGTTATCTTCCGGAACACCTTCAATTTTGTGCGGATCGAGCGACTGCACTTCATCGCCATTGCCGCGAACCAGCTCCTGTTTTGCGGCCAGCTCAACGCCCGCAGGCACCGTTGCTGCGAAAGCCGCATTCCCTGCCAGCGCACTCACTGCGGCGAAAACGCCCGCTGCAATCAGGCTTTTTTTCGTGATGTTGTTCATTATTACACTCCAGTTTTATTATCGTCACCGTGGCGATGCTCTGCCCCGGCGTCCCCCGTCTGCGGGCTCCCTGGCCTGTTACCAGGGAGATTGACCCCAAAAAAAGGTCTGTTTGCTGATGCGCTTTCCGACTGTCTCGCCGAACGGGCGATCAGATCAGTGTTTTTTGATGAAATAGTACTTCAGGTCTGTCATGTCCTGCGGGTCTTTGCCCGTGAAGCCGCCAACCCAGGGCTTCACCAGGCGCACACTTACGCGGTAGTAAACTGGCACAATTGGTGAGTCTTTGTCAAGTTGTGTTTCAGCCTGCTGATACAGGCCGGCGCGCTGCGCCTCGCTGCCCGCCGTCAGCGTCTCCGCCATCAGACGATCAAAGGTCGCGCTGCTGTAAAACGCGGTGTTGATCGAGGCGTTGCTGATCAGCATGTTCAGGAAGGTTGAGGGTTCGTTGTAGTCGGCACACCAGGTGGCGCGCACCACGTCATACTGCGCCTGATGACGGGTCTCCAGCATGGTTTTCCACTCCTGATTCTGCAGCGTCACCTTAGCACCCAGGTTTTTCTGCCACATCGACGCGGCCGCAATCGCCTGCCGTTTGTTCTGATCGGAAGTGTTGTAGAGCAGCGTAAAGGTCAGCGGATGGGCAGCATCAAAGCCGGCCTCTGCCAGCAGCTTCTTCGCGGCTTCATTACGCTGCGCCTGCGTCCAGCTGAACCAGGCAGGTGGAGTGAGTTTGATACCGGCGGTGAAAGGCGGCGTCAGGCTGTAAGCCGGAATCTGCCCCTGGGCCATGATCTTATTGGCAATGACCTCGCGATCGAGGGTCATCTTCAGTGCGGCACGCACCCGCGCATCGGTAAACGGCGGCTTTTTGTTATTAATCTCGTAGTAGAAGGTGCAGAGCAGCGGGCTGACCTTCACTTCATCGCCCAGCTCTTTGCGCAGCTTGCCAAACATCTCTGGTGGCACCGCACTGTTGGTAATGTCCGTGCCGCCGCTGCGGTAGCGATTGATATCGCTGTTTTCAGAGGCGATCGGCAGGAATGTCCCCTGTTCAATCACCGTGTGCGCATTATCCCAGTAGCGAGGATTGCGCTTCACGACAATTTTTTCATTCACTACCCAGTCGCTCAGCGTGTAGGCGCCGTTGCCGATGTAATGACCCGGGCGGGTCCAGGCTTCCCCCCACTGCTTAATGGCTGGCGCATAAACCGGCTTCATCGCCGTATGCGCTAACATCGCCACCAGGTAAGGCACCGGCTCACTCAGGGTAATTTGCAGCCGATGGGCATCCAGCGCCTTCACGCCCAGCTGATCGGGTGACGCTTTACCGGCAAGGATGGCATCAATATTGGCAAAATGGGCTGCCTGCAGATAGCTGGAGTAAGGCGACGCGGTTGTCGGGTCCACCAGACGGCGCCAGCTGTAGACGAAATCAGCGGCGGTAACCGGCTCACCGTTGCTCCACTTCGCATCCTCCCGCAGATTAAAAATCCAGACGGTGGGTTGCGGGTTTTCCCAGCTTTTAGCGACGCCAGGAACCACCTGCCCGCTGTTATCGGTATTGACCAGGCCGTCCAGCAGGTTGTGAATAATATTGGATTCCGGCACGCCTTCGGTTTTATGCGGATCCAGCGAGGAGACTTCACTGCCGTTATTGATCACAATCTGTTGCTGCGCGGCCAGTGTTGTACCCGGCGGCACCGTGGCGGCATAGGCCGGCGAAAAAGCCATTAACAAAACGACTGCGAGTGTTGACCGCTGCTGCTGCAAATTCTTCATCCCAATCATGCGAAACGCCAACCTTAAATTAAGTATCCCGACAGGCTTAAGCAAAAAGCGTTCTCACTTTGGGCTTTCGGAGAAAAAATTTTACGTTGGGCCAAAAATTATCAGAAGCCGCGAAGGCGCGCCAAAGTAAAATAGCTAAAATGTTAACTAATTCTCTTTTATCATGAGAAGTCAGGCAGCGGAAGTGTTAATTTTCGTCCTGAAAATATCATATCGATATGAAAAATAGACTATTTAGCTGGAAACCCCTCTTAAGAGCGGAAAGCAGCGACAAACAGCCTCTTTTTTGGCACTTATATTGGATAATATGGCTTCAGCGTGATGAAATTTAAGATAGCGTGATTATTCTGGCAGTTTGTGAGGCTTACACGAAAATAGAGAGCAGAATATCGTGTGAAAATAGTGACATTATTTTGCAGAAAAAAGTCTGTGAGCCAGCGCGCAGTAATGAAATTTATAATTGCCTGATTCTGTTAAGCACAACGAATAATTGCATCGTAATGGTGCATAAAATGCCCCTACTGCACCATTACGGATCATTATTTCACTTCACTCTCTGAAATAAGTGAGCGTTTAATTGAGTAAGCCGGGAAAAATGGACTTCATGCCGGTGACAACAAATTCGATGCCCAGTGCCATCAGTAACAGACCCATAATACGCGTAATGACGTTGATACCGGTCTGGCCAAGAATACGCACCATTAACGGCGCGGCCCGGAAGAGTAACCAGCAGCAGAATGCAAAGATCGCAATCGCCAGAGTGAACCCCAGCAGATTTATCCAGCTGTGGTAGCGGGTGCTCCAGACAATGGTCGAGCTGATAGCACCCGGACCCGCCATCAGCGGCAACGCCAGCGGCACAACCCCCACACTTTCACGAATCGCCGTTTCTGACTTCTCCTGCTTATTCTGCTTATCTTCGCCCAGCTTGCCGCTGATCATCGACATCGCAATGGTGACGACCAGGATCCCACCCGCGATGCGGAAGGAGTCAATCGAGATACCAAACACATGCAGAATCGCATCACCAAGGAACAGTGACGTCCAGAGAATAATAGCAACCGCCAGATTGGCAGTGAGGTTGGTTTTGTTACGCTCAGCCACCCCCTGATAACGGGTCATGCTGATGAAGACCGGAATAATTCCCACCGGATTGACCAGCGCAAAGAGCCCGACAAAAAATTTTATATAGCCTGATAAATCTAACAGCGCAGGGTTCACGACTTTACTCCGTACCACAGGGGGGGGAAAACGCGCCTAATGTATGTGAAAACAGGCACGGACGCCAGATGCTGACTCAGCTATTTATACTGTTGAATGACGGCGCATCCAGCGCTTTACCCCAGAGATTAAAAAGTGACTGGATTTAGCCGCTACCAGGCTGATGACGTGAAGAGGTAACCAATTTGATTAACAAAGGGCATAAAGGGGAGCTGAAAGGTGTCAGCTTGCGGTTAAATTGATCTGCATCAAAATTGCCCTACCCCAAACCAGGTAATCTTTTCGCAACGGAAGTATTAGCGGCAGCGAAGAAAATCTCACTGACTGCAACAGAAGACTAGTTCAGTAAACAGTTGAAAATCCGGGCGTTCTAATCCAGTCCAGCGCCTTATGGCAACGTGACTATACTCAGGGCGCAGGATTGTTTACTAAAAAAGTTTAACTTCCTTCAGGAGAACACCATGGCCGTAACCAATGTCGCCGAACTTAATGCACTGGTTGAACGTGTAAAAAAAGCCCAGCGTGAATATGCCAACTTTTCTCAACAACAGGTCGACGCTATCTTCCGTGCCGCCGCCCTCGCCGCCGCAGACGCCCGAATCCCGCTTGCCAAGATGGCCGTTGCCGAATCCGGTATGGGCATCGTCGAAGACAAAGTGATCAAAAACCATTTTGCTTCAGAATATATCTACAACGCTTATAAAGATGAAAAAACCTGTGGTGTGTTAGCCACGGATGATACTTTCGGCACCATTACCATCGCCGAACCTATTGGCCTGATTTGCGGTATCGTCCCGACGACCAACCCCACTTCAACCGCCATCTTCAAAGCATTAATCAGCCTTAAAACCCGTAACGGCATCATTTTCTCTCCCCATCCACGCGCCAAAGATGCGACCAACAGAGCTGCAGACATCGTATTGCAGGCGGCGGTGGCTGCCGGTGCGCCAAAAGATATTATCGGCTGGATCGACGCACCTTCCGTTGAGCTGTCCAATCAACTGATGCATCACCCTGACATCAACCTGATTCTCGCCACTGGCGGTCCGGGCATGGTGAAAGCGGCTTACAGCTCCGGTAAACCTGCGATTGGTGTCGGTGCGGGTAATACGCCGGTCGTGATTGATGAAACCGCCGATCTGAAACGTGCGGTTGCGTCGATTCTGATGTCGAAAACCTTTGATAACGGGGTTATCTGCGCCTCTGAACAATCGGTGATTGTGGTTGATTCAGTCTATGACGCGGTGCGTGAACGTTTCGCCAGCCACGGCGGTTATATGCTGCAGGGTGCCGAACTGAGTGCGGTGCAGAATATTATTCTGAAAAACGGCGGCCTGAATGCGGCTATCGTAGGCCAGCCAGCGTTCAAAATTGCGGAGATGGCCGGTATCAGCGTGCCACCGAGCACTAAGATTCTGATTGGCGAAGTGAAGCTGGTGGATGAGTCTGAGCCGTTCGCCCATGAAAAACTCTCACCAACCCTTGCGATGTATCGGGCGAAAGATTTCCAGGATGCGGTCGCGAAAGCAGAAAAACTGGTCGCCATGGGCGGTATCGGCCACACCTCCTGTCTCTATACCGATCAGGACAACCAGACCGAACGCGTTCACTACTTCGGCGACAAAATGAAAACCGCGCGTATTCTGATCAACACCCCCGCCTCGCAGGGCGGTATCGGCGACCTCTACAACTTTAAACTGGCGCCGTCTCTGACGCTGGGTTGTGGTTCGTGGGGCGGAAACTCTATTTCAGAGAACGTCGGTCCAAAACATCTGATCAATACCAAAACTGTCGCCAAGCGAGCTGAGAATATGTTGTGGCATAAACTTCCTAAATCCATCTACTTCCGTCGGGGTTCACTACCAATTGCGCTGGAAGAAGTGGCAACGGATGGCGCGAAACGTGCCTTTATCGTCACTGACCGCTTCCTGTTCAATAACGGCTATGCCGACCAGGTGACCCGCGTACTGAAATCACACGGCATTGAAACGGAAGTGTTCTTCGAAGTTGAAGCTGACCCAACGCTGAGCATCGTGCGTAAAGGTGCTGAGCAGATGAACAGCTTCAAACCGGATGTCATCATCGCGCTGGGCGGTGGCTCACCGATGGATGCCGCGAAAATCATGTGGGTGATGTACGAACATCCGGAAACTCACTTCGAGGAGCTGGCGTTACGTTTCATGGATATCCGTAAACGTATCTACAAGTTCCCTAAAATGGGTGTCAAAGCGCGCATGATTGCCATCACCACCACATCCGGTACCGGTTCTGAAGTCACGCCGTTTGCTGTAGTGACCGATGATGCGACGGGTCAGAAATATCCGCTCGCTGACTACGCACTGACGCCTGATATGGCGATTGTCGATGCCAACCTGGTGATGGATATGCCGCGTTCACTCTGCGCCTTCGGCGGTCTGGATGCCGTGACCCACGCGCTGGAAGCTTATGTTTCAGTACTGGCGAATGAATACTCTGACGGACAGGCGCTGCAGGCGCTGAAACTGCTGAAAGAGAATCTGCCAGCCAGCTATGCCGAAGGCGCCAAAAATCCGGTGGCGCGTGAGCGCGTACACAATGCCGCCACTATCGCCGGTATTGCGTTTGCCAACGCCTTCCTCGGGGTTTGTCACTCAATGGCGCATAAGCTGGGTTCAGAGTTCCATATCCCACACGGCCTGGCCAACGCCCTGTTAATCTCTAACGTTATTCGCTACAACGCGAATGACAACCCGACTAAACAGACCGCTTTCAGCCAGTACGATCGCCCTCAGGCGCGCCGTCGCTACGCCGAGATTGCTGACCATCTGGGTCTGAGCGCACCAGGCGACCGCACCGCGCAGAAAATTGAGAAGCTGCTCGCCTGGCTGGATGAGATTAAAACTGAACTTGGTATTCCAACCTCTATCCGTGAGGCGGGTGTGCAGGAAGCGGACTTCCTGGCGAAAGTCGATAAACTGGCCGATGATGCGTTTGATGACCAGTGTACCGGCGCTAACCCACGTTATCCGCTGATTGCTGAACTGAAACAGATTATGCTTGATACCTACTACGGTCGTGAATTTGTCGAACCGTTCTCAAGCGTAGCCGAAGCCATTGCTGAGCAGCCGGTAAAAGGTATTAAGCTTGAGAAGAAAGCCAAAAAAGTCTGATAGTGCCGTTCTGACTGTCTGATAAAAAAACCCGCCCCGGCGGGTTTTTTATTGCCTGAAAAATAGGGTTAATTCAGCGGAGTCTGAGCGCCATGAATCGCCTGCAACGATCCCTGCTCTATCGCCTGTTTATAATGCTTGCGGCAGACTGAGATATAACGTTCGTTACCGCCAATCACCACCTGCTCACCCTCACTGAAAGGTTTGCCCTCGCTATCCAGTCGCAGAACCATACTGGCCTTGCGCCCACAGTGACAAATAGTTTTGAGTTCAACCAGCTTATCTGCCCACGCCAGCAGATACTGACTGCCAACAAACAGTTCACCGCGAAAATCCGTTCGCAGACCATAACAGAGCACCGGAATATCAAGGTCGTCTACGACATCTGACAGCGCTTTAACCTGCTCACGGGTCAGGAACTGACTCTCATCAACCAGCACGCAGTGGACAGGCTGAACGGCATGTTCAGCAGCGATGTCGCTGTAGAGTGATGTCTCTGCGTTGTATAGCAAGGCCGGTGACGATAGTCCGATACGGGAACTCACCTGCCCGGCACCAAAGCGATTATCGATTTCAGCGGTGTAAACCAGTGAACGCATGCCGCGCTCATGATAGTTATATGAGGATTGTAGCAGTGCGGTTGATTTCCCTGCATTCATGGCAGAGTAATAGAAATAGAGTTGAGCCATCGGCGCGTATCTTCATCAGGACTGAATGGAATGGCGCGCATATTACCACAAAGCGGCGGCAATACGTTGCGGTTGATGAGTGAATAAAGTGTAACGGCTGGCCGTTTATTCCTCTGCATGCCGTTTCCAGCGCCTGTTATGTACAGTGCCGAACGGGATAAGTTTTGCTTATTTTACCCGCAACAAAAGCAATGACATTTTTGTTGCTGACCTGAATACATTAAATTTATTTGATATCGGACTAAAGGAAAATATTTTTATTCTGCACAACTGTGCAATTTTCTGGTGAAAATTATTTTTAGTCACCTGGGTAATTAGTGATATACATATTTTTATGATTGCAGTTATTTTATGTCGCCACTACTATTAGCGGGCAACACAACTTTTCCCTTATTCAGAGACCAGGACAATGAGCGAAGCACTAAAAGTTCTTAATAATATCCGTACGCTGCGCGCCCAGGCCAGAGAGTATTCCGTTGAAATACTGGAAGAGATGCTGGAAAAGCTGGACGTAGTAGTAAAAGAGCGCCGTGAAGAAGAGTCTCATTTTCAGGCAGAAAATGAAGAACGCACGCGTAAACTTAATCAGTATCGTGAAATGCTACTGGCTGATGGTATTGACCCGAATGAACTGATTAACACGCTGACCGACACACGGACTGCGGCAAAAGGTAAACGCTCAGTACGTCCGGCTAAATATGGTTACACCGATGAAAAAGGCGAGTCCAGAACCTGGACCGGTCAGGGCCGCACACCGGCCGTGATTAAAAAAGCGCTGGAAGAACAGGGTAAAAAGCTGGACGATTTTTTACTGTAAAGACCCGCAGGGTGACTGCCTTTTTGGCAGCCTGATGCGCAATAAAAAAGGAAGCCGGAGCTTCCTTTTTTCTTTTAATCAGATACTCAGACGCGGTAAAAGTCGCGGTACCAGTCCACAAAGTTTTTAACGCCCTCTTCCACCCCGGTCTGTGGTTTGAATCCAATTGCCTTAAACAAGGCTTCGGTATCCGCACTGGTTTCCAGTACATCTCCAGGCTGCATTGGCATCAGATTTTTCTTCGCAGTAATGCCCAGGGCTTTTTCAATCGCTTCGATATAGTTCATCAACGTGACAGGCTGACTGTTTCCAATATTATAAACACGATAAGGCGCTGAACTGGTTGCCGGCGATCCGGTTTCAACTGTCCAGTTGTCGTCCTGTTGTGGAATAACATCCTGCAGGCGAACAATGGCTTCAGCAATATCGTCAATATAGGTAAAGTCGCGTTTCATCTGGCCCTGGTTATAAACGTCAATCGCTTCACCGGCAATCATTGCACGGGTGAATTTGAATAACGCCATATCCGGACGGCCCCACGGGCCATAGACCGTAAAGAAGCGCAATCCAGTGGTCGGCAGCTGATAGAGATGCGAGTAAGTGTGTGACATTAACTCGTTGGCTTTTTTGGTCGCTGCATATAAAGAAACCGGATGATCAACGCTATCTTCGGTTGAGAACGGCATCTTGCGATTCAGACCATAGACTGAACTGGATGAGGCGTAGAGCAGATGTTCAATTTTATGATGACGGCAACCTTCAAGGATATTGAGGTGACCCGTCAGATTGGAGTCTGCGTAGGCATGAGGATTTTCAATGGAATACCGGACACCAGCCTGAGCGCCAAGATGGATAACGCGCTGGAATTTTTGCTGATCGAACAGTGACGCCATTGCGTCACGGTCCGCCAGGTCCATCTCAATAAAAGTAAAACCAGGATCGGCCTTAATTAAATTGAGACGGGCATGCTTGAGATTTACGTCGTAATAATCATTCAGGTTGTCGATACCGACAACCTGGTGACCGGCGGCCAGCAGACGCTGGCTGACATGAAAACCAATAAAACCTGCGGCGCCGGTGACCAGAAAGTTCATAAATCCCTCGTTAATTATGCAGTTTGAATAGACGCTCCGCGGCCGATTGCATAATAAACGAAACCGCGTTTGCTGATACGCTCTGGATCATACAGGTTACGACCATCAAAAATCACGGCTTCTTTCAGTGTATTTTTGATGATGTCGAAGTCAGGCGCACGGAAGTTTTGCCACTCCGTACAGATGACCAGGCCGTCAGCGCCCTGCAATGCGGCTTCTTTGGTACCCATCAGCTTAAGATCGCTGCGGTGACCGTAGATACGCTGTGCTTCATCCATCGCTTCAGGGTCAAACGCCTGAACAGATGCGCCAGCTTCCCACAGCGTTTCCATCAGCACACGGCTGGAGGCTTCACGCATGTCGTCAGTGTTCGGCTTAAATGACAGGCCCCAGAGCGCAAACGTTTTACCTTTCAGATCGTCACCAAAATGACGTTTGATAAAGGTTGGCAGCTTGTTTTTCTGGTTGTCATTCACATCTTCCACGGCCTGCAACAGACGTGGCTGATAGCCAATTGACTCAGCGGTACGGATTAACGCCTGCACATCTTTCGGGAAGCAGGAGCCGCCGTAACCACAGCCAGGATAGATAAAGTGGTAGCCAATGCGGGGATCGGAACCGATGCCCTGGCGTACTTTTTCAATATCCGCGCCTAAACGTTCAGCCAGGTTAGACATCTCATTCATAAAGCTGATTTTGGTGGCCAGCATGCAGTTTGCTGCATACTTGGTCAGCTCTGCGCTGCGGATATCCATCATGATCATACGATCGTGGTTACGGTTAAACGGCTCATAGAGCTCGCGTAACAGTTCTACCACGTCGTCGTTGTCAGTACCGACAACGATACGTTCTGGACGCATACAGTCATTGACTGCAGCACCTTCTTTGAGGAATTCCGGGTTAGATACCACATCAAAAGTGATGTTGGCGTCACGCGCTTTCAGCGCTTCCGTCATTACCGCACGAACTTTGTCTGCTGTGCCAACCGGAACGGTTGATTTGTCGATAACCACTTTGTGATCGTTCATATGCTGCGCAATGGTGCGCGCTACGGCGGTCACATATTTCAGATCGGCAGAGCCGTCTTCATCTGGTGGAGTACCAACTGCAATAAACTGCATAACACCATGGTTTACGCCCATCTCAGCATCAGTGCTGAACTTCAGACGACCCGCTTCGTAATTGGACATTACCAGCGGCGTTAAACCTGGTTCGAAAATAGGAATGATGCCTTTTTTCAGATTTTCGACTTTGTTTTCGTCGACATCAATGCAGAGAACGTCATGTCCGACTTCGGCTAACACCGCAGCCTGAACCAGACCGACATAGCCGATACCAAATACAGTGACTTTCATCGAGTTATCCTGTGTTTATGAATTACTTTTTGTTGCCAACTGCGCCATCGAGCCATTCAGAAAAATCTTTGCCCAATACCGGATGACGAACACCGTACTCAACGAAAGCCTGCATGTAGCCCAGTTTGTTACCACAGTCATGGCTGACGCCTTTCAGGTGATATGCTTCAACTGTCTCTTTTTCCATCAGCATTGCAATGGAGTCAGTCAGCTGAACTTCGCCGCCTGCACCTGGAGGCGTTTTAGCCAGCAGTGGCCAGATCTCTGAAGAGAGAACATAACGACCTACAACGGCCAGGTTTGATGGGGATTCTGACGCTTTAGGCTTCTCAACCACACCGACCATTGGTGCGCTGTCGCCTGGGTTCAGTTCTGCGCCCTGGCAATCGACAACACCGTATGCAGTCACATCGGCAACCGGCTCAACCATGATCTGGCTGCGGCCAGACTCTTCATAACGGCTCAGCATCTCTGCCAGGTTATCTTTGGTTGGGTTAGATTCATATTCGTCGATGATGACGTCTGGCAGGATAACCGCAAACGGCTCATCACCGATCAGTGGGTGTGCACACATTACAGCGTGACCCAGACCTTTAGCGATGCCCTGACGAACCTGCATGATGGTGACGTGTGGCGGGCAGATTGACTGGATTTCATCCAGCAGCTGACGCTTAACGCGTTTTTCCAGCATTGATTCCAGTTCGAAGCTGGTATCAAAGTGGTTTTCGATGGCATTTTTTGATGAATGCGTTACCAGCACAATTTCGTTGATGCCAGCAGCGATACACTCGTTAACGACATACTGGATTAACGGCTTATCAACCAGCGGTAACATTTCTTTAGGAATCGCTTTGGTAGCCGGGAGCATACGCGTACCCAAACCCGCTACCGGGATTACCGCTTTTTTTACTTTGGTATTATTGGCAGACATTAAGATACCTCTCTTATAGGCCGTTCAAGTTAATACTTGATATGTCGGTTTAAAATCGGAAATGAGTATATCAGTTAGTATCGAACGGATTTATCCTGGAAGGCACCAAACCGTCGAAATTAAGACTATTACCCAACTGTAAAGCTAAACTCTGGCCCTGTCCTCAGCGCCAGAATTCCTCTGTTTTTACGGCTTATTCTTCCGTCGATAGCATCAGCCGAATGCGCCCGCCCGCGCCCCAGACGTGGCATTGCCAGTTTTCTGCGCGCTGACTGATCTGGTTAAGATGGGTGCTGCCCATAGTGCCAAGGGGGACACCATTGCTGAGCTGAATCTGATGGGCATGAACATGGAGTGTGGCGTTCAATCCGGCCGAAACCAGAATTAAGTTCTTTAATCCGCGATGATAGTACCCAACCAGTAACGGGAACTGGCCGCTCAGGTTCGCCTGGCGCAGTAAAAGATTGACCTGTCTGAGCAGCCCATTGAGTTCCGGCAGACGCTGTTTCTGCCCGGTCAGTTGCTCCTGCAGCAGGCCATTGAACAGCGCCCGCAGCAGCAGCGCTGCCAGCACGCCATTATCACCGGCACGGGTCACGTCCAGACAGTAGAACGCCAGATCTTTGTCGGAGAGCGCCGCGATATCAAGCACCAGCCCAGGCTGCTCGGCCATCGTCAGCTGACGATAGTTAACCCGGCAGTTGGCAATAGTCTGCTGCACCGGTGGCTGGAGTTGCTTGAGCAGCTTGGCAGCCGCTTTAGGATCACGAACCAGCGCATCCCAGTCCTGGAACAGTTGTTCATCCTCTTCCACTTTCGAAGTGAACATAGAGGGATAGAGACACTCATAGACCGCTTCACGGAAGCGCTCAAAGTTTTTAAGTGGTTTAAGCAGCACATCCTGCACCCCAAGACGCAATACATGCGCAATATCCGACATGTTCTCGGTAGCTGAGATGATTAAAATCGGCACGATGTTGCCGCGGGTACGAATGTGCTCAACGAACTGGATGCCGCTCATGCGGGGCATTTCCAGATCGCAGATAATCAGGTCGACAGTATGCTGTTGTAGTTGTGCAATTGCTTCCAGACCATCTTCCGCTTGTAACGTCACAGCACCCATCGATAACAAAAATTGGTCCAGCAACGAACGGAAAACAGCCTCATCTTCGACAATGAGTATCTTTTTGCCGAGTAGTGGTTTTTCCATTCTTTCCCCCTGCGTACCAGATATTTCAATAGTGGTTCATAAAACGCAGTTGCGCCTTTAAGAATTGGCTGAAGTCACCGCTTTGAATGAACAACCTGATTATCTGCCACGGACCAGTGGTAATAGTTCATCCATTTTCTTCTCTACGGCGGCCTTGCCTGCTTCAATGGCTTCCTCAGCACGATGAAAGTCCAGCGTCGAAATTTGCGGACAAACCGGCTGAATCAAAACATCGGGCGGATCGCCTGCCATGCGATTCCGCTTCAGGCGATTTTCCAGCACCTGGATAGAGGTGGACATAATCTCCATCGCGCCAGGTGACTGAGACGCACGGCGCTGGCTGAAATTCACCAGACGCTGACGCAGCTTCCCACCCCAACTCAATGCCGCTGCGGCGGCTTCTTCTTCGCTATTCTGTGGTGTCACGGAAAAGAGATCCTGCTGCATTAAATGCGCGTCATGCTGCAAGTCAACGGCGATAACAATGTCTGCCCCCAGGGCACGGGTAAGTGAAATCGGCACCGGGTTGACTACGGCACCATCCACCAGCCAATACCCATTGTAGCCCACCGGCGGTAATAAACCTGGCATACTGCATGAAGCGCGTACTGCCTGATGCAGATCGCCCTCTGTCAGCCAGAGTTCACGACCGGTACTGAGGTTAGTCGCCACCACGCCAAAGGGTTTATGACAGTGCTCTATCGTGTCATTGGGGATCAGCTGACGAACATGGCTAAAGACCCGCTCACCGCGCAGCAGTCCGCCACGCTGCCAGGAGACATCCATCAGGCGAATAACATCCCAGTAGCGAAATGCACTGACCCATTTTTCCATCAGCGGCAGGCGGTTATTCACATAGGCAGATCCGACTAATGCCCCGACAGAGCAGCCCGCAACGACGTCGATCTCAATACCTGCACGCTCCAGCGCGTTGATCACGCCGATATGCGCCCATCCTTTGGCCGCTCCAGAACCCAGAGCCAATCCAATTTTTACCTTTCTCATTTCTGTCTGGTCCTGCCGTCAATACGTAGCATCACAACACGGGGTCAGCTAACATAGCGCGCTTGTAAAACCGACCCATCATTCCCGGGAGATAATGTGTCAGAAACCTGCCCATGTTGTAGCGGAGAGCAGTATAGCGTATGTTGCGAGCCCTTTCTTCAGGGTAACCAGATTCCTGTTACAGCTGAACAACTTATGCGATCCCGTTATTGCGCTTATGTGCAGCATAATGCGGACTATCTGGTTGCGACCTGGCATCCTGATAAGCGTCATCCGGCGCTGTCAGGGCTTTTATCTGAAAGTTTTCCAGGAACCGACTGGCTCAGCCTGAATGTAACCCGTTGTAATCATGGAAGCCATGAGAACGAAGCTTTCGTTACCTTTTTTGCGCGATACCGCGAGAAAACCAACATTCAGGCCATCCATGAATGTTCACGCTTTCTTCGCGAGGATCAACGCTGGTACTATGTTGACGGTACAGCACCGCCCGTGGGGCGTAACGATCGCTGCCCGTGCGGCAGTGAAAAAAAATACAAAAAATGTTGTGGTTAAGCTGACGGCTACCCCAGCGGTTTTACCCCTAATGCTTTGACAGGACTCTGATTGAGATGCAAGCGCAAACCATGCAAAGAAAAGTTTTACGAACCATTTGTCCCGATGCAAAAGGTCTGATCGCCAAAATCACCAATATTTGTTACAAGCACGAACTTAATATCGTGCAGAACAATGAGTTTGTTGATCATCGCACCGGGCGTTTTTTCATGCGTACCGAACTGGAAGGGATCTTCAACGACAACACCCTGCTCGCCGACCTCGACAGCGCCCTGCCCCAGGGTTCAGTCCGGGAACTGCACAGCGCCGGTCGTCGCCGCGTGGTGATTCTGGTCACTAAAGAGGCGCATTGCCTGGGCGATCTGTTAATGAAGAGCGCGTTTGGCGGCCTGGATATGGAAATTGCGGCGGTAGTGGGTAACCACGACACCCTGCGTTCGCTGGTTGAGCGTTTTGACATTCCCTTTGTGCTGGTGAGCCATGAGGGACTGACGCGGGAAGAGCACGATAACCGCATGGTGGAAGAGATTGACCGCTATCAGCCCGATTACGTGGTGCTGGCGAAATATATGCGCGTCCTGACGCCTGCTTTTGTGCAGCGTTATCCGAACCAGATTATCAATATTCACCACTCCTTCCTGCCCGCCTTTATCGGTGCCCGTCCCTATCATCAGGCTTATGAACGTGGCGTGAAGATCATCGGTGCCACCGCGCACTATGTGAATGACAATCTCGATGAAGGCCCAATCATCATGCAGGATGTGATAAACGTTGATCACAGCTACACCGCCGATGAGATGATGCGCGCCGGTCGCGACGTAGAAAAGAATGTCCTGAGCAACGCACTTTACAAAGTGCTGGGTCAGCGCGTGTTCGTTTACGGCAACCGCACGATTATTCTTTAATCAGCCAGTGCGCTGAATTGTCTGCAGATTCAGCGCTACGCGTAAAAAGTGGGCAAACAGTTGCGGTTTTGCCAGTGGGCGCTTTACACCCTTATCGCATTTGGTATGATGCGCCCCGCTTTAAGAGAGAAAGATTCAGGCCATGGTGGGATTCCCGAGCGGCCAAAGGGAGCAGACTGTAAATCTGCCGTCACAGACTTCGAAGGTTCGAATCCTTCTCCCACCACCATCTGAATCTGAATCATCTTAAGCCACATCACTATCCCAGGTGGGATTCCCGAGCGGCCAAAGGGAGCAGACTGTAAATCTGCCGTCACAGACTTCGAAGGTTCGAATCCTTCTCCCACCACCATCTCGCATGTTGCACACCATCCCCCAAATAATACCTAATCTTCCTGTTCTGCGGGGAGAGGGATGAGAACCTTCGATTAAGGTTCGGGTCGAGCATCGCGAGACAACGCGCTTCAGCGCGGCCCGCTGGGTGAGGCGCAACGCGCCGAATAATCCTTCTCCCACCACCATCTCGTATGTTGCACACCATCCCCCAAATAATACCTAAGCTTCCTGTTCTGCGGGGAGAGGGATGAGAACCTTCGATTAAGGTTCGGGTCGAGCATCGCGAGACAACGCGCTTCAGCGCGGCCCGCAGGGTGAGTCGCAACGCGCCGAATAATCCTTCTCCCACCACCATCTCGCATGTTGCACATCATCCCCAAAATAATACCTAAGCTTCCTGTTCGCCCCCACACTCCTGCCCGCTTTCACACAATCTCAGCCTGTTCCGCCATGACTTTTTCAGCAAAAATCGCTACCATCTCCGCCTGACATTTCTGAACAACGGTCGATCTCATGAAATTTGTTTCATTTAACATCAATGGGTTGCGTGCCCGCCCGCATCAGCTTCAGGCACTTGTCGAACAGCATCAGCCCGATGTTATCGGTCTGCAGGAAACCAAGGTCCATGACGACATGTTCCCGCTGGAAGAGGTGTCAAAGCTCGGCTATCACGTCTTCTATCATGGACAGAAAGGTCACTACGGCGTTGCCCTGTTAACCAAAGCTGAGCCAGTGTCAGTGAGCCGGGGTTTCCCGGGTGATGACGAAGAATCCCAGCGCCGCCTGATCATCGCGGAACTTCCCAGCCCTATTGGCGACATCACGGTAATTAACGGCTATTTTCCGCAGGGCGAGAGCCGCGACCATCCCACCAAGTTTCCGGCTAAAGAGAAATTCTATCGCGATCTGCAACGTCTGCTGACCGAGGATCTGCCTGCTGATAAGCCGGTTCTGATTATGGGCGACATGAATATCAGCAGCACCGATCGGGATATTGGTATTGGTGAGGAGAGCCGCAAGCGCTGGCTGCGCACCGGCAAATGCTCCTTCCTGCCGGAAGAGCGCGAGTGGATGGACCGCCTGCTGGGCTGGGGACTGGTTGATACCTGGCGTGAGCACAATCCGGAGGTGGCGGATCGCTTCTCCTGGTTCGATTACCGTTCGAAAGGGTTTGATGATAATCGCGGGTTACGCATCGATCTGGTGCTGGCGAGCAAAACCCTGGCGTCGCACTGCGTTGAGACCGGCATTGATTATGAGATCCGGGGCATGGAAAAACCGTCTGACCACGCACCCATCTGGTCAACCTTCCGCTTTTAACTGACGGTCGCGTGGCAGAGCGCCACGCGACGGCTATTTCACTATTTTCCAGATCAGGTTATTGGTGCCGATGGAGTGTTCATCACGGGCACATTGCAGCAACACCCCCTCTGATTTCACCACCGCGCCTTCCGTGTAGTTACGGTTCTCAAAGATACAGCAGCGGAGACAGTCTGGCTGACGTCTCTCTGCCTGTGTCCATGCTTCGGGTGGCATATCCACCACGACATCGGTGTTGCCACCGTTGCTGCCCTGCTGTGGCATCGACTGATAACGACTGTTGGCCTGCGCCACGCTGGTCGCCAGCGACAGGGCCACGAGCAGTAATACTGAATAACGCCTCATTCCGTCTCCTTCACTTTACGCCTGGTTTTGCGCACCGGACGTTTCTGTCCGGTGGACGGTAATCCCCGAAATGCATGCGCCGCAGGCTGCTGTCGCGCCTGCTGGATCAGACCGGTTAAGGTCTGCACCAGCGGCTGCATGAATTCATCATAACGGCAGGCCTTTTCGCTGATACGCGTCAGTGTCGATTCCCACTGCGCCGTCATATCCGGGCGTGCTGCCAGATCGGGCAGGGAGTGAATCAGGGCGCGTCCGGCATCTGTAGAATTGATATAGCGGCCCTTCTTCACCAGGAAGCCACGACGAAACAGTAATTCGATAATGCCGGCGCGTGTGGCTTCCGTTCCTAAACCATCGGTCGCACGCAGTACTTTCTTTAATTCTTTATCCTGAACGAAACGGGCAATGCCGGTCATTGCAGAAAGAATGGTGGCATCGGTAAACGGGCGTGGCGGCTGGGTTTGCTTCGCCAGCACCTCTCCGCGCTCACACAGCAGCTCATCCCCTTTCGCTACCACCGGCAACGGCATGCCGTCGTTCTCTTCATCACGCTCTTTGTTGCCCAGCAGCGCACGCCAGCCCGCTTCCGCCAGGAAGCGCGCTTTCGCCACGAATTTTCCGCCAGCAATATCAAGATCGATGACACATTTGCGGAATACCGCATCCGGGCAGAACTGCATCAGATACTGGCGCGCTACCAGTTCATAGATATGCTGCTCGTTTTCACTGAGCTTCACCGCGCTGGCACGGGCCGTTGGAATAATGGCGTGGTGGGCATCCACTTTTTTATCATCCCAGCAGCGATTTCTGCGATCGGCATCGAAATCTGCCGGTGGGGTCAGCTGTGACTGATGCGCCTGTATCGCCTTTAACACCGCATGACGACCGGCAAAATGCTCTTCAGGCAGATAGCGGCTGTCCGAACGGGGATAGGTAATCAGTTTGTGGGTTTCGTAAAGCCGCTGGCAGGTATCCAGCACCGTCTGCGCACTCAGCCCGTAACGTTTAGCGGCCTCGATCTGCAGGCTGGATAAGGAAAAGGGCAGCGGCGCCACCTCATTTTCGCGCTTATCACTGTAAGCAGTGACGATCGCTGGCTGGCCCGTAATACGCGCCACCACATGCTCGGCCAGGGCGCGTTTGAGCAGGCGGCCCTCTTCATCCTGCCATGGTTCACAGGCTTCACTGGGGATCCAGCTGGCGATAAATCGGGCGCCGTCGGGCGTGAGGATGTGCGCCTTCACTTCGAAGTAATCTTTCGGCACGAAGTTTTCGATCTCTTCATCGCGCCGGACCACCAGCCCAAGCACCGGCGTCTGCACCCGGCCCACCGACAGTACGCCATCATAGCCTGCATTGCGTCCCAGCAGCGTCCAGGCGCGGGTCATGTTAATGCCATAGAGCCAGTCCGCCCGGGCGCGGGCCAGCGCCGAGACGCACAACGGAATAAACTCGCGATTTTCACGCAGGCGGTTCACTGCCCGATCCACCGCCTGAGGATTGAGGTCGTTAATCAGACAACGCTGCACCTTGCTGCGTTTTTCAGCCGGCAGGTTCAGGTAGTCGAGCACCTCATCCACCAGCAACTGCCCTTCCCGATCCGGGTCACCGGCATGCACCACTTCATTCGCCTGCGCCAGCAAGCCCTCAACCACTTTCAGTTGCTTAGCGACCGAGGGACGCGGCTTTAGCTGCCATTTTTCCGGAATGATGGGTAAATCCGCCAGCGACCAGCGCGCATAACGGCTGTCATAACTGTCGGGTTGCGCCTGCTCCAGAAGATGGCCTACACACCAGGTGACGATCTGATCGTTGCCGCAGGCAATGAATCCATCACCACGTCGACGCGGTTTCGGCAGCACATCTGCGATAGCACGCCCCAGGCTCGGTTTTTCCGCAATAAACAAACGCATTGAATCAGGTAATCCTTAACATCAGGGGGAACGCAGTGATAACCGGTTGTCCGCTGTCGGTTTGAATACTGGGGCTATGTTAGCCTGGCAGGCCCGCTGGCGTAAGTGTGATGCGCGGCGTTAGCGATCGTTCGCACAGGAACCGTGCAAAAAGCAGGGCTGAAATGCACCCTGCCGGAACCGGACAAGCATTGTAGTCAGAAGTAACGGACGAAAGGCGCCGTGTCAGGTGGGAGCACCGTAGTGCTGGATTTCAGTTGCGGGGTGCCCAGATAGAGAAAGCCGACGATGGCATCCTGTTCGCGGCAGCCAAACCCCTGGCGTACCTGCTCGTCATCGGTCCAGGGACCACTGCGCCAGATACCGTTGTAACCCTGAGCGACGGCCGCCATCTGCATGGCCATCACTGCACAGCTTGCCGAGGCGATCTGCTCCCAGCGCGGCACTTTGTGGTGCGCTTCACAATGTGCCACCACCGTAATGATCATCGGTGCGCGAAACGGTGACTGGCTCGCTTTGTTAATCGCTTTTTCATCCAGCTGTTTATCGCGTGCTGCCTGCTCCAGCAGCTGGCTCAGCCGGTCGCGCCCCTCATTTTCCACAATGATAAAGCGCCAGGGTTGCAGCGTGCCGTGATCCGGGGCGCGCATGCCAGCCCGCAGGATATTTTCCAGTGCGTCACCCGCAGGTGCCGGCTCAGTCAGGCGTGAGGCCGAACGTCGGTTGACCAGTAACTCCAGTGCGTCCATGTTTCTCTCCCGATCTCTGTAATGTTGCAGTTATCCTGGCACAGGCAGATTTTTTGTAACAGTGCGCAGTGATTTCCTGCTGACTTTTAACACGCTGCTCTTTAGGATGAGCTCGTCGGGGAAGTCTGGTCCGCGCGGCGGCCACTTCCTGCTACATATTTATGGAGAGTCTGATGCGCACATTGTGGCGAATAATTGCAGGTCTGTTCCGCTGGAGCTGGCGGGTACTGAATTTTATCAGGGAATTTATTCTGAATATTTTCCTGATTTTGTTGATTGTGGTGGGTGTAGGGATCTGGCTGCAGGTCAGCGGGTCGGGCGGCAGTTCAGCGCCGATTCAGCAAGGCGCACTGAAAGTGGATCTCAGCGGCGTGCTGGTGGATAAACCGTCGGTAAGCAATCGTCTGAGCAAAATTGGCCGCCAGCTGCTGGGTGCCAGCAGTGACCGCTTACAGGAAAATTCGCTGTTTGATGTGGTCGACGCTATTCGTCAGGCAAAAGATGACAGCAACATTAAAGGCATGGTGCTCGATTTACGCGAATTTGCCGGTGGCGATCAGCCTTCACTGCAATATGTGGGTAAAGCGCTGCGCGAATTCCGCGACAGCGGCAAGCCGATTTATGCACTCGGCGACAGCTACAGCCAGGCGCAGTATTACCTTGCCAGCTACGCCACCAAAATCTATCTGTCGCCACAGGGCACCGTAGATCTGCATGGTTTCGCCACCAACGGACTCTATTACAAAACCCTGCTGGAGAAGCTGAAAGTCACCTCACACGTCTTCCGTGTCGGGACCTACAAATCAGCGGTTGAGCCCTTCCTGCGTGACGACATGTCCCCTGCCGCACGGGATGCTGACAGCCGCTGGGTCGGTCAGCTGTGGCAGAACTACCTGAACACCGTGGCAGCGAACCGCCAGATTACGCCGGAGCAACTCTTCCCCGGTGCTGCTGCGATTATTGCCGGATTAAACGCCGTTAAAGGCGATACCGCGCAATATGCGCTGGATAACAAGCTGGTCGATGCCCTGGGTTCACGTGCGGCAGCCGATCAGGAGCTGGTAAAAACCTTTGGTCTGGATAAGCAGAGCAACGATTACCGTAGCGTCAGCATCTATGACTACAGCGTGAAAACCACCTCCACGCAGCAGGATGGCAACATCGCGGTAGTCATGGCCAGCGGTGCCATCATGGATGGTGAAGAGACGCCGGGCAACGTCGGTGGCGACACGACGGCGGCGCAGATCCGCGATGCGCGTCTCGATCCGAAAATCAAAGCGATTATTCTGCGGGTGAACAGCCCGGGTGGCAGCGTCACCGCCTCGGAAGCGATTCGTGAAGAGCTGGCGGCAGCGCAGGCGGCCGGTAAGCCGATTGTGGTCTCGATGGGAGGCATGGCGGCGTCTGGCGGTTACTGGATCTCAACCCCTGCCAGCTACATTGTGGCGAACCCCAGCACGCTGACTGGCTCGATTGGCATCTTCGGCGTGATCAATACGCTGGAGAACAGCCTGGACAGTATTGGCGTGCACACCGACGGTGTTGCGACCTCACCGCTGGCGGATATCTCAACCACCAAAGCGCTGCCAACGGAAGTTCAGCAACTGATGCAGCTGACCATCGAAAATGGCTACCGCAACTTTGTCGGTCTGGTGGCGAAGTCACGTCATAAAACGCCAGAGCAGATTGATGCCATTGCACAGGGCCACGTCTGGACCGGCAGCGATGCGAAAGCCAATGGTCTGGTTGATGCACTGGGTGACTTCGATGATGCCGTGAAGAAGGCGGGCGAGCTGGCGAAAGTCAGTAATCCGCAGCTGAGCTGGTATCAGGATGACCCGAGCTTCCTGGATATGATGCTGAGCCAGATGAACGCGTCGGTGCAGGCTGTCCTGCCTGATACGCTGAAAGCCTGGCTGCCAGCACCGATGCTGGATGTGATGAGTGCTATGAAAGCCCAGCCTGGTCTGTTCGACAAGCAGAACGATCCTCAGAACCGTTATGCATTCTGCCTGAACTGCGGCGAAGTGCGATAAACCTCGCAGCCCGGCCGCTGGTCGGGCTGCTTTTCCCCGCTATTCCCCTTATACTGCGCGTTTTATGGCGAGTCTGAGTTCTCTAATGCAAAAGAAAAACATCTACGTAGCCTACACCGGCGGGACGATCGGTATGCAGCGTTCGGCGCAGGGTTATATTCCGGTCTCCGGACACCTGCAGCAACAGCTGGCTAACATGCCGGAGTTCCACCGCCCTGAGATGCCTGATTTCACTATTCATGAGTATCAGCCGCTGATCGACTCTTCCGACATGACCCCGCAGGACTGGCAGTCTATCGCAGAAGATATCCGTCAGAACTACGATCGCTATGATGGTTTTGTGATCCTGCATGGCACTGACACCATGGCATTTACCGCCTCAGCACTCTCCTTTATGCTGGAAAATCTGGCCAAGCCGGTTATCGTCACGGGCTCGCAGATTCCGTTAGCGGAATTACGTTCAGATGGTCAGCAGAATCTCTTAAATTCGCTCTATGTGGCGGCCAACTATCCGATCAGCGAAGTGTCGCTGTTTTTCAATAACACGCTCTATCGCGGTAACCGGACCACCAAGGCACATGCAGACGGCTTCAACGCCTTTGCTTCGCCCAACCTCTCTGCGCTGCTGGAAGCGGGCATTCATATTCGTCGCCTCAATACACCGCCAGCCCCAGCCGGTCAGGGCGAACTGAAGGTTCACACCATTACGCCTCAGCCCATTGGCGTGGTCACCATCTATCCCGGCATTTCAGCCGACGTTGTACGTAACTTTCTGCGTCAGCCAGTCAAAGCATTGATCCTGCGCTCCTATGGTGTGGGTAATGCACCGCAGAACAAGGAATTTCTGGCAGAATTGCAGCAGGCCAGCGAGCGTGGCATCGTGGTGGTAAACCTCACCCAGTGTATTTCCGGCAAAGTGAATATGGGCGGATACGCTACCGGCAATGCGCTGGAACATGCTGGTGTCATCAGCGGATTTGACCTCACCGTGGAAGCGGCGCTGACAAAGCTACACTTTTTACTCAGCCAGGATCTTTCGGCCGATCAAATTCGAGCCAGAATGCAGCAGAATTTGCGCGGCGAACTGACTGAAGACTGAAACGGAGCGATATGTAATGAAGCGGGCACTCATCATTATTGATATTCAGAACGATTTTTGCCCCGGCGGCCCGATGGCAGTCCATGAGGGCGACCATACGGTCGAGGTGGCAAATCGTTATGCGCGACTGTTCCGTGAAAACGGTGAATGCGTACTGGCACTGCAGGACTGGCATCCGGCGAATCACGGCAGCTTTGCCTCGGTTTCCGGCGAGCCGGTCTACACGCTGGGCGAGTTAAATGGTCTGGCCCAGATCTGGTGGCCCGATCACGGCATTCAGGGCTCGACTGGCGCTGATTTTCATCCGGGTCTCGATCGCTCACTGTTCGATGCGACGTTCCATAAGGGCCAGGATCAGGATGTCGACAGCTATAGCGCCTTTTTTGACAATGGCCATCGCCGTAAGACCGAGCTGGACAGCTGGCTGCGTGAGCGTGGGATCACCCATCTGGTGATGCTGGGACTGGCGACGGATTACTGCGTAAAATATAGCGTGCTGGATGCGCTGGAGCTGGGTTATCACGTTGAGGTGGTTAAAGAGGGCTGCCGGGGCGTCAATCTGAATCCCGAGGACAGCGAAATTGCCTTTGCCCAGATGACCGCTCAGGGCGCGATTCTGATTTAAAATGGAGCTGGCATGACGCCAGCTTTTTTTTAATGCAGATGGATGCGGGTCACGTCAGGGTCAATTCCAAACTCTTCTTTGAGCTCTTTTTTCGACTTCATCACCATTTCGCCACCTTTGCCGATGGTCATGTGCTGGGGCGCGTCGTTGTGCCGCGCCTGCCACATCATGACCAGCTGCAGGCAATTGTCGCGCTGCTCCTGAGTCAGTGCCACGCCATCCGGCCACTTACCAATCTCAACCGCCGTGGCAAGACGCTGATAGACTTCAGGCGTCATCGATGCAAGCATTGCTTCAAGCTGTTCCTTCATCGCCTTTACCCTTTGGTCTGTTCGCCCTGCTCGTCGGTGAAATTCAGCGAGGCGGAGTTAACACAATAGCGTTCGCCGGTCGGCTGCGGGCCGTCAGGGAAGACATGTCCCAGGTGCGCATCGCAGCTGCCACAGCGGATCTCAATACGCTGCATACCGTGTGAATCATCTTCAATATAGCGAATCGCATCATCACTGACCGGCTGGTAGAAACTGGGCCAGCCACAGCCAGAGTCATACTTCGTCTCAGAGAGAAAAAGTGGCGCCTCACAGATCAGACAGTGGTAGATCCCTTCCTGCTTGTTGTGCAGCAGTGCGCCGCTGTAAGGCGGTTCCGTTCCGCGTTGCTGAGTGACGTAGCGTTGCATTTCGGTCAACTGTGCAATTTTTGCTTCGGGTGCGGTGTCTTTAGCCATTTTAGGATTCCGGGCAGTGCCATTCTGAAAAATTCGACTATTATTCTAACAAATGATCAACATAACCCGGGTCTTTTTTTGTGCTCACCCTTTCAGCCTGCTCTCTGCTAAGCGGATTTGTGACATCGATCACCTTTTATCCGGAGCATCCCTATATATTCGGCGATTGATTCAACGAAGCGCGATATCATTGGCGGCGCGCAAGCGGTTGCGCATCGAATAATTCCTCTCAGGCGAATTGATTTGTCGCAACAATTGACACGATTCCGCTTGACGCCTGGTAAGGTTTTTGTAATTTTACAGGCAACCTTTTATTCACTAACCAATAGCTGGTGGAATATATGACTATCAAAGTAGGTATCAACGGTTTCGGCCGTATCGGTCGCATCGTTTTCCGTGCTGCTCAAAAGCGTTCTGACATCGAAATCGTTGCTATCAACGACCTGCTGGACGCGGATTACATGGCGTACATGCTGAAGTATGACTCTACTCACGGTCGTTTCGACGGCACAGTAGAAGTTCAGGATGGCGCACTGGTGGTTAACGGTAAAAAAATCCGTGTTACCGCTGAACGTGATCCGGCCAACCTGAAGTGGGATGAAGTAGGCGTTGACGTTGTTGCTGAAGCAACCGGTATCTTCCTGACCGACGAAACCGCGCGTAAACACATCACCGCAGGTGCTAAGAAAGTCGTTCTGACCGGTCCATCTAAAGATGACACCCCAATGTTTGTTCGTGGTGCAAACTTCGACAAATATGATGGCCAGGATATCGTGTCTAACGCATCCTGTACCACTAACTGCCTGGCACCGCTGGCAAAAGTGATCAACGACAAGTTTGGCATCGTTGAAGGTCTGATGACGACCGTTCACGCCACCACTGCTACTCAGAAAACCGTTGATGGCCCGTCTCATAAAGACTGGCGCGGCGGCCGCGGCGCATCGCAGAACATCATTCCTTCATCAACTGGCGCAGCTAAAGCCGTTGGTAAAGTTCTGCCAGAGCTGAACGGCAAACTGACCGGTATGGCATTCCGCGTACCAACCCCTAACGTTTCCGTTGTTGACCTGACCGTGCGTCTGGAAAAAGCGGCTTCTTACAAAGAAATCTGTGCTGCAATTAAAGCGGCTGCAGAAGGTGAGATGAAAGACGTTCTGGGCTACGTTGAAGATGACGTGGTTTCTACCGACTTCAACGGCGAAATCCTGACTTCAGTGTTTGACGCTAAAGCCGGTATCGCGCTGAACGACAACTTTGTGAAACTGGTTTCCTGGTACGACAACGAAACTGGCTACTCAAACAAAGTTCTCGACCTGATTGCACTGGTTTCTGCTAAATAAGGCAGTCAGACATCATTGAGAATAAGGGCGACTTCGGTCGCCCTTTTTTTGATCCGCACAGGAAGGAATCGAACATGCAAGATAAACTGTTTTCTCTGCCGGTGGTCACGCAGATCTCCCCTTACCTCACCCAGCGCCAGATAGGTGAACTCCCCGCCATTGTTGTGAGTCACCCTAAAGTGCGGGCAGCCATTACGCTTCAGGGCGCGCACCTCATCGCCTGGCAACCCAGCGGCGAAAAGCCGGTACTCTGGCTGAGTGATAAGAGTCTCTTTGCACCGGGTAAGGCGATTCGTGGCGGCGTTCCGATCTGCTGGCCGTGGTTCGGCCCGGCGGGCGAACCGGCACACGGCTTTGCGCGGGTTCAGCCGTGGAAGCTCACGGCGCATGATGAAAATGAAGAGGGCGTCATGCTGACGCTGGTGCTGGAGAGCAACCCTCAGACGCTGAAGCTCTGGCCGCATGAATTCACCCTGATTGCCCGCTTCCGGCTGGGCCAGCATTGTGAGATTGAGCTGGAAGCCTATGGTGACTTTGAAGCGACTGCGGCTCTGCACAGCTACTTTACCGTCAGCGACATCAACGGTGTGGAAGTCTCGGGTCTGGGCAATAGCTATATCGACAAAGTCAACAACGGCGAGGTGGCCAGCAGCGACGGCAAACAGCGTTATCCAGGACGCATCGACCGTATCTTTACCGCAGCAGAAGATTGCTCAGTAATTAATGATACTGCGGGCGAGCGGCAGATCGAGGTGTACCACCATCATCATAGTGACGTTGTCACGTGGAATCCGGGTGTGGAACTCTCCTGCAGCATGACGGATATGGCGAATGAGGGCTATAAGACCATGGTCTGTGTGGAGACGGCGCGTATCAGCAAACCGTTACGCAGCGCGGGAGAGAAACCGGCACGACTGGCTACGACGTTCCGCCTCAAAAAGAAAGCCGCAGCCAGCGATAACGTTAACGGCTAAACAATATCCAGCGGTGACTTATGCTGTGGCGCTGGCCAGGCGCGATCGATGAGCTGCAAATCCTCATCGGTCAGTTTCACCTCCAGCGCCGCCGCATTTTCCTGAACGTGGGCCACTGAACTGGCTTTAGGAATGGCAATCACCCCTGGCTGACGAATCACCCAGGCCAGCAGTAATTGCGCCACGCTGATGCCCTTCTGCTGTGCAATCTGAGTCAGCTGCGGATCGGTGAAGAGTGAGTCACGTAGCCGTCCGGCCTGGGCCAGCGGACAGTAGGCCATGACCGGTACGCCACGCTGCTGACATGCCGGCAGCAGATCAAATTCAATGCCGCGTGAAGCCAGATGATAGAGCACCTGATTGGTCGCGCAGGCCTCGCCCTTCTCTTCATCCCACAGTTCGGCCATATCATCGGTGTCAAAATTCGATACGCCCCAGTGCCGAATTTTGCCCTGCTGCTGCAGGCGTTCCATGGCGCGCAGTGTCTCTTCCAGCGGAATATTGCCGCGCCAGTGCAACAGGTAGAGATCGAGATAATCGGTTTGCAGACGGCGCAGGCTGCGCTCACAGGCTGCAATGGCATCCACTTCGCCCGCATTCCACGGATAAACTTTGGAGACCAGCAGCGCCCGGTCGCGACGGCCCAGCAGTGCCTGTCCGACCACCTCTTCAGCTCCGCCATCTGCATACATTTCTGCAGTATCGATAAGCTGTAAGCCGTACTCAAGACCCGCCTGCAATGCAGCGACTTCATCAGCCCGCTGCGCCGGGTTTTCACCCATATACCAGGTGCCCTGACCGATCACCGGCAGATCGCTAAAACCGGCAAAGTTAATCGTGTTACGCATTCTGCTCTCCCGCCCCATTCTGAGGCCCTGTAAAAGAACAGAGGGCAATAAATGCCCTCTTTTGGTGCGTTGTCAGAAGGTATAGCTGACACCCGTCCAGATTAACGCCTGCCCGCTTTTATCAATCATCGGGCTGTCTTTGATTTCGCTGTCGAAACGGATATAACGCCCCATAACGCTGGCATTCCACTGCGGCGCAATCTGATAGCTGGCGCTCAGTTCCACATAAGGTGACCAGCTGTCATCCGGGTTGTAACGGCTGATGCCGGTACGGGCGCTTTCATGCCCGGATACCCCATAGTAATAACGGTTTTGATTGGCGCTGTTCCACGTGGCCCCGATGCCCGGCGTCAGGCTGAAGTCACCCATCTGGAAGCGATAGAGGTATGTCAGGTCCCAGATCATCCCGTTGCTGTTATTGAGCACATCACCCAGTAATGAGGTACGGACAATCCCCCAGTCAGCGGTGTGACGATAGGTTGCGCCACCCATCAGCGTCATGCGGCGTTTATCCAGCCCTTTCATGTCGCCCAGGTCGTTGTCGCTGGGTTTGTACTCCTGCGGTGACCCCAGCAGCGTCAGTGACAGCTGGTTCTGAGGATCTTTCCACAGGTAGTAGCCGCCCTGCAGGCTGCGGAACCAGAAGTCTTCACCCTCGTAATTGATAACCGGAAGCGGGATATACCGGTCCTGGCCGCCGCGATAAGGTGAATCGGCATAGATGACCGATGCGCCAATGGAAAGCGGTGCGGCATTCGCGTGCGTGGCCAGTAAATAACAGGGCAGAAGTGCAACAAGCGTCTTAAATTTGAATTGGTTCACAATTTATTCATTCCATAAATATAACAATCAAACAGGAAGTCTAACGTTTTTTCACGGCTGGATTAACTTATATCGAAATCCTTTAAGTGACTGATCGATGAAAGTGGCATTAAAGGTTAAAAACACGTTAAGTTAAAGCATCACCCATAAGAACGCATCTCACAACAGACCCGCTGTACAGTTGATCTTCCCCTCATTAACCCAAACCCGTGGAGGAAATTTCCTAGAAGCCATCTACAGTTAGAAGTAACAGCAGACATTTTGTACGAGCAGAGTAACCATAAAAGTTGTGTATCCCGATAAGAAAGATCAGGTTGGCATAAGGGTTGCTGTACTCAACAGAGAATATCTTCCGGGAGCTGCTATAAGCCTCTAATTACGCTCCTTACCTGTGCTAAAAACGAAAGGACGGGCATCGCTATGAATATATTCGATCACTATCGTCAGCGTTATGAAGCTGCCAAGGACGAAGAGTTCACACTGCAGGAATTTCTTGCCATCTGTAAGCAGGATCGCAGTGCATACGCCAACGCTGCAGAGCGACTGTTAATGGCTATCGGAGAGCCAGTAATGGTCGATACTGCTCAGGAGCCACGCCTTTCCAGAATATTCTCCAATCGTGTGATGGGACGCTATCCGGCGTTCGAGGAGTTTTACGGCATGGAGGAAGCGATTGAACAGATCGTCTCCTACCTGAAACATGCCGCTCAGGGACTGGAAGAGAAGAAACAGATCCTCTATTTACTGGGGCCGGTAGGTGGCGGTAAATCCTCACTGGCGGAACGGCTTAAGTCGCTGATGCAGCGGGTGCCCATCTATGTACTGAGCGCCGACGGGGAACGCAGCCCGGTTAATGACCACCCTCTCTGCCTGTTTAATCCGCAGGAAGATGCGCATATTCTCGAAAAAGAGTATGGCGTGCCGCGCCGTTATCTCGGCACGATTATGTCGCCGTGGGCCGCTAAGCGACTGCACGATTTTGGCGGCGATATCTCGCGTTTCAAAGTGGTGAAAGTCTGGCCGTCGATCCTGGAACAGCTGGCGATTGCCAAAACTGAACCGGGTGATGAGAACAACCAGGATATCTCCGCGCTGGTGGGTAAAGTGGATATCCGTAAACTGGAAAACCACGCGCAAAACGATCCTGATGCTTACGGTTACTCCGGCGCACTCTGCCGTGCCAACCAGGGGATCATGGAATTCGTTGAGATGTTCAAAGCGCCTATCAAGGTGCTGCATCCGTTACTGACGGCGACGCAGGAAGGTAACTACAATGGCACCGAGGGGATTTCGGCGCTGCCGTTTAACGGCATTATTCTGGCGCACTCCAACGAATCAGAGTGGGTGACGTTCCGTAATAACAAGAATAATGAGGCGTTCCTTGACCGTGTCTATATCGTCAAGGTGCCCTACTGCCTGCGGGTCTCTGAAGAGATCAAAATCTACGACAAGTTACTTAATCACAGTGAGCTGGCGACCTCGCCCTGCGCACCGGGTACGCTGGAAACCCTGGCACGCTTCTCTATCCTGTCACGTCTCAAGGATCCGGATAACTCCAGCATCTATTCCAAAATGCGGGTCTACGATGGTGAAAGCCTGAAAGATACCGACCCTAAGGCAAAGTCCTGGCAGGAGTATCATGATTACGCCGGTGTGGATGAGGGGATGAACGGCCTTTCAACCCGCTTTGCCTTTAAGATTCTGTCGCGGGTATTTAACTTTGACCACGCCGAAGTGGCGGCCAACCCGGTGCACCTGTTCTATGTACTGGAGCAGCAGATTGAGCGCGAACAGTTCCCACAGGATCAGGCTGAGAAATACCTTGAGCACCTCAAAGGCTATCTGATCCCCAAATATGCTGAGTTTATCGGCAAAGAGATTCAGACCGCCTATCTGGAGTCTTACTCTGAGTATGGTCAGAACATCTTTGACCGCTATGTGACCTATGCCGACTTCTGGATTCAGGATCAGGAGTATCGCGATCCCGATACCGGACAGCTGTTTGATCGTGAATCGCTCAACGCGGAACTGGAGAAAATCGAGAAGCCCGCTGGCATCAGTAACCCGAAAGATTTCCGTAATGAGATCGTCAACTTCGTGCTGCGCGCCAGGGCACACAATAACGGTCGCAACCCGAACTGGACCAGTTACGAGAAATTACGCACCGTGATCGAGAAGAAAATGTTCTCGAATACGGAAGAGTTGCTGCCGGTGATCTCGTTTAATACCAAGACCTCTACCGATGAGCAGAAAAAACATGATGATTTTGTCGATCGCATGATGGAAAAAGGCTATACCCGCAAACAGGTTCGCCTGCTGTGTGAATGGTATTTGCGTGTGCGTAAATCGTCCTGATAAGAGTCTGTAAGCTTGCCGGTAAGTGATACCGGTCTGACAAGGTCGGGTTCGCCCGGCCTGCTTACAATGTAGTTTGGGGGAATACCATGGCCTATTTCATCGATCGCCGACTCAACGGCAAAAACAAGAGCGCGGTAAACCGCCAGCGCTTCTTGCGCCGTTATAAGTCGCAAATTAAGCAGTCGATCTCCGAGGCCATCAATAAACGCTCGGTGACCGATGTAAGCAGCGGTGAGTCTGTCTCTATCCCGATTGACGACATCAATGAGCCAATTTTCCATCAGGGACGCGGCGGCAACCGCCATCGGGTCCATCCGGGCAACGACCATTTTGTGCAGAATGACCGGGTCGAGCGACCGCAGGGTGGCGGTGGCGGCGGCAGTGGCCAGGGTAATGCCAGTCAGGATGGTGAAGGTCAGGATGAGTTTGTCTTTCAGATATCGAAAGATGAGTACCTGGACCTGCTGTTTGAAGATCTCGCCCTGCCTAACCTGCGCCGGAACCAGCATCGCCAGTTGAATGAGTATAAGACCCACCGTGCCGGCTTCACCTCCAACGGTGTGCCTGCCAATATCAGCGTCGTACGTTCGCTGCAGAACTCGCTGGCGCGTCGTACGGCGATGACGGCGGGTAAACGCCGGATGCTGCACGAACTGGAAGAAACGCTGCTGGAGATTGAGAACTCTGAACCGGCTCAGCTTCTGGAGGAGGAGCGGCTGCGCAAAGAGATCGCCGAGTTGCGGGCGCGTATCGATCGGGTGCCTTTTATCGACACCTTCGACCTGCGCTACAAAAACTTTGAGAAACGGCCGGAGCCTTCCAGCCAGGCAGTGATGTTCTGTCTGATGGATGTATCCGGATCCATGGATCAGGCCACCAAGGATATGGCGAAACGCTTCTATATCCTGCTTTACCTGTTCCTGAGCCGCACCTACAAGAATGTCGATGTGGTTTATATTCGTCATCACACGCAGGCTAAAGAGGTGGATGAACAGGAGTTCTTCTACTCTCAGGAGACCGGTGGCACCATCGTTTCGAGTGCGCTGAAACTCATGGATGAGGTGGTGAAAGAGCGCTATGACCCGGCGCAGTGGAACATCTATGCTGCGCAGGCGTCGGATGGCGATAACTGGGCCGACGATTCACCGCTCTGTCACGAGATTCTGGCGAAGCATATTCTGCCGGTGGTGCGTTATTACAGTTATATCGAGATTACCCGCCGTGCGCATCAGACGCTGTGGCGCGAGTATGAGCATCTGCAGTCGACGTTCGATAACTTTGCTATCGAACACATTCGTGAGCCGGAAGATATCTACCCGGTGTTCCGATCGCTGTTCCATAAACAGGCAACGGAAGCCTGATGCACTAAGCCGGCTCATCGCCGGCTTTTTTTATCTTCCGAATAACCTGCTAAAACAGTCTGTTTTCTGCCGCTTGCCTGCCAACCCCCTCATTCTTCACATTAATCTGATTCCATATGCTGTTAAGCAATTCGTATAATGATCATTTTCACAATGACAACTCCTTGATAAAACATTATCTTTCAGAGATAGCATGGATATTTGTCACCAGTCGCTGCACCGCACTGTCATATCTCAGGAGATCGGGTTTGAACCACACTATTGTCTACAGTCTGTTTATCATCGGTTCCGTGCTGGTCGCATCGAGCATTCTGCTCAGCTCTTTCTCATCCAGACTGGGCATCCCCATTCTGGTGATCTTCCTTGCCCTGGGCATGCTGACCGGGGTTGATGGTATCGGCGGCATCGCCTTTGATAACTATCCGGCGGCTTACTTAATCTCAAACCTGGCGCTGGCGATTATCCTGCTGGATGGCGGCATGCGGACCAAAGCCAGCTCATTTAAAGTTGCCCTGGGGCCAGCGCTGTCGCTGGCAACCGTCGGGGTCATGATTACCGCAGGCTTAACCGGTGTGGTCGCCGCCTGGTTGTTTAACCTGGATATGATGCAGGGCTTCCTGATTGGCGCGATTATCGGCTCCACAGATGCCGCCGCCGTCTTCTCCCTGCTGGGTGACAAAGGCCTGAATGAGCGCGTCAGCTCCACGCTGGAGATTGAATCGGGCAGTAACGATCCGATGGCGGTGTTCCTGACCATTACGCTGATTGAAATGATCGAGCAGGGCCGCAGCGGCCTTGACTGGATGTTCCTGGTGCATCTGGTGCAGCAGTTTGGTCTGGGTATCGTGCTGGGTCTGGGCGGCGGCTGGGCGCTGCAGCAGCTGATTAACCGTATCAGTCTGGCCGGTGGGCTCTATCCGCTGCTGGCGTTGAGTGGCGGCATTCTGGTGTTCGCCCTGACCACAGTATTAGAGGGCAGCGGCATCCTGGCGGTCTATCTGTGCGGCTTTTTACTGGGCAACAGGCCGATTCGCAACCGTCACGGCATTCTGCAGACCTTTGACGGCATGGCGTGGCTGAGTCAGATTGGCATGTTCATCGTGCTGGGACTGCTGGTAACCCCGTCTGATTTGTGGCATATCGCAGTTCCGGCGATGATCCTCTCACTGTGGCTGATTCTGGTGGCGCGCCCACTGTCGGTGTTTATTGGTCTGCTGCCGTTTCGCAGTTTTACCACCCGCGAACGCGTCTTTATTAGCTGGGTCGGTTTACGCGGCGCGGTACCGATTATCCTTGCTGTCTTCCCGATGATGGCCGGATTAGAAAACGCGTCGCTCTATTTTAATATCGCCTTCTTTGTGGTGCTGGTCTCCCTGATGTTGCAGGGCACCTCGCTGGGCTTTGCAGCGAAAAAAGCCAAAGTGGTGGTGCCGCCTACCGCATCGCCTATCAGCCGTATCGGTCTGGATATCCACCCCGAAAATCCGTGGGAGCAGTTTGTCTACCAGCTCAGCGCTGACAAGTGGTGCATCGGTGCCGCACTGCGTGACCTGCAGATGCCGCGTGAGACCCGCATCGCCGCCCTGTTCCGTGACAATGTGCTGATGCATCCGAATGATGGGACGCGTCTCAGGGAGAACGACGTCATCTGCGTGATTGGCCGTGAGCGCGATCTGCCGGCGCTGGGTAAGATGTTCAGCCAGTCGCCGCCGGTTTCCCTCGACCAGCGTTTCTTTGGTGACTTTATTCTGGATGCTGAAGCTCGCCTGCGCGATATTGCGCAGATTTACGGACTGGAACTGGATGAGAACACCAACGATCAGCAGTCGCTGGGACAACTGGTGCTGAGTATGCTGGGCGGCGCGCCGGTGGTTGGCGATCAGGTTGAGTGGAATCAGCTGACGTGGACCGTCGCGGAGAAAGAGGATAACCGTATTGTGAAGATTGGTGTCCGTCCGGCTGAAGAGAAGGAATAATCCTAATCATTCAGCCACGTTATTTTCTGTCGATACGCTAAGCTTAAAAGTCTATGCCAGCAAAAACGGGAGAAATGAATGGGACACGTGGTTAAAATTGGTCGTTATGAGATTGTTGATGCCGATCTTGACAGTGAGAACCTCGACACCGTCAGCATCCCCTGTCACACCAATCCCGGCTTAATTACCCAACTTGATGGCTGGGATCGCGATACCAGCGTTCCGGCATGGATTGACGGAGAACCGGTGGATCTGCAGATTGGTCATTACGATAAACAGCAGGACCGCTGGATTTTAAAAAAACCTGCCTGAGTCCGTTATCACTACCGCCAGTCGTAAGATTTGGCGGTAATTCCTAAAAAGCGTCTTAAACAGTTTGGTTATAACCAACCCCCGCCTTATTTTATCCAGTAAAAACCAAAACTTAGCCATTTAAAACTTTAATCACTTTTGATGTTTTCAGATTTTTTCCGTATTAACTCTGTCAAATAACTCCTGCATACTCATTCTCAATGCTGCAACATTTCGTGAGTACTATCACGCTTTAGCCGTTATCTTTTTTGCAGCTGCACTGGCTTTACTGACTGCAACAGACTGAAAATTATTTTTTAATTTTTCAGAAGCCCACCCCTGAGCGCGTACATGATTCTGGTCAGGCCATCTTTTACTTGAGAAAGAGAGCAGGTTTTATGGCAAGTACATTGATAATGAATAGCCCGAGCCGCTCGTGGAGCGGCACGCGTAAAAATATCATCGTGAAATTCGCCCTGAGCTTTTCCGATCTGATTGCACTTAACCTCGCACTGTTTTTATCTGCCGCGACGATACAGGGTATTTGGGGCGAGCTGGATACCTTTATTCCACCTCATCAAATTGAATATCGTTTTGTGGCACAGTTTATTATGTCAGTCATGTGTACCGGATGGTTCTGGGTACGCCTGCGTCACTATACCTATCGCAAACCCTTCTGGTTTGAGCTGAAAGAGATCATTAAAACATTATTTGTTTTCTCGCTGCTCGACCTCGCGTTGATCGCCTTCTCTAAATGGGATTTCTCCCGCATGGTGTGGGTCTTCAGCTGGACATATGCCCTGCTGCTGCTGCCGCTGATGCGTGCTCTGGTTAAACGCGCCATTCACAAGGCGGGTCAGTGGCAGAAAGAGACCATCATTATTGGCTCCGGCAGAAACGCCACCGAAGCTTACGCGGCGCTGCAGAGTGAAGAGATTCTGGGCTACAACGTACAGGCCTTTATCTCGGTCGATGATGTTCCGGCTCAACAGAGCGTGAATGGCGTGCCGGTGATCACCTGGAAAGATATTAACTGGCAGACCATTGACCGTGACAACGTGCAGTTTATTGTGGCTATGGAGTATGAGCAGCAGCCGATGCGCGATCGCTGGCTGAAATTCCTGTCGAAGATGAACTGCCGTTCAGTTTCAGTGATCCCGACGCTGCGCGGCGTGCCACTTTACGGCACCGACATGTCCTTTATCTTCAGCCATGAAGTGATGATTCTGCGCGTCAGCAACAACCTGGCGAAACACTCCTCCCGTTTCATGAAGCGCGCCTTTGATATCGTGGTGGCGTCGATGCTGCTGCTGTTTCTCGGCCCAATCTTCGCCCTGCTCTGCTATATGGTGAAACGTGATGGTGGCAATGCCATTTATGGTCACGAGCGTGTGGGCCAGAATGGCAAAAAATTCAAATGTCTGAAATTCCGTTCCATGGTGACCAATTCCAAAGAGGTGCTGGAGAAATTACTGGCAACCAGCGAAGAGGCACGAATTGAGTGGGACAAAGATTTCAAACTGAAGAATGACCCGCGCGTGACCCGGATTGGTAGTTTCCTGCGTAAAACCAGCCTCGACGAGTTGCCGCAGCTGTGGAACGTGATTCGTGGCGAGATGAGCCTGGTTGGTCCGCGTCCGGTGATTGAAGCTGAGCTGGAGCGTTATGCCGGTGATGTCGACTACTACCTGATGGCCAAGCCGGGTATGACCGGTCTGTGGCAGGTCAGCGGACGTAACGATATCGACTATGATACCCGCGTCTATTTTGACTCCTGGTATGTCAAAAACTGGGCGCTCTGGACCGATATTGCGATCCTGTTCAAAACCGCAGGCGTGGTGTTACGCCGCGACGGCGCTTACTAATCAGACCTCTGCGATGCCTGTTTACAGCAGGCATCGCACTTTCCGCACGACTTCCTCTATCTTTTTTGCCGCTGAATCATTACCCTCTGCGATCGTTTTTAAACAGAACGCTTACCCTCTGGTTGTTATGCAAAAATTTACTCTGCTGTTATTAAGCCTGGTGCTGCTGGCACCCTTAGGCATCGATCTCTATTTGCCCACGCTGCCACAAATCGCAGAAGGGCTGGATACGCCGGTTAATCTGGTGCAGACCACCATTCCACTGTTTCTGCTGGTCATGGGGCTGGGACAACTGGTGACCGGCCCGCTGGTGGATAACTATGGCCGTAAGCCGATTGCCCTGCTGGGCCTGGCGCTTTACATCACGGGGAGTGCCATCGCCGCCACCGCCACCTCATTCCCGCTATTCGTCCTTGCCCGCCTGGTGCAGGGCTGTGGCGTCTGCTGCAGCGCGGTCGTGGCCTTTAGCGGCGTGCGTGACCGCCTGAGCGGTGATGATGCCGCCCGTGCGTATGGCTTCCTGAATGGTGCATTAAACATCGTTCCGGCCCTGGCTCCGCTGCTGGGCGGTTTGCTGGCCAGCGCCTTTGACTGGCGCGCACCCTTCTGGTTTCTCTGCGCCTACGGCGTGCTGATTACGCTGCTGGTGATTATCTGGCTGCCAGAAACGCGCCCGGCGGATACCCTGCGGGTGAAAGGATTACCGATTAAACAGTATGCCGCGATCCTGCGTCAGCCGCGCTTTCTGGCGTTCGCGTTCGCAAACGCTGGTGCGCTGGGCATGGTGCTGACCTACGTGTCGCTGGCACCGCAGGTATTAATGACCGAAGGCGGGCTGACGCCAATCCAGTTCTCTTTTGCTTTTGGCGCCAACGGTTTCTGGATCATGTTTGTCAGCATGTTCGTGAATAAAGCGATTCGCAAAGCGGGTCGCCCTTTCTGCCTGGCGATGGGATTCTTCACTATGCTGCTGGGCGCGGTGCTGCTGGTAGCGGGGATGCAGATCTTCCCGGCGGAGATGCAGACGCACTGGGCGCTTTACATGTTCCCGGTGGCCGTTTCAGTTGCCGGGCTGGCTTTTACGGTGGGACCGGCCACCAGCTATGCGCTGGAGCCCTATCAGCAACAGGCGGGCGTGGCGTCCGCCTTGCAGGGATTCATTCAGATGGCCGGTGGCGCGTCAGGCAGCCTGGTCATTGTGGCGCTGCCGGTGGCGGAGAAGCTGTCGCTGAGTCTGATGATGCTGCTGGGTGCAGCGCTGGCCTTTATCGCCTGGCGCTGCAGCAGAAAGATGCGCGGCAGCCTGACCGCGCTTAAATAACGGTTACCGGAACGCGGGGTGCCAGCGCACACATCAGCTCGTACCCTACCGTTCCGGCCGCTTTTGCCACCTGATCGATTTTCACCTGCTCACCCCACAGCTCCACGGCTGAGCCAATACCGGCCTGGGGACAGGGGGTCAAGTCGACGGTGATCATATCCATCGAAACCGCACCAACCACCTGAGTCATCACGCCATCGACACAGACGGGCGTACCCGTCGGGGCATGCCGTGGATAGCCATCCGCGTAGCCACAGGCCACCACGCCAATTCGCTGCGCTGCACTGGCGTGATAGCGGTAGCCGTAACCCACGCCATCGCCCGCCTGTAGCTGCTGGACCGCAATAATCTCACTGCTTAAGGTCATCACCGGCTTCAGGCCACTGCCTGCAATGTCCTGCCAGTCACCGCTGGGTGACGCGCCATACAGAATGATGCCGGGACGGACCCAGTCAAAGTGCGCTTCAGGATGCCACAGGGTGCAGGCGGAGTTGGAGAGCGATCGCGGACAGTTCAGCCCCTCAGCCGCCTGCTCTACGCGCTGCAGTGGCGCAATCAGACCCTGCGGATTTTCCGCATCGGCAAAATGGGCCATCAGCGTCATCTCACCTACCGTACTGAGCGCCCGCAGCTTTTGCCATGCACCGTTGACCTGTTCCGGGCGAAAACCCAGCCGGTTCATCCCGCTGTTCATTTTAAGATAGATATCAACCGGTGCTGCAAGTCTGGCACTGGCCAGCGCGTTGATTTGCCAGTTACTGTGTACGCTGGTGGTGAGACGATAACGGTCAATCAGCTGCAGATCCTCTGGCTGGAAGAAACCTTCCAGCAGCAGAATCGGCTTTTTCCAGCCCTGTTCGCGCAGCTGGATCGCCTCTTCCATATTAAGAAGCGCGAAGCCGTCAGTGGCAGATAACGCCTCGCGCACGCGATCAATGCCATGGCCATAAGCATTAGCTTTCACCACTGACCAGACGCGGGAGGCGGGTGCCGCCTGGCGAACAACAGTCAGGTTATGACGTAACGCCTGCTGGTTGATGGTAGCGACAATCGGACGTGACATCCTCTCTCTCCCTGAATACTTAACGAGTTGCGTTGGCGTTACGCAGCGGCGATGAGGTCGCCGCGAAACCGGGTAAGTAGCGGAACACCGCTAAGTCATCCGCCGCAATGGCCGGCTTTTTACCGGAGATGAGATCGGCCAGCAACTGACCAGAACCACACGCCATCGTCCAGCCCAGCGTACCGTGACCGGTATTGAGCCAGAGATTAGAGATGGGTGTGGCACCCACAATCGGCGTACCGTCTGGCGTCATCGGACGCAGACCGGTCCAGAAACTCGCCTGCGCGAGATGACCGCCTTCAGGATAGAGATCACTGACCACCATCTCCAGCGTTTCCCGCCGCGCTTCGGTGAGTTTGGTGTTAAAACCAACAATTTCCGCCATCCCGCCGACACGAATACGATCGTCAAACCGCGTCACCGCCACTTTGTAGGTCTCATCCAGGATAGTTGAAACCGGTGCGGCATCAGGATTTTTAATCGGAATAGTGAGTGAATAGCCTTTCAGCGGATAGACCGGAATATCGATGACATTTTTTAACAGCGCGGTCGAGTAGGAACCAAACGCCACCACATAGCTGTCCGCCTTGATGATCTCATCACCGCACTTCACGCCATAGATGCGATCGCCATCGCGCAGCAGGTGGTCGACCGGAGTATTAAAGCGGAAGACCACGCCCGCCTCTTCGGCCATTTTTGCCAGCCGCTGAGTAAAGAGCTGACAGTCGCCGGTTTCATCATTGGGCAGGCGTAATCCGCCGGTGAGTTTATGCTGGGTTGCCGCCAGTGCCGGTTCAGCGCGAGACAGTTCATGCGCCTGCAGCAGCTCATAGGGCACGCCCGCGTCGCGCAGCACCGCAATATCTTTGCTGGCGCTGTCGAACTGCTGCTGGGTACGGAACAGTTGCAGCGTCCCGCCCTGACGGCCCTCATAGGCGATGCCGGTTTCACTGCGCAACGCTTTCAGACAGTCACGGCTATATTCAGCAATCCGCACCATGCGGCTTTTGTTCTGCTGATAGTGATTGATGTCGCAGTTGCGCAGCATGTGCCACATCCACTCCAGCTGAAAACTACTGCCATCCAGCCGGATAGCCAGCGGCGCGTGGCGCTGAAACATCCACTTCACCGCTTTCAATGGCACGCCGGGCGCTGCCCAGGGTGCGGCATAACCCGGAGAGATCTGACCGGCATTCCCTGCACTGGTCTCCATCGCTGCGGCGGGCTGACGATCAATGACCGTCACCTGATGTCCGGCACGCGCCAGATACCAGGCACTCGCCACCCCGACCACACCACTTCCAAGAATTACAACGTGCATAGCTCCCCCACCCGACCTGTAAAAGCATAATTCACTGTTCAACTGATGATAGTCAGCGGATTTACATAGCGGACACCACCACAGAATTTCACCATCCATTTCACATCTTTTTTACTTTTCAGGTAACTAAAATCTTGTCGCACGGCCAATTTCAGCGCTTTATGCGTCTTAATCCTTAAATACAGAAATAAATGACAACGAAGGCAGTTAAATCTGCCTGTTGCAGGAGATTCATTCAACCCCATACATTCCGCTTATAAACAGGATTAGATTCCGCAATTTATAATAAGAACAGTATGAAAGGCTGTTAAATTCTCTGCCGCACCGCTCTTAATGATTTTGTGCCAAAGAATTCGTTTGAGTTCGCATTTCGGATAAGCGACAGTGGGCTATCATTGTTGTGTTCGCTCAGTTTTTTTCGGGTTCCCTTTTTCAGGATGAAGCCTTAAATAACCAGAACGGGTTGTCTTTCGGGTCAGCCGGTTTGCAAAAAAGAGGTGCGCTATGACGACAATCTTTGACGAAGCCATCAGAGACAGCAAACGACTCAATGACGGACCAGACTGGACATTCGAACTGCTTGATGTCTACTTAGCCGAGATCGACCGGGTGGCTAAACTCTACCGGCTTGATACCTACCCGCACCAAATCGAAGTGATTACCTCTGAACAGATGATGGATGCCTACTCCAGCGTCGGCATGCCAATCAACTATTCACACTGGTCATTCGGCAAAAAGTTTATCGAGACTGAACAGCGTTATAAGCATGGTCAGCAGGGTCTGGCCTATGAGATTGTCATCAACTCTAATCCCTGCATCGCCTACCTGATGGAAGAGAACACCATGACCATGCAGGCGCTGGTGATGGCGCATGCCTGCTATGGCCACAACTCTTTCTTTAAAAATAACTATCTGTTCCGCAGCTGGACGGATGCCGGGTCGATTGTCGATTACCTGTTATTTGCCAAAAACTATATCAGTGACTGCGAAGAGCGCTATGGCGTCGAAGAGGTAGAGCGCTTGCTCGACTCCTGCCATGCCTTAATGAATTATGGCGTCGATCGCTATAAGCGCCCGCAGAAGATCTCTCTGCAGGAGGAGAAGGCGCGGCAGAAAAGCCGTGAAGAGTATCTGCAAAGTCAGGTGAACACGCTTTGGCGAACGCTGCCACGGCGTGAGAAAGAGGCCGTGACCTTTGAAGCCGCGCGCTACCCCTCTGAGCCGCAGGAAAACCTGCTCTATTTTATGGAGAAAAACGCCCCGCTGCTGGAGTCATGGCAGCGTGAGATCCTGCGCATTGTGCGCAAGGTGAGCCAGTATTTCTATCCGCAGAAACAGACCCAGGTAATGAATGAAGGCTGGGCGACATTCTGGCACTACACCATCCTCAATCACCTCTATGATGAAGGCAAAGTGTCGGAACGCTTTATGATGGAGTTCCTGCACAGCCACACCAACGTCGTGTTTCAGCCGCCCTATAACAGTCAGTGGTATAACGGCATCAACCCCTATGCTTTAGGGTTCGCGATGATGCAGGATATCAAGCGTATCTGTCAGTCGCCGACCGAAGAGGATCGCTACTGGTTCCCGGATATCGCCGGTTCCGACTGGCTGGAAACCCTGCATTTTGCGATGCGCGAGTTCAAGGATGAGAGTTTTATCAGCCAGTTCCTGTCGCCGAAAGTCATGCGCGATTTCCGTCTGTTTACCGTATTGGATGATGACCGCAACAACTATCTCGAAATCGCCGCGATCCACGATGAGGCGGGCTACCGGGCAATTCGCCAGCAGCTCTCCGCGCAGTATAACCTGAGTAATCTCGAACCGAATATTCAGGTCTATAACGTCGATCTGCGCGGTGACCGTTCCCTGACCCTGCGTTATGTGCCGCAGAGCCGCACGCCGCTGGATAAGAGCCGTCGCGAGGTGCTGAAGCATGTGCATCGTCTGTGGGGATTTGATGTGATTCTGGAACAGCAGAACGAGGATGGCAGCGTAGAGCTGCTGGATCGTAATCCACCACGCGGTTCATCACTCTGATGGGATAAAAACAAAAAACCGGACGCGATGTCCGGTTTTTTTTCAACGCTTACTGCCGAGATCGTCAGGCAGATTTTTCTGCATACTGTGCCAGATTTCACCGCTGCGGCGGCCGTAGTTGCGCACCACGTCCACAATCTCATCCTGTCCGGGCTCTTTGTCGCACAGTTCCAGCAGTTTGAGATAGAAATCGCGAGCGACCTGACGGGCTTCCGGATTAGAGAAATAGTGGCGGCCAACGCGGGTATAGAGGCCTTTCAGGCCATTCAGAATCAGACCGTAAATCGGGTTACCTGACGCAAACGCCAGACCACGGAACACCCGGTAGTCAAGCTCGGTATAGGCATCAGCCTGATCGGCAGCCGCACTGACCGTTTCCAGCACTTCGCGCGCTTTGTCCGGATGATGGCGCAGCGCACGGCTGATAAAGATCGATGAAATGTTGCTGCGTACCGACAGCAGGTTGTCGATCAGCACCGGAACGCTGTCGTGATCGAGACGGGCCAGCGTTTCCAGAATATTCAGGCCGGACGTCTCCCAGAAATCGTTCACCCGCGTCGGTTTACCGTGCTGAATAGTCAGCCAGCCATCGCGCGCCAGGCGCTGCAGCACTTCACGCAAGGTGGTGCGCGTCACCCCAATCAATTCAGAAAGCTCACGCTCAGCAGGAAGAATCGACCCTGGCGGAAAGCGACTGTTCCAGATGCTTTCAATAATATACTCTTCAGCAAATCCCGCTGGACTCTGAGCCTTTATAACCATAGCAATGTGTTCTCGTTGCTTTTCTAATCATGATGGGCACTCATCATACCAGACGCCCTATAGCGGATATAGCCTGCGTAACCATTAAAACCGGGCGCAGGCGCATATTTCAGCATGGCTGACCGCAGTATCAGCGGCTTCAGGATCACGGGCGGGCTGAACGACTTTCTGCGCTGAAATGGCGCGTGCCACAGCACCGCGGAGTGTCAGCGTACAGCCGCCCTGAAAGCGCTGAACGCTGGCAGCATATAACCCGCGCCTGCCGTTTCGCCTCCTGCCGCATGCGATCACCTCTGTCGCCACTGCGGCTCTCCCCGCTCTTCACTGACCGGCGTTCTGCCGATAAGGTCTGGCTTATCCTCATTTAACCTGCTCTGGATCAGAATCAGGTCATGTTTGCACACGATTTTTCCCTGTCCCTGGCTGGTTTGCAAACGCTTTTGGTTTACACTGCGTGGCATTAACGTTTACAGGGAATGCAATATGTTGCGATATCTGAATCAATGCTCACGTGGTCGCGGAGCCTGGTTACTACTGGCACTGACTGCACTTGCACTGGAATTAACAGCTCTCTTTTTTCAGCACGTAATGGGCCTGAAGCCCTGCGTGATGTGTATTTATGAGCGCAATGCGCTGTTTGGTGTGCTGGGCGCGGGTCTGGTTGGTGCGATTGCGCCAAAATCGCCGTTGCGTCTGGCGGCGCTGGCGTTGTGGATCTACAGTGCCTGGGAAGGTCTGCGTCTCTCTTATGAACATACCATGATTCAGCTGCACCCTAACCCCTTCACCACCTGTGATTTTGCTGCCCGCTTCCCCAGCGGCTTACCGCTGGATAAGTGGCTGCCGTCGGTGTTTCTTGCCAGCGGTGACTGTGCAGAACGCAGCTGGACTTTCCTGACGCTCAGCATGCCGCAGTGGATGATTGTGGTGTTCGCCGGTTATCTGCTGGTCGCGGCGCTGGTGCTGATAGCCCAGCCGCTGAAACCTAAACGCCGCGATCTCTTTGGTCGCTGAGATCAAAAAAGGCTGCCACTGGCATAATGCTGGTCAGTTAAGATTAGAGTTGTAAAGGCTGTCACGGTCAGACGTGGCAGCTTTTTTTCCGGGCGAGCTAGCCGCAGTGCGGGCCAGCGCACCTCTGCTGCTGCCGGGCCGTCCTCGCGCCGCTCACGCGGTACCTTCGGCTTTGACGGCGCGCCGACGAACCGTTCGGGGATCGGCCCTCCCTGGCCGGCCCCGAACTGTCCACGCTTCCCGGCGTGGACTTCTGGCCCACCGTCACGCCTCAGCGCTGCGGATAGCCCTTTCAGCAGCAGAGGCGCTCAGGCCTCCACTCTCGTGCCCTTTTTAACCATTCACACTGAAGTTTCAGAGCAGGCCGGTGCCGGGCAGGAGCAGGCAATCCGCAGCGCTGAACAGAATGAGTCTGCCAGGAGAGCCCGCAGGACGCGGGCGAAAGGCGGGGCGGCACAGGATGTGCCATCCCCGGCGGTCCGTCAGGCAGAGGAATGAAGTGAAGGAACCGCGAAGCGGCGCGAGGACCGCCAGCCCCTGCCCGGGACCAGACTGCGTTATCACCTGTCGCTTAACTGACCAGCATTATGCCACTGGCAGCCTTTTTTCTGTTCCGATTGATAGCGCGGCACTCAGCCGTTGCGATCGGGGCGATCAATGATGTGATCTTCCCAGTCCCGCACTTCACTCTCACGCACCGCAATATACCGCACCGAAATACGCTGCGCATGCATCGCTGTTTTCGAACCGGCCCGCAGCGGATGCCATACGGGTAAATCTTTGCCCTCACCCAGCAGCCGGTAGGCGCAGGTGCGCGGCAGCCAGTTGAAGGTCGTCAGATTTTCGCGCGTTAACTTGATGCAATCCTCTTCAAGCTCGAAGCGGCGCTCATAGTTGCGGCACTGGCAGGTTTTAATATTGAGCTGATCACAGGCGACATTGGTGAAGTAGATCTCATCGGTGTCGGCGTCCTGCAATTTGTTCAGGCAACACTGTCCACAACCATCACACAAGGATTCCCATTCCTCATCGCTCATTTGTGCCAGGCGTTTTTGTTGCCAGAAAGGGGTGTCAGTCATGATGATTTGTCCGGATTGTGCCTAAACCGCACCTTATAAAGCCTATGCGGCGGTGATGCAAGTTTTTAGAGTACGCGCGTGCTGATGCCGTGACCCGCCAGTGAAACTTCCAGCTGATCACCCGAGCGCATCGGGCCTACCCCTTCTGGCGTACCGGTCAGAATCACATCGCCTGCACGCAGCGTAAAGTAGTGGCTCATATGGGCAATCAGCGGCAGGATTTTATGAATCATGTCTTCGGTATTGCCGTGCTGACGCACTTCACCGTTCACCAGCAATTTAAGCTCGACGTTCTGTGGATCGCCACTGAATTCCGTCACCGGGATAAAACCGGAGACAGGACAGGCGTTATCAAAGCCTTTGGATTTTTCCCACGGCTGGCCCGCTTTTTTCAGCCCGGCCTGCAGGTCACGCAGTGTCAGATCCAGCGCCACGCCATAACCTGCAATCGCCTTAGCCACATGCGCATCGGTCGCCTGCTTCAGTGTCGCGCCGATTAGCACCGCCAGTTCAACTTCATGATGGACCTCGCCAAACGCGTCGGGAATAGAGAGCGGCTGACGCAAATCACACAGCGCCGTTTCCGGCTTGATAAAGATCACCGGTTCGGTTGGGGTTGCGCTGCCCATCTCTTTAATGTGCTTTGCATAATTACTCCCGACGCAAACCACTTTGCTGACCGGAAAATCTAACAGAGCGCCTTGCCAGTTACGATGCTGATACATGCTCATCCCCTGTTCAGGTTAGGTGTGATGCCAGCGCTGCTGGCGGGTTGATGTTTGCTCATGCGTTGATCGAAATGCCAACCTCATAGCGTGATAATAAGATCCTTTTAACGGTCCGGGGTGCGTAATTTGTCAGAAAGCGTAAATGCAGGCGTTGAAGTGCTGAATAATCGTACAAATCAGGAGAAAAAATTGAGCAGGGAATTTAAAAAGGGGTGAAACAGATAAGCTGCACCGTTAATTTTGCGCAGCATCAGGGCAATATTATCCTGCCAGGATCGCACCGACAGGATTTATATTTACAGAAGAATCCGAGTTAAAGTTTTTTATCGGCCTGTAAATGAATGTTGAGGAGACTTTCAATCGGCGGAGGGAGCTGTAAATAATAGCCCTGCTCGCTTAATCCCTGCTTAACTTTATTGATATCCGCATTAGCCAGCCTGTCCCGCCCCGCCAGCTTAAGCACCATCGCCAGCTGCGGCTTGCCAAAGCCTTTCAGCAATTCTTCCGGAACGCGCGAGAAATCGTCCTTTTTTTCAACATAGAGATAAGTCTGGTCACGTAACGGGCTTCTGTAGATCACACAAAACATATTTTTTACTCGAATTAACCGGCGTTGAGGCTTGTCTGAATATAGCTGTAACTATAACATGCTTGCAGAACTTCGAATATTCACCGTTAGCGCTTCCACGATGATTTTATCATCGCCAGGCTTTCGGTAGTGAAAACAGGACTGAGTCGGGACAGATGTCGCAAACGCCAATCGAATTCAAAGGTAGCAGTTTCACCCTGTCTGTCGTCCATTTGCATCACCATGACCCTGCGGTGATTCGCAAGGCACTCCAGGACAAGATTGACCAGGCTCCAGATTTCCTGAAAAACGCGCCGGTGGTACTTAACGTCTCGACATTAAGTGCCGATGTTAACTGGAAACTGTTGCAACAGGCGGTTCTCGCCACCGGTTTACGCATTGTCGGCGTAAGCGGCTGCAAAGATGAAGCGCTGAAACGTATGATCGCCCGTGCCGGCCTGCCCGTGCTGGCAGAAGGTAAAGAGGCCAGACCGCAAGCCGCCGCGCCGCAGCCGATACCAGAACCTCTGCCGGCTGTAACCGAAACGGTAGCAACGAAAACCCGCATCGTGAACACCCCGGTGCGCTCGGGCCAGCAGATTTATGCGCGTGATGCCGATTTGATCATCACCAGCAGCGTCAGCGCCGGCGCTGAACTGGTCGCCGATGGCAATATTCACATTTACGGCATGATGCGCGGTCGCGCCCTGGCGGGTGCCAGCGGTGACCGCAACTGCCAGATTTTTTGTACCAACCTGGCTGCCGAGCTGGTCTCGATTGCCGGAGAGTACTGGATCATGGATCAGATCCCGCAAGAATTTTTTGGTAAAGCTGCGCGCCTGTGCCTGCAGGATGGCGCGCTGACTATCCAGACACTTAATTAGGCCCCTTTTCTTTTGTTAAGGAAATCAACATTTATGGCACGCATTATTGTAGTTACATCCGGTAAAGGGGGCGTTGGTAAGACCACGTCAAGCGCGGCCATCGCCACCGGTTTAGCGCAGAAAGGCAAAAAGACAGTTGTGATCGATTTTGATATCGGTCTGCGTAACCTGGATTTGATCATGGGCTGTGAGCGCCGTGTGGTCTACGACTTTGTTAATGTAATCCAGGGCGATGCCACACTGAACCAGGCGCTGATTCGCGACAAACGCACGGAGCAGCTCTACATTCTGCCTGCGTCGCAGACCCGTGATAAAGATGCGCTGACCCGTGAGGGTGTTGAAAAAGTTCTGAACGATTTGGCTAAGATGGAGTTCGATTTCATCGTCTGTGACTCACCGGCAGGGATTGAAACGGGCGCACTGATGGCGCTCTACTTTGCCGATGAAGCCATTATTACCACCAACCCGGAAGTCTCTTCTGTCCGCGACTCCGACCGCATTCTCGGCATCATCTCATCGAAATCCCGTCGCGCTGAAAACAGTCAGGACCCGGTGAAGGAGCATTTGCTGCTGACCCGCTATAACCCTGGCCGGGTGAACCGTGGCGATATGCTGAGCATGGAAGATGTGCTGGAGATCCTGCGCATTCCTCTGGTCGGCGTGATCCCTGAAGATCAATCGGTGTTACGTGCCTCTAACCAGGGCGAACCGGTGATTCTTGACGGCGAATCTGATGCTGGCAAAGCCTATGCCGATACCGTTGAACGGTTGCTCGGTGAAGTACGCCCCTTCCGCTTTATCGAAGAAGAGAAGAAGGGTTTCCTGAAACGCCTGTTCGGGGGATAAACCATGGCATTACTTGATTTCTTTTTATCCCGGAAGAAGAACACTGCCAACATAGCCAAGGAAAGGCTGCAGATTATCGTGGCAGAACGGAGAAGGGGCGACAGTGAGCCCCACTATCTTCCGCAACTTAAGCGCGACATTCTGGAAGTGATTTGCAGATATGTGAAGATCGATCCAGAAATGGTAACGGTGCAGCTCGACCAGAAAGGTGATGATATCTCGATTCTGGAGCTGAACGTGACGCTGCCGGAAACGGATGAAGTGACTAAATGACGCTGACCGTTTGCTGAATTTCCCCTGCGCTCTGGCAGGGGAAATTTAACCGGTTAACAACCCGCCAGAATCTCCTCAATGCCGGGTTTCAGCAGTTCGCCCCGCCATCCGGTGAGTAACTCCGGCTGACGTCCCTGTGGCTTCAGGCCCCAGTGCTGACTTAATACCTGATTAATCTGACGTCGTGACGCCAGCAGCTCCTGACTGAATCCACTCTGCTCACTCACCTGCTGCACCAGCGCTTTCATCGCTTTAAACACTGGCTTGTAGTGCGGATGGTCAATCAGATTGCCCAGCGGAGCCGGCAGTTCGCTCTCATCCAGCGCCTCAGCTTCTGCCACCAGCGCCACCAGCGCTTTGCCGTGGAAACGAATTTCGTGGCCTGACAGCCCCAGATGATCCAGCTCGCCCAGCGAGCCGGGCATAAAGCGCGCCACTTTCCACAGGTGCTCTTCGCGCACCACAAAGTTAACGGCCATATCTTTTTCACGCGCCAGCTTCAGACGCCAGGCCGCCAGTCGCTGTAACGCCGCCAGCTGACGCGGGCGCAACTGCCAGGCATTGGTAATATCCCGCCAGGCTTCATCCGGCAACAGGCTATCCAGACGACGCTGACACAGGTTATCGCACTCACTGAGTGCCGCCGACATATTGCCGGCCTCTTCCGTATTGATCATCAGCTGACGCGCAATTGGCAACAGATAGTGAACGTCCGCCGCCGCATACTCGCACTGACGCTGGGTCAGAGGGCGCGCCAGCCAGTCCGTGCGTGATTCACTTTTATCGAGTTCGACCTGAGTGAAATGTGCCACCATTGAGGCAAAACCCCAGGAGAGCGGCTGGCCAGAAAAGGCAGCCAGAATCTGGGTATCGATCATGGGCGTCGGCAGCACGCCGAAACGGTGCAGGAAGACTTCCAGATCTTCACCCCCGGCATGCAGGAATTTGGTGACGCGGGTGTCGGTCAGCAAGGCAATAAAGGGTGACCAGTCACGGATATTCAGCGGGTCAATCAGCACCAGTTGCTGATCGTCGAACAGCTGGATCAGGCCAAGCTGAGGGTAGTAAGTGCGGGTGCGGACAAATTCGGTATCCAGGGCCACCGCCGCGTGCTGGCGCGCTTTCTGACACACGTCTGCCAGTTGATCATCCTGGTCGATAAGGGAATAGTTCACGTCTGATTTCCACCGCAGCCAACAACGCGCGGCGCTCCATGTTAAAAACAATAAAAACGCCGGACATGCCGGCGTTCAACCTCAATTTCTGCCCGGATTCAGCTCGCGCCGGGTTTCGCCTCGTCGCGCAGCTCACGCCGCAGGATCTTGCCGACGTTGGTTTTAGGCAACTCATCACGAAACTCAATGATTTTCGGCACCTTGTAACCGGTCAGCTGACGGCGACAGTGATCGAGCACCTCTTCTTTGGTGAGCGATGCATCTTTTTTCACGATGCAGACTTTTACCGCTTCGCCAGAAAGATCGCTGGGCACACCGATAGCCGCGGCTTCACGCACTTTAGGATGCTGCATCAGCACGTCTTCGATTTCATTCGGATAGACATTAAAACCTGATACCAGAATCATATCTTTTTTGCGGTCAACGATGCGAATAAAGCCTTCCTGGTCAACGGTAACAATATCACCGCTGTGGAGCCAGCCATTTTTCAGCACTTCCGCTGTCGCTTCCGGATGCTGCCAGTAGCCCAGCATCACCTGCGGGCCGCTGATGCAAAGTTCGCCCGGTTCACCCGGAGGAACTTCATTGCCGTCGTCATCCAGAATCAGCACATCGGTCGAGGGCACCGGCAGACCGATACTGCCGGTATGACAGCTGATGTCATAGGGATTGACCGACACCAGCGGAGAACACTCTGTCAGGCCATAGCCTTCCAGCAGATAGTGTCCGGTCAGTTTTTCCCAGCGCTCGGCCACCACTTTCTGCACAGCCATTCCGCCACCGGCGGAAAGACGCAGCGTTGAAAAATCGAGTTTATTAAACTGCTCATCGTTGAGTAGCGCGTTAAACAGCGTATTCACGCCAGTAATGGCGGTAAACGGAAATTTCCCCAGCTCTTTAACAAAGCCGGGAATATCGCGCGGATTGGTGATCAACAGATTCTGACCGCCCAGCTCCAGGAACAGCAGGCCATTCACCGTTAAGGCGAAGATGTGATAAAGCGGCAGCGCGGTGACAACACACTCTTTACCGTCGCGCAGCACTTTGCCGTAGGTCGCGCGGGTCTGCTCAAGATTCGCCTGCATGTTGCGATGGGTCAGCATCGCCCCTTTGGCCACGCCAGTGGTGCCACCGGTATATTGCAGGAAGGCGAGATCGTTATTGGAGACCGTCGGGCGTTGATAATTGAGCGTTTCGCCGACTTCCAGTACGTGGCGAAATGAGATTGCCCCCGGCAGATGGTATTTGGGCACCAGCTTCTTCACATACTTAACGACAAAGTTAACCAGCGTCGCTTTTATTGGCGCCAGCTGATCGCCCATCCGGGTCAGGATGACGTGCCGCACAGCGGTTTTCGCCACCACTTTTTCCAGCGTGTGCGCAAAATTCGAGACAATGACAATCGCACTGGCCCCACTGTCATTGAGCTGATGCTGCAGTTCGCGCGGCGTATAGAGCGGATTCACATTGACCACCACCATACCCGCACGCAGCACACCAAACAGGGCCACCGGATACTGCAGTAAATTCGGCATCATCAGTGCCACACGGTCACCCGCTTTCAGGCCCAGCTGTTGCTGAAGATAGGCGGCAAAAGCGCGGCTCTTCTCTTCCAGCTGACGATAACTCATCTTCTGACCCATGTTCAGGAACGCGGGTTGATCGGCGTAGCGTTTTGCGGCCTGCTCAAACAGATCCACCAGCGAGGTATAACGATCTGCACTTATTTCGGCAGGCACATCTGCCGGGTAGCGTTTCAGCCAAACCTTATTCAAGGATCCACCCCGATAATTATGTTGTATTTCCATCGCTGCCTCAGCCAATCTGGTTTGTTAACAATATTTTAACTGATTGTACCAGTTTGCCTGTTTTGGCATGTTGAGGTTGCGAAGTGCATCACTAAATTTCGTGCTGATAAAACAGGCAAATAAAAAGCCCGGCAGCGAGCACCGCGACCGGGCTGATACTTAAATGTTTTTTGCACTTACTCAGTCAGGATGGTCTGCACCTCTGCCGGCCCACTGTTCATCATTCCCCAGTAGGGATTCGGGCCCCAGTATCCGCCGCGATGGCGGGTCGGACCATACCAGATCCAGGGATCCATCGGCTGGGGTGGTGCTGTCACCTGCTGGGTAAGTCGCCAGCGCTGATAACCGCGCACATCGATGACCGCAAATTTGTAATCTGCCTCGCCAATTTTGCCCTGCTCCGTCCCCTTCAGGGTACCCAGCACCGTCACATACTGATTTCTGACATCCACCGGATCAACAAAACCTCGGATATCGGCATAAATCCGACCGACCGAGGCCGCACCCAGACGTGGTCTGGCGCTATCATCCAGAGGCTGTGCAGCAATCTCAAGCCGGGTTTTGCCGTTCAGGTTAGTGACATTCACTACCTTGCCGCCAAAGCGCGATTCCTGCCCGACAAAGAGCGAAGGATTGCTCATGACCCGCAACAGATCCTGCTGCGGCTGAGGTGAGCTGCCCTGCAGCGTGTCAGGAATTGAGACACAACCGGTTAACGCCAGCACACAGGTCAGCAGCAGACCTGAAAGCCCTTTACCACACATTGACGACATAGACGTTCTCCCGTTAGGTAAAGAGTTAGACTGGACGCATAACAATAAGTTGCGTGCATTTTACCGGCCAGGTAATTTTTTCCAGGCGACTTCATTACGCAGATAAGTGGGCTCCGCTGTTTCCGGCAGCAGCGTCTTCCCCTGCGCCAGCGCAAGGGTCGCCAGCGGCAGCATATCTTCTGCAGCGGGCAGCGTAACGTCACTGGCTTTCAGGGTAAGTTCGTGTCCCTGCTGCAGGGCAGGATAAGCCTGCCAGCCGGTGCCTGCGGTCATCCATTCGCCAGAGAGCGCCTGCATCCGGGCCAGTGCCGCTTCGGGCGACAGCACGCTTTCGCTGGCCTCACCCTGCCAGGCACCCTGTTCATCACGCTGATATTCGGCCCAGTAGACCTCGCCCATCCGCGCATCAATAGCGGTTAATACGCGGGTAGCACCGTGCAGACGCCACGCGCCTTCCGCCAGCATGGCCAGCGTGGAAACCGCGATCATCGGCAGTGAAGCGCCCAGTGCCAGTCCCTGCGCAATACCAATGCCAATACGCACGCCGGTAAAACTGCCAGGGCCGCGACCAAAGGCGAGCGCGTCCAGGTCGGTCAGTTCCAGCTGCTGTGCCAGCAGTAGCTCTTCGATCAGCGGTAAAATACGCTGGGTGTGATCGCGCGGGGCAATTTCGAATCGGGCATCAATCTGTTGCTGATTCAGCAAGGCGGCTGAACAGGCTTCTGTCGCCGTATCCAGCGCTAAAATTCGGGCTGACATGACTACCTCAGAAGAAAGAAAACGGCGCGCATCTTAGCATAAAATTACGCGTCTGGTTCGGGTTGCTGGCGGATAAAGGCGATGGCGCGGGCAATGTCCCGGGTGCGCGGCGTCGGTGGCAGGCTATTGAGAAACAGCGCGCCATAAGGACGAGAAACCAGACGCTGATCGCAAATGACCAGTACGCCACGATCGTCGGTATCGCGGATTAAACGTCCCACGCCCTGCTTCAGGGTGATCACCGCATCCGGCAGTTGCACATCCGTAAAGGGATCGCCGCCACGAATCCGGCAATCTTCCATTCTGGCTTTCAACAGCGGATCTTCCGGTGAGGTGAACGGCAGTTTATCGATGATCACCAGCGACAGCGCATCACCCCGCACATCCACGCCTTCCCAGAAACTGCTGGTCGCCACCAGCAGGGCATTGCCCTTATCGATGAACTGTTTCAGCAACTGACCCTTGCTGGTTTCACCCTGCACCAGCACGGGCAGCGTCATTGAGGCGCGAAATTCTGCGGCCAGCTCACGCATCATCAGGTGCGACGTGCAGAGAAAGAAACAGCGGCCTTTATTGGCATCAATCAGCGGCTTCATCATTGCGGCCAGCTGGCGTGCACCACCCGGACGGTTAGGCTCAGGCAGATTGCGCGGAACGCAGAGCAGCGCCTGCTTCGCAAAATCGAACGGGCTGTTCAGAATCAGGCTTTTTGCTGCATTCACACCCAGCCGTTCGGCGAAGTGTGCCATTTTCTCATCCACCGCCAGGGTGGCTGAGGTGAAGATCCAGGCAGCCTTACGATTATCCATTACTTCACGGAAGCGTTCTGCCACCGAGAGCGGCGTCAGCGCCAGGATAAAGTGACGTGAGGTACATTCATACCAGTAGCTGTAGCCCGGCTCGTTAATCGCCCGCAGCCGTTTTAACCGGCCACGGTAGAGCGCGGCCCGCTCGAAGGCGGCATCCAGCAGGGCTGAACGGCCCAGTGAGAGTTTGATAACGTCGTAACAGAGCTCAAGCGCATCATCCAGCAGCGTAAACATCCGCAGGATGTTCTTATCGCTCAGCAGTTCACGCAGGTTACCGCGATAGCCGGGATCGCCTAATGACAGGCGAAAATCCTGCGCGCACTGCGCCAGGCGGTCAGCGGATTTCTGCAGCTGCTGAGCATCACGCACCTCGGTGCGGTAGGCGGTAATAATATCTTTGGCGAGATCGAGTAACTGGCGGCTGGAGAGCTGCTGACCAAAATACTGACTGGCGATATCGGGCAGCTGATGGGCTTCATCGAAGATCATCACATCAGCTTCGGGAATAAGTTCGCCAAAGCCGCCCTCTTTCACCACCAGATCGGCAAGAAAGAGATGGTGGTTCACGACCACCACATCGGCGTCCATAGCGCGCTTACGCGCTTTGACCACAAAGCACTCTTTATAGCGAGGGCAGTCAGTGCCGAGGCAGTTATCGTTGGTGCTGGTGACCAGCGGCCAGACCGGGCTGTCTTCGGTCACGCCCGCACAGCTGCTGATGTCGCCATCTTCCGTCTGCGATGACCAGCTGCGCAGCGTCACCAGATCGGTCAGCCCCTGCGCGGTGAGATCGCCGCCCGCCATCGATTGCTGTTCCATGCGTTCCAGGCAAAGGTAGTTCGAGCGTCCTTTCAGCAAAGCCGTTTTACCTTTGAAATCCAGCGCCTTGATCATCGTAGGCAGATCGCGGCCATAGAGCTGATCCTGCAGCGCCTTGGATCCGGTGGAGACAATGACTTTTTTACCGGCCCGCAGAGCGGGAGCCAGGTAGGCATAAGTTTTTCCGGTGCCGGTACCGGCCTCGACCACCAGTTCACCCTGCTGTTTTACGGCTTCAGATACCGCCTGCGCCATCTCACGCTGTGCTTCACGCGGCTTAAAGCCTGCGATCGCCAGCGCCAGCGCGCCATCCACTGCAAAATCGTCTGCCACATACCCTCACTAAGAACGGCAAAAACACTGTAATTATGTCAGTATTGGATCAACAAAGCAAAATTGATAATTATCAATAGTTTATCTATTTTTAGCCGTTGGGAGTGTGGCAACCAGTGTCTCAGGATCGCGTCTGAAAGATGGGGAAAAAGGCGGCACGTGGCCGCCTGAAGAGAAGCGCTCGCAGCACCGGGATTCCTGATGGAAAAGTTGCACCGCGAAAGGCAGCAGAAATCGCTGTGACTACTCTACAATCATGCGCCCATTGAGATGCTGCAACGGACGATTATTGGTGGTTTTCAGCGCCTGTTTAAAGGCGTCGAGCTGCGCCTGAGAGAGCGAAACCGGCTGTTTCAGCACCAGCCAGCGAATCCCTTCGCTGCAGGGTGGCGTCGTCAGGGAGCCGCTGAAACGATAATAGTGCAGATCTTCCGGGAAGAGATCGCGTAAATTTACCTGGCGATTAATGGTTACCTGCTGGTTTTCCTGTTTCGGCATAGCGTCGATCAACGGTGCCAGCGCCGGATTCTCTTCACCGACCTTAAACATCACCGCGACCACGGCCAGATCGCCATCCTCTTTGCTGTGTACAAAGTGGGCTTCAAGGGGAAAGGTGTGCCCATTGATCTGGTTCTCACTCGGCGTATGGAAGTGATACTGACGCAGCGTGAACTTTTCACTATCCAGTACAAAATCATCTTCTTCATCAACGGTCACCTGAATCGTGTGGCCATTGTTAATCACCTTCTCAGCCGACGTATGGTAGGCCAGATCGAGTGCCTGTAAATGCCCCTCAATCGGATCTTTAATATTGATTGGCGACTGGGACTTACCTTCGTGACAGATGTGGAAGTCGCTGGTCAGTTCGCTCCAGTGTTCCGGGCCAGCTTTGCCTTCGTACGTCCAGTGCGGTTCCGCCGCACCGGCTACGTTGAGGGTAGAAAGCGCCACAACCAGACTTAACATTTTTGGTAATTTCATTTTTATCCCTGCTTTATAAGCTTATTTGCGGCAGGGATACTATTCCGCTGACTACTGAATCAGCAAGGTGACAAAATGCGTTAAATCAAAATCAGAACGAATAAAGAGTTTATAATTACAATCAATGTTAATTTAATTAACAAACATCACGATGTGACGTTTTTAAGCACTTCAGTAAAGGGTTGATATCAATCTCTCTGAATAAAAGAGTTTCATTATTCTGTATTTATCATTTTGATCGTCGAAACGAGCCGGGAGGGAAATTTTGCACTAAATTCAGGCGACGTAAGAAACCGCAAAACTGCACGCAGGCGGTTTTGCGGTGCAACGCGATAACGCGTCATAAAAGATTATGCAGGTGACGCTAGACATCCTTTTCTAATGGTTCCTCTTCTTCATCTTCTTCCTCATCTTCAGGATAAATCTCAGCGTCATCGGGCAGCGGCTCATCGTAATCAGGGCGTTCAGACATAATTTCCTCCGGTGTCAGATAGCAATTTTGCTATGCCCTTTGAGTGTAGCTTACTCCTGCCATCTGTTTTGCAAGGCTCGCAAAAGATATCAGAAATGCGGGCGCTGCCGCAGACTCTGCTTCGCCACTGCGTGAAACAGCCTTGCGTCACAGCCGGTGCTGATAGCGTACCGGTTAATCGGATGCCCATTCGCCTCCCCCAGCCGCGTTATCATTGACGTCAGTCTGATAGCGGGTTTAATAATTCGCCGCTGAAAAAACTCTGTTTTCAAAAAAACCTCTTACTCGTTTAATGAATAAAAGGCCGGAACTTAACTGCCTATAATACAGGGACACGAAAAGTTAATGATGCGATTCAAAGCACAATTATGCACAAAGAAAGGTAACATTAAATAAAAACTCAACAGGAGTAGCATTAAACATCGTTATGTTGTTATAAGAAAAAATCCCTGATATAAAAGAGACAGAATTTAAACGCAATCTGTGAGCATTAGCGGATTGAATATTTCCTCTGATGCAGCCAGGCTGACTTAACAGATGGTAGAGAGGTAATTAAAAATTCAGAAATTATGTTTCTTTCACAGGCAATAAAAACTTGTCACTGGATAAGTCACATCACAATAGAAACCATGCCCCACGGCATCCGTCCTCTTTAAAAGGCCGTTTAAGACTATCTCGCTAAAGATATCCGTTAATGTAAATGAAGTGGGGTTTTATATTATAAGTTAAGTGGGATGTAATCTGGCTGTTGCTACCCTGTTGCATCTATCCGTCAAAATGGACACCATTATCTCAACAAGGAGAAATATCATTGTTCCCAAAATTACCCCGGTATAGCTTAGTGATTCTGACGCTGAGCGGTTGCGTTACCAACGATGAGGTCAAACTTAACCCAGTTGGTCAACATAGTGAACCTGTCATGCCGCATATAAACCAGGGGATCAGCCCTGCACAGCGGCGCGCGATTATGTCCGGCGAACAACCAGACTGGTCTGACGTTTATCCTCAGCGAATCAATAAAAACTCGTCAGCTGTCAGAAAATGATCTGCACGTCGTAGCAGTTAACGTCGTTACTCCACCACTCACATAGCGTAAAAAACACTGTGGAAAATAATCAACACGTCGATGATGTCTCCCTATGGGATTGGATTGTCACATTAATTTTAACTGGCATACCCGTATTAAATCTTTTCATGCTGCTTTACTGGTCCTTAAACCGAAGGACTAAACGTTCAAAGAAAAACTACGCCAGAGCGAGTTTATTATTGATATTCATCGTACTCATCTTCTATATCATCACCCTGGAAGTTACAACGGGCTATTTTCTTTTTAAACATTACTGATCCTTAAACTGACAGTGTCACACCCTTAAATGGAGTTTTTTATGGTGCGTTATTTCACTTTTCTATTATTGGGCGTCACTTCCGCTTGCTGCATAGCAAAAACGTCAGTGGTGATGAATAACACCCTGAAAGCGCAAGAGATAAAATCGGCAAAAATTGTTTACATTGGCGAGGTTAATGGCACTAAAGTGGCAGAATTGATGGCAGGCATCGATGATATTAATGCAAGTTACCCTGCTGTAAAAGAAATATCGCTTTATATAAACAGCTTTGGCGGCGACATGGAAGCTGGCTATATGGGCGGCCAGGCCGTCAGGGGGTCAAGGATTCCGATAAAAACCATCAATGCCGCAATGACGGGTTCGGCGGCTACCCTGATTTATTGCTCAGGGGCGCAAAGGGAAACATTACCCAGCGCAACGTTTTTAATCCACCCTGCAGCGAGTCAAAACATTCAGAGCAACTATCTGAAAAAAAATGAAGTCATTTTACTCAGCAGAGATATCGATAATGTCAGTAAAATATTCAGGGACACCTATGCATCCTGTTTCAAAGATGACGGGATAGAGATAGATAAAGCCTTATTCAGTGAAGACAACCGTATTTACCTGCGTTTTCCAGAATCTGTAAAACAGGGTATTGCACAAAAACGTGTTGAAGGAATCGCCCCCGCTGATGTCGCTTATTACATTTTCACTTCAGAGGCCAGCGACTAGCAAAAATAACGTTAATTATGCCTGCTGGACGAATACCTTTTATCAGATATTCGCCGCCTGGACAGATGGGCGTGCTGGCGGGGAGACATATCGAGCCGTTAGCGGGTAATCCAGAGCAGAACATAATGCAGACGACGTTCAGATGAGGCGCCGCAGGATCTCACCATCAATATCACGGCGACTTTTCCCTGTAAGCGCTACGCTTGCCTGGTGAGTTTTTTGAGTAGCAATAGCAGAGTTGATTCAACACTGGCCAGATAAAAAGCGGCAAATAAAGCAGGCCGCTCAGCCAGATACGGCTCATTCTGGTACAGGGCGTTTATCTGTTTCTGGCTGGTGACCTGATATCACGATTATTGGCGACGCTGCTCTTGCGACCTGCTTATAAGCGGACGTACAACGCGCCCGCCAGCATAACGATGAACAGAATAGCGAAGGTAATAAAGCCCTGCTTACTGCCACGGGACAATCCAACAAATGCCGAAACCACAATAAACAGCAGCGTCAGTGCGCCGACCATCACCCAAAAAAGATACTGCGTATTCGCCATGCCTGAATCCTCATCCGTAGCGCGATTTATCTGCTGTTTTATAACATTTTTATGCCGCGCGTGCCCTCACTTCTCCCGCTCTTTCGACGCTTTATGCTGCTTTAGTGCAGCAGGGCTGCAACAGTGACAACGTCCGCGGCTCATTATCATGATGCAGACAGTGTGATGCAGTTAGCAAATGCAGAGGAACGCAGCGAGTAAACAAACGCGCGGATTATAATGATTAAATCAGCTTACCGTTGGGATGTGGCACCCGTAGGCTGACGTGCTGAGACTGGTTTAACATTGCCGTTCAGGCGGTGTTAAACAGATGGCCTTAACCCGACTGCCTGACTCAGGCGGAGGAATGTATGAACTGTTTCCGCATCGGCTCTCTGGCTGGCGTGCTGCTGCTCTGCGGCTGCCAGGCACCCACGCCTGATCAGGCTCGTCTGCAGCAGCCTGTTTTTCAGGGTCAAAGCACCCGCACCGTCCCTCAGCTCAGCGACTGTATTTATCGCGGCTGGTCCACCACCAGCGTCATTGCCAGAGATAACACCACCCACACCCAGCCCAACGGCAGCGAGATCAGCGTTTTTACCTGGGAAGATTCGATTTTTGCGGATGTGTCGCCCCGCCGAAAAGGGGCTGAGGTGAAATATTTCACGACTTTCCGGATGGCGCCTCAGGTGATGGCGGACAGACAGGCGATTGTTGAGCGCTGCCTGTAAAGCGTAAGGGGTGACAGCGATGTCGGGAGTGTGCCAGGCTAATGCGCAATTAACCAGGGAGAAACCGATGAGTATTACCCGCATTGACCCGGAACACCGTATGTCCGAAGCCGTGATCCACAACGACACGATCTATTACACCAGTGTGCCTGAGAATCTGGATGCCGACGCAGAAGCGCAGACAGCCAATGCGCTGGCAGTGATTGATGCGATTCTGACACGGCTCGGTAGCGATAAAAGCAAAATCCTTGATGCGACGCTGTTTCTGGTGGATAAGGCCGATTTCCCTGCGATGAACCGCGCATGGGACGCATGGGTCTCTCCAGGTAATGCGCCGGTGCGCTGCACGGTACAGGCCGGGCTGTTGAATCCGAAGTACAAAATCGAAATTAAAATTATCGCTGCACGTTAAAACGCCGGGCGTTATTCCTCTTCGTTTTCTTCATCTTCGTCTTCGAATAGCGCCCGAATCCGTTCGCCCTTGAAATTTTGTCGGATCTCCTGCGCCACCTGGGTGATCGCTTCACCGCTCGACAAACCTCCCGCCATCAATTCCTGAATACGTTCGACGGCCTGCTGCTGCTGCTCATGAGAGAGAGCCGGTATTCCTATAAACATGTTTCACTCCTGCGTTGGGGCAGACAGTATCCCACGCGGAACTAACAGGTGCCAGTCAGGAAAAAATATGGCAGTCTGACCGCCTCTTTGCTCTCTGATTTCTCTGCCCGATGATTGTTGAAACCCTCAGTCTTGATTATACCCCGGATGCGCTGACTCAGCGTTTTGCCCCGATTGCCCATCTGCCCTGGGCGATGCTGCTCTCCTCCGCGCAGGCGAACCACAGTGACAACCGCTTTGATATTCTGACCGCCGATCCCCGCGCTACTCTGGTGACCCGCGGTGCGATGACTACGCTCAGCGACCCGACCGGCACGACCGAATCAACCGCCGATCCCCTGCTGCTGGTGCAGCAGCAGTGTGATGCGCTGGGCGTGACGCCGGCTGCCAGCGATGCCCTGCCGTTTCAGGGCGGTGCGCTGGGCCTGTTTGGTTATGACCTGGGCCGCCGGTTTGAGTCGCTGCCTCAGCAGGCCGCAGCCGATCTCACCACGCCTGACATGGCGGTGGGTATCTATGACTGGGCATTGATTGCCGATCATCATCAGCAGACCCTGACGCTGGTGGCGTTAAAGAACGCGGAAGAACGCGCCGCCTGGCTGGCGCAATGGCCGGCGCGCGAGGCCGTGCCCTTTTCACTGACCAGCCGCTGGCGCTCCAACCTGAGCTATGCAGATTACGCTGCGCGTTTTGCGGCGGTTCAGGCCTATATTCAGGCGGGTGACTGTTATCAGGTTAATCTGGCGCAGCGCTTTCAGGCCGGTTACCAGGGTGATGAGTGGCAGGCGTTCAGTATACTCAATGCGGCTAACCGCGCGCCGTTCAGCGCTTTTCTGCGTCTGCCGGAGAGCGCGATCCTCAGCCTGTCGCCGGAGCGCTTTCTGTCGCTGAATAATAAGCAGATCGAAACCCGACCGATCAAAGGTACCCGGCCACGCTGTGACGATCCGATTGCTGATGCGCAACAGGCTGAGTCGCTGCGCCATGCAGAAAAAGATCGGGCCGAAAATCTGATGATTGTCGATTTACTGCGCAACGATATTGGCCGCGTGGCGCTACCCGGCTCGGTCACGGTGCCTGAACTGTTTGTGGTTGAACCCTTCCCCGCCGTGCACCACCTGGTCAGCACGGTGCGGGCGCAGCTGCCTGACACCCTGCAGGCCACCGATCTGCTGCGCGCCTGTTTTCCGGGCGGCTCGATTACCGGTGCGCCCAAGATTCGGGCGATGGAGATTATTGATGAACTGGAGCCGCAGCGGCGCAATGCCTGGTGCGGCAGCATCGGTTATCTCAGCCTGTGTGGCCGGATGGATACCAGCATCACCATTCGCACGCTGATCGCTGAAGGTCAGCAGCTCTACTGTGCGGCGGGCGGCGGGCTTGTTGCAGACAGCGATCCCGAAGCGGAGTATCAGGAAACACTCGACAAAGTCAGCCGGATCTTACCGGCACTGGAACAAACCGGAGGTTCAGTTGGCCCTGACGCTTGATGATTTTCGCAGCCGTTTTCTGTTGCAGCAGCCAGCCCGCAGCACACAATTGCTATCCGGGCGCCATGCGGCGGTGCTGGTGCCGATTGTGGCACGGCCTGAACCCGGTCTGTTGCTGACGCAGCGCTCACACGCCCTGCGCAAACATGCCGGACAGGTCGCTTTTCCCGGCGGGATGCAGGATGACACTGACGCATCGCTCATCGCCACAGCACTGCGTGAAGCACAGGAAGAGGTTGGCATTGAGCCGCATCAGGTCGAGGTATTAGGCGCACTGCCCGCCGTGACCAGCAGCACCGGCTTTCAGGTGACGCCGGTACTGGGGATCATTCCGGCCGATCTGCGATTAACGATTAATCCGGATGAGGTAAGCAGCGCCTTTGAGATGCCGCTGGCCGAGGCTTTGCAGCTCAGCCGCTACAGCGCGCTGGAGGTGCATCGGGCTGGCGTTCGCCACCCGGTCTGGCTGTCGCGCTATCAGGATTATCTGGTGTGGGGCATGACCGCGGGTATTATCCGCTCACTGAGTACTCAGATCGCATTCTGAGACCTTTCTCGTTTTTTCCTCTCTCAGGCCCGTCAGGTTACTGGCGCGCTGCACTATAATTTTTTCTATGAGTTTTGATAAGTTTATTTCATGCGAAAAGCTGCTCTTTCCTGGTGCATGACCATTACTATGGGCGCCATAAACTGCCCCGGCAGACTGAGAATAATTGTGAGGAGTGTCACCTGTGATTAGTGTTTTTGACATGTTCAAAGTGGGCATCGGCCCCTCAAGTTCGCATACTGTCGGCCCGATGAAAGCAGGTAAACAGTTTGTGGATTTGCTGTGCGAACAGGGAAAGCTGCAGGAGGTCACCCGGATCGCCGTGGATGTTTACGGTTCTCTCTCTCTGACCGGCAAAGGCCATCACACTGATATCGCCATCATTATGGGTCTGGCGGGTGAATCGCCGGATACGGTGGATATTGATGCGATCCCCGCCTTTATTAAAGATGTTGAGCAGCGTGAGCGACTGCTGCTGGCGAAAGGCGCACATGAAGTGGATTTCCCGCGTGAAGGCGGCATGGTATTTCGCAGTGAAAACCTCTCCCTGCATGAAAATGGCCTGCGCCTGCTCGCGTTTGCGGGCGACCTGCTGATTCTGTCAAAAACCTATTACTCCGTTGGCGGTGGTTTCATTGTTGATGAAGAGCACTTCGGGCAGTCGGCACTGGATGAAGTCTCTGTGCCCTGGCCGTTCCACTCCGCCAAAGATCTGCTGGCTCACTGTCGTGAAACCGGCCTGTCACTCTCAGGTCTGGTGATGAAAAATGAGCTGGCGCTGCACAGCCGCGATGAGATCCATGCCTATTTCACTAACATCTGGCAGACGATGCAGGCCTGTATCGACCGCGGTCTGAATACCGAAGGCGTGTTGCCAGGGCCACTGCGCGTGCCGCGTCGCGCCGCCTCCCTGCGTCGTCTGCTGACCTCCTCTGACAAGCACTCCAGCGATCCGATGATTGTAATCGACTGGATCAATATGTATGCGCTGGCCGTTAACGAAGAGAACGCCGCGGGAGGCCGCGTGGTGACCGCGCCCACTAACGGTGCCTGCGGTATCGTGCCTGCGGTGCTGGCTTACTACGATCACTTCATTGAACCAGTGACACCCGACATTTTCCTGCGCTATTTCCTCGCCTCTGGCGCCATCGGCGTGCTGTACAAAATGAACGCCTCTATTTCAGGCGCGGAAGTGGGCTGTCAGGGTGAAGTGGGTGTCGCCTGTTCTATGGCGGCGGCCGGTCTGGCTGAACTGCTGGGCGGCAGTCCGGAGCAGGTCTGCGTGGCGGCTGAAATCGGCATGGAACATAACCTTGGTCTGACCTGTGACCCGGTAGCCGGTCAGGTTCAGGTGCCCTGCATTGAGCGCAATGCTATCGCCTCGGTTAAAGCGATTAACGCGGCGCGCATGGCACTTAGACGCACCAGCGAACCCCGCGTCTCGCTGGATAAGGTTATCGAGACAATGTATGAAACCGGCAAAGATATGAACGCCAAATACCGTGAAACTTCGCGTGGCGGTCTGGCGATTAAAGTTCAGTGTGATTAAGCGAAACGATTAACTGACTAAAAAACGTGCAAACGTAATAAAATCCGCATCCTGCGCTATCTCAGCGCAGGTTAAACCGGTAGAGTGATTTCCGCGCAGCCGTCCGGCTTACGCAACTTTCCAGACCCGCTTTTCTGCATTCCGGCCTCAATGTTGATCTGACCGTGCCGATACTCACCCCGTTGTGTTTTGCTTTTTACTGGCTTTTTGGGAAGGTGAATACAGATGTTTATGGCCCAGCAATCTGTTGGACAATTCAGACGCAAGCGTGTGCTGATAGCGCTGTCGATCGCCACCGTGGTGCTGATATTAACCCTGGCCTTTCGCTATATCGAAGAGAAGTCACGTATCGAGCAGCAGGCGATGGATTTCGCCGATAAAGCGATTATGCGGTTTGACCGGATGTTTTCACCGCTGGAGGTTTCAGCCAATAATACGCTGGGTCTGGTCGGCGTTCCCTGTCAGGATGTTCGCTTTCCACTCATCGAAAAAATCTCTTCCCTGCAGACGGTCCGGGCGATCCTGCTGGTGGATAACGACGTGCTCTACTGCTCCAGTATTTATGGGCCCCGCACCATCCCCTTTAGCCAGACTTACCCTGACTTAGCCTTTAACAGTCAGCGCATGACGCTGGCAACTGATGAGTACCTGCTGAAAGGCTCGCCCATTTTACTGCTGTGGACGCCAAAGAGCCTGGATAACCGCTCCGGAATTTTGCAGGTGATCAACATCGAAATGATGAGCAATTATCTGCTGGAGCCGCAGTTGCCCTGGGTGGAGCGCGTTGTCTTTAACGTCAACGGGGAGAGCCTGGAGTATGGCAATCCGCTGATCGAGCCCACGGTGCCGTCAGAAGACGAAGTGAGCTATGAGCAGGGCTCGCTGCGCTATCCGTTTACGCTTACTCTCTATGGCCCCTCTCCGACCCGCCTGGCGCTGGCGACGCTTCCCTCACAGCTCCCGCTGGCGCTGCTGCTGAGTCTGCTTATGGGTTACATCGTCTGGCTGGCGACCGCAAATCGTATGAGCCTGAGCTGGCAAATCAGTTATGGCATTACGGCCCGTGAGTTTATGGTTTATTGCCAGCCGCTGATCAACACCAAAAGTGGTGAGTGCGACGGTATTGAGTTACTGCTGCGCTGGCATAATCCCCGTCAGGGCTGGATTGCACCGGATGTCTTTATTCCCCTGGCCGAGCGACAGAACCTGATCAAACCGCTGACGCGCTTTGTACTGAATGAGGTGGTGAGACAGTTACCGCAGTTGCCCGACGATCCCGCGTTCCATATCGCCATTAACGTTGCCGCCAGCCACTTCCGCGACCACGCCATTCTGGAAGATCTGCACAACCTGTGGTGGCCTGCCAATCCGGTGCCGAAACTGGTAGTAGAGCTCACCGAGCGCGATGCCCTGCCGGTCGTGGACCAGTCGGTGATTGCGCAACTGCATGACATCGGTGTCCGGCTGGCGATTGATGATTTTGGCACCGGTCACAGCTCGCTCTCCTACCTGAAAGATCTGCAGCCAGATGTGCTGAAAATCGACAAGATTTTCACCGCAGCCATCGGCACTGACGCGATTAATGCCACGGTGACGGATATGGTGATTTCGCTGGCCCAGCGCCTGAATATCAGTCTGGTGGCCGAAGGCGTGGAGACGGCTGAGCAGGCGGCCTATCTGCGCGAACGCGGCGTGGATCATCTGCAGGGCTACTATTTTGCCCGCCCGATGCCGCTGCAGGATTTCCCGGCGTGGCTGGCGCAGCATCAGGCTGATGCCCGCAGGTGACAATCGCCTGAGCCCCGTTTCGCCCTGCCTGATGACCTTACGCCACAGACAAAAAAACAGCCGCGGCAATGAGCCAGCGGCTGTCAGAGAAATTCAGCGCGGCCGGTAAACCCGGCAGCGCCTCTGCATCAACGAGAACGATTAGCCCTCTTCATCCTCGTCATGCGGTTTATCTTTAGTGACACGCACCAGATCGATACGGTAGTCGGTCGCTTCGATAATCTGGAAGTGTAGCGGAGTAATATCAATTACATCGCCAGGAAGCGGTAACTGCCCTTTCTGCTCAATCAGCAGGCCCGCCAGCGAGGCGTGGTCTTCTGTCGGGTCGACCAGTTCATGGAAGTCGAGCAACTGCTGCAGCGAGTGCAGATCGGTCCCCCCTTTCACTAACCAGCCATCACCATCCGCAATGATATCGGGCGTTTCATCTTCATCCGGGAATTCACCCGCAATCGCTTCCAGCACGTCCAGCGGCGTAATCAGACCCTGAACCACACCAAACTCATTGGTGACAATCACGAAGCTGCCCTTGGCACGACGCAGCACGCCAAGCAGGTTGATCGGATCCAGCGTCTCCGGCACCACGATAGTCGGTGTATTGGCCGCAAACGTTGCCACATCCACACCGTGCTCCAGCGCCACCAGCAGCTCTTTGGCTCGCACTACACCGACAATTTCATCCAGTTCACCCCGACAGACCGGGAACAGGCTGTGTGGCGTATCAAGCAGCTGACCGCGAATCTCATCTACCGGACGATTCGCATCGACCCAGGAGATTTCACCGCGTGGCGTCATGATGCTGCGAATCGAGCGGGAAGCCAGCGTCAGCACGCCATTAATCATATAGCGCTCTTCATCTTTAAACGCTTCCTGCGGCATCGCTTCCGCCAGCGCAGCCTCTTCGCTGCTGCTGGTGTTGCCATTGCTGGCGGTCTGGGCACGGTTGCGGCCCCCCATCAGGCGTAAAATCGCTTCGGCGGTGCGTTCACGCATCGGGCGATTTGACTGATGGCGGATAAAGTTACGACGTGCAACCTGGTTGAACAGCTCAATCAGAATCGAGAAGCCAATCGCCGCATAGAGATAGCCTTTAGGAATATGGAAACCAAAGCCTTCTGCCACCAGCGACAGACCGATCATCAGCAGGAAGCTCAGGCAGAGCACCACCACAGTCGGATGCGCGTTAACAAAGTTGGTTAACGGCTTAGATGCCAGCAGCATCACACCCATCGCAATCACCACGGCGGTCATCATCACCGGCAGGTGGTTCACCATACCCACGGCGGTAATGACGGCATCCAGCGAGAAGACCGCGTCCAGTACCACAATCTGCGTTACGACAGCCCAGAAACTGGCATATCCCCGATTACCGGACCCGTCGAGCTGCCGGTTCTCCAGCCGCTCATGCAGCTCCATGGTCGCCTTGAACAACAGGAACAGACCACCGGCCAGCAGAATTAAATCACGACCGGCAAAGCTGAAACCGCCTACGCTAAAGAGAGGCGTCGTCAGCGTCACCATCCAGGAGATCAGCGACAGCAGACCCAGACGCATGACCAGCGCCAGTGACAGGCCAATCAGGCGTGCTTTATCACGCTGCTTCGGCGGCAGTTTGTCGGCCAGAATGGCAATAAATACCAGGTTATCAATGCCGAGTACAATTTCCAGCACCACAAGCGTCAGTAAACCCGCCCAGATTGAGGGGTCGAATAAAAATTCCATTATTTATGACTCCAGAACAGGGAACAGAACGCGGTGCCGCTTATCAGCGCAGCAAAGCGTGACAGGCAGGTAGTCGGGAAAGCGGTGGAAACGCCGTGAGGCGAAGGGTGACGCGCCAGCAGGCGCAAAGAACAGATTAAGCGACGTCGGTGACGATCCATAAAGGTGGGCTGAAGCCCGTTACTCCTGAGTAATAAACAGAACGTTAATGTATCAGGTCGGTGAATTGCGTCAAAAAATTTTCTTATTTTTACAATCTGCCTGACGGATGATCAGGCGCATAAAAAGGGTTACTGGCCGCTTCACAGGATGAATAGCTGACAGACATCACATAATTTATTTTTTCGATCACTAAAATAAATCGCGACTTTACCGCCTTGACGTAGTTAACCCATGTTTTTTCGACGCTATACCGATAATTCGAATCATCCGGTTAAACAGATCATCAAAGCAATTCAATACAGTTCATTGACTCAGATGAGCATTTCTAGCGAACGGAGGTAGCACGTGACCATTGCGATAGTAATTGGTACACACGGCTGGGCAGCGGAACAACTGCTGAAAACAGCAGAAATGCTGTTGGGCGAGCAGGACAATGTCGGCTGGATAGATTTTGTCCCCGGTGAAAATGCAGAAACGCTGATAGAAAAATATCAGGCACGACTGGCAGAACTTGATACGACGCAGGGAGTACTGTTTTTAGTTGATACCTGGGGTGGCAGTCCGTTTAATGCGGCCAGCCGCATCGTGGTCGACAAACCCCAGTATGAGGTCATCGCCGGGGTCAATATCCCGATGCTGGTGGAAACCCTGATGGCGCGCGATGACAATCCCGGTTTTGACGAGCTGGTCGCCGTGGCGGTGGAGACCGGCCGTGAAGGGGTCAAAGCCCTGAAAGCCAAAGAAGAAGCGCCGGCGCCAGCCGCGGCAAAACCGGCCGCTGTGGTGCAACCGGCTAAGCCGATGGCGCCCGGTGACCATATGAAAATCGGGCTGACACGCATTGATGACCGTCTGATTCATGGGCAGGTGGCGACGCGCTGGACAAAAGAGACCAACGTTCAGCGCATTATCGTCGTCAGCGATGAAGTGGCCAACGATCATGTGCGCAAAACCCTGCTGACACAGGTCGCTCCGCCCGGCGTCACGGCTCATGTGGTGGATGTCGATAAGATGGTGCGGGTGTGGAACAACCCGAAGTATGGTCAGGATCGCGTGATGCTGCTGTTTACCAACCCCACCGATGTACTGCGCGTGGTGGAACAGGGTGTTGATATTAAAACCGTCAACATCGGCGGTATGGCGTTCCGCCAGGGGAAAACCCAGGTCAATAATGCGGTCTCGGTCGATGAAAAAGATATTGCCGCATTCCGCAAACTCAACGAACGCAATATTGAACTGGAAGTGCGTAAAGTTTCCAGTGACCAGAAACTGAAAATGATGGATCTGATCGCGAAAGTTAACGCGTAACAGAAGCACTTATGCGCCTGCGTTTCCGGGCTCCTGGTTATCCTGCTGAGGACAAGAAGTATGATGGAAATAACCTCGCTACAAATTATTTTGATTTTTATTGTCGCCTGTATTGCCGGTATGGGGTCGATTCTGGATGAGTTCCAGTTTCACCGCCCGCTGGTCGCCTGTACCTTGATTGGTATCGTTCTGGGTGACATGAAAACCGGCATTATTATCGGCGGTACGCTGGAGATGATTGCGCTGGGCTGGATGAACATCGGTGCCGCCGTTGCGCCTGATGCCGCCCTCGCCTCCATTATCTCGACCATCCTGGTCATCGCTGGCGGTCAAAGTGTGGGTGCCGGTATTGCGCTGGCGATTCCGCTGGCCGCCGCCGGACAGGTACTGACCATTATCGTGCGTACGCTGACCGTCGCCTTCCAGCATGCGGCTGACAAAGCCGCAGAGAAAGGTAACCTTACGGCTATCTCCTGGATCCACGTCTCTGCCCTGCTGTTACAGGCGATGCGTATCGCCATCCCGGCGCTGATTGTGGCGATTTCGGTCGGCACCAGTGCGGTTCACGCCTTACTCAGCTCTATTCCGGACGTGGTTACCAACGGCCTGAATATCGCCGGTGGCATGATTGTAGTGGTCGGTTATGCGATGGTCATCAACATGATGCGTGCAGGCTACCTGATGCCGTTCTTTTACCTGGGCTTCGTCACCGCAGCCTTCACCAACTTTAACCTGGTAGCGCTGGGCGTCATTGGCGTGGTCATGGCGGTGCTCTACATTCAGCTCAGCCCGAAATACAACCGTGTGGCGGGAGCACCAACAGGTGCTGCGACCGCAAACGATCTTGATAACGAACTCGATTAAGGAACAGGTGAGCACATGGTTGATATTACGAAAGTCGAAAAGAAACTGACACCCGGTGATGTTCGCGCCGTCTTTCTGCGCTCTAATCTGTTCCAGGGTTCATGGAACTTTGAACGCATGCAGGCGCTGGGCTTCTGCTTCTCAATGGTGCCGGTGATCCGCCGTCTCTATCCTGAGAACAATGATGATCGTAAGCAGGCGATCAAGCGTCATCTGGAGTTCTTTAATACCCATCCTTATGTGGCCGCGCCGGTTCTGGGCGTGACTATGGCGATGGAAGAGCAGCGCGCTAACGGCGCCCCGATCGACGATGGCGCGATTAACGGCCTTAAAGTCGGCCTGATGGGACCCCTAGCCGGTGTTGGCGACCCGATCTTCTGGGGTACGGTGCGCCCGGTGTTTGCCGCGCTGGGAGCCGGTATCGCCATGAGTGGCAGTCTGCTGGGTCCGCTGCTCTTCTTTGTGCTGTTTAACCTGGCACGTCTGCTGACCCGCTACTACGGCGTGGCCTATGGCTATCGCAAAGGGATCGATATCGTCAGTGATATGGGCGGCGGTTTCCTGCAGAAACTCACGGAGGGCGCATCGATTCTCGGCCTGTTTGTCATGGGGGCGCTGGTCAACAAGTGGACACACGTTAACATCCCGCTGGTGGTGTCACGTATTACCGACTCAACCGGTAAAACCACCGTCACCACCGTACAGTCGATCCTCGATCAGCTGATGCCGGGCGTGGTGCCGCTGCTGCTGACCTTTGGCTGTATGTGGCTGTTACGCCGTAAAGTGAACGCGCTGTGGATTATCGTCGGCTTCTTTGCTATCGGTATCTTTGGTTACTGGATCGGCCTGCTCGGTCTGTAATTTCACCCGGCCGGGAGCCTGCGCTTCCGGCTTTTAAGCGTGGTGAGCTGAGCCACAACCGGCTGAGCTCACCCTGTTTGAGGTAGCTGTGATGTCATTAACCGACGCGCTGATTGCGTGTTGTATTGCCGCCCTGATGGGGTTTGCCGTTTATCATGAGGCGATTCTGCCGCGTCGCCACGGTCCGACCCGCTTACGGGTTACGCTGCGCAGGCAGCATAAGCTGGATAGCCTGATTTTCATCGGCCTGCTGCTGATCCTGCTGTGGAACAACGTCAGCCATCACGGCCCGCAGCTCACCACCTCACTGCTGATGGTGCTGAGTTTTCTGGCGTTCTGGCTATTCTGGCTGCGAAAGCCAACGCTGCTGATGAAAAGTGAGGGGTTGTTTTACGCCGGTGTCTGGATCGATTACCGGCGAATTCAGGGCATGAATCTCTCTGAGGATGGCATTCTGGTGATTCAGCTGGAACAGCGTCGGCTGCTGATCGCGGTGCAGCAACTCGACGATCTGGAGCGCATCTATAACACCCTGGTCGAGGCGCGCTAGTCGCGCTGCCACACAGTCAGGGTAAAGTCTGCGTCGCAGCTGAACTGCTCGCTCTGCTGCAGGGTCTGCCAGACCTCTTCACGCGCCCGCCAGGCGAACGGCGTCATCTGAAGCAGGGTCGTCGCGGCTGTGCCGGTTAATGCCATCGGGTAACGCAGCGCATGCTGCGCCACCTGCCGGAATCCGGGATACGCTTTCTGCTCCGGCACATGCAACTGCACTTCGCGGTAAATCAGTGCCTTGAACTGCTGCAGATGATGCGGGCCCGGTGTCACGGTCAGTACCAGACCACCCGGCTTCAGCACGCGGGCCAGTTCCGCTTCATTGCAGGGTGCGTAGATTCGGACAACCGCATCCAGCGCGTGATCGGCAAAGGGTAAGCGCTGGCTGGAGGCGACGCAGAAGCGCACCGCCGGATAGCGCTTTGCTGCCAGCCGAATCGCCATTCTGGCGACATCCAGCCCATAGACCTGCCCGGCCTCGCCTGCTGCGTCAGCCAGTGCAGCGGTGTAGTAACCTTCGCCACAGCCGATATCCAGGATTTTGCACTCCGGCTGGCTCAGCGCGGGCGCAAGCAGGCTGACGACCCGATCACGCAGCGGCTGGTAGTAGCCTGCCTCAAGAAATTCGCGTCGTGCCTGCATCATCTCTGCACTGTCACCCGGTTCACGCGACCGTTTATGCTGAACGGGCAGCAGATTGACATACCCTTCTTTCGCCTGATCAAACTGATGGCGATTCTCGCAGCACCAGCTGCGCGCAGTAAAGGCGAGAGGAGAGTGACAAAGAGGGCAAATCAGGGACATAGGGTGCTCCGGCATCAGATAACGCGGCGCAGTGTAACCTTAACGTTTACGCATCGGAAGCATAAAGAAAGCCCCGGCTGAGAAGCCAGGGCTTTGAGATTTCATGTCAGGGTGCAATGCACCGAGGCGGAGTTGAATCAGATAGCCGTAACGTTAACGGCTGCCGGGCCTTTCTGGCCGTCCTGAATTTCGAACTCAACGCTCTGGCCTTCAGCCAGGGTTTTGAAACCATTGCCCTGAATAGCGGAGAAGTGAACGAACACATCTTTGCTACCGTCAGCAGGGGTGATAAAACCAAAACCTTTAGACTCGTTGAACCACTTAACCTGACCTTTAATCTTTGCCATTTTGCAAATTCCTTTAGATGTTTATTTAGCCCGAAGGCTGTCGTACAGAAAAACCAGAGACATTACTGCATGAGGCACTAATTAAGGTTCGGCAAGGAAGCGGTATTCAACGTCAACGTCTTTACTCGTTCTTCTTTACAGACTTCTTTACAGAAGATGCCATGCATAAACAGAACTGTACCTCGTTTAACTCAGGATTTGTTATCACATATCCTAAAAACAATGGCAAGCCATTTTTAAGGGCCTCAGCCAGCCTGCGCACATAATTGCCAGAAGGCTCACATTGCCTGTTCTGCGGCGCTTACAAATGCCGATGCAAATTAAGCACGCTCTCTGGCCAGACCCCTCTCCGGCCTCTGTTGCCGGGTCTAACCCAATGGATACCATAAGAAATTAATATTTCACAAATATGGCAATAACAGAATGAATAAGCGAAGCGCGAAAAGTTGAAAATATCTATAATCCGGCGTCAATCCTGTACAGCGCCTTTTATTTCGTACAGATAACACTTTTTTTGCACCAAAAGCAGGAGCCAGACAGTCGTCCTGCTCCAAATAAAAGCATTGAGCCCGATTTTACTTATTAAGAATTTAACTTTTGATTTGAAAAATTGATATCAGATAATAAAAACGGGTTTTTGTTTTAACTCTGAGGTTTTAGGATAATTCCTGGGTATCCTTATTCAGCCCGCGGCTTTCGCCTATTCGCCACGGTGCGAAACCGCTCTTTTGCTCGTTTGCCCGCAGCAGCGCATCCGCCAGTTCTTTGGGTGGTGCATCAAGCGACTCATCGGCCAGTTCGAACACGCCCCAGTGGATGGGCAGCGTCAGCGGCCTGCCTGCTGCCTGCCATAGCGCCACCGCCTGATCGGGATTCATATGTTGGCCCGCCATGAACCATTCAGGTGCATAAGCGCCAATCGGCAAAGCCGCCAGGCTGAACGGGCCGAGTCGGGCAGCAATCTCCGGCAGGCTATCGCTGTAGCCGCTGTCGCCCGAGAACCAGAAGCGCACGGAGGCAGAACGCACGACCCAGCCGCACCAGAGCGAACGGTTTCGATCGCGCGGCGTTCGCATACTCCAGTGACGTGCCGGCACCGCATCAAAACAGAGGTCGCCGACAGTAAACTGTTGCCACCAGTCGAGCTGATGGACCTGTTTCACGCCCCGCGCCCTGCACCATTTTTCCAGGCCCAGCGGCACAATGAAGGTCGCCTGCGGAAAACGCCGGACGATCGCTTTAACCGTCGGCCGATCAAGATGATCGTAATGGTTATGTGAAATAAGCACGACATCCAGACGCGGCAGATCAGCGATGCTAAGCGGTGCGGGCGTTTTTCGCTGCGGCCCGGCAAAAGAGAGTGGCGAGGCGCGTGACGAGAGTGCGGGATCGATCAGGATATATTGCTGGTTCAGCCGCAGCAGCACGGCGGCATGTCCCAGCCACCAGATGCGATCGTCACTGCCGCTGATATCAGCGGGCTGCCACCACTGTTCGGTGAAAGCCCTGTAGCCCTGCTGCGGTGGCAGCGGCAGCCCCTGCGCTTTGCGATCCCTGCGCCAGCGCTGCAGATCGCCCGGCTTGCGCCGTTCCGGTTCAGGATTGCAGAATCCCTCGGGCGTGTGATGCGCTTTGCTGCTGTCATACCACGGATTTTTCCAGACCATCCCGCCTCTCTGCTGTGATTATCGTTCCGGAATCAACCGGATAAAGTCGCGTTTCTCGCGATCGTCATCGGTTTTTTTACTCTCTGCCCCTGGCTGCATCTCAATCAGACGGCGCAGCAGCTGATTCTGTTTCTTCTGCTCTTCCAGCAAAGACTCCAGTAAACGGATTTGCTCACCGGCGCGCACACTGGCGCGGTTGACAAAGAACCAGGCGATAAACGCCACAATCAAAATAATGACCAGCAAGCCATAGCTGACCAGTGGGCCCGAATTTGCGGCTAACTCATTCATAACTGCCTCGTAAAACTCAGTGGAAACGCCAGAACATGGCAACCGCCCATTCTACCTGTCGCCATCGCAAAAGATAATGGGGTTAACATCAATGCAGAATTTGCCGTTTCAGTTATCTCTGATCGATCCCACCAGAAAAGCGAGGCATGCTGATATCATCATAACCGGCGGCACCAGGTGGAGCGCTGAGTTATCTTTCACAAGGAGACATAATGAAACTGTTTATTCGTACGGTAGGCTTGCTGGCGGTGATCTGGCTGGCGATGCTGTTTACCGGCTATGGCGTATTAACCGGCAGTACTAAAAATGCAGCCGGCCTTGGCCTGCAGTGCAGCTATCTGACCGCTCGCGGTGTGATCAGTGCGCAGTATCTGCATACTGACAGTGGCGTGGTGGGCGTGACTGATTGTCCGTTGCTGAAGAAAAGCGGAGAAGTGATCGATAATTAACAAAACAGCGGGCCACATGGCCCGCTGTTTTCAGAACGGATAGTCGTGATAGCCCATCTCTGAGGAGAGCGAGCGCGCCGCCCGATGCAGCATGGCCACGTAATCCTGGCGGGCATCTTCTGAAAAGCGAATGGTGGGAAAAGAGATGCTCAGTCCAGCAATCACCACGCCAAAACGGTCAAATACCGGCACGGCAAGGCAGCGTAAACCCTCTTCCTGCTCTTCGTTATCTTCACCATAGCCCTGCGTTCTTACCTGATCCAGCGCCGTAATTAACGCCTCCGCGCTTAACAGCGTATTGGCCGTGCTCCGTTTGAATTCGACATCCCGCAGGATCTCCTCAACCTCGCTGCGATCGCGCCAGGCGAGCAGAACTTTCCCAATTGCGGTGGTATGCAGCGGATTACGACGGCCAATGCGCGAATACATACGCAGGTTGTAGAGGGAGTCGATTTTGTGGATGTAGACAATACTGTCCTCTTCCAGCGCCCCCAGGTGAATGGTCTCTTTGGTCAGACGCGAAAGCTCACGCATCTGCACATCCGCACTACGGATTAAATCGACGTTCTGCAGCGCTTTAGCGCCCAGTTCAAACAGCTTCAGTGTCAGTGAGTACTTCTCGCTCTCACCTTCCTGCGTGACATAACCCAGCGACTTCATGGTCTGCAGGAAACGGTAAACGGTGCTTTTTGACATCATCACGCGCTGCGCGAGCTCAGTAATACCGTGATCGCGCTCTTCACCCAGCGCCTGCAGAATGCCGAACACTTTAAGTACCGAAGAGACGGAATCGGGCTGTTTATCATTTTCAGCAGAGGACATCGCGCACCTTGTTAAACCTGTTTCAAAAAAAATGGAACGGACTGTCAGTATAGAGTGAGGCATACGAAGGCAGCAATGCTTTAACCATTACGTCATATTTAAAGACAGTTTTTATCCATCCGATCGCTGTATTTCAGCGTTAATTTCATTAGCATGATGATATTCACCCTCTTTAGTAATTAACTTATGACACTCTCCCCTCCTCAGGATGGATTACCCGCGCGTCAGCGCTATATGGCAATCGTCACCATCGCGCTGGGTCTGACCATGGCGGTGTTGGATGGCGCGATAGCCAATGTCGCCCTGCCCACTATCTCGCGCGAACTGAATGCCAGCCCGGCGCAGTCGATCTGGATAGTGAACGCCTATCAGATTGCGATTATCGTCTCGCTGCTGTCGCTCTCCTTTCTGGGCGACATGCTGGGTTATCGCCGCGTCTATCAGGCGGGCCTGGCGCTGTTTATTGCCACTTCGCTGTTCTGCGCCTTCTCCACCACCCTGACCATGCTGACTTTCGCCCGCGTGCTGCAGGGGTTAGGGGGTGCAGCGCTGATGAGTGTGAATACCGCGCTGATACGCATTATCTATCCGCAGCGTCATCTGGGACGCGGCATGGCGATCAACTCGCTGGTCGTGGCGGTTTCAACCGCGGCAGGCCCGACGGTTGCCGCAGCGATTCTTTCGGTGGCAAGCTGGAAGTGGCTGTTTCTGATTAACGTCCCGCTGGGTGCCATTGCGCTCTGGCTGGCGCTGCGCACGCTGCCTGATAATCCGCAGAAAGCGACGGCGCAGAAATTTGATGTTCCCAGCGCGATCATGAACGCCCTGTTCTTTGGTCTGATCATCTCTGCGCTGAGCGGGTTTGCACAGGGACAGAGTCATCTGCTGGTGCTATCGGAGGTCATTGCTCTGCTGGTTGTGGGCTGGTTCTTTATTCGTCGTCAGTTAAACATGGCGGTGCCGCTGCTGCCGGTTGATCTGCTGCGTATCCCGATTTTCAGCCTGTCGATGGGAACGTCGGTCTGTTCGTTCTGCGCGCAGATGCTGGCGATGGTGTCGCTGCCCTTCTTTCTGCAAAACGTCCTGCAGCGTGATGAGGTGGCAACCGGTTTACTGCTGACGCCCTGGCCGCTGGCAACCATGGTATTTGCGCCGATTGCCGGCCGGCTGATTGAACGGGTGCATGCAGGGTTGCTGGGCGGCATCGGGCTGGCCATTTTCGCCCTGGGGTTGTTTCTGCTCGCCTGGCTGCCGGCCAACCCGGGTGATGGCGATATAATCTGGCGCATGATGCTCTGCGGTGCCGGTTTTGGGCTGTTTCAGTCACCCAACAACCACACTATTGTCACTTCCGCTCCGCGTCATCGCAGCGGCGGTGCCAGCGGCATGCTGGGCACCGCGCGCCTGCTGGGCCAGAGTATGGGTGCTGCACTGGTCGCGCTGATGTTTAATCTGTTTGATGAACGCGGGACGCACGCTTCGCTGCTGCTGGCGGGCAGCTTTGCCGCCGTGGCCGCACTGGTCAGTGTGTCGCGGATGACGCAGACCCGCGCCTGATGGCAGAAACAGAAAAGGCGACCACCTGACAGAGTGTGACCCGATTCGCTGTAAGGCCGAGCCTTCACAGGGAACCCGGTCAGATCGGAAAGACTTCTGTCATCCATGACGGTCGGCCCGCACCATCCATGGCGCGGGACGCTTTCCTCCTCTGCCCGGGTTCCCTGCATGTTGAGCTAAGATATTGCTGTCAGATTCAGTCTGATTATGATTTCTAAACAGAAAAGGCGACCCAGGGTCGCCTTTTTTGCTCTGCTGAACGCTACTTCAGATACTGACCGCTACGCAGTGCTTCAATACGCTTATCTAAAGGCGGATGCGACATAAACAGCTCGCTGAACGATTTGCCCTTACCGTTGATACAGAACGCCATCATGCTGCTCGGCTCCTGCGGTTCGTAGCTGGTTTTCAGGCGCTGTAGCGCCGCAATCATCTTCTCACGACCTACCAGCTTCGCTGAACCGGCATCGGCATGGAACTCACGGTGACGCGAGAACCACATGGTGATGATGCTGGCGAGAATACCAAACACCAGTTCCAGCACCATCGACACCGCAAAGTAGACCAGCGGGTTGCCGTTGCTGCTCTCCTCACCATCACGGTTGCCGGACATAAAGCCCGCCGCGATCTGCGCCAGAATACGTGAAACGAAAATCACAAAGGTGTTCACCACACCCTGAATCAGCGTCATGGTGATCATGTCGCCGTTGGCGATGTGTGACACTTCGTGTGCCAGCACCGCTTCCGCTTCATCACGGCTCATGTTCTGCAGCAGACCGGTTGAGACAGCAACCAGTGAGGCGTTACGCCGTGCGCCAGTTGCAAAGGCGTTGATGTCAGGTGCGTGATAGATCGCCACCTGTGGCATCGCAATACCCGCCTGTTGTGCCTGACGGCCAATTGTATCCACCAGCCAGCGCTCGGTTTCGTTGCGTGGCTGTTCAATCACTTCACCGCCAACCGATCGCAGTGCCATCCACTTCGACATCAGCAGTGAAACAAACGCACCGCCGAAGCCAAACAGGCCTGCCATGATCATCAGGCCCTGAACACTGCTTGACTGGATCCCTGTCAGGCTGAGAATCAGCCCGAATACCAACATCACAGCCAGGTTGGTCATCAGGAAAAGAGCAATACGCATCATTTTTGTTAATCTTCCTCAGTAGTTCACGCGCCTATACGCGGATCCATATCCTATGGGCATTGGGCTGCTTTTCAAGCAACCTTAACGTTTAAGTGCCTAAAAAGACATAACTTTACATTATGACACGCCTGATGAGGAGCCTAGCCTTCAGGCATCTTCACAAGCGCTAATCATTGCTTACTGGAAACTTTTCTGAGTACAAAAAAAAAGCACCGCTGAGCGGTGCTTTTTCTGCCAACAGCGAATTATTTAGCCGCTGGCGCCTCTGGCTGGGATTTCTCCAGCTGCGCAAGATCGTTAGCGATCTTCACCGTCTCATCAAGATACGGATCCGGCTCTTTATAATCTTTCGGCAACTCATCCAGGTTTTTCAGCGGTTTTTTGCCTTCGGCCTGATAGCGCGCATTGATCCGCTCCAGACGAGACGCATCATCTTCGTGGTTCTCTTTCTCGCGCTGAGCGAGGTTAAGCGACACGATGTTGCGCTTATCTTTCAGGGCATTGTAACGGGCAATGTCCTTCATGATGTACTGGAACTCGCGATCCTGAGCGATGCGATCAGCATGCTGCTTAGTCAGCTGCGCCACCAGCGGTTTCACATCACCGGTTTTGACATAGGTCGCCGCTTTGATGCTGTCCCACGGCAGTGCGTTGTCTTCAAATTTCTCACCGGTTTCCGCCGCTTCAACGCCGGTTGGCATCAGCAGATCCGGCGTGACGCCTTTACGCTGTGTACTGCCGCCGTTAATGCGATAGAACTTCTGAATGGTGTAAGAAACGGAGCCTAACGCAGGCCACTCCGGACGCAGCATCTGATCGTAGATGCGGTTCAGGGAGCGATACTGCTGAACGGTGCCTTTACCAAAGGTTGGCTCGCCAACAATCACCGCGCGACCGTAATCCTGCATCGCGGCAGCGAAGATCTCAGAGGCTGAGGCGCTGAAGCGATCGACCAGCACCACCAGCGGTCCTTTGTAGTAGACAACGCCGTCATTATCGCTGTCTTCACGAACCCGACCATTGTTGTCGCGTACCTGAACCACCGGACCACTCGGAATAAACAGACCGGAAAGCGAGACTGCTTCGGTCAGCGCGCCGCCGCCGTTGGTACGCAGATCGATCACCACACTGTCGACGTTCTGTTTCTGCAGTTTCTGCAGTTGTACTTTCACGTCGTCGGTGAGGCCGACATAGAAACCAGGAATATCGAGCACGCCCACTTTCTGCTTGCCGACATTTTTGATGGTCAATTTAACCGCGCGATCTTCCAGACGGATTTTCTCACGCGTCAGCGTCACAGTACGGGTTTTGGTGCCCTTACCGGCTGGCAGAACTTCCAGGCGCACTTTGCTGCCCTTTGGTCCTTTAATTTTTGCCACGACATCATCCAGACGCCAGCCGATCACATCTTCCATCGGCTTGCCTGGCTGACCAACACCGACGATGCGATCGCCAACGGTAATGGCTTTGCTTTTCGCGGCCGGGCCGCCTGCGACCATCGAGTTGATCACCGTATAGTCGTCATCCATCTGCAGAACCGCACCGATGCCTTCCAGGGAAAGGCTCATTTCGGTGTTGAACTGCTCGGTGTTACGCGGCGACAGATAGCTGGTGTGCGGATCGATTTCGCGGGCAAAAGCGTTCATCACCAGCTGGAAAACATCTTCACCGTTGCTCTGGGCCAGACGACGGATAGCAAAGTTGTAACGCTTGGTCAGAACGTCGCGGATCTCGTTATCATCTTTGCCCGCCAGCTTCAGACTCAGCTGATCGTATTTGACCTTGGCATCCCACAGCGCATTCAGTTCAGACTGATCTTTCGGCCAGGGTGCTTTCGCGCGGTCAATGTCGATAGTGTCATTGCCGCTGAAATTCATCGGACGAGCCAGCACCGTCAGCGCATATTGATAGCGCTCAAAACGGCGTTTCTGCGCCAGATTATAAATATCGTAAAAGAGATCCAGCTTGCCACTGCGCAGCTCATCGCCGACGGTGGTTTTTTTGCTGGCAAACTGCGCCACATCTGACGCCAGCAGCACGTTGTGGCTGTAGTCGAGCATGTTCAGATAGCGATCAAAAATTTTCGCTGAAAAGTTCTGATCCAGGTCGAACTGGCGATAGTGGGAACGGGTAAAGCGCGAGGTTACGCGCTCACTGACCGTCGGATCCTGCGGATCTTCGTGAAGCTGGGGAATCTGATCGGCGCGGGTAATGTTCTCCGCGCCGAAGGTTGGGCCTGCTAATAGCAGGCCCGCAATAAGTCCAACTTTAAAAAGGGTGTTCATGCCGGGGTTAGCCTCCGTTTCAGAACTGCAAGTGTTCTGCGCGCACAATCATTGCCATGCCGGAAGCGAGCTGGACCCGAACGCCGTCTTTTGATACTTCAAGAACGGTAGCGTCCATCGCACTTTTGCCTGCTTTAACTTTAATACTCTGGCCGGGTTGCAAAGTTGAGGTATCAGTGATGGGTCGGGCTTCCTGCTCCGGACGTGGGGCTGGCTTGCGATGCTGTGAGGCGGTCGCACGCGGTGCAGTGGTCTGCGGACGCGGTTTACGCGCGGCTTCGCCTTCTGCAGGCTTACGTGCCGCCGGCTTGCGTGGACGACGCGGTGCCGCGCCCTCTTCGCTTTCGCCTGCTTCACGACGCGCGGCGCGCTGCTGGTCACGTTGCGCCTGGACGCGTGCTTTCGCTTCTTCCAGCTGCTTGCGTGCATGCTCAACGTGTTGCTCATCCAGCACGCCACAGGCGTTACCGTCGAGATCGACACGGATAGCACCGGCTTTGATGCCGTACAGATAACGCCAGCTTGACGTATAGAGACGCAGCGCGGAACGCAGCTGTGTTTTGCTCAGACCCATTTCGCCCTGAACACGCTCGACCAGATCCTGAAAGATACCGATTTTGAGCGGACGCGCTTCACCTTCAGCGCTAAAGCAGTGCGGAAAGCGCTCCGCCAGAAAAGTGATGACTTCTTTACTGCTATTCAACTTAGGTTGATTTTCCATGAAATTTCCTGATTACAACGGGTTTGCCGACCAGCGCAGGCATGAACAGGCGACATTATAATGACAACATCGCTAAATGCCATGTGATCCAGTCGATTAGCTGCGCGTCAGCTGCAGATATTTTTCTAAGTCGCTGTTCGCAAGCACTTCACAAAGCCCATCAGTCAGTGTGACCAGCCCCGATTCGTCGTCGCTGTCAAAGCGATTGTACGCCACGCTGTCGATGTCCAGCACCCCAACCACAGTGCCATTCACTTTCAGAGGAATCACAATCTCAGCATTGCTGGCAGCGTCACAGGCGATGTGGCCCGGGAAGGCATGCACATCATCTACGCGTTGCACTTTTTCTTCTGCCAGCGCCGTGCCACACACACCTTTACCGACCGGAATGCGCACACAGGCGATTTTGCCCTGGAACGGGCCCAGCACCAGCGTATCCGCTTCCGTCAGCAGGTAGAAACCTGCCCAGTTCACGCCATCGAGACGTTCGTACAGCAGCGCGCTAAAGTTTCCCATCGCGGCGAGGAACGCCGTTTCTCCCGCCAGTAAGGCGCGCATATCGCGATTCAAATCGGCGTAAAAGGCAGTTTTGTTCATTATTTAACCGTTACCAATGACATCTGAACGGGGCATTAAAGACCGTTCGTTAAAAATAAGTTTTAAATATCCAGAGCCACAAGGTGAATCATAGCGTTAGTTGCTATACCCTTAGCATTCTGTGGATCGAAGCGTGATGCCCGAGACAGGCACACAGACAATGTCTTTATGACCGATATCTGTTACTTCTGAAGAGCGAAGATTGCATCACCCTATGAAAATTCACGCTATCAGCCAGACATTGCCTCACGCACGTTATCAGCGTTGCCCGCAATGCGATACCCTTTTTTCCTTACCGGATGTGAAATCGCATCAGTCGGCACATTGCCCACGCTGTAACGCCGAAATTCTCAGTGGTCGCGACTGGCCAATGACCCGTCTTATGGCGATGGCCGCCACCATGATTGTGTTAATGCCCTTTGCTTTCTCCCTGCCGCTGGTAGATATCCGGCTGCTTGGCATGCGCATCAATGCCAGCGTACTGGAAGGCATCATCCAGATGACCCAGCAGGGTGATGTACTGACGGCCTCAATGGTGGCGTTCTGCACCATCGGCGCGCCGGTGACGCTGGTGGCGGGTATCTGTTATCTCGGTATCGGCCACCGGCTGGGCATGAACCTGCGTCCCGTGCTGCTGATGCTGGAGAAGCTGAAAGAGTGGGTGATGCTCGATATCTATCTGATCGGCATCGCCGTGGCGTCAATTAAAGTGCAGGACTATGCTTCGCTGGAGATTGGCTACGGGCTGGCGGCTTACATCGCCCTGACGATGCTGAGCGTGCTGACACTGATCCATCTGAATATGGAGCAGCTGTGGGAGCATTTCTACCCACAGACGCCTGGCAATATGGCCCGTGACGATATGCAGGTCTGCCTGAACTGTCACAACACCAGCATACCCGATGAACGGGGCCGCTGCCCGCGCTGCCACACGCCGCTCGACTTCCGACGCCGCCACAGCCTGCAGAAATCCTGGGCCGCGCTCATCGCATCGATTGTGCTGTTGATCCCCGCAAATCTGATGCCGATCTCCGTGGTCTATCTTAATGGCTCACGGCGTGAGGACACCATCTTCTCCGGTATCCTGGGGCTGGGCGAAGGCAATATTCCGGTGGCGGCGATTGTTTTTATCGCCAGTATTCTGGTGCCGTTTATCAAGGTGCTGGTGATGCTGACTCTGCTGCTCAGCATTCATTTTCGCTGTGAACAGGGGCTGAGAACCCGCATCCGCTTGCTGCGGTTTGTCACCTGGGTTGGCCGCTGGTCAATGCTCGATCTGTTTGTCATTTCGTTAACCATGTCGCTGGTCAACCGTGATCAGCTGCTGGCTTTTACCATGGGACCGGCGGCGCTGTTTTTTGGCGCGGCCGTCATCCTGACCATTATGTCTGTTGAGTGGCTGGACAGCCGCCTGCTCTGGGATGCACATGCAACAGGAAACGCCGACTACACCGACTAACGCAACGCTGCGTAATAAGCGCAAAATTTCGCCCTTCTGGCTGCTGCCGATTATTGCGATGCTGATCGCCTGCTGGCTGCTCTGGACCAATTATCAGGAGCGCGGCACCACCATCACCATCAATTTCCAGACGGCGGATGGTATCGTGCCGGGTCGCACCCCGATCCGCTATCAGGGCGTGGAAGTGGGCACCGTGCAGGGCATTAATCTCAGTGATGATTATCGCAGCATTCAGATTAAAGCCAGCATCAAGAGCGACATGCGCGATGCGCTGCGTGAAGATACGCAGTTCTGGCTGGTGACGCCTAAAGCCTCGCTGGCGGGTGTGTCGGGGCTGGATGCGCTGGTCGGTGGTAACTACATCGGGATGATGCCAGGTAAAGGTAAACCCAGCGAGTCATTTACCGCGCTGGATACGCAGCCCAAATATCGGGTGAATACCGGCGAATTGATGATCCATCTGCATGCGCCCGATCTCGGCTCGCTCAACACCGGCTCGCTGGTCTATTACCGCAAAATTCCGGTTGGCCGGGTCTATGACTACAGCATTAACAGCAAATCCGATGGCGTGTCGATTGATGTGCTGATTGACCGTCGCTTTATCAATCTGGTGAAAACCAACAGCCGTTTCTGGAATGTGTCAGGCATGAATGCTGACGTCAGCCTGAGCGGGGCTAAAGTGCAGCTGGAGAGTCTGGCGGCGCTGGTCAATGGCGCGATCGCGTTTGACTCACCACAGGGTGCGGAAACGGCCAAAGCTGAGCAGAATTACCGGCTCTATCCCGATCTGGCGCATAGTCAGCGCGGCGTGCAGATCACGCTGGATCTGCCTAACGGCAACAATCTCAAGGCGGGCAGCACCCCGCTGATGTATCAGGGACTGGAAGTCGGCACGCTGACCAAACTGAACCTGCAGGATGGCGGCAAGGTCACCGGCGAGCTGACGATCGATCCCTCTGTTGTCGGTCTGATGCGCAGCGGCACCCGCATTGAGATGCACAGCCCGAAAATCAGCCTGACGGATACCAGCCTCAGCGCGCTACTGACCGGCAACACGCTGGAACTGGTGCCAGGTGAAGGCGAGCCGCAGCAGCACTACACCGTGCTGGCGTCCAATGAGACTCTGCTGCAGAAGCCCAATGTGCTGACGGTAAAACTCAGCGCGCCAGAGAGCTATGGTATCGATCAGGGCCAGCCGCTGATGCTGCACGGCATGCAGATTGGTCAGGTGATGTCGCGTACGCTGGATGAAAATGGCGTGAATTTCGTGGTGGCGGTCAATCCTGAAAATCGCAATCTGGTGCATGGCGACAGCAAATTTATCGTCAACAGTCGGCTGGATGTGAAGTTCGGTCTTGATGGCATGCAGGTATTAGGTGCCAGCGCCCGTGAATGGGTGGATGGCGGTATCCGGCTGGATCCGGGCAAAAAGGGTGAGCCAAAAAGTGCCTATCCGCTGTTTGCCGATGCTGAAAAAGCGGAAGAAGGCATTACCGGCGATGGCCCTTCTACCACGCTGATGCTGACCGCCACCAGTCTGCCTGACGTGCAGGCCGGCTCTGTCGTGCTTTACCGCAAATTTCAGGTGGGTGAGATTGTCAAAGTCACGCCGCGCGCTGACGCCTTTGATATTGCGGTACATATCCAACCGGAATATCGCAAGTTGCTGACCAGCGAAAGCGTGTTCTGGGCTGAGGGTGGCGCACGCGTCAGCCTTAACGGCAGCGGCCTGACGGTGCAGGCTTCCCCGCTCAATCGCGCGCTGAAAGGCGCAATCAGTTTCGACAATATGAGTGGTGCACAGTCGGCCAAAGGGGCCAAACGCGTCCTCTATCCGTCTGAAACCGCCGCCCGCGCGGTGGGTAGCCAGATTACGCTGCACACCTATGACGCCAGCAAACTCTCTGCCGGGATGCCGATTCGTTATCTGGGTATTAATGTCGGCCAGGTGGAGTCACTGTCGTTAAGCAAAGATAACAATCAGGTGGTGGCGAAAGCGGTACTCTATCCGGAGTATGTGAACGATTTCGCCCGTCTCGGCAGCCGTTTCTCGGTGGTCTCACCGGAGATTTCCGCTACCGGCGTGAATCATCTGGAAACCCTGTTGCAGCCTTACGTCAACGTGGATCCAGGCAAAGGCGGCGCCGCGCGCACGTTTGAGCTGCAGGAGAGCACCATTACCGATTCCCGCTACCTTAATGGCCTGAACATTTATGTTGATGCCACTGAGGCCGGTTCACTGTCGCTGGGTACGCCGGTGCTGTTCCGTGGTGTGGAAGTGGGTACCGTGACCGGCACTTCACTGGGTAATATGGCGGATCGTGTGCAGATCGCCCTGCGCATCAGTAAGAAGTACCAGCATCTGGTGCGTAATAACTCGGTGTTCTGGCTGGCATCCGGCTATAACCTGGACTTCGGTCTGGTGGGTGGCGTAGTGAAAACCGGGACCTTCCAGCAGTTTATTCGCGGTGGCATTCAGTTTGCGACGCCGCCGACGGTGCCGCTGGCGCCACAGGCGAATCCGGATAAACACTTCCTGCTGCAGGATGAAGCGCCGAAAGATTGGCGTAACTGGGGAACGGCGATCCCGTCTCCGCACTAAACGCTATCTCAAACGGGCAGACTGTTCTGCCCTTTTAGGCGTTTAAAGTCAGCACCGGCTCAGAGATCATACGCCTTATTCACTCCCTCAAACGGGCAGCCTGGCTGCCCGTTTCCTTTCCTCATGGTACACTGCCGCCTTTGCCTTAACTGGAATGTGCCCGTGTCAGATGCTTCTTCGCTTTTCCCCGCCGATTTTCTCTCGTTAATGCGCCAGAGCCTGCCCGATGAGGCGAGCTTCGCGCAATTTATTGCGTATAGTCAGCAACCCCTGCGCCGCAGTATTCGCGTCAATACCCTGAAGATCAGCGTGGCTGACTTTCTGAGTCAGACCGCGCGTTATGACTGGCAGCTGACGCCGGTGCCGTGGTGCGAAGAGGGATTCTGGATCAGTCGGGAAGATGAGAGCCTGCCGCTGGGCAGCGTGGCTGAGCATCTCAGTGGCCTGTTCTACATTCAGGAGGCCAGCTCCATGCTGCCGGTCACTGCCCTGTTTGATGCTCAGCCAGAGGTCAGCGCCGTGATGGATATGGCGGCGGCACCGGGTTCTAAAACGACCCAGATTGCTGCGCGGATGGGCAATCAGGGCGTTATCCTGGCTAACGAATTCTCCTCCAGCCGGGTAAAAGTATTGCACGCCAATATCAGCCGCTGCGGCGTCAGCAACAGTGCCTTAACGCACTTTGACGCGCGGGTCTTCGGGCCAGCCCTGCCGGAACAGTTCGACGCCATCCTGCTCGACGCTCCCTGCTCCGGCGAAGGGGTGATTCGCAAAGATGCTGATGCGCTGAAAAACTGGACGCTGGCAAGTACGCATGAGATCGCCGCGACCCAGCGCGATCTGCTCGACAGTGCCTTTCATGCACTCAAACCCGGCGGCACGCTGGTTTACTCCACCTGTACCCTGAATCAGATTGAGAATCAGCAGGTCATTGCCTGGCTGCTGGAGCGCTATCCGGACGCTGTTGAGGTTGTAGCGCTCGATGGGCTGTTTGAGGGTGCCGGACAGGCCGCGACGCCCGAGGGCTATCTGCATGTCTTCCCGCAGATGTTCGACAGCGAAGGCTTTTTCGTTGCGCGGCTGCGTAAAACCGCGTCGGTCGAGCCCTTACCGCTGCCGGGCTACAAAGTGGGTAAACTGCCCTTCTCCCACCTCAGCCGCAAGCTGGAAAGTGAGATAGCCCAGGCCGCCGCCGCTGTCTCTCTTAAATGGGATGCGTCGCTGGAGCTGTGGCAGCGTGATAAAGAGATCTGGCTGTTCCCGAAGGCCGTCACCCCGCTGCTGGGCAAAGTGCGGTTCTCGCGCATCGGCCTGAAGCTGGCAGAAACCTTTGCTAAAGGCTATCGCTGGCAGCATGAAGCGGTAATTGCGCTGGCAAAACCGGATGCGGCGCAGACTTTTGAGCTCACCGCAGCAGAGGCGGAAGAGTGGTATCGCGGCCGGGATATCTACCCGGAAACGGAACCTACCCGTAATGAGATGATTGTCACTTATCAGCAGCAGCCGCTGGGGCTGGCTAAAAAAGTCGGCAGCCGTATCAAGAACAGCTATCCGCGGGAGCTTGTGCGCGACGGACGCCTGTTCCGCTGAGTCACTTTATTTGCAGCATCGTCAGATGATTGCCAAACACTGCGCCGGTATCGATGTAATGCAGATTGGCAATCGTCAGCGGCTGTTTCAGCGGCGTGTGTCCGAAGTAAAAGGCGTCAGCGCCACGGATGCCCGCCCGTTCGCCTGACTCCATCGCCTCCAGCCGCTGACGGCTCCAGACCACCTGCTGCCAGTCGAGTGGCTTATTCAACGCATATTCCCGGGCCGGATAATCAGCATGAGCAATCACAATAATTCGCTCATCGAGCTGCAGATGGAGAATCAGCGGCAACTCGCGGCAACGCTGCAAGGCGTGACGCGCCGCAATCAACGCTGCACCACGCAGCCGAAAAAACCAGTCGCCACCGTTCATCTGCCAGAGCGCCATTTCCTGCCCCTGTAATGCTGAAAGCGCCATCTCCTCATGATTCCCCCGCACGCAGCGAAACCAGGGCTCCTCCAGCAGCGCCAGACAACCCAGGCTGTCGGGACCGCGATCGATGATGTCACCTACCGAAATCAGTAAGTCCTGCTGCGGGTCAAACTGGTGCTGTTGCAACAGCGCATCCAGTTCGCGGCGGCAGCCATGCAGATCGCCGACCACCCAGATCCGTCGCCACGCTGCGCCATTCAGGGATTGGTAATACATCGCTGCACCCGGCCTTTGTCTGCTGAAACCATCTTCTGAGTATAGTCAGGGCTGACCCTGTAATGGCATGACGCGCTGGCAAGCAGAATGCAAAGGAGGCTGGCTGAAAGGGTGCAAGGGGTCGGACGAAGCGATTAAAGAGAGATGAAAGGTACGTCCCTCCCGGCGCTTATCTCCGGCACTCAGTAAAGGTGGTAGCTCTGTCAGGGACGAAATACATCATAAAGCGATCAGGCGCGACAGGCTATTCTGCCCCAACCATATCTGTAGTCATTTGGGATCAGCTACGCATTTTAGCCGGATATTTCTGCAGTTTCTCTGCCGGACGCACCGGACGGCGCACCAGCTCACCGCCGCAGTTGGGGCAAAGATGAGTGAGATGCTCAGCACAGTCAGCGCAGAACGTGCATTCAAACGAGCAGATGCGTGCCGCCAGAGAAGATGGCGGCAGATCAACGTCGCAGCGTTCACAATTGGGGCGAAGTTCCAGCATGGTGTGACTCCTTAAAAAAGCGGTATGCGCCAGCTTCGCGGTTGCTGACCCGAATGTCGAGCCAGCAACCGGACAAGAGTGTGTCAGATCCGGACATCCTGCTTTAATGGTGCAGTCAGCGGTGCTTTGCCGCTGCTATTTGTGCCGCTGATCCTCAGGAAGGTCATCGGGCAAATCCTCTTCGTCAGCTGTGTCATCGAACTCAGCACTCTCCTCTTCCGGCTCCTGACCGCCCATCGACGCATGAATCACCTCCTCTTCCAGCGTCGGGATCAGCGCGGCACCCAGTGGCGAGGTCGCCAGACTGTCAGGCATCACCACATGCGGCAACGGTACTTCGGTAGTCGGAAGCGGACCCGGCGCACGCACATAACTCAGTCCGCCAATCACCAGCGCACAGAGCATAAAGAAGAGATAGAGCATATTGCTGCCCAGCGGCTGCATCAGCGCACCGACCACCAGCGGGCCGATACTGGCGCCAATACCAAACGCCATCAGCAGACAGGCGGTTAACGAGACACGACGATCGGCGGCGACCTGATCGTTGGCCAGCGCCACCTGCAACGGATAGAGCGCAAACTGCATCATGCTGGCGGCAAAGGCGATGCCAATCATCCAGTGGAAGGTCAGATGCGGCAGCACCACCAGCGGCACGCAGGCCACGGCAAAGAGCATGGCAATGATGAATAACAGCCGCTGGCGGTCGTAGCGGTCAGAGAGCCAGCTTAGCGGAAACTGCGACACCAGCCCGGCAAAAATCGTGAGACTCATAAAATAACCGGTCTGGCTGGTGGTGAAGCCTTTGCTGCTGCCATAAACCGGTGCCAGGCCATAGAACGCGCCAATCGCCATGCCGGTCACCAGGGTGGTGCCGAGCAGTTTGGGAATGGTGCGGATAAAATAGCCCAGCTCCATCGGCGCCGGTGTCATGGGCCGGACGTGAGTGCGGGTGGTCAGTGCAATCGGCACCAGACAGAGCGCGAAACAGAGCGCCACAATCAGCAGCGTGCTCACGCCAAACCCCGATTGCAGGCTCAGTATCACCTGTCCGCCACTGAGTCCAAGGTAGGTGGCGACCATATAGAGGCCGAAAATCATGCCGCGCTGGGAAGATTCCGCCTGATCGTTGAGCCAGCTCTCCAGCACCATGTACTGGCACATCATGCAGAGCCCGATAATCAGACGCAGAAAGACCCACAGCGGAATAAAGTCCGTCAGCCCATGACCTACAACCGAGGCGGTAATGATCCCGGCACAGGCCACGTAGGCACGGATATGGCCGACGCGGGCAATCAGGTTGTGCCCCACTTTGCCGCCAATCACCAGCCCGATATAGTTGGCCGCAATAATCGCGCCGATCAGCGCACCATTAACCTGCTCACTGGCCAGCCGTAACGAGACGTAGGTAGTCAGTAAACCGGAACCCAGCAGCATCAGAAGCGTAGTGGTATAGAGCGGCAGAAACGTACTGAATATTTTTCCCATATGACTCCCTGTCTACGCTTTTCAGGCATCAGGCCAGCAAAGCCCTAAAGATAGTCGATTTCGGCAGGTGAAGCGGTATTGTTCATGACGACGGTAGCGAAAAAATAGCCCGCCAGCAATTGCTCACTGACGGGCCCTGATTTAAGCGCTTGGGAAGCTGATGTTGCTGCCCGGCGCTTCACGGTTGAGATGGATGAAGTTCAGGTGTCGCTCATACTGATCCAGTATGTCGATGATCACCTGCTCTTTGCTGTAATCCATTAAGTCATTACCCTGGCTGCCTTCCATCAGGAAGGTTTCCAGCCGGTAGTAGGTCGATTTACCGCTGCGGGCGCGATAGGTAAAGCCCGGAATCGAATATTGCTGCGGCCAGACCTGATAGATAAAGTCCTGCTCCTCGCCCAGATGGACGCGCAGATCCAGATAGCCAATCGGGTTGCTTTCATCCGCCTCAACGCTCTCAAGCGTGACCCGGCCATCCCGCAGCTCCAGCTCTTTCGCCACTTCCTGCATCGCCGGATAGATAGTTTTTTCCATCATCTGCTGGGTATAACGCGAGCCTGGGTAGTTCATTAGGCGCGACAGACGCTTCTTCCAGGTCAGGCGATCGGTCGCATGAGCCAGATAGGGCGCGGTGTCGCGCGTGGCGCTGGCCCGACGGTGATCTTCAATCTTAAGGGATTTAAACAGCCCCGCCATGACAAAGAAGATAACAAAGCTGAACGGCAGCCCCATGATCACCGTGGTGTTCTGCAAGGCAGTGATACCGTTGGTCATCAGCATGCTCAGGGTCAGTACCCCAATCGCCACAGACCAGAAGATACGCAGCCAGTTCGGTGCATCACTGTTGATATCTTTCAGTCGCGAGGTGAAGTTACCCAGCACCAGCGAGCCGGAATCCGCCGAGGTGACGTAGAACAGCATACCGGTAATAGTCGCGACCGAGGCGCTGAGTTTAAACGCCGGATACTGCGCCAGCAGGCTGTAGAAGCCGCGCTCCGCATGGTTCATCACTTCCTGCGCAAACTCCGTATTGCCGTGGATGATCTGATACAGCGCGGCATTACCGAACACTGACAGCCACAACAGCGTAAAGGTGAACGGAATAATCAGCGTGCCCAGCACGAACTCACGGATGGTACGACCGCGTGAGATACGCGCCAGGAACAGGCCGACGAATGGCGACCAGGCCACCCACCACGCCCAGAAGAAGAGCGTCCAGCTGTTCATCCACTGGGTCGGACGATCAAAGGCAAAGGTATTGAGCGTCATGCCCATGAAGCGGTTGATGTAATCCCCGACGTTCAGCACCAGCGCATTCAGCAGGAACTCGGTGTTGCCGAAGAACAGCACAAACAGAATCAGTCCCAGCGCCATCACCACGTTCAGCTCAGAGAGAATACGGATCCCTTTATCGACGCCCGACGTGACAGAAATGGTGGCGATCACCACGGAGAGGACAATCAGCGCGGCCTGCGCGGTCAGGCCTTCCGGGATATCAAACAGCACTTTGAGGCCATAGTTAAGCTGCACGACCCCGATGCCGAGCGTGGTGGCGATACCAAAGATGGTGCCGACCACGGCGGCGATATCTACGGTGTGGCCAATCGGTCCATAGATGCGTTTACCAAAGATAGGATAGAGCGCGGAACGGATGGTGAGCGGCAGGTTATAGCGATAGCTGAAGTAGCCTAGCGCGATGCCCATCAACGCATACATTGACCAGCCGGTCAATCCGTAGTGGAACAGCGTCCAGACCATCGCCTGGCGGGCCGCTTCCATCGTCTGCCCTGCTCCCTCCGGCGGCTGCATATACTGCGTCACCGGCTCGGCGACCGAGAAGAACATCAGGTCGATGCCGATGCCGGCGGCGAACAGCATGGCAGACCAGCTAAGGACGCTGAACTCGGGTTTGGAGTGCTCAGGCCCGAGCTTGATCGAACCAAAGCGTGAGCAGGCCATATACAACACAAAAACAATATAGAGCGTGGCAGCCAGCATGTAGTACCAGCCGAAGGTGGCGGAAACCCAGTTTACCGCCTTGAGGATCCAGCTCGCGGCCAGTTCACTATAGAGAATCGTCACAAGTGAAAACGTCAGAATCAATCCGGCAGAGGTATAAAATACAACGGGATTGAGTCTGTCTTTTTCACCGGCAGGTGGATTATTCATCGGTTACCTCTGGTTAATGTCCTGAAAATACGCAATGGATAAGTCTTGCCGTCCACGGCTTTCCGGCCGTGCGGCCCTGTTTCGTTCTGTCACTTCCTGTTAATCGCTCAGGCAAACCAGCCTATTTTAGCACTCATTGCCGTTTCGCTTTCGCTACATTTAAAGAACAGCATCCTAACAAATTTTCTTTTTATATTGAACGTGCAATCAAAAAAAGTTTAAATAGGGGCTCGATTTGAGGGTGGAGCTGGAGCTATGCCAAAGGTAGGGATGCAGCCGATACGTCGTCGGCAACTGATTGATGCGACCCTGAGCACGATTAATGAAGTGGGGATTAATGATGCCACTATCGCCCAGATCGCCCGTCGGGCGGGGGTTTCCACCGGCATCATCAGTCACTATTTCAAGGACAAGAACGGCTTACTGGAAGCCACGATGCGTGATGTGACGCGTCAACTGCGGGAGGCGGTACTGTCGCGGTTAGAACCGCTGGCCGGTGCCTCTGCAGAACAGCGGTTGTGTGCCATCGTTGAGGGTAATTTTGATGATACCCAGGTGCACACGGCAGTGATGAAAGCCTGGCTCGACTTCTGGTCGAGCAGCATGCATCAGCCCCAGCTTAATCGCCTGGAGCGGGTCAGCAGCCGGCGGCTCTACTCAACGCTGGTGGTCGAATTCCGGCGTGAACTGCCGCTGGAGAAGGCACGTCTGGCCGCACACGGGCTGGCTGCCCTGATAGATGGTCTGTGGCTGCGCGCCGCGCTGAGCGGTAAGCCATTTAACCCGGTCATCGCCCTCACACTGACCACCCAATTCATCCGTCAGCAACTGGCTGGCGAGCACGAATAACGGAAGGAGAAAACATGTCCCGATTCACCGAGCAGAAACTCTACATCGATGGCGCTTATGTTGCCGCAGCGTCTGGCGAAACGTTCCAGACGATTAACCCGGTCAACGGCGAAGTGCTGGCAGAGGTTCATGCCGCCGGCCAGGAAGATGTCAATCGCGCCGTTGCTGCCGCCAGAAAAGGCCAGAAAGTCTGGGCCGCGATGACCGCCATGGAGCGCTCGCGCATCCTGCGTCGCGCCGTCGATATTCTGCGTGAGCGTAATGATGAGCTGGCAGAGCTGGAAATGCTCGATACCGGTAAGCCTTACAGCGAAACCTCAGCGGTCGATATCGTCACCGGCGCAGACGTACTGGAGTATTACGCCGGTCTGGTTCCGGCGCTGGAAGGTCAGCAGATCCCACTGCGTGAAACCTCCTTTGTTTACACCCGTCGCGAACCGCTGGGCGTGGTAGCCGGTATCGGTGCCTGGAACTACCCGATTCAGATCGCCCTGTGGAAATCCGCGCCTGCGCTGGCAGCGGGTAACGCGATGATTTTCAAACCGAGTGAAATGACCCCGCTCACTGCCCTGAAGCTGGCGGAAATTTACACCGAGGCGGGCCTGCCGGATGGCGTATTCAACGTGCTGCCGGGCATCGGTTCGGTCACCGGTCAGTTGCTCACTGAGCATCCTGGCATCGACAAAGTCTCCTTTACCGGTGGCGTCGTCAGCGGCAAAAAAGTGATGGCCAATGCAGCAGGTTCAACGCTGAAAGAGGTCACCATGGAACTGGGCGGTAAATCACCGCTGATCATCTTTGATGATGCCGATCTCGATCTGGCCGCCGACATCGCCATGATGGCGAACTTCTACAGCTCCGGTCAGGTCTGCACCAACGGCACCCGCGTCTTTATTCCTGCAAAACTGCAGGCCGCATTCGAGGCGAAAATCAGCGAACGCGTTGCCCGCATTCAGGCAGGCGATCTGCGTGACCCGGCGACCAACTTTGGTCCGCTGGTCAGCTTCAGCCATCGCGATAATGTGATGCGTTATATCGAATCCGGCATCGCTGAAGGCGCACGCGTACTGTGCGGCGGCAAACGTCTGACCGGTGGCGATTTCGACCAGGGTGCCTGGGTTGCACCAACCGTATTCACCGACTGCCGTGATGAGATGAAGATTGTGCGTGAAGAGATCTTCGGACCGGTCATGTCGATCCTGAGCTACGAAAGTGAAGAAGAAGTGATCCGCCGCGCCAACGACACCGAATTTGGTCTGGCCGCCGGGCTGGTGACGCAGGATCTCAATAAGGCGCACCGCGTGATTCATCAGATCGAAGCAGGAATCTGCTGGATTAATACCTGGGGCGAATCAGCCGCAGAGATGCCAGTGGGGGGTTACAAGCACTCCGGCATTGGCCGTGAGAATGGCCTGATGACGCTGCAGAGCTACACCCAGGTGAAGTCAGTGCAGGTTGAGCTGACGCGTTTTCAGTCAGTCTTTTAATCACTTAACCTGAGGAACGATGAATGGAATTTGATTACATTATTATTGGAGCCGGATCCGCAGGAAACGTTCTGGCTACCCGTCTGACTGAAGAGAGCAACGTGAGCGTCCTGTTGCTGGAAGCGGGCGGCCCGGATTACCGCTTTGATTTTCGCACTCAGATGCCTGCGGCCCTCGCCTTCCCGTTACAGGGCAAGCGCTATAACTGGGCTTATGAAACCGAGCCAGAGCCTTACATGAACAATCGCCGCATGGAGTGTGGTCGCGGCAAAGGTCTGGGCGGTTCATCACTGATTAACGGCATGTGTTATATCCGCGGTAACGCGATGGATCTCGATAACTGGGCCAGCGAACCTGGGCTGGAGAACTGGAGCTATCTGGACTGCCTGCCCTACTACCGTAAAGCGGAAACCCGCGATATCGGCCCGAACGATTTCCACGGCGGCGACGGCCCGGTGTGTGTTGCAACGCCTAAAGCGGGCAATAACGTGCTGTTTGAAGCGATGATTGAGGCGGGCGTGCAGGCGGGCTATCCGCGCACTGACGACCTTAATGGCTATCAGCAGGAAGGTTTCGGTCCGATGGATCGTACCGTGACGCCAAACGGTCGTCGTTCCAGCACCGCGCGTGGCTATCTCGATATGGCCAAAGGCCGCGCCAACCTGAAGATCATCACGCACGCCACCACCGATCGTATCATCTTCGATGGCAAGCGTGCGGTCGGTGTGGAGTATCTGCAAGGCGACAGCAACACCATCAACAAAGTGACCGCGCGTCGTGAAGTGCTGCTGTGTGCCGGCGCTATCGCTTCGCCGCAGATCCTGCAGCGTTCTGGCGTGGGTTCTCCTGAGCTGCTGAAGCAGTTTGATATCCCGCTGGTTCACGACCTGCCGGGCGTGGGTGAAAACCTGCAGGACCATCTGGAGATGTATCTGCAGTATGAGTGTAAAGAACCGGTCTCAATCTATCCGGCTCTGAAGTGGTGGAATCAGCCGAAAATCGGTGCAGAGTGGATGTTTAACGGCACCGGTATTGGTGCCAGCAACCAGTTCGAAGCGGGTGGCTTTATCCGCAGCCGCGAAGAGTTCAGCTGGCCGAACATTCAGTATCACTTCCTGCCGGTGGCGATTAACTACAACGGCTCCAACGCGGTTGATGCCCACGGCTTCCAGTGTCACGTTGGCTCGATGCGTTCTCCAAGCCGCGGTCATGTACGCCTGAAGTCGCGCGACCCGCGTCGTCATCCGGCCATTCTGTTTAACTACATGTCGCATGAGCAGGACTGGCATGAGTTCCGCGATGCAATTCGCATCACGCGCCAGATCATTAATCAGCCGGCGCTGGACAAGTACCGTGGCCGTGAAATCAGTCCGGGACTGGATTGCCAGACAGATGAGCAGCTGGATGAGTTCGTGCGTAACCACGGCGAAACCGCCTATCACCCTTGCGGCACCTGTAAGATGGGTAACGACCCGATGTCCGTCGTTGATGGCGAAGGTCGTGTGCATGGGCTGGAAGGCTTACGCGTAGTAGATGCGTCGATTATGCCGCTAATCATCACCGGTAACCTGAACGCCACCACTATCATGATTGGCGAGAAAATTGCCGATAAGATTCGTGGACGCGATCCGTTGCCACGCAGCACCGCCGCTTACTATGTCGCGGGTGATGCACCCGTTCGCACGGTTCCGCAGCGCGCTGAATGACACGTGACAGCGTCACTTAATAATAGCCGGGCACTTTTGTTGCCCGGCTATTTTTTTTATTACGGTTTACCACAGATCCTTTTCCACACTTCATCATTCTCAAACCATCAAACCTTAACAGACATCAAACAAAGCAGCATCTGCTGTTGATTTGGCGATGTGCAGAATGCTATAAATCCAGCATCTATTTAACCGGAGGCACTATCCGTCCACTGATGAGAAGCAACAATGTGGATGTGTTGTAAATTTTATGAGCAGAATGTTCATGTCAAACCCCCTGCATTCCCCCTCTTGCCTTTCTGGCTGGAACGCCGCCGATCAGCACTGGCGTAACGCCCTGTAGTCCCCTCACCACTTCGAACTGTTCTGAGTCTGCCCGCACGTTGTGCGTTGTTGCAGGTCGTCATTTATCGTTGCTGGAGAGCACCCATGCGCGCCTGGGTTTTATTATCACTCGCTATTGTTACTGAAATTATTGGTACCCTTTTTATGAAATGGTCCAGCCTCAATGGCAGCCATTCCGGCTACCTGATGATGCTGGGCATGATTGCCTGTTCTTATATTCTGCTGAGTTTCGCCATTAAACGTATCGCCCTGGGCGTGGCTTATGCGCTGTGGGAAGGTATCGGCATCATGCTGATTACGTTATTCAGCGTGCAGCTGTTTGGTGAAACGCTGTCAGCGCTGAAGGTCTGTGGGCTGGTGACGCTGATTGTCGGAATTGTGTTGATCAAAACCGGCACCCAATCATCAGCGGAGATTAATCATGCTCATCGCTGATCTTGTTCATGCGTCCTGGCTGGCGCTGGCTATCGTGCTGGAGATTGCCGCTAACATATTCCTTAAATATTCTGATGGGTTTAAGAAACCGCTGTACGGTCTGCTTTCACTTTGCTGTGTCCTGCTCGCATTCAGCGCACTCGCTCAGGCGGTCAAAGGTATCGATCTGTCGATCGCCTATGCGGTCTGGGGCGGTTTCGGGATTATCGCCACTGTCGCGGCCGGATGGGTGTTGTTTGGCCAGCGGCTGAACCGCAAAGGCTGGGCCGGCCTGACCCTGCTGCTGGCCGGTATGATCCTGTTAAAACTGGCCTGATCGGCCATCTCAATCAGTAATATTGATTAAGGGTGTGCCACTGCACGCCCTTAACTTCCTGTGCTTTCCCGCCCTGTTTCGGTTGATTTTTCCCTCTTACCTGTGCTCGGAATCTTCTTACTTTTGTAAAGGCCCGTTTACATATCTGTTGCCTTGAGGCTTAGTGAGCGCCGAAGGTCGGATAAAAACGAGGAATAGTTATGTCTGCAACACGAGGTTGGTCTACGGAGCTGGAGGGATTACGCGGCATCGCTTCTCTCTGGGTATTAGTTGGCCATATCAGCTTACTGGTTCATTGCCACATCACGCTTATTTCATCCCCTGGCATTGGGGTCGATCTGTTTATTCTGTTATCGGGTTATCTGATGGCGAAAAACTACGTCGAGCGTCAGCAGAAAGAGCCGTGGCAGAGCACAGAGACCATTAAGAAGTTCTGGATCCGGCGCTTCTTCCGCATCGCCCCGCTCTACTATCTTCTGTTAATCATCGCCCTGTTTTATGGCCCGTGGTTCGGCGAGATGCGTGACACCATTGCTCATTTCTATTCCGGCACCGCCACAGAGTCGTCGCGTTACAACGACCAGTCGCTGGCAAACATCCTGACCCACTTCAGTTTCCTGTTCGGCCTGCTGCCCGAATATGGTTTTAATACCGTGCTGCCTGACTGGAGCATCGGGCTGGAGATGCAGTTCTATCTGCTGTTCCCGTTCATCATGCTGGTGACGCTGCGCTTTGGTTATGCCGCCTCGCTGATTGGCATCATGGCGCTCTGCTGCGCAGGCCGATATGTGCTGGCAGATTATTATGAGGCGTTTGAGATGCCTTCAATGATCCTGATAAAGCTGAATATGTTCCTGTCGGGCATGCTGCTGGCCGAGGCGATCCGCCGTAAATCCCTGCTCTACGTCGCTTTTGCGCTGCTCGGCCCGGTCGCCAGCGTGGCGATGGGCCTGGGCGCGATTAAGCTGCAGGTGATTATGGAGGCGCTGATGATCGTCGGTATGACGGCGATTCTGTGGCAATACCCGCCGGGCAGCCTGATGGCAACGCTGATCGCTCTACCGCGTAAGCTGCTGAACAACCGTCTCAGCACCTGGCTGGGCGACGTGTCGTTTTCTGTCTACCTGCTGCATCTGCTGATTGTAATCCCGCTGATCGCACTGCTGCTCAATCACACCGACATTGAGTTTAAGAGCGACATGATGCGTTTCCTGATTGTCTGCGTCTCTGCCATCCCGGTGACCTATGCGCTGGCCTCTTTACTCTATAAGTATGTTGAGAAGCCCGGCATTCAGATTGGTAAGCGCGTGCTGAAGCCGAAGCTGGCCGATCAGACCAGCTGAGTTTTTAAGGCAGGCCCTTCTGTTTTTAAAAGCCCCCGAGTTCGGGGTTTTTTTTTGCCAGGAAAAGCGCAATTGGCTGTGATAACGAGCCTGCTCAGGCATTGATTAAGCCCGTCGCCAGCACACCCGCTGAGGTGAACTACACTTTGCCGGTTAGCAATCTGACTCAGAGGAGAGAACATGAGCATTCAGCATCTGCTGCTATCCACCGACGGTGGCGCAGTGATCATTGAAGCAGAACAACTCGAAAGTGAGCTGGTTATCCCGCCCCACCTGCAGACCCTGACCGGCGGTGAAGCTGACAGCGATACCGGCCATCGGGTGGCGGTAACAAAGCACTACTGCAAGGGACGCTACTATGCGGTTGCCCTTGATCGCCATGCGGCCAGCAATGAAATTGATGACGTGATCGACCTGCTGCATCCGGCCCCGCTTGATTAGTCTTGTCGGACAGAACCCGTACATGTTCCGCTGAACTGCTGGCGGAAAAACTCAGTATTGCCGGTGCGCGGCATTTACCTATTCAGAAGAGGATAAGCATCATGCAAAAGAAGAAGTGGTTTGTTTCTTACGTGATTAAGCCTGAAGGTGAAAATCATGTCACAACTCACGCTTTTATCGAGGGCGACGATGTCGAGGAGGCGCTGGAAGCCTTTATGTTCGAAACCAAAAAAAGCCTGTCGCTGGAAACCGAAGAGCTGACTCTGCTTTCGGTGAGCCTGGTGTAAACTCTGATTAACCTCGCAATTGCGGGGTTTTTTATGTCCTGTATCAGGATCGGTTATCTATTTATATTATTTATAATTTCCCTGGTGTGGCACTCAGTTACTTACTGGGATACGGCCAGGCGTGATCAACGCCAGTTGATGACAGCAGACCGGTAACCGCCAGATAAGCCAGTATCAGGACAAACAGCACAATCGCTGCAATTTCAATGGATTTGAGTAAGTGATTCTTAGCCATAAATAACCCTCCTTCAGATGTGTGTAATCAGACTTCACCCCATAAACTATAATGTTACCGGTAAAGTTCAAGTGAAAATCACATCATGAAACATAAAGCCGCGCTTATTAATGCTTTAACGGAATGTGCTCTTACGCATTCAGAGGGAGGAAACTGGCCTTACAGGCATAAAAAAGCCCGCACGGCGCGGGCTTCTGCGATTATCAGCACGGATTATTCAGCAGACTGACCGCTAAAGTCGATTACCATCCTGCCGCGGATCTTGCCCTGAATCATCTCATCGAAGATGGCATTGACCTCACCAATCTTCCTTTTGGTCACCTTCGGCACCACTTTCCCTTCTGCCGCAAACTGGAAAGCTTCCGCCAGATCGTTACGCGTCCCGACCAGCGATCCCACCACCTGAATGCCATCGAGCACCAGACGCGGAATATTCAGGCTCATCGCTTCCGGCGGCAGTCCGACAGCCACCACCCGACCACCGGCCCTGACCGCATCGACCGCAGAGTTAAATGCTGCTTTGGCAACCGCCGTTACCACAGCCGCATGCGCGCCACCGGTTTGTTCCTGAATAAAGCGAGCCGCATCTTCGCTGGCAGAGTTTACGACCAGGTCGGCACCCATCTCTTTCGCCAGTGCCAGTTGCCCATCGCTCACATCAACCGCGATCACTTTGGCGTTAAAAACATTTTTCGCATACTGCAGGGCGAGATTTCCCAGCCCGCCAAGACCGTAAATCGCCAGCCACTGACCCGGTTTTACCTCGGACACTTTCACCGCTTTATAGGTGGTGACACCAGCGCAGGTGACACTACTGGCGGCGTAAGGATCAAGCCCGTCGGGGACTTTGACCGAATAGTCTGCAACGACGATACACTCTTCAGCCATGCCGCCATCGACGGTATAACCGGCATTAACGACCTCTCTGCAGAGCGTTTCGTTACCGGAGTTACAGTATTGGCAGTGACCGCAGCCCTTAAAGAACCATGCCACGCTGGCACGATCGCCTGGCTTGAGTGAGGTCACATCTGGCGCGACTTCCTCAACAATACCGATACCTTCATGGCCCAGCGTCACGCCGGTTTTATCACCGAAATCACCGTTCTTCACATGCAGATCGGTATGGCATACGCCACAGCATTCCATCCTGAGCCGTGCTTCGCCCGTTTTGAGAGGACGCAGCGTCTTCTCAACCACTTCAACCTTGTGTTCACTGTTAGCAATTGCCGCTTTCATAAACGATGCTCCTTTTGATTGAAGCTTTAAGGATAAGCCAAACCGCGGTGATGACAAGATGACAGGTAAGCTTTGGGTGCGAGGCTGGCAGGGTTGTTTCTGCTTTTGCAGAGTGGAGTGGGTTTTTGGGATGGAGACCGGGCACCTTAAGCTAATAGGGTTATTTTGCGTTCGCTTTTCCACTCAAATTTTAAGCTCACTAATATGTCAGGATTTTATCAATACCATCGGTTAAATTTAATATACACATAAGAAACTACGATAACCCATGCAAAACTAAGGAGTGCTGCATACTGCGGAACAAAGCAGATGAAGATATACACGCCAGCCACAATAACTGCAGCAGGTAATAAATAGAAAAAAGACTGAATCAGCCATAAAATAGCACGCTTCATTTTTTCAGAATCTCATATAAAGCATCAGCAATTTTCCCTTCGCTGTTAGACATAGCCTGCACCCAATATTTTTTGATGTTTACCTTCAATTTCAACAACCTATATGAATTAAAGATTTCATAAGTAAACATCCTGTAATGCAGCCATAGAGCACCCCATAACTTATATTTACTTTTTTCACAAATCAACCTATTGGTTTCGCAATAACTAAATATCTGTAATGAGGCGCGTTGACCTTTATATATTGACAGACTCTTTGCTTTTTCTTCTCGCTGGCAAATCCTGCCATAGTAGCAATGATGAGATGAACGTTAGTAAAACTGCATTCAAAGCATGCATCAAGTGATCCGCCATTGCGATGATAGCTACTGTGGGCAGAGGGACAAGATGCATAGATCATGCAGCGTTCAACGACCCGAGCGTGGGCATCGTGATCGTTTGATACCAGCGGAGCAACAACTATGGATTTGAGAGTCGCAAAATGCATCAGATAGCGCCAGCCAGTATCTGGCAGTGACCGGAATTGATGTGATACAGTTTTGACCATTACAGTACCCATTTAAGGGAATGGTATGGATACAACGGAGCAGTTTAACGGAACTTACTTCTATGGCGGGCTTACTAACCTTTCCGCAGGAGAGCTTTATTTCTGGATAATGATTGATGTGACTGCAGAGCACTTCAGCGGTACAAAGGATATCATCGCTCTGGTTGCGATTTACTTGGGACAAAATACGGTTGACGTATCCGGTAAGCTAAACGGAGCATGGAAAGGCACCTCTTATGCTTCGGTCTATTCTCGAAAGCTGTTACGGGATTACCGTCTTCCATTCAGATTACCCACGTGGATACAGAACCCTAAAAATCCTCTTCAAATTAAGATGTTAATGACTCACAAGCTGGGGACGTTCGTCGGTCGTACAATCCCGGTTTTAGGCTGGGTAATTATGGCCGCTGATGTGGCAGAAATTGGCTGGAAAACTACGGTAAAATATAACCTTATTGCTCATAAGGACGACAAGATATGGTAAGTAAGGATATAGAGAAAGCTGTATTTGCGCTGGTTGAAGATTATAACGGCAGAAGTTTATTTACGTTAAGACGTTATAAGCTTGAGCTGGATACGGATCTGAACAATGACTTTCGCATGGATCCTCTTGACGCGTATGAATTGCTAGAGCGGTATGCTGAAACATTTGGCATTAATCCCGGCACTATCACGTTTGCCGAATATTTCCCGGAAGATTTCAACGCACCGCACGACCCGCTGACTATTCGTCTGTTAATTGAGTCTGCACAGGCCGGACGCTGGTTGGGTAAATAATTAACGCCCGCAAATGCAGGCGTCTATATCTTCGGTTTGTTGCGGCAACTTCCAGAGGACAAGGGTGGAAAACGTGCCGTTGATTTGGGTTTTGAATTTAAGGACGCGTGCGCGTCCTCTCAGAGTTCTGTCGATAACTGTATGGAGCGAACAGGCTCTGAAGCTGCTATCAATTTCTCTAAGCCCCCTACTCACGCCGAGCGTAGAAGGATTTTTAAACGATTAAGAGGAATGTCACCGCTACAACAGTTGGTGCCGGACAAATATCACTCTGAACTTTCAGTTAAAACTTTTCAATGGCTAAATGTTTAATTCTGCCATTGAATCATTTCATCCAGCCTCTTCAGAATGTCGGGGAAATAGCTTTCATCAAGGCCAAAGCTGCCTTTAACCTGAACGCTGTCGGCATGGGGTTCCGGTCGGAGGATAAAATCAATAGTTACGCTATCAATAGTATTTTCATTTGTCAGTATCATATCAAGCTGATGAATATCGCTCTGATATTTAAACGACTTTAACTTTTTCTGAGCAATTATCGCCTGATGAAAAGCTGAAAATTCTTTCTTCAACATTTTCAACTCTCCAACAGTGAACTTAGTCTTAAACGCCACCTTCAGACCGATTACCGAGAATTCGATCCAGGACTGTATCCAATCCCAGTGATGGTTAACCGGATCGGCTTCGTTATCGACAACCCGTTCAAAAGGCGACACCGCAAAAACGAATTCTTCATCTCTGATATCAAACATATGTACGTTCCTGTCGGTTAATCAAAAATACTTAAAATGAGTTATCGTCCAATCTGATACCCTTACCACAACCTCAAGAGTGTACTTCTTATACTCAGTGATATTTTTCTTACGGTGTAATTTATACATTTCCGTTTCATAACGATACATACCCTCTCCGTTGCGAGGATCGGCCATGCGTCTGCCATAGCGGATAGCTCTTTCCTGAATATGTAACGGAACATAGCGACCCGGCTCATACATGTGCCTCGCCGCTGTTTCGGTCATTTTCAGGTTACACGCCGATAAACCCGTTTTTAACCTGGCACGCAGGAACATTATTGTTGCCTGGCTGAGTCTGGCACTTATAGCAGCTCGTGTACCAGCCTCCAATAATGCGCGGCCAGCGCGGAAAATTCGAAATACACCAAACGCAAGAAGCGCTATGTCTGTAGGATCAATCAGTGGCGTTTCGAGAGGTGCCTCTTCAAGTCGAACAAAATGCCCCTGCACATCGTATATCTGCCACAGACCGGGAGCCTGAGCCACAGAATAACCAATGCACATGCCGCTGGACTCATCCAGCACCGGCTGTGCGTTTCGTGGCAGCACACGTGGTCTCAATTCAAAAAATACGTTGCCCGAAAGTGGTGACTGAAATGTGTAATATCTGCCAGGTTCTGTGATTGCATTCCCTGCATTCATTATCGTTCCCTCATTTTCATGTGACTTTATAGAGTGCCACAGGATAGTAGAGCGGTCATTACCGAGTACTGCAACGCCGTTCACTCAGCAAACTTCTCTCGCACGGGCTGCACAGCCTATACCTGATGCTCCTGGCAGGGCTTCAACCATGAGTAAAACAGCTGGCAGATTATCGCCACGGTGTCCCTTTCATAGAGAGGTAATAAAGCAGGATTGTAACTTATATGAATAGGAAAAAGGGCAATGACATAATGGAATGGCGTCTTGCAGAAGAGTGGAGAAGAACACAACGGAAAAAGACTAAGTTATTGATTGAAAATCATTAACTGATGGGCGGCATCTGACAAAAAAAGACCGAATACGATTCCTATATTCGGTCCAGGGAAATGGCTCTCAAGGAGCCGTGCGCTAAAAGTTGGCATTTATGAAGGCGATGTCGCCTTGCCATTTAACATTAGAACAGCGCGGTGGAATTGCCAGCAAACGGGAGGCGCAGGACCATAAACCGGATCAGTTTGTGATCGCAACGGCAAAAAAGAGGGGTTGGGCGCAGCGCGGTGCTGCACCCGACAGGTTTATTTACCGCACAGCGCCTGGGTGCGCTCAACAATCGGCTGCAGACTCATCATCTGGCCCGGATGCGCTTTATCTTCAACCTGAATCACGCTGATCGGCTGCGCTTTCACCTGTTTGTTTTTGAACAGTGTGTCGGCGATATCGTTCAGGGGGTATGTCATCAGCGTGCTCGGGTTGATGGCAAACATCGCACCATCTTTCTCACAGGTCAGCATCACCTCTTCACGGTTAAACGGCCACTTCTCTTTACCGATCTCAAAGCGGCTGACGGTAATGATTTGTGCCGCCAGCGCCTGGCCGCATACGGATAACAACAGGATTGCGGGGATCACTTTCTTCAGCAACATAACTACCCTTTTCTCTCTTAAACCACATTCAGGCTGGCGACAGCGTGGCAAATACGCTGACCAGCCCAACCACTCCGCACGCCAGCAGCAGTTCAAGCTGCGTCATGCGAATAAATTTTTGCTGCGTCCCGCTGCCCGCCAGGCGGAATCGCGGTACCAGCCAGTATCGGTTAATCAGCGCTACCAGCACCATCAGGGCAACCAGCAGCACTTTACACAGCAACAATACAATGTAGCGTGAATCGTGCCACGTCAGCGGCCAGCCCGCGATCATCACGCTGTTTATCAGGCCACTCAGCAGCGTTAACGCCACCGCCAGATGGCCATAGCGCGAAAAGCGCATCATGGTGCGGATAGCGTCGGTGCGGCGATCGATCTGGCGCGCCTCCCGCATCAACAGCAACAGAGGCAATAATCCGCCCGTCCAGAACGCCGCGGCAATCAGATGCAGTGCATGATTGAGCTGCTGAAACAATCCCGGCCAGCCATCGCGCATCGCGGCATGACCAATCAGAGCCATGCAGGCCAGTTGCAGCACGCCCGCCAGCAGTAACAACTGATGACGCAGCCGTCCGGTCAGAAACAAACCGGCAACGGCCAGCAGGCTAAACAGGATTTCCCACAGCCACACGCCACCGAAGTGCGTGCCAATCACCGCCAGCCAGATATCGACATCAGCCAGATTGGCGCTGTCGCCGCTCATCAATACATTCTGGCAGGCCAGCATCGCCAGCGCACTCAGCAGCGCCAGCCAGGCGCTCCCTTTCACCAGCGGGTTTAATCTTAGCGCCAGTAGTGGTCGATAGCGTCCGGGTGCCAGCAGCGCACTGTAACAGGCGCTGCCGGTCAGCAGCATCACGGCGGCAAAATGCAGCGCGCGCAACAGGATCCAGAGGGTGGCCACCGGCGTTACTTCACGCTAAAGCGATAGCTTCCTGCGGTTTTATGTCCATCCACCGACAGCACATGCCAGTTAACCTGATAGCTGCCCGCTTGCAGCGGCTGAGACAGGCCCACAATCAGCCGGTTTTTCTGGCCAGATTCAACGCGGGCTTTAGCGGTGGCGACGGGCTTCTGTGCACTATCCAGCAGCGTGACGCCGCTGAATGCCGCTTCAATATCTTCACTGAAGTTCAGCGTCAGCGCATCGGTGGATGTCATTACCTGCGCTTTGGCCGCCGGGATAGAAGACTGGAGATGCGCATGCGCCGCTGCCAGCGAACTGAATGTCATCAGTCCGGCTGCCGCCAGCGCAATAACCATGCGGGAAATCAGTTTTTTATGCATAAGATCATCCTTTTAACCGCCGCCAGGGCGATAAACGTGGCAAAAGGATACGCTGCTGTATTTGCACTGTCGAGGCCAGCGATGCGATCCTTTATCCTTGATTCAGACCGCCGAAAACATTACTTTTGCCCGCTATCGTCAGGAGAATATTATGAGCCATAACCTTGCCCTGCTGTCCCAGGAAGAGAAAGACAAGATTAATGTCGATTTGGCGGCAGCGGGTGTGGCGTTTAAAGAGCGCTATAACATGCCGATTGTCGCCGAAATGGTGGCGCAGGAGCAGCCCGAAGCGCTGCGTGACTGGTTTCGTCAGCGTCTGATGCACTACCGCCAGGCGTCGCTCAGCCTGTCGCGCCTTCCTTATGAACCGAAGATGAAGCAATGATATTTCGCGTTATTGATACCGAAACCTGCGGTCTGCAGGGTGGCGTAGTCGAAGTGGCGTCCGTGGATGTGGTCAACGGTCAGATTGTGAATCCGATGAGCGATCTCACCCTGCCCGACCGCCCTATCAGCCGTCAGGCGATGGCCGTGCATCGCATCACCGACGCGATGGTCGCCGGTAAGCCGACCATTGAAGAGGCGATCCCACGCTATCACGGCAGTGCTTTTTACGTGGCGCACAACGCCAGTTTTGATCGCCGGATGCTGCCGGAGATGTACGGAGAGTGGATCTGCACTATGCAGCTGGCGCGTCAGCTCTGGCCAGGTATTAAATATGGCAACCAGGCACTGCGTCATTCGCTTAAGCTGGATGTCACGCCGCCCGCCGACCTGCATGCACACCGCGCGCTCTATGACTGCTATGTTACGGCAGCACTGCTGATTCGTATTATGGAGATCTCCGGCTGGAGTGCCTCCGAGATGATTGTGCGGTCACAACCGGCGGCCCAGCGCGACGACGTTCTGCCGTTTGGCAAATACCGCGGCCAGGCGATCGCGGTGGTTGCGCGCAAGGATCCGGGCTATCTGAAGTGGATGCTGGATAACGTCAGCGATCTGCGCCCGCCATTGCGGCAGGCGCTGCGTAAGTACCTGACCGAATCTCAGTAATCCTGGGCTGGCGGTAAGGTGCCCTGCGCCAGTCCCAGCAGGAAGGTGTATTCCATCGCGATCCCTTCATAGGCTTTGTAGCGCCCCGACTTGCCGCCGTGACCCGCATCCATGTCGGTGCAGAGCAGCAGCAGGTTATTGTCGGTTTTCATCGATCTCAGCTTCGCCACCCACTTGGCTGGTTCCCAGTACTGCACCTGCGAATCATGCAGGCCGGTGGTGACCAGCAGGTGGGGATAGGCTTTCGCCTCGATGTTGTCATAAGGGCTGTACTGGCGGATATAGCGATAGTACTCCGGATCGTTGGGGTTGCCCCACTCGTCATACTCGCCGGTGGTCAGCGGAATCGACTCATCCAGCATCGTGGTGACCACATCCACAAACGGCACCTGGGCAACCACGCCGTGGAACCGCTGCGGTGCCAGGTTAATCACCCCGCCCATGAGTAAGCCACCCGCGCTGCCACCCATGGCATAGAGTCGTTCCGGGTGTCCGATGCCACGCGCCACCAGCGCGTTAGTGACATCGATAAAATCGGTGAAGCTGTTCATTTTGTTCAGCAGGCGACCGCCGTCATACCATTGCTGCCCCAGCTCACCGCCGCCGCGCACCTGTATCAGCGCATAGACAAATCCGCGATCCAGCAGGCTCAGGCGGCTGACGCTGAAATCGGCATCCATACTGCTGCCGTAGGCACCGTAGCCATACACCAGCATCGGATTCTGACCGGGCTGATAGTGTTTGCGGTGATAGACCAGCGATACCGGCACTTCGGTGCCATCGCTGACTTTGATCCAGTGGTGCTCGCTTTTGTAATCTTCCGCGTTAAAGCCTTTCACCGCGCTCTGCTTGAGGATGCGGCGTTCGCCGGTATCCATATCCAGTTCAAACAGCGTGGTCGGCGTGGTCATCGACGAATAGCCGTAGCGCAGTTTGCTGGTGCGCGGCGTCGGATTGTAGGCCAGCCAGGTCACATAGGTCGGATCGTCAAAGGCGATGCCGCTGGTTTCACCGCTGGCCCAGTTGATCTGCCGCAGGCTGGTTAGGCCGCGCTGGCGCTCCTCGACCACCAGCCAGTCCCGAAACAGCTGAAAATCTTCCATCACTACCTGTTCACGTGCCGGGATCAGGGTTTCCCAGCGTGACTCGTCCAGATAGCGGCTGCGGTAAAGCCCGAAGTTCTCGCCTTCCCGGTTGGATCGAATGAAGAACTGATGATCGTAGTGGTCGATGCTGTACTCATGATCGCGGCGGCGCGGCAGAAACACATGCGGCTGCGCGTCGGGGAAGTTCGCATCAATCAGCTGAATTTCGCTGGTGTTGGTGCTGTAGAGCGCAATCATGATGAACTGCTTGGAGGTGGTCTTATGTACGCTGAGATGATATGTGTCATCCTGCTCTTCATAGACCAGCTGATCGTCGAACTGCGGCGTACCCAGTTCGTGTCGCCACACCTGATAAGAAAGCAGCGTCTGCGGGTGTTTTCGCACATAGTAGAGGGTGCGCGAATCATTACCCCACGCGAAGCTGGAAGAGGCGTTGCTCAGCACTTCAGGGTACCAGCTGCCACTCTTCAGGTTACGGAAGCGGATGCCATATTGCCGGCGAGACAGGAAATCTTCAGCCAGCGCCATGACCCGGTTATCCGGACTGATATGCAGCGCGCCCATGGTATAAAAATCACTGTGCGAGGCGCGCTGGTTGGCATCCAGCAGCAGGCTCCACTCGCCAGACTCATCGCTCGCGGCGGGCTGGCGGTAATAGGCCGGGTATTCGTTACCGCTCTTGTAACGGCTCTGATAACGGTAGCCATTTTTCACATAGGGCACTGAGTGATCTTCAGGCGGCAGCCGATCGATAATCTCTTTTAATACCCGGTCCTGCAGTGGCTGTTGTGACGACATGATTTTTTTGCCGTAGTTGTTTTCGGCACGCAGGTAATCAAGGACCTCGCTGTTTTCGCGCTTGTCGTCGCGCAGCCAGTAGTAGTCGTCAACGCGCGTCTCGCCGTGCAGCGTCATCTCGTGGGGTATTTTTTTTGCGATGGGTGCTTTCATCCATCCGTCTCCGTGAACGTAATGATCTGTAAGCGTAACACTTCAGCAGCGGGAAGCCAGGTATAGGTTGAGAAGCAGTCGCTGGCGGATCACATCCTGTGACCCGCCAGCGGAATATCAGAGGGATTAACTGGCGGGTAAACGGGCTTTCTCAGCCTCAAGATCCTGCTGGATGCCGTCGCGGACATCCTGGGGGATTTTCAGCGCGTCGCCCAGCGCGGAGAGATAGCTGCGCTCCATGAAGTGATCAACGTCGATAGCGGCACAGCTCAGGAAGTAGAGCTCCAGCGCCTCCTCCTCGTTTTTCACATCGGCGGCCAGCCACTGCGGATCCAGCGGGCGGTTCATCGCTTTCTGGATCAGCTGTTCCGCTTCCTGACCATAGCCAGACTGATGAATATTCTGCTCAATCGCTGCCCGTTCCTGATCGTCAATGTGCCCGTCGCTTTTGGCGGCAAACACCAGCGCCGTCACCAGACGTTCGGCCCGCAGGTTAACCGGCGTTTGCGCCACGCCAAAGTCAGGTTCATTCTGGTGTGCTTCGCTGACCCGCTGCTTGTATTTGTTCCATAGCACCGCGCCCGCAGCCGCACCGCCACCGATAATCAGCGCCTTGCCGCCATATTTAGTCAGCAGTTTGCGCGACGATTTACTGGCAATCAGCATACCGGCCAGGCCGCCCAGCGCACCCGGCGCCAGCATGTCGCTTAAGCCGCCACCCGATTTGCCCTCACCGCCCTTCTTCGTCAGTACCGACTGAATTTGTTGCAACCAGTTATTCATCATCCACTCCTTTTAAGATGTCAGTCCGCTATCCTGACGAAAAGGATGTCAGGAAACGTCAGAGCGGGAAAAGTAAGGCAAAAGGTCGTGTCAGATGGACGAAAGATGAGAACGCAAACGTTTTCGTTTATACTTGCGCGCGAATTTTGACTGCTTAGGTGAATGTATGACGACTCTCGGAACAGCGCTGCGTCCGGCAGCAACGCGTGTGATGCTATTGGGTTCAGGTGAACTGGGTAAAGAGGTGGCGCTGGAGTGTCAGCGTCTGGGTGTGGAAGTCATCGCGGTTGATCGTTACGCCGATGCCCCGGCGATGCACGTCGCCCATCGCAGCCATGTGATTAACATGCTGGATGGCGCGGCACTGGCTGCGCTAATCGCTGAAGAGAAGCCTGATTTTGTCGTACCGGAAATCGAAGCCATCGCCACGGAGACCCTGGTTGAGCTGGAGCAGCAAGGCCAGCGCGTGGTGCCGACTGCCCGTGCCGCGCGGCTGACCATGAACCGCGAAGGCATTCGGCGGCTGGCGGCTGAAGAGCTCTCTCTGCCGACCTCCCGCTATCGCTTTGCCGACAGCAAGGCGCGCTTTGATGAAGCGGCTACCGAAATCGGCTTTCCCTGCATTGTGAAGCCGGTAATGAGTTCATCCGGCAAAGGTCAGAGCTTTATCCGCGATGCCAGCCAGCTCGATAACGCCTGGGACTATGCGCAACAGGGGGGCCGCGCCGGTGCCGGACGCGTCATCGTCGAAGGCGTTGTCGACTTCGATTTCGAGATCACCCTGCTCACCATCAGCGCAGTCGATGGCATTCATTTCTGTGCGCCGATTGGTCACCGTCAGGAGGATGGCGATTACCGTGAATCCTGGCAGCCGCAGCAGATGAGTGATGTGGCGCTGCAGCGGGCGCAGGAGGTTGCCGCGCAGGTGGTTAAGGCGCTGGGAGGCTATGGTTTGTTTGGCGTTGAGCTGTTTGTCTGCGGTGATGAGGTGATATTCAGCGAAGTTTCGCCGCGTCCTCACGACACCGGCATGGTGACGCTGATTTCGCAGGATCTGTCAGAGTTTGCGCTGCACGTGCGGGCGTTTCTCAGTCTGCCGATTGGCGCGATTCGCCAGTATGGTCCGTCAGCGTCCGCCGTTATTCTGCCGCAACTCACCAGCCAGAATGTGCAGTTTGTGAATGTCGAAGCGGCGCTGGGTGCCGGTCTGCAACTGCGTCTGTTCGGCAAGCCGGAAATCAGCGGTCAGCGTCGTCTGGGCGTGGCGCTCGCCAGCGGTGACAGCACCGATCAGGCGATTGCGCGTGCCGTTGCCAGCGCAGCAGCAGTCACGGTTCAGGGGTAAACGTGTGCGGTGAGCAGACGCTCACCGCCATAACTTACTTCGCGCCTTCGACAGCTTCGCGTGCCAGGCGGGTGATGCGATCCCAGTCGCCCGCTTCCAGCGCGTCGTTGGGCACCAGCCAGGAGCCGCCGATGCACAGCACGCTTTTCAGCGCCAGATAGTCACGGTAGTTCGCCGGAGAGATGCCGCCGGTCGGGCAGAATCGCACCTGCGGGAAGGGTCCGCCAATCGCCTGCAGCGCTTTAACGCCGCCGTTCGCTTCTGCCGGGAAAAACTTGAACTCGCGCAGACCGTAGTCCATACCGGTCATTAGCTCAGAAACGGTGCTGATGCCGGGAATCAATGGCACCGGCCCTTCAACCGCCGCTTTCAGCAGCGACTCGGTGACGCCAGGACTGATCACAAACTGCGCACCGGCATCGGTCACTTCCTGTAACTGCTGCGGATTAATCACCGTTCCCGCACCAACGATCGCATCCGGCACTTCTTTGATCATCGCACGTAAGGCATCCATCGCCACTGGCGTGCGCAGCGTCACTTCCAGCACTCTGACACCGCCTGCCACCAGCGCTTTTGCCATCGGCACGGCGTGTTCCAGTTTGTTCACAACGATGACCGGCACCACAGGTCCGGTGGTCAGAATCTGTTCTGCACTCGTTTTCCAGTTTTTCATCAGTTCCCCTTGCTTGATAACACCGGGATTGCGACCCGGTCATGGAGCATCGGCTCCTGCCCTGTAAATTGCGTCACTACCATACATGATCAGCTTCCTGAGCGTCTATCATCCTGCGACCATTTTGAAACGGCAGTTCAATTTTATTCGTGTTGACTGGCCCGGTTTAAGGGCGAAAAAAAAGCCCGCGTTGCGGGCTTCATCATCACTTCCGTTATTCGAACTCGTTCCACGAACGGCCATCGCGGGTAATCATCGCCACTGAGGCCACCGGGCCCCAGGTGCCCGCCTGATACGGCTTGGAAGAGTCACCATCCGCAGCCCAGGCGTCGATAATGGAATCGACATAGGTCCATGCGGCTTCCACTTCATCGCGGCGCACAAACAGCGCCTGGATACCACGCATGCTCTCCAGCAGCAGACGCTCGTAAGCATCGGCAAGGTGCGACTGGTTAAAGGTCTCGGAGTAGCTCAGATCCAGCTTGGTGGTCTGCAGTTTGTGTTTGTGATCGAGGCCCGGCACTTTGTTCAGGATCTCGATATCCACCCCTTCGTCCGGCTGAAGACGAATCGTCAGCTTGTTCTGCGGCAGCTCGGAGTAGGAGTCTTTAAACAGGTTCATTTCCGGGTTTTTGAAGTAGACCACGACTTCTGAACACTTGGTCGGCAAACGCTTACCGGTGCGCAGGTAGAACGGCACGCCCGCCCAGCGCCAGTTGTCGATATCGACACGTATTGCCACGAAGGTCTCTGTGGCGCTCGACTTATTGGCACCCTCTTCTTCCAGGTAGCCCGGCACTTTTTTGCCCTGCACAAAGCCAGCGGTGTACTGGCCGCGAACGGTTTTCTCACGCACGTTGGTCTGATCAATGCGGCGCAGCGAGCGCAGCACTTTAACTTTTTCGTCACGGATGCTGTCGGCGCTGAGATCGGACGGCGGCGACATGGCGATCATGGTCAGAATCTGCAGCAGGTGGTTCTGGATCATGTCGCGCATCTGGCCCGCTTTATCGAAGTAACCCCAGCGGCCTTCGATACCCACTTCTTCGGCCACGGTAATCTGGACGTGGTCGATGGTGCGGTTATCCCAGTTATTCACGAAGATAGAGTTGGCAAAGCGCAGCGCCAGCAGGTTAAGCACCGTCTCTTTGCCGAGATAGTGGTCAATACGGAACACCTGGCTCTCATCAAAGTACTCACCAACGCTGTCGTTGATCTCCTGTGAGGTTTCCAGTGAGGTGCCCAGCGGCTTTTCCATCACTACGCGCGCCGGTTTAGCATTCAGCTTCGCGGTGCCCAGACCCTGGCAGATGGCGCCAAAGGTGCTGGGTGGCATGGCGAAGTAGTTGATGGTGGTGCGATTTTTCTGGTCCAGCATCTTGCCCAGTTTCGGGAAGTGCGTGGTGTCGTTGACATCGAGGTTGCAGAAGTCGAGACGATTGCTGAGTTTGTCCCACAGCGCTTCGTCAATCTTCTCCTTCATGAAGGTTTCCAGCGCTTCACGTACCACTTTGGTGTATTCCGCTTTATCCCACTCGGCACGGCCGACACCAATAATGCGGGTTTCCTCGTGGATCTGCCCCGCTTTCTCTAACTGGTACAGTGAAGGCAACAGTTTACGGCGTGCAAGATCGCCTTTGGCACCGAAAATCACCAGATCGCATGCCTGGGCTGTTTGTGTTACCGCCATTTTCCTCTCCTCGTTGCAGGATAGTCCGGTGGTGATGCATCCTCTGCCACCGGGTCCAGGTTATTATTTTCTTTGAGCACAATGTACTTTTTTCCCCGCGCCAGGTAAACCGACTCGCCGGGTTAACCGCATTAACTCTGTACCGGATGTACTAAGCGCGTGTGATGACACGTGCGGATTGCCGGTTTTTTCTGTGTCTGTTGGTGTCAGGAAAATCAGGCACCGGTCAAAGTATCCCAAAAAAAAGGGCAATCGACTTGTCCGCCGTTGCGCCTGGCAGGTGCTGACACGATATAGTCTCTGTTAATCGACTCTGACGACAGGGATAATTGAAATTGGTAAAAGTGATTATGGTCATCGGCTTATGAATATGCTGGAAAAAATTGAGGCGCAGTTTGCCGCGCTCAGCAATGCGGAACAGAAAGTCGCCCGGCAGATTCTGGCTGCGCCTCAGGCGGCGATGCACTCCAGCATTGCGACCCTGGCGCGCGAAGCGTGCGTCAGCGAACCCACGGTAAATCGCTTCTGTCATCGACTGGGCGCGCGCGGCTTTCCCGACTTTAAGCTGCAACTGGCGCAGAGCCTGGTGAAAAGCAGCAACTGGGTCAGCCGGGGCGTGGAGGACGATGACAGTGTGGAGAACTACAGCCACAAAATCTTTGACTCGGCGCTGGCAGGGCTGCAGCGGGTACGGGATCAGCTGGATAGCGCCCAACTACAGCAGGCCGTCACCCTGCTTACTCAGGCTGACAAACTTGCCTTTTTCGGGCTGGGGGCTTCCGCTGTGGTGGCGCATGACGCCTTTACCAAATTTCTGCGCTTTAATCTGCCGGTCATCTGGTCAGACGATATTGTGATCCAGCGCATGAGTTGCATAAATAGTCGAGCCGGTGACGTTTTTGTTCTCATTTCGCATACTGGACGCACAAAAAATATGGTAGAACTGGCTCGCCTGGCCCGTGTAAACGGTTCCACCGTTATAGCCATCACCTCTGCCGATTCTCCCCTTGCCCATGAAGCAGCGATAGCTTTAGTGCTTGATGTACCGGAAGATACGGATATCTATTTGCCGATGGTATCGCGCCTGGCGCAGTTGACCGTGATCGATGTGTTGGCGACCGGTTTCACCCTGGAACGGGGTGCGCCCTTCCGGGAAAACCTGAAACGCGTGAAAGAGGCGTTGAAAGCGTCGCGTTACGAAAAGCACACCATTCGGGAAAAGGATGATCAGCAAAAAAATTAACATCACATTTACAATGTGAGTCGTATCACAACCCGTCGATCATATAGAATAGATAACCATGCTGTGTCCACAGACCAGGGCACGCTTCAATGTTTACGGAGTCCTCGATGTCAAGACGTCTCAGAAGAACCAAAATCGTTACAACCCTCGGCCCGGCCACCGATCGTGACAATAATTTAGAAAAAATCATCGCTGCCGGCGCGAACGTTGTACGACTCAACTTCTCTCACGGCACGCCAGAAGATCACCAGCTACGTGCCGATAAAGTGCGCGAGATTGCCGCAAAACTGGGTCGCCACGTGGCCATCCTCGGTGACCTCCAGGGTCCAAAAATTCGTGTTTCAACCTTCAAAGAAGGCAAAGTTTTCCTGAATATCGGCGACCGCTTCCTGCTGGATGCCAATCTGGGTAAAGGCGAAGGCGATAAAGAGCGCGTCGGGATCGACTACAAAGGCCTGCCGGCAGATGTGGTGCCGGGCGATATCCTGCTGCTGGATGATGGTCGCGTGCAGCTGAAAGTGCTGGAAGTTCAGGACATGAAGGTGTTCACCGAAGTCACCGTGGGTGGCCCGCTGTCTAACAACAAAGGCATTAACAAACTGGGCGGCGGACTCTCAGCTGAAGCGCTGACCGAAAAAGATAAAGCGGATATCATCACCGCCGCCAAAATACGCGTCGACTATCTGGCCGTCTCTTTCCCACGCTGTGGTGAAGATATGAATCTGGCACGTCGTCTGGCACGCGAAGCGGGTTGTGACGCCAAACTGGTCGCAAAAGTGGAACGTGCTGAAGCGGTCGCCAGCCAGGAAGCGATGGATGACATCATTCTGGCCTCTGATGTGGTGATGGTGGCGCGTGGCGATCTGGGCGTTGAGATTGGCGATCCGGAACTGGTCGGCATCCAGAAAGCATTGATTCGTCGTGCCCGCCAGCTTAACCGCACCATCATTACCGCGACGCAGATGATGGAGTCGATGATCACTAACCCGATGCCGACCCGCGCAGAAGTGATGGACGTGGCGAATGCCGTGCTGGATGGCACCGATGCCGTGATGCTCTCTGCGGAAACCGCAGCGGGTCAGTATCCGGCTGAAACTGTCTCAGCGATGGCGAAGGTCTGCCTGGGCGCAGAGAAGATCCCGAGCGTCAACGTCTCCAAGCATCGTCTGGACGTGCAGTTCGACAATGTCGAAGAAGCGATTGCTATGTCATCCATGTACGCCGCGAACCACCTGCAGGGCGTCACCGCGATCATCACCATGACCGAGTCGGGCCGTACCCCGCTGATGACCTCACGTATCACCTCGGGCCTGCCGATTTTTGCTATGTCACGCCATGAACGTACACTGAATCTCACCGCGCTCTATCGCGGCGTGACGCCAGTGTTCTTCGACAGCAATAACGACGGTGTGGCTGCTGCACACGATGCGGTTAACCTGCTGCGCGACAAAGGCTTCCTGGTCTCTGGCGATCTGGTCATTGTGACGCAGGGCGATGTGATGGGCGCCACCGGCACCACCAATACCACACGTGTGCTGCGCGTGGATTAATTGAGCCCGGGTTTACATTGTCGGTGTAGAATAAACGACGCGACTGCCTGGCAGTCGCGTTTTCTTTTCTGACAAGGAGGCCAGATGGCCCGTTTCCACCCCATCAGCCAGCTTACCGGCCGAATTTTACTCTTTCCTCTGGCGTTAGTGCTGTTCGAGTTTGCCACCTATATTGCTCATGACATGATCCAGCCTGGCATGCTGATCGTCACCAGTGAATTTTCCGTCGGCCCTGAATGGGTCTCTACCTCCCTGACCGCCTACCTGATTGGCGGCGTGGTGCTGCAATGGCTGCTGGGTCCTCTCTCTGATAAGTTTGGCCGGCGACCGGTGATGCTCTTCGGCATCCTGTTTTTTGCCGTCGCCTGCATGCTGATGCACTGGGTCAGCTCGATTGAGGAATTTGTCAGCCTGCGCTTTATTCAGGGCATCAGCCTCTGCTTTATCGGCGCGGTCGGCTATGCCGCAATTCAGGAAGCTTTTGATGAGGCGCTGGCGGTGCGCATGATGGCGCTGATGGCCAACGTGGCGCTGCTGGCTCCGCTGGCGGGTCCGCTTGCCGGTGCAGCCTGGCTCACCATTGGCAGCTGGCGCAGCATGTTCTGGCTGTTTGCCGCCTGCAGCCTGGTCGCCTTTGTGGTGCTGTGGCGTGTGATGCCCGAAACCGCAGGTGACCGCAGTCACTCCATCGCCCTGCCCAATCTGGCACGCAACTATGGCCGGCTGATGAAAGACCGGCTGGTGATGTTTGGTTCCTTCGCTATCGGGCTGGTGTTTATCCCGATCCTCACCTGGGTTGCTCTTTCGCCGGTGATCCTGATGCACGACGAAGGTCTGTCACGCATGCAGTACGCCCTGTTGCAACTGCCGGTATTTCTGGCGATGATCGCCGGTAACCTGACGCTGAGTAAGCTGGCGGGACGCGTGCCGATTGAGCAGCCGGTGAAGTTCGCCGCCTGGCCGATTCTGATTGGTCTGAGCATGGCGCTGGTGGCGAGCCTGATGAACAGCCACGGTTATCTGCTGATAACCGCTGGCCTGAGCCTCTACGCCTTTGGCGCTGGCATGGTCAATGCCGGACTGTATCGCCTGACGCTCTACGCCAGCAACGAAGGCAAAGGCAGTGTGGCTGCGATGCTGGGAATGATCAGTATTATGACGCTGGCGGTGGGAATTGAGCTGGCGAAAAGCGGCTACTTCAGCGGCGGCACGCTGTGGTTCTGCCTGGTCAATTTTATCAGCGGCGTGCTCTGGTTTGGTCTGGTGATCCTGTTTATGCGCGAGCGTAAACGTCGCAGCAGGCTGGAGGCGTTATAAACAGGCAGCCCAGCCACAGGTGTGTCCTGAGCAGGCAGCTCAGAAGCTCAAAGCAAGGGAGCACACACCTGTAGCCAGTGATTAGGAGATAAGAAAAGGCCGCTTTCGCGGCCTTTTTGCTATTTGCGCGGATAGAGATCTTTGCGCGAATAGGGCTCGATGTCACCCTCTTTGCGGGTCTTCAGCAGCTTGAGGATCCAGGTGTACTGCTCGGGATGCGGGCGGACAAACACTTCCACTTCTTCATTCATCCGGCGAGCCAGCTGGTGATCGTCAGCTTCCAGCAGATCGTCCATCGGCGGACGCACATAAATCTCAAGCTTGTGCGTTTCGCTGTTATAAACCGGAAACAGCGGCACCACGCGCGCGCGGCACACTTTCATCAGTCGCCCTACCGCAGGCAGCGTCGCTTTATAGGTGGCAAAGAAATCGACGAACTCGCTGTGCTCCGGGCCATGATCCTGATCGGGCAGGTAGTAGCCCCAGTAGCCCTGACGGATCGAACTGATAAAGGGTTTGATTCCGTCGTTGCGGGCATGAAGCCGTCCGCCATAACCGCGGCGTGCGGTGTTCCACGCATAGTCCATCAGCGGATCGCTCTGGTTATGGAACATTGCCGCCATCTTTTGCCCTTCTGACGCCAGCAGCATGGCAGGAATATCCACCGCCCAGCCGTGTGGCACCAGGAAAATCACATTTTGCTGGTCCGCTTTCATCTGGTCGATAATGTCACGACCATGCCACTCTACACGTTCACGGATACGTGCCGGATCGCGCAGCACCAGCTCGGTCATCATTGCCATCGCCTGCGGTGCCGTCGCAAACATCTCATCGACCAGCGTTGCACGCTGCGCCTCGCTGAGTTCCGGCAGACAGTAATAGAGGTTAATCAGCGCACGGCGACGTGCGCCCTTTGCCAGCTTACCGGCGAATTTGCCTAACCGACCCAGCAGCGGATCGCGCACTTTCGGCGGTAAATACGCCAGACCCGCCAACGCACCAATTGCCAGCCAGCTGCCCCAGTATTTAGGTTTGAGAAAAGAACGTTCAAAAACGGGAATAAATTCAGTGTTATTTTTTTTACGGGTTTCCATGCACTCGCCTCAAGCAATGACCGGCTAATGATAGTGACGACCTGAAAATTTGCAATCATCCTGCGCCAGATAGCAAAAAACCGACGGGGAACCCGTCGGTTTTTGCGCGATTTGACGAAATTCGCTTACTTCAGACCCAGCTGAGGCAGCCAGGATTTAACCTGTGCCATGTAATCGCTGCGATCTTTGCCCGTCAGGCCTTCCATGCGCGGCAGTTTCGCCGTTAAGGGGTTGACCGCCTGATTATTGATCCAGATTTCAAAATGCAGATGCGGCCCGGTGGAACGTCCGGTGTTGCCTGACAGTCCAATACGGTCGCCACGCTTCACTTTCTGACCTGGCTTCACCAGCACTTTCTTCATGTGCATATAGCGCGTCATATACTGACGGCCATGACGAATCGCGACATAGTTACCCGCGGCACCGCCGTTCTTCGCCACCACTATTTCACCATCACCCACTGCCAGCACCGGCGTACCGATCGGCAGCGCAAAGTCGACGCCTTTATGAGGCGCTATGCGGCCGGTAACCGGGTTGAGACGACGCGGATTAAAGTTAGAGGAGACACGATACTGCTTAACCGTCGGGAAGCGCATAAAGCCGCGCGCCAGACCGGAGCCGCTGCGATCGTAGAACTTGCCATCTTCGGCGCGGAAAGCGTAATAGTCTTTACCCCCGCTACGCAGGCGCACACCCAGCAACTGACTCTGCGCACTCTTGCCATCCAGCATTTCGCGTGACATCAGTACGCTGAACTGGTCACCCGCACGCAGCTTACGGAAGTCCATCTGCCACTGCAGCGCTTTGATCACGGCGCTGGCTTCGGCACTGCTCAGTCCGGCACGCTGGGCGCTGGCGGCAAAACTGCCGCGCACTTCGCCCTGCATCACGCTGTTGCGCCATTCACCCTTCTGCATCTCCGCATCCATCTTAAAGCCACCTTTAGGGGTGCGCTCATAGGTGCGGGTTTCACGGCGGGAAATTTCCCAGCTCAGGGTTTTCAGGCCGCCATCATCATCCAGCGTCCAGCTCAGCTGCTGACCAACCTGCAGATTACGCAGATCGCGGTCGCTCATCACCAGCGCATTAATGTCACTGATGTCGATGCCATACTGGTTCAGGGCACTGCTCAGGGTATCGCCGGATGAAACGGTGTAGTCGTGAACCCCTGCCGTATCCGGCGCGTCGGTGTCGACATCGTCCGCAGGCAATTCTTCGTCCGGTTCTGGTGTGCTCTGATCGATAGGCTCACTGGCTTCCGGCAACAGCGTGCGGAACGTGTTCTTATCCAGTTCGATGTTTTTGACGATGGGCGTCACATCATCCGAAGGATGATAAACGTAAGGCCGCCAGACAGCGACGGCCAGAGTGACTACAGTTAAAGAACCCAGCATTACGCGGTGGGGGCGCGGCAAATTATTAAATGCGAGGGCGACAGAGCGGGCTATCTGCTGCACTTTTACCTATTCCTCATGCTCCATTCAGGCAGCTTTCATACTGGCTCGACAGTTGTGAGAGGAATTTCACATAGCTGTCTTTGGCTAAGCTGATGTCTGTTCCCAGGGGATCGAGCGTGCCTTTACGCACCTGCGTTCCGCGGGCGACAGCATCGATGACTGCTGGCCTGAATTGTGGCTCAGCAAAGACGCAGACCGCCTTTTGCTCAACCAACTGTGTTCGTATCTGATGTAAACGCTGAGCGCCCGGTTGAATTTCAGGATTGACGGTAAAGTGCCCGGTGGGCGAGAGACCGTATTGTTTTTCAAAGTACGTGTAAGCGTCGTGAAAAACGAAATATCCTTTATTTCTGACCGGAGCGAGTTGTGCGCTAACGCGTTTGTCCGTGTCCGCCAAAGCTACCTCAAACTGCTGGAGGTTGGCGTCAAGTTTGGCTTTATCTTGCGGCATAAGTTCCAATAATTTTCCATGGATTGCAACCGCGGTCTTGCGCGCAATCTCTGGCGACAACCACAGGTGCATATTAAACTCGCCGTGATGATGGTGGTGAGCATCGGCGTCCTGTTCTTCGGATTTTTCCGCTGTGTGTTCATCTTCATCTTCATCACCGCTAATCAATAACGGTTTCACCCCGTCGATGTTCACCATCGCGAGGTTTTTTTGGGCCGGAAGTTCAGCCGCAGACTTCGCCATAAAGGCTTCCATTTCAGGCCCGACCCATACGACTAAGTCCGCGTTTTTTAAGCGTTTTGCATCTGAGGGCCGCAGGGAATAATCGTGCTCAGAGGCACCGTCCGGTAGCAGAACGTCAACCGGTGTGACACCATCGGCAATGGCCGCAGCGATAAACCCTACCGGTTTGAGTGAAGCCACGACATTCGCCTGAGCTGGAAGGGTTAACGAAGCTGTAACGGAGAAAGCAGTTAAGGCGAAAATTGCGCCCTTTTTATTATGTAACATATTGCGTCATTCCATCGTGACCATGAGGTGGAATGTGATATTATAACATTCGAAATTCTGTGCAACCTGTAAATACTATGACCTCACTTGTCACACTCGATAATGTTTCGATAAAGTTTAACCAGCGCAATGTGTTATCCGGTGTCAGCCTGGCACTGCAGCCTGGCCGCATCCTCACCCTGCTGGGTCCTAACGGTGCCGGAAAATCAACGCTGGTGCGTGTGGTGCTGGGACTGCTCGCTCCCACCACCGGTAGCGTTAAGCGTGATCCCGGTCTCCGTATTGGCTATGTGCCACAGAAGCTGCACATCGACCCGACCCTGCCAGTGACGGTTGAACGCTTTATGCGTCTGACCCGTGGCAGCAAAAACGCCGAGATCCTGCCGGCACTGAAACGCGTGCAGGCGGGTCACCTGCTCAACGCCCCGCTGCAAAAGCTCTCCGGTGGTGAAACCCAGCGTGTGCTGCTGGCGCGTGCCCTGCTGAATCAGCCTCAGTTGCTGGTCCTCGATGAGCCTACGCAGGGTGTGGATGTGAATGGTCAGGTGTCACTCTATGACCTTATCAATCAGTTACGCGTTGAACTGAACTGCGGCGTACTGATGGTCTCACACGATCTGCATCTGGTGATGGCCAAAACCGATGAAGTGCTGTGCCTTAACCATCACATCTGTTGTTCCGGCACCCCGGAAGCGGTATCTCAGCATCCGGAATTTATCGCCATGTTTGGTCCGCGCGGCGCGGAGGAGCTGGCGATTTATCGTCATCATCATAATCACCGTCACGACCTTCAGGGACGTATCGTTTTACGCAAAGGACAGGGTCCATCATGATTGAGTTGTTATTACCGGGCTGGATAGGCGGTGTGATGTTAGCGCTGGCTGCCGGTCCGCTGGGATCGTTTGTTGTCTGGCGCAAGATGTCCTATTTCGGCGATACCCTGGCGCATGCCTCTCTGCTTGGCGTGGCATTTGGCCTGCTGTTTAACGTGAATCCTTACTACGCGGTGATTCTGGTCACGGTCTGCCTGGCGCTGGGACTGGTCTGGCTGGAGCGTCGTCCACATCTGGCTATCGATACCCTGCTGGGGATTATGGCGCACAGCGCGCTGTCGCTGGGCCTGGTGGTGGTCAGCCTGATGAAGAACGTTCGCGTCGATCTGATGGCTTATCTGTTTGGCGATCTGCTGGCGGTGACGCCAGACGATCTCTGGATGATGGGTGGCGGCGTGGTGATCGTGCTGCTGGTGATGGCGTGGCAGTGGCGGTCGCTGCTGTCGATGACCATCAGCCCGGAACTGGCCCAGGTGGACGGCGTCAATATCCAGCGTACCCGTCTGATCCTGATGCTGGTCACGGCACTGACTATCGGAGTGGCAATGAAGTTCGTGGGTGCGCTGATTATCACCTCACTGCTGATTATCCCCGCTGCGACTGCTCGTCGCTTTGTGCGTTCACCGGAAGGCATGGCGGCCGTCGCCGTGGTCATCGGGGTGATTGCCGTCACCGGCGGCCTGACCTTCTCCGCCTTCTACGACACGCCTGCCGGGCCGTCAGTGGTGCTCTGCGCCGCCATCCTGTTTATTTTCAGTATGGTCCGGAAACCAGCAGTCTAGTTACTCTTCGCGCGTGATGCCGAAGTGACGATAAGCGTGCTGCGTGGCCATCCGGCCACGCGGTGTGCGCTGAATGAAGCCCTGCTGAATCAGGAAGGGTTCAATCACATCTTCGATGGTTTCGCGCTCTTCACCAATGGCCGCAGCCAGGTTATCCAGCCCCACCGGCCCACCCATAAATTTGTCGATGATCGCCAGCAGCAGTTTACGGTCCATATAATCGAACCCTTCGCTATCTACGTTAAGCATATCCAGCGCGCTGCAGGAGACTTCACCGCTCAGATCACCGTTAGCCCGCACTTCGGCGAAGTCACGAACGCGGCGCAGCAGGCGGTTGGCGATACGCGGTGTGCCGCGGGCGCGACGGGCGATCTCTAACGCCCCTTCGTCACTCAGCGCCAGACCCAGACAGGCGGCGCTGCGGCCTACGATGTGCTGCAAATCTTTAACCTGGTAGAACTCAAGCCGCTGAACAATGCCGAAACGATCGCGCAGCGGCGAGGTCAGCGAGCCAGCACGCGTGGTGGCGCCAATCAGGGTAAACGGCGGCAGATCGAGCTTGATTGAGCGCGCAGCCGGGCCTTCGCCGATCATGATATCCAGCTGATAATCTTCCATCGCCGGGTAGAGTATCTCTTCCACCACCGGTGAGAGACGATGGATTTCATCGATAAACAGGACGTCATGCGGTTCAAGGTTGGTCAGCATCGCCGCCAGGTCGCCCGCCTTTTCCAGCACCGGACCTGAAGTAGTGCGAAGATTAACGCCCATCTCGTTGGCCACGATGTTCGCCAGGGTGGTTTTACCCAGTCCCGGCGGACCGAAGATCAGCAGATGATCGAGCGCATCGCCGCGCAGTTGCGCTGCCTTGATGAAAATCTCCATCTGCTCACGCACCTGCGGCTGACCGACATACTCGGTCAGCATCTTCGGGCGAATAGCGCGGTCAATAACCTCTTCTTCGCTGATACTGGCAGCGGAGATCAGGCGGTCGGCTTCTATCATGACTTACCTCAAATGGCGGCGCGTAGCGCTTCGCGGATCAGGGTTTCGCAATCCGCATCCGGTCGACCGACTTTACTGATCATACGGCTCGCTTCCTGCGGTTTATAACCCAGTGATACCAGCGCTGCAACCGCTTCGGCTTCCGCATCATTGGTTTCCGGCTCGGCGCTCGGCGTGGTCAGCGTAAAGGCAGAATCGCCGCCAAACAGGTCGCCGTGCATTCCTTTGAAGCGGTCCTTCATTTCGACCACCAGACGCTCAGCCGTCTTTTTGCCCACGCCTGGCAGTTTCACCAGTGACGCGATCTCCTCTTTCTCAACAGCGGTCACAAACTGCTGCGCCGACATGCCGGAGAGGATCGCCAGCGCCAGCTTGGGTCCGACGCCATTCACTTTAATCAGTTCGCGAAACAACGCGCGCTCCTGCTTGCTGTTAAAACCAAACAGCAGCTGCGCATCTTCACGCACCACGAAGTGGGTAAAAATCACCGCTTCGTGCTGAAGTTCAGGCAACTCATAAAAACAGGTCATGGGCATATAAATTTCATAGCCGACGCCGTGTGCCTCAAGCAGTACCAGTGGCGGCTGCTTTTCCAGAATATTGCCCCGTAAACGACCTATCACCTGAACGCTTCCTTAACTAACGAATGTGGCGGATTTTATAACATAAAAAAGGCTGGATGAATATCCAGCCTGAGAGTGAAACCTGAGCGATGACGGCTAACCTGAGCGTAACCGTCCGCGCGTCAGCACCAGCTTGCTGTCACTCATGCGAGCCGCATTCTGAGCCACATGACAGTGCGTAATGGCAATCGCCAGCGCATCGGCGGCATCCGCCTGCGGGTTCGCCGGCAGCTTCAGCAGGGTTCGCACCATGTGCTGCACCTGACTTTTCTCGGCGCTGCCGATGCCAACCACGGTCTGTTTTACCTGACGGGCGGCATACTCAAACACCGGCAGATCGTGGTTTACTGCGGCAACAATCGCGGCACCGCGCGCCTGGCCCAGCTTCAGTGCGGAGTCTGCATTCTTCGCCATGAACACCTGTTCAATGGCGAAGAAGTCGGGTGAAAACTGCGTAATGATTTCACAGACGCCCGCATAAATCAGCTTCAGTCGGGCGGGCAACTCGGTGGTATTAGTGCGGATACAGCCGCTGCCCAGATAAGTGAGCTGGCGGCCAGTCTGACGAATAACACCATAACCGGTGATGCGTGAGCCGGGATCAATACCCAGGATAATCGACATTACGCCTCTTTGGTTAAAGTGATTACGGTAGACGCCATTACAGCGTTTCCGCTACCTCGTCGGAGATTTCACCGTTGTGATAGACCTCCTGCACATCGTCGCAATCTTCCAGCATGTCGATCAGACGCAGCAGTTTAGGTGCAGTTTCCGCATCCATTTCGGCTTTGGTGGTCGGGATCATCGCCACTTCTGCAGTGTCCGCTTTCAGGCCGAGTGCTTCCAGTGCATCACGCACCGTACCCATCTCTTCCCATGCGGTGAAGACATCAATCGCGCCGTCGTCATAGCTGACCACATCTTCTGCGCCTGCTTCCAGATCCGCTTCCATCACCGCATCTTCATCCTGACCCGGCGCATAGGAGATCACGCCTTTTTTGTTGAACAGGTAAGCCACGGAGCCGTCGGTGCCGAGATTCCCGCCGGTTTTGGTGAAGGCGTGACGCACTTCGCCCACGGTACGGTTACGGTTGTCACTCAGGCATTCAATCATGATGGCCGAGCCGCCAGGACCGTAGCCTTCATAGATGATGGTTTCCATGTTGGCATTGTCATCGCCGCCTACACCGCGCGCAATAGCGCGATCCATGGTGTCACGCGTCATATTGTTCGCCAGCGCTTTATCCATTGCTGCACGCAGACGCGGGTTTGAGCCCGGATCGCCGCCGCCCAGCTTGGCCGCTGTCACCAGTTCACGAATGATTTTGGTGAAGATTTTGCCGCGCTTGGCATCCTGCGCCGCCTTACGGTGTTTGGTATTTGCCCACTTACTGTGTCCTGCCATTTTAAATTTTCTCCGATCTTTTACAGGGTGCAGGCTATCCTGCTTGCGAGCCTGTTTACCGTCCGTACGCATACAGGTGACTGACAACCTGAATGCCCCGAGGGCGAGCGTCGCGAAGCATCCTCACGTACAAGCGTACGCTGACGACGTCGCGCGGGCGGTGAACAACCTCACGGTGCCGATTACGCCTGACTGTTCAATATGTTGGTGAAGTCCTGTTAAAACTCACCAGATTCATAAAATTTAATCTATCCGCCGCCGGAATACCGGGCGATGGCGAGCATTCAGATAAATTCTTCAATTGCCTGGCGGTTACTCCATGATCGGGTTAATGCTGCAGCGTCAGCGGGTGCCATCCAGCGAAACGCCAGATGCTCGGTGAGCATCACATCGCGCTCCGTCGGCAGTTGCAGGCGAAACCAGTGCTCGTGATTATGAGTGACATCAGGGGCGTAGCGATGGCGGAAATGGGGAAAGATTTCAAAGTCGATCTGACGCTGACAATCCTCCACCTCCAGCCGCTCGGCCAGCACGTCGATGCCGATTTCCTCATTCACTTCACGACACGCGGTCGCCAGCGGTGACTCTCCCGCCTCCAGGCTGCCGGTGACCGACTGCCAGAACGTGGGATCGTCACGCCGCTGCAGCATCAACACCCGGCCAGTATCGCGCGCCGAAATGACGACCAGCACTGAAACCGGGTGTTTATAGCCCATTATTTATTCTCAGGCTTTTCTTTTTTAACGACCTGAATGCCGAGCTCCAGCAGGGAAGCCGGATTAGCTTCGCTTGGCGCTTCGGTCATCATGCAGGCGGCCGCCGTGGTTTTCGGGAACGCAATGACGTCACGAATGTTATCGGTGCCGGTCAGCAGCATGGTCAGACGATCCAGACCAAAGGCCAGGCCCGCATGCGGTGGCGTACCGAACTTCAGCGCATCCAGCAGGAAGCCAAACTTCTCACGCTGCTCATGCTCTTCGATACCCAGAATGCTGAACACCGTCTGCTGCATTTTGCCGTTGTGGATACGCACTGAACCGCCGCCCACTTCATAACCGTTGATCACCATGTCGTAGGCATTCGCCACGGCACGGGTTGGATCGGCGGCCAGCTCTTCTGCGCTCATCTCTTTTGGCGCCGTGAACGGATGGTGCATCGCAGCCAGACCGCCCTCTTCGTCCTCTTCGAACATCGGGAAGTCGATCACCCACAGCGGTGCCCAGGCTTTCTCATCAGTGATGTTCAGCTCGCGGCCCACTTTCAGGCGCAGCGCACCCAGTGCATCCGCGACCACTTTGGCGCGATCGGCACCAAAGAAGATAATGTCGCCATCCTGAGCGCCGGTGCGGCTCAGAATGCCTTCCACGATCTCCGCATTCAGGAATTTGGCAACCGGGCTCTGCACGCCTTCCAGGCCGTCAGCACGGACGTTAACCTTCATCCACGCCAGACCTTTGGCGCCGTAAATCTCCACGAACTTGCCATATTCATCAATCTGCTTACGGCTCAGCTGTGCACCGGTCGGCACGCGCAGCGCGGCAACACGGCCCTTTTCATCGTTAGCCGGGCCAGAGAAGACCTGGAACTCCACGTTTTTCAGCAGGTCGCCGACGTCCACCAGCTCCATCGGGTTACGCAGATCCGGTTTATCAGAACCGTAGCGATGCATCGCTTCCGCAAAGGTCATCTGCGGGAACTCACCGAGATCAACGCCCTGCACGTCCTGCCACAGATTGCGGATTAAACGCTCCATGATTTCACGCACCTGTGGCGCGGTCATAAAGGAGGTTTCCACGTCGATCTGGGTAAATTCTGGCTGACGATCGGCACGTAAATCTTCGTCGCGGAAGCATTTAACGATCTGATAGTAGCGGTCAAAACCGGACATCATCAGCAGCTGTTTGAACAGCTGAGGTGACTGCGGCAGCGCATAGAATTTGCCTTTATGTACCCGGCTTGGCACCAGGTAGTCACGCGCGCCTTCCGGCGTCGCTTTGGTCAGCATCGGGGTTTCGATATCCAGGAAACCTTCGTCATCCATAAAGCGACGAACGAAGCTGGTGATTTTTGCGCGGGTTTTCAGACGCGTCACCATCTCAGGGCGGCGCAGATCCAGATAGCGGTACTTCAGGCGCGCTTCTTCGCTGTTGGTCTGATTCGAGTCCAGCGGCAGTGGCTCAGAGCGGTTAATAATAGTCAGTGCCTGGGCAAACACTTCCACTTCACCGGTCGCCATGTCGCTGTTTTTGTTCTTCTCATCACGCGCACGCACGGTACCGGTGATCTGGATACAGAATTCGTTACGCAGTTCAGAAGCCAGCTTAAATGCGTCCTGGCGATCGGGATCAAAAAACACCTGCACGATGCCTTCACGGTCGCGCATATCGATAAAAATCAAACTGCCCAGATCGCGACGGCGGTTTACCCAGCCGCAAAGCGTGACTTGCTGACCCACATGAGACAGATTGAGCTGTCCGCAATATTCTGTACGCATAACACTATCCTTTTAACTTCGCCGCTGCATCTGACAGCATCCGGCCGCGTTACCTGTTGCGATGCTGTCGCAAAAATGGCGGTCATTATAATGGAAAAAGCCAGACAGGATAAGCAGATCCGCGCCAAAGCGCCGATTTCCTGTGTGCATTTGCCCCCCAGCCTGACCATAGCGGATAATGGGGTATCTTAATCTGCAGCCAGGAGCGCGCGTGACACTTCGTATTGGCCTGCCCCAGTGGCAGCATTCACACTGGAAACGCTGGGGCATCGAAAGCCTGGCGGACTATGCCCGCTATTTCCATTGTGTAGAGGGAAATACCACGCTCTATGCGCTGCCGAATCCGGAAACGGTGATGCGCTGGCGCGATATGACGCACGATGCGTTTCGCTTCTGCTTTAAATTTCCCAATACCATCAGCCATCAGGCGGCGCTGCAGCACAACGACGACCTGCTGACCGATTTCCTGCGCCTGATGGAGCCGCTGGCCGATCGTATCGGTCAGTACTGGCTGCAACTGCCTGCCAGCTTCTCTCCGACGCAGCTCGACGACCTGTGGCGCTTTCTCGACAGCCTGCCGCGCCGTTTTCACTATGGCGTCGAAGTCCGCCATCCCGCTTTCTTCGCTAAAGGGGATGCTGAACGGGCGCTGAATCGCGGCCTGCTGGCGCGCGGCATCAATCGCGTGATGCTCGACAGCCGTCCGGTTCACGCCTCTACCTCGCAAAGTCCGGCCGCGCTGGTGGCCCGCGCGCAAAAACCCCGGGTGCCGCCTCATGCATTGCGAACCGGCTCGCAGCCGATGGTGCGGTTTATCGGCAGCGACAGTGTGGAAGAGAGCGTGCCGCTGTTTCAGATCTGGCGTGACAAACTGACAGATTGGCAGCAACAGGGCGACGCCATGCTGTTTCTGCACACGCCCGATATGGGCCAGGTCTTTCCGCTGGTGCAGGCGCTCTGGCCGCAGCTGCAGCAGATCGATCCCGGCATAGGTAGCGGACCAGACTGGCCGCAGCAGACGTCACTGTTTTGATTCCTGCCCAGGACAGCGGGCTGCACGCCCGTTAGAATAGAAGCATTATGGACAGTCGCAGGGGTGGCAATGGTTAGCGCGTTATATGTGGTGATGGGTGCATTACTGGTGATGAAATTCACGCTGGACGTGGTCCGCTATCGCCGATTCTACCGTGTGGCGTATGGCGATGGCGGCTACCATGACCTGAAAATGGCGATTCGCATTCACGGCAACGCCATCGAAACCATTCCGCTGGCGCTGTTTCTGCTGGTAATGATGGAGATGAACGGCGCCGATATCTGGATGGTGCATCTCACGGGTCTGCTGTTCTTTATCAGTCGCCTGCTGCACGCCTGGGGTTTGCGCAGCAGCGCAATGGCAGGCCGCAAATATGGCATGCTGCTGACGCTGTTTTCCCTGTGCGGCATGGTGATTTTTAACCTGATCTATATGCCGTGGGAACTGGTGCTGACGCTGCATTAAGCTGGCCTGGGTTAAGGGGTGCAGCCCGCCCCACTTTCTGCGAGAATAGCGCCCTTTCCGTCGTCTCTTCGGATTTTCGATATGTCTGACCGCGATCAACTCTTCTCAGCGCCCATTGCAAAACTGGGCGACTGGACTTTTGACGAGCGTGTAGCTGAAGTCTTTCCTGACATGATTCAGCGCTCGGTGCCGGGCTACTCCAACATCATTTCGATGATTGGCATGCTGGCAGAACGTTTTGTTACCCCGGACAGCAAGGTTTATGACCTGGGCTGCTCGCTGGGCGCGGCCACCCTGTCGGTGCGCCGCAATATTCAGGTGCCGGGTTGCCAGATCATCGCAGTGGATAACTCCCCGGCGATGGTGGAGCGCTGTCGTCGCCATCTTGATGCGTTTCGCGCGGACACACCGGTAACGGTGCTGGAAGCGGATATCCGCGACATTGAGATTGAGAACGCCTCTCTGGTGGTACTCAACTTTACGCTGCAGTTTCTGGAACCGCCTGCGCGTCTGGCGCTGCTGGAAAAGATCTGGCAGGGACTGAAACCGGGCGGCGCGCTGGTGCTATCAGAAAAATTCAGTTTTGAAGATGCCGAAGTCGGTGAGCTGCTGTTTAACATGCATCACGACTTCAAGCGCGCCAACGGCTACAGCGAACTGGAAATCAGCCAGAAACGCAGCATGCTGGAAAATGTGATGCTGACTGACAGCGTTGAAGCTCATAAAGCCCGTCTGAAACAGGCCGGCTTCTCGCACGCCGAACTCTGGTTCCAGTGCTTTAATTTTGGATCTCTGGTGGCGTTGAAATGATCGACTTTGGCCGTTTTTATCAGCAAATTGCGGTGGGACCGCTGGCGAAGTGGCTGGAAGTGTTACCGGCGCAAATCAGCGAGTGGCAGCGTGAAAACCTGCATGGGCACTTCCGCGACTGGTACAAGTCGCTGGAGTATCTGCCGCTGCTGGAGCCTCAAAAACTTGACCTGTTGCACAGCGTTACTGCCGACCGCGATGACATCAGCGATCGCCATCGTCAGGGTATTGAGAAATTACTGCGCAACCTGATGCCGTGGCGTAAGGGGCCCTATTTCCTTTATGGCACCCACATCAACACCGAATGGCGTTCGGACTGGAAGTGGGAGCGCGTGCTACCGCACATCTCTCCGCTGGCCGGCCGCACAGTGCTCGATGTGGGCTGCGGCAGTGGCTATCACATGTGGCGGATGATTGGCGCGGGTGCCCATCTGGTGGTCGGCATCGATCCAATGCAGCTGTTCCTGGTGCAGTTCGAAGCGGTGCGTAAGCTGCTGAACGACGATCGCCGGGCGCATATGCTGCCGCTGGGCATTGAGCAGTTACCGGTATTGCAGGCGTTCGATACCGTGTTCTCGATGGGCGTGCTCTATCACCGCCGTTCGCCGCTCGATCACCTGTTACAGCTTAAGAATCAGCTGGTCAGCGGTGGCGAACTGGTGCTGGAGACGCTGGTGATTGAGGGCGATGTGAATCAGGTGCTGGTGCCCGGTGAGCGATATGCGCAGATGCGCAATGTCTTCTTCATTCCGTCAGCTGAAGCGCTGAAAAGCTGGCTGGAAAAAAGCGGCTTTGTCGATGTCCGGATTGTCGATTTCGCCCTCACTACCACTGAAGAGCAACGCCGCACCGACTGGATGACCAGCGAGTCTCTGGCTGAATTCCTCGATCCCGATGACCCCAGCAAAACGGTCGAGGGCTATCCGGCTCCTCTGCGCGCCGTGCTGGTCGCCACCAAACCGTAATACCCTAGCGGCGAGACAATGCCAGTTTCGCCGCAAATCCTATAAATACGCAGCCGGTCAGACGATCCATCACCTTCAGCACCCGCGGTTTGCGCAAATGACCGGCGAAATAGTGGCTGCCGCCAATCAGTACCGCATTCCAGATCAGCCCCAGCAGCATGTGTGCCAGCGCCATCAGACTACACCAAAGCGCCACCGACGCCCCTGCCGGGATAAACTGTGGCAAAAAACTCACATAGAAGATGCCCACTTTGGGGTTTAGCAGATTGCCCAGCAGCCCGCGGCTGAAACAGGCAAGATAGCCCTGTTGCAGCGCCGGTTGTTGCGAGTCGATTGCTGCCTGGCGGGGTTTCAGCAACAATTTCAGCCCCAGATAAAGTAACCAGGCGGCACCCAGCCACTTAAGCAGGTTATAGGCCATTTCGGAGGCCAGCAGCAGCGCGCCTAATCCGAATCCCACCGCGACACCCCAGACCAGACAACCAAGCGTGATACCCAGTGCCGTCACGCTGGCGCGCTTTGCGCCCTGAGCGACTGCTGAGCGCAGCACCAGCGCGGTATCAAAGCCCGGTGTCAGCGTCAGTATGGTGATGGCAAACAGAAATGAAAACAGCGTGGTGGTCATAGCGTTCTTCCTGGAGGTAACAGCCGGTCAGCAGCGTATGGGTGTCCTGCCAGCGTAACAGGCCCGTAGAATTATCTCACCCTGGACACTCTCCCTGTTCGTCAGCGTGTGCCAGGCTAAGGGCGGTTTAACTTCATATTAAGGAGCTGTGATTATGAGTAAATTTATCTTCTCTTCACCCCGTAAATATGTGCAGGGCGCGGGCGTGCTGGATGAGCTGGGCCCCTACGTGGCCGAACTGGGTGATAACGCTTTCCTGGTTGCGGATGATGTCGTCTGGAAATTGATCGGCGAACGCGCGCAACAGGCGCTGCAAAAGGCGGGCGTTACCTTCAACTGGCACCAGTTCAACGGCGAGGCGTCGAGCAATGAGATCACCCGCCTGAGCCAGCTGGCGAAAAACCAGGGCTGTAACGTGGTTGTCGGGCTGGGCGGCGGCAAAACGCTGGATACGGTTAAAGCGGTGGCGGATGAGCTGAAGCAGCCGGTAGCCATCGTGCCTACGATCGCCTCCACTGATGCCCCCTGTAGCGCGCTGTCGGTCATCTATTCTGACAGCGGCGTATTTGAGAGCTATCGCTTCTACAGTAAAAATCCTGATTTGGTGCTGGTGGACACCGCCGTCTGCGCCAGTGCGCCAGCACGACTCTTTGCCTCCGGCATTGCCGATGGACTGGCGACCTGGGTTGAAGCGCAGGCGGTGGCGCGTTCGCATTCAAAATCGATGGTTAATGGTGATCCGACAATTGCCGGACTGGCGATTGCCCGTGCCTGCGAAGAAACGCTGCTTACCTGGGGTTACAGCGCCTATGTTGCCGTCACCCAAAAACGAGTGACGCCCGCCGTGGAAGCGGTGGTTGAGGCGAATACGCTGCTATCAGGGCTGGGTTTTGAAAACGGAGGGCTGGCAGCTGCGCACGCTATTCATAATGGGTTCACCGCGATTGATGGTGATATCCACCATCTGACCCATGGCGAGAAAGTCGCCTACGGCACACTGACGCAGATGGTGCTTGAGAAGCGTCCGGATGAGGACATTGCGCGCTATATCCGCTTCTATCGCTCGATCAACATGCCGACCACGCTCCGGGAGCTGCATCTGGAAAATGAGAGCTGGGAGAATCTGGTCAAAGTGGGTGCACTGGCGAACAGTGAGGGCGACACGCTGAAAAACCTTAATCCAAACCTTTCACCGGAAGATATTGCAAACGCACTGCTGGCGCTGGATGCCTTTAGTCAGACGGTTAAATAGTCACACGACAGGCGATCATCCGATCGCCTTTTACTCCGCCGCCGCTGGCTGGTCCCAGTACTCATATTTATAGGCGGAACTGAGATGGCGCTCAATAGTGCCGCGAGTGAAGATTTCGGTCTCATGCAGATAACTCAGGGTACAGTTACCCACCTGATCCCAGGACTGACACTCATCTACTGACCGGATGGTGCTCAGCGGTGTGGTCGCCGTGCCGTTGAGCCGCACTTCACGCCATTGGGGATCGTAGGTATAACTGTCGGTGCTGCGGGCAGATGTGGTTCGGGTCACCAGACCCTGCGGATTCCAGTGGTAATGATTTTCACCGTTGGTCAGGGGATCGCTGCCGCGTGCCACGCTCTTCTCCAGCCGGAACTGCCGATCATAGCGATAAGTCGTGTCGGTAAAGCCGCTTTTACCCATACTGGTAAACCTGTCGGAGGCGCTGGTAATGTTGCCATGCTGACCTTTCTGCCAGTTAATCGTCCCCTGTCGGTTATCGACCACCACCTCTTTGCCCTCTTTCAGCACTTTTACCAGATACGCATATTCCGCCACCCAGCCCCCCTGCACCCGGGCAATGTGTTGCTCCATGCTGAGAATCACGTTGCGCTCACTTTTGTCATAGCTGACGTCGGCAACCGTCAGATCGCCACAGGCGTCAAACTGCCCCAGTACGCGCTTTTGCGAATTCACATCTTTACCAAACTCACCCGCAACCACCTGCTTTACCGCGCCTTTCGCATTCCCGCCCAGCAAAATCAGGTTATTGCTGTTAGCCACAGCAGCGTTGTTCGGGCTGCATGCGCTGGCCGCAGCGCTGCCACTGCAGAGAGCAGTCAGAATCAGAGTCAGGACAGCAATCGGATTGGGTTTCATAGGATACTTTTCCAGGCGACGTTGCTTTCAGTGTAAACGCTGCGGTGATGAACAGCGGCAATCTGTGAAGATTTCAGCCTGCATCGCCTTTTAAGGTTTTAAGGACCGGAGAGGCGACACGGTTTCAGCATAACGAATAAAGCGGGTGATTACGTTGCTGCCGGGCCTGAAAGTCCTGGATGACATGTAATGATTAATAAGGAGCAGGTGATTTTTATCGAGCCAGGCGAAAGAGTGATAACTTCGCTGCAGCCAGATTTCAGATCCCTCTGACATCAATAACATGCCAGAGAAGCGCAAAACAATTTAACCGGGATGGAGTGTGTTTTACACAAAAAGAACCCCAGCAAGGATACTGGGGTTTGGTACTTGCAAACACCACGTCAATGATCGGCGTGCTGCGCGGCAAAATCTGTTGTGGTTCAGGCGACCCGAACGGTGCTCATCTGCATCACGCTTTTCATCGCCTCAACCACATCGCCGTCTACACAGTAGCGGCTGAACTCGTCAGTCTCGGCTTCTGAACACATGGAGACCCCCGCTTTGCGGTAGCGCATCGGCGACGCCACCAGGCGGCTGGCCGAGCTGTGAACTTCATCAATCCCCATGTCGAGAAACTTTTGCAGGTTGCTGAGACGTACCCCGGCACCCGCCATAATAATAGGACCGGTGCTGGCCTCATTTAGTTCCCTGAGTAATGCAATTCCGTTTTCAGCGCTCTGCTGCTGACCGGATGTCAGAATACGCGCCACTCCCAAATCCGTTAGTTCTTCCAGCGCACGCTTAGGGCTGTGACAGAGATCGAAGGCGCGATGAAAGGTTACGGCCAGGCCGTCACACAGCGCCATAATCTGCCGCATCTGACCATGATGAATGTGAGCATCTTCATCCAGCATCCCAATCACCAGGCCAGGAAAACCGAGTTCACGGATTAACGCCACATCCGATTTCATCGCTTCAAATTCGCATGCGGTATAACAAAAATCGCCACCACGTGGCCGGACAATAGGATGAACCGGAATCGAAACGTCTTGCCGGGCGGCATTCAGCATCCCCGCTGATGGGGTCAGGCCGCCTTCACGCGGTGCGGCACAAAGTTCAACCCGATCGGCACCCGCCTGTTGTGCGGTCACAGCGCAATCCACGCCATAGCAGCAAATTTCCAGTGTGGTCATTCTCTTCTCCTTTACATGACTCTGGTTCAAGGCAGATTCATCAGTTAGTCTGGCTGCTGGAATGAGTTTACCGGGAAAGTTAACTATGGCATTCAATTTCGACCAACGGATAGACCGTCGTCACAGCGATAGCCTTAAATGGAACAAATATGCGGACCAGGACATTCTGCCGTTGTGGGTGGCAGACACCGATTTCCGATCGCCTGACTGCGTCATCGATGCGATTAAAACCCGTGCCGAACATGGGATTTTCGGCTATGGCGACACGCCAGTTGAATTTATCGATAGTGCGATAGCCTGGCTCGCCTCGCGCTATCAGTGGCACGTTAATCCGGAATGGATTGTGGTTTTGCCGGGTGTCGTAAGCGGTCTGAATCTGGCAGTGCGCGCTTTCACCGCGCCTGATGAGCTGACGATTGCGCCAACACCCATCTATCCGCCGTTTCGCGGTGCAGCAAAACTGGCAGAGCGCGGTCAGATCACGCTGCCACTGACGCTGCAAGAGGGACGCTGGCTGCTGGATCTGGCTGCGCCGGAAGGTCAGCTGGACGATAAAGCGCGGCTGTTAATGCTGTGCAACCCGCAGAATCCGGGCGGCACCGTCTATCGCCGCGAGGAACTGCAGGCGCAGCTGGAATTTGCGCAGAAGCACGATTTGATTGTCTGTTCCGACGAGATCCACAGCGATCTGCTGCTGGAACCCGGCGTTAAGCACATACCCTTTGCTTCACTGAGCGAAGATGCAGCCCAGCGTAGCGTGACGCTGATGTCACCCTCAAAGTCCTTTAATATTGCTGGTCTGGGGGCTTCCATCGCCATCATCCCCAACGCCGGGCTGCGCGCGCAATTCAACCGGGTACGACGCGGCATTGTGCCAGATGTTGATATTCTGGCACTCACGGCAGCAGCAGCGGCATGGCGCGAGGGTGAGCCCTGGCTGAATGCGCAGAATGCCTATCTGCGCAGTAACCGTGACTGGCTGGTGTCGCAGGTCAATAAGATGACCGGCCTGTCACTCGCCTCACCGGAAGCGACCTACCTGGCCTGGATCGACGCCAGCGCGCTGGGTATGGCCAGCCCGGCGCTCTATTTTGAAAAGCACGGGCTGGGCTTAACCGCCGGACGTGAGTTTGGCAATGACCAGTTTGTCCGGCTCAATTTCGGCTGTACCCGCGCGCTGCTCGACGAAGCCGTTGCGCGCCTGAAGCGTGCGTTAGCCGCCCGCCTTTAGTTCTGCTCGCTGGCGACAATCTCCTCCAGTCGCCACGGATGGAACTTGATTGTCGTCTGCCCATCCGTTACCGCCAGGGTCGGATTGGGCAGGCGCTCATTCTCGCCCTGCGGTGAACTGGTTTTAAATGAAATACCCGGCTGCGTCAGCGCCTCATCTGACAGCAAGGCCATCGCACGCACGCCCAGCGTCTGATGATCGCCCCGTAACACCACCTCAATATGCTCCCAGCCTTCATGGCGATAACGCTTTTCACCCGGCCATGGCAGTTCAACCACATCAATCTGCCTGCCTGCGACAATCAGCGGGTCATGGAGTTTAAACAGGCAAATCTGCCTGCCGTTGATCATCGCCGCCGAAAACTGCGTGCCAATCTGCTGCAAACCTTGCTGCCAGCGCATCGCCGTCGTGTCCTGATGGCAACGCACCGCGATATGGTCCACTTCCAGATCGGTAAGACGCAAACCGAGCCGCTGCGCAAAACTTTGCAACGATTCTTCAAAACGTCCTAAATCTGTCTTTAAATCATCCAATTCTGCCGGAAAAGTTCTCGTCACTACCCCAGTTCCTCTCAATTTGTTTAGCATTTATAACCCGCCTGGCTTTTGGCACGCCGCATGCTGAGCATCACATAATGATAAGATTCATCTTATTTGGCCCGAAATTTAACGCTAATCCTTATAATAACATCTTTCATTTCGGATTTATCTCCTGTTTAGGACCATGAGTTCCTTGATGAAAGCATGTTAACTATATGATTATTATCAACTTCTTTAATACAATAAGATAACTCTCATTTACCTGGCAAACAATTGCAGCCCACCCCGCCTTCCTATAAATTTGACCTAACACAACCAAAAGGAATGGCTCTATGTCTATGCTCATCGTTGTCGCTGTCCTGATCGCACTGATGGGATTTGCAATCTCCCGCCATTGGAAGGTGCGTGAAGATAAAAGCGTAAAGAACCCACGCCGTCATCTGCGACGTCGTTAATGCTTCAGGGAAACATCTTATTCAGCTCTGTTTCCCCGCTTCATCCAACTGCTGACGCCCACTGACATTTCACGTATACTTTTCCCCTCATTTTTTTCCGTTTTGTCTGCCCCATCCGTTTCTGCCTCTCCGTGACGCGATGCGCTCAGGCAAGATGATGACAGCCCGGCTTTCTGGTCCGGGCGTTGCTCAGCACATGAAGGTAACTCGGTGAATATTCAGGCACTTCTTTCCGCAAAAGTCAGTCAGGCAATGGTTTTAGCCGGCGCACCCGCCGATTGCGAACCCCAGGTTCGTCAATCCGCCCGGGTTCAGTTTGGAGACTATCAGGCCAACGGCATTATGGCCGTGGCAAAAAAGCTGGGACAGGCACCGCGACAATTAGCGGAAACGGTGATTCAGCACCTCGACCTGACCGGCATCGCCAGCAAAGTCGAAATTGCCGGGCCGGGCTTCATCAATATCTTCCTTGACCACAACTGGCTGGCCAGCCATGCCCGGGAAGCGCTGCGTCTGCCGCGTCTTGGCGTGCAGCTGGCCGAACCCCAGACTATCGTCGTCGACTACTCCGCGCCTAACGTTGCGAAAGAGATGCATGTGGGCCACGTCCGCTCCACCATCATTGGTGATGCGGCGGTGCGCACGCTGGAGTTTCTCGGCCATCAAGTGATCCGAGCGAACCACGTTGGCGACTGGGGAACGCAGTTCGGTATGCTGATCGCGTTCCTGGAAAAGCAGCAGAATGAAGATCATGCAGAGATGGCGCTGGCCGATCTCGAAGGCTTCTACCGTGAAGCCAAGCGCACTTATGATGAAGATCCTGAGTTTGCCGAGCGCGCGCGCAGTTATGTGGTGAAATTACAGGGCGGCGATGACTATTGCCGCCAGATGTGGAAGAAGCTGGTCGACATCACCATGAGTCAGAACCAGAAAATCTATGACCGCATGAACGTCACGCTGACGCGCAATGATGTTATGGGTGAAAGTCTCTATAACGATATGCTGCCTGGTATCGTCTCCGATCTGAAACAGAAAGGCTTAGCGGTAGAGAGTGAAGGTGCGACCGTGGTGTTCCTGGATGAATTCCAGAACAAAGAGGGTGAACCGATGGGCGTCATCATCCAGAAAAAGGATGGCGGCTACCTTTACACCACCACCGATATCGCCTGTGCGAAATATCGTTACGAAACGCTGAAAGCCGATCGTGTACTCTATTACATCGACTCACGTCAGCATCAGCATCTGGTTCAGGCCTGGACTATCGTCCGTAAAGCGGGTTATGTGCCGGAATCTGTTCCGCTGGAGCACCATGCATTCGGCATGATGCTGGGCAAAGATGGCCGTCCGTTCAAAACCCGCAGCGGCGGCACCATCAAGCTCTCCGATCTGCTGGATGAAGCCTATCAGCGTGCCTACACGCTGGTGCGTGAGAAGAACCCGGAGATGAGCGAAGCGGAAGTGAAAACGCTGGCGGAAGTGGTTGGCATCAGCGCGGTGAAATATGCCGACCTGTCAAAAAGCCGTACCACCGATTACATTTTCGACTGGGACAACATGCTGGCGTTCGAAGGCAATACCGCGCCTTACATGCAGTATGCCTATACCCGCGTACTCTCCGTGTTCCGCAAGGCGGGCATTGATGCCGATTCGCTGGATGCGGAGATTGTGATCAGCGAAGAGCGTGAAGCGCAGCTGGCCACCCGTCTGCTGCAGTTCGAAGAGGTCATTACGCAGGTCGCTCGTGACGGCACACCACACGTGATGTGTGCCTATCTCTACGATCTGGCTGGTCTGTTCTCCGGATTCTACGAGCACTGCCCGATTCTCACCGCAGAATCAGACACAACCCGTCTGAGCCGACTGCAGCTGGCCGCGCTGACCGCGAAGACGCTGAAGCAGGGTCTGGATACGCTGGGTATCGACACCGTCGAGCGCATGTAATCTCTGAAACGGAGAGGGGTTTCCCTCTCCGTTGCTGAATTCGTATATCCGCTCTGATCCCCCAAATCTTCGCAGCAGGATGGTGTTATGTCTGTAGCCGCGCACCTCATCAGCAGCCACCTTCCCACCATAAAACAGTTGCAGTGCTTTCTGGCCGTTGCGCACGAGCTGAATTTTCGCCGGGCAGCAGAGCGTCTCAGCATGACGCAACCGCCGCTTACTCGTCAGATTCAGAGTCTGGAAGATCTGCTGGGCCACTCGCTGTTCAGCCGCACGACCCATGAGGTAACGCTCACCGATTCTGGCCGTGCGCTGGTCGCGAAGGCGGAAGCGATCCTGACTGCGCTGAATGCCCTGAAGCAGGATGCGCAGCCCGCCGCGGCACGGCTACGCATCGGGCTGACCCGCACGCTGAACTTTGAACTGATTTCGCCACTTAACCGGCAGCTCGCCGCTTTTCATGCCAGCGATGAAATGGAAATGCCCCGCCTGACCTCCCCTCAGCTTTTGCAAAGCCTGGCCAAAAACAGTCTGGATTTAATACTCACCGGAGAAAAGGGGTCGGATACGGAAGAGACCATTAAGTACGCCTGGGTTTACCGTGAGCCGCTGCTGATAGCCATACCGTCGGCGCATCCTGCCAGTGTGGCGGAACGGGTCTCGCTGGAAGCGCTGGCCGATCTGCCGCTGTTCTGGTTTGCCCGCAGCGCCAATCCGCTGTTTTACGATAAATGCGAGCGCTACTTCGCCACGCTCAGCGTCTCGCTGAAACGGGTGAGAGAGCCGGACGATTCCCTGCTGATGCTGTCACACATCGCCAGAGGAAAAGGATTCGCCCTGATGCCGCAGTCAAAATGCACTTTTAATCAGGCAGGTCTCTGTTACCGCCCGCTGACAGAAGATGCGGCACAGCAGCTGGCGATAGATGTTTACGCGGCGATTCGCGCCGATGAAAAAAATGAGGCGGTTCTTAATGCGCTGAGAGAACTCTCTCATCCCGGGAATGCGATAAAGTCCGCATGATGCCGCGCCGCTGAAACAGAGCGAAGCACCACCACACTCTTCTTCCTTGTTAATCCCCGCTCAGCCTGTTGCTGAGAGCTTACTGTGTCGACACGCCGGATGGATGTCTGAAGCCCTTTCATTCGCCTGATACCTTTTTTGCATGACGGAAAGAGCAATTCATTGCTTTCACGCGGAGTGAAACAATCGCGTCTCACATACGAGGAGCGACAATGAAAAAGCGAACGTTAACTCAGGGTCTGGACGTCAGCGCAATCGGCTATGGCGCGATGGGGCTCAGCGAATTTTATGGTCAGACCGATGACTGTCATTCCCTGCAACTGCTCAATAAGCTGCGCGATCTGGATATCACCTTTATCGATACCGCCGATCTTTACGGTCGCGGTCACAACGAGCAGTTGATAGGTCAGTTTCTTGCCGGGCTCAATCGGGCCGAACGGCTGAAGTTCACCGTGGCCACCAAATGTGGCATTGAACGTCCTGCTGACGAGGCCTATGCCCGCACCATCAACAACCAGCCGGACTACATTACCCGCTGCTGCCATGCATCACTGAAACGGCTGGGCGTGGAGCGTATCGATCTCTTTTATCTGCACCGGATCAGTCCGGCGACACCGATTGAGGAGAGCATGCAGTGTCTCAGCCGTCTGGTGCAGGAGGGAAAGATTGCCCGGATCGGGCTGTGTGAAGCGTCGGCTTCAACGTTGAATCGGGCGCAGGCGATCCATCCGCTGGCCGCGCTGCAAACGGAGTATTCACTCTGGACGCGTGACATCGAAGAGGAGATTCTCCCTATGGTGAAAAAGCTCGGTATCGGACTGGTGCCCTATTCGCCGCTGGGCAGAGGATTCCTGACGGGTAAATACCGTAAAAACAGCGATTTTGCCGAGGGTGATTTCCGCAAAAATAATGACCGTTTCCGGCAGGAAAATATCGATCACAATCTCCAGCTTCTTAACGCGGTGACGCCACTGGCTGAGAAATATCACGCCACCACCGGGCAGATTGCGCTGGCCTGGCTACTGGCCCAGTATGACAAAATTGTGCCGATACCGGGCACCAAACAGATCGCTTACCTTACTGAAAACGCGCAGGCCGCAGATATCGAGCTGGAAGAGGAAGATATCGGGTTGCTGAACGCTGTGCATCAGCAGATTGAAGTTAAAGGCGGTCGCTACTCTGAGGAGGGAATGAAGGGAGTGAACGCCTGAATACAAACTACGCACTTGAGCACTGTGCATCGGTGCGTTAAATTGTTTTCAGTGTGATACAGGGAGGTAATGAGGTGGCGACGTTAAGGAATATTGAAAGTTTCAGGGATGACTGGCTTAAGGATTATTTTTTATATGGCAAATTTTCCAAAAGAATACCGTCAAGCCTCTCATCAGCGCTGGCGCGAAAGCTCGACATCATCAATGCGGCGATTAGCTATAAGGATTTAAAGTCGCCGCCAGGCAATCGTTATGAGGAACTAAACCCGCCTCTCAAGGGATATGCTTCAATCAGGGTCAATGAGCAATATCGGCTGATCTTTAAATGGATAGAAGGTAAGGCCGTTGACCTTTATCTGGATGCTCATAGCTATAAAACGCACAAGCGATGAAAACTGAGCCTGGCTGCATCAGGCGCTGTAAGACAGCATGTAACACATCAACCTCTGTCAGTAATAAAGAGAGCAAGACTATGAACCAGGCGACCCGCAAACCGACCACTGTCGGTGACGTATTACTTTACGAATATCTGGAGCCAACCGGCCTGAAGATTCTCGACTTAGCGGAGATGCTAAAAGTGCACCGCAACACCGTCAGCGCCCTGGTCAACAATAACCGGAAGCTGACGCCGGATATGGCTTTCAGGCTGGCTGCAGCCTTCGAAACCAGCGTTGAGTTCTGGCTTAATCTGCAAAACAGTGTCGATATCTGGGAAGTGATGCATGATGCCAGGGCACAGGAGGAGATCAGTCGCGTAACACCGTTGAAGGATTTTCTGGTGCAGAAAGAGAATCAGCTGGCGTGAAAAGCTTTATAACGCACTGGTCATGACGGGATTTGAAACGGGTCAATTATCTGTCAGCCGCTGGGTCAGGGTTAGCATCGGTTTACAGCCAGGGTCATCACGTAACAAGGGAGCCAGGAGGCGATCTCTGGCTCGCCTTCAGTCAATTCAGCAACGATATCCTTACTCGTAATTGACCATCACTTCACTGCTCACCACCCGTAATCCGGGTGGCAGCGCCCCGCTTCCGGCGAAACCAAACACCATATGCAGGGTCTCACTGGCGCTCAGATGTGCCAGCCCGCGCGTGGTGCCGCTGGCCCCCTCCAGGGAAGTGCAGCGCTGTTCGCCGCACAAGCGCACCTGCAGGCCGGACGGGGCCGGTCTGCTCAGCTGGTAACGCCAGTTAACGACGCTGACCTCCCCGCCAATGTCGGCGGGCGGCGTCAGCGGCTGCGCCCGTTGCCAGCTGCCGCGGTTCGCCAGCAGCGGCCCATTGGCCGTGGCGCTCCAGGCACCACCGGCCGCCTGCGCCATCAGTGGCAACATCAGAAATGCCATCACCAGCCAGCGCATTATTTGCCTCCGATGGTGGCAGTCATGCGGATCTGACGGTTGTCGCTCAGCTCCAGATTAGAGAGCACCACCAGCTGTGGCAGATTGCGGCGCAGGAAACGCGCCAGCAGCGCACGCAGCGGATGATTGACCAGCAGCACCGGCGGCGCGCCCAGCATCTCCTGACGCTGCAATGCCGCCTGTGCCTGACTTAACAGCCGATCGGCCAGACCCGGCTCCAGTCCGCCACCGCCCTGCAACGCCTGTAACAGCAGACGCTCCAGCGTGGAATCGAGCCCGATAACCTGCACTTCGTCATTACCCGGGAACCACTGCTGAGTAATCGCACGGCCCAGCGCCACACGCACCACGCTGGTCAGCTCCTGCGGATCGCTCTGTACCGGCGCGTGTTCCGCCAGCGTTTCGATAATGGTGCGCATATCGCGAATCGACACCCGCTCCACCAGCAGGTTCTGCAGCACCTTGTGCAGGGTGGTCAGCGAGATCACTCCCGGTACCAGATCTTCGGTCAGCTTCGGCATCTCCTGAGTCACACGATCCAGCAACTGCTGCGCTTCCTGACGGCCAAACAGCTCGCTGGCGAACTGGCCAATCAGATGGTTAAGGTGGGTTGCGACCACGGTACTGGCTTCAACCACGGTAAAGCCCTGAATCTGTGCCTGCTCTTTCAGCGCGCTATCAATCCAGACCGCCGCCAGTCCAAAGGCAGGATCAACGGTCGCTTCGCCTGGCAGACTTCCGGCAGCCGTGCCCGGGTTAATCGCCATCCAGCGGCCAGGATAGGCATCACCGCTGCCAATCTCCACCCCTTTCATCAGGATGCGATAGCGTGCCGGTGGCAGCTCCATGTTGTCGCGGATATGCACTACCGGCGGCAGGAAACCGACATCCTGAGCGACTTTCTTACGGATACTGCGGATACGTCCCAGCAGCTCACCGTTTTGCTGATGATCGACCATCGGAATCAGGCGATAGCCCACTTCCATGCCCAGCGTATCTTCCAGCTGCACATCGGTCCACGACGCTTCAGTGGCGGCTGGCGTGTCCGCCGTTTTGGCGATGCCGCCCGTGACTTCCACTTTCTTCTTCGGCTGCATTTCGCGGCCGCGCAGCCACCAGGCCAGACCCAGTAAGGCGGCGGTGAACAGCAGGAAGACGAAGTTCGGCATGCCCGGCACCAGACCCAGCAGACCAATCACGCCGGCGCTCAGCATCAGCACGCGCGGATCTTTGAACAGCTGGGTGACCATCTGCTCGCCGACATCCTGATCGGTGGCAACACGCGTCACGATAACACCGGCTGCGGTAGAGATAACCAGCGCCGGGATCTGCGCGACCAGACCATCACCGATGGTCAGCAGGGTATAGGTCTCTGCGGCATGACCCACATCCATACCGTGCTGCACCACGCCCACCAGCAGGCCGCCGATGACGTTGATCACCATGATCATAATACCGGCGACGGCATCACCACGAACGAACTTACTGGCACCGTCCATCGAACCGTAGAAGTCCGCTTCCTGGGTCACTTCGGCACGGCGGCGTTTGGCGTCATCTTCACCGATCAGACCGGCGTTGAGGTCGGCATCGATCGCCATCTGCTTACCGGGCATCCCGTCCAGCACAAAGCGCGCGCCCACTTCGGCGATACGGCCAGCACCTTTGGTGATAACCATAAAGTTGATGATGACGAGGATGATAAACACCACGATACCGATGGCGAAGTTACCGCCCACCAGGAAGTGACCGAACGCTTCAACCACCTGTCCTGCCGCGGCGGCACCCGTATGCCCTTCCATCAGGATGATACGGGTTGAAGCCACGTTCAGCGCCAGACGCAGCAAGGTAGAGAACAGCAGAATGGTCGGGAACGCCGCAAACTCCAGGGTCCGCTGGGTGAACATCGCCACCAGCAGGATCATGATCGACAGCGCAATGTTAAAGGTGAACAGCAGATCGAGGATGAACGGCGGTAATGGCAGAACCATCATCGACAGGATCATCAGGATCAGTACCGGCCCGGCCAGCACCTGCCACTGCATATCTTTAAAGTTGCCCGGTAAACGTAGTTTTGCGGCCAGGTTATTAGCCATCGTTTTTGCTCTCTCCTGCAAAGTCCATCTCTGCCGGAACCGGCAGGTTTTTTGGTTTGGTTGGGATCAGGCCGCCTTCGCGCTTCCAGCGACGCGACTGCCAGACCCACGCCAGCACCTCGGCCACGGCGGCATAGAGCGCGCCGGGAATGTGCTGACCAATTTCAGTATGTCGGTATAACGCACGCGCCAGCGGCGGTGCTTCCAGAACCGGGATGCGGTGTTCGGCAGCCAGTTCACGAATTCTCAGGGCGATCTCACCTGCGCCTTTCGCCACCACTTTCGGCGCACTCATCTTCTTCTCGTTGTACTGCAGTGCCACCGAGTAGTGCGTCGGGTTGGTGACGATGACATCGGCTTTCGGCACATCCGCCATCATTCGGCGTCGCGCTGCGGCGCGCATCTGCTGCCGGATGCGCCCTTTAACGTGCGGGTCACCTTCCTGCTGCTTATGCTCGTCGCGGATCTCCTGCATCGACATTTTCAGCTTTTTAAAGTGGCTGTGCAGCTGCCAGAAGACGTCATATCCGACCATCGGGATCAGCCCCAGCATCACCAGCGAACAGCAGACTGCGATCATCTCCATGCCGTGAATCAGCGCGGTGACGGGCGCTTCGCTGATCAGCCGCAGCATCTCGGGCCAGTGGCTCCAGATGTACCACCAGCCCACCGAGCCAACCAGAATAGTCTTGAGGATGCCTTTAAACAGTTCGGTCCAGGCCTGCGCCGCAAACATTCGCTTGAACCCAGCCATCGGGCTCATCTTCTTCAGGTCGAACTTGATCGATTTACCGCTGAAAACGATACCGCCCAGCAGCATGGGCGCGGCGATTGCCACCAGCACCAGACCGCCCATCAATGGCAGCAGCGCCATCAGTGCCTGCGTGATCAGGCTGCCGATGTGGCTGACGATAATTTTGTCATCTCTGACCATGCCGTGATCAAAACGGAGTCCGGTGGCGACCATCGCCGCCAGCCGGTGCGCCATCATGTTGCCGCCCATCCACAGGATCATGATGCCGGCCAGCAGCATCAGTACGGATGTCAGTTCGCGCGAACGCGGAATCTGGCCCTCTTCACGCGCTTTCTCAAGTCGGTGGGCCGTGGGCGATTCTGTTTTGTCTTCGTCGCTATCTTCAGCCACGACAAACCTCGGTTGGCAGGAATTCTGAGCATAGGATGCCAAATCTGGCTTAAGTTAAAGCGGAGATAAGATGAAGAAAACAGGCGTTCTTTCGGGGATGGGTCTGACAATGCGGAACGGGGCCACCCGAAGGTGACCCTGTTTATTATAACCTGCAGCTGTTTTGCCCGCCCGCAGGCGGACGAAACCTAGAACCCTAAGCTGTCCAGCAGGTCATCAACCTGATCCTGGTTCGCCACCACGCCCGGTGCATCGGCGTGAATCTGCGGACCGTTCAGCAGGCTGGTGCCTTCCTGACGCTTCTCAGCGCTGACTTCTGGCATATTCTCCAGCAGCACCATTAACAGCTGGCGCTCAATTTCCTGGATCACATCCATCATGCGCTTGATCACCTGACCGGTCAGGTCCTGGAAATCCTGCGCCATCATGATTTCAAGCAGCTGCTTGTTGGTAAAGGCGGTATGCTCTGGCACGGCGGTGAGGAATGCGCGCGTATCCGTCACCAACTCCCGCGCATCACCCAGTTCAATCGGGTTCTCAAACCACTCATCCCAACGCCCTTTCAGCTGGGTTGCCCCGGCTTCCATCTTATCCTGATGGGGTTGTGCTGCTTCAACACAGTTCAGCGCACGGTCAGCGGCCTGCGCCGTCATCTGCACAACATAATCCAGACGGTCGCGGGCATCAGGAATGGCTTCAGCCGCATCGGCTATGGCTTTATCCAGCCCCAGCTCGCGCAGGCTGTCGCGCAGCATGCGCGTCAGAGAGCCAATACGTGAAATGATGTCGTGTGCCGCGGCATCCTCAGTTGGTTTCGGAAAGTCGCTCATCACATCCCCTTACATGCCCAGTTTTTCGAAAATTTTACCCAGCTTTTCTTCCAGGGTTGCCGCAGTGAATGGCTTCACGACATATCCGCTGGCACCGGCCTGGGCGGCGGCGATAATGTTCTCTTTCTTCGCTTCCGCGGTCACCATCAACACCGGCAGCGAACTCATTGCCGCGTCGGCACGAATGGTCTGCAGCAGCTGCAGGCCATCCATGTTTGGCATGTTCCAGTCGGAAATCACGAAGTCGAAACCACCCGCTTTCAGTTTGCCGAGGGCGTCCACACCATCTTCCGCTTCTTCTACGTTATTGAAGCCCAGCTCTTTCAGCAGGTTACGCACAATACGACGCATCGTATTGAAGTCGTCTACTACCAAAAAGCGCATGTTTTTATCAGCCATATCTACTCCTGAGTTGTCTCGCCCGGCGGGACGGGCCTGTTAAATACGCAATGCCTGTCCGGCGCTAATTTTCGCCAGCATGTGCTGGCTGATGTTGCTTAAATCCACGACTTCGCTCACGCCGCCTGTGGCAATGGCCTCACGCGGCATGCCAAATACCACACAGCTGGCTTCGTTCTGGGCGATAGTCCAGGCGCCTGCCCGATGCATTTCCAGCATCCCGGCGGCACCGTCGTTGCCCATGCCGGTGAGGATGACCCCCACCGCATTTCGTCCGGCGTAAGTTGCCACCGATTTAAACAGCACATCCACAGAGGGTTTGTGCCGGTTAACCGGTGGCCCTTCATTCAGTTTCACCACATAGTTGGCGCCACTTCGGGCCAGCTCCATGTGCATTGCGCCTGGCGCGATGTAGGCATGGCCTGGCAGAATACGCTCACCATCTTCAGCTTCTTTCACCGTGATCTGACACAACTTGTTCAGACGCTCGGCAAAAGAGCGGGTAAAGCCTGGCGGCATATGCTGGGTAATCAGCAGTGCCGGGCTGGTCGCCGGTAACGGCTGCAGCACATGGCGAATCGCCTCGGTACCCCCGGTTGAGGAGCCAATCGCAATCAGCTTCTCACTACTCAGCAGCGGGCCCGCTTTCAGCGTCGCCGGCACCGGCATCGCTGCACGGTTGTGCAGTCGGGCACGGGAGGCTGCACGAATTTTGTCGCCAATCATCTGGCTGTAAGACAGCATTCCTTCGCGAATACCGAGCTGTGGCTTGGTGACGAAATCCACCGCTCCCAGCTCCAGCGCGCGCAGGGTAATTTCAGAGCCTTTCCCGGTCAGCGATGAAACCATCACCACCGGCATTGGCCGTAACCGCATCAGTTTTTCCAGGAAATCGAGGCCATCCATGCGCGGCATTTCCACATCCAGCGTCAGCACCTGCGGATTGAACTGCTTAATCAAATCGCGGGCGACCAGCGGATCGGGCGCCGTAGCGACCATCTCCATATCCGGATGGCTGTTGATGATTTCAGTCATCAACTGCCGCATCAGCGCAGAGTCATCTACGCACATCACGGTGATTTTGCTCATCATCTTTCCTTCGTCAGTCCATAGACGGTTTGCCCGCGCAGCCAGAACTCTTTACTGATCTGACTGAAGTTTTCTGAGTGCCCGGCGAACAGAATGCCGCCCGGCTTCAGGAGCGGGACAAACCGACGCAGAATCTTCTCCTGCGTCTCTTTATCGAAATAGATCATCACGTTGCGACAGAAAATAGCGTCGAACTGACCCGGCAGCGCCCAGTCATTGGCCAGCAGGTTAAGCTGCGCGTAAGTGACCATATTGGTCAGCTCGGGACGCGCCCGCACCATACCGGCATGAGGACCGGTGCCGCGCAGGAAGTAGCGCTGCATTTGCGCGGGTGACAGCGTACGCAGCTCCTCCTGGCGATAAACACCCGCCACCGCTTTTTCCAGCACCTGGGTGTCGATATCGCTGGCATGAACCTGGAACTTGCCCGGTCCGGTGCCCAGCGCTTCCGCCAGCGTCATGGCGATGGAGTAAGGCTCTTCGCCGGTTGACGCTGCGGTACTCCAGACGCTGAAGTTGCCCTGTCGCTTACGTGCATGCTCCGCAAGAATCGGGAAGTGATGCGCTTCGCGGAAGAACGCGGTCAGGTTGGTGGTCAGGGCATTGATAAACGCCTGCCACTCGGCACTGTTCGGATCGGACTCCAGCAGCGCCAGGTAGCGACCGAAATCATCGATATTCAGCGTACGCAGGCGACGAACCAGACGGTTGTAAACCATCTCGCGCTTGTGATCGGCCAGTACGATACCGGCACGCTGATAGATCAGCTGGCTGATACGACGAAAATGCGTATCGGAGAGCGGTAAACGCTGCACCATTTGCGACAGCAGCGTTGTCGTCTCATTTTGATCTAAAATTGTCGATTTTTTCATCTCTGCACCTGGCCCGAACTCAATACATTATTTGTCTGCTGCGATGCCCGGCGGCTCAATAGCGGCCGGGCCACGGGCGTTTAAAAGGTTTCCCAGTTGTCGTCGCTGCGGGTAGCAGGCGAACGACCAACGGCTAACGGTGCATCTGACTGGAGAGTTTTCATCGCCGTTGTCTTGTTAACGGCCTGAGCGACAAATTCTTTACCAATATTGAACACTGATACCGCTTGTTTTAAGTGACTTGCCTGATCTTCGAGCGCTGCAGCCGCTGCCGCTGACTCTTCGACCAGTGAGGCGTTCTGCTGGGTGACGCGATCCATCTCGGTCACGGCAAGGCCCACCTGGTCAATGCCACGGCTCTGCTCGTCTGACGCTGATGCGATCTCACCCATGATGTCCGTGACGCGGGTGACCGCGCTGACGATGTTGCTCATGGTGTCACCGGCGCTCTCTACCAGCACCGAGCCGGTATTAACGCGGCTAACCGAATCTTCAATCAGACCTTTAATCTCTTTGGCGGCCTGGGCGCTGCGCTGCGCCAGGCTGCGCACTTCACCGGCAACGACCGCAAAACCGCGACCCTGTTCACCGGCACGCGCCGCTTCAACGGCCGCATTCAGCGCCAGGATGTTGGTCTGGAAGGCGATGCCATCAATCACACTGGTGATATCGGCAATCTTCTTGGAACTGCCCGCAATTTCTTTCATGGTGGTGACCACGCCATCCACCACTTTGCCGCCCTGCTGCGCGGTTTCAGAGGCGGTCAGCGCCAGCTTGGACGCCTGACGGGCGTTTTCGGCATTCTGCTTCACGGTCGCGGTGAGCTGCTCCATGCTGGCAGCGGTCTGCTCCAGCGAAGCGGCCTGCTGTTCGGTACGCGAAGAGAGATCGTTATTGCCGATGGAGATTTCGCTGGCACCGGTATAGATGGCATCAGAGCCGTCTCGTACGGTACGCACGGTACGGACCAGCTCCTGCTGCATGTGCTGCAGCGAAGTCAGTAACTCCCCGATTTCGTTACGCACGCTAATCTCAACCGGCTGGGTCAAGTCGCCCCGTGCGATGTGCTGGATATGCTCAATGCTCTGACGCAGCGGACGGATCAGCACCGAGCGCATCACGTTCCACACCAGGATAATCATCAGCAAGGTCACTGCCAGCGTGGCGATAACGATAGTGATGGAGCGGGTATACGCGTGCTGGTTGGCTTCCACACCCTGCTGAGACAGCGCTTTATTGTGCTCAAGCCACTCGCTGTAATCTTTCTGGAACTTGTCCTGGTAGCTCTGGGTCGGCTGATCTACAAAACCTTTGAAATTGCCGGCGGTGAAGAAGACCATCAGCTCCGCCAGCGCATCGTGATAGGCCTTGTAGTTCGCCTGTAACGCCCGGACGTTTTCGGCCGTTTTGCCTTCTTCTGACAGGTTATCGTTGAATATCTGATAGCTGACTTCAGCCTGCTTCAGCTCCTCGCCCGCCAGGGCGACCAGCTCTTTCACGCTGGCACCCGAGCCCGACATCTGTGCATCCTGCAGAAAACGGATACCGGCGCGGTTAAGGGTGTTGCGCGCCTGAACCAGCGAAACCCATGAGGTGCCCATCGCCTGTTGCAGAGTATTCAGGCGCTGGTTGTAGGCAAAATTCTCTTTATCTGAACTGACAGTTTTGAAAAACATTCCGCCGGAAAACAGCTGCAGCAGCGCAAACAGCGCCAGCACACACAGCAGGCCGGAGACGACTCGTACTCGACTAAACATAAACACCTCATTGGTTGGCGATTCGTGTGTATTTATCGGCGGAGACGGGGGGAACTTTATGCATGGCGACGGCTTTACGCCGCCGCCATGTTGAAAGAGGAAAAAATCAGGCGCGGGAAATTTTGAAAACGGAGACGGCCTGGGTCAGGACGCTGGCCTGCTGCTCCAGTGCGGCCGCAGCGGCGGCAGACTCCTCAACCAGCGAGGCGTTCTGCTGGGTCACGCGATCCATTTCGGTAACGGCCAGACCGACCTGCTCGATACCGCGGCTCTGCTCATCGGAAGCCGAGGCGATCTCACCCATGATGTCGGTAACGCGGGTCACGGCACCCACAATCTCATTCATGGTGCTGCCGGCGCTTTCAACCTGCAGTGAACCGCTGTTGACGCGTGACACCGAGTCTTCAATCAGGCCTTTAATCTCTTTGGCGGCCTGAGCGCTGCGCTGGGCCAGACTGCGCACTTCACCGGCCACCACCGCAAAACCGCGACCCTGTTCACCGGCACGTGCCGCTTCAACCGCCGCATTCAGCGCCAGGATGTTGGTCTGGAAGGCGATGCCGTCGATTACGCTGATAATGTCCGCGATCTTCTTCGAGCTGCCGGCGATCTCTTTCATGGTTGTGACCACGCCATTCACCACTTTACCGCCCTGCTGCGCGGTTTCGGAGGCGGTCAGCGCCAGCTGGGATGCCTGACGGGCGTTGTCAGCATTCTGCTTCACCGTGGCAGTGAGCTGCTCCATGCTGGCGGCGGTCTGCTCCAGCGAAGCGGCCTGCTCTTCGGTGCGGGCCGACAGGTCGTTGTTACCGGCGGCGATTTCGCTGGCACCGGTAAAGATGGCATCAGAGCCGTCACGCACATTCCCCACCGTCATCACCAGCGACTGCTGCATCTCATGAATGCCTGCTGCCAGCTGGCTCATCTCGTTACGCCCCTCAACCACAATCGGCTGGGTCAAATCGCCGGAGGCAATAGCGCGTATCTGTGCCAGCAGCTGTTGCAGCGGCTGAATCAGCACCTGACGCAGGCCAAACCAGCAGGTAATAATCACCGCAAGCACCGCAACACCAATCGCGGCCAGCAGCCACATCATCTGTTTAAAGGCTTTCTGGTTCTGCGCCATTCCCTGATCGGAAAGCTCAGTCTGACGCGCACGCCATTTGTTGTAGCTCTCCTGCATCGCGACCTGTTTCTGCTCAATGTTCTGTTTAAACATCCCTTCCAGGTCACGCGCCTGCAGACTTTTTACCATCGCCTTCAGGCCGTTTTCGTAGTTAGCGTAATCCGCTTCAAGCGTGTCGCCCATGGTTTCGTCAAGACCTGACGTGGTTGGCAGATGGTAATAGATTTTAAAGTGGCGATCGGCTTCCGCTAACTGGGTATTGGCTTTGTTGATCAGCTCATCAAGCTGACCGCCGTTCATCTGCGAGGCCATGCTGGTCTGTAAGCGCAGCATGCCGCGGTTCAGCGTGGTACGGCTGTTGTTCAGTGAAATATAGGCGTCAGTCATCTCGGTGACATTGCGATTAGAGACCTGCGACAGCGCAAAGGACTCTTTGTCTTTATTGAGGGCTGACCAGAAAAGGCTGCCAGCGACTAGCTGGAGCGCGCCAAAGATGACCAGGACTGCGATTAAACTGGTCACCACTTTTATTTTTTTTAACATCTTGTTCCCCTGCAGGTTAATTTAGGTGCAGCGGCTATATCGGCGATGTAACAGGATTAATTAACGCTATTCAGCGCTTTCAGGAGAGAAGTGGCTTTTGTAATTATTTTTATCAGCATGAGCTGCTGAGTTTGGCTTTACGCAGAGGAATCGCGAGGGGTTGCTGCGCATCCCGCAGGATGCGCAGCGTGACATCAGAAGGTTTCCCAGTGAGTATCACTGACCGGCGCCGTCAGGGCTTTGCGTGGTGCCAGCGCCGCCGTAGCGGGTGCGGCAATCGGCAGATGCTTTGTCAGCGTCTGCTGCAACGCGCCGCGTTTAATTTTGAAGACCGACACTGACTGACTTAACCGGCTGGCCTGATCTTCCAGCGAGGCGGCTGCCGCAGCGGACTCTTCCACCAGCGAGGCGTTCTGCTGGGTAACGCGATCCATCTCAGTGACCGCCTGCCCGACCTGATCGATACCGCGACTCTGCTCGTCCGACGCCGAGGCGATTTCACCCATGATGTCGGTGACGCGCGTAACCGCACTGACGATATCGCTCATGGTTTCCCCGGCGGTGCCGACCAGTTGCGAACCGACATTGACCCGGTTCACTGAGTCGTCGATCAACCCTTTGATCTCTTTTGCCGCCTGGGCGCTGCGCTGCGCCAGATTACGCACTTCGCCCGCGACCACGGCAAAACCGCGACCCTGCTCGCCGGCACGCGCCGCTTCAACGGCGGCGTTAAGCGCCAGAATATTAGTCTGGAAAGCAATGCCATCAATCACGCTGGTGATATCGGCAATCTTCTTCGAGCTGCCGGCGATTTCGCTCATGGTTTTCACGACACCCGCCACCACGTTGCCGCCTTTTTCTGCGGTTTCTGAGGCGCTGAGTGCCAGCTGTGACGCCTGGCGGGCGTTTTCGGCGTTCTGTTTCACCGTGGCAGTGAGCTGCTCCATGCTGGCCGCCGTCTGCTCCAGTGACGCAGCCTGCTGTTCTGTGCGGGCAGAAAGATCATTGTTTCCGGCAGAGATCTCGCTGGCACCGGTGAAAATCGCATCCGAGCCGTCACGCACATTGGTCACCGTGCGCACCAGTGACTGCTGCATGTCATGCAGACTGGCCGCGAGCTGAGTCATCTCGTTGCGCCCTTCCACCACAATCGGCTGGGTTAAATCGCCCTGGGCGATATGCTGGATGTGATTAATGCTGCTGTTGAGGGGTGTCATCACGATTTTGCGCAGTCCAAACCAGCAGAGCACGATCACGGCGACCACGACGGCCATGATGGTGGAGAGGATCCACATCATACGGCTGTAAGCAGAACTGTTCTCTTCAACACCAAGCGTAGTCAGGCGATTCTGATCGGCTCGCCATTCACGGTAAAGCGTCAGAAACGCACTCTGACTTGGCGCCACCGGGGCTTTACCGGCCGCAATCAGATCGTTTGCCTGTAGCGCGGTCTGCAACTGATCCAGCGCAGCGCCATAGTCGCTGTAGCGCTGCTCCAGCTGGTTGTTTAACTCACTATTCTGTCCCGGCGTATCGGGTGTCTCTTTAAAGACTTTGAAAAAACCGGCGGCCGCCTGCTGGAAGTTTTTGCTGTCGTCAAACAGTGTGGCGACATCGGCCGCTTTGCCTTCCAGCTTACTGGTGGCGAAACGCAGCTGAATACGGGTCAGCAGCACCCGGCTCTGGTTAAGACTCATATAGGCGTCGTTGAGCGACTGCGTATTTTGCATCGCCAGCTGCGACACGGCGAAGCTTTGCTTGTCGTGGCTTAATGCGGAGTAGAAAACAGAACCGGAGAAGGCCTGTAACAGCCCAAACACCAGCAACACCAGTAACAGGCTGGTGACAACACGGATTTTCGTTAACATGAGTAACCCTGAAGAAAGTAGGTAATTAAAGTGACTGAGGGATTATCGGCAGGTGACAGCGGGAAATTAGAGTGCAATGCGGCTTTATTCTATGATTAGAAAGGAATTATCGCTCAGTGAAACTATCACGGGCCAGCCATAACCGGCCCGTGATGATTCAATTACGCGCTACGCAGGTTATCCACCAGCGCCATCTCGTCGCTGCTCAGCAGCTTCTCAATGTCGACCAGAATCAGCATGCGATCGCCCAGCGCACCCAGACCGGTCAGGTACTCGGTGGACATGGTCACAGCGAACTCTGGTGAAGGACGGATCTGATCCTGGGTCAGCGACAGCACATCAGAGACGCCGTCAACCACAATACCGACCACGCGATTTTCCAGATTCAGCACGATAACCACGGTGTTTTCATTGTACTCAACATCGGGCTGCGCAAACTTCACGCGCAGATCGATAATCGGCACGATAACGCCGCGCAGGTTAGTGACGCCGCGGATAAATTCAGGGGTATTTGCGATACGCGTTACCTGATCGTAACCGCGAATTTCCTGAACTTTGAGGATATCGATGCCGTACTCTTCGTCGCCCAGCGTGAAGACCAGAAACTCCTGACCCACAGTTTCGCCAGCGATTTTTGTCACGGTTGCCATTCCATTCATGTTATTTACCCTTTCGTTATCAATCAGGCGGCAGCGCCAGCCACACGTTTTTCACGGTTAAGTGATTGCAGTGCTGAAACATCAACAATCAGCGCCACGCTACCATCGCCAAGAATGGTGGCGGCGGAGATGCCCGGCACTTTGCGATAGTTACTTTCCAGGTTCTTCACCACCACCTGATGCTGGCCAATCAGCTGATCGACCAGTAGCGCGTAACGTTTGCCCGCGCTTTGCAGGATCACCACGATGCCCTGAGTGGCCTCGGTTTTGGCATCCTGCACATCAAAGACGTTCCACAGCTCGACCAGTGGCAGATATTCGCCACGCACTTCCAGCACGCACTCGCCACCGGCCAGCGGTTTCAGCTCTTCGGCGCGCGGTTGCAGCGACTCCATCACCGCATTCAGCGGCAGAATAAAGACTTCATCGGCCACACGAACGGACATCCCATCAAGGATGGCCAGGGTCAGCGGCAGCAGGATACGAATGGTGGTGCCTTTGCCCTGCTTCGAGGCGATTTCGACGTGACCGCCCATCTCCTGAATATTTCGTTTCACCACGTCCATACCGACGCCGCGTCCTGAAACATCCGTCACCTGCTCTGCGGTGGAGAAGCCCGGAGCGAAGATCAGCATGCCGACCTCTTCGTCGCTCATGTTCTCGTGAACCGGCAGGCCCGATGAGAGGGCTTTAGCCAGAATACGTTCACGGTTCAGACCGGCACCATCATCAGACACTTCAATGCAGATGTTGCCGCCCTGATGTTCCGCTGAAAGCGTCAGGTTACCGGTTGCCACTTTACCGGCCACCAGACGTTTCTCTGGCGTTTCGATACCGTGGTCAAGGCTGTTACGCACCAGGTGCGTTAATGGATCGATGATGCGCTCAATCAGGCTCTTATCGAGTTCGGTTGAGCTGCCCAGCAGCGTCAGTTCGACCTCTTTGCCGAGTTTGCTGGCCAGGTCACGCACCAGACGCGGGAAGCGGCTGAAGACATATTCCATTGGCATCATACGAATCGACATCACCGATTCCTGCAGATCGCGGGCGTTACGCTCCAGCTGACCCATGCTGTTCAGCAGGTCACCGTGCGCGACCGGATCGAGTTCGCCGGAACGCTGAGCGAGCATTGACTGGGTAATCACCAGTTCGCCCACCAGGTTGATCAGCTGATCGACCTTCTCCACCGCAACACGGATGCTGGTGGATTCGCTCGATTTGGCAGGGGCCGCGACGCGCTTACTTTCACGCTTCACTGCGGCCACCGGCAGTTCGGTGACGGTGGCAGTGTGAACGTCTTCCACCACCGGTTCGGCCTCGGCAGCAACAGCAACTGGCGCGGCAACGGCTTCGTCTGCTGCCGGGAAGCGGATCTGTGCTTCGTCGATGACGAAGCAGAGCACCGCCACGATGTCATCTTTACCGACGCCATCAATGCAGACATCCAGCGTGGTGCTGCCTTTCTGTACGTTTGTCAGGGTGCCGAGATTACTCATCTCTTCCAGCATCAGATCGACCTCTTTCTCTTTGAGATCGATCAGCTGTACACGCAGGCCGCTGGTGCTGGCCGATTCTGCGCTGGCAGTGGCAACACTGGCCGGAACATCAGCCGGCAGACCTTTGGCCTCTAGCGCCAGCTGGCGCAGCGCTTCACAGATATATTTGAAGCTCTCCGCGTTAGGCTCCTGCGCGGTTTTATAAGCATCGAGCTGTTCCTGCATAATATCTTTGGTTTCCAAAAACAGGTTGATGATGTCGGTGCTGAGCTGCATCTCGCCGCGACGAGCACCATCCAGAATGTTTTCCAGGATATGAGTCGTTTCCTGTAATACCGTAAAACCAAAGGTTCCGGCCCCACCCTTAATGGAGTGAGCGGCACGGAAGATGGCGTTAAGCTGTTCCGAATCTGGCTCCTGCGGGTCTAAGCCCAACAGGTGTTGTTCCATATCCGCTAATAGCTCATCGGCTTCATCAAAAAACGTCTGGTAAAAATCGCTGATGTCCATACTCACGGGAATCACCTCGGCTGTGAGGGGGCTGCTGTATTCACCGCGCCGCCTGGTGTTGCAGGTGCGGTAATCTGTTCAATGGCCGCCGGATCGCTGATCTGGACGGCATCACTTTCTGCGTTCTCTTTTTCTATTGCCGCTTCGGTGTCGTGGTTCAACACCAGCAGGCTGATGCGGCGGTTAACGGCGTCATTACCGCCACGATTTTTCAGGCGCATGGTGTCGGCCATACCCAACACCCGTAAAATTTTTCCGCTGTCTAAGCCGCCCATCACCAGTTCACGGCGTGAGGCGTTAGCACGGTCTGTCGACAGTTCCCAGTTGCTGTAGCCTTTGTCACCGCTGGCATACTGAAAATCATCGGTATGTCCGGCCAGGCTGATGCGGTTCGGAATGTCGTTAAGGACTGGCGCTATCGCACGCAGAATATCGCGCATATAGGGCTCAACCTCGGCCCGACCGGTCTTAAACATCGGGCGATTCTGGCTGTCGATAATCTGAATACGCAGCCCCTCTTCCACCATGTTGATGATCAGATGCGGGCGCAGCGCTTTCAGACGCGGATCCGCTTCAATCAGCTGGTCGAGCTTTTCACGCAGCCGGTTAAGACGAATCTCATCCAGCTTGCGTTTCTGGGCGTCCATATCGACGACTTTGTTCACTTCGCCAATCTTTTTGGTCGGATCATCACCGCCGCCGGGGATCGGGCTCTCGCTGTCGCTGCTGCGCGCCCCGCCGGTAATCGCTACCTTCAGCGGTGTTTTGAAGTAGTCTGCTATCTGCACCAGCTCCTGCGGGTTGGCGATTGAGAGCAGCCACATCACCATAAAAAAGGCCATCATCGCCGTCATAAAGTCGGCGTAGGCAATCTTCCACGATCCGTGGCTGCCTTCATGGCCTTTATGTTTGCGCTTTTTGATCAGCACAATTGGGCGATTGCCGTGTTTCATGAAGCCTCGTCTGAAGTCTGTTTAGCCGGGTTCTTGGCGTTACGTACGTGCTCTTCCAGTTCGCTGAACGACGGACGCTCGGCGGAATAGAGCGTCTTACGACCAAATTCCACCGCAATCTGCGGCGCGTAACCATTCAGGCTCGACAGCAATGTCACCTTAATGCACTGCATCATCTTGGTGGTTTCCGCACACTTCTGACGCAGCACTGACGAGAGTGGAGAGACAAACCCGTAGGCCAGCAGGATGCCCAGGAAGGTGCCCACCATCGCATGCGCGACCAGCGCACCGAGTTCAGCGGCTGGACGATCGGCCGAAGCCAGTGCATGGACCACGCCCATTACCGCGGCGACGATACCGAATGCCGGAAGACCATCACCCACTGCAGCAATACTTTGCGCTGGTACGTCACACTCGTGTTCGTAGGTCTCAATCTCTTCATCCATCAACGCTTCGATTTCAAAAGCGTTCATGTTGCCGCTCACCATCAGGCGTAAATAGTCAGTAATAAAATCCACTAACTGTTTATCGGCAAGAATGCGGGGATAATTAGCAAAAATTTCACTCTGGCTGGGATCTTCAATATCGCGTTCCAGCGATAACATGCCCTGCTGACGCGACTTCGCCATCAGGCGATAAAGCAGCGCCATCAAATCCATGTAAACCGCTTTGTTGTACTTGGAGCCGCGAAATAACTTAGGCAGCGCCTTCAGCGTTTTTTTAATCGACTTACCGTTGTTGCCGACTAAAAAAGCACCGGCACCGGCACCGCCGATCATTAATAATTCGGCTGGCTGATAAAGCGCGCCCAGATGGCCACCTACCAGCGCATATCCGCCCAACACGGAGCCTAAAACAATCAGGTAACCTATAATTATCAGCACAAAAAAATCCTTACGTCCGTAACGTGTTGGTGGAAGTTAAGCCAGAGAGCCGCAGATGTTATTCCTGAACCGCAAGCAAAAAAAAAGCAGCGGTATTAACCGCTGCTGGATGGCTTCCACAGTGCGAACAAACTTAAACGGCGTGTTTAACCTGTTCATCCAGCAGTTGTGGAAACATATCGGCAGGTTCTGCAGAAAGTTTACGTCTTTTTACTGCCCGTGATGGTGGCTGGCACAGGCTGCAGGTAAAGCTGCCAACCGGCTGATGCGCATGATTAATAAAGCTGCCGTTGCAGCTTTTACAATCTGCCAGTTCCAGCATACCGCTATCAACGAATCGGACCAGGGTCCAGGCACGAGTCAGCGCCAACAGCGGGCCCTCGTCCGATTGAGGACACTGTTCAAGATACAGGCGGTAAGCTTTAATCACGGCATCGACGCCGCTGCACAACCCGGTTTTCAGCAAAAACTTCCAGGCGTTACAGAACATAGAAGCATGAATGTTCTGCTCCCACGTCATAAACCAGTCCGTAGAGAACGGCAGCATACCTTTCGGTGGCGGACTGCCACGTAATTCTTTATAGAGCTTGATGAGACGACCGCGGCTCAGCTGGGTTTCGCTCTCAAGCATCTGTAAGCGGGCACCTAATGTAATGAGCTCCATCGCGAGATGAATATCACGTGCTTCCTGAACAATACTTTTCTCACTCATGACATTGCTCTCTTTTTAGCAGGTGCATCATCTTTAGACGCATTACGCAGTAAACGGCTCGATAATAAAATGCCGGTGTGGATTTGTTGTAAATCATCCACGCGTGATTCCTGCGTCAGGCGATTAATGGTGCTGCTATCGGTAAAACGAAACTGGCAAACCAGTTGATTGGTTTCCGCCATTTTTACCATCTCAGGCAATGTTAATTCAGATAATGCATTCGCCATTTTCTCGTCAATTCCGAGGCGAAACATTGCAGAAGCTTTATCCTGGTTAATTAAACGCTGCGCAAGCAGTAAATAAGACAAGTTGAGATCGTAAATATGTTTCAGTACTTCAGAGTTGCCCATTATTTTTCCATCCTGAGAGATGCGACGTAACTGTATCGCAGAATAAATCTGCGGTTCGAGCTGCTGTTTGTTAAATCAAAAGATGGCAAAAAAAACTTCACGTAACGTTAATGTCACCGTTTTCGCCTTCCATTTTTGTGTGGGTTTCAGACCCACCGAAGGTCGAAAATCCATGCCATTTTATTTTCGAGTTCTGGACATCTTCCGTGACGTCTTCTTACATTTTTTAGGACTATTCCGAAAACAACGCAAATCTATATCGTCTGATTTCGACATACAACGACAGTGATGTGAAATTTTAGATAAAGTGTGACGCAGATCACACTTTTAACGCAAATTTCTTCAGCAACCCTTTACCATTACTTACCGACTGGTCATTTTTTGAGCAAAAAAGCCCGATTTTAAGTCCAATTGGTCCTGAGAAAGGTTTAATAGGGGGTAAAAGCATCGCTATTCGACGCTTTGCGCAGTCCGGAATGAATATCGGGTGTTAATCGTTTTAACACCCTATTTAGAACCACCCAAAGAAAGGTTATCAGCATATTATGCTGCTGCGACCTTCAGGTATTTGCTTTTAAATTAGTTACTTAAGGGGAGTATCGCAGAGGGTGAGTAATGAAATCGTTAAGGTTTATACGGCAGCAGGTCAGATTTCTGGCAACCTGACGTTAACAGTGGTGACCGGGTGTACAGACTCTGATTCCCACTGTAACAAGGGGTTATATAAGAAAGTCGAATGAATTAACGAAGGGTTATGCGTTGGCACTATCACTATCGGCAGCCTGAAGAGAAACTTGAGTAAAGAAGGTAAAGAAAGCGGCAGGGGCTGACAGGACGGGGGTTTCCGGGCTTACCTGCATTTATCGGGCCACTCCGGGCAGCCACTGACGTTATCAGCGTAGAATCGTAGCAAACGGTCATTAACAGATAGCAGGCGAGTTTTCTGTGACCTGGGCCGAAAAAAAAGCAGCGACGCCGTAGAGGCGCCGCTGCTTTCATAACCCTGAGTCAGAACAGATATCAGGCGAGTTTTGGGAAGGTCGCGACTTTATTAACCGTGTTGTGGTCAACGCTGCGCGGTTCAATGCGTTCCAGGTCTTTCAGGAAGCCTTCACGCCAGGCGGTAATATCATTTTTACGCAATACCGCCATCATGTCGTTGTAGCGTGAAATCCTTTCGGTACGCGGCATAGTAATCGCCTTATCCAGCGCGGCGGCCACTTCATCACGGTCATACGGATTCACAATCAGCGCGGAGGTGAGCTCGTTAGCCGCACCCGCAAAGCGCGACAGCACCAGTACACCGGGATCATCAGGGTCCTGCGCAGCCACGTACTCTTTCGCCACCAGGTTCATACCGTCACGCAGCGGCGTAACCAGACCGACATCGGTCAGACGGAAGATTTTCATCAGCAGTCGACGGTCAAAATGCTGGTTAAGGTAGTAGAGCGGGGTCCAGCCCAGCGTACCGTATTTACCGTTGATGCGCCCTGCTTCGGTCTCCAGCTGATGACGGATATCCTGATACGCCTGCACATCGCCGCGCGAGGTCGGTGCAATCTGCGAGTAGCGAATTTTGCCGCGATGCTGCGGGAAGTTCTCCAGCAGCGCTTCATAGGCAAGAAAACGCTCAGGCAGACCTTTGGAATAGTCGAGACGTTCGCAGGCAATAATATTGCGTGCATCGCCCAGCTCTTTCTTCATGGCGGCCATTTTCGGTGGCAGCGGCCCTTCGGCCATCTCTTTAATACTGTCTGGCTCAATCCCGATGGGATAAACCTCAGTCATAAAGGTGTTGCCAAAGGCGCGATGTTTTTTGTCGCCCTTATTCTGCAGCTGTGTAAGCTGGCTGACGCTGTCGAGGAAGGCCACCCGATCCGATTCGGTCTGGAAACCCAGCAGGTCATATTCGCACAGCATTTCCAGAAGCTCTTTGTGCGGCGGCAGCGCATTAAATATTTCAGGCGTCGGGAACGGAATATGCAGGAAGAAGCCGATACGGTTATTAATGCCCGCCCGACGCAACGCGGCTGCAAACGGTAAAAAGTGATAATCGTGGATCCAGACAATATCATCCGGCTTGATCAGCGGTTTTAAACGCTGTGCCACCGCATCGTTAACGTCGCAATACCCTTCCCAGGCTTCCCGCTGGAACTGAACCAGGTCAAGGCGATAATGGAATGCGGGCCAGATGACAGTGTTTGAGAACTGGCAATAGTAGAGATCGTAATCGTTCTGGCTCAGCGGGAACGAGGCATACTCAATACCTTCATGTTCCTGAACCGTGACTTCTTCCACCTCTTCGCCTGTGTACTCGCTGATTTCACCGTTCCAGCCAAACCACAGTCCACCGGTGCTTTTCAGTGCATCGAGAATACCGACGGCCAAACCGCCAGCGCTGGTTTTTGACCCATCGGGCATGGCGACACGGTTAGATACAACCACTAAACGACTCATAACCTAAACTCCTTACCGACGTTGTCTTGATCTGATAGTAATAATGTTCTTTCCAGCCAGCCGTAAACCGCATCGACATCATGAAGCCGATAATGGGCCTGGGTGGAACCTTCTCCGACTTTGATCGAGACGCCCTGCCGTGCGTTCACGGCCAGAAAGCCCTTCTCATCCGTCAGATCGTCGCCAATAAAGACCGGCGTACGTCCGGCAAAAGGGGGCTGCTGCATAAAGTCGCTGATTGCGGCGCCTTTATCGATACCTGCCGGTTTAATCTCAACCACACATTTCCCCGGCTGAAGCGCCAGTCCGGGAAAACGTTTCACTGACTGTTCAGCCAGTCGCATCACATCCTGCTCATGCTGCATCGCCTGGCGGTAGTGAAGTGCGAAAGCCATGCCTTTTACCTCCAGCTGGGTGCCAGGCCAGGATGCCATGGCATCCTGCAATTCCGCCCTGAGCGATTGCTCCACCTCGACCGGCAGGCTGATGCGTTGCAGATTACCCTCTGCATCACGGCGCTCAGCACCATGTACGCCCGCAGCCGGGCCGTACCAGGGAGCGGCCAGCGCATCGAGTTGTTCTATAGGTCTGCCGGAGACCAGCGCCAGCGCGCCCTGCGAGAGTGCAGAGAGCTGCTGCAGTTGCGCGATGACCTGCTCAGGAATAAATACCGCTTCGGGACGGGACTGAATCGCTGCCAGCGTGCCGTCGACATCAAAAAAGAAGGCGTACTGCCCGCCGCTTAATGTCGGGTACCTGGCATGGGTGTCTGCCGCTTGGGTCACGTTACTTCTCCTGAAAATCGAATTTTAATAAAACATTGAGTTAAAACAAGAATGTCCTGACGCAGTCAGGTCAGCAAGCGGGAAATTCTGATAAAGCGGTGATTGAGGGATAAAACGCGGTAACGGGATAGGTCACTCTCCTCAAACTTGCAAGCGCATTGCTGACAATACTGGCTAACTGAGAACATCTTCACAGTAAGTGTAGTCATTAACAGGGGTTATGCCAGAAAGATGCAGGTTTCATGCCAGCCGCTGCGGCTAAGTCAGCATAAAAGCACCATTCAATTCTGCTTCGCTTCTGATGTTCAGGCCGGACACGATCCGCTGCTGACTGGAGTCACGCACGTATCGCACCCGGCAGAGTCGGCCCCCCCAAAGCTTAAGGCTCTTAAGGTATTCCTAATATTGAAAGCGCATTCTCGTGACACTTTTATTACTCTGGTTCCTGCTCACATGGCGTTTACCCTGAAGAGGCCGCTGATTAGCCGCCTTACGTTGCTGATTCTGGCTGCGGTTTACATCGCGGTTTTCCTTAACGTTGCCTATTACCGTCAGGTGCTGGCGGTGATGCCGCTGAACGACCTGCACACCACGCTGGTCTTTTTATCGATGCCGCTGGTCGCCTTTAGCGTGATCAATATCGTGATTACGCTGGCCTCGTTTATCTGGCTGGATCGGCTGCTGGCCGCGCTGTTTATTCTGCTCTCCGCCTCGGCACAGTTCTTTATTCACACCTATAACATCGTGGTCGATCGCTCGATGATCACCAACATGATGGATACCACCGCCTCGGAATCTTTTGCGCTGATTACGCCACAGCTGCTTGTAACCCTGCTCACCTCGGGCGTGCTGATGACGTTGCTGCTGTTCTGGCCGCGAATCAAAAAACAGCAGTGGCGTGGCGTGCTGGCGCGACTGCTCAGCGTATTGCTGTCAGCGGCGCTGATTGTGCTGATCGCCCTGCTCTTCTATAAAGATTACGCCTCGCTGTTCCGCAACAACCGTGAATTGGTAAAGGCGCTTAGCCCCTCTAACAGCATTGCGGCGACGCTCTCCTGGTATAAGCATGAGCAGTTACAGAACGCGCCGCTGATACGCATTGGTGAAGATGCGCATCTGCAGCCCAGCCGCAGCAGTGGCAAACCTAACCTGACTATTCTGGTGCTGGGAGAGACCTCACGCGCGCAAAACTTCTCGCTGGGCGGTTACGGTCGTCTGACCAACCCCTTACTGGCGAAAGATGATGTGATCTATTTTCCGCACACCACCTCGTGCGGGACGGCGACGGCGGTCTCCGTGCCCTGCATGTTCTCCAACATGCCGCGCGCCCACTATGATGATGTGCTGGCCGCGCATCAGGAGGGGTTGCTGGATATTATTCAGCGCGCCGGCATCAGCGTGTTGTGGAATGAGAATGATGGAGGCTGTAAAGGTGCCTGCGATCGCGTTCCGCATCAGGACATGACCAGCCTGAACCTGCCCGGCATGTGTATTGACGGTGAGTGTTATGACGACGTGCTGTTCCACGGTCTGGATGAATATATCAGCCAGTTAAAAGGCAACGCAGTGATTGTGCTGCACACCATTGGCAGTCATGGTCCGACTTATAGCCATCGTTACCCGTCGCAGTTTCGTCAGTTTGAACCGACCTGTGACACTAATCAGATTCAGGACTGTTCGCAGCAACAGCTGATCAACACCTATGACAATACGCTGGTTAATGTGGATCACATCGTCGATAAAGCCATTAACGTACTGCGTGCGCATCAGGATCGTTTCACCACCAGCCTGGTCTATCTTTCTGACCACGGCGAATCCCTGGGTGAAAATGGTGCTTACCTGCATGGCCTGCCCTATGCTATCGCGCCGGACACCCAGAAACATGTGCCGTTGCTGATCTGGCTTTCCGATGATTATCAGAAACGTTATGCGGTTAATCGCGGCTGTCTGAATAAACTGGCGGCGACAGACGATTTTTCACAGGATAATCTGTTTTCAACCATGCTGGGATTAACCGGCACCGCGACCCACGAATATGTGCCTGCGGATGATATTTTGACGTCGTGTCGGAGCCAACCTTAATGAAGATACTGATTGTTGAAGATGATGCCTTGCTGCTGCAGGGTCTGATGCTGGCACTGGAAGGCGAAGGCTATGTCTGTGATGGCGTTACGCGGGTGCGGGATGCTGAAGCGCATTTCGCCAGCGGCCTGTATAGCCTGGTGGTGCTGGATCTTGGCCTGCCGGATGAAGATGGACTGCATTTTCTGATACGACTGCGGCGGCAGAAGAAGATGACGCCGGTGCTGATCCTGACCGCACGCGACACCATCAGCGAACGCATTGCCGGTCTCGACGCTGGCGCGGACGACTATCTGATCAAACCGTTCTCGCTGGATGAGTTGCTGGCGCGGATCCGCGCGCTGATCCGCCGCCACGTCAATCAGGGCGACAGTCATGTCAGAGTGGGTGCGCTGGCGCTGGATATGACCCATCGCCAGATTACGCTCAGCGACGTACTGCTGGATCTGACACCCAAAGAGTTTGCGATTCTGTCACGGCTGATGCTCAAGGCCGGGAATCCGGTTCACCGTGAAATTCTCTACCAGGATATCTATAACTGGGAGACCGAGCCTTCTACTAATACCCTGGAAGTGCATATCCATAATCTACGCGACAAAATCGGCAAAAGCGCTATCCGCACCGTGCGCGGTTTTGGCTATGCGCTGGTGACGCAGGATGGCATTCGTGAGGCAACATGATAAGACGTTTCGATCATCGCAGTATGCGCTTTCGTCTCATCCTGACCATCGGTCTGATCCTGCTGGTTTTCCAGGTGATCAGCGTGGTCTGGCTGTGGCATGAGAGCAAAGAGCAGATTCAGTTTCTGGTGGAAGCGCAGCTGCAGAAGCGCAACATGGACAGTCACGTTAAGCGTGAAGTGCATGAAGCGGTAGCCAGCCTGGCGGTGCCGAGTCTGGTGATGATTACCCTGACGCTGCTGCTCTGCTATCAGGCGGTGAAGTGGATTACCCGGCCGCTTTATCAGCTGCAGCGTGAACTGGAGAGTCGCAGCGAAGAGAATCTTGATCCCGTCGCCTGCCACAGTCAGGTTCAGGAGATCGATGCGGTGACGCAGGCGATAAACCAGCTGGTCGCGCGTCTGAACAGCAGTCTGGAGCGCGAACGGTTATTCACTGCCGACGTGGCACATGAGCTGCGCACGCCGCTGGCGGGATTGCGGCTGCATCTGGAGTTAATCGAACGTAACAGCGATGTCAAAGTTCAGCCGCTGGTGCAGCGCCTGGATCAGATGACGCACAGCGTGTCGCAGCTGCTGAATCTGGCGCGCGCCGGACAGTCCTTTACCTCTGGCACCTATCAGAACGTGGGGCTGATTGAAGATGTGATCCTGCCAATGGAGGCAGAGCTGAGTATTATGCTGGAGGCGCATCAGCAGACGCTGGTGCTCGATCTGCCGCAGGAGCAGTTTGTGCGTGGTGATGCCACGCTGCTGAAGATGTTGCTGCGTAACCTGGTCGAGAACGCCCATCGCTACAGCCCGGATAACAGCACCATCAGTGTGCAGCTGGTGTTAACTCCTCAGCTGATGCTGGTGGTGGAAGATCAGGGCCCGGGAATTGATGAGAGTAAAAGTGGCGAGCTGAGTAAAGCGTTTATCCGGATGGACAGTCGCTACGGCGGTATCGGACTCGGGCTGAGCATCGTCAGCCGCATCGTCCAGTTACACCGGTTTCAGTTTTTCTTAGAGAACCGCCGCGACCGAAGCGGTTGTCGTGCCGTGGTGAAGTTTTAAGCGCTGAACCAGGCGGAGAGGAACAGAACGACCGTAGCTGCGGCAATCAGCAGTGCAGCATATTCACTCATCGGACGCGGAGCAGTCACAGACAGGGCAACAGGAGCAGTTTTCATAGCATCATCCTCAGTTAAAGCAGGCAGTATCGCGATTGCATATTAAGGAAACCTTAAGCTCGCGACACTGCCGCTAAAAATGTCTGCGCTGCCGGACACCGCCATCAACCTCGCATTTCTGCCCGCTGACACGCCTGCTGCATCCGCCCGGTGCTCTACACTTAATGGCTACGTTCCGTTTCAGGAGTTACGCCATGAGCCAACGCATGCACAAATATGCTTTTCCGGTCAGCAAAGCCCGCAAATACCTTGAGCCCGGACCGGTGCTGCTGCTCAGTTCGCAGTACGGAGATCAACATGACATCATGACGCTCGGCTGGCACACGGTGCTGGAGTTTTCTCCGTCACTTGTCGGCTGCATGATTGCCGGTATGAACCACAGCCATGAGCTGATCCGCAACAGCGGTCAGTGCGTGCTGAACATTCCTTCTGCCTCGCTGATTGATGAAGTTGTGGCAATCGGCAACAGCCACGGCGACAGCATTGATAAGTTTGAGGCATTTGGCCTGACGCCGGAACCCGCTCAGGTGGTTGGCGCGCCGATGATTGCCGAATGTTTTGCCAGCTTTGAGTGTCAGCTTTATGACGATTCGATGGTCGCCAACTACAACCTGTTTATTTTTGAGATTGTTAAAGCGCACGTTGCCGAGCAGCCGGAATACCCCACTACCCTGCACTACACTGGCGAAGGCCGGTTCAGCGTGATGAGCGACAAAATACTGGATAAGAGCGGCGATTTTAAACCGGAGATGCTGATCTAGTTGAAAGCGCTCTGCCGCGCCCCCATTCACCTCTTTCGACCTGACAGGAGTAAATTATTATGGCAATCGAATACGCAGTTATCGCTGGCGGCTGTTTCTGGTGTACCGAAGCGGTATTTAAGGATGTGATCGGCGTAGAGTCGGTAGAAAGCGGTTATACCGGCGGTGCCCGGCCGAATCCGACTTATGAGCAGGTCTGCAGCGGTGCGACCGGTCATGCGGAAGCGATCCGCATTGGCTTCGACCCGGAGAAAGTCAGCTTTGGCGATCTGCTGGATATCAGCTTTGTGACGCATGATCCGACCCAGCTTAACCGTCAGGGTAATGATATTGGCACCCAGTATCGTTCCGCCATTTTCCCGGCCAATGCAGAGCAGGAAGCGGAAGCACGCGCCGCCATTGCCCGCGCTCAGGCTGACCATGATGTGCCGGTGGTGACCACCATTGAGCCGCTGAAAGAGTGGTATCCCGCTGAAGCTTATCATCAGGATTACTGGGAAGGCGCGGGCCAGCGCAACGGCTACTGCATGGCGGTCATTCCACCGAAATTGCAGAAGCTGCGTAAAAGTTTCGCTAACAGAGTAAAGAGCTGATTCCGGCATCAGTCAGGGCAGCGTCTGACCAGTAACGAGGGTGAGAACGCCGCCCCGGTTTATTTGCTGCCATAAAACTCACCTGACCGGGCTCATCAGGATGACGGGATGTGGCCGGTAAAACGGCGGGTTTTATGCCGCAGTAAATCGATTCGTTCAGAGCTTAAGCGAATAGATCAAAAGAGAAAAATAGTGCTTGACCGTTTTCAACCGACTCCCTATAGTACCGCCCCGTTGACCCATCGCGGTCAGCGAAGTAAATCTGGTGAGGTGTCCGAGTGGCTGAAGGAGCACGCCTGGAAAGTGTGTATACGGCAACGTATCGAGGGTTCGAACCCCTCTCTCACCGCCATATTCAAAGAAGAGCCTGAACTTTTGTTCAGGCTCTTTTTTTTGCATATTTCACTCTGAAAGAGCGTGATAACTCCCGCCGGGGAACGACCACGTTGCGCAGTCGCTGCCCCACAATAAGAAAACCCGGCCGGAGCCGGGTTTGGGCGCTACACTTCTACTCAATCAAACGCTAGCTATACGCGTGCAGGGTGCGCTGACACAGCGCAGAACGCACACAATCTTCTTTGCCGAAGCGTACAATGCCAACCATCTCGTCCTCTTCGAAACGCGCCAGCGCGTCTGCGAGACCGGAAGGCACCCCAGCGGGCAAGTCGCACTGGGTAATATCGCCGTTAACAATGACCGTGACGTTTTCGCCCAGTCGGGTCAGGAACATTTTCATCTGCGCGGCGGTGACGTTCTGCGCCTCGTCCAGAATTACCACAGCATTTTCGAAAGTGCGACCACGCATATAGGCGAACGGTGCAATCTCTACCTTGGCAATTTCCGGACGCAGACAATATTGCATAAAGGATGCGCCAAGACGTTTAACCAGAATGTCATAAACCGGGCGGAAATAAGGCGCGAATTTCTCAGAAATATCGCCGGGAAGGAATCCCAGATCCTCATCTGCCTGCAGTACCGGGCGCGTAACGATAATCCTGTCGATATCCTTATTAATCAGGGCCTCAGCCGCTTTTGCGGCACTGATCCAGGTTTTACCGCACCCGGCTTCACCGGTTGCGAAGATCAGCTGTTTTCTCTCTATGGCGTTAAGATAGTGCGCCTGAGCTTCATTACGGGCTTCAATCGGCAACCGGTCACGCGTATCGCGCGCCATGCCAATGGCATCCAGTCCACTCATATGCACCAGCGAAGTGACCGACTCTTCTTCACGCTGACGATGACTTCTTGAGTCACTACGAAGCACTCTTCTTGCTTCACGACGCGCTTTGATCACTGCTTTCTGTCTTCCCATAGTGGCACCTTTCAGTTGGTTTCATTTCCTGCGTCAGGCCGGTGGCCCGTTGCGATAACGTGAACGCTTTAGAGGTTTCAGTTGGCTTCCTTTTGAGCCATGACAGGACAGGATAGTGGGTATGCAGCAGCGCAATAGCGTAGCTGAACACCGGATAAAACAGGATGCGATAAGACAAAAGAGATGGTTGAAGGAAGGAAGAAATAACGAGGCAGAATTGCCCTCGCGGTCAGGCGCAATCTATTTACTGACAGTGACTTTCCATTAAAGACTCGACCCATGCGCGAACTCCAGTGTGATACATCAACACATCCGATTACGCCTGTTGAATAAAGTGCACCATTTTGTTGGGCCTTTGCAATAGTAATTTTACCTGCTGGCAAAAGAATTGCTAATCACGTGTATGTATTTCTTTTAAGGCAAAATGTAAAAGCGTTTTATTACAGTGAATTAGCTTATTTTATATATGCCAGACAACCGCTAAAACTCAGTTTAACCTCAGTCAGCAAAGCACGAAAACCGTAAAACGTGGGCGACCAGAAAAGGGACGCCCACAGTGGTTGAATTTTAATCAGGCTTCCAGCAACGACTGCGCTAAATAATGGCTGGCGTCTGGTACACCGGGCAAAACAAAAAAGTAACCGCCGCCAAAAGGCCGGATATATTCTTCCAGCGCTTCGCCGTTCAGGCGCCGCTGCACCGTGAGAAAGCCGCGTTCCAGATCGTGCTGATAGCAGACGAACAGCAACCCCATCTCCAGCTGTCCCGATGCAGAGATACCCGCGGAGTAACTGTAGCCGCGCCGCAGCATCAGGCTGCTTGCCGTCTCTGGCGTGCGGGGATTGGCAAGACGGATGTGCGCATCCAGCGCAATCACTTCGCCGTCCGGATCACGGGCGTAATCCGGAACGTCGCGCTCATGCTGCATCCCCAGCGGCGCGCCACTTAATTTCTCGCGACCAAAGATAGTCTGTTGCTCGCCCAGCGGCGTGCGATCCCACATTTCGACGTGAAAGCGGATTAACCGTACAGCCTGATAGCTGCCATTGCGCGCCCAGACCGGTTCGTCCTGATCGTCGGTCACCCACAGCAGCTGATTCATCAGAGCAGGGTTGTGGGTATCCGGATTGGCGGTGCCATCTTTGAAACCCAGCAGGTTGATCGGAGTCTCCTGCCCCTGACTGCGCGCGGCGTGATCGGAGATAAAGCCTTCACGCCGCCAGCGTACGCCAAGCAGGTCAGGCGTATGCTTGATGATATCCCGCAGGGCATGAATCACCGTATCCTGGGTGTTGGCACAGAGCTGCAACAGCAGATCGCCATGACACTGACTGGCATCCAGCGAATCATTGGGAAAGCGAGTCATCGGCTGCAATTTTTTCGGTTTGTGCGGCGCCAGACCAAAGCGTTCATCAAACAGTGAATTGCCGACCGACACGGTAATCGTCAGATTATCAGGCGCGATAGTCGCCCCAAGAATGCCGGAATCCATTGGCGGCAACCGCGGATTGGTGACTACCGGTGCCGGACCGCCCGTGGTCAGGAAAGCGATACGCTGGGTCAGCAACCGGAACAGACGCACCAGCTCCGCTTTATCGCTGCTGAGCAGATCAAACGCCACCAGCATCATCGATGCCTGCTGTGGCGTCGTGATACCCGCCTGATGCTGACCATAAAACGGCTGCATCTGCTGTCGGGCCTGCGGCGTAACCGTCCCCGGCGAAAAGCTGTCGGCGGCGACTGCATGGAACGGACAGCCGCCGCCCAGCGCTGCCGCGCCACCCAGCAGCCCCAGCCCTTTTAGTAACCGACGACGCGCAGGCTGCGCGTCATCTTCCTTGCGACTCATGATTAATCCAGACCCAGGGTGCCACGAAGTAATGAAAGATCTTCCGCCAGTGCGGTGATCGGTCCTTTCAGCGCGTTACGGTCGGCGCTGGTCAGTTTCTCATAGGATTCAAAACCGGTTTGGGTGCGGTACTTACTCAGGATCGCATCCACTTTTTTGAAGTTGGCGTCAACCTTGGCCAGCAACTGCGGATTGGCTTTGCTTACCATGGGTCGCAGCAGCTCAACGATTTTCTGCGCGCCATCAATGTTCGCCTGGAAGTCCCACAGGTCAGTCCGGCTGTAGCGATCTTCTTCACCGGAAATTTTGCTGGAAGCGACCTCTTCAATCAGGCCGGCTGCGCCGCCGACCACTTTGGCTGGCGGGAAGGCCAGTTCGCTGATGCGCACCTGCAAATCTTTCACATCTTTATTCAGCTGCTCAGCGTAGTCCGCCATGCCTTTCGTGCTGTTATCAGCAAACAGCGCTTTCTCCAGACGGTGGAAACCGGTGAACTTTGGATCGGCCGCTTTCTTCTCATAGTCATCTTCACGGGCGTCAATGCTGCCGTCGAGATCGGAGAAGAGCTCAGCAATCGGCTCAATGCGCTCATAATACTGACGGGTCGGAGCAAACAGCGCTTTGGCTTTTTCCACATCACCCGCTTTAACGGCGTCAGTAAAGGCCTGGGTGTTGCTCACCAGCTGTTTCACCTGGTCGGTCACATAGGCTTTATATTCGGTGATCGGGCCTTCCAGCTGCATACGTGCTGAGGTGCCACTTTTTGCCGCGCCCTCACCGGCCTGCACAATCAGCTTGCCTTTTGGATTGCTCAGCAGCCCACAGGTCATCTCATATTCGCCCGCCTCCAGATTGGCGGTCAGTTTCTGACTGAAGCCCGGCGCGATATTCTCACGCTCTTCAACCACCATCACGCCTTTGAGGATCTCCCACTCCAGCGCTTTCTGGCTGTTGTTTTTAATCAGGAACTGGGTCTTACCGGCCTTGACCGTTAAGCTCATCGGCTCGCACTGCTTGTCGGTGACGCTTACGGTAACCTGAGGAACCGCCGCGGCCGCCGTTGCGGAGATTGCCAGCAGAGGAAGCAGCAGTGCCTTGCGGCGGAAACGCATTGTCATCTCTCTTTCCCTATCATGTTGCAGGCGTAAGATGCGCCCGTTAAATGTCAAATTACACAGTGGCCGACGCAGCAGAACGCGCAGGCATAAAGAACAGAATCAGCGCCGGGATCAGGTAGGCAAAGTAAACGGTCACTTCACTGACGCTTGGGGACTCCTGATAACCCAGCACCCCTTCCAGCAGGGTGCCGAACAGCGAATGGGTCGATAAGGTATTGCTGAGATCGAAGGCGACATCCTGAAAGCGATTCCATAAACCCGCTTCGTGGAAGGCGCGGATGGCGCCCGCTGCCAGACCCGCGGCGACAAACAGGATGAATACGCTGGTCCAGCGGAAGAAATGGGCCATGTTAAGACGGATACCGCCCCAGTAGAGCAGCATTCCCAGCACGACCGCGGTTGCCAGACCCAGCACCGCGCCAATCGGCGGCGCATAACCGACATCCTGGGTAAACGCCGCCAGCAGGAAGAACACTGACTCCAGCCCTTCGCGCGCCACGGCAAGAAACACCATCAGCACCAGCGCCAGACCGCCACGACCTGAGCGTTGCAGCGCCTGATCGACCGCCTGTTCAAGCTCGACCCTGATGTTGCGGGCGACTTTGCGCATCCAGAAAACCATTGAGGTGAGGATCACCACCGCAATCAGCGCCACGATGCCTTCAAACAGCTCCTGCTCTTTCTGCGGAAACTCACCGGTGGTGGCATTGATGAACAGACCCAGGCCCAGACAGAGCCCGGCGGCAATAAACACGCCGGCCCACATCGCGGGAAACCATTGGGTGCGCTGGGTGCGTTTGAGATAGCTGGCTATCAGGCTGACTATCAGCGCGGCTTCAAGCCCTTCGCGCAGCATGATGAGAAAAGGAACAAACATCGCCAACCTCTTGAATGTTAAGCAGCGTCAATAAACAGTAAAATAAGGTAAAGTGTAAACGATACCGATTATCATTATCGCTGAGAAAAAAACAAGTTGCCGGTGGAGATAATTTCATCTTTGAGTGGTTTATCTTTGTAACAAAAAAGCCCGCCCCTTTCGGGACGGGCCAGGCGATTAACGCCTCGCTTATTTTGTCTGGAACTCCGCCTCTGCAGCGGCAAAGCGCTGCTGCGCTTCTGCTGATGGCTCACGGCCCATCAGCGTGAAGACCACAATGGCGATGCTGGCGAAAATGAAGCCTGGGATGATTTCATACAGCCCCAGCCAGCCATACTGTTTCCACACCAGCACGGTCAGCGCACCGACGATCATGCCCGCCAGCGCACCGTTGCGGTTCATCCGCTTCCAGCAGACACCAAACAGCACCACCGGACCAAACGCCGCACCAAAGCCCGCCCAGGCGTAGCTCACCAGGCCCAGCACGCGGTTTTCCGGGTTAGCCGCCAGCGCGATCGCAATCAGCGCCACCAGCAGCACCATCAGACGCCCTACCCATACCAGCTCTTTCTGGCTGGCATTTTTACGCAGTAAGCCTTTGTAGAGATCTTCGGTCAGGGCGCTGGAGCAGACCAGCAGCTGACAGCTCAGCGTTGACATCACGGCTGCCAGGATCGCTGACAGCAGAATACCGGCAATCCATGGGTTGAACAGGATACGCGCCAGCTCAATAAAGACCCGCTCCGCATTGGCGTTAACGCCAACCGCCAGCGTCGGGTTGTTCTGGAACCAGGCGATACCGAAGAAGCCCACCGCCACGGCACCGGCCAGACAGAGCACCATCCAGGTCATACCGATACGGCGAGCGGTACGGATTGAACGATGCGAATCTGCCGCCATAAAGCGCGCCAGAATATGGGGCTGCCCGAAGTAGCCCAGGCCCCAGCCGAGCAGGGAGATCACCGCTACAAAGTTCAGTCCCTTCAGCATGTCGAGGTTTTCCAGGCTCTTCGCTTCAATCACCGCCAGCGAATCAGACCAGCCGCCGACCGCGATAATCACAAACACCGGCGTCAGAATCAGCGCAAAAAACATCAGGCTCGCCTGAACGGTATCGGTCCAGCTCACCGCCAGGAAACCACCCACCAGCGTATAGAGAATGGTCGCCGCTGCGCCCGCCCACAGAGCGGTCTGGTAACTCATACCAAAGGTGCTTTCAAACAGACGCGCACCGGCCACCACGCCCGAGGCGCAATAGATGGTAAAGAACACCAGGATGACAATGGCGGAGATCACGCGCAGGATTTTACTGTGATCTTCAAAACGGCTGGTGAAGAAGTCCGGCAGCGTCAGCGCGTTGTTGTGATGCTCGGTCTGAACCCGCAGACGTCCTGCCACAATTTTCCAGTTGAGCCAGGCACCAATAATCAGGCCAATCGCAATCCAGCTTTCAGAGATACCGGAGATGAAGATCGCACCCGGTAAGCCCATCAGCAGCCAGCCGCTCATATCGGATGCACCGGCAGAGAGTGCCGTAACCACGCTACCCAGACTGCGGCCACCGAGGATGTAATCATCAAAGTTTTTGGTTGAGCGATAAGCCACAAACCCGATTAATACCATCCCAAGAATATAAACCAAAAAGGTCACCAGCAAAGGTGTACTTACACTCATCTGTCTCTCCACTTATTATTTGATATCCCAGAGAAATCACCAGCTACCCGCCTGCCGGAACGGGGCAAAGCGGGCCGATTTTCTTCGTCAGGGCGTCACTCATTTCCCAGCGGCGCGGTATCCTGCCGGAAAGGCGTTGTGCGCACAATGGATTTAACACAGGCGTTACAGTGATTTCACTAACCGTTTGTGAAAACGTGCTCATAGGTTGCACTCGCTCACAGTTATCCGGTTGCACCATCGTATTACCTGCCTGAAACCCGCTTTTCATCGGGTCTGCCAGACTGGCGAGGATCTTGCAGCAATATCCGTGCCGCATTGCGGGATTTAACAATCGTCGACGTTAAAAGGGTGTTAACTGGCTCACATTTAACACGGTTGCACAAAGTTGCAACTTAAGTGATAGTGCAGCCAACGCCGTATCGAACCACTATCAAGGAGCTCTGGAGTCATGGCTACAACCACCATGGGTGTAAAACTGGATGACGCGACACGCGAGCGCATCAAACTGGCTGCGCAGCGCATCGATCGCACGCCACACTGGCTGATTAAACAGGCGATCTTTAACTACCTGGGCCAGCTGGAAACCGGCGATACCGTGCCGGAGATCCCGCTTTCTGCCCAGGCGGCCGCGGAGTCCGACGACACCCAGCCAGAGGAGACGCACCAGCCGTTCCTTGATTTCGCAGAGCAGATTTTACCTCAGTCCGTGACCCGTTCAGCGGTGACCGCCGCATGGCGTCGTCCGGAGACTGATGCGGTGCCAATGATGCTGGAACAGGCACGTTTACCGGCGGCGCTGGCAGAGAAAACCCATCAGCTGGCTTACCAGCTCGCCGACAAGCTGCGGCACCAGAAAGGGGCAACCGGACGCGCTGGCATGGTGCAGAGCCTGCTGCAGGAGTTCTCACTCTCCTCCCATGAAGGTGTGGCGCTAATGTGTCTGGCTGAAGCGCTACTGCGTATTCCCGACAAGCCAACGCGTGATGCGCTAATCCGCGACAAGATCAGCAACGGCAACTGGCAGTCACATCTGGGACGCAGCCCGTCACTGTTTGTCAACGCGGCGACCTGGGGCCTGCTGTTCACCGGCCGTCTGGTCTCGACCCACAACGAGTCGAATCTCTCAAGCTCGCTTAACCGCATTATCGGTAAGGGTGGCGAACCGCTGATCCGCAAAGGCGTGGATATGGCGATGCGTCTGATGGGCGAGCAGTTCGTCACCGGTGAAACCATTGCCGAAGCGCTGGCTAACGCCCGCAAGCTGGAAGAGAAAGGCTTCCGCTACTCCTATGACATGCTGGGCGAAGCGGCCCTGACGGCAGGCGATGCCAAAGCCTATCTGCTCTCTTATCAGCAGGCGATCCATGCCATTGGTAAAGCGTCGAATGGTCGTGGCATCTATGAAGGTCCCGGCATCTCTATCAAGCTCTCAGCACTGCATCCCCGCTACAGCCGTGCGCAGTATGAGCGCGTGATGGAAGAGCTCTACCCTATTCTGAAATCGCTGACGCTGCTGGCCCGCTCCTATGACATCGGCATCAACATCGATGCAGAAGAGGCGGACCGGCTGGAACTGTCGCTGGATTTACTGGAGAAACTCTGTTTCGAGCCAGAGCTGGAAGGCTGGAACGGCATCGGTTTCGTTATTCAGGCCTACATGAAACGCTGTCCGTTTGTGATTGATGAGCTGATCGATCTGGCGCAGCGCAGCCGCCGCCGCCTGATGATTCGTCTGGTGAAAGGCGCGTACTGGGACAGCGAAATCAAGCGCGCCCAGATGGAAGGACTGGAAGGCTATCCGGTCTACACCCGCAAGGTTTACACCGATATCTCTTATCTGGCCTGTGCCCGCAAACTGCTGGCCGTGCCAAGCCTGATCTATCCGCAGTTCGCTACCCATAATGCCCACACCCTGGCGGCGATTTATCAGCTGGCGGGCAACAACTACTATCCCGGTCAGTATGAGTTCCAGTGCCTGCACGGCATGGGCGAACCGCTCTATGAGCAGGTGGTCGGCAAAGTGGCGGACGGCAAACTTAACCGTCCCTGCCGTATCTATGCGCCGGTCGGTACCCATGAAACCCTGCTGGCCTATCTGGTGCGCCGCCTGTTAGAAAACGGGGCCAACACCTCCTTTGTTAACCGTATTGCCGATACCTCGCTGCCGATTGATGAACTGGTGGCCGATCCGGTGAGCGCGGTGGAGAAGCTGGGTGCCAGCGAAGGCGCCATTGGTCTGCCACATCCGAAAATCCCCCTGCCGCGCGATCTGTATGGCGATAACCGTGTTAACTCTGCGGGTCTGGATATGGCCAACGAACACCGTCTTGCCTCACTCTCCAGCGCCCTGCTGAGCAGCGCCGCACAGCCCTGCCTGGCCGAGCCGATGATCGACGGTGAAGCGGGTGCCGGCGAGTTGCGCGACATTCTGAACCCGGCAGCGCCTGGCGACCGTGTAGGTCAGGTCCGTGAAGCCACAGAGCAGGAAGTTTCTGTGGCGCTGGATGCCGCGGTAAACAGCGGGCCAATCTGGTTTGCCACACCGCCGCAGGAGCGTGCCGCCATTCTGGAACGCGCCGCACAGATCATGGAAGGCCAGATGCAGCAGCTGCTCGGCATCCTGGTGCGTGAAGCGGGCAAAACCTACAACAACGCCATCGCGGAAGTGCGCGAAGCGGTTGATTTCCTCTATTACTACGCCGGAATGGTGCGTGACGATTTCGACAACGAAACCCATCGTCCGCTGGGCCCGGTGGTCTGCATCAGTCCATGGAACTTCCCGCTGGCGATCTTTACCGGTCAGATTGCGGCTGCACTGGCAGCGGGTAACAGCGTGCTGGCCAAACCGGCCGAGCAGACACCGCTGATTGCCGCACAGGCGGTTCAGATCCTGCTGGATGCGGGTGTGCCACCAGGCGTGCTGCAACTGCTGCCAGGTCAGGGTGAAACCGTTGGTGCACAGCTGACCGGTGACGTTCGGGTACGTGGCGTGATGTTTACCGGTTCAACTGCGGTGGCGACACTGCTACAGCGTAATCTGGCGGGTCGCCTTGACCAGCACGGTCGTCCTGTGCCGTTGATTGCTGAGACCGGCGGGATGAATGCGATGATCGTCGACTCTTCCGCGCTGACTGAGCAGGTGGTGATCGATATCGTCGCCTCTGCCTTCGACAGTGCCGGACAGCGCTGTTCTGCCCTGCGCCTGCTCTGCATTCAGGAAGATGTCGCCGACCATACCCTGAAGATGCTGCGCGGCGCGATGGCCGAGTGCCGCATGGGCAATCCGGAACGCTTCTCGACCGACATCGGCCCAGTCATTGATGCCGAAGCGAAAGCCAATATCGATCGCCATATTCAGGCGATGCGTAATAAAGGCTTCACGGTCTATCAGGCGGTGCAGGAAAACCCGCAGGACAGCAAAGAGTGGAATAGCGGTACCTTTGTTAAACCGACACTGATTGAGCTGGGTCAGGTCAGCGATCTGGATAAAGAGATTTTTGGCCCGGTGCTGCACGTGGTGCGTTTCACTCGCAATAACCTGCCGCAGCTGGTTGAGCAGATCAATGCGTCTGGCTATGGCCTGACGCTGGGCGTACATACCCGCATCGACGAAACGATTGCACAGGTCACGGCGAACGCCCGAGTCGGCAATCTCTACGTCAACCGCAATATGGTGGGCGCGGTGGTCGGCGTACAGCCGTTTGGTGGCGAGGGCTTATCCGGTACCGGTCCGAAAGCCGGCGGTCCACTCTATCTTTACCGCTTGCTGGCGCATCGTCCGGATAGTGCGCTGCGTCTGACTTTTGATCGTCAGGATGCAGAACGTCCGGCGGACAGCACGCTGCGTCAGTCACTGCTGGCACCGCATCTGGCACTCAGCAACTGGGCTAAGGATAAGCCTGAACTGGCTGAACTCTGCCAGCACTATGGCGATCTGGCGCAGGCGGGCGTGGTCCGGCTGCTGCCTGGCCCGACAGGCGAGCGCAATACCTTCTCACTGTTGCCGCGTGATCAGGTGCTCTGTCTGGCTGATAACGAGCAGGATGCGTTAATCCAGCTGGCCGCGGTGACCAGCGTCGGCAGTAAAGCATTGTGGCAGGATGATGAGCTGCATCGCGCCCTGCTGGCCTCGCTGCCGGATGCAGTGAAAGCACGCATCACGCTGGCGCGTGACCCGTTAGCGGCAGAGTTTGATGCAGTGATCTATCACGGTGATGCCGATCAGCTGCGTACCCTGTGTGAACAGATTGCCGCACGTGAAGGCGCGATTGTGTCGGTGCAGGGCTTTGCCCGCGGCGAGACCAATCTGCTGCTGGAACGTCTGCTGATTGAGCGTTCGCTGAGTGTGAATACCGCTGCGGCAGGCGGTAATGCGAGCCTGATGACCATAGGGTAAGGGGCGTTCTCGGGATTGTTCGCTGCGCGAACGGGCTGAGGTCCGGAGCTGGAGCTGGAGTTGTTCGCTGCGCGAACGGGCTATGAGAAGGTTTCGTTCGCCTGGTAAGCCAGGCAGTTTCAGATTCGCCTCTGCAGGCGACCGACAAGGGGGCGCCAGTCGCCGCGCCCCCTTGACCCCGGGCTCCGGCCTGCTTCACCGCCGCTTCGCGGTTCCTTCGCTACTTCAGGATTTCTCACGGAACGGCGGGACGCGCCATCCATGGCGCGAACCCGCCTCTTCGCGACATCCCTGTCGCTCGTCCTGAAATCCCTCATCCGCTCAGCGGTTCTGACGGCCTCCCCACCCCCTCGCTGTTATCTTCTCTTTTTATGTTGGGTTCGCTGTCGCTGTGAGTTTGGGATTGCCTCTGACTTTCGGCTCAGCACACAGAATGGCATTCAACCCTACCCGCAGTTATCTCGTTTTCAGATAACAAAGATTGTTGCGGTGAACTTCAGGAATTGAGATTGGCTTTCAGACCACCAGACAACTGTGCACTAAAGAAAACACAAAGAAATCGCAGGCGGGGGTTTGTGAGAGGCGTCCGCAGCGCTGAGGAACAACCAGAGGCCAGGATGAGCCGACAGGACGTCGGCGAAAGGACGGTACGAGCCAGGGATGGCGAGTCCGGACGGTCCGTCGGCCGCAGGACGTGACGAGGGCACCCCGCGTAGCGGGGCGCGCAGGCAGCCGGACGCCGGGATTGTTAAGGGGCGGGCGTACGCCCCTTAACGCGTCCGCCTGCACGGGCAACCTGAAACTCCTCATCGCCTGGCGGGCGTAACCCTCTCAGCGCTAACGCGCGGCTAAGTGATCTAAAACGTTCCATCGCCTGGCAGGCGAAACCCGCTCAGTGTCAGCCTGCTACAAAGCGAAACCTTATGAATCTTTCCCCGCTTTCAGTAACTTGAGCCCCGCCCATCCGGGTAACAAACCCACCGGCAGGGGTTTGCCAGAGGCGTCCGGAGCGCTGAGGAACAACCGGAAGCCGGGAGCCGACAGGACGTCGGCGAAAGGACGGCACGAGCCAGGGATGGCGAGTCCGGACGGTCCGTCGGCCGCAGGGCGTGACGAAGGCACCCCGCTACGCGGGGCGCGCAGGCAGCCGGACGCCGGGATTGTTAAGGGGCGGGCGTACGCCCCTTAACGCGTCCGCCTGCACAGGCAACCTGAAACTCCCGAACGACTGGCGGGCGAAACCCGCTCAGTGCTAACGTGCGGCTAAATGACCTGAAACTCCCCATCGCCTGGCGGGCGAAACCCGCTCAGTGCAAGCTCGCTGCAAAGCGTAACTTACCCACCGCTCGCGCCGCCAGGCGCCCTTTTCATTAACGTCGGGAACACAAACAGCGACTGCCCGACTCCGCGATTGGTCAGCGACCAGATGGCAACTGAACAGAGCGAGCAAAGCCCCACAATGGCCACCGGATAGAAACAGGCCCAGAGAAACGAAAACCACGCCTGCTCGAACAGATGATGCCGCTGCGCGAACAGAATCGCAGACATACCAAAGAACTCGATAAAAATACGGTGGATGACGTAAATCTGCAGCGTATTGCGCCCAACCCAGTTGAGATAGCGCATGCTGAAGTGCTGATTCAGCCAGCGACAGGCCGCGATACTGAATAACACCGCCAGTACACACAGGAACAGACTCTTATCCAGCCCGAATAGCACATGAATCCCGGCGGCTGCCGCCAGTAGCGCCCAGGGCATCAGATTCTCACGCCGCCATTCACTCAGGCGCAGCATCGTCTGGCTCCAGAATGCCCCTAACAGGAAGAACACAAAATATTGGGCCAGGCTCTGTGGTCCCCAGAACGGGATCACTTTTTCTGCCGCCAGATAATTCAGCAGGATCGCCACCGCCACCAGGGCCAGCTTATATTGACGGAAAACTTTGGCACAGAGGAAATAGAGTCCCAGCCCATACAGATACCACGAGGTACTCATGGCCATAAAGGTCAGTTTGAGAAACTCGAATAGCGAACCCGCATAGGCGGCATTAAGGTTCTGCGAAATACGCTGGCCGGTAATTTCAGTGGAGATACCGATAATTGACCACCACTGAATAAACCCCCACAGAATATAGAGATAAAAAAGATTGGTGATGCGACTGGTAAATACCTGCTTCCAGGGCCGGTTCAGAATGCCATTGGTCGCCAGTAATCCCGAGACAAAGAAGAAGGCGGGCATACGCAGCGGCGACAGTACCGTATTAAACTGTATCCATATTTCGGCGGGGATCCATCCGGCAGAGAGATATTTCATCGTCCCTTCAAAGCCGGGTAAAACCGTGTGGTACAGGACCACCAATAATATGCAGGCGCCCTTCAGGGTATCGACCCACAATATCTGATCTGACTTAGTCTGGTTCATTCAATGACTCCTGCTGTGTAGGTCAGAATGCTGGAAAGTAAAAGCGAGGAAATCAGTATTGCTTTTATGATTATCCGGCAATTATTCGCCATTGAACCGGTGATGAATGTAGCGAAACTCTTAAAAGCCGCTGCGTGGCCCTGTTACCACAGTTATTTACTTAGTAGAACGTTTCCTTACACTTATTAATATCGACGCAACACACTAATTAGCAGTGCCGCAGCCAGCTTAAAGGATAATATTGCTTCATAATCCAGAAAATATAATTAAGAGAAAGTGGCAACGGGAAAAGCCAATATATTCCCGATGAAAAGAAAAGATTTGTCAGATGTGCCAAAAGGTTTAACAGCGGCAGAGTTATTTATGATACTGCGCCTGCTAATAGCGTGACCATAGCCAGTGGCAGCTAAAAAAATGAGGGTTTTAAACGGGTTAAAACTGCCTTCCGGGGAAGGCAGTGTGGATTACTGATTCAGAAATTTATCAAGGAACTGACGGGTGCGCGGCTGTTGAGGGTTACTGAACAACGCTTTCGCTTCGCCCTGCTCCACAATCCGCCCCTGATCCATAAAAATGGCGCGGTCAGCCACATCGCGGGCAAAGCTCATCTCATGCGTGACGATGACCATGGTGCGTTTCTCTTCGGCCAGCGCGCGAATGGTGCTGAGCACCTCGCCCACCAGCTCCGGATCCAGCGCCGAGGTCGGTTCATCAAACAGGATCACTTCCGGCCGCATCGCCAGCGCACGCGCAATCGCCACGCGCTGTTGCTGCCCGCCCGACAGACGGCGCGGATAGCTCTCTTCTTTGCCGTGCAGCCCGACCTTCTCCAGCAGCGTGCGGGCGCGGGCTACCGCATCCGCTTTCGCTTCGCCTTTGACGATAACCGGCCCTTCAATAATGTTCTCCATCACTGAACGATGCGGAAACAGATTGAAGTTCTGGAAGACAAACCCGACCTGCTGACGCAGGCGACGCACCTGCTCTTTCTGCTTACTCTGTGCCAGCGCCGCATCAACGGTAATCTCTCCAACGCGGATGGTGCCGCTATCCGGCACTTCCAGCAGATTGATACTGCGCAGCAGCGTGGTTTTACCTGATCCGCTGGGGCCGATGATGGCCACCACTTCACCGGCGGCCACATCAAGGTCGATGTCGTGCAGCACCGTCTGGCCGTTAAAAGACTTCACCAGCTTTCTGACTTCGATGGCGCTCATTTCGACTCCGAATCCTGACGATTAACATGCTGTTCCAGCCGGTTCTGCAACGCAGATAACACCGTTGCCATCACCCAGTAGATCAGCGAGGCTGCCAGATACATGGTAAAGACTTCCAGCGTGCGTGAGGTGATCAACTGCGCCTGACGGAACAGCTCCGGCACCTGAATGGTCGCCGCCAGCGAGGTATCTTTTACCAGGCTGATAAAGCTGTTGCCCAGCGGGGGCAGCGCGGTGCGGGCTGCCTGTGGCAGGATCACCCGGCGCAGGGTTTGCCAGCGCGTCATGCCGATACTTGCCGCCGCTTCCCACTGCCCGCGCTCAATCGATGAAATCGCGCCACGCAGTGACTCTGAGGCATAGGCTGCGGTATTCAGGGAAAGACCAATCATCGCGGAGGGGATCGGATCCAGTTCAATGCCAAACTGCGGCAGGCCGTAATAGATCATAAACAGCTGGGCTATCAGCGGCGTGCCACGAAAGATCGAGACATAGATTCGTGCCAGCCAGCGAACCGGCCAGAAGCGCGACAGACGCATCAGCGCCAGAATAAAGCCCAGCAGCAGGCCAAAGAACATGCCGCCGATGCTGAGCTGCAGCGTAAACAGCGCGCCTTTTAATAAAAAAGGTGCTGAATCCAGCACCAGTTGAAGACTTTCCTGCATTATTTCGTCACGTCCGCGCCAAACCATTTCTGAGACAGCTTGCTCAGCGAGCCATCTTTCTGCATGTCAGCAATGGCCTGGTCGATCGCTTTCAGCAGGTCGTCGTTGCCTTTACGTACCGCCACGCCCGATTCCTGACGGGAGAACGCATCACCCGCGACCGCCATGGTATTGCCCGTTTTCTTCACCAGATCCAGCGCGGCCAGACGGTCAACCAGAATGGCATTCAGACGGCCAGAGCGCAGATCCTGATATTTCGTCGGGTCATCATCATAGGTACGGATGTCCACGCCCTTCACATTCTCACGCAGCCACTGCTCGTAGTTGGTGCCCAGACCGACGCCCACTTTTTTACCGGCCAGGTCCGCAGGTTTGGTGATGGTGTTCGCATTGGCTTTCATGGTCAGCGCCTGAATGCCGGAGACCGTGTATGGCGTGGAGAAGTCATACTTCTTCTTACGCTCATCAGAGATGGTGACCTGGTTGATGACCACATCGATGCGCTTCGCGTCGAGTGAGGCCAGCATGCCGTCCCACTTGGTCGGTTTCAGGCTCGCCTTGACGCCCATGTGCTGTGCCAGCTGTTCCGCGAATTCCACTTCAAAGCCGGTCAGCTTGCCCTTTTCATCCTGGAAGCTGAATGGCGGATAGGTGCCTTCCAGACCCACCAGCAGCGTGCCGCGCTCTTTAATTTTGTTCAGCAGATTTTCCGCTGCAAAGGTTTTAACGTTGACGCCAGCAATCAGCGCCACGGCCATGACGCCCATCATCATCTGACGACCTGCACGAGAAAAGGACATATTCACCCCATTATTGACAGTATTGTGTGTGTGTTCTTATAAGGGCAGCACGGCTTGTCGCTGCCAGTCCAGTAGGATAACCCACGGAGTATAAACTGTTTTATTCGCTTGTCTCAGACCGAAGGATGATAAGCAAATAACGCCGGTGCGCCGCCCGTATGAATAAACAGCAGCGGACCTTCACGGCGGAAACGATTCTGGCTGACGCCATCCAGCAGTCCGGCCATCGCCTTGCCGGTGTAGACCGGGTCCAGCAGGATCCCTTCCAGCCGCGCCAGCAGTTTCACCGCAGCCATGCCTTCACCATTGGGTTCGCCGTAGCGCGGCGCAAAGTAGTCATCCCACAGGGTAATCGGTGCCTTAGCCTGCACTTCCAGCGTCTCCGCCAGCGACTGACGCAGCCGCTCCACCAGCGGCAACTGCGCCTCAACCTGGCGTGAAACGGTGACGCCCACCAGCTCGGCCTCCGGCAGCAGATGCTCCAGACCCACCGCCAGACCGGCATGGGTGCCGGCACTGCCCGAGGCCACGACCACGGCGGCGAAATCGACCACGCCTTCGCTCTGATGAGCAATCTCCTGCGCGCACTCTACATAGCCTAGTGCACCCAGCGCATTTGAGCCGCCGACCGGCACGATGTAAGGACGATAACCCTGGGCTTCCAGACGCGTGGCCTGTTCAGCCAGCTGTTCCGCAGGGTTATTCAGCGCATCCACCATGATCACTTCAGCGTCCATCAGATCCAGTAACAGACGGTTGCCGTTGCTCAGGTAGTTTTCTGCGTGGGTGCCAATCGGGTTTTCCAGCAATGCCACGCACTTCAGGCCAAGCCGGGCCGCGACTGCCGCCGTCTGACGCACATGATTGGACTGGATTGCGCCCGCGGTCAGCAGCACATCGGCGCCTTCACGCAGCGCGTCCGCCGCCAGAAATTCCAGCTTGCGCAGCTTATTGCCGCCCATCGCCACCGGCGTGAAATCATCGCGTTTAATGAAAATATCGCGACCCAGATAGTCAGAGAGCCGAGGCAGATGTTCTAACGGCGTGGGTGCGCCCAGCAGTTCAAGACGCGGGAATTGGTGTAACAGATGTAAAGACAATGCTGCCTCCGTTCGGGCATTCAATTTATCCTTACAGTGTTGCAGAAGATGCGAAAAGGATCACCCTGATTCAGGTGTCAGCAGATGCGGTGAGACAGATGCGTAGTGAAAGTTGCAGGAGAAAGAAGCGCCGTGCTCCCCCTTCCCTTCTACCCGGCTGGCGGGCAAAAGGGGAACGTGCCGCAGGCACGCGGAGGAGCAATCGGTGCAGATCAGGGTTAACCCTGCTGCCAGCCTAAGAACTGATCGTACTTGCGCAGCGCGATGCGGTAATTGTTATTACCGGCATCGGGCAGATCGCTTTCCAGACACTGATGCCAGCTATTTCCCTGAAGCCTGTCGGCCGGGAAATTTCTGGCTTTCAGCATCTCATCCAGACGACGCAGCCGCACCACATATTCACGAATCGTGCTGGGGCTCATCTCTGTCTGTTCAAACAGATACTGTTTAAACGCCATTATGTCGAAGTAATTAGGATGGGTATTACAAAAAATATCACTGCAAAAACGACAAAGCGCGGTCAGTTCGGGCTGAAGTTTCAGCCACAGCTGCTCATCAATCATCTGGTCCATCCGAGCGATGGCCTCTTTATTGATGATCTGGCCACGAAAAACGAGCGCCATTCGATCTAATACCTTGCCACAGTGTGAACAGTTGCTCTGGCTGTGTTTATAGTCTTTAAGATAACGACTTAACGGTCTGGCCTTGGTCTTGGCTCCCATTACTGAGTCCCCGGTTTTTTATAATTTTGAATCGCCAGGAACTGATACTGCTAGCGCGCTCCCGCAAGTCGGGCACGCAGGCGTTTAATCGCCTGACTGTGCAGCTGGCTGACACGGGATTCACCCACATCAAGCACCGCCCCAATCTCTTTCAGGTTCAGTTCTTCCTGGTAGTACAGTGTCAGCACCATCTTTTCACGATCGGGTAACGCTTCGATCGCTTCAATGACGCGCTCACGCAGACTCCCTTCAAGCAACTGATGAAGCGGATTAGCCTCTTCATGGCCTTCCGTCACCAGCTCCGCGCTGTCGCCGTGCTCTTCCCGATACTCGTCGTAGGAGAAAAGTTGACTGTTGTTGGTGTCCAGCAGGATCTGCCGGTACTCCTCCATGGAAACATTCAGCTGCTGCGCCACTTCCTGCTCAGAGGCAGAACGCCCCAGCGACTGTTCCACTCTGTGCATTGCTCCGGCCACCTCGCGTGCATTACGACGCACACTGCGCGGTGCCCAGTCCCGACTACGAAGCTCGTCGAGCATGGCGCCACGAATACGCTGCACGGCATAGGTGGTAAAGGCTGTACCCTGGAGCGCGTCATAACGCTCTACGGCATTTAACAGCCCTATCCCACCCGCCTGCAGCAAGTCGTCAAGCTCAACACTGGCCGGCAGGCGAACCTGCAGACGCAACGCTTCATGGCGCACCAGCGGCACGTAGCGCTGCCAGAGCGAATGCTTGTCCATCACGCCTTCGGCGGTATAGAAATCGTTCACGTTGACTACCCTGCGTTAATGAAGTTATCGGCATGATTATCCAATTCTGTAGCGTTTTCGATTGGCTGAATAGGCGGGGTAAAACGAGGCTATTTCATTTTTGTTACCTCAGAGTGCAGATCCTTCTGCACTCTTCAGCGGAGATTAACGACGGGCGCGCAGCCGTTGCCGGGTGGCGGGCGGCACTGCCGCCCACAGGCTGCAGACGCGACCTTCCAGTTCCTGATACCAGGGCGCCAGATGCTGTTGCGCCTCTTCGCCAGGATGCACCAGAATCTCGCCCGATTCACCATCAATGCTAATCAGTCGGTTAATAAACAGCCGCTGCAAATCACTGCGTAAAAACAGGCCGTTATCGATGCTGTTATCTGCCAGTACACCGTCATCCCCTTCCTGCGTGTCGATATGGCAGGCTTCCACCCATGGCCAGTTATGCCGTTCGGTCAGCTCGGTGCCGGTCATCACACAGGCGCCGTAGCGGGCTTTGACACCGGCGCTGAATTCCGCCTGGCTGGCGCGCTGCAGCACCCGGGCTTTGACACGACGCCCGACCTCAGTTCCCGGCATCACCGCCGCCGGGACTTTGTGCTGTGGCGTACTCAGCACCACGATGAACTGAATGCGCTGCGACTGCGGAAAACAGGGATCCGCCTGTGGATTGAAAAGCTGCCAGTAAGCGTCTTCATCATCCTGATGCATCAGCACCAGTTTATAGCCGCGGCTGTTAAGCAGATTCTGTGCCGTGGCGGATTGGGGATCGATCATCGCGAAGACCTGGCTGCTGCCCATCACTTTCCACAGGTTGTCGCGCTTCTCGCTATCGCTGCGACGGAAATAGAGGAAGGAGAGATTCTGCTTAAGGTAGTGCTCAAAGCGACGCAGGTAATTTTTACGTTCGTTGTCATGGGAGATGAACAGCAGATCCTCCAGCGGGCTGTTGCTCTCTTCCTGCGCGAACACCGCGCGGATTTTCAGCGTGCGCAGCCCGGTTGACGGACTCAGCAAGGCGCGCGCCGTCAGCTCTTTATCATCAGGGTATTGCAGAGCATAACGCCGGGCGATCTCTTCAAAGGTCAGCCGCTCACCCGGTAACAGGTCATAATTGAAGCGCATAGACACTCCACAAAGTTAAAATCAAAAATGATGTTGTTCTGTGAGGAGTTATCGGCAGTCTGGAGGGGAACTGTAACGGGCTGGGGGGATTGCCTGGGATTGAGAGACAGGCAGCCTGCAAGGTTGTGGTCAGGAAACCGGTTTGAAGGAAGCGGGTGTTAAATTGCGTTGCATTGCCTGGAGCTGCTGGCATAAAAATAAGCCAGCACACCAGCCGCAATTCTTTCAGCGATTAGCTAATGCCCGCACCTGTCTATCAGGGAAAAACAGGCGATGCCGATGATGCGAAACTGCATCGCCTCAGATCATTTAAGCAGATAAATCAGCGACAAATCGTCATTGACCTTGACCTTATCAATCTCGGCCAGAAACGCCATCACCGATTGTGGCGTATGTTTTGTTATTGAGTGGTAGCTGTAGATGATATTAATAATATCCTCTTCACTGACGGTTCCGACTAACTCAACATTGGCCGCAATCAGTGATTTAAGCAGGAACCATTCTGCCGTCAGAAGATATAAGCTCAGTAACGGGCTGCGATTTTCGTTATTAGGGAAGAAATCATCATAAATGCGGTACTGAATATAGTTATTCATTATCCACGGCCGTTCAGCAAGCCAGGGCATAACCTGCTTCTGCCAGACGTTGTCCAGCCGGATCATTGGCTGACTGACGTCATCGGTTTTGGCCCCTTCGGCCTGAATGTAAATCAGCTTATTAACGTAGTGATTCAGGGTAGGAAAGGCGCGCTTATCGGCCATGGTGCTGAACCAGCTTTGCAATCTCAACAGTAAAGACCATTGCAGGTTATAGTCAGGTTTAACCTGGTCAAGCTGTAGCCTGATTTCACCCTGTGTCAGGTTGTTGAGTACATCAGAAAAATGATGCTCCATCTGGACCAGCCAGTCTTCTTCAGGGCTTACTCTTTCCGCGCCCAGCAGAAAGCTGGCCAGCGCGTAAAACCCTTCATCAAGATGAATGCCGCTGAATTTAATGATGTTAAGACACATCAGATTCAGTAGTTTCTTTTGCTGATCGAGATCTTTAGCTTTATTGCCATAAGGTTGTTGCCTGATGCTCTCCCCGAACAGCATCGCGTCAGGTGAGGCTAATAATTGCCGGGTCGCCTCCGGACAGGAGAGCGCCAACGTTTTTTGCTGTTCATATTTAAAGGTGTTCGCCGCTCGGGGATAGGTCGCACAGGTGTTGCTCAGTGCGGCAGCACCCAGCCGGGAATGCACTTTGCACAGGCGATTTTCATCCATAAATGCACAGTTGCCAGAAGCATTAAGCTTCATAGTTCCCCAACTGGCAAAGCTTTTGCGGGTGGTGGTGATGTTTTCAACTGCCAGCGTTTTGATTTCAATCAGCGAGGATTTTAAATAGCGATTGACCGTGGGCTTATCCAGGTGGATATCCCAGCCCTTACAGCAGTGATCGCGACACTCACTACCAATACATTTGAAGGCGCTGACAAAGAGCGGTTCCACGACAGTAATATTTTTCATTATTTACCTGCTCAACAAAGGCATTTAAAAAAGAGTCTTACTGTGAGGATAAAGGAACGCGGGGAGATTGATTGGCAGAGAAACAGGGCAAAAACAGGCTAATCGCAGGCATAAAAAAACCCCGCCGAAGCGGGGTTTGTCTTTTATAAGTTGGGTGATTAGCCCTGCAGCAGAGACAGAACCTGCTGTGGAACCTGGTTAGCTTTAGCCAACACTGAGTTACCAGCCTGCTGTACGATCTGCGCTTTAGACATGTTTGAAACTTCAGTTGCGTAGTCAGCATCCTGAATACGAGACTGTGCTGCAGACAGGTTAGTGGTGGTGTTGTTCAGGTTAGTCACGGCTGAGTTCAGACGGTTCTGAATCGCACCCAGTGAAGAACGGAACTTATCAACGCTGGCAATCGCTTCGTCCAGCTTTTTCAGTGGATCAGAAGTTGAACCTGAGGTCACGTTAGACAGGCTCATGTTAGCCGTATCCAGTGTGAACGCAGCGGTATCGCCACCAGCAGTCGTTACTGCAGCCTTCGCATCAACTGCAACGTAGAAGTCCTGGTTTGCACCGTTAGCAATGTCAAAACCGTTCGCTTTCAGGCTGTTGGTTTCTGCATCGCTGGCTGATTTCACGTTAACTTTAGCGAACAGGTTGCCGTTGTCATCTTTATACACTTTATCTGCAGTAACAGTGACGTTAGCGGCTGCAACACCCAGGCGAGTCGCCAGGCTATCAGCTGTGCCTTCAGCAACAGTGGCTTTAGATACGTTACTGGTAGAACCGTAAACGCTCTGGAAGTCAGCAGCTGCAGCAGCAGTAGGTGTACCCTGTGGACCATTCACGTTGAAAGTGTTCAGTTTCAGCGTAGAAGAGTCAATTTTCTTCAGGTCGATGGTGATAGTTTCGCCATCGTTAGCGCCAACCTGAATTTTCATTGAGCCATCTTTAGCCAGCACGTTCACGCCGTTGAACTGAGTCTGACCAGATACGCGGTCGATTTCGCTCAGACGGGATTTGATTTCGTCCTGGATTGAAGATTTGTCAGAAGCTGAGTTGGTACCGCTGCTAGCCTGTACAGTCAGTTCACGAACACGCTGTAAGTTGTTGTTGATTTCTGACAGTGCGCCTTCAGTAGTCTGCGCAGCAGAGATACCGTCGTTGGCGTTACGAGCAGCCTGAGTCAGGCCCTTGATGTTAGAGGTGAAACGGTTGGCAATTGCCTGACCAGCAGCGTCATCTTTCGCGCTGTTGATACGTAAACCAGAAGACAGACGCTCCATTGAAGTAGACAGAGCTGACTGGTTCTTGTTGATGTTGTTCTGAGTGATCAGCGAGAGGCTGTTGGTATTAATGACTTGGGCCATGATGAATTTTCCTGTTAATCAAGTCTTTCGGTTAAGGTGTGGGCTTCAACCCGCCGGCTTCAGCGCCGTCAAAGTTGTTATCGTCTGCCGTTTAACAACCTTTAGAATTTTTTTAGTACCAGGCGAATTTTTCTGCTTCAACCTGTCACGTTTTAAGTTATCGCCACCCGCCCGAACTTCTTTAGGCTTAATTCATTAATTTTCTAGCCGCTGAATTACCCTTCTCTATAGTGCTTATTTACCTCATTACCCTAAGGCAAATAACCTTAAACTTTCCTTATTCAAGGCCGATAACCCAGGTATCAATTTTCTGTCGACCTTATAAAGGAATTAATATGGCTAGTATAAGCAACCTCGGTGTGGGTTCCGGCCTGCCACTCAGTACCATGCTTGACAGTTTGACCACCGCTGAAAAAGCTTCACTCAAACCTATTTCTACTCAGCAGACAGCTTATACGGCCAAGCTCAGTGCTTACGCCACCCTGAAAAGTTCACTGACAACTTTCCAGGCTGCTAATACCAAGCTGAACAGTGCTGACCTGTTTACCGCTACGACTGCGGCCAGTAGCTCCACAGCGTTCAGCGCGACCACTTCTGGCAGCACCGTGGCCGGTAAATATGCCATTAACGTCACGCAGCTGGCACAGGCGCAGGTACTGACCTCAGGAGTACAGAGTAGCAACACCGCCGCGCTGGGCGACAGCTCCGTGGCCAGCCGCAGCATCGCGATTACCTTAAAAGATGGCACCAGCAAAAGCATCACGCTCTCCAGCGATCAGACCTCGCTGACCGGCATGCGTGACGCCATCAACGGCGCCAATGCCGGCGTCACCGCCAGCATCATTAAGGTATCAGACGGCAGCTTCCGCCTCTCAATGAGCGCCAATAAAACCGGCAGCGACAATGCGGTGGCAACCATCGCCGTCACTGGTGACAGCACGCTACAGGGGATTGTGGGCTTTGACGCCAGCGCCAGCAGCAACGTGATGACCCAGAGCGTCGCTGCGCAGAATGCCAAACTGACGGTCAACAATGTTGCGATTGAAAACAGCAGCAATCAGATTAGCGATGCGCTGGAAGGGATTACCTTAAATCTGACCGCGCAGACGGTTGGCGATCAGACGCTGACGATTACCAAAGACACCTCAAAATCCTCCAGCGCCATCAGTGCCTGGGTGGATGCCTACAATACGTTGCTGGATCAGTTCAATACCCTGACCAAATTCACCAAAGTCGATACCAACAGCGATGCACAGGACTCCAGTAATGGTGCCCTGCTGGGTGACAGTACGTTACGGACGATTGAGACGCAGCTGAAAAGCATGCTCACTAATTCGCAGAGCACATCTACCTTTAAATCACTGAGTCAGATTGGTGTCACCACCGATCCCACCACCGGTTCATTAAAACTGGATTCGACCAAGCTGAACAGCGCACTGGATAAAGATGCTGCAGGTGTGAAAGCGATGATCGTAGGTGACGGTAAAACCGGTATCGCCGCTAAAATCGACAGCAAGCTGACTGACTGGCTGGCTACTAAAGGGATTATTCAGTCCGCCACCGATGGCGTGAGTAAAACACTGAATAGGTTAACCACCCTCTATAACACCACCAGCGATCGCATTGATGCGGATATCGCACGCTATAAAACGCAATTTACTCAGCTGGATATGGCCATCAGTAAACTCAACTCGACCAGCACCTATCTGACGCAGCAGTTCGACACGTCCGATTCGTCTAAAAAATAACAGGAGTGACCATGTACAGCGCTACAGGCACCAAAGCCTATGCAAAAATTGGCGTAGAAAGCGCCGTGATGAGCGCCAGCCAGCAGCAGCTGGTTGTGATGCTGTTCGACGGTGCACTGAGCGCGTTAATCCGCGCTCGTCTGTTTATGCAGGATGGCAATATTGCAGGCAAAGGCAACTCGATCTCCAAAGCGATCAATATTATCGAAGCCGGCCTGAAAGAGGGCCTGACTGAAAACCGTGGTGATGAGCTGGCAGACAATCTGCTGGATCTTTACAACTACATGACGCGTCGCCTGTTGCATGCCAACCTGAACAATGATGTTGCAGCAGTCGAGGAGGTCGAAGGCCTGCTGCGCAACATTGCTGACGCGTGGAAAGAAGTGGTTCAACCTAACCTGATTCAGGACGCCGTTTAATGACTACTGCACCGCATCTGATTACCGTTTACCAACAGTTACTCGATCTCAGCCAGGGAATGCTGCGTCATGCAGCACAAGGCGAATGGGATGAATTGATCAGCAGGGAGATGGAGTATGTCAGTGCGGTGCAGAACTTAGCCCAATCGACAGAAGCCGTGTCGCCGTCGGCACAGACTCAGGAGCAGTTACGTCCGGTGCTGCGCCGTATTCTCGATAACGAATGTGAAGTGAAACGTCTGCTGCAGGCGCGGATGGATGAGCTGGCCTCACTGGTGGGTCAGAATAGTCGCCAGAAATCGGTGATGTCCGCTTATAGCAATCAAGGCGGCGTTGTTATGGTGCCGCACGAAACCCTCTCCTGATCCCCTGCTCTGTCACGCCGCCAGATTTATTTTTCTGCGCGGCGTCTCTTTTTTGCCGCTTACTCCATACTTGATTTTCATCATCCCCTGGAGTGCGGTACATGCAAAACCCAACGTTATTACAGTTTTTCCATTGGTATTACCCGGATGGCAGCAAACTGTGGCCGGAAGTCGCCGATCGTGCGGCCTGGCTCAGCGAAATAGGTATCACCATGGCGTGGTTGCCACCGTGCTACAAAGGGGATTCGGGAGGCTATTCTGTCGGTTACGACAGCTACGATCTGTTTGACCTGGGTGAATTTGATCAGAAAGGCAGCGTTGCCACCAAATATGGCGACAAACAGCAGTTACTGGCGGCAACAGAAGCCCTGCGTAGTCACAACGTTGGGGTGCTGCTGGATGTGGTGCTGAACCACAAAATGGGCGCCGACGAAAAAGAGGCGATCAGCGTTAACCGCGTCAATCCCGATAACCGCGATGAAATCTACGACGAAGTGGTCGGGTGCGAGGCCTGGACGAAATTTACGTTTCCGGCACGCGCCGGGGAATTTTCGAAATTTGTCTGGGACCACAAATGCTTTAGCGGCGTAGACCACATCGAAAATCCGGACGAAAACGGCGTATTCAAAATCATCAATGACTACACCGCCGAAGGCTGGAACGACCAGGTTGATAACGAGCTGGGTAATTTCGACTATCTGATGGGCGCCAACATCGATTTCCGCAACAACGCGGTCAGGGAAGAGCTCAAATACTGGGCGCGCTGGGTGATGGAACAGGTGCCCTGCACCGGCTTTCGTCTGGATGCGGTAAAACATATCCCGGCCTGGTTCTACAAAGAGTGGATTGACCATATTCAGGAGGTTGCTGAGGAGCCGATGTTTATCGTCGCGGAATACTGGTCGTTTGAAACGGAGAAGCTGCAGGAGTATGTGCATCAGGTAGAAGGCAAAACCATGCTGTTTGATGCGCCACTGCACATGAACTTCCACCAGGCCTCAACCGCGGGCAGCGCCTACGACATGAGCCAGATTTTTGCTAACTCGCTGGTGGTTGCTGATCCGTGGCATGCCGTGACGATCGTGGCTAACCACGACACCCAGCCGCTGCAGTCGCTGGAAGCGCCGGTAGAAGCCTGGTTTAAACCACTGGCCTATGCGCTGATCCTGTTACGTGAACAGGGTGTGCCCACCATCTTCTATCCCGACCTGTTTGGGGCGACCTATGAAGATGAAGGCGGCGACGGCGAGAAGCACAAAATTGAGATGCCGGTAATCCCTGAACTGGAAGGATTGATCCGGGCGCGCCAGCAGTATGGCTGGGGTGTGCAGACCGACTATTTTGATCACCCAAACTGCGTGGCCTTCAGCCGCAGCGGCACCGAAACACAGCCAGGCTGTGTGGTGATCATGTCGAACGGCGATGCCGGTGAGAAAAGCGTGCCGATGGGTGAAGGTTTTGCCGGTAAGGTCTGGCGCGATCATCTGGGGAATCGGGAAGAGACCATTACTGCCGACGAGCACGGCACGGCGGTCTTTGTCTGTAACGGTGGCAGTGTCAGCGTCTGGGTGGTTGCAGAATAAGGTCGTTGCCGAAGAAATGACTCAAAACTAAACCCGCCCCGGCAGGCAGAAGCGTGAAGTGCGCTCTGCCCGTCGGGGCGGTTTTGTTATGGTCCGGCTGTTATGACTTCGCGTTGTTTTCTGTAATCGGTGTGCGCAGCAGTTGCGGTTCGATGTTCTGAATCACGGCGGCTTTCGGCTGTTTCGCCACCTCTTCCAGCGCCTGCTGACACTCAACGGTCGGACGCGCCACTTTACGCAGGGTCATCCTGTCATAGCTCAGCTCGCCATTCTCCACGACCAGCGGCATCACCCGCACCTGACGCGTTACATTGACATAATCGCCGCTTAACCGGGTCAGTTTGCCCGGCTTCGCAATCACCCGCATCCACTGACGGCAGTCCAGCGTGCTGCCATCCGCATTGATGATCACACTGGCTATCGCCTTATCGCTGATCAGGCTGCTCTGTGGGCCGACGGTTTGCCAGGTTCCCTGCAGTTCAGCGGGCGCCGGTGTTTGCACCGCATTCTCATAATCGTTGATTTGTGCACAGCCACTCAGTGCCAGCGCGGCAATCAGCATCCACTTTTTCATGTTTAATCCCTAAGATCCCATCAATGGCGGCTACGTTATAATTTTTCCACCGCGTTGCGCAAGGTATCTGGGTGTTCAAACACCACGCAGACCCTGATTGCGCCAGAATTTATCCCGCAGTGAGCTCCACGGTCAGGTTTTTGACCGGAAGTTCAGAGGCTGAACTGATGCAAAGCCCCGCCTTTGTCACGCCTGACAAGCGGAAGACAACCCGCTACACTGACGCGCTGCAACAGACTTTCAGGAATATGAATATGAAAACGCCAGAAGCCTACTATGCCCAGGCGCGCGAGATGTTTTTTACCGCGCATCCCGACTTTCAGTCTGCACTTGATGAATTAACGGAGAGCGACGCCCGTGCAGCTAACCTATCACTGCGACAGCTGCGCGAATGGCATGCCGAACGCATCTATGCGGCCTTTTTGCGGCAGAAGAATCTGGATGGAATGATCTTTTCTATTCAGCTCGCTGAGCCGGATAAAGCGGTGGCGGCTGAAGCTATCGAGACTTATCTCAAATCTCATGCTGAGTCGCTGGGGATGAGCTGGGAAGAGTTTTGCATCAAAAACGAGCTTTAATCAGGGCCGCGCTGAAGTTGTATATTGCAAACACCTCCAACCAGTTCCGGCACTGCAGATAAAATTGTACTAACCGGGAGAAAGTGTATAACTTCGGCGTGCGACTCAGGTCGTGATTGTCCTTTAACGAATAGTGCTGATGCACTGCCTCTGCAGGTGTTGTCTCAATTCCACCTCCAGAGGCGAATTTTTTTATCCGCCCCTACCCTTCACCTTCCGTCGCTTTACCCTTTACTTCAACATAACTCGCTACCGCCAGCAGACGATTAATATGCGTCAGCAGCAGATCCACATCAGACTGCAGAAACTCGGTCGAAGATTGCGAAGCGGTAACAATGGCATCCTGCACCGTTTCTGAAATAGTCAGCGAGTTGTCCTGTTTCGCCTGCACCAGCAGCGCCGCAACCAGCAGGGACTGCGCTTCAAGCTGCGCCGTCAACTCTTTTGCATCGACGTCCATCTTTGCCAGTTTTAGCAGAATATCAATTACCAGTTGTCGCATCGCGGACCTCCTAAAAGTAAGCCGCCATTATGTCGCGATGCGTGCGCATTTTGCTAGTCGAAGATTGAGGTTTATGCGAGATAAAAATTTACACGAAATCAGGCGCGCTGCCTTGCTACTGTTTTTATTTACAGTATTATATGTCAGCGATTTTGCCCTGAATGGATTGCCATCATGTTTGTTGAGTTGATTTACGACAAGCGCAACGTTGCCGGTTTACCGGGTGCTCGCGAGATGATTCGTGAGGAGCTGGAAAAGCGGGTGCATCGGGTGTTCCCTGACATTGAAGTTAAGGTCAAGCCGATGGAACGTAACGCGATTGATACTGATTTGAGTAAGAACGATAAAGCGACGGTTGCGCGGATTGTTGAAGAGATGTTCGACGAAGCGGAAATGTGGCTGGTGGCCGATTAATCCCTTAACGGCCACCACATCAGTTAGCGGGAGATGACTTAGCTCTCCTGCTCGCTGTGATTAACTTCAATCTCGATGTCCTGAATCGCGGCATCCAGATCTTCCAGCAGTTTACCCTGCTTATTCAGCAACGCATCGATTCGGTCGGCGTTGGTCTTGTCTTTATACTCACCCGCATCAAACGCTAACCATTGGCTGGAAAGGGTTTCGGTGTTGGTCTGAGCATAGTGACGCATCTCTTTTAGCTGAGAAGTCACGTCACGCAGATATTCAGTTTTGGTCTTGGTTTCTGTTGAATCGCTCATGCTAAATTTCCTTCTGGTCATCTATCCAAAGTGAGTAGGCTTAGCGGTTCATCAACCGGCCAATCAGCGGGCCTGCATTCAGGTACAAAATGTTGCCCGGATATTTAAAACTAGTCGATAATAGCGAAGCCGCATTAAGAATAATCGGAAGTTATGGTTTATGACCGGATTTCACGGCTGGCACCTCACTCTCAGTGACGACCTCTTTGACTTTTATGACCGTTTTGTCGGCTATGCGATCCGGTATTGCATCCAGCTTATGCTGTATTGCTGCAACCTGATCGGTCAGCAGCTCCACTCTGTCATCACGCCGCGCCGCAATTAAGCGGTAATCCGCCCGAATCTCCTCGACACGCTTGTTTGCGGTGTTACTGACGTAGAGAAAAATGATCGTCATCAGGATGCAAATCATCGAACAGCTCAGCAATACGCAGCCGAGGATAACTTTGCGCCGGTAAGACATAGGTGCCTTAGTGCTATTAATCGTGGCCATCACTGCGATCCTCCAGAGTTGAGATAAGCCGATCAATCTCATTACGAAATTTATCGTTCTGATCGGTTTCGGTCATTGCCAGTAAAATCCCTACCGCATTCTTGATTAACCGAAGATCGGTTTCGAGTGTCGAGATACGCCGCAGATTCCTGTCGTGCCGTTCGCGTAATTCATCGTTCTCCTCCCGTATCAGCAGGTTGCTCTCTTTCAGCAACACCACCTGCTCTTTGTAGCTGGTAATAATTTCGCCGCCGGCTCGATTACTGGTTACGATTGACGCAATTCCCGCCAATAACGGTTTCCAGAACAGTGCTGCTGCCCCCCCACCCAGAACTAACGCACCCATACTGGTAATCAGACTACTTTCCATGCCACACCCCTTTGTACGGTAAGGTCTCTGGAACTTACTGCGTGCTGCTTAGCCACGTCCCCCGCATGAAATTTAAGATTGCTTAAATACCAGGCTTAAGTATACTTAAGTCACTCTCAACCAAAAAGTCAAGCTTATGAAAAACGAAACGCTGGGTGACCGCATCCGACTCCGACGTAAATCGCTGCAGTTAACGCAGAAGCAATTGGCGCAACAGGTAAAAGTGTCCCATGTGGCGATTTCGCAATGGGAAAAAGAGGAGACGCTGCCGCGCGGTGAGAACCTGCTGCGGCTCGCCGAAGCGCTGGGCTGCGCACCGGCTTTTCTGATAGATGGGGATGGTCCTGTTTTCAGCGAAAGCGCCTGGAGTGGTCTGCACCAGATCCCACTGCTTGCACAGCGCGACGTGCCGCGATGGCTGAGCGAGGCCGGTTCCGTCCGGCATGAACTGCTGATGCACAACGACATGGCGCTTTCACAGCAGAGCTTTGCCTTCCGGGTGGAAGAACAGGCGATGACGCCCGCGATTCTGCGGAATGATGTGGTGATCATCGATCCCACGCAGTCACCTCAGCCCGGCGACTGCGTGCTGGCATTGCAGCAACAGGTCGTGCTGCTACGCACCTGGCGTCAGCGCGGCAGTGATAATGGCGTCATGCAGTTTGAACTGGCACCGGTCAATATCAACTTCCCTGAGCTGCAATCCAGCCGGGACAGCCTGAAGCTGATTGGTACGCTGGTGGAACTGCGACGCTACCGCCAGCCATAAAAAAACCCGCCGTGCGCGGGTTCACTTTTCATCGTACAACAGTGGCTGAGTTTATAACCGGACAGTTACAGGGCATCGGTCAGTTGATCTACTACCACTTTGCCCTGCAGATCGGTCTGCATAATGCGATAATTGACGGGCCATGAGCGGCGGGTACTGAGTTTATCGAACAGGGTTACGCCGCCTTTTTTAACTCCCTGGCTATTTACAATAATCCATTCGGTGACCTCTTCCTGACCACGATTTTTCAGGCTCAGCGAGCGTTGTTCGATTAACTGATCTTCAGCTTCAATCTTTAAATAGTCTCTTAACATAATTTCTATCTCCTGGTAACGCAGGCCACTATATGCCTTTTGCTAATCCGTTCAATCGAATTTATTTATCGATCTTTTTATCCACGGGAATGTGACCTGCCGCAAGCGACATGACAGGTTTGTCCATTACTGCATCAGGGATTCCCGGTTAGCATGAACCTGCTGTACACACCCAAACATCGAAAAATGACGTGTTCAGTATGAGAGAAACTCCGATTAGCCCGCCGCTGGCGGGCTTTTTTTTCTTCATTAATCCGCTGCGCATGCGGGATGTCAGTGCTGGTCTAAACTTAAGAGACTGGAATAAAAGGAGAGAGTTATGTTTAAGCACAATACGAATGAAGAACGTAAGAAAGAAGGTGATGTCAGCAAAAGCCTGCCGGAAGCCGCGCCAAACGCTGGTAATGCTTACGAGGAAGATGATCATCCTGCCACTGATGCGCCGAAAGATCATGGCGAAGTGCCGCGCAAAAATGATGACAGCCAGGATGACAAAAAAGATCCTTACAAGGCAAGCTGATGTGCGAGAGGCGCGCCCGCTGGGCGCGCTGGTCAGCGTTAAGATTTAATGAGATCGGCAAGCTGGTACTGATTTTCAACCAGCCAGCTGGAAAATGTTCGGATGTTACCGGCACTATCTCCATCCTTCGCGGACGATTCCAGATATCAATATTGTTCTCAACGCAGCGCCGTATGTGATCCGGATTATTAAATTCGGGACAGTTACGTTCGGTATGAGAAATCGAAGACATTTTTTCACTGATGCGCTCATCGCTCATTACCCAGGAAAAATGCCACCCTGCGTTCTTAATGGTTTTCGTCCGGAAATTTAGCCACTTCCAGCGCAACCAGTTCTCGCGTATCGGTGTTCCACGACGCTTAACATTGCGAAGCAATTCCGGTTGCCCCATAAAAAAGTCTCGCAGCGTTTTACAGGTCACCATTTTCGCCAGGGTGGCACAGCGCGGTGTGCCGTCGTCATTTAAAACCCGGACATTAAATTTAAAATTGAAATATTGCTGATGCAGCGTCGTGCAAAGATGCTGATGACTGAATGCTTTTATCGCCTCGGGTCGGGGAATTTCATCGACGTCTGACACAATAACAATATCATCATCCTGCGCGCCGGCCAGCCCCTGCATAATCTGATTACGTGCAGTGGCTTCATTTTCCCAGGGATCTGTCTCACCCGCATTAACCACAGAACTATTCGATTTAAAGGCTTCCTGATAAAATCTGGGCGCAATATCGTTAACAATATAAATAATTTTATCGCGGAAACGATCGAACTTCTCAATATCAAAATGAAGCTTTTCCCGGCGTTTTCCGGTAAAGGTATAGCGCGATTCCACAATGACAAACCGATCAACAACATGCTCAAGCGTGTTCAGACGCATCTCAAGCAAGATATCTTCATCGTAGTACAAAAAACAGTCATAAATCATAATATTCAGAGGCACTTAAGTAGTAAGGATTTTCATCAGGACACCTCAACATGCGTAACACAACAGAGGTATAACGCCTTTTACTGGGTCGTTTTTTAGTGAACCTGATGTGTGTGTAATGTACTGCGTAAAACTATCCATGTTTATAATAAACTGGCTAACAAAGGCTGCAGGCAATGATTTTCGGGCATCCACCTCAAAGCAGACTAACGATATGATGAGCAACCATTCAGAGTGATATTTACCTGACATTCACCTGACAACGGTTAACACCAGCAGACAGCATGAGTCACCTGATGCGGGCTACTGAGTTCCTGTCCGTTGCTTACATCATAATGCGTTGCGCAGAATGTTACATATAGTCCGTAACGCCAGCAATATTAAGCGCAGATTTTTGATTAAAATGAGCGATACGATCAATATCCGGATATTATTGGTCAACAAAATAACTATGATGGTTTAGTTAATGAAGAAGATCATTATTGCCCTGAGCATAAGTCTGATGGGCGGATGCGTAGATATGGGACGGGTTGGATTACATCCAACAACAAAAACCGCTTATTTCGACGGTCATCCTTTTCAGGTTGAATCCTGCCTTAGCGTAGCGGCACAGGATCAAAGACTCTATCTGGAGCAGGATGAACCTCTGCCGGATGGCACGAAGCGATATAATCTTGAGCAGGATGATGAAACCGTGGCCTGGGTTGAAATTGCCAAGTTCAGCCCTCATCAGACCAGTGCGACATTTTACTATGCTCCAAAAGCATCAGATATCAGCACAGCAGTTTCAGGGATGATCGCGCGGTGCAAAACATTGAGTTAGAGGCATCGTCGCCATGTGCGTGATGCAGGATGCCGGATGGATGATCAGGAGATGACATAAGTTGTCAGGCCAGCCAGAACGCAAGCGCTTGCCTGACAATCTTTCGCACTCTTCTACTCAAAGGCTTTTATCACGCCCGCTTCAGGGCTATGCCATGTTCAGGAGTGGGCAGTCGAAGGTCAGCCTATTTAGCCGGTTCGCAATCATAGGCACCTCGTATGCGGATCTGACTCTGGCTGGTGCGGACGATTTCAGCTCTTAATAGCCCTTTGCCCTCACGGTTCGTCAGCTCCATATCCACCATCCCCGGCGCTTTGCTGTTTTTCACCAGCAGTTTGACGGTCGCGTTGTCGTAATCGCCCTTCTCTTTCGCAAAGGTGACTTTCTGCGTTTTTGCGCGTTCTCCATTCACCGAGAACCAGCCGCTCTTGTCAGGTTTAAGATAGAACGGCCCGCACTGCGTGGTAGCAAAGGCTGGAAGAGATAAGCTGATTAACGATGCGATAAGGATAAGTTTTTTTAGCATTGGGCTGGCGTCCTGCTGATAGGTGATGAGGGGTCGGGTCGTCTGCACCGAAGAGTGAGTTCCCTGCTGCACGGCTCGTAATAAAGAGCAGTATAGTCAATGACACCTGTATTATCGCCAGTACAGGGTCATAGACTCAGCAAAGGGATCGGCCTTGATGCTGGCAACCCACTACCCTAATCCACTTCCACGCAGGCGTGCCTTGTTCAGCGGAATCAGCTCACTAAACCTGCATATTCATAATTTCGCTATACGCCGACACCAGCTTGTTCCTGACCTGAATACCCATCTGCATTGAGATCGACGATTTCTGCAGATCGACCATCACATCATTAAGCGCGATACCGGGTTTCCCCATCTCAAAATCCTGCGCCTGGGTGCGGGCGGTGGTCTGCGTCTCGCTGATCTTATCCAGCGCCGCTTTCATAGTCGCACCGAAATCGATCTGATTAGGGGCTTCACTGCTGCGGTTGCTGGCCTGCAGTGAGGTCGCCTGAAGCTGCTGCAGTACGCCGTCTATTGCCTGAATGGACATGAACGATACCTTATAAAGGAGGATGATATTTTTGATGTGAGCAAAAGTTAGCACGTTGTCAATGAGACAAAGCCGCTAAATGACATCAAAAACCCTACCTTATCCAGCCATCGAATTTTCCTTATCACCTAATAATGCCTGGCATTGAAGTGGAAATTTTATCTACGCAGGTCAGGGAGTCTGTTTTGCCATCTCAACTTACCCGGTCAATTACGTCAGGCAGGAATCGGTCATGAATGCGAGTACAGCCGCCACAACAGAACAAGAAAAGAAAGGCTTCGGTGACCTGCTCGCTCGCCTGCGCGCAAATCCGCGTATTCCTTTAATCGTCGCTGCCGCCGCCGTTGTGGCGATAGTGATCGCGATGGTGCTCTGGGCGAAGCAGCCCAGCTATAGCGTCCTTTATAACAACCTTACAGATGAAGATGGCGGTGCCATCGTCACGCAGCTGACGCAGATGAACATCCCTTATCGCTTCGCCGAAAATGGCGGCGCGCTGATGGTGCCGGAAGCGAACGTGCATGAGCTGCGTCTGCGTCTGGCTCAGCAGGGTCTGCCGAAAGGCGGCTCGGTGGGTTTTGAGCTGCTGGATAAAGAGAAGTTCGGTATCAGCCAGTTCAGCGAGCAGGTTAACTACCAGCGCGCGCTGGAAGGTGAACTGGCTCGTACCATCGAATCACTCGGCCCGGTTAAAAGCGCCCGTGTTCATCTGGCGATGCCAAAACCCACCTTATTTGTGCGTGAGCAGAAAGCGCCATCCGCCTCTGTCACCTTAACCCTGCAGCCTGGCCGTGCGCTGGATGAAGGCCAGATTCAGGCCATCGCCCACATGGTCTCAAGCAGCGTCGCCGGTTTACCGCCGGGCAACGTCACCGTGGTCGATCAGACCGGTCGCCTGCTGACCCGCTCTGATTCCGCCGGTCGCGACCTGAATGATGCACAGCTTAAGTATGCCTCTGAAGTTGAAGCACGCTACCAGCAACGTATCGAAGCGATCCTGAATCCGATTCTCGGTCAGGGCAATGTGCATGCGCAGGTTACCGCGCAGATTAACTTCGACACCGCCGAGCAAACCGACGAGAAATATCAGCCTAACGCTAACCCGTCGAACTCAGCGATTCGTTCGCGTCAGACCAGCACCAGCGACCAGTCAGGCAGCCCTTATCCGGGCGGCGTGCCGGGCGCGCTCTCTAACCAGCCTGCGCCAGCTAACACTGCGCCGGTGACGACGCCGAACAACAATGCCGCCAATGGCCAGAACGCCAATGGTCAGAATGCTAACGGTCAGAACAACGCGGCGAATAACGCTAACCAGACCACCAGCACCGCAGCGGCCAGTGCCGGACCGACCAACTCGCGTCGTGACGACACGGTGAACTACGAGCTGGATCGCACCATTCGTCATACCAAGGTCAACGTTGGTGACGTACAGCGCCTGTCGGTGGCGGTCGTGGTGAACTTCCGTGCAGATGATAAAGGCAAAGCGGTTGCGCTGAACGAACAGCAGCTGAAGCAGATTGAAGATCTGACCCGCGAAGCGATGGGCTACTCCCAGAACCGTGGCGACAGCATCAACGTGGTGAACTCGCAGTTCAACACTACTGAACCAGTGACCACCGATCTGCCCTTCTGGCAACAGCAGTCGTTCTTTGATCAGCTGATGAATGCCGGTAAGTGGCTGTTGATTGCTCTGGTAGCCTTCATCCTCTACCGCAAACTGGTTCGTCCGCATCTGGTTCGCAAGCAGGCCGCAGAGAAAGCCGCCGCGGAAGCCGTTGCTGCCCGTGCGACTGAGCAGCCGGAAGAAGAAGCCTTTAATGTGCAGCTCAGCAAAGATGAGCTGGATCAGGAACGTAAGTCTAACAACCGCATGAGCGCAGAAGTGATGAGTCAACGCATCCGCGACATGTCAGAAAACGATCCGCGCGTTGTAGCGCTGGTAATTCGCGAATGGATGAGTAAAGAGCTATGAGTCTGACCGGAACCGAAAAAAGCGCCATCCTGATGATGACCATTGGCGAAGAGCGCGCCGCGGAAGTTTTCAAACACCTGAACCAGCGTGAGGTCCAGCACCTGAGCGGCGCGATGGCCAACATGCGTCAGGTGTCGCATAAACAGCTGACTGAAGTGTTGCGTGAGTTCGAAGCGGATGCTGAGCAGTTCGCGGCGCTGAGCCTGAACTCCAACGAATACCTGCGTTCGGTGCTGACCCGGGCACTGGGCGAAGAGCGCGCCTCCAGCCTGCTGGAGGACATTCTCGAAACGCGCGACACCACCAGCGGCATGGAAACGCTCAACTTTATGGAGCCGCAGGCTGCTGCCGACCTTATTCGCGACGAGCATCCACAGATCATCGCCACCATCCTGGTCCACCTCAAGCGTGCCCAGGCCGCCGATATTGTGGCGCTGTTCGACGAACGTCTGCGTCACGACGTGATGCTGCGTATCGCCACTTTCGGTGGTGTCCAGCCAGCCGCGCTGGCCGAACTGACAGAAGTACTGAACGGCCTGCTGGATGGCACCAACCTCAAGCGTGCGAAGATGGGCGGCGTGAGAACCGCAGCCGAGATCATCAACCTGATGAAAACGCAGCAGGAAGAGGCGGTTATCGAAGCCGTACGCGACTTCGATGGCGAACTGGCGCAGAAAATTATCGACGAGATGTTCCTGTTCGAAAACCTGGTGGCAGTGGACGACCGCAGCATCCAGCGTCTGTTGCAGGAAGTGGAGTCCGAGCAGTTGCTGGTTGCACTGAAAGGTGCCGAACAGCCACTGCGCGAGAAGTTCCTCAAAAACATGTCAGCCCGTGCGGCGGATATCCTGCGCGACGATCTGGCCAACCGTGGCCCGGTGCGTATGTCCGCAGTAGAAAACGAACAGAAAGCGATCCTGCTGGTGGTACGCCGCCTGGCCGAGTCAGGCGAGATGGTGATTGGTGGTGGCGAGGAAACTTATGTCTGATGCATTTTCTGCGCGCCCCTGGCAGCTGTGGCAGCCCACGGATTTAGGCCGTTTCGATGAGCCTGCTGAACCGGAGCTGCAGCCAGAAATTTACGAAGCTGAAGATGGCGTTGATGAGCAGCAACAGCAGCTCGAACGCCTGCAGCAGCAGATGCGTAAAGAGGCACAGGGTCAGGGTTACAACGAAGGCTATCAGCAGGGTGTGACCGAAGGCCAGAAAGCCGGTTACGACGCTGGTTTTCAGCAGGGTCTGGCCGATGCCCAGCAGCAGCAGGCGCCACTTCAGGCGCGTATGCAGCAGCTGGTAACCGAGTTCCAGAACACGCTGGAATCGCTGGACAGCGTGATTGCGGCGCGTCTGATGCAGCTGGCGCTGGAAGCGGCACGTTCGGTGATTGGTCAGGCGACCACGGTGGATGGCACCGCCCTGCTGCGCCAGATTCAGGGTTTACTGCAGCAGGAACCGATGTTCAGCGGCAAACCGCAACTGCGCGTTCACCCGGATGACTTACAACGCATTGAGCAGACCCTGGGTCCGACGCTGGATCTGCACGGCTGGCGGCTGATCGCTGACAGCACCCTGCATCCTGGCGGCTGTAAACTCAGCGCAGAAGATGGTGACCTGGATGCCAGCGTCGCGACGCGCTGGCAGGAACTCTGCCGTCTTGCCGCACCGGGAGAATTGTAATGACCACTCGTCTGAATCGCTGGCTCGGCTCGCTCGATGCCTTTGAGAAACGCATCGCCCAGGTGCAGCCGGTGCGCCGTTATGGCCGCCTGACTCGCGCCACCGGCCTGGTGCTGGAAGCGACCGGCTTACAGCTGCCGCTGGGTGCGACCTGCGTAATCGAACGCAACGATGGCAAAACCATCAGTGAAATTGAAAGCGAAGTGGTGGGATTCAACGGTCAGAAGCTGCTGATGATGCCACTGGAAGAAGTAGACGGCATTTTACCGGGTGCGCGGGTCTATGCGCGCCAGAACGGAGAGAACCCGCAGGCAGGCAAACAGATGATGCTGGGGCCGGAACTGCTGGGCCGCGTACTCGATGGCAGCGGGCGACCGCTGGACGGCCTGCCGTCTCCGGATACCGGCTATCGCGCGCCGCTGAACACCCCGCCGTTTAACCCGCTGCAGCGTACGCCGATCACCGACGTGCTGGATACCGGCGTGCGGGCGATCAACGCCCTGCTGACGGTCGGTCGCGGGCAGCGTATGGGCCTGTTCGCCGGTTCGGGTGTGGGTAAAAGCGTGCTGCTTGGCATGATGGCGCGTTACACCAAAGCGGACGTTATCGTGGTCGGTCTGATTGGCGAACGTGGCCGCGAAGTAAAAGATTTTATCGAGAACATTCTCGGCGCTGAAGGCCGCGCCCGTTCGGTAGTGATCGCCGCCCCGGCCGATGTTTCGCCGCTGCTGCGTATGCAGGGTGCCGCTTACGCCACGCGTATCGCAGAAGATTTTCGCGACCGCGGCCAGCATGTGTTGCTGATTATGGATTCCCTGACCCGCTACGCTATGGCGCAGCGTGAGATCGCGCTGGCGATTGGTGAGCCGCCGGCCACCAAAGGCTATCCGCCTTCCGTATTCGCCAAACTGCCTGCCCTGGTTGAGCGTGCCGGTAACGGCATCGACGGCGGCGGCTCGATCACCGCCTTCTATACCGTCCTGACCGAAGGCGACGATCAGCAGGACCCGATCGCCGACTCCGCGCGCGCCATTCTCGACGGCCACATTGTGCTGTCGCGTCGGCTGGGCGAAGCGGGTCACTATCCGGCCATTGATATAGAAGCCTCGATCAGCCGTGCGATGACCTCGCTGATCGATGAGAACCACTATGCGCGAGTGCGCCAGTTTAAGCAGTTGCTCTCCAGCTTCCAGCGTAACCGCGATCTGGTCAGCGTCGGTGCTTATGCCGCGGGCAGTGATCCGATGCTTGATAAAGCGATCACGCTCTATCCGCAGATGGAAGCCTTCCTGCAACAGGGCATCTTTGAGCGCAGTGATTACGACGACGCCAGCCTGCATCTGCATGCGCTGTTTGGCTAGTCACACGAATTAACGCGAGGTAACGGCAATGAAAACTGCAAATGCCATCGATACGCTGCGCGACTTAGCGGAGCAGGATCTCGAACGCGCTGCCATCTATTTAGGCGATATGCGTCGCGGCCAGCATGCCGCGAACGAGCAGCTGACGATGCTGCTCGACTATCAGGACGAATATCGCAACAAGCTCAACGATGACATGTCGTCGGGCATCGCCAGCACCCGCTGGACCAACTATCACCAGTTTATTCAGACGCTGGAAAAAGCGATTGAGCAGCACCGCAACCAGCTTAATAACTGGAATCAGCGGCTGGAACAGGCGCTGATCAACTGGCGTGACAAACAGCAACGGCTGAACGCCTATCAGACGCTGATTACGCGCGCAGCGGAAAATGCATTACGACAGGAAAACCGTCTCGATCAGAAACGGATGGACGAATTTGCCCAACGGGCCGCATCGAGGAGAGGTGAATGATTACGCTGCCAAACATTGCTATGAAAGCGACGGTAAAAACCGACGCAGAACCCTCAGTCTCAACTGACCTTGCTGCGGGTGCCGATGCCCTGCCGCAGGACTTTCTGACCGCACTGGGAAACCAGTTACTCGGCCTGGCTAAACAGCAGGGAAAAGCGGCGCAATCCGCTGACGTCAAAGCAGAAATTGCCGATGACGCCCGCCCGAAAGCCCCGCTGAATGCCCTGATGGCAGCACTGGAAAATCCTGCTGCGCTGACCGCTCTGTTTAAGCCGGAAAATATTAAAGGTGGGTCAAAATCAGCCGATGATAAAGACAAGCCGGACGTTGCACCCTTAAGCGCCAGCGATATGCAGAATATGCAGGCGCTGTTCGCCATGTTACCGGGTGTAGCGGCTGTTACAGCCACCACGTCGACCCCGGTCAGCAGTGAAGCGGGCGAGATGATCGCCCAGACCGATACCGGTCGGAAAAGCCAGAGCTCGCTGATGCAACTGCTGAACAGCGCGCAGCAGAGCCACGCACCGGGCGAAGATGAAAAGTCTGACGCCAGAAGCGACGTACAGAGCAAACCTGCCGTCACCACTGCCGCCAGCCAGAGTAACAACACGGCGCAGAGTGCGACCAGTAGCGGCCTGACGCTCGACAGCAGTTTCCAGCAGGCGCTGAGCAACATGGTTAAGCAGGATGATCAGGCTGCGATTAAAGCCAGCGCCAGCGATAACGCGGTCAACGCTACGCCAATCGCCACCGCCAGCAGCCTGCCCGCGCCGGTGACCGCCTCCGCGACCACCAGCACACCGTCAACGCCGATGCTGAACTCACAGCTGGGCAGCGACGAGTGGCAGCAGGCGCTGAGTCAGCAGATTGTGATGTTCAGTCGCAACGGCCAGCAGAACGCGGAATTGCGTTTACATCCGGAAGACCTTGGCGCTATCCAGATCAGCCTGAAACTGGATAACGACCAGGCACAAATTAATCTGGTTTCCAGCCATAGCCACGTCAGAGCAGCACTGGAAGCCGCGATACCGCAGCTGCGCAGCGCGCTGGCAGAGAGCGGTATCAACCTGGGCGAGAGTCAGGTGAGCAGTGACAGTTCCGCGCAGGGTCAGCAATTCCAGCAGCAGCAGGAGGCGCGCCGCGATGGACAACATGGCCGCTTCTCCCTCACCCAGGACAGTGACACCGACATTACGCCGATCGCCGTTCCCGCCGCCCTTCAGGCTCGCGTTAGCGGCAACAGCGCCGTCGACACTTTCGCCTGACAGCGGCAAACGCTGAAGGTAAGCGTAAAACCCGCGTCTTTTCTACCCATTGGTTTGACTTAAGACGCGGATAATCTGTCTCGTGAGCCGAGAGGCTTGCCCATAATTCACAGGAAGTAACTGCACCATGTCTGATAACGCGAAAGCAAAAAAAGGCAGCAAACGTAAACTCTTAATACCAGTGCTGCTCATTTTGACGCTGGCCGCTTGCAGCGTGGCAGGCTATGCAGTCTGGCGAATGATGAATAAACATGAGGGCGATAAGCCTGAGGTGGCGAAAGTTGAACCGCCTCCCGCTCCGGTCTTTTTTGCACTTGATACATTTACGGTTAACCTGGTCAATCCCGACAACGATCCCGACCGCGTGCTTTACGTAGGCTTTACCCTGCGTCTGGCCGATGAGGATACCCGGCGTCGGATGAATGACTATCTGCCTGAGGTGCGCAGCCGTTTGCTGCTGCTGCTCTCGCGTCAGAGCGCTGCGGCGCTGGCGACAGAGCAAGGAAAGCAGGCGCTTGTTGAACAAGTCAAACAGGCGCTGACACCCCCGCTGGTAAAAGGTCAACCTCCGCAGGCTGTAAACGATGTGCTGTTTACTGCCTTCATTTTGAGGTGAATCAATGGGCGATAGCATTCTCTCCCAGGCTGAAATTGACGCCCTTTTAAACGGCGACAGCGGCAGTGCGGAAGAAGAAAAGAAACAAAACGGACCGGAAGGCGATATTCGTCCTTACGATCCGAACACCCAGCGCCGTGTGGTTCGCGAGCGTTTGCAGGCGCTGGAGATTATTAATGAGCGTTTTGCCCGTAGTTTCCGTATGGCGCTGTTTAACCTGCTGCGCCGTAGCCCGGATATCAGCGTCGGGGCGATCAAGATTCAGCCGTATCACGAGTTTGCCCGCAATCTGCCGGTGCCAACCAACCTGAACCTGATCCACCTGAAGCCGCTGCGCGGCACCGCGCTGGTGGTGTTCTCACCGAGCCTGGTGTTTATCGCTGTCGACAACCTGTTTGGTGGCGACGGACGTTTTCCGACCAAAGTCGAAGGCCGTGAGTTTACCCATACCGAGCAGCGCGTTATTCGCCGCATGCTGAAGCTGGCGCTGGATGGTTACAGCGACGCATGGAAGGCCATTTATCCACTGGACGTCGAGTATGTACGTTCAGAGATGCAGGTAAAGTTCACCAACATCACCACTTCACCGAACGACATCGTGGTTAACACGCCGTTCCAGGTGGAGATTGGTAACCTGGTGGGTGAGTTTAATATCTGTATCCCGTTTTCAATGATTGAACCGCTGCGCGAGCTGCTGGTGAATCCACCGCTCGAAAACTCACGTCAGGAAGATAACCACTGGCGCGACAACCTGGTCAAACAGGTGCAGCACTCTGAGCTGGAACTGATCGCGCACTTTGCCGAAACCTCACTGCGTCTGTCACGGATTTTGCAGTTGAAACCCGGTGATGTGCTGCCGATTGAGAAGCCGGAACGCATTATCGCCCATGTCGATAGCGTCCCGGTCTTAACCAGCCAATATGGCACGATGAATGGTCAGTACGCGCTCCGTGTCGAACACCTGATTAACCCGATTTTGAATTCGCTGAACGAGGAACAGCCCCATGACTGACAGTAATAAACCGTCTGACGATATCTCTGCGGACGATCTGTGGGCTGAAGCGATGAATGAGCAGGTCGGCAGCGGCAGTGCGCCGCAGACCGACGAAGTCTTTAAATCATTCGACAGCGGCAACGTCGCTGGATCGCTGCAGGATATCGATCTGATTATGGATATCCCGGTGAAACTCACCGTGGAACTGGGTCGCACCAAAATGACCATCAAAGAGCTGCTGCGTCTGGCGCAGGGTTCAGTGGTGGCACTGGATGGCCTGGCGGGTGAGCCGCTGGATATCCTGATCAACGGTTATCTGATTGCTCAGGGTGAAGTGGTGGTGGTGAACGACAAATATGGCGTGCGCATCACTGACATCATCACCCCATCTGAACGTATGCGTCGTCTGAGTCGCTAAAGAGTTACATTATGAATAGCCAGAATCAAACGCTGCAACCGGCTGCACCGCACGCTCAGGCGATCTCGACCGGCTCCATGCTGGCCCAGGTCAGCAGCGTGTTAGCAGTGATTATCTTATTGATTCTGGCCTGCGCCTGGCTGGCACGCCGTGTCGGCTTCGCGCCGAAAAAGGTCAGCGGCCAGGAGCTTAAACTCACAGCCAGCGTTTCAGTGGGCCAGCGCGAGCGGGTGGTGATTGTCGATACCGCTGATGCGCGTCTGGTGCTGGGCGTCACCGCACAGCAGATTACCCATCTGCATACTTTGCCGCCGGGTGAACCGGTCTCTGTGACGCCGGTTAACAGTGCGCCACAGGATTTTCGTCAGCTGTTACAGAACCTGGTTAAACGTCCCGGAAAACCACAATGATGCGTCGACTGCTTCCTTTATTGCCACTGTTGTTACTGGCACCGGTTGCCCATGCCCAGCTGCCGGGTCTGGTGAGTCACTCGCTGCCGAATGGCGGTCAGAGCTGGTCACTGCCGGTACAGACGCTGGTCTTTATCACTGCGCTGACCTTTATTCCGGCCGTGCTGCTGATGATGACCAGCTTCACCCGTATCATCATTGTGTTTGGTTTGCTGCGTAACGCCCTGGGCACGCCCTCTGCGCCGCCTAACCAGGTGCTGCTCGGACTGTCGCTGTTTCTGACCTTCTTTATTATGGCGCCGACCTTCGACAAAATTTATCAGGATGCTTATCTGCCGTTCAGCCAGGACAAGATCAGCATGGAAGTGGCGATTGATAAAGGTGCCCAGCCGCTGCGCGAGTTTATGCTGCGTCAGACCCGTGAAGCGGATTTAGCCCTGTTTGCCCGTCTGGCGAATACCGCCCCGATTGCCGGTCCTGAAGCGGTGCCAATGCGTATTCTGCTGCCAGCCTATGTTACCAGCGAGCTGAAGACGGCTTTCCAGATTGGATTTACCGTCTTTATCCCGTTCCTGATCATCGACCTGGTGGTTGCCAGCGTGCTGATGGCGCTGGGGATGATGATGGTCCCGCCAGCGTCCATCGCGCTGCCGTTTAAACTGATGCTGTTTGTTCTGGTCGATGGCTGGCAACTGCTGGTCGGTTCACTGGCGCAAAGCTTCTACTCCTGATCCCCCTTTTCTTACCGGAGCAACACATGACACCCGAATCAGTAATGGTAATGGGACAGGAAGCGATGCGCGTCGCCCTGATGCTGGCCGCCCCGCTGCTGCTGGCCGCACTGGTCAGCGGTTTGCTGATCAGCCTGATCCAGGCCGCGACTCAGGTCAACGAACAGACCTTATCCTTTATTCCTAAGATTCTGGCGGTTGCCACCACCGGTATCATTGCCGGCCCGTGGATGCTGAATCTGCTGCTGGACTATATCCGCACCGTCTTTACCAACCTGCCTTACATCATCGGCTGATGATTACTCTCGACAGCAGCCAGCTGGTTCAATGGGTCAGCCAGTTCTTCTGGCCTCTGGTGCGCATCATGGCGCTATTCGCCACCGCACCGATCCTCAATGAACGATCCGTCAGCAAACGTGTCAAAATCGGTCTGGCGGTAATGATCACCTGGCTGCTGATGCCGCTGTTACCTGCGGTCAATGTCACCCTGTTTTCCCCTGAGGGCTTCCTGCTACTGATTCAGCAGATGCTGATTGGTATTGCACTCGGCTTCACCATGCAGTTCGCTTTTGCTGCCGTGCGCCTTGCCGGGGAAGTGATTGGTTTACAGATGGGCATCTCGTTCGCCACCTTTTTCGATCCTGGCAGCCGTCTTAACATGCCGGTGCTGGCCCGTTTTCTCGACATGCTGGCGATGTTGCTGTTCCTGACCTTTAACGGACACCTGTGGCTGATCTCGCTGCTGGCGGACAGTTTTCATACGCTGCCGATTGGCGGTCAGCCGCTAAATGCCAATGCGTTTATGGCGCTGGTGAAATCTGGCGGATTAATTTTCCTTAATGGCATGATGTTAGCGCTGCCCTTAATCGTTTTGTTACTCATGGTAAATCTGGTACTGGGTTTGTTAAACCGTGTTTCACCACAGTTATCAATCTTCGCAATTGGCTTCCCGATTACCTTATCAGTCGGAATTTTAACCATCAGCTTGCTGATGCCTCTGCTAGCCCCGTTCTGTGAGCATTTGTTCGGTGAAGTATTTGATTTACTCGCCGTGTTCCTGACAGAACTATCCCGTCCCTGAACATTAAGTTTCTAACTATCTTTGCATAACGATACTTAAGTAGCGCAAAACCATCCGTGCATTTTCCGAACCATGTTTTCCAGAATGCAACTAAGGAAATTCTGATAAACGTGCGGAGAGTCTGAAAATAATTCTTATTAAACCGGGCTTCGCGTATTTTAGTGGGGTGGTTCACAGGAGCGGTCAGACTGTGAATGTGCAGGCAAAATCGACAAGACACTGAATTTACAAGAAAAAAATCTTTAAGTGATTTTTCTTGTTAAAAAATGTTTTTTCCGGCATTGTCATCGCACGCTGAGACATCACACTTTCGTAAAACAAATGTTTTTGAGAATTGTCCTATCAGAAAACTCCGCGTTTTCAAGGATAGTGACCTGGCTCCCAAAAAAATGAGTCTTACTTAACCTCCGACATTTCACTGGCACTCCCCGCCATGGCCGGAGAATATGTGACGTCATGGCAGCACAAATTTTTTGCAGAACGGGTCAGGGATGAAGACTTTTACGGGCGTTTGCCTGTTGCCAAACTGCACGAGCAGAATAAAAAAGTACCTAAGAAATCTCTCTCGTACCGCAACGCGTATTCATCGTTGATTTAAACGGATAACAAATTGGTGAGGGTCGCTATTATGCCAACTATTATTATGGATTCCTGCAACTACACACGCCTGGGATTATCAGACTACATGTCTTTAAAAGGAGTTAAGAAGAAGAATATCTCTTCTGTCTCCGATATTGAGCAACTACAGCAAAAATGTGAGCAATTAAACCCTGGTGTCGTCTTTATTAATGAAGATTGCTTCATTCATGAATCTGATTCCAGTGAACGTATCCGCAGCATTATTACGCAGCATCCTGATACGCTGTTCTTTATATTCATGGCGATTAGCAATATCCATTTTGAGGAATATCTCTACGTTCGTAAGAACCTGATTATTACATCAAAATCGATGAAGACATCGACCCTGGATTCCTTACTCAGCACCTATTTGCAGAAGAAGCTTAACCAGTCTGCGCGTATCTCTTCGGGCATGGATGTACATCCATTAACGCTGAGCCAGACTGAGTCAAACATGCTGAAGATGTGGATGTCAGGTCATGATACCATCCAGATCTCAGATAAAATGCAAATTAAGGCCAAAACGGTATCGTCACACAAAGGTAATATTAAACGCAAAATCAAAACCCATAATAAGCAGGTTATTTATCATGTGGTGCGTTTAACGGATAATGTGACTTCAGGTATTTACGTTAATATCCGCTGATCATAACATCTGAAGAACCGGCCTCTCTGGCCGGTTTTTTTTTGCCCGGAATTGCGATCCAGGTCTCACTCTTACTGCTAAGCCTTTACGCTCTTTTGCCGATGTTATGCCTTATAACAACAGCCTCAAGAGAGCAAGGATATGAACACTGCACGAGATAATAATGGACAGAAAAGCGCAGGCATCTGGCAGAATCTCCGCCTGGTGCCGCTGTTTAGCCTGATCTTCGGCGGCATTTTGCTGCTGTTCGCACTCTGTATTGGTGTCGCCAGTTACTTTCTGATTTCCGGCAATCACTCCCTCGATGATGCCACGGACGAAATTCAGGTTCGTATGGGCCTCTCTAACAGTTCAAACCATCTGCGTACTGCGCGCCTGACCATTATTCAGGCCGGTGCCGCCGCGCGTATTGGTGAAATGGACGAGTTTCGCGCCAATATTGCTGCCGCCGAAAAACGGATCCAGCAGGCAAAAGCTGGCTTCGCGATTTATCAGGCTCGTGAAGTTAAGACGCCCGCGGATATGGAACTGGATGCCACGCTGCAGGCTCGCTTCAACGATTACATTACCAAAGGCCTGATACCGATGATTGAATCCGGTAAACAGGGCAGCTTTGAGGGCATCATCGCTCAGGAGACCGATGTAACCCGCAAGCTGGATGACGACTATAACGCGGTGTTGCTGAAGGCGATCAAGATCCGAACTGATCGCGCCAATGCCATTACCGCCCAGGCCGATCAACAGTCGCGCATCGGCTTTATCTCCATGGCCGTAGCATTCAGTGCCGCCCTGGTGCTGGTGCTGTTGACCTTTGTCTTCCTGCGCCGCGTGGTGATTAGTCCGCTGCGCCAGTCGGTGCTGCGTATCGAACGCATTGCGCAGGGTGATCTGACCTCCGCTCCCCTGCCCCATGGCCGCAGCGAGATTGGTACGCTCATCCATAACCTGCAACTGATGCAGCAGGCGCTGGTAACCACCGTTGGTACGGTGCGTGAAGGCGCCGTCGCGATTTATCAGGGCTCCAGCGAAATTTCAGCCGGCAACACCGATCTCTCTTCACGCACCGAGCAGCAGGCTGCGGCACTGGAGCAGACCGCAGCCAGCATGGAACAGCTTACCGCTACGGTGAAGCAGAACGCCGAGAATGCGCATCACGCCAGCCAGCTGGCCGCGGATGCCTCGGGCAAAGCGCGCAGCGGTGGCGAGCTGGTGAGCAGCGTCGTGAAAACCATGACCAATATTTCCGGCAGCTCGAAAAAAATCGCTGAGATCACCAACGTCATTAACAGTATTGCGTTTCAGACCAACATCCTGGCGCTGAATGCGGCGGTAGAAGCGGCGCGTGCCGGTGAGCAGGGTCGTGGCTTTGCGGTGGTGGCCAGCGAAGTGCGTAATCTGGCCCAGCGCAGTGCGCAGGCGGCGAAAGAGATTGAATCGCTGATTGCTGAGTCCGTCACGCTGATCAATGACGGTTCGCATCAGGTTGGCGCAGCCGGTAGCACCATGGGTGAGATTGTCGAAGCCGTACGACGCGTTACCGATATTATGTCGGAGATCGCGGCGGCGTCAGACGAGCAGAGCCGTGGTATTCAGCAGGTGAGCCAGGCGGTCACCGAAATGGATAACGTCACCCAGCAGAACGCCTCGCTGGTGGAAGAAGCCTCCGCCGCAGCGGCCTCGCTGGAAGATCAGGCGGGTAAACTGACGCAGGCGGTCGCGGCATTCCGCCTGCAGGACACGCCTGCAACCACAGGTGTGGCTGCACGCGTCTCTTCACCGTTAAAGACACCGGCTCTGGCACCCCGTCCGGCGCTGGCAGGCGGCAGCGATAACTGGGAAACCTTCTGAGGTTATAGCGGTTAACCGTCAGCGGCTGATGTCCGCCGCGTAATCTCCGACAGCAAAAAGCCGCCTTTCCGGTAAACGGAAAGGCGGCTTTTTTATTGCGCGTCAGGCTCAGGCTTCGTGGTAAGGCTCCACGAAAATCCCATCCGGCTGCTGCGTCTCGTTAAAAAACCAGATGCCCAGCGGATAATCTTCCAGCGCCACCAGGAACATGGTGCCTTCATTAAACGGCTCCATAGCCAGAATGGTGCCAACACGACGCGGGCCGCCATCGGTTTTGACGCTGACGCGGTCATTTACCTTCATTTCGGTTCTCCAGATTATTGACTGAGTACAGTCTAAACGAAGAACCGTGGCGATGCAGCGCGTTAGCGGCGGGCAATGACCCAGACGGCATGGATGATACCGGGGATATAACCACAGAGTGTCAGCAGGATATTCAGCCAGAAGGCGCCGCCAAAACCAACCTGCATAAACACGCCCAGTGGTGGCAGCAGAATAGCGATAATAATTCGTAAGATGTCCATAACCATTCCTTTAGGTATTGATAAAAATCAGCTTTATCGCTAACTATAGCTGATTCTGCTCTGTTTAGTCGAAAAGTCAGGTAAATCTGAGTAAGGAGAAACTTTTGCAATTCCTTAACATTTCACCGCAAGACTTCTTACGCGTCAGACCTTTAAACTCTTCTCACTGCACCACCCCATAGGTGCAGCCAACCTGAAAGTAACAAGGATTTTGCCCGCGCAGCGCGGGCTTTTTTTTTGCCTGCGATCTCTCCGCTCCCGCCTTTCTGCCCTGCGTTCTATACTCATTACTCTGTTTGCTCTCAGGAGTCAGAAAATGACAGACGAAAAACAGCACGGCGATGCTCAGCCATCCGATCTGCAGATTGATGTCGAAGGTTTACTGGCGGCAATTCAGGCCAGAACGTCGGGAGAGGTACGAGAGTATATGGAGCAGGATCAGACGCCACGGCTGGAAGTAGAAGGCCGGGTTTTCCACTCCTATAGCGAACTGGCGGAGGCGTTTGAAATTGATATTTGTGATTATCGCGCCTATGAAGCGAACCGCTGAAATCGATTTCAAAAAAAACCCGGCGGGAAGGCCGGGTAAAAAATCAATTCGTTACACCAGGGAATTCTTAACACCTCTGCAGATTACCCTTTCCCGACTCCGAAACAAGCATCAGATATGCACGTTTCTGCAACCGATCGGGTAATTATGGAGCGACAGTTACCAAAAACACCGCGCCCGCCAGTGACTTAGCCCTGCACACTTCTTGCATACCCACTTTTACTGCGGTTTCGTTTTAAGAATTATCCTGGATTTCCAGCCAGCGTGGCAGGAAAAAAAGTGTGAGCCATATTCAACTATAATATTGAAAAATCGCCGCTTTAGCCGCGAATGTGATGAAAGGAGCCTGTAAATGCCCGATCTCCACCAGCCGTTAATGATAATTACCGATCTGGATGGTTCGTTACTCGACCATCATACCTATCGCTGGGATGCGGCCACCGAATGGCTTACCACGCTAAAGCAGTACGCTGTTCCGCTGGTGATCTGTTCCAGTAAAACGGCAGCCGAGATTATTCCGCTGCAAAAAAGGCTTGGCATCAGCGGTTCACCGTTTATTGCTGAAAACGGTGCCGTGGTGCAAACGCATGATCAGCAGCGTATTCGCCTGCCCGATAACACCCTGACCTATGACGCTATCTGCCAGCGGCTGGCTGCCTTGAAAACAGCGTACCGTTTTACCGGCTTTCATGATTTCTCTGATCCGGAAGTGGCCGCAATGACCGGCCTGAGTGAGGCGGATGCAGAACTGTCGCGTCAGCGCGATGCGTCAGAAGTGATTGTCTGGCGCGACAGTGACGAGGCGTTTGACCAGTTCCATGACGCACTGCGTGCAGAGGGCCTGGCGCTGACCCAGGGCGGGCGTTTCTGGCATGTGATGCCTGCGGGCAGCGGCAAAGGCGAAGCCCTGCGCTGGCTGCTGGCGCATTCACCCGGTGAGGCACGCGTGACCATCGGACTGGGTGACGGCCCTAACGATGCGCCGATGCTGGATGCGGTTGATTATGCGGTCGTAATTAAGGGCTACAGTAAAACACCGGTGACACTCAGCCGATCCGATCAGCAGCAGATCTATCACACAGCTCACCATGGCCCTGAGGGCTGGCGTGAAGGACTGGACTATTTTTTGACTCAACCTCAATGAGCTGCCCACGGGCATTAAAAGGATGATGCGATGAGTGACTTTTATCAGAATGGCGTAATCACCAACTTTCACAACCTCACCCACCGTAGCGTGGAGTCGCTGGAAAAAGAGATGGTACGCTTTGCCCGCAAACGCAAAATGGGGCTGATCCTGCCATCGCTGTTTTCCGAACTTGAAGGCCCGGCGCTGACGAAAATCGTCGATGAGCTGGCTAAAGTGCCCTATCTGGATGAAATTGTGATTGGGCTGGATCGCGCCGACCGCGACCAGTTCCTGTTTGCCCGCGAGTTTTTCTCCCGTCTGCCGCAACGGCATCGCATTCTGTGGAACGATGGCCCGCGTCTGAAGGCGATTGATGCCGAGCTGGATAAAGAGGGTTTATCACCCACTAATCCCGGCAAAGGTCGCAACGTCTGGTTCTGCACCGGCTATACGCTCGCGTCAGACCGTACCAGCTGTGTGGCTCTGCATGACTGCGATATCGTCACCTATGAGCGCGGAATGCTGGCACGCCTGCTCTACCCGGTGGCGAACCCGGCATTTCAGTATGAGTTCTGTAAGGGGTTTTATGCGCGCGTCGCGGATGGCAAGCTTAATGGCCGCGTGGGACGTCTGCTGGTGGGTCCGCTGCTGCGATCGCTGCAGAAAGTTTATGGCCATTCAGAATATCTGGAATATCTGTCGAGCTTCCGCTATCCGCTCTCCGGGGAGTTCGCCATGCGGACGCATGTGCTGAACGGGATTAAAATCCCCGGCGACTGGGGGCTGGAGATTGGCGTGCTGTCGGAGATTTACCGTAACTACACCACCCGCCAGTCGTGCCAGGTTGAGATCGCCGATAACTACGATCACAAGCATCAGCCGCTGGCTGAAGATGATGGCACCGGCGGCCTGAAGCGCATGAGCAGCGATATCGTCCAGTCACTGCTGCGTAAGCTCGCCACCATGGGTGTGCCGCTGACCAGCGACTCGTTCCGGGTGCTGAAAGCAACCTATTATCGTAATGCGCTGGATATGATGGAGACCTATAACCACGAGGCGGCGATGAACGGGCTGAAGTTTGATCAGCATGTGGAAGAGGCAGCGGTAGAGATGTTTACCCAGTCGATTCTGGAAGCGGGTCAGGCGTTTATTGAGCGTCCTAACGATAAGCCGTTTATACCAAGCTGGAGTCGCGTCCAGTCAGCCTTCCCGGATGTGCTGCAGCGAATCTATCAGGCGGTTGAAGAAGATAACGACGGTAACGTCTGAAAACAGGGCGGCACAGGGAGCGTGCCGGGCCAGAAAAAGCAGAAACCGGGCCTGGCGGGTCGCAGAACCCACAGGCCTGATGCTGTCAGCCCGCCAGTTGCTGCGCGGGATTCAGAGCGCAGAGCTCATCGCTGCGAAAGGCTTCGCTGCGCACGGCATAGCCGTAGTACCAGCGGCACTCCACCATGCCACTCGCGTAGCCGGTCACCACCATCGTCTGCCCTTCTTCCTTATGCTGCACTTCTTCACTGATTGCGAAAACCATGATGCGCTCCTTTTATTAACCTGAGTGTTATTAACCTGAGTGATTATTTTCTTTATAGCAGGCGAATAACGTTCCTGCCTGTTAAGGCACGCAAAAAAAGGGCAAATTAGGAATTAATCAGCTGGATATGCGGAAAATAAAAAAAGCGGATAAAAAAACTTATCCGCTTTGATGAAGTATTGACGCTGACGTCAGATTTTACAGCCTTCGCAATCGGCTTCGTCGCCGAGATCATCCGGCACTTCGCTGGCTTTTTTCTCTGCTTTCGCTTCAGCCTGCTCCAGCTGTGCGTCGATATCAAATTCAAACATGTCGTCGTTCATCGTCATTCTCCTGACCGTAAATCACAGTGCGCTTTATACCGATTTTCCGCGCACTCTGGCAATAAGGTTGACCACTAACAGCACGATCGACCCAATGATAAAGCCGAGCACCAGGTTGGCGCCGTTGCTGAGCAGCATAGCGATCCAGCCGCTGAAGCCACTGCTGACTTCCTCGATCAGATGATGCAGCGGTGCGATGCCGTGTACCACAATACCGCCGCCGACCAGGAACATGGCGATGGTACCGACCACCGAGAGGATCTTCATCAGCCAGGGCGCGGCAGCCAGCAGCACACTACCCAAACCCTGCGCAAGGCGGGACGGTTTCTCACGCAACCAGAATCCGAAGTCATCAATTTTTACGATGGCCGCCACGATGCCGTAAACGCCTACCGTAACCAGAATTGCGATGCCCGCCAGGATAATCACCTGGTTGAGCAGCGGCGATTCCGACACGATGCCTAAGGTAATCGCAACAATTTCGGCTGACAGAATGAAATCGGTGCGCACCGCGCCTTTGATCTTCTTCTTCTCAAACTCTGCCGCATTCTGATTCGCCAGCGAATCGAGTCGCTGCTGACGCGCTTCCGGTGATTTGCTCTGCTTGTCATGCTGCAAACTGTGCATCACCTTCTCCACGCCTTCGTAGCAGAGATAGGCACCGCCAATCATCAGCAGCGGCGTAATCAGCCAGGGCGCAAACGCGGAGATAATCAGCGCCAGTGGCACCAGGATCAGTTTGTTAAGAAACGATCCTTTGGCAACGCCCCATACTACCGGCAGCTCACGGTTGGCTTTTACGCCGCTGACCTGCTGAGCATTCAGCGACAGATCGTCGCCCAGTACGCCAGCGGTCTTTTTCGCCGCCACTTTCCCCATGACGGAAATATCGTCCAGAAGTGTTGCAATATCATCAAGTAAAGTCAGTAAACTGGTTCCCGCCAAAATCTTATCCTTAGTCTGGTTCGTTATGTTGACAACATGGGCAGCGCTCAATTTCCGTAACGGTCATCTCGGCGATGCCCTCACAATCCCACTCTACCCGCACCGTCTCGCCTGCTGCTCCTTCAGCATGCAGATATTTGCTGACCGGGCTTTCGGTCATGCCGGTGATCTCCTCCGTGGCGACAAGCCTGTCACCGCAGTAAACCCGCGCGGTCGCTTTGGTATTCACCATCCGCTCGTCACGAATCTGGTAAAGGCGTTTTACCGTCAGTTTTATGCTGCTCATTTCAGGCTCCTGGCCACGGAGAAAGCGCAGATCTAACCAATTATGTCTGTGATTAGCAATCGGCGTTGTAATGATGAATGCCCTGATGGTCGACTTCGGCACTCTCCGGCATCGCCAGCAGCCACTCCTCCAGCCGCTCCAGCAGGTCCTGATCCGTCAGGCGCAGTTTGCCACGTAGCGCACACTCCCAGATGATCAGCACTTTCCAGCCGCTCTCCTGCAGCTGGCGCACATAACGCCGGTCACGTTCAACGTTGCTGTTGATTTTGCCGGTCCAGAATTCTGTGCGCGTCGCCGGCAGTTTAAACAGATAGCAGTGATGACGATGCCAGAAGCAGCCATGAACAAAAATAATTGCCTGATGTTCTGTCAGAACGAAATCGGGCCGTCCCGGCAGGTTTTTATCCTGCACGCGAAAGCTGAACCCCCGATCTTTCAGCAGCAGCGCAATACGTTGCTCAATGGCCGTATCCTGAGCGCGAATGGCACGCATATTTTTGCTGCGTATTTCGCTGGAGTGAACATCAGCCATAACCTCTCCTTTTTTGCTGGTACTTCAACTTTAGCCTGCGCCACGAAAAGTGAAAGCCGCCGCCCGACGACTTCACACAGTGCGCCGCAAAAACAGAACATTCCGGGGGGCTGGCACAGGGCACATCCAGGCAATTTCCTCACAGCGTCTGGAGTGATAGCATAGGCGTCTTACTGTTAAGGAAAAACGCATGCATCCCGCCGCCCTCGCTGAACCACTCTCTGCTGCACTTTCATCTGCTGATGCGTCTGAACTCTTTCAGCAGGTGCTGGCAATCTATTCGGTTCGTGATCTCACGGCCCGCCTGCAGCAGGCAGGATTTTCCTGCTGGACGCCGGCACTCCTGAACCGGATTCGTCAGGGTAAAACCGCCCTGCCACCGCTGTGTGAGGCGGAACTGTCGCTGTTACAGGGGCTGCTGCCGCCCCGCCCCGCCCATTATGATAATCCTGAATTTCGTTTTATCGATCTCTTTGCCGGTATTGGCGGCATTCGTAAGGGATTCGAGGCGATCGGCGGCAAGTGCGTGTTTACCAGTGAATGGAATAAAGAGGCGGTCCGCACTTACAAAGCCAACCACTACAGCGATCCGCTGGAGCATCACTTCAATACCGATATCCGTCAGGTCACCCAGCCGGAAGGTCTGACTGACGATGAAGCGATATACCGCGCGATTGATGCGGCAATCCCCGATCATCAGGTGCTGCTGGCCGGTTTTCCCTGCCAGCCCTTTTCGCTGGCGGGCGTCAGCAAGAAAAATGCGCTGGGTCGTGCACATGGCTTTGAGTGTCAGGTACAGGGCACGCTGTTTTTCGATGTGGCCCGTATCCTGGCTGCCAAGAAGCCGCCGTTCTTTGTGCTGGAGAATGTGAAAAACCTCAAGAGTCACGACAAGGGCCGCACCTTCGCCATTATCATGGAGACGCTGGATGAGCTGGGCTATGACGTTGCGGATGCGGGTGCCAGCAGCCCGGATGCCAAAGTGATCGATGCGCGTCACTTCCTGCCGCAGCATCGCGAACGCATTGTGCTGGTGGGTATTCGCCGTGACCTGAAAAAGCAGGATTTTACGCTGCGTGATATCCGCCGTTTCTACCCGGCGCAGGTACCCAGCCTGCAGAGCCTGCTGGAGAGTTCGCCGGACGACAAATATATCCTGTCACCGGTCCTGTGGCGCTACCTCTATCAGTATGCGAAAAAACATAAAGCCAAAGGCAATGGCTTTGGCTTTGGCCTCAACGATCCGCGTAATCCTGACTGCTGCGTGCGTACGCTGTCAGCACGTTACTACAAAGATGGCTCAGAGATTCTGATCGATCGCGGCTGGGACAGTGCGCTGGGCGAAGCGGAGTTTCAGGATGCCGATAACATGGCGCGTCGGCCACGCCGCCTTTCCCCGCGCGAGTGCGCCCGCCTGATGGGCTTTGATGTGCCAGGCCGCGAGCCGTTCCGCATTCCGGTTTCGGACACCCAGGCTTATAAGCAGTTTGGTAACTCGGTGGTAGTGCCTGTGTTTGCAGCGGTGGCTCAGCTGTTACTGCCACATATCCGTCAGCTGAAGTCGTAAGCACCGTGAAATGAAAAAACCCGTCTGGCGACGGGTTTCTGTTTTATTTCTTCTTCTTGCTCTGCTTCTTCAGCAGCAGCCGAATCTGCTTCAGCTCTGTTGCACTTAGTGCATCGGTCTTCACGTCAGCGGCACTGGATCCCTCAGTCCCCTCTTCAGTGATGTCCTGATTATCAATCGCCGGATGTGGATGCGTTTCCAGACTGGCCTGCAAACGTTGCACAATCTCCTGGCTCATCGAAATCTGATTTTCCAGCGCCAGCTGTTTAATCGTTTCTTTCAGCTCAGGATCAATTTTAATTGTTAAATTAACAGTTTCAGTCATCGGGCAGCTCCTTTTTGTTATTGCTACAAGCTACCGGATGACCGTTTCGATTAATACACTGTCACAAAAATTTAATATTCGGTTTGCAAAGGTGTGAAGTCCCGCAGCACACCCTCATCCATTCCCACCAGATTGCCCTGCAGCTCGGCATAAAGCTTAGCCATATAGCGTACCAGGAAATCTGCGTTATGCTCAGCCAGCATGCGGCCGGTTTCAGTGTGCATGGTTTCCGGCAGACGCAGCAGCTTCTTCTGGAAATGATCCAGCGTCCACTTAACATCATTCAGCTCGCGATCTTTACCCAGCGGGTCCTGGCTGTCGAATAATGGCCGATTCAGCGCACCAGCGGTGTAGAAGACCCGCGCCAGTCCGATCGCACCCAGCGACTCCAGCCGGTCAGCATCCTGTACAATTTTAGCTTCCAGCGTCTGAGGCGGTATGCCGGCGCTGAAACTGTGGGTTTTAACGGCATGCATCACGGCATCAATCTTTTCAGCGGGGAAGTCGAGAAAATCCTGCTGCAGAATGCGCTGGGTTTCCGTCGCGGCATAGGTTGAGGCGAGATGACGTTCCGGATGGTTCTTCGGCAAGTTCACCACATCGTGAAAATAGCAGGCGGTCAGCACCACCAGCGGATCAGCGGGCGTGCCGTTCATGATTCGCTGTGCGCTCATCCAGACACGCCGCAGATGGGCGATATCGTGCGCGCCGTCGTCGTGGATCCAGTTCGCCTGAAACCAGCTTTCATAGCGAGATTGCCAGAGTGTGAGTGACATAATCTATCTCCCTGTAGTGATCGACAGCAGTTTTTCTGTCGCGATCAGTGCGCAAACGGCAAGCCATCATAGCGACTGGCTAATGACACTTTTTTTACAGTGCAGTTGAAAAGAGCAGCGCTGCCAGCAATTCCGGGCAGAAAAATGAGATCTGGATCATCTGTATAGCATCTCTGTTACACAATAACCGCAATTTCGGCTGTTTTCAGTCTTTCCTCAGTGAATTGCTGCTAAGAAAATTAGTTTAACAGGCGTAATGTTTGGTTCGATCTTAACCAACTTCCTGCCTCATGTTCAGCGTTTTTTTGTCACGCGATTAAGTGTAAAACTGCACGTTATGACAGGTGAAAAAGTCTGAAAAGGTTCCTATTTTTACGGTTATAACGTACTGTATCCGGGCTATTCGTCGCTTTTTGCCAGTTGCGTGATAAGCTTTGGTGCGCTTTTTGCATTTTGCTGGTTTTTAACTACTAAAGTGACAATTATACAGTGACAGTCAGCCTACAAATTATTAAGCAAAATGATTTAAAGCTTTTATGATAACTCTCAGATGTGAAGCAAATGGACTTTTACAGCAGTAACCGGGTTCTACTAATAAAAAGAGGTAATCCATGAAAGAACGGCCGATTCTTTTTTCCGAACAGCGTGTTCGTGCCCTGTTGGTTGGCCAGCAAACGCAAACCCGGCGCATTATGAAAACTCAGGCTTTCGGTCCGGGACAGGATCATCACGAGGGCGTACACGCTTTCGATGTGAGTGCTAATCATCTGCATGGTTATAAAATGATGTCGATGACGGACATCAGCTATCAGTGTCCTTACGGTAAACCGGGTGACGTGCTCTGGGTGCGTGAAACCTGGCGTGGCCCGATGGTACCCGAGCAGTATCTGGCCGATTATGAACGCGACCCGACGCCCTTCCGCCAGCCAGAATATTGCCAGTATCGTGCAGACAGCAACGAGCTGGGCCAGCATGCACTGAGCACGCCGGAAGCGGAACAGTTTGGCTGGCAGACTGCCATTCATATGCCGCGCTGGGCCAGCCGCATCAATCTGGAAATTACCGGCGTGCGCGCCGAGAAAATTCAGGACATCAGTGAAGATGACATTATGGCGGAAGGCGTGCAGACCGATTCGCACTTCCTCAACAACTTCTTCACCATGAACGTCAATTCTGAATCGCCCAAAGAGGCGTACCGTAAAGCCTGGGAAAAACAGTATGGTGCGACCAGCTGGGAAGTGAATCCCTGGGTGTGGGTGATTGAGTTTCATCGTATTGAGCGCAACTGACGCCCCGGCCCCACGCTTTGCGGGCTGAATCACAGACAACGACCGTGCTAACAGGTTGAATAGACGGCCCTTAGCCCTGTCGCCAGATGAACAGTGCCAGCATGGTGTTTCGATGCTGGCATTTTTATGTCTGGCGCGTCAGGATAGCGAAATAGTCCGGTTCTGTGCGGGAGTTGCGATGTTTAAATGGCCCTGGAAAACGCATAACGACGCCACCCTGGCCGCGCTGCCATGGCAGCATGGGCTGGCGCAGCCGATATTCAGCCAGCTGGATGAGGCTGAACAGCAGGCGCTGGTTGAGCTGGCGCAGCGCTTTCTGCAGCAGAAAAAGCTGGTGTCGCTCGACGGTGTTCAGCTGGATGAATTGCGCAGTGTGCGGATCGCCCTGCTGTTCTGCCTGCCCGTGCTGAAACTGGGCCTGGAGTGGCTGGACGGTTTCCACGATGTGCTGATCTATCCCGAGCCGTTCGAGGTGGACGATCAGTGGCAGGATGACGATGGGCTGGTTCACAGCGCGCCTGCGGTTCACGCCGGACAGAGCTGGACGCAGGGGCCGGTCGTACTCAACTGGCTCGATATTCAGGACTCCTTCGATCTCTCCGGCTTTAATCTGGTGATCCACGAGGTTGCGCACAAGCTGGATGCCCGCGGCAGCGGTTACACCAGCGGTATTCCGGTCATGCCGCTGCGTGACGTCGCACTCTGGGAGAAGGATTTGCGTGCCGCGATGGCGGAGATAGAGAGTGAAGTTGAACTGGTGGGTGAGCAGGCCGCCACGATCGATCCCTACGCCGCCAGCGATCCCGCTGAGTGCTTCGCCGTGCTCTCTGAATATTTCTTTACGGCTCCGGTACTGCTGGCCGAACGCTTTCCCGCCATGTATCAGCATCTGCGCCAGTTTTACCAGCAGGATCCCCTGCCCAGAATCGCCGCTGACACTGCGCAAACTGCTTAAATCACGATCGCTTTGCGTTAAAGCTAGCCAGTTGAATGATAATGTATTTTTTGCTGTTGACACCTTAGAGCGACGCCGTTAATATTCGCCTCGTTCACACGATTCCTCTGTAGTTCAGTCGGTAGAACGGCGGACTGTTAATCCGTATGTCACTGGTTCGAGTCCAGTCAGAGGAGCCAGATTAGAAAAACCCGCTCAGGGAAACCTGAGCGGGTTTTTTGCTTTTCAGCGATCCCAGTATTCTCTTCCTGTCTGACTGTTCATCTCAACTCGTCTGCGGTTGTTATTACCGAGACCACCGTTAAGTCTGGATCAACGCAGGCTGTCTGGCGCAACCCTGTCATGGTGTTGTGACGAGATGGCTTTAAATGAAAAACCAGCCGGGCAATATTTACGCCGGCTGGCTCACACTAGTGACGAATTATTACTCAGGAATGGTCAGTACCTGACCCGGTGCAATTTTATCCGGGCTGCTGAGAAGGTTTTTATTCGCCTCAAAGATTTTCATATATTGGGACGCATCATTGTAAAACTGCTTTGCGATGGCGCTGAGCGTGTCGCCTGATTTAACCGTATATGTACGATTACTTCCTGCGGCGGTTACAGACTTATCATCAACATTTTTATCCACAGCATGTAACAACTCACCGCCTATATTTTTAATATTATCCAGAATGCTCATATTTACTCCCCTATCTTTTCTGATACGTTTAGTTTAATAAAGAAAACAGGATTGCCAGGCAAATACTGCTCGGCGTACGATACACCTGCTTCTAATTCATGGGTTAAACCACTGCTAAACGTTGCTGTAATTAATATAAAAACAGAGGATATTAATGATGGGTATATTGTCATGGATTGTATTCGGATTACTTGCCGGCATTATCGCCAGATGTATTATGCCAGGTAAAGAACATATGGGCATTTTCATGACCATTATTCTGGGTATTATCGGTGCGCTGATTGGCGGTGTCGTCAGTACCGCTCTGGGTTTTGGCAAGGTCGATGGCTTCAATATTTACAGCATTGGCATTGCCACCGTGGGTTCAATTATTGTGCTGTTTGTCATTCATAAAATCAGAGCGTGTAAACAGTCTTAATAGATTACTTCAAAGGGGATAACAGAATGAGTTTACTGGAAACAGTACTGGCCATGTGCGGCCTGAATAATCAGACCAGCCAGGAAGTGAAAGGTGTGCTGGAGTGGGTTGAGCAGCAAGGCGGTTTACATACCATCGTGAGTCACCTGCAGAGCGGCGAGTACAGTGAGGTGGTTAACTCCTGGCTGGGTGATGAGCAGAATGTTGCGCTGAGCAGCGACCTGGTGCAGAAGATGATTAACTCTGAGGCGATTGAGCAACTGGCTGCGCGGATGGGTATTAACACCAGCGATGCACTGAATCTGCTGGCAAAATATCTGCCGCAGCTGGTGGATAAAGCGTCTACGGCGGGCGTCGTGGATAAAAAAGCCGATCTTACCGGTCTGGTGAGTCAGTTAATGCACTAAGCGTGATGCCATTGAAAGATAAAAGCCTGCTGCGAAAGTATGGGCTTTTATCTTTTAGATTTGGGGAAGATGCGGAAGAATTTTCAATAGATGACCTTAATATTGATCATAGGTCATTTTAGAAAGTATTCAAATTTATCTTCACAGCAAAATTTTATATCCTGTTGCTTTGTCCGTTCGAAAATCTGGATGATTTGATCAAATCGCTCTCCGAGCCTTTTTTTTAATAAATCTGAATGATGCCATGTTATTTTTCTTGGCCTTTCAATATCTGTACTCAGGCGATCCCATAGGGAATCCAGATTCCTGCCATAATATGGACCAAAACCCATCATCTCAGCCAGAATACTATGAACATCAGATTCTGTATGTATATCACGACCATCTATGATTATATTGCTATTACTCATCGTATTTATCCATTGAAAGAGCTTATTCAGTCATTTCCACAAGATCTGGGTGCAGACTGGATGTGGTATAACAGAGGCAATAAGAGTAGCCCGATCATCGAGGTAGGAAATGAGCTTAAAAAATTTGTAATCATTCAAGATTAAATTATGGATTTTCACACAGCCATCGCCTCATTCAACCGATCATTTCTGCCTTAAATGATCGGCGTAACGGATTAGATAGGAATTTATACCGACCTCATAAGAGTAACTCTGGATAATCTATCATTCTGATTAAATTGTAGATGTAGCTTATATCCCTCTTTTTCATACCTTATCCAACGATCAATATAACCCATAAGTGCATCCATTTTTCCACCACCAGAATCTAAGGGGTGGCCTAGCATTTGAACAGCCTTATGCTCCGAACTATCAATTGATAATGGTAAATCCCCTTCATACTCAGAAAATCCCTCATCCTTTGTTGCGTAAAATGTAATTTGATCGATAATTTTATCTTCTAACAAAAATAAAACACCAGACTGTAAAAATGAATAGTAGCTCCTGTCACCTAAAACACTCTCCTCAATCTTAGGCAACTCATTAAAATCACTTGAAATATTAATAAAATCATCATCGAATTTTTTGCAGCCTAATAACTTAATAAACCCATCCCACATCAACATTATTTTGTTACTCCTGTTTGAGAATTTCTTTTTTTGATTTCTATTATAGCGTCATCAACAAGTTTAGGATCATATCCTCGGTCCAGCATATTTTTTCTATGTAAATCTGTATCTCGACATTCTGCACCACAAAGATCTATGGCATCTTCTTTTATTTGGGATGGCGTATTTTTACCACCATAAGTACGGCCTGCCTGATGTACATCTTTAGGTACTTCAATAGCTGTTGCATTATTGTATAGGCTTTTTTCTTCAGTTGGAGTTAACTTTCTTCCCAACTCATTTTCTTTTGCCTGACGAATAGCAGCAAATGATGGGATATGATCGTGCTCCAGTCCATCACCAACCACGGCACGATCTTTGAGTTCTTTAAATGAACCAACATCTAGCGGCTTAACTGCCTGAATTTGATCACTGGCCTTATTAATCAGCTTCGATGCTTCAGCCACATCCCCTTTCTTCAGCGCCGTTTCTGCGGCCTTGATGACCTTTCCTGCCACATCACCTGCGCCGGGTATAATACCGATTGCAGCCGCAAGATAATCCAGCGCACTCCGCGCCTCGGCAAAACTCTTGATGTCGCCTACAACCGGCACAAAGTCAGCGCCCAGTAACGCTGTTTCTTTCAGCGCCTCACGCCGCTCTTCGTACATTTTCACCGAGCAGGTTTCGGCGCTCATCCCGCCGCAGTTGGCCTTCCTATAGCGTTCGTTTTCGGCCTCAACGTACTCACCAGCCTTCTGCTCAACCGTTTTGCCTTCAGCCTGCGCCTGAGCTATATCAGCGAGAGAGTTGTTCTCAACCGCATTTTTACCCGCAATCGCGCCGCTCGTCGCCGCAGCACTGCTGTTGCCCACCATGCCGCCCGCCAGTCCTGCCGCCAGCGTGCCGAGCAGGCTCAGCTGCTCGCGGTCTTCCTGCCCCAGCGCCGCTATCTTCTCCGGGGTATCTGCACCCCAGTACTTCTCTGCGATGTAGCGGGTGGCAAGCTCGCCGCTGAAGGCACCTGCCGCACCCGCTGCCGCACTTCCCCCGGACATCTGCGATGATACCGCACCCCACACCGCATGGGCCATGGCATTGGTTGCCACATCAACGTTGCCGGAAGCGTCGGTCGTTTCCTTCTTAATCAGCTGAGCTGCCCACGGATTAAGGCCACCTGCGACCGCCTGACCTGCATTGCCGGTCACCAGCCCCGTCAGAATACTGCCGACCGTCTGTGCGACCTTCTGAGATGTACTGCCAATACCCCACTGCTTCATTTCCGCCTGATACTCTGGCGAATCACGCATTTTCTCCAGCCACTCTCCCCGCTTTTTTTCCGTTGCTCCGGCGGGCAGCGTCTCGGCGTTCTTCGCACTCCGCGCCTTTTCAAGCCCTTTGATATCGCCCATGGTCGTGACGATATTTGTCATCTGGCCGCTGATTTCACCGGCTAACTGAGCAGTCTGAAGCCGCTTCTGCTCTTTCTCTTTGTCAAAGATCGCACTGATGCTGTCATTGGCATGTTCTGTGTCACGGCTGAGGTCTGCCACATCCTGCTTCTGGTTGACCCGGTCGCGAATGATCACGGTGCCGTTTGCCACCGCCGACTGCGTGGTGCCTTCGGCATGGCCGTTGTTGTTCAGGCCCGACAGCAGCGTGCTGGCGGCATTGGACGCCACGCTGGACAGCATCTGCGCACCCATGCCGCCACCGCTGGACAGCGCGATGCTGCCGCCGCTGTGGCTGACCCTGTAGTCCGCCGCATTGCCGATATCGGTGAAGCCGAGCGTACCGGTATCCAGACGGTTGTCTGCCGCATCGCCCTGGCTGGCAATCACTGCACCGTTCAGCTGGGTATGATTGCCGACGGTGATGTCAAAGCCGCCGTTACCGGCATAGATACCGCTCTGCTCCTGCACGCTGTCAAAGTTGCTGTGCATTTTGTCCTGATTGACGCTGGCATAGCCGGACACCGACATTGAGCCAAAGGTAAAGCTGCCGCCCGCGCCGTAGCTGGTCTGTTTTGAATCGTAACGGTCGCTGTCCTGCTGGCTGGTGATGGTCAGATCCCGGCCCACATCGGCCGTTACCTGATTCCCGCTGACCTGCGCGCCGTTGAGCGTGGTATCTCTTCCACTGTTCAGGCTTACCCTGCCGCCGCTGTCCAGGGTGGTTTCAGACCAGCGAGTACCGTTGCCGCTCTCCTTACCTTTGGCGCCGTTAACGCTGGCAAAAATGCTGATACCCGCGCTGCCCTGTCCGGCACCAAAACTGATGCCCACGCCACCGCCGCCGCTGCTGTTTTTACCGCTGCTTTCCTGAGTGTTGGCCGCTCCGCTCAGCACAATGTCCCTGGCAGCATTGAGGCTGCTGTCACCTGCGGCTTTCAGCTGGCTGCCGGCGATAAGAATGTCGCCGCTGTGCTCGCCACGGCCCTTACCGGCAGAGGTAATGGAGAGGTTCTTACCGGCATTGAGCGTGGATCCGGCGACGCTGTCGGACGCCTGATGCTGCTGCGATTTTGATTTCTGTGTGGTCAGGGAAAGGCTGACGCCCAGGCCGTTGTTGGGATCGGCGCTCGCTTCCGCCAGTTGCCCGCCCAGCACGGCCTGCACGCCTGAAAGCGCGGCTTTGGTAGCCTGCAGGGCAGCAAGGCGACCGTCACTCTCCTTTTTCGATGTCTGCGCCGCGGCAACCGCGTTATTAATGGCTTCACCCACCGCCCCGGAGAGCGCCAGCGTCAGCCCGCTTTTTTTCTGCTCAAACAGTTCATCATGAGTCCGTTTATCATGACCCGGATCGATGATCACGCTGTCGCCGGTAATGGCGAGATCGCGCCCCGCCACCAGATCTGAGCCGCTGACATGAGCCTGTCCGCCCGCAACAATGCTGACATTACCGCCCGTACTGCCCACCGTGCTGGCACTCTGGCTCTGGGTGGTGCCCTTGTCACGTAAGTCATGGACCGATTTACTGCTGCCTACCGTGATGCCGATGCCACCGGTTCCCATCAGGCCGCTTTTCTTAGTTTCCGAGAAACGCCAGGTTGAGTCCGTGTTGGTCGCAGCAACGATATCCACGTTGTTACCGGCCCTGAGCGCTACCGTGCCATCGCCCACGACCTGAGAACCCTGGACAAGTAAATTGTTGCCCGCATTAAGCGTGACATTGTCGCCGCTCAGTAAGGTGCCATTTTCACGGGTGTCACTGTCTTCGCTGATGGTATGCGTGGTCTTTTTACTCAAAAATCCTTTTTTGGTTTTGGTCTCTTCTTTGTAGGCATAATCGCTTTCAGTGGCGGTGGTCAGGTTGATGTCGCGTCCGGCACCCACTGCGATATTACCGCTGGCCGTAACCTGAGCCGCTTCACTGTTAACATCCTGACCCGCTTTAACCGTCGTACTCCCACCACTGGCAATTTCAGTGCCCTGCTGGCGTACCGACTCATTAATCTCAACCTTCTTACCGGATTTGTAGCTATTGCCAGAACCGGTTTCAGCTGCCAGCAGATTGACGTCACGTCCCGCCTGCAAGGTGACGTCTTTGTCTGCGGCGATGCCTGCCGCCTGGCTATTGAGATCGCGTCCGGCCTGAAGTGCTAAATCGCCTCCGCTGGTCAGCGTCGTGCGATCCAGCCCGGTTGAATGGGTTTCACGTTTGCCCTTCACATCATTCTGGCTGGTCGTCGCGCTGTTGAGATTAAGATCGTTACCGGCTGCCAGCGCCGCGTTTTTACCGGCGCTGATGTTGCTGGCGGTAACAGTCAGATCGTGACCCGCCTGCATCGCCATATTGCCGCCTGCGGCGATCTGGCTGCCGACCGTGGTGACGGAGGTGGTGCTGGTTGGGTCAACTTTTTGCCAGCGGTTTCCGAAGCCGGATTGCGCGCTGCCAGTGACGTTCTGGTTCCCGGTGATAGCAATATCATTCCAGGCGTTCAGCAGCAGATCGCCACCCGCTTTGAGGTTAGCGCCGGTGACGATAATATCGTTGCCCGCCTTAAGGCTCAGAGAATCCAGTGACGTGATGCTCGCCGTTGGCCCGCTCAGAGTTTCGGTATAGGATTTCTTCGCACCCTTACCGTTGTCTGCATCCAGATGCCAGAGCTGTGATGTGGTCAGGTTGTTGATGTCACCGTTAACACTCTCCAGTGCCACCTTTTTACCGCTGATAGTCGCGCTGACGTTGTTGATATCATTCAGTGCGCTAAGCTGCAGATCGCCACCTGCATGGAGCAGACCGGCGTTGAGGTTACTGAGCGTGTTCTGACTGTCGATAGTCAGATCGTTTTTGGCCATCACGCTACTACCGGTATTGGTGATGTTCCCGCCTTTCAGCGTCACGTTGTTACCAGCAATTACGCTGCCATCGCGCATCTCCACATCTTTTGTCGACAGATAGAGCTTCGGCACCATCACCGTTTCACCGTTGATGGTGGTGGCTTCCCACCAGACCATACTCTTATCTAAAGAGGCGAGTTGCCCGGCAGAGAGTGAGACACCAAACTCCAGTCCCAGCGACTTTTGCGCCGCCGCAGCGTTGTCCATCAGATAGCGCATCTGGGCGAGATCGGATCCCAGGCCATTGATGTAGCGATTACCGGTCTGATTCAGTACCGCATTGCTGACGTAGCGGGTATCAAACGCCGCATCACCGAGAAAACGATAATCATAATCTGGCTTCAGGTTCAGGCGGCTCAGCATGTATGAGGAGCCGAGGAAGGCGTTCTCGTCTGTGTATTGAGGCCGCGTTTCCTGTAAAGGCGTGGTGGCAGGCTGTTTGCCCAGTTTTGCGTTCAGCTCGCCGAACAGGCTCTGATCCAGCTGACCCAGGCCATTAAGTTTGGGGTTAACGGTAATCAGATAGCGGCTATTGGTGTTCGACGCAACAAAGTAGCCATTTTCACCAGAAGGTAATGGATAGGCGCTGATATCAACCTCAGCGACCTTATAGTTATGCAGCGACGCAGGATCCTGAGCAGCATTCGTCAGGTTAATGGCTTCACCCAGCGCTGCGTTGTGTTTACCCGCAGTTGCATATTGCGTCAGCGGTGCGCTGCCCTGTGAAGCGGTCTCCAGCGCACCTGCACCATTGACCTGCTGCAAGGCATTCTGGAGCTGATCGCGCCATTGCGGGGTATTGATTGCGGCTTTGTCGGCAGCAGCCAGTTGCTGATGAGACTGCGCGCCTGCGGTGCCTGCTGCTGTTAGGCCGCGTATAGCGGGGGCCGAAAGGGTGTTACCGCTCCAGCCGGTATTCGCTGTGGTGTTAGTGTTGCTGATATCGCCGCTGAAGTTAGCTGAGACGTTGCCTCCGGCCTGGATAACGGCGCGTAATCCATTTCCGGTATAGGCAGTCTCGTACTCGGGGCCACTGGAGAGAATATATTTTACGGTATCGTCACTTGTGTTTGTCGTGGCTCCTGTAGAATTTTTTGGTGCGTAAAATTCCAGATTTGTTTGATTTAAATATTCCTGGTTGGGTTTCTTCCTGACAATCAGCTCACTTGGCGGAGCAAGGGAAGTTTTCGGGGCCAATGCAAAGCTTAAATATTTGCTGGAAACCCCACTTTGCCAGGAGGCATTATTAAGCACTCCTCCGGACAAATTAGCATCATTACCAGCCAGCAAATTGCTCGCCTGATTATCCAATTGCAATGCCCTTATGAACAAATTGCGACCCGCAGCAATTCTCGCAGCCCCTCCCGAAGCAACGGCGGTTGTAGTTGTCTGGCTTACCAGGTAGCGTTTAACACGCGCTTTTTCAGTAGGAACTAAGGTATACCGGTCAGCACTGCCTGCCCCCTCAGCGTTGCCGCCGCCGGCATCTTTAAGTAAATAGCCGAGCTCGCCAGCATCTACTGAAAGCTCGGATAATCTCATATCAAACGAACCATTATCAGCGCCTGACGGAAGTCCGGAATTTGCAACAGTTGAGGAGCTCGTACTCAAACCATCCCTTGTATTCAGCAAATGTCCCGTATTAATCGTGATATCGCCGTTCTGCGTTTCGATGGTGCCGGAGTTATTAACTACCTCGCCGTTGGCGTTCCCCGCCGCGTCGCCCTGAAGCCACATACTGCCGCCTGCCAGCATATCGGCACGCTGGTTGCGGATGCTGTTGGCAAAAAGAGAGAGATTGCCTGCCGCATAGAGCAGCGCATTGTTAACGATGCTGCCAGGTGCACTGAGCACCAGGTTGCCGCGGGTACCGGTAAAGCCGTCCAGGACAATATCGCTGCGGCTGGCTAAGTTGATGTTACCGCCGCCCTGCAGACTGCCATTCCCGTTCATGGCGATACGATTGCCGCTTAACGCACTGTCACCGGTTCCCGTGGTGAGCTGACCATTATTAGTGAGATCGCCGCCTGCACTCAGCGTCAGCGCGCCGCCCTGCATCGTGCCCTGGTTATCTATCGCGCCATTACTGCTGACGGAGAGTCGCCCGCCCGCAGCCAGCACATCGCGACCGGTAAAACCATTCGCGATCTCCAGCGTGGCATTACCCAGCGCCACCACCTGACCGGTCTGGTCAAAGCCATTGCTGTGAACCAGCAAACTGCCGCCACTGAACAGACGACCACTGCTTTGCTGATTGACCTGAGCGGCCATTACGCTCAGCCGGTTGTTACCCAGCAGCGTGCCGCTGTTGTTTACCTGCTGATAATTGACCTCAAGGTTGCCGCCCTGGACTGTGCCCTGGTTGCTGAAGCCATTGCCGGTCAGCGTGCCCTGACCGTCGGCCAGCAGCGTACCGTTATTGCTGGCATTGGTGGCATTGAGAATCAGCTGCGACGCCTGTAACCAGCCGTTGTTATTCAGCTGCGGCGTATTCAATGTCTGCGCGCCACCCGAGAGCCACCGGCCATCGTTTTGCGTTAAACCGGTTATTGTCGCGACACCGTTGCCATTGCCCTGAATCAGGCCATAGTTGAACAGTTCAGGCCCGGTCAGCGTCAGGGCGTTTTGCGTGATCATGGCGCCATTGCCGCCGTTGGTGATGCGTCCACCGGCATTGACCAGCAGGCTGTTGTCACCCTGTAAGCGCCCGTTGTTATCAACCGCACCACTGGTGATCTGCAGATCGCCGCCCTGCACGCGTCCGGCATTATTAAGCGAGGAGGACTGAAGCGTCAGCCTGCCTGCGCTGAGCAGCGTTTTATCCTGCTGCTGAGTCAGTGCACCGTTAAGGCCAACCGTCAGCGCGTCGACACCGGTCACTGCGCCGTTATTGTTTAACGTGTCGCCCCGTAGCGTCAGGTTTCTGGCAATCCATTCACCCTGATTGGTCAGCGTCAGTGCCTGCAGTGCCGCTGTGCCATTCGCTGAGATCTTACTGCCAGCGCCCGTATCAAGGCGATCCGCCAGAATCAGTTGCAGCGCATCCGCACTCTGGATCGCGCCATTATTGGTCAGTTTCCGGGCATTCAGCAGGATCTGCTGTCCCTGCCAGCTGCCGCTGTTAACAACGTCCCCGCCGTTAATGTTCAGCGTGCCCTGCGTCAGCAGCGATCCTCCCTGGTTATTGATCAGCTGACGTGATGGCGCGGCCAGCGCTCTGAGCAGCATTCGCCCGGCCACCTGTGGCGCAGCGGCAAACGTCAATGCCTGCAGACCAATCAGGCTGCCCTGATTAATGACGCTGGCGGGTGAAATGGTCAGGGTTTTGCCCTGCACCGATCCGCTGTTATTCAGCGCGACACCGTTCAGCACCATCGCCCCTTCGCTGAGCAGTGAGCCGCTGTTGTTCAGCGTGTTCGCCGTAACCTGTGCGGTGTTCTGACTCATCAACGAGCCGGTGTTATACAGTTCATTGCTGATGCTGGCGTTCAGATCTTTGCTTCCCAGCAGCGATCCCTGATGCAGCCAGTTATCAGCGTTAACCGTTGCCTGCTCGCCCTGCAGCGTTCCCTGGGTGTTGAGCTGACCTGCGGTCAGCGTCAGTGTTCCGCCGCTCAGCGTTTTGCCACCGGCAGATTGCGTGATGTTATCGGCCTGAGCAGTCAGCGCCGTGTTGCCCTGTAACAGACTGTCGTTGTTCAGGCTGGTGCCCTGCAACCCCAGGCGGTCCGCCATTATTTTGCCGCTGTTGCGCAGCGTGGTGGCATTCAGGTCGCTATTGCCCTGGCTGACCAGCGTGCCGCTGTTGATCAGATCGCTGGCGATATTACCGCGCAAGGCGCTGATGCCATTGATGCTGCCGCGATTGTCGAGAGAATCCAGCGTGACGTCGAGTTGCTGGCCCTGCCAGCTGCCATCATTGATCGCGTTACCGCCCTTGACGATCAGTCGATCGCCGCTCAGCAGTTGCCCATTGTTGTGGTTGAGGGTCTGAGCAAATCCGAGATCCAGCAGCGTGTCGCCCTGAAGCAGCCCGCTGTTTTCCAGCGTATTACCGCTGGCGCTGAGTTGCTGTGCCGCAATCTGGCCGCTGTTACTGAGCGTTTGGGCATGCAAGTCGGCCTGCTGGCCGGTCACGATCTGTCCCGTGCTGCTGTTATTCAGCGTATCGGCAATCTGAAGATCGAGGTCATCGCTCAGCAGGCGTCCGCTGTTGTTGAGACGGTTGCCGTTGACTGAAAGCTTACCGTTAACCTGCAGCAGCCCGTCGTTATCCAGTTGCGCTAACGTCAGCGTCAGCGGTCCTCCGGCGATTAACTGGCCGCCATGGAGGTTGTGGAGTTGCTGATGATCCAGCGTTAAGGTGCTGTTGCCCTGCAGCAGACCGGCGTTACTGAGCACTGGCGCACCGAGGCTGAGGTTATCCGCCGCCAGTGTGCCTTTGTTATCGATCTCTCCAGCCTGTAAATTCATCTGCTGCTGGCTGATCAGACTTCCGCTGTTATCCAGCACACCCCCGACCTGGGCTGTCAGTGCCTTTCCGGCGCGAACAGTGCCACTGTTTTGCAACGCCTTCGCGTTTAACGCTATCTGATCGGCCTGCATTGCGCCGTGGTTATTCAGTGAAGTGATGTTGCCATTCAGGGTGCCGTCACTCAGCAACTGTCCGCCCTGCTGATTATCCAGCTGGTCGCCTGCCAGGGTAATCTGCTGATTACCCTGAATCAGGCCACTGTTAATCAGGTCGCCACGCAGCGTCAGCGCCTGAGCAATCAGCCAGCCGCTGTTGTCAGTGTGATTCGCTTTTAGCGCGATGCCCTGTTGTCCCAGAATCTTGCCGCTATTGACCAGCATGTCGCTTTGCAGGTCGGCGTCGGCTTCACTGAGGGCATTGCCGCTGTTCTGCCAGCGGTCAGCATTCAGTGTCAGCTGTTTGCCCTGCATCAGTCCGCTGTTATCCAGCGTCTGCTGTTGCATATTCAGCTGGCCTGCGCTGAGCAGCGTGCCGCTGTTGGTTAACCTGCTGCCCTGCAACGATAGTGCCTTGTCACCCTGGAGCGTTCCGCTGTTATTGACCTGGCTGACATCGCTATTCAGCGTTGCGGCGGCGATGATGCCCTGATTAGTCAGTACATCGCCGTGCAGCTGGAGTGGATCACTGGCCAGCAGTTTGCCACCCAGCTGATTATCCAGATGCCCGTACCGGGCGCTGAGGCTGGCAGCGTTGATTTCCCCGCTATTGTTCAGCTGGTCGCCACTTACAACCAGTGTTTTGCCGCTGGTGATCAATCCGCTGTTATTAAGCTGTGGCAAATCGAGCGCAAAATCGTTGTCGGAACTGATCGTCCCCGCAGCCAGGTTATCCAGCTGTCCGGCATGTAAAGAGAGCTGGTTAGAGCCCTGAAGCAGGCCGCCGTTACTGATTTGCCCGGTGGTCAGCGTCAGATTGGGTGCGGTTAACGAGCCCATGTTACGCAGTTGTGCACTGTTCAGGATGAGTGCATTCTGACTGCTGATGGCCCCCTGATTTTCCAGCCTGCCACGAGCGGTCAGTTGCGCGTCACCGCGTGCAGTGATGGAGCCGTTTTGTTGCAGCGTATCGCTGTTAATCACGGCATCGCCATGACTCACCATCTCGCCACTGTTATTCAGGGTCGGGGCATCGATTTGCAGACGCTGACTGACCAGATTGCCGCTGTTGCTGAAGGTGTCCGCAACACTGAATAGTGTGTTGCCCTGTGCGGAGAAGATCCCGTCCTGATTCAGACGATTAGCCGTGATCGTGGCATCACCCGTACTGATCAGTTTGCCGCTGTTATCAAGAGTGCCGCTTTGAATGTTCAGGCTGCTGCCACTGATTTCATCGCGGTTAGTCAGCTGTCCGCTAACAGCCAAAGTATTTTTACCCTGAGCCAGCAGCTTACCGTTCTGTTGCAGAGTATTAGTGCGAACCTGCACGTCACCATTACTGGCCAGGCTGCCACTGTTAGTGATCTGCGCGGCCTGAATATCGAGTGTTTTTGCGGCGGCGAGCTGACCGGCATTGTCCAGCTGAGAGGTGGCAGAGAGCTGCAGCGTGTCTACCGCACTACCGCTGCTGCTGTTATCAACACTCAGGTTAGCACCGCTGAGACGCACATTCTGGCCTGCTTTAACGCTGCTGCCTTTGAGCGTGATACTGCCCTGACTGTTGAGGTCCAGCGAGGCGTCGCTGCCCAGCGAGGCCGCGTTTAAGGCAATATCCTGCTGCGCTGTCAGCGCGACGTTGCCCCCGGCTTTATGTTCGCCCTGCAGGGCGATGCTGCTGCCTTTTGCAGTCAGGGTGCCGCTGGTCAGGCTGTTGTTGATGCTTAACCGACCCTGCGCATCCAGCACCATATCGCCCTGACGGGCATTAAGATTGCCGAGATTGACGCCAACGCCGTTTTCGCTGGAGACCAGATGGATGCGGTTTGCGTACATACCGCCCAGCGCGCCGGTATCTACAGCAACCGATGGCGCAGCACCTTCGCCCGCGATGGGTGTCACGCTGCCATCAGCACCGACCCGGTTTGCGCCCAGCGTCACATTAAGATCTTTGGCATGGATGCCCGCGTTGATTTCGGTTGCGCGCGCGATGATTGAGACAGCATCAGCCTGGCTGCCATCCAGTCCTTTACCCTCAATGCTGATTGCGCCTTTCGTCACCTCCAGCGATTGCAGATTGCCCTGCGCATCAAGCTGCGGCTTACCGGTGGTCAGCGTAACGTTGGGCGTATTGATAAAGCCGCAGCCGTTACAGGTAATGCCATAAGGGTTAGCGACCATCACGTTGGCCGCTTTGCCCGCTACTTCGGTATAGCCCTGCAACTGTGAACGGTTAGCACCCACCACCTCATTGATAATGGCCCGGGCTTCCTGCCCGGCTTTGAGATTCGGGTTGTTCTGGACAAGTCCACCCAGCTGGGTCTGCGTCAACCGGCCGGTTGCGTTGTTCAGGATCAGCCCTTCCTGACCCACGTTGTAATTCTGATACTGGTTATGCGACAGGCCCGCCGCATTCGGCGTCGCGATATTAATGACCGGAACACCATTCCCGGCAGCATCGACTTTGGTCCCTGGTGTGACGGGCGCTATCGCCGCAGAAAAGGCGGGCAGCAGTGGCTGAAACGCGATCAGCGAGCAGATGAGATAGCTCAGCAGACGACGCGGCAGTGAAAGCTTTAATTGATCATCCATAATCGGGGCCTTTTTTTAAAAAACGAGTCCAACACGCGCGTAAACGCTGAGGCGATCGGGCGCAAGATAATTGGGGTAGCTGACAGGGATACCCAGCGACAGCTGAGTGGAGACATGCGCGTTACGGGTGCCAAGTCCCAGCGAACTGCCCCACAGCGTGCCTGCTGCGTAGCGATCCTGTTTGTCGCTCTGGAGCCACCCGCCGTCCAGCGCCAGGGTGGTGCTGACCTCGCCGATTGCAGGCAGGGTAAACAGCGAGTAATTCAGTTCGTTACGCAGATACCCGCCAACATCGCCGGACAGATATTGCTCCTTGTAGCCGCGAACCGAGTTATCGCCACCAATCGTCAGGCGTTCGCTGCCATAGAGGCGATCCGGCGACCACTGAGCGTAAAAGCTGCTGAGCCACCACATTTTCTGAGTGACAGGCCGCTGATAGCTGCTGCTGACGCTCCATTTGCGGAATTCAGCTTTAGGAAAATCGTCGCTTTTACCCTTGTCGCTTTCCGCATCAAACCACGGCATCCCGCGGCTCAGCATCGGGTTCAGGGTGGCCACCCCACCCGCAATTTTTTGCGTATGGTTAAAACCGATCTGCAGACTGGTCAGTTTGCGGCTACTGCTTTGAAGCAGGGTCTCATTCAGCCAGTTATGGCTGACGTAATGGTTCAGCCCAAGCTGAACACCGGTTTTGATTTGCCCGTTGCGGAACAGCACCCACGATCCGCTGAGGCGGTTAGAGATGTTGTCGCCGAAGCTATACCAGTCGAAACTATTGGCGTTAAAGCGGCTGTGATAGTTGCTCCAGCTATAGCTGTAATCCAGCAGCCCATAGCCATAAGGCACGCTGACGCCCGCCTGGAAATTTTGCGCATCGCGCCAGTCGCTGAAAGCGCTGCTGCGGCCACCGCTGACAAACCAGCGATCGGCAACACCCAGCAGGTCATTACCCACCAGCGAGCCGGAAAGCTGACCGACGCCGGTGCTTCGCTGGCCGCTATTGTCCATATTCAGCCCCAGCGTCAGAGGAAACTCGGGTGTGCTGGTCAGGTTAACAATGGAATAGCCCGGCTGAGTCGATGGGATGATTTCAATCTGAACCGGCGTAGTACGAAGCCGGTTTATCTGCTCCATACCCTGTTCAATGTCACGTAAATTTAAAATACGTCCTGCACGGGTCGGGAACGCCATGTTCAGCTGACGTGCACTGGCACCCTGCAAATGAATCGCCTCAAGCTTTCCTTCCAGTACGGTGATATTTAACGCCCCGTGGGAAAGGTTCTGTTCTGTCAGGAAGGCCCGGCTGGTGATATAGCCGCGCTGGACATACCACTCTGAAATGGCGCGTACCAGCTGATTAATACGGTCCAGACTCAGGCACTGATTGATATAGGGAGCGACAAGTCTCTTCTGTGTATCAGGCGTGATTAAGCTCGCCTGTTGCAGTGAAATCTGGTTGATTTCAAAACAGGGGCCGCTGGCTGGCGCCGACTCGGTTTTTTGCAGCTCAACCTGATGCGCCTGTGTTAATGCGTCACGCTGCTGCTGATCCTGCTGCAACCGCTGCTGCTGCTGGTTTTGAATAACGTCAAGATCGCCAGGCGTGACCGGTGCAGCCATGACATTGCTGATAAACAAACTGGCTCCGAAAACCAGCCACTTCCCTGTTTCAGGCATTTTCATCGAAGGATTAACAACGCTTATTGTAAGTTTTGCGTAAGCACAGGCGTGCAGATTACCACCTTAACAATCGGAAATTACTTATTGACTTAAAATAATGATGTGGTTTCAGAAAAAGGGAAATTAGCGGTGATAAAAATTTTTTTAAGCTAAATTAGCAACTACTTAGCCACTTTCTATATGCGGAGGTCATTTATGAGTGTTAAGAGAATGGATGTTAAGGCGAACACTGAAGAATATACATGCGCGACGGATTAATTATTCATATAACGGCGATGGGATATTAAGTGGGATAAAAAATAATGATGTTGCTGTTTTTCGTGGTGAAGCCTGCTGGCTGAAATGACCAGCGCAATACAGATGCAAAAAGGCCCGCAACGTAGCGGGCCTTTAACCAGACAACATACAACAACCATTATTTTTCATGGTAGCGATGCACTGCCGGATAATATTCCAGTCCATACAGCTGGCTCAGCGGCAGCAGCAGTTCTACGTTAATATCATGCACACGTTCACTCGCCACAGGGCCGCTCAGCAGCTGTTCAAACCAGGCTATCAGTTTCTGTTTCATCTCAGGCTCTCCGCATCAGTTGATGCCCTGAGTAAACCCGCTTATGCCCCCGATCAGAACCAAAAATTTCTGCGCTGCTTATGCCGTAAATGGCATAAGCAGTCCCCCATCTGTTTAGCCAGTGCCATACACCGGCTGCTCACAACGGTTACTGCGTTATCAGCGTCACCCAGTTCGCGCCTTTACCAGCCGGGGCTTCAGCAACCCGTTTGAGTTCGCCGCTGGCGGGATCGATAGCGTAACTGCCAATCACCGCGCTCTTCTCCCCGCTGACGATCAGCCATTTACCCTGCGCATCAATCGCAATACTGCGGGGCTGTTTTTCAACCGGCCAGCTGCCGATCAGCGTTAGTTCACCCGACTGTTTATCAACCCGGTAGCCGCTGACGGTGCCGGAGGTGCGCTCGGTCACGTAGATAAATTGTCCGTCAGGCGTGATTTTGATGTCTGCTGCCCAGATGCGCGGCGTGGGATCGCTGTAGCCCGCCGGGCGCTGCTCGCCATGCTGCAGGTTATATTTCTTCGCCACCGCATTCGGCCACGTTTTCAGCTCCGTCAGTGACCCATCCGCCGCGCGACGGAACTGCGTAATGGTGCCGCTCATCTCCGCGAGGTTATAGAGAAAACGATTGTCGGGCGAAATCACCGAATGTCGTGCGCCGCTGTTCTTCTCGCCCTGAACAAAACCGGTTCCCAGCGGCGTTATCGCGCCGTTATCGGCAAAGGCATATTGCAGCACGCGATCCGCGCCAAGGTTGCCGACGTAAAGTGAATGATTGCTGACGTCGGTGATCACCGAGTGGGCATGCGGCCCGGTTTTCACCTCGCCAGTGACCTGTGGTGTCACAACTCCTTTGTCATCAATCCGGTTGCTGGTGACGATATCGCTGTCATAGGAGGCAGCCAGCAGATAGCGCCCACTTCTGTCGGTGGTGATCCACGGAAAGCTGGCTGCAACCGGCGTCACCGCCAGTTTCTGCAAGTCACCGTGCGGACCCGAGACGCGCCAGCTGATGATCGAGTAAGGCGGACTCCGCAGCGCACCATAGAGCCGTTTACCATCCGGGCTGGCCGCCAGCGGCATAATCTTTTTACCGGCAGGCGTATCGCCACGCCATTGCAGGCTGCCATTCGCCTCGCTGAGCTGATAGCGGGAAACGGTGCCGGATTCGGCATTGGACACATAGACAAAGGTTGTCGCCCATAACGGGGCGCTACACAGCAGCGGCAGGAGTGCCAGCGCCGTTTTCAGACGGATCATAGGGTCACCTTGATAAGTAGTGTCTGCATCATTGCGCAGCAGGCATTACGCTAACCCTGTCTGAGAAGACTGGCTTTGTGCAACTGTCTGAAATTCGGTTCGAAAGTCTGGAGATGTGACGGAGATGTTATTTTTAATGGTGCTGAAAGAGGTATGACGCCTTTCCCCACGGCGGGGGAAAGGCGTTAACAACGCGCTAACCGGTTTTCGCGATCATTTTTCGATAGCGGTTGAGCCACTTGCCACTGTTAAGTCGCCACCAGAAGAAGATGCCACGCACCGTCCAGTCGAGGAACATCCCCAGCCAGACGCCGGTCACGCCCATCCCCAGTTCAATCCCGAGCAGGTAGCCGACCACCACGCGGGCGCCCCACATGCTGAACATCGACACATACATGGTGTAACGTGCATCGCGTGCGCCCTTGAGTCCGGCAGGCAGTACCCAGGAAGCGGCCCATAACGGCATAAACAGCGCGTTAAGCCAGATCAGCTGCTTCGTCACGTTAATCACTTCCGGATCGCTGGTATAAAACCGCGCCAGTAATCCGGCCAGCGGCACCGTCAGCAGGGCCATCGCGGTCAGGCAGACCGTCGCCAGCCAGAAGACGTGCCGCACCTGGCGTTCCGCCTGGAACACCTGATTCCTGCCCAGACGGGTACCGGTGATAATGGTCGAAGCCGAACCCAGCGCATTGCCTGGCAGGTTGATCAGTGAGGCGATAGAAAAAGCGATAAAATTCCCGGCAATCTCGCTGGTGCCCATTCCGGCAACAAACACCTGTGTCAGCAGTTTACCGCCGTTGAACAGCACCGACTCGATACTGGCAGGCACGCCTATACCTAAAACTTCCATCAGAATGCTGCTGTTCCAGCGCCGGAAATAGCTCGACAGCGTGATTTTCAGTGATGCGTTAAAGCCGATCATCAGCACGTAAATCACCGCGATCGCCCCGATATAGCGGGTGATGGTCAATCCGAGCCCGGCACCGATAAACCCTAAACCGTCCCACGAGAAGCAGCCATAAATCAGCACGCTACTGATGATGATGTTGAGGATGTTCATGCCGCCGTTAATCAGCATCGGAATCTTGGTGTTACCTGCACCGCGCAGCGCCCCGCTGCCAATCAGGGTGATGGCGGCGGCCGGATAGCTCCAGGCGGAAGTCTGCAGATAGCTCAGCGCCAGCGCTTTGACTTTTGGATCGGCGGCACCGGCAATCGCATCGACGATCAGATGACCCCAGAACTCAATGGCGATCACCAGCACAAAGGCGAGTATCGTCATCATGGCCAGCGACTGACGCGTGGCGGCGCGGGCGCGCTTGCCGTTGCGTTTTGCCAGGCTGAACGCCACCACCACCGTGGTACCGAGATCGATGGCAGCAAAGAACGAGATGATCACCATGTTGAAGCTGTCGGCCAGGCCGACGCCCGCCATTGCCTCTTTACCCAGCCAGCTGACCAGGAAGGTGCTCAGTACGCCCATCAATAGCACACAGGCGTTCTCGAAAAAGATAGGCACTGCTAATGGCGATATCTCACGCCAGTAGAGCGTGCGATACGAACGGCGTTTCGGGTACCACGCCGTGCGCTTGATCGCCTGCATCACTGCTACGCCGGGATTTTGCAAAGGATTACCAAATCAGAAGAGACTGGACAGGAGTTCTAATGATGATAGTGGGCAGGGAAATATGCAAAGTCTTTCCGGTGCAAATTAATCATGGTTACAAACTTTTTAATGCCGCCACGGCACAATCTGCCTCACTGCCCCGCCCGCTGTAGCAAACCTGATTATTTCCCTGACGTTATGATCGGTTGGCCATGCTTTGCTGCTGGCGGTTTTTCCGCCATCTCCTCATCGGTAACGCATTCAAACGTGGCGAACCGCCCCTTCTGATAGTAAAGATTTTCTTACTGTTTTTCAGTGCAGCAGATCTTCACTTAAAACAGCACTGCTCAGAATTCCCGCTTCGCTGGCGCAAAAAAACGGCGATCACAGATTCTTCAACAATCTCCGCAACAAACCCGCTAAGCTTGGGGCAAATTGCGGAAAAAAATGGAAGGAGAAACCATGCCGACACTACGGAAAAACCTGACCAGCCAGCAGGCGCTGGATGAACTCGAACGCCTGTACGATGGCGCCGTTGATGCGCTGCGCGAGGCGATTAAAGCCTTTACCGAAAACGGCACGCTGCCCGATGCCACCGCACGGGCGCAGGGACTATTTGTTTACCCGGAGCTGCGCATCACCTGGCGCGGCGACGGTCCGCAACAGAACCGCACGCGTGCCTGGGGACGTTTCACCCACACCGGCAGTTACAGCACCACCATCACCCGCCCGGCATTGCTGCGCCACTATATTTCGGAACAGCTTCAGATGCTGGAGAAGGAGTATCAGCTGGAGATCGACGTGGGGCCCTCCAGCCAGGAGATCCCCTACCCTTACGTGATCGACGGTTCCGACCTGTCACTGGATCGCACCATGAGCGCCGGTATTGCGCGCCACTTCCCAACCACCGAGCTGTCACAGATTGGTGATGAGACCGCCGACGGCCTGTTCCATGCCGATGCAAAATCCCCTCTGTCGCACTTCGACGCGCTGCGAACCGACTTCTCGCTGGCCCGCCTGCGCCACTACACCGGCACCAGCGTAGAGCACTTCCAGCCGTTTGTGCTGTTCACCAACTACACCCGTTATGTTGATGAGTTTGTGCGCTGGGCGATCGAGCAGGTGCGCGATCCCAGTACCCCTTACGACAGCCTGGCCTGCGCGGGCGATGTGGTGCTGACCGCCGACACCGCTGACAGTGAGTCGATGCTCTCGGATCTGGCGTGGAAGAAGCACCAGATGCCTGCCTGGCATCTCACCTCCCCAAATCGTCGCGGTATTACGCTGATTAATATTGGTGTTGGCCCGTCGAATGCCAAAACCATCTGCGATCATCTGGCGGTGATGCGTCCACATGCGTGGCTGATGATTGGTCACTGTGGCGGTCTGCGCGAGAGCCAGCGGATCGGTGATTATGTGCTGGCCCATGCCTATCTGCGCGACGATCACGTTCTGGACAGCGTGCTGCCGCCTGATATCCCGGTACCCAGCATTGCCGAAGTGCAGCGCGCGCTGTATGACGCCACCAAATCGGTGAGCGGCATGCCAGGCGAAGAGGTGAAGCAGCGGTTGCGTACCGGCACCGTGGTGACCACGGACGATCGCAACTGGGAACTGCGCTACTCCGCTTCGGCACTGCGCTTTAACCTGAGCCGTGCGGTGGCGGTCGATATGGAAAGCGCCACTATTGCCGCACAGGGTTATCGTTTCCGGGTGCCATACGGCACGCTGCTGTGCGTTTCAGACAAGCCGTTGCACGGTGAGATTAAGCTGCCCGGTCAGGCGAACCGTTTCTATGAAGGGGCGATTTCGGAGCATCTGCAGATTGGTATTCACGCGGTTGAGTTGCTGCGCGCCGAGGGCGATAAGCTGCATTCGCGTAAGTTGCGTACCTTTAATGAGCCGCCTTTCAGGTAAGCGTTTAACCGCCTGATGCGGGGAATAAGGCTGGTACTGCTGACAGGCAGTACCGGCCTCTTGCTTTGGAATTTAACCAACGCGCATGTCAGTGCCGGGACAATTTATACTTTAAAGGTCTCTACAATCAGCCTGAGAGACTGCGCTTGCTCAGAGAGTGACTGAGAAGCACTTGATGATTCTTCTACCAGAGCAGAGTTATTTTGCGTCACCCCATCCATCTGACTGACTGCAATACTCACCTGAGAAATCCCCTGCATCTGTTCAGCCGACGACAGCGCAATAGCATCCATGGATTCAGCCAGTTCATCCACTAAATGCACGACTTTGAGAATACTCAAACCCGTATCACTGGCAACAGTGACGCCGCATTCAACCTGTCCGACAGCCTGCTCTATTAACGCTTTAATATCTTTTGCGGCAGTCGCACTACGTTGTGCAAGCGTTCTGACTTCAGACGCGACGACAGCGAAGCCCCTTCCCGTCTCTCCCGCTCGTGCCGCTTCAACGGCTGCGTTCAGGGCAAGAATATTAGTCTGGAATGCGATGCTTTCGATGACGGCGGTGATATCTCTGACTTTAGACGCGCTTTTTGAAATATCACTCATCGTATCTGACATCCGTTTGACGTCCGTTTCGCCTCGTTTTGCAATCGAGGCGGTATCTCTCGCTGAGTTAGCTGTGTCCCTGGCAGTTCTGCTGTTATTTTGTACCGTAGCGGTGAGCTGTTCCATACTCGCAGCCGTTTCCTGCAATGCGGCGGCCTGCTGTTCAGTACGGGATGCAAGCTCATTGTTTCCTTCAGAAATCTCATTCGCAGAAAGGGCGACTGAAGAAGATCCTGATTTAATCTCTGAAACGATATCCCGTAACCGAACCTGCATGCTGTTTAAAGAGGCCATGAGACTGAGAGTGTCATTTTTCTTCAAGTTAACAGGAGTGGTCAGATCCCCATTCGTGATCGCATAAGCAAGCTTTCGCGCTGTGCTCGGTTCATCGCCAAGCTCGCTCATGAGTTTACGAATAAGATAGATGCTGGTGCCCGTGCCGAACAAAATAGCCGCAACTAAAAGCGTCACCAAAATGATGTAGGCTCTTTCGGTATTTCTCGCGTTTTGATTAACTGAGTCATCCGACTGCTTCGCCAGGATTTCAGTCATCCGGGTAAGGCCTTCAAGCAGTGGAACCTGAGCGGGTCTGACTTTTTCCAACAGATACTTAACGGTGATATCACTGTTTTTAGCCAGCGCCAGCGGAACGGTGTTACTGAAGGCGTCCAGGGCGTTTTTCTCGCTGTCACTGATCTTCGCAAAGGCTTTATATTCTTCCGTATCGCCAGACTGGCTGATCATCGTATTCAGTTGATCCCTGCTGGCTGCAAACTTAGCCTTCAGCTTAACCAGGCGAGCTGACTGCTCCTGGATAAGAGCCTGATCTGAAAAGAGTGATAAATTCCTGACGGTTATCGCCATATCGCGCTGCGCCAGGGTAAGTTCATTGATTAATTTTGTTTTTTTCATATCACCCTGAACAACTGACTCAAGCGTGCTTTTAGCCTGATATAAAGAGTGAATAGCGACAACGATACATATGGAGAAAAAGATGATTAACGTGCCAAATCCGGAACCGAGGCGTGTAGAGATTTTCATTATACTTCCTTAAAAGGGGGCGGCGATACAGATCTATCGGCATCTATTTTTTTAACTTCAATGAATATTTATCACGTATAAAATCTACAGAAAAATTAATCAGCACTTTCAAAATATCACAATAAACCATCAATTTTACAGGCATTGAAGCCTTTGAAATTAATCATAACCCTGTTATTAAGGCTTAAAATCATCAGACGACTTATGTTTCATATTAATTTATTATTACGTTACTCTGCACGTTCAGAAACCTGCCACGATTGTCATAAAAGTGTCATTTAACTTTTGCAGTCGGTATCTGTAAGGCTTTAAAACACACAGACTCTGTCCGTCCATAAAATTCAGAATATAATTAATGGTAATTTCATCTTCATTTTTCACCTGTAAAAAAGTAGCCCTCGGAAATATATATAAATCATGCTTACAAATAACGTCAGAAACAGAAAAGTAATTCCTGAGGAAAAATCATCATTTGTTCCCCCTTATGGTGAGCGGTGATAATCTGGCACTGTAACTCACCACCATTCAGCCATCTCAAACCGGCTTTCTTTTATCATCAGCGCCCGCATTATCATTCTTAAGCGAATTCACCAATTTACCGATTGCCGGAGATGCATCACGATACCGGGTTGCGAGTATGACGGCAGTATTGAGTGTCTGCCCCTCAATCGATAAGAACACGACCCCGCTATGCAGATTATTTCGCATAGAATCAGGAACAACTGAAATGCCAAAACCGGCACTTACCATCGGTATGATCGCCTCAATCTGTAGCGCCTCCTGCCCATGTACAGGTGTGAATCCAGCCTGATGACAGGCAGCCATAAGAGTATCGAACATTCTCCCGATGTTGTTTCTCTCGCAGAGAACAAACGGCTCCGGGGCGAGCATATCCAGCGAAATAGCGCCTCCTGAAAGAGCAAGCCGATGATTTACCGGCAAAACAACAGCCAGCGTCTCCTGTAAGACTGGCGTAAGCTCAAGGCCATCCAGCGTATCCGTTAGTGGTCGAATAAATGCCGCATCTATAGTTCCTTCAAGAAGCTTCCGGATAAGATCAGGCGTGTGGCCTTCAAGTACGGACTTCAGCAGTAACTCAGTATGATTACACTTAAACTGACAAAGGCGAGCGGCGATTTCCCGGTTGAAATAGGTTCCGCCTGCAAATCCTAAATTTATTTCGTTGCATTCACCCCGCCTGAAGCGTTGCACATCACTCAATGCATCATCAACATTGGCCAGAATATGTCGCGCATGCTTAAGTAACACACTTCCGCCTTCAGTAAGTTCAACCCCTCTGGAACGACGATTAAACAATTTTATTTTCATCTGCTTTTCCAGACGCTGTATCTGCAAACTCAGAGGCGGCTGACCAATCCCTAACCGTTCAGCTGCGCGGCCAAAGTGCCCTTCTTCCGCGACAGCAATGAAATAACGCAGGTGATGCAGCTTCATATATTTGCCTTTATATTTTTCACTAAAAGATATCGAAAACATCACTATGGGTGTATTGCACCGATAAATCAGCCGTGCATACTGCTTCATCTAAACAATTTTGATTCAAAATGCCATGCTAATTTGAGTTAGTAAAACCAGACTGTCTGAATAATAGAAAACCGGAGCACATGCATTGAAAATAAAACGAAGAACTGTCTGGACATTGCTGTGCCTGTTCTGTGCGCTGTTCTGGATTCTGATATTCTCTTTCTTTAACCATGCTTTAGCGGCAGACCAGCATCATAAAAAAAGCCGCAGTTATGGTGACGTTCCTCCAGAACAGCTTGTTCAGAAAATAAAACGGCTTGATTTGACAGAGCAACAGAGAAAATTTCTGGAATCGGTATTGCAAAACGAGGGTGCCAGGGATGAAAAGAAATGATTAGGCTGTTCCCTCTCTTGATCTCATTCATTGTCACCGGACGCTAACCTGAAGAAATTTTGCAGTGCCATTAACACCCTTCCAGTCAGGGCAATCTCGAGCAGAAATGTGGGATCTTTTTGCTGCAACCAGAAGAGAAAATCAGGATCACTGGTTAACGGCTCTAATTCACGATAAGCAACTTTCAGAAGCGCTAAGTTATTGATATAGGTATCAAGCGAGGTATAACGGCCCTCGCTGAGTTGTAAAAGTAACAGGTCAATACGTGCCTTTATGTCTTTAACGTGCTCATACTTCTGGTGCATTCAGCTACCCGTTCATCACTTAATTAAGTTAAAACTCAGGCGCAGATATCGTCATAATAGTGAAATACTATCAGTACAGTAGTCACTATGGTGACGTTCTTATCGCGTTGGCCTGGTTCATATTGAAAAATATATCTCACCCTTTTTGCATTGCATCACCCAGCTGAGGTTGGGCATAAACAGTAGCAACAGGCTGACCAATCGCTCACTCACCGACGTTATACCTCCTCAATTTAAAGCGGCCAGTAATGGCGCTTAATGACTGAATCTGATATTTGGCAGTCCTTACTGCCGTCGTTGCAGCCTGCAGCTCAGTCAGACCCGCCAGAATGTCGTTGTTATCGCTAATCTGACTGGTGACACGGGTCACTTCTCCTGCGAGATTACGCAGTTTTACCAGGGCCTCCTGCAGGACTCGCGCAACAGCTATCCAGGTCAGTAACAGCATCCAAAGAGAAAATCCGGAAATTTTCTGAACCTTAATGAACTCTTTGTCTCTCAGCATGATGTTCGGGCGTTAGCGCCTGGCTTATAATTTATCGGCAATTTTCCTGGTAATAACAGTTATGTAATTAACGTCACTCCGGATGCCAGACAGCTGGCACAGCGTGTTAAAATAATTTTTAGCATTGAAGCAAAACCCGCGACCAGGATACCCATGATTTTATTCGCTTAAATAAACACCACCCTTAAAAATAATTTAAAAAATAAAATTAACCTGCAAATTAACCACTTATTTTTATAAAAAGATGATGGAAAACCATCATAATAATAACCTACCGACCGCTGTAAAAAATTGCAGTTAAGCTGACGTGGTGAATAAATTGAGATCGCAGGCTCCTCACGGGTGCAGGAGTTGCACTGGTTCAGATGTGCAGAGTGGCGCTTACAGGATGGGGTTTTAAATGTACTGGCATCTGAAAAATTTGATGTCTGTCAGGTTTAATCTATTGTGGCTGCGCTTAATTATGCTGAAAGATGGCCGATAACTTTTATACCCTTCACCAGGGATATTTGATGACCTATAAACATGCAGTACTTGGCTCCCATGGGAGCCATTTTTTTATCAATTGTGGCTTATGACCGGCTTGAACACCCCGTGACCAATCTGAGTATGTGCTGGTCCCTGCTTTAGCCGTATCGTTTTAGCTGAAATGTGACGCATGCGATGAGAATTTTATTCTTGCGGTGAATATGGCAGAACAGACAAGCATAAGGATGCTCTTCCAGCCCGGCAGTATCGAGCCAGCCTTCAGGCAGAACACCCGCTGAGTGCGTTGATGAGCCTGCCCGTCTGCACAAAAGACGGACAACAAAGTAATGGTGAAAACAGAGGCGCGGAAGGCAAAGGAGGCGTACCGGAGAGGGCACTAACGGAGATAATGGCGGCAATAGTGGGAGTGCCGATAATCCTGATACATCAAGTAAAGGTGATGCGGGCGGCGCAGGAGGAAATGGTGGCAACACGGGAGGTAACGGGGGAGATGGCGGCAACTAAATCCACCCATGCCTTAATATCTCTGTATCTCTGCTCTCCTGGCTGCATTTTTATTAAACAGGCGAGAACCGCAATTATCACGGGTTAATTCACAACTAAAGCGCTCAGTGTCAGCCCGCAGCAAAGCGAAACCAGTCTGCTCCTTCCCCGCTTTCAGTAAATTGAGCCCTGCCCATCCGGGTAACAAACCCACCGGCAGGGGTTTGCCAGAGGCGTCCGCAGCGCTGAGGAACAACCTGAAGCCGGGAGCCGACAGGACGTCGGCGAAAGGACGGCACGAGCCAGGGATGGCGAGTCCGGACGGTCCGTCGGCCGCAAGGCGTGACGAAGGTACCCCGCATAGCGGGGCGCGCAGACAGCCGGACGCCGGACGCTGGGATTGTTAAGGGGCGGGCGTCCGACCCTTAACGCGTCCGCCTGCACGGGCAACCTGGAACTCCCCATCGACTGGCGGGCGTAACCCGCTCAGTGCTAACGCGCAGCTAAATGACCTGAAACTCCCGAACGCCTGGGCGGCGTAACCTGCTCACAGCCAGCCCGCTGCCAGGCGAAACTTACTCAGTGTGCCTGCCCGCTGCACAGCGAAATCCGCCCGCTGCTAAGCGCCCCCCTGCCGCCAGGCAACAACTAAGCACTCAACCATCCCAGCTTAATCACAAACAGAATCGACAGGATCACCAGCGCCGCATTCACCTCTTTCGCGCGTCCGCTCAGCAGCTTCACCAGCGTCCAGGTAATAAAACCAAACGCGATGCCGTTGGCGATCGAATAGGTCAGCGGCATGGTCAGCGCGGTCACGGTGACCGGCGCGGCGGTGGTGATATCTTTCCAGTCAATCTCTGCCAGACCCGATGCCATCAGCACCGCCACAAACAGCAACGCAGGCGCGGTGGCATAAACCGGAACACTGGAGGCCAGCGGCGAGAAAAACAGGGCCAGCAGGAACAGCACGGCGACCACAATCGCGGTCAGGCCGGTACGGCCACCGGCACTCACGCCCGCCGCCGATTCCACATAACTGGTAGTGGTCGAGGTGCCGAGCAGCGAACCAAACAGCGCAGCCGCACTGTCAGCAATCAGCGCACGGCCCATCTTCGGCACGTTACCCTGCTCATCCGCCAGACCGGCGCGTTTGGTCACACCCAGCAGCGTGCCCGTGTTATCAAACACGTCAACAAACAGGAAGGCAAAAATCACGCTGATCAGGCCGACGTTAAACGCGCCGGCAATATCCAGCTGCATAAAGGTCGGTGCAATCGACGGCGGTGCAGAGAAGACCCCGGCAAAGGGCGACAGACCAATGCCCATGGAGATAAAGGTCACCAGCAGAATACCGATCAGCACTGCGCCCGTCACCCGACGCGCTTCCAGTACCACGATAACCACAAAGCCGAGCATCGCCAGCAGCGGACCCGGTTTAGTCAGATCGCCAATGCCCACCAGCGTTGCCGGGTTATCGACCACAATGCCCGCCCCTTCCAGCGCAATCAGTGCCAGAAAAAGCCCGATACCGGCACCAATCCCGGCGCGCAGCGGCAGCGGAATACTGGCAATAATCCATTCACGAATCTTAAATAGCGACATCGCGAAGAAAATCACCGCCGAGAGAAACACCGCGCCCAGCGCAATCTGCCACGTATAGCCCATGTGCAGCACAACGGTGTAGGTGAAAAAGGCGTTCAGTCCCATACCCGGCGCCAGCGCAATCGGATAGTTGGCGATCAGCCCCATCAGCACGCAGCCAATCGCCGCCGCCAGACAGGTGGCAACAAATACCGCGCCCTTGTCCATGCCGGTCGCGCCCAGAATGCTTGGGTTCACAAACAGAATATAAGCCATCGCCAGGAAGGTGGTGATCCCGGCGATAATCTCAGTACGAACCGTCGTGTTATGCGCTTTGAGTTTGAATAGTTTTTCTAACATCATCATCTCTCGATACAGGAGACATCAGTCTCACTTGCCAAAGGGGTTTGCATGCTGATTATTCTGTTTCCGGGACACTGATGCCGGCCGCTGCATACTTGCGTGCCAGAATCGCCTGAAATCCCTGACTTACCCACTGCCCAAAGCAATTGCCATGCCATCTACCGACGCAATCGATTACCTGGCAGAGCCGGGTACGCCTAAGAGAATTCCGAACCAAAACGAGGCGCGATTATGGTGCAATGCACCGATGCCGCGCAATCGTTTTCCTGCGGCAAACAGGCAGCCCCGAAAAACTCTGCGCCAGCGCACGCTTCCGCACTCTCACAGGCGAAGCTGGTCACGTTTCAGCACGCTGCCTCAGCAACCTTTTCTGGCCTGTGTAGACTCCTGAATTAACTCTTTCGTAACATTGAGGCCGCGCAATGAAGCCAGCAATTTTGGTGGTGGATGATGATCCTGCAGTCTGCGACGTCTTGCAGGATGCGTTAAGTGAACATCTGTTAACGGTCTACCGCTGTCATCAGGGACGCGAGGCGCTATCGATGCTCGGCGAACACCCGGAAATCTCGCTGGTGATGCTGGATATGATGCTGCCCGATACAAACGGGCTACTGGTGTTGCAGCAGCTTCAGCGTCAGCGACCCGAAGTGCTGGTGATTATGCTGACCGGTATGGGTTCTGAAGCGGAGATGGTGGTGGGCCTTGAGATGGGCGCAGATGACTACATCGCCAAACCCTTTAATCCACGCGTGGTGGTGGCGCGAACCCGGGCGGCCCTGCGCCGCAGCGGACGCATTGCCCAGGCAGACCCTGAACAGGAGGGCTGGCGTTTTGGCGGCTGGCAACTGGATGATGGCCGCTGCCAGCTTTTTAATCCGCAGCGCGAGCTGGTGCCGCTGACCCAGGGGGAATATAGCCTGTTACGCGCGCTGGTTCGCCACGCCCGAAAAGTGCTTACCCGCGATCAGTTGCTGGAGCTGACCCATAGCGAAAGTCTCGACGTGTTTGATCGCACCATCGACGTGCTGATCATGCGGTTGCGCCGTAAAATCGAAATCAATCCGCACCAGCCCAACCTGATCCGCACCATTCGCGGACTGGGTTATGTCTTTTCGGCCGATGTGGTGAAACCCGATTCAACAACGCGTGCCAGTCAGATTGCCTGATTACGCCTGCCGCGCTCAGGATAGCCAGTGCGCGTAATCGTTGCACAGCAGCCAGCGCGGCGCTTCATCTTCCTCCAGTGGGTTGAAACGAGCCAGCGGCGTCAGAAACACATTGTCGTTTTCATCATCGTTGGGCATCGACACCTCGCCCACCAGCACGTCGCCGAAGCCACTTTCCCCCCAGAAGCTGTGCCAGATGCCCGCCTCCAGCGTCACGCTTTCACCCGGTGAGAGCCGCAGCTGTGAACCGGCGGCATGGGTCTGGCGCAAGCCATCCAGCGACACCGCCACCAGCGAGTCAGCCAGCCCGTCACCGTCGCGGTTATGCAGTTCGACAATCAGATTCCCGCCGCCGCGATTAATGATGTCTTCCATCTTGTGCGGATGGTAGTGCATGGGCGTCTGCTGCCCTTCCCGCACGTGCATTATTTTCTCGGCGTAGGGTTTATGCCACGGCTGCCCGCCTGGTGAACCGTTGCGCAGAGTAAACAGCGTCAGCCCGGTCTGCAGAAAATCAGCTGCGCCAAAACTGGTGAGATCCCAGCCCAGCCGCAACGCCAGAATCTCCTGCGCTACCTCACGATCCTGAGCCCGCCACTGGCTCACATCGAAATCGGCCCACGGCGGCAGATGCACATCCTGCTGTCGGAAAAACTCGCGCGTATGTTGCAGGTAATAATTAACCTCTGAACGTTGCATGGTGGCCTCCTGAGAGCGGCACCCTAGAGGTGCCGCACTAAAGCTTATTTCACCGTCCAGCCCTGGTAGCTGCCGATATTATTACGATCGATCAGTTTCACCGGGATCAGCACCGGTTTGTCCGGTGCCGGTTTGCCCTGCAGAATGTCATAACCGATCTCGACCGCTTTGGCGGCCATGACCTGTGGGTCCTGCGCAGGCGTCGCGACGAACAGTGAATTCTTGCGCTTCAGCGCCTCTTCACCGTCCGGCGAGCCATCGACGCCAACGATAAAGAACTCACTGCGCTGCGCCTGTTTCGCCGCTAAGTCTGCACCAATCGCTGTGGGGTCGTTGATGGCAAACACCGCATCAATTTTTGGATTGGCAGAGAGCAGACCGGTCATGACTTCCAGTCCGCCTTCACGACTGCCTTTGGCGTTCTGGTTGTAAGAGAGCAGCTTGATGTCAGGATGGGTTTTCAGTTCGGTCATGCAGCCTTCAACGCGGTTCTGCACCGCAGAGACCGGTGGTCCGTTGATGATCACCACGTTACCTTTGTTCTTCAGGCGGTCAGCAATATATTTACAGGCCATTGCGCCCGCCTCGGTGTTATCGGAGGTGATGGTCGCATTCGCGCCATCGGCCGCCACGTCGACCGCCACCACGACGATACCGGCATCACGCGCCCGCTTCACCGCCGGAGCGATCCCTTTGGAGTCGGCGGCGTTGAGAATAATCATGTCGACTTTGGCCGCAATAAAGTTATCAATCTGGCCCACCTGCTGACCGAGATCGTAGCCGCTGGAGACCAGCGTCACATTCACCTTATCGCCCGCCAGCTGACGTGCCTTCATCTCAGCGCCTTTGGTGATCTGCACGAAGAAGGGGTTTGCCAGATCGCCGACCGTTACGCCGATAGATTTGAGTTCTTTTGCCTGAGCCAGGCCGGTACTGAACAGCGTCGCCGCCAGCAGCCCGGTTACAATCGGATTAAAACGCATAGACCTTCTCCTGCTGTTTTCAAGGTGCCAACCACTTAATGGCGTTTTTTAGGTTGCGGAGGTGAAATAGCACATCCGCCCTTATAAGACTCAACTCACATGATGACGGGTACGGTATTTGTCGATCAGGACCGCGATGATGATGACCGCACCCTTGATTACCAGCTGCCAGAAGTAGGAGACCCCCATCAGCGTCATGCCGTTATTCAGCGTGGCGATAATCAGTGCGCCAATCAGGGTGCCGGTGATGGTGCCGATGCCGCCGACAAAGCTGGTGCCGCCGAGGATCACCGCCGCAATCGCATCCAGCTCATAGCCAACCCCAAGGTTGCCGTTGGCGCTGTAAAGCCGCGAGGCACTCATCAGACCGCCCAGCCCCGACAGCAGGCCGCTCATGCCGTAGACAAACAGCAGCACCATTCCGACCTTGATACCGGTGAGACGCGCCGCCTGGATATTGCCGCCGACCGCGTAGATATGAACGCCCAGCGTGGTGCGGCGCAGGATGAACCAGCAAATGGCGATCACCGCAAAGGCAATCACAATCAGCCACGGCACCGGCCCGAGATAGCCGTTGCCGATCCACTCAAAGTTAATATCGGAGTTGATCACTGTGGTGCCATCCGCCAGCAGGTAAGCGGCTCCGCGCAGCGCGGTGTAGGTGCCAAGCGTGACGATAAAGGGCGGCAATCCGGCCCAGGCGACCAGGATGCCGTTGAACAGCCCCATCACCAGGCCTGCGCCCAGCGCCATCGGAATGGTCATGGAAGCCAGCATTGGATCCAGTGATGCTACCAGCGCCACCACCGCGGTGGTCCCCAGCATTGACCCCACCGACAGGTCGATGCCGCCGGTGAGGATCACAAAGGTCATGCCCGCCGCCAGCACGATGTTAATCGACGCCTGACGGGTGATATTGAGCAGGTTTGCTTCGGTGAAGAAGTTCGGCGTGACGAAACCAAATACCGCCACGATCAGGATCAGAATCGGCAGGATACCCACCGTTTGCAGCAGATCGCCCATCAGGGCGCGTTTCAGCGTCGGTGCTTTGGTGCGGGCCAGTTGTGTCATGGTGGTCTCCTTAGATTTCGCCTGCTGACGCGCTGTGCGCACCGGTTGCCAGCGTCATAATATTTTCCTGACTGATGTGGCTGCCCTCCAGCTCACCGACGATGGTGCCTTCGTGCATCACGTAAACGCGGTCGCTCATCCCGACCACTTCCGGCAGTTCGCTGGAGATCATCAGAATCGCCACGCCCTGCCGCGCCATCTCCTGCATCATGCGGTAGATCTCGCTTTTCGCCCCGACATCGACGCCGCGCGTCGGTTCATCGAGGATCAGAATGCGCGGACCAATCGCCACCCAGCGCGAAATCAGCAGCTTCTGCTGGTTACCGCCCGACAGACCGCCCGCCCGGACCTGAGCGTGAGGAACGCGAATATTGAGTGAAGCGATCGCCTCATTGGCGATGGTCTGCCCTTTGCGGCGGTTCAGCATCCCGTAACTGGCGTCACGTTCCAGCGTCGCCATCACGATGTTCTCCTGCGCCGCCATCTCCAGAAACAGTCCCTGCTCTTTGCGGTTTTCGGTGAGGAAACCGATGCCGCGTGCAATTGCATCGCGCGGTGAATGGATGGTGACCTTCTCGCCATCGATCCAGATCTCGCCCTCTTTCGGCTTGTGCACACCAAAAATCAGTTGTGCCAGTTCGCTGCGGCCTGCGCCCACCAGCCCGGCCAGCCCGACAATCTCTCCGGCCCGCACTTCAAGACTGCTGGGATGCACTTTGCCGCCGTCGGTAAGGTGATTGACCGCCAGCCGGATATCACCCAGCGGGATAGCACGGTCTTTGTTAAACAGGTCGCTGAGCGGCCGTCCGACCATCATCCGCACCAGTTCGCTGGCGTTGAGCTGGTCACGGGTCAGGCTGCCCACATACTCCCCGTCGCGCAGCACACTGACGCGATCGGACAGCTCATACACCTCCGCCATGCGGTGGCTGATATAGATGATCGCCATGCCTTCGCTGCGCAGCCGTTTGATCAGCGCGAACAGCTGTTCGGTTTCGCGGTTGGAGAGCGCGGCGGTCGGCTCATCCATCACCAGAATGCGGCTGTTGCGCTGCAGCGCGCGGGCGATCTCCACCTGCTGCTGCTCGGCGATGCTCAGACGGCTGACCAGATCCCAGGCGCTGAACTGCGCGCCGAGCCGGTCAATGACCCGCTGCGCCTCTTCGGCCATCTGCCGCCGCTTCACCAGCCCGCCGGGCGCGATTTCGCTGCCGAGAAAAATGTTCTCTGCCACCGTCAGGTTGGGTGCCAGGTTGATCTCCTGATAAATCAGGGTGATCCCGGCGGCCAGTGCCTCTTTCGGCCCTTTCAGCGCCCAGGGCTTGCCTTCAATTAAAATTTCCCCGCTGCTGGCGGTATAGGCACCGGCCAGAATCTTCATCAGTGTGCTTTTACCTGCGCCGTTCTCCCCCATCAGCGCGTGGACCTCACCGGGATAAACCGTGAGATCGACGCCCTTCAGGGCATAAAAGCTGCCGAAGCGCCGGGTAATTCCCCGCATTTCCAGTATCGGTGTGGCTGTCATCGCCTCGCTCCTGCGGACTGTGGATAGCCGTCAGTAAAGCAACGCCAGATAAACGGAAAATGTCAGCGGCCGTTCATATTTGTCATAAACGCCCGCCTGCACGCTCCTATACTCGGCCCATCGTTGCAGTGAATAAGAGGTCGTGGGATGCAGCGCACTTATCCGTGGCAGGCCGGGGCACGTGGACGCCTGTTGCTGTTCAATCTGCTGGTGGTGTCGGTCACGCTGATGGTCAGCGTGGTGGCGATCTTCGGCTTTCGTCATGCCGGGGCGATTCAGGAGCAGGCGCAGGCGCAGACCCTGGCCGACATGAACGGCAGCCTGGCGCTGGCGCGGGATACCGCCAACGTGGCAACAGCGGCGGTGCGGCTGTCACAGGTGGTGGGCGCGCTGGAGTATCAGAGCGAATCACAGCGGCTGCAGCAGAATCAGCAGGCGTTGCAGCAGTCGCTAAGCCTGCTGGCCAGTGCGCCGCTGGCGGCGCGTCAGCCGGAGCGCATCGCCCGGATCCGTGCCCGCAGCCTGATGCTGGAACAGACGATTAACAGCCTGCTGCTGACCGGCCACCAGCGTCATCTGCAGCGCAACAACATGCTGAGCGACCTGTGGCAGACACAGATTCTGCTCAGCCATATCGACCAGCTGGTACAGCGGGAACAGCGGACGCTGCCGGATGCCGCGCTGCGGGAGCAAACCGAACGGCTGATCACCATCGCGATCCGCACACCCTCGCCCATCGCCGTCATCGAACAGCTCCAGCAGGTGATGGCGCAGTGGCGCAACGTGCCGCTGACGGGCGTGACCGGCGAAAACGTGCAGCGACTGCTGGCCACCCAGCAGCGCCTGCTGCCGCTGGCAGAGGCGCTGGAGCAGAGCGACCTGGCGATCGCCTATGCCACCTACCGGATTAAAGCGCTGGTGGCGATGCTGAATGAAGATATCAGCGCCTCGGTGCAGCAGGTGGCGTTACAGAGTGAGGCGCGCACCCTGGCGACCCACCGTGAGCTGGATTCCATCATCGGCTTTATCGCGCTGTTTGCGCTGCTGGCGCTGGCAATTACCGGCTATGCCGGTATCTACATCTACCGCAATCTCGGGTCGAGCCTGACGGCGATTGCCGGGGCCATGACGCGGCTGGCGCAGGGCGAGCAGAACGTCAGCGTGCCAGGGCTGCAACGTCGCGACGAGCTGGGCGAGCTGGCGCGGGCGTTTAACGTCTTTGCCCGTAACACCGCCTCACTGGCTCACACCTCACGGCTGCTGAAAGAGAAGAGTAATCAGCTGGAATCCACCTTTCTGGCGATGCGCGACGGCTTTGCGCTGTTTGATAACAACGGTCAGCTGGTGGTGTGGAACGCCCAGTATGCGGAGCTGCTCGGCATCGCGCCGCATGAACTGCATCGCGGCGTTCCCTGGCAGCAACTGCTGGCGCCGCTGGCGGTGGATCTGCACGATCCTGGTGAACCGCAGGAGATCCGGCTGGCCGATGGTCGTACGCTGGAGCTGCGCTTCAGCCCGATTCCGCGGCGCGGCATGGTCAATACCGTGCTGGACCGGACCTCGCGTAAAACGCTGGAGGAGGCACTGCAGCATAGCCAGAAGATGAAGGCGGTCGGCCAGCTGACCGGCGGACTGGCGCATGACTTCAACAATCTGCTGGCGGTGATTATCGGCAGTCTGGCGCTGACCGAAGGCCAGCTGACGCCCGGCCCGCTGGCCAGCCGGATTGATCGGGCGCGACAGGCGGCCGACCGCGCTGCCCAGCTGACCCAGCGGCTGCTGGCGTTCTCACGCAAGCAGGCTCTCTATCCGCGTGCGGTGTCGGTGGTGACGCTGGTGGATAATCTGCAGGGGCTGCTACAGCACTCGCTGCTGCCCGGTCAGCAGCTGATTATTGATGCACAGCGTCCCGGCTGGCCCGCCTGGATTGATGCCAGCCAGCTGGAAAATGCGCTGATGAATCTGGTGGTGAATGCCCGAGATGCGATGCATCAGCAAAGCGGCGAAATCCGGCTGCGCATCTGGAATCAGCGTCGTCTGGAGGGCGATGAGAAGCGTGACAGGGTCACAATTGAGGTGATAGACCACGGCTGCGGCATGTCGGCAGGGGTTCGTGAGCAGGTGTTTGAGCCTTTTTTCACCACCAAAGCTACCGGCAGCGGCAGCGGGCTGGGCCTGTCGATGGTTTATGGCTTCGTAAGGCAGTCTGGCGGCCAGATCGAACTGGAAACCGCGCCAGGCCAGGGCACCACGGTGCGACTGCTGTTGCCACGCGCGCCGGAAGCTGCTGCCGCCGCAGTGATCGCCCCGCCATCGACTGTGCACATTGAGACGGACATTGAGGCGGCCAGTAACCGGCTGGTGCTGGTGCTGGATGATGAACCGGCGGTGCGCCAGACACTCTGTGAGCATCTGCATCAACTGGGTTATCTGACGCTGGAGTGTGGTGACGGTGAAGAGGCGCTGGCGCTGCTGCGCCAGACACCTGATATCGACCTGCTGATCAGCGACCTGATGCTACCCGGCGAGATTAACGGCGCGGAGGTGATCCGCCAGGCGCAGCAGAACTGGCCGCAGCTGGCGACGCTGCTTATCAGCGGTCAGGACCTGCGCCACCAGCCGGTGACGCTGCCGCTGTGCGAACGGCTGGCGAAACCCTGGCAGCAGGCACAGCTGGTGCAGGCGTTACAGCGCGCCTGGCAGCGCAGCGAAAGGCTTAATCGCGCGCAGCAGGCTGCCACAACGGCACCGGCTTCCCGCTGATGTAGCGCTTGCGCAGGCGGCTGGAGATCACATCCATCACCATCACTACCACCACCAGAATCAGCGTCAGGAACATCACCACATCCCAGTTCCACAGGCGCATATTCTCAGCGTAAACCAGACCGACGCCCCCGGCGCCGACAAAGCCCAGCACCGCCGCTGAGCGGGTATTGGACTCTATCTGGTAAAGGCTCAGCGCCAGAAACTGCGGGAATGACTGGGTGAAGATGCCGAAGCGGTGTTTCTGCAGGCTGTTGGCGCCGACTGCGCCCAGTCCGCGACCCGGTGAACGCTCCACCGCTTCGTGCCCTTCGGCGTAGAGTTTGCCGAGCAGACCGACATCCTGCAGGATAATCGCCAGCACCCCGGCCAGCGGCCCCATGCCGACCGCCCGGACGAAGATCAGCCCCCAGATCGCCATGTCGATGCCGCGCAACACGTCAAACAGACGGCGCATCAGAAACGCCAGCGGTTTCGCGGTTCGGCTGTGCATCACGTTGCGCGCCGCCAGAAACGACAGCGGCAGCGCCAGCAGCGAGGCAGTCAGCGTACCGGCAAAGACAATCCCTAAGGTGATACCGACCTGCGACAGATAGTAGCCAAACGGCCAGTTCAGGAAGTCGTGCCAGACAAACATCCGCAGGAAATAGCGCCCCAGCTGCTGACAGCCCATCAGCAAACGCGACCACTCCAGACCAAATACCGAGAAGAAAAAGAGGTAATAGAGCAGCACTGCCAGTGTCATCAGCGCCAGGCGACGCAGATAGCGCGGCTGTGCGGCGAAGAGTTCACGATGCTGCTGCTTCATTAGCGCGATATCGGGAACGGTGCTTATCATGTCCTGTCTCCTGTCACACGGCGACGAAGCTGGCCGGAGAGCGTATCCAGCAGCGACACCACAATCAGGATCAGCAGCAGCGTAATACTGACCTGATCGTAGCGGTCCAGTTTGATGTTAGTCATCAGCTCCTGGCCGATGCCGCCCGCCCCGACCAGCCCAAGGATGGTTGAGGAGCGGAAGTTAATCTCCAGTCGCATAAAGCTGTAGGAGAGAAAGACCGGCTTAACCTGTGGCCAGAAAGCGAAACGCATCCGCTGCAGCTTGCTGGCTCCGCAGGCGGCCAGGCCGCGCACCGGCTTATCCGACGCCGACTCAATCGCCTCGTAAAACAGCTTGGTCAGGCTGCCCACGGTGTGCAGCGCCAGCGCCAGAAAACCGGGGATCGCACCGATGCCAAAGGCCATCACAAACATCACCGCCCACGCCAGCTCCGGCATGGTGCGCAGGAAGGCGACAAAGGCGCGAATCGTCATCCGCACGCTGACCGGCGTCTGGGTATTGTCGGCGGCGAAAAAGGCCAGCACCGCGGCCAGTGCCACCGCCACCAGCGTCGAAGCCAGCGCCAGTTGTAGTGTTTCCCAGATCAGCGGCAGCTGGATCGGCAGACGGTAGCCCCAGTAAGCCAGCGAGCCTTCGGTCTTGCCGTCGGCAAACAGCAGCGGCAGATGCAGTACCGGCAGGATTTCGTGCAGGTAGTCAAAGAAGTGCGGCAGCGACTGCCAGACGGTGTGCAGATTAAATTCTGCCACCCTGCCCGCCGCCAGGTAGAGTGCCACCAGCAGCAGTGACCAGAGCAGCGTGTCTCGTTTCTGCTGGCGGCGGATGCGTTGATAGTAGTGTTCGAATTCGGTCAAAGGGGATCTCCGGCGCTAAAGCAGCGGGACGCAGGCGAGTTTGCTGCGTCCCGCTTTCCCCGCCTGAGCGGAGAAGATAAGAAGTAGCTGGATTTAGCCGCGGCTGCCTTTCATCAGGTCGCGCTTCATATCGATGATGTTCTGATAATCGGCAACCGTCGCCTGACCGATGTGCTGCTCGCCGCCCACCGCTTTCACGAAGCAGGCGTGATCTTCCTTATCCAGCTTTTTAATCGCCGACACCACTTTCGCTTTAAAGTCAGCGGGCAGCTTGTTGCTGACCAGCACCGGACCGTTGGGGATCAGCGGTGACTGCCAGATAATGCGGATCTGCTTCATCAGATCAGGATGGTCCATGCGGATCAGACGGCCAAACGCGCCAGAGGTATAGCCGCTGTTGTAGTCACCGACCAGTGAGGTCCAGGTCACTGCGCCATCAAACTGGTTGTTCAGCACGCCCAGAATGTCCTGCTCATGGCCGCCGGAGAAGGTGACGCTGGAGAAGGTGTTGTTATATTTGTCATCCACTGAGCCGCCGAACATTTTCTTGAACGCCTGGTTAGGCATCAGGAAGCCGGACGTCGAGTCGGGATCGGCCATACCGAAAGATTTCCCTTTCAGGTCTTCCAGCTTTTTGTAGGGGCTGTCCGCTTTGACGATCACCACCGAGTGGTAGCCGCGTGACTGATCTTTGTCATCCACCACAATGCCAACCACATCCACCGCTTTCGGGTCCTGAATGTAGACCGACGCAAACGAGGCTGGCGACATGCTCAGCACCATATCGATCTTGCCACCCAGCAGACCCTGAATCACGCCAGAGTAGTCGGAGGCGTTGCGCATCTGGGTATCCACACCCAGCTCTTTATCAAAGAAGGTCTTAACACACTGATTATCGCCAATCTGCTGGGTGGCGTTCTGACCGCCCAGAATCCCCAGATTAAGCTGTTTCGGCGCATCCGCTGCGCTGACACCAAACGCCATTACACTGGTCAGGAGTGCTAAAGAAGTCAGTTTCATTCGGGGTTGTTCTCTTGCTGTGGAAGTTAATGGATTTGGTTAAGTTCATCGCCGTACAGCTGGTGCAGCAGGCTGTCGGTCAGTCCTGAAGGATGGCCGTCAAACAGCACCACGCCGCGCTGAATGCCAATCACCCTGGTGCAGTAGCTTTTCACCAGCTCAATCGAGTGCAGGTTGACCATCACGCTGATGCCCTGCTCGCTGACCTGACGCAGCACATCCATGATGCGCTTGGTATTTTTGGGATCGAGTGACGCCACCGGCTCATCGGCCAGCAGGATTTTGGGGTTCTGCATCAGGGCACGGCAGATCGCCACACGCTGCATCTGACCGCCAGAGAGGTTTTCCGCCCGCTGCAGCGCCTGCGGCAGCATGTTCATCCACTGCAGCAGTTCGATGGCGTGCGCCCGGTCATTGTCGGAGAAGATTTTAAAGAAGGATTTCAGCGTACCGGTCTGGCTCAGACGGCCCAGCAGCACGTTGGTCAGCACGTCGAGGCGTGGCACCAGACAGAAATCCTGAAAGATCATGCCGCACTGGCTGCGCCATTCGCGCAGCTGGCGGCTGTTGAGCGTAACCACGTTACGATCCGCTTCGCCATGATGCAGACTAATAATCGCGCCGGAAGTCGCTTCAATCGTGCCGTTGAGCATGTGCAGCAGGGTCGATTTACCCGCGCCAGAGCGGCCAATCACCGCCACCAGCTCACCGGCGTGCAGGTCGAAGCTGACCTGATCCAGCACCTGAGTGTCGCCGTAGGCTTTGCTCAGTTTCTGCACCGACAACACTTTTTGTCCGCTAAGGCTGGCCGGTGGCAGGTCGTTGTCGACCACCGTTTTCAGAAGTGCCTGTGCCATGGTTTCTCCGTCATCGCTGATTGCGTTCTGCGGGTTATTAAGGCGTGACGCGATGAACACGAGATGACAGTCAGATGATCAAACCGTGACAGGCCAGTGCGCGCCGCACAGCAATGTCTGGCCGTCACGGGCAGCCAGCACGCCGTCCGGTAACGGGTTCTCAGCTAACCAGTTATCCATCTCATGACTGAGATGGGTGAGCCAGGTCTGACGCGGCTGGAGCATCTCTGCTATCGCCAGCGCCTGGGTCACATCATTATGGTTACGCGGCTCTGGGCGCGGCGGATCGTTGCAGTCAATCACTAACTGATCCAGCGGCTGGCCGCGCAGGAAGTCGGCGGTGTCGGGTGGCAATCCGCAGGTATCACACAGCCAGGCGAGCCGGGTGCCGTGCCAGTCGAACAGATAGCCATGCGTCAGCTTCGAGTGTTGCAACGGCAGCGGTGTGACCTGCAGTTCTCCAAAGGCGTGCGCTACAAACGGGGTTAAGGCGGGACGGAAATCGAGCAGGCCAGGATGTTTATAGAGATCGTCACAGCCTCGCGGATCGGGTGGACCCCAGACCGGAATCGGCGCGCCCACTCCCCAGCGCAGTGCAAAAAGCCCCTGCACATGATCCATGTGGTAGTGAGTCAGTAGAATGCGCGTCAGCGTGCCGGGCGGGAAGCGCGACGCCAGCAGCGGCAGACCGGCATCCAGCAGGATGCGCTCGCGACCAAACTCAATCAGCGCGCTGCAGGGTGCACGCGCGTAGCCACTGTTGAGCTGCGCCCGCTGACAGGCGCGGCAGTCACAGCCCGGCAGCGGTGCGGCAGTGACCCCGCCAGTACCCAGAAAAGTGAGTTTCATTGATGCGCCGTTGGTAGCGGATGTCGATGCCGGACTGTCACCGCCGGTGCCAGGATAAGAGAGTTTCATTGATGCGCCTCCAGTATCTGACGCAGCAGGCACACGGTATCCGCCAGCGCGCCGTCGTTGTTGAGGATAAGGCAGCCATCGGGCTGCGGCTGTGCGGCGCGCGCCAGCCGCCGGGCGATCTCCGCCTCATCTTCCCGTCCGCGCTGGCGCAGCCGCGCTGCCAGCACGGCGGGTGTGACCTGCAGACAGACCGGCAGCAGCTGCGAGCCGAAACGGGCCTGCGCCTGCGCCAGATGCAGCCGCGAACCGTTCACCACCACATTCTGCCCGCGCAGCAGCCACTGCTCCGTCTCACAGCCAATGCCATAGCTGAAACCGTGCGCCTGCCAGCTCACCGCGAACAGTCCCAGCGCGGCGCGACGGGCAAACTCCGCCTCGGTCAGCGCCACATGGTTTTCGCCGCCCGCATCGGCGGCGCGGGTAATGTAGCGATGGGCGATCAGCAGCCGTGGCGGAGGTGCCGCCCGCAGCGCATCCAGCAGGCTGTCCTTACCCGAACCCGAGGGACCGGTGAGCCAGATCAGCCGCGCCATCAGTACACCTGCCGGCCTTTGCTCCAGACATGCCGCACGTGCGGGTAGCCGTGTGCGGTATGCGCCAGCACCAGATCGGCGCGGCAGCCTTCGGCGATTACCCCGCGATCTTCGAGCCCTAAGGCGCGCGCCGGGTTACAGGTGACCAGTGCAATCGCCTGCGCCATGCCGAGGCTGTTGCGCTCATCATCTGCCAGCCGGAACGCCGCATCCAGCAGGCTCGCCGGATAGTAATCAGACGAGAGAATATTCAGCAGGCCGTGTGACGCCAGCTCCCAGGCGGCGACGTTGCCGGAGTGCGAGCCGCCGCGCACGATGTTAGGTGCGCCCATCAGCACCTGCATATTGCGATAACGCGAGGCGCGTGCCGCCTCCAGCGTGGTCGGAAACTCCGCGATGCGGCTGCCCGCGGCGTGAGACTCTTCAACGTGCGCCGCGGTGGCATCATCGTGACTGGCAATGGCGATGCCATGTTCCCGGCAGAGTCCGGCAATCGCCTGACGATTGGGCTGTGACCATTCTGCTGCCAGGGTGAGCTGGTCATGCTCGAACTGATCCATCTCCGCATCGTTGAGCTGATATTTGCCCTGATAATATTCGCGATACTTCGTCAGGGATGCGTACTGACGCTGACCCGGCGAATGGTCCATCAGCGACACCAGCGCCAGCTCCGGCGTGCCCATCAGCGCTTCAAACAGCGGCGCAGTGGTGGGATGCGGCAGTTCACAGCGCAGATGCAGCAGATGCTCGGCCCGGTTCAGTCCTTTGCGGTTGCTGTCGCGGATGGCGTCGATCATCTTGCTGAGGTTATCCAGCCGGTGCCCGCCGTCGCGCACATCCCCGACGCCAATCGCATCCAGCACCGTGGTAATGCCGCTGGAGACCATCAGCGCATCGTGGCTGCTCATCGCCGAGTGTGCCGGCCAGTCCACTTTCGGACGCGGCGTGAAAAACTTATCGAGGTTATCGGTGTGCAGCTCCACCAGACCCGGCAGCAGCCAGGCGCCCTCGCCATCCAGCGCGCCCGGCTGCTGGCTGGTGGTTTCGCTGAAGCTGCTGATGCGCTCGTCGCGAAACTCCAGCGATCCGGTTACCACTTCGTTTTCCAGCACCAGTCTGACGTTATTGATGATCATGCCTGCGCTCCTGTCTCGATTGGGTGCATCAGGTGCAGCCGGTCCGCTACCCGCTCGCGCACCGCCCGATCGTGAAAAATACCGACGATGGCGGCACCACGGGCGCGCGCCTGTTCAATTAGGCTCACCACCGCCTCGCTGTTGACACTGTCGAGCGAGGCGGTGGGTTCATCCAGCAGCAGCACCGGATAGTCGGCGATAAAGCCGCGAGCGATATTGACGCGCTGCTGCTCTCCGCCAGAGAAAGTGGACGGGGCCAGCGACCAGAGACGCTGCGGCACGTTGAGCCGGGTCAGCAGTTCGGCGGCACGTGCTTCACATAAGGCGCGCTCGACGCCGCGCTCCAGCAGCGGCTGCATCACAATCTCCAGCGTCGGCACGCGCGGGATCACCCGCAGAAACTGGCTGACCCAGCCCAGCGTGTCACGGCGCAGGGCGATAATCTGGCGCGCCGATGCCTGCGCCATGTCGATCCACTCGCCCTGATGCGCGACCCGAATGTGGCCGCTGTCGGGCTGATAGTTGCCGTAAAGCGCGCGCAGCAGTGTGGATTTACCGCTGCCGGAGTGACCGTGCAGCACGACGCATTCGCCCTCGCCTGCCGTCAGGCTGGCGTTGTGCAGCACCGGCAGCGCCGCGCCGTTCTGGTTATGCAGCACAAAGGTTTTACACAAATTCTCTACCCGCAGGCGCGGAGTGATAGTTGTCATTTAATTGAGCACCGAAGAGACCAGCAGTTGAGTGTAAGGATGATGAGGATCGTCCAGCACGCGGTCAGTCAGACCGCTCTCCACCACCCGCCCCTGCTTCATCACCAGCAGGCGATGCGCCAGCAGTCGCGCCACGCCGAGATCGTGGGTGACAATCACCACCGCCAGATTCAGTTCGCGCACCAGCGTCCGCAGCAGATCCAGCAGTCGCGCCTGCACCGACACATCCAGCCCGCCGGTCGGCTCATCCATAAACATCAACTGCGGCTGCGTCACCAGGTTCCGGGCGATCTGCAGACGCTGCTGCATACCGCCGGAAAAGGTGGTGGGCAAATCGTCGATGCGACCGGCGTCAATCTCCACTGCCTGCAGCCAGCGGCTCGCCTCGGCGCGGATGTCGCCATAGTGGCGCTGTCCGGTCGCCATCAGCCGTTCGCCGATGTTGCCGCCCGCGCTGACCTGCGAACGCAGCCCGTCCATGGGATGCTGATGCACCACGCCCCATTCGGTGCGCAGCAGGCGACGGCGATCGCTTTCACTCATCTGATAGAGGTCGCGGTTCTGATAAAGAATGCTGCCCTGCTGCGGCGTCAGACGCGCTGACAGGCTTTGCAGCAGCGTGGTTTTACCGGAGCCGGACTCGCCGACAATGCCCAGCACTTCGCCGGGAAAGAGATCAAAACTGACCTGCTCAAACCCTTTGCCCGGCGCATAAAGATGGGTGAGCTGGTTCACCGCAAGCAGCGGCTGTTCACTGTGCATGTTGCTGTTCCTGCTGCTGATGGCAAAAGTCGGTGTCGGAGCAGACAAACATCCGCGTTCCCTGATCGTCCATTACCACCTCATCGAGATAGCTATGGCGCGAGCCGCACAGCGCGCAGGGTTCATCCCACTGCTGCACGGTGAACGGATGATCGTCGAAGTCCAGGCTTTCCACGCGGGTGTAAGGCGGTAAGGCGTAGATGCGTTTTTCACGCCCGGCACCAAACAGCTGCAGCGCGGGCATCATGTGCATCTTCGGGTTGTCGAATTTGGGAATGGGCGATGGATCCATCACATAGCGATCGTTGACCCGGACCGGATAGGCGTAAGTCGTCGCGATGTGGCCGTAGCGGGCGATATCTTCATACAGCTTCACCTGCATGATGCCGTACTCCTCCAGCGCATGCATGGTGCGGGTTTCGGTTTCGCGCGGCTCGATAAAGCGCAGCGGCTCCGGAATCGGCACCTGGAAAATCAGGATCTGATCCTCTTCCAGCGGCGTTTCCGGGATGCGGTGCCGGGTCTGGATCAGGGTGGCATCGGCGGTGCGCTCGGTGGTGGCAGCATTGCTGACCCGCTTAAAGAACTGACGGATCGACACCGCATTGGTGGTGTCATCTGCGCCCTGATCGATCACCTTCAGCACATCCTGATCGCCAATGACGCTGGCGGTGATCTGGATGCCGCCGGTGCCCCAGCCGTAGGGCATCGGCATCTCACGTCCGGCGAACGGCACCTGATAGCCGGGGATCGCCACCGCTTTCAGGATGGCGCGGCGGATGGTGCGTTTGGTCTGCTCATCGAGATAGCCGTTGTTATAGCCGGTGAGTTCAGCCATGGTTACGCTCCTGATAATCGTGCTGCAGCTGTTTCAGCAGTTCCAGTTCCGCCTGGAAATCGACGTAGTGCGGCAGCTTGAGATGCGAGACAAAGCCTGCGGCTTCCACGTTGTCGGCGTGCGACAGCACAAACTCTTCGTCCTGCGCCGGGCTGGTAACACGCTCATGCTGTTCGCGGCTTTGCAGCGCCCGGTCCACCAGCGCCATCGCCATCGCTTTACGTTCGGCGCGGCCAAACACCAGCCCATAACCCCGGGTAAAGTGCGGCGCCGTGTCGTCGCTTTGGGCAACGCCGTTGACCATTTCACACTCCGTCAGTAGCAGCTCACCGATCTCCAGCTCAAAACCCAGCTCTTCGGGACAGATACTGACGCTGAGAGTGCCGGTGCGGATCTCGCCGGCAAACGGATGGGTGCGGCCATAGCCGCGCTGGGTCGAGTAGCCGAGCGCCAGCAGAAAGCCTTCGTCGCCACGCACCAGCTGTTGCAGCCGCGCAGCGCGTGAGGCGGGAAAGCTCATCGGCTCGCGAGTGATATCGACAGGCTCGCTGCCGTCATCCATCTCGGCGGCGGCCAGCCCTTCATCGCTCATCATGCTGAACATGTGCGGGCACTGGTCAGGTACCGAACGATCGTCACGCGGCGCGGCGGGCGTTTCGCCATTGGCCAGCAGGGTGAAGTCGAGCAGACGGTGGCTGTAGTCGTAAGTTGGTCCCAGCACCTGGCCGCCCGGCAGATCTTTATAGACCGCCGAGATGCGGCGTTCGATGCGCATCGCACCGGTCGCCAGCGGCGTGCTCTCCGCCAGGCGTGGCAGCGTGGTGCGATAGGCGCGCAACAGAAAGATCGCCTCCACCAGATCGCCGCTGGCCTGTTTAATCGCCAGCGCCGCCAGTTCGGGATCGTAAATCCCGCCTTCGGTCATCACCCGATCCACCGCCAGTCCCAGCTGCTGCGCCACCTGATCGCAGCCGAGTTCGGCTACCGCCCGATCGCCGCGCCGCAGATCGGCCTGCAACTGATGGGCGTTCGTAATGGCTTTTTCGCCCCCTTTCACCGCGACATACATCAGCACACCTCCACAACGGTGGTGCGCGGCACGGCCATGATCGCTTCGCCACAGGTGAAGATCAGATCCACGCCCTGTGGAAACGGATGCGGACGGGTGCGCAGATATTCCAGCACGCTTTCCGGCAGCTGTGGCGCGATGGCCCGGGTTTCGCGCAGGCCAGGGCCGGAGAGGCGCAGCGTCAGGCCGCCATTCAGTGACGGCACTTCGATAATCAGCGTGGTGCTTTTTTCCGGTGACATGTTGTCACCGGCCGCGAACTGCGTCGGGTCGGGCTGCGCAGCCGCATGGCTCAGGGCAAAAGGCGCATCCTGCTGTGTGGTGATCGGCGCGCCGGTATGGAAGCGCAGATTGTTGCGCAGCTGTTCGTTGTCGATTTTCGCATCCAGCCAGACCGGGCTTTCCTGATCGACCAGCGTCAGCAGCAGCGCCGTGGCCGCCGGTGACAGTGCGCCCCAGCCCTGTTGCAGCGGCAGCGAGACCATCACGCCCGGTTCGCTCATCGCTTTCAGAATGCGGCGAAACGCGCGCTGCGCATCCGCCACCGGATGGTTAAAACTTGCCAGTAAAGTCATCAGTTATCTCCGCGAACCAGCGTAAAGAAATCCACTTTGCTGCTGGCGATCTCGCGGGCGCGCAGCTGTCGCTGCTCATCGCGCCACGCCGCCAGCGGGGTAATAATCTTCTCTTCCAGCAGTTGCCGGGTTTCCGGCTGCTGCAACAGCGCATCCAGCAGGGCGCAGCGTTCGGCATGGGCTTTGTCACGCCCTAACAGATAGCTGTAACCCAGTGTGCCGTCGCTGAGCTGCACCACCGCGCGCGTCACCGTGGCATCGCCCATCACAAAGCGTTTGCCGGTGGCCCCCATCCGCGCCTGCAACCGTGTCAGCCCGATCTCTGCCGGACGGATCAGGGTAAAGGCGGGCTGGAGGTTAAGCGCCTGCCAGTGCGTCTCAAGCAAGGCGGCGCTGCTGTGCGCCAGCACCGACAGCCAGCGCTGGCGATCCGTTTGCTGTTCCATTAGTGCTCCAGAGTCAGTTCAATCATGTCGCCGCGCGTCAGGCTGACGGAGTATTCCGCCACCGCGCCATCACTGGTTTTGTTCAGGGTCCGTACGCAGAGCAGCGGCGAATGCAGCGCGATGTCGAGCTGCCGACACTCTTTGGCCTGCGCCCGGCGGGTGCTGATGCGGGTCTGGGTGCGCACCAGCTGCTTGCCGGTGTGCTCAACCAAGAAGTCGTGCAGCGACCCGCTGTTAAATTGCTGAAGCTGTGGCCACCAGCTGAGGTCGGCGAGGAAATGGTTGATCAGGCAGAGCGGCACGCCGTTGGCGCGACGCAGGGTGCGCAGATGAATGACGTTTTCACCCTCTTTCACGCCCAGCGCATTGGCAACGTCGTTGCTGGCCGGACGCAGCACCGCCAGCAGCCGTTCGCTGGTGGGATGACTGCCCTGCTCCAGCAGGTTCTGGCTGAATCGCGCCTGGGCATGCAGCGGATAGTCATAAGGGCGCATCAAAACCAGGATGCCGACGCCGTGACGGCGCTGCAGCAGCCCTTTGTGCACCAGCTCATCCACCGCCCGACGCAGCGTGTGGCGATTAACCTCATAGTGATCGGCCAGCTGTTGTTCGGAAGGAAGATAGTCGCCGCAGCGGTAGCGCTCTTTCAGCGCCTGCTCCAGTTGTGCGGCAACAGCCTGATAGACAGTGGTCGGATGTCTGGATAACTCCATCACGATGAAATCCTCACGGGTTACAGAGTGGGAACGCAGTGAAAAGACGCTGCGGGATGGTGTTAGCTTGAGGGGATCAGATGACAGAACCGTGACGGGGTGGTGAAGGAGAGGTGAATGTGGTAGTCAGGGATTTACAGCAAGCAGGCATTGAGCCTGTTCGCATAGAACGACTGGCTGCCTGGTGTACACTGGAACGAACTAACGTTGCGCTTAATGGAGAGAATATGTACGGACCGGATCCCGCCAATCCCCATCCAATGAAAGGCTTCCCACAGGTTTGTTTTATCAAAAATACGGTGAAAAACCCCAACATCATAATTGGGGATTTTACTTATTATGATGACCCTGAAGACTCAGAAAACTTCGAGCGCAATGTCCTTTATCACTTCCCTTTTATTGGTGACAAACTGATCATTGGTAAATTCTGCGCGATAGCCAGAGGCGTTCAGTTCATCATGAACGGGGCAAACCATAACATGGCAGGTTTCTCCACTTTTCCGTTTTACATTTTCGGAAATGGATGGGAAACAGCCCAGCCTCAGGCCGGCGATCTTCCCTATAAAGGCGATACGGTGATTGGTAATGATGTATGGATGGGTTATCAGGCGCTGATTATGCCAGGCGTTAAAATCGGTAACGGCGCAATAATCTCGTCACGTTCTGTTGTGACGTCGGATGTCCCGGCCTATTCGATTGTGGGTGGCAACCCGGCCAGAGTGATCAGACAGCGTTTTACTGATGAAACCATTTCCCGACTAGAGAAGCTGGCCTGGTGGGACTGGCCGGTAGAAAAGATTACTCAAAACCTACCGGCAATTATCTCCGCAGACCTTGAAGCACTGCCAGATGAATAGCCGGGCAGAAGTGGAATAAACACTGCCCGCTGCTGGCAAAGGGTGGCGATCATCCGACACAGGTTCGCATAATTTCGCGCAGATTGATGTATCAATGTGTCTGCTTTACCACTGGAGCGCGGGTTAAAACAGGAGTCGTTATGCTCTACATCTTAAGTGGCCTTCCGGGTTGCGGCAAAAGCACTATCGCTAAAATGCTATCTGAAAAATTGAAAGCGGTGTATTTACGCGTAGATACGATCGAACAGGCTCTGCGTAATAGTTCAGCAACTTTCAGGGATATTGGCCCCGAAGGCTACTTCATCCTTTATGAGCTTGCGCGGGACAATCTCAGACTGGGATCACCTGTTGTCACTGACTCGGTGAATGATCTTAACCTGGTGCGCGATAGTTTTCGTGATATCGCACTATCATCAGGTGTTCCCTTTCTGGAAATTGAAATCCTCTGTTCGGATCCAGAACAGCATCGTGCCCGTGTAGAGAACAGAATCTCAGATATTCCTGGTTTAAAAGTGCCTGACTGGCAAGCCGTTGTGGATCGTGTTTATGAACCGTGGACCAGAGACCATCTGCTGTTGGATACCGCAGAATTATCGCCTGCTGAGTGCGTTGATATCATTATCCAGACAAGCATTTAGCCCTGACCGCGTTCAGCCCGCACCCTTAACGGCAATCAACGTTTTAACCTGAGGCTGCATGTTGCCCTACCCTCAGGGATTAAAACCGGTAAAACAGAAGTAGCCACGCTATTCCCTCAGCTTATGCTGCAATATCAGCAGGTTCTGAAGAGGATAATGATGTAACCAGGGTCAGGTATTCAATGAAAGAAAACGGACGTAATCCCTGAACAGTTGATCATGTCCCGAAGGCTTTTTCAAAAACTGAAAAAGAGTAGAAGTCGCAGATAATTGAATCAAAAAGCATCCCGGCTGGCAAAATTCTGATGCCCTTTTGATGGTATTCCATCATTCCCTCTCAAATTAACATTGTAATTTTCCACTATTTTTTAAGTTAATCTGAATATTCAAAACCTTAAAAAATAAATAAACCATCTGATTCAACATCATAATTTAAATTGTCATTTTATTTTTACTGAAGCCTGCCTTCTTAAATTTATGCGCGATTTTTGCACTGCCGTTGGTTAATAACCGTGAGTAATCTCTGGCTGCTCCAGGCCGATAATCGTAAGACATCTTACCTGGAGCTTTACTGCCATGCTGAAAAATACACGTCTCACCACGATCCTGACGTTATCCGGACTGTTCCTGTTTTTTGTCTTTCTTGCTTCTTCATTGCTGAGTGTGATCTATCTGAATCGCAGCGCGGAGTCTCTCAAAAATCTCAACCATGAAGTCTCTGCCACCCTTGGCGTCGCTGACACGACTAACTGGATACGTGCCGCTCGCACCACACTGCTGGCCGCTGTCCCTTATGCTGACGGCAGCAATCCAGAAGCGTTTAATGCCGCGCTGGCCCAGGCCAGATTTTACTATGATGGCGGCTTGCGCTTTATGCAGGCCTATCAGGCTGCACCAAAAATGGCCGGTGAAGCGGAACTGTCACGGGAGCTGGCCGCACGCTACAACGATTACACTCAGCAAGGCGTTGGTGCCCTTTTCACCGCGCTGCAGAAAAGGGATGTACCCGCTTTTCTGATGCTTGCTGGTACAAAAGTCGTGGCACTTGATGAGGCTTACCGCGTTCCGCTGGACAAGGTTATTGCCATACATAAACAGTCAGCCGTAAACATCACCCAGCAGGCCGATACCGATACGCACATTGCTTATGTTGCTGCGGGTGTGTCGATCATACTCTTTATCCTGGCCTCAGTCATTGTGGCGGCGGTGCTGAAAAATGTGCTGATCAAGCCCCTGCGTCGTGCTGGCGAAGTAACGGCAGCCATTGGTGCCGGCGATCTGACATCGGAGTTCCACAATCTCCGCAACGATGAAATGGGCAAGCTACTGCAGGGGCTTGAAAATATGCAGCTTGGCCTGAAAACGATGGTCAGTGAAATCGTCAATGGCGTAAGCGAAGTGGCTCGCGTTACCACGCAGATAAGCGACGGCAACCACAGTCTTTCCAGCCGCACGGAGCAACAGGCGGCAGCGCTCGAAGAGACCGCGGCGAGCATGGAGGAGCTCTCGTCTACTGTTTCACTCAACGCCGGTAATGCCTCAGTCGCCAGCGACGCGGCCTCTGCGGCTTCCGGAACCGCTTCGGAATGCGGCGCGGCAATGCGGGAAGTGGTGCGCACGATGGCAGACATCAAAACCAGCGCAATGGCCATCAGTGAAATTACCTCCGTAATAAACAGCATTGCCTTTCAGACAAACATTCTGGCACTGAACGCAGCGGTAGAAGCAGCACGTGCAGGCGACCAGGGTCGCGGTTTTGCTGTGGTTGCTAACGAAGTTCGCACGCTTGCACAACGCAGCACACAGTCTGCGCGGGAAATTGAAAAGCTGATTGCTGAATCCAATCTGAACGTCGGTCTGGGTGAGCAGAAAGTGGCTCAGGTTTCGCTGACAACAGAAAAAATTATCAGCGATGTGACCGGCGTGACCTCGCTGCTGGGAGAGATTGCGGCGGCGTCTTCTGAACAGAGTAAGGGAATAAATCAGATCGGCACGGCTGTAACCGAAATGGACAGTGTGACTCAACAGAACGCCACGCTGGTTCAGGCTTCTGCTGCTGCTACGGGTGTACTGGAGGAACAGGTTAAATCGTTAAGTGCGATTACCAGCCGGTTCAGGTTGCAGACTGGTGCGGTCGTGACAGACATACGCTCCCCGGCCATACCGTCTGTTCAGGTGAAAGAAAAAGTTTCAAGCGATCCGTGGGTGAGCTTTTAACTGAGTCAGGCTGATGTCTGCAGCTTCTTCTGCAGACATCGGGCCTACCAGAAGATGGCCAAAACAATTATGTCCGCTTCAGACACCAGGCGGACAAACACACCATCGCCTGCCCTGAAAGAACAACGGAGCAACAGCCATCAGGATGCACACACCCACGCAGACTGCCGCTCCCAGCTTGCCCCTATTCTGCCGTCCCTATTCCCACCTTCTCACGCCCGGTATCCGTCAGTGATGCTCTCACCTGCGGCAGGCTTTCCGGGTAATTCTGCTGAATAAACTCAATCATCTTCTCACGCACGTAACAGCGTAAATCAAAGGCGATCGGCGAGTTCTGCGCGGTCATCAGCATCCTGATGGTCATGGTTTTCTCGGTGGTGTCGGTCACCTGCAGCACAGAGGTTTCCTGATCCCAAAGCTTGGTTTCGCTCAGCACTTTTTCAAAATGCTTGCGCAGCGGCTCCAGCGGCATGGAGTAATCCACGTAAAGAAACACCGAGCCTAAGATCTGGGCGTTATTACGCGTCCAGTTCTGGAACGGATTTTCGGTAAAGTAGGTGATCGGCAACACCAGCCGACGCAAATCCCAGATGCGCACCACCACATAGGTCAGGTTGATCTCTTCAATCCAGCCCCACTCTTTTTCCACCACTACCGCATCATCAATTTTAATAGGCTGGGTAAAGGCGATCTGAATACCGGCGAACAGATTGACCAGCGACTTTTGCAGCGCAAAACCAATAATGATACCGGCGACACCGGCACCCGCCAGGATGGTGGTGCCGAATTTCCGGACGCCAGGGAAGCTGAGCAGAATCAGCGAAACACAGAACAGAACCAGGATAACAATAACTACTTTTTTGACATAGATAATCTGCGTGCGAATTTTGCGCGCACGAAGGTTATTGGAAATATTAATGTCATAGCGGATATAAAGCATATCCTGCGCCACATTGGTCAGCCGGATTAAGACCGAGCAAAATGACATAATAATAAAGACATTGATGATATTGGTGATTAAAGAGAGAGATTCCGGTTGGAAATCGATGTAATTAACGCCGACATTAATCATTAATAACGGAATAAAAAAGAACATCGAGCCGCTAAGATGCTTCTCAAGGGATTTAAACAGTTTTCTGTCACGAATCTGCCAGTAGCGGATGAACCGGAGCAGGATAAGGCGGGCCAGAAATCCCAGCACAAAAGAGAGCGAGACGAGTAATACAACAGGCACCCATGACGGGAAACCAGATAACTCACCGAATAACAATGGCATTATTTTCCCTTATAGTAAGCTGACAACCTCAGGCTGTCAGATAAGTGACAAACTCAGTAACCGTTGTCTTCACGGCTATCCGTTCGTAACACAATCAGCGCACATGAGTATGAACCATAGCGGCGAAGTTAACAGGAAATGCACGGTGATGCGTCCAGAGAGGCTGTCGCGCGCCAGCCTTATGGCTACTGATACAGAGGCCGAATGTTGGCCCTCATGTCACCGTCCAGCCAGCTAACCCCATTAAAATATCTGATACAACACGGCCACTTTTTCACTCCCCATTATTTAGGCTGCCCTGGCCATCCGGCAACAAAAACGTTGCCAGAATCACTAAGCGTAACGCTTTGCGTGGACGTTTTTGTGCCATCTGCTAATTTTTAAGCTGTTCCCCTGCTGCTGAGAAAAACAACAATATGATTAACACCCTTAAACTTTCCTCTGATTTTCGTCGCAGTTTCCTGCGTGAAGTCCTGGTGCCGCTGGTCGCTATCTTACTGCTGACGTTTGTAGGTGCAGGCGCTGCGCTCTTTGTTGGTACCTCACTCACCAATACGGAGGCCCGCCATCAGCAGCAACGGATGATTGAAGCCTCTTTTTCACAGAGTCTGAATGAGCATCTGCGCCAGCTGCACAGCCTGTCGCGCTGGGGACCCTTTGAGCAGCATCTGGCAGAGGGCAACAGCAGCAGGTGGCTGGATGAGAACATTGGACTGTGGCTGTATGAGATGTTCGGCCATCAGCTGATTCTGGTGCTGGACCAGCAAAATCAGATCGTCAGAGTCTGGCGCGAAGGCCAGCCGGTCTCCGCCTCTGAAAATGACCCACTGATTGGTGAGGTGCTGCAAAGCCCGCTGGTCAACGATCCGGCACGCCACGATAACGCCGATTATGCCCGTGTGACAAACCGGGCCGCCGCGCTGGCAGTAGGTAACATCCAGCGGGAGAGCAATGCCCTGCCGCGTTTCCGGCTGGTGAGCCTGAAATTTCTTGATGACGGCTATCTGGCGGGCCTGGCGGAACGCAATCAGCTGCAGGGGCTGCACTTCTCCGACGGCACGCCACAGCCGGGAATCGGTGCGCGCTATCTGCTGATCGCGCAGGCGGGTGAGGCGGTTGGCTATCTGAACTGGATCCCCTCCCGTCCCGGTGCGCAGATGCTGCGCACCATCGGGCCATCTACCGGGCTGGCGGTACTGGCGATATCCCTGCTCTGCCTTTATATGGTGCGGCGACTCTGGAACTCCTCGGTGAACCTCTCGCAATCCATGCTCAGGCTCGGCGCGTCGGAGGCTCAGGCACAGCACCTGGCGTTTCATGATGTGCTGACCGGCCTGCCGAACCGCGCACTGGTCGAAGACCGCTTAACCCAGGCGCTGGCTCTGGCGACGCGCCACGATCAGCGGGTGGCGCTGCTGCTCATCGACCTCGACCGCTTTAAAACCATCAACGATACCCACGGTCATCATGCCGGAGATGAACTGATCATCGCGGTCGCACAGCGTCTGAGCCGTATCGTGCGGGCCAGCGATACGGTAGGACGCATCGGCGGTGATGAATTTATCGTGGTAATGCCGGACGTCGATAATATCGGCCAGGTACATAGCCTGGCGCAGCGCATTATCGATGAACTGAGTGAGCCTTTTACGCTGTTTGGCAGCGATATCTGGAGTGGCGCCAGTATCGGACTGGCGCTGGCACCCAAAGATGGGGTTGATCGGCTGGAGCTGATGCGCAAAGCGGATATTGCGCTGTATGAGGCCAAAAGCGGCGGGCGCGGCACGTATCGACAGTTTGAACGGGCGATGGATGAGTCGGTACGGACCCGACAGACCATCGCTGCCGACCTGCGTACGGCGCTACATAACCGTCAGGGGCTGGAGGTGTGGTATCAGCCGCTGATGGATATTGGCGGCCAGCAGATGGTGGGCATCGAAGCGCTGCTGCGCTGGCACCATCCAGCCCGCGGCCTGATTGCGCCCGGTGAATTTATCGCGATTGCCGAAGAGACCGGCCTGATTATTCCGCTGGGCGAATGGGTACTGGCTGAAGCCTGCGTCACTCAGCAGCGTTTTCCCGAACTGCTGGTGGCGGTCAACGTCTCGCCGGTGCAGTTCCGCTCTACCGGCTTTGTTGAGCGGGTGATGGCGATTGTCAGCCAGAACGGCGGCGATCCGAAGCGCCTTGAACTGGAGATCACCGAAGGGGTGTTAATCGAAGATGAACGCGAAGCACGCGCCATTATTGTGGAACTGCGTGACGCGGGCTTCCGGATTGCGCTGGATGACTTTGGCACCGGTTACTCCAGCCTGAACTATCTCAGCAACTTTCCGGTGGATAAAATCAAAATCGATCGCTCATTCACCCAGTCGCTGGGCGTGGCGGAAAATTCAGTGGCGATTGTTGAATCGGTGGTGAAGCTGGGTCATGCCATGGGTCTGATGGTGACAGCAGAAGGCGTCGAGACGCCAGGACAGATGTCTGCGCTGGCAGATGCAGGCTGTAATCAGTTGCAGGGCTATCTGTTCAGTCAGGCGGTGCCCGCCGATCAGCTCTCAGCACTGATGAAAACTATTGTGCCAGACAACGCGCAGCATGAGTGATACTGATGTGGAAAGCCTGAGCGCAGCTCTGTGCTCAGGCTTTCCGGCTGCGTGATGCATCTGAGATCAGAAGATCAACATCACCCTTCACCCGTTGTTGCGGGAAATTAAACCCCCAGGCTATCCAGCAGCGCGGCAGAATGGGCGACCGCGCCAAAGATGCCACCCTGCATATGGATCATGCTCAGCGCCGCCTCATGATGACGCAGCTCGGTCGCAGCGCAGCAATCGGACAGCACCAGGCACTCAAAGCCGCGATCGTTGGCTTCGCGCAGTGTGGTGTGGACGCAGACGTCGGTGGTAATGCCGGTGAGGATCAGATTACGGATGCCGCGACTGCGCAATATCAGCTCCAGATCGGTGGCATAAAACGATCCCTTACCCGGCTTATCGATCACCACTTCACCCGGCAGCGGTGCCAGCTCCGGGATAATCTCCCAGCCCGGTTCACCGCGCACCAGAATACGGCCGCACGGTCCCTCATCCCCAATCCCGGCGTTCATTCGCCGCGAGCGCCAGCGTTTGTTGGCGGGCAAATCACTGAGATCGGGCCGGTGCCCTTCGCGGGTATGAATAACCGGAAACTGCCGGGCGCGCATCGCCGCCAGCACCTGCTGCAACGGTGCGATGGGCGCGCGGGTCAGACTCACGTCATAGCCCATGCTGTCGACATAGCCGCCCACGCCACAGAAGTCGGTCTGCATATCAATCACGATCAGCGCGGTGTCAGCCGGCGTAAAAGTGCCGTCAAACGGCCAGGCGTAGGGGGTTGAATTAACGCTGTAGTCGGGCATTGCTGTTCTCCATTACCGGGCGCGGCATGCGCATTCTGCTGATCACGCTGTAGCTGATGGCGGCAGTCACCAGACCAATAACCGCTTCACCGAATTGAGGGAAAGCGACGTGGGCGATCACCGCACACAGGCTGCCAATCGCCCAGGCGGCAAACGCAGTACCACGAAAACGCTGCGCCGGACGCTGCTCGCTGATGCGCGCCATAAAAATTAAATCCACGATCATCACGGCACCAAACGGTGGCACCACAATGCCAAGCAGGCTGAGCCACTCCAGGAAGTAAGACCAGACACCCGCCAGCGCAAGCACGCCGCCAATGGCACCCAGGATCAGCGTCCAGAGCCGCATTTTGCTGCTGAACAGATGACTGAAGCCCACCGCCCCGTTGTAGAGGCAGTGCGTGCAGACCGATCCGAGATTGATAAAGACAAACAGGCAGGCCACTACCGACAAAAAGGCGCTGTGCCCCATCAGCATCGGCAGGAAGTTACCGCCATTGGTCAGCGGATCAACCGCGGCGCCCACGGCCACAATCACCACACCGAACAGATAGGAGATGACGTTGGCGACGGGGAAGGCAGAGAACGCGGCGATCACCGCCGAACGACCATTCTTCGACCAGCGGGTAAAGTCAGCGGTCATAGTGCCGGAGTCAGCAAAACCGGCCACCACCATGGTGACGGCGGTGCCCATGCTCATTGCACCGGCTGCGCTGGCGCTGCCCTTCCACTGCGTCACCACGGAGAAGTCGTGCTGTTTGCTAATCAGCCACAGCGCCACCATTCCCAGCACCACAAACAGCGGCGCGGCGATCATCCCCAGCACCGACAGCGCCCGCACGCCCAGGAAAGTAATGCCGGTATAGAGGATCATGGCGAAGGCCGTCACCGCCAGCGCATTCCAGCCAAAGGTCTGATTAATGACCGTGCCGGTAAGGCCGGTCTGGAAGGCGTACCAGCCGATCACCACCGTCGAGAGAAAACCCGAGACCAGGATGTAGCCTTTGCTGCCAAAGGTGCGTCTGGCCTGTAAAGCAAAGTTCATTCCGCTGTTACCGGCGTACCAGCTCAGCGCGCCGACATAGGCGAACAGCACCAGGTTTCCCAGCAGAATGGCGATCAGCGCGGGCCAGAACCCCAGATGCCAGGTGATGATGCCGCCAAATAGCGCATTGGTGAGGATCATCGGAAAGCCAAACCAGACGGCCGAGACGGAGCGGGTAGAATGACGGTGCGACAGCGGTACCGGCTCATGTTCAAACTCCTGCTCCAGCGCAGGCGTAGTAGACGTTTTCATTGGGCGATTCCGGGTTGAAGGTGATTCCACGGCTGAATGCGCTCGAAAGCGGCACTGGCAGCCAGCACTAAGGCATCATCAAGATGACGTCCGACAATCTGCAGACCGACGGGCAAGCCGCTGGCAGTAAAACCGGCGGGAACGGACGCGGCGGGCTGACCGGTGAAGTTGAAGGGGTAGCAGAACGAGAGCCAGTGATCGCTGCGGACCATGCGGCCATCAATGATCTCCGGTCCCTGCATCCCCAGCGGAAACGGCGGCACCGCCAGCGTCGGGGTAATCAGCAGGTCAAAGCGCTGCATAAAGCGCCACAGGCAGTTGCTGACCGCTTTTCGGGTGGTGATGGCATCGGTGAAGTTTTCCGCCCGCCAGTCGCGCTGCAGCATGGCGACCAGATGCGGCGACATCTCGCTGCCCTGCTCCGCCAGCATCCGGCGCATACCGGTGAGATCGCTCTCCATCGCCACCAGCGCGCCAAAGGCCGCCGACGGATCAGGGAAGCCCGGATCGGCCAGTTCCAGTTCAGCACCGATTTCAGCGGCAAAACGCTGCACCGCCGCGCTGACCACTGCCCGCACTTCCGGGTCAACGGCCACATAGCCAAAATCCGCGCTGAAGGCGATGCGCAGTTTGCCTGGCAGATGGTGTGGCGCACCCAGCCAGTCGACATCGCTGCAGGGAATCGAGTGGCGATCGCGCATATCTGGTCCGGCCATCAGTGACATCATCAACGCGGCATCGCGCACGCTGCGCGTCATCGGACCGATGTGCTCCAGTGACTCCCAGCTCGACACGCCGGGGTAGCGTTCATCACGACAGCCGGGCCAGAGCGGCACCCGGCCCATCGACGCCTTGAAGCCGAAAATACCGCAGTGCGCCGCCGGAATGCGTACCGACCCGCCGCCGTCGCTGCCCAGTGCAATCGGGCAAAGCCGCGCCGCCACCGCCGCACCCGAACCGGCGCTGGACCCTCCTGGCGTCATGCTCAAATCCCAGGGATTGCGCGGCGACGGAAACAGCGGATTGTGCCCGACCCCGCTGTAGCCAAACTCCGGTGCGGTGGTTTTGCCAAGCAGAATGGCGTCGGCGGCCAGCAACCGTTCCACCGTGATGTCATCATCTTCCGGCACGAAATCTTTGTACGCCACCGAACCGGAGGTGGTTCTGACGTTTGCAGTGCAGATTAAATCTTTCACCGCCAGCGGTACGCCTGCCAGCGCGCCCAGTGTTTCACCGCGTGCCCGTCGGGCATCCACGGCTCTGGCCTGTGCCATCGCCAGTTCAGGCGTCGGGGTACAAAAAGCCTGTATCGCCGGTTCCCGCTGTTCCATCCGCGCCAGCGCCGCCACGGTCAGCTCGCACGCCGACACGTCCCCGCTGCGAATCAGAGCGGCCATCGTGGTGGCATCTTCGTCTAATAAGGAGTCAAACATGGGTTACCTCGCCAAAAGTGTACCTGTCAGCTAGTGCATGAAGCGTGCCAGTTAGCGGTGATTCATCCGGTCTGAAACGGGGATGCCAGATGGAATACGGTCTGGGATACAAGATCGAATTCTTATGATGCCAGGTGGAGGCGACTGTTTATTTTTCCAGCACGATGATGGCGCAGGGCTGCGCGATAAGGGGGCGTAATAGCTGAATGCTTTGCGGGCTGCTTTACAAAACGATGTCGGTTATCAGCAACAGCGGCCGATATGCTGGAATGAATAACCACATTTTTACCAGGGAGGTTTGACCGGTCTGAGCAGGCACTAAAAAATCACGGCTTAAAGATTCACATGCAGCCTGCAGGGATGATAAGTGCGCATTGAAGAAGATATTTATCTTGAAAACTACGAAATCAGGCGGAAAAAATTCATTTACGATCGGCGTATTCATTACAGTTACGCGTTTGTTGCCGGTAATGAGAATTACACTGTCATCGTGGGCAAGCTAATGGATGAACAGACCTTTACCCGCATCGGATACCAGATGCCACCCGGTATCGCCTTTCCGGTTAAAGGGCTGGCTGAAGTCTGTTTTGACGTGTTCGATGGTCTGGAGTGCCTCGGCGATTTCCGCCATATCAGCTTTGCAGGATTAGGCAGTGCTGTCGTTTTCAAAAGCGTACTCCTGGCGTTAATGGCACACTATGAAAGCTTCTTTATAGGCGGTTTTGTTTTCCAGGCTGCATCAGGAGAGATCGTTGACCGCAATCGCCCGACACCCCTTGAGGAGATCTACGACGCTTTGCTTGGGTTAAAAAATGAACTACGCTACAATCGCCGAACAGGGTTGCCTAAGAAAGCGCCGCAACCTTTAATCCCGAAATATTTCCGGGCTTATAAAGTAGTGACTACAGGGAGAGCTTGCTATGTCGTTTTACGATAAATACGATGGCATCACAGATGCGGCTGATGCCGAGAACAGGGAGTTAAGGGCACTATTGATTGCTGAATGGCTGGCCAGACCCGATCTGCCCGCCATTAAAGCCCAGTTAGCTCAGAGGAAAAAACGCTCGTCGTCTGCCCTGTTACGCCGCAAGTTGAAAGAGCTGAATGCGCGCGAAATGCAGAAAGCTAAGATCAGCGCTTAACGCTTAAAGGCCCGATAACGGGCCTTTCGTATTTTTATCAGCTTCTGGCTCACTCGCAGACGGCTTTTCGCCACCCGCAACTCACCTGTTACTCCGGAAAATCCGTCTCCACCGACGTCTGTTTCCACGCTTCGATCTCAGCCAGCCGCTCTTTGAGCTTGCTGGTTACGGCATCATGGCCCCAGGCACCCATCACCAGATGGCGTGGCGGGTTATCATGCTCAGTGATGGCAATCATCGCCGTGGCGGCCCGCGCCGGATCGCCCTTCTGCGTGCCGCTGTATTCGGCGGTGGCTTTCATCCGTGCGGCTGCAGTCTCTGCATAGTCTGGCAGCGTGCTCGGCGTCTGATGCAGGGAGCGTCCGGCCCAATCGGTGCGGAACGGACCTGGCTCAACACAGGTGACGCGAATGCCCAGCGGCCCCGCTTCCAGCGCCAGCGAATCTGACCAGCCTTCCACCGCATGTTTGCTGGCAGAGTAGTAGCCTGAGCTGGCAAAACCAATTAAGCCTGCCACCGAGGTAATGTTGATGACGTGGCCGCTGCGCGCCTTTCTCATCGCGGGCAGCACGGCGCGGGTCAGGGCAAACAGGCCAAAGACGTTGGCATCAAACTGCGCGCGGATTTCGCTTTCCACACCCTCTTCCACCGAGCTCTGATAGCCGTAACCGGCGTTGTTTACCAGCACATCAATGGTGCCGAACCTGTCCAGTGCCGTTTTGACGGCCTGGTCGATGCTCGCCTGGTGGGTCACATCCAGCGCTACTGCCAGCGCGTTATCGTGTCCCTCAACCAGATCGGCAATGGAAGATGTATCACGTGCCGTCACGACGACCTTAAAACCACGCGCGATGGTCTGCTGCGCCAGTTCACGACCAAATCCGGTCGAACATCCCGATATTAACCAGACAGGGCTGGAGTGAGCAGTCATGGTAAGACTCCCGTTGATGATGATGAAGTGACTGGAGACCCGGACGCGAGTGCATCCGGGATTTAAGGTTAGCGAGGCGCGACCGCCCTACTTAGCCCTTAATGCTTTTTATTGAACAGCTGGCTGGCGGTGTCGCTGATGATCTGTGCCGCGCCGCGATCGCCTTTCACCATTGACGCCATAAAGGCTTTCGCCTGTTTAAAGGTGATGTGCGGCGGTAACGGGGCAACTTCCGGATCGGTTTTCACCTCCAGCAATACCGGGCGATCGGCGCTGAGCGCACGCTGCCAGGCCGCCGCCAGATCGTCAGGATTATCGACAAAAATACCGACCATCCCCAGCGACTGCGCAAACTCAGCATACTTCACGTCCGGCAGTTGCTGCGAGGCGTCAAAGCGGGGATTCCCCTCCATGACCCGCTGCTCCCAGGTGACCTGATTGAGATCCTGGTTGTTGAACACGCAGACGATCAGGCGTGGATCGGCCCACTGCTGCCAGTATTTCTGGATGGTGATCAGCTCTGCCATATTGTTCATCTGCATCGCACCGTCACCCACCAGCGCCACCACCGGTTTGTCGGGATGGGCAAATTTTGCGGCAATCGCATAAGGCACCGCCGCGCCCATACAGGCCAGACCGCCGGAGAGCGAGGCGCGCTGACCCTGCTTAACCCGATAGTCGCGGGCGAACCAGTTGGCACAGGAACCGGAGTCCGAGGTGACAATGGCGTTATCCGGCAGTTGTGGCGACATCTCCCACACCACCCGCTGCGGGTTGACCGGATTAGCCGGTGCCATGGCGCGCTCTTCCATCAGCGTCCACCAGTCGCGTACCTGAAGCGCAATATCTTCCTGCCAGCTGCGATCCTTTTTATGCTCCAGCAGCGGCAGCAGGGCGCGCAGGGTTTCAGCCGCATCGCCATGCAGGTTCACTTCGCTGGGATAGCGCAGGCCGAGCATGGCGGGATCGATGTCTATCTGCACCGCACGCGCCTTGCCCTCTTCCGGCAGGAACTCCGTCCACGGAAAGCCGCTGCCGATCATCAGCAGGGTGTCGCAGTTCTGCATTAAATCGGATGAGGGCTTCGTGCCCAGCAGGCCAATCGAACCGGTCACAAACGGCGCATCGTCCGGCAGCACATCTTTGCCCAGCAGCGCTTTTGCCACGCCCGCACCCAGCACATTCGCGACCTGTACCACCTCGACGGCGGCGTTACGTGCGCCTGCGCCAATCAGAATCGCCACTTTTTTGCCGGCGTTCAGCACCTCAGCGGCGCGTTGCAGATCCGCTTCATAAGGGATCACTTTGGGACGCTGATAGCCGCTGCCGGAATGGGTAAAACCGTGCAGATGCTGCGGCGGCTGCCACTCTTCATCCTGAATATCTTTAGGGATGATGATCACCGCCACGCCGTTTTGCGCTTTGGCGATGCGCACGCCCCGGTCGAGCAGATGGCGCACCTGGGTCGAAGTCGAGGCTTCCTGAACGAAGTTGGCAACGTCCGAGAAGATGCGATCCAGGTTCATCTCCTGCTGATAACTGGAGCCGCGCGCGGTCGCTTCCGCCTGTCCGGCAATCGCCAGCACCGGAGCATGATCCATTTTGGCGTCATAGAGTCCGGTCAGCAGATGGGTCGCGCCGGGCCCGCCGGTAGAGAGGCAGACGCCCAGCTCACCGGTGAATTTGGCGTGTCCGGCCGCCATAAAGGCCGCCATCTCTTCGTGGCGTACCTGAATAAATTCGATGCCGTCGCCTTTGGCGTTAGCACGCTGAATGGCACCCAGCACCCCATTGATGCCATCTCCCGGATAGCCGTAGATGCGTGTAACGCCCCACTCTTTCAGGCGCTGGACAAAAAAATCACTGGTTTTCATGCTCATCGTCGCGTTTCCCCTTGTAGTCCATGCAGACTTAAAGCGTAGTAGACGATGCGCAATCGCCGTTAATTGTTCGCCATTGCCGGGTATCGCTGACGCAAATCACTGAATATTTGTGCCATATCCGCCGTTTCGCCTATCTCTGCCACCGCCCGGAATACCTGGGTTTTCAGGAAGTGACGCCAGCTCACCGGCGCGCTTGCCAGAAAGGCGGTCAGTAACTGATAACGCTGTGGCGTCCAGAGCATTTCGAAGCGACTCCGTGCTTCGCCGTGCTCAAAATGGTGCGCAGCCTGCTGCGGCATCGTGGCGCGCAGGTGCTCCGTTGCTGCCCGATCCACGTGGTGATCAACCACCACCACGCCATACTGCGTCCTGGCTGCCGCGACGCTGAGATAACCGCAGCGCACATCCTGCATCACCGCATCGGCATCGCGCTGTGTCGGCAGGCCATAACCGCCCGCGCCGGGTCCGCGCACTTCGACCACGTCACCCGGCAGGCAGTGGATCACATCAGTGTTACCGTGATTGATGACCTCACCGTCGCGCCGGGTACGGAAGTAAGAGAGCGCCCCACTCTGGCCGCCGACGACACCCGCCGAGGCAAACACCGATCGGTTACGGTTGCGCGCGGTAATGGTGGTATTGGGCGAGAAAACCTCAAATGCCATTTCGGTGGCTAAACCGCCGCGATAGCGACCGGCTCCGGCGCTGTCCTGGGCCAGTCCGTAGCGATGAAAGCGGATTGGCACTTCCGCTTCGTTGATCTCAATCGGGGTGTTTTTCAGAAAGGCTGAAAGACCGCCGGAGCCGTCAGGCCCATCGTGACGCGGCGTGCCACCCGCGCCGCCGCCCACCGGACCCAGCGAGGCGACCACACTGCGATTCTGCGTCTGGGTACGGATGTTCATGATTGAGTTGCCGCCCGGTGAATTCGCGGGCAAACGCTCCGGCATCGCCAGCGAGAAGACGCCGATAGTGGCAATCTGCGACAGTGCACAGGTCAGGGAGCGCATCCCTACCGCTGCGGGCGCTTCACAGTTCATGACCGTGCCAGGCGGCAGGATTGCCCGGGTGGGACGCAGCGTACCGGCGTTAAGCAGCAGTGAACGGTCCAGCGTAGAGAGCACATAGGTAACACCCACCAGCGCCAGCGGATGCCGCTCACGTCCGCCAGTCGGCATATTCAGCGACGAGGCCAGCTGCGGATCGCTGCCGGTGTAGTCCAGCTCCAGTTGATCGCCCTGCACCCGCAGAGTAATGGCGATACGGCAGGGATAACCGCCCTCGCCATCTTCATCGGCGTAGTCGGCATAGAAGTATTCCCCGTCGGGAATGGTTTTGATAATGCTGCGCGCCTGCGCTTCGGCGTAATCGAGAATGCCCTCAATGCCCTGCAAAAAGTCGGCGATGCCAAAGCGGGCAATAATGTCGTGGATTTTACGCTCGCCGACGTTCACCGACGCCAGCTGGGCTTTGAAATCGCCCCAGTTCTGATCCGGCACCCGCACATTGAGCCGCATGATGCTGGCGACCTCTTCGTTGAGCTGACCCTGCCGCATGATCTTCAGCGGCGGGATGCGAATCCCCTCCTGCACGATATCGGTCAGCGAGCGCGACAGCGAGGCAGGCACCGCGCCGCCGACGTCGGTGTTATGAATGTGGCCCACCACGAAGCAGACAATTTCACCCTGGTGGAACACCGGTTTCCAGATATGGATATCGGGCGAGTGGGTCGCCACGTTGCCGGCGTAGGCGTCGTTGGTAATGCAGATGTCGCCGTCAGCGTACTCTTCAATCAGTGCCAGCACCGGCGCATAGTCGATGCCGCTGTACCAAGGGGCGCCGAAGCTGCGCGGCGAGGCAAACGCCAGGCCGCTGCGGCTGACAATCTGGCAGGAGAAATCTTCCGTCTCTTTAACAAAGGTGGAGTGCGCTGTGCGCATCAGCGTAAAGGCCATCGCATCGGCAGCGGCGGCGCAGTAGTTCGCCAGGATCTGTAAGTTACGTCCATCAATCGCCATGTTATGCCTCGTTCGCCGTGATCAGCAGATTACCGAATGAATCGACCGTGACGCCCATGCCGGGCGGCACGCAGGTGGTGCAGTCATCCTGGGCGATGATGACCGGGCCACTGAGCTGATGTCCGGCACGCAGCACCGAACGCAGCACTAAATCAACCTGATGCCAGCCGCCGTCGATCCACGCCCTGGTCTGTTTCAGTACCGGCACCGGTTCCGTGGCCGAAGCCAGTGGGTTAATCACCGGTTTCGGCGTCGGTGAGGCAATCACCAGCCGCAGGTTGATCAGCTGCACCGGCGCCTGCGGATCACAGTGACCAAACAGCTGCTGGTGCTGGCGATCAAAGGCGTCATGCAGCGCAGTGAAATCCGCCTGCGCCAGCCAGTTCGCCTCCAGCGGTACGTCGATCTCAAACGACTGACCGCGATAGCGCATATCCGCGCTGAACTGCAGGCTGTAAGGCATATCGCTGCCGTGCTCCTGGGCCAGCCAGCCACAGGCGCGCTGCTGTAATGCTTCGGCTTCACTGGCCAGGGTGTCGGCCAGGGCGGGTGTCAGATCGCCGTAGAGCGTGCGGATAAAATCGTTGCGGATATCTGCTACCAGCCCGCCCAGCGCGGACAGCACGCCCGGCGTCGGCGGCACAATCACCCCTTTCATATTCAGTTCGCGGGCCAGAAAGCAGCCCATCATCGGACCCGCTCCGCCAAAGGCGAGGAACCAGAATTCACGCGGATCGAGACCAAAGCGCGACAGCAGCCCGCTGGTGTCGCTGTACATGCTGGAGATCGCCAGCTGGATGGCGGTTTCTGCCGTTTCCTGCACCGTGACGCCAAGCGCATCCGCCAGCGGCTGCCAGGCCGCACAGGCGGCGTCCACATCAACAGTGACGGCGTTATAACCCAGCGCGCCATGGCCCATCATGCCGCAGGCGGCGAACGCATCGGTGGCAGTGGGTTGCGTGCCGCCGCGCTGGAAGCAGACCGGGCCAGGCAGCGATCCGGCACTGTCCGGGCCCATCTGCAGCACGCCCTGACCATCGATCCACGCCAGCGAGCCGCCGCCCTGACCCACCGAAGTGACGGCGACAGAAGGAATAAAGATCGGGAAATCCCCGATGATTTCGCCGTTGCCCTGTGCCACTTTGCCGTCGATGATCACCGCCACGTCGGCGCTGGTGCCACCGATATCCAGGCTGAGGATTTTGTCAAAACCACAGGCGCTGGCGAGATAGCTGGCACCAATCACCCCGGATGCGGTGCCGGAGAGCACCATCTGCACGCATTCGCGTTTCGCCTGATCGACGCCCATCACCCCGCCGTTGGATTTGGTGATGCGCGGCGGCGGCCTGACACCGAGCCGTTGCAGCGCCTGCTCAAAGGATTCCAGGTAGTGGATCACCATCGGCTGCACGTAGGCATTAATGGTGGCGGTAATGGTGCGTTCATATTCACGGATGATCGGCCAGATGTCAGCGGAACAGGAGGTCAGCAGCTCGGGTGCCACCTCGTCGATAATCGCCTTCACCGCCGCTTCATTGTGCCGGTTGCGATAGCTGTGCAGCAGCGACACCACAATGCCCTGACAGCCTGCCGCGCGTGCCTGAGCGATTGCGTCGAGCACGCTCTGGCGATCAGGCGCGTGCAGCACGTTGCCGTGCGCGTCACTGCGTTCACGGATGGCAAACACCCGATCGCGGGTGATCAGCGGAGCAGGACGCCGGGAGAAAAGGTCGTGAATATGCGGGATTTTAAGCCGGGCCAGCTCCAGGACATCGCAGAAGCCCTCCGTGGCGAACAGTGCCAGCCGCACGCCACGCCGCTGGATCACCGCGTTAATGCCTACCGTGGTGCCGTGGGTGAAGTAGCCAATCTCAGCGGGGTCAATGCCCTGATGCTGCTGAAACTGCGCCAGTCCGGTAACGATTTCGCTGCCTGGCTGATCCGGTCGCGACAGGACTTTCAGGGTGTGAATCTGGTTCGTTTGCTGATCGAGCACGGCGAAATCGGTAAAGGATCCACCAATATCCACGCCAACGCGGTATCGCATATCAGGGTAACTCCAGTGTCAGGAAGGGGGAAATTCCATCAGCGCCTCGGGATGCTGCACCACACGCCAGCCGAGCCGCTGATAGACCTGATGGGCATCCTGGGTTGAGAGCATCCAGCGATGCACCGTTTGCAGCTCCGGGTGTTCACGGACGCAGGTTGCCAGCCAGCTGCCCAGCCCGTGACCGCGCCAGTTTTCATCAATCATCACGTCACACAACCAGCCAAACCGGGTGTAGTCAGTAATCAGTCGGGCAAAACCAATCTGTCTCTGCTGGTGATAGAGGCCAAACGGCAGCGAACCGGCAATCGCCCGCACGGTTTTGGCCATCGGCTGGCCTTTGGCCCAGTAGGACTTCTCCGCCAGCTGGATGTGGATCCAGTTAAGGTCGAGCTGCTGGCGGCGGGTAGAGACGGTGAACGCATCGCGCTGCCACTGCTGGTCAGCAATCTGTAATGAGTCCATGACAACTCCTTGTATCGGTTGAAAACAGTGTAAAAGGGTTCGCCCAACGGTTGAGGCTTTAGCGCGCTACAGAATCGGCTATTGCGACTGAATTTTGCGTCATGAAGAAATTTTATGCTGAGGAGACGTCGGGCTGATTAAAGGGCGAGGTGAAGCAGATGCGTGAATAACAGTGTGGCTGGGGTGAATCGCGAAAGAGTAAGCAGAAACAAGGCAGGTGACGGCCCTCTCTCCACCGGTAAACATGGCGAGGGCGACGCCTGGCCGCCCGTTACACGCCGAACTCCACCGAATTGTGCTTGCCGATCAGCGATCGCAACGGCACGCTGCTTTTCATGATCGGGGATTTGATCACGATATAGCTGAAGTATTTATCGATGCCGATCTGAGCGTCGAGCATCTTCTCAATCACTTCCTGGTAATGTTCAATACTGCGGGTAATAAAGCGCAGCAAATAGTCATAGCCGCCAGTGATCAGATGGCACTCCATCAGCTCATCGACGTCGCGCATCGCACTTTCAAATTTCATAAAGTCTTCGCGGCGATGGCCTGACAGAGTGACTTCGGTAAAGACCGTCACCGAATCGGTAATGCGGGTGAGATTAATGTGCGCTTCATAACCGGTGATAAAACCGGCCTGTTCCAGACGTTTGACCCGTTGCAGACAGGGACTGGGCGAAAGGCCTACGGCGTCGGCGAGGTTAACGTTGCTGATACGGCCATCTTTCTGGAGTTGCACCAGGATGTTGATGTCGATGCGGTCGAGTTTCATTAAGCCGTTCATAGCACCCCCCTCATTGTCAGAGCCTGTCCAGCCAGGCGTCATTGTTACAGGCAGTCTGGAGACGGACAGCGCGCAACAACCGGCGCGTACATGGCGTACGTGAGGATTGTAAGCACTGACCAGGTTCAGACTGACAAATGAAATAGCCTGATGGGATAGACGCTTAATTAAATGTGCAGAACCTCCCGAAGGTATATCACGCTTTACCGTAAACGCGCCAGCGCTTCGCAGTGGTTATACCAGCGGGAGATTTTCAAATTACTTTAACAATATCAATGAGGAATCGCACTTTACCCCAACCGGCCTGTGGCGCGGGCCAGCGCAATATCGAAGATATGCAGCGCCTCTTCAAGCTGTGAGTCGGTGGTGACCAGCGGCGCCAGGAAACGGATGGTGTTGCGATGCAGGCCGCATTTGATCAGCAGCAATCCTTCCTGGCAGGCGCTGTCGAGGATCTTCTGGGTTAAGGCCGCATCCGGGCGACCGGTTTCGAAATCGAGGATCTCCACCGCCTGCATAAAGCCTACGCCGCGGACGTCACCGATGCAGGCATATTTATCCGCCAGTTGCCGCAGTCGTGCATTGAGTTGCTCACCAAGCTGGCAGGAGCGCTGCAACAGGTTTTCCTGCTCAAACAGATCCAGTACCGCCAGCGCCGCCGCACAGGCCAGTGCGTTGCCGCCATAAGTACCGCCTAACCCGCCGGGTGTGGGTGCATCCATGATCTCTGCACGCCCCACCACGCCGGAAATCGGCAGACCGCCGCCAAGGCTTTTCGCCAGCGTGACTAAATCGGGTTTAATACCCAGTTGCTGGAAGGCGAACATCGTGCCGGTACGCCCGAAGCCGGACTGGATTTCATCACAAATCAGCATAATACCGTGCTGGCTGGTGATGCGACGCAGCGCCTGCATAAATGCCGGGCCAGCGGGCAGGAAGCCGCCGTCGCCCTGAACCGGCTCAATGATAATTGCCGCTACCCGCTCCGGCAGGATCTGCACCGCAAACAGCTGATCCAGCGCTTTCAGGCAGTCCGCTTCAGTAATACCGTGCAGCGGGTTCGGGAAGGGCAGACGGTAAATATCGCCAGGGAACGGGCCAAAATTCTGTTTGTAAGGCGCGGACATGCCGGTCAGGGTGATACCCAGCAGGGTGCGGCCATGAAACGCACCATCAAAAGCGATAATGCCAGAGCGCTGGGTGTGTGAGCGGGCAATCTTCACCGCATTTTCCACCGCTTCGGCGCCGCTGGTAAAGAAGACGCTTTTGTACGCCTCATCGCCGCCGACCAGTTTGTTCAGCCGCTGCGCCAGCTCGATGTAGCCCGGATAGGCCACCACCTGAAAGCAGGCGTGAGAGACCAGGCCGAGCTGGCGGGTCACCGCATTGACCACCGCCGGGTGATTGTGGCCGACATTCAGCACCCCGATGCCGCCGACAAAGTCGAGATAGCGATTGCCCTCCACGTCCCACACTTCACTGCCTCTGGCGCGTTCGATCACCAGCGGATGGGCGGTAACTACGCCGCGCGGCACGTTCTGCTCGCGTGCATCCAGTAACAGGTTGTTATCGGAGTATGCTTGCTGCTCTGCCATGACATTCTGCATTTTAAACCCTCATCCACGTAACGTTCGGTTGGCTCAAGTATCGCAACCCGCTGGTTTGTCACGCTGCCGTAATTCCCCAGACAGCGGCATTTCCTGTCAAAATCCTGCGGCATTCAGCAGGGAAATTTCTCTGCCAGCGCCTGACGAATCAGCGTGACAAAAACGTTAACGCCATGCGGGATCAGCGCATCGTTGAAGTCGTAGGCGGCATGATGCAGCGGCTTGCAGGGTGCCGATCCCAGCCACAGATAGGCACCGGGCCGCGCCTGCAGCATAAAAGCGAAATCTTCTGAGGTAAGTGCGGGCTGGGGCGCGACCTCAGCCGTGATGCCCGCCTGCGTCAGCGCCTGCAGGCAAAACTGCGCTGCAGCAGCGCTATTCAGGGTCGCCGGGTAGTAGCGCAGATAGCTGACCTCTGCGTGCAAACCGTGGGCGGCGGTGATGTGCTCCGCCATCTGACGCAGTCGTGATTCAATCGTCGCCTGCGCTGCCGGGCTGAAAGTGCGCACCGTGCCGGTGATGTTCGCCTCCGCCGGGATCATGTTGTGCGAAAAGCCGCCCTGCATCCGGGTGACGGTGAGCAGCGCCGTTTCGCACGGATCCAGAGCGCGTGAGACCAGAGTATTCAGCTGCACCACCAGCTCGCTGGTCGCCAGCAGAGTATCGCGCGTCAGATGTGGCTGCGCGGCATGACCGCCTCCGCCCAGTACCCGGATATCAAAACGGTCAGCCGCTGCCATGATCGCGCCAGGGCGGGTCTGTACCTGGCCGAGCGGCAGTTCCGGCCAGTTGTGGATGGCGTAGACCGCCTCACAGGGAAAACGGCTGAACAGGCCATCGTCAATCATCGCCTTTGCGCCCGCAAGCCCCTCTTCGGCGGGCTGGAAGATAAAGCAGACGCTGCCATCAAAGCTGACGTCGCGCGCCAGTTTTTCTGCCGCTCCCAGCAGCATCACGGTGTGACCGTCGTGGCCGCAGGCGTGGCTCACCTGCTCCGCGCGGCTTTGCCACTCGGTGCCGCTTTGATCCTGCATCGGCAGCGCATCCATATCAGCCCGCAGGCCAATCATGCGTTCACTGCTGCCCTTTTTCAGTATCCCGACCACGCCGGTTTTACCGATGCCGCGATGCACCTCAATGCCCAGCTGTTGCAAAAAATTCGCCACGATGTCGCTGGTGCGCTGCTCCTGAAAGCCCGGTTCCGGATGCGCATGCAGGTCGCGGCGCAATGCCACCAGATGTTCCATCTTAATATCCTCGCGAACGGTCTATCTCACCATGCAGCGGCTCGCCACGCTGATAGCGCCGCAGGTTTTCCAGCAGTGCCGCAATGGCGCTCTCATTCTGCGTCTGGCTGGCAATGTGGGGTGTGAGCCAGATGGCGGGATGGTGCCAGAAGGGATGACCCGGCGGTAACGGCTCCGGGTCGGTCACATCGATCACGGCGGCACGGAGCTGACCGCTCTCCAGCGCCTGCAGCAGATCGTCCTGATTCAGCTGGGGGCCGCGCCCGGCCTGCACCAGCGCCGCACCCTGTGGCAACTGATTAAACAGGGTGCGGTTAAGCAAACCCTGTGTGGTGACGGTCAGCGGCAGCAGGCAGACCAGAATCTCGCTGTGCGCCAGAAACGCATCGAGCTGATCGTCACCGTGCCAGCAGCGGACGCCGGGAATCTGCCGCGGTGTGCGGCTCCAGCCAGCGCAGTCAAAGCCCAGCGCCACCAGCTGTTGCAATGCGGCCTGGCCCAGTTCGCCCAGCCCCATGACGCCTACCCGACGCTGCGCGGCAGGTAATGCCGCGTGTGCCAGCCACTGCTGCTGGCGTTGCTGATGAAAATAGCGCGGCATGTCGCGATGCAGGCCGAGCACCGCGAAGGTGACATACTCCACCATGCCCTGGGTCAGGCCTGGTTCGATCATTCTTATCACCGGCAGCTCGGGCGGTAGCGCGCCAAGGTCAAACTGATCGGCCCCCGCACCCACGGAGAACAGCAGTTTCAGCCGGGGGAAAAGCGCAGTGATGTCAGCCGGTGGCTGCCAGGCAACCAGCGCCTCAGCCTGCTCTGGATCGCCGGTCTCAGGCCAGATATGCAGATGAATGTCAGGCGCATGCGCTGCCAGCCAGCGCTGCCAGATGCGGCCACGTTCCGGCTCCGATTTATAGACGATATGCATCAGGCCATCGCCTGCGTCATCAGTCCAAACGCCTGCATACCCTGCGGCGTCCACGGCGTGCCGCGCACCATAGTCGCAGGCGCATCGACCTGAGGGATGCCGAGGCTCTGTAGCCAGGCGGCCATCGGCAGCGCGGCATCGGTGTCAATGCGGAGAAACTCCCCCTGCAGCGTCTGCATCAATGTGGCGACCAGTGCCTGCGCGACTGAAAAATCTGCCGCGATCACCGGGCCAATCGCCCAGCCGTGACCAAAGCGGCGCAGGCTGGCGAAACCCTGAATTTGCTGATGATCATCCTGCAACAGCACCGTCTGGCAGTCGCGCAGCAGGTGGTCGAACAGTGCCGGACGATGCATGCCGTGCGCCTGCTGATCCAGCGTCACCAGTGTGGCGTGATCGGCCTGTGTTGCCGGACGCAGCTGCAGTCCCGCTGGGATCACGACGTCTGGAAGGGTGGTCACTGCGCGGGTCTGGTGCTGGCGAATTTCACCGCAACTGACAAACCCGAGTTTTTCATACAAACCTTTGCCCATTTCGGTGGCGTGCAGACGCACATTACAGTCGGGTAATTTTTCCAGTTGCGCCAGCATCAGCTGTTTGCCCAGGCCACGCCCCTGCTGCTGGTTATCGACGATCACCAGCCCCAGCGTGGCGGCGCGCTCGCCCCAGCGCCAGAGCACCGCGCTCGCTATCAGCTTGCCCTGCTCTTCAATCACCGTACCCTCGCCCAGCTGCAGCGCCAGCTGCCAGTCTTCACGTCGATGGGGCCATTTCAGTGCCTGCGTTAAGGTGAAACAGGGGTCGAGATCGTCCGGCGTCATTGCGCGTATTTTCAGGCTCATTGCAGGTCTCCTTACATCATGCCTGGCGTTTCAAGTCCGCTGCCGTCAACCAGACGGCTGTAGCGATAAGGGGTGGGATCAACGACTGGCGTGGCTTCGGTCGCCAGATCGGCTGCCAGTCGTCCGGCACCCGGTCCGATACCGAAGCCGTGGGCGCTGTAGCCCGCCGAGAGCACCAGCCCCGGCAGTTTCGCCACGGTGGAGATCACCGGAATCGCATCCGGGGTGCTGTCAATCATGCCGCCCCACGACTGCGCCAGCCGCAGGTTCGCCAGCGCCGGGTATTCACGCCGCATCGCCGCCAGTCCCTCTTCCACGATCGTTGCATCGGCTGCCGGATCGAGAATGCGCATGCGCTCAAACGGCGACTCGCGGTCAAATGCCCAGCCACCCATCGCTTCCGGGCCGTTGAAGAAAGGCGACAGGCCAAGATTCAGGGTGAGATTCTTGCGGCGACTTTTAAAGGTCGGATAGAACTGGCGAGCATAGCGCAGCCCCTGCGCGCCAGGTTCCAGACGACCGCGACCCGAGACGGATACGGTGTAGCTGCCGTCCATCTGTGGCCGACAGGCAAAGCCTGGAGTGTAAAGCGGCATGGCGATCGCCTGCTCAATGGGCTGCGTGCGGAAGGCGGTGCCAATCACGTTGCCCAGCGGCAGATCGATACCGTGACGACGGCAAAACATGGAGGTCCAGGCCCCGGCGGCACAGATCACCCGGCTGGTTTTGATCAGGCCGCGCTCGGTCCAGACGCCGCTGACCCGACCGGCGGCGATATCCAGCCCGCGCACCGCGCATTGTTGAAACAGCAGCGCCCCTTTTTTCAGCGCGCCCGCCACCAGCCCCGGTGCGGCCAGCCGTGGTTCGGCGTGACCGTCGGTTGGCGCTGAGAGACCGCCCCGCCAGTTTGTGGTGCTGCCGGGCGTCATCGCTTTAGCCTGCTCCGCTGTGAGAATCGAACTGCGCACGCCATAGCCTTTTGCCATCTGGATCCACTTATCCCAGGCCGCGATGTCCGACTCTTCCTGCGTGGCGTAAACCAGCCCGCTGCGGCGGAAACCCAGCTCCTCGCCGGTTTCATCGTTAAGCTCACCCCAGCGTTGCAGCGCATAAATAATCAGCGGCAATTCACGTTCATCGCGGTTCTGCTGGCGACACCAGCCCCAGTTACGGCTCGACTGCTCCGCTCCTACCAGGCCTTTTTCGATTAGCACGACCTTCAGTCCCTGCTTCGCCAGCTCCCAGGTGGCGGCGGCTCCGGCGATACCGGCGCCAATCACCACTACATCGGCGGAATCGGGAAAATTCGCACTGTCCTGTACATAACGAATCGGTGCAGGCATAACAAGAATACCTCTGTTGTCAGTATCTGATTAGCGCAGAGCGATATCACCGCTGTGTGCTGACCCGTGCCGCCCGCGCATTACATCAGTGCTGTGCAGGCGGATTAATCAGGGTGCCCGTTGCTTCAGGCAACTCACTCTGCTTTTAAAATCTCTTCATGCTCATCCAGCCAGCCCTGACGCAGCTCCGGCACCGCGCGTTTCAGCCGCTCGAAATACAATTCGCTGGTCGGCTTGTCGTAGTCGCTGCGCGCCAGCTGGGTGACGATGCGACCGCTCTTCATCACCACGATTTCATCACACACCGCGCGTACCGCATGCATGTCGTGGCTGATGAAGATCACCGAGAGTCCCAGTTCGCGGCGCAGTTCGCTGATTAAGTCGAGGACGGCGGCGGCAACCACCGTATCCAGCGCCGAGGTCACTTCATCACACAGAATCAGATCCGGCTCAGCCGCCAGCGCGCGCGCCAGATTGACGCGCTGCTTCTGCCCGCCGGAGAGCGCCCAGGGACGCCGCCACAGCACGCTGCGCGGGAGCTGCACCAGATCCAGCAGCTGATAAAGCCGCTGCTGTCGGGCCGCACCGTTCAGACCGTGAAACAGCGTTAGCGGACGCGACAGGATGCGTTCAACGCTGTGAGCCGGGTTCAGCGCGGTGTCTGCCATCTGAAACACATACTGAATGCGGCGCAGCTCGTTGTCAGGCCGTTTTTGCATATCGCCCGCGATGTAGTGGCCGTTGAACAGAATATGGCCGTGGCTTGGAGCGTTGAGTCCGGCAATAGCGTGCGCCAGGGTGGTTTTACCTGAGCCTGACTCACCAATGATGCCAATCGCCTGCCCTTTCCACAGCCTGAGGTTGATATCCTCCAGAATGCGTATTTTCGGGTAGCCATCGCTGCCGCGCGGGCCATAACCTGCGCTGAGGTCGCGCACCTCAAGCAGCGGCTGAATATCGGCTGCAACCGGGCACCAGTTGCTGGGCCGCTCTTTCTGCCGCGCCGCCTCCATCAGTAAACGGGTGTACTCCGCCTGCGGCGCGCCGATCAGATGCGCGGTGCTGCCATACTCCGCCATTTTGCCGCGCAGCAGCACCAGTATCCGGTCTGCCATCTGCGCCACCACGGCTAAATCGTGACTGACGTAAATTGCCGTGACGCCGCGCTGCACCACCACGCGGCGAAACGCCTTCAGCACTTCCACCTGCGTGGTCACATCCAGCGCGGTAGTAGGTTCATCAAGGATTACCACGTCAGGATCGCCAATCAGCGCCATCGCCGTCATCAGACGCTGTAACTGACCGCCCGACACCTGGTGCGGGAAGCGGTCGCCAATGGTCTCGGGGTTGGGCAGCGCCAGTTCGCGGAACAGCTCAATCGCTTTGGCTTTTGCCGCTTTGCGGGTCAGGGTGCCGTGGATAACCACCGGCTCAATCACCTGGTCGAGGATCTTCATGCCCGGATTAAACGACGCTGCCGCGCTCTGGGCGATATAGGCGACTTTGTTGCCACGGAAAGCGCGCAACTGCCCCGGCGTCAGGCTGTTAACGTCGGTGCCGGCAACGTGAATGTTGCCGTCGGCGATGCGGCAGCCGCTGCGGGCGTAACCCATCAGCGCCATCGCGATCGTGGTTTTACCTGAGCCGGATTCGCCAATCAGCGCCAGCACTTCGCCCTTCTGCACGGTAAAGTGAATGTCGGAAACCAGGTCGATCTCTTCGCCGCGATCGGTCTGCGCAGTGACGCGCAGTTTATCCACCGAAATCACCGGCATCGCGGTATGTGGTGTCACGTTCATGCTCCCTCCTTCGCCAGCGTCATCGGACGCATCGCCTGCAGGCTGTCAATAAACAGGTTGGCACCAATGGTCAGGCTGGCAATCGCCAGCGCGGGCATCAGCACCGCAGGCGAGCCGTCAAACAGCCCCTGCATATTTTCACGCACCAGCGTGCCCCAGTCGGCGTAGGGCGGCTGAACACCCAGACCGAGGAAGCTCAGGCCGCTCAGCAGCAGCACGATGTAGACAAAGCGCAGACCAAAGTCAGTCAGCATCGGGTGCACCATGTTGGGCAGGATATCGTGAATGGCGATATACCAGCGGCTTTCCCCCCGCAGCCGTGACGCCCGGACGTAGTCCATGCTGCGCAGCGAGCTGGCCATGGCAAACGCGATACGGAATGCGCCCGGCCAGTAGGTGAAGACCGCCGTGAGGATCAGCATTGGCAGTGAGGAGCCAAATACCGCGACTATCATCAGGGACAGCACTTTACCCGGCAGTACCAGCAGCGCGTCGTTGACGCGGCCCAGTAACTCCTCCAGCCAGCGCCCCGCCACCGCTGCCAGCAGCGCCAGCAGCGTGCCGATCAGGCTGGCCAGCAGCGCCGCACTCAGCGCCAGACCAATAGAGAACTTCGCGCCGTAGAGAATGCGGCTCAGCATGTCGCGCCCAAGATAGTCGGTGCCCAGCAGGTTATCAGACGTCAGGCCGCCCATCAGCGGGCCGCCGCCGATGTCATCAATGCTGTGCGGGGCCAGCGGGGTGCCGAATACCGCCATCAGCAGCCAGAACAGCGACATTATCAGACCCAGCCGTCCCGACCAGGAGAGCGACTGTAAGAAACGCCAGGGCAACGAGAGAATATTCATGCGCTTCTCCATTTCGGGTTAAAGGCGATAGTCAGAATGTCTGCCGCCAGCAGCAGGACCAGGTAGCAGGCGGCGAACAGCATCACGCAGAGCTGCACCACCGGCAGGTCGCGATTACTGACCGCATCCACCAGCTGGCTGGCCAGACCGGGATAGCTGAAGATAGTTTCGATGATGATCACCCCGCCGAACAGATAGGAGAGGCTGAGTGAAATGGCATTGGCGATGGGGCCGACCGCGTTAGGCAGTGCGTGACGCAGCACCGCTCTCAGCGGTGAAACCCCTTTCAGCAGCGCCATCTCCAGATAAGGACTGTCGAGCTGGTTGATAATGGCTGCCCGCGTCATACGCGCCATCTGCGCCACCAGCACGCAGCAGAGCGTCAGCACCGGCAGCGCGTAGGCTTTGAGGTAACTCAGCAGGTCGCTATCCGGACTGCCGAACGACATCGCCGAGACCCAGTGCAGCTTGACGGCAAAAATCAGCACCGCCACCGTCGCTACCAGAAACTCCGGCACGGCAACCGTCGCCATGGTGCCGATGACCAGCGCCCGATCGAGTCGGGAACCGCGATTCATCGCCGCAATAATGCCGATAATCAGCGCCAGCGGCACGCAGATCAGCGTGGTGATACCCGCCAGTTCAAAGGTGGCGGGAATGCGCTGCGCCACCAGCTGCGAGACCGGCAAATGGCTGGCAAACGAGGTGCCAAAGTCGCCCTGCACCATGCCTGTCAGCCAGTGGAAGTAGCGCATCAGCAAAGGCTGATCGAGACCCAGTTGCTGCCGTAACGCCGCCACCGTTTCCGGCGTGGCGTTCTGGCCGAGGATCATCTGCGCTGCGTCGCCCGGCAGCAGGCTGGTGATGAAAAACACCACCGCCGAGACGATAAGCAAAGTCAGGATGCCGGCGCCAATTCGCCGGGCAATCAGGAACAGCATGTATCGGTTCATCGGCGCACTCCTTCCTCAAATAACGTATCAGGCACTCAGCCACGCAAACTCATGGAAGCGATAGCCCATCATCATGCCTGACGGCCAGGCCTCCACCCCTTTGACCTTTTTGTTGTAGCCATCTGTGGAGCTGATAAAGGTCGGGATAAGGGTGCCGCAGTGGTCATAAATCAACTTCTGCATGTCACCATACATCTGCTTGCGTTTCGCCTGATCGCGCTCACCGCGTGCCGCGACCACCAGCTGATCAAACTGAGGGTTTTTCCAGCCCGATTCGTTATTCGGTGCGGTAGAGAGATAAAACTGTGAGAAGAGCATGTCGAGCGTCGGACGCGGGTTTATCGAGCCATATCCCACCGGATCTTTCATCCAGTGCGAAGACCAGTAACCGTCATACGGCACACGTCGCACTTTGATGTTCAGCCCTGCCCCGCGCGCCATCTGCTGGATCATCTGACCGCCTTCATTTGCCCCTTCGATATTCGGCGTGGTGATAATCTCCACCGTGGAGCCGGCCATGCCCGCTTTTTTGATGTGGAACTTCGCTTTTTCAATGTCCAGCGCACGCGGTTTGAGATCGGCGTTATAGAGCGGATGCCACGGCGGCACCGGGGTGTCATTACTGACGTCGCCGTAACCCTGCAGCACCGTTTTCACCAGCATTTCACGTGGCTGCAGATATTTCATCGCCAGCACGAAATCTTCGTTGTTACCCGGCTTCACATCGGTGCGGATAATCAGGTTGGTGTACATGCCCGATTTACTCTCAAGCACGCCAAATTCGCTGCTGGCTTTGATGCGCTTGCAGTCGGCAGCGGTCAGCGTGGAGACCATCTGCAGATCGCCCGACATCAGGGCATTAACGCGCGCTGCGCCGTCGGTGACGCCAATCAGCTCTACCTCATCCAGATGCGGCAGACCAGGCTTGTAGTAGTTGGGATTTTTGGTGCCGATGGTGCGCACACCCGGCATAAAGGCTTTGCAGACAAACGGACCGGTGCCGATGCCTTTGCTGAAATCTTTGGTGCCGTCCGGCACGATCAGAAACGGCGGTGTCGCCAGCATATAAGGGACGTCGAAGTTAGCGCTGCTCAGCTCCAGTTGCACCTCATTATCATTGACCGCGCTGAAGGTTTTGAACTGATCGGCCAGCTTAAAGGCGATAGAGGCGATGGCCGGATCTTTGTGACGGCTGAGCGAGTAGATGACATCTTTGGCAGTCAGCGGTTTGCCATCATGGAAAGTGACCCCCTTACGCAGTTTGATATGCCAGGTAATGCCGTCGCTGGATTCCAGCGATTCGGCCAGCGCTGGCTGCGCCATCAGGTTTTTATCCAGCTCGGTCAGGCCGCTGTAGAACATAAACTGGCGGGTGTAATCCGCACTGTTGTTACTTTTGGCCGGATCAAGTGTATCGGTGGCCGAGGCATTCGACATCGCCGCCCGCAGTTTACCGCCCCTGACCGGCTTGTCGTCCGCCAGTGCCGCCCCTGAAAAAGTGATCAGGCCGCTGCTCATCACCGCACCGGCTGAGAGCATTTTCATCAGGCTGCGACGTGAAAGTGAGCCTTCGGTGATCATGCGCGTCAGTGCCGGATTTACCGCATCAGCGTCGTTATTATCAAATTTACTCATCTCTGTACCCTCAATAGTCAGGCGAACCGGGGATCATGTTCTGGCGGTGCTGATAACCTGGCGGTCAGCACCCGACGGGACGTTATGAAAGGCGATCCTTTGCTTTGTAATAGAGTCCTGCGAGCGGTAAAAACCATGGCTTGCCGTGATAACCGGGCAGCGCGGGCCATGTGTCGCGCTGCCAGGGATTTTCAGTGCGCTTTTCAGCCAGCAGACTGGCCATGACGTGTCCCATCCACACCGACATCTGGGTACCGTGACCGCTGTAGCCCAGTGAATAGAAGAGGCCATCCTGTTCACCCGCGTGCGGCAGACGATCGGCGGTCATGTCGACCATACCGCCCCAACAGTAATCCACCTGCGACTGGCCAAGCTGTGGCAGCATCTGCGTCATCGCCCGGCGCAGGATCTCGCCGCTACGCGAATCCGACGTCGGGTTGCTGACGGCAAACCGCGCCCGCCCGCCAAACACCAAACGGCGATCGGCCGTGGTACGGAAGTAGTTGCCGATATTCAGTGAGGTGACATAGGTGCGATCGTTTGGCAGCACCTGGCGCAGCAGCGCCGGGTCGAGCGCCTCCGTCACCACGATAAAGCTGCCAACCGGCACAATGCGGCGCTGAAACCAGGGAAAAGGGCCGACGTTGGAGCAGCCGGTCGCCATCAGCACTTTGTCCGCCAGAATGGTGCCCTGCGCGGTCTCTACCCGATGCTGATAACCCTTCAGGCGTTCTAACTTCGTCACGGCGTGGTGCGGGAAAATCTTCGCGCCGCTGCGGGCGGCGGCCTCAGCCAGCCCGACGCCGAACTTGCCCATGTGCATCTGACCGCCACGTTTCTGCAGCAGGCCGCCATGAAAGTCATCGCTGGCGATCTCGTCACGCACTGCCGTTTTGTCGAGCAGTTCGATCTCCGGGTCAACGGTGCGGCGCATCAGTTCATACGCTTCCTGCAGCCCGGCCACATGCGACGCTTTGCTGGCGAGCTTAAGTTTGCCGCACAGCCGGAAATCGCAGTCAATCGCTTCATCCTGGATCAGTTGCTGGACATAGCTCACCGCCTCATCAAATGCCCGGTAGAAGCGGCTGGCCTGCTCCAGACCCTGGCTCGCCACCAGCGAGGCGAAGTTCTGCGCCACACCGGTGTTGCAGTGGCCGCCGTTGCGCGCAGAGGCCTGGCTCATCACGTCGCCACTCTCCAGCAGCACCACGCTGATGCCGCTGCGCGCCAGGTTCAGGGCCGCCGAGATGCCGGTGAAACCACCGCCAATTACCACCACGTCCGCCCTTGCGGGCAGCGGTTCGCGTGCGGCCCCGGTAAAGGCCGGAGCGGTAGCCTGCCAGAACGATTCCAGTTTCATGGGGTGTTCCTCAGAGTCCGACGACGCCAGGCAGGCCGCCGATATCGTTGATTTCGGTGTACTGGTAATACGGATTCGCCGGTTCATGACCGCGATTGACCCAGACTTTGTTTTTGATGCCGAGATCGTGGGCAGTCATCAGGTCATAGCGGAAGCTGGAGGAGACGTGCAGGATCTCCTCCGGGCCGCAGCCGAGCTTATCCAGCATGTACTCGAAGCCCTTCATCTGTGGTTTGTAGGCTCCCGTCTCTTCTGCCGTGATAGCCATATAGATAGGTGCGCCCAGACGCGGTTCGTGATGCGGGATCAGGTCTTTCATCGAGTTGGTCAGCAGCACCAGCGGAAACTCCTTAGCCACCTTTGCCAGCCCGGCGGGCACGTCGGGATGCGGACCCCAGCTGGCGCAGTCGGTATAGATAAAGTCGCTGTCGGCTTTGTCCCAGCGGACGCCCCACTTTTTACAGGTGCGCTGCAGGGCATTACTCACCACGTCGTAATAGGGTTTCCACGCGCCGAGCACCTCATCCAGCCGGTAGCTGGAAAAGTCGGTGGTAAAGGCGTGCATTGCGTCCGGGTCGACGCGATCGCTGAAACAGCGCTGCGCAGCACCCGCCATATCGAAGCGAATCAGCGTGCCGTAACAGTCAAACGTGATGAATTTCGGTTTAAACAGTGCCATGTAACACCCTCGTCATTGTCAGTTGCGCTTAGAAATCGATGAGTACACTCTTCTGGCGCTGGCAGGCCTGAAACGCCTGGCGGCCTAAATCTTTACCAATGCCGGAGCCGAGAAAGCCACCGGTCGGAATGATGAAGTCGCCGGAACGCCCATAGCGGTTGATCCAGACGGTGCCCGCGTCAATGGCGCGCATTGCCCGCAGCGCGCGCGGCAGACTCAGGGTGTGAACACCGGCGCAGAGGCCATAGGTGTCATGGGCGGCCATCGCCAGTCCCTGCTCTTCATCATCAAACGTCTGCACCGTCAGCACCGGACCAAAAATCTCCTGCTGGACCGCCGGGTTATCCTGCGTCACGTGACTCAGCAGCGTGGGCTGCCAGAACCAGCCGTCGTCGGTGTCGGCAAAACGCCCACCGCCCACCAGCACTTCTGCGCCCTGCGCTTTTGCCGCCTCAATAACCGAGCAGACTTTGTTGCCCTGTCGTTCGTCGATCAGCGGTGCATAGCGGCTGTCCTCCTGCCAGGTCACGCCCGGTTTAACCTCCCGGCAGAGTTGAGCCAGCCGCTCAACCAGCGGATCGGCAATGTTGCGCTGCACAATAAGTCGGGTGCCCGCCACGCAGGCCTGACCGCCGTTGGCGGTGAAGCCGCGCAGAATCCGCTGGGCCAGCACCTCCAGGTCACCCGCGTCATCAAACACAAGTTGTGGACTTTTGCCGCCCAGTTCCAGCGTCACCGGTTTCATGCCGTGCTGGGCGGCATCGCTCATAATGCGTTGACCGGTCAGGGTCGAGCCGGTAAACGAGACTTTGCGCACCAGCGGATGTTTTACCAGCGCGCTGCCGGTCACCGCGCCACTGCCCTGTACAATGTTCAGCACGCCCGCCGGTAAGCCCGCCTGAATGGCCAGTTCGGCCATGCGCACGGTAGAAAACGGGGTCAGTTCAGAGGGTTTAAGCACCACCGCATTGCCCGCCGCCAGCGCCGGTCCACATTTCCACGACGCCATCGACAGCGGGAAATTCCACGGGGTAATCGCGGCGATAACGCCATAAGGTTCGGCAATCAGCATGCCCAGGCTGCTGTCGCGGGTGGGAAAGAGATCCCCGCTGTATTTGTCAGCGCATTCGGCATAGAAGCGAATCGCTTCGGCGGTAAAAGGAATTTCGTGCAGCACCACGTCATTGATCGGCCGGGTCGAGCCCAGCGCTTCCAGCTGTGCCAGCAGCGCGTCCTGCTCAATCAGATCGGCCCAGCGGCGCAGTACCCGTCCGCGTTCGCGCGGCGGACAACCGGACCAGCCGCTGCTTTTCAGCGCCTGATGCGCCACAGTCACGGCACGATCAACATCCTGCGGCGTGGCGTCCTGCAGCGTGGCATAGACCCTGCCATCGGAGGGACGTTTAACCTCAAAGGATGCGCCCTGGCTCTGGCAGTGCTGGCCGCCAATATAATGGCCAGCTGGAAGAGAAACTTTTTCCGGGTCGAAACTTAACATGGAAGAATTCCTTATTTGTTACACCCATCAGTTGCTGGTTTATTAGCGTTTAAAACTGCCGGTTTCTGCGCTGTTAATAAGCTAATGCAGAAAGTATGCCAGCCGGGCAAAAAATTAAAATGCGTTTAAAACAGTGCAAAAAAATTTTCTGCCGTATTGGCGGGGGATTTTTTGTGGAATTGCCGAACAATTAAACAGATGATTTACTTCACAAAATTTATGCGCCCTGCTGGTGCAACCTGCACGGAAATTGCACCAAAGCGGATATTTCGGGTCAGGCGGCTCAATCCGGTTCACATGACCCGCCGATTTAACGACCCGCTTCACATCCCTGATAAATTCTTTAATTTTTCAGAACAATTATTTGACGCCGGTAAGTTTTTACGGAGCCTCAGGCAAAAAAAGGCCAGCCGGATTATCCGGCTGGCCTTTTTTCATTTTTAGTTACAGACTGCCAATGTGAAATGTTTTCTGTTCCAGATATTCATCAATTCCGTAGCGGGAACCTTCCCGGCCAATACCGGAGAGTTTCACGCCGCCAAACGGCGCGACCTCCAGGGAAATGGCGCCGGTATTAAAGCCGACCATGCCAAACTCCAGCGCCTCCGCTACCCGCCATGCGCGCCGGATGTTCTCGGTAAAGAAATAGGCACCCAGGCCGTAGGGCGTGTCATTTGCCATCGCGATCGCCTCCTCTTCATCGTCGAAGATAAACAGCGGCGCGACCGGACCAAACGTCTCTTCATGGGCGATGCGCATGGTGGCGGTGACCTCACCGAGCACCGTGGGCTGCACAAAGGTCCCGTTGCCCTGGCTGATGCCGCCGGTCAGCAGCGTTGCACCCTGACTGAGCGCATCATCGATATGACCGTTCACTTTCTCCACCGCGCGGCTGTTGATCAAGGGACCAATAGTGCTGTCGGGCGCAAAACCATCCCCCACTTTCAGGGTGGCGACCGCCTCCAGCAACCGGGCGGTGAAACGCGGATAGATACTTCGCTGCACCAGGATGCGGTTAGCGCAGACGCAGGTTTGTCCTGCGTTGCGGAACTTGCTGAGCATGACCCCCGCGACGGCAATCTCAATATCGGCATCATCAAACACGATCAGCGGCGCGTTGCCACCCAGCTCCAGACTCAGGCGCTTGATGCTGTCGGCGCTCTGTTGCATCAGTAACTGTCCGATGCGGGTTGAACCGGTAAAGGAGATTTTACGTACCGTGCGGCTTTCAGTCAGCGTCGCGCCAATCTCCGTGGGCAGGCCGGTCAGCACCTGCAGCACGCCGGACGGGAAGCCCGCGCGCTCTGCCAGCACCGCCAGTGCCAGCGCCGACAGCGGCGTCAACTCAGAAGGTTTAACAATAATCGGGCATCCGGCGGCCAGCGCGGGCGCCACCTTGCGGGTGATCATCGCAATCGGGAAGTTCCACGGCGTGATCGCGGCGGCAACGCCTACCGGCTGTTTCAGCACCAGGATTCGCCGGTCCTCGCTGGGCGCGGGAATGGTGTCGCCATAGATGCGGCGTGCCTCTTCCGCGAACCATTTCACGAAGCTGGCTCCATAGAGCACTTCGCCTCTGGCTTCCGCCAGCGGTTTGCCCTGCTCGGCGGTCATGATAATCGCCAGGTCGTCAGCATGTTCAATAATCAGTTGATGCCACTTTTCCAGCAGCGCGGCACGGCTGGCATTGGTAGTTTTGCCCCAGCTGATGCGCACCGTTTCCGCATAAGCTATCGCCTGCCCGGTTTCTGCCCGACCCAGTGCCGGAATCGTCGCCAGGGTTTCGCCCGTGGCGGGATCGATAACCGGCAGCGTGGCGCCCTGATGCGCATCCTGCCAGCGTCCATTAAACAGCGCCTGCTGGCGCAGCAGATCGCTATCGTTAAGTTGTAGTCGCGACATATCATCCCCTTGTGGTCAGCTGATTCCACTTTATCGCGCCGGGTCAGCGCAGGATGTTGTTGTGCGGGGTGAGAAAGGTCGATAGGGGAGATTTTCGCAATGATTTGAAATTTTATGCCGTGCGGAAACAGGCGCGCATCCGGGTGGATGCGCCGTGTGCTTAAATCTGGAAGTCGATAACCGGTTCGTCGTCATTGCTGTAGGAGAGCGCCTGACGCTTGATCTCTTCCAGCGACAGGTTGGCGTTGCAGAGTTCCAGGAACTGCCAGACGTAGTTGCGTTGCAGCTGGCCGCGCTTGAGGCCGAGCCATACGGTGCTGGCATCGAACAGATGGGTGGCATCGAGGCGTACCAGCTCTTCACTCTCTTCAGTTTCACACGCCTGATCGGCCAGTATCCCCACGCCTAAACCGAGTTTGACGTAGGTTTTCACCACATCGGAGTCCTGAGCACTGAGCACGATATCTGGTTTTAAACCGGCCGTCTGAAACGCACGGTCAACCCGCGAACGTCCGGTGATACCCTGCCGGTAGGTGATCAGCGGATAGCGGCTGAGCGTGCTCAGTGAAACCGGCTGGTTCTGCACCAGTTCATGTCCTTTCGGCACCAGTAAGGCGTGATGCCAGCTGAACCAGGGGAACGCCGCCAGGCTGCTGTTGTTGACCAGTAATTCACTGGCGATGCCAATGTCCGCCTCACCCGCCAGCAGCATGGTGACAATTTCCTGCGGCGAACCCTGATTGAGTTCAAGCCGGACGTTAGGATAGAGCTGACGAAACGCTTTGATGACTTTCGGCAGGCTGTAACGCGCCTGAGTATGGGTAGTGGCTATGGTCAGGATGCCGCTGGTTTCATTGGTAAAGACATCGGCCAGACGTCGTACTTTGCCCGCTTCATCCAGGATACGCTCAGCGATGGTCAGCAGCGCTTTGCCCGGCTCGGTCATCCCCAGCAGGCGCTTGCCGCGACGGATAAAGATCTCAACCCCGAGTTCATCTTCCAGGTCACGAATATGCCGACTTACTCCCGACTGGGAGGTAAACAGCGTATTAGCGACTTCCGTTAAGTTAAACTCACAGCGGGCCGCCTCGCGGATGATTTTAAGCTGCTGGAAATTCACGGTATTTACCTCCCTTTACATAATCTGATTATCTGATGGTAAGAACTATTATTGATAACCGGAAATACTAAAAAATTCGGATTTATGACTTTAGGGAATAACGGGGTGGGTTTTGGGGGTGCAGAGAGGTTTGAGATGGGCGGCCGGACTTCAGAGTTTGACCTGAAACCCGGCCTGGGGGAGAGGCTATTTTACAGAAGGCGATAGATTACGCATTCTGGCGCTCTCTGCTTTCATCTCTTCATAGCTTGCTTCCAGGATCCACAGACAGGTCGCACCCTGGTCAGTTGCCAGTAGCGCCAGACGGGTTTGTTGATAAAAATCCTCTATAAAGGCTGTAGGTTGCTCAGCCGGAACGCTGCAGACAATGTCTGTACCTGCCATATGGGGCCAGGATCTGGCGTCAATAACCCGGAGCGTCTCCAGCACGCCCGGGGTATTCTTTGCTAACGCCGAGGCAAGGGCATCCTCCATCCGGGTTGCCTGCTGAACATCAGCCGTAGCTGCCAGTTGGGGCACTTTTGCAAGCCAGGCTTGCTCTCCTGACGCGATGCCCTTCAGCGAATTTTCCCAGTCGGATGTATTCGCTCCAGCCCAGACCGCGAAGGGCAGAAGGCCAATCAATATCAGATATTTCATCGGACCACCTCCAGCGTCCCGCCTTCACGCAGCACGCGTCGCCGGGTTGCAAGTGACATAATGATGCAGCCTTCTGAGGCGAAGCCCGCTGGCTTATTGACCCTTTCGCCATGAATGCGAAATGCCGAACGGCCAAAAGACTCTCCGGAAGTCTGCACCAGAATAATGGTCAGGGGTCCTTTTGATGTGGAGTGCCCTGCAATTCTGTACGTTCCCTGAGGAAGGGGCCCCATCCCTCTTACATGCTGGCGATCGGGATTATTTTTGTTAGTCAGACTACCTGAGTAGCCGGCCTCAATAAATTCACTGTTGTGGTATAAGTGACCCGTGCTTTGCTCATATGTCCATGTCATCGTTATATTCCTTTATGCTGTCACTCGATCATTCCAGCTGTCCGAGTGGACGATATTTCCGTCTGCATATCGCCAGGTAATTTTTTCGTAAATCAGCTCTACAGTTTCCAGATGATCCCGCGCCTCACCATAGCGGGATTTAACGTCATACATCATCGGGCCCACACAGATAACGGTTACGCCTTCCATCAAAGTATTGAAATATTCCACCTCCTGCCCCGCGTCATTTATCCGGTAAAATCTTATTTCCGCTGAGCAAAGCTTTTGACCTGAGGTCACAGCCCTGTAAAGGCAGGGACTGGACTTATCGATCTCTTTATCAAAACTGTAAGAAGCGTGTTCGTGGACAGCGGTTGTTTTACCCGTCACGTTGTCTGTGGAGAGCATGACGCCGTGATTCAGGCCGAGGACTTCAATAGCGCCTTCACGACCTGCCACGTCGACTGATCCGACAATAATGTTGTTACCGTCATCTTTAAGCCAGAGATAAGCTGGAATAGCCATCGTTTTAAACTCCATTTTAAAAAGAGAAAGCCAGCCTGTTTTCTGCTGACAGGCCCACTGCTTTCACAGCCTGATTAAACTATCTTCCGGCAAACATCAGATCAATTTTCATACAGCGTAAAATCAACCTGATTGAAGTTTTATTGTTTCAGATATAGAGATCGCGGAATAACCCGGTATCAGGGAAATAAAAACGTGCCCAAAAGCTATTCAGAATAATTTAAAAGTCGCATCAGCAATTCTTCACGCCAACATGGATTTATCATTCGTGCTATGAAGTTCACATTGTGTCGAAATGGAAAGATAGAACCTCTTCCTGTCCAGCCAGTAAACAGCTTTGTGCAGCAAATAAATACAGAAATTACAGACGAAGGTTTACCAGAGGCGTCCGGAGCGCTGAGGAACAACCGCAGGCAAGGATGAGCCGACAGGACGTCGGCGAAAGGGCGGTACGAGCCAGGGATGGCGAGTCCGGACGGTCCGTCGGCCGCAGGGCGTGACGAAGGCACCCCGCACAGCGGGGCGCGCAGGCAGCCGGACGCCGGGATTGTTAAGGGGCGGGCGTCCGCCCCTTGACGCGTCCGCCTGCTCAGGCAACCTGAAACTCCCGAACGCCTGGCGGGCGTAACCCGCTCAGTGCTAACGCGGGGCTAAGTGATCTAAAACTCCCATATGTTTGGCGGGCGTAAACCGCTCAGCGCTAACGCGCGGCTAAGTGACCTGAAACTCCCATACGCCTGGCGGGCGTAACCCGCTCAGTGCAAGCCCGCTGCAAAGCGAAACCGGCTGGTTGCCAGCCCGCTGCAAGCGACCTCTTAACTCACTAACATTAACTCCCGCTCCTCACTCAGCGGCTTATTCAGCAGCGACAGCAGAATGTTCTTCACTGCCTGCGCTGAAGGCGACAGCGGCAACCGGGCGGAGACGTTCAGTGACAGCGGCAGACTCAATGACGGGCTGTTGATGCGTGACATCCAGGCATCGGTGGAACCCACCAGCGAACGGGCGGCGGACTCAGGTAATACGGTCACGCCCATGCCGCTGGAAATGGCTGCGGTCAGGGTTGAAATCGATTCGATCTCACCGATGATGCGTGCACTTAGCCGACGCAGCGAAAAGGCCTCATCGACCCGCTTGCGCACTGCGCTGTAATCACGCGGTAAGAACAGACTCATCTGCGCCACATCGGCCAGATCGACGCTGGCTCCCGGGTAATCGGTGGCGCCTACCAGAAAGAGATCCTCTTTCATCAGCGGCATGCTGGTGATCCCGGCAGTGGGCGCGCGATCGTACAATACCGCCATATCCAGCTGACCGTTCATCACTTTCTCATTCAGCACGCTGCCGCTATTTTCGTGCAGGTAAACCAGCACTTCCGGAAATTGATCGCGCACGGTCTGCAACAGCGGCATGGTCAGCGATGAAGCCGCCGTGCCTGGGGCAAGCCCAATCGATACCTGTCCACTCAGCACCTGACCGGCGTTAATTACCGCAGTCTGGGCCTGCTCACACTGGCGCAGAATGGTGCGCGCATGACCATAGAGAATCTTACCCGCCTCAGTTGGCGTAACGCCGCGCTTGGTACGAATCAGCAACTGCTGATCCAGTTCATTTTCCAGCGTCGCGACCTGCTGACTGAGTGCAGGCTGGGCGATGTGCAACACTTCTGCTGCCTGCGTCAGACTGCCGATATCGACGATTTTCACAAAGTACTTCAGTCGTCTTAAATTCATCTTGCCTCCGTCACTCACCCCGAATAGCGAAATGGGTCTGATCCCATCGCCCTGATAACAGAGATTTTGCAAGATGCAGGCCAGGTTTAAAAAACTCAGGCCATCAGGCAGCCAGATTTTTCCTAACGGCCCGGAAAATAAGCGTTTCTGATTACCTCTTATGGGTTAATAAGGATCAGGAATGGCTGAGAAGAGAGAGTAAAGCCGTCAGGCGCACTGTGACAGTGCAGACGCTGCGAGTCAGACGTGCAGAAAAGTGATGACAGGTTGTACAGTTTGAGTGCAGTGGAAACGCATTGCACCTGATGAAGGCTTGCAGGGCCTGAACAGAGGCGTGAAAAACAGGGAGTGAATGTAACCGCTATCAGCAGGATTTCTTATCGCTGACGAATGCCGGATGATAAAAAGCAACCGTTGCCCTCTCCCGCATCCGGAAGAAGGCAACGGCTACTGATTAACGTTTTTTGCGGTTACGGTGCATGTCGATTGAGACCGCAGCCACAATAATCATCCCTTTGATGATGTCCTGAATGTACGCATCGACACCGACGAAGGTGAATCCGCTTTTAATCAGGCCAAGGATCACTGCGCCAATTAATGTACCGGTGATACGGCCTACGCCACCCATCAGGCTACTGCCACCGATAACCGCTGCGGCAATCGCATCCAGCTCGTACGACATCCCCATGCTCGACTGACCGCTGCTGACACGCGCCGCCAGTACTACACCCGCCAGGCCAGATAGCGCGCCTGCAATGGTGTAGACGATAATCAGATACTTATTAACGTTGATACCGGAGACTTTCGCCGAGGTCATGTTGCCGCCGATGGCGTAAACATATTTGCCGTAGCGGGTATGCTTCAGGGCGATGTGGAACAGCAGCGCCACCACCAGGAAAATCACTACCGGCATGGCACCCTGTCCGATTGAGGTAAAGCCATCGGAAAGGAAGCTGATCGGATTGCCCTGGGTGTAATACTGCGCCAGACCGCGTGCCGACACCATCATGCCCAGCGTAGCAATGAAGGGCGGAATACCGGTGCGGGTGATCAGCACACCATTGACCACACCCGCCAGCAAACCGACGCCGATACCGGCCGCAATAGGGATCACCGCAGGCATATTCACCAGCGACGGATACATTGGCGACAGGCTGTCAGAGGTCTGCGCCAGGCTCGCGGCCACCACCGCCGCCAGGGCGATAACGGACCCGGAGGAGAGATCGATACCGGTGGTGATGATGACCTGGGTCACGCCGACGGCGATAATCCCGATAATCGCCACCTGCAATACAATCAGGATCAGACGGTTGGTGTTGAGCAGGAAAGACTGGTCACGCACGTACCAGCCGAACATTTCAAAAATTAACGCAATCCCCACCATCACCACGAAAATGCCGGTATCTTTCGGCAATTTATGACGCAGGCTGGCAAAAAAAGAGGGTTGCTGCGGGGCTGCCGGGGTGGCAGTAGCTTTCATATTGCTCATAGTGGTCTCGCGCCTCACTCGGATGCCAACGACAGAATGGTTTCCTGATCGGCTTCTTCTTTATCGAGGATGCCGGTTATACGCCCGCCGTGCATGACCATTACCCGGTCGCTCATGCCAAGAATTTCCGGCAGTTCAGAGGAGACCATGATGATAGCCACGCCACGATTGGCAAGTTCACTGATTAAGCGGTAAATCTCCGCTTTCGCGCCGACGTCAATGCCGCGCGTCGGTTCGTCCAGAATCAGAATCTTCGGTTGCGCCAGCAGCCAGCGGGCAATCAGGACTTTCTGCTGATTACCGCCGCTGAGGTTATTGATGATTTGATCCATGGTCGGCGTTTTGATGTTGAGACGACGGATTTGATCCATGCAGTCCTGCGCCATCTTCACATGGCTGACAAACCCGCTTTTACCGCTGTACTCCGGCATGTTAACGATGCTCATGTTCTCCATTACCGATAGCACCAGAAACAGGCCGGACTTTTTACGGTCCTCGGTGAGGAACGCCATGCCCTTTTCAATCGCGGTTGAGGGTGAGTCGATCGTCACCGGCACGCCATCAATCAGGATCTCGCCGCTGTCGAAGCTCTCCATGCCGAACAGGCTCTCCATCACCTCGCTGCGACCCGCACCCACCAGTCCGGCGACGCCGAGGATCTCCCCCCGGCGCACACTGAAACTGACGTCGGTGAAACGATCTTTGCAGGTGAGATTACGCACCGTCAGCACCTCTTCACCAATTGCGCTGTTGAATTTCGGGAACAGCTGGGTCAGTTCGCGTCCCACCATCTGGGTAATCAGCGACTGGCGGGTATATTTCGACGTCTGATCGCTGGCGATCCAACTGCCGTCACGGAAGATACTGACTTCGTCGGTGATGGTGAAAATTTCATCCATCTTATGGCTGATGTAGATGATCGCTTTGCCCTGCTCCCGCAGGTCACGAATGATGGTAAACAGATGCGCCACTTCGGTTTCTGTCAGCGCGGAGGTGGGCTCATCCATGATCACGATGTCTGAATCCCATGAAACTGCTTTGGCAATCTCAACCATCTGCTGCGACGCGATGCTCAGCTCGCCCACCATCCGATCGGCTTTCAGGCGGATATTCAGGCGGTTGAGCAGTTCCTGCGTCATCTGATTAAGTCGGGCGTGATCGACAAAGCCAAATCTCATCGGCTCGCGACCCAGCCAGATATTCTCGGCGACGGTCATGTAAGGCACCAGGTTGAGTTCCTGGTGGATCATTGAAATGCCGGAACGCAACGCGTCCATGGTGTCCTGAAACTGCACCGGCTCCCCTTTAATTTTGATGGTGCCCTGATCGGGACGATACATCCCGATCAGGCACTTCATTAAAGTGGATTTGCCCGCGCCATTTTCGCCCATCAAGGCATGTACCGTTCCCGGACGCACCCGCAACGAGACGTTGTCGAGGGCTTTAACGCCGGGGAAGAACTTGCTGATGCCTTCGGCTTCAAGCGCAAAAGCGTTCATACATCACCTCCGTACAGCTGGGTCGGGAACGACTATTTCAGGTTACGCTTGGTAAACTGTTCCATGTTTTCTTTAGTAATCAACTGGTAGGGGATATTGATGACTTTCTGAACTTTCTCGCCATTCACCAGTTTGATTGCCGTCTGCACCGCACCTTCACCCTGGCCCTGCGCATCCTGGAATACCGTGGCGACCATCTTGCCCTGCTTCAGCATTTGCAGCGCATCGGGTGTGCCATCGACGCCAGCGATCAGGATTTTGTCCGGATTTTTACCCAGTGCCTGCAGCGCACCGATCGCCATTTCATCGTTGTTAGAAGCGATGGCATTGATCTCATCACCGGCAGTCATCCAGTTACTGACTACGTCTACCGCATCGTTACGGGTAAATTTGGCGGTCTGTTTCTGAACAATTTTGATGCCAGGGAATTTAGCCGCAACCTCTTCCACACCTTTGGTACGGTCACGGGTCGCTTCATTCGCCAGGTCACCCATCAGGATGGCAACATTGCCTTTGCCGTTCATCGCTTTAGCCAGCGCTTCCATCTGTAAGCGTCCGGCCAGTTCCGAATCGGACCCGACGTAGGCCATTTTGCCGGTCAGCTCAGCCTGTGGACGGCGGTTGACAAAGATCAGCGGGATACCCGCTTTGCTCGCCTGGTCCATAATCGGTTTCACCGCATTGGTATCGACCGGGTTGACGATCAGGGCATCAACACCCTGACCGATAAAGTTCTGAACCTGCTGCAGCTGCTGTGAAACGTCGCCTTTTGCATCCTCAACCTGCCCTTTAACGCCATCTTTCTGCATCTCTTTCTGCATTGAGGTACGCAGAATGGTGAGGAAGTTGTCATCAAACAGCGCCATGGAGACACCAACTGAGATATCTTTTGCCATAACCGCGGCAGGTAACATGCAGGCTAACAGTGAGGCGACAATCGTTTTTTTAATGTTCATAGGGACCCTTCTTATTTGTTAACTTGCTCAGCGGCTGTGACCGCGAATGAAAAATATCTTTTACATTCACCCAGCCTGTCTGGCGTCTGTTTCGGGAAATTTGAGGTAAGACTTCAGGTTCTGACTATTTTTGTGATCGACCACTCCTTTTCACAATCACTTGATCTGCAAACAGTTAACTTCAAAATAGCGTTTCACTTTCAGACGATAATGACGACCGTGATGATAAGCAGTTTATTTATTCCATATAATCACGTTTTGAAATTTTTATCATAAAAGCACTGAAACGGTTGTTTTAACATCGGCAAACAACAAAACTTTGACATGCCTCTAACATCTGCGGAGAAATGCCCGCAAAGTGAGATCCTGTTGGCAGTTTGAAAATCCAGCAGAATCGGGTAAAAATCGCCAATCCGCTGCTTTTACGAGCATCTGAACGCAATTCGGTAAACAGGGCTTTGACAAGCGGGATCTGCGCCGCTAATATTCGCCCCGTTCAAGCGATTCCTCTGTAGTTCAGTCGGTAGAACGGCGGACTGTTAATCCGTATGTCACTGGTTCGAGTCCAGTCAGAGGAGCCAGAATTAGAAAAGCCCGCTCAGGGAAACCTGAGCGGGCTTTTTGCTTTTGTGTGATTGGTGAATCTCTGACGACTCAGAGTTTATCCATCAAATAGCGATGTGCTTTCGATGCTGTACTTGTAAGTATCCCGCATAATCGTGCCATTCACATTTAGAGATCCTCCGGCATAATCAATCTGCCAACGAAGGAGATCGCTATTCGTAAAGCCCGTTTTACTGAACATCAGATCATCGCTGTGATTAACTGGGTTGAAGCCGGACGAACCGTTAAAGATGTCTGCCGGGAGGCCGGTATCTCTGAGGCCACTTACTACAACTGGAAGTCCAGATACGGCGGCATGGAGGCTTCTGATATTAAAAATATCAGGGATCTTGAGGACGAGAACCGGCGTCTCAAACAGATGTTTGCTGACCTGAGACTTGAGAACCGGGCGCTGAAAGACGTTATCGAAAAAAAACTATAAAACCAGCCTTTAAGCGTGAGCTGGTCACTCATCTGATAACGACATTTGGACTCAGTATCCGTCAGGCCTGCCGGAGTCTGAACCTGAGCAGAACGGTTTACCATTACCGTCCGGATACCACGCGTGACGAACCCGTTATTGTCGCGTTGCAGGCAGTGGTCGAGCGATACCCACGATACGGTTTTCCGAAATTTTTTCAGGTTCTGAGGCGGCAGGGACACCCGTGGAATCACAAAAGGATCCACCGTATTTACTGCCTGCTGAAACTGAATTTTCGCCGTAAGGACAAACAGCGGTTGCCGGTGCGTAATCCCTCGCCACTGGCCACTCCGGAAACGCTGAACCAGAGCTGGTCTGTCGACTTTATGCATGATGCACTGGTCTGTGGCCGTCGTTTTCGCACGTTCTAGGTCGTTGATGACTTTAACCGTGAGGCGTTGTCGATTGAAATCGATCTGAATCTGCCAGCTCTGCGCGTGGTCCATGTGCTCGACAGGATCGCGGCAAACCGTGGTTATCCGGTCATGCTACGCATGGATAATGGTCCGGAATTTATCTCACTTGCACTGGCTGAATGGGCAGAGAAACATGCAGTAAAACTGGAGTTTATCCAGCCGGGTAAGCCTACACAGAATGCTTTTATTGAGCGCTTTAACCGGACATACCGTACAGAAATACTCGATTTTATCTGTTCAGAACGCTGAATGAAGTGCAGGAAATCACGGAAAGATGGGTGTCAGAATATAACTGTGAACGCCCGCATGAATTACTGAACAATATGACGCCGGAAGAATATCGACAGCACCATTATTTGGCCGGGATCTCAAAAAAATGCATGGAAATAAAACGGGTCTATTTACATAGGCTGCTCCGGTTGTGTAATTAGATGGCAAACCAGACATGCCCGATACGCGTAGCCACGGGCAGGACCACGGTTTTACACCGCTTTCAAGTGCTGCAATGATGCTGTCGGTAACAGTCTGATAAATATCCGTTCTGGTTTTAGAAAATTTCGTTTTTGTGGAGCCTGACGGGTCCAGCGGGGATACGCTGGTCGCCGCTGCGGCGTTAGGGGCGCTAGTCTGGGTATGCAGGGAAATCGTCATGGTTTTTTCTCCATCAGTGTGTGATTTTCGTCTTCGTATCGCCTGACGGTTCGCTTTCCCGGCATCATTCCGGCCAGCAAGGGCGCAGCATGCGTGCCATTCACCCTTGCGGGACGGGTTGTGTTGGGAAACGCTTAACCGGAAGCTGATACGAGAACAGAAATCACGCGGGAGAAAAATCTGACTCTGTATAGCCGGGCGTAGCGCCCCTTAGGCCGCAGCGGTGAAATGGGATTGGGGGTTCTGATTTAATCATATAAGAAGTGGCAATATGCTTATACGTCAGACTGAGGCTTCCGTTTACTTATTATTATCCATAACCGTTAGGGATCTGGATTGCATCCCTCGGTGTCATAAGTATGGCTCAGAGAACTTAGTATATGCTCTGCCAAACCGTTTTATTAGCGAGTTCAGTGACCGCCTGAGCGATCACCTTTAATACGAAAGAATTTACGCAGAATTATTTACAGGTTCAGGTATATATCTTTCCAAAGAATATTTACAACATCTTAAATAAAACTATGGATTTTCTGTTTTTCTAAAATCAACAACACCATCAATTAGATTTATTATGCATGCCTTAATTTTATCTTTGTGAGGCCCAGAATATTTTTCAAAATAAGTACTACTGCCATTAATTACAATAAACACTGCAAAAGGATACGATAAATGCTCACACATTAATGCCAAACTATAGTAATCAGCAACCGCCTGTTTCTCAGTTAAATTACCACCAAGTTTCAACTCTATGGCTATAAAATTTCCCTCACTGCGAGAGTTATGATCATTACTATCAAAAGGAACATGGATTATTATATCAGGGCGAATTCTAATCCCATGTTTTTCAATTTTTTTTGGTACTCCTGCTCAACAATTGCGCCATTAAGCTCTAAATCTGGCAATGTTTTATTCAATTCGGAAACAAGAGCGCCTTGATAACCTCTTTCTGATTCGTAAAAACGAGGATGAGTAATACCATTAATTGCCGTCTCTAATTTTGACATAAAAATATTTTCATTCACATTCATCTCTCCTCTATGAGTTAGATAAAACCATACCCAATTAAAAAAACAATAATTTATTTATAACCTGCCAGTTCAAAAAATAGCTGTTAACCTGGAGTTTTCATCTAGATCGGCTCTGAAAAGTCTCCATGTACTAGAGTCTATATTTTTAGCACAAAATTGCTCTGCAATATCAGAAAAACATTTTGCAACAAGCAATAAGTCATTGAGCATTTTTGTCACTTTTTCATCCTGAACATTGCCATAAGATAAAAATATTGAGTCACGCTCAAGCACCTTCCCTTTAAATCTGGTCAGGCATGACAAGAAACTGATTGTTAAATTACTCAAATGCGCATCCCTATACTCCTTGGCCTTATTAGTTCTAAAATTTAAAATATTTAGTGACATAAATAACTCACTTTCTAAAAGTTTATTTTTTTCACAATCAACATAATACTTAATAGTCCCACTTAAGTATGAAACCAATCCACCAAACGCTTGTTCATAATTACTAGCAAAACTATTCAACGTAAAAGAGTTTCCATTACGCAGAGATTCAATTTCATTTTTAACATTATGTTCAGTAAGATCTTTGATCTGTAGTCTGAAAGGCACCGGAATGAAGTCAAATTCTTCGACTAGTTCGAACCACAATTTTTCAAGTTGAATTTCATTTTGTGGGATGATTCCGGTGTTAGATATCACCATAGCTCTTATTGAATTTAGAATGCAATCATACCAAGCATATACACATAATTTGCACACATCACTGGGGAAAGTAATATTTTCAACTATTGTGTTTAATCCTACTAAGGAATGCTGTGCCATGAATAAGCATTCAAAAACTCTATTTTCATTTGAAACAGATAAAGAGTTAGCTTTTTCCTGTAACTCAGGAACAAACATACTCTCAACAGGATAAAAAACATTGCAATTTTGAGCAAGACAGTTTATCCAGTTAACTGTACCTAAAAATGCAAAATCCGGATTAAATGCATAATCCTCATCTGTTAGTCGAGTTTGAAGCCATTTTTTCATTAAGATATCCTTTTATAAAAAAACAATATTTTTTTCTAAAATTTTCAGCTCTAATTCACTTAATTTAAAATCATCAGAAAAACTGCAGGATTTTATTTTATCAATCGCCTCATCGAAACTATCAGAATCTTTAACCTTCCAAATTTTATTAGCTTTAAGAGATATAGAAATTGGTATACCATACTCTTCCAACGTCATAAGTGAAGGCGTGACATTTAAGCTTTCAACACGTAGTATAAAGGCTTTGTAATTCCCTGCTTTATATCCAAACTTACTAAAAACATATTCTTGAATGTTATTAATAGCATTAATGATCACAGGGTAGTAATGTCCAAGTATTTTACGTCTAAAATCAAAGTTTCTTAACACTGCATCATCTATTGTGAAACTATCATCATTTTCACTAAAGTATTCGTAATCCTGATCAATAATATCTTTTAACGTTTCATTTTTTAATATGGATACAATTTTTCTAGATAACTGAACATCACTTTTTACAGCGCCAGAAGCAAAGCTTTTTATATTAAAGTATTTCTCAGCCATTTTGTTTATATGATTCAATTGACCACTGTTTGGCATGTTATTCCAACACATTAACTTATGCCATGACTGAAAATTCTCCATTAAATCATTTGCGAATTCTAATTGTGACTCTGGAGGTACCCCTGAATTTTTAGTAATTACATCAATACTCAAAATATCCTGATCAAAATATTTATTAAGCCGACCCTTTATTTTTTCAGAGTAAGGTTCATCATAGTGAAGCAGCAACGAGTCGGGCACATTATCAGAATGTGAAATAATTGGTATATCAATTTGATTCAAACCATCTGTTGGTTTTTCACCGAAGAAAAATACATTTCCTACAAAATGTTCGAACATCCGGCCGCTTCTTCCAGCTATGTTATTATAAGTAAAAGAATCAAGCTGAACTCGTTTAGTTATGCAATCGTCATAAATTATGATATTTTTAGCATTAGTATTTACACCTTCAATTAAAGTTGAAGTGCAAACTAATACATTAATACGTTTTTCATTAAAAAGATCAACAAAAAGACTCGCAATGGAACGAGGTAGTTTAGCATGATGAGCACAAATGCCATGTTGTATTATCTTAGACTGAGACCAATCTGGATGAAAAGCCTCTTTAAGCCAATTTGATAGAGAATTGAGATCATGCTCTTTTTTTAGGGGAATAATTTCACTCAACAAATTAGCCAAAACACTGGCTCTTTTAGGCGATTTACAATAAATAATCGTTTGCTCTCCTGAAATATTATTCATTACCTTCTTTAAATACTCATTTCTCGTAACATCTCGCTCAGCATCATTTCCTGGAGGTATATTAAAGGTATACTCATTCGTTGCTACAGTAATAAAATTAGACTCATCAATGTATCTACATCCTAACTTAGATAATGTCAATGGATTAATATTTTTAATGTTAGGACCAAGCATATAAAAGAAACTACACAATGATAGTAATTTTTTAAATGCAATGTTTAGGCGTTCACTTCTGTAATCGTCCATACCTTGCGGCATCAATTTGTAAAACTCATCTACTACAAAAAAATCTATTACAGGAAACCCTTCCTTTTCAATTACCCGTTCTTGAGTATAGAGAAAAATATTATTCTTTCCATGACCTTGATTAACTTGGGTTATAATTTTATATTTCACTACAAACTCATCACTATCGACTGTGTACTTATGAAACTTCTTTTTAAGCTCATCAATAAGTGAAAGAGTGGGTACTACAATAACTATATTTGAAAGCGTTCTAGTTGCAATTAATGCCTCAACTAAAAGGGTTTTCCCAAAGCTTGTTGGTGCACTTAATATAACACTTTTTCGTTTCATCAATAACTGATATACGTCAAACTGCTTAATATGGAATAATTTACTCCCCCCTCCCTCATTAATTAAAGGCGATGTTACTATGCCTTCCGTTATTTTATCTTTGAAGTTATCATCGAATTTTTTATATGGGAAAAGCCCTCTAGCCTCAAGCAAATAATCTAAAATATGGCCATATCTTTTAAACTCTTCCCGATTTTCAAGACACCTTATAATTAAATCTTGGACATTCCTTTCACTACTATGAGTGTTATGTAGCTCAACTAGATTTAGAAGAAAACTCTGTGGTTCAATAGAACCAGAATTTAATTGCTCCCTTAAAACAACTTCTAATCCTTTTTCAATAATCATGATAATTCCTCAATAAAACTTTCTAATATCTGTTGAAATGAATCCAAAGGGAATGAGAAGAGCCTTATATCGACTTTATCAATAAATGAATGCCTATATTTTTCAGTAAAACCACTTTGAAGCTCTAAAATTTCCTTTTTAAAAGCATCAGTGAAAATTTCTTCATCGTTATAGTTTTTGACGATACTAGCTTCATAGCAAATAAAAACAGGCACTATGATTTTATCGACACGTTGGTCTAATGGTAATGAGTTGTCACCAAGTTTTTTTAATTTCTCAAATAACGGCCATTCTTTACTGACATCATTAATTATTAATTTAAACCTCTCTGAAATATTGTCAGCGGTTATTAGTTTTGATATCGTGTCATTAACATTAGATATGGCACCCGCTATGTTTTTCTCATACCCAGAAACACCAAGCCATAACTCTAATCTACCACTGTTTATCACTGCATGAGAGCAGCTAGGTATAAGTTCATTACCAACTGTAAATATCTTATTTATTACAGGTATGGTCTTGAAACTTTTTCGTATAGCTATATGTAATAAAAGGTCCAAGAACTCCTTTTCACTAACTTTAACAAAATGTTTTTCAGCAACTTTAACCGCGGCTCGCGTTCTATTCTCGTAATCTATTATTTTACTTGGTGATATCACATAATCAACAAGCCATTCAGATAATTCTTTCGAGAACTCACTTAAATTCCATCGATTAAAGGAAAACTGTACACTTAATCCTTTTGTAATTGGCGAGTTTGTGTTTATCTCACAGATAAGGTTAAATGGCTCTTTAGGACATTTGGGTGCTAAATAATCAACTTCTTCTTCCGAGATAAGAAAATAATCCTTACCTATATCCAATGATATTATCGGTATTATTTTCTCAAGTGATACACAATATAGTGTGTTATTTTTCTGCTGAAATAAAACAATACCTATTATGGTGCCTTTATATAAAAGTGGAGCGCCAGAGACACCAGAATAATTTGTAATGGTGTTTTTTTTACATTGCGTAATTTCATAGCAGTAGATTGACGTATCAATAGCTCTTAGATCAGTAACAATATCAGAGAAAAACAGAGAGGGGATATTTCCTTTCTCAGCAGCATAGCCGTTAACATAAACTTCAGCACCAACTGGAACTGCATAACCACCGAGACTTGGAGTTAATGATAAGCAATTCCATGGGCATGTGAAAATTGCAATATCTAGTTCAGGTCTATTTATTTTTAGCTCAACCACTTTTCCATTTGATTTCCCATAGTCATCAGGTGTCAAAAATATTCTAAAATCACACCTTGGAGATTCTTTTATAAAATGACTAGCAGTTAAGATATTTTCATTATCTAAATTAAATGACGTAGCTCGAGAAATAAGAAACCCTTCAGAATCAAACTGAGCGATTATATAGTAACTAGCGTTTTTATTTTCAAAACTCATATTTCTACTTCTCCGGAAAAATTAAATGAAACCGTTTTTCCCGGCATAGTACTTAACAAATCATAATCCAGATAATCATGCTGATGATTGAAGTGAAAAAAAACCTCCTGCTCTGTCGAATAATACACAATTCTTGCTAAAGCTTCCATGTCAGGATGCTTATGTAACTTTCCATCTGTGCATATTATATAATTCTTTGTTTTTACTCTTTTTATCAATTCTTTATTTATGTTTTTTTTACTACCATGATGAGAAATTTTTATTGCATCAACAGACAAGCAAGAAATAGCTTTATTATTCAACCAGTCTATCACTGTCTCACAGTTAGTATCACCAAGCATCATAATCTTTTTTCCTGAAAAATCAGCAAGCAGACAGATACTTGATCGATTTGCCAGCGAGTCATCAGTATGATAAGGAGAGTTTGCTAGTGCATCCAGATTTTTTCTGACACTATATGAAATATCCCCCGCGAAATCCTCATCACTACATATATTTGACACATACTTTTCAAAAGACTGAGCGTGTATTTTGTTTAATATACGATTAGAGATGCGTTGTCTTTGTAATTCATTATCCCAATCGTTCTTCATTTTATCAAGAACGGAAATACTAGGACCTATTACATCAATTTCCATCCCCGATAATGATAAGCCTGGTGTGGTTTCTCGACAAAACTTGCCATTAGTGCAACCACGGTTTATTGGGTAACCGAATTCTTTGAGAAGATAGGACAACCCTGTACCTTCACTATAGCCAATATTTTTTCCCTGAACACTAGTATCGAAGTAAGCGTTTAACCGCAAAAATTCATTCTGATTTGAAACATCATTGATGATTTTATCTTTTAAGATTTGTTCCACACCGTTATAGAATACATCTCCTATTTCAATAAGATTAGGTGCTGCGTGCTTCTCATTTTCTTGTATAAGTTTGATTATACCGCTAATATGATCGTTATCGATATGCGTAATAAATAAACCATCAATTTTTGGTAAGGTTAAAATTTCATTCTTCCATTCTTTGTAAGAAGAAGCTGTTCCACCATCGAAAAGGAAAAAACTCGTTTCTGATGAGATCAATATACAGTCACCATTACCAGATGGTAATAACCGAATCTTAAGAGGATGCATCAGAGTCCCTTCAAAATTTTTACATACTAAAAATTTAATCCAAAGTCACCTTCAAGTCATCCTAAAATTTCATTTTCAACCTCAAGCCAAAAAAACAAAAAACGTATAAATTCAATAGGTTGCGCATAAAACCATCAAAAATCAATCAAAAAAAGTCAACTTAGCAAATTGAAAAGGTTGATTAACATCACATTTCTTACTCACATCCACTCAGATAAGACATCGTTCGTCGCTTAATTCTGGCTTAAACCTAGCAACTCTCTCGCACTGACGTTATCACAACAATAGGTGGTCATTCTGGTGGTCTTGACAGACCTTGGATTAAGGTTTAGCTTACATATTAGCCACTTATTGGCTTAGGCGATCCCAGTCAGAGGAGCCAGAATTAGAAAAGCCCGCTCAGGGAAACCTGAGCGGGCTTTTTGCTTTTGATATGAGTTCAGGGACAGAGCACTGATGCCTGGGACAAGATGATTAGCTCATTGCATGCTATTTTCCGAACAGGCGCTCATTGCTTAAGTGCGCGCTTATAGTCGATCATCAGCAGAGCCCCTGAAAATGGCATCTTTTCTAAATGCTTTTCCGATAGCCCAAGTCGCGCTGACGTGACATACAGATAACGATTATCACCGGCAAAGGCACAACTTGTAGGGCGCTGGACGGGAAGATTAATGTATCACTCAATGACTCCTTCTGGCGATATCCGCGCGATGGCAGCTCCATCAAAGAGTACACTCAGTAGAAATCCATCCTGATCAACAATCAGTCCGTCGGGCTTACCCTTTTTGGGATCAATAGTGACAACTTCCCTTCGATTACTGACTTCACCTGAGCGGAGATCGTTGTCATAGCCGTAAATAATCCCACGTCGGGAATCTGTGACGTAGAGTATTTTCCAGTCTGGACTCCAGCACATTCCATTGATAAGCGTGAAACCCGAATCGACAATGTGCCATTTGCCGTCTGGATCAAGACGATAAAGATAGCCTGACCCCTGTTTCAGCTCTTCATCTATCAGGCCAACCCACAGGCGGCCGGATGAGTCCAGGCGCGCATCATTAAGACGAAAGCCCTCTTGTGCGTGTGGCGCAGTGGCGATTCTTTGTCTCTTACCTGCTCTGTCAATTAATTCTATATGGCAACCAATGCCAACGAGTAACTCACCCGTATTTTTCTCCACAACAAAGCCCAGCGGGCCAGGCATGGAATATTCAACATTCCGGCCCGTTGCGGGATCAAAAAAATTAAGAGAAGCACCTGAGGTATCAACCCATAAAAGCCTGGCTCTTGACCGGCTCCAGACCGGAGATTCACCCAGTAGAGCCTTGCCTGAAAATATCACTGATATGCCATTCACTTTCGTGGTTCCACATTCGTAATAGCGATCCACGGCCAGTTCTCCGCAACCTCCTGAGCAGTTAATGCCCGGACAGCGCGAAGATTTCGTGGATAGTCCACATTTGTGGCCTCAATCATTTTGGTCGCATGGAACTGCCCATTCGCGGCACGAAGTATCCATCCCCCTTCTGTGCACGCTGAAGAGGCAAGATAGGCTACACCCGGAGCCACCTCTGAGGGATGCAATTCGGCAGGTTCTCCCTCGATACCCCACATACGTGTCTGAGCGACGGGGGATATCGCATTGACGACAATGCCATCGCTTTTGCCTTCAGAAGCCAGGACATTCGTAAGCCCTATTACCGCCATCTTAGCTGCGGCATAAGAGGTAAGACCCTTTTGAACATATTGCGGATAGAGCGCCCGGCAAGAGGTCGTCATAATGATGCGGCCATAACCCGCAGCTTTCATCGCAGGCCAGGCGGCCTGCGCGAGCCAAAGAGGTGCTTTGGCAGCAATAGCCATCATATGGTCAAAAGCACTTTCCTCAATCAACTCGATATTCTGGTAAGCGACCCAACCCGCATTGTGGATTAGGGCATCCAGTTGACCAGCGACTTTAAGGGCGTCTGTGCAAAGTTTGTGGCAGCCCTCGCGTGAGGCCAGTTCTCCCGGGATCGCATGTACATTCAGCCCTTCCAGACGAAGTCTCTCTGCCGCCCGTTCTGCAATCTGAAGATCGACACCATCACCCTCAGCATTGGCACCACTATCGTGAATCAAAACCATTGCGCCGAGCTGACCAATACACCGGGCATATGCGAAGCCCAGTCCGCGTCCCGCACCGGTAATAAGTATTACCTGACCTTTAAAATCCACCATTTCGCTCTCGTCGTTTCCAGTAACTTATCGAGAAAACAACGTAGCTCGAAGCCTTTGATATATAAAATACTATTTATAGTGTCTGATAATACTTTAATTGTATCGTAAGCAGATTGATCCATTAACAAGCGGGAAGGCGGATATGACGACAGATAGTCGGGCACGGATCACTTTACGAAGAATGGAGCAATTCATTGCTGTCGCAGAGGAATTACATTTCCACCGGGCCGCAGAACGACTGAACATGTCGCAGCCTCCACTGACCAGTGCCATACAAAAGCTGGAGGAGGACCTTGGCGTCACGCTTATCGAGCGCGGTAATCGTGTACTTGGCCTGACTCTCGCGGGAGAAACATTTGTTAGTGAGGCACGTGAAACCCTTCGGCAGGCTGAAAAAGCCATCATTTCTACTGTTGATGTGGCTGAAGGACGAACCGGTGTTTTACGCCTGGGTTATGTGGGAAGCGCACTTTATGGTCGGTTGCCTGACGTTATTCGTAAATTCCGGGCAAGCCATCCGAAGGTACGACTTGAACTGCGAGAAGCAACAACCACGGCACAGATTACTGCTCTGCGTGATGGGATGTTAGATATAGGCATTCTGATCCCCCCTCTTGAGCAGGCTGAGGATGTCGAACTGGCACTTTTCGACAGAGATCGTCTGTGTATGGCGATCCCCAAAGATCATCCTTTGAGTAAGCGGTCAGAACTGACGCTTGCCGATCTTGCCGATGAACCCTTTATTTTGTGGCCAATGGTTGAGGGCCGCAGCTTTCATCTGCAAGTTATACGCCTGTGTGCTAAAGCAGGCTTTGTGCCCACGATTACTCAGGAAGCACATGGGATGCATGCAGTGCTGTCATTGGTCTCGGTTGGGGGAGGCGTATCTGTCATTCCTCAAAGTATGAGTGGCTTTCGTGGAGACCAGATTAGCTATCATCCTTTATCAGACCCTGAAACTGAATTCGATCTCGTCATAGGCTATCGCCAGCTGTCTCCATCTGCACGTGCCTTCGTTCTCTCTACCGTAAAAAAGGGATAAGGCTTTTCGCATTCAGAATGAATTCTTTCTTGCCATCGCAATATTAAGAGATTGGGGAAAATATGAATGCAGGAATGTCCGCTTCGGAAAAAGAGCAGCGTGTCAGATGAGCCAGAATTAGAAAAGCCCGCTCAGGGAAACCTGAGCGGGCTTTTTGCTTTTATGTTTTCGGTCACTACGGCATGACATCCCCGTCTGAATGGCTTACACCTCAAACCCGTAGTGCGAGCCGTCCGGCAGTTCCACCACCAGCCGCAGCTTACCCCCTGCCGCATCGATATAGCGCTTGAGCGTGGAGAGCTTCAGATCGCGGCCCGGCTTCTCCATACCCGCCACGGTAGGCTGTGTAATGCCCAGCGCCTTTGCCATTTCGACCTGTGTTTTCTGCACTTTCTCGCGCAGCTCGGCAAGGTGAATGTTGAGCAGGATATCCGTCGCCATCGCTTGTGCGTCGGCAACGACTTCCGGTTTTTCATCCGCAATAAGCTGTTCAAGCGTTCTGCCCATCTGGTTACTCCTCATCTTTAAAACTATTCAGCCAGTGTGTAAATTCCCGATCGGCAACCGGAAGCATCTCCTGATAAAAACGCTTTTCATTGCCCACCTTATTTCCGGCACAAAGCACAATCGCCGTTCGGTTTGGGTCAAAAGCAAAGAAAGCCCTTATCGGATCGCCGCGACTCTGAATACGCAGCTCTTTCATGTTGATATAAACAGAGCCTTTTAGCGTATCCGCGTATGGCCTGGACAACCCCGGCCCTTTTTCGCGCAACACCATTAATGCTGCCAGTACGCAGGCGCGATCGCTCTCATTAAGCAAGGTAAACCAGCGATCAAACCTCTCCGTCGTTTTAATCATCCACACGGGATCTCCTTATTAATATAGGTTAAATACTATATAGGTGTAAAGCGATAATCGAGTGTGATGCAGGGAGATTTCAGATGCCTGTGCTTTTAGTGCAAAGTGAGAGAAGCGTTCAGTCGGGTCAGTGATGAATCCACACAACCTTCATCGTTTTGCGAGCTGTACCGGATTGGTTATGGAGTGAGATGCTGTGGGGCATTGTTATTAATAAGAAAGCCCGCTCAGGCTTCCCTGAGCGGGCTTTCACTTTGTTCGCATCGCTTCCCTGCCAATGCAGAGTGACGCTTTTAGCGCGTGATTACGGCAGCGCGATACGGGCAATCTCGTCAGTGCCTTTGGTGGAGGAATCTTTGTTGAATTCCGCCTTAAGCGTGACATAGAGCGTATTGTTGTCCGGGCCAATCAGCAGGCTGTTTGGGTTCTTGTCAAACGACCAGCTGTTTTTCACCGCGTAGGTGGTGGCATCCAGTTGCAGCACTTTCTTCGATTCGCGCTGGCTGATGTAAAGCTCATTGCGTTTAGCGTTGAACTTGATGCCCATCGCATCGCCTTCGATACGCTTGATCACTTTGCCGGTGCGCTCATCAAAGATCAGCGCGGTTTTGCCTTTGGAGTCGTCAGTAACAAACAGGCGACCGGTAGCAGGATCTTCCGCCATGTTCAGGAACAGATACTCTTTGCCATCGCCTGCGGTCCAGCGCTTCTCGATTTTATGGCTACGTGGATTAATCACCAGAATTTCACCCGAGCCGTTAGCCGCATAAATGCGCTCAGTCAGCGGGGAATAGATGATACCGGTGACCCATTTCCCGGCGTTTTTAATCTCGGTTTTCAGCTTAAAGGTTCGGGTATCTACGACGGAGATATAGCCCGGTTCGGCTACGCGACCGACATAGAGCTCGTTGCCGTGCCACAGGACTTCACGCGCACCCGCCGGATAGCCCTCTTTACTGATCTTGCCCGGGAACACCAGACGCTGCAGCACTTTGCCACTCTGGGCATCCACTTTGGAGATCGCGCCATCCAGTGAGTTGGTGGTGTAGAACACCTGACCGTTTTCATCGATAGCGGTACCGAAGTTTTTCATGTCGGTATGCGTTTCGCCTTTGGTCGTCAGCTTGGCCGGATCGAGACGATAGATCATGCCGCCGTTCACATCCTTAAACGCCTGCGCGCTGGCGACAAACAACGCTTTTGACGTAGGGGAGTAAGCCATTTCGTACAGACCATCACCCAGAGCGCGTTGTATCACTGCGGTATTAACCGGTTTTGGGGCTTCAGCGGCAGGCGCATCGGCTTTTTTAGCTGGTGCCTGACACGCTGTCAGGCTAAAGGCAGCGGCAACTGCCATGGCAACAGCGGCTTTGCGCGGGCTTAACGATTTCATGCTGAACTCCGTCAGGAAATAAAGAATGAGAATCATACGCATTAACAGCCAGTAATCAAATGTCGACGCTGCTATCCAGACCTGTCCGGTCATTTTACCCGCGTTAAACCGCTTAACTGCCCCGTTAAATTCCACCTGAATGCCCTTTTTCTGCTTTCAAATCTGATAAACACCAGCAACTAAAAGGCTTTAAATTTTCCTATCACATTGAATTATAAATAATTAACATAAAGTTACACTTTCGATTGAATCCTTTGAAGAATATATAAAGCAAATGATTATCATTGGCGTTCTCACAACTGGCTGAGCGTCTTTCTCCAGAAGATGAGTGGATAAAAAATAACAACCAAAGACACAACGGTTTAACTCAATACCAATTTTTAATGGAAAATTTTATGGCTCGTAGTGGCAGGGAATCAGGTTTCAGAAACAGCTTTAGCGTCTCATTACTGACACTGGCGATACACGCTCTCTTCCACCCCGCCCTGGCGGCGGCGGAGACATCGCAGGATATGGTGGTCAGCGCCACGACTGACGAAACCAGTGACAGCGGTAAGCAGAATTACGCGGTGCAGACCACCCGTGCGGGCACCAAATTAATGCTGACACCGCGAGATGTGCCTCAGTCACTCAGCGTGGTGACGCAGCAGCGAATGCAGGATCAGGATCTGCAATCGGTTAATGATGTGCTGACCAACGCCACCGGTATCTCCACCAATCTTATCGACAGTGAACGCTCCGAGTACTATTCACGCGGCTTCAAAGTCAGCAACTTCACTTTCGATGGCATTCCGACCTCGGTTAACGATACATGGAATTACGGCGACGCGGCGTCCGACACGGCAATCTATGACCGTATTGAAATCGTGCGCGGTGCGACCGGCCTGATGACCGGAGCGGGCAGCCCTTCGGCCTCGATCAATATGGTGCGTAAACATGCTGACAGCAAAACCGCGACCGGCACGCTGAGTGCCAGCTATGGCAGCTGGAACAAGCAGCGCTACGTGGCGGATCTCTCTGCCCCGCTTAACAGCGATGGCAGCCTGCGCGGCCGCGTGGTGACCGGTTATACCGATCAGGAGAGCTGGCTGGATCGCTATCAAAAAACCAAAAAATTCATCTATGGCGTGATTGATGCGGACCTTACCGAGAAGACGACGCTGTCACTGGGCTACGACTATGAAGATGACAACACCGGCAATCCAACCTGGGGTGGCCTGCCGATGTTTTACAGTAATAACGCCACGACACATTACGACCGCAGCCTGAATTCATCAGCTAACTGGGCGCGTTACAACACTAACTCGCGCAAAGTTTTTGCGGATATCGACCATAACTTCGATAACGGCTGGAATATTCATATCAACGGCACGCACGCCGAGAATACCTTCAGCGATAAGCTGCTCTATGTGATGGGCAATCCCGATCAGGAGAGCGGTGAAGGCACTACCGGTTATGGCAGTATGGATCGCGGCAAGCGTAAAATGGATTCAATCGATGGCTTTGCCAGCGGCCCGTTTGAACTGCTGGGTCGTCAGCACCTGTTGATGGCCGGGGCAAGCTACAGCCGCCAGCATAATGCCGCCTACAGCCAGGATGGATTCAGCGATGCGGAGGCGGGTGAAATCACTGCCGCCGATATGGGAATTTTCAATAATAGCTGGACCGGTAACGTTGCGGAGCCTGAATGGCAGGGCTGGTATCTCAACGATGATGACACTGTTCGTCAGAAATCAGTCTATAGCGCTGCACGTCTGTCGCTGGCCGATCCGCTATCGCTGATTATTGGCGCTCGCTATACCCAATGGAGCACCCATGGCAGCAGCGGAGAGATGACCAAAAATAACACCACGCCTTATGCAGGGCTTGTGTATGACATTAATGACACCTGGTCCGCCTATGGCAGCTACACCGCCATTTTCCTGCCGCAGACTTATCGCGATACTCACGGCAGTTACCTCTCACCGGTGACAGGTAAAAGTTACGAGACCGGTCTGAAATCCGCCTGGAACGATGGCCTGCTGACCGCCAGCGTAGCAATTTTCCGCATCGAGCAGGATAACGTCGGACAGGCGATTGATGGCGTTTATCTGAGCGGCAATGAGCAGGCCTATGACGCCGCCAAAGGTGCAGTGAGTAAGGGTGCCGAGTTCGAGCTGAATGGCGCGCTGACCGATAATCTGCAGCTGACCTTTGGCGCAACCCGCTATGTGGCACGCGATAAAAGTGGCCGGTTCAACAGCTATCAGCCGCAAACCTCATTCAAGCTTTTCACCCGTTATCAGTTAGCCGCGATCCCCGAGCTCTCCGTTGGGGGCGGAATTAACTGGCAGAACCGGGTGTTTAAAGATGTGACCAATGCCAGCGGCGACAGCGTTCGGGTTTATCAGGGCAGCTACCCGCTGGCCTCGTTGTTTGCCCGCTATCAGGTGAATAAGCAGGTTGCCGTACAGGCCAACGTCGATAATCTCTTTGACCGTGAATATTACAGCTATATGAACAGCTACGTTTACGGTGAGCCACGTAACGTGAATATCAGCGTGTCTTATCAGTTCTGATAATGGTGAGCTGAGAGGCCAGACAGCCCGCGATTGCGGGCTGTCTGGTGGGCTGATTTAACGGGCATGATGCGTGTCAGGGCTGTCCTTCCATATTCCAGCGCGCTGATCCCATCACATCGAAAACATGCTGGTCGGTGAAAGCCGGAAATCTGGCGCGTTTTGCCGCCACTTTGAGCGCGTTGCAATAATCTTTATCGCCCCCTTTGATAATAAAATTATCCAGGGTGCCATCAATTTTGAAATCCAGATGGGCATTACAGCGTTTCCCCTTCCAGGCGTGCGGCTCTGATAGTGCAGCATCCAGCGCTTTTTTTATGCCAGATGCCTGCTGACCATAGATATCGTTGTCCCCGACTTTTCCTGAACGGTTATAGCTGCAGGTTTCGAGTGCGCTTTTTTTAATGCATTCGTGTGGAGTGAGAGGCGCACAACCGGCTAACAGGGCACAGCAGAAAATGGGAATGATCTTTTTCATGGATAAGTCCTTTTAGGTGAAAAGGGAACGGCGTCCTGCTCCCTGGTTATTCTGATATCAGGCTAAGCTAAACCCCTGCAAAGTGAATCAACACAGGGTTATTTTCCCGTTTTTTTTCGCCAGAAGAGAGAGAAAGCAATCGCTGTTAATACGCCAATCAGGGGCATCGTGGCCGCGCCCGCCAGAAAGTTGTGCTGGTCGATGCGTTTGTCCCTGCGGATATCCGCGAAGCGTGCGAGTGCCTGTTTTTCATCTGAGGCACGAACTTCCTCGAACTGTTTTTTATAACCCTGCTCTGTCAGATCGAAAGCTCGTGTTACGTCCGATCTTTCAAGTGCAACAGTGTATTTGCCTTTGGTATAGAACCTGTATTCTGACATTCAGCGATCTCACATCCCAGAGGATAGATTTGCACTATATCGGGTATGAATGGGTTTGCAGAACGCTTTTGGAAAATAGTGCGGCACAATACAGTCTCCAGCCTCCCTGCTGAGTTAACCGCATATCCTTTTCCAGCAAACTGCATGCAGTATTGCGGTAATATTTCCCGTGATGACCGTGGCTGTTAACTCTCTTCGGTTATCACTTTAAGCCCCAGATTCTCCCGCAGCGTGGCAAACTCATACTCATCGCGAAACAGTCCGCGACGTCGCAGTTCCGGGATCACCAGCTCCACAAACAGATCCAGCTGTTCCGGCATAATGGCTGGCATGATGTTAAAGCCGTCCGCGCCGCCCTGCTCCAGCCACTGCTGGAAGTCGTCGGCGATATCTTCAGCGGTACCGACAATCACGCGGTGTCCGCGTGAACCGGCGGCGACGGCGGCCAGCTCACGCAGCGTCAGATTCTCGCGCTTTGCCATATCGGTCATCAGCTTAACGCGGCTCTGATTACCTTCGCCCAGCGGAACCTCCGGTACCGGGCCATCCAGTGGATATTGGCTGAGATCCATACTGAACCGCAGTGAGAGCTGACGAAGCCCGTTCTCAATATCCACCAGCGTATTCAGCTTTTTCCACAGCGCCTTCGCCTCCTCACGCGTGCGGCCAATAATCGGCATGACACCGGGCATGATCACGACATGATCCGGGTTACGCCCGGCGGCAATGACCTGCTCCTTTTGAGTGCGATAGAACGCTTGCGCTTCCTCCAGACTGGCGGAGGCGGTAAAGATCACTTCCGCTGTCTCAGCCGCCAGCTTCTGACCATCAGCAGAAGAACCTGCTTCGATAATCACCGGACGTCCCTGTGGCGAACGCGTGATGTTCAGGGGGCCTTGTACCTGAAAATGCTCGCCCTGATGGTTGATCGGTTTGATCTTCTCATCAACAAAATAGTCCCCGGTCGCTTTGTCGGGCTGTACTGCCCCCGCTTCCCAACCCCGCCACAATTTGTCTGCCACCTCAAGGAACTCCCGCGCACGGGCATAGCGGGAAGCGTGGTCGGGCATATCGCTGCGGCTGAAGTTACGTGCAACGTCAGTGGAAAACGAGGTCACGACGTTCCACGCGGCCCGGCCACGGCTGATGTGATCCAGTGACGAGAAACTGCGCGCCAGCGTAAAGGGATCGCTGAAGGTGGTAGAGGCGGTTGCGGCCAGGCCAATACGTCTGGTGTTGACCGCCAGCGCCGCCAGCATCGTCAGCGGTTCAAGGCGTGCCATGGTCGACGGCAGACGATACATGCTGGTTGCCAGTGCATCACCCACAAAGAACAGGTCGAACTTACCCACTTCGGCTTTTTTAGCCAGCGTGATCAGCCAGTCGATGTCAGTGGGATCGCCCAGCTGTTCCGTCAGACGCCAGCCGCTCACGTGCTGACCCACCGGTTGAACAAACAGGCCGAGCCGCAGGCGACGTGATGGAGTGAAATGATTCATGAACGATTCCTGGTCTGTAAGGTGAAAAGGCGCGCCGCAGCGCGCGCTTAAAAAAGGGTGTCCGTCGCCAGCAGCGCCTGTTCCAGCGCGCGGGCGGAGACGCTAAACGGCAGCCGTTCTGCGCAGGCCTGGGGGAATTTAATCTGCTGCGCGATGTTGCGCAGCGCGCTATGGCGATCGCCGCGTAACACCGGCAGCTTCAGCGGCATATCGTAGTGTCGCAGCAGCGCAAGGAGTTCCGCATCCGCGACGCCGTCATGTTCCATCAGCGACTGCACCAGCAGGCTGAAGCCGACTTTCTCACCGTGCAGCCAGTGATGCAGCTCCGGCAGGTGCGTCAGTCGATTGTGAATGGCGTGCGCAAAGCCCGGCGTCGGCAGCAGGTCGCGCACACTGTTCGCCAGTCCGGCGAGCACGATAGTGGCATCAATGACTCTGACCAGTTCAGGCGTGACCCGCTGCTGCTGGCAGGCCAGGATCGCGGCGTCTCCCTGCTGCCGGAAAGTGTCAAGCGCCTGCCGCGCGGTCATCACCTTAAGATCCAAAGCCAGATCATCAGGGTTGTGCTGCTGGTAAGGCCGGAATTCATAATATTTGGCCAGCGCATCCACAATACCCGCTTTCAGGTAGCGCACGTCGCTCCGGGCGATTACTTCACTGTCCACCAGCACCAGCTCCGGCATTTTCCCCAGCGGCTGGCTGTGCAGATGGCCGCCTTGCTCGTTATAGATGATGGCAATCGGTGACCAGGCCGCGCAGGTTGCCGCCTGGGTCGCAAAGTTAACCAGTGTGACCGCCGGCAACTGGCTGGCAGCGGCTTTAGCCGCATCCAGCACGCGTCCGCCCCCAATCGCCAGCAGCAGTTCTGCGCCCTGCTGTTCGGTATGGTGTTTTAAGCTGGCGATGGCCTGATCGGTACATTCGCCCTCTAAATAGTCGAGCTGCCAGCGGATGCCATTCTCTTCAAGACTCTGGCTTAATTCCGGATTAACCGCCTGCCACGCCTGAGGAGAGGTAAAAATACGAATATGGGTGGCATAGGGTTTAATAAACTGACCGGCGCGGATGCGCAGGCCCGCCTCATGCGCATAGGCTCGCGGAGATGTAATGGCTAACACAGCAGCATCCTGATTATATAAAATAGAAAAAGACTTTTATTACAGTGAGTTAATAGCGTTTCATGGAATTTAATTTCTTTTCTGAATACTACGACAAATAACAATTTAAGCAATCAAAAACCGGCCATTTCATATTCACAAATCCGCATTAGGTTAGTTATTTTTCACACATAGCGACCCGGCTTTTACTGTTAATCTCTCATTCTGGCTGAATGAATTAACTGCCTGCCTGGCAGTTTTCCGGGAAATATTATGCAACTCGATTTTCGTCAGGTCAGAGAAGATGAGGTAGATGTTTATCTGGCGCTGATGCATGCCGCCTATGCACCCGTTAAAGCACTGGGCATTAAATTTGATGCCGCCACGGCTGACCGCGCTACAGCATTACGCCATCTGCAGAATCATGGCGTGTATGCGCTCTACATGCGTGACCAGATGGTTTCATCAGTGACCGTTCGCTATCCCTGGGGGCCGCTGCCCGGCCCGTTTGGGCTGCCGCATATCGGCTGGTTTGGCGCGCATCCCGACTATCCCGGCCACCATTTTGGTCGCCAGGTTCAGGATCGGTTAGAGCAGGAAATCCTGATCGATCAGTTGCATGCCCCAGCGGTCTCGCTGGGCACCGCCACCCATCACCCCTGGCTGAAAGAGATGTATCTGAAACGTGGCTTCCAGCCGATGCATACCCGCGATCTCGGTAAAGGTCACATCACCCTCTATATGAAAAAAGTACTGGACCCGGCGGCACATGATGCCTGGCTGAGCCGCCAGACAGCAGCAGAAGGAAACCCGCTATGAGCAGCGATAATCCCGCATCACTGGGCGAACAGCCGATCGCGTTTCGCCACGAACTGCACCGTTTTCCGGAGCGACCGCAATGAACCTGAGCGCAATGCTGGCTGAACATATCCTTTATAGTCAGCCGGATGAGTCAGCGCACCAGCACGCGCGTGAAGGTGTGCGGGACTTCCTGGCGGTGAGCTGGCCGGTGTTACAGGGCGAGGTGCCGGATAGCGGCTTACCGGCACTGCGCACAATCTACCGCGACGGCAGCGTGCGCTCGCAGGCGCTGCTGCTGGGCTATGCCGGACATGCGCTGGACTACGATGATTTTCATGCCGATTTTCGCGGTCACCCCAGCGTAGTGATCCTGCCCGCCCTGCTCGCCTGGCAGCAATATCAGCCAAAGCGCCTGAACCGTTTTCTGGATGCTTACGTCACGGGTGTGGAAATGGCAGGTCGCCTGGGACTGGCTGTCAGCCAGCAACATTACGCGCTGGGCTATCACAACACGGCAACGCTGGGCACCCTGGCAGCGGCGGCGGCACTGGCGCGTTTGCTGGCGCTGGAGAGTGATGCAACCGCGACCCTGCTGGGGATCGCTGCCACCCAGGCCAGCGGGCTACGCGCGCAGTTTGGTTCGGCGGTGAAACCACTGCACGCTGGTTTTGCCGCAGAACGTGCGGTGTCAGCGGCTCTGCTGACACTGGCCGGAATAGATGGCCGTCAGGCGGGTGTGATTGAGGCTTTTCTGGCAGCCAGCAGTTCGGGTCAGGCGCAGCCGGAGAAATTGCTGGAAAACTGGGGCCGCCCCTGGCGGATTAGCGCGCCCGGACTGGAGTTCAAACCTTTCCCAACCTGCGCGGGCACCCACAGCGCAGCGGAAGCGGCACAAATGCTGCGCCAGCAGTGGCTGGCAGCCGGCAAACCTCTTGATGCGCTGCTGAGCCAGATTGTCGATATCACCGTCGCCTTCCCGCCAGGCGGTGACATCGCCGCTTCCATATCAGTTCCGACGCACGGCATTGAAGCGCGTTTCAGCCTGGAATATGTGATTGCTGCGATGCTGATCTACGGCGATCTGCGTTTGCAGGATTTCGCCGAAGGCGATCTTAATCATCAGATTATGCCGCTGGCCGCCCGCGTCCGTCGTACTCCTGTTAACAGCGCGCCACCCGATGCGATCAATCCCGCCCTGCGCTTCCATGACGTCACGCTGACGCTGAGTGATAGCACAAAGCTGCATCAGCGCCGCACGCGCCAGCAGTCACTGGCAGAGAGTGTGGATGTAAACAGGAAACTGCAGCTGGCGCTGAAGGCGTCGTCGCCCGATCTGCTGGCAGCCAGTGAGCTGCGTTCAACGGCAGATTTGCAGGCGCTGGGCCGCGCAGTGCTGAGCGCCCTGTAACCGACTCATAACGGGGGAATAAAGGCCTGCACCGGCGTGACTTCCCCGGCAAATTTACGCACCTGTACCACCGTAATCTGCCCGCTACATCCCTGCGCCAGAGATGACGTCCCGATATCCAGCGTCAGCACATTGGGATTACCGTGACGACAAAGCGGACGGGCGGCAGTGGCGTCGACCGGATCGTACCAGGCACCGGTTGGCAGCTGTACCACGCCAGGCATAACCGTGTCGGTGAGACGTGCGCTGGCGAGCACATGGCCCCGATCGTTATAAAGCTCAATGATGTCGCCATCCGCGATAGCCCGGGCTGCCGCATCCTCGCTGTTGAGGCTGCAGACTTCACGCCCGCCACGCTTGCCACTCTGACTGAAATCACCAAAATCGAGCTGACTGTGCAGACGCGTCGCGGGCTGATTGGCAATCAGCCAGAATGGGTAGTCGGCGCTGGGTTTTTGCTGCGGTTCACGCCATACCGGATGGCCGGGACAGTTGTCATAACCAAAGCTGGCGATAGTGGCGGAGAAGATCTCAATTTTGCCGCCTGCTGTGGGCAGCGGTGCGGCGTCAGGGTCAGCGCGAAACGCATTGATCATCCGTCCACCATCCTTCACCTGCGGCAACGCCAGAATGCCCTGCTGCCAGAACTGATTGAAATCCGGTGTCTGCACCTGATGCGCCGCCAGTTTTTCCTGTAGCTGATGGTAAAGATGCTGCAACCAGCCTCGCGCATCGCGCCCTTCGCTAAACGCTTCTTCCCGGCCAAGTTGCCTGGCCAGCTCACGGAAAATCATGTAATCGTCCCTGGCTTCGGCGTAAGGCTGTGCCACTGGTTGCATGGCGATTAAATGGCGATCGGTCGGCGCACCGCCGATATCCTCTCGCTCCAGGGTCATGGTGGCGGGCAGGACGATATCAGCATGACGCGCACTGGCGGTCCAGACGCTCTCATGCACGATGAACGTATCCAGCTGGCAAAACGCCTGACGCAGCCGGGCCAGATCCTGATGGTGGTGAAACGGATTGCCACCCGCCCAGTAAGCCAGCCGGATATGAGGATAAGTAAGCTGACGGCCATTGTAGTCAAACCTGGTGCCAGGATTGAGCAGCATATCGGCAATACGGGCTACCGGAATAAAGCGGTCGATGCCATTTTTGCCCTGCGGCAGGGACGGAAAGCTGACCAGATTGTTATGTTTGCCATAATGGCCCAGCGCACCCAGTGCATAGGTATAGCCGCCGCCGGGCAGCCCGGGCTGTCCGAGTGCCGCCGCCAGCACAAGGCCAAGCCACACCGGTTGTTCGCCATGCTCGGCGCGTTGTAAGGCATGGGCGACCGTCACCAGTACGCGCTTGCCGTGCAGCTGTCGGGCGAACTGCCTGATCAGGTCGCTGCTGACGCCACAGATCGCGGACGCCCAGGGCGCGTCACGCACCACGCCATCCTCTTCACCCCGGATGTAGGCCACCATCTGAGGCCAGCCGACACAGTAGCGCGCCAGAAATGCCTCATCGGTTAACCCTTCGGTGATTAATACCGCCAGCAGGCCGAGTATAAACGCCGCATCCGTTCCGGGTCGCAGCGCCAGCCACTCACCCTGTGCTTCCTCTGGCAAATCGCTTTTCAGTGGGCTTACCGAGATAAAACGGGTGCCGCGCTGTGCTGCACGCTGCATAAAACCGCGCTCGGTATGCTCACTCAGGCCGCCGCTGGCCACCTGGGCATTTTTCAGCGCCAGCCCGCCAAACGCCAGCACCACCTCGCTGTGACCGGCAATCTCTTCCCAGCTCACGCCACGCCGGGCGACTTCATTCATGTCGCCCACAATATGCGGCAGCAAAACCGATGCCGCGCCGGAGCTGTAGCTGTTAACTGAGCGAACATAGCCGCCCAGCGTGGTGTTCAGGAAACGGTGCACCTGACTTTGGGCGTGATGGAAACGGCCTGCGCTTGACCATCCGTAAGATCCGCCAAAAATCCCCGCCGGGCCGTAAGCCTCACCGACCCGCTTAAGCTCCAGTGCAACCCGATGACTGGCTTCCTCCCAGCTAACCGCGACATATTCATCTGCCCCACGACGCCGATCCGGGCCAGGCCCGTTTTCCAGCCAGCCACGCCGTATCATCGGCCGTGCGACGCGTGCCGGGTGATTAAGTGCATGACGCAAGTTTTGCAACAGCGGACTGGGGTCGGGATCGCCCCCGAACGGCTCAATAAGCAGTTGATCGCCGCTGCGCTCAGCGTGAAAAGCGCCCCAGTGGGCGCTGTGCATTACCGGTTTTTGCGTCATCCTGCTTCCTGGTTATCACAAAAGAAACGGTGCTCAGAGCACCGTTGCGATAAAGTTTCTGACGCGTCCGTTGTCCGGATCGTTGAGTACCTGCTGCGTCGGGCCAGCCGCTACAATTTTGCCGCTCTCCATAAAGACGATGTTATCGGCGACCTCGCGGGCAAATCCGATTTCATGGGTGACAACCACCATGGTGATACCGGAATGCGCCAGCTGTTTAATGACCTGCAGCACTTCACCCACCAGTTCCGGGTCAAGCGCCGAGGTCGGTTCATCAAACAGCATAACGCCAGGATCCATCGCCAGTGCGCGGGCAATCGCAACGCGCTGCTGCTGACCACCGGAAAGGTTTTGCGGCCACTCATCTTCGCGACCAGACAGCCCCACCTGTTTCAGCAGCGCCAGTGCTTTGCTGGTCGCCTGATGGCGGCTCTGCTTTTTCACCCGCATCGGCGCATCCGTGATGTTCTGCAACACGGTACGGTGCGGGAACAGGTTGAATTGCTGAAACACCATGCCGATTTCCGCCCGCTGGCGTGCAATGGCACTGCTGTTGAGTTCGTGCAGCGCCTGGCCTTTTTGTCGGTATCCCACCATCTGGCCGCCGATACGGATGGTGCCACCATCCAGCTTCTCAAGGTGATTAATGCAGCGCAGCAGCGTGGATTTACCGGAGCCGGATGGCCCCAGAATCACCGTGACCGACCCGGCAGGTATATCCAGGTTAACGTCGTCGAGGATGGTTACGCCAGAGAAGCGCTTGGTGACCCTGCGCAGTGCAATTGCTTCAGCCATTGCTCACACTCCTTTGAGTTTTCGGCAGCGAAAAGCGCGGCAACGACGGCCAGAGGCTGCGCTTTTCACGTCGCGTGACACCGCGGCCAAAATAACGCTCCACGTAATACTGGCCCACTGACAGCACTGAGGTCATCAGCAGATACCACAGGGTGGCGACCAGCAGCAGCGGGATCACTTCATAGGTGCGCTGATAGATAATCTGCGCCGAAAACAGCACATCCTGCAGAGAAATCACTGACACCACTGCCGTGGTTTTCAACTGGCCAATGATCTCGTTACCCGCTGGCGGCATAATGGCGCGCATCGCCTGCGGTAAAACGGTATGACGGAAAATCTGAGCCGGGCGATATCCAAGCGCGCGTGCCGCTTCAATCTGCCCATTACCCACGCTCTGGATACCCGCGCGCACAATTTCTGCGGCATAGGCGGACTGATGCATGACCAGCGCGATCACTGCCGCACTAAACGGGCTGACCAGCGCGTTGGACTGTGCACTCCAGATCTCACCTAAACCGGGAATCGACAGCGCTATTCTGGGATAGAGCGCCGCGATGTTGTACCAGAGAAACAGCTGCACCAGCATCGGTACACCACGGAAAAACCAGGTGTATGCCCAGCTCACCGCAACCAGAACCGGGTTTGATGAGAGACGCATCAGCGCCAGCACCGTGCCGAAGGCAAAGCCTAGCACCACTGAAATGGCGGTGAGCTGCAACGTCATTAACACCCCCTGCAGAATGGAGGGCGCAGTGAAGTTTTCTGCGATGATCCCCCACTCAAAGCGCGGATTGTTAATCATCGAATGTGCCATCGCCACCACGCACAACAGCACCACCAGCGCACTCAGCCAGCGTCCGTAGTAGCGTTTACTGACGATTTTCAGATCGTCAGTGTGGTTCTGAATCTCACTCATTTAAAAATCTCTTCGTTGCGTCGGGCTTCGGTCACAGCACCAAATCCGATTCCCCAGTTATCAAGGATTTTCCGGTAGCTGCCATCTTTGATTAATGAGTTCAGCGCGGCCTGCACGGCAGGTTCAAGTGGAGAGGCTTTTGGGAAAGCGACAGAGACCGGTGCATCGTTAACGGTGATTTCGCCGCTCATGGTCAGCGGTTTGATTACCTTAACCTGCCACAGCAGCCCCTCATAGGGACCCAGGAACAGCGGTACGCGACCGCTGACCACCGCCTGCACGCCAGCCGGACGATCCGGGAATATCGCTACCTTGATGGGCTGCTTACCTGCGGCCTCACAGGCTTTACTGGCTTCTTCCAGCCGCGTAACCTGGGTGGTACCGGAACCGGCGCCGACCTCTTTGCCGCAGACGTCACTGAGTGATTTAAACGGGGCGATACTGGCGTCTTTTCGGGAAATAATTCCCAGCAGGCTGGCGTTGTAGTAGCCGACAAAGTCGATCTGTTTCAGGCGGGTCGGTGTGGCATTTATGTTCGACAGCGCCACATCGTAACGTCCGGTTTTCAGACCGGGAATGATGTTGTCGAAGCCGCCCGTGTCGCGCCACTCTACCGCGATACCCAGACGTTCACCCACCGCATTCATGATGTCGATTTCGCGACCGGCCAGCGTCTTATTATCTTCTTTATAAAAGGTAGTTGGCGGCGTATTCGGGTTTGTTCCTGCCACAATGTAGCCACGCTTGAGGATATCCGCAGGAATCAGCGTTTTCAGCGCCGGATCGGCTTTAACATGTATGCTGCTGTCAGCAGGCACTGAGGGTTCTGCCGCAAAGCTGACGGATGCGTTGAGCACGAGTGTGAAAAGGGTCATTCTTTTTATCAATTTCACCGGAACCTTTCTCCTGATATTTAAAATGTTCCCCCAGAGGGAAAAGCGATCGTGACCTGTTGTCAGCGCTGAAAGAAAGCCAGATAAGCGGCGGGCTCCAGAGCTTTTATCATTCTCGTAACGTTCTGTTGTCATTCTCAGTGAAGACCGGCGGCGATCACAAATGCTAAAACCGGGAATATTTTGCTGGAATATGGCAATGGCGCGCCTTGCCAGCCTGTTGAACAGGCGCGGGCATCCTGTGACCGAAGAGATGAGCAGTTTGGTAAGGATTGGCGAGGCGAGAAAACGTCATACTGCGGTTAATTAATTGGCACAGCCAGGCTCTGATGATTAATAAAAATATAATTTCATTGATAAGTATTTATTGAAAAATCATCTCTTTGCGCCTGACCGATTCTTTTATCCGGGACTTATTTGATCAAAATCAATAACTATTTATTCAGGTAATGTAAAGACTGCAGCAGGCACGGGAATCATAATTTTAATCAAAATTATCAATACATTACACGAAGTAAATCAAAGATTAGCAGGCAGATAGTTTCCCTTGAGAATAATGAAAGCCTCATTAATCAGATCATTGAGTAAGCATAAATAATATTAAAGCTTCGTCTGGCGCTGACGATAAGAAGATTATCTTTGAATTATTTAACAGCCTCTTCTCTGCTTCTGATATCTCACTAAAGGTGAACCTTATGGGCCTTGCTCAACGCATCTCCGATATTAAAATTGGGAAAAAACTGGGCGTCGGTTTTATCGTCGTCATTGCTGCCTCCCTCGCCATTACTTTTATCGCTTTCGATTGTTTTCGCAGTATTAAAGACAACTCCGCCCGGCGCACGATTACCGTGGAGATGGTAAACACGTTAAGCAAGGCACGCCTTAACCGCACCCTCTACCAGTACACCAAAGATCCCAAATTTGCCACGCAGAACGTTCAGGCCCTGAAGGAGTTAGATGCCCTTTATAAACGGCTGGATGGATTCAAATGGGATGAGATGGGCCAGCAGAAAGTCGCGCTGATGGGGCAGTTACTTAACGATTATCAGAATCAGCGCCAGACATTCGTGACGGCTGCGCAGGCGACAAGCAGCGCCTTTGATGCCATTAAACCGGGTGCCCTGATTGCGCTTGCGCATCAGTTTGAATCACTCGATATGGCTCTGACACCCGACGCGGCGCTGCCGGTCATGCACCTGGCCGCAGCGCTGTTTGATGCGGCCAATGTTGAAAAAGCGTTTCTCGATAAGCCGTCTGAGGCCAGCAGAGAGGCGATTCTTGAAGAATACACCGCTATCAACACCCTGAGCGAGCAACTGGATATTTTCGCCCAGCCGAATATTAATGACGTAACGCGAAATGTGCTCAGCACTCTGACGCAGCAACGCCAGGCTTTAACGCGCTATGTCGATGCGACAGAGAAAGAAAAGAGCGAATCGGCGGGCCTGACCACCACCGCAGAGCGGCTCAATGCGGCGGTCTCCGATACCTTTGCCTATCAGTCCCAGCTATCCTCTGAATTTATCAAACAGGCGGAGTGGCGCATTGCTTTTGCCGCGCTGATTTGTGTGGTGCTGAGTCTGCTGATTGCCTGGCGGATCACCCGCAACATTACGCTGCCATTGAAAGAGACGCTGAACGCAGCGCAACGTATTGCCAGCGGTGATTTAACAACCTCACTGAAAACCACACGTGGTGATGAGTTAGGTCAGCTGATGCAGGCGGTAGATGCAATGAACATCAGCCTGCAGAACATCATCACCAACGTGCGTGATGGCGTCAGCAGCGTGGCGCGTGCCTCGGCGGAAATCGCGGCAGGTAATACCGATCTTTCATCCCGCACAGAACAGCAGTCTGCCGCAGTGGTTCAGACCGCGGCCAGCATGGAAGAGCTCTCTTCAACGGTGAAACAGAATGCGGAGAACGCTCACCATGCGAGTCAGCTGGCGACAGACGCGTCAGTGAATGCCGGACGTGGTGGCGAGATTATCCGTGACGTTATCGAAACCATGAACAACATCAGCCAGAGTTCGGGCAAAATCGGCGAGATCATTCACGTCATCAACAGCATCTCTTTCCAGACCAATATTCTGGCCCTTAACGCCGCCGTCGAAGCGGCACGAGCCGGAGAGCAGGGTCGCGGATTTGCGGTGGTTGCCGGTGAAGTCAGAAATCTGGCCCAGCGCAGTTCACTGGCCGCCAAAGAGATTGAAACGCTGATACGCGAGTCACTTGATCGGGTTCATGATGGTTCTGAATTTGTGGAACGCGCCGGTACCACCATGGATGACATCGTCCGCTCTGTCAGTCAGGTTAAAGATATTATGGGTGAAATTGCTGCCGCATCTGACGAGCAAAACCGCGGCATTTCTCAGATCGCCACGGCAATGGCCGAGATGGATACCACGACGCAACAGAACGCCGCGCTGGTTGAAGAGTCCTCCGCCGCAGCCAGCTCACTTGAATCTCAGGCTGATGAACTGGAAAAAACAGTGGCCGTATTCCGTCTCTCTCCCGGACAAAGCAGCGTCAGCCGGGGCGCACCTGCCCTGTCGCCGCGTTTAGTGCCCGCAGTGCCCGTTAATGCATCCGCAGAGTCCAGCTGGGAAAGCTTTTAACGGTTAGCGAAGCGTTAATTCTGTCTGACCGTAAATAGAGCCAGCCTTAATTGATTGAGGCTGGCTGAAATAACAGCCCTCTTCAGACAAATAAGTGATCTGATTAATCATAAGATAATAAGCCGTAGCGGTTAACGCGCGAATGACAGGGTCAGGCGAGCATCCGGAAACTGAGGGAAGGTCATATTTCGGCCACGACAGCTGAAACAAGCTGGCTCGTGCCTGATGATTCCGGTTTATATCCCGGCTGGCTTTGAAATGAGGGTAGATAAGAATCGCGATCGGTCTGTACAGAAAGCGATAGAGAGAGAGTTGTCGTCCCTGACAGCTTCTCCGGCCGGTCTACGCTTTCGCGCAACCGATGAGGTCGTCCGCTTCGTCGTTTTCCGGCCGGAGCCGGACTACGTCCATTGGCATCAGTTCCGTTACTGCTAGTTCAGCTCTTCGTTCAGGCTTGCAAGCGTCTGCAGGTACGGCACCTGCTGTTGAGCAATCGCCGGTGACTCAAAACTACTCAGCCAGCTTCTGGCTTCGGCGATTTTCGTCAGCCGATCCGCGTTGCTTTCAGATTTCGCCATATAACCCAGTTGGGTAAAGAGTGTTGCGATACTGATTTCTTTTTCACCCAGGGCAAGGCTTAGTGCCGCTTCGCCAATAATGACGTGGCCTTTCTCGTCGTTTTGAAATAACACAGAAAATCCTCCATTAGATACGAATTGATGACAACCTCACCAGAGACTGTAGTCGTAAAAGAGAGAACTGCCCGAATTTATCACTAAAAATCGCGCAACTTGCTGAACAAATGTTCTTAATATTTTTTTCCGGATTGTTCTGTTTGTCTCTGCCGCCCTTCCTGTCAGACTTGCTTTTAAATTCACGATGGGATGTCACCATGAAACTTTCCATTCTCCTTACGCTGCTGGCTGCAACGGTCTGCTCCGTTTTTGCTGCCCATGGCAAATTTGAAACTCATGCGTCTGACCAGTCACTCTTCACGCAAAGCGGGGAAACGATCAGCGAAGAATAATGGCTGCGCGCGGCATCGTCAGTGACTGGCCAATCGGTTATGATCCGTTGCCACTTACCTGCCGGTTACCCGATGTCTGCCATTATCGATACGTTTATCGCCCCGCCCTGCTTTGATGAGATAACCCTCCTCTTTCAGGACGACCATCTGCTGGTGATCAATAAACCCAGCGGTTTGCTGAGCCTGTCAGGCAAAAATCCGCAAAACCTCGATTCGGTGCATCATCGGCTGGTGAAGCTTTTTCCTGGCTGCACGCTGGTTCATCGGCTCGATTTTGGCACCTCCGGGCTGATGGTCGTCGCACGCAGCAAAACGATTAACGCGGCACTCTGCCAGCAATTCAGCCAGCGCAGCGTGCGTAAAACTTATCAGGCGCTGCTGTGCGGGCACCTTGCCGATGACGAAGGCGTCATTGATGCCGCGATAGCGAAAGATCCGGCGCAGTTTCCCCGGATGGTGATTTGCCCGATCCAGGGGAAACCTGCGCGCTCACGCTACCGGGTCATGGAACGCGGTTATTATCAGGAAAGTTATTTTCAGGAAAAAAAGGGAAAGGGATTGCCGGTCACGCGGGTTGAACTGATGCCGGAAACCGGGCGCACCCATCAGCTGCGCATTCACTGTCAGCAGCTGGGGCACCCGATTCTGGGCTGTGATCTCTACGGCGGGCTTTTGCTGCCTGGCGCGGATCAGGCAGAGAGACTGATGCTGCACGCCAGCGGATTGACGTTTGTTCATCCTGTCAGCGGCAGCACGCTGCAACTCTCTGCCGACAGCCCGTTCTGAATGCGTCAGCGCGCTGTTACCACATCAAATCATCGGGCACTTTGAAATCAGCATAAGGATCATCTTCGTCCTGTGCTTCTTCGCTTAATGCACTGTTTAATACGATGGCACTGGCATCACGCTGCGCAATTTTATCCGCTACGCTGGCCGGGATGATAGCGTACTGGCTCTCGCCATTATTGTCAGCCGCCAGGCGGGCAATGGCGAGACGCCCATTGATCAGCTGAGTCTGCGTCAGTTTATCCACCATAATCTTTTTGATCAGGTTATTGTCGGTGAAATTGAAGCTGATGTTGCCTCTTGCCACGTCAATTTTGTTCATTTCGATCAGCTGTTTGACCTGCGCTTTGTACTCTTTAGACAGCACAGCCAGCTTCTGCTGCTCGTTCAGCTGCTTATCCCGCTCAAGCTGCGCTTTTTTGTTATCTTCCACCGCCGCTCTGGCTTCGCGTGCCTGAACCCTGGATTTCTTCGCTGTCCGCTGAACCTTGTCCATTTTTTTGCTGGATACTAATCCCGCTTTCAGCATCTGCTCTTGCAAGGTGAGTTTTGTCATTGTCGTCTCTGAACCTGTGAAATAATGTCCGGGATTATACCTGTAATCATCCGGGCTGTACCAGGTTGCCGCACCTGCCACGCCCGCGATTGCGGGCAGCCTCTCAACACTGTGCTAACATTCCCCGGTCAAAATCACCTTATTGAGCACCATGTCAGAGCTAACAAAACGTAAAAATGACCCTGAAGGGCTGAAAAAACGCATTATCGCAGGCGCACTGAAAACCTTCGCGGAGTTTGGTATGCAGGGTGCCAGGCTGGAGCAGATTGCTGAGCATGCGCAAACCACTAAACGCATGGTGGTCTATCACTTTGGCAGTAAAGAGCAGCTTTATATCCACGTGCTGGAGCAGGTTTATCAGCAGATACGTCAGCACGAAACCGGCCTGAACCTGGCGGCGATGGAGCCGGAACTGGCCATGACCCGCCTGGTGGAAGCCAGTTTTGATTACCATGTCGAGCATCCCGATTTTATCCGGCTGGTCTGCAGTGAGAACCTGTTGCGCGGGCGCTACATCACCCAGTCGCCGCAGATTAAAGCCCTTAATCGCAGCGCGCTGGATCTGCTGGATGACATTCTGGCACGCGGTCAGCAACAGGGCGTGTTCACTGCCGATGTGCAGACCATCGATGTCCATCGCCTGATCAGCAGTATCTGCGTTCATCACGTCTCAAACCGCTACACCTTCAACGCCCTTTTCAGCCCGGACAACAGCGAAGCAGAGAGTATCCGCCGCAATCGTCAGCTGGCTGTAACCGCAACGTTACGCTATATCCGCAAATAATTGCCCGCAGGCCGGGCTGCGCTTAGCCATAGTCTACGCTTACTGATACTTGTCACTAAAATGCAATAATAAGGAATGCTGTTGTGAGCAGAGATGCACGCCTCTATCCGCTTCGTCAGACCCATGTTGAACCCGATGATGATGCGCTGTGGAACTGGGCGCAGAACGCGCAAATCGGCAGCCGTCACCAGGTTCAGCGTCCCGCCAGTGAAGCGGAATTACAGAGACTTATCCGGGAGTCACACGGCCAGATTCGGGTGATCGGCAGCAAGCTGTCGCCTGGTCGTATGCTGCATGTCAGTGATGACGATGTGCTGCTCGATCTCAGCGCCCTGAGCGGCCAGCTTGCCAGTGATGAACAGAGCGTGACCTTTGGTGGCGCGACCCCGCTTGAGCAGGTCTATCGCAGCCTGACCGAAATGAACCGCATGCTGGCTTCATCGCCAGGCGTGATTGCGATTCAGACACTGGCGGGCGCGATGGCGACCGGAACGCACGGCCAGGGATTGCAGCAGAGTTCGATTGCCGACGAAGCGCTGGCAATCAGAATGGTGCTGGCCGATGGCAGCGTGCGCGAATTTGTTCGTGGCGACGCTGACTTCCCGGCAGCGCAGGTCTCACTGGGCGCACTAGGCATTGTTACCGCGGTAACCCTGCGTACCCAGCCGTTTAGCATCTTCACCTGCCACAAATATGCCGTCTCTGCCGATACCCTTGAAGAGGATCTGCTGCGCTGGAACAACGACTATCCGCTGAGCAAAGCCTGGTGGTTTGTCGATGACAACCTGATGCACGTCTGGAACGCCCATGAGGCGAGTGATGAAGAGCGTCAGCGCTACGAAGCGCAGGGTCGTCAGGTGGTGGAACATGAGGGCGACGTTGACGAAAGCCTCAACGACACCATCGACCAGACGCTGGCACATATGCACCGCGATACGCAGATTGAGGGCAAAGGGGGAAAACAGTTTCGCACCGTCACCCGTTTTCGTGATTTCACCGATGTTACCGGTGACATTTACCAGCTCTTCTGCCGCGGCATTGCGGTGCCGCAGATCAATGTGGAAATCGGCGTGCCGCTGGCAAAAACCCCGGCCATCATTCGCCGCATCAAGCAGTGGTATGCCGAGAACCGTCCGCATATGCACTACCCGATTATCCTGCGCTGCACCGGTGCATCATCGGCCTGGCTCAGTCCGGCCGCTGACCAGCCAACCTGCTTTTTCGGCTTCGTGGTCTATTACGCCGACGATGGTTCGCTGTCACAGGAAGGCCTGCACTTCCTGACTGAAGTGGAAAAACTGCTGGCCGAAGAGGGCGGACGCCCGCACTGGGGCAAATATTACGATGAAGAACGCTACAACTGGCGTGAGATCTATCCGCAGTGGGACACCTTCCGCGCCCTGCGCAGCCAGCTCGACCCAAATGGCCGACTGGGTAACGACTACATCACGCCACTTTTTGACTGATTGAGGAAAGCTATGTTTGCCTGGGTAACGCTGTTAACTCAACCCGATTATCTGGTGGGCGTGAAAGCGCTGCACCGTTCGCTGCAACAGAGCCACAGCCAGTGGCCGCTGGTGGTGATGACCACGCCGGCGATTTCAGCGTCTGACTGTCAGATTTTGCAGGATGAGGGCTGTGTCATTAAACCGGTCGACCCCCTCTATCCGCGCGACGATCTGGATCAGCACTACGCATCGGCGCAGTTCGGCGAAGTCTGGACCAAGCTGCGCGCCTGGCAGCTCACCGATTATGAGCGCGTCGTGTTTCTGGATGCCGATATGCTGGTCCTTCAAAACATGGATGAGCTGTTTACCCTGGATCTGGGCGATAACCCGCTCGCCGCCTGTCACGCCTGCCGCTGTAATCCCAACCAGATTGCCTCTTATCCGGCAGAGTGGCAGCCTGAGCAGTGCCACTATACCTGGCAGGCGCGCGGTGAAAAGGCGCCAGAGAGTGTGGATCTTTACCTGAACGGCGGTTTTCTGGTGCTGAAGCCCGATAATGCGATGTTCGACGCACTGGAAAAGCGTATTGCCGCCATTGATGATCTCAGTAACTATCCCTTCTCCGAGCAGGATCTGCTGAACGAAGTGTTTGCCGATCGCTGGAAGCCGCTCTCTTACATCTACAATGCCTTGAAAACGCTGCCGTTTCAGCACAGCGGTCTCTGGCACGATGAAGAGGTGAAGAACCTGCACTATATTCTGGCAAAACCGTGGAAACGCGATCTCAGCCAGCCCGAGAGTCAGCGCGATCGCTTTTATGCGCTGGATAAATTGTGGTGGGAAAAAAGCGGTCTGATCTGATCGGCTGTGGGCGGGAAGCCAACGTTTCCCGCCCTGCCCGCCTGGGTTAATCAACACATCGGCAATACCCTCTATCCCTCTGATTCTGCCCTATACCTCAATCCAGCGGCGTTGCACTGCTGAGTGAGCAATCGCTTCCAGCACCTTCTGAACCTGCAATCCCTCTGCAAAATCGGGCCACATGCGATCGCCCGCTGCGATGCCGTTGATCAGGTCGCGAATCTCCACCGTTTTCTGATCGTTAAAGCCGATGCCGTGCCCGGCAGAAACACAGAAATTTGCGTAGTCAGGGTGCGCTGGTCCGGTCAGAATAGTTTTAAATCCCTGACGCCCGGCCGGTTCGTCATGCAGATAAAGCTCCAGCTCCGCCATGCGCTCCTGGGTGTAGCGTAGTGTGCCTTTGGTGCCGGTGACAACGTAAGTCAGTCCCATCTTTGCGCCACAGGCGATGCGTGAGGTTTCAATCACGCCATGCGCACCGTTATGGAAGCGAAGCAGCGCGCTGGCCTGATCTTCGTTTTCGACCGGTAACTGCCGCGCAGGCTCTTTCGGGTCGGGCCGGGAGGCGATCACCGTCATCATGTCGCCGCTGACCTCAGCAATGTCACCAACCAGGTAGTGCGCCATATTAACGATATGCGCCGCCAGATCGCCCAGCGCACCGAGGCCTGCCAGCGCTTTCTGACAGTGCCAGTCGAGCGGCGTTTCCGGTCTGGCGAGATAATCCTCGTTATGGGTGCCGTAGAAATGCACTATGTCGCCTATCTCACCATTGGCAATGATCTCTTTCGCCAGCTGGCTGGTAGGGTTTTTCATATAGTTGAAGCCCACCAGCGTTTTAACCCGTGCCGCATCGGCTGCCGCCACCATCTCCTGCGCATCCGCCACGCTTAACGACAGCGGCTTTTCTGAATAGACGTGTTTGCCATGGCGTATCGCCTCCAGCGCCATCTCTTTATGCAGGAAGTTGGGGGCGCAGATATCCACGACATCAATCGCCGGGTCGCTGACCAGCGCGCGCCAGTCACCCGTCGAGCGCGCGAAACCAAAGGTCGCCGCCTGACGGGCGGCCAGCTCGGGGTTCACTTCAGCCAGCATCTCCCGCACGATTTCGCCTTTCAGCGCAAATACGGTGGGAGCCTGCGCATATGCAATCGCGTGGCAGCGTCCGATATAGCCGCTGCCAATCATGCCGATTCTGACTTTGTTCATTTCAACTCCAGAGATTCAGTTCAGGGTTGAAATGGAATCTACGTTTCGTTTTTATTGCTGACAAAGCCAGAATCCACACTTTGTGACGCCCATAAAAAACTATCCGGTTAAATCACGCGCCTGGCCGCCTGACAAGGGCTATACAGCGCCATAACACCTCATAAACACCTCAGTTTTACACGTGCCGTTTTGCCGGATGAGTCAGCCGCACAGGCAGCTCTTTCAGTGCTTAAAACGCCATAGTGGCGACTATTTCAGCAGTCGCGCTAATTTATGAAAAAGAGCTTTGACATGGCCCGGCGTGGCCGTTACTATGCGCCCCGTTCAAACGATTCCTCTGTAGTTCAGTCGGTAGAACGGCGGACTGTTAATCCGTATGTCACTGGTTCGAGTCCAGTCAGAGGAGCCAAATTAGAAAAGCCTGCTTAGGAAACTAAGCGGGCTTTTTGCTTTTCATACTTCTGATAAAATTTTTGCGTCTTACTCAGTCTGTTTCCTCTTCAAATTCCCCGTTCTTTTCGTTATTGCCAGATACTTAGACATTCGGTTCCGCCCTCACTTAAAGGTTCATTTCTGACCCCTACATCTCATACTCTCTTTAACAAATGCATTAACAGTGGCTTAAAGTGTCATAAATGACCTTTCATTCGCATATTTCACACTCTGGCTGTAAGCTGAGAAGATGCTGCCGTTAATAGGTTCAAAAATGACCCTTTTAGTACTATAGTCGGACCATATCGTTTCAAAAACGTACTGAAACTGCAGAAAAGGTCAAAAATGAACCTTGATGAGATTAACTCTTCGCTGCTGAGCCTTTCTGAGTCAGATCGGCAAAAGGTATTGGCGGGGTTAGCTTTGAGTAGAGAAGCCACAACAGAAGCAATAAATGCGGACAAACCGGACACCCGATCGGAGCTGAGTGATCTGACGTTTCCGACACTGCCACAATTACTGGCCAATGAACTCAAACGACAAAACATCACCTATGAAGAGATGGCGATTCAGATTGGTGTATCACTCTCAACATTTAAACGACTGATTGCTAAACCATCTTCTGCAAAGGCAATAAATCTTCACGCCTTACTTAAAGAACTGGGTATAAAAGTATGGCTCGAAAAATAGAGGTGTGGCTTTACAACACGCTGGCAGGAACGCTGAGTGAAGGGCAAAACGGTTATACTTTCTGCTACCTGCCCACTTATGTCGGCTGTGCGATATCTCTCAGCATGCCGGTAAGACCTGAGCCCTATTTAAGTGAAGAGCTACATCCCTTCTTTAAAGGTTTAGCGCCGGAAGGCTGGTTGCGAAAACGCTATTCTGAAATTCAAAAAATTGATGATAAAGATCTGTTCGGCTTACTGATGGAAAATGGTAACGATTTGCTTGGGGCTGTCGTCTTTAAAGAGATAACATCATGAATTCAGAACGCTGCCTGATCACATTAAAACGGCTTAAAGAATCTGAGCTAAAAACCGGCTACTCAACAAAAGGCATCCGGCATCTGCTGGGTAGTCTGAATGTGGCTCTTAGCCTGCCGTTTACGCGCAGTCAGTTTATTCAGGAACTCCCTGAACGTCAGAAAGGCATGAGCATTTCAGGCTATCAACCCAAACTGTCGCTTCGCCTGGCAAAGGGAGAACTGGTGGTCGTCAGCAATGATGGCACCTATATCCTGAAACCCTCTCCGGAAGAATACCCACACCTGGCAGAAAACGAGCATGCCACTATGTGTGTTATGCAGCGTCTGAAATTTGACGTACCCCCGTTCGGACTGATGCCATTCAGACACGATGAAAATCGGCCAGAAGAACTGGCGTTTGTCATTAAAAGGTATGACCGGACAGCGTCAGATAACGCGAGATTACATCAGGAACAGCTGGATGGCGCGATGGGTCTCGGCGATAAATATGGCAGGATTGATAATCATAAAGCCATCAGTTATGAGAAAGCCGCTAAATTCCTGAATACCAGAGTGAACAGCAGTTTAAAGAGTAAACGTGACCTCTTTTTGCGCATCGTGTATGCCTATGTACTGGGAAACAATGATTTTCATCTGCGCAATATCGGGATTATCCTGCCTCCGCAGGGTTCACCCTGGCTGGCCCCGGTTTATGACTTTATCAGCGTTGTGCCCTACCCTGCAGCGTTTGGAGAGTATTTAGCTTTGCCCCTGCTGGAACGTGAAGAAAATGATGCAGGAAACGCACCGGGGATCAATTCAGAGTACGGAGAATATCTGGGTGCAGACTTTATCCTGCTTGCCCAGGGTATGGATATTAATCCGACACTGGCACGAAAATGGCTTTCCGAGGTGGTGAGTCATCATCAGCTTATTATCGATACTTATAATGAAAGTCATATGCCTGAATCGCAGCGGGAAGCAGTACTTGACTACGTGGCCCGAAGAATCACGTTACTGGCAGTGACCGAAATTTAAATGATGCCATTAACCTGTTGTACCTGGGTTGTAAAAGGATAGTTAAGCGGTCGAATAACTCACCTGCTCTCATAAAAAAACCCGCTAATATCAGCGGGTTTCAGGTTTTACAACGTCAACAGCAATCAGAGTTCAAACCGATCCAGATTCATCACTTTGGTCCAGGCGGCAACAAAGTCTTTGACGAATTTTTCACGGGCGTCGCTGCTGGCGTAGACTTCTGCCGAGGCGCGTAGCACCGCATTGGAGCCAAACACCAGATCGGCGCGCGTGGCGGTGAAACGGGTTTCGCCAGTGACGCGATCCCGTCCAATGAATTTCTCATTGGTCGAATCGGCGGCTTTCCACTCGGTGCGCATATCCAGCAGATTCACGAAGAAGTCTGTGTTCAGCGTCCCTGTGTGGTGCGTGAAGATGCCGTGCTGACTGCCATCAAAGTTAGCACCCAGCGCACGCATTCCGCCAACCAGCACCGTTAACTCCGGCACGGTCAGGGTCAGCTGCTGCGCTTTATCGATCAGCAGATTTTCGGTTGTGGTTTTGCCGAAGCCAGTACCGTAGTTACGGAAACCATCTGCACGCGGTTTCAGCAGATCAAATGACTCGATATCAGTCTGATCCTGACGCGCATCAACACGGCCCGGAGTAAATGGCACGTCAATTTCAACGCCAGCTGCTTTCGCCGCCTGCTCAACGCCGACCACACCCGCCAGCACAATCACATCTGCCAGTGAAGCCTTGTGCGCTTCACGCTGCACCGCTTCCAGCGTCGGCAGCACGCGTGCCGCGACGGCATTGACGTCCCACTCACGCTGCGGCAGCAACGCCAGGCGGGCACCGTTGGCACCACCACGTTTGTCGCCGCCACGGAAGGTTGATGCCGATGCCCAGGCAACCGAAACCAGCTCGCTGACGCTGAGGCCGGTTGCAGCGATTTTCTCTTTCAGCTGCGCGATATCCGCCACGGTTGGATGATAAGCCGGTGCAGGCAGCGGATCCTGCCAGATCAGATCTTCCTGCGGGACTTCAGGTCCGATGTAGCGCGCTTTTGGCCCCATATCACGGTGAGTCAGTTTAAACCAGGCACGGGCAAAGGCTTCGTTGAACGCCTGCGGATCGTTGTGGAAACGACGCGAAATCTTTTCAAACTCCGGGTCAAATCGCAGCGTCAGATCGGTCACCAGCATGGTCGGCTTGTGTTTCTTCGCGGCGTCAAACGCATCCGGGATAATATCCGGCGCATCAGCTGCCACGAACTGGATGGCACCGGCCGGGCTGCGCGTCTGAACCCACTCATATTTGAACAGGTTCTCGAAGAAGTAGTTACTCCACTGGGTTGGCGTCTGAGACCAGATTACTTCCAGACCGGAGGTAATCGCATCTGCGCCAACGCCCGTGCCGTGGCTGTTGACCCAGCCCAGGCCCTGCGCCTCAATCGGTGCAGTTTCCGGATCGACACCGACGTGGCTGGCCGGTGCGGCACCGTGGGTTTTACCCAGCGTATGTCCACCAGCAATCAATGCCACGATCTCTTCGTCGTTCATGCCCATGTTGCCGAAAGTGGCGCGAATAGCCGGGGCCGCAGAGGCAGGATCGCCGCTGTGTTCCGGACCTTCCGGGTTCACGTAGATCAGACCCATTTCGGTAGCGCCCAGTGGCGACTGCGCCAGGGATTCCGGGTGACGGTGTTCCAGCCAGGCGGCTTCTTCACCCCAGTTCACATCCATATCCGGTTCCCAGACATCTTCACGTCCGGCACCAAAGCCAAAGGTACGGAATCCGGAGTTTTCCAGCGCGACGTTGCCCGCCAGAATGTAGAGGTCGGCCCAGGAGATCTTCTGACCATACTTCTGTTTAACCGGCCACAGTAAGCGGCGCGCTTTATCCAGACTAACGTTGTCTGGCCAGGAGTTTAGGGGTGCGAAGCGTTGCTGACCACGACCTGAACCACCGCGTCCGTCCACGGAGCGATAGGTTCCGGCGCTGTGCCAGGCCATACGAATAAACAGGCCGATGTAGCTGCCCCAGTCAGCGGGCCACCAGGCTTGTGACTCGGTGAGCAACCCTTTGATGTCAGCTTTCAGCGCTGAGTAATCTAATTTGGCAAATTCTTTACGGTAATCGAAGGATTCATCAAGCGGGTTCGAACGGGATGAGTGCTGATTCAGCAGGTCAACCCGGAGTTGATTAGGCCACCAGTCGCGGTTGGTTGTTCCGCCGCCCGGCGCCTGATTTTCCTGAGAAGGCTTACCAGCATGAAAAGGACATTTGCCCTCGGGCGCTTCGCGATCGGCTTCGACAATAGGCTTTGCATCTTTTGCATCTTCATCAATGGAATTGCTCATGGTCACACCTCTTTTTTGTATTTTCATCGCTACTCTATAGAGGATTTTCAGGATCGCACACCTGTCTCATCCTATCTGTTTGATAGCTTTTACCTTTTTATACACCTTCTTCAAAAGCTTAAAACAATGAATTGACGGTTGCTGCCAGGCTGCAGAGAGCAGCGAAGCGGCAACCGTCACCCTGAGACTATTCCGACAGCGCCGGTTTCACAACTGCCGTTTTGCTGCCCGGCAGGCGGATGCGGAACCAGATAGCGTACATTGCGGGCAGGAAAACCAGCGTGATCAGGGTGCCGCCCAGCGTCCCACCAATCAGGGTATAGGCCAGCGTTCCCCAGAACACCGAGTGGGTCAGTGGAATAAACGCCAGAATCGCCGCCATTGCCGTCAGCAGCACCGGACGGGCACGCTGCACTGTCGCTTCGACCACTGCATCAAAGGGTGCCAGACCCTCCTGTTCATTGTGGTGGATCTGCCCTATCAGAATCAGCGTGTTACGCATCAGTATGCCCGACAGGGCAATCAGCCCGACCAGTGCATTGATACCAAACGGCTGACTGAACAGCAGCAGCGTCGGCACGACGCCAATCAGCCCGAGAGGCGCAGTCAGAAAGACCATGATCATCGCCGACAGAGAACGCACCTGCAGAATGATGATCAGCAGAGTGATCGCAATCATGATCGGGAACAGTGGGGCCATCGCCTGGGTCGCTTTACCGGACTCCTCTATTGAACCGGCCAGTTCAATGCGGTAGCCCGCGGGCAGCGTCGCGATGATCGGTTGCAGGGCTTTGTTCAGCGCCGTCGAGACGTCAGGCGGCTCCAGGGAATCGGCGATATCACCCCGAACGGTGATGGTCGGCGTGCGGTCGCGCCGCCGCAGCACGGGATCTTCCATTTTCACCTGCACATCACCAATCTGCGATAAGGGAATACGCTGACCCGCGGCGCCCACCAGCGTGAAGTCGGCGATTTTAGCCGGATCGAGCCGGGTTTCTCCGGCCGCACGCCCCACCACCTGGACCGCGCGGATATCTTCCCGCACGGTAGTGACAGGCACGCCCGACAGCAGAAACTGTAATTGCCGGGCGACGTCACTGGATGTCAGCCCCACAGCCTGCAGCCGGTTCTGATCCAGTGAGAAATGCAGCGTCGGCACGGGGGCGCCCCAGTCGGTGTTCACCGTCCTCATCATCGGGCTGGCCCGCAGGACCGCTTCCACCCGATCGGCAATCGCGCGCAGATGGGCCGGATCAGGCCCCATCACCCGCCACGCCACCGGATAAGGGGAGTATGGGCCAAACACCAGCTGCGTTACACGAACCTGCGCTTCAGGCACCAGACCGCTGGCAATGGCGGCGCGCAGCTGCGTTTTCAGTGCCTCACGCGCGTCCTGACTGTCGGTCAGTACCACCAGCTTAGCAAAGGCCGGATCGGGCAGTTCCGGTGCCATCGCCAGATAAAAACGCGGTGGCCCCTGACCAATATAGGTGGTGACGATTTTTACCTGCTGCTGCTGTTTAAGCCATGTCTCAACCTTTTCAGCCGCTGCGCGGGTCTGTTCTATGGCGCTGCCGTAGGGGAGCTGAACTTCAACCAGCACTTCAGGCCGGTCTGAGGTCGGGAAAAACTGTTTTTTCACCAGCGCCATACCGAGCACAGCGGCGATAAACAGGGCAATCACCACGCCTGCCACCCAGCCTTTACGGGCAATCACGCGGGTCAGCAGGCGGCGAAAGCGGTTGTAGTGGCGGGTGTTGTAGATCGCTGCGTGGCCGCCTTCTACCGTTTTGATGGCTGGCAGCAGCTTTACGCCAAGATAAGGGGTGAACACCACCGCGACGATCCAGGAGGCGATCAACGCGATGCCGACTATCCAGAACATATTGCTGGTGTACTCGCCCGCCGTGGACTGCGCAAACCCATTGGGCATAAACCCGACGGCCGTAACCAGGGTGCCGGCCAGCATGGGTGCCGCCGTATGACTCCAGGCATAGGCAGAGGCCTTGATGCGGTCGTAGCCCTCTTCCATTTTCACTACCATCATCTCAATGGCGATAATGGCGTCGTCCACCAGCAGGCCCAGCGCCAGAATCAGCGAACCCAGCGTGATGCGGTCAAAGTTTTTGCCGGAAGCCTCCATCACCACAAACACCACCGCCAGGGTGAGCGGCACCGCAGCCGCGACCACTACCCCGACACGCCAGCCCATGCTGACAAAGCAGACCACCATCACCACCAGCAACGCCACGACGAACTTAACCATAAATTCATCAACCGCCGAGCGGATATTGACGGACTGATCGGTGACCTGAGTCAGTGAGAGCCCCAGCGGCATCGCCTGGTTAATGCGGGCGGTTTCAGCCGCCAGTGCCTTGCCGAGTTCCAGACCGTTCCAGCCTTCACGCATTACGATACCCAGCAGCAGCGCCGGTTCGCCCTGATTGCGCACCATAAAGGTGGCGGGATCTTCGTAACCCCGGGTCACCGTAGCCACGTCCGCCAGCTTCAGGCTTCTCCCCTGCGCCACAATCGGCGTCTCACGGATTTTTTCCAGTTTATCGAACGCGCCATCCAGCCGTATAAAGACCTGCGGCCCCTGCGTATCAATCGATCCCGCTGGCGTCAGGACATTCTGATCGTTCAGCGCAGCAAAAATTGCCTGCGGAGTGATGCCGAGTGTCGCCAGTCGATCGTGTGAAAACGACACATAGATGCGTTCACTCTGCTCACCGATGATATTGACCTTTTTCACGCCAGGCAGATGCAGCAGTCGCTGACGCAGTGATTCCGCTTCACGAACCAGCAGGCGCTGCGGCTCCCCTTTTGCCTTCAGCGCCAGCAGTGCAAAGGTCACGTCGGAGAACTCGTCGTTGATCATCGGCCCGATGACCCCGGCAGGCAGATTTCTGCTCTCATCACCCAGCTTCTTACGCGCCTGGTAAAACTCATCCTGAACCTGGGAAGGCGGCGTTTTATCCTGCAGGGATAACATAGTGAAAGCCAGACCGGGGCGCGTGTACGTCTCGCTACGGTCATACCACCTCAGCTCCTGCAGACGCTTTTCCAGCGGCTCGGCCACCTGATCCTGCATCTCCTGAGCCGTCGCACCCGGCCAGGCGGAGATAATCGTCATCTGTTTTACGGTGAACGGTGGATCTTCTGCCCGTCCCAATTCGAAAAAGGACAAGACGCCCGCCACGGTAATCAGGATGATCAGAAACAGCGTAATAGCGCGCTCGCGCACGGCCAGCGCTGACAGATTAAAGCGTCCCTGGCTCATGGCTGGCTCCCGGCAACGGCAGCGTCATCGGGGCGCACGCGCTCCCCCTGCTGCAACAGATGCGCGCCCAGCGCCACTATCTGATCGCCAGCATTAAGCTGACCCGTGACGGTGGCCGCCTCATCACTTATCGACACCACCGTCACCGGCCGCCAGGCAACGGTAGCGGGCTGGCCGGTAATATCCCAGACGCCTGGCCCTTTACCGGCATCGTAGATCGCCGCCAGCGGAACCTGCAGCAGCGGTTGCGACGGTTTATTCGGCAGCGTGATTGTGACGGTGGCTCCCAGCGGTGCGCTGGCCAGTGCGCCCTCCAGCACATATCTCGCCTCAAAGGTGCGCGTCATCGGATCGGCCACATCAGCCAGTTGGCGCAGCCGGGCAGAAACCGGCGCACTGCCCGCACCATACAGCGTTGCCTTTGCCTCACTTCCCACTGCCGGGCGCAGGGTCTCCGGCAACTGAACACTTGCCTCGCGCTGTCCGGCTCTGGCCAGTCTGATGACAGCCTCACCGGCACTCACAACCTGACCCGGCTCCGCCAGCGTTGCCATCACCACGCCATCGTCATCAGCCAGGAGCAGCGCATATCCGCTGGCGTTACCTGCCACGCTGGCCTGCGCCTGGGCGGCTTTCAGCTCAGCCTGAGCGGTGGCCGCAGCGGCCCGAATCTGGTCGTATGCCGACGCAGAAACTGCCCCGGTTGCCACCAGAGTGCGGTAACGCGCCTGATCGGCGCTGGCCTGTCTGACGCGTGCCTGCGCGGCGGCAACGGCCTGCTGCTGAGCCTGGGCCTGCAGCCGGAGATCTGCCGGGTCGAGCCGCATCAGCGGCTGACCGCGCTTCACCCGCTGGCCGCTGTCCACCAGCCGTTCGAGGATTTTTCCTGAGACCCGAAAGCCGAGGTCGCTCTGAACCCGGGCAACCACGACGCCACTAAACGCACGGCTGCCATCGGTGGCGCTGATGACCTTTGTGACCCTGACCAGCGGCGGCTGCGTGCGCGGATCGTCTTTGGGTGAATTATCCCGGCAACCCGCCAGCGCCAGTGGCAGCAGACAAACAACCAGAATGGCAGGATTGAACCTGAGCATAGATTACCTTCAACAGTAAGCAGGAGAGTGCCGCCATTCTCTTATCATGTGACCAATACTGTCAATAGTCACAAATTGCGTAAAGCATTGTCCGTTCATGCAGGATATGAAAACACGTTAAACCAGGGAGATGCGTTGATGAAGGGTTCAGACCCACCCTGAGCAGAGGAAACATCCCATTCAGCAATAAGTGACGAAATAAATTATAAGTCACAAAATCTGCATATTCCGTACACTGGAAACAGAGTGACGAAAAGGCTCTGTCAGGGCATGGAATGGCTCATCAGAGAGAAGTTCAGAGAGAAGTTCAGAGAGAATAAAGCAGAAAAAGCGGGGAGTGATGACGCGCGTTTACAGAAGAATCACCGCAGGCGCTTTGTCATCTGCGCCTGCGGTGGATCTCACAGCGCCCTGCTCTTCAGGGCGCTCTGTCACTTAACGCCAGCCGAGTTCCGGGGCGACATACTTCAGGATCGCCTCAATCACATGGGCGTTGTAGGCGACACCAAGCTGGTTAGGCACGGTGAGCAGCAGGGTGTCGGCTTCGGCAATCGCCTCATCCTGCGCAAGCTGCTTAATTAACGCCTCTGGCTCTGCGGCATAGCTGCGGCCAAAGATAGCGCGGGTTTTCTCATCGAGAAAGCCCACGGAATCCTGGTCGTTACCGCTGCGGCCAAAGTACGCGCGGTCCATATCATTCACCAGCGCAAAGATGCTGCGACTGACCGAGACGCGTGGCGCATGCTGATGCCCCGCTGCTTTCCAGGCCTCACGGTAGGCGCGGATCTGTTTAGCCTGCTGAATGTGGAACGGCTCGCCGGTTTCATCATCTTTCAGGGTTGAACTTTGCATGTTCATGCCCATTTTTGCCGCCCATTCTGCGGTGGCATTGGAGCCGGATCCCCACCAGATGCGGTCGCGCAGGCCTTCAGAGAGCGGCTCAGGACGCAGCAGGCCTGGCGGATTGGGGAACATGGGCTGTGGATTGGGCTTAGCAAAACCTTCGCCGCGCAGCACCTCCAGAAACTCTTCGGTGTGACGACGGCCCATATCCGCATCACTTTCTCCCGCTTTCGGTTCAAAGCCGAAGTAACGCCAGCCATCGATTACCTGCTCAGGTGAACCGCGGCTCAGACCCAGTTGCAGACGACCATTGGAGATCAGGTCTGCCGCACTGGCGTCTTCCACCATGTAGAGTGGGTTTTCGTAGCGCATGTCGATGACACCGGTGCCGATCTCAATCGTTTTAGTGCGCGCTGCAACGGCAGCCAGCAGCGGAAATGGCGAGCTGAGCTGACGGGCAAAATGGTGGACGCGGAAGTAAGCGCCATCTGCGCCCAGCTCTTCGGCGGCGACCGCTAAGTCGATCGATTGCAGTAACACATCCTGCGCGGTACGGGTGGCGGACTGCGACGAGGGCGTCCAGTGACCAAAGGATAAGAAGCCAATATTTTTCATCTGTATTTCTCCTGACAGGCGGTAAACGCCCGTGGATGCAAGGCGATTTCTGATAGAGAAAGGTTACGCCCCCGGAGCCGCCACTGATAGTCAATATCTTTCAGCGCCATATTCAGGAATTTCGACATAGCTAAGCAGATTATCCACTTTGCCTTTGCCCGCCCTTTCTTTCACTGTTCAGATTCCCGCTTCCGCTGTCAGGTGAATCATGCACACCGGTTATCTCTCTCTACAGCAGCGCGCCTGGCTTAAAGCGCGCGCACGCAGCTGGCTCTGGCGCAGCGAACTGCCGACCTGGCTGCTAATCGGTGTGATCTATGGCGGCTGGTTTGCGGTGATGCTGAACGCGCAGACGCTGGGACGGCTGCCCGCCACCCTGCTGCTGATCGTCTTCACTGGCTGGTATATGTCGCTCCAGCATGAGCTGATTCACGGGCATCCCACCCGCTGGCCGCGGGTGAATCAGCTATTTGGCACCCTGCCGCTGGCGGTCTGGTATCCCTACGGACTCTATCGCGATTCTCATCTGGCCCATCATCGCAATCACACCCTGACCGAGCCGGATGAGGATCCGGAAACCTACTACCTCTCCGCTGCTCGCTGGGCGAAGTTACCGCGCTGGCAGCAGCAGCTGATTCATCTGCGTAACACTTTTTTGGGACGGTTGCTGCTCGGCCCGCTGCTGGATGTAGCGGCGACCTTCGGCGGGATGTGGCAGGCACTGCGCCGTGGCGATCGGCCCGCGATAGCGATGTGGCTGCTGCACGGGACGCTGCTGGCACTGCTGTTTTTCTGGATGGCGCGGCAGGGATTTTCGCCGCTGTGGTATCTGCTGGCGGTGAGTTATCCGGCGCTGGCGCTGACCAAAGTGCGATCCTTCTACGAGCATCGTGCGGCGGACGATCCGCTGGCACGGTCAGTGAATAATGAAGCGGCATGGCCGTGGCGCATGCTATTCCTGAATCTGAACTACCATTCAGTGCATCACGACCTCCCCGGCGTCCCCTGGTATGGCCTGCGTCGTCTCTATCTGCGCGACCGCGAGCATTACTACCAGCGCAATCATGGCTTTCGCGTGGCGGGTTATCGGGTCTGGCTGCGTCAGTTCTGGGTCAGACCGGTCGGGGTCAATGTCCATCCGGGACGATCAGCGGAGAAAACGCATGAATAACCTGCTCGCCTTGCCGATGTATGCGATTCACCCGCCCGCCACACGGGCACTGATGCAGGCTGTGGTTGCCCTGCTGACGCAGCACGGCATCGCTACGCAGCCGGTCTGGCCTGAGGACCTGCTGACACACTGGCAGGATAACCGGTTGTTGCTGAGCCAGACCTGCGGCTATCCGCTGGTCAGCCAGCTTCCTGCGGTTCAGCTGGTCGGCACCTTTCACTATCAGGCCACAGGCTGCACCGGCCGTGACTATCGCAGCTGGCTGGTGGCGCGGGACAAACAGGCGACGCTGGCCGATTTTAACGGCCAGCGGGCCGTAGCTAACAGCCTGGACTCTCACTCCGGCTATAACGCGCTGCGGTTTGTGGCTGCGCTTCAGGGCGTGAGGTTTTCGCAGCTGCTGCTGAGCGGCGGGCATCGTCAGTCGCTGGCGGCGCTGCGCGATTCACAGGCGGATATCGCGGCTATCGACTGCGTCAGCTGGGCGCTGCTGGCGCGCTATGAGCCGGATGCGCTGCGCGGCCTGCATATCATCGGTGAGACGCCAGCCGCACCCGGATTGCCGTTGATCACGGCAGCCCCGACGTCAGTGGACCGGCTGGAGAGACTCCGCTCGGCACTGCATCAGCTGGTGAACGATCCCGCCTGGCGCACCGTCTGCGACGATAACCTGATCGGCGGATTCAGCCCGGTGCAGCGAGACGATTATCAGGGCGTGCTGGCGTGGGAACAGCAGGCTGCCGCGCTGGGCGTCACCCGGCTGTAACACACCCCTCTGTTTCGAACTGCTTACCGGGCAGGGAAAATCTGATTTCTCTGCATCGTCACCTCCCTGCCCGCGCTTTCCCGGCCTCTCATTTCATGCTCCCCGACGCGCTCTGACCGAGGCTAAGACTGGTAAGCCCGGTCACGGCGTTCTAAGGTAGAGGTTTTCAGCAGAGGGAGAGTGGGATGCGCATTCTGATGGCAGGCGCCGGCGCGACCGGTGGATATTTTGGTGCAAGGCTGGCTCAGGCGGGCCAGGACGTGACTTTTCTGGTCCGTGAACGGCGTTATCAGCAGCTTCAGGCCAGCGGCCTGGTGTTGCAGACGCCACAGGGCACTGAAACGCTAAAGCCGCAGCTGGCTCAGGCGAGCAGCCTGACGGGCCACTATGATCTGATTATCGTGACGGTGAAGAGCTTTGCCCTTGATCAGGTGATGGAGGATATTGCACCTGCAGTGGGCCCGGAAACATTGATCATGCCGATTCTGAACGGATTGCGGCACATCGCAACGCTGCAACAGCGTTTCGGCGAAGATAGGGTGATTGGCGGCCTGTGCAAAATCAACGCGACGCTGGGTGACAATGGCGAAGTAATTCAGATGACGCCGCTGCATCAGCTCTATTATGGCGCGCTGGACGGTAACAACGATGCGCGACTGCAGCGGGTTGATGCGGCGCTGCGTGACTGTCAGGTCGATACCCGATTCAGCGATAACATCATGGATGAGCTGTGGGAGAAGTGGCTGCTGCTGAGCACGCTCGGCGCGGTTTGCTGCCTGGCGCGCGGAAATACCCAACAGATACTCACCTCGCGCGGCGGCGAAGCGCTGTTACAGGGTGTTTTCTCGGAGATTCTGTCAGTCATTACTGCCGAAGGCTATCAGACGCGTCCGGCGGCCACTGCCCGCATTCTTGAGCTGTTAAGCGATCCGGCCACCCCGATGACCTCCTCAATGTACCGCGATTTAACCCAGGGCTTTGATATCGAAGCCGATCAGGTGATAGGTGACCTGCTGCTGCGGGCGAAACGCCATAGTCTCGCCACGCCACTGCTTAACGCGGTGGATGTGAACCTTCAGGTCTATCTGCAGCAGCGTTAATGGCCCTGCCAGATGCCGTGACCGGGTGCCGCAACGGACCCGGTTTTTGTGGTCGTGAAAGTGTGGTGTGCAGCAGCAGTGCGGCAGGAAAATTTGCTACACTCGTCGCTTCATCTTTTGGAGAGTTCAATGACTTCCCGCTCCGTGACCCTCGATGATGTCGCTCAACTTGCCGGCGTCTCATATCAAACCGTTTCACGTGTTTTAAACCGTTCTGAACAGGTGTCAGCCCGCACGCGGGAAAGGGTTGAGGCGGCGATGCTGCAGCTCAATTATGTGCCCAATCGTGTGGCGCAGCAGCTGGCCGGTAAGGCGACGCGCACGCTAGGTCTGGCCACCAGCGACCTGGCCCTGATGGCTCCTGCGCAGATCGCCTCGGCGATCCAGCAGCGCGCCGCCGGGGCGGGTTATCATCTGGTGATCGCCATGGACAGTGGTAACGATGCGGCAGCAACGGTGAATGAACTGCTGGCACAGCGGGTCGATGGACTGCTGATCAACCTGCCACTGGAGGCAGATGAGGCGCAACAGATCCAGTTGCTCTGCGGCAGCAAACCGGTGCTGTTTCTGGATGTCGAACCCCAGGCGGCGGTAGCGCAGTGTCAGTACCCGAATGAGTCTGGCGCACGTGCCGCCGTTGAACATCTGGTGGCGCTGGGTCATCGTCAGATTGGTTTGTTAAACGGGCCGCTGCGCTCGGTCTCGGCCCGTCAGCGTGAAAATGCATGGCGTCAGGCGCTGGCCGATCATCAGCTGACACCGCACTGTTCTCTGCGCGGCGACTGGAGCGCGCAGTCGGGTTATCAGGCGCTGCTGGCGCAGCTTCCCGACGATCTGCCGCAGGCGCTGCTGGTGGCGAACGATCAGATGGCGTTGGGTGCGATGCGGGCGCTACATCAGTATGGCGTAGCCATTCCTGGCGAGATATCGGTGATTGGATATGATGACACCGCTGAGAGTGCGTGGTATCAGCCGCCGCTGACCACGGTGCGGCAGGATTTGCAATTTCTCGGCGCGCAGAGCGTCGAGCGGATGCTGGCCCGGCTTCAGGGAGCAGAGGCGTCAGACAACGCGCTGGAAACCACGCTGGTAATCCGAGAGACCACCGCCCCGCCTGCTGATGAGCGGGTCAATTTAGTGGCGCTGTCACAGCAGTTACAGGTGATCGCCCGCAGGCTGGCGGGAAAATAACCCTGCGCTGACGCAGGCAATAAAAAACCCGCCCCACCAGAGTGGATGCGGGTTGGCATAGGACGTCTGGCGCTTGCGCGCTGCTGTCTGCCCTTACGCTTTCGGGTGTTCGCCCACGCCCATCGCTTTGATCTTTTTCGACAGCTCGCGACGCTCTTTAGACAGGTCGGCGTTTTTGATGATGTACTCATCCACGCGATCTTCATAATCCACACGCATGCTGGCGATGATTTCCTGAATAGCCTCAACGCTCATGCCGGGTTTGATATATTCGCTCAGGTTGTCGAGCAGCAGTACGCGCTTCTGGTTGTCGCGAATTTTCTTCTCGTTGTCGACAATTTCACGCTGCAGTTTGTTTTTGCGGCGGAACATACGCACGAACTCCAGTACGTCCTGAAATGATTGCTTGGCATTTTCCATGATGGCACCTTTCTTTGAGCCTGCTGACGCAGGGAGAGAGTCAAAACGATCAGCTTAGCGGCTAGCCCGCCAGGTAAGCAATTTTCACAGCTAAATTCAGACTGGCTCTTATCTTAGCGCAAAGAAACCCTGTTTCACATTAAGTCATTGTCTGAGGTGATTATTTGCGCAGCGCCATCCGCATCAGGTCGGTCATCCGTTCCAGCTGTTTTGCCAGTTCCAGTGTCAGCCAGACGTAGCCGTAGATCGGCGTCTCCTCCAGACCTTCGCTGCCCGCTTCCGCGATCAGTCGCCGCAGTTCGCCACTGATTTCGGTCAGCTCGTGACTGTTAGCCACCACCTCTTCCGTTTCCCCTTCAATCGCCATGACCGACAGCGCCCGCAGCGTGTTCTCAGTCATCTGCTGGGTGCGGCGCAATGCAGGCGCGTTAAGCATAATCAGATGGCTCTCGCGCGATGCCCACCAGGCATTAATCTGCATCTCAATGGTGTAAACCATATTACGGTTGATGGTCTGGATCGCTTCAAGCACCGATTTTGGGATGCGCGTCTCTTTGCTTGACGGCTCCAGCAGCGCCCGCATTTTGATCACGCTGCTCAGCAATTTGCCCAGCGGCTTGTTCAGGCGTGGCTTTTCAACCAGATTTGGCGAGAAGCCGGCGTGATAGATTTTTGCCATTTCCGCCAGCGCGTCGGAGAGCTGAATGCGCCAGTGTGTATAGGCACGCTGCGCCCAGATAGCGGTAAACAGCAGCGCCATCAGCGATCCCAGAATCACATCACCGCCGCGCCACAGTGCCATCGTGAAATCGCCGGTTGGTGCGCCCACGACCACGCTCAGTGTAATCCCGATCAACAACGCCATGTAGGGATGTTTGCCCAGCGTCAGGTAGCCACTGATCATCATGATGATGCCGCACCAGGCCAGCATCATCGGCATCGAGATCAGCTCCAGCTTCAGGGCGATCAGACCGGATATTGACCCGGCGACCGTGCCGCTGATGCGCTGCAGTGCACGTGGAAAGACATTTCCCCAGGTGGAGATGGGCCCCATCACCACCACCAGCGTAATCAGCGGCCAGGTGCCTTCAGGGATATCGGTCGCCCGCACAAAGATAAAGCAGAGCAAAAAGGCGATGGCAATACGCACACCGTGGACGGAGCGATAATGGCGATAAAACCAGAACTCCAGTTTTGATATGGGCTTATCGGGACGCAAAATGACTTTCCGGTTGCGGGAACATGGTGTGGCTATCTTAACGCTGAACGCGGCTCAGGCTTAGCGCGGGCCGGATATTTAAAACAGTTTTGACGTTCGCTTACAATTATCAACATCCGCCTCACATACTTTCCCGGTAGTTAAAAACAACTTAATGCGATTTTTTAACCTTTATCGGCTCTCAGTAACACATTCAGGGCAGCCAGCGTGCAAGTAAAAACGGGCAGCCCGCAGGCTACCCGTTTTAGTGCTGACAATCGGCTAATCAGAACTTCTGCCTGAGATAATCCGTCAGGCGGGTAATGACGCCTGCAGGTTCAACCGCACTCAGCGCCACCAGCGGATAGTGGGCAATCTGCTGATCTTTATCCATCACCTGAATTTCACCAATGACTTCGTTGGCTTTCAGCGGGGCTTCCAGATCTTTGCGATCGATGACGTACTTCGCCTTCACGTTCTGCACTTCACTGCGCGGCAGTGACAGATAAACATCTTCTGCGGTACCCACATCCACCTGATGAGGATTGCCATACCAGACGTTTTCGCTGCCAATTTTCTTACCGGCATGGAACAGCTGAACGGTATCAAAGGTGTTCTGTCCCCAGACCAGCAGTTTACGCGCCTGCTCTTCGCGGCCTTTCGGGCTTTTACCGCCCATGACGACGGCGATCAGGCGATGCTTGCCCACCACATTCGAGGCGATGATGTTAAAGCCCGCGGTCTCAGTGTGACCGGTTTTCAACCCATCAACGTGGAGATTATTATCCCACAACAGGCCATTACGGTTGTTCTGGGTAATGCCATTCCAGGTCAGGGTCTTCTCACTGTACATGGCATAAAAATCAGGCTCACCATCAATAATGGCGCGTGACAGTTTCGCCATATCCAGCGCGCTGGAGAACTGACCCGGCGCATCCAGACCATGAACCGTTTCAAAATGGGTATTCTGCAGGCCGAGCTTCTCAACGTAGTGATTCATCATGCCGACGAAGTTCGCTTCGCTGCCCGCCACATAATCAGCCAGGGCAACGCAGGCGTCGTTACCGGAGTCGATGATGACGCCACGGCTTAAATCCCGGACGCTCAGCTTATCGCCTGGCTTCAGGAACATCAGCGAGGAGCCTTTGAACACCGGATTACCCGCCGCCCAGGCATCTTTTCCGACCGTAACCATGTCGTCACGGCTGATTTTCTTCTGGTCAATGGCGCGATCAACCACGTAACCGGTCATCAGTTTGGTCAGGCTGGCGGGATTACGGCGTTCATCGGGATTGCCAGCGGTCAGAACCTGTCCTGTGGTGGCATCCATCAGCACCCAGGAAGCCGCATCAATCGCCGGAGGCGTCACAGGAAAGGGAATCGCATCAGCCTGTGCCAGCGAGGCCCAAAAAACAGTAGCGGTAACGGTGAACAGCAGACGCCTTTTCAACACTTCATCCTTAATTGCACGGGAGAGAAAATTTCTAAAACGAAACGGAAACAGCCGCACGTTTTACGGCAAAAGCGTTGTGAAGGTTTGAATAAATTGAAAAAAAGTATGAACTGCGACGGGTATGGCTGATGCCTGCAGGGGGGAGGTAACGGCTAATTGATGCAGGAATTGAGACCGAATATTTCAATATCATGCTGGAAAACGTTAAGGTCACCACGGTATCGCCCTGCCTTTCACCCAGCGGCATGAGCAGCACGCATCTGGAAACACCGGAATTACGGTATGCAGCAATAACCTGGAAATATGCCGAAGGGAATATTATCTATCGTGGCACATGGAATGAGCGAGCTACAGCCTGAGAGGTAAAAAGTCCGCTTTACTCCTTGCCCCTGACCGCTCAGTCAGATACTACGCCCCCCGCTACCATCCGAAACTTCAGGCCAGTCGGATTATGGTTTACCATGTAGTGAGTGAAGCCTGAGCCTGCATGACCTTGCCCGGCAAAGGCACCGCTCTCGCACCAGCAGCCAGGCGCCGATGAAGAAAGGCATCCAGCGAACGGGAAGCCTGATGACTTTCTGTTCATCAGTTTAGTGAACGCAATGAACGGATATGAAATTTGAATAACGACCGCGTACAGCCCACTTTCCTCTTCCACGATTACGAGACCTTCGGCACCAGCCCTTCTCGTGACCGGCCAGCCCAGTTTGCCGGCCTGCGCACCGACAGTGAGTTTAATCCGGTCGGCGAACCCGAAGTGTTCTACTGCCGTCCGCCTGATGACTATCTGCCACAGCCCGAAGCGGTGATGATCACCGGCATTACCCCGCAGATAGCGATGAGTCGCGGCGTGATCGAAGCTGAGTTCGCTGAACGCATCCACGCGTTGTTCACCACGGAGCAAACCTGTGTGGTGGGCTACAACAACGTGCGTTTCGATGATGAAGTGACGCGCAATATCTTCTATCGCAACTTTTACGATCCCTATGGCTGGGCCTGGCAAAACGGCAACTCACGCTGGGACCTGCTCGACGTGATGCGTGCCTGCTACGCGTTACGGCCAGAAGGGATCAACTGGCCTGAGAATGAAGAAGGTTTTCCCAGTTTCCGGCTGGAGCATCTGACCAAAGCAAACGGCGTCTCCCATGAAAATGCGCACGATGCCATGTCCGACGTTTACGCCACGCTGGCGATGGCGAAGCTGGTGAAGGAGAAGCAGCCAAAACTGTTTGAGTTTTTGTTTACCCATCGTAACAAAAACAAGCTGATGAACCTGATTGATATCCCGCAGATGAAACCGCTGGTTCATGTCTCCGGCATGTTCGGTGCCGCGCGCGGTAACACCAGTTGGATCGTACCGCTGGCCTGGCATCCCGATAACCGCAATGCGCTGATTGTGGTGGATCTGGCGGGCGATATGTCACCACTGCTGCAACTGGATGCCGACACGCTGCGTGAGCGTCTTTACACGCCGAAAAACGATCTCGGCGATCTGCCTGCGGTGCCGGTCAAACTGGTACATATCAATAAGTGTCCGGTGCTGGCGCCTGCCAGTACGCTACGACCGGAAGATGCGGCCCGGCTGAATATTGATCGTCAGCACTGCCTGGCGAATCTGGCGCTGCTGCGTCAGCAGCCCGACGTGCGGGAAAAACTGGTCACGCTGTTTGCCGAAGCGGAGCCTTTTACGCCGTCAGATGATGTGGACACACAACTCTATGATGGCTTCTTCAGTGATGCCGACCGGGCGGGGATGAATATTATCCGTCAGACCGCGCCTGCGAATCTGCCTGCGCTGGACCTGAGCTTTGAGAGTGCGCGGGTAGCGAAACTGCTGTTCCGCTACCGGGCGCGTAACTTCCCCGGCACGCTGGACGATGCCGAGCAGCAACGCTGGTTGCAGCACCGCCGTGAGGTGCTGAATGCCGAGCGGGTGCAGGCGTTTATGCAGGAACTGGAAGCTCTGGCGAATCTGCATGAAGCGGATGCAGAAAAGGTTGGGCAGCTTAAAGCGCTCTATCTCTATGCCCAGGAGCTGGTCTCCTGAGCCGCTCTGCCGTCCCTTCACCTCACCCGGCCTGCTTCTGCCGGGTGAGCGTGCGCTATCCGGGTTATAACACTGTCCACGCCAGCCAGGTCAGCGCAAAGCCGCTCAGCCCCATTAGTGTTGTCAGCACCGTCCAGGTGCGTAAACCGTCGGCCACCGAAAGTCCCAGATAACGGGTCACTACCCAGAATCCTGCATCATTGACATGCGATAATCCCAGACCACCAAAACAGGCCGCCAGGGTGACCAGTACCCGTTGCATATCCGTCACGCCGGTCACCGCCTGGGTCAGCAGCCCGCTGGTGGTCAGGATCGCCACCGTGGCGGAACCCTGTGATGCACGCAGCGCCAGCGACAGGATAAATGCCGCTGGCACCAGCGGCAGATGCAGCGTTTCAAGCGTGACCGCCAGCGCTTTACCCACGCCCGACTCCACCAGCACTTTGCCGAATGCACCACCGGCCCCGGCCACCAGAATCACGCTGGCTGAGGTGGGAATGGCCCGGCCGGTCAGATCTTCCAGCTTATCTTTGCTCCAGCCACGCCGTACGCCCAGCAGCCAGGCCGCCAGCCCTAAGGCAATCAGCAGGGCAATCGGCGGTGTGCCGATCACGGTCATCACACTACGCAGCAGACTCCCTTCAGCCAGCAGTGTGTGTGACAGAGTTCCCAGCACGATCAATACAATCGGGACCACAATCAGGCCGCTGATGGTGAGCGCACCGGGTGGTGCCGGTTCATTCTTCTTTTCCTGCCCTTCCGGCCTGGCCATCTGCAACTGTTCCAGCACCTCCACCGACAGAGGGTAGTGGCGACGGTTCATGAATTTCGCTACGTAGTAGCCGATGATCCCGACCGGCACGGAAATCGCGATTCCCAGTATCATCAGCCATCCCATGTCGGTGTGCAGGATCCCGGCTGCCGCCGCTGCGCCCGGATGGGTCGGCAATGCCAAATGTACCGTCAGCATCACGCCCGCCATCGGCAGGCCAAACTTCAGCGGCGAGACCCGCGCCACTTTGGTAAAGCCATAAATCAGCGGAATAACAATGATAAAACAGACTTCAAAAAATACCGGGATGCCAAGGATAAAGGCCGCCATGGTCAATGCCGCAACGGTACGCTTCAGCCCCAGCGTTTTACTGAAACGCTGCGCCAGCGACTCGGCACCGCCCGAGGCTTCAATGATCGCCCCGAGCATGGCACCAAGCACGATGATGATGGTGATGTGACCAAGCAGGCCGCCCATCCCGGTGATAATCGTCTCCATGATTTTTTCAGCCGGAATGCCGGTGGCGATGGCCACCAGCAGACTGACAATTAACAGGGCGACAAAGGGATGAACTTTGGCTTTGATGACCAGCAGCAGCAGGATCACGATGCTGGCGGTCGCTATGGCTAATAGCAGTGCGGTGGACATAGTAAACCTCAGAAATTGTTATATTTTTTAGGTTATCGCCGTACAGAATAAACAGGTGCAGGGTCAGAAAAAGGACGAAAAAATCTCAACCGGTGCCGAAACACCGGTTTTTTTAGCCCGTTAAATCAGGTTTTTCTCGCCCAGGGCGCAAACCAGCCAAGACCAGCGGTAGTGTTGCCGCGCGGGATATATTCGCAGCCCACCCAGCCGGAATAGCCGACCTCATCCAGCAGTGAGTAGAGATAGGGGTAGTTGATTTCACCCTCATCCGGTTCATGACGATCCGGTGCCGAAGCAATCTGCACGTGCCGATAGCGTCCGGCATAGTGGCGAATCAGATGGCTGAGGTTGCCATCCACCCGTTGCGCATGGAACAGGTCGAGCTGAGTGAAGACATTGGGTCGATCGATCTGTTCGACCATCTCCAGCGTCTGATACTGGCTGGCATAAAGATAGTTGGGTTTGGTTGTGGGATTAAGCGCCTCAATCAGCAGGATGATGCCGTGCGGCGCAAAGCGCTCAGCCGCATAACGCATATTGCTGATAAAGGTCTCAACGTAGCGCTGACGGTCAGCGTCGGGCGGCACCGTCGCCGCCATGATGTGCACCTGCGGGCAGTTCAGCGCCAGCGCATAGCTCAGGGCGCGATCGATATCCGCCTTTGCTTCTGCTTCACGTCCGGGGATGGCCGAAACGCCCCACTCACCCACTGCGACGTTGCCGGGTGCGGTATTGAACAGCACCAGTTGCAGCTGGTTATCATCAAGCCACTGCTTGATCTGCGTGGCGGGATAGTCATAAGGAAACAGAAATTCGACGGCGGTGAAACCGGCTTTCGCCGCTGCAGCGAAGCGTTCAGCAAACGGCAATTCAGTAAATTGCGTCGAAAGGTTAGCAGCAAACTTCGGCATTATCGGCTCCTTAATTCTGCCACTTCGGCATCATTGAGATAACGGATCGGGCGGTCTCCCAGGGTAAAGATGAGCCGGGCGGTCTCCTCCAGCTCTTCAGTGTTGTCTGCCGCTTCCTGCAACGATTTCCCCACTACCACCGGGCCATGATTCGCCAGCAGGAAGGCACGGTAACGTGGAGCCAGCGCCGCGAGATCCTCGGCCAGTCGCCCATCACCCGGCTTGTAGTAAGGCAAAACCGGCACATCACCGACACGCATCACCACATAGGGGGTAAACGGACGGATGCAGTTGTCCATGTCCAGCCCCTGTAAGCAGGAGAGCGCCGTCAGGTAGTGGCTATGCAGATGCACCACCGCCCTGCAGTCGGGATTATTCAGATAGAGCGCGCGGTGAAACGCAATCTCTTTGGAGGGTTTATCACCTGAGAGCCATTCGCCGTCAGGCGTGACTTTTGCCAGCCGGTCACCCTGTAATTCACCCAGGCATGAGCCGGTGGGTGTCGCCAGCAGATTGCCATCCTCCAGCAACATTGAAAGGTTGCCCGCCGAGCCGGTGGCATAGCCGCGCTGAAAAAACGATGCGCCAAGACGCACCATCTCGTCACGCGCCTGCTGTTCCGTTAAAGAGAAAGATTCAGACATCAGTAAACTCCGTTTGCGCGCGGCGGAAGAAATCTTCATCGCCAAAATTGCCCGATTTCAGTGCCAGAGAGAGCGGCTGATGAATGTCGCGCACCCAGGGCACGCCGGGCGAAATCGTCGGGCCGATGTGAAAGGCCGTCACACCCAGGCTCTGTGCGACCACGCCGGAGGTTTCGCCACCCGCCACGATAAAGCGCTGCCATCCGCGCCGTTTCAGCTCGCGGGTGACGGCAGCAAACAGCTGCTCAACGGCTTCGCTGCTGCGCTGAGCACCATAACGCTGCTGAATCTCCTGCAATTGTTGCGCGTCAGCGGTGGCAAACAGCAGGGGTGCCAGCGTCTGATCGCTGTTCGCTTCCACCCAGTCGCATAACTGCCGGGCATAAGCCCCGGCATCGTCCAGACAGCGTTCAGTCTCAACTTCGCAGGCCGGTGCCAGCTGGCGGTACGCGGCGACCTGACGATTGGTCATCTGTGAACAGGAACCGGAAAGCACCACGGCACGATCGCCCTGCGGACGGCCTGCCTGCTCCGCTTTTGCATCACTCTGAGCCGCTGCCCACTGCCGTGCCAGACCGATGGCCAGCCCGGAACCGCCGGTGACCAGCCGCAGATCGCTCAGTGCTTCGCCCAGGGTCAACAGATGTTCCTGATGCAGGACGTCAGTTACGACGTAGTTGATCCCCTGCGCCGCCAGCTGACCCAGCGCCTGCCGTACTGACTCAGCGCCCTGATCGACCTGTGCCGCAGCGATCAGACCGGCTTTGCCCCTCGCCTGTGATGTCATCAGCCGCAGCAGGTTGCTGTCGTGCATCGGTGTAACCGGGTGATGCCGCATACCAGACTCTGACAGCAGCTGATCGCCGACAAACAGGTAGCCCTGATAAACGGTGCGGCCATTCACCGGCAGCGCCGGACAGATCACCGTCTGCGTTTCACCCAGCGCCTGCAGCAGGGCGTCGGTTACCGGACCGATATTGCCCTGCGCGGTGCTGTCGAAGGTGGAACAATATTTGAAGTAGAAGCGCTCACAGCCTTGCTTCTGCAGCCATGCCAGCGCAGCCAGTGACTGAGCAACCGCCTGGTCTGCCGGACAGGAGCGGCTCTTCAGGCTGACCACAATCGCCTGCGCCTCTGTGATTTCCTCGCTGTCAGGAATGCCGTTGAACTGAATGGTGGTCAGCCCGTTCTGCACCAGAAAACTGGCGATGTCAGTCGCACCCGTAAAATCGTCCGCTATCACGCCAAGCCGCATCAGATTTTCTCCTCTGCCTGCGGCAGCGTGATGCCGCTGAAGATTTTAATTACTGCACTGTCATCTTCACGGCCATAACCGGCGTTGCTGGCTTCGGTGAACATATTGAGGGCGGTTGAGGCCAGCGGCAGCGGGAAGTGCAGGGATTTTGCGGTATCGGCCACCAGATTGAGATCTTTCACAAAGATATCGACCGCAGATTTCGGGCTGTAGTCGCCATCCACCACATGCCGCATGCGGTTTTCGAACATCCATGAATTGCCTGCGGCGTTGGTGACCACTTCATACATGGTTTCCAGCGGGATGCCGGCACGCGCCGCCAGCGCCATCGCTTCTGCCCCGACCGCGATGTGAACACCTGCCAGCAGCTGATGGATAATTTTGACGGTTGATCCGAGGCCGATCTCACTGCCCACGCGATACACTTTGGCTGCCACGGCATCCAGTACAGATTGCAGTTGCGTAAAGGCCGCTTCACTGCCGGACGCCATCACCGTCATCTCACCGCTGGCCGCTTTAGCGGCACCGCCGGAGACCGGTGCATCCAGCATCAGCAGCTGATATTGCGCCAGCTGTTGTTCAATCTGCTGCGCATCCCGGGCGGACAATGTGGATGAGACCATGACCACGGTGCCGGGACGCAGTTTTGCGGCCAGGCCCTCTTCACCAAACAGAATGGCGTTAACCTGCTGCGCATTTACCACCAGCAGCAAAACGGCATCAAGCTGGTCTGCAAAGGCGGATGCTGAAGCCTGCGCATCACGCGCGCCCGCCTGGCGTAAGTTCTCAAGCGCGGCGGGATTCAAATCGACACCCCAGGTATTGAGACCGGCACGCAGGCAGGATTTCGCGGCACCCATGCCCATGGAACCTAACCCGATAACGCAGATATTTTCAGCTGGCACGATACGCCTCCACTGTTAATTTAAGTGATTATTTGTTTGTTACTGTTAATCCTGCCAGTTTACTGCCGCCAAAAATGTGTTACCGCTCACAAAAAAATATTCCCGATGTGAACCAGAACAATTTTTAACATTACCAGATTGGCAGCACCGGCCCTGCCGCAGTGCAGTTACCGCCGTCGTTGCCGGGATTGCCGCTGTTATTATTTGTTCTGGTTAACCCGCAGATACTTTATAATGTGAAAAAATGGTAATCATCAGGGAGCCGATATGATTCCGGTTGAACGTCATCAACAGATTCTTGCGCTGGTGGCCGATCGTGGCGTGGTGAGCATTGCAGAACTCACTGAACGGCTGGGTGTGTCACACATGACCATACGCCGTGATGTGCAGAAACTGGAGGAGCAAGGGGCCGTGCTGTCGGTCTCCGGCGGCGTGCGCTCAGCCGACCGGCTGGCGGCTGAGCCGTCACATCTGACGAAAAGCGCCCTCTACAATGAGGAGAAGCGCGCCATTGGTCGCACCGCCGCCCGACAGATCCCCCGTAACAGCTGCATCTACCTGGATGCCGGCACGACAACGTTAGCCCTGGCAAGAGAAGTGGTGGATCGCGATGATTTACTGGTGGTGACCAATGATTTTATGGTGGCGAATCTGCTGATGGAGGCCAGTCAGTGCCGGGTTATTCACACGGGCGGCACCGTATGCCGTGAGAACCGCTCCTGTGTCGGCGAGTCAGCGGCACGCAGCCTGCGTCATCTGGCCATTGATATTGCCTTTATTTCCGCCTCCTGTTGGGGGCCGCGTGGCTTGTTTACGCCGGATGAAGATAAGGTGACGGTGAAGCAGGCGGTGAGTGAGGTGAGCAGTAAGCGGGTATTGCTGAGTGACAGTTCGAAGTACAACAGGATTGCGACGTTTCTGGCTTTACCGCTGGAGAGCTTTGATCGGGTGGTGACAGATACGCATCTGAGTGAGTCGGCGCGGGAGCTGTTAAGTGCGGGGAGCTGTGAACTGGTGCTGGCTGGTTAAGCTGTCGCCGCCTTCCCTGAGGCCGGGAAGGCGGCAACGTGAGCGCGATTAAACTTCTTCGCTGAACTGCGGCACCGGATTACGGAAGCTGCGGGTTACGAACGCCAGGTAGATAATCCCGATGGCGGCCCAGATCAGGCCCAGCTCCATAGAACTCTCTTCCAGGTTCACCCACAGCGCACCCACCGTCAGCGCGCCAAGCAGCGGCAGCAGCAGATACTGAACGTGATCTTTCAGCGTGCGGTTACGCTTCTCACGGACCCAGAACTGCGCAATCACCGACAGGTTAACGAAGGTAAACGCCACCAGCGCACCAAAGTTAATCAGCGCGGTTGCGGTCACCAGGTCGAAGTTAATCGCCATCAGCGCAATCGCACCCACCAGCAGCACGTTGAGCGACGGGGTACGCCATTTTGGATGGATGTAACCGAAGAAACGCTCCGGGAACACGCCATCACGGCCCATCACATACATCAGACGCGAGACGCCAGCGTGCGCCGCCATACCGGATGCCAGCACCGTGACCACCGAGAAGATCAGGATGCCGACCTGCAACGCTTTACCGGCCACGAACAGCATGATTTCAGGCTGCGATGAGTCCGGGTGCTGGAAGCGTGTGATGTCCGGGAAGTAGAGCTGCAGGAAGTAAGATGCCGCGATAAAGATCACACCACCAATCAGCGCGGTCAGGAAAATAGCGCGCGGAATGGTGCGTTCTGCATCTTTGGTCTCTTCCGACAGCGAACTGATGCCATCAAAGCCGAGGAACGAGAAGCAGAGTATCGTCGCACCGGTAATCATCGGCACTACATGCGCATTCTCAGACCAGAATGGACGGCTGCTCACCAGCGTGCCGGAACCCACGCCGCTTGCCACACCGTAGATTACCATCGCGGTAATCCCGACCATGACAACCACCTGCAGCACCACAATCACACTGTTGAAGTTGGCGACGGTTTTGATGCCCTTGAGGTTAGAGAGCGTCATAAACCCGACCAGCAACACCACAAAAATCCACGACGGGATGCCCGGCACCAGCGATTCGAAATAGTTTTTAGCCAGCAGGATGTTGATCATCGGCATGAACAGGTAGTCCAGCAGTGATGACCAGCCGACCATAAAGCCGACATGCGGACTGATCGCCTTCTGAGCGTAGGTATAAGCGGAGCCCGCAGATGGGAAGCGGCGTACCAGCTTACCGTAACTCACGGCAGTGAACAGTATCGCAATCAGCGCGAAAGCATAAGCGGTGGCGACGTGACCTTCGGTCAGCCCGGAAACGATGCCAAAGGTATCGAACAGGGTCATAGGCTGCATGTAGGCTAAGCCCATCATGACGACCGGAAGTAACGTAAGTGTTTTTTTGAGTTGCGCACGCTGCGGTGCGGCGGAGGTATTAAGCGACATGCTTCAGTCCCCCATGTGCGACAACCTGGCTGGGCTGGGTCACAGGGCAACTGCGCATTAAGCGACAGGGAGTAAGGTTAGCGGTTAACGCGGCGCCGTAGTCATCACGAAAACGCGTACCAGCGTTGGCTGGCAGAGTGTAAAACATCCCCATCTTTGTCATCCTCAATCTCACGCTTATGCGTGTTTTCAGTGTTTATCTATCCGGGTGCGTGCCCGGCCTCGGTTAAGTCAGCAAAAAACGCTCTCATAAAACTGGATGCAAAAAAATAACCGGCGCGGTTAGCGTCGGTTATCATCTGATTTTGCAGGCCGCGTATTCTGCCCTAACCCATGGCAGGAATACAAGCTATCGGGGCATCTTATGCAAAAAAAAGGCCGCTAGCTGACAGCTAAAAAAACCTGTCAGGCATTTTTCAGCATCCAGTCGATCTCGGTAGACGTAATCAGCCGTTCAAACTGCATCAGTTCATGATGCTTACAGCTGTGCCAGACACTGGCAAAGCGTTCGCCCAGTAACTTCTGCAGCGGATAGCTGTTGTCAAACTCATACAGCGCATCGCTCTGGCGGATCGGCAGTGCCAGACCCTCGGCATGGTGACCGTTGCCGGTGACCGGATGGGGCAACGGCAACTGGGTATCCAGCCCATGCAGCATCCCGGCAAGAATAGCCGACACTACCAGGTAGGGATTAGCATCCGCGCCCGCAACCCGGTACTCAATACGATGATTGTCGATATCCCCGCACGGCACCCGCAGCGCAACGGTACGGTTGTTATGGCCCCACGATGCCTGCAACGGCACATAGGCGTCCGGAACAAAGCGGCGATAGGCATTCACATTGGGTGCCAGCAGCGCCATTGAGGCGGGCATCAGATCGATCATCCCAGCCAGCGCCCGTTTCATCAGCGGCGAATCACTGCCGTCATCGCAGGCGAAGGCGTTATGATCGGCGGCATCCAGCATGCTGATATGCACATGCATGCCGCTGCCCGCGTACTCCTCATAGAGCTTCGCCATAAACGTCGCGGTCATACCGTGGTTTTCCGCCACCTGACGAATCAGTCGCTTCAGCTGCACCGCATGGTCACAGGCCCGCAGCACGTCGCGGGTATGATGCAGGTTAATTTCAAACTGTCCGGGCGAGGCTTCCGCCAGCGCACCATCGGCCGGGATGCCCTGCTGACGGGCCAGATCGTCGATGTCACGCAGCACATCGGCGAAATGATCGAGGTTATCTACCGAGTAGACCTGGCTCTGCATATTGCGTTCATCACTGCCGGGGGAACACGGCGGCTGGATAAAGCCTTCGGCATCGCGCTTTTTGTCCACCAGATAGAACTCCAGCTCTACCGCTACCACCGGGAACAGACCTCGGTTACGCAGCTGTTGCCACAGCCGGTTAAGGACATTTCGGGGTTCAACGTCAAAGGGAGTGCCATCTTGGTTGCACATGGTTAACAGCAGTTGCGCAATGTGTTGAGGGTCAGACGCGGAGGGAACTAAAGTACCGGTGACGGGCAGGCAGAGATTATCGGGTTCGCCCAGTGACTGGCCGAGTCCCGCTTCTTCTACTGTGTTGCCGAGGATATCCATGGCAAACACCGAGGCGGGGAAATAACACCCTTTTTCCAGCTTAGGCAGCGCAGAGACCGGAATGCGCTTGCCGCGGAACACACCATTTAAATCATTTAACAGGATGTCGACATACTGCGTGTCAGGATGGCGCTCCAGCCAGGTTTTCACCTCAAGCTGGAACGCGCTGGTTCGTTTCTCTTCACTGTGAAGCGTGAAGTCTTCCACTTCTACTAGGTTAGTCATGATCTCACCCGCCCCTATTAGGTTTGCGTAATGCTCAAAATAACAGCCACACCACTAACATAGCGCCAACATAAAAAGTGTGCAAATGTAACAAATCTGTTTGAAGAACAAACAGCAGATTGCTAGATTGAAAAAATATTGCACACTTAACCGCCAGACGTGCCCTTTCGGTAGATATTTCGAACAGCGATGCGAGGACGTGAGATGGGCATTATTTTTGACAAGCCGTTGATTGGCGTAGTGATGTGCCAGAAGGATCTGGGCGGCCATCCGAGCCAGACGGTTCACAATAAGTATACCGATGCGGTTGTCCTTGCGGGTGGCGTACCGCTGGCCCTGCCCCACAGCCTGATGAATGCGCCTCATCTATTAGAAAACGCTATGGCTGTTCTGGATGGCCTGCTGCTGACCGGCAGCCCCAGCAATATCGAACCCTGGCATTATGGCGAGGCAGGCGAAGAGCTGCATGCCGATCCGGGCCGTGACCATCTCGCCTTTCAGCTGATCACCTGGGCCACCAGCCACAAGATGCCGATGTTCGGGATCTGCCGTGGGCTGCAGGAGCTGGTGGTGGCAAATGGCGGTGCGCTGTGGCGGGAGCTCAGCGGGCAGCCGTCGTTTCAGCGTCACCATGAAGATGAGACGCTGCCGCTGAAGCAGCAGTATGCTCAGGCGCATCCAATCACTATCGAACCCGACGGCCTGCTGGCGACGCTGCTGGACAGCAACAGTCCGCTGGCGGTCAATTCACTGCATCATCAGGGGGTACGCGAACCGGGCCCGCAGTTGCGCGTTGAAGCGCGAGCGCCGGATGGCCTGATTGAGGCGGTGAGTCTGCGCCATCATCCCTTCGCCCTGGCGGTGCAGTGGCATCCCGAGTGGCAGCCGGAAAGCACGGCGGGATCGCAGGCGCTGTTCAGTGGCTTTATTCAGGCCGCCATTCATTATCACAAGGAAAAAGAAAATGAGTGATGCCACGCTGGCGCCGGGACGACGGCTGGCGCAGATCCGGCAGACACTGGGGCTGTCGCAACGCCGTGTCGCCGAACTGGCCGGACTGACCCATAGCGCCATCAGCACCATTGAACAGGACAAGGTCAGCCCGGCGGTCAGTACCCTGCAGAAGCTGCTGAAAGTCTATGGGCTCTCGCTGTCTGAGTTCTTCTCGGAACCTAAACCGGATGCGGAACCGAAGGTCATTGTCCGCGCCAGCGACCTGCTGGAGATTGGCAGTCAGGGGGTTTCGCTGAAGCTTATCGACAATGGCCGTGCACAACGCACGCTGGGCATGCTGCTGGAAACTTATCAACCCGGTGCCAGCACCGGCGAGAAGCTGCGTCATCCGGGCGAAGAAACCGGCACGCTGCTGGAAGGAGAGATTACGCTGGTCATCAACGGAGAGCACTATCATCTCTCCGCCGGAGAGAGCTACGTCATTGATACGGGCTTACCACACAGTTTCACCAACCGTGCTGAAATCCCCTGCCGCATTGTCAGTGCCCATACGCCAGCCAACTTTTAGGCGCATTCAGGAGATTGTTATGAATTACGTGGAGAGTTATTACGCAGCGACCGCCAATCCACATGCGCCCTGGCCGACATTACAGGAGAGTATTCAGTGTGACGTCTGCATTATTGGCGGCGGTTTCACCGGTCTTTCGGCGGCACTGCATCTGACCGAGGTGGGCTATGACGTGGTCGTGCTGGAAGCAGCACGGGTCGGCTTTGGTGCCAGCGGGCGTAACGGCGGTCAGGTGGTGAACTCCTACAGCCGCGACGTGGATGTGATTGAGCAGCGCTACGGTAAAGAGAGCGCCCGTATGCTGGGCAGCATGATGTTTGAAGGCGCTGAAATCATCCGCGATCGCATTAAGCGGTACGCGATCGACTGCGATTACCGGCCTGGCGGCGTTTTTGCGGCCCTGAATGCGCGTCAGCTGGCGCATCTGCGAAAACAGAAAGCGTTATGGCAGCAGTATGGGAATCATGATCTGGAACTACTGGATGAGCGAGCCATCCGCCGTGAAGTCGCCACCGAACGCTACGTTGGCGGGCTGCTGGATCGGCGCGGCGGCCATCTGCATCCGCTGAACCTGGCGCTGGGGGAAGCGGAGGCGATCCGTCGACATGGCGGACGCATCTATGAACAGTCCGCGGCGACCAGTGTGGTTTATGGCACACCAAACCGGGTAAAAACCGCCCAGGGCGAGGTCAGCGCGACCTTTGTGATCTTCGCCGGGAATGCCTATCTGGCCCCGCAGCTGGAACCGCGACTGAGCAGGAAAAGCATGCCGTGCGGATCGCAGATTGTGGCAACCGAACCGCTGTCAACCGACCAGGCGTTGTCGCTGATGCCGAATAACTACTGTGTGGAAGATTGTAACTATCTGCTGGATTACTTCCGTCTGACGGCGGACAACCGGCTGCTCTATGGCGGCGGCGTGGTTTATGGCGCACGGGAACCGGCCGATATTGAAGCGTTGATCCGGCCCAGGCTGCGCCGCACTTTCCCGCAGTTGCAGAACGTGAAACTGGACTTCAGCTGGAGCGGCAATTTCCTGCTGACGCTGTCGCGCATGCCGCAGTTTGGCCGACTGGAGAAGAATGTCTATTTTATGCAGGGTGACAGCGGTCATGGCGTAACCAGTACACATCTTTCCGGCAAGCTGATCAGCGAAGTGTTACGCGGCGACGCCGAGCGTTTTGATGCCTTCGCCCGCCTGCCTCATCTCCCGTTTCCCGGTGGGCGACGATTTAAGGTGCCGCTGACGGCGATGGGCGCGGTGTGGTATGCGTTGAGGGATCGGTTAGGGGTATGAGGCTGAGGGCCAGACCTGGCTGTCTGGCCTGATGAAAACAGGTCTTTCAGCGAGGCACATTCTGCCCAGTAGTTTAAACTGCTTTAGTATGTTGTAACTATGAAAAGAGCAGAACCCTTATATATCAGAGCGGGAGCAATCAGCCCCCGCAACAGCGCCAGCCGCGTATCACTCCAGTGGCATTTTAATCGGGTCGTCATAGCGGTACTCAAAACCGAGTTCGCTACAGATGCGGGAACCGTCAATCAGCTTGCCGCTATTCTTTTCCGCCTCGGGTGCGAACTGCGGCGGCTGCAGCCCAAGCTGGTGCGTGACCGCAGGATAGAAGGTGTCACGCGAGGGATGTTTCGAGGCACACAGATTGTAGACCCGGCCCCCTTTGGGCGACTGCAGTAGCAGCGTGATCGCCTCCACCACATCATCCAGATGCACCAGATTCACGCCCTGCGAGCCATTGGCCACATCCTGCTTGCCGGCGAGGAAGCGTCCCGGATGGCGCTTTGGTCCTACCAGACCGGCCAGCCGCACAATATCCACGCTGGTGCCTGGCAGATCGTGCAGCCAGTTCTCCAGTTTAACCAGCGTCTTTCCGGCCACCGTTTCTGCGTCCAGCGGGCTGTTTTCCCGCTTAGCGCCGGCGCTGCTGCCATAGACTGAGGTGGAACTGGTAAAGATAATGCGCGGTACCTTATAAACCAGCGCGGTATCGACCACATTCTGCACCGCCTGCAGATAGGCTTCGCCCCCTTCCGCAGTGCGGCTGGCGGGCAGTGTAACGATCAGCGCATCGACGTTGAATAGCGGCTCAATATCGGCGGCATCACAGAGCAGTTCCGGCGTCAGTTCCAGCTGGAACGCCTCAATGCCGCAGCGGCGTGCCGCGTCTATACCGTCTGGCGTGGTTTTGCTGCCGGTGACCTGCCAGCCTCGCGCCGTTAACGCCGTGGCCAGCGGCATACCCAACCAGCCCAGTCCCACAATCGCGACCTTCTTCATTTTGACTCCTGACGTGAAACATCAACCCTGACTTCACCGTAGTTTGCCCCCGGATTGCAAACCAGAACAACCTGTTTCAGCGCTTTCCGAACCGCCCGTTTAAAAAAGTGTTGCCAAGCGCAGCCATCTTCGCTAGGTTAAACCCCACAAATGAATACTCATTCATCGACGAGATTATTATGACACGCGTTCAGTTCAACCATCATCACCACCATCATCCTGACTAGTCTTTCAGGCGATTGGTGCTGGAAGACTTTCAAGATCTTCCAGTGGTGTGAACGCAAGAGAACCCCCGGAAGATCGTCTTCCGGGGGTTTTTTTATGGGCTGACGTAACCACACATTCAGGACCGAATTAAGAGGACAGGAACCATGTTAGATAACACCCGTTTACGCATAGCTATGCAGAAATCTGGCCGTTTAAGTGATGATTCACGCGAACTGCTGGCGCGCTGCGGCGTTAAAATCAACCTTCAGCAACAGCGCCTGATTGCGTTTGCGGAGAACATGCCGATCGACATCCTGCGCGTGCGCGATGACGATATTCCTGGCCTGGTGATGGATGGTGTGGTCGATTTAGGCATCATCGGCGAGAACGTGCTGGAAGAGGAGCTGCTGTCGCGCCGCGCCCAGGGTGAAGATCCGCGCTACTTTACGCTGCGCCGCCTCGACTTCGGCGGTTGCCGTCTGTCACTGGCGATGGCGACAGATGCCGAGTACACCGGCCCGAAATGCCTGGATAAATCCCGTATCGCCACCTCCTATCCGCACCTGTTAAAACAATACCTCGACAAAAAAGGCGTCAGCTTTAAGACCTGTTTACTGAACGGTTCCGTAGAAGTGGCGACCCGCGCCGGTCTGGCTGACGCCATCTGCGATCTGGTCTCTACCGGTGCTACGCTGGAAGCCAATGGCCTGCGCGAAGTTGAAGTGATCTATCGTTCAAAAGCGGTGCTGATCCAGCGTGACGGCGAGATGCCTGCCGCGAAGCAGGAGCTGATCGACAAAATGATGACCCGTATTCAGGGCGTGATTAAAGCGCGTGAATCGAAGTACATCATGCTGCACGCGCCGAGTGAGCGTCTGGAAGAAGTGATCAGCCTGCTGCCTGGCGCAGAGCGCCCGACCGTGCTGCCGCTGGCAGGCGATGTCAGCCGCGTGGCGATGCACATGGTCAGCAGCGAAACCCTGTTCTGGGAAACCATGGAAAAACTGAAAGCGCTGGGTGCCAGTTCGATTCTGGTACTGCCTATTGAGAAGATGATGGAGTAAACCATGGCCTTTTCTACCCCGATTGAGTGGCAGCAGTGCACCCCCGAACATCAGCAGGCGCTGCTGTTACGTCCTGCTATCGCCGCCTCTGAAAACGTGACGCTGACGGTGCGCGATGTGCTGGAGCAGGTAAAGCTGAACGGTGATGACGCCCTGCGCGAATTCAGCGCCCGCTTCGACAAAGCGCAGGTGGATAACCTGCGTGTTACCGCGCAGCAAATCGCAGAAGCCAGCTTACGTCTGAGTGACGAGCTGAAGCAGGCGATGGCTGTCGCGGTGGGCAATATCGAAACCTTCCACAACGCGCAGATCCTGCCGCCGGTGGATGTGGAAACCCAGCCAGGCGTACGCTGCCAGCAGATTACCCGTCCGGTGAAATCGGTCGGACTCTATATTCCTGGTGGTTCCGCCCCGCTCTTTTCCACCGTGCTGATGCTGGCGACCCCGGCCCGTATCGCTGGCTGTGGTCGCGTCGTGCTCTGTTCGCCGCCGCCGATTGCCGATGAGATCCTGTATGCCGCCCAGCTGTGCGGCGTAGAAGAGGTGTTCCAGGTGGGCGGCGCGCAGGCCATCGCCGCGATGGCCTTCGGCACCGAAACCGTGCCGCGCGTGGACAAGATTTTTGGCCCGGGCAACGCCTGGGTGACAGAAGCGAAACGTCAGGTAAGTCAGCGACTCGATGGCGCGGCGATTGATATGCCAGCGGGTCCTTCTGAAGTGCTGGTGATTGCGGATGAAGGCGCCACGCCCGCGTTTGTCGCGTCTGATCTGCTCTCACAGGCTGAACATGGTCCCGACTCGCAGGTGATTCTGCTGACGCCTTCATTGCCCCTGGCCGAGGCGGTCGCGGTCGCGGTTGAGCAGCAGCTGGCGCAGTTGCCGAGGGCTGCCACGGCGCGTCAGGCGCTGGAAAGCAGCCGCCTGATTGTGGCGCGTGACCTTGAGCAGTGCATCGCGATCTCTAATCTCTACGGCCCGGAGCACCTGATTCTGCAGACGCGTCAGCCGCGCGATCTGGTGGAGTCGATCACCAGCGCCGGTTCGGTATTTTTAGGTGACTGGTCGCCGGAGTCCGCGGGCGATTACGCCTCTGGCACCAATCACGTGTTACCGACCTACGGTTACACCTCGACCTGTTCCAGCCTGGGCCTGGCCGATTTCCAGAAACGCATGACGGTGCAGGAGCTGACGCCGCAGGGCTTCCTGAACCTGGCCGCCACCATTGAAACCCTGGCCGCCGCCGAGCAGCTGGATGCCCATAAGAATGCCGTCACCCTGCGCGTTGCCGCACTGAAGGAGCAAGCATGAGTCAGGATATTGAGCAGCTGGCGCGCGCCAATGTGCGCGCCCTGACGCCCTATATGTCGGCGCGTCGTCTGGGTGGCAACGGAGATGTCTGGCTCAATGCCAACGAGTTTCCGCTGCCGGTGCCGTTTGAGCTGTCGCAGCAGACGCTGAACCGCTATCCGGAGTGTCAGCCTAAAGTGGTGATTGAGCGCTATGCGGCTTATGCAGGCTTAACGCCGGAGCAGGTGCTGGTGAGCCGTGGCGCGGATGAAGCCATCGAACTGATCATGCGTGCCTTCTGTGAGCCGGGTCAGGATGCGATTCTGTTCTGTCCACCGACCTATGGCATGTACAGCGTCAGCGCCGAAACCATCGGCATTGAATACCGCACCGTCCCGGCCCTGACCGACTGGCAGTTGAACCTGCCTGCCATTGCAGAGCAGTTGGATGGCGTCAAAGTGGTTTACCTCTGCAGCCCGAACAACCCGACCGGCAACCTGATCAATCAGGACGACATCCGTCATCTGCTGGCGATGACCGCCCGTAAAGCGCTGGTAGTCGCAGATGAAGCCTACATTGAGTTCTGCCCGCAGGCGACCCTGACCGGCTGGCTGAAGGATTATCCGCATCTGGTGATCCTGCGTACTCTTTCTAAAGCCTTTGCGCTGGCTGGCCTGCGTTGCGGCTTTGCGCTGGCGAATAAGCCGGTCATCGACCTGCTGATGAAGGTGATCGCGCCCTACCCGCTGGCCACACCGGTGGCCGATGTCGCCGGTCAGGCACTGAGCGACCAGGGAATTGCGCTGATGCGTGAGCATGTGGCACAGCTGAATGAGAACCGTAGCTGGCTACAGGCTGAGCTGGCTCAGCTGGCTCAGCTGGCCTGCGTTGAGCAGGTTTTCTCCAGTGAAACCAACTATGTGCTGGCGCGCTTTACCGATTCACCAAAAGTCTTCAAAACCTTATGGGATCAGGGCATTATCCTGCGTGATCAGAACAAAAATCCGGGCCTGTCGGGATGCCTGCGCATCTCCATCGGCACGCGTGAAGAGTGCGAACGAGTGATCGCCGCGCTGCAAGCCTTTTCTGTGGAGCAAGCATGAGCCAGAAGACCCTTTTTATCGACCGCGACGGTACGTTAATCTCTGAGCCGCCTGAAGATTATCAGGTGGACCGCATGGATAAGCTGGCGTTTGAGCCAGATGTTATCCCGGCGCTGCTGGCGCTGCAGGCCGCCGGTTATCGCCTGGTCATGATCACCAACCAGGATGGTCTTGGCACCCCGGGTTTCCCGCAGGCCGATTTCGATGGCCCGCACAATCTGATGATGCAGATCCTGACCTCGCAGGGCATTGCGTTTGACGATGTGCTGATCTGCCCGCACATGCCGGACGATCACTGCGACTGTCGCAAGCCGAAAACCCGAATGGTAGAAGCCTGGCTGGCCGAAGGCGCGCTGGATACCGCCAACAGCTACGTGATTGGCGATCGCCTGACCGACGTCCAGCTGGCGGAGAACATGGGTATCCAGCCTATCCGCTACGGCGCTGACGGCCAGAACTGGCAGACCATCCAGCAGCGTCTGACCCAGCGTGACCGCCATGCGCTGGTGCAGCGCAACACCAAAGAGACACAGGTGCGGGTTGAACTGTGGCTGGATCGCGAAGGCGGCAGCAAGATTAATACCGGCGTGGGTTTCTTCGACCACATGCTGGACCAGATTGCCGTGCACGGCGGGTTCCGCATGAACATCGAAGTGAAAGGCGATCTCTATATTGACGATCATCACACGGTGGAAGATACCGGTCTGGCACTGGGCGAAGCGCTGCTGAAGGCGCTGGGCGACAAGCGTGGCATAGGCCGTTTCGGCTTTGTGCTGCCGATGGATGAATGTCTGGCGCGCTGCGCGCTGGATATCTCCGGCCGTCCGCACATCGAGTTCAAAGCGGAGTTCAACTATCAGCGCGTGGGCGACCTCAGTACCGAGATGGTCGAGCACTTCTTCAGCTCACTCTCCTACGCCATGATGAGCACCCTGCATCTTAAAACCAAAGGCAAGAATGACCATCACCGCGTCGAGAGCCTGTTTAAAGCCTTTGGACGTACGCTGCGTCAGGCGATCCGCGTTGAGGGCAATACGCTGCCGAGCTCGAAGGGAGTGCTGTGATGAACGTGGTGATCATGGATACCGGTTGCGCCAACCTGTCGTCGGTGAAATGGGCGATTGAACGTCTGGGCTACACCCCGGAAGTAAGCCGCGACCCCGATGTGGTGCTGCGTGCCGACAAACTGTTTCTGCCCGGCGTAGGCACCGCGCAGGCGGCAATGAATCAGCTGGAAGAGCGTGACCTGATCGATCTGGTGAAAGCCTGTACCCAGCCGGTGCTGGGGATCTGCCTGGGTATGCAGTTGCTGGGTCGCGGCAGCGATGAAAACGGCGGCGTGCCGACGCTGGGGATTATCGATGAGCCGGTGTCATTAATGGACACGCACGGCCTGCCGCTGCCACACATGGGCTGGAACCAGATTACCGCGCAGGCGGGCAATCATCTGTTCCGTGGCATCGACGAAGGCTGCTATTTCTACTTCGTCCACAGTTATGCCATGCCGGTCAACGCCAGCACTATCGCCCAGTGTCACTACGGTGAAGCTTTCACCGCCGCGGTGCAGAAAGATAACTTCTTTGGCGTCCAGTTCCACCCGGAACGCTCGGGCAAAGCGGGCGCGCAGCTGCTGAAAAACTTCCTGGAGATGTAATGATTATCCCCGCGTTAGATTTAATTGACGGCAAAGTGGTTCGTCTGCATCAGGGCGATTATGGACAGCAGCGCGATTACGGCAGCGATCCGCTGCCACGTCTGCAGGATTACGTTCGCCAGGGCGCGACCGTGCTGCATCTGGTGGATTTAACCGGCGCGAAAGATCCGGCGAAACGCCAGATCGCGCTGCTGAAAACTCTGCTGGATGGCGTTGATGTGACGGTGCAGGTTGGTGGCGGCATTCGCAGCCGTGATGATGTGCATGCGCTGCTTGAAGCCGGAGCGAGTCGTGTGGTGGTCGGTTCCACCGCGGTGAAACAGCCTGAAGAGGTAAAACGGTGGTTTGCGGAGTTTGGCGCAGAGGCGATTGTGCTCGCGTTAGATGTGCGCATTGATGCCAGTAACCGCAAAGAAGTGGCGATCAGTGGCTGGCAGGAAGCGGCGGGTGTCACGCTGGAAGAGGTGATTACCGACTTTCAGCTGGTGGGCCTGAAGCATGTGCTGTGCACCGACATTTCTCGCGACGGCACCCTGAGCGGCTCCAATGTTGCGCTCTATCAGGAAGTGACGGCGCGCTTCCCGACGATTGCTTTTCAGTCCTCGGGTGGCATTGGCGACCTCAATGATATCGCCGCCCTGCGCGGCAGCGGCGTTCAGGGCATAATTGTCGGACGTGCGCTGCTGGAAGATAAATTCACTGTTTCGGAGGCGATCGCATGCTGGCAAAACGGATAATTCCCTGCCTGGACGTACGTGACGGCCAGGTGGTCAAAGGCGTACAGTTTCGCAATCACGAAATCATCGGCGACATCGTACCGCTGGCGCAGCGCTATGCCGCCGAAGGTGCCGACGAGCTGGTGTTCTATGATATCACCGCCTCATCCGATGGCCGGGTCGTCGACAAAAGCTGGGTCTCGCGGGTTGCGGAAGTAATCGATATCCCGTTCTGCGTCGCGGGCGGCATTAAAACCCCGGAAGACGCAGCGCGCATTCTGGAGTTTGGCGCAGATAAGATTTCGATTAACTCGCCGGCGCTGGCCGACCCCACGCTGATCACCCGCCTCGCGGACCGTTTTGGCGTGCAGTGTATTGTGGTCGGGATCGATACCTGGTTTGATGAAGCCAGCGGTAAATATCAGGTGAATCAGTATACCGGCGACGAAGCGCGCACCCGCGTGACGCAGTGGGAAACGCTGGAGTGGGTGCAGGAAGTGCAGAAGCTGGGCGCAGGCGAGATCGTGCTGAACATGATGAATCAGGATGGCGTGCGTAACGGCTATGACCTGGTGCAGCTGAAGAAAATGCGTGAAGTCTGCAAGGTCCCCCTCATCGCCTCTGGCGGCGCAGGCACCATGCAGCACTTCCTGGATGCGTTTACCGAAGCTAACGTGGATGGTGCTTTAGCCGCCTCGGTATTCCATAAGCAGATTATTAATATTGGTGAGCTGAAGAGCTTTCTGATCGACAACGGAGTGGAGATTCGCGCGTGCTAACTGAACAACAACAGGCCCTTCTCGACTGGGATAAAACACAGGGCATGATGCCGGTCATTGTCCAGCACTTCGTCTCAGGCGAAGTACTGATGCATGGCTACATGAACCCGGCCGCGCTGGAGAAAACGCTGGCAGAAAGCAAGGTCACCTTTTTCTCCCGCACCAAAAATCGCTTGTGGACCAAAGGCGAAACCTCCGGCAACTTTTTGCAGGTGGTGAGCATCACGCCTGACTGCGACAATGACACCCTGTTAGTGCTGGCGGATCCTATTGGCCCGACCTGCCATCTGGGCACCACCAGCTGCTTCTCACCGGCGGTTCCTGAGTGGACGTTCCTCTATCAGCTTGAGCAGTTGCTGGCCTCGCGTAAAACCGCCGATCCTGAAAGCTCCTACACCGCACGACTCTACGCCAGCGGCACCAAACGCATCGCGCAGAAAGTGGGTGAAGAAGGCGTTGAAACCGCACTGGCCGCCACGGTCAACGATCGGGATGAACTCACCAACGAAGCTTCTGACCTGGTCTATCACCTGATGGTGCTGTTGCAGGATCAGGATCTCGACTTCCGCGCCGTGATCAACAACCTGCGCGACCGCCATAAGTAACTGTGCAATATGCTGCTCAGAATTTTGTTTTTATGCGAATTCTGAGCAGAATTCTGCTCATTCCTCACGTCCATCCGGCACAATGACGGCAACTCAAACCTCAGGGAGAGAACCGTGACCACCCATGAGAAATTAATCGCCCTGCTCGACCAGCACCAGGCACGCTATCGCCTGATGGAGCATGAGGCGACCGGTAAATGTGAAGCGGTCGCGGCGATACGCGGCACCGAAATCGGCCAGGGTGCTAAAGCGCTGGTCTGTCATGTGAAAGGCAACGGCGTTAAACAGCATGTGCTGGCGGTTTTACCTGCCGATCATCAGGCCGATCTGGGCAGAGTCGCGGCAGCAGTCGGAGGAAGACGCGCCTCACTCGCCAGTCCGGCGGAAACCGATCTGCTGACCGGCTGCGTATTCGGGGCGATACCACCGTTCAGCTTTCATCCCGACCTCAGACTGGTTGTTGACCCCGCGCTGTTTGAACGTTATCCGGAGATAGCCTTTAACGCTGGTCTGCTGGAACGCTCAGTGATCCTGAATACCGAAGATTATCGCGCGTTATGCGCGGCTGACGTGGTGAAGATTACGCAGTAATTGCCATCCCGGCAGCCCGGCGATACTCTGCATAATCACTCATCACGACAGAATAAGAGCAAAATCATGAACATTTTCACTCAACGCCTGCGTCAGACGCTGGCTGTGGCGGTTATGGCAGGCTGCGCTTTTTGCGCGCAGGCGAAGATCGAACAGGTGCGTTTCGCGGTCGATCCGACCTATCCGCCATTCGAATCGAAAACGCCACAGGGCAAGCTGGTCGGCTTTGATATTGATCTGGGCAATGCGCTCTGTACTCAGATGCAGGCAAAATGTGTCTGGGTCGAAAGCCAGTTTGACGGCATGATCCCGGCCCTTAAAGCGCGTAAATTTGATGCCATTCTGTCCGACATGGGCATTACCGAAGAGCGCCTGAAGCAGATTGATTTCACCGCGCCGCTCTATGACACCCACACCCAGCTGATTGCCCGTAAAGGTGCTGGCATATTGCCCACCGTTGAATCCCTGAAAGGAAAAACGGTCGGTGTAGAACAGGGAACGGTTCAGGAGCGCTATGCGCTGGCGAAATGGCAGCCTCACGGTGTGACCGTGGTGCCTTATGGCGATCAGGCACAGGTTGAAAGCGATCTGGTTTCAGGCCGACTGGATGCGGTATTCACCGATGCGGCACAGGCTGCCATCGGCTTCCTGAAGCATCCGCAGGGCAAAGATTTTGAACTGGCCGGCCCGATTATTCAGGATCCGATCATCGGCCCCGGCACGGCGATTGGCCTGCGTAAAGGCGATACCGAGCTGAAAACCGCACTGGATAACGCCTTCGTCGAAATCAAAAAGAATGGCACCTTTGACCAGATTCAGAAGCGCTACTTCGCCACGGATATCTCTATCCAGCCTTAACCTCGCGGTCGCCCTTTTTCATCCTCAACGCGATCCGGCACTATACTTTAACTTTTTCAGGACGGCGCGCTGTCGTCCTTTGCCGATTAAAGGACATTAACACGGTATGCATCAACAACATCATCCACTGTTAAGCGCCTCTTTAGGCACCCAGCGTGAAATCATCAGTTTCCATTTTGCGGAAGACAACGAGCGTCAGGTCTATATCCAGGCTGCGCTGCATGGCGACGAACTGCCCGGTATGGCAGTGGCGTGGTTTTTAAAGCAGCGACTGCAGGCGCTGGAGTCCGCCGGTCAACTTAAAGCCGCTTTTACCCTGGTGCCGGTTGCTAATCCGCTGGCGCTGGGACAGCACTGGCATGGCACCCATCTGGGCCGATTCCATACGCTCTCTGGCCAGGACTTCAACCGCCGTTTCCCGTCACTGGGCGCAACCCTGGCGGCCGGGCTGGCTGAGAGTCTGACCCAAAGTGAAACGCAAAATAAGAGCCTGATCCGCGAGGCGATTGATCGTCACTATCGTGATACCGTGCCAAAAACCGAGCTGGATGCGCAACGCCACACGCTGATGCGGATGGCCAGTCAGGCCGATCTGATGATTGATCTGCACTGTGACTGGGAAGCCGTGCCTCACCTCTACACCACGCCGCACGCCTGGCCGGACATTGAGCCGCTGGCGCGCTGGTTAGGCAGCGAGGTGCAGCTGCTGGCGCAGATCTCTGGCGGAGAACCGTTTGATGAAGCCTGTTGCGAACCCTGGCTGACGCTGGCGGAACGGTTTGGCAAAGATTATCCGATGCCACGGGGATTGCTGCCGGTGACGCTGGAGTTGCGTGGCGTGCGTGATGTGTCGCCTGAACAAGCAGAGAAAGACGCGGAGGCGATTATTTCAGCGCTACAGGAAGGCGGTTATATCGGCTACAGCGAGCCTGCGATTTCCGTGGAAGTAGCGGCACCCGTGATCGGTGGCGACGAACTTGTCCCGGCGAGCGCGGGCGGAGACGATATCGTGGCTATCAATGACGGCCCGATTGGTTTAAACGTGCCAGATATCGCTGAAGCACCTGGAGAAGCTGGCGTCATCAAAGAGCGTCACAGCGAAGGATCGGCGGCAGCCTCCCCTGCCCTGAAAAATCCACCTACGCCATTAGCGGGCTGCGAATATATTCATTCGCCGGTATCCGGACTGATCCTGCATCGTAAACCGCTGGGCGCAAAGATTCGGCCGGGAGAAGTGGTGGCGGAGATTGTTGACCCGATAACCGACCAGATCACCCCGCTGGTGACGGAACATGGCGGTATTCTCTATGCAAGACACTGGGCTAAGTTTGCGACGGCAGGCATGCTGGTGGTGAGGCTGGCAGGTGAGCGAGAGATTCGGAGCGGGGATTTACTGGTAGGATAAAAAAAGGGCTTCCCGAGGGAAGCCCTTATGGATTAATTAGATAAATGTACAGATTCTAATGAGATACCAAGCTTTCGAGTATCTGGTGCCACATTAAGCTCAGATGGTGATTTGGCGTTTGATACTTTAATATCAACTAATTGTGAAGTTAGATCATGATCAATTGGAATTTCGACTGTATGCACTTCATTATCCTTTATAATTTTTGTTATTTTGACACGCCTGCCTTTTACGATACTTTCAAATTCAACAGTGATAGGGTCATTACCTTTTACGTAAAAGACACTATACCTAAAGACAAATAAATCATTACTTTCATTTGGTACGCTAAGTTTAATTTTAGCATTATATTTTGACCATACGTGCCCAGCCTCTAAATAATACCATCCCTTTTCAAGCACATCATTAAGCGCAAAATTGTCAGACTCCACATTTAATGGGTAATCATTTGATTTTTTTCTTATATATTCATTAAATAGCACTGAATTAATACTTATTACAGCATACAATTTTCTATCCAACACATTCAAATATGGCAAAGCTTTAATAGCGCTGACATTGCCTTTCAAATTCTCTTTTATTTCATAAGGGCAAATTAGTTTCAACTCATATTTCAAAGAAAAATATGTCTCATCACTAAGCGGCATTAACGTATCGGAAGGGCATACCCAATAGTGTGCAGACCAAAGCATATTAAAGTAGGGAATAACAACATAGTCTACGTTTTTATTAAGTAACAACTGGATTAAATAATTTATTTTATTTTGATTAATCTCACCTTGAAGATTTACCATAACAGAAGGCCAATGAGGCAGGGCCGCCTCTAAGTTTTTATCACCACCAATATTAAAGCTCCTGAACCCAGAAAATGGCGCCAAATAGTTAGCAAAGAAATCATTCCCCCAAGGAATAAATGCCACACTAGAATCTTTAGGAATATCATTTTTCAATTCACTTACAAGCTTTTTGTTAATATCTAATACTGAGTTATAGTTTGCCCTGCCATTTTTCCATGTGCCCGGTATATTAGGAAGAAAGAGAATTAATAATAGCACTACCGAACCATATTGGATAATATTTCTTTTCTCTTTCATGAACGAAATAGTCAGGCACCAAAATACAAATATAGCTAATGCCATCCATCTATATGATGCTCTCATTACATTAAACCCAGGTAAGTTTTCAGATAAAACTGAATTTCCTGTGGGGAATAAAGCATATTTTTCTGGCATTAGCATAGTGTTAGCAAGTGAGTTAACATAACTATCTGTTTTAGTTGAAAAGAATTTGAATGATGGACCTAATGCCATATATAAGGAGAAAACCCCAATAACAAATAAACAGCTAATAAATAAAGATTTATTTCTAAATTTCCACCATCCAAAAAAACCAAACAAAATAAAAGGAATGGAGAAAGTTGTATCCCAAACAGATGAATCACCAAAATACTCAGTAAATAAACGCTGTTTTGACCATCCTATATAATCAAAAAACCAGAACACCCCTCTCGATGGTATAATTAAAAAAGATAGGTCAACACCCCACCCCCTAAAAAAATCTAATGGTTCTGCGTGATATGAGGACTTACCTATAAAATGAGAATATAAAAAATATGCCAAACTGAAAACAATAAGAAAAACCGTCATCTTTCCGTAAATAAAACTCATCTTTCCTTTTGCTTTAAAGTATGCAAAAAGAAGCATAAATGAAGATGCTACTGCAAACATGACAAAGGTATAACCATCCATAAATATAGATACTAATGCAGCTACTAAAAACAATGCAGCGGCAAAAAAATAATCCCGACGATTATTATTTTCTTGAAAAATAAAAACAAATGCACACCAACAGTAGAAAGGCAGTAACGCTATACCCAGCATAAGCATAGAATATGCAGCATGCTTAGTGACAATAGGTGTAATCAACCAAAGGAGTGAGTAAAAGGGGGCAATATTTATATTTTTTGATAGTAAAACTGAAAATTTATAAGCTCCACAGAAAGCTAAAGCTAACCAAAGTGAAAATATTAAGCTATATGCAGCTTCAGGCATTATCCCTAGCTTAATTAGCCAACCCATAGGCAAAACCGCAGACAGACCAAAGGCTATTGCAGCAGGTTGAGGTATACCGAAATCTAGTGCATATACATTTAATAAGCCTCCATTGCTGATAGACTTAGCATATCCCATAGCCCATAATGCCTGCCCCAAAGTTGGCAAGCTAATATAGGGTATTGTATTATTTATTAGGATGGCCACAAAAAAACAAAAAAATATAAAAAAATACTTATTTATTGATGGGTTAAAATATTTAACAAGCATTGATACTTACTCTTCTAAAAGCATTAGCGATGAAATAAAAAAACACATCTCCTGAAACCGTCACTATTCTTGAAACTACTACAGCCAAAATAATTTCAGAGTTATCAAAATAGCTACCCAGAAGATAGATCAACACTACCTCTCTAATACCTATTCCTGCGGGCGCACCGGGAGTAACTAAACCAATTAGCCAAGCCGTTACGAATGCTGCTGGAACAAACATCAGCATCCAATAGTCTTCTGTATAAAAAAAATGTTTTTTAGTTGAAACAAGGAGCAAAATTAAATAAAAAACAAAACCCGAAAAAACAAGAAATGACAGCTGTAGAAAAAAAGCAATTGTAAAAAAACGGTTGATAAATTTATATGAAAAAACACCTATAAAGAAAACACTAAAAACAAATGCACACATGGCTAATGTTTTAAACTGCAAATAAGAACCCAAATAAGATGGGATAACTATAATGATAAATACCCCACCGGAAATTACCAATATTACCAATTCCCAAAAGGTCGATTTTAATAGAGATTTTGCAGATACACCGTCTGCCATTCCTAGAACTTGTCTCCCAGCAAAATGGAATATATTCCCGGGCATATACTTTGCAAGCTGCGCTATACCATAAACACCAATAGCCCATCTAAAAGTGTGAACCGAACCAGACATTGCTAATAAATACCTCCATGAACAACCTAAGATAATGCTAGTTATCCCATATGAAAAGGCAATGAGCGAAACAATTAATAGATTAGTGAGATTAAAAAAAACAAGCACATCTTCATTAAGATAAACTTTTAATCGTAAAACAACAAAAAAAATGCTTGCTACAGAAATTAACCCACCAAAAATGTTTAGCCACTTAGCATATTTCTTCAGCCCCACTTTTTTATGTGCTTTATTTGATTTATGTAAATCAGATTCCATCACCCAACCTTAATTTAAAAAACCTATTTTTTATCATCATTAAGTATTTTATTCGTTTTATACCTTATATCTTCAAGTAGTTTTCTATTTGCGGAAAGCAAATCTGCAAGGAAAGAAACAAGGATTGTTTGGAAGCCCATCATAATAAAAATTGCTGAAAGTATTAAAGATTGAATATGCCCTTCGCCATTTTCAAAAAAATAAAAGTACATATACCTTAAACTTATCAACAAGCCAACAAAAAATAATAAAGCACCTAAAGTCAGAAAAAACCTAAAAGGCCTATAGATTACATATATTCTTATTATTGTGAATATGCTTCTTTGAATATAAGATGGAATGCTTTTAACTAATCTTGAAGGCCTTAAATCTTCATTTACTCCCACATCGACTGAGCAAACTGATATGTTCTTTTGCCCAGCTTGTATAATAGTCTCCAAAGTATATGTATATTCGCTGAACACAATTAGTTTTTGTGCTGCGCTTTTACTAAATGCACGGAAACCACTAGGGGCATCGGGAATATTGGTTTTACTGGCTCCGCGAACTACCCAACTCCCTATTTTCTGAAGCAGCTTTTTTGCAGGAGAAAAATGTTCAATTGCATTAATTGGCCGGGCGCCGATAACCATTTCCGATCTATGTTCTAATATTGGCTTAACTAAATCCGGTATATTACTTGCATCATATTGATTGTCAGCATCAGTATTGACAATAACGTCTGCTCCAAACTTTAAACTATTTTCTATGCCTGTCATAAACGCTACTGCCAAACCTTTATTACCCATGTGCTGCACAATGTGATCAACACCACATCGCTGGGCAACTTTAACAGTTTCATCTGTACTACCATCATCAATGATTAGCCATTCAACACAATCAAACCCTTCAACATCTCGCGGTAAAGCAGATAATGCAATTTCTAAAGTTCCAGCTTCATTGAAGCATGGCATTTGTATGATGAGCTTCACTAATCAATCCCTTAATCAAAAAAAATCCCAGCAAGCTGGGATTCTAAACTGAAATGACTTAATTAATCTAACCACTCGGTGTGGAACACACCGTCTTTATCAATGCGCTTGTAGGTATGCGCACCAAAGTAGTCACGCTGCGCCTGAATCAGGTTAGCAGGCAGCACTTCTGAACGGTAGCTGTCGTAGTAAGCGATCGCAGCAGAGAAGGTTGGCGTCGGGATACCGTTCTGAATCGCGTAGGAAACCACATCACGCAGCGCCTGCTGATACTGATCTGCGATATCTTTGAAGTACGGTGCCAGCAACAGGTTAGCGATGCCTGCATCTTCTGCGTATGCATCAGTAATCTTCTGCAGGAACTGGGCACGGATGATGCAGCCAGCGCGGAAAATCTTCGCGATTTCACCGTAGTGCAGATCCCAGTTGTTCTCTTCAGACGCGGCACGCAGCTGTGAGAAGCCCTGAGCATAAGAGACGATTTTACCCAGATACAGAGCGCGACGAACTTTCTCGATGAACTCCGCTTTGTCACCGGTGAAGGCCTTCGCCTGTGGACCGCTCAGTACTTTAGAGGCTGCCACACGCTGGGTTTTCAGCGAGGAGAGGTAACGAGCGAATACAGATTCAGTGATCAGTGACAGAGGTTCGCCGAGATCCAGTGAACTCTGGCTGGTCCATTTACCGGTGCCTTTGTTCGCTGCTTCATCCAGAATCACATCAACCAGGTATTTACCTTCTTCGTCTTTCTTGGTGAAGATATCTTTGGTGATGTCGATCAGGTAGCTGCTCAGTTCGCCGTTGTTCCACTCAGTGAAGGTCTCAGCCAGCTCTTCGTTGTTCAGACCCAGCGCGCCTTTCAGCAGAGCATAGGCTTCAGCGATCAGCTGCATGTCGCCATACTCGATGCCGTTGTGAACCATCTTCACGTAGTGGCCCGCGCCGTCCGGACCGATGTAAGCCACACAGGCTTCGCCATCTTCTGCACGTGCAGCAATTTTATCCAGAATCGGTGCAACCAGCTCGTAGGCTTCTTTCTGACCGCCAGGCATGATAGATGGGCCTTTCAGTGCGCCCTCTTCACCACCGGAAACACCGGTACCGATGAAGTTGAAGCCCTGGTCAGAAAGCTCTTTGTTACGGCGGATGGTATCTTTATAGAAGGTGTTACCGCCATCGATCAGGATGTCGCCTTTATCCAGGTGTGGAGTCAGGGAGGCGATAGTCTTATCGGTCGCTTCACCCGCCTGAACCATCAGCAGGATGCGACGAGGTTTTTCCAACGATTCGACAAACTCTTCAACGGTGTAAAAAGGAGCAAGTTTCTTGCCCTGGTTCTCGGCGATGACTTCATCAGTCTTTTCGCGTGAACGGTTAAAGATAGAAACAGTGTAACCGCGGCTCTCAATGTTAAGAGCCAAATTGCGGCCCATCACTGCCATACCTACAACGCCGATCTGTTGCTTGGACATTACATACTCCTGTCTGTGGTCTCGCATGGTGTTACCCGTAACACCACTTTGTAAGTGATCAGTATGTTAACTCAGGATAGCGGATTAAAGGTAATGAATGGTGCGGTCGTGCAGATGAAATTATCTGAAAATAAATCACACACTTAACAAGGATTTATAAAGCTTGGTATAGCTTTGAATCATTCTATCTGCTGTGAAAAGGGATTCAAAGCGTGCCAGCGCAGCCGCACCATAGGTCGTTGCCAGCTCGGGGTTCTGCCAGATTTCATCCATCGCCCGTCGTAACGCTGCGGGATCAGATGGAGGGACGACTAATCCTGTGACCCGATCAATATTGATAAAGGTTGTTCCCGTTCCGATCTCGCTGGAGATTAGTGGTTTTGAGTAGAGAGCACCTTCCAGCAAAGAGATACCGAAAGCTTCAGAACGTAAATGAGACGGGAAAACCAGGCAGGTACATAACTGTAGCAAGGCAGATTTTTCGCTGTCTTCAAGCGCACCCAGGAAATGAATATTGTTCACGCCTAACTGCTGCGCCTGCGATTTCAGCTCTGCCTCGATGGGACCTGCACCAACCACGACGATTGGATAACGGCTGTTGTTTGCCGCCTCGATTAAGATATGCAGGCCTTTGTAATAACGAAATGTTCCAATAAAGAGGAAGAAGCCATCCGGAAATCTTGCCTGCCATTTTTGCAGAACGGCAGGATCGTTATTTTGATAAAACTGTTTATCAAGACCGTAAGGAATAACTTCAACTTTATCTTTGAACTGCTGCAGGACCGGGCTACTTTCAACATAGTTAGGCGACGCAGCAACGATGCGGTCTACACTGGAGAGAAAGCGGTTCATCAATGGAGTGTAGAGCCTTAACAGTACTTTTTGCTTAACAATATCAGAATGGTAACTCACTACTGATGGCTTTTTAATGCCAGCGGCAAAATGCATGAAGTCCATAAATGGGTAAGGAAAGTGGTAATGGATGATATCGGCATCCTGCGCCAGTTCCCTGAACTCTTTTATCGCTGAATAGGAGAATGGCGTGGAAGCAAACTCACACTGCGTTTTGACCCGATGAATCTGATGATTATCCAGCGTGTTTTTCTTGTTTTCAAATTGGGGACTATGAGTAAAAACAACAGACTCAATACCTGATTTAAAACCACCTTCTGCAAGTTGATAAATAACCTGTTCAATGCCGCCAAAAGTATCAGGATAGTAGGTTTTGTAACAGTGTAAAACTTTAATCATATATATTTTGCGACCTGCTCATAAGCTTCAATGGTTTTATCCGCACACAGTGACCATGAAAATTCGCGGGCACGCGCTAATCCCGTATCAATCATACGGCGCTTTACATCTGCGTTTTCAATCATCATCTGGATGTAAGTTGTCAAAGCATGAATATCCTGAGGGTCATGCATTAGTGCTGCATCTCCGGCGACTTCAGGAAGTGATGTTGCATTTGAGCAGATTACGGGCGTTCCTGATGCCATTGCTTCAAGAACCGGTAAGCCGAAACCTTCATAGATTGAAGGGAATACAAAACTCGTTGCAGCACTGAATAAAAACGGCAGATCTTTACCGGGTACAAAACCTAAATACTTTAGCCACCCTTCTCTCTCACCCTTGTCAAAGAGTTTAAAAAGTTGCTCATTTTCCCAACCCTTATAACCACTAATAACTAACGGGAAGGCAGATTTTTCCTGAGCGGGCAGACGATCATACGCCTGAAGCAGCGTCAGTATATTCTTTCTTGGTTCAATTGTGCCGGTATACAGAAAGAAATGTCGCCACTTAAGATTATACTTTTCAAGAACATGTTGTGTTTCTGCTTCATCCCGGGGATGAAAATGTTCATTACAGGCCAGAGGAGCTACGGCAATCTTATTATCTTCAATACCAAAGAAATCAATTAACTCATTCTTCGTGTAATAAGAGTCAGTAATCAACATGGACGCACGCGAAACGGTATTCCTTAACTCTTTTTGCATCAGGTGAACACGACCAGCCGGATGAAACTGTGGCCAGTGAAATACAGAAAGGTCATGAAATGTGGCAACACAATGTTTCACGCGAGGAGGTAAGTAGTAGTTTGGACTATGAAAAATGTGATGCTTAAAATTCCTAAGCGCCATCATTTTCATTACCGGAAAAGTCAGGCGATATATTTCACTTACAGTTTTACTTTTTTGTAACTTACGCTTTAGTGTTTGAACAGATTGAGCAGACTCACTCGCCACTGCCAGTGAGTCGCGAGTCTTAGTACCATGAAGAAACGTCAGCGCGACGTTTTCTCTTTCCTGAAGCTGTTTAGCAAGCTCAAACGCATAACGGCCAATACCGGTTAAAGGATATTTAATACAGTCCGTAGAGTAAACGACGTTTATTGCTTTGCTTCCAGCATCCATTTCAGGGTATCTCTAAGAGGAATTTTAGACGAAGCCTCACCAACTAAGCGACTGAGCAAAGTGATATCACCACAAAGTTCTTTAATTTCATTAGGCCGAACAAAATCAGGATTAACTTTAATCTTAATATCATGGCCTGTCAGGGATTGGCAGAGATCAACGACTTCCCTCAATGAGTGCATTTTACCTGAAGCAACATTGACAGTCTGACCAGATGAGCGGGAATGAAGTAACGCTGAATAGCTTTTAACGACGTCGCGCACATCCGAAAAATCACGCCATACATCTATGTTGCCCAGCTCAATGACATCTTTTCTCTCACGAAAATGTTTGACGATTTTCGGAATCAGGAAATTATCAGCCTGACCGGCGCCGGTGTAATTGAATGGCCGGGTAATAATAATCGGCAATTTTTCATAAAACAGACTGGTCATATACTCCATGGCCAGCTTGCTTACCGCATAGTCATTTGCAGGTCTGGCAGGAACCGACTCTGCTAATTTTCCCGGTGTGTTATTACCGTAAACATTAGCACTGCTGGCGATCAAAACTGCATCCGGCATTTTTGCTGATTCGCTAAGAGCCTGTAACAGATTACGCGTACCGCAAAGGTTTACACTATAGAACGCATTCGGGTCAGCATGGCCAACAAAAGCGATGGCTGCAAGATGAACAACGACGTCAGGCTGAATACTGTCTACAGCGTTTTTTACCTGTGCTGCATTCGTAAGATCAACCTGAAAATAGCGTGAGGAATTCTGGGCGGGAGTTGAACCGAAACCATAAACTTCATATCCGGCAGCGGATAAATCCGCTGCCATATATTGGCCGGTAAAGCCCTTGATCCCAGTGATCAATGCTTTTTTGCCATTAGTCATATCAGAAGGAGAACCCTTGTTTATTGCGGCGCAGATCTTCTTCTACCATCATCGCGCACAATTCTTCGAGCGTGGTTTTTGGTTCCCAGCCCAGAATGTCTTTCGCGCGCTGTGGATTACCAATCAGTAATTCTACTTCAGCAGGACGATAGAACTTAGGATTGACCTTAACCACCACTTTATTAGTGGCTACATCGATTGCAACTTCCTGGTCATCTTTGCCCTCGAAGCGCAATTCAATGCCAGCAGCTTTGAACGCCATTGAAACGAAGTCACGGACTGTTTCAGTGCGGTTGGTTGCCAGGACAAATGTATCTGGCTCATCAGCCTGCAGCACACGCCACATGCCTTCAACATATTCCTTAGCAAAGCCCCAGTCACGCTTGGCGTCCATGTTACCTAACTCAAGCACATCCAGCTTACCGAGCTTAATTTTGGCAACAGAATCGGTGATCTTACGGGTCACAAACTCCTGTCCACGCAGTGGTGATTCGTGGTTAAACAGAATGCCGCTTGATGCGAAGATGTTGTAGCTCTCACGGTAGTTAATTGTCATCCAGTGGGCATACAACTTTGCAACGCCATACGGGCTACGCGGATAGAAAGGTGTATCTTCTTTCTGCGGAATAGCCTGTACTTTACCAAACATCTCTGAAGTAGACGCCTGATAGAAACGAATTTTAGGGTTAACGATGCGAATAGCTTCTAACAGGTTTACCGGACCAATACCTGTAATTTCAGCTGTGGTAAGCGGCTGATCAAAAGAAACACCTACAAAGCTCTGAGCCGCAAGGTTGTAGACTTCAGTTGCTTTGCTTTCCTGAAGTAAACGAATGCTTGATGACAGATCAGTCAGATCATATTCGACCAGATGAAGATTAGGATTTTTTTTAATTCCTAACTCTTCGATGCGCCAGAAGTTTACTGAACTTGTACGACGATAGGTCCCAAAGACCGTGTAACCTTTGTCGAGTAACAATTCGGCTAAATAAGCGCCATCCTGACCGGTGATGCCAGTTACGACTGCAATTTTTTCGTTCATTATAAATTCCACATTCTTCGTTTGATTGAAAATTTGTATAATATAATTATATCATTAGTTTAATACTGAAGCTGCAGTTTCAGACCATTTAGTTGATTTGTACTCTGCTTCGATTCTCTTTTCACGCTGCTTTATGGCATCAGGGTTGTCAATAAAGTATCTGATTTTCTCAGCCCACCCAAGCACATCCCAGGGATCAATATAATCAAGTAAATCACCTGCAACCTCAGGTACTGAAGCTGCTGATGAAGCCAGGCAATATTTGCCAAATGCTAAACTTTCTGCAACTGGAAGACCCCATCCTTCATAGAGCGAAGGATATAATGTAAACCAGGCGTTTTTATATAAGAGCGTTAACTCAGGATCGGATATATTGTTTAACTGAATGATTTTTCCTTTAATGCGCGGATCAAGGCTTAGATCCGTAATAAAATCATTCATTCCCCATCCAGGCATACCAACGAAAACCAATAATGGTAGCCCTTCGACATTATTATCGATAAGCCGAGTATATGCTTTATATAATACTTCGTGATTTTTACGACGTTCAATAGTAGACACGAAAAGCAAGAACTTTTTATCAAGAATATTCTGGACTTCAACAGAAACATCTACAGATTCATTATGAACGGGAAGTTCGCAACCCAGTTTAACTATTGTAAGCTTTGGTATTGGAGTTCCTAACTGAATTAAAAGCTCTTCCAGATCATCACGAGAGCATTTAGAGATACAAAAAATCTCATCGGCACACCAAGCAACGTTTGAAAAATAATGTGAAAATTTACCAGCAACATCACCAACGCAAAGGTGAGGCAGCTTTACAGGAATCACATCGTAGCAAAAAAGCTTAACTTTAAGATTTAGTTTCTTCTTAATCAGGTAAAGATAATGAAAATCTTTCTGATCCCAATCAAGCCCAAGAGATATGTATTCGTCCCCTTGCTGAAAAGGAAATTTCACTTCGGCCGTTGAGCTTTCAAGATGTGAATGTGGTTGATTAAAACCCCCTGCAGGTTTAATCCATTGCTTCAAGGCAAGCTTGCTATATCTTAAAGACGTTAAAAGAGTATGAACAGCCTCTCGTCGTGGTAACAGATAATTAATTATTTTCCTTTGTGCTTTAACAGGAAATATCTGAATTACTTTCAAGACATTTGATTTAATTTTTGTTTTAAGATTGGTTTTTACAACAGGATCAATAACTTCATTGTTAATTTTCTTTTTTACATGCCCATTGATTTTTTCAATAGTACTTCTGACAACATCCGCATTGACTTCATAATATCCATCATTTGGATTATATGCACAGAACTTCATTGATTTTTTATCGCTCATACTCAGAGCATAAGTCGCACATTCAACTTCAGTTCTTACAATGCCTACCGCAGATCTGTGCCAACCTAAAATGGTTGTTACATCAAGCCAGGTATTATTCATTAATCAAAACCTCATATGCTTCACTTACTTTTAAGCAAATACTTTCAAGTGTTCTTCCCCAGGTTAAGCCTTGTATATCATGTAATTCTGATTCAGTTAACTCTGGGATTGGTGATAATAGTGCCTTACGCGTTGCAGCGAAAAACTCTTGCGGACTGGTGATTAAACTTACCCTTGCGCAGTTAATGTAATTTTCAAAGCCGCGGAAAGCAGATTTGGTCCCAATAACATATTTACCTGAATACAATGCTTCAGCAGTTTTCAGATTAGATCCACCGCCGTGTTCAATAGGGAGAAAATATACATGCGCGCGATTTTTTACTTCAGCTAAATCCTCATCATCAAGGACATACAATAGTTCAAGCCTACTTACATTTATATTTGCCCATTTTGATTTAAGAATCTCACGGTAAATATGTTCGCAGACACTACCTGCTATAACCAATTTACTGTCAGGGGGAATGCAAGCTAATGTATCGCCAATAATCTTGTTAAAACTGGTGAAATTCGGGGGATGAGCGCTTGCAATATAGAGCATCCATGGAGATTTAGGTAATTTTTCAGACCATTTGTCCGTTAATGCCTTTTTCTCCCATGGTTCAATGCCATTTGGTGCGAGTATTACTTCCTCTCTGCCCCAGCTCATCATGAGTTCGGCATCGTTTTTAGTTACTGCAGCAACAACATCAGCACCTAGAGTTGCATTAATCTCAAGTGCCTTAATAGCATTAATGACTTCATCTGTATCTTTAACATCATATTGCTGCAAAATATCTTCTTTTAATAAATACTCTATATTCTGCGAACCAAAAACAATTATTGATTTATTGAACTTAGGAATATTTCTTATTTTAATAGCTGTTTCCCACATCCAACATTGTTCAACGTAAATTACATCAATTTTTTCAGGTAAATTTGAAACGACTTTATTGAACCCCCCCGTCTCAGATGCTGCGTAGGAGCCAGTCAACAAATCGTTTATAAGAGGTATGTTTCTTCCCTTAAACAATCTGAAAGTTGAATCCACCGGAAGCGGGACATCAAATGTACCTAACTCATCTCCAATAAAACTTTCTTGTTCATAAACAGCAATTGAACGTGTTTTCCACCCATTCTCTTTAAATTTTTTCACTAACTGATGAAGTCGAATTTGTCCCCCATGTCTGGGTTTCGCAAAAGAGTAGGTACTAAGAAAAAGAATATTTTTCATTATTTATTCCGTTTAAAAAAAGATGAAATATATCTTAAGGGAGTGGTTATTTTCCAGGATGAACTGCCTAATATTTCATCAATCTCATTTTTAATATTTTGATAGTCAACTTTTAGCGAACCTAAAGTCTCTTCGAGAATTAACTTATCGGAGTTTAACTGTTGATGATTTAATTCCAATTGGTCATAGTTAGATTTCAACTGATCATATGAATGAGTTAACTCTATGTTTTTTATTTTTTCTTCTTCTTCACGGTAACTAATAAATTCGTCAAAAACATTTGGGGGGGTTAGAAAATTTGCTGCCAGATAATTATGTTCCTGACATACGTAAAAGCGATTCAACCCATCGAAATACACAAATTCATAATTTCGATCTAATATTATTTGTTCCCAATTCTCATAACTTTCTTGTTGAGAATTTGGCTTAGTTGATTCGATTACTACAATCCAAGGTCGGAATTTTAGCCAGTCATTTCCACGAACAACACTTTCCTCTACACCTTCAACATCAATTTTTAGAAAATGGATTTCCGTGAGTTCTTCGGGTAAATTTTCATCGAGGATGTTTTTTAAAGTTCGAACTGATGTTTTAGTCCAGTCACCGGTGAATCCATTTAATTCATGCTGTTCGGCCACTGATTTATCTAAAGTTGCCCATCCCCTTACTTCAGATTCCCATATTTCGAGCTCACCTTCAGTGTCGGACAACGCGACATTTAAATTAATGTCTCTGGGGCGTGACTCAACAAGCATTTTGAAGTGCTTTCGTAATGGTTCAACATTAATTCCACTCCAACCATTTACGTAAAATAAATTTGTTACAGAATCAATGACTGGATCGTTTGCACCGACATCAACATAGAATCCATTCTCAATATGTCTTAGAGCACGCCACAACATGACATCTTCGAAGTTTTGAGCATAACTAATAATTGGCATATCTATTTAATCTCAATATCGGGGTCAATCCAGGCACATCCAGCAAAATGCGGTTTATTAATATTTATTATATTAAATACTAGTGCAAGATCTCGCCATTCATAATTATTCACTAAATGCGTATCGGTACTTACCAGAGCAGTTTGAATAGAATAACTTCCAGGCCCAAGGTTTGCATTAAATTTAATATTAAATGTATATATTGACCCTTTTTTAGCATCAATAATTGGCTGTTTTTTCAGGTCCGTATTCGTTCCATATACAACCTGCCCTAATCGATCTTTAATTCCATAACCCAAAACAAGTCTTGGGAGGTCTTCATGGACTTCAACATCAATTTTTAAAGTAACATCCTGTCCAACATCAATAAACTCGATACTCTCATTTTTACTATTTAATATTTTTATTTCTTTAACGGTAGCTTCACCGCTACCTGAAATTGTCTGAATATTTCCATCAGGTAATTTAACTTGTTCTATTTTTTGATTTTGCTTATCAGCCAATAGAGCATTGTAATAATCCATAACTGCTTCAGGATCACCTTCCATTTCAAGTTTACCTTGATTAAGAAGTATTGCTTTATCACACAAGCTTTGTATGGATTGTTTATCATGCGAGACGATAAGCAGTGTAGTGCCATCCCGATTAAATTCTCTTATCCTATTGAAACTCTTATGTTGGAAATAGGCGTCGCCTACAGATAATGCTTCATCAACAATTAATATATCTGGACGCACAGCGGTAGCGACTGAGAATGCCAGTCTCATTTGCATCCCGCTGGAATATACTCGTACCGGCTGGTCTATATATGCTCCAATCTCTGCAAAATCTTCGATTGCAGGCATTAGTTCATAGATTTCACTGAGACTATAACCTAATAACTGTCCAGACATAATGACATTTTGTCTGCCAGTAAAATCAGGATGAAAGCCCATGCCTAGTTCCAACATTGCTGCTACACGACCTTCTAACTTTATCATTCCAGATGTCGGTTGTGTCGTACCAGTAATCATTTTTAGAAGCGTACTTTTACCAGCACCATTTATTCCTATAATACCTAGTGCTTCGCCTGGATTCACAGCAAAAGAAATATCTTCCAACACCCATTTTAATTTGTGGTATTTTTTATTACCTGGCATGAACCATTCTGCGAGACGGCTCCACCTGGTTGGATATTGTTTGTAAGCTTTACCCACGCTTTCTACTGTAATTTTACCCATTATAATTCATCCACCATTTCACCTGAATGCTTCCTGAATAACTTCAATCCAATTATACATAATAATATCCCAATAATTAGCGCAGGTAACAACTGATGGAATTGCGGATAAATGCCTTTTACTAAAATATTTTGGGCTGAAGAAATGACACCATACATTGGATTAAATGAAAGATAGTGTTTAATCTTTTCAGGTAAAATCTCAGCAGGATATATAATAGGTGTTAACCAGAACCAAAATTGCAATGCGATTCCGAAGAACTGCCCTACATCCCTAAAGAAAACATTTAAAACTCCCAAAGTTATACCCAATCCCATTGCGAAAATGATCATGACGATAAGAACAGGAATTAAAGAAAAATAGCTTAAACCCGGGAAGTTTCCTGTAAAAAGAAGGAATAAAGTAAACAGGCCAAAAACTATTGCAAAATTCAAAAGCGCATTACAAGCTATCGTTACTGGCAAGCAAAGCCGTGGAAAGCTAACTTTTTTCAATAAATTGGCATACTCAAGAAAAACGTTTTGCCCCCTCCCCACAATCTCAGCAAATAAACCCCATGTTAAAATCCCTGAGCAAAGATAGACACTATATCCAAAAGTATTACTGACTCCTGGCATCTTAGAATGCATAACCTGAGAGAAAATAACTGTATATACAACAATCATCGATAATGGATTGAGTATATTCCAGGCTGCACCGAGTAATGAGTTCTGGTATTTAGATTGGAACTCTCTCTTAACATTACCAAGAACGAATCCTCTATAGCTCCATAATGCTTTGCCTAACGAAATAATCATTGAGGTGCCTTTATTAATAAACTAATTTTTTCTAACATGTCGTTTACTAAGACAGATTCTTTCCTTGATTCGATATTCAATCTTAGTAAAGGCTCAGTATTTGATGTTCGGATATTCATCCTCCATGTATAAAACTCAAGACTAATTCCGTCAGTCTCGTCTCTTTTTACTGCTTTGCTTGCGTATAAATCAGTGATTTTTTCAATTATCTTGTGTGCGTTTTGAACTTTGAAATTAATCTCACCACTGCAGGGAAACGCCTTCATTCTTTCCGAAACCAGCCCGGAAAGCGTCTCTCCTTTCACTGCCAGCAGTTCTGCCACCAGCAGCCATGGAATCATACCGCTGTCGCAGTAAGCGAAGTCACGGAAATAGTGGTGCGCACTCATCTCACCACCGTAAACCGCGTCTTCTTCACGCATGCGCTCTTTGATAAACGCATGACCGGTTTTAGACATCACCGGAATACCACCCGCTTTGGTCACCACATCAATGGTGTTCCAGGTCAGACGTGGATCGTGAATGATTTTCGCTCCTGGCTCTTTCTTGAGGAACGCTTCGGCTAACAACCCAACGATGTAGTAACCCTCAATGAACTCTGCATTCTCATCAAACAGGAAGCAGCGATCAAAGTCACCGTCGAAGGCGATACCCATATCGGCCTGATGCTCACGCACCGCATCAGAAGTGTCTTTGCGACACTCCGGCAGCAGTGGGTTCGGGATGCCATTCGGGAAGTTACCGTCAGCTTCATGATGAACTTTGATGAACGTTACTGGCGCATTGGCCTGCTTAAAGCGTTTTTCAATTTCATCAATAATATGACCTGCAGCACCGTTACCGGAGTTGATCACCAGCTTCATTGGTTTAGTGAAGTTGCTCAGGTCGATGTAACCCATCAGGTGATCGACATAGGCATCCAGCACAGAAATCTGTTTATAGCTGCCGCGCTTACTCTCTTCTACCGGAGCAAAGTCATTCGCTTCAGCCAGGCGCTGCACGTCACGCAGACCGGTATCACCACTGACCGGGCGAGCACCTTCCCGTACCAGTTTCATCCCGTTGTAGTTCATGGGATTGTGACTGGCAGTCACTTCAATGCCGCCATCAATGCCTAAATGAAACGTGGCAAAATAGATCTCTTCTGTTCCGCTCATACCAATGTCGAGCACATCGGTACCCGCATCCCGCAGTCCATTAGCCAGTGCCAGCTTTAACGACTCGCTGGTCAGTCGGACATCGCCGCCCACCACGATCGTTTTTGGCCGGATAAATTCACCATAGGCGCGGCCAATGCGGTAAGCGATGTCTTCATTCAGTTCAGTGCCTAACTCGCCGCGGATGTCATAAGCTTTAAAACAGGTCAGTGCTGCCATGATCGTGTCTGTCCTTACTTACTTGCAAACTGTTGTTTAATCAAAATGAGGTCGTCATCACCAAGGTAAGAACCCGACTGGATTTCCAGAAGTTCCAGGGGAATTTTGCCTGGATTTTCTAACGTATGCGGGTGACCGATTGGAATAAAGGTTGACTGGTTTTCTGTCAGCAGCAGGGTTTTATCCTGAATAGTGACTTTCGCTGTGCCTGAGAGGATCACCCAGTGTTCGGTGCGGTGATAATGCATCTGCAGTTCGAAGGCTTCACCCGGCTTAACCGTGATGCGGTTAACGTTGAAGCGGCCAGTGTTAACCACCAGATCGCAACGTCCCCATGGCCAGTAAGTTTCACGATGGCGGCGATATTCGCTGCGGCACTCGTTTTTCAGGAACTCAACCACCCGCTTAACATCCTGTACCTGGTCTTTACGTGCAACCAGCACAGCATCTTTGGTGTTCACAATGACCAGGTTTTCAACGCCGATGGCGGCAACCAGTTGATCTTCACTGTTGATGTAGCAGTTTTTGGTGTTGTGCAGGAAGGTATCGCCCTTCAGCGAGTTGCCGTGAGCGTCTTTGTCGTTTACTTCCCACAGTGCAGACCATGAACCGACATCACTCCATCCGGCTGCCAGCGGGACGACCACTGCGGCATCGGTCTGTTCCATTACTGCGTAATCCACTGACTCGTCAGGACAGGCGATAAAATCATCTTTATCAATACTGATGAAATCATTCCCTTCTTTCACGTTAGCCATGGCGCGACGGCAGGCTTCCAGAATATCCGGGCGAAATTTCTCCAGCTCCTGCAGATAGCGTTTAGCCCGGAACATGAACATGCCACTGTTCCAGTAGTATTCACCGGACTCAAGATACTGCTCAGCGGTGCTCTGATTCGGTTTTTCAACAAAGCGCTGAACCTGATAAGGGCCGCTTTCTGCGCCTGGCAGTGCTTCGCCACGCTGAATGTAGCCATAGCCGGTTTCCGGACCGGTTGGCACGATACCAAAAGTCACCAGCTTGCCCTGCTTGGCATAAGCGGTAGCGACCTGGATAGCCTGATGAAACGCAGCACGGTCTTCAATTACGTGATCGGCGGCCAGCACCAGCAGAACCGGATCATCACCCTGCTCTACGGCGTTCAGCGCAGCCAGCGCGATGGCCGGAGCAGTGTTACGCCCTACCGGTTCGAGAATGATGTTATGGGATAGCTTGTTAATTTGTCGCAACTGCTCAGCAACCAGGAAACGATGCTCCTCGTTACAGATGACCATCGGTGCACGCGCTTCGACGCCGCTCAGACGATTAACCGTCTCCTGCAGCATGGAGTGCTCACCGTGCAGACAGATGAACTGTTTAGGATAAAGTTCGCGGGAAAGGGGCCATAAGCGGCTGCCGGTTCCTCCGGCCATGATTACGGGAAGTAACATTCCACATCCTCTAACAAATTTAAACATGCTATGCATATAAGCGGGTCAATTTTTACTCATTATGAATAAACAGCCACGCTACCGCCCCTGGCTTGCAGCAACCAATGCGCTGTGTGATAGGAATCTTGCCTTCACAGGTTAGCCTGTCGATGCGCTGATTATATTTCAATCAATCGCATACGGGTTCCGGGATAACTCCAAATAGTACATTTTGTGCGGCAAAAATAATATGCCTAATCTTTCATTGCCACTGACAAAACTTAAGAGTGACTAAACATTGATCTCATCCTGCATGAGTAAATGTAATCACTGGCAAAACAGCATAGTAGCGTATGAGGAATCACGCTTTGCGCCTCTTCACAGAGTCGGATTAGCCGCTATTGTGATTAAACGCTACAGAAGCCAGACCAGGATAATTCCGTATTAAGTCATCAGTCACTCACAATCTGGCATTAAGGTGAGGAGAGTGAGCAGGAATATGCAATTTCTCTTAACGCAGGCACAAAAAAACCCGGCCTGAGCCGGGTTTTTTGAATTTCATCGCAGACTACCGAAACCCATCCGGGTTCTTGCTCTGCCAGTTCCACGTATCGCGCATCATCTCATCGATGCCGCGCGTCACGCGCCAGTCGAGCGTCGTATTTGCCAGTGACGCATCGGCCCAGAACGCAGGCAGGTCGCCATCGCGACGTGGCTTGATCTCAAACGGGATCGCCTTGCCGGACGCCTTCTCAAACGCTTTGATCATCTCCAGCACCGAGAAGCCTTTGCCGCCGCCCAGGTTAAAGGCGGTGTAGCCCTCAACTTTGCTCAGATAATCCAGCGCTTTCAGGTGCCCTTCCGCCAGGTCAACGACATGGATGTAGTCACGCAGACAGGTACCGTCTGACGTATCGTAATCACCGCCAAACACGCCCAGCTTCTCCAGACGACCAATCGCGACCTGTGCAATATACGGCAGCAGGTTGTTTGGGATGCCCGCCGGATCTTCACCGATTTCGCCTGACTCATGCGCGCCAACCGGATTGAAGTAACGCAGGGCAATCGCCTTGAACTTCGGCTCAGCTTTGGCGAAGTCGCGCATCACGAATTCGGTCATCAGCTTAGAGGTGCCGTATGGACTGGTGGTGCCGCCAATCGGGGTAGTCTCAACGTAAGGAACCGGGGCATCTGCGCCATAAACGGTTGCTGATGAACTGAAGATGAAGTTCCAGACGCCGGCATCACGCATCTCTTCCAGCAGCACCACGGTGCCCGCGACGTTGTTCTCGTAGTACTCCAGCGGCATACGCGTAGATTCACCGACTGCTTTAAGCGCAGCAAAGTGGATTACGGCTGAAATGCTGTTGGATGCAAACAGGTCACGCAGACAGGCGCGATCACGGATATCGCCTTCAACGAAGGTCGCTTTTTTGCCTGCCAGTTTCTCAACGCGGTTAATCGCTTCGCGTGAGGCATTGCAGAGGTTATCCAGAACCACAACATCATCACCGCGCTGCAACAGCGCCAGTACCGTATGGGAGCCGATATACCCTGCTCCGCCCGTGACTAAAATTGCCATGTGAGCTCCTTTCAATCTGCCGCGCAGGACGCGGCAAATAAATTACTGTTGTTTTGCGAGGATGGTCTGGATAGCTTCGCGGAAATCGCGACCCTGCGCGTTGCTGCGCAGGCCGTAAGAGACAAACGCCTGCATGTAACCGAGCTTACGACCGCAGTCAAAACTGTGACCGGTCAGCAGCGAAACATCAACGGTTTTATGTTTGCTCAGGCTCGCAATCGCATCGGTCAGCTGGATACGGCCCCACGCGCCTGGCTCAGTGCGCTCCAGTTCGGCCCAGATATCAGCAGAGAGGACATAGCGGCCTACCGCAGCCAGGTCAGAGTTCAGTCCGGCAGTATCTTCAGGCTTCTCAACGAAATCGGTAATGGTGCTGATGTCGCCAGGGTGATCAATCGGCTCTGCAGTGGTGATTACCGAGTACTCAGTGAGATTGGACGCGGGCATATGCTGCGCCAGGACCTGGCTGTGGCCGGTCTCTTCAAAACGGGCAACCATTGCTGCAAGGTTGTAACGCATGTGGTCAGCGGTGGAGTCATCCAGCAGGACGTCTGGCAGCACGACCACAAACGGATTATCACCGATCATCGGACGGGCACAGAGAATAGAGTGACCCAGGCCCAGCGGCTGCGCCTGGCGCACGTTCATGATGGTTACGCCTGGCGGGCAGATAGACTGCACTTCGCTCAGCAGTTGACGCTTCACGCGCGCTTCAAGCAGCGCTTCGAGCTCATAGGTGGTGTCGAAATGGTTTTCTACGGCATTTTTCGATGCATGCGTGACCAGCACAATCTCTTTAATACCCGCGGCAACACACTCGTCAATGATGTACTGGATCATCGGTTTGTCGACGACAGGCAGCATCTCTTTCGGAATGGCTTTAGTCGCAGGGAGCATATGCATACCGAGGCCCGCAACCGGGATTACTGCTTTAAGCTTGGTCATATTTATTCCGTTTAATAAAATGAAGATGTGGGTCGATTATGCAGGATCGGCCGGAAGAGCAAGTATAATCTTTATCTGAAAATCGGACAGTAACTCTCTGTCATAACTTGGAAATTCGGCATTTTGCCCATTGCCAGCAACGGTATAAACTGAATAAAGACAATCAGTAATCGAATATCGCCTCTGTTATTTCCACCACAGCTCGCCGCGCGGCTGAGACCAGCCATAAATGAAAACGGGCGACCCTGAGGCCGCCCGTTGATATAACGCAATTGTGATTACAACCAGCCTTCAAACCACTCCGGCATCACAAACAGATTAAAGTGATTGACCAGCAACATTATGCCCACAAATACCACCGACACCGCCACCCATTGCCGGGCATAGGGAATAAACCGAATGCCAATTACCGGCTTGATAAAGAACGGATGAGCCAGTGCCGAGATCAGGATCTGCGAGATGGAGAGCGTCAGTGCCACATAGAGCACGTTCGGCCAGATAAAGGTGGTTGCCAGCACCGCCAGAACCACAATACTCGCCACGATGTTCCAGTAGAACTCAACGTTGGTCCGTCCATTGGCCTGGGAAATTGCCCCGGTCAGTCCGCCCATCGGCCGCAGCATACCAAACAGCAGCATCAGCGGAATCAGATGATAGACCTGCTCGTGGGATGCGCCGTAGAGCACACGAACGATAACCGGCGAGAAGATGCCAATCACCAGGTACATCGCGCTGCTGAACAGCATGATCCCCAGCGTGCCTTTGAGGAACAGCTTCTTCAGCTGCTCGGCATCGTGCTGCTTCTCTGCAAAGCGCGGCAGTGCCAGTCGGTTAATCACCGGCGTCACCAGCTTCAGCGGTTGCAGCACCAGCTCTTTCGCCAGCGAGTAAACACCCAGCATCTCGGCGCCCATCACTTTACCGACCACCAGCGCATCGGCCTGGGTACGCAGCTGGTTAATGGTCTGCGAGCCGAGCTGATAGCTGCCGTAGCGAATCGCACCGATAAAGGTCGCTTTGTCGAACTCCCAGGTCGGACGCCACGACTTCTCACCCAGCGCAATCATGCAGAGGATGCGGGTAAAGGCGTTGATGAACAGACCGAGAATCGCCGCCGCTACGGTGAGCGAGGTGAACTCCAGCATCGCCACCACACAGAGGAAGGCAAACAGCTTGGTGCCCATCTCAATCTTCGCCAGCGAAACCATCCGCTTGGTTTTGATGTAGTGCGCCTGATACTGCGACAGATGCCCCAGCACCAGGAAGTTGAGGCTGGTCAGCATGATCAGACCCACCAGCTCCGGCAGGTGATAGAACCAGGAGACCGGGAAGGCGATCAGCAGCATGATCAGGCCAGTACACAAGCTGAGTGAGACGTTCACCCAGTAGATAGTGCTCTGCTCACGACGGGTAATGTTCTGGCGATGCACCAGATAACTGCTCATCCCCATATCCTGCAGCACACCCGCCACCGCCAGGATGGCGTTGATGATGGCTAACAGACCCAGCTCGTGGGTTTCCAGTTTGCGGGCGAGAAAGCTTAGCTGTGCAACCTGCAGCACTGCCGAGAAGCAGGTGCTGCCGAACAGCCAAATCGCCTGTGACTTAAATCCACTCACACCAGTCGCTCCAGAATCTGTGCCAGTTCGCCGTAGGCGATATGCTGATTAAATTCAGTCTCAACTTTGTGACGGGCGGCCGCGACCACGGGCGCCACATCCACTTCACCCTGAGAGAGCTTCAGCAGCGTCTCCGCCAGCGCCTCAGGATCGTCCTCTTCCACCAGCCAGCCAGATACGTTGTTTTCGATCAGCTCCGGAATGCCGCTGTGGAAGGTTGAGACCACCGGCAGGCCGACCGCCATCGCCTCCATCAGTGCAACCGGAATACCTTCCATATCGCCATCTGCGGCGGTTTTGGAGGGCAGCAGGAAGATGTCAGCCTCACTCAGCGCGCGACGGATCTCCTCCTGCGGTTTAAAGCCCGGCATGCTGACGCAATCTTCCATCCCCTCGCGGGCGATGAAATCACGCATCATCTCATCCTGATCGCCGTTACCGATAATGGTGTACTGAAACTGACCGCCACGTTGCTTCAGGATGGCGCTGGCTTTGACCGCCACATCCAGCCCTTTCTTCTCGGTCAGACGTGCCACCGAAACGATACGCAGCGGCGTCTGAAACGCCTGGCGCGGCTGGAAGTTAAACTTCTCCGGCTCAATGCCCATACGCGTAACGTGAATTTTTTCCGGCGGGCAGCCCATCTCAATCAGCTTGTTCTTCCACAGATTGCTGATAGGCAGCATCAGCTCACTCTGGCGGAACAGATTCACATAGTCGAGTTTGTGCTCTTCCAGAATGTGACGACGGGAAATATCGGCACCGTGAAACACGGTCGCCTGTTTACCCTTGAGCACGCCCAGCTCACGCAGCTTGTTCGCCAGCGCACCGGCATAGCCGAAATGCACCAGGAACACATCTGCGGTGAAGGTCTGCTTTGCATTCGCCACAATCGACGGCAGCAGCAGTTTGCTGGACTGCGCGCCATAACGGCGCACATTCAGCGAACGCAGCAGCGACGGCTTCGTCACTTTTGGCAGCACCAGCTTGATGCGCTGGTTCAGCTTATCGACAATCGAGATCTTCTCTTCCGGCAGCAGATAATGCGTCTTCGCCGCCAGACCATACTCATCAAAAGCGGCATGCCGGTTCACTAAATCGCCGGGAAAGACTGAAATAATCTCCACCTCGTAACCGGCATCAATAAAGTGGGTTACCTGATTTAATACGAATGTCTCAGAGGCAACCGGGAAACGCATGGTGAAAAAAGTCAGTTTCATCACATTACCCTAATACTTTGAGAATCTCTTCAGTGATCCGGTTGCCAATTTCCCTTTCATTCGCAACGGCCGTGTCGACCTTGAGCTTGATGTTGTCGTAATCGGCAAGAACAGTTTTCACCTTGTCGATTAGCGAGCCATCCATCAGGCTTTTCACATCGGTTGCCATCTGCGGCAGACCAAGCTGGTTCATCACACCCATCGACTTGTGCTCGTAGTTGATCGCCACAGCCGGGGTGCCAAAGTTCATGGAGATAATCGCCGAGTGCAGGCGGGTACCAATGGTCAGATGGCAATGATTCAGCAGGATGCCCAGTTCCAGGTCATTAAACTCATCCATAATGACATGGTAATGTTCAGGCTGCGTCACGTGGTCACGCAGGGTCAGTGCAACCATGCGGTCATCTTTGGCATAGCTGTCGATGCCGGTACAGGTTGAGAACGCCACAACCTGATAGCCTTCAGCAATCATGGCATTGATCACCCGGCCAAATGCCGCTTCATACTCTTTCTGCGTCACACCCAGACGTTTATCAAACGGTGCCAGTTCACGCACGGTGATCGCGATGGTTTTACGGCCATCGATAATGCCCTGCCAGTAGAGCAGGTTATGGCTCGGATTTTCGACTTCGCGTGCCCGCACCAGGAAAGCGGTATCAACGCCAGACGCGACTTTAGAACTGGTCACGCCATCGCGCTTCATCAGGTCAAGGCTGACCGATTCACGCAGCACCAGGCTGTCGACCCGATCAAAGACAAAGTTTGCCAGCGCATTGACGCGCGGGTTCTGGAACGGCCCCACCGAGTGACCGATCAGGTAGATCGGCTTTTTCGCCATCAGCGCACAGAGCGCATGGTCAAACTGGGTCACGCCATAGAGGTCAACGAAGAACGATCCGCCAACCTGAATAATCGCATCATATTTTGCCAGACTGTCAGTAAACGCCTTCAGGTGCGGCGGTACAGCGAACGACTTAAAGATCCCGCCCTTGCCCAGATGCGCCATCATGATATCAGGCATCAGGCGGTTCGCGACTTTACGCTTGAACGAACCGACCAGACCTTTGCCTGATTTGCTGTTGTGCAGATACAGCGCATCCTGCTTAATATCCTGCTGAAGCAGATAACCGGAGCTGGTTGGATAACGGCTTATAACATCAATTTCTAAATCACTGCGTGCAGACTTCATTGAATCAATCAGTCCACGAAGAATCGCGCCATCCCCGCGATTTCCACACGTATGGTTACCCACCAATAAAATTTTCATAACAACTCCGAATGAATTTTTTTAATTCTGTAAGCCGCCCAGATCCGCAATGGGCAAAATGAACTCTGTTTAAAGTAATGCTTTACGGGATAACGCACCCAAAGGTAGTGCTCCTGTTAAAACCGGCCGCCTCCATTGTGGCGGCCGTGATGCAAGGGATTACGACTTGATTGCGAAGTAAGGCAGTGCGACCTGTTTGCCGTTGATTACGACGGAAACAAAGCCTTCCGGCTTGCTGGTATCGACCTGATCGGCGGAGAGCGGACGGGAAGCCATCAGCAGATCGCCCTGCTCGTTGGCACCCACGCCCGCTTTGCCGTTGTGCAGGCTGAAGCGCTGCGGCGCGCGTTTAGTCGCGTCGCCCGCCGGAGGATTGCCCTTCTCCATCTTCGCGTTAACGCGCGCACAGCGACCAGTGACAAAGCGATCTTTACCGGTGGTTTTCACCAGCACGGCCACCGACGGCGTCCAGCCCGCCAGTTTGACGAAGATGCGGACATCGGTGTCATGCTCAGCCACATAGCGCACATCGACAATCGGGCTGCTGCCTTCGGCCGACCAGCTCGCTTCAGAGCGATCTTTTTTGCGCTGTACGTGGATCATCGCGCGGCCACCGGTGGTCTTGTCACCGATGAGGTTCATCAGCGGCTTATCGCCACTGCCGTTGCTGAACTGCGACTGACCAAAAATTTCGATCTCCCACGAATCACCCACGGTCGGGGAGTAGAGGCTGCCGAGATCAAACCAGGTCTCCTGATTCGTGTTGTTCTCTAAACGCCAGCGCGAGGTGATGTAGTTGTACTTCAGGCTGCCATCCAGCGCGACGCCATAGGACTCCACGCGGGTCGATCCCATCTCCCAGATGCTGAGCAGACGGTCGCCCTGCATGGAGTTGTCGATCCAGCTGCCCGACTGCAGGCTGGTCTGGCGCATATTCAGGCGCGTGTTATGCGCGATCAGCGGATTTTTACAATCTTCCAGGCTCAGCGCATCGACAATCCACTGGCCGTTGGAGAGATCGCCCGGGTTATCACAGTGCTCAATCCAGCCGTTATGGATAATCGACTGGCCGCAGCGCGGCAGGTTGAGGACTTTGCCACCACGACAGTACTGCGCATTGAAGTTCGACAGTTCGATCGCGGTGCTGTGGTCCCATTTGCCCTGCTTCTGCCCTGACCAGCCCGATTTGATCACATCACCACTGCAGCGTGAGGCGTACCACTGGTCGATTTTACAATCCAGAGTATCCTGCAGGCTGATGGCAGTGCCGCCGACTGCGTTAAAGCGCAGGCAGGCACCACGGAAATATTGTCCGCCAGGGCAGTTGTTATGGAAAAAGCCCTGCTTGTTGGGGCTCTTATCGCTGTTGCCGTTAAAATTCAGGTTGGAAAGCTCAACCCGACGGGCATTCATCTCAAAGACGAACTCTGACTTACCATCTGAGACAATAGTGGTCGCCGGGAAGTAGCCGAAGTTTACCATCGCACCGGACATGCGGAAGAAGTTGAGATACTTATCGCCAAGGTTACAGGCTGAGACCATGAAGGTACCGGCCGGGAACTGGACACAGATCTGCTGGTTTGCCTGCTGTGACCACTGGAACATCGCCATAATGGCGGGCGCCGTATCGGTTTTGCCATCGGCAATCGCACCGAAATCAAACAGCGTCAGGCGGTTAAAATCGTCTACCACGCGACGCCAGGAAAAGCCCTCACCGGCAAAGTTTACGCCGCCATCATTCTGAGCGGGCTGGAAGCTGCCGACAAACTCGCCGCCGCCGACTTCCCGTCCTTCATGCCAGCTTTTCAGCTTAACCTTGGCCCCTTCAAACAACGGACGGGTTTTGCGTAACTCCGCTACGGACGGGATCTCACCAATCAGCTGATAACCCGCGGGCTGCGCCAGACGCTGACTGAAATCTGCAGCGCCCGGACGGCTGACATCTGCGATGTTGAACAGCGTCTGACCGCTGCTGTCCTCGACTGCCATCGAATGCGACGGATTGGCAATCAGCGCAGCATTGTCCTGAATAAACTGGGCAAAGTTACCTTTGTTCAGCGCGATAGGCTGAGCAATCTCCGACACTTTGCCGCTGGCATCACGCAGGAAGACCGGGATCTGGTTGCCCGGTTTGCTGGCATCTGCGCCCGCTTTACCAATCCAGAGTTTGCCTTCAAAGCCCTGCCAGAACTGCGGTGGCATGGCGTAGACATTTTCCGGGGTCAGAATTGGCACGTCGCCTTTAGGCACGTCAGTGGCATCAACCGGTTTCAGGGCGATACCGTTACTTTTTGCAGCGTAGCTGGAAAAGGTGCTCACGGAGAGAGCCCCCACCAGAGCGGAGGCGGCGGTCTGTAAAACTTCTCTTCTTTTCATGCATCAATTCCCGTAGTCAATAAGGCCATTGGCCATGGCGGTGTCCCTGAGGCACGTCGCAAGTGAGCTTTTCCAGCTCCGGTTAAACCAATGACAGCCAGCTTTGCTTAATCTGATTACCGTCGAATTTCAGCGCGGTCTGTTTCGTTTTTTCGCTCATGGCATAGAACAGCGCGTCATCGCTGGCGAGCTGCTCCATTCGGGCCAGAAACGTGGCTTTGTCGTTCATCGGAACCAGGAAACCATCTTCACCGTGATTGATGATCTCCTGTGGACCGGTCGGGCAGTCATATGCCACTACCGGCAGTGACCAGGATTTTGCTTCCAGCAGCACCAGTGGCAATCCTTCATAGCGCGAGGTCATCAGCGCCATATCGCTGTCGCGATAGTAGTCGTTGATATTGCTGACCTTACCGACAAACTTCACGCTGTCGGTGATGCCCAGCACCGCCGCCTGGTCATGCAGTTGCTGACGCAGTTCACCGTCACCGGCAATCACCAGCGTCCAGTCAGGATGGCTGCGGGCGAAGTCGCGCCAGATATCCAGCATCAGGTCAAAGCCCTTCTGGTTATCCAGTCGGCCTACGGCCAGCGCCTGGCGATGACGGGTCTGGCGCTGATAGTCTTTGTAAACCACCGGGTTGGGGATTTGCTTGCTGGGAATGCGCCAGCGGCTGAACACCTGATGATCTTTGTCGGTCAGAACAATCACGCGGTCGTAGTAGCGCAGCAGCAGAAACTTGAGGAACTTAATCGGTTTGCTGAAGGAGTTAATGGCGATGTGTTCGCAGGCGTAGGCTTTGCCCCGCTTCTTCTTCATCGCCAGCAGATTCCAGAAAGCGAACATCACGCTCAGGCGACCCATGCTGATCAGGAAAACGGTATCAAAGCCCTCTTCGTGAATCCGGGCAACCGCGCTTTTGATCGGATTGCTCTGCCCTTCAAAGCTGACGATCTGTTTGACGTGCTCAAACGGGTAAAAGGTTTTTCCACTGCCTTCCAGCGAGTAGATGGTGACTTCATGGGTCTCGCCAAGACACTCTGACATGAAGTTACAGATGTTCTCGGTGCCCGCATACGAATAAGCATCTTTGATCACCAGGACAATTTTTTTCATGAAACGCTATCCACCTCAAATTTTAAAGACAATCCTGCCGACAGGCTTAACGATGCTTAAAGGTAAACAGCACACCATTCACCATATACCAGGCGTAATAGTAATAGATTTTTAAAGGATTGTTTTTATAGATAATTCTTAATAATTCAAGGTGCCACTGGGCCGCTTTGTTCTTATTACGGGAAAGGGAATCGCCTAATTCGTAATAGTTGACCAGAATCGTCTGAATTACGCGCGCCTGCTTATAGCGGGTGAATAATTCATACAAAAACAGGAAATCTTCGTGGCCTTTGCGCTGGAAGAAAAGCCCCTGCGGCGGACGGCGGAAACAGACGGAGGAGAAGCAGACGCGATACTGCTTCTTCACAAAGTTTTCCTGCTGCAGGTAAGGTTTGCCGTAGGTAATGTCGTGCTCAGCCTTGCGGGTTTTATAGTGATATTCGGTAATCACAAAATCATCACCGGCCGCGATGGCAGCGACCTGCTGGGTCAGTTTATCCGCATGCCACTCATCGTCGCTGTCGAGAAAGGCGATAATCTCTTCAGTGGCCGCGCGCAGCCCGACATTTCGGGTCTCTGCTGCGCCCATGTTGACCGCGTTATCCAGAATGGTAATGCGCGGATCCTGACAATGCTCACGCACAAATTCCAGCGAGTCATCGGTCGATTTATCGTTGACCAGATACAGATGCCAGTCGGTATAGTGCTGATTGATAACCGATTGCACCGCGCGTAACACCGTCTGACGTGCATTATACATAGGCATGACGATGCCAACGGTTCCAACAGAAGTATTCATCTTCAACCCTGAATTAATCGTAAAAAGAGTCGCTCCCGGCATCAGGAGCAGAGCGAGGCGCGGCGCGCGTCAGGAGATCGCTTTCTCACCGCCGAAACGTGCTTTGACCTTGTCTTTAACCCGGTTCATAAAGTAAGCACGGTTGTCTTTGTTGGTGAGGAAGAAGTAGCGCGCAAAGCTCAGGCTTGCCATCAGCGACTTACCATCCATCTTGTAGCGCAGCGGCAGCTTAAAAGCTTTGTAGGTGTGGATGTCACGCGGGGTCAGATGCGGCTTCATGCTATCGAGCCAGAACATCGAGTAGTTCACCGATTCGCCTTTGTGTTTCGAGCCAAATTTAGTGACCAGGTGGTAGTTCGCCAGCGGTGCAGCGATCATCACAAAGTCATAGCCCATGCGGTCGGCACGAATGCAGAAATCATAGTCCTGATGACGGATGTAGCGGGTATCGAACTGAATTTTCGCCGCGTCTTCCCGCTTCAGCACAATGGTGCTGGTCTGGATAAAGCCGTAGCAGCCGAACAGATACTCCGCGACCGTTTCATTTTTGCCTGGCGGCTGCATCGGCATCACTTTCAGGAACGTGCCATCCTGATAGATATTCACCTGGCTGAAAATGACGAAATTCTTTTTGCCCTGCGCGTCCAGCTGAGCAATTTTTTCGCTCACCTGCTGCAGTTTGTCCGCCGCCCACTCATCATCGGCGTCAAGGAAGCTGACGTAGTCACCGGTCGCCAGCTCAATTCCTTTGTTACGTGCACCGGCTCCGTTGAGTTTGACCTCGGAGAGCACCAGATTGATATCGAGATCCCGGTAGCGTTCGCTGCGTACCACATCCGCCAGCGCGGCGGCATCCGCAGATTTATCATCAACGATGATGACTTCGAAATTGCGATACGTTTGTGCTTTAACGCAATCCAGCGTCGTGACAATCGATTCTGACGCGTTATAAGCCGGAATTACGATGGAGAAACGAATGTCCTTCATTGCCAGCACCTCATTAAAGTAGTTCAAAAATAAACAGTTCATTCGACAACGGTCGATGAAAAACCTGTGTTCTGACCGACGACCGCCCCTGGGTGAAACTCGTCACCCAGGGGCGGTCGTCAGATTGATTAGTGGATCAGCCAAAACTCCCGCGCCACTTCATAACCGGTAACGGCCTGTTTGGTTGAAATGGTGTTGTAGTAGAGGTAATAGAGCAGGAAGAACACCAGCATGGCATACAGCGCTGGCTTCCAGGATCGCCTTGCCTGATAAATCAGCGAGGTCAGGATGATCGGCTCAACCTGCTGCAGATAGTTGGACAGGCGCGAACCTGACGGGAAGTTATACAGGAAGATCCTGATCGCTCCGCCGATGGCAAAACTTAAAATCAGCAGATAGTTAAGGCGATACTGGGCGTAATTCTCGCGCTTCAGCTTATCGGTCAGCATGAAATAGAAGAAGACGAACACCAGCATGATGTTTTTCAGGTTCGATACGGCCAGGATGCTGCCACCCATTGCATAGGAGGGGTCATTGTTATAGCCCGATGCCCTCTCTCCCAGCGATCCCAGATGACCGGCAATCAGGGCAATAAAGCCCGAGCCGCCCACAACCGATAGCGGCAGACTGGCAACGATGATAATGACCGGCCACCAGCGCCAGTCCCGGATAAACAGGAACGGCACAAGCGTCACCACCATGACACCGGTGTTATGGCTCGTGAACGACAGAATAAAGAAGGCAAATGCCCACCAGTAGCGCTTGAGATAGATCGACCAGAGAACGCCAAGGAACAGCGCAGAACTCAGGCCAAAGCGAATCTGGTTAATGTCTTTGTTGATAAAGATGTGCGCCGAATAGAGCACCAGCGCCAGCACCGGATACGGAGACATCTTCCTGAAAAACCAGGTGTTGATGGAAACGGCAATGGCGCAGAAGACAAACAGGAAGATGCTGGCATTGTGCGAAAACAGGCTGGTGAGCCAGGCCATCGCAAAAATCAGCGGTTCGTAACGGAAAAACGCAACGGTATTAAAGAAGCCATTAATCTCAATACGTCTTACAAAGTCTTCGAAGAAGCTCCGGTACTGAAAGTCATCCATGCCGGTACCAAGACCGCGTATTCCCCCGAAAATAATCAAAGTCACGGCGGCAAAACAGAGTAGCCAGGTCAGAATATAATTTGTGCGTTCGTCTTTTTTTAACGCTATTTCAAACAGCGAAAGCAGCAGTAAAAAGCCTGATACATACCAATATGGAGCCATGGTGTGATTCCTTAATTCCACAAGTTCTCATGCCAGCAATAATCACGCTTCGCCTTCCCGACTGGCTTTACAGCGAGTCTGATTGCACGGTCACAAATTGCGTGCGGGCGATGCCTGCTGGTGATGAATTCTGTTGAGTGACGCTCGCCATGCGATTTATAGATGTATCGCTTTTGTGGGTTTGGACAGAATAACCTGTGTAAATTGATGCGTGTCGTCATTCAAAGGGACGATAAAAAGGGGCGGTCAGACCGCCCCCTGTTTTATTGCTCAATGATCAGCTTTTGTTCGTCTTGCCGTAGTCATAGGCGTAGTAGTCATACCCATAGCCATACGCATTAGCGGCTTTACGCACCACGGCGTTGAGGATCACACCTTTAATCTCAATACCGTTCTGGGCAAAGCGTTTGAAGCTGACGTCCACTTCTTTGGTGGTGTTGGCTTCGAAACGCGCCACCATCAGTGAGGTACCGGCCAGCTTACCGATGATAGAGGCATCGGTGACGGCCAGGATTGGCGGCGTATCGATTAACACCAGGTCGTAGTTCTTGCTCGCCCACTCCAGCAACTCACCCATGCGACGATGCATCAGCAGCTCAGACGGGTTCGGCGGAACCTGACCACGTGGCAGGAAGTCGAAACCGTACACGCCCTGCTGAATCAGCGCCGGGCTGAATTCAGTTTTACCGGACAGCACGTTGGACAGACCTGATTTGTTATCTGCGCCCAGCAGTTCGTGGGTATAACCACGACGCATGTCGCCATCGATAAACAGAACACGCTGACCCGCTTTCGCGACCAGGGTCGCCAGGTTGGCACAGATAAAGGTTTTACCAATACCCGGGCTGGCACCGGTGATCATCAGGATGTTGTTTTTCGCTTCCATCATCGCGAAGTGCAGGCTGGTACGCAGGCTACGAATCGCTTCGATGGAGAGGTCAGTCGGGTTACCCAGCGCCAGCAGCGTTTCGTGCGGATCGGTTTTCACCTTGCTGCCACGACGCGCCAGGGCTTCGGTATCCTTCTTACGCTGCCAGTCTGACAGTGGAACGCTGGCATAGACATTCATGCCCAGCTCTTCCAGCTGATCCGGGTTCTCGATGCCGTGATGCAGCAGCGCTTTCAGCAGAACCAGACCCACTGACACAAACAGACCGAAAATCAGGCTCGCGGCGATGATCAGCAGCTTCTTCGGTGCAACAGGCGAGTTAGCAGTCTGCGCGCCATCGATGATGCGGACATCACCCACGGTGCTCGCTTTACTGATACCCAGCTCCTGCTGACGGTTCAGCAGCTGCATGTAGATCTCCTGACCAGACTGAACGTCACGGGTCAGACGCAGGATTTCCTGCTGAGTCTGTGGCATGCCAGCAATTTTCTTGTTCAGCTGAGCCTGCTCACCTTCCAGCGTTTTGCGTTTTTCAAGCAGCGCGCGATACGTCGGGTGATCTTTGGTAAACAGCTGAGAGACTTCGGCTTCACGGAAGGTCAGTTCGTTCAGCTGACTCTGCACGCTGACAGAGGAGTCCAGAGCGGATTTCGCTTCCAGTGACAGGTCAACAGATTCGTTCTGACGACGGAAGGTGTTCAGCTTGTCTTCCGCTTCATCCAGCTTGCTGCGCACGGCAGGCAGCTGAGTGCGTAAGAACTCCAGGCTTTTCTCTGCCTGCGCTGACTTGCGTTCAACGTTCTGTAACAGATAGTTATTCACAATCTGGTTCAGCACTTTACTGATCTGCTCTGGATCTTCACCCAGATACTCCAGACCCAGCACGCCGGTATCTTTACCTTTGTCTGCCACGGTCAGGTTAGAGAGCACTGAACGGATCGCCTGCAGGTTATTCAGCTTGGTCACGGTGAAGCTGGTGCCTTCATCAGCGTGAATCTCGCTGACCAGCATGCTGATGTCGCCGTGCGACTCCAGCTGGCCGACTTTACCTTTGAACAGCTCATCGCCATCTTTTGAGACGGTGTAGCTATCCGGACCGGTCACTTCCAGTTCAACGTTACGTTTGTCGATAGTGCGTGGGATTTCCAGGCGCGAAATCGCGATACTGGCGGGTTTGTTGCCCATCAGGCGCGACAGACCTTTACCGATAACCGGGAAATAGTTCTGCTCAACGACGGTATCCAGACCCAGATCGTCAACGGTTTTGCCGATGACCATACGGGATTCCAGAATCTCGATTTCCGTATCAGAGGCTGGTGTCGGTGGCAGAATGCTGTCAATTTCGTTCAGAACGGTGCTGGCATTCTTCTGCTCAACCTGAACTAACGCATCTGCGCTATAAATGGGTGTTGCAAACAGTGTGTAGAGTGTTCCCGCCAGCATGAAAAAAGCGGTAACGGCAACAATGATCCAGCGATGATCAATTAGCTGTCCCACAAGATGCGCCAGATCCCATCCATTCGAATCCTCTCCCGGCGCGGTTCTGACCTTATTTTTTATATTCATGGATAATCCCAACTATCGGCTTAATACGTTCACCCACTTCTGGGTAGCGTTTTCCAGTAATCCGTAAATCTCTTCAAAGGCCTCACGGCTTTTTCTGTACGGATCCGCAATTTCTTTCTGATTGAGCCAGTGCCCAAGCAGCATGGTTTTGCCACGCGCGGCCGGGTCGATGCGATTAACCTGTTCAATATGTCGCTTTTCCATCACCAGAATCAGGTCAACATTGCGGCACATCTCTGCCGTCAACTGTTGCGCCTCATGTCCTTCCAGCGACAGACCCTGCGCAGCAGCGACTTCAGACGCCGTCTTGTCGGCCGGGTGGCCGACCAGCGCCCCCAGGCCGGCAGAGCGAACGTCTAAATCAGGCAGCGCACGTTTAAACAGGCGCTCTCCGGTAGGAGAGCGGCAGATGTTGCCAACGCAAACGACTAACACGGACTTAATCATGACGGGACCTTAATTACCCCAGGTACGGATACGCGATGCGGCCTGTGTTGCATCGTTGATACCTGCGATGGTCGGTATCAACTGTCCAATCACACGGTTCCAGCGCGTCAGCGGCGTAGAGGTGACATAAACGATGTCGTAAGGCTGGAGCTGGAAATCGGTTCCCATCACCATGGATGCCGCATCTTTGGTGTTCAACTGATAGATGTTGGCAATCTTGTTGCGATCGGTGCCGTGCAGTGGACGGATAACGAATACACCGGTGGCGTCAGAGGTGGTTTGATCCATCCCGGCCGCATTGCCCAGTGCTTCCGCCAGCGTCATGCCGCTACGGTCCATTTTCAGGGTGGTCTGCTGCTTCACTTCACCCATCACGAAGATTTTCAGATCATCGTTACGCGGAACGTAAAGAATATCGCCTGGATAGAGGAGGTGGTTCTGGCTCAGGTCACCATTCTGCATCAGTGCCTGCAGAGAGATGCGCTGTTCACGACCGTTGTGCGTCAGCACCACGTTGCGCCAGTCAGCATCAGCGGCCAGGCCGCCAGCGGCGTTGATCGCATCCAGCACCGTCAACGGAACGTTGGTGATGGGCTGCTGACCAGAAGTGGTCACTGAACCCGTCACATAGGTTTTCTGTGATTTGAACGAGGCGATGCTGACATCAACCTGTGGGCTTTCAATGTACTGAGCCAGACGACGTGACACTTCGTCACGCACTTCGCCGACGGTACGGCCCGCTACACGCACACGACCGATGTAGGGATAGAAAATGGTGCCGTCAGAATGCACCCAGTTACCGGTGTCGCTGGCGCTACGGTACTGACCCGCTGGGGTGGTCAGTTCCGGGTGATCCCAGACCGTTACGGTCAGGACATCGCCCACACCGATACGGTATTCGTAGTTCTGAATTTCGTTCTGCAGGGCAGGATTCGTCTGAGCCACCAGTGGCTTCGGACGCATCCTTTCAACCAGTGAAGGCGTTAACGGGAAGACGTTGACATATTTATCGATGTCAAAGTTGCTATCCTGCTGTTCAACAACATCTTTTCCTGATGTAGAAAGGTGAGAACCTGGTTCGATCGTACACCCGCTAAGGAATGTGGCGGATACCAGCAAGGGTATCAATTTCATTTTGATTGTAATCATTTAGATCTTCGCTATCAGTTATTTATTGATAGAGGCGAAACCGCCGCTGTGTAAGCGTCCAACAAAAAGTAAATCCTACCTGACTTAAGCACTGAACCTGTCGTTCATTATCCTTGCTCCACTTGTTATAAGTAGCGGCCATCTACCAGGGTGTACCCTGAACGCCACGCATCATAGCGGACTATGGATGCACAGCGATATCCCTGATGATGGCCACTATCAACGACACGCCTGACAACGGCAAAACACCTCTGAGCGCGCATTAACGCGCTCATTCCGACTCACGATTAATAGGCACCATCGCGTTTCAACACCACGCCCACTGTTTTAAACAGAATCGCGATGTCGTTCCACAGTGACCAGTTTTTCACGTACCACGAGTCGAAATAGACGCGGGTTTCATAGTCAACATCATTACGACCGCTGACCTGCCACAATCCCGTCATGCCTGGCTTTGCCATCAGGTAATAATCAACATCACCGGCATAACGACAGAGTTCATCTTCAATGACCGGACGCGGTCCGACCAGACTCATATCACCGCGCACCACGTTCCAGAGCTGAGGGAGCTCATCGAGGCTTGTTTTACGGATGAAGTGGCCCACTTTAGTAATACGTGGATCATTTTTGAGTTTGAAATCTTTATCCCATTCTGCACGGGCAATCGGATCAGTGCGCAGCACCTCTTCCAGCACTTCTTTTGAATTAATGACCATCGAGCGGAATTTCAGGCATTTGAATTTACGGCCATTCATTCCCACACGCTCGTGACCATAAATCGGTGGTCCACCGTCACGACCCACCAGGAAGCCCAGTACCAGCAGCGCTGGCATCAGCATCAGGATAATCGAGAGCGCACCCACGATATCGAATGCCCGCTTCAGGAAGCGCGACGTGCGTTTAGCCAGGTTGTTCTGAACCCGCAGGATCATCACTTCATGGCTGAAGATATAGGCCATGTCGGTACCGTAGAGCGGTACACCACGCAGGGTTGGGATCACTGACACTGAACGGCAGTTGTGCATCGCCAGCGATTTAAGCCAGACATCACGGTACTGACTCTGCTCATACTCAACCGCAACGATAAACTGCGTTTCGCTGTTGGTGAGGCTCCAGAGCTCCTGCTCGTCGCGCAGCACCGGCACGCCGTTCATGATCTCCTGCGGACAGGTTCCATCAACGTCATAGAAGGCGATAACGTCAAAACCCATGACCTCTTCGCTTTGCAGCGCCTGCCAGGCTTCGTGCGCATTTTTGCTGCTGCCGATAATAATGGTCTGTTTTTTCCACAAGCCATTTTTATTCAGCAGACGTTTAGAAAGCGCGCGGCAGGTCGGAATTAAAATCAGCGCCAGGATCCAGGTCAGTAACCAGACGAAACGCGACATCTGCCACTGCGACAGGGCGGTAATCGACAGGTCGATAACAGAAAATATAAGAATGGTACGAAAAACTTCTTTTAATTCGAACCAGAAAGGTTTGCGGTAAGTGTAGTGACGCAGCCTTACCCAGAACCAGCCAATACAAATTACCGACAGACAAATGTGTGTGGCAATTTTTAAATTCATTTCTTTTTCAGAAATATCTGCCAGCGGCGAATCTGACTGCAAATTAATTAGCATCATCGCCAAAAAGAACGCTGCGTTGAAACAAATTAAGTCTGAACATGCCAGCATTAATTTGGTAATAAGACTTTTAAACGTAAATTCTGTATCGCGCATATTTAACTCTTTATTTTATTTCCTTAAACCCGCAACGGCTATCGCCTGTTTAATCATTAAGCGACGAAACCTCTCCAGAGTGAGCCGTTTCTAAGGGGAGCTCCTGCGGCGTTTACGCCAATGATCTTAACCATGAAACCAATAATATCGTGATGAATACCAACAGATTACTCTGACTTAACCACCGCCAGCGCTGCTCACTTTATCAACAAAAACGCGATTCGGGCACGCTACCGCCCTTGGCTGTCGCTGCCAATATCGCTGTCATCATTCATAATGCTCCCCGTAATGTGTTAGCGTTACCGCAACGCATCATACAGACGTTCACAGGCGAATTACTCATTCGTGACATTGCGATTAATGTCGAATAGGTACGCAGATTACGACTCTGGGGCAGAGTTTGCTAACTTGTTGCTATACTAGTTATTACTGGCTTGTTTACAAGCAGGTCCCGCCATCCCTGGACTATTTTAGGAAAAAGACTACCAGCAATTAGTATTGAGGCCTGACGGGCAGTGCAATCCTTTCTTCACAATTCGGATTAATGCCATACTCCCGATGAGATAAATCGCATAAGCCCGACAGGTGAATATCTCTTTCCTGTCAGCCAATGACTAAGAATTATCTCTACTGCGCCCTGTGAAGTTAATCAAAGCGTCACACTATTATGTTCATATTTTGCACGATATAGCGCGGTTATCTGAGAACATGCCCCCTGCCCTGCCATTTGTACGTGGCTTCGCACTCCACTATCATCAGAGAAAACTCAATTTAAGACATTCAGGTGAACAACGCATGCTGGAGGTAATTGCAGATCCCTCGCTATGGGCGGGATTAGTCACGCTAATCGTTCTGGAACTGGTTTTAGGCATCGACAATCTGATCTTCATCGCCATCCTGGTTGAGAAGCTTCCAGGGCCGCTTCGCGACCGCGCGCGCGTGATTGGACTGCTGCTGGCGTTATTGTGCCGATTATTGCTGCTGGCATCGCTTTCCTGGCTGGTTACGCTGAAAGAACCCTGGATTACGCTTATGGGCCACCCCTTCAGTGCGCGCGATTTACTGCTGCTGACAGGCGGGATTTTCCTGCTATTTAAAGCCACCACAGAGTTGAATGAGCGTCTTGAAGGGGATGATGAGGCGTCCGGTCAACAAAAAGGCGGCGCTAAATTCTGGCCGGTGGTGGCGCAAATCGTGGTGCTGGATGCCATCTTCTCGCTGGATGCGGTGATTACTGCCGTCGGCATGGTTAATGACTTACCGGTCATGATGATTGCGGTTACCATCGCCATTCTGCTGATGCTGCTCGCCAGCAAGCCGTTAACCCGCTTCGTGAACAACCATCCGACGATTGTGATCCTCTGCTTAAGCTTTCTGCTGATGATCGGCTTCAGCCTGGTGGCGGAAGGCTTTGGTTTTGTGATTCCCAAAGGCTACCTCTATGCGGCAATCGGCTTCTCGGTGGTCATTGAGGCACTGAACCAGCTGGCGCACTTTAATCGTCGTCGGGTGCTGTCGGCCGGTCGTCCGCTACGCCAGCGCACGGCGGAAGCGGTGTTACGGCTGCTGCGCGGCGCGGCAGAACCGGCGGAGCTGGATGCGAAAACCTCGTCACTGATTGCTGACAGCGATGACAGCATGCTGTTTAACCGGCAGGAACGGGTGATGATTGCCCGCGTACTGGGCATGGGTCAGCGCCACATTAACAGCATCATGACCTCGCGCCACGACGTCGAACATATCGATCTCAGTGATGATCCGGCAGAGATTATGTCGCGCCTCGACCGCAACCAGCACACGCGAATACTGATCACGGATCACTCCAGCGAACCGCTGGGCGTGGTTCACGTTATCGATCTGCTGCACCAGTCACTGCACCAGAACTCCCTCGATTTACGCGCCCTGATTCGACAGCCGCTGGTCTTTCCTGAACGGCTGACGGTGCTGCAGGCGCTGGAACAGTTTCGTCAGGCCCATACTCACTTCGCCTTTGTGGTTGATGAGTTTGGTTCGGTGGAAGGCGTGGTGACGCTGAGCGATGTAATGGAGACCATCGCCGGCAATCTGCCGAATGAGGCGGGTGAAATCGATGCTCGCTACGATATTCAGATTCAGGATGAAGGTCACTGGATTGCTAACGGTCATATGCCGCTGGAAGATCTGGCGCTCTATGTGAAATTGCCGCTCGATGAGCAGGGTGACTATCATACGCTGGCGGGATTACTGATGGATAAGCTGCAACACATCCCTCAGGAAGGCGAAGTGTTGCAACTGGGTGACTATCTGCTGCGAACGCTGCAGGTCGAAAATCATCGGGTGCAGAAAGTCGAGATCCTGCTGCAGCCCGATATCAGTTACGAAGTCTGAGCGATTAGCAGGCCGAAGGGAATGCGCCCGCTACGGGCGCATGATTTTCTTCAGGTTCTCTTTGTTCTCGCCCTCTTTCTGGCGATCGATCCACTGATTCAGCCGTGATTTCGCCTCACTCTGCAGCCGGTTACGCAGAACGTCATCCACCGGCAGAGAGTATTGCAGGTTGTCCCAGCGACCATACATGCGCAGCGGAACCGACTGACTGGAGAGCGCCTTCACCAGCGCATCATCGCCATGCCAGCCGCTGATTTTCAGCCCCAGGGTCATATCCAGCTGTTGCTGCACCATGTCAACTTTGCCCGCACCCTGCAGGCCCAGATTCTGGCCGTTGCCATTGATATCGCTGAAGCTGAGTACGCCCTTATTCAGCGCCACCTGTGCGCTAATCGACTCAATCCCCTCATCCACCGCCTGATCGCTGCTGACCTTATCGCTGACCCGCGCCACGGCACGCTGCACCATCTGCTGCAGATTCAGCTCTGCCAGCTTCAGGTTGCTGGCACTGATGGTCGCCCTGCCCTGCCAGCGACGTTTGGCTGCTTCGACCGTCAGCGTATCGCCCGACAGGTCGCCATCCAGACTCAGATTCCCCTGCACGCTTTCCGGCAGTTCAAACGCTTTAAGCAGCGGCTGAATCGCAATTAACCGGAGTTGGGGTTTAAGGCTGACCCGCGTCTCTGGCTGACGGATATCAATACTGCCGGGAATTGAGAAGCTGCCATTGCCCAGCTTGCCGCTGAGCGTCTTCAGCGTCATCACTCCCTGCTGATTGCTGGCGTTCACCGAAAGATTGGTCAGAGAGAGTCCGCGCCATACCGCATTGTCAGCCTGTAACTTCAGCGCCAGATCCAGGTCATTCAGCGGAGAGTCGGCGTTGCTGCGTTCCCGCGGCGCAGCTATTACCGGCGAACGGGCCACGGTGGCGTGCTGCACGCCAGGTGCGTCAGAGACGGGCGCACTGGTGAGTAAATTATCGACGTTAAGGTTGCTGGCTTTCAGATCCAGTGCCAGCTGCTGCGGTGGCGCAATATGGCCACTGCCCTGCCCGGTCAGGGTGCTGTCATTGGCGGTGAGCTGCAGATTACTGAAGGAGAGCTGCTGGCGGTCACCATCCCACTCGCCCTGCAGGCTCAGCGAGCCTTTGATCCCCTGTGCCGGAATGTCGGCGCCGGACAAGGTGTAATCAAGCTGCTGCAACTGGCCGCTGAGGCGATGGGGATATTGCGCGGCATCCAGCTGGCCTTTGAGATTCAGTGTGGCGTTGCGCTGGTTGCGCATCAGCGTAGTGCTCAGCGACAGGGTCGCCAGCTTGTTCGCGTCCTGTTCCATATTAATGTTGAGGTCGCGGAAATTATATTCGTCGCCGCCTGGCTGCTGCCAGATCAACAGACTGTCTGCTACCCGCAGTTTAGCGATATCAAATGACCAGCCGCTGGAAGGCGAAGCCGGCTCCGCATCACGCGGACCCTGAGGCGCATTTCTGGCACGCTGCGCGCGGCTATCTGGCGTCACCCGCACTATCGCATTTTTCAGCATCACCTGGCTGACGCTGAGCTGATGGGATAACAGTGGCCAGAGATCAACATCCAGCCGCATGTTTTCCGCCGAGACCATTGGCTGGCTGGCGCCCGGCGCGGTAAGACTCATCCGGCCGGCCAGAATGCTGAGCTGAGGCCAGACGTGCCAGCGCAGATCGCTGCTGACCTCAAGGCGATAACCACTGCGTTGTTCGACCTGCTGCACCATATAGGCACGAAAGTCGTTGGGATTGACCAGCAGCACCAGCGCGCTCATTCCCGTTACGACCACCACTAACAGGATGGCCAGCGTGGTTATCACTCTTTTCATTACATCCTCAGATCAGTCTTTGTCGATACGGCTGGCATCAGCGCCCTGCTGACCGCGATATTTCGCATCTTCACGCCGGTTGTAGGGACGCGCAGCCGGGCCTGAAAGCGGTTCAAAACTCAGCGCGCCGATCAACATGCCGGGACGCAGAGCCAGCGGCAGTTTACCTGAATTGTAGAACTCCAGCACGATACGGCCCTGCCAGCCAGGATCGATGCGGTGAGCCGTAACGTGTACCATTAACCCAAGTCGCGCCAGCGATGAACGGCCATCCAGCCAGCCGACCAGATCGTCAGGCAGCGTCACGGACTCCAGCGTCACCGCCAGCGCCAGCTCTCCCGGATGGAGGAAAAAAGCTTCGCCATCAGGCAACACGATCTCATCGCTCATGACCCGATCCAGTGCCGCGCTCACTTCCTGTTTCGGGCCGCTCAGATCGATAAAGGCCGCGGTATGACCGCTGAAGGTGCGGAACTGATTACCCAGACGCACATCGACGGTCGCCCCGTTAATGCGCTCGACCGGCGGGCGTGGCTCAATGGCCAGTTTGCCATTGTCCAGCCAGGCTTCAATATCGCGATCGCATAATCTCATTGCGGTAACTCCATGGCATAAGTGTAGCAAACCGGCATGCGTGCCTGCCGCCGGTCTGCACCACGTCCGGACGGACGTGCGTTATTCAAAAAACTGGTTGATTTTCGCCTTGAGGATATCGATGGCGATACGGTTTTTTCCGCCGCGCGGCACAATGATATCGGCGTACTGTTTTGATGGCTCGATAAACTGCAGGAACATCGGACGCACGGTCTTCTGATACTGACTCATTACCGAATCCATTGAGCGGCCACGCTCATTGACGTCACGTTTCATTCGGCGCATCAGACAGATGTCGAGCGGCGTGTCCACGAAGATAGAGAAGTTGAGTTCCTGGCGCAGACGGGCATCGGTTAACAGCAGAATGCCTTCAAGGATGATGACCTTTTTTGCGCTCAGATGATGCGTTTGCTGGGTGCGGGTGTGCTCAACGTAGCTGTAAACCGGCAGCTCAATATCCTGACCGGCTTTGACCGCCTGCAGATGCTGCAACAGCAAATCATGATCCATCGCGCTCGGATGGTCATAATTGGTTTTAACCCTCTCTTCCATGGTGAGGTGACTTTGATCTTTGTAATAAGCATCTTCCGGGATGACCCCGATGTGCTCGCCACCTACCTGATCACGGATTTCACGATAGAGCGTGCTGGCAATTAAACTTTTACCGGATGCGGAAGCGCCGGCAATGCCTACAATCACGCACTGATGAGACTTGTCAGTCATACTTTTTTAAGACCTGATAACTGGAGCCTGCCACTGGTCACACATTACGCGGGCAGCGGACGGGCCGAAATGGAGAGGGTGTGTTCGCGCTAAGTATAGGGATTTCGGCCTTTTGATGCCAGAGAAATGGCGTCGGCGACTTTTCAGACTTTCTCCTTTGGACGCCACTCATTTCACCGATAAACTAGCGGCACACCATACTATAAAAAAAATGGCCTGCGCGGCGCGCTGTTCAGACAAAGCGTGTCGCTAACGTGACGACCGAAGATGCATCAGGAGTGGTATGCACTGGAAGACTTTGACCTATTTTGGCGACAGCATGCTGTTGATTCCAACAGCGGTGATTATTGCGCTGATTTTGCCGTGGAAGAGTGATAATCGTCATACGGTCTTTTACTGGATTGTGGCATTTGGCCTGGCTGGCCTGACCGTCAGCATCTCTAAAATTCTGTTTCTGGGGTTTGGCATCGGCAGCGCCCGCTTTAATTTTACCGGTTTCAGCGGTCATAGTGCCATGTCCGCCACGCTGTGGCCGGTCATGCTATGGCTGATTTCCGGGCGCTGGTCCGCGATGTGGCGCATTGCGGCGATTGGGGTTGGCTATCTGATTCCCCTGATGGTCGGTTTCTCCCGCCTGGTCATCCACGCACACTCAAAAAGTGAGGTGGTCACCGGGCTGCTGCTGGGCTTCACGCTGAGCACGGCGTTTCTGATCTCCCAGCGTCGCACCTCGCTCAAAGGCTTCAGCTGGCCGCAGGTCGGTGCTGCGCTGTTAGTGCCGTTTGTATTGATGAGTCACGGTCGTGTCGCCACCACGCAGCAATTCCTGGAGCGTTTCGCCGCCAGCCTTGCGGGCATGGAGAAACCCTATACCCGCGCCGATCTTTTCCGCCAGTAATCAACGTGCTGGCAATCAATCTTAGCGTGCCCGTCAATTCGCCGAATAACGGGCAATATTGATTTCACCCCTTTTTTCTTTGCCGGATGTGCTAGCATGCAGTGAGAGAATGACTGGTGCCTGATTCGCCATTGTGGAGCGTTGCACCCTGCCGGAAGTCCGCATGACGATAGAGATCCTGTCCCCGCAAAATAGCACGCCAAACCGCTGGCTCTCGGCGCTGCTCCTTGGCTGCGTGGTGTTTGTCCTGACACTCTTCTGTCTGGAACTGATCGTCGTCAGCGGCAAAATCTCCCCGCTCTGGTTTCCGACTACGTTAATGACCGTCGTGGTTTTCCGCTGCCCGTCACGCCAGCTCCCGCTGCTGCTGACAGCCTGCGTGCTTGGCACCGCCGGGGCTAACGCCATCATCATCGGGCCTGCCCTCTCGAACATTAAATTCGCCCTGCTCAATCTTATCCAGGCCGGTGTGGGTGGCATGCTGCTGCGCGCCCTGCTGGATCGGCGCGCGCCGCTGGATTCGCTGCATGACTGGGCACGGATGGTACTGTCGGTGGGCATCGTGACGCCGGTGCTCGGCGGCCTGCTGGCACTCTGGACGCTACAGGTCACCGGCCACGCCTCGTTTCCCTTCTTTTATACCTGGGTGATCTCCGAAATCATCGGCATGCTGGTGTTAGGCCCGATGCTGTTACTGCTGCCGTGGCCGCTGCGTCGCACGGGGTTCAGCAATCTGCGCCTTGCCGAAGCTCTGCTGACGCTTCTTCTCACCCTCGGGGCCAGTTATCTGGCGCTGCGCTTTTTGCCGTGGCCCTTTACCTTTATCGTGGTGATCCTCTTCTGGTGCGCGGTTCGCCTGCCCAAGCTGCAGGCGTTCGTGCTGTTCTTCCTGAACGCCAGTTTTATCTCGATACTGCTCGCCTTTGATCTGGTCACCGTGGTGAACAACAACAGCGCGCTGGGCCCGGTCTCCAGCTGGCTGCCGTTCCTGCTGGTGCTAATCCCCAGTCACATTATGTCGCTGGTGATGGATGCGTTCCGGCGCGAAAAGCTCCATATCACTGACAGTGAAACCCGCTTCCGTCACGCAATGGAGTACTCCGCCATTGGGATGGCGCTGGTGGCGCCCCACGGCATCTGGTTGCAGGTCAACCGCTCGCTGTGCCAGATCCTGGGCTATCCGGCTGAGGAGCTGAAGCGGCTGACCTTTCAGCAGATCACCCATCCCGACGATCTCAGCCTGGATTTGCAACATGCGAACCGACTGCTGGCGGGTGAGATTGATACCTACACCTTTGAGAAGCGCTATTTCCGCAAAGATGGCGAGATTGTCTGGGCGCGGCTGACGGTATCGCTGGTGCGCGATGGTAACCAGGAACCGCTCTACTTTATTGCGCAGATTATCGATATCTCTGAGCTGAAGCAGAGCGAGCAGGTGAATCGCCGGCTGATGGAGCGTATTACGCTGGCCAACGAAGCGGGTGGCATTGGCGTATGGGAGTGGAACCTGCTGACCGGCGAGATGTTATGGGACAAGCGCATGTACGCGCTGTTTGGTCTTGCCCCGCATGAGTCACCCAGCTATGACCTCTGGATCCATCTGCTGCATCCCGCCGATCGCGAGTATGCCGCACTGACGGTGCAACAGGCGATTGAGCTTCGCAGCGCGTTTCACATGGAGTACCGCGTGGTCGATGACCAGGGACATCGCTGGGTGCGCACTCAGGCCAACCGGCTGCTGAGTAAAGAAGGCCGCATTGAGCGTATGCTGGGCATCTGTCAGGACATCACGCCGCTACGCAATCTTAATGAGGCGCTGTTTCAGGAGAAAGAGCGCATGGCGATCACCCTGGATTCGATCGGCGAAGCGGTCATCAGCACCGATAAAGAGATGCGCGTTGCCTTTATGAATCCGGTGGCGGAGAAAATGAGTGGCTGGTCGCAGGAGCAGGCCGCCGGTCAGCCGCTGAGTGAGCTGCTGCATATCACGCAGGGACGTAACGGCCCTGAGGTAGAGAGTTTGCTGTTATGCCAGCTGCCGCCGGAAAAAGTCACCCCCGGTCTCGCTGAAGATCTGGTGCTGCATAGCCCGGATGGCGGCCATATGGATATTCACTACAGCATCACGCCGCTGCGTTCGGAAGCGGGTCTGGAACAGGGGGCGGTGATGGTCATTCAGGATGTGAGTGAGTCACGCAAACTGATGAAGCGCCTGAGCTACAGCGCGCTGCATGACACCCTGACCCGTCTGCCTAACCGCGCCAGCTTCGAACTTCAGCTTAAGCGTCTGCTGTTTGATGCCGCTGAACATCAGCATCAGCATGTGCTGGTGTTTATCGACCTTGATAAGTTTAAAGCGGTCAATGACAGCGCCGGGCATGCTGCAGGCGATGCGTTACTGCGCGAACTCTCCGATCTGATGCAGCACCCTCTGCGCAGCAGCGATTTCCTTGCGCGACTGGGCGGTGATGAGTTTGCACTACTGATGCCCGATTGCGATATCGCACAGGCACATAATGTGGTGCAGCGCATTGTCGCCGCGGTAAATGATTACCGGTTCCAGTGGCTGGGACGCCTCTATCAGGTCGGTGCCAGCGCGGGCGTGACGCAGATTTCAGCAGAAAACTATCAGAGCAGCGACGTGCTTTCGCAGGCGGACATCGCCTGTTACAACGCCAAACGCAGCGGGCGCGGACGGCTGGTGGTCTACGAACAGCATCGCTTACCGCTGTCGGGCAACCATCAGGGCATGGATGCGGCGATGATTGATGCGCTGCAGATCGAACTGCCCGCCTGGGCCGTTGCCCCGCCAAAAACGCCGCAGGCAGCCTTTATCTGGCTGCTTGAGGTGCAGCTGTTAACCGCTGACGGATTGCTGCTGGATGAGACACTGCTGCGCAATAACCTGCCTGATGAAACGCTGCGTCGCCGGCTGGATAATAATATTCTTGAGGCTTTTTTCCGCCACGACGTGCAGCGGCTCAATAACAAAGGCATTCCGGTGATTCTGCCGCTCAATGCCCAGGTGCTGAGTGATGCCGCCTTTGTGCAGCAACTCTGCCAGCGCTTTGTTGCCGCCGGTCTCTCCAGCAGCGGCTGTGGTTTTGCTTTCCCTGCCGCCAGCGTGCTGAGCCAGGGCGATCAGCTCTATGCCGCGCTGCTGCAACTGCGGCAGTGCGGCTGCCGCATCGTATTGCAGCATTTTGGCCGTAATCTGGATGCTTTTAATCTGCTGAGTGACGAGGTGGTCGATTATCTGGTGCTGGCACCTGAACTGGTTGCCAACGTTCACAATAATCTGATGGATGAGATGCTGCTGACCATCATTCAGGGCCAGGCAACACAGCGCAATATCTCGGTGCTGGCCGGTCCGGTTTCGGTACCGGCCCTGCTCAGCACCCTGGCTAACCTCGATGTTAATGGCGTCTGGGGCAGTGCCGTGGCGGAGCGCCAGCCGTTGCGTTCACTGGCTGAAGATCACATCTTCGCTATTCGTTAATTCCGGCGCTGCCCGCTTGCCACCCTGCTGAAGCTGCGCTAAAGTCGCCCCCTTTTTTCCGGCATGGGGGCGAAAATGTTCATAGGATTCGATTACGGCACGGCTAACTGCTCTATTGCAGTCAGCGAAAATGGCACGCCACGTCTGTTAACGCTGGAAAATGATCAGCGCCTGCTGCCGTCGATGATCTGTGCGCCGACCCGCGAGTCGATCAGCGAATGGCTCTATCGTCATCATCAGGTCGCGACACCTGACAGCGAAACCACGGCGCTGCTGCAGCGCGCGCTGCGATATAACCGCGAAGAAGATATCGACGTCCAGCCCAATAGCGTGCAGTTTGGCCTCACCGCGCTGCAGCACTATATGGTCGATCCCGAAGATGTCTGGTTCGTTAAATCCCCCAAATCGTTCCTCGGTGCTACTGGCCTGAAGCCACAGCAGATTGCCCTGTTTGAAGATCTGGTCTGCGCCATGATGCTGCATATCCGCAAGCAGGGTGAAAGCCAGCTTGATCAGGCTATCGATCAGGCTATCGATCAGGCGGTAATCGGCCGACCAGTCAACTTCCAGGGTTTAGGCAGTGAAGAGTCTAACCAGCAGGCTGAAGGTATTCTGCTGCGCGCCGCTCACCGCGCCGGTTTCCGCGACGTAGAGTTTCAGTTCGAACCGGTGGCGGCCGGACTCGATTTCGAAGCCACGCTGCAGCAGGAGACGCGGGTACTGGTGGTGGATATTGGCGGTGGTACTACCGACTGCTCAATGTTGCTGATGGGGCCGAAGTGGCGTGATAAAGCTGACCGCCGTGAAAGCCTGCTGGGCCACAGCGGTTGCCGTGTCGGCGGTAACGACCTGGACATCATGCTGACGTTTAAGACCCTGATGCCGCTACTCGGTCTGGGCGGTAACACCCAGAAAGGCACCGCCCTGCCTGCGCTGCCGTGGTGGAATGCGATCGCCATCAATGATGTGCCGGCACAAAGTGACTTTTACAGTCCCGCCTGCGGAAAGTGGCTGCGGGATTTAGTGCGTGATGCGGAACAGGGTGACGTAGTGGCTCGCCTGCTGAAAGTGTGGCAGCAGAAGCTCAGTTATCGCCTGGTACGCGCAGCGGAAGAGAGCAAGATTGCGCTGTCAGCCAGCCCGGCGTATACCGCTTCCCTGGACTTTATTGCCGCCGCATTAGAGACAGAGATTGGCGTGGATCAGCTGCAGGACGCCATCAGTCAGCCGCTGGAGAAAATTCTGGAACAGGTGCAGCTGGCATTAGCCACCAGCCAGATTAAGCCTGATGTGATTTACCTGACCGGCGGCAGTGCGCGTTCGCCGTTGCTGCGCGCGGCGCTGCAGCAGACGCTGCCGGATACACCGATTGTGGGCGGCGATGATTTCGCCTCCGTCACCGCAGGGCTGGCCCGCTGGGCGGAAGTGATGTTCCGCTAGGCTTGCACTGCAATAACAAAGACGGCACCTGAGGGTGTAATGCCAGTCAGTTAAGCGACAGGTGATAACGCAGTCTGGTGCCGGGCCCCGGCCTGCTCTGAAGCTTGAGTGCATGTTGTCAGAAAGGGCACGAGAGTGGAGGCCTGAGCGCCTCTGCTGCTGAAAGGGCTATCCGCAGCGCTCAGGCGTGACGCCGGGCCAGAAGTCCACGCCGGGAAGCGTGGACAGTTCGGGGCCGGCCAGGGAGGGCCGATCCCCGAACGGTTCGTCGGCACGACGTCAAAGCCGAAGGTACCGCGTGAGCGGCGCGAGGACGGCCCGGCAGCAGCAGAGGTGCTCAGGCCCGTACTGCGGCTCGCTCGCCCGGAAAATCAGAATGCAATATTGGCGCTGATACCGCCGATAAACGCATCTTTCACTTCACTGACTGCGCCAGGGGCAACCACATACTGCAGGTTAGGACGCAGTGACATCCAGTTAGTTACTTTAGCGTTGTAGTAAACCTCATAGTTGTACTCTGAGCCTTCCTGAATCGGCAGATAGGTCGGGCTGTCAAAGCGGCTCTCGCCATTAGCCTGATTCTGCTGACGCAGTGAGCGGGTATAGTCGCTGTTCACATGAACACGTGATGCGCCCACGCCGATCTCATCCTGAGGACGGGCATCAAACGGGCCTGTCCAGGTAAACGCAATAGACTGGTAGTTGTCGGTCTTTGAGGTCTTGTGATCGTTCATCACCGCCTGCACCCGCACGCCCAGACCGCGATTCACATCGCCATCCTGCGCGGTCAGCTGTTGCTGTAACAGCAGATAGCCGCCATAGGAATGGGCCTGATCCTGATAGCCGCCGTTGCGCCAGCTGCCATAAACATCGCCATCCACTGAGGAATAGTAATAGCCGATGCGGTAGTTACCCGGTAATTTCTCCGGCCCGAAGGTTGGTTTCCAGCCCAGTTCGACCGGCACCAGATTCCCTTCTGAATTGCTGGTATCCAGACGGAAACCATCACCGCGATCGTAGTTAGCGCTGTTCTGATTATAGAAACCGACCTGGAAGAAAACGTCCGGCGTGATATTGAATTTCACCCGGCCGCCCCACTGCGAGACCGGCCAGTTAAACCAGCGATCGCCGCGCCAGTTACCCGCCTGCCCGCTGCCCAGAGCCAGGTTCTGGAACAGATTGCCATCGAAGTTATCGAAGTCTTCCCCTACCGTCACCCGCCCGGCTTTCACATCGACCACATCGTTAAACAATCCTTTGCGCAACCAGAACTGGGTCAGACGCCAGGTCTGGCCGCGACCGTAAACCTCCTGCACCGAGGAGAGCATACCGGTGCGTTGATCCGCGACCTGTTCAGAAAGATTCTGTCCGTTACGACTGGTCACGGTCATCTGGAACTCGGCATCCTGCCAGTCCAGCAACTTCTGCAGATCGAAATTGGTGCCAAACGACCACTGATCGCTGTAGCGCATGGTGGTATTGGTATCTGCCCCGCCGCCTAAATTCGCGGCGCTTTCCATGGTGTAGTTAACGTCAAACTTAATGCCGTCGTCCTGCAGCTGCGTTCGGTACCCGCCCCAGTCACCAAACATCCATTCGGAGTCCGGGCTCAGGGCGTCAGCGGCAAACGCCTGCGCGGAAAACATGGCCAGGATCAGGGTGCCGGTTGCCACACGGCGCAGCGGGAAACGCTGCTCTGCTTTTCTGTTTTTCATCTTGCTTATTCTTATGTAAGTTACGGAAAATGACGCGCAGAGGATAGTGCTGGATAACCTCTGTTTTTTGTAAATACGTGCGCATAATTACCCGTAACATCCGTTTATTAACGCATTTGTGATCGGGATCGCTGATTGGTTATTCTCTGGGCGGGGTGCCAATTTTTTGACAGGTGTAGCGTAAAAAGGGGCGCTATCGCCCCTTGTGTTTACTGGCTTGCCTGATTCAGTTGTTCAATCTGCGCCGGTGTCAGCGTCAGCTGCATCGCGCCAGTCAGATCGTCGAGCTGTTTCAGCGAGGTGGCACTGACAATCGGTGCGGTGATACCGGGACGGGCGATCAGCCAGGCCAGCGCCACCTGCGTCGGCGTCACCTGATGCGCTTCGCTGATAGCGTCCAGTGCGTCGAGGATCCGCAAACCGCGCGGGTTAAGGTATTTATCTACGACACCCTGACCGCGCGCGCTTTTACCCGCATCTGCCGCCTCGCGGTATTTGCCACTGAGAAAGCCGCTGGCGAGTGAATAGTAGTTAATCACGCCCAGCCCCTGCGCCATCACCACCGGCTCCAGCTCCGATTCATAGGGCTGGCGGTCATAAAGGTTGTATTCAGGTTGCAGGGTTTCATAGCGCGCCAGCCCCTGCGTTTCACTGACCTGCAACGCCTCCTGCAGCCGTGCCGCGCTGTAATTGGAAGCACCAATCGCCCGCACTTTGCCCTCTCTGATCAGGCTGTCGAAGGCGCTCAGGGTTTCTGCCAGCGGCGTATCCTGATCGTCGCGGTGCGCCTGGTAGAGATCGATATAGTCGGTCTGCAACCGGCGCAGTGAATCTTCAACTGCCTGACGGATATATTGCGGTTTCAGCCCGGTTTTCTCCGGCGACAATTCCATGCCAACCTTGGTTGCCAGCACGATCTGGTCGCGTTTGCCGCTTTTTTTCAGCCATTCACCCATAATGGTTTCCGATTCACCGCCTTTATTGCCCGGTGCCCAGCGGGAATAGACGTCGGCGGTATCGATAAACCACAGGCCTCGGTCCACCAGCGCATCCAGCAGAGAAAAGGAGGTGGTTTGATCCACTGTCCAGCCAAACACGTTGCCGCCAAACGTCAGCAACGGCACCGCGATACCACTGTCACCCAACTGCCGGGTTTGATTCTGACTCATTTCCTGCTCCTTATTTGCCTGAAAAAACCGTCTGTCTTTCAGCATAGCAAAGTGATTTCACGGCTTTATGACGATTGTGATGCGATTAATGAAAGAACAGGCATAATTACCCCGCCCTGACAGATATCCTTATTTCCTTCAAATTCTGCCCGTCAGAGGCGGCTACACTCTGTCGTTTGCAGGCTACCCATTTGATGCCTGCGCCTGGGACTACGTCACTGCTGGAGAGCACCAACAATCATGAGCACCCGACATCCTGTTATGAAGAAAACCCTTATCGTGCTGGCCCTGATCGCCGTGGCCGCTGGCGGCTATTATGCCTGGCAGCGCCATGCCCAGCCGCAGAGCAGCAGTCAGAGTGACGCACCTGCGCCACGTGGCGGCAAAGGCGGCGGTGACGGTGCCCGTCGTCCCCTCGCGCCGGTTCAGGCCGCTACGGCTACCAGCCAGAGCGTGCCGCACTATCTGAGTGGACTGGGTACGGTGACCGCGGCTAACACGGCCACGGTGCGCAGCCGGGTCAATGGCGATCTGCTGGCAATCCACTTCACCGAAGGGCAGCAGGTGAAAGCGGGCGAGCTACTGGCAGAAGTCGACCCGCGGCCTTATCAGGTGGCGTTAACGCAGGCACAGGGCCAGTTGGCGAAAGATCAGGCGACGCTGGCCAACGCCCGTCGTGACCTGGCACGCTTCGAGAAGCTGGCAAAAACCTCGCTGGTGTCGCAACAGGAGCTGGATACCCAGCGCTCACTGGTCAGTGAAACGCTCGGCACGCTGAAAGCGGATGAGGGAAGCGTCGCCAGTGCGCAGCTCAATCTTACCTACAGCCGGATCACCGCGCCGATTGCCGGCCGGGTCGGGCTGAAACAGGTGGACGTCGGCAACTACGTCACCAGCGGCGACACCACCGGTATCGTGGTGATCACCCAGACGCACCCGATTGATGTGGTTTTTACCCTGGCTGAGAACAGCATCAGTTCCATACTCAAGGCGCAGAAAAGCGGTGAGCCGCTGCTGGTGGAAGCCTGGGATCGCAGTAATCAGAATCTGATCGCCAATGGCAAACTGCTGAGCCTCGATAACCAGATTGATGTCACCACCGGTACCATCAAAATCAAAGCGCGTTTTGATAATCAGGACGACACGCTGTTCCCCAATCAGTTCGTGAATGTGCGGCTGAAGGTCAACACCCTGCAGGATGCGATTGTTATCCCACCTGCCGCGCTGCAGATGGGCAACGAAGGCAACTTTGTCTGGGTGGTTAACAGCGACAACAAGGTCAGCAAGAAAAGCGTGATTGCCGGCTTGCAGGATAGCGAGAAAGTGGTGGTCAGCGCCGGTCTGGAGGCGGGCGAACGCGTCGTGACCGATGGGCTGGATCGCCTGACGGAAGGCGCAAAAGTCGAGGTGGTCGCGCCGCAGAGCAACGCACCGCGCGCTACCCGCGCCACCCTGCCGTCAAAAGGAGAGCGTGAGTAATGCAGGTCATGCCTCCCGATCACAGTGGCGGACCGTCACGCCAGTTTATCCTGCGGCCGGTCGCCACCACGCTGTTGATGATTGCGATCCTGCTGGCCGGGGTGCTGGGCTACCGCTTCCTGCCGGTCTCGGCGCTGCCGGAAGTCGACTATCCGACGATCCAGGTCGTCACGCTCTATCCGGGTGCCAGCCCGGATGTGGTCACCTCCTCCATCACCGCGCCGCTTGAGCGCCAGTTTGGTCAGATGTCTGGCCTGAAACAGATGGCGTCGCAAAGCTCCGGCGGTGCCTCGGTGGTGACGCTGCAGTTCCAGCTGACGCTGCCGCTGGATGTGGCAGAGCAGGAGGTGCAGGCTGCCATTAACTCCGCCACTAACCTGCTGCCCAACGACCTGCCTAATCCGCCGGTCTACAGCAAAGTGAATCCTGCCGATCCACCGATCATGACGCTTGCCGTCACCACGCGCAGCATGCCGCTGACGCAGGTGCAGGACATGGTGGAAACGCGGGTGGCGCAGAAAATCTCTCAGGTCAGCGGCGTCGGACTGGTGACGCTATCGGGCGGTCAGCGTCCGGCGGTGCGGGTGAAAATGAATGCGCAGGCGCTGGCTGCGCTGGGTCTGACCAGCGAAACGGTGCGGACCGCCATCAGCAATGCCAACGTAAATTCGGCCAAAGGCAGCCTGGATGGTCCGACCCGCTCAGTTACCCTGTCAGCCAATGATCAGATGAAATCAGCGGAGGATTATCGCCAGCTGATTATCAGCTACAAAAACGGCGCACCGGTGCGTCTTGGCGACGTGGCGACCATAGAACAGGGAGCAGAAAACAGCTGGCTCGGCGCCTGGGCCAACCGCGATGCGGCGATTGTGCTCAACGTTCAGCGTCAGCCTGGTGCCAATATCATCGCCACAGCAGATAATATCCGTGCCATGTTGCCCGCCCTGACCGCAGCCCTGCCGAAGTCGGTGGAGGTTAAACTGCTCACCGACCGCACCACCAATATTCGTGCTTCGGTCAACGACACGCAGTATGAGCTGATGCTGGCGATGGCGCTGGTGGTGATGATTATCTATCTGTTTCTGCGCAACGTGCCCGCCACGCTGATCCCGGCGGTTGCGGTGCCTCTGTCACTGATCGGCACCTTCGCGGCGATGTACTTCCTCGGCTTTTCAATTAACAACCTGACGCTGATGGCGCTGACCATCGCCACCGGCTTTGTGGTCGATGATGCCATCGTGGTGATTGAGAACATCTCACGCTATATCGAGAAAGGGGAAAAGCCGCTGATCGCCGCGCTGAAAGGTGCCGGCGAGATCGGCTTTACCATCATCTCCCTCACCTTCTCGCTGATTGCGGTCCTGATCCCGCTGCTGTTTATGGGCGACGTGATCGGCCGTCTGTTCCGCGAATTTGCCGTGACGCTGGCGGTGGCGATTCTGATTTCAGCGGTGGTGTCACTGACCCTGACGCCGATGATGTGCGCCAGGATGCTGAGCGCGGAGTCGCTGCGCAAACAGAACCGCTTTTCGCGGGCCAGCGAAGCGATGTTTGATCGTATCGTGGCCGCCTATGGCCGCGGCCTGAAACGGGTACTTAATCATCCCTGGCTCACGCTGTCGGTGGCGCTTGGCACCCTGGTGCTGACGCTGGTGCTGTGGATGATCATCCCGAAAGGCTTTTTCCCGCAGCAGGACAACAGCATTATTCAGGGCACGCTGCAGGCACCGCAGTCGGTCTCCTATGCCAGCATGGCGCAGCGCACCCGCGATGTCGCCTCCATCATCATGAAAGATCCGGCAGTGGAGAGCATGACTTCGTTTGTCGGCGTGGATGGCACCAATGCCTCGCTGAACAGCGCGCGTCTGCAGATCAACCTCAAACCGCTGGATCAACGCGACGACCGCATTCCTGCCATTCAGCAGCGCCTGCAACAGCAGGTCAGTGAGGTACCGGGCGTGCAGCTGTGGCTGCAGGCGGTGCAGGATCTCACCATCGATACCCAGGCGAGCCGCACGCCCTATCAGTTCACGCTGCAATCGGGTTCACTGTCGTCGCTCAGCACCTGGGTTCCGGCGCTGCTGACCCGTCTCAGTACCCTGCCACAGCTGCGCGATGTCAGCAGTGACTGGCAGGATCAAGGACTGGAAGCCTATGTCAAAGTGGACCGCGACAGCGCCAGCCGCCTCGGCATCAGCATGGCGGATGTCGATAACGCGCTGTACAACGCCTTTGGTCAGCGGCTCATCTCCACCATTTATACCCAGGCGAACCAGTATCGGGTGGTGCTGGAGCAGGACAATAGTGCCACTCCAGGCATGGAGAGCCTGAATGCGATTCGCCTTAACAGCAGCGACGGCGGCAGCGTACCACTGAGCGCCATTGCCCGCATTGAACAGCGCAACACGCCGCTCAGCATTAATCATCTCGACCAGTTCCCGTCGGCGACCTTCTCCTTCAACGTGGCTGACGGCTATTCGCTGGAAGATGCGGTGAAAGCGGTGTCGCAGGCTGAAGCCGAGCTTGGCATGCCCGCAGAGCTGATGACGCAGTTCCAGGGCAGCACGCTGGCGTTTGAGGCGGCGCTGAGCAGCACCGTCTGGCTGATTGTGGCGGCCATTGTGGCGATGTACATCGTGCTGGGCGTGCTTTATGAAAGCTTTATTCACCCCATCACGATTCTCTCAACGCTGCCCACGGCGGGTGTCGGCGCGCTGCTGGCGCTGATGCTCAGCGGCAATGAGCTGGATATCGTGGCGATAATCGGCATCATCCTGCTGATCGGCATCGTTAAAAAGAACGCCATCATGATGATCGACTTTGCGCTGGCGGCCGAACGTGAACAGGGTATGAAGCCTGTTGATGCCATCTATCAGGCCTGCCTGCTGCGCTTCCGCCCGATTCTGATGACCACGCTGGCCGCCCTGCTCGGCGCGCTGCCGCTGATGCTCAGCACCGGCGTCGGTGCCGAACTGCGTCATCCGCTGGGGATTGCCATGGTCGGCGGGCTGATTCTGAGCCAGGTGCTGACCCTGTTTACCACCCCGGTGATCTACCTGCTGTTTGATCGACTGGCGCACGCCACCCGCCGCCGCTTTGCCCGCACGGAGGCCGCAGAGTGAAGTTCTTTGCCCTGTTCATCAACCGGCCCGTCGCCACCACCCTGCTGACGCTGGCCATCGCACTGGCGGGGATGCTGGGTTTCCGGCTGCTGCCGGTGGCGCCGCTGCCGCAGGTTGATTTTCCGGTGATCGTTATCTCGGCTTCGCTGCCGGGTGCCGCACCGGAGATCATGGCGTCGTCGGTGGCCACGCCGCTGGAGCGCTCGCTGGGACGCATCGCGGGCGTCAGTGAAATGACCTCCACCAGTTCGCTGGGCAGCACCCGCATCATTCTGGTGTTTGATTTTGATCGCGACATCAACGGAGCCGCGCGCGATGTCCAGGCCGCGATTAACGCGGCGCAAAGCCTGCTGCCTACCGGGATGCCGTCGCGCCCGACCTATCGCAAAGTGAACCCTTCAGATGCGCCGATTATGATCATGACGCTGACTTCGGATACCTATAATCCGGGTCAGCTCTACGATTACGCCTCGACCCAGCTGGCGCAGAAACTGTCACAGATTGAGGGCGTGGGCGACGTCACCGTGGGCGGCAGCTCGCTGCCTGCGGTCCGCGTGGCCCTGAATCCACAGGCGCTGTTTAATCAGGGCGTCTCGCTGGATGCGGTGCGCACCGCCATTTCCAACGCCAATCAGCGACGGCCGCAGGGCGCACTGGATGATTCGCAGCAGCGCTGGCAGTTGCGTACCAATGACGCGCTGCAGACCGCCAGTGAGTATCAGCCGCTGATAGTGCATTACAACAACGGCGCGGCGGTCAGGCTGTCGGATGTGGCGACAGTCGAAGATTCAGTGCAGGACGTACGCAACGCCGGGATGTCGCGCGGTAAACCGGCGGTGCTGCTGCTGATCCGCAAAACGCCTGAAGCCAACGTCATCGATACGGTGGACCGCATCCGCGCCGAAATGCCGCTGCTGCATGAGGTGATCCCGGCCGCCATCGATCTGCAGATCGCTCAGGATCGCTCACCCACCATTCGCGCCTCGCTGCATGAGGTGGAGCAGTCGCTGGTGATCGCCGTGGCGCTGGTGATTCTGGTAGTGTTTGTTTTCCTGCGTTCAGGCCGCGCCACGCTGATCCCCGCCGTCGCGGTGCCGGTTTCACTGATCGGCACCTTTGCCGCGATGTATCTGTGTGGCTTCAGCCTCAACAATCTGTCGCTGATGGCGCTGACCATCGCCACCGGCTTTGTGGTGGATGATGCGATTGTAGTGCTGGAGAACATTGCCCGACACGTAGAAGCGGGCATGAAGCCGCTGGCCGCCGCGCTGAAAGGGGTGCGTGAAGTCGGCTTTACCGTGTTGTCGATGAGCCTGTCACTGATTGCCGTGTTCCTGCCGCTGCTAATGATCGGCGGACTGATTGGCCGCTTCTTCTCAGAATTTGCCATTACGCTGTCGGTGGCTATCGTCATCTCGCTGTTTATCTCGGTCACCCTGACGCCGGTGATGTGCGCCTATCTGCTGAAGCCGCACGCGCCGCGCAGTCAGCCGCGTCAGCGCGGCGCAGGCCGGCTGCTGATGGCGATCCAGCAGGGCTATGGCCGCTCGCTTAGCGTGGTACTGAACCATGCGCGCTGGGTGATGGTGCTGTTTTTCGCCACCATCGTCCTTACCGGCTGGCTGTTTGTTCATATTCCGAAAACCTTTATGCCGGAGCAGGATACCGGACGACTTTCCGGTTTCATCTCTGCCGACCAAAGCATTTCGTTTCAGGCGATGCGCAGTAAATTGCAGGATTTTATGGAGATTGTCGGGGCCGATCCGGCGGTGGAGAGCGTGGTGGGCTTCACCGGCGGTATGCGTACCAACAGCGGCTCCATGTTTATCTCGCTGAAGCCGCTGTCAGAGCGGAAAGAGAGCGCAGTGGAGATTATCGCCCGCCTGCGCAACAAGCTGGCGAAAGAACCCGGGGCGAGTCTCTATCTGAATGCGGTGCAGGATCTGCGCGTCGGCGGTCGGGAATCGAATGCCGGTTATCAATATTCCCTGCTGTCGGACGACCTCAACGCCCTGCGTGAGTGGGAGCCAAAAATCCGTCAGGCGTTCTCTGCCCTGCCGCAGCTGGCGGATGTGAACTCCGATCAGCAGGATAAAGGCAGCGAGATGGCGCTGACCTATGACCGGGAAAGCATGGCGCGGCTTGGCATCGATGTCTCTCAGGCCAATGCCCTGCTGAATAACGCCTTTGGTCAGCGTCAGATCTCCACCATCTATCAGCCGCTTAACCAGTACAAAGTGGTGATGGAGGTCGATCCGCGCTACACCCAGGATATCAGCGCCCTTTCGCAGATGTTCGTGATAAACAGCGAAGGTAAAGCGATTCCGCTGTCGTGGTTCGCCCACTGGCAGCCCGCGAATGCGCCGCTCTCGGTCAATCATGAAGGGCTGTCTGCCGCCTCGACCATCTCATTTAACCTGCCGGAAGGGGTGTCGCTGTCGCAGGCGTCGGAGGCAATTGAACGCACCATGACCGCGATTGGCGTGCCCTCCAGCGTGCGCGGCAGCTTTGCCGGTACGGCGCAGGTGTTTCAGCAGTCGCAAAGCAATCAGCTCTGGCTGATGCTGGCGGCGATTGCAGCGGTCTATATCGTGCTGGGGATCCTTTATGAGAGCTATGTCCATCCGCTGACGATCCTCTCTACCCTGCCCTCGGCGGGTGTCGGTGCGCTGCTGGCGCTGGAGCTGTTCGATACGCCCTTCAGCCTGATTGCGCTGATCGGTATTCTGCTGCTGATCGGTATCGTGAAAAAGAACGCCATCATGATGGTCGATTTTGCGCTGGAGGCAGAGCGCAACGGCCAGCTCAGCGCGCGGGAAGCGATTTTCCAGGCGTGCCTGTTGCGCTTCCGGCCGATTATGATGACGACGCTGGCGGCGCTGTTTGGCGCACTGCCGCTGGTGCTGACCAGCGGCGACGGCGCAGAGCTGCGTCAGCCGCTGGGGATTACCATTGCAGGCGGGCTGGTGATGAGCCAGCTGCTGACGCTCTACACCACGCCGGTGGTCTATTTAATGATGGATAAGTTGCGCCGTAAAAAACGCCCGCTGGCCGCCGCGCAGCAGCCGTAACAGGTATGGCGGCAGCAGGCATCGGACGTGACGCCTTTATCGGGGGATCGATGAGTACGCAAAGCACTAACGTCCGCTGGCAACTGTGGATTGTTGCCATCGGCTTCTTTATGCAGACGCTGGATACCACCATCGTGAATACCGCGATCCCGTCGATGGCGCACGATCTGGGTGTCAGCCCGCTGCACATGCACTCGGTCATCGTCTATTACGTGCTGACGGTGGCGGTGATGCTGCCGGTCAGCGGCTGGCTGGCCGACCGTTTTGGCGTGCGCAACATTTTCTTCTGCGCGATTGTGCTGTTCAGCCTGGGATCACTGCTGTGCGCCCTCTCCGGCACCCTCGATCAGCTGGTGCTGTCGCGGGTGGTTCAGGGGATTGGCGGGGCCATGATGGTGCCGGTGGGTCGCCTGACGGTGATGAAAATCGTGCCGCGCGAGCAGTATATGTCCGCCATGACGTTTGTCACTCTGCCCGGCCAGATTGGCCCGCTGCTGGGTCCGGCGCTGGGCGGTGTGCTGGTGGAGTACGCCAGCTGGCACTGGATCTTTCTGATCAATATCCCGGTCGGCATTGCAGGCGCTATCGCCACCCTGATGCTGATGCCCAACTACAGCATGCAGACGCGGCGCTTTGATTTCGGCGGTTTTATCCTGCTGGCCGCCGGAATGGCAACCCTGACGCTGGCGCTGGATGGTCAGCGCAGCAGTGGCGGCTCTCCGCTGCTGCTGGGTGCCATGATCCTCATTGGTATGTTCTCTCTGCTGTTCTACCTGATGCATGCGCGCAGCAATGATAATGCGCTGTTCAGCCTGAAGCTGTTTGATAATCGCATCTACTCCATCGGCCTGCTCGGCAGTTTTACCGGCCGCATCGGCAGCGGCATGCTGCCCTTTATGACGCCTATCTTTCTGCAGCTCGGCATGGGTTACAGCCCGTTTCATGCCGGTCTGATGATGATTCCGATGGTGCTGGGGAATATGGGGATGAAACGCATTGTGGTGCGCATCGTCAATCTTTATGGCTACCGCAACGTGCTGGTGATGTCGACCGTGGCGCTGGCGCTGGTGGTCCTGCTGTTCCCGCTGGTGGCAATTCTGGGCTGGGTCTGGCTGCTGCCACTGGTGCTGTTTCTGCAGGGCATGGTCAACGCCATCCGCTTCTCTTCAATGAATACCCTGACGCTGAAGGAGCTGCCCGATGAGCTGGCGTCCAGCGGCAACAGCCTGCTGTCGATGATTATGCAGCTGTCGATGAGTATCGGCGTTACCGTGGCCGGGCTGCTGCTGGGGGCATTTGCTCAGGAGAGCGCAGCAAACAGCACGGCGGAACATCAGATGTTTATTTATACCTACCTTTGCATGTCGCTGATTATCATCCTGCCCGCGCTGGTGTTCTGGCGCGTGCCGCCACAGGTGAGTACCAACGTTGATTTGCGACGCCGGAGAAAAAAATGAGAGATAACCTGCGCCTGGGCATCGGGGCCAAACTGTTTATGGCGATTTTCGCCACCTGCATGCTGGTGCTGATTACCATGCACTGGGGGGTTCGCCTCAGTTTCGAGCATGGCTTTGTCGACTACATTAAGCGCGGCAACGAGCAGCGGTTAAATCTGCTCAGTGATGCCCTGGCCGATCAGTATGAGCAGCACGGCAACTGGGATTTTTTGCGCCACAACGACCGGCTGGTGTTCACCATGCTGCGTTCGCTGGAGCAGAATCCCGACAGTAACAGTCAGCTGCCGCCGCACGGCTGGCGCACCCAGTTCTGGATCCTCGATCAGCAATATAAAGTGCTGGCCGGGCCAAAATCGCCGGTGCCGCCCGAAGGCACGCGACGCAATATCACCACCAGCAATAATAAAGTGGTCGGCTGGGTCATCGGCTCGCCGCCGGAGCGGCTGACGCGCAGCACCGACATTAACTTTGATCAGCAGCAGCGGCGCACCAGCTGGATTATCGTCGGGCTGTCCACGCTGCTGGCGGCGCTGGCAACCTGGCTGATGGCGCGCGGTCTGCTGGCTCCGGTCAAACGGCTGGTTGACGGCACCCATCATCTGGCGGCCGGTAATTTTGCCACCCGCGTTGAGGTCAGCAGCCGGGATGAGCTGGGCCAGCTGGCCAGGGACTTTAACCTCCTTGCCAGCTCGCTGGAGAAAAATGAGAGCATGCGCCGCGCCTTTATGGCCGATATCTCCCATGAATTACGCACACCACTGGCGATCCTGCGCGGTGAACTGGAAGCGATGCAGGATGGCGTGCGCAAACTGACGCCGGAAGCGATCGCCTCGCTACAAAGCGAAGTGGTGGTGCTGACCAAGCTGGTCGACGATCTGCATCAGCTGTCGCTGTCCGATGAGGGCGCCCTTGCCTACCGCAAACAGGCAACCGATCTGGTGCAGCTGCTGGAAGTGACGGCAGGCAGCTTTGCCGAACGCTATCGTGCACACGGGCTGACGCTGAAACTCAATCTGCCCGATAACGCCCCCTTCTTTGGCGATCCCGACCGCCTGATGCAGTTGTTCACTAATCTGCTGGAGAACAGCCTGCGCTACACCGACAGCGGGGGCCGGGTTGAAGTGACGCTGAACTATGAGGCACCCAACTGGCGCATCGAGTTTGATGACAGCGCACCGGGCGTGGATGGGGAACATCAGGCCCAGATTTTTGAGCGCTTCTTCCGCACCGAAGGCTCGCGCAATCGCGCCAGCGGTGGCTCGGGCCTGGGACTGGCCATCTGTAAAAATATCGCTGACGCGCATGGCGGCGATATTCATGCGGCGCACTCTGATTTAGGTGGACTGAAAATCGCGCTACACTTGCGCTATGTTCCCCTTGTGTAGACGCTTATGAGCCTGGAAAACCACGACCCGCTGATTCTGGTGGTCGAAGATGAGCCGAAACTGGCGCAGCTGATGATCGATTATCTGCATGCCTCGAACTACCGTACCCATCACATCGCCGACGGTAACGCGGTGCTGGAGTATGTGCGCCAGACGCCACCCGACCTGATGCTGCTGGATTTGATGCTGCCAGGCACCGACGGTTTAACGCTGTGCCGTGAAATCCGTCGTCATTCCGAACTGCCGATTATTATGGTCACCGCCCGCACCGAGGAGATCGATCGGCTGCTGGGGCTGGAGCTGGGCGCGGATGACTACATCTGTAAACCCTTCAGCCCGCGTGAAGTCGTGGCGCGAGTTAAAACGATTCTGCGCCGGGTAAAACGGTCGGCGGAAGAGCCGCAAAGCGCCTCGTTACTTCGCGTCGATGAGAGCCGCTTCTTCGCCAGCTGGCGCGACAAGCCGCTGGATCTCACGCCGGCGGAGTTCCGTCTGCTGAAAACGCTGTCGCTGGAGCCGGGCAAGGTCTTTTCACGCGAACAGCTGCTTAACCATCTCTATGATGACTACCGCGTGGTCACGGACCGCACCATCGACAGCCATATAAAGAACCTGCGGCGCAAGCTGGAGACTCTCGATAGCGAGCAACCTTTTATCCGCGCCGTCTACGGCATGGGCTATCGCTGGGAAGCCGATGCCTGTCATTTGATCTAGTTTGATCCCGATCAATTTACTTCCCTTTTCTCACTGCCTACAATTCCGCACCTTTTGCAGGGCTTAACTGCCCTGCACCTGCCGCCTGAGGCGACATGCTGACCTGACATCAGTGAGAAAATCATGAAACCCGAACTGCTTTCCCCCGCTGGCACCCTGAAGAACATGCGTTACGCGTTTGCTTATGGTGCCGATGCCGTCTATGCCGGCCAGCCGCGCTACAGCCTGCGGGTGCGCAACAACGAATTCACCCACGAAAACCTCGCACTGGGCATCAGTGAAGCGCACGCGCTGGGTAAAAAATTCTACGTGGTGGTGAACATTGCGCCGCACAACGCCAAGCTGAAAACCTTTATTCGTGACTTAGCGCCGGTAGTGGCGATGCAGCCCGACGCGCTGATTATGTCCGATCCCGGCCTGATTATGCTGGTGCGCGACGCTTTCCCGACGATGCCTATTCATCTGTCGGTGCAGGCCAATGCGGTTAACTGGGCCACGGTTAAATTCTGGCAGCAGATGGGGCTGAGCCGGGTGATTCTGTCACGCGAGCTGTCGCTGGAGGAGATCGCCGAGATCCGCCAGCAGGTCCCGGAGATGGAGCTGGAAGTCTTTGTCCATGGCGCGCTCTGCATGGCCTACTCCGGTCGCTGCCTGCTCTCCGGCTATATGAACAAACGCGACCCGAATCAGGGAACCTGCACCAACGCCTGCCGCTGGGAGTATAAAGTGGCGGAGGGTCAGCAGGATGAGGTGGGGAATATCGTTGGTATCCACACGCCTGTCGCCGTACAGGATGTGACGCCAACGCTGGGCGTTGGTCAGCCCACCGACAAGGTGTTTCTGCTGGAAGAGAAGATGAAGCCCGGCGAGGTGATGAGCGCGTTCGAAGATGAGCACGGCACCTACATCATGAACTCGCGGGATCTGCGCGCGGTTGCGCACGTGGAGCGGCTCAGCGAGATGGGCGTTCATTCGCTGAAGATTGAGGGACGCACCAAGTCCTACTACTACTGCGCCCGCACCGCTCAGGTTTATCGCCGGGCGATTGATGATGCCGCTGCCGGTAAGCCGTTTGATCCCTCACTGCTGTTAACCCTGGAAGGCCTGGCACATCGTGGCTATACCGAAGGCTTCCTGCGCCGCCACACTCACGACAGCTACCAGAATTATCAGCAGGGCTTTTCGGTGTCCGACCGCCAGCAGTTTGTCGGCGAATTCACCGGTGAACGCCGGGGCGAATGGGCTGAAGTGGCGGTGAAGAATAAGTTTATGCTGCACGACAGCGTGGAGATCATGACGCCTCAGGGGAACCTGAATTGCCAGCTGGACGCGCTGCAGAATGCGCGCGGCGAACCCACTGAAGTTGCGCCGGGCGATGGCCATCGCGTCTGGCTGCGGGTGCCAGAGGAGGTGGATCTGCGTTTTGCACTGCTGCTGCGCAACTTTGATCACGGTGAAGATACCCGGGACCCTCATAATCGTTTACCAACGGAAACATTTTGAGGAAATCAGAACAGGATCACAGACCCTTGCGCGGTGCTGCTTTATAGTCCCGCCTGCTGCTAACGAGTAACAACAAACGGCAGATTTACCAGGAACCACCTCATTTACCCGCCCGGCTCCCCCGTGCGGGTTTTCTTTTTTCTCTCTTTCGCCAATAATTTACTGCTGGCAGCTGTGTTATAAATCCCTTCTTACTCTGTAGATCTTCAAGGAACGCAAAATGGATAATAAACCGCTTACGCTGCTCATCCTGAATGGGAAAGGCGCGGGTAATGATGATCTGCGCGAAGCTATTACGACCCTGCGTGAAGAAGGCTTCGACATTGCGGTGCGTGTCACGTTTGAAAAAGGTGACGGCGATCGGTACGTCAAAGAGGCCATTGCACTGCAGGCCGCGACCGTGGTGGCGGGTGGCGGCGATGGCACCATCAATGAAATTGCGACAGCGCTGGCTTCTTCTGAAGCGGATCATCGCCCGGTGCTGGGCATCCTGCCGCTGGGTACCGCCAACGATTTTGCCACCAGCGTCGGCATCCCGGAAGAGATGGAACTGGCACTGCGACTGGCGATTCAGGGCAAAGCCAGTGCCATCGATCTGGCCAGGGTAAACCAGAGCCACTACTTCATCAATATGGCGACCGGCGGGTTTGGTACCCGTATCACGACTGAAACCCCGGAAAAGCTGAAGTCGGCGCTGGGTGGCGTCTCCTACTTTATTCACGGCCTGATGCGCATGGATACGCTGAAACCGGATACCTGCGAGATTAGCGGCCCCGATTTCGCCTGGCAGGGTGATGCGCTGGTGATCGGTATCGGTAATGGTCGTCAGGCGGGCGGCGGTCAGCGGTTGTGCCCTTCTGCCCTGATCAACGATGGCAGACTGGACGTCAGTATTGTCACCGCACAGGAGCTGCTGCCTACCCTGCTGCACTCGCTGACCGGCGACGATGACAATCCCGGCATCGTCACCACGCAACTGGAGTCACTGACGATCCGTTCTCCGCATGAGATGACCTTTAACCTTGATGGCGAGCCGCTTTCCGGGCGCGAATTCGTGATTGAGGTGATGGCGGGCGCGCTGAGCTGCCGCCTGCCGCCGCAGTGCGCGCTGCTTGCCTGAACCAACATCAGGGGCGAAAGCCCCTTTTTTATTGCTGCCAATAGCGCCTATTTTGTTCGTAACATTCCCCCTGCTGCCTCGCTTTATGACGCCTTAATCGCCGTTTTCAGACAATGTAAACACTCTGTGATTCCGTTCACAACTCTGCCACCCTAACTTGTATGGTAGTATTAAAGAGCGTACTTTTTCATCATTGAACGCTGACTTAAGGCAACCAGGATGAAAATTGTTAAGGCAGAAGTATTTGTAACCTGCGCAGGCAGAAACTTTGTCACCGTAAAGATCACCACCGATCAGGGTCTGACCGGCATTGGCGACGCAACGCTGAATGGCCGTGAATTACCGGTCGCCTCCTACCTGAAAGATCACGTCTGCCCGCAGCTGATTGGACGCGATGCGCATCAGATCGAAGACATCTGGCAATATTTCTACAAGGGCGCTTACTGGCGTCGTGGCCCGGTCACCATGTCCGCTATCTCGGCCGTCGATATGGCACTGTGGGATATCAAAGGCAAAGCCGCCAATATGCCGGTGTATCAGCTGCTGGGTGGCGCATCACGCACCGGCGTGATGGTCTATTGCCACACCACCGGCCACTCTATTGATGAAGTGATGGATGACTACGCGAAGCACAAAGAGCTGGGCTTCAAAGCGATTCGCGCGCAGTGCGGCGTCCCGGGCATGAAAACCACCTACGGCATGGCGAAAGGCAAAGGTCTGGCCTATGAGCCTGCAACCAAAGGTAACTGGCCGGAAGAGCAGCTCTGGTCAACCGAGAAATACCTCGATTTCACCCCGAAACTGTTCGCCGCCATCCGTGACAAGTTTGGTTTCGACGAGCACTTGCTGCATGACATGCATCATCGCCTGACGCCAATTGAAGCGGCGCGTTTCGGCAAGAGCGTGGAAGATTATCGCCTTTTCTGGATGGAAGATCCGACGCCTGCTGAGAATCAGGAGTGCTTCCGCCTGATCCGCCAGCATACCGTTACGCCGATTGCCGTGGGTGAAGTGTTCAACAGCATCTGGGATTGTAAGCAGCTGATTGAAGAACAGCTGATCGACTACATCCGCACCACCATTACGCATGCGGGCGGCATTACCGGTATGCGGCGTATCGCTGATTTTGCCTCGCTCTATCAGGTGCGCACCGGCTCGCACGGTCCTTCTGATCTCTCCCCTGTTTGCATGGCGGCTGCACTGCACTTTGACCTCTGGGTGCCGAACTTCGGTGTGCAGGAGTACATGGGCTTCTCCGAACAGATGATGGAGCTGTTTGATGCTAACTGGACCTTTGACCAGGGCTACATGCATCCAGGCGACAAACCCGGTCTCGGCATTGAATTCAACGAGAAACTGGCGTCGAAATATCCCTATGAACCTGCCTATCTCCCGGTCGCCCGTCTTGAAGATGGCACCCTGTGGAACTGGTAAGGAGAAGCTGATGAAAAGCGTTGTTATTGAACAGCCGGGTGAACTGGTGGTGGCTGAACGTCCGCTGCCACAACCTGCGGCGGGCGAAGTCCGGGTCAAAGTGGCTTATGCCAGTATCTGCGGCTCTGATGTGCATATCTGGCACGGGCATAACCCGTTCGCGAAATATCCACGGGTAATTGGTCACGAATTTTTCGGCGTCATTGACGCGGTGGGCGACGGTGTTGATCCGGCCCGGCTGGGCGACCGCGTGGCGGTGGATCCGGTGGTGAGCTGCGGCAGCTGCTATCCCTGCTCGGTGGGCCGTCCCAATGTTTGTACCACACTGCAGGTGATTGGCGTGCACCGTGATGGCGGCTTCAGCGAGTTTGCGCTGGCTCCGGCAAAAAATGCCTTTTCCCTGCCGGACAGCATCCCCGATCGGCTCGCCAGTCTGGTTGAGCCTTTCACTATCGCCGCCAATATCACCGCGTTTCTCAAACCGCAGCCAGACGATGTGGCGCTGATTTACGGTGCCGGTCCGATGGGGCTCACTGCGATTCAGGTGCTGAAGGGCGTCTATAAGGTTAAAAAGGTGATGGTGGTGGATCGCCTGCCGGAAAGGCTGGCACTTGCAGAGCAGAGCGGTGCGGATCAACTGTTCGATAACAGCGAAATCCCGCTGGCGGCACAGCTTGAGGGCGTGCAGCCTACGCTGATTATCGACGCGGCCTGCCATCCCACCATTCTGGCTGAAGCAGCTGCCCTCGCCTCACCGGCCGCGCGCATTGGCCTGCTGGGTTTCTCCGGCGAGCCGTGCAGCATTACTCAGCAGAGCCTGACCAGCAAGGAGCTGTCGCTGTTTACCTCACGTCTTAACAGCAATCGTTTCCCCCAGGTGATCGAATGGATGGAAAAAGGGTTAATCCAGCCAGAGAAACTGGTCACGCACTACTTCCCGCTGCAGGAGATTGAGCGTGCGATGACCCTGTTTGAAAAAGATCCGCGCACCTGCTGCAAAGTCATACTTCAGATGGGTTAATTATCCGCTGAACACCAGGTCTCCTCAGCCGGTGCGTACCCGCCGGCATGACTATAAAGATAAAACAGATCACGGAGTTTGTATGTTCAAGAATCTGCGCTGGACCCTCGTTTTGCTGCTGTTCCTGGTTTACATGATTAACTACCTCGATCGTGTCGCCCTGTCGCTGACGGTGCCGCTGGTGGAAAAAGATCTGGCGATCAATGCTGAGCAGTTTGGCATGATCTTCGGCAGCTTTTTCTTTGGCTATGCCCTGTTTAACTTCCTTGGCGGCCTTGCTACTGACCGCTATGGCCCTAAAATCGTGCTGGCTGTGGCGGTAGGAGCCTGGTCCATTTTCTGCGGCATGACCGCACTGGCCACCGGCTTCTGGTCACTGCTGATCCTGCGTGTGCTGTTCGGCATGGCTGAAGGCCCGATCTGCTCCTCGGCCAACAAAGCGATTAACGGCTGGTTCCCGAAAAAACAGGCCGCGACGGCCATGGGCTTACTGAGTGCCGGATCACCTTTAGGTGGTGCGGTCGCTGGCCCGATCATTGGTTATCTGGCGCTCGCCTATGGCTGGCGTCCGGCGTTCGTGATTGTCTGCTGCATCGGTCTGGTGTGGATGGCATTCTGGCTCTTCTTCGCCGCTGACAATCCGGCGAAGAGCAAGCGCGTCAGCGAAGAGGAACGTCTGCTGATTGATCGCCTGAAAGCAACGAATCCGAATGATGAAGTTGATCTGTCGGAAACGTCACATCCGTTTGGCTACTACCTGCGCCAGCCGATTATCCTGGTCACCGCTTTTGCCTTCTTCTGCTACAACTACATTCTGTTCTTCTTCCTGAGCTGGTTCCCGGCCTACCTGGTGCAGGCGCACGGCCTGGATATCAAATCGATGAGCATCACCACTATGATCCCGTGGATCGTCGGTTTCGTTGGCCTGGCGCTGGGTGGCTGGATCTCCGATAAGATCTTTAACATCACCGGCAAGCTGTTGTTGTCCCGCAAAATTGTGCTGGTGGTCTCACTGCTGGCCGCCGCAATTTGTGTGGCGCTGGCGGGTACGATAAAAGATGTGGTGCCTGCGGTAATTATGATGTCGGTGTCGATTTTCTTTCTCTATATCACCGGCGCAATCTACTGGGCGATTATTCAGGATGTGGTGCACAAGAGCCGTATCGGCAGCATCAGCGGCTTTATCCATCTGGTGGGTAGCCTCTCCGGCATCATCGGGCCCATCGTCACCGGGTTTATTGTTCATCACACCGGTAAATTCGATAGCGCCTTTATCCTGGCGGGCTGTGTTGCCGCGCTGGGCGCCTTCCTGGTGTTATTTGTGATTCGCAGTCCGAAAACCCAGGATAAACCGGTTTCGGTCTGAGTGTTGTTTCGCTAACAGATGTATGATTTCGGGGCGCTTTGCGCCCCGTTTGCCATAAGGATGGACTATGTTACAGATTGATCGCCTGCCCGCTGAAGTCAAGCGCCCCGCTTACGACCGCAGCCAGTTAAAAACCCGCATGGTACATATCGGTTTTGGTGCATTTCACCGCGCCCATCAGGCGCTCTGCAGCGATAAGCTGGCTGAACAGGGCAGCGACTGGGGATATTGTGAAGTGAACCTCAACAGCGGCGCGTTGATTGAGGCCCTGCGAGAGCAGCATCTGCTTTATACCCTCACCGAGATGGCCGATGATTCATTGCATACCCGGGTGATTGGCGTCATTACTCAGGCACTGCACGGCAAAAGTGACGGTATTGAGGCGGTGATCAATGCCATGAGCCAGCCTGAGGTGGCGATTGTCTCCATGACTGTCACCGAGAAAGGCTATTGTCACCAGCCAGCCAGTGGCAATTTAAATCCCGATCACCCTGACATCGTGCATGACCTGCAGAATCCTGATTCGCCGCGTTCGCTACCCGGTCTGATTCTGGCCGCAATTCGCCGCCGACGGGATCAGGGCTTACCCGCCTTTAGCGTGATGTCCTGTGACAACATGCCGGAAAACGGTCACGTGACCCGCAACGTTGTTGTACAACTGGCACAGCATCAGGATCCGGCCCTGGCAGACTATATTCAGCAACACATTACCTTCCCCTCCACCATGGTGGATCGTATCGTTCCGGCCATGACCGATGCGGCGTTTGCGGCACTAGGCGCGCGTCTGGGTTCCGATGACCCGGTTGCGGTTGAAGCGGAGCCCTTTTTTCAGTGGGTGATTGAAGATAACTTCGTCAATGGCCGTCCGGCGTGGGAAAAAGCGGGCGCAGAACTGGTCAGTGACGTTCTGCCCTATGAAGAGATGAAACTGCGCATGCTCAATGGCAGCCACTCTTTCCTGGCCTATCTCGGCTTCCTGGCAGGTTATGAATACATAAGCGACTGCGTGGCCGATTCCCATTTCCGCGCTGCCGCCCGTTCACTGATGATCGATGAACAGGCGCCGACGCTGCGTACCCAGGGCGTGGATCTCAACGCCTATGCCGATTCGCTTATCGCCCGTTACGAAAACCGTGCCATTAAACATCGCACATATCAAATCGCCACTGACGGATCGCAAAAATTGCCACAACGCATGCTCGACAGTCTGCGCTGGCACCTGCAGCGCGGCAGCCGCTGCGACCTGCTGCTGCTGGGCGTGGCAGGCTGGATGCGCTATGTCGGCGGCGTCGATGAACAGGGTCAACCGATTGAGATCCGCGATCCGCTGAAAGCCACGCTGGCAGAGACGGTTGCCGGTAGCGAAGAAGGCGAAGCGCGTGTCCGTGCGCTATTGGGTCTGCGCGACATCTTTGGCGAAGATTTAGCGCAGAACGCCGATCTGGTGGCCCGACTGACGACGTATTACCAGCAACTGACGACTCAGGGCGCGCGGGCGACGGTGCAACAGTGTATGAGTCAGGCATAACAGCCTGGTGACAAAGCGCTGGCGCAGATGCAGCGCGCTGATTAGACTGACACTTTCCCATCGCGCTGGCCCCTGCCAGCCGTAATATGGATATTGCTGCATGTCGATCGCCTATACCATTACTACCAGCGAACCGGTAAATCAGCAGATTTACCGGTATCTGCGCAAAGATATCGTCACCTGCGCAATTCAGCCGGGCTCGCTGCTCTCGGAAAAAGAGGTGTCCGCGCGCTTCAACGTTTCACGCCAGCCGGTGCGTGAAGCGTTCATCAAGCTGGCCGAAGCCGGACTGGTACAGGTATTGCCGCAGCGTGGCACTTTCGTGCGCAAAATCTCCGCTAAGCGGGTGGCGGATGGCCGCTTTATCCGGGAGGCAGTCGAGGTGTCGGTGGTTCGCCGTGCGGCACTGGAGATTGATGATCCGGCTCTGATGGCACTGGAGCATAACCTGCAGCTACAGCGCATGGCCGCTGAACGGCATGACAGCCAGGCTTTTCTCACTCTGGACGATGAGTTTCATCGCCTGATTGCTGAAAGCATTGACTGTAAGCTGGCCTGGGAAACGGTGGAGAACATCAAAGCGGCCATGGACCGGGTGCGGTTTCTGACGCTGAGTGAAGTCTCTCCACCGGACAAGCTGATTGAGCAGCATGAAGAGATTTTTGCGGCGCTGAAGCGTCATGACGCCGATGCAGCCGAAGCGGCAATGCGTCGTCATCTGCAGGAGATGATCTTCTCTATCACCCCGATTGCCGAGCGTAACAGCGCCTGGTTTGAAGCACCCTGAACCTGAAACCGCCCGCACCACCTGATTACCAGGTCGATGCGGGCCTTCGTCGTTACCACCACTGATGAAAATGGTGAACCGGCCCGATACCCTTCCCGACCTCCAGCGAATCCGCCTGTAGCAACGCCTGCTGTAACCAGTTTTTGGCTTCCCCAATCGTCTCTGCCCAGTCAGCATGACGTGGTCGCAACGCGGCTAAGGCTGCCGACAGCGTACAGCCGGTGCCGTGCGTATGACGGGTATTCACGCGCGGCGTACTGAATCGCTGCTCTGCTGAGTGCGTGATCAGCCAGTCCGGGCTCTCTGCCGCCGCAAGGTGACCGCCCTTCATCAGCACGGCCTGACAGCCCAGTGCCAGCAATGCCCGTCCCTGCTCGCGCATTTCCTTTTCATCTGCCGCAATGGCGCAGTCCAGCAACGCCGCCGCTTCCGGCAGATTAGGCGTGATCAGCGAGACCTGCGGCAATAACAGCTCCCGAACACTGGCTACGGCGTCTGGCGAGAGCAGCGCATCACCACTTTTCGCAACCATGACCGTGTCCAGCACGATAAACGGGATTGCCGCATTGCTCAGCCGGGCCGCAACCTGCTCCACGATAGCTGTTTCTGACAGCATGCCAATTTTTGCGCTGTCGATGCGCACATCACTGAGCACCGAATCGAGCTGGGCAGCAACAAAGTCAGGCGTAATGCGATAAACCGACTGCACGCCGCAGGTGTTCTGTGCCACCAGCGCGGTGATGACGCTGGTGCCATAGGCTCCCAGAGCGGAGAAGGTCTTGAGATCGGCCTGAATCCCTGCGCCGCCGCTGGGATCGGTACCCGCAATCGTCAGAGCGTTAATACGCTTCATGATTACCCTCCAGCGTCCAGAGTGCATCAATAAACGCCGTGGCAAAGCTGCCGGGGCCGGCAGCCTGCGCCGCTGCCTTTTCACCCGCCAGCGCCATCACCTGACAGGCGGCCGCGACATTCATCAGCCGATCGCCAGGCAGAGAGCTGAAACCCGCCACCACTGCCGAGAGGGCGCAGCCGGTCCCGACTACCCGTGTCATTGAGGGGTTTCCACCGTGTACAGCAAGGAGTCGCTGACCATCGGTGGCGTAGTCCACTTCACCGGTGACGACCACCAGCGTGCTCCAGGTTTCCGCGAGCTGTTGGGCCGCATCGAGTGCGGCATCCGCCTGATGCAGCGTGTCGACACCGCGCCCGCCGCTGGCCTGTTGTGCCAGCGCCAGAATCTCTGACGCATTCCCCCGAATCACCGCCGGTTGCTGGTTTAACAACTGCTGGCAGAAGTCACTGCGCAGCGTCAGCGCGCCGACGGCAACCGGATCGAGTGTCCAGGGCGTGCCCGCCTGATTAGCCGCGGTGACGGCAGCCTGCATCGCCTGCTGGCGATCGCGGGTTAAGGTGCCCACGTTAATCAGCAGTGCATCGGCCATGCTACTGAACTGGGCAGCCTCAGCGGCATCGATCACCATCGCCGGTGAGGCATGGAGTGCCAGCAACACGTTGGCGGTGAAGTTCTGGACCACGTCATTGGTCATACAGTGCACCAGCGGTGACTGGCGCCGGAAAGCGTGCAGAATGGGCGCGAAGTGCGCGGCAGAAAGGTGTTGAGATTGATGTGTCATGGTAGCTCCCAACCGGCGAACAAGAAGGCGAATGCGGTCAGGCATCAGACTTCCCTACGCTGGCATTATCCAGTTCAGGTCAGCGGGTTTTTCTCAGCCCTTTCCGTGTGGAAAGCGGCACCCCGAGTCATCTTACGGCTTGCAGCATAGGCAAGCCGCGCAGCGAAAGCAAGCGACTCCCGCCTGGGAAATAATCAGAGCTGAAACAATTCACATGATCCCGATCAACGCCTGAGGGTGCAAAAAAAGGCTTAATGCTGCGGGTTAACGAGATACCTCTTTATAGGTAGTCCCGCTTATTACCCGGATGGGTAATATTTCCCGCAGTGACTCTGGTTACCCCATAATAATTAACCTGCTTGCAGCATCATCGTAAAAAACACTTTATTTCATGGGGTTAGAAAACTCCTGAAGCGGAACTTCATACTATTCAGGATGTATGATGCGATTTTTAGCGCTTATTCCACACCGCCATCGATGGCAGGATATTAATATTGAACGCAGGGGTGCCGTGGCACCCAATGGCAGACAGTACCTCTCCACCTATATCTCCGCCCGTTGCACAGGCTGTGGCGAAATTATTCACCGGGTCTATTATCGCGACATCAGCGATCGGCAGGCGCGCCGCTGGTTAGGTTAGCGTCCCGGCAACGGTCATTCCGGACACAGTTCAGGTTAACAGTTAGTTAGCAATTTGTTAGTCTGGTAACTAATCATCGTCTGACCAGACTCTCTCTATGCCACTGCTGTTTGAAAGCTTAAGCCATCAAATTTACCTGTCAGCCCCGCTGTTTATCCTGATCCTGCTGGGGTACTGCCTGACGCGCCTCGGGAAATGGCCCGCCAGCATCAGCGAAGGGATGAACCGCTTTGTGTTTAACGTTGCTCTGCCCTGCATGCTGTTTCGGGTAATGAGCACCTTCTCGCAAAGTCCGCCGGTGGATGCGCGCCTGTTGCTGGCCTTTTTCGGCAGTTGCCTGCTGGTGTTTATCGTGGGGCGACTGCTGGCAACAAGGCTGTTTAATCTGGATGGCGTAGCGGCGTCGGTTTTTGCGCTGGGCGGCATCTTTTCCAATAACGTGATGCTGGGGATCCCGGTGGCCACGGTACTGCTGGGGCCAGAAGCCCTGCCCCCGGTGGCGCTGGTGCTGGTTTTTAACAGCCTGATCCTCTGGACCTTACTGACCGTTTCGGTCGAGTGGGCAAAACAGGGCAGCTTCTCGCTGGAAGGACTCTGGCGCACCCTGCTCGGCGTGCTGAAGAATCCGCTGATCATCGGTATTCTCAGCGGTACAGCCTGGAGCTTTCTGCAACGTCCCTTGCCGCTGCTGGCCGCTGAACCGCTAAAGATGCTGGCCTCACTGGCTGCACCTCTGTCGCTGGTGACGCTGGGCATGAGCCTGGCACACTATCGGGTGCGGGATGGCTTAAAAGAGAGCTATACCATCTGCCTGCTGAAGCTGGTGCTGCAACCGATGACGGTATGGGCTATCGCGTGGCTGACCGATCTGCCGCCGCTGGAGAGTAAAGTGGTGGTGCTGCTGGGATCGATGGCAGTCGGGGTTAACGTCTATCTGATGTCGCAGAAGTTCAATGTCATTACCGGCCCGGCGGCGGCGAGCATGCTCTATTCTACCGTGTTTGCGGCGGTTACAACGCCAATCTGGATGATGCTGATGACGCTGGCGGGCTATTAACAAAAAAGCCCCTCAGCACACGTGCTGAAGGGCTATTGTATGGCTAACTAAATGTTACTCTGCCGATTTGGTACGAATCAGATAGTCAAAAGCACTCAGTGAGGCTTTAGCACCTTCGCCGCTGGCGATGATGATCTGCTTGTACGGTACGGTGGTGCAGTCGCCCGCGGCGAACACGCCTTTCAGGCTGGTTTCGCATTTACCATCGATGATGATCTCACCCATTTTGTTGCGCTCAACCGCACCTTCCAGCCATGGGGTGTTTGGCAACAGACCAATCTGAACGAAGATACCGGAGAGCGGCAGCTCATGAGTGGTCTGCGTCGTGCGATCGATATAGTGCAGGCCGGTGACTTTGGTACCGTCGCCTTTCACTTCGGTGGTCTGGGCGTTCAGGATCACATCCACGTTCTTCAGGCTGCGCAGCTTATCCTGCAGCACCTGATCGGCGCGCATCTCACCAGCAAACTCCAGCAGCGTAACGTGTTCAACGATACCGGCCAGATCGATGGCCGCTTCCACGCCGGAGTTACCGCCGCCGATCACCGCCGTGCGTTTGCCTTTAAACAGCGGGCCATCGCAGTGTGGGCAGTAGGTCACGCCTTTGGTGCGATACTCTTCTTCACCCGGCACGCCCATGTTACGCCAGCGTGCGCCGGTCGCCAGGATGATGCTGCGTGATTTCAATACTGCGCCGGAGGCGGTTTCGATGGCGTGCATTCCGCCCTCTTTCGCTGCCGGGATCAGTTTGATGGCGCTCTGGCTTTCAATGACGTCTACGTTGTAATCATCCACGTGTGCGCGCAGTGAACCGGCCAGTTTTGCCCCTTCGGTTTTCGGTACGGAGATATAGTTTTCGATATCGACCGTGTCCAGCACCTGGCCGCCAAAACGCTCACCCAGCAGGCCGGTACGGATACCTTTACGTGCTGAGTAGATGGCTGCCGCTGCGCCCGCCGGGCCGCTGCCGATAATCAGGACTTCATAGGCGTCACGCTTGTTCAGCTCTTCCGCTGCACGTTTGTCGGCATTGGTATCCACTTTGCTGACGATTTCCGCCAGGCTCATGCGACCCTGACCAAACTCTTTACCATTGAGGTAAACCGCTGGCACGCCCATCACGTTACGTTCCTGAATCTCGTTCTGGAACAAGCCACCGTCGATAGCGGTGTGGCTGATGCGCGGGTTAATCACCGCCATCAGGTTCAGCGCCTGTACGACGTCAGGGCAGTTATGGCATGAGAGTGAATAGTAGGTTTCGAAATGGAAGTCGCTGTCCAGCGCGGCAATCTGATCCAGCAGGCTTTGTGCTTCTTTCGACGGATGCCCACCGGTCTGTAACAGTGCCAGCACCAGTGAGGTAAATTCGTGACCCAGAGGTGAACCGGCAAAACGCGGGCCGCTGTTCGAACCTGGGTTGGTGATCAGAAATGAGGGCTTACGCACCTGACGATCGTTCTCTTCGCGGAAGCTGACTTTGTCAGACAAACCGGCGATATCAACCAACAGTTCACGGATCTCGGTTGATTTTGCACCTTCGTCCAGCGTGGCAATCAACTCAACAGGTTTGGTTAATTTCTCAAGGTAAGCCTTGAGCTGGGTTTTCAGATTTGTGTCGAGCATAGTGATATCCTGGTCAAAAAATCGGGTGCCGCAGCACCCGATTGGAGAATGGTCGAAAGGCCGAAGCGGAATTAGATTTTGCCAACCAGGTCCAGAGACGGAGCCAGTGTTGCATCACCTTCTTTCCATTTAGCCGGGCACACTTCACCTGGGTGAGAAGCCACGTACTGAGCCGCTTTCACTTTGCGCAGCAGGTCAGAGGCGTCACGGCCAATGCCTTCAGCAGTGATTTCGATTGCCTGGATAACGCCTTCCGGGTCAACGATAAAGGTACCACGGTCAGCCAGACCTTCGTCTTCGCGCATAATTTCGAAGTTACGGGTCAGCGCGCCAGTCGGATCACCGATCATCGTGTACTGGATTTTCGCGATGGTGTCAGAAGAACCGTGCCAGGCTTTGTGGGTAAAGTGGGTATCGGTAGAAACGGAGTAGATATCTACGCCCAGTTTCTGGAACTCTTCGTAGTGATCAGCCACGTCGCCCAGCTCGGTCGGGCAGACGAAGGTGAAGTCAGCTGGATAGAAGAAGAACACACTCCATTTACCTTCAACGTCTTTCTCGGTTACGTCGATGAATTCGCCGTTTTTGAATGCTGCGTTTTTGAACGGCTTGATTTTGGTATTGATAATAGACATCTGGTGGCCTCCGTTAAAATATGTGATGCAGGTTACATAATTTCCGGGCCAACATCTAATATGCAGTCGTTATCAATTTGATTAACGAAAGCTATCAAACGCTAAGAGCCTGATGCTCTCTGGCCCGGCAGGCAGTGTACAGCGATTTACGTGACATTTAACCCGCTTTATCTTTTCCGCCCCTCTCCGCGAATCGCTGCTAGTTTTGTAAGACCGGATTAAAAGGGAGCTGACTTGTGGAGATTCGTCCGTTTACTGAAGCCGATCGTCCTTTTCTGCGTACGCTGTTTCTGGCGGCGCGTCGGCATAACTGGCGCTGGCTGGACGGCAGCGAGTGGCAGCTGGAAGATTTTGATGGGGTAATCCTGGGTGAAACCGTGCTGGTCGCGGAAGCTGATGGACAGCGGGTCGGATTTGCCGGCCTGCTGGAGAACGATAACTTCCTGCACAGCCTCTATGTCGATCCTGACTGGCAGGGGCGCGGCGTGGGCAGCGCTTTGCTTAAGGCGGCAGAGGCGCGCTTTACCTCAACCGGTGCGCTAAAGTGCCTGCAGAAGAATAAAGCGGCGCAGGCCTTTTACCTGAAACATGGCTGGAAGATGATTTCACAAGGCGAAGGCGAACATGGCGGCTACGTGCTAATGCACTACCCGCTGGCCTCGCAATATGCCAGCGGGTCGGGTCGTGCTTAGAGCGCGCGGAAGGCGATGTCGCCGGGGATGACTTCGCCCTGCCAGTAAAGCTGGGCAGCAACGCGTCCGGCCAGCTGGCGATAAAGCGCGGTAAACTCGCTATCGGGCCGGCGAATAACCGTCGGCTGTCCTTCATCGAGATCTTCGCGCAGGTCAATGTGCAGCGGCAGCTGAGCCAGCAGCTGCGTCTGGTAATCCTCTACCAGTTTCTGTGCGCCGCCGGTGCCGAAAATCGGCTCATGGAAGCCACACTGACTGCAGATATGCAGGCTCATGTTTTCCACCACGCCAAGTACCGGCACATTAACCTTTTCAAACATCACCAGCCCTTTGCGGGCATCAATCAGGGCGATATCCTGCGGCGTAGTCACCACCAGCGCGCCGGTGACCGGTACGTTCTGCGCCAGCGTCAGCTGAATATCGCCGGTACCGGGTGGCATATCCAGCACCAGATAATCCAGCTCAGGCCACAGCGTCTCGTTCAGCAGCTGCATCAGCGCTTTGCTGGCCATCGGCCCGCGCCACACCATCGCATTGTCGTCCGTTACCAGATAACCAATAGAGTTGGTTGCCAGCCCGTGCGCCATGATCGGTGCCATGTGGGTGCCATCCGGCGAGGTAGGCCGCTGATCCTGGGTGCCAAGCATGTTCGGCACTGACGGGCCATAAATGTCGGCGTCAAGAATGCCGACCCGCGCCCCCTCTGCTGCCAGCGCCAGCGCCATGTTCACGGCGGTGCTGGATTTACCCACGCCGCCTTTGCCAGAGCTGACCGCAATAATATTTTTCACGCCGTTAACGCCCGGCTGGTTTTTCACCCGTTTCAGGGTGGCAATGTCATGGCTGAGTCGCCAGTCGATGGCACCCGCGCCGGTCTGACGCAGCAGTTCGGCGCTGACCTGCTCTTTCAGGACGTCGAACCCGCTGGCCCAGGCAAACGGCATCAGCAGCTCCACATGCAGCGTACCGTCAAGCTGCGCCACGTGATGTAACGCCTTAAGGGCGGTGAGATTCTGCTTAAGGGTCGGATGCTCAAAGCTTCTCAATACGCCAGCCACGATGGCGCGCAGGCCTTCTGGCGTCTGCGGTTCCCGGGATTGTGCTGTCATCCCCTACTCCTTATTTCTGCTGTGCTTACGCTGTGTTTCAGCGATGTATTGTCAATGATATCAGATGCCCGTGGATCTGCGGTGACCGCAGGGGGTGAATCCCTTGTGTTTACGCAGGAGAAGCCTTCAGTTACCATCTAAGCCCGTTTTTTCAATCAACAGAAAGCTACGCAAACTATGACTCAAGTCGCTAAAAAAATTCTGGTAACGTGCGCACTGCCTTACGCGAACGGATCAATCCATCTCGGCCACATGCTCGAGCATATCCAGGCCGACATTTGGGTGCGTTATCAGCGAATGCGTGGCAATCAGGTTTATTTCATCTGCGCCGATGATGCGCACGGCACGCCTATCATGCTGAAAGCTCAGCAGTTAGGGATTGCACCGGAGCAGATGATTGCAGAAATGAAAAGCGAGCATGAAGCCGACTTTGCCGGTTTCAACGTCAGCTATGACAACTATCACTCGACCCACGGCGACGAAAACCGTGAGCTTTCTGCGCTGATTTATGGCCGTCTGAAAGAGAACGGTTTTATTAAGAACCGCACCATCTCCCAGCTTTACGATCCGGAAAAAGGGATGTTCCTGCCGGACCGTTTTGTAAAAGGCACCTGCCCGAAATGTAAATCTGCCGATCAGTATGGCGATAACTGCGAAGTGTGTGGCGCGACCTACAGCCCGACCGAGCTGATCGAGCCAAAATCGGTGGTCTCTGGCGCGACGCCGGTTCTGCGCGACTCTGAACACTTCTTCTTTGATCTGCCATCCTTCAGCGCCATGCTGCAGGCCTGGACCCGCTCGGGTGCGCTGCAGGATCAGGTGGCGAACAAAATGCAGGAGTGGTTCGAATCGGGCCTGCAGCAGTGGGATATCTCCCGCGACGCGCCTTACTTCGGCTTTGAAATTCCGGACGCGCCAGGCAAATATTTTTATGTCTGGCTGGATGCGCCTATCGGCTACATGGGCTCGTTCAAGAACCTGTGCGACAAGCGCGGCGACATCGACTTCGACGAATTCTGGCGTAAAGACTCCACTACCGAGCTCTATCACTTCATCGGTAAAGATATCGTCTACTTCCACAGCCTGTTCTGGCCAGCGATGCTGGAAGGCAGCAACTTCCGCAAGCCGAACAATCTGTTTGTGCACGGCTATGTCACCGTCAACGGTGCCAAGATGTCGAAGTCGCGCGGCACCTTTATTAAAGCCAGCACCTGGCTGCAGCATCTGGATGCGGACAGCCTGCGTTACTACTACGCGGCGAAACTCTCTTCACGTATCGACGATATCGACCTGAATCTGGAAGATTTCGTCCAGCGCGTGAACGCCGACATCGTCAACAAGGTGGTTAACCTGGCGTCACGTAACGCGGGCTTTATCACTAAACGCTTTGACGGCAAACTGGCGGCGGAGCTGGCCGATCCGGCGCTCTATCAGACCTTTGTGGACGCGTCAGAGAAGATTGGTGAAGCCTGGGCCGGTCGTGAATACAGCCGGGCTATTCGTGAGATCATGGCGCTGGCCGACCTGGCGAACCGCTATGTCGATGAGCAGGCTCCGTGGGTGGTGGCGAAGCAGGAAGGCCGTGATGCCGATCTGCAGGCGATCTGCTCAATGGGCATTAACCTGTTCCGCATTCTGATGACCTGGCTGAAGCCGGTTCTGCCGTCACTGAGCGCCCGCGCAGAAGGCTTCCTGAACTGCGAACTGAGCTGGGATGCTATCGCGCAACCGCTGCTGGACCACCAGGTTGCGCCATTCAAAGCGCTCTACAGCCGCATTGAGATGGCAAAGGTTGAAGGACTGATTGAGGCCTCGAAAAAGGATGCCGCTGCCGCCAGTGCACCGGCCGCAAGCGGCCCGCTGGCAGATTCGCCGGTAGGTGACACCATCACCATCGACGATTTCGCCAAAGTTGATATGCGCGTGGCGCTGATTGAGCAGGCGGAACTGGTTGAGGGTTCGGACAAGCTGCTGCGCCTGCAGCTCGACCTGGGCGGTGAAAAGCGTCAGATCTTCTCGGGTATCCGCGCCGCCTATCCCGATCCCTCTGTGCTGGTCGGTAAAATGACCATTATCGTGGCCAACCTCGCGCCGCGTAAAATGCGTTTTGGGATCTCTGAAGGCATGGTGCTGTCAGCGGGTCCTGGCGGCAAAGACCTGTTTGTGCTGTCCGTCGACAGCGGTGCTGTGCCGGGAATGCCCGTTAAGTAACACTCTGCATTCTGCGGCTTTAACCGCTTAGCGCAGTGCCGTTCTCAAACCCTTCGTGCCTCATCACGGGCGCGAAGGGTTATCTCTCCTCGCTCTGAATGTGCACCGCTTCCATTCCACTCCCGCCCCTGAAAATCTGTATCTGCTACGGCCATACCGCTGCATAAATGTGATCGCTAGCACGCTAAGCGGTTAATGCGTATGATGAAGCTCAGTGAAAACAGGAGCCTGCCATGCTCACCGTGCTGTCTGTCTGCGGGCGCTATCTTCGCGCCTTTATCATCATTTATCTCTGCTTATACGCCGGCATCGGCATCGCCTCGCTGCTGCCTATCAAACTGCCTGGCAGCATCCTTGGGATGTTAATTCTGTTTGCCCTGCTCGCCTCGCAGATCCTGCCGGTCAGCTGGGTTAAACCGGGCTGCCATCTGCTGATTCGCTATATGGCGCTGCTGTTTGTGCCAATCAGCGTCGGGGTAATGAGCTACACCGATATTCTGACCGCGCAGTTTGGCCCTATCGTGATCTCCTGCGTCGTCAGCACCTTCCTGGTTCTCTCTATTGTCGGCGTAAGCGCCCACCAGCTTCATAGTCGCCGCCCGGCCGGGGAGTCAGGCGATGAGTGAAATATGGTGGTCACTGCCACTGACGCTGGCGGCATTTTTTCTGGCACGCAAACTGGCGATACGGCTGAAAATCTCGCTGCTCAATCCGCTGCTGGTGGCGATGGCGATTATTATCCCGATTCTGCTGCTGTTGCAGCTGCCCTATTCGCGCTATTTCGCGGGCAGTCAGATTCTTAATCAGCTGCTGCAACCGGCTGTTGTCGCGCTGGCACTGCCGCTGTATGAGCAGATGCACCAGATCCGAGCCCGCTGGAAATCGATTATTGGCGTCTGCTTTATCGGCAGTGTGACCGCCATGACCTCTGGCACCGCTATTGCTCTGTGGATGGGTGCCACGCCTGAAATCGCCGCTACCATTGTTCCTAAATCCGTTACCACGCCCATTGCGATGGCCGTCTCCGGTTCGCTGCACGGTATTCCCGCCATCAGCGCCATCTGCGTGCTGATTGCCGGGGTACTGGGGGCGGTGTTCGGACATACCGTGCTGAATCTGCTTGGCGTGAAATCTAAAGCAGCGCGCGGACTGGCGATAGGTAACGCGTCGCACGCCCTCGGCACAGCGCGCGCCGCTGAACTCGACTATCAGGAAGGGGCATTCAGCTCACTGGCGCTGGTGATCTGCGGCATCATCACCTCTCTGCTGGCGCCGTTTATTTTTCCGCTGCTGCTGCACTGGTTTGGCTGAAAGTTTGCGAGAGATCTCGCAAAGTTGAAACATGCAACACAGGTTACATTGTCAGAGCGATGTGGATCACATATAAACCGGTGACTGGCACATCGCCCTGCTGAATCTAATGAGGCTCACATGCAATCCCGTTTCCTCTCTGCCTTTGAGGCATTGCCGTCAACGCTGCAAACCGCACTCGCTCCGCTGCTGGACGATCCTGGCTTTCAGGCGGTGCTGAGCGCCGACCAGGTCGCCTCACTGCAGCAACAGACACAGATGGATGCCGATGCTCTGGCGCTGGCGCTGCTGCCCCTGGCGGCGGCCTGTGCCGTTGCTACCGTGTCGCATTTTAACGTCGGGGCTATCGCCCGTGGCGTCAGCGGCAACTGGTACTTCGGGGCCAACATGGAATTTATCGGTACGCCGTTGCAGCAGACGGTTCACGCCGAGCAGAGCGCCATTACCCATGCGTGGCTGCGTGGCGAAAGCCAGCTTGAGACGATCACCGTTAACTACACGCCGTGCGGTCACTGCCGTCAGTTTATGAACGAGCTGAACAGCGGCACGAACATTCGCATCAGCCTGCCACAACGCGCGGTCAGCACCCTGGCCGATTATCTGCCGGATGCCTTTGGACCGCGCGATCTGGACATCACGACCTTCCTGATGGACAGCGTGGATCACGGTTATGTAGCCGAAGGCGATGAACTGGTGCAGGCCGCGGTTGTCGCTGCCAATGCCAGCCACGCGCCTTACAGCCAGTCACACGCCGGTGTTGCGCTGCTGACCGCAACCGGCGCGATTGTCACCGGGCGCTATGCGGAAAATGCCGCCTTTAACCCGAGTTTCCCGCCCCTTCAGGCGGCGCTGGTCCTGCTCAACATGCAGGGTGGCGATGTTCGTCAGATAAAAAAAGCGGTATTAGCCGAAGTGGAAAATGCCACGCTAAGCCAGTTCGCCGCCACACAGGCGACGCTTGAGACATTTGGTTGCGGTGAGCTGCTGCAGGTGACGCTGTACAAAGCATAACCCGCTGTCAGAGAGGCCACAGTTTTGTGAGCTTTTATGAACAAACGCTGTACTTCTGCGGGAAATTTCATAGGATCTGGCGCCAGAATTCACGTCATTACAAATTACTCTGAATAATTCAGGTTGCAGGATGGCAGCACGGTCGTGAATGTTTCTGCAGCGGTTACCCTGCCGCTGCCAGGCCTGCAGTCTGAGCTATAACGGGTAAGAAAACTGGCGCTACCTTTCCGGCGTGACGCCAGACAACACTGCAACCGGAGCATTACCGCATGGAACTCGACTACGAAAGTAAACGCCCGCTGTATATCCCTTATGCTGGCCCGATTTTGCTGGAATTTCCCCTGCTGAACAAAGGCAGCGCCTTTAGTATCGAAGAACGTAACGAATTCAACCTCAACGGTCTGCTGCCAGAAGCAGTGGAATCGATTGAAGAGCAGGCGCAGCGTGCCTGGCGTCAGTTCCAGGACTTCAAAAACAATAACGATAAGCATGTCTACCTGCGTAACATCCAGGACACCAACGAAACGCTGTTCTACCGCCTGCTGGATAACCATCTCGAAGAGATGATGCCCATCATCTACACCCCGACCGTCGGCGCAGCCTGCGAACACTTCTCTGAAATCTACCGTCGTGCGCGCGGCGTCTTCATCTCCTACCCTAACCGCGACCATATCGAAGATATGCTGCAAAATGCCACCAAGCAGAATGTGAAGGTGATCGTGGTGACTGATGGCGAGCGTATTCTGGGCCTCGGCGATCAGGGCATCGGTGGTATGGGTATCCCGATTGGTAAGCTTTCACTCTACACCGCCTGTGGCGGCATCAGTCCGGCTTACACCCTGCCGGTGGTGCTGGATGTTGGTACCAACAACCAGCAGTTGCTGAACGATCCGCTCTATATGGGCTGGCGTCATCCGCGCATCACTGGCGATGAGTATGATGCGTTCGTGAACGATTTTATTCAGGCCGTTAAACGCCGCTGGCCGAAAGTGCTGTTGCAGTTTGAAGATTTCGCCCAGAAGAATGCCATGCCACTGCTGAACCGCTATCGCGATGAAGTCTGCTGCTTTAATGATGATATTCAGGGCACTGCCGCCGTGACCGTGGGTACGCTGATTGCCGCCAGCCGCGCCGCCGGCAGCCGCCTGTGCGAGCAGAAAGTGGTGTTCCTGGGCGCCGGTTCCGCGGGTTGTGGTATCGCTGAACAGATCATCGCACAGATGAAATCCGAAGGTCTGAGTGACGAGGAAGCGCGTGGCCGGGTAATGATGGTGGATCGCTTTGGTCTGCTCACTGACAAGCTGCCTAACCTGCTCGATTTCCAGAGCAAGCTGGTGCAGAAGAGCGAAAACCTGCAGCAGTGGGATGTCACCAATGATTCCATCTCGCTGCTGGACGTGGTGCGCAATGCGCAGCCCGATATTCTGATTGGTGTCTCTGGCCAGCCGGGCCTGTTCACCGAAGAGATCATCCGCGAGATGCACAAGCACTGTAAGCGCCCTATCGTGATGCCACTGTCGAACCCGACATCACGCGTGGAAGCGACGCCAGCCGATATCATCGCCTGGACTGACGGTGCCGCACTGGTCGCAACCGGCAGTCCGTTCTCGCCGGTGAGCTGGAACGGTAAAACCTATCCGATTGCGCAGTGTAACAACTCCTACATCTTCCCGGGCATTGGTCTGGGTGTGATTGCTTCGGGTGCCAGCCGCGTTACCGATACCATGCTGATGACCGCCAGCCGCGCGCTTGCTGACTGCTCTCCGCTGGTGAATGAAGGTGAAGGCCCTGTGCTGCCTGAGATTAAAGATATCCAGGGTGTATCGAAAATCATTGCGATGGAAGTGGGTAAAGCTGCTCAGCTGGCGGGTGTCGCCGTGGTGACCTCTGAAGATGTGTTGTCACAGGCTATCGCCAACAACTTCTGGCTACCGCAGTACCGTCATTATCGTCGTACCTCGATTTAATCTTCAGACTGCCGGATTGCATCCGATCCGGCAGTGTTCAAAAAGAGCACAGCCAGCCGGCAGTAACTTGCTTCACAGTGACAGCTCAAGTAGCCTTGTCCCATCTCACTATTCTGACATCGAGTCTCCAGGCGCATGCTGAAACGCGTTTTCATTGGTCTGCTTTTCATCATCTTACTGATGATGGCAACGGCGCTCGGCCTTGATCGCTGGATCAGCTGGAAAACTGCGCCCTTTATCTACGAAAATGTCGCCTCTTTGCCACATCGTCAGGTCGGTGTGGTACTGGGTACGGCGAAATATTATCGCACCGGCGTCATCAATCAGTATTACCTCTATCGTATGCAGGGCGCGCTGAATGCCTACAACAGCGGCAAGGTCAATTATCTGCTGTTAAGCGGTGATAACGCGCTGCAAAGCTATAACGAGCCGATGACGATGCGCCGCGATCTCATCAAAGCCGGTGTCGATCCGGCTGATATCGTGCTGGACTATGCCGGTTTCCGCACACTGGATTCGATTGTGCGCACTCGCAAAGTGTTTGATACCAACGACTTCATTATTATCACGCAGCGTTTCCATTGCGAGCGTGCGCTGTTTATCGCCTTACAGCTGGGTATTCAGGCGCAGTGTTATGCGGTGCCCTCACCGAAGAACATGCTTAGCGTGCGCTTCCGTGAGGTAGGTGCCCGGCTGGGCGCGCTGGTGGATCTCTTCCTGCTTAAGCGCGAACCCCGCTTCCTGGGCCCATTGGTGCCGATCCCCGCCGTACGCGATGTCCCTGAAGATGCGCAGAGTTACCCGGCAGTGACGCCGGAGCAGCTGCTTGAGCTGGAACAGAAGCTGCGGAAATAGCTCACGCGCTGCGGCTTCTTTATGCTGGTTACTGCTGTGCCGAAGTCTGGCAGTAACGTGCAGGGTTCAGGGAGCATACGCCTTCCGCAAAGACGCAGGACCTCTATACCTGGCGGGCTCAGCGCGGGCGATTACGCACCTCATCCCTGAGGTGCGCCCGTAAACGAGCCAACGCTTTGCTACAGGCGTATGCTCCTATCGCTTTAGTTTTTGTCGCCGTCTGACAGAAGACCATTCCGCAGCGATTTTTAAGCTGACTGCTTATCAGTCTGAATTAGGGTGAATCCAACAGCAATAAATCAGCTCAACGCGCAGGGAACACGGTCAGAAGAGGAAAGCGTCACACGCCAGGGATGGCGTGGGCCGAGCGT
>NZ_BCZA01000003.1 GCF_001598475.1 Pantoea agglomerans NBRC 102470
TGGATGACGGATTTTGCGTCTTTCCGATCTGACCCTGTTCCCTGTGCAGGCTCGGGCTCAACGCAGTACGAGCCTGCGTCCCTGCTTACTTATGAAAACCACTTCCCGAACCAGCCATTGAATTTCATCATCACGAAATCAATCATCCGGCTGAAGAACCCGCCTTCCGGCACATCCTGCATCACCACCAGCGGCCGCTGCTCAATGGTTTTCCCGTCCAGCTGGAAATCAATGGTGCCGACCACCTGATTCTTCTTCAGCGGAGCTTCCAGCTGCGGCGTAGTGAGTCTGAAACTCGCCTTCAGATTCTTCATCTGCCCTTTAGGGATGGTCAGCGCAGCATCTTTCGCCACGCCCAGATTGACCTGGCTGCGATCACCGAACCAGACCCGCTGCTGCGCAAACGGTGCATCCGCTTTAATCGGCGTGACCGTTTCAAAGAAACGGAAGCCCCATGTCAGCAGCTTTTCACTTTCGCGGAAACGAATCGCATCGCTGGCGGTGCCCAGCACCACCGAGATCAGACGCATATCCCCTTCGGTTGCTGAAGCGACCAGGTTATTCCCCGCGCCTGAGGTGTGGCCGGTTTTGACGCCATCAACCTTGAGATTGGTGCTCCACAACAGGCGGTTGCGGTTGATCTGGCGAATATTATTGAAGGTGAACTCTTTCTCTTTATTCAGCGCGTACTCTTCGGGCACATCGCGGATCAGCGCCTGAGCAATCAGCGCCATGTCACGCGCGGTACTGTACTGCCCTTCTGCATCCAGACCGTGTACCGTCATAAAGTGGGTATTCTGCAGTCCCAGCGCCTTCACGTAGTTGTTCATCAGGCCGATAAACGAATCCTGACTGCCCGCCACATAATCCGCCAGCGCAATACAGGCATCATTGCCGGACTGGATCACGATTCCCTTATTCAGCTCATGCACCGGAATACGATCGCCCGGCTTGAGGAACATCAGCGACGAGCCGCGCAGCTTAGGGTTGCCGGTGGCCCAGGCATCCTGTCCGACGGTAACCAGGTCATCCGGCTTGATTTTGCCCGCTTTAATCGCCTGACCCACAACATAGCTGGTCATCATTTTAGTCAGACTGGCGGGGTCGAGGCGCTGATCGGCACTGGATTCGGTTAACACCTTACCGCTGGCGTAGTCGATCAGAATCCACGCTTTAGCATCAATGCCTGGCGCGGCGGGAGCCTGCTCAGCAAAAACGCTGACGGGGGCAAGAATCAGTAATGAAGTGGCAGCAAGGTGCCGCAGGCGAGATGTGAAGCGAGTGTTTGTCATGGGCTTGGCCGGATTGTCCTTGTTAAATCGAAATTCCAGGGGCAGAAAATTCTCACTCAAACGCTAACCCTTGACGGCAGCGAAAAAAACCGTCGAATCGTAAAGTTTTTTAGAGTTTAGTAGAGTAACCCTGGCATAAGTGCCGCGCGCGTGCCGCTTTTCCCCGATTCTGTCGCTATCAAAACTGCGTGAAATTCCGATTTTTCGCAGAAGAGTTAAGCCCGTCACAAATATCAGTTAACCTGAACGCCAGTCAGCCGAGGAGACCGACCATGGACTTAGCCCTTTTTGATCTGGATGAAACACTCATTTGTGAAGACAGCACCAGCCTGTGGCTGCGCTGGCTGGTATCACAGGGATTCGCTCCCAGTGAACTGATTGATCAGGAACAGGCATTAATGAGCCAGTACTATGCCGGTACGCTGTCGATTGAAGAGTATATGAATAAAACACTCTCCCCCCTGGCGGGCATGGCCACGCTTACCGTTGAAGGCTGGGTGCGCCGCTTCATTCACCGCGACATCATGCCACGCGTTTATCCTGCAGCCCGCGAGCGGATTGAGTGGCACCGGGCGCGTGGCGACAAGGTCATGATCATCTCCGCCAGCGGCGAGCATCTGGTGGTGCCGATTGCAGAAAAGCTGGGTGCCTGCGGCGCGCTGGCGATTGGCGTTGAAATCGTGGACGAGCGCTACAGCGGCAACACTTACGGCACCATGACCTATAAAGAGGGCAAAGTCACGCGACTGGGTGACTGGAAAGCGCTGCAGCAGGACGAGGCCTTTGACCGCACCTGGGCCTACAGCGATTCGATGAACGACCTGCCGCTACTGGAACAGGCCGATCATGCCCATGTCATCAACCCTGACGAACAGTTACACCAGGAAGCGTTAAACCGCGGCTGGCAGGTTTATCACTGGGCGCGCTGACTCAGAGCCTGGTCCATCAGGCGTAACTGTTGCTGGCAGCCTGGACACGGACAGCGCGGAACAATCCGTAGTACACGTAGTCCGTGAGGATTACTCGCTGCGCTCGCCCCTTCAGGGCCGCCCTGACGGGCGTTCAGGTTGCTAAAGCAGCCTGTGTGAGCACTGCCCAGGCCCAGACTGACCAATAAAATAGCCCGGGGACAGGCTCTTAGCCGCGGGACGCACCAGCGTCCTGCGCTAATCCCACTTTCAGCAGCTTGCCATTGGCCTCATCGGTCAGCACATAGAGCCAGCCATCCGGCCCCTGACGCACATCGCGAATGCGCGCCTTCTGATCGTCCAGCAGACGCTGCTCTTCCACCACTTTCTCGCCGTTGATACTCAGACGAATCAGGTTTTTCTCTTTCAGAGCGCCGATAAACAGCGAGTTTTTCCACTGCGGAAAACGGGCGCTATTGTAGAACGCCATGCCGCTGATGGCCGGAGAATCCTTCCAGTGATAAAGCGGCGGTTCGGTACCCGCAACCTGTGTGCCTTGTGACTCCGGCACTTTGTCACCGCTATAGTCGATGCCGTAGGTTGCCAGCGGCCAGCCGTAATTCTTGCCCCGCTCCATGATATTCACTTCATCGCCGCCGCGCGGGCCATGTTCATTTTCCCATATCTTGCCGGTCCAGGGGTTAAGCGCCAGCCCCTGCGGATTACGCAAACCATAGGCCCAGATCTCTGGCCGTGCGCCGCGCTGTTTCGCAAACGGGTTATCGTCCGGCACGCTGCCATCGGCGTTGAGCCGTAACAGTTTGCCCTGCAGCTTATCGAGATCCTGCGCAGCGCTGCTGGCAAAATTATCGCCGAAGGCGATCCAGAGATAGCCCTGGGTATCAAACGCCAGCCGGGTACCGATGTTGTTGCCGCTGGAGAGCATCGGCGTCTGCCGAATCACCTCGCGGAAATCGCTGAGTTGCCGGTTATCCTTGCTCAGCGTGCCAACGCCTACCACCGCGCCCGCTTTACCACTGCTGTTCGCTTCGGTATAGCTAAGCCAGACGCGACGACTGGTGGCAAAATCGGGTGCCAGCACCACGTCCAGCAGGCCACTCTGCCGTTCTGCCCAGACCTTTGGCACGCCCTGGATCGGCTGCGACAGGCCGCTCTCCGGGCTCCAGCTGCGCAGTTGTCCGCTACGTTCGGTAATCAGCAGCGTTTTGTTGTCGGGCAGGAAGGCGACGGACCATGGATGTTGTAACTTATCCTGTAATACCTCGACCTTTACGTCGGCGGCAAACAGGGGGGCGGTACAGAACAGGGAGCCACTTAGCAACAAGGCAGTTGAGAAACGGGCCATAACGATCTCCTGACGGGATAGAATGCCCTTAAGCGTAGTCAGCCCCTCTGCAATGATGTTGAGGATTTACAAAAGATTAATCAGGGCGACAGCGCTCTGCTGTCGCCCGTCAGAGTCAGGGCGCGTTAAAACTTACCGTGTCACGCACCATCGTATCGATACCAGGCTTCAGCTCGTCAAAGGTGATCGGCGTATTGCTGTTACTGACCGTTTTGCCAAAGGCTTTGCGAACCACCCGGATCATCGGTTTGCCCGTCACCGCATCGCTGGCTTCTATCTCCAGAAACAGTTCGCTGTTCTGAGTACGATGCCCTGACGCCGCCATGGTGCTGGCAACGACCGCGGCAACCGGTACCACTTCATAAAACTGCACGCCCTGATTTTCTGCTGACACGGCGGTAATGGCGGCCCTTACCTTCAGGGTATGCGGCGTAGCCTGATTCACCAGCGGCAGGCGGGTGGCTATCGCGCCTTTTAGCTGGATCTCGGTGTAACTGAGCACCTGATCCAGCGTTTGCTGAGTGACGCGTGGCGTGGGGTGCGCCGCCGGGTAGTAGATCAGCGATGTATAAAGCACATCTTTATAATGGCTGCTTTGATAGTCGGGTGATATCCAGCGCAGAGTCGGTTCACCACTGGCTGACGACGTCGGTTGCAACTGGCTGTAATCGCTTAAAAAACCTGAATATTGCTGCTTATCAGCAACATGAGAAGTACAACCACTGAGCAGCACGGCAGAGACCGCCAGAAGAGCAGCAACGGAAGTTTTACGCATCATCAACTCGCTTGTATCAGGAAGGTTTAAGCAAGCATAGATAAGCCAGAGGGGAAATGCAGAATAACAGAGGCGGTTTTACGCTGCTATGCAGAATAAATAGCAGGAAAACCCGCTGCAGAGCACAGCGGGCGAAAAAGATTACTCAAAGCAGGTATCAGGATTCTCAGACAGGGTGATGAACTGTTTGCCACCCTGGGTCAGCGCCATAATGGTGCCGCTTTCGATATCGTAAACCCAGCCGTGCAGACGCAGCTTACCGTTACGCAGCGCGACGGAGACGGAAGGATGGGTTTTCATGTTGTTCAACTGGGCGATGACGTTCTCTTTGACCATCTCGTTCAGCTTCTTCTCTGGTGAGTCATACTCACGCTGCTCAACCACCGCTTTTGCCGCATCGGCATAGCGCAGCCAGTGCTCAACCGCAGGCATGGTATCCATGCAGGCGCAGGAGGCGATGGCGTTCATGGCACCACAGTTAGAGTGACCACAGATGATGATGTCGGAGACGCCCAGCGCGACCACCGCATATTCGATAGTGGCGGAGACACCACCTGGCTCCGGGCCAAATGAGGGAACGATGTTGCCCGCATTGCGGATAACGAACAGCTCTCCTGGCTCCTGCTGCGTCACCAGTTCAGGCACCAGACGGCTATCTGAACAGGAGATGAACAGCGCTTTCGGATTTTGATTTGATGCCAGGCTTTTGAAAAGATCCTTCCTTTCAGGAAACACATTCTGCTGGAAATTCAGAAATCCGTTGATGATCTCTTTCATTATTTAGCTCTCACATTATCCATTTCATTACCTGAGGGGCATAGCCCCCTCAGTGGGGTTTGCCCGTTTATTATTAATGAAAACAAGTGAATATCAACCCGCCTTTTACCGGATGCTCTAAACAACGGCCACTGTCAGCGTTTCGCTTGTTCATCAGTCAGAGGCTCCGCAGCCAATTTCTTTTTATAGCACGGGAAGTTATTGGAAAAAGCACGGTTTGAACCGCCCGTTTTTTTGCCTGTGCTGTGGATCGGCTTTTACGCGTTTTTTCACTACTTTACGCCCCCGGCTCGCCAGCAGAAAAGGTTTCTCTTCTGCTGCTGTCTGACCTTATCTGGCAAGCGTGGCGGGCTATGGCGTTTTAGGGCATGGCGAAACGGCTGCGCATCTGGCAGCACGGGCGCTGCAGCAGAACCGTTGCAGCAAGGAATGAGGGATAAGATTGAGCAGGACGGGTTCATTAAAATAACCCCGGCAGCAGGGGTTAGCGGCTGCCGGGAGAGCAGGATTAACGCTTAGCCATACTGCTGCTGATGCGCTTTTTTACGTCGCAGATAGTCTTCATCTGCACGAAGTTTGTCCCAGTAGCCTTTGAAAACAGCCGCCGCCGCGGCTTTTTCCTCGTTGACGCCGCGCGGCAGCTCCTTGCCATCCGCGTCATATTTGCGTCCGCCCTTGTGGTTGCTGTAACGGCGCGCACGGGTATACCCCATCTGAATAAATTTGCGCGCCATATCCATGCCGACAAAATCATCTTTGCGCCGATACTCCTCAAACAGCGCCATGATTTTCTCAGCCGACTCTTCAGCAATGGGAACGGTACGAAAACGCCAGTGTGGCAGTATTTCGCCTTTATAAGGCTCGACCATCAGCACACCCTGCTCACCACGCCCGACCTGATAAAGCTCGGGGTGCTGGCGGAAGTCGATAGTGCTGAAGTCCTGATCATAATCGAAAGGTTTCATCTCTTTAGTTTAGGATCAAGTGCGTCGCGCAGCCCGTCTCCGAGTAAATTAAATGCCAGAACGGTGAGGAAGATGGCCAGGCTGGGGAAAATTGCCACGTGAGGCGCGATAACCATGTCGGCCCGCGCCTCATTCAGCATTGCACCCCACTCCGGCGTAGGCGGTTGCGCCCCCAGCCCCAGAAACGACAGGCTGGCCGCGGTAATGATTGAGGTACCGACCCGCATGGTGAAATAGACCACAATCGGCGATACCGTGCCGGGCAGGATATGCCGCATCAGGATAGTCCAGTCAGAAGCGCCGATACTGCGTGCCGACTCAATATAGGTCTGATGCTTCAGCACCAGCGTATTGCCGCGAACCAGCCGGGCAAACGCCGGGATACTGAAGATAGCGACCGCCACAATCACATTACTCATGCCGCTGCCCATAATCGCCACCACCGCAATCGCCAGCAGAATGCCGGGAAAGGCAAACAGCACATCGCAGATACGCATGGTGATGCGGTCCCACCAGCCTTCGTAATAGCCGGCTAACAGACCAAAGAATGTGCCGATCAGCGCGCCGATCACCACCGAAAAGAAGCCCGCAATCAGGGAAATCCGCGTGCCGACCAGCACCCGGCTGAAGATGTCGCGCCCCAGCGAATCGACGCCAAACAGATGCATCAGCGAGGGGCCGTCATTGAGCCGGTCATAATCGAAGTAATTCTCTGCGTCGAACGGCGCAATCCATGGGGCGATAACCGCCAGCACAATCAGTACCAGCACAAACAGCCCGGCCAGCAGCGCCACCGGCTGCCCTCTGAAACGCCGCCAGAATTCACGCCACGGCGTTCGCACCCGATTCTCCGCAATCAGCGGCATCGTTTTCAGTGCCGCTTCGCGTCGCCAGTTTTTCATCGCGACTCCTTAAAGCGAATAGCGGGATTAATCACCGCATAGAGCATGTCGACAAACAGATTGATCAGAATAAACTCCAGTGAAAACAGCAAAACTTCCGCCTGAATAACCGGGTAGTCGCGCATCGCCACGGAATCGACCAGCAGTCGCCCCAGGCCCGGCCAGTTAAACACCACCTCGACCACGATCGATCCGCCCAGCAGGAAACCAAACTGCAGCCCCATCATCGTTACCACCGGGATCATGGCGTTGCGCAGGCCATGCTTGACCACCACCAGCGACTCGCGCACCCCTTTGGCCCGGGCGGTCCGCATATAATCTTCCTGCATCACCTCCACGAACGAGGCACGGGTAAAGCGCGCCATCACCGCCGCCACCGCCGCACCCAGGGTGATGGAGGGCAGAATGTAATGTTTCCAGCTCTCTGCACCGACGGTTGGCAGCCATCCCAGCTCCACCGAGAAGACCTGCATCAGCAGCATGCCCAGTGCAAAGGCGGGAAACGAAATGCCCGACACCGCCAGCGTCATCCCCAGTCGATCGGGCCAGCGATTGCGCCAGACAGCGGAAACGATGCCGATTGCCATGCCAAAAATCACTGCCCAGATCATGCTGACCAGCGTCAGCCACAAAGTTGGCATAAAGCGTGAGGCGATCTCCTCCGCGACCGGCCGCTTCGAGACCATCGACTGGCCGAAATCGCCCTGCAGCGCATTCAGCATAAAGTGCCAGAACTGCTGCGGCAGCGGCAGGTCGAGTCCCAGCTCCTGACGCACCAGCGCCACAACCGAGGCATCGGCTTCCGGCCCGGCGATCAGACGCGCCGGGTCGCCCGGCAGCAGGTGAACAAACAGGAACACCAGCACCGCCACAATCAGCAGCGTGGGGATCAGCCCAAAGAGTCGTTTGAGAAAATAGTTAAACATGCAACATCCTGCAGCTGCGGCCAGCCTCACGGGCTGGCCGGCTCCGTTACTTCAGAGTTGCCTCATCGAAATTGAATGAGGTATCGGGCATCACATAAAAACCGCTGAGGTTTTTGCTGTTGGCAGAAACCAGCTGCTCAACCACCAGTGGGATCCACGGATGATCCTGCCAGATGGTATCCTGCGCATCTTTGTAGAGACGCGCTTTCTCGGCACGATCGGTGGTTTTCAGCGCATCTGCCAGATCTTTATCGACCTTAGGATTGCTGTAAAACGCGGTATTGAAGATCGCCGGTGGCCAGGCCGTAGTAGCAAACAGTGGCGTCAGTGCCCAGTCCGCTTCGCCGGTGGAGGCGGACCAGCCGGTGTAGAACATGCGCACGCCGCTCTCTTTCTGGCCCTTGCCTTCTACTTCAGCGGCACGCTGACCCGCATCCATCGCCGTAACTTTAACTTTCACGCCAACCTGCGCCAGCTGCTGCTGGGTGAACTGCAACACTTTCTGCGCGGTGCTGTGGTTGTGTGACGACCAGAGCGTGGTTTCAAACCCGTTCGGGTAACCCGCCTCTTTCAGCAGGGCTTTCGCTTTGGCCGGATCGTAGCTGATGGCCGGATAGGTCTGAGCGAAGTCGATGGTGGGCGGCACGATGCCGGTAGCAGGCGTGGCGTAACCGGAGAACGCCACTTTCGCCAGCGCCTGACGGTTGATGGCATACTCCAGCGCTTCACGCACCTTCGGATTATCGAACGGCTTCTGAGTGACGTTAAGGCTGATGTAACGCTGCATAATCGATGGCGTGGTTACCACAGCAAGCTTGCTGTTCTTCTCCAGCAGTTTTGCCTGCTCATAGGGCACCGGGAAAGCAAAGTTCGCTTCGCCGGTCTGCAGCATCGCCGCGCGGGTGTTGTTATCCACCACCGGTCGCCAGGTAATGCTGTCCAGCTTCGGATAGCCCGGCTTCCAGTAGCCGTCCCACTTTTTCACCTTCACAAAATCGGTCTGGTTCCAGGTTTCGAACACAAACGGGCCGGTTCCTACCGGATGGAAACCGATCTCTTTGCCATATTTTTTCAGCGCGGTGGGTGAAATCATCGCCGCCGCCGGATGGGCCAGAATGTTGATAAAGGCGGAGAACGGCTCTTTCAGCGTTACTTTTACCGTAGTTGGATCCACCACTTCGGTGCTGGCGATATGTTTAAACAGGTTGTAGCGCTTGAGATGGTTATCCGGATTGCTGGCGCGATCGAGGTTGACCTTTACCGCTTCCGCATTGAAGTCAGTGCCATCCTGGAATTTAACTCCGGAACGCAGTTTGATGGTGTAGGTCAGGCCGTCGGCGCTGGCCTGATAGCTCTCAGCCAGCACGTTAGTGAGCTTCATCTCTTTATCAAAGCCAAACAGGCCCTGATAGAAGGATTTCGCGACAGCCTGCGACAGCGTGTCGTTGGCGTCATAGGGATCGAGAGTGGTGAAGTTGGACGCGACGGCAATCACCGCATCCTGTGCTGCCCAGGCGGGCAATGCCATTGCGCTGCTTAACACGCCAGCCGCCAGTAACCCTTTACGCATCGTAATCTGCATCTTGTTCTCCTGTAATCCCTGTCGGGTTGGTCGCCGGGGCGACATCGTCACTGTTCAGGTCGCACTGATAACGTGGCGGGCGACGAAATGGCCCGGAGCCACCTCCATCAGCGGCGCCACTTCAGGTTCATCCCCTAACGCATGAATCGGGCTGGGGATCTCATCGACCAGTAAGGCTCGTTCGCGACGCCGGTGAGCCGGATCGGCTACCGGCACCGCTGCCATGAGTTTTCGGGTGTAAGGGTGCTGAGGCTGCTCAAACACCGCCTGACGCGGCCCCATCTCGACAATCTGACCGAGATACATCACCGCCACGCGGTGGCTGATACGCTCCACCACCGCCATATCATGAGAAATAAACAGGAAGGCGATGCCAAACTCGCGCTGCAGGTCGAGCATCAGATTAATAATCTGCGCCTGAATTGACACATCCAGCGCCGAGACGGACTCATCAGCGATCACCACTTTGGGATTCAGCGCCAGCGCGCGGGCTATACAGATGCGCTGACGCTGGCCGCCGGAAAACTCATGGGGATAGCGCTGAGCATGTTCCGGCAGCAAACCCACTTTATCCAGCAGCCAGGCGACGCGCTGCTCCGCCTCGCGACGCGGCATCGCCTTGTGGACAAGCAGCGGCTCCATAATGGAGAAGCCAACCGTCAGCCGGGGATCGAGCGAGGCGTAGGGATCCTGAAAGATAAACTGAATATCGCGTCGCAGATGGGCCAGCGCGGCACCTGACAAATGGTCTATCCGCTGTCCGTCAAAGGTCAGGGTGCCACCCTGACTGGCAACCAGCTTCAGCAGCGAACGCCCGGTGGTCGATTTACCACAGCCAGACTCTCCCACCAGCGCCAGTGTCTCACCGGCATAGAGATCAAAACTGACTTTTTCGACGGCATGCACCCGGCTTTTAACGCGGTTCAGCAGGCCGCCGCGAATATCAAAGCGGGTGACCAGATCGCGCACCTGCAAAATGGGTGGCTGCAGGCGGCGAACCGTATCCTGCGGCACGTCATCAACGGCATCGCTGTGCAGCAACGGAAATTTGGCCGGCAGGGGCTGGCCCTGCATCGAACCGAGCTTTGGCACCGCCGCCAGCAGCGCCTGGGTATAGGGCTGCTGCGGGGCGCTGAACAGTTCAGCGACCGGAGCATTTTCTACCACTTCGCCGCGGTACATCACCTGAACCCGATCGGCCATTTCGGCGACCACGCCCATATCGTGAGTGATAAAAATCACCCCCATCTGCATCTCTTTTTGCAGCACGCGGATAAGCTGCAGAATCTGCGCCTGAATGGTGACGTCGAGCGCTGTGGTCGGCTCATCGGCAATCAGCAGAGCCGGTTTGCAGCAGAGCGCCATAGCGATCATCACGCGCTGACGCATCCCGCCCGACAGCTGATGCGGGAAGCGGGATAATACATTTTGCGCATCCGGGATTCGTACCAGATCCAGCATCCGGCGCGCCTGGGCCAGCGCGCCGGCGTGGCTCAGGCCCTGATGCAGACGGATGGATTCCGCAATCTGCTCGCCCACGGAGAAGACCGGATTCAGCGAGGTCATCGGCTCCTGAAAGATCATCGCCATATCCGCACCGCGCACCCGCCGCATCTGACCTTTTGAGGCGCGCATCAGATCCAGCACGTCGCCGTTGCGACGCCGCAACAGCACCTCGCCGCTGACCCTCCCGCCAGCCTGCTCAATCAGCCGCATCAACGCCAGCGAGGTCACTGATTTCCCCGAGCCTGACTCCCCCACCAGCGCCAGCGTTTCGCCGCGAAACAGATCGAGTGACAAATGACGCACCGCGTCAGTGACGGTGGTTTCGTGCTGAAAACGCACATTGAGATCGCGCACCGCCAGGACCTGCTCAGGGGCCAGCGGCGGTAACGTTTGCCTGTCGCTCATCTGTGCTCCTTAACTTTCGCGATAGATAGCGACGTCTGCCACTTCGCCAACCCGCGCCACACCGCGATACATCCCTTCGCTGTTGAAAGGCAGCGCTACGTTGCCTGCGCGGTCGACGGCAATCAGCCCCCCGCTGCCGCCCAGCTCCAGCACACTGTCATGAATAACATTAACCGTGGCCTGCTGCAGTGAGCGCCCGGCGTAGCGCATCTGCGCTGCCACATCGTAGGCCGCCAGCGTCCGCATAAAGACTTCCCCGGTGCCGGTACAGGAGACCGCCACGCTGTCGTTACTGGCGTAGCAGCCTGCGCCCGGCAGCGGCGAGTCGCCGACCCGTCCGGCCTGCTTGTTGGTCATACCGCCCGTTGACGTGGCGGCCGCGAGGTTGCCCTCAAGATCCAGCGCGACGGCCCCCACCGTACCAAACTTACGGTCCGGGTCGAGCGGGTCATCGCTGTGCGCGGCACCATCATGGTCCAGCACCGCCGTATCGCTGTTCAGCGCGCGCTGCAACTGCTCCCAGCGTTCCGGAGTCGAGAAGTAATCAGGCGTGACCGTTTCCAGCCCGTGCGCTTCAGCAAACTGCTCTGCGCCCTCGCCGATAAACAGGACATGCTCGCTATGTTCCAGCACGGCACGTGCCGCCAGCACCGGATTCCGTACCCGCGTTACGCCCGCGACCGCCCCTGCACCCAGCGTGCGGCCATCCATGATGCAGGCATCGAGTTCATGGGTGCCCTGATGGGTGAAGACCGCGCCTTTACCGGCGTTGAACAGCGGGCACTCTTCCAGCAGCCGCACCGCTTCGGTCACCGCATCGAGTGCGCTGCCGCCCTGAGCCAGTATCTGCTGGCCCTGAGTGACAATATCGTGTAGCGCCTGACGATAGAGTTGCTCTTTTTCGGCGCTCATTGCTGAGCGCGTAATGGCACCGGCGCCTCCATGAATGGCGATCACTGCATTGACCATAACGATCTACCCTGTGGTTGCATCAGGACGAAAAACACTGATTTAAAATGGTTTTCACCCATTTTTGGTGATTTTTGACTATAGAAAGCCTGCTAAGTGTTGTAAAGCGGAAACTGTTCCTGTGGTTATAACCTTTTCTTACCGCCATATTTCACTTTGGCCACAACAACAGGCAAGTCAGGCCGACACCGATGTGACTCAGCGGCTAATTCCCACCATAATAGGCAGCATCTGAGATAACCAGGCTGGAATATCCATGGAAAGTTTTACTGCAGGCTTGATCTCCCTTGAGGAGGCACAACAAAAAATGCTGTCACAGCTGACGCCCGTCACCGACTCTCTTAGCGTGCCGCTGGCCGAAGCGGTCGGGCGTATCACCGCCAAAGCGGTGACCTCACCGATTGCCGTCCCGCCATTTGATAACTCTGCGATGGATGGCTACGCCGTCAGGCTGGCAGACGCCAGCAGCGGTCAGCCGCTGCCAGTGGCGGGTAAAGCCTTTGCCGGCGCACCGTTTAACGGTGAGTGGCCGCAGGGCAGCGTGATTCGCATCATGACCGGTGCGCCGGTGCCCGCAGGCTGTGAAGCAGTAGTAATGCAGGAGCAGACCGAAACACAGGGTGATGCGATTGTGATCACCGCGCCGGTCCGTCCCGGACAGAACATTCGTCTCATCGGCGATGATATTCAGCCAGGCACCGTGGTGCTGGAAGCAGGAACGCGGCTGGGCGCGGCGGAGCTGCCACTGCTCGCCTCACTGGGTATCGCGCAGGTCAGCGTGCTGCGAAAACTGCGGGTCGCTATCTTCTCCACCGGTGATGAACTCCAGCCGGTAGGCGAGCCGCTGGCCGAAGGCCAGATCTACGACACCAACCGCTTTGCGGTATCACTGATGCTGCATAAGCTGGGTTGCGAAGTCATCGACCTTGGCATCATCAAAGATGACCCGGCCGCACTGCGTGCTGCTTTCACCGAGGCCGATCGGCAGGCGGATGTCGTGATTACTACCGGCGGCGTCTCGGTGGGCGAAGCGGACTTCACCAAAACGATGCTGGAAGAGCTTGGTGCCATCAGCTTCTGGAAGCTGGCGATCAAGCCTGGCAAGCCATTTGCCTTTGGCCGCCTCAACAGCAGCTGGTTCTGCGGCCTGCCAGGTAATCCGGTCTCCGCCGCCGTGACCTTTTATCAGCTCGTTCAGCCGCTGCTTGCCACCCTCACCGGCCAGCAAAAATCAGCATTGCCGCCACGTCAGAAAGTGCGCTGCGCCTCGCGGCTGAAAAAGTCACCTGGCCGGCTCGATTTCCAGCGCGGTATCCTGCGACAGAACGCACAGGGTGAACTGGAGGTGGAAACCACCGGGATGCAGGGTTCGCACGTCTTCAGCTCCTTCGCCCAGGCAAACTGTTTTATTGTGCTGGAACGGGATCGCGGCAATGTTGAACCGGGCGAATGGGTCGAGGTGGAACCGTTCAACGCCCTGCTGGAGGCGTAAATGCTGCCTGAATTAAGCGATGAGGAGATGCTGCGCTACAACCGGCAGATTGTATTGCGCGGCTTTGATTTCGACGGTCAGGAGCGGCTGAAAGCGAGTCATGCGCTGATAGTCGGGCTGGGCGGACTCGGCTGCGCCGCTGCGCCCTATCTGGCGGCTGCCGGTGTCGGCAGCCTGACGCTGCTCGACTTCGATACCGTATCGCACTCTAACCTGCAACGGCAGATCCTGCATCACGATGCTGATATTGGTCGTGCCAAAGTGGACTCCGCCGCACAAAGCCTGGCCGCCATCAATCCGCACTGCCAGCTGCATCCTGTTAATGGACAGCTGGACGATGCAGCGCTGCTGGCGCTGATCGCCCGGCAGCAGGTAGTGCTGGACTGCACCGACAACGTTGCTGTGCGTGAGCAGCTTAACCGGCTCTGTCGTCAGCAGCGGGTGCCACTGGTCTCCGGCGCCGCGATTCGGATGGAAGGTCAGATCAGCGTATTCAACTGGCAGCCCGGCACACCCTGCTATCGCTGCATCAGCCGCCTGTTTGGGGAACAAACCCTGAGTTGCGTGGAAGCGGGCGTCATGGCTCCGCTGGTTGGCGTGATTGGTGCGATGCAGGCGATGGAAGCGATTAAAGTGCTGACGGCATTTGGCACGCCCGCCACCAGCCGGTTGCTGATGTACGATGCAATGAGCGCGGAGTTCCACAGCATGAAGGTGGCGCAGGATGCGCATTGTGAAGTGTGTGGTGGTAACGCGTAACGTCGGCAGGAACGCCTCTGCTCCCTGAAGCCCGTGCTGAACCAACAAACCACCAAAAAAAACGGGGTGACCTGCGCCACCCCGTTTCAATCAGACGATACCCTGACTCCGCAGGTAATCTTCGTAATTACCGGTGAAGTCCACCACGCGATCTGCTTTCAGCTCTATCACGCGGGTTGCCAGCGAGCTGACAAATTCACGGTCGTGTGAAACAAACACCAGCGTGCCTTCATACATCTCCAGCGCCATATTGAGCGATTCAATCGACTCCATATCGAGGTGGTTGGTCGGCTCATCCATAATCAGAATGTTCGGTTTTTCCATCATCAGCTTACCGAACAGCATACGACCCTTCTCTCCACCGGAAAGCACTTTGGCCGGCTTCTTAATATCATCCTGCGAAAACAGCAGGCGACCCAGAATACCGCGAATGGTCTGCTCATCATCGCCAGGCTGTTTCCACTGACTCATCCAGTCAAATACCGTCAGGTCATTGGCAAAATCATCGGCGTGATCCTGAGCGTAATAACCAATACGCGCATTCTCTGACCATTTAACGCTGCCGTTATCTGGCGTCAGCTGACCCACCAGCGATTTTAACAGTGTTGATTTACCGATACCGTTGGCACCGATCACCGCCAGCTTCTCACCCACTTCCAGCAGCAGATTTAAATTCTTAAACAGCGGACCGTTATCAAATCCTTTGGTCAAACCTTCCACTTCCAGCGCATTACGGAACAACTTCTTGTCCTGCTCAAAGCGGATAAACGGGTTCTGGCGGCTGGAGGCTTTCACTTCATCCAGTTTAATTTTATCCATCTGCTTAGCGCGTGATGTCGCCTGACGCGATTTAGAGGCGTTGGCGCTAAAACGACTGACGAACGATTGTAAGTCAGCAATCTGCGCTTTTTTCTTGGCGTTATCGGATAACAGACGTTCACGCGCCTGGGTCGCCGCGGTCATATATTCGTCATAATTACCGGAATAAACCCGCAGCTCGCCATAATCCAAATCAGCCATGTGCGTACAGACCATATTAAGGAAGTGACGGTCATGCGAAATGATAATCATGGTGCTGTCACGCTCGTTCAGCACCTGCTCCAGCCAGCGAATAGTATCGATGTCCAGGTTGTTCGTCGGTTCATCGAGTAACAGAATATCAGGATTAGAAAACAGCGCCTGCGCCAGCAGCACACGTAATTTAAAGCCCGGCGCAATTTCGCTCATCGGGCCATAATGCTGCTCAACCGGAATGCCGACGCCGAGTAATAACTCACCGGCACGAGACTCCGCGCTATAGCCGTCCATCTCACCGTAAAGTGCCTCAAGATCGCCGACTTTATACCCCTCTTCTTCGCTCATTTCTGGCAAAGAATAAATACGGTCGCGCTCCTGCTTCACTTCCCATAACTCATGGTGACCCATGATAACGGTGTCCAGCACGCTAAATTGTTCAAAGGCGAACTGATCCTGACGCAACTTACCGATGCGCTCGTTGGGATCGTAAGAAACATTGCCGCCTGAAGGCACCAGATCGCCACCCAAAATCTTCATGAAGGTGGATTTTCCGCTGCCGTTCGCACCGATTAAACCGTAACGATTACCGCCGCCAAATTTAACGGAGATATTTTCGAACAGTGGCTTGCTGCCAAACTGCATGGTGATATTGCTGCTAACTAACACGGCATTGACCTTTGTGAAGAGAATGGATGAAAAAACGGCGGCTATTATGCCAGATGTGACGCAGCGCACGCCAGCGTCAGCCGTGGATTCCTTGCGGGGTGATTGATATCCCGGCAGAAATAAAAAAGCCGGAAGGCCATGATGGCCCCCCGGCTCCCACTTACAAGGATTGTGTTGATCAATCGATCAGGAAACTGTCCAGGCTTTTACCGGAATCCAGCGCTTTTTTAATCGCTGCCGGGGTACGGCCCTGGCCAGTCCAGGATTTCTGCTCACCATTTTCGTCGGTGTAAGAATATTTAGCCGGACGCGGCGCACGCTTGGTACGTTTTTTCCCGCTTTCCAGTGCACCTAATAATTCATTAGGATCGATACCGTCAGCCAGCAGCATTTCGCGATATTTAGAAAGCTTTTCTTCTTTTTCGCGATTCTGCGTCTCTTCCGCTTCTGCTTCTTCACGGCGCTCAGTAACAACAACCGTTAATTTTTCCAGGATCTCTTCAAGATCGGTCAGTGGCAGTTCACGAGCCTGGGCACGTAATGTGCGAATATTGTTCAGTACCTTAAATGCGTCACTCATCACAATGTCCTTGATTAAGGGGGGTTAATAAAACTGTAGCGCCAAGACTACCTAATTCAAATAAAAAAATAAATTATTTTTACGCTACAGATAATTCCTAAGTATTAATTCGGCCGAAACAGAGCTATTAAAATCGGGCGTGCCTGACCTTTTATTAACGCTGAATTAACAACAAATGGCACTTTTACTCAGGAGTTGAAAACGATTTCAGGCAGATTATCCCGGCATAAGGCAGTTAACGCTATCAACTAAATGCGGGCCATGCAGCCTCATTATTTACGCTTACGGGCCGGAGATAACAGATTAAAAATGTGCCTGCCCGTGACCCCAGTCACACCAGCTTACAGATTATGCTTAAAAAGCCACCCCCGGCACCGTTAAATAGCGCAAAAGAATTAACGCTCTGGTAGCTTTTTTAATTATGCCCTTTGCCACCTGTTAACCATTTTTGCCGCTGCGATTTATAGCAGAGTCGGATTATTCGCAGATCGCTTAGCTGCGCAATAACAGTTCCGCCCGGCTCAGGCTGACTGAATAGCCTCACGCGCCCCCACTCGTTCAGTCGTAAGTTGCCTTAAAAAAACGTCAAAGAAATAAACTGAGAAAGGTGACAGAGCTCAAAAACCTGAATCCGGAAAGTGCCAGCAACATGAAAATAATCGCTCGCCGGAGGCGCTGATAATAACCCTGCGATTATCACTGTTTTATTTTCTGCTGGCTGCACCCGTTCCAGTGATGCTGAGAAGCTCTCTTTATCAACGGGTTAGATCATGATGAACAACATGGAGAGACAGGCAGCATCGGTTTAACGCTGCCGGAGGAGAGATAAAGCGGTAACTGCGCAGAGGCAGCTACCGCCGGATAACTAATTCGCCTGCGTGGCCGGGCCAAATACCGGATATTGCGGCATATCCACGTTCTGGTAAGTCTCCCAGCCGCCGCCCAGCGCTTTATAGAGCGCCACTAAATCGAGTGCACTCTGCATCCGCGCCTGTGTCGCCTGCTCCTCTGCCTGAGCCAGCTGACGCTGCGCATCCAGCACCTCCAGGAAGGTCGAGAGCCCCTGGCGATAACTGTCGCTGGCGAGATCAAACGCGCGCTGAAGCGCACCGGTTGTCTCATCCAGCGCGGTGACCCGCTGCTGATCGGCGCGATAGCTGACCAGCGCATTCTCCACATCCTGCAACGCCGTCAGCACCGTCTGGCGATAATCCAGCGCGGCACTGGCCTGCTGTGCCCGCGCTAACTTCACGCTCGACACCAGCTGTCCGCCCTGGAAAATCGGAATCGATAACGACGGGCCATAACTGTAGAAATGGCTGCTCCAGTTATCCAGATAGCTGACATCGGTGTTGCGCACGCCCAGCTGGCCGGTCAGTGACAGGCTCGGGAAAAGCTGCGCGACAGAAACCCCAATCTCAGCGGTTTGTGCATGCAGCGTCGCTTCAGCCTGACGAATATCAGGACGACGACGTGCCAGCGTAGAAGGAATGCCTACCGGGACAAACTGTGGCAGCGGGGGTAACGCTTTTGGCGTACTGAGTTCAGCATCCAGCGCCCCCGGCGTCTTGCCGAGCAGCACCGCTAACCCATTCATCGCCTGCCGTGCCTGCGACTGATACTGCGGCAGTTGCGCCTGCAGCGTGCTGAGCTGGGCACGCGCATTTTCCACATCGGTCAGCGGGGCCAGGCCATTACGCTGCTGGCTTTGGGTCAGCTCGGTCGTCTGCTGCGCCACCTCAATCTGCTGTTGCAGCGTCTGAATCGTGCTCTGCGCGCCACGCAGCTGCAGCCAGGCTCGCGCCACTTCGGCCTCCAGTGAGACCAGCGCATCGTTGCGCTGTTCTATCGCTGCCTGCTGCTGGGCATTGGCTGCCTCAACCTGACGGCGCACTTTGCCCCACAGATCCAGCTCCCAGCTGGCATCGAAGCTGCCCTGATAGAGGTTAACCGGCTGGGTCAATCCATTGAGCTGGCTGGCCACGTTGCTGTCGAGCTGATCGGTTGCGCCATTGGATTTCAGCAAGCCTTCCAGCCCGAGCTGCTGACGCGTCACTTTGGCTGAACCGCCCAGGGTGGGGAACAGGCTGCCCTGCGCCTGCGTCAGCTGTTCACGTGCCCCGGCAATGCGCAGCACCGTCTGCTGCAGGCTCAGGTTGCCCGCAATCGCGCGCTCAATCAGGCTGTCGAGCTGCGGATCATTGAAGCTGCGCCACCAGCGCGAATTAATCGCGGCATTTTGTGGCTTTGACGCCTCCTGCGAATCCAGGGTGTTGTAGCCACCCGGCACGGCAGGTTTCGGCGCCTGATAGTCAGGTCCGACGGCGCAGCCCGCCAGCCCGAGGGCCAGCAGTAAACTCAGGGGTTTCAGGCGATGAGAGTAAAAAACCTTCATGTTAGTGTGCTCCTGCACTGCCTTCGCTCTTAATCGGCGACAGCAGCCAACAAAATGGAATCAAAATCAGGGCGACAATACTCAGGCCTGAGAAGACATCGATGTAAGCGAGGATACGCGACTGCGCAATCATCTCCTGATAGAGCTGACCGGTTGCCAGCGTGACGGGATCGCCCACCGCCGAGGTAAAGTCGCGTATCGCCTGCGCCCAGTGCTGAAGCGTAATGTTGAACGGCTCATTCAGCGGCGTCATGTTATGCACCATGTGCGCTGACCGCACCTGTTCGCGCTCGGTAATGGCAGCGGTCGAGAGTGAAATCCCAATCGATCCGGCCACGTTACGGAACATGGTAAACAGCGCCGAGGCGTCAGCATTAAGCCGCTGCGGAATGGTGACAAAGGCGATAGTCGTCAGCGGGACAAACAGGAAACCCAGCCCGATTGACTGTGCGCTGCGCATCAACACCAAAGTGGTGAAATCGACGTTGGGCGTTAAGGTAGCGGAGTAGAGAAACGCCACGGCCAGACAGCTAAAGCCAAAGGCAATGATGTAGCGCGTCTGAACGATTGGCATCAGTTTCAGCACCAGCGGTATGGTCAGCACAATCAGCACCGCGCCAGGCGACAGCACCAGACCTGACCAGGTGGCGGTGTACCCCAGATCCTGCTGCGCCAGCTGTGGCAGCACTACGGAGCTGCCATACAGAATCATCGCCATCCCCGCCATCAACAGCCCGGCGACCCAGAAGTTGCGGTCTTTCATCACCAGAATATCGACCACTGGCTTACGGGCATACATCAGCCAGTAGATGGCGCCGACGATGCCAATCAAGGCCAGAATGGCGAACAGCACAATAAAGTGCGAGGCAAACCAGTCCTCATCCTCTCCGCGATCCAGCATCACCTGCAGACAACCCAGTCCTAAGGTAATCAGGCTGATGCCGATATAGTCGATCTTCAGCTTACCTTTGGCCCATTTACGCTCCCACGGTGGATCTTCCAGCAGCTGATAGATCGCCAGTACGGTAAGCACGCCGACCGGAATGTTGATAAAGAACACCCAGCGCCAGCTGTAGTTGTCGGTAATCCAGCCACCTAATGTCGGGCCAATCACCGGCGCGACAATAATGGCAATGGAGGAGAGCCCAAACGCCTTGCCGCGATCTTCCGCCTTGAAGTAGTCCAGCAGCACAGACTGCTGAACCGGCTGCAATCCGCCACCAAAAAAGCCCTGCAGCACGCGGAACAGAATGATTTGCCACAGTTCGGTAGCGATGCCGCACAGGAAGGAGCAGATGGTAAACATCACGATGCAGATCAGGAAAAACTGTTTACGGCCAAACAGTCGGCTGAAGAACGCAGAGATAGGCAGCACAATGCCGTTCGCCACCAGATAAGAGGTCAGCACCCAGGTTGACTCATCGTAACTGGAGGAGAGCGAACCGGCGATATGCGGCAGCGCCACGTTAACAATGGTGGTGTCGAGGATCTCCATAAACACCGCCAGCGTGACCGTGATCGCCACTAACCACGGATTACTGGCGGGTTTCCAGCTCTGCGCCGTACTCATTCCACCGTTACCTTCGGTTCAACAGAGAGACCCAGCGGCAGAGGATGGTTCGGATCAAGGCCCTTGTCGATGACGATTTTCACCGGCACGCGCTGAACGATTTTCACATAGTTACCGGTGGCGTTTTCTGACGGGAAAGTCGAGAAGCGTGAACCAGAGCCCATCTGAATACTGTCAACATGCCCTTCCAGCTTCATATCCGGCCAGGCATCGACGCTGATTTCAACTTTGTCGCCAGGATTCATGTGTTGCAGCTGAGACTCTTTGAAGTTAGCGGTGACCCAGATCTCAGGCGAGACCAGCGAAAACAGCGAAGATCCCGCCTGCACCAGTGTGCCCAGCTGAACGTTACGCTTGGTGACAAACCCGTCATAGGGCGCGCGAACCTGGGTATAGGAGAGATTAAGATCGGCCGTGCTTAACTGCGCCTTAGCCTGCTCAACCTGTTGCTGACGCGCTTCAACATTGGTCTCCTGCTGGCGAATCTGCAGAGCAACCTGTGACGCCACTTCAACCTGTGCTTTCGCGCTTTGTAGCTGCGCCTGCGCCGAACGTAACTGCGCGGACGCGCTGTCGATATTACGCTGACTGGTCGCACGCGGGTCGACGCCGCGCTGGCGACGATAATCCGCCTGTGCATTAAGCAGATTCGCTTCGGCTTTCGCCTGATCCGCCAGCGCCTGATCGCGCTGTGCCGGATACTGTACCTTTGACAGCGCCAGCTGAGCCTGCGCCTGATGCAGCTGTGCGACAGCTAAACCGAGCTGCGCATTAGCCTGTTCACGCTGGGCACGATTGTCGCTGGGATCGATCTCCACCAGCAGATCGCCCTTCTTCACCCGCTGGTTATCTTTCACCAGCAGCTTCACGACATAGCCGGAGGCTTTAGGCGCAATGGTAACGGCATCGCCTTCGGTAAAGGCGTCGTCGGTGGTTTCAATATTGCGGGTAGTGAACCAGAACCAGAAGCCGACAATCAGCATAATCACCACCACTACCGCCAGAATAATCAGCGGCTTTTTACCGGGGCGTTTACGCTCAGGCTGCTGGTCGTTGTCCTGATTTTCCTCTGACTGACGGTTTTTATCCGTCGCATTTTCTGCGTCCTGCTGGTGTGGATCGCGTTGGTTATTCTCGCTCATAGTTCCCATCACTGGCTAAGGCCCTAATTCCCGGGCATAAAGGTCCTGTTAACCTTATATCGGAAACTGACAAAATCCAGCGCAACTTTACGAAACTTGAGAAATGGCGCACATCCTGCCACCTGTGGCGGGTAGCAGGATGCGTCGGGCCTAATTGAGCAGCCGCAACAGCAGCCAGCCGCTGGCCATCGACCAGGCAAGCAGAGGGAGAGAAAAGAGATGGAAATGCCACCAGACGGCCCGATCTTTCGCCATACGCAGGGCAATAAGGTTAGCGAGCGAACCCGGCAGCAGACCGAATCCGCCAATATTGACCGCCCAGGCCAGCACATCGCCAGGCGGGACTTTTTGCAGCAGCAGAATCGTCGCCGGAACGTTGCTGATCACCTGTGACAGACCAATCGCCAGCAGGTAGAGCTGCCCCTGACCGAAATGAGAAACCGCATCAAAGTGAGCCTGCATCACCGGCAGACGCGTCATCAGGAAGACGTCAATAAACATGGCGATAAACACCGCCAGCAGGCTCCAGTCGATGCGCAGCAGCACTGGACGCGCCATCACCAGGAACGTGGCAAGAATCAGCAGCAGGACCCAACCGGTGATTTCCAGCTCCAGGCCGGCGATAAACAGCAGGTATAGCACCACGCTGACAATAAACAGCGGCTTCTGCCACTGCGGCTGTTCCGGGTTGTCATGCTTATCAATCGACCGCTTTGAAAAGCTGAACCAGGTTAATACCATCAGGCTAAGCAGCAGCCAGGCGGCCAGCGGCAGCATCTGCACAATAAACGCGACAACACTTAGTTTGCCGTGGCTCCACAGCAGAATGTTTTGCGGGTTGCCGACCGGCGTCAGCAGGGATCCGGCGTTGACCGCCAGCGCTTCGAAGATGATCAGTCGCGAGATGGGTAAGTGAGAGAACTTTCGCAGCGTCAGCGTCAGCGGCACCAGAATAAACAGCGCCACATCATTGGTCAGAAACGTAGAGAGCAACGCGGCAGCCAGCACCATAAACAGCGCCAGCGCACGTTCGTGCCGGAAACGCGCAATCAGTCGTCCCCCCAGCACGTCAAAGTAGCCACTGGTTTCCAGCCCTTTGGTCAGGATCAACAATCCGGTGAGCGTAATAATGGTATGCCAGTCTACGGCACCGGGCAGATCGGCCCAGCGAAAATCCGCCAGAAATGCCAGAACTACACCAATCACGATTAATAAATGCAAAACAGAGTCATGCAAAAAAGATCGAAGCAGTTGAGGCATGATGAAGGTACGCCTTAGCGTTAGCGGGTTTCGGAGAATTTCTTAAATACGGCCAGCGTTTCATCACTGACGTGATGCTCAATACCTTCTGAATCACGTCGGGCAGTTTCGGGACTGATGCCTAACGCCAGCAGAAAACTTTCAACAATGTGATGACGGGCGCGACTCTCCTCTGCCAGTTTCTCTCCTTCACCAGTCAGAAAGACACCGCGGTAAGGCACTTGTTCAACCAGCCCGGCACTGCCAAGCCGCTTCAGCATTTTCGCTACGGTCGGTTGTGAAACGCCCAGGCGGGCCGCCATATCAACCTGACGCGCTTCGCCAAATTCACCAATCAAATCAGAGATTAACTCAACGTAGTCATCAATTAATTCCCGACGATGCGCTTCACGCACCTGCCGAAAACCTTCGACATGCTCTTCAATATCTTTCAGTGGTCCTTTTGGCGCAGAAACCACGCTTTTAGCACGACGACTCATTCAGCTTCCTCATTATTTTTTCCCGTACTGTCACTGCTGTACGGATTTAGCTGCGCTCATTGTAAACCAGCCGCAAAGAAGCTCAAATTTTTCGTCATTAGCCTTGGCTAAAGGATATAGCCAGTGCTATATTTGACGATAATGTAAGCAGCAAAAGAGCGATCCCAGTTGATCCTCTGTTGCTCCGGTGATGATGACGCCTCTCACCGCAGGCTGCTGACTACCGCGTCGACAATGATTGGGAGGTGATTCTATGAGCACCCTGAAATGTTGCTTAGATTGCAGTAAATGCTTCCAGGCTGAGAAGAAAACAACCACGGAGATGAAATCCTGGCTGTGCCTGCTGACGCGTTCACCGTTCACACTGCGTCTGATGTTGCTGGAAAAACTGCTGGGCCATAAGTCTGACGATCGTCGCTGTCAGAATCTCATCTGGCGCGGCTAATCCTGATTCTATGCCTTTCAGCCGCTGGCTGAGAGGCGCACTCTCCCTTTCTGCTCTCTTTTTTTCCTGTTTCCCCATCGAATCAATATGACCTGCGGCTTCAACCAGCATGGCTGCTGATCGGCTACAGCGATCCGGGAAAGTCGGGAAACGTGCAGGCACGAGAGAAGGGTGAGTAAATCAGCACAATAAAAAACGGCCCACAAGGGGCCGCTTTTTTGCAGGTCAGCTAAGCTAAACTTAGAAGCTGTAACCTACGCCAGCAATCCAGGTGCCAACGTCAACGTTACGGATACGGCTCTGCTCGTAACCAACGTCAACTGCGAAGTCCTGAACTGGGTTAAACTGCAGACCTGCGCCGTAAGAGAAACCTACGTCGCTTGAATCAGTTTTATCGCGTGATGAAGTATCGTTCTGCTGGAATTTACCGTAGCCGATACCCACAACACCGTAGATGCTTGCCCAGTCGTTCAGACGGAAAGCAGGACCACCGGTCACACCGTAGTACTGGCCTTTGTTATAAATGCCAGAATCGGTGTTATCTTTTTCTGTGTAGGTGAATGAACCGATCCAACCCAGTGGGTTAGAACCGTCTTCGTAGCGGTATTTCAGGTTGAAGCCGTTAGCTTTGTTAGCTACGCCCTGATAGTCGCTCTGAGCATAGCCACCAGTTACGGTGCTCTGTGCCATTGCTGAACCTGCAGATACTGCCAGTACACAGGCTAATGCTGAAAGACATGCAATTTTTTTCATAACCACCTCAAATGTGAAAATACTTCTCTCCTGACAACGCTGAAAATATAACAAAAAATAGCGAGAAACTCTGCCCGGATTTTGTTGTCTAACAGAATGTTTGGTGTAACAGGAAGTTAATGCGACAACCTATGTCATTCATTTTTCTTATAAAATCCGTCATCTTTCTGCAATAATCATTTCGTGCTCATTTCGTTCTTTAAGTTAAATCCTAAAAAAACCTGACATTTCTTTACCTAAATGGCCCTGATTCTGGCCAAAAATCGTTCAGTTGAGAGAAATTTAAAACCCCATTCCATGATTTTTTGCCTGCTATTTCCTTTACACTGGCTGACTCACTACGTTGATGACCAGGAAAAGTACACAGGATGTCTGCCTCTCCCGCTTCTAAAAACCTTGCCCCGATAGTGATGCCGATTGCCGTACTGCTGATTGCGATGCTGTCGCTTCAGGGCGGTGCTTCGCTGGCGAAAAGCCTGTTTCCTGCCGTTGGCGCTACCGGCATCACCGCGCTGCGCCTGGGCTTTGGCACCCTGATACTCTGTATTATCTTCAAACCCTGGCGTTTACGCTTTAGCCGGGAACAACGTCTGCCACTCCTGATGTATGGACTGGCGCTGGGCACAATGAATTTCACGTTCTATCTGGCGATTCGTACCGTGCCGCTGGGTGTGGCGGTGGGACTGGAATTTACCGGCCCACTGGCGCTGGCGCTATTCGGATCGCGCCGGCCACTGGATTTTGTCTGGGTGCTGCTGGCCGTGATTGGTCTGTGGTTCCTGCTGCCTTTTGGCACAGGCATGACTGCGATTGATCCGCTGGGCGCTGCACTGGCAGTGAGTGCAGGCGCCTGCTGGGCGATCTATATCCTGGCGGGACAGCGGGCAGGCGCAGAACATGGCCCGGCGACAGTGGCTATCGGGTCGCTGATTGCCTCAGTGATTTTTGTACCGCTGGGGCTGACGTTCGCAGAAAGTGGCATCTGGACATGGGCCGTTATGCCGATCGCGTTGCTGGTTGCCCTGCTCTCCAGCGCCATCCCCTATTCGCTGGAGATGATCGCCCTCACCCGCTTACCGGCGCGCATCTTCGGCACGCTGATGAGTCTGGAACCCGCCATGGCTGCCTTTTCCGGCATGCTGTTTCTGGGGGAAACCCTGACCGGGCTTCAGTGGCTGGCGCTGCTGGCGATCATCATCGCCTCGGCAGGTTCAACGCTGACCATGCGGCCGAAAAAGAGTCAGTTAAACAGCGTTGAATTATCAGACGATATCCAAAAATAAACGCTATCCGCCCCGCCTGCAGGCGGGGCTAAATAATAATCATGCTCATCATGAGAATTATTCCTAATCTTCGCGCCTTCCTGCGCTGCCTATTTTGAAACAGACACTTACCAGTTATTTACACAATAGAATAACCTTATGATTTAAATAGCTATTTATTTGTTTTTATATTTTAACATGGCATTAACCTTCTTAGCCCAGCTCTGCTTTTAGTAAAGACGCACGCTATTTCATCCATCGACAAAGTCGTTTCTGCAAAGCTGAAAAGCGCTGCTATACTTATCCGGTACTTGATTAGGACAACCATCAAAGAGAGGACTGAAACGATGAGTACCGCTAAATTGGTTAAAACTAAATCTTCTGACCTGATTTATACCCGCAATGATGTGGCCGAAGACGATAAAAAAGCCACCATCGCGGTGTTAAACCGTATGGTAGTCGAGTTTATTGACCTGTCATTGATCACTAAGCAGGCGCACTGGAACATGCGCGGTGCTAATTTTATCGGTGTGCATGAGATGCTGGACGGCTTCCGCACCGCGATTACCGATCATCAGGATACTATTGCCGAGCGTGTGGTTCAGCTGGGTGGCGTGGCGCTGGGCACCACGCAGGTCGTTAACGATACGACTCCGCTGAAGAGCTATCCGCTGAATATTCACAGCGTTCAGGATCATCTGAAAGCGCTGGCAGACCGTTACAGCGTTGTCGCGAATGACACCCGTAAAGCAATCACTGAAGTGAAAGACGAAGATACCGCTGATATCTTTACTGCGGCATCACGTGACCTTGATAAATTCCTGTGGTTTATCGAAGCGAACATCGAATAAGACTCAATGCAGTCTGTCAGGCGGGGAAACCCGCCTTTTTTACGTCTGTGTTACCGCATTTTTATGACCCTGTTAACAGTTCTTCCCTCCTCCGCTTCACAGCCTTAACATCTGAGGCACACTACCGCTTGCACCAAAACAGCCACCTGCACCAAAATTGAGCACCAAACTGGTGCAATGGCAGAATTAACTGCAAAATCGTGTCAGCTATGTTATTTAACTCTCTGATTTCGCAGATTTTGCAAAGTTGGCATAATTCTTTCATATGACAAGCCGCAAACGCAGGCCCTGCCGCCTGGTAGTAAAAAAAGGAAAAATGATGAAGTCACTGTTAAAAGTTTCTGTGGCCGCGCTGGCGCTGGCCTTCTCTCTCTCTTCCACTGCAGCAGACAAGAAGCTGGTCGTCGCCACGGATACCGCCTTTGTTCCGTTTGAATTTAAACAGGGTGATAAATATGTCGGCTTCGATGTGGATCTGTGGGATGCCATTGCGAAAGAGCTGAAGCTCGATTACACCCTGAAGCCAATGGACTTCAGCGGCATTATCCCTGCACTGCAAACGCGCAATGTCGATCTGGCACTGGCGGGTATCACCATTACCGAAGAACGTAAAAAAGCGATTGAGTTCTCTGACGGCTATTACAAAAGCGGTCTGCAGGTGATGGTGCGTAACAATGAAAACGACATCAAAGGCATCAGCGATCTGAACGGTAAAGTGGTCGCAGTGAAAAGCGGCACCGGCTCCGTGGAATACGCGAAAGCCAACATCAAATCCAAAGATCTGCGTCAGTTCCCGAATATCGACAGCGCCTATATGGAACTGGGCACCAACCGTGCGGACGCCGTGCTGCATGACACGCCAAACATCCTTTACTTCATCCATACCGCCGGTAAAGGCCGCTTTAAAGCGGTAGGCGATTCAATTGAAGCGCAGCAGTATGGTATCGCCTTCCCGAAAGGCAGCGACGATTTACGTGAAAAAGTCAACGGCGCACTGAAAACCCTGAAAGAGAACGGCACCTACAACACGCTCTATAAAAAATGGTTTGGCACCGAACCTAAATAATAATTTGCCCGTTATCTGATTTCAGCAGGGAAACTTTTTCCCTGCTTTTTTCCATCGCAACATATCTGGAGTGACACCATGGAGTTTGACTGGAGCGTCATCTGGCCCGCCATGCCAGCGCTGCTTGAAGGCGCTAAACTGACCTTAATTATCTCAATTATTGGACTGATTGGCGGCCTCTTCATCGGCCTGGTAGCGGGCTTTGCCCGCGCTTACGGTGGCTGGATCACCAATAACATCGCACTGGTGTTTATCGAAATCATTCGCGGCACCCCTATCGTGGTGCAGGTGATGTTTATCTATTTTGCTTTGCCGATGGCGTTCCCCGACCTGCGCATTGATCCCTTCAGCGCGGCGGTGGTGACCATCATGATTAACTCCGGCGCTTACATTGCCGAGATTACCCGTGGTGCCGTGCTGTCGATCAACAAGGGCTTCCGCGAAGCCGGACTGGCGCTTGGCCTGTCGAGCCGCGAGACGCTGCGCTACGTGATTATGCCGCTGGCGCTGCGCCGCATGCTGCCTCCGCTGGGCAACCAGTGGATTGTCAGCATCAAAGATACTTCGCTGTTTATCGTTATTGGTGTGGCTGAACTGACCCGTCAGGGTCAGGAGATTATTGCCGGTAACTTCCGCGCGCTGGAAATCTGGAGCGCCGTCGCGATTATCTATCTGGTTATTACGCTGGTGTTGAGCTTTGTGCTGCGCCGCATTGAGAAAAGGGTGAAAATCCTGTGATTGAATTTAAAGATGTCTCCAAACATTTTGGCCAGACCCAGGTGCTGCACAATATCGACCTGAAGATTAACCAGGGCGAAGTGGTGGTGATTATCGGCCCATCCGGTTCCGGTAAATCAACCCTGCTGCGCTGTATTAACAAGCTGGAAGAGATCACCAGTGGCGAACTGATTGTCGATGGCCTGCGCGTCAATGATCCGAAAGTCGATGACCGCCTGATTCGTCAGGAAGCGGGCATGGTGTTTCAGCAGTTTCATCTGTTCCCACAGATGAGTGCGCTGGATAACGTCGCCTTTGGTCCTATCCGTGTGCGCGGTGCCAGCAAAGAGGCGGCACGCCAGCTGGCGCGTGAGTTGCTGGGCAAAGTGGGCCTCGCCGAGCGCGCGCACCACTTTCCGTCTGAGCTTTCCGGCGGTCAGCAGCAGCGCGTGGCGATTGCCCGTGCACTGGCAGTTAAGCCGAAAATGATGCTGTTTGATGAGCCAACCTCAGCGCTCGACCCGGAACTGCGTCACGAAGTGCTGAAGGTGATGCAGGATCTGGCCGAAGAAGGCATGACGATGGTGATTGTGACGCACGAAGTGGGCTTCGCACAGAAGGTGGCTTCACGGCTGATCTTTATCGATAAAGGCCGGATTGCGGAAGATGGCGATCCCGACAGCCTGATCAGCAACCCACCGAGCGAGCGTCTGCGCGAATTCCTGCAGCACGTCTCCTGATCAAAATGGGCCGCTAAGCGGCCCGTTAAAACTGATGACAATCCAAACCAGGGTAAATCTGGCAGCAACGAATAAACCCGAAGCACAGGGAACCCGGTCAGAAGAGGAAAGCGTCCCGCGCCAGGGACGGCGCGGGCCGAGCGTGTCATGGATGACAGCCTTTGCGTCTTTCCGATCTGACCGGGTTCCCTGTGCCAGCTCGGTCTTACCTCCACCGAGTCGGGCGTTGTCAACAATCAAAACGGGCCGCATCGCGGCCCGTTCTATTTTACTCTTCGCCCACAGATACACCTGTTACCATGTAAAGCGACACCTCAGTTCCCCAGGCGACTCAGCAGTTTAGTGCGCTGGGCGGCAGGCATAAAACTCCACGCCAGGAAGCGACTCTGCTTCTGACCCTGCGCCATATTAACCACCCGCATCTCCGCCACGTCGAGCGCCTGCAGCTGTTTTTCCAGCGCCGGTAAGTTCTCTTTGCGCGACACCAGCGAGGTAAACCAGCCGATCTGACGACTAAACGCCACGCTCTCGGCGATCATCTTGCCGATAAAGCCCTTTTCGCCACCGGGATACCATAATTCATTGTGCTGGCCGCCAAAATTGAGCGGCGCACTCTTATCCAGTCCGAGATTGCGGACCTTACGCTGCGATCCTGATACCGCTTCTTCCGCCGACGCGTGGAACGGCGGATTACACATCACTGCACTGAAAAATTCAGTTTTACTGACCACACCTGCCAGCACTGCATCGCTGTTTTTCTGACGACGCAGACGGATCTGGCGCGTCAGGCGCGGATTGGCCGCAACAATGCGGTTAGCGGCTTTGATGGCGGCTTCATCGACTTCGGTGCCGGTAAAGCGCCAGCCATATTCTGCCGCGCCAATCAGCGGATAGATGCAGTTTGCACCGCAGCCGACATCCAGAACGTCCGCCGTCGGGATCACGCCGTTGTTATCCAGCGCCAGCAGATCGGCAAGGTAGTGCAGATAATCGGCGCGTCCCGGCACGGGCGGGCAGAGTGAGCCGGGAGCCAGCTGCCAGTCGATGTCGTAAAATAGTTTGATCAGCGCCTGGTTCAGCAGCATCACCGCCTCCGGGTCCGCGAAATCCACGGACTGCACGCCATAACCATTGGGCCGGACTTTGGCTTTCAGCGGCGGATGGGCAGCGGTTAACGCGGCAAAATCGTATTCGCCCTGATGGCGATTGCGGGCGTGGAAAGGCGACGTGCTGGCTGACTTTTTCATACGTTCTCTCAATTATTCAGGCGCGCGTACAATACGCTGTAGGCGGCGGAAAATAAACCCGCACCATCCGCTTACCTCTTTCCGATTCCGTCGGGCGATGCTGTCGGGCTAAGATAAATAAAATTCCCTGCTGGAGAAGTTATGACCCGGAAACGCTATTCCTATCAACCCCGTGCTGGTCACGGTCTGCCGCACGATCCGCTGAACGCCATTATCGGGCCGCGCCCGATCGGCTGGATTAGCTCAGTGAGCAGCAGCGGCCAGCACAATCTGGCACCTTACAGCTTCTTTAACTGTTTCAACTATCATCCACCGATTATCGGTTTCGCCAGCAGTGGCTGGAAAGACAGCGTGAGAAATATTGCTGAGACCAAAGAGTTTGTCTGGAACCTGGCGACCCGTCCGCTGGCGGAAGCGATGAACGAAAGTTCCGCCTCGCTGCCTGCCGATCAGGATGAGTTCGCCTTTGCCGGTTTAACGCCGCTGGCGGCTTCACAGGTCAGCGCCAGTCTGGTGGCAGAGAGCCCGGTCAACTTCGAGTGCCGCCTGACGCAACTGATTCAGCTGCAGGATGCCAGCGGCAATCTGATCGACAGCTGGCTGGTGCTGGGTGAAGCGGTGGCGATTCACATCGATGAATCGCTGCTGGAAGAGGGCATTTATCAGACCGCTAAAGCCGAGCCGATTCTGCGCGCGGGCGGCCCCAGCGCCTATTACGGCATCAGCGAAGCGCAACGTTTTGATTTAGTCCGTCCGGACGCGCGCCGCAGGTAATCCTCACCCCACAAGCGCATCGGCCCGGTGCGCTTTAATCTGAGCTACCGCGCGGGCGATGTCGGGTGCCAGCCAGCGATCCTGCTGCCAGCGCTCAACAACCTGCCGCAAATGCTGCCAGGCGCGCCGCGTGCCTGCTGCCAGCTGTGATTCACCGTGAAACTCCAGCGCCTGCGCCGCCAGCAGATACTCAATCGCGATAATGTGATCAACATTGCTGACCAGTTTCAGCAGCTTCAGCGCCGAGCCGGTGCCGAGGCTCAGATGATCCTCCTGTAATCCTGAAGTGACATAGTTATCAAGCACCGCAGGCTGCGCCAGCTGACGGTTCTCCGCGCAGAGTGATGCCGCCACGTACTGCGCAATCATCATGCCGGAATTGACGCCCGGCTCGGCGACCAGAAATGGCGGCAGGCCGCTGACCAGCGGATTCACCAGCCGATCAAGCCGTCGCTCGGCGATGCTGCCCAGCTCCGCCATCGCAATCGCCAGCAGGTCGCAGGCCATTGCCACCGACTCGCCATGCGGATTGGACTGTGACACCACGCGCCAGGCCTGCGGCGTCCCAAGCACCAGCGGATTGTCGGTACAGGCGTTGAGTTCGGTCTCCACCTGACGGACAGCATGACTAAACTGATCGCGGCAGGCGCCGTGCACCTGCGGCATCGAGCGCAGACTGAGTGCATCCTGAGTCCGGATGCCAACGCTGGCTTTCAGCAGCGGGCTGTCACTCAGCAACTGGCGCAGTCGTTCGCCGCTGCGCTGAATCCCCGGGCTGGCCTTCAGCGCCAGTACCTCAGGGTCAAACGCCACCAGCTGACCGCGCAGCGCTTCAAAGCTCATCGCACCGGTGACGTCTGCCCAGTCCAGCAACCGTTCGGCATCGTCCAGCGCCAGACAGGCTAAGCCGGTCATGCAGGGCGTGCCGTTGACCAGGCTCAGCCCCTCTTTGGCGCCAGGCCGGTAAGCGGCTAATCCCGCCTGGGTTAGCGCCTGCTGCGCGGGCATGATTTCACCCTGCCACTCCACCTCGCCGATGCCAATCAGCGCCAGGCCGATATGCGCCATGTGGGTCAGATATCCCACCGATCCCTGCGACGGTACCTGTGGCGTAATCTGCAGGTTTAGCAAAGCCAGGAGATGTTGCACCAGCGCCACTGAAACACCCGATTTGCCGTGGCTGTAGTTCGCAATCGCAGCGCACAGAATGGCGCGGACCTCGGGTTTTGCCAGCACCGGCCCGACGCCACAGGCATGACTCAGCAGGGTATTGCGCGACAGCTGGCTCAGTTCATCTTCAGACAGGGTGATGTTGCACAACGCCCCCAGCCCGGTATTGATGCCGTAAGCCACCTGCCCCGCCGCCACGATATTACCGACGATTTCACGGCTCTGCGCAATTCGCTGCCAGGCACTGTCGCTCAGCGTCAGGGTGGCGCCGTGCCGGGCGACCTGCACCAGCGCCTGCCATTTCAGCGGGCCATCGCCCCAGACCAGCGTCTGACGTATTACGTCGCTCATACCACCGGCTCCACCTGATGATGACTGGAGATAAACTGCTTAAAGCGCGCCGATCCCGCCTCGCCAAACATCGCCTCTGGCGTGCCCTGACAATCAATAGTGCCCTGATGCATAAACACCACCCGGTTAGAGACGTTGCGGGCAAAACCCATCTCATGGGTCACCACCAGCATGGTGCGGCCCTCTTCCGCCAGGCTGCGCATGACCTTCAGCACCTCGCCTACCAGTTCCGGATCGAGTGCCGAAGTTGGCTCATCAAACAGCATCACCTCCGGGTCCATTGCCAGCGCCCGGGCGATCGCCACCCGCTGCTGCTGACCGCCTGAAAGCTGGGCGGGATAGAAATCTTTGCGATTCAGCAGACCGACCCGATCCAGCAGCTGTTCCGCCTGGGCAATACAGGCTTTTTTATCGCGCTTGAGGACGTAGTGCGGCCCTTCAATGACATTTTGCAGCACCGTCAGGTGCGACCAGAGGTTAAAGCTCTGAAACACCATACCGAGCCGGGAGCGCAGCCGCTCAATCTGACGCGGATTAGCCGCCAGCTGGTGTCCCCGGGCATGGCGCTTCATCTCAATGGTTTCACCGCCCACGCTGACCACGCCCGCGTCAGGCGTCTCAAGCAGATTAATGCAGCGCAGCAGCGTACTTTTGCCCGAGCCGCTGGCACCGAGTATTGAGATAACATCGCCCTGGTGCGCCTGCAGCGAGATGCCTTTCAGCACCTCCATGGCGCCAAAGGATTTATGGATATCGCTGGCCGACAGCGTGACGGGTGGCAGTTCAGACATGTTTATTTTCCTCCAGGAATCGGCTTAGCGGCCGGTAACGGCTTTTTTTCCGGTTTATGAACCGGCGTCAGGCGCCGCTCCAGCAGGGCATAGAGTTGCACAATGATGAAGTTGAGGATCAGGTAGATTGCCGCCGCACAGAGAAACACCTCCATGGTGCGGTAAGTACGCTGAATAATCTGCTGCGCCACCCCGGTGACATCCCAGACCGTGACCAGACTGGCCAGCGCGGTCGACTTCACCAGCAGAATCGCCTCGGTGGAGTAAGCGGGCAGCGCATAACGCAGCATCACCGGCGCGATAATGCGCCGCAGCAGCAGCCCGCGTGACATGCCGCACGCCATCCCCGCCTCCACCTGACCGGGCGGCACAGCCAGCAGCGCGCCGCGCAGGATCTCCGCGGTGTAGGCGGCGGTGCAGAGCGACAGTGCCAGCACCGCACAGGTAAAGGGCTCACGCAGAAACGGCCAGAAGAGACTGTGCCGGATCACACCAAACTGCCCCAGACCGTAGTAGATCAGGAACAGCTGGATCATCAGCGGCGAGCCGCGAAACACCAGAATGTAGCCACGGGCAAAAGCACTCAGCAGACGCCAGCGGCTCATGCGCAGCGCCAGAATACCCACCGCCAGCACGCCACCGCACAGAAAGGCGCTGATAAACAGGCCCAGCGTAACCGGCAACGCGGCGCTGAGTTTCAGGAAGGTGTCAGTGAGGAACGCGAAATCGATCATAAGTCTCCTTAATGCTGTGCAGCGGTGCGGCTTTGCCAGGCGCGACCAAGACGGGATTCAGCCCGCAGAAAGGCGCGGTTCGACAGCAGCGTCAGCAGCAGATAACAGGCACCGCCCACCAGGTAAAAGGAGAAGTAATCACGGGTGGAGCCGGCCGCAATCTGGCTGGCCCGCATCAGCTCGACAATGCCGGTCACTGACACCAGCGCCGAGTCTTTCAGGCTCATCTGCCAGACGTTTGACAGGCCGGGCAGCGCATAGCGCGCCACCTGCGGCAGCAGGATGCGTTGCCGGATGCGCCAGCGCGGCATACCAATAGCGACAGCGGCTTCGATCTCCCCTTTCGCCAGGGCCAGCCGTGCGGCACGATAGACTTCCGCCTGGTAAGAGCCGGAAATAAGCCCGATGGCCAGCGCCCCGATCAGGAACGGCGGCGCTTCGATAAACCCGTCCGCGCCAAACAGTTGTCCGATCTGCGTGATCAATCCCGATCCGCCGAAGTAGAACAGGTAGATCACCAGCAGCTCAGGAATGCCACGAAAGATCACCGAGTAGCCTTCCCCTGCCCAGCGCACCGCGCGGTGCGGGGATAACTTTGCAGCGGCAACGCCCGATCCCACTACCGCACCGACCAGCAGCGCGGCAAATGAGAGCAGCAACGTCGTCAGCGTGGCACTCAGAATCAACCGTCCCCAGCCCTCCGGGCCAAAACTCAGCAGGCTTATCATCAGTTACCTCACTCAGGGTGTGACGTCAGTTTTGAACCACTTCTCGCTCAGCTTTTTCACTGTGCCATCGGCCAGCGCGGCTTTGATCGCCTGATCCAGCCGGGCTTTCAGATCGTTGTCTGCCATGCGCACGCCCATCGCCTCGCCCTCACCCCAGATTGGGCCACCCAGCTGCGGACCGCTAAAGCTGAGGTTACGGTTATCCGGTCGCGCCAGCATCGACTGCGCAAAGGTCACATCGTCAAACACCGCGTCAATACGCCCCGCCTGCAAATCGAGGATCGCATCGGCTGAGCTGGTGTATTCCCGGACATCCGCCACCTCTTTGAAGTACTTGTCGATAAACGGCGTGTAGACGGTGCCGGAGGCGATACCGATGGTTTTGCCCTTCAGCGCCGCTTTCAGGGGTGCGATGGCAGGCTCCACGGTTTTCTCATCGTCGGTGAGTTTGATGATCTTACTGTCGGCAGGCAGCAACGACCCTTTCATCGTGATGAAGGTGGCGGGCGTAGAGGCGTAGGGCACGGTGAAATTGATCACTTTCTTGCGCTCGGGGGTGATCACAATTGCATCCATGATCACGTCATATTTTCCGGCATTCAGACCGGCGATCATTCCATCCCAGTTCTGCACAACCAGCTTGCACTGTATTGCCATACGCTGGCAGAGATCGGCCATCAGCTCCGGTTCAAAACCGCCCAGCTTGCCGCCTGGCAGGGTGAGGTTCCAGGGTTCATAACTGCCTTCGGTGGCAATGGTGATCGACTTCCACTCTTTGGCCTGGGCGCTGACGCCACAGAGCAGCAGGCTGGAAACCAGCGTAGTGAAACATAAACGACGAAGAGTCAGAGGGTGCGTCATACGGTTCTCCTGAAAGTAGCGGCCTGGTGATCGCCCTGACGAGATTTAACATAAATTTCACAGGATGATATGTCATGTATATACAAGTTAACGCAGCGCAGTTCATTGCCGGCTTTATCGTTTTGTGAGCCAGACAGAATTTATTAAGCAGATGGTGGCGCTGCTGCACTTGTACATACAACCAAGCAAAGGTTATGCCAGCTCTGCAGAGGTGGAAAAAAGCGGCGGGTGTCTGGGAGCAGGCAGGCGACCTGCCCGCCGCTGCACTTAATCAGGGCAGCGATGCACCGGAGTGGCGCATCGCTCTGGTGAGTTTTATTGCGGTTTAGCCTGCGCCAGCATGGCGTGGATCAGTGCCTTCAGCACGTTCTGCAACCGGGCGGCACGCGCCTGCTGCCAGGCGTAAGGTGGGGTTTCATCCATGTAGTTGAGCTGCGCCAGCTCCAGCTGGACCGCCTCAATCTGCTGCTGCGGCTGACCGTAGGCACGGGTAATGTAACCGCCTTTAAAGCGCCCGTTAATCACCCAGCTGTAGTCGTTCTGCGCCGCGCACACGGCCTCCAGCGCCGCACTCATTGCAGGCGTGCAGCTTGCGCCGTCGTTGGTGCCGATGTTGATATCGGGCAGACGGCCGTCAAACAGGCGGGGAATTTCACTGGCGATAGAGTGGGCGTCAAACAGCAGCGCATAGCCATGCTGCGCTTTGAGCCGCGCCAGCTCCTGTTGAATCTGCTGATGATAGGGCTGCCAGATCTGATCGATGTAGCCCTGACGCGCCGTGTCGTCGGGTGTTTTGCCTGGTGCAAAGGTCGGTGTACCGTCGAACAGGGTTTCCGGGAACAGGCCGGTGGTGGCGCTGGTGTAGAGCGGCTGGTTATCGGGCGGGCGATTGAGATCGACCACAAAGCGGGAGTAGCGGCCGATTAACACGCTGGCCCCGAGATCACGCACAAAATCATACAGCAGGGGAATATGCCAGTCGGTGTCGGGTAAGCCGCGCGCGGCCTCACTCAGTCCGGCTTCCACGTCGGGCGTCAGCTCGGTACCGGCGTGGGGAATGCTGACCAGCAGCGGCAGACTGCCCTGGGTAAAATGGAAAGGGTTCATTGCGGTTCTCCACGATAGATAACGGTACAGGGCAGTTCACCACCCAGCCAGTAAACCAGTTCTGCCGGACGGGCCAGCGGCCAGTGAACGAAGTTCGCCACTTTTCCCGCCTCCAGCGAGCCGTGACTGTCAGCCAGCCCCAGCGCTTTTGCCCCCCACAGCGTGACGCCCGCCAGCGCCTCTTCCGGCGTCATGCCAAACAGGGTACAGCCCATATTAAGCATCAGACGCAGCGACAGCGCAGGCGAGGTGCCGGGATTGGCATCGCTGGCCAGCGCCATCGGCACGCCATAGCGCCGGAAGAGATCCACCGGCGGACGCTGCGTCTCCCGCAGCAGATAAAATGCACCAGGCAGCAGCACCGCCACGGTGCCATGTTGTGCCATCGCTCTGGCATCCTCCTCGGTGGCATATTCAAGGTGGTCGGCAGAGAGCGCCCCATAGCGCGCCGCCAGTGCTGCGCCACCTGACGCCGAGAGCTGCTCCGCATGCAGTTTCACCGGCATGCCAAGCGCCACTGCCCGATCAAACACCCGCGCCACCTGCTGCGGTGAAAAGGCGAGATGCTCGCAGAACGCATCCACCGCATCCGCCAGTCCCAGTGCCTGCACCTGCGGCAGCAGCCGTTCGCAGATGATATCGACCCAGCCATCCGGGTCGTGCTTAAACTCCGGCGGAAAAGCATGTGCCGCCAGACAGGTGACGCGCACGTCAGCAGCTACGCTCTCTCCCAGCTGGCGAATCGCCCGCAGCATCCGCAGTTCGCTCTCTTCATCCAGGCCATAGCCGGACTTGATCTCCACGGTGGTGACGCCCTCGGCCAGCAGGCGGTTTAGCCGCCAGCGAGCCGATGCCACCAGTTCCTCTTCAGTGGCGGCACGGGTAGCGCGCACGGTTGAGAGGATGCCACCGCCCTGCGCGGCAATCTCTGCATAGCTGACGCCATTCAGGCGCTGTTCAAACTCCTGGCTGCGGTCGCCGCCAAACACCAGATGGGTATGACAATCCACCAGCCCCGGGGTCACGATGCCGCCCGGCAGATGATGATGCTGATCGGCGACGAACGCGGGCATCTCCGCCTGCGGCCCGACCCACACCAGCCTGCCCGCCCGCACCACCAGCGCCCCCTGCGGGATAAGATGGTACTTTCCGTCACGCATGGTGACCAGGTCAGCCCCGGTCCACACCGTCTCTACGCGCATCTCTTCTGCCATCGTTACCTCATGCCTCCGCCGTTTACACTGTGCCTCAAAGTATGTATATGTATATACAACCACATCCGATGAGGATCAACCATGGCGACTTTTTTTGCCTCGCGTGCCCTGCTGGCGGAGGGCTGGCAGCAGCAGGTGCGTATCACGGTCAATCAGGCCGGTTTTATCGACTCTATTACTCCGGATAGCCACGCTGATCAGGCTATCCGGCTCAACGGCGAGGTGATCCCGGCAATCGCCAACCTGCACTCGCACGCCTTCCAGCGTGCCATGGCGGGTCTGGCTGAAGTGGCGGGCGATCCTCAGGACAGTTTCTGGACGTGGCGGGATCTGATGTACCGCATGGTGCAGCGCCTGACGCCGCAACAGGTGGGCGATATTGCCGCCCTGCTCTACATCGAGATGCTGAAAGGCGGCTACACCCAGGTGGCAGAGTTTCACTACCTGCACCACGACACACAGGGTGCGCCCTACAGTGATGATGCGATGCTGCAACAGCTGATTGAAGCGGCGGAGATCGCCGGTATCGGCCAGACGCTGCTGCCGGTGCTCTACAGCTACAGCGGCTTCGGCAGCCAGCCAGCGTCGGCAGGTCAGAAGCGTTTTATCCAGCAGACCGACCGCTATCTGCAACAGCAGGCGCGGCTTGATACGTGGCAGCAGCAAAGGCCACTGCTGAACCGTGGCCTCTGTTTCCATTCACTGCGGGCGGTGAGTGAAAGCCAGATGCAGGACGTGCTGGCGGCCAGTGATCTGACACTGCCGGTACATATCCATGTGGCTGAACAGCAGAAAGAGGTGAATGACTCGCTGGCGTGGAGCGGCGAGCGTCCGGTGGCCTGGCTGCTGAACCGCTTTGAGGTGGATGCGCGCTGGTGCCTGATCCACGCCACCCATCTGGATGAGAGTGAGCTGGCGCGTCTCGCCCGCAGCGGCGCAGTGGCGGGTCTCTGCCCGACCACCGAAGCCAACCTCGGTGACGGCATCTTTCCGGCAGTGGAGTACATCGCGCAGGGCGGACGCTGGGGCATCGGCTCTGACAGTCACGTTTCGCTGAGCGCCCAGGAGGAGCTGCGCTGGCTGGAGTATGCTCAGCGACTGCGCGACCAGCGCCGCAACCGGATTACCCTGCCCGGCCAGCCGTCGGTAGGCGATCTGCTGTGGCAACAGGCAGCAGCAGGCGGTGCGCAGGCGTGTGGCATTCAGCAGGGCACGCTGGCGGTGGGACAACGTGCCGACTGGCTGGTGCTGCGGGATGAGGCGTGGCTCGGCAGCGTCGGGTCGCACGCCGTCCTCAACCGCTGGCTCTTTGCCGGGCAGCGCGATCAGATTCGGGACGTTTATGTGGCGGGTAAAGCCGTGGTAGAAGATGGGGTGCATCCGCACCAGACGGCGTGTGCCGCCCGCTTTGCTCAGGCGATGGAGGCGCTGCGATGATCGCCCGGTTCACATACCCGGAGCTGGCGGTCAGCCGCTGGCGCAACGGCGGCGGCGAAACCCGCGAAATCATCAGCTTTCCACCCGGCGCGGAGCGCTTCGGCTGGCGCGCCAGCATTGCGACGCTGGCGCAGGATGGTCCCTTCTCTGCCTTTCCTGACATTGATCGGGTGATTACCCTGCTGCATGGCGATCCGGTGTTGCTGACCGCGCCGGGCGTGCAGCACCTACTGACGCCTCAACAGCCCTGGGCGTTTGCCGGCGAACTCGCCTTAACGGCAAAGCTGCAGGGCAGCGTCAGCGAAGATTTTAATATTATGACGCGGCGCGGGGAATGGCAGGCAGCGGTGGAGGTGGTGACCACGCCGGTCAGCTCTCTGCATGGCGTCGCCTGGGTGCTGGCTGGCGCCTGGCAGACGGCTGACGGGGAACGGCTGACCGCGCAGCAGGGCGCGTGGTGGGTCGATGAAGAAACACAACTCAGCCCGTGCGATACCGATGCCCGGCTGCTGTTTACCCGTCTTAACCGTGTCCCCTGAAGCGGCCCAGCAGTTTGTAACGTGAGCCAGGATAGAGCAGCCGCGCATAGGTCACGATTTTAGTGTCGCTCCAGGTCTGACGGCGAATCAGCAGGCAGGGTTCGTGCTCATCCACCGACAGATGTTTACGCTGACGCGCATCGGGCAACACCGCTTCAACAATGTGCTCGCCCGCCGTCAGCGGCGCGACGCGCATCAGATAGGTGTAAGGCGTCATCTGCTGATAATCCTGCGTCAGGTAATCGGGTGCGACCAGCGGATTGACCAGACGGTCCTCCAGCTGCACCGGCAGATCATTTTCGTAATGCACAATCAGCGAATGATAGAGCGTCTGCCCGGTAGTCAGTCCCAGCACCGCCGCCTGCTCTGGATCGGCTTTGTCCTGACCGATGGCGAGGATTTTGCAGCTGTGCTGATGGCCGCGCTGAGCGATCTCATCGGCGATGTTATGCACCTCCAGCATGGCGGTGTAGCCTTTCATCTCCGCCACGAAGGTTCCAACGCCCTGCATCCGCACCAGAAAGCCTTCGCTGGTGAGTTCACGCAGCGCCCGGTTAATGGTCATGCGGCTGACGCCCAGTTCATTAACCAGTTCACTTTCTGATGGCACACGCTGATTCGCTTTCCACAACCCTTCACGGATCTGGCTGACGATGGCCTGCTTCACCCGCTGATAAATCGGGGCAGGCTCATCGCTCATTGCCGCCGCCAGTTGTGCCAGTGCCGTATGCTCAACCATTTGCTGTTCCTTATGCTGAAAGTCCCCTAAGTCTACTGTCTCACCGTGTGAATGTATATACATCCAGTACGCTGCGCGGTGCCCCAATGGTGCAGTCTGCGCATCCTGATGGTGCAGCCTCTGAGTAGCGCTAAATAGTCAACCCGCAGCGGACGGGCAATCGATTTTTGTGATCGGCCTGGCACGGCACTTGCTTGCTCCCTTTGATTGTATAGACAAGCATAGACAAGAATTAACGCTTATGTTTCACTCGTATTATTCCGCTGGATCAGGGCAAGGAGAGCAGTTTAGCCACACCAGCACACTTGTATAGACAGGAGTAGACTATGTCAGGTTCGTTTCAGGTTTTGCGCCTGGTGCCAGGCGAGGTGGACCTCGCCACATTACGCGCTATCTATCAGGGCAACGTCACGCTGACGCTTGATGAGCCCGCGCGTCAGGCAATTGCGGCGGCGCAGCAGACCGTGGATGCGATTGTCGCCTCTGGCAACGTGGTATATGGCATTAATACCGGCTTCGGCAAGCTGGCGCAGACGCAAATCCCGGCCAGTCGGCTGGCGGATCTGCAGCGTAATCTGGTGCTGTCACACAGCGTCGGGCTGGGCGATCTGCTGCCCGACAATGTTACCCGCCTGGTGGTCGCCACCAAAATCATCAGCCTGGCACGCGGTCACTCTGGCGTGCGAATCGAACTGGTTGAGGCGCTGCTGGCGCTGTTCAATGCGGGAGTCATGCCCTGCATCCCGGAAAAAGGCTCGGTCGGTGCCTCCGGCGATCTGGCACCGCTGGCGCACATGTCCCTGATGCTGCTGGGCGAAGGTCAGGTCCGGCTCAGGGGTGAGTTGATTCCGGCAACCGAAGGCCTGGCAAGCGTGGGCCTGTCGCCGTTTGTACTCGGCCCGAAAGAGGGACTGGCGCTGCTTAACGGCACCCAGGTCTCAACTGCGCTGGCGCTGCGCGGCCTGTTTGAGGGTGAAAACCTGTTTGCCGCCGGTCTGATGGCCGGTGCGCTGTCGCTGGAGGCGATTAAAGGCTCGCTAAAACCGTTCGACGCCCGTATCCATCAGGCGCGCGGTCAGCATGGTCAGATTGCGGTCGCCGCTGCCGTCAGCACCCTGATTGAGGGCAGTGAAATAGTGCTGTCGCATACGCATTGCGGCCGCGTTCAGGATCCCTACTCCATCCGCTGCGTGCCACAGGTGATGGGTGCCTGCCTGGACAACTTCAGCCACGCGGCGCGGATTCTGGAAATCGAAGCGAACGCGGCCTCTGACAACCCGCTGGTGTTCAGCGACAGCGGCGATGTGATCTCCGGCGGTAACTTCCACGCCGAGCCGGTGGCCTTTGCTGCGGACATCCTGGCGCTGGCGATTGCCGAAGTCGGGGCCATCTCCGAGCGGCGGCTGGCGCTGCTGCTGGACAGCGGCTTGTCGGGTCTGCCGCCCTTCCTGGTGCGCGACGGCGGCGTAAACTCCGGCTTTATGATCGCCCAGGTGACCGCCGCAGCCCTGGCCTCTGAGAACAAATCGCTGGCCCATCCGGGCAGCGTCGACAGCCTGCCGACCTCCGCTAATCAGGAAGATCACGTCTCGATGGCGACCTACGCCGCCCGCCGTCTCGGCAGCATGTGCTTTAACAGCGCCGCAGTCGTGGGCATTGAGGCGATGGCCGCCGCACAGGGCATTGAATTCAACCGGCCGCTGAAAAGCTCTGCGCTGATTGAGCAGGCCATCGACACCATTCGCGAGCGGGTCGCCTTCCTTGAGGAGGATCGCCTGCTGGCTCCCGATATCGAGGCAATGCGTCAGTGGGCAAGTCGCACTGACTGGCCTCAGGCATTGACCGCGCTGCTGCCGAGCATGCGCCCAACTTCTTGAATTAAGGAATCTTTCATGAGCGAAACTCTTTCTCAGGCTGTGGCACGTGAAATTCGCGCGCCTCACGGTACCACGCTGCACTGCGCCAACTGGCTGATTGAAGCCGCTTACCGCATGATTCAGAACAACCTCGATCCCGATGTTGCCGAGCGGCCGGAAGATCTGGTGGTTTATGGCGGCATCGGTAAGGCGGCGCGTAACTGGGAGTGCTTCGAGCAGATCCTGCGTTCACTGCGGGCACTGCAGCCGGATGAAACCCTGCTGATCCAGAGCGGCAAGCCGGTCGGCATCTTCCGCACCCACGCGGATGCACCCCGCGTGCTGCTGGCAAACTCCAATCTGGTGCCGCACTGGGCGACCTGGGATCACTTCCATGAGCTGGATAAAGCGGGTCTGATGATGTACGGCCAGATGACCGCCGGTTCCTGGATCTATATCGGCGCGCAGGGCATCGTGCAGGGCACCTACGAAACCTTCGTGGAAGCGGGACGTCAGCACTACAACAACGACCTCAGCGGACGCTGGATCCTCACCGCCGGGCTGGGCGGCATGGGCGGCGCGCAACCGCTGGCGGGCGTTCTGGCCGGGGCCTGTGTGCTGGCGATTGAGTGTCAGGAGTCGCGCATCGATTTCCGCCTGCGTACCCGCTATGTAGATTACAAAGCCACTACGCTGGATGAAGCGCTGGCGTTAATCAGCGAAGCGACCGCGGCGAAAAAAGCGATTTCGGTCGGGCTGCTGGGCAATGCCGCCGAGATCCTGCCGGAGCTGGTGAAACGCGCCCGGGCGGGCGGGCCAAAACCGGACATCGTCACCGATCAGACCTCGGCACACGATCCAATTAATGGCTACCTGCCGGCTGGCTGGGATCTGGCGCGCTGGCAGCAGGAGCGCGTCTCACAGCCGAAGGCAGTAGAGAAAGCAGCGCGTGCCTCAATGGCGGTCCACGTGCAGGCGATGCTCGACTTCTGTCATATGGGCATCCCGACCGTGGATTACGGCAACAATATCCGTCAGGTAGCGCTGGATGAGGGTGTCAGCAACGCCTTCGATTTCCCTGGCTTTGTACCGGCCTACATCCGTCCGCTGTTCTGCGAAGGAAAAGGCCCGTTCCGCTGGGTGGCGCTGTCCGGCGATCCGGAAGATATCTACAAGACCGACGCAAAACTCAAAGAACTGTTCCCGCATCACAAAACGCTGCATCGCTGGCTGGATATGGCGCAGGAGCGCATCGCCTTCCAGGGATTGCCAGCACGTATCTGCTGGCTGGGACTGGGCGAACGGCATCTTGCCGGTCTGGCGTTCAATGAAATGGTCCGCAACGGCGAGCTGAAAGCGCCGGTGGTGATTGGCCGCGACCATCTCGACTGCGGCTCGGTTGCCTCACCTAACCGTGAAACCGAAGCGATGAAGGATGGCTCGGATGCAATCTCAGACTGGCCACTGCTCAACGCGCTGCTGAATACCGCAGGCGGTGCGACCTGGGTCAGCCTGCATCACGGCGGCGGTGTCGGTATGGGCTTCTCGCAGCACGCCGGTATGGTGATTGTCTGTGATGGCAGCAAAGAGGCGGATGCGCGTCTGGGTCGGGTATTGTGGAATGACCCGGCCACCGGCGTGATGCGTCATGCCGACGCGGGTTATGAGCTGGCACAAAGTTGCGCGGCAGAGCATGACCTGAATCTGCCGATGCAGAAGTAATACGCTGAACGGGGCGGGCAGCGGCTTGCCCCGTTTTCTTCGCATTTTTCCCTTCTGAAGCCCTGCCCGGACATCACTTCCTTATTACTTATTCCATTTTGATTTAGCCTATAGCCAGATTTCGTCCTGCCGGCGATAGACGCAGCGCCACCCGACCTCTAAAGTGAAATCTTCTCATTCTGTATGGAGCGCGACTCTGCATGACCCTTTCCCCTGCCCTGCTTGAAGATGCCCTGCGCTGGCGCCGTGAGTTTCATCGCCACCCCGAATTAGGTTACCAGGAACAGCAAACCAGCCAGTTTATCGCTGATGAGTTAGAGCGGGCGGGATTGCAGGTGTTTCGTGGTCTGGCGGGCACCGGCGTGATCGGCACGCTGGAAAACGGTCCCGGCCCGGTTATCGGGCTGCGTGCGGATATGGATGCGCTGCCGATTACGGAAAAAGGCGACACTGAATGGCGCTCCGCCACTCCCGGCGTGATGCACGCCTGCGGGCACGACGGTCACAGCGCCATTCTGCTGGCCGCCGCCCGACAGCTGGCCGCCACACGCCAGTTCAGCGGCACGGTACATTTCATTTTTCAGCCTGCCGAAGAGAACCTGGGCGGTGCGCGCAAAATGGTGGAAGAGGGACTGTTCCAGCGCTTCCCGATGGATGCGATCTATGCGATGCACAACTGGCCGGGCCTGCCGCTGGGGTCACTGGCGGTTAACCCTGGCGCCATGATGGCGTCGCTGGATTCGTTTGAGATTACTCTGCACGGCAAAAGCTGCCACGCGGCGATGCCGGAAAGCGGTGCCGACCCAATGGTGGTGGCGGCTGAGCTGATTCTGGCGCTGCAGACGATTCCGTCACGTCGCCTCTCGCCGCTTGCCTCGGCGGTGGTCAGCGTGACGCAGATCCACGGTGGCGAAGCGATCAACGTGATCCCGGAACAGATTGTACTGCGCGGCACGGTGCGCTGCCTGCAGACCAGCGTGCGCGAAAAAGTACGCGGGCTGATTGATGAGTTTGTCGCTACCCTGCCACGTCCGTTTGGCGTCAGCGGTGAGATTGAGTGGTTACCGGGCTATCCGGTGACCGCCAACCATGCGGCCCCGGCTGAGCAGGTACGCGAGGTGGCGCTGGCGACGCTGGGGGCCGAACAGGTTCAGTGGCAGGTTAATCCGTCGATGGCGTCTGAAGATTTTGCCTGCATGATGGAGGCCTGTCCGGGTGCTTACTTCTGGCTGGGCGCGGATGGCGACACGCCTTCCGCCCCGCTGCACAACGCCCGCTATGACTTCAACGACGCGCTGCTGCCAATTGGCATTACTTTCTGGCAGAACCTGGTTGAACAGGCGCTGCCAGCAGCCTGAGTCAGTAACCGGCGGCGAGGATCTGCTGCTCTGCCGCCGCCAGCGAGTCGCACTGGCCGCTGGCGCGCAGGCAGCAGGCGAGTTGAAGTCGCAGTGATGCGGGCACCGGCCGCTGCTGATTCAGCACCTGCTCAATCCAGCGCGCGGTTACCTCTGCCGTCTTATCGGCCGGCAGTTCAACGGCCACTTCGGGCTGACGCTCAACCCACACTTCCGCTTCTGCGCCTGCGCCCTGAATCATGCTGATCGCCGGGCAGCGCTGTGGATTGGCATAGACTTCCCCTTCGGTGCCATTGAGCAGTATCGCAGGCGCATCGATGTCACTGAAGAATTTCGCCACACGCGGTACATACTCTGGGTGCGACACGCTCGACAGACGCAGCGCCGCACGTTCGGCAAACGGGGTCGCCAGTTTTGCCAGCGTATGCGCGCTGTTACGCACGCCCATTCGCCAGCGCAGCGACAGCTGTTTCGCCATTGGCGGGCAGAGATGATCGATGGTGATAAAGGCGAGTTCGCCCTGATCGAGTTTTGCCTGCGCCGCCTCTGCGGTGGTGACGGGGGTAATACCCAGCGCGGCAAACACCGCTTCACTGGTGATGCGCGTCGCGTCGTCGCTGACGCCATGCACCAGCACCGGGAAGCCGAGTTTCACCAGCAGCAGCGCCAGCAACGGCGTAAGATTGCCCTGCCGACGCGCACCGTTGTAGCTGGGGATCACAACCGGCATCGGGCGGTTTTCCGGCGCCTGCAGTTGCATCATCTGCGCCTGCATCGCCTGATAAAAGCCGCGCATTTCCGCTTCGCCTTCGCCTTTAATACGCAGCGCAATCAGAATGCCGCCCAGCTCCAGGTCCGGCACCTCGCCCGCCAGCATCGCGCCATAGAGCGCCACGGCAGTATCAAAGTCGATATCGCGGGCATGATTTTTACCGCGACCAATCTCTTTAATGATTTTATTCAGTTCCATCACTCGCTTCCGGTTAAGTGCGCGGCTCAGCGCCGCGTGGGACGTCGTTTACGCACCGTGTTTTTTGGCACCACGGTGGCCGGTATCGCTGCCGGCTCTGGCGTTTCCGGCTGCTCAATCGGGAAGATCGGCAGCGCCGCTAACAGCCGGCTGCCGTAAGATTTGCTCAGCAGACGGCGGTCGTAAATGACGATTTCGCCATAACATTGATGGCTGCGAATCAGGCGTCCGACCTGTTGAATCAGGGTAAAAGAGGCGCTGGGTAAGCTCTGCACCTCAAACGGATAGCGTTTAAGGCTTTTCAGCCACTCGCCTTCGGTCAAAATTACCGGACTGTCTACCGGGGGAAAAGCGATTTTATGGATATGCACCTGACTCAGCAGATCGCCTTTGAGATCCAGCCCTTCGGCAAACGACTGCAGGCCAATCAGGATGCTGGTTTCCCCTTTGGCGACGCGCTGACGATGCAAATCGACCAGGCGGCTGCGCGGCTGATCGCCCTGAACCAGCATTGAGAGGCGCAGGTCGGGCAGACAGGCGACAAACTGCTGCATCGCCCGGTTGCTGGCAAACAGCACCAGCACGCCTTTGTGCTTTTTCTCCGCCATCTGCTGCCGGAAGAAACCGGCCATCTCCGCGATATGCTCCGCTTCGTGCGTCATCAGCGGCTCATAGCGCATCTGCGGGATCACCAGCTTGCCCTGCTCCACGTGGTTAAACGGGGAGTCCAGTGCCACAAAGCGGTCGCCCGCCTTCTCGCTGAGTCCCGACATCTCCTGCAGGCGGTTGAAACTGTTAAGCGATCGCAGGGTGGCGGAGGTCACGACCACGTGCGGAATTTTACGCCACAGCATCTTCTCCAGCTGGTCGCTGACGCGGATACCGGCGCAATGAAACAGCAGGTGCGCCTGACCTTCACGCAGCTCGCGGGTGATCCACTTCGACACCGGCGCGCCAGAGGCTTTTTCCATCGCCGCCAGCCGCCACAGTTTACTGACCGATTCGAACCAGCCAAACTGGCGATTGAGCTGCAGCAGATTGCGATGCAGTCGCACCACATCCACCTTGCCGGTCTGCTCGCTCAGCGCATTAATCAAACCTTCACTCAGGCCGCGCAGCGCATCGCTGAGCTTAAAGAGCCGGGCGCAGAGATCCAGCAACTCCTGGGGCAACGCCCCCAGCACAAAGCGGAATTCGCCCGGCTGGTTATGCGGTGGCAGCAGCGGATTCAGCGCCTGAGCGGTAATCGTCAGCAGTTCACGCAGCTCATCGCAGTGCGCTTTCAGCCGCTCCGGGTTAGCCAGCGGCGGCGGCGATTTTGGCCGCATCTGCGTCATAATGCTCTCTACCAGCTTGATAAAGAGGTCGAGCTGCAGGCTGCTCCAGCCCGGCGTGATGTCGGCGCTCATCTCCAGCGCATCGCGGGCCACTTCCGGCAGGTGATGCCCTTCATCCAGCACCAGCATCAGGTTTTTTGCCGGTGGCAGCACCGACTCATTCTCCATTGCTGCCATGACCAGCGCATGGTTCGCCACCACTACATCGACCTGCTCGATTTCACGCCGCGCCACAAAGAACGGGCATTCACGATACCAGCGACAGTGTGCGCCAAGGCAGCTCGCTTTGTCGGTGGAAAGCCGCTGCCACAGGCTGTCGCTGACGTTCTCGTCGCTGTGATCGCGCAGGCCGTCCCACTGATAGCGATCCAGCGATTTCTGCAACCGGCCACACTGCGTCTGCTCCTCTTTAGTGCTGCTGACGGCGTCATCGTCCAGATAAAGCAGCAGATCGCCCTGCTCATCGTCATCGGCCGCCATCGCCGCCAGATTACGCGGACAGACATAGCGCCCGCGGCCAAAGGCGGCAGTAAAGGTGAGATCGGGAATGATTTTTTTCAGCAGCGGCAGATCTTTGGTGAAGATTTGATCCTGCAGCGCCACGTTGGCGGTGCTGATCACCAGCCGCTTCTCCTGGGCGCGGCTGGCCGCGATGCCCGGGATCAGATAAGAGAGGGTTTTGCCCACGCCGGTTGGCGCTTCAACCGCCAGATGGCGCGAATCGTCGCCCGCCAGGCATTTCGCCACTTCGGCGATCATCTGGCGCTGCGGCGCACGTGGGATGAAGTCAGGCACCTGCTCCTGAAGCGCTTTATACCACTGCGCTATCTGGCTTTTTACTGCGGCTGTCAGGGCCATGATTTGCGTTACCACACCGAAAATATGGCCTGTATTTTTACACAGTATCCTGTTGGCGTCAGCTTTCGCGCCGAATTTTTCGTGCGACGTCGTAAATTTCAGCAGTTGCCCGTTTCAGGGTCGTGCGGGCAGCCCGTCAACCCGGGCCGGTCCGGCACGAAGAAAGGCCAGCCGCATGAGCTAGCGGCTGGCTACGCCAGCACTTTGTACATATAGGTGGTGGCATCCAGCACGCCCGCGGTGGATTCGGCATAAAACGGGATCGACCCCGCCACCTGCCAGCCCAGCGAGCGATAGAGATCGCTGGCGACATCGCCGCTGCGCGTATCCAGCACCAGCAGCGTTTTGCCCTGCGCACGGGCCTGCTGCTCAGCGCGCTGCATCAGCTCACGCGCGATGCCCTGACGGCGCGCCTGCGGATGCACCAGCAATTTGCTGATCTCCGCCCGGTGTCGGCCATTAGGCATGGCGCTGCCATTGAGAAGGACAGTACCCACGATACGACCGTGCTGCCGCGCAACGAATAGTTCGCTGTCCCCGTCTGCCAGACCGGCGATCCGCTGCTGCCAGAATCGCGTCATCACCTCTTCGTCTGCGGCATCAATAAAGCCGACGCTGGCGCCGTCTGCCACACAGGCCTGCAGCACCGCTGTAAGTTCGCCCAGTTGCTGTTGCGCTTCGTCGGCGCGAAGTATTGTGTAATCGATCATGGTTTCGCCACCACCAGTAAATAGCGCGCACCGTCAGTCAGGTGCGCCTCAAAAGCCGATTTCCCGACCAGATGAAAACGTAAGCAGTCACCGGGCTTCAGCGCCCACTGCTGCGCCCCCATCGTGACGGTGAGGCCGCCCTCGCGCAGCCAGATATGCTGCTCCAGCCCCTGAATGGGTGGCGCATCATAATCTATACGTGCACCGGGTCGTAATTTGCCCTCAACCAGTTCGCATCGGAAATGAAGCGCAGGGGGTGAGACATTCCGGCGAATAAATCCGCTGGATTCATCCTGCCACACGGGCTGCTGGTCATCTCTGATCAGCAAACTGGACTCCTCCTCCACTTCACTGAGCAGGCGCGACATCGTTAATCCGTAGGCAACACACAGACGGTTAAGCAGCGCAGCAGTAGGGCTGGTCTCGCTTCGCTCAATGCGCGATAATGACGCACGACTGATGCCCGTTGCGACAGCAAGTTCATCCAGCGACCAGCCGCGTTGCAGGCGTAATTCTGCCAGCCTCACCGCCAGTCGTTGCTCCGTATTCAGCTCTGACATAGTGATTTCTCATATTTGGGAATAATTCTCTTATATGAGATATAACGGAGAAACGGCGTATCAGTCAAGTTGTACATCGAGAAATGTATTGTACAACTTAGTCGGCTTCGTTATGGTAATTGCACTCAGACCAATCGAAAGAGGAATTTATGACCTTATACAGTATCGGTGACGTCGCCGAGCGCTGTGGCATAAACCCAGTCACCCTGCGCGCCTGGCAGCGTCGTTATGGCTTACTGAAGCCGCAACGTACCGAAGGCGGACATCGTCAGTTTGACGAAGAAGATGTTCATCGCATCGAAGAGATTATGCGCTGGATTGAAAGCGGCGTGCCGGTCGGTAAAGTTAAGGCACTGCTGGAAGGTGGCGATGTTGATGCCCATGACGGCTGGACCACACTCCAGGATGAGCTGATCAGCGTCCTGCGTCACGTCAGACCCGCTAAACTTCGTAATAAAATTGCCGCGATTGGTCGCGAACATCCGATTGATGCGCTGATCGATCATGTTTTTATGCCGGTGCGCCAGAAGCTGAGTCTGGATCAGAACACCGCCCGCACCATGTGCAGTCTGCTGGATGGTTTGCTGATCGATTATGTCGCGTTTTGCCTGACCGGCAGCCGCAAAAAATCGGGTAAAGATGCGCTGATTATTGGCTGGGGTATCGACGATCGTACCCGAATCTGGCTGGAAGGCTGGCGTCTGTCGCAGCATGGCTGGCGGATTGATGTGCTGGCAGAACCGCTGGATTTACCGCGTCCTGAACTCTTTCCCGGCATGAATATGTTTGTCTTTACCGGTAAAAAACTGACCCGCCGCCAGCAGGAACAGCTGTCACACTGGCAGGAACAGGGCTATGCCGTGCGGTTGCACGATCCCGCCTGATAACAAAAACGCACGCCGGGCACTTTGCCTGCTGCCTTGCGCGCGCTATTATCCCCGCCTCACTGTTAACGAGCTCAGGTTTTACCCATGAACTGTAAAAAAGCTTTCTTCGCCACGCTGTTTTTTATTATGGCGGCAGGCGGCACCGGCGGTCTGATGCTGGTGGGATACTCTCTCATCGTTCACTCACGCTAAGCCAGCGCTGCAGGCGTTCAAACAGGCGATCGCTGACTATCGCCAGCAGCGCCACCAGTAATGCCCCCTGAATGACATAGGCTGTATTAAAGCCGCTTAAGCCGATAATCACCGGCGATCCCAGACTTTTCGCGCCGACCGTCGAGGCGATGGCAGCGGTGCCGATGTTGATGATCACCGAGGTGCGTATCCCGGCGATGATGACCGGCGCAGCCAGCGCCAGCTCAATCTGCCACAGTCGCTGCCAGCTACTCATGCCGACCCCGATGGCGATCTCCCGACTGCTGGCCGGTACGCTATCAATACCCGCCAGCGTCCCCTGTAAAATCGGCAGCAATCCGTAGAGCAGCAGCGCCACGACTGCGGGCCAGGCGCCAAATCCCATCACCGGCACCGCAATCGCCAGCACTGCCACCGGCGGAATCGTCTGCCCTGCCGCCACAATGGTTTCCATCAGCGGCCGGAAGGCCCGGCCCGCCCGCCGCGTCACCAGCACACCACTGCCAATGCCAATCACGATCGCCAGCAGGCTGGCGGTGATCACCAGAAACAGATGCGCCAGCGTCAGCTGCCAGAAGCTCTCCTGCTGATAGAGAGGCCGCGCCAGTTCGGGAAACCAGCGGTGAAACAGCGGCCCGCTGTAAGGCATCAGGGTCAGCAGCGCGCCGTAGAACAGCACCAGCCACAGCAGCGGATCCCTTAGCCTGCGCATGTTAAATCCTCGCGCAGTTGCAGCAGATCGCCAAAGTGGAGCACGCCCAGCGGCCGCTGCTGATCGTCAATGACCGGCAGTTTATCGGTACGCCGGGCGATAAACTGCGACAGGGCATCGCGCAGCGTCAGTGCCGCAGCGATCGGTTCGCCCGGCAGCCACTCGCCGCGCCGCACGGCATTACCGACCTGCTCCAGCGACAACAGCCGTACCCCCATTTCGCTGCGACCAAAGAAGTCGCGCACAAAATCATTTTTCGGCTGGGTCAGCAGCTCGACTGGCCTGCCCTGCTGAACAATCTCGCCGTTATCCATCAGCACAATACGGTCTGCCAGCGTCAGCGCTTCGTCGATGTCATGCGTCACCAGCACGATGGTGCGGCCCGACAGTTGATGAATGCGCAACATCTCCTGTTGCAGCACCCCGCGCGTCACCGGGTCGAGTGCACCAAACGGCTCATCCATCAGTAACACTTCCGGATCCGCCGCCAGCGCCCGCGCCACGCCGATGCGCTGCTGCTGCCCACCCGAGAGCTGATGCGGATAGCGGTCCAGCAGCTGCGCATCGAGATTCAGCAGCGCCAGCAGCGCCGTGATACGTTCATTGACCTGTGCCCGGGGCCAGCCCAGCAGCACTGGCACCGTGGCGATATTCTTCCGCACCGTCCAGTGCGGAAACAGACCAATCGACTGGATCGCGTAGCCCATGTGCCGCCGCAGCGTGCGGGCATCGAGCTGGCGAATCGACTCTCCGGCAAAGCGGATTTCACCACTGTCAAACTCCACCAGCCGGTTGATCATCTTCAGGGTGGTCGATTTGCCCGAACCGGAGGTGCCAAGCAGCACGCAAAATTCCCCTTTCGCCACCTGTAACGACAGATCTTTCACCGCCGCTTTACCGTTAAACGCGCGGGAAACGCCGTCAAACTCAATCATCTTTTCTCTCCAGCAGTGAGATCAGCAGGCGGAACAGCGCATCGATGACCACCGCCAGCGCAATCACTGGGATCACACCCAGCAACACCAAATCAAGCGCACTGCTTAGCAGTCCCTGGAAAATAATCGCGCCAAAGCCGCCCGCGCCAATCAGCGCCGCAACCACCGCCATGCCCAGCGTCTGCACCACCACTACCCGCAGGCCCGCCAGCCAGACCGGCAGCGCCAGCGGCACATCCACCGCAATAAACTGCTGCCAGCCACTCATGCCGACGCCACGTGCACTCTCACGTACCTCGTGCGGCACCTGTTGCAGCCCCACCACCACGCTGCGCACCAGCGGCAGCAGGGCGTAAAGCACCAGCGCGATCAGCGCCGGAGCCATCCCAATGCCGCTGATGCCCCAGTCGCCGAGCCACGGAAACTGCTGAGCCAGTCCGGCCAGCGGCGCAATCAGCAGACCAAACAGCGCCACCGAGGGCACAGTCTGAATCACATTCAGCACACCGAACACCCCGCCCTGCCAGCCAGGCCGCCGGAACAGCGTGACGCCCAGCGGCAGCGCAATCATCAGCGCAGGCACCACCGTGCCCGTCAGCAGGGTGAGATGACGGCTCAGCGCGGCATCAAACACCGCGTGGCGGTTGGCATACTCTTTCAGCAGGGAGAGATCGCTGAGCTGGCCACTGAACAGCAGCAAAAGCGGCAATAGCCAGACCTGCAGATTGAGCAGCAGCTGTGCCAGCCGATGGCGGGTCAGTTGCCGCACCTGATCGGTGATCAGCAGCAGGATCAGCGCGCCGCTGCACCACAATCCGCTGGCAAAGCTGGTGCGCGCCAGACGGCTGCCCTGCTGGCTGAGTAAAGTGGCCTGATGACCGCTGAGCCAGATGATCGCCGCCAGCATCAGTTCTGCCGCCAGCAGCGCCAGCATCAGCGTGATGCGGGTCGGATGCCGCCACAGCAGCAGCCACAGCGTCAACAGCGGCAGCAGCAACAGCCCGAAGCGGCTAATCTGCCAGCCCATCAGCGGTTCACCCGCCACCAGACGGTTTGGGGCGAAGTTCAGAAACGGCAATGCCACCAGCGCCAGAGTCAGCAGCGTCAGCAGCAGCAGTGCCACCGGCTGCTCAACCGGACGGCTTATCGCTTCCCGCGATATCTGCATCGGTTACAGCAGCTTTTTCTGCTGCAGCCATTCGGTCGCTACGCTGCTGGCATCCTGACCGTCGACCGCGATTTTGGCGTTGAGCTGCTGCAGCGTCTTCTCGTCAAGCGCGCTGAACACCGGCTTGAGCCACTCTGCAATCTCTGGATAGGCTTTGAGTACCGATTCACGGATCACCGGCGTCGGCGCATAAATCGGCTGAACCCCTTTAGGATCGCTGAGCGTCTGCAGACCTAATGCCGCTACCGGACCGTCGGTGCCGTACGCCATCGCCGCGTTTACGCCGGAAGTCTGCTGTGCCGCTGCGCTGATGGTAACAGCGGTATCGCCGCCAGCCAGCGACAGCAGCTGGTCCTGCTTGAGGTCAAAGCCATAGGCTTTTTCAAAGGCGGGTAAGGCATCGCTACGTTCAATAAATTCTGCTGAGGCCGCCAGTTTGAAGGTACCGCCTTTTTTCAGCCAGGCGCTGAGGTCCGCCAGAGAGTTGAGCTGATTTTTTTCAGCCAGATCTTTTCGCACAGCGATGGTCCAGGTGTTATTGGCCGGAGCGGGTGTCAGCCAGACCAGATGGTTTTTCTCCGCATCCAGCTTCTTCACTTTCTCGTAGCCTTCGGTGGCATTTTTCCAGGCGCTGTCTTTCTCATCATTGAAGAAAAATGCACCGTTGCCGGTATATTCCGGATAGATATCAAGTTCGCCCGCCGTGATGGCACCGCGCACCACCTGCGTGGTGCCGAGCTGAATTTTATTGACGGTTTTTACCCCGTGCTTTTCCAGCACCTGAAGAATCACATTGCCCAGCAGCGATCCTTCGGTATCAATTTTTGAGCCGACCCGCACCGGGTCCGCCGCCTGTGCTATCCCCATGCTGAGCAGCAAAGCGCTGACGCCCATCCAACCCCGAATTCTGACCATGGCTTTTTCCTTATCGCAGTGTGTTGTTTTTACGTTTTGTTCGTGCGTGATGATTAACAAGGCGTTGTGCGCCTGCGCGTTCAGGCTGCCCTCCTGCCACTCTGCGGGAGGCTGGCAAGGCGTACAGCGGAAATTATCTGCCTTAAAAGCGTAGCCTGGCGCAGCGGCGATGTAGCTGACTTTATCGCAAATTGATAACGATTTGAGATTATAAATTCATCTCATATAACCGAAATGAATTTACGTCTGGGTGTCTAAACGGCTATTCTCGGAAATCTGTTTTTATAATAAAAGACGCACAACATCATGTCCGACCTGACCTCTTCCGCCCACGTGGCAACAGCAGGGAGTTCGCCCGGTGGCGAAACACAGTGGATCCGCAGCGCAGCTGACGTCTCCCGATTAGTGAACAGTGGCGACAGCGCCCGTAATAATGCCCGCATTGTGGTGGCGATTGCGCTGGGGGGCGTCTTCCTTGACGCCTACGACCTGGGTGCGCTGGCCTTTGGCATCAAAGACATCACGCGCGAATTTAATCTCACCCCGACCGGCACCGGCATGGTTGCCTCGGCAATCACCTTCGGGGCCATTATCGGCGCACTGATCGGCGGCTATCTCACGGATAAAATTGGCCGTTATCGGGTGTTTATGGCCGATATGTTCTTTTTCGTGGTGGCGGCTATCGCCTGTGCGTTTGCCCCCAATGAGTATGTGCTGGCCGGCGCGCGTTTTGTGATGGGCCTGGGAGTCGGAATCGATCTGCCGGTGGCGATGGCGTTTCTGGCGGAGTTTTCCAGACTGCGTGGCAAGGGAAATAAAGCGGCTAGCGTGGCGATGTGGTGCCCAACCTGGTATGCGGCGATCAGCATCTCTTATCTGCTGGTGCTCTTGCTCTATGCCGTGTTACCCGAAAGCCACACCGACTGGCTCTGGCGTCTAATCCTCGGTTTTGGTGCCGTTCCGGCGATTATCATCATCGCCATCCGTAGCCGTTACATGAGCGAATCCCCGGTTTGGGCGGCGAATCAGGGCGACCTGAAAGGTGCCGCGGCGATTTTACGCAGTGCGTGGAGTATTAATGCTCAGGTGGCGCCCGACGCCGCGCTGACGCCTGCCACGCCGGTGCGCAAGGCGAGCTGGCGTAACTATGGCGCGCTGTTACAGGGCGTTTATCGCCGCCGTACCCTGCTGGCGACCATCACTTCCATTGCCTCATCTTTTGCTTATAACGCGGTGGCGTTTGGCTTGCCGGTGATCATCTCCAGCTTCTTTGCCCAGTCAATGCTTACCACCATTCTGGTGTCGCTGGCGTTGAATCTGCTGTTCGCCTTTGTCGGCGGGATACTGGCGGTGCGGCTGGTGCCGCGCCTCGGGGCGTGGAAGATGTCGGTGGCGGGATATGCCTGTCAGTGCGTGGCGCTGCTCGGGCTGGCGCTGATTGGTCGTCCGGAAGGCGGTCAGGAAGCCGCGCTGGCGATCGGCATGCTGGCGCTGTTCCTGTTTGGACAGGGATTCGGGCCGGGTTCGCATACCATGACTTTTGCGTCGCTGAGCTATCCGACGTCGCTGCGCGGCGTGGGTGTCGGCTTTAACCAGACGCTGATGCGCGGCAGCTCTACCGTTTCGCTGTTTCTGTTTCCGGTGCTGGTCGCGGCGCTGGGCACCGGCGTGTTCTGGGTGATCTTCCTTGCACCACTGGCGGGCCTGCTGGCGCTGCTGGCGATCCGCTGGGAACCGTCGGGTTATGATGTGGATGCGGAAGATTTTGAATTGCAGCGATAATCAACGGTCAGGGTGTGGATAGCGCGCAGGCTCAGGGAGCGGTGTAAGGTGCCTTTTTAACCTGATTGCAAAGCATCTGAATCACAAATCAGATAGCTAATGATTTATAACAAAGGCACTCGGGATGATTTATAAGAGAATGAAAAACATCTGTTAAAGGCGTTGAACGAGGGCTGGTAATGGACAAAAAACTGTTTGAGCGTTTGAAAGAAAGCATGACTCAGATGAATGAAATTGCAGAAGGCTCCCGCGAGCCATTCCGTGAGAATACTGTCACTGCGGTTAAAGTTAAAGCGAAGCAGAAAAGCTTACAGAAGATGAATCAACCGCAGGACCCGTAATAAGACCAAATTCTGGCATCGCTTAAAACCCGTTGATTTATTTAGTCCGGACTTCTCCCACCCACAACTAAACCGCACCTTAGTGCGGTTTTTTTATGCGGTGACTTGCGGGAAAGGAAACTGCTCCAGATAGTCCGGGATGCGCGGGAAGGTGTGCAAAAACCACGGTGTGAACTGCTGTGGCTGCTGCTGCATCTGCTGCTCAATCAGCGCCATCGGGCGATAATCCCAGGCATCCGCTTCCTGCGGATTCAGCTGCGGCAGGCTGTCGCAGACGGCAAAGAAGACGTGACCATACTCATGTTCAGTCAGGCCATTGCTCAGTTTCAGGTTGTAGCTCAGCTCAAACACCGGCGTCAGCGTCACCACCATCCCCATCTCTTCACGCAAGCGGCGCTCGGCGGCGTCGCGGGTTGATTCATGGGGATAAGGATGACCACAGCAGGTATTACTCCACAAGCCACCACAATGATATTTATCGCTGGCACGCCGTTGTAGCAACAGCTCCTGCCGGGAATTGAAGACGTAGACCGTCACCGCGCGGTGCAGTAATCCTTTTTCATGCACTTCCAGCTTTTCCATCTTGCCGGTGGGACGATCGAGGTGGTCAACGAGGATAACTTCAATAGCAGACATGGCGTTTCCTTGAGATTATTCCCAACTATTCTGGCACAGAATTATCGGTTTGGGCGGATCATCGAGGATTTTTTACCCGGGTCAGGCGGAGATAAGCGGATGAAGCAGAGAGAAAATCAGGCCAGCAAGGCTGGCCTGGAGAGGGATTACAGTCGGAAGCTCTGAACCACCCGCTCAAGCTGGGTGCTCTGCGATTCCATCGCCTGCGCGGCAGCAGAAACCTGCTCCACCAGCACGGCGTTCTGCTGCGTGGTGCCATCCAACTGGGTAATCGCAACGTTAACCTGTTCGATGCCCAGGCTCTGTTCGCGGCTGGCTGACATGATTTCACTCATCAGCGTTGTCACACTGCTCACGCCCTTCATCAGCTCATCCATGGTCTGACCCGCCTGCTCGACCAGCGCGCTGCCGGTATCGATGTTCGCCACCGACTCTTCGATTAACTTTTTAATCTCACGCGCCGAGTTGGCTGAACGCTGTGCCAGGTTGCGCACTTCCGATGCCACCACCGCAAAACCGCGACCCTGTTCACCGGCCCGTGCGGCTTCTACTGCGGCGTTCAGCGCCAGGATATTGGTCTGGAATGCGATGCTGTCGATCACGCTGATGATATCGACCACTTTACGGGATGAGTGATGAATCTCGCCCATGGTGGTCACCACCTGACGGACCACTTCGGTGCCACGTGCGGCCACCTGCGAGGCATCACCCGCCAGCTGGTTAGCGTGGGTGGCGTTGTCGGCGTTCTGACGCACGGTGCCGGTCAGCTGCTCCATCGACGCGGCCGTTTCTACAATCGAGCTGGCCTGATCTTCGGTACGGGAAGAGAGATTAGCGTTGCCGCTGGCAATTTCCCGCGACGCGGCAGTGATCGCCAGCGCGCTGTCGCCCACCTGCTGGAGCAGCCCCTGCAGATAGCTGATGAACTGGTTAAAGCTCTGCGCGACGGCGTTGAACTCCGGGCTGTTGCTGGCTGGCAGACGCTGAGTCAGATCCGCACCACCGGTCGACAGCGCTTCAATGTTGCTGTTCAGCACGTTAAGACGTTTCATCATGGCGCGGACAAAGCCCAGCGACACCAGCAGCAGGATTACCGCCAGAGGGATCTGCACCAGACCCAGACGAGTCAGCATGTTGTGCGACTGCGCTTTCAGCAGGCTGGTTGGCAGGCTGCTGGCGAGATACCACGGGCTGCCAGGAATGGCCTGCACGAACAGCGTCTGCTCGCCTTCACTGCTGTCATAGGTGGTTTCCAGCGGCTGATTGCCAACACCGTTAAGCAGCGTTTTCAGCGGTGCTGCCATCGGCATCTGCACGTCAGCCAGGTTCTCCAGCTTCGGTGCGGCATTCACCAGTGCGCCATTGCCCACGACTTTACCGTCGGCTTCGACGATCAGGACGTTGCCCTGAATGGTTTCACCCATCTGCTTCGCCAGCTGGTTAAAGAACCCCAGCGTCACGTCGATGGTGGCGACACCCCAGGCCGTGCCGTTTTTGTAGATGGCCATAGCACAGTTGGTGCGCGGCTGCGGGCTGGCGGCATCCTGATAGGCTTTTGCCCAGGCACACTGGCCTTTCGGAGCGGCCATGCCATCTTTGTACCAGGGTTGCTCCCAGTATTTGTCAGCCGCGTCGGAGTTCCAGTAGGTGTTCACCTGCAGTTCATTGCTGGCATTACGGGCAAAGAAGCTGCTGTCCTTCTCTTTGGCCGGGTCACGACGATTTGGCAGTGGCCAGATCCCGCCACCAAACACATTGCTGTCCTGATACTGGTTAACCAGCGTCGGTAAAAGGGTGTCGATAGTGGCGCTGTCCATGACGGATGCGGCTTCGGTAATGGCGCGCTGCTGGGCCTGAACGCGGTTCATCTGTTCAACGATACCGGAAGCCAGCGAATCCACCTGATAGCGAACCAGACGGCTTTCGCTATCGACCAGCTGTGGCGCGACAAACTGATTAATAACCCAGACTGTAACGAGTAAAAGCGCAACAAAGAACGCGATCATTGTTGCGGTGAAGCGGGATTGTGTTGTTTTAAACATCTTCGTTCCCCTGAACCTGGTGCGGCGCGATTGCCTGATCGGGTTTAACGGCGCGGCAAGCGGGAACTTGAGATGAGCAGGATCACATATTTGAGAAATGTTTGATTTATGTAAAAATTTAATTTCAGTGAGAAACTATCACATCCCCGGCGGGCGCCGGGGAATGGGCGAACAGGCGCATTATTGCTGGCCTACTCTTCTGAACTGACGACCTGCTGGCGCGGGCGGAAGATGTGATTATTGCCATCCGCCGTTAACAATTCCCGTAACTTCTGACCACCATGTTCATCCGCCTGCGCGAACTGCCGTTCCGTTTCCGTAATCGGCGTAGTCCAGAGCAGAGTCGGGCGATCGCCGTCGCGTTTTGGCAGCGAGAACTGCGCCTGTTCGGTTGCCAGCTCATTGGCGAGCAGGAAGCTTTCAAAGCCGACGGGTGCCACTTCCGACGCCAGCGTATGGCCCTCGCCCAGCCAGGTCAGCCGCGCCCACGGCAGATGCACGAACTCCGCCAGCGCGCTGGCCATCTGCACCGCGTTGCCTTCGGTCATGACCTCACCGTCAACCGCCATACCCAGTTCAATACGGCGATACTGCGGCGCCAGCTCATCAAACAGATAATCGACCTGCGGCATCGGCCGGATGCTCATGCCGATGGTCAGGAAATACCAGATGCCCTGATGCCAGTGCTGGGAGATCGCCATCGGCGGCCAGCTGCCCTGATCGATAGCGTAATACTTTACTGACTCGCCAAAGCGCGCCTGATAACAGGCCATCAGATCGTTCTGAACCTTATCCCACTCGCTGCCGTCGTGCCATTCGCGCCAGAACTGACGCTGATGCTCCGCACGTGCGTAGTAGTCATTGGTTGATGCCGAACCCAGCGGTGCCGTCAGCCGGTTCTTTTTGATGCAGCCAGCAGAGAAGCTCACCTGCTTCTCCTGATAGAGGCTCCAGCCGGGGATCACCGCCAGCAGCTGGCCGTAGTACCACAGCGCCGCGCCATCATCGCTCGGCTCCCACAGCACCTGCAGACCCGCCGGATCCAGCGCGGGTTCCGCTTCCAGATTACGGCAATACTCGGCGCTGAGCAGCGGCGCTATGCCCTGCTCCATCGCCTCGCGATCTTCCTGCGCCGGTGCCGGCAGCAGGTTTCGTAGCCAGCAGCCGCGTACCGCATACTGGCTGCGGAACAGGTCGGTTGGCCAGATGTAAAAATAGGCAGTGCGCTCATCCTGTTCGACAATGGCGGTCAGGGTGCGCTGCTGATTGTGGACTTCAGCAATCAGGGATTTGTACGTCATAGTGCCTCGACAAAGCCTGGAGGAATCCATTTTCCCCGAGAATAGAGCAGGATCCTGGCTGCGGCTATCTGAGACAAGGGTAATAGTCTCAAAGTGTGGGAGTTGGAGGGTGGTGAGGGTTTTTGGTGAAGTGCTGCGCTTTGGAAGAGTGGCCGTTGTTAGTATCAGAGACCACTATGAGCGAGGAGCGTAAGTTCGGAATAAATACTCATATTGATGACACTCAGGAGAAGTGGGCAAGCCATTCCAGAATCGTATGTTTAATTCAGCATAACGGTGTTTATTAAATATCCTTTTTACCTTAACCGTTAATTAAATTTCTGGCCGACTGTATAAATCTTTAACCCATTTATAGTCATTTGCTGCAGACGCAATTGATCAGCTTATCCTGGCGATCGCTTGAGTAGTCGCCTGCTGCTTATTATTATGGCATCGCTGATTACCAATGGAGCGGCCTTTAGTTGTTTACAGCTGATAATCAGAGAGTATTATCGATGATGTAATGTATAGGGAGATAAAAAATGGACGCAGCATTGCTTGAAATAATGCGCTCAGGCGGGAGGAATAAAGCCTGGGCTGAAACAATGGTCAACCTTGAAGCCAGGAAACTTATCGATACAGCTAACAGGTTGTCAGCTTTCTATCTCAGGGATGGGCTAACCCGGATGCAGTTTGTCCAGGAAATAAAATCGGTTATTGACCGGCAGTTCGCCGCCGCCCGGCAGGCAAAATCTGATGAAGAATGCATGAAGTGCGTTAAGCACCTTAGGTCAGAGACAGAAAATCTTGAAGAGCAGGGACAATTGCTGCGTTCAAAGACAGCAGAACTCTACGCCAAAGTGGAGTTTGTGCGTGAAAACAACAAAATTGTGGGTTACATGATTTCCGCTGTTCATGTTGTAATTTCAGGTTTTGCTGTTGTCGGCGGTGCTTTGATGATATCGACAATGACGCCACTCGGCGCACTGGCCGGTGCCGTTCTCGTTATGGACGGGCTTAATGGGCTGTCTAAAGAACTCATTCCGCGCCTCTCTGGCGAGAACACAGAAGGCATGTTTGCCGATGGTGCAATGCAAGCTGCTGAATTTATGGGTTTTAAGCCAGAGTCAGGACTGGCTTTTTATAATACGGTAACGCTTACTGCCGATATTTACAGCATTAGGGGGCTGGCGAGAAAGCCTGGCGCATGGCGGCTGTTCAGATGGATGCCCCGTGATTACTTCCGTAAAGTTGACACTATGAGCCGTCCGAAGCTGACCATGAAAATCGTTGGCTGGGGTGTTAAAGCTAAAGTGATATTTGATTTACTCAGCCTAAACGAGCAATCACGCTAACTCTTTATTCAACCGGCAGTAACGCCATGACTTCCAGGCCAGCATTGGCGGTTGAATAAACGTCACTATGACTACCCCGATTAGCAGAGACAGGCCTCCGCCTAAAATATATGTTTTAGTGGAGAAACACAGAAGAAATATAAAGACTAACGTGCAGCCAGAAATAATCCATAACAGCACCCTGAATCTGTTTTTTAAATCCGCTACGGCTTCCCCCAGAGTACCGCCATAGCTTTCAAGGTTATTTTTAATTTTTTTCAAATCAGCATCAGTAAAACCCGACTTTAGCAAATCTGCCTCACTAACTTTCATGGTGCTTCACCTTTCATCCATAAAATGTGCATTCATTCTACCGCAATTATATACGCGTATGTCTCTCATGCGGCAACTTCCGTCGCTGGCACAAAACGGATGTTAGTATCTGCCCCAATCAGCCTGTTGTAACTAACCCCCAATAAGTTAACGTCTGCACAAAAGCACCTGCCCAGGCCCCGATATCTAACACTGCGGTTGAGTAATCCTTTATGCGCTAAAGCAATCCACCCTTTTACCAGTGAACATCTCACCCCACATCCCTGCCCATCCGCACCATTGCCCGATACCAGGCACCACGCTGAATCGACCACCTTAACCCCACCGCAATCGCGTTAATTTTCCGGTCAATGATCGCCTGCTGAAAGCGGCCGATCTCAGTACCGGACATTGCCTGCGCCCAGGCTGGCATCAGCCCGAATCCCGACTTCAGCATGATTTTCATCACCGGTTTTGCCTGCCAGCTGGGTGCAGGGGCATTCATCAGCAATCGCGTTACTTCGGCAGTGCGATGATCAAAGCGCAGCTCTGAACGCATCTGTTGCAGATAATCCGCAACATCAACAACGCTTTTAGGGACCTTCTCAGCCCCCAGCGCTTCGGCAATCTGCGCCGCTTCCTGATAGTACTGATCCTGCCCGGCGCGGGTGAGGTGTGGATTTTTGTAGCGCAGATGGGCGGCCAGAAAACGGCTGGTCTCCGCCACATGCACCCAGGTCAGCAGATGCGGATCGCTGGCGGCATAGGGTTTGCCTTCGCTATCAACGCCGCTGACTTTCAGGTGAATGCGTTTCACCCGGTCGATCAGCGTCTGTGCATCCTGCGAATTACCGTAGGTGGTCACCGCGATAAACTGACTGGTGCGCCGCAGGCGGCCCATCATATCTTCGCGGAAATTGGAGTGATCCCAGACGCCCGCCAGCGCCGCCGGATGCAGCATCTGCAACAGCAGCGCGCTGATCCCACCGCACATCATGGAGGTGAAGTCACCGTGGACGCGCCAGATCACGCTGTCCGGGCCAAACAGGCCGGGATCGCCAGGCGGTTGAGAGAGGTCAAATTCATTCATCGACAGGCCGTTAAGGCGAAATACCTGCTGCTGAATGCGGTCACGCAGATTAATCATGATGGCTCTGATAGTGGATATGACGCGGCGCGCCGTAGCAGGACGCTAACGACGCGCCGCGTCACCTTCCCCTGACGTCAGGGGAAAGGCTGACGGTTATAAATAGTTGAACTGCCCATCCTCGGTACGAACGGAATCGAGTCCAATCATCACGTTGAATTTGCCGGGTTCTGCAACATGCTGCATCTGCTGGTTCCAGAACTTCAGCGCATCCACGTCGATTTTAAAGGTCACGGTTTGCGACTCGCCCGCTTTTAGCATGATGCGCTTAAAGCCACGCAGCTCCTGCACCGGACGGCTGATGGAAGCGACCGGATCGTTGAGGTACATCTGCACCACCGTCGCGCCATCGCGTTTACCGCTGTTGGTCACGGTCACGCTGGCTTCAATGCTGCCGTTACGCGGCATAGTCGGCGAGGACATTTTTACCGGCGACACGGTGAAAGTGGTGTAGCTCAGGCCGTAACCAAACGGATAGAGCGGACCGTTAACCGCGTCGTAGTAGTGCGAGGTGTACTTGTTCGGCTTAGCAAAGTTGTAAGGACGACCGGTTGGCAGATGGTTGTAATAGATCGGAATCTGACCCACTGAACGCGGGAAGGAAACCGGCAGTTTGCCCGACGGGTTGTAGTCGCCGAACAGCACATCGGCGATGGCGTTGCCGCCTTCGGTGCCGCTGAACCAGGTTTCCAGCATCGCATCGGCCAGCCGATCTTCATTCACCACTGACAGCGGGCGTCCGTTCATCAGCACAATCACTAGCGGCTTACCGGTGGCTTTCAGTGCTGCTAACAGCTTCTGCTGGCTCGGCGGGATCACCAGGTCGCTGCGGCTGGAGGCTTCGTGCGCCATACCCTGCGCTTCGCCCACGGCGGCAACCACCACATCGGCCTGCTTCGCTTTGGCGACCGCGTCATCAATCAACTGCTGCGGTGAACGCGTATCCACGGAAACCGCCTGCTCATAGAGGTTCAGGAAGTCCTGAATCCCTTTGTTGTCGGTGACGTTAGCGCCCTTCTCATAGAGCAGCGTAGCCTTGCCTTCGGTGGCATTGCGCATGCCCTGCAGCAGCGAAACGGATTGCTTCGCCACGCCAGCGGCGGACCAGCTGCCCATAATGTCGCGCTGGCTGTCTGCCAGCGGACCAATCAGGGCAATGGTGCCCGATTTTTTCAGCGGCAGCGTTTCCAGGCGGTTTTTCAGCAACACGATGCTCTTACGCGCGACGTCGCGCGCTTCAGCCCGGTGCAGACGGCTTTCCGCATTGGTGTCCTGCGGATCGCTCTCTTTCGGACCTAAATGGCTGTAGGGATCGTTAAACAGGCCCATGTCATATTTGACGTTGAGCACATGGCGCGCCGCATCATCAATCTCCGCCATGGTGACGGCGCCGCTCTTCACCAGAGCGGGCAGATACTTGCTGTAATATTCGTCGCTCATGCTCATATCGACGCCCGACTTCAGGGCGATGCGCACCGCTTCCTGCGGATCGCTGGCGACGCCATGTTTGATCAGCTCTTTGATTGCGCCATGGTCGCTGATGGTGATGCCTTTGAACTTCCACTTATCGCGCAGCAGATCTTTCAGCAGCCAGCTGTCCGCCGTGGCGGGTACGCCATTGATCGAGTTCAGCGCCACCATCACGCCGCCGCTGCCGGCATCCAGTGAAGCTTTATAGGGCGGCAGATAGTCCTGGAACATGCGCTGCGGGCTCATATCCACGGTGTTGTAATCGCGTCCGCCTTCAACTGCGCCATAGAGCGCGAAGTGCTTCACGCTGGTCATCACGCTGTAGCGATCGGCAGCACTTTTGCCCTGCATCGACTGCACCATGCTGCGACCCATTTCGCTGGTGAGATACGTATCCTCACCAAAGCCTTCAGAGCCACGGCCCCAGCGCGGTTCACGGCTGACATCCACCATCGGCGCCCAGGTCATGTTCAGGCCATCGTCGGCCGCTTCATAGGCAGAGACGCGCCCCACCTCTTTCACCGCATCCAGATCCCAGCTCGACGCCAGCGCCAAAGGAATCGGGAAAATGGTGCGCTGACCATGAATAACGTCGTAGGCGAAAAACAGCGGGATCTTCAGGCGGCTGAGCTGCATCGCCTGATCCTGCATCGCGCGGATATCCTGACGGGTTACGGTATTAAAAATCGCGCCAACCTGACTCTTCTGAATCATGTCACGAATCACTTCTTTCGGATTATCAGGTCCGACGCTGATTAAACGCAGCTGGCCGATCTTCTCGTCCAGCGTCATTTTTTTAAGCAGTTGGTTGACGAAGGCATCCCGCGCCTGTTCGGTCATCGGGTGGTTACCTGGCACTGTCTCAGCCAATGCCGGTTGCATCGCGAGGGAGACAGCGAGACTAACAGAGTAAATCCATTTCATCAGGTTGGGTTCTCTTAAGTAACTGCGCAATATCGAATAAACAGGCGGCAGTGTGCCACAAGATGAGAATAGCAGGTAGCTGCCGCTGTCACACTGCGTTGAGGTGAGTTGACGTGCTACAGTTAGGACGCACTGATAAGACAAGGGAATTGCTCATGATACAAACCTCTGCCCTGCTTTCTGACCTGCGCCGCCTGGTCGGCCCTACCCATCTGCTGACTGAACCTGAACAGACCGCGCGCTATCGCAAAGGCTTTCGCTCCGGCGAAGGCGAGGCGCTGGCGGTGGCGTTTCCCGGTACGCTGCTGGAGCTCTGGCGGGTACTGCAAACGCTGGTAAATGCCGATGTCATTATCCTGATGCAGGCGGCGAATACCGGCCTGACCGAAGGCTCGACGCCGCATGGCGACGATTACGATCGTCCGCTGGTGATTGTCAGCACCCTGCGGCTGGATAAGCTTCAGCTGATCGACGAAGGCCAGCAGGTGCTGGCGTTCCCCGGCAGCACACTCTACCAGCTGGAAAAAGCGCTAAAGCCGCTGGGGCGTGAACCCCACTCGGTGATTGGCTCCTCCTGTATTGGTGCCTCGGTGCTGGGCGGCATCTGTAATAACTCAGGCGGATCGCTGATCAAACGCGGACCGGCCTACAGTGAAATGGCGCTGTTTGCCCAGATTGATGCGCAGGGAAAACTGAAGCTGGTGAACCATCTCGGTATCGATCTTGGGACGTCACCGGAAGAGATTCTGGGGCGGCTGGATGATGACCGCTGGCAGCCCAAAGATGTGCAGCACGATGGCCGTCACGCCTCCGATCATGAATATGCCGACCGGGTTCGTGAAGTGGATGCGGATACGCCCGCCCGCTATAACGCCGATGCGCGTCGCCTGTTTGAAGCCTCCGGTTGTGCCGGGAAGCTGGCGGTCTTCGCGGTGCGACTCGATACCTTCGCCAGCGAACCGCAGCAGCAGGTGTTTTACATCGGCACCAACGAGCCCGGTGTTCTCAGCGATATTCGCCGTCACATGCTGGCGCATTTCACCCATCTGCCGGTGGCGGGCGAATATATGCACCGCGACATCTATGACATTGCGGAAGTCTACGGCAAAGATACCTTCCTGATGATCGACAAGCTGGGCACCGACAAGATGCCGCTGTTTTTCACGCTGAAGGGGCGGGTTGATGCCTGGCTGAGCAAACTCTCCTTCGTTAAACCGCACTTCAGCGATCGCCTGTTGCAGCGCCTGAGTAAACTGTTCCCGGCGCATCTGCCGAAACGCATGAAGCAGTATCGCGACAAATATGAACACCATCTGATGCTGAAGATGTCTGGCGACGGCGTGGCGGAAGCGCGTAACTATCTGCGCGACTACTTCCGTGAAGGCGGTGGCGAATTCTTCGAGTGTGAAGGCAAAGAAGGTGCGCACGCCTTTCTGCATCGCTTCGCAGCGGCGGGTGCGGCGGTGCGCTACCACGCGGTGCATTCTGATGAGGTCGAAGATATTCTGGCGCTGGATATCGCCCTGCGTCGTAACGACGCGGACTGGTTCGAAACCCTGCCCGATGAGATCCGTGCCTCGCTGAGCCATCGTCTCTACTATGGTCACTTCTTCTGTCATGTGTTTCATCAGGATTACATCGTCAGAAAAGGTGTCGATGTGCATGCGCTCAAAGCGCAGATGCTGGAGATTCTTCAGGCGCGGGGCGCGGAATATCCCGCTGAACATAACGTCGGACATCTTTATCAGGCCAAACCGCAGCTGGCGGCGTTCTATCGCCAGCTCGATCCCACCAACAGCTTCAATCCTGGGATTGGCAAAACCAGTAAGCAAAAGGGATGGGCGGTGAAGCAGGTTTAATCGCCTTATCGGTCAGCCTGCTTATCTGAGCAGGCTGATTGTCAAACAACCGGGAGGCCCGTTCGCCCCCCGACTTCCCGTTGCAGCGGCCCTGCTAATACCTAACATCTTTATCAAAAATCAATTTTCATTAACATATTGCACTTTCTTTATTTTCTATCTTTGGTTCTGTGCAATACCTCACAAAACATCCTGCTACTAATTGATAATTCGCGTCGCGAAAAATATATTATCACCACAAAAATAATGATGTAAGTAAGCATTTGGCTTTCATTCAGGGAGGAATGATCATGCGAAAAATTAATTACGCGTTAGCGTTAGTTGAAATAGCCACCGTATTAATAGAGTTAACTGCAATAAGTTCATCACCGGCTTACGCCAGCGGATTTATTGAGGACTCATCGCTTAAAGGTAATGTTTTTTACTGGCAGCGTCAGCGAGATCGCAGAGACACCGATCCCGCCAGTGAATATCAGGGGCAGTATCGGGCTAATTTACATCATGCCTCGCTCAACAGTAATCTCGACTATCAGTCAGGCTATGCCGGAGAGTGGATTGGTCTGGACCTCGCGATTTTCGGTGCTGCTGAGCTTTCCAACAGCGGCCCCGCCGCACCCAATGAAATTGGCTTCAGTAAGGCGCGTACCCGCTGGGATGAAAAGTGGAATGGCGACAGCGGCGGTGCTTCTGTTTATAAAGCCGCACTGAAATTAAAATATAACGATTACTGGTTGCGTGCCGGTTATATTCAGCCAACCGGCCAGACAATTATTGCGCCACACTGGAGTTTTTTACCCGGAACCTATCGCGGCGTCGAAATTGGTGCGCTGTATGATTTCCAGCAGGCCGGTGCATTATCGCTCTCCTGGATGTGGAGCGACAAATATAAAGCGCCCTGGTATCGTGATTTATATAATTTTCGTCAGGCTGATGGCAAAACGCCTGTCAGCTACCTGCATTCGTTCGGCATTAAATATGACTTCAGGAATAACCTGGTGCTTGAGGGCGCATTTGGCCAGGCGGCGGATTATATGGATCAATATTTTGCCAAAGCCTCGTGGTCAGCCACGCCCGGCGGCAATGCACTCTACACCAGCTATCAGTTTTACGGGGCGCACGACAAAGTAGCGGGCGGTGCCGCTAATCCCCGTGATGTCTATGACGGCCTGGCCTGGTTACAGGCGATCACGGTCGGCTATACCGTCGGCCCGGTTGATCTGCGACTCGAAGGCAGCTGGGTCAAAGCAGAGGGCAATCAGGGCTTCTTTTTGCAGCGCATGACGCCAGGCTACGCCAGCTCCAATGGACGACTGGATATCTGGTGGGATGCCCGTTCCGACTGGAACGCCAATGGCGAAAAAGCGATCTTTGCCGGGGCGATGCTCGCCTTAACGCCGTGGCAACTGGCGGGATGGAAAGTGGGCGCATCGTACGTCTGGGGCTGGGATGCCAGACCCGCCACGCTGCCCACCGTTGACCAGAGCCAGCGGCTGAAAGAGTCCGCCTGGAACCTTGATCTGATCTATCAAATCCAGCAGGGGCGCGCCAAAGATACCCTGTTTAAACTGCATTACACCCGCTACGACAATCACAGCAATCTGCCCAGTTACAGCGGCGGTTACGGCAACATTTTTCAGGACGAGAAGGACATCAAATTTATGGTTATCGTGCCGTTTACACTGTTCTGACGCCCTGCAGACTCCCGGATATCTCTTCAGCAGCAAGGATGAATCAATATGTTTAAGTTAAGCCTTATCGCGCTCACTCTGCTGGGCGCTGCAGCCACAGGCCACGCCAGCTCGTCAGCGCAGCAGGTGGTGAATCAGATCAGCCAGTTTGGCGTCACTTATCAGGTGAACGATAATCAGGCCGCCCTGCATGGCACCGACTGCGCCGCGCTGGGTGCCGACTATGCCGCCTGCAATCGCGCCACCATTACCCTGACCAATAACGGCCCAGCCCTGACCGATAAACACTGGGCAATCTACATGAGCAACGTCCACCAGACGCTGCGGGTCGATAACGAACAGTTTAAAATGACCCATCTGGTCGGCGACCTGACCCGGCTGGAGCCGACTGAGAAGTTCACCGGCATTGGCGCGGGCGAATCGGTGCAGATTCCGATCGTTAACGAATACTGGCAGCTGTTTGCCACGGATGTGATGCCGCGCTGGTATGTGACGTCCGGGCAGGCCACCCCCAAAATTATTGCCAGCACCGATCATGAAGATCCCAGCCAGTTTGTGTTGCCGCTAGGGGATAACTGGCGACGCAGTGCCGATGACCGGAATATCCTGATGCAACCCGCCAGCCGGTTTGATAAAAACAGCGATGTTGCCACCCTGCCCGCCTCCGCGCTGCGCGGTCAAATCACACCCACGCCGCTTGCGGTAAAACTGCGTCCGCAGGATGCCGATCTCAGCCGTGGCGTCAGTCTGTCTCTGACCGGGCTGACCCGTGAAACCGGTGAGGCGGTGAAGCAGCGTCTGACCCTGCTCGGCCTGAAAGAAGCGGCTGATGGATTTGCCATCAGGACGCAGATCAAACCGGGTCACTTCAGCGGCAAACAGGCTAAACCGGGCGCATACGATCTGGATATCACCCCTCGCCGTGCCATCGTGGTGGGCTACGATGCTGCCGGTGCGTTCTATGGTCTGATGTCGATTCTCTCGCTGATCCCTACAGAAGGCGCGCCGCGTATTGCCACGCTGGAAGCCCATGACTCGCCCCGCTTTGCCTATCGCGGCGCGTTTCTCGACGTTGCCCGTAACTTTCACAGTAAACAGGCGGTCATGCGGCTGCTTGATCAGATGGCGGCCTGGAAGATGAACCGCTTCCACTTTCACCTCAGTGACGATGAGGGCTGGCGGATTGAGATTCCTGGCTTACCGGAACTGACTGACGTGGGGGCTAAGCGCTGCCATGACCTGAGCGAACAGCACTGCCTGCTGCCGCAGCTCGGTTCCGGTCCGTTCAGCGATAACAACGGCAGCGGCTATTTCAGTCGTGCCGACTACATCGAGATTGTGAAGTATGCCCAGGCCCGTCACATCCAGGTGATCCCGGAAATCGATATGCCCGCCCATGCCCGTGCCGCCGTCATCGCCATGGAAGCACGCTATCAGCGGCTGATGAAGGAGGGAGAAGCTGAACAGGCCAGCGCGTATCGCCTGATCGATCCCACCGACGACTCCAATACTACCTCGGTGCAGCTCTATGACCGCACCAGCTATCTCAATCCCTGCATTGCGGGTTCACAGCGGTTTGTCGATAAAGTGATCGGTGAAGTTCAGGCGATGCACCGGGAAGCGGGACAGCCGCTCGGCGTCTGGCATTTTGGCGGTGACGAAGCGAAGAATATCCGGCTGGGCGCTGGCTACTCGGATAAACGCGACCCTAAACCGGGCACCGGTCTGCGCGACTGGAGTAAAGAAGATCTGCCGTGGGCGAAATCGCAGGTTTGTCAGGCGCTGGTGAAGAGCGGCAAAGTGGACGATCTGGCGCACCTGCCGAGCTACTTTGCCCTGACCGTCAGTGACATTGTTAACCGGCACGGTATTGGCAAAATGCAGGCCTGGCAGGATGGTTTAAAACATGCCAAAGATTCAGCAGCCTTTGCCACACCGCGCGTCGCGGTCAACTTCTGGGACACCCTCTACTGGGGCGGTTTTGACACAGCCAGTGACTGGTCACAGAAAGGTTACGACGTGGTGATCTCCAGCCCCGACTATCTCTATCTGGATTTTCCATATGAAGTTAACCCGCTGGAACGCGGTTATTACTGGGGCACACGCTTCAACGACGAGCGCAAAATCTTTGGCTTCGCGCCGGACAACCTGCCGCAGAATGCTGAAACCTCGGTGGATCGCGACGGCAACTTTTTCAGCGCCAAATCAGAGAAGCCCTGGAGCGGTGCTTACGGCATTTCGGCCCAGCTGTGGAGCGAAACGGTGCGCACTGATGCTCAAATGGAGCACATGATCTACCCTCGCCTGTTTGCAGTAGCGGAACGAAGCTGGCACCGCGCCAGCTGGGAGCAGGATTACAAGGCGGGTCAGGAGTATGCGGGGGGCAAAACCCATCTCGTCGATCAGCAGGCACGCCTTAATGACTGGCAGCGATTTGCCAATCTGCTGGGACAGCGGGAACTGGCGAAGCTGGATAAGGCGGGCATCGATTATCGCCTGCCGGTGCCGGGAGCCAGAATCGTTGATGGCATCCTGTCGATGAATGTGGCCTTACCGGGCGTTACGCTGGAGTACAGCCTGGACAAGGGCACAAACTGGCAGCGCTACGATGCCACCAGACCACCGCAGGTCAGCGGTACGGTGGCAATTCGCTCGGTGAGCCGCGACGGGCAGCACACAAGCCGCGTTGAATCCCTGTAGAAAGCGAAGTGAGAACGGGCTGAGAAGCCAGCGTTTGAATATGAAAAAGGCCGACAGAAGTCTAATGGCAGTCAGTTAAGCGACAGGGGATAACGCAGTCTGGTGCCGGGCAGGGGCTGGCGGTCCTCGCGCCGCTGCGCGGTTCCTTCACTTCATTCGCCAGCCTGACGGACTGCCGGGGATGGCACATCCTGTGCCGCCCCGCCTTTCGCCCGCGTCCTGCGGGCTCTCCTGGCAGACTCATTCTGTTCAGCGCTGCGGATTACCTGCCCCTGCCCGGCCCCAGCCTGCTCTGAAACTTCAGTGTGTATTGTTAAAAAGGGCACGATAGTGAAGGCCTGAGCGCCGCTGTTGCTCGCTCGCCCAGAAAAAAAGCTGCCACGTTTGACCGTGGCAGCCTTTACAAATCTGATCTTAACTGATCAGCATTAGACAGCAGTCGGCCCTTTCACACCTAAACCAGCTTCTCTTCGGGGACCGGCTCCGCACCCGCCATCTGCTGACGGCGCTCGATAATCATGGTTTGCGGTGTGGAGAGCAGGATGCCCTCTTTACGCAGACGCGTCAGAATATCGAACAGCAGATCGCTCTTCGCCCCTGCGATCTGGCGCTGACCCGCCACGTTACCGGTGACGCTCAGTATAATTCCCTGCTGAGTCAGATCTTTAAACGAAACGGATGGCTCTGGCGTCTCCAGAATGCGTTCATTTTCGTTGTAGACCTCCAGCAGAATATCGCGCACTTTCGCCGGATCGATGTCGAGCGGGAACGTCAGCGTAATCGTGACCACCCCCTGCGCATTACCCATGGTGGCATTTCGCACGTTCTGCGAGATAAACTGCGAGTTCGGCACAATCACCGTGGATTTATCGCCCAGCTGGATCTCGGTGGCGCGCACGTTAATCCGGCGGATATCCCCTTCGATACCGCTGATGCTCACCAGATCGCCAACCTTCACTGGCCGCTCGGTCAACAGAATCAGCCCCGAGATAAAGTTCTTCACAATCTCCTGTAAGCCAAAACCGATACCTACCGACAAGGCACTGACGATCCAGGCCAGCTTATTCCATTGCAGACCCATGATCGACAACGTCAGCAGGATGACCAGTACATAACCGATGTTGCTGAACAGCGTCACCAGCGACACCCGCATGCCCACATCCATGGTGGTTTTCGGCAGGAAATCAGTGTCGAGCCAGCGGCGCACCGTTCGCAGCACATAGATGCCGACGATCAGGCAGATAATCGCATTCACCATATGCGCCGGGACGATATTCAGGGATTCAAGCCCTTTACCGCCCCAGAACTCAATCACTTTTTGCAGCAGTTCAATCGGCGTTGAAGAGGCAAAGGTCCCGTTGACCAGCGCCAGCGCCACAACCAGCACCAGGAAGGTTTTACCGATGGCCGTCAGCAACGTAGCCGTTTGCTGCAGATGACGCTCATTGATGTTAAGCGAACTCTGAATGCGGCGACCGGTTGCGTTACTGGTCGAGAACAGGCTCTCACAGCCATCGTTGAGCAGATGACTGAGGAAGTAGAACGAACCAAACAGCAGGCCGCACCAGATCACTTCATAACTCAGAAAGCGCGCCAGCGTGACGTAACCGATGAGCAGCGACACCAGAATGGCGATGCCGGTCAGCGTCAGGCCCATCTGGATCAGTCCGACCAGCGTAGAACGGGCCTCCGGTGGTGTGCCCGCCTGTGTCATACGGCGACGAACCCGGTTGGTGCGCATGCTGATCGCCAGCGCGGTAGTACCAATCAGCAGTGCCGTCAGCCCGTTGGCAAAAATGGTGGTATTCAGGCTGGTGCCGACGCTGTAGTTAAACGCTTCGACCGTCTGGAAGATAAAGACCAGCACGGCGGTAATCGGTGGAAACGGTTTTAACGCCATCGCCACTTCATTGGAGATGGTCGGTAAACGCCAGCTGGGTCGACGGGTAGAGAGGAAAGCGCGTCCCAGTCCGGCAATCAGGCCACAAAAGACACTGAGCCGAACCAGTTGATCCACAAAGTCCTGAACGTTTTCAGAAACCTCATCACGGCGGGTAAAGGCCAGGGCGATAAAGTTAAAGGTGAGGACGACAGCCACCAGGGTGGTCAGGGCTATCGCTGCCGCCAGGAAACTGCGGCGCAGCTTCCCTTCCGGCAGTTTGTGAATGCTAATCCAGGCCAGAAACTCTTCGCTGTAACGACGGCCAGCCGTCATCACCAGCATCGCAGCCAGCAGCCAGAAGACACTGCCCACGCGCCAGCCCGGCTCCCATGAAAGTGCCGCAGTGTCCTGCAACTCCTGCAGGAATTCACCGATTTTCTCGCCATCCAGATCCTGACTATTGAGCAGCGGTGACCAGAAGCGCGGCCCCAGAATGGTGCCGGAGTTCAGCGCCAGCTGGCTTTTCAGCTGATCGCGGCGCAGGTTAACAATCTGCGAGGAGAGCATCAGCGCGCCATTTTTAATGCCTTCGGCCTGTTTGATCTGGTCGTCGAGTTTGCTTTTCTGACTCTCCAGCGCGTTACGCTTGCGCGTCACTTCCGACGTCTCTTTTACGCCGCTGTCGGCTTTAGGTGCCGGCCCCAGAACCTGCAACTGGGCTTCCAGTTGCTGGCGATCGGGGAGCAGCGCCTGGCCCAGCGTGTCGGCACTGCCTGAGAGCTCAAGCGCCATTTCATTCAGCTGAGTCAGCTTGTTTTCGCCAGCATCAACGGAGACCTGACTTTTGATTTTATCGAGGATCTTCTGCATTTTCGGCAGTTCAACCGCAGCATTCAGCTTCGGCGGAGCATCCTGTTCCTGAGCAGCACTGGCCTTATCATCCGCGGCCAGCGTCAGCGCCGGGGCAAATGCCACCAGCGCCAGCATTAACAATGCAAAAAAGGATCGTAGCTTAAACATATGAGTAAGATTCCGGCAGCTTAAATCAGGCGATCGTCCCTCGCCAGTCGCGCGTAGTGTAGGGCTTTGCAAGGGATGGCAATATAGGAATAACGGGCATTTTTCGGGCTAATTCGGTGCAGACAGAGGCGTGAAAATCGCTGTACGCCTCTGCCTGCACCATCCCGGATACCCGCTCAGCCTGCAGATAATGCCAGTGTCCGCAGCGCGTCACACCGGCTGTTTTCTACTCAACGTCGGCGCTGCTGGCCCCATTACTGGCAACCTGGCCCGATTTCTGTTTTTTATATGCCAGCGCGGCGGCCGGCACCGGAGCCGCTTTACCGGTCTCAATCCAGCTGCGCAGACGGTTAGCGTCGGCGAAGTGGGTATATTTGCCAAAGGCATCCAGCACCACCAGCGCCACCGGACGATTATTAATCATGGTGCGCATCACCAGGCAGTGGCCCGCCTCATCGGTGTAACCGGTTTTAGTCAGCTGAATATGCCAGTCATCTTTATAGACCAGATGGTTGGTGTTGCGGAACGGCAGCGCATAGCTCGGATGGGCAAACACCGCCGTCTCCTCTTTAGTGGTGCTGAGCGCGCCAAGCAGCGGATATTCCCGCGTAGCTTTGAGTAATTTAACCAGATCCTGCGCGCTGGAGACGTTTTGCGTCGACAGGCCGGTTGGCTCCACATAGCGGGTCTGTTTCATGCCCAGTGACCGCGCTTTCGCGTTCATCGCCCGGATAAAGGCGTTATAGCCGCCCGGATAAGCATGGGCCAGACTGGCGGCGGCGCGGTTTTCCGAGGACATCAGCGCCAGCAGCAGCATATTCCGGCGGCTGATCTGGCTATTGAGCTTAACGCGTGAGAAGACACCCCGCATTTCCGGCGTCTGGCTGACATCGACAGTTATCATCTCGTTCATCGGCAGATGCGCATCCAGCACCACCATAGCAGTCATCAGCTTGGTGATGGAGGCAATGGGCCTGACCCGGTCAGGGTGGCTGGAAAACAGCACTTTATTGGTCGTGAGATCGACAATCATCGCACTGCCAGAGGCGATCTGCGGCTGAGCAATCGGCGCCAGTTGCGACAGCGACGTCGTCGCCTGCGCCGGAAGTGAAACAATCTGCCCTGAAACGAGCAGCGCCAGCGAAAGCAGGGTGGAACGAATTTTTGCAGGCATCGTAGAAAAAACCCGGTTATGAATATGTACTGTGTCAGACCGACACAGGCCGCCCGCTTCAGTGAGGTCAGAGCGCGGGCTGGCGGCGATATCATACCCGTAAGGTTAAGAAATTTCCTGGTGAGAGTGTTTCCGGGCGTAAAAAGAGAACTGCCGCCAGAGCGGCGGCAGCGGTCGGTCAGAACAGATGCGGTCCATATCCCCACAGCACCACGGTTAATGCCAGTAATACTTCAAATACCAGCACGCCGATGGCCAGCGTTGAACCGGAAAAGCGCAGACTCTCTTCACGGTCGATATTAAGAAACAGTGGAATGCCGATATAGAGCAGATAACCGGTGTAGAGCAGCGCCAGCGCGCCCGCCAGCACGCAGAGCCAGACCAGCGGATAGAGCGCCACCAGCCCGCTGAGAAACAGCGGCGTGGCCACATAGCCCGCAAACACCGTACAGCGCTGTACGCCGGGGCGCTGCGGATAATCACGTGCCATCCAGTGAATCACGCGTCCCATTACCGCGACGCCACCCAGAATAATCAGATAGAACAGAATGCCAAGCCCAATCCCGGTCAACAGGTTGAGTTGCACATATTGCCCCTCGCCCAGATTCCAGCCCAGCTGAGTTGTGCCGATAAAGGCGCAGATCACCGGAATCGCCGCCATCAGCAGAACATGGTGGGTGTAATGGTGCGATACGCTCTCATTCTCTTGCTTGATATGACGCATTTCCTGATTCGGATGCGCCAGCAGACCCCAGACATGATTCATAGATTCACTCCTCTGATGCAGTGGGCCGCCCGATGATGCATCCGTCTTTGGGGGCAGCGTCCTCTCAAGTATAAACGGCAGCGAAACTTTCGTGGTGATCGGACAAAAAAACAGCATAAATAAACGGACCCATGAGGCACGGGCGGAAGCGAAGCCAAATCGCGTATAGACTTGAAGAAACAGTCACTGAACAGGGAGGGTCATTTTGCATCTGGATATCAACGCATTAATTACGCAGTACGGTTATCTGGCACTTTTTATTGGCTGTATCGCCGAGGGGGAAACATTTACGTTGCTGGGCGGCGTCGCCGCGCATGAAGGGCTGCTGCATTATGTGGGGGTGGTGCTGGCCGCGATGGGTGGCGGTATTGTCGGCGATCAACTGCTCTACTGGGTCGGTCGCCGCTGGGGCACGCAGATCCTGCACCGCTTTAAAAAGCATCAGGATAAAGTGGTCAAGGCGAACCGCCTGATTAAACGCCGTCCCAGCCTGTTTGTGATTGGCGTGCGCTTTATGTATGGTTTTCGACTGATTGGCCCAATCATCATCGGGGCCAGCCGCCTTAATCCGATGAAATTTTTTATTCTTAACGTCATCGGGGCGGCCATCTGGGCGCTGATCTTTGTCACCCTGGGCTATTTTGCGGGCGGCATCATCGCGCCATGGCTGCATAAACTCGACCAGCATCTGAAGCATCTGCTGTGGCTGGTCGGCGCAGTGGTATTCGCCTTTGCGCTGCGCTGGGTGATCCGCCGCTGGCACAATCGTCGTGCCGATCAGGAATAAATGAACCACGGATTCGCCAGCAGACGCCACCGGCTATGAGAGTGAGCTGACCGGTGGTACAGGTCGCCGACGCTGAGTAGCGCCTGGCGACCCTGCTGACGATTTCCCATGTCTCACCCGCCCTCACCCCTTCCCTGCCTCATTCAACCGTACGTTAACCATCTGTGCCCAAACGAAGCCGCATCAGATGGCTCAGCTATAGTTAGGATGGACACTGACAGGGAGATGAGGATGAGTAAGGTAAAACGTAAGATTGAAGACCATGGCGTGATCGGAGATTTGCGCACCTGCGCACTGGTCGCGAATGATGGCACCATTGATTATCTCTGCTGGCCGGAACTCGACAGCCCGTCGGTCTTTGCCGCCCTGCTCGACAGCGATGATGCCGGGCTTTTCTCCCTGGCCCCTGACTGGCCCAATGCGCGACGTCAGCAGCTCTACCTGCCCGATACCAACATCCTGCAGACCCGCTGGCTGGATGATGAAGGCGTGGCGGAGATCACCGACTACATGCCGATTTGTGATGACAAGGACAAGCTGCCGCGTCTGATCCGGCGGGTCAAAATGGTACGCGGCAGCGCGACCTTTAGCCTGCGCTGTTCACCGCGCCACGACTATGCCCGGGCGCAGACCCGCGCAGAGGCGCACAACGGCTGTATCGATTTTCATGCCGAAGGCCAGCCGTCGCTGCGCCTCGCCGCCAGCGTGGTGATGACGCTGGAGGATGAGAGCGCGACCGCCCTCTTCACGTTACAACCCGGTGAACATGCGCAGTTTGAATTTGGCAGCGTGGATGATGCGCATATCGAAGCGTTGACCACCGAACACTGCTTTGAAGAGACGCTGAACTACTGGCGACGCTGGAGCGCCCACAGTAACTATCAGGGACGCTGGCGCGAAATGGTGCAGCGTTCGGCGCTGGTCCTCAAACTGCTGACTTCGCATCAGCATGGCTCTATTGCGGCGGCAGCGACCTTTGGCCTGCCCGAAGAGCTGGGCGGTGAACGCAACTGGGACTATCGCGCCTCCTGGATCCGTGACGCCTCGTTCAGCATGTATGCCCTGATGCGGCTGGGCTATATCGATGAAGCCAAACACTTTACCCACTGGGTTGGTCGCTGCGTTGAAAACAGCCATCACGATGAGATGCGCCTGCAGGTCATGTACCGGCTGGACAGCGGCACCGAACTGCACGAGATGGAGCTGCTGAATCTCTCCGGCTATGCCGACTCCCGTCCGGTGCGCATCGGCAATGACGCCTGGCAGCAGACCCAGCTCGACATCTATGGCGAGCTGATGGATGCGGTCTATCTGGCCAATAAATATGGTGAGGCGATCTCCCAGCGCGGCTGGGAACATGTCGTCAAAATGATCGACTGGCTGTGTGAGAACTGGGATCAGCCCGATGCCGGTATCTGGGAGATGCGCGGTGAACCGGAACATTTCCTGCACTCGCGTCTGATGTGCTGGGTGGCGATGGATCGCGCGCTGCGTCTGGGCATGAAGCGATCGCTGCCGATGCCTTATGAACGCTGGGATCGGGCGCGCCGGGAGATCCGCGAGGATATCTGGGCTAACTTCTGGAACAGTGAGCGGGGTCACTTCTCTTCGACCCGTCATGGCGAACATCTCGACGCCTCAATGCTGCTGATGCCGCTGGTGCGTTTTGTGGGAGCCACCGACCCGGACTGGATTGCCACGCTGGATGCGATCAAAACCAATCTGGTCAGCGACGGTATGGTGCGCCGTTACAATACGCATGAGACGCCCGCCGATGGCCTGAAAGGCTCAGAAGGGTCGTTCGGAGCCTGCTCCTTCTGGTATGTCGAGTGTCTGGCGCGCGCGGGCCGGATTCAGGAAGCGCATTTTGAATTTGAAAAGTTGCTGAGCTACGCCAATCCACTGGGCCTCTACGCGGAGGAGTTTGACAGCCACGGCCATGCGCTGGGCAACACGCCGCAGGCGCTGACCCATCTGGCGTTAATCAGTGCCGCCTTTTTCCTGAACCGCAAACTCAGCGGCGAACAAACGCAGTGGCAACCTTAGTCAGGGATAAGCCCGGAAAGCCCCATTTTTAGCGCCCTGCTTTCGGTAAATGCGCTAACATCCGCGGTGAATTTACGTAAAGTATTGCAGGCAGGTTAAAATCCCGATTCACAACGTCAGATTAATGAACATATAATGCGCAGCAGGTCACATTGGCCAGCATGAATTCGACACACTGAACAGCCTGAAATATGGCGATAAAGAATTGTAAAATATGAAAATCATTCGCGCTTTCGCTTCAATCGCACTGGCTCTGGCGGCCTTCAGCCAGTCAGCCTTTGCTGTGGTTTACCCGTTACCGCCGGCCAACAGCCGTCTGATCGGCGAAAATATCGAAATTACTGTCCCTGAAGACAGCAAACTGCCGCTGGAAGCTTTTGCGGCGCAGTACCAGATGGGCCTCAGCAATATGCTTGAAGCCAATCCGGGCGTTGACGTTTATCTGCCTAAGGCTGGCAGCAAAATGATCATCCCACAGCAGCTGATCCTGCCAGACGCACCGCGTGAAGGCATTGTGATTAACAGCGCGGAGATGCGTCTTTACTACTATCCGAAAGGCAGCAAAACCGTGGTGGTGTTGCCTATTGGTATCGGTGAACTGGGTAAAGATACCCCGATTAACTGGACCACAGCGGTAGAACGTAAAAAAGATGGCCCGACCTGGACACCAACCAAAGGCATGCATGCGGATTACGCGGCGCGCGGTGAAACCCTGCCAGCGGTCTTCCCGCCAGGCCCGGATAACCCGATGGGCCTGTATGCGCTCTATATCGGTCGTCTCTATGCGATTCACGGCACCAACGCCAACTTCGGTATCGGCCTGCGCGTGAGCCATGGTTGTGTGCGTCTGCGCGCTGACGATATCAAATGGCTGTATCAGAACGTGCCGGTCGGCACGCGCGTACAGTTTGTTGATCAGCCGGTAAAAGCGACCGTGGAGCCAGACGGTTCACGGTATGTAGAAGTGCATAACCCGCTGTCGACCACCGAAGAGCAGTTCAACTCGCGTGAGCTGGTGCCGATTACGCTGAATCAGGCGGTGAGCAAAGTTCTGGTTGATGCCAGCGTCAATCAGGATCAGGTTAATGGCGCGATTCAGGGCCGTACCGGTATGCCAGTAAAAGTGAACGGCGTGGAGAACAACATCCAGACTGCGCCAGTTCCGATGCCGGAAAATCCGCAGGCTGTGCCACAGGAAGAGCCAATGACGCCGGTCACCTCTCAGGGCGCAAACAGTGATGCCGCGCAGCCACAGCAGCCGGCCACTGAGCCAGCCGCACCGGCCGCTCCGGTAACACCAGCAGCCCCTGCAGCCGCGGCCAATACCAGCTCGTAATTGCCGTCCTGCTTGCAGAAGCCAGCGCCTGTCGCTGGCTTTTTTATTGCCTGCGTTTCTGCGTTTTTCCCCGCACTCCGCTCAGAATGCCCCGTCCGACGATCATTAATCTGTCATATAAAGCGCGTATCAAACTGCGTTGACCCGGTGCAAATCAGCATCCGGCATCAGCCACCAGAGGTACACCATGAGCGAAAACAGTCTCTCCTCCTCATCAGCCCGAGGTCGCCCCGATTTCAACGGCAAAAATAGCCGTTTCAGTAAACCGCTGTTCTTTATTCTGCTGGTTGCCGGACTGGCGTTCGCCGGTCTCAATCTGGTCAGCGATGTTGAAGAGACCAATATGCCGGTCACCAGCTATCTGCCGTTCTTTCTGCTGGGGCTGGCACTGCTGATTGCGCTCGGCTTTGAGTTCGTGAATGGCTTTCACGATACCGCCAATGCCGTGGCGACCGTGATCTACACCCATTCGCTGACGCCCGGCGTCGCGGTGGTCTGGTCCGGTTTCTGTAACTTTCTGGGTGTGCTGCTCTCCAGCGGCGTGGTGGCGTTTGGCATTATCTCACTGCTGCCGGTGGAGTTGATCCTGCAGGCCAGCAGCGGCAGCGGGTTTGCCATGGTCTATGCGCTGCTCTTCTCAGCGATTATCTGGAACCTGGGCACCTGGTATTTAGGGCTGCCGTCGTCGTCGTCCCATACGCTGATCGGCTCGATCATCGGCGTCGGCGTTGCCAATGCGATGCTGCACGGACGCAGCGGTCTGAGCGGGGTTGACTGGGATCAGGCACTGAAGGTCGGCTATGCACTGCTGCTGTCGCCGGTGGTCGGCTTTGTCTGCGCCGGGCTGCTGCTGTGGGTGATGAAACTGTTTATCCGCAATCGCCAGCTTTATCAGGCGCCAGAAAGCAATCAGCCGCCACCGGTCTGGATCCGCGGCCTGCTGATCCTGACCTGTACCGGCGTGTCGTTTGCGCACGGCTCTAACGATGGTCAGAAAGGAATGGGGCTGATTATGCTGATCCTGGTGGGCACCATGCCGATCGCCTACGCCCTGAACCGATCGCTGCCACCCGATCAGATCCCGCGCGTCGCGGCGCTGAACGAAGTGACCGCCCATCAGCTGCTGCAACTGCAACCCGCTTCGGCGAACCCTCCTCCGGCCCGTGAGGTACTGACCGGCTTTGTTGGCAGCAACAGCATGAATCCCGACGTGCTGCCCGCGCTGGCGATGACGCTGCGCGAAGTCGGCGATGAGATTCGTCGTTACGGTTCAATGGAAAACATTCCAGCCCAGGCGGTGACCAATACCCGCAACCAGATGTATCTGGCGTCAGAATCGATCAAGCATCTGCAGAGCGCCGAGGTCAGACTGCCGCAGGAGACGGAACGCAACCTTAAGGCAGTGAAAACGGAACTCGACAGCGCCACCCGTTTTATTCCGATGTGGGTGAAAGTGGTGGTGGCGATTGCGCTGGGACTGGGCACCATGGTCGGCTGGCGCCGGATTGTGGTCACAGTGGGAGAACGGATCGGTAAAACCCATCTGAGCTATGCTCAGGGCGCCAGCGCCGAACTGGTGGCGATGATGACCATTGGCGCGGCAGACGGTTTCGGTTTACCGGTTTCCACCACTCACGTGCTCTCATCCGGCGTAGCGGGCACTATGGCGGCGAACCGTTCCGGCTTGCAGCTCTCGACGCTGCGTAACCTGGCCGTCGCCTGGATTTTAACGCTGCCGGTTTCTGTTCTGCTCTCTGCCCTGCTCTACTGGGCGTTCAGCCATTTTTAACGGTCTGCGGCTTATCGTCATTCAGGCGATAAGCCGCTGCTGCCAGTAAAGCCGCAGGGTAATCAGCAGCGCTCCCAGCACCATCAACGCCGCCGCCAGATAGACTGACTGCATCCCCCAGTGTCCGATAAGCAATCCCGCCACCGGGCCGGTTAAGCCCAGGCCCAGATCGAGAAAAGCGGAATAGGTGCCCAGCGCAGAGCCCTGATCCTGGCGCTCAACCCGTTTAACCGCCTCAACGCCCAGCGCCGGAAAGACCAGCGAAAATCCGCTGCCGGTGAGGAATGCGCCCGCCCCTACCAGCCAGGCGCTGTCCGCCTGCCAGATAATCAGCAGTCCCAGGCATTCCAGCAGGAATGAGAAGAGCGACACGCGCAGCCCGCCGAAACGGGTAATAAAGCGACCAAACCCCAGACGCACCAGCACAAACCCCAGGCTGAACAGCGTCAGCGCATAGGCCGCGCCCTGCCAGTCGCGGCTGGCAAAATAGAGGGTGATAAAGGTGGCGATAACGCCAAAACCGATGGTGCCGAAGCCCAGCGCCAGGCCATAGAGCCAGACGCGGGAGAAGACGCGGTGAAACGGAATGCGCTCGCCCACACTGACCGTCACCGCCGCTTTGCGGCTGGCCATCAGATAGCCCGCCACGCCCATCAGCGCAATCAGCCCGGCAAATCCACTCATACCAAATTCACTGTTCAGCAGCACACCCAGCGGTGCACCGACGGCCATTGCCAGATAGGTCGCAACACCGTTCCAGGAGATCACGCGCGCGGTCTGCATTGGCCCGACGATGTTCATACCCCACAGGGTAGAGCCGGTGCTGCTGAAGCTTTCACCCACGCCGAGAAACAGCCGCCCGATGGCCAGCAGCGCCAGACTCAGCCACGGCCAGCCGCTCAGCAGTGCGGCTACGATAGTTAGCACCCCGCTCATACCGCAGCAGAGCAGTCCCAGCATCACCACCCGCTTTGGCCCAAGGCGATCGGCCAGACGGCCCGACTGCGGACGGCTGAGCAGTGTTGCAAAATATTGAATGCTGATAATCAGTCCGGCGATAAAGGAGCTGAAGCCAAGATGATTTTTGACGAAGCCTGGCAGCACGGCCAGCGGCAGTCCGACAGAGAGATAGCAGAAGAAGGTGAAGATAATAACGGAGAGGATTCGTTTGTTGAGCTGGCTGTTGCTCAACACAGCGGAGTCAGACATAGCAGGCAAGGGGTCCAGGAAATTTTTCCCACTATACCGTCAGGCCGCTAAAGGGTCGCCTGATTTTTTATCACAAACCATGAACATGCGCGTGACGATCAATCGCCTGTGCAATGTCGCCCGACGATTTTAACGCACGGATTTCGCTGAATAAGCCATCGGCTTCGCCATAGGCTTTACGCAGATAACCGAGCCACTGTTTGATACGCGCCACGTGGTAGAGGCCGGTATCGCCCTGCTTTTCCAGCCGGCTGTATTTCTGTAATAACCGCACCACATCAGGCCAGGCCATCGGCGGTTCGTTATATTTCACTACCCGGCTCAGGTTGGGGATGTTCAGTGCGCCACGGCCAATCATCACCGCATCGCAGCCGGTTACCGCCATACAGTGTTGCGCGCTTTGCCAGTCCCAGATTTCGCCATTGGCAATCACCGGAATGCGCAGCCGCTGACGAATGTCGCCAATCGCCTGCCAGTTGATCGCCTCTGCGCGATAGCCCTCTTCTTTGGTCCGCCCATGCACCACCAGCTCGCTGGCACCGGCCTGTTGCACCGCATCGGCAATCTCCAGACTGCGGGCGCTGGAGTCCCAGCCGAGCCGCACTTTCACCGTTACGGGCAAATCTGCAGGCACCGCTTCACGCATCGCTTTCGCGCCGCGATAGATCAGATCGGGATCTTTAAGAAGAGTTGCGCCGCCTCCGCTGCCGTTGACCAGTTTAGAAGGACAACCACAGTTGAGATCCACACCCCATGAGCCCAGTTCCACCGCACGTGCGGCGTTTTCGGCTAACCATTCGGGATGCTGCCCCAGCAGCTGCATACGCACCCGCGTGCCGGAAGGCGTGCGGCTGGCGTTATGCAGTTCGGGGCAGAGACGGTAGAAAGATTTTACCGGCAGCAGTTGATCGACCACGCGCAAAAACTCAGTGATGCAGAGATCGTAGTCGTTTACTTCCGATAACAGCTGGCGCACCAGTGAATCCAGCACGCCCTCCATCGGTGCCAGTAAAACCCTCATACTCAGACGTTTCCGGTACGCTTCGCTGCTGCCGGACGACGCGGACGGGCTGCGGGCCTATCGCCCTGAGGAGCGGCCTGGCTCTGACGACGCGCCTGAGGACGCTTTTCGCCGGATGAAGATGAGCGCGATGCGCCTGCACGCTGTCCGCCCTGGCTGCGACCACGGCCGCCGCCACCGCCACCTGCACCGCCGCGAGACTGCTGCTGACGACCGTTGATGATCGGCTCCGCTTTGATGCTCGGATCGGGTTCATAACCTTCAACGGCCAGACGCGGGATTTCACGCTTCAGCAGACGTTCGATATCACGCAGCAGTTTATGCTCATCGACGCAGACCAGTGACAGGGCGACACCGGTCGCCGCCGCACGGCCGGTACGGCCAATACGGTGAACGTAATCTTCGGCGACGTTAGGCAGCTCATAGTTCACGACGTGTGGCAGCTCTTCGATATCCAGGCCACGGGCCGCGATATCGGTGGCAACCAGGACGCGAATTCCGCCTGACTTAAAGTCGGCCAGCGCGCGGGTACGTGCACCCTGGCTCTTGTTGCCGTGGATCGCGGCGGCGGAGATGCCATCTTTGCCCAGCTGCTCGGCAAGGTGGTTCGCGCCGTGTTTGGTCCGGGTGAAGACCAGCACCTGCTGCCAGTTGCCTTCGCCAATCAGCTGAGACAACAATTCACGCTTACGCTTCTTATCAACGAAAGCCACCTGCTGCGCGACCTGCTCGGAGGCGGTGTTGCGGCGAGCCACTTCAATCATTTCCGGGTTGGTCAGCAGTTTCTCAGCCAGGCCTTTGATCTCATCAGAGAAGGTGGCAGAGAACAGCAGGTTCTGACGTTTAGCCGGCAGACGCGCCAGTACGCGACGGATGTCGTGGATAAAGCCCATATCCAGCATACGGTCCGCTTCATCCAGCACCAGAATTTCGACCTGTGACAGGTCAACCGCATTCTGTTGTGCCAGATCCAGCAGGCGTCCAGGCGTTGCCACCAGGATATCGACGCCGCCACGCAGTTTTACCATCTGTGGATTGATGCTGACGCCACCAAACACCACCATGGAACGCAGCGAGAGATATTTGCTGTAGTCGCTGACGTTTTCGCCGACCTGCGCCGCGAGCTCACGGGTTGGGGTCAGGATCAGGGCGCGCACCGGGCGACGACCGCGGATGGGCGTGGCAGTGGCAGAGAGTTTTTGTAACATCGGTAAGGTAAAGCCGGCTGTTTTGCCGGTGCCGGTCTGGGCGCTCGCCAGCAGATCGCGGCCTGCCAGCACAACAGGAATCGCCTGGCGCTGGATAGGTGTGGGTTCGCTGTAGCCTTGTTCGGCGACCGCGCGCAAAATATCGGCACTCAGGCCGAGAGAGTCAAAAGACATTAAGTGATTTACTCCGGTCCGCTCTGACCGTGATTCACGGTGTAGTTTTCAGAGGGATAGTGACGCCAGCCAGGGCTGACGCGTGAAAAGGGCGCAAACTACGATGCGTAAGCGGGCGAGTGTAACAGCTTTAAGAGAAGTGTGCGAGATAGCTCACATTTCCTGACACAACTTAACCGCCTGAAAACAGGAAGGCCACCTTCCGGTGGCCTTCAACTTAACTACGTTTGTTTTCGATTCGTCGCGGTGGCTCTTTCACCAGCAGCGAGACCAGCGCCGGACCCAGCAACATCACTACGCCGAGACACGCCAGCAGCAGGTTGTTGTGGTAAATCCGCGACACCAGGAACAGTGTCATCATGGCGGCGCCAAAGTAGTAAGTGGTGGTCGCTTCTTCAAGATAATCGCCGAGAGTACGTAAACGGGCAATGCGCTGTGTCACCAGCATGGCAACAAAAACCAGTGCGTACATCGCCACCAGCGTACTGCAGACATCAACCAGCGCTTTGTGCTTCCAGCCCCAGATCAGTGCAGCGATCACCAGCAGATGCATAGCAATATGCAACAACGTTTGACCCGTGATAATTTGAATACGATTAGACCATTTCATTCAGTTCTCCTGGCAGACCCAACAGGTCGCCCAAGTGCTACCGGCACAAGCCGGAAACGATTTCCTCAATGTAAAACAATTTTCGGATAACGCCCTAATTTTCGCCCTCTTTCACCACCCATTTGTGACAAAGACTACACTTTGATTCTATTGATGATGAAAAGGAGTGCGTCGCGAGTATGCCACAAAACAAGCAAGGATTTTCAATAAAAGTCCTGACGATCAATACACATAAGGGTTTCGCCCCTTTCAATCGCCGCTTCATCCTGCCCGAATTACGCGACGCCGTTCGCGCGACGGAGGCGGATGTGGTCTTTCTGCAGGAGGTGATGGGCACGCATGCCATCCACTCCCTTAACCATGAGGAGTGGCCCGATTCTCCTCATTATGAGTTTCTGGCCGACACCATATGGAACGATTTCGCCTATGGGCGTAATGCGGTCTATCCGGAGGGGCATCACGGCAATGCGGTGCTGTCTCGCTTCCCGATCGCCGACTATGAGAACCGGGATATCTCGGTGGCGGGCAGTGAAAACCGCGGTATGCTGCACTGCCAGATCGCCCTGCCCGAGCCGCACGGCACGCTGCATGTCATCTGCGTTCATCTGGGTCTGAAAGTGGCCCATCGTCACGCGCAGATGAAGAAAATATGTGAAATGGTTAACTCACTGCCGCCCGACGCGCCGGTGGTGGTGGCGGGCGATTTCAACGACTGGCAGCGACGCGCTAACTCCATTCTGAAACATGGCGCAGGCCTGAAAGAGGTATTCAGCATGAAAACCGGACGCCCGGCGCGCACCTTCCCGGCGCGCTTCCCGATCCTGCGGCTTGACCGCATCTATGTCCGCAACGCCACCGTCAGTCATCCGTGGGCGCTGCCGCGTAAGCCCTGGTCCCATCTTTCCGACCATGCGCCGCTGGCGGTGGAGATTCACCTATGAATTTTAGCTGGCAGGAAGGCAACCGGCTGCTGTTGCTGGAAAATGGCGAAGCGTTTTTCCCGCGGGTCTTTGGCGCGATCCAGCGGGCGGAACGTACGGTATTAATCGAAACCTTTATTCTGTTTGAGGATGACGTGGGCAACGCACTGCACCGCGAACTGCTGGCGGCAGCCCAGCGCGGCGTGCGGGTCGAAGTGATGGTCGATGGTTATGGCTCTGCCGAACTCTCCGACAAATTTGTTAACAGCCTGACCAGCGCTGGCGTGCGTTTCATCTATTACGATCCGCGTCCGCTGGTGATGGGGATGCGCACCAACGTTTTCCGCCGCCTGCACCGCAAAACCGTGGTGGTGGATGACGTGGTAGCCTTTGTAGGCGGCATTAACTTCTCGGCCGAGCACAACACCGATTATGGCCCGGAAGCCAAACAGGATTATGCGGTGCAGGTCAAAGGCCCGGTGGTGGGCGACATCGCCCGCTATCTGCAACAGGCGATTGGCAGCGAACAGAATACCCGCCGCTGGTGGGGATCGCGCTCTCATCGTCCGGCGGTCAACGCCACGCCCGGCGATGCTCAGGTGCTCTATGTTTATCGCGATAACGACGAGCATCGCGACGACATCGAAGTCCACTACCTGGAGATGCTGCGCGAGGCGAAGCGGGATGTGATTATCGCCAACGCCTACTTCTTCCCGGGTTACCGGCTGCTGCGTGAGATGCGCAACGCCGCGCAGCGTGGCGTCCGGGTGCGACTGATTGTGCAGGGCGAACCGGATATGCCGATTGTGAAAGTGGGCGCGGAGCTGCTCTACAACTATCTGGTCGATGGCGGCGTCGAAGTCTACGAATATATCCGTCGCCCGCTGCACGGCAAGATCGCGGTAAAAGACGACTACTGGGCCACCGTCGGCTCCAGCAATCTCGATCCGCTCAGCCTGTCACTTAACCTTGAAGCCAATCTGATCATCCACGACAGGCCGTTTAACCAGACGCTGCGCGATAACCTGGAAGCGCTGCTGGCCAACGATTGCCAGCGCGTGCAGGAAGATCGGTTACCGCCGCGCAACTGGTGGCAACTGAGTAAAAGCGTGGTGGTATTCCACTTCCTGCGCCATTTCCCGGCCATCGCTGGCTGGCTGCCGGCGCATACGCCGCTGCTGGCCCAGGTGGGTGAGCCGGTACAGCCTGAAATGGAGACGCAGGATCGCGTTGAAACTGATAACCCGGGAGCAAAATCCTGATGGCAAAAAAACATCCACGCTGGCAACTGGCGAAAAAAATCCTCACCGTGCTCTTTTTCATCGCGGTGGTGGTTCTGCTGGTGGTCTATGCCCGCAAAGTGAACTGGGAAGATGTTTATGACGTCATCGTTAACTACAACCGCTTTGTGGTACTGACCGCCGCCGGACTGGTGGTGCTGAGTTACCTGGTGTATGGCTGCTATGACCTGATTGGACGCGCCTACTGCGGCCATAAGCTGGCGAAGCGGCAGGTGATGCTGGTGTCGTTTATCTGTTACGCCTTCAACCTGACGCTGAGCACCTGGGTGGGTGGCGTCGCGATGCGCTACCGGCTCTATTCACGGTTAGGGCTGGATAGCGGCACCATCACCCGCATCTTCTCTCTGAGCATCGCCACTAACTGGCTGGGCTATATCCTGCTGGCGGGCGTGGTATTCAGTGCGGGCATGGTCTCGATCCCCAGCGGCTGGTTTATTGGTGAAACCACCCTGCGGCTGATTGGTGGCGCTCTGCTGGTGCTGGTGGCGGTCTACCTCTGGGCCTGTGCCTTCTCAAAGCAGCGTCGCTGGACGGTAAAAGGCCAGACGCTGCAGCTGCCCTCGCTGCGCATGGCGCTGCTGCAGTTTGCGGTTTCCTGTGCCAACTGGATGGTGATGGGGGCGATTATCTGGCTGCTGCTGGGACGAGACGTCGGTTATCCGATGGTGCTGGGCGTGCTGCTGATCAGCAGTATTGCCGGGGTAATCATTCATATTCCGGCGGGCATTGGCGTACTGGAAGCGGTCTTCCTGGCGTTACTCAGCGGTCAGCACGCCTCGCATGGCACTATCATTGCGGCGCTGCTGGCTTATCGCGTGCTCTACTTTATCCTGCCGCTGCTGTTAGCGCTGGTGCTCTATCTGGGGCTGGAGAGTCGGGCGAAGCATCTGCGTCAGAAGAACGAGCAGAAGTTGCAGAAGTCGTAATAAAAAAGGGGAGGCGCAGACAGTGCGCCTCCCCCGCTACTCCCTCAGGCTTAACGGCGGTTGCCGAAAATCCGCAGCAGCATCAGGAACAGGTTGATAAAGTCGAGATACAGCGTCAGTGCGCCCATAATCGAGTAGCGACGCAGGTTTTCCGTATCGCGGGCATCGATCTGCTCACCGATATTTTTCAGCTTCTGCGTGTCATAGGCCGTTAACCCCACAAACACCACCACCCCGATGTAGGTAATCGCCCACATCAGCGCCGGGCTTTTCAGCCAGAAGTTCACCAGCGACGCCAGCACGATGCCAATCAGCGCCATAAACAGCAGACTGCCAAAACGGCTGAGATCGCGTTTGGTGGTATAGCCGTAGAAGCTCATCGCGCCAAACATCCCCGCCGTGATAAAGAAGGTGCTGGCGATCGAGGAGTTAGTGTAAACCAGGAAGATACTCGCCATGGTCAGGCCGGTCAGCGCCGAATAGAGCATAAACAGCCCGGTTGCCACGGCCCCGCTCAGGCGATGCACCATGCCTGACAGGAAGAAGACCAGCCCCAGCTGCACGATAATCAGCCCGAAGAAGGTGATGCGGTTAGCAAACACCAGCTCCATGATCGCTGGCGTGCGCGCAGCGTACCAGGAGACAAACGCCGTCAGTAACAGACCGCAGGTCATCCAGCCATAGACCTGCGCCATATAGGCTTGTAAACCGCGAGATGCGGATTGAACGATGGAATCATTTCGTGGATATCGGTCCATGATGCACCTCTTGTTAAACGGATTAGGACCGGCTCCACACAGGGAACCGGATGAATAACCTGGTCTGGCAGGCATACGTTGTTTCTGTTTCAGCCCGTTGGGCCAGCGACAGCGCGACACAACCGCCACGGGCCCATACGGCCTTATGAGGATGCGCACAGTTCAGGGCCAGGATAACAATAAAAGTCGCCCGGAACTGGCTCTAAGTGTGGCACAGCTCAGCTCAACTGCGCCACAACATGCCGCTTAACGTCGCGACAGGCACTGCTGATAACGGCTGTCGACACGCTGCGCAAACCACGCCGTGGTGAGATTACGGGTAATTTTCGGGCTTTCCAGCTTGATGCCCGGCAGCATTTCACGCGGTAACTTTCGACCCGCCATTTTATCCGCCAGGGTAAAGACCTGTTTCCAGAGTTCGCTGTCGCTGAACGACGCTTTCTCTCCTTTCTCCAGATCGCGGCGAATGTCGCTGTTGCTCATATCGATCTGTTTCGACAGCGTGCGCACCGCCAGTTCGGTGCCGCCCGCCGCATCCGATCCATAAAGAATCAGATCGCCATCCAGTGCCAGTTTCATGCCGGTGGCGCGCGACACCGCCGCCTGGAAGGCCGCATTGCGGCTGGCATACCAGCCCGCATTGTAGTCGGCAAAGCGGTAGAGCGGCTGGCTGTAGTCAGCCGGATAGCCGAGCAGGTGCATCGTCCCGAAATAGATCCCGCCATGGCGGGTAAAGACTTCACGCCGGATGGTGCCATCGATCGGCCACGGGTAGCCTTTGGCGTGCGCTTCGGCAAACGCAATGCTGACCTGCATCGGCCCGCCGGTGTGGATCGGATTGAGATTACCAAACAGCGTCTGGCCCATCGGCACCATATCGATCAGGTCATCGAAAATAGCGCTCAGCTCTTTCTCACTGCGCACTTTGTCCAGCCGGGCGGCGTAGCTTTCACCGGTAGGCGATTTGATCTGCAGCGCGGTACGCACCAGGAATGCCGGGACGTGCACCTGCGCCGCACGGCGGTTGATCTCGCCCCAGGCGATTTTTGGCAGACCCGGCACGGCGGCCTCGGCGCTGAAGTTGCTCTCCTGATCCGCCACGGCGATCACCGCGCAGAGGTTACTGGCGCTGGGATCGATCTGCTGAGTGCGGAAGGTGGTGTAGATATCGTCGCTCCACGCCGCTTTATTGCTGACGTGCGAGGGCAACAGCCGCTGGATCTGCGCTTTGACATCTTCAGGCTGCCGCACCGGCGCCTCAGGGGTTTTCTTGCTGCTACAACCTGCCAGCACCAGTGCGGCGACCAGTGTCAGACGTTGCAGAATCGGGGTGGATGACATGCCTGTCCTCAGAATGAACCAAAGCTCTACTCTACCATTGCCAGAGTTTCACAGGCAGGCGAGAACTGAACTAAGGTTATCTTTTTTACCGTTAAAGGAACTTACGATGTTTAAACTCTGGCCTGTTGCGGCATTCAGCCTGTTATTAACCGGCTGCGGCGCCAATAATACGCCTGCCCAGGTAAAATCACCGGGCGCACCCACCTCCTCCTCGCTTAAGGTGCTGGAGACCGGCGCCAGCGTGATGCAGTCACGTCCGCCCATCGACGCCATCAACACCTATCTCGACGGATTCCATTTTTATAACGGCGATAAGAACGGTCAGATGGAGGCGCACCACTATGTCACCGTACTGAACGACGATGTGATGCAGGCGGTGATTTACGACGGCAACACGCGCGATGCACGGCTGATGGGCGTGGAGTACATTATCAGCGAACGGCTGTTTAACACCCTGCCGCCCGAAGAAAAGAAGCTCTGGCACAGCCATCAGTATGAGGTGAAATCGGGCACGCTGATTGCACCAGGCTTACCGGAAGCCGCCGACCACGCCCTGATGAAGCGCATTGTGAACACCTACGGGAAAACCTGGCACACCTGGCACACCGATCGCGACAAAACGCTGCCGATCGGCATTCCGGCGCTGATGATGGGCTTTACGGAGGATGGTCAGATGGACTCGCGACTGCTGGCGGACCGCGATCGTCGTTTTGACGTCGACAGCAAAAAGATCCGCGCCCAGCGTGCGGATATCGTGGCGCATCCTGCCGCAGCAGGGGCCAATGCCTGGCAACAGGGCCAGGTCATTCAGCTGAAGCGCACCGCCGGCGGCGGCGAACACAGCCACGGTCAGACCGGTTTTGGTCCGGCTGAGCAGCTAAAGCAGCCTTAATCCCGCCCTAAGCGTCGTGATGTCCGGGGATGCGGGCAGCGGCGTGTCTGCGGTTAACGGCTCAGCGGGCGCAGACACTTCTGCCCGCTAAGCCGTTAACGTAGCTTAGTCCCAGCGCTGAGCCGCCTGGTGGTCGCTGTCGCGGGCATCCACCCAGCGATCGCCCTGCTCTGTCGCTTCGCGCTTCCAGAACGGCGCGCGGGTTTTCAGGTAATCCATGATGAACTCTGCAGCGGAAAAGGCGCTGCCACGATGGGCGCTGGTCACGCCCACCAGCACGATTTCATCGCCGGGAAACAGTTCGCCCACGCGATGGATCACCGTGACGCGCTGAAGCGGCCAGCGTTCGCGCGCCGCATCAACAATCTCCTGCAGCGCTTTTTCGGTCATGCCGGGATAGTGCTCCAGCGTCAGTGCCGCGACGTCGTTGCCCAGATTGTGGTTACGGACTTTGCCGGTAAAGGTCACTACAGCACCATCTTCATCACAGGCCGCCAGCCAGCGATACGCTTCCGCCATATCAAAGGGCGCGGGACCGACGCGAATCTGCGTTTCCATCTTAGCCTCCGGTCACGGGCGGGAAAAAGGCCACTTCATCACCGGCGTGCAGCGGATGACTCATCGGCACCAGCGTCTGATTCACCGCCGCCAGCAGCTTGCCCGACTCGAGCGCCAGCGCCCAGCGGTCATCGCGATCTGCCAGCGCACTGCGCAGCGCGGCCACATCCGGATAATCAGCACCGACCTCAAGCGATGAGGTGCCGATCAGCTCACGGACCTGGGCGAAAAACAGCACCTTAATCATGCGCGACCGCCTGGAAATCGCCGCTTTTGCCACCGCTCTTGCTGATTAACCGCAGCTGATCGATAACGATATCTTTCTGCACCGCTTTGCACATGTCGTAGATGGTGAGCGCGGCAACCGACGCGGCCGTCAGCGCTTCCATCTCCACGCCGGTTTTGCCGGTCAGGCGACAGAGCGTGGTGATGCGGACCCGGCTGTGGTCCGGTTCAGCCTCCAGGTTCACTTCCACTTTGCTCAGCATCAGCGGATGACAGAGCGGAATCAGTTCCCAGGTGCGTTTCGCCGCCTGAATACCGGCGATGCGCGCGGTGGCAAAGACATCCCCTTTGTGGTGGCTGCCTTCGATAATCATCTGCAGCGTTTCCGGCTGCATCAGCACCAGCACTTCTGCCCGCGCTTCGCGCACGGTTTCCGCCTTGGCGGAGACATCCACCATGTGCGCTTCGCCCGCGGCGTTAATGTGTGTGAGTTGAGACATACTTACCGTTTCTTGAGATGTGAGACAAAATTACAGGGCGCGGTGCGCGCATCAAGCTGGTCAGCGATAATGCGTTCCCAGGCGGTGCGGCAGGCGCTGGTGGAACCCGGCACGGCCAGGATCAGCGTCTGATTAGCCAGACCGGCAATCGCGCGCGACTGCAATGTCGAACCGCCAATCTCTTCATAGGAGATCATCCGGAACAGTTCGCCAAATCCATCAATCTCGCGGTCAAACAGCGGCAGCAGCGCTTCCGGCGTGCTGTTTTTCAGGTTAAAGCCAGTTCCGCCATTAATAATCACGACCTGAACATCTTCACTGGCGATCCAGCGCGACACGGTGGCGCGAATACGATAGAGATTATCCGGCACGATGGCGTGATCGACCACCTCATGCCCCGCTTCGGCTGCGGCTTCGCGCAGATAGTCGCCGGAGGTATCGTCACTGGCATCGCGACGATCTGACACGGTCATCACCGCAATCTGCACTGCCTGAAATTCGCTGGCTGGTTTACCCATACTGCCTCCTGAAATTAGCCGCCAATGTAAGAGAGATTCTGTGTGATGCCGGTGTTGCCCTGATGCAGAAAGTGCGTCTGCTTTTTCTGCCCCAGACTGCTGGCAATACGCGCCTGCAGTTCGGCCTGCTGGTCGTCTGACGCCAGCAGATCGCGCAGCGGCACACCGCCGTCACCAAACAGGCATAGATGCAGATTACCGTGCGCCGAAACGCGCAGACGGTTGCAGCTGGCACAGAAATCTTTGGCGTAGGGCATGATCAGACCAATCTCGCCGACATAATCGGGATGGTAAAAGACCTGCGCCGGGCCGTCGCTGCGTCCGCTCTCCCGACGCTGCCAGCCCTGGGCGATCAACTGATCGCGGATGACCATGCCGGAAACGTGCTGATCGCGGAACAGCGTGCCGCCGTCGCCGGTCTCCATCAGTTCGATAAAGCGCAGCTGAATCGGACGGGTACGGATCCAGTCGAGGAACGTGGCCAGATTACGGCTGTTGAGATCGCGCATCAGAACGCTGTTGACTTTGACCTGGCGAAAACCGGCGTCGAGGGCAGCATCAATACCGCTCATGACCTGATGGAATTTATCCTGACCGGTAATGGCGTGAAACTGACGGGCATCCAGGCTGTCGACGCTGACGTTGAGTGCGGTTAACCCCGCGTCACGCCACTGTTTCACGTCACGCGCCAGCCGGTAGCCATTGGTGGTTACCGCGATCTGGCGAATGGAGGCGTTTTCTCGCACCGCCGCAATGATGTCGGTGAAATCGCGGCGCAGCGACGGCTCACCGCCGGTCAGCCGCACTTTTTCCGTTCCGGCAGCGGCAAAGGCCCGCGTGACGCGGCGGATTTCATCCAGCGAGAGAAAGCTTTTGTTACGAATTCCCTGCGGTTTGTAGCCGTCAGGAAGACAGTAGGTACAGCGGAAATTACAGACATCCGTGACCGACAGGCGCAGGTAATAGAACTTACGCGCGTATGCATCAGTAAATTGTGACACCAGAACACCTTTCCAGATTGGGAGATGCAGTCATTTCTTCCTGCACCCTGGCAGCTCAATGGCTACGGCCTGAACCCCCTATCCGCAGACGTAGGCATTCAGGCTTGAGTGTACGCTGACCCGTTGATCAGCGCGGTAAGCATGATGGTAGCGTGATTTTCGTCACTCTTCCATTTGCTGTTTTCGCTATATATTCTTATACATATCGAATTTTCACCGCATTTTCGCGACAGGATACGTTAAAATGCGATCCAGATTTTGACGTAAGTCATCCGCGCGGGCTTAGCGATTAGAGCCACGCCACGCGAAGGGATATTAAGGAGAAGTATGAATCGCACACTGGCCGATCTTGATCGCGTTGTGGCACTGGGAGGCGGACACGGTTTAGGCCGCGTCATGTCTGCCCTTTCCCCGCTGGGCTCGCGTCTCACCGGCATCGTCACCACCACCGACAACGGCGGATCAACCGGCCGTATTCGTCGCTCAGAAGGCGGTATCGCCTGGGGCGATATGCGTAACTGCCTTAACCAGCTGATTGCAGAACCCAGCGTCGCTTCGGCGATGTTTGAGTACCGTTTTGCCGGTAACGGCGAACTGGCCGGACACAACCTGGGTAATCTGATGCTGCGGGCGCTGGATCATCTCAGCGTTCGTCCGCTGGAAGCGATCAACATTATCCGTAACCTGCTGAAGGTCGACGCCTTTTTAATCCCGATGTCGGAGCAGCCGGTGGATCTGGTGGCGATGGATGTTGAAGGCAACATGGTTTATGGCGAAACCGCAATTGACGAGATGAAGCAGCCGCCGCAGGAGCTGATGCTGCACCCTAACGTTCAGCCAACGCGGGAAGCGCTGCAGGCGGTTGGTGAAGCGGACCTGATCCTGATTGGACCCGGCAGCTTTTACACCAGCCTGATGCCGATTCTGCTGATGGAAGAGATGGCGCAGGCCTTGCGTCGCACGCCTGCCACTATGGTGTTTATCGGCAATCTGGGCCGCGAGCTGAGTCCTGCCGCCGCCAGTCTCTCAGTGGCTGACAAGCTGCAGATGATGGAGCGTTATATCGGCAAGCGGGTGATTGATGCGCTGGTCGTCAGCCCGGCAGTGGACACCCGTGGCATTGAAAACCGACTGATTGTCCGTGAACCGCTGGAGGCCGCCGATATCCAATATCGTCACGACCGCCAGCTGTTACGGGTGGCGCTGGAACACGCCATTCAGGGCTTTAACGGCGCTACGAGGCCGCAATAAACAGCGTTCGCAGTTCATGCAGCTGATCGCGCACGTTGGCCGCCTGTTCGAACTCCAGGTTCTGAGCATGCTGCTGCATCTGCCCTTCCAGCTCGTGGATCTTCTTCTGCAGAGCCTGTGGCGTTAACAGCTGGAAATCGGCCAGCGCCTGGGCTTCGCCAGGACGGGCTGGTTTCGCTTTGCCGCGGGTTTTCACCACGTTTTTGCCCAGTTCCAGAATATCGGTGATCTTCTTATTCAGGCCCTGCGGCACGATGCCATTCTCTTCGTTGTGCAACTGCTGTTTCTCACGGCGGCGCTCGGTCTCTTCAATGGCGCGCGCCATCGACGGCGTGATTTTATCGCCATAGAGAATCGCCTTACCGTTGATGTTACGCGCCGCACGGCCAATGGTCTGAATCAGCGAGCGTTCGGAGCGCAGGAAGCCCTCTTTATCCGCATCGAGAATCGCCACCAGCGACACTTCCGGCATATCCAGCCCCTCACGCAGTAAGTTAATGCCCACCAGCACATCAAACTCGCCCAGACGTAAGTCGCGTATAATCTCCATACGCTCTACCGTGTCGATATCGGAGTGCAGATAACGCACCTTCTCACCATGCTCAGACAGATATTCGGTGAGGTCTTCCGCCATGCGTTTGGTCAGCACCGTCACCAGTACACGTTCGTTGATCGCCACGCGCTGACGGATTTCTGACAGCAGATCGTCGACCTGGGTACCGACCGGACGCACTTCGATGATCGGATCCAGCAGACCGGTAGGACGCACCACCTGATCGATCACTTCGTCGCCCGACTTTTCCAGCTCATATTTGCCCGGCGTCGCCGAAACATAGATGGTCTGCGGGGCCAGCGCCTCAAACTCTTCAAACTTCATCGGACGGTTATCCAGCGCCGACGGCAGGCGGAAGCCATACTCCACCAGCGTCTCTTTACGCGCCCGGTCGCCTTTGTACATGCCGCCAATCTGCGGAATGGTCACGTGCGACTCATCCACCACCAGCAGGCCATCGGCGGGCAGATAGTCAAACAGCGTCGGCGGCGCTTCGCCCGGTCCGCGTGCGGAGAGGTAGCGTGAGTAGTTCTCGATGCCGGAGCAGTAGCCCAGCTCGCTCATCATCTCCAGGTCAAACTGGGTACGCTGAGTAATGCGTTGCTCTTCCAGCAGCTTATTGTTCTCCAGCAGCACCCGGCGGCGGTCCGCCAGCTCAACTTTGATATCTTCCATCGCCTGCAGAATACGCTCACGCGGCGTGACGTAGTGCGTCTTGGGGTAGATGGTAAAGCGCGGCACGACCGAATCGATCTGGCCAGTCAGCGGGTCAAAAAGCGACAGACGCTCAACCTCTTCGTCAAACAGCTCGACGCGCAGCGCAATATCGTCCGACTCCGCCGGGAAGATATCGATCACTTCGCCGCGCACCCGGAAGGTGCCGCGCTGGAACGCCTGGTCGTTGCGGGTGTACTGCAGCTCTGACAGACGGCGCAGAATACTGCGCTGATCGATAATCATGCCGCGGGTCAGGTGCAGCATCATTTTCAGATAGAGATCGGGATCGCCCAGACCGTAGATAGCCGAAACCGATGCCACCACAATGACATCGCGCCGTTCCAGCAGCGCCTTGGTGGCCGACAGACGCATCTGTTCGATATGTTCGTTCACCGACGCATCTTTTTCGATAAAGGTGTCGGAGCTCGGCACATAGGCTTCTGGCTGGTAATAGTCGTAGTAAGAGACGAAAAACTCGACGGCGTTATCCGGGAAAAACTCTTTCATCTCGCCATAGAGCTGGGCGGCCAGCGTCTTGTTGGGTGCCAGCACCATGGTCGGACGGTTGAGGTCGGCAATCACGTTGGCGACGGTAAACGTTTTACCGGAGCCGGTTACGCCTAATAAGGTCTGATGGGCCAGTCCATCCTCCAGCCCCTCTTCCAGGAGACGTATCGCCTCAGGCTGGTCGCCCGAAGGTTTAAAGGCGGAGTTCAATTTAAAGGCTTTGCTCATGAATGCAGTTCCTGCTGGAGAAGTCGGCGGGCAGGCACTTATTTTACTCTGCTATGGTGATTTTGCCAGAAAATAATACTGGATATAAAAACAGTATTGGTGCAATGTTAACGCCAGCAGGATGGCACCTGATGTCCCTGCAGGCTGGCAGCGTTATCGCTCAGCATGTTGCGCAATGTTATCCCCAGGCAGGGATCTGATTTAACATTTGTCAATAGAGTGTCACAAAATTACAGTACGGTTACCTGACAGATAATTCTCAGGCTTGTTTTTTGATAAACAACTGATTTTACTGACATAAGGCTATGAGGCCAGATTCTCGTCATTATGTTACCAGGCCGCGTATTTCCTCGCTTCCAACTGGTTTTCATTACCTAATGCACAAGGTTATCCACAGGAATGGTGGATAAGTGATGGCAGCCCCGACGCCATCAGCTGTGTATAATTTTTCCCTGCCTTCTCACTACCGTGAAAATAATTTTTTTTGCGTTAAATTTCGCGTCGCCTGCTGACGGATTATTCTGCAATTTTAAACTGTCACCGGGTGTCGTACGCAAATTTGCGCGCCTCATACTAAGATTCTTAATCGGACTTCCTGCCACGTTACAGTACGTCTGCACCAGAAACAGCGCTCCAGGGCACTGCAAAAGTGCAGGTGCGTGGTCACCGTGGGGAATTGATAAGTTTTTCTCACCTTTCATCCCTGACACGCGGCGCTCCGGCAGGAAACAGGGCCGTTTTTAGATCTGGCCTGGGAATTGCAGGAGTCAGTAGCGTCACCGCGCGAAATGCGCACTGTGCTGCAATGGCGAGGCTGCCGTTGCTGATGACTTGTTTGCCAGACGACAGAGCGCGGAAGCAATCAGGCTAACGATCGGGAAGGAGAGTGTCAGATGCTGAGTTTACGTTCGGTAAATCAATTTTACGGTCAAAACCATATTCTGTGGGATGTGGACCTGGATCTGTCGCCTGGCACCTGCACCGGCATTCTGGGCCGACCTGGCATGGGTAAAACCACGCTGGTGAACTGCATCATGGGCAGATTGCCGATTAACAGCGGCTCTATCTCCTGGAAAGAGGATGGCTCGCCGCCGGAAGATCTGCTGCTGCAACCGGCTGAACAGCGGGCGCAGATGGGGATTGGCTATGTGCCGCAGGGCCGCCATATTTTTACCCAGATGAGCGTGGAAGATAATCTGCTGATTGCCCTGCTGGCGGGTGCCAGCCAGCGCGACCGCCATCGCGCCATTCCTGAAATGGTGTTCGACCTCTTCCCGGCGCTCTACTCACTGCGCCAGCAGCGCAGCGGCGATCTGCCGATCGATCAGCAGCAACAGCTGGCCCTGGCGCGCGCGCTGGTGCTGCAGCCCAAACTGCTGATTCTGGATGAGCCGACCGACGGGATGTCGCCGTGGCTGGAAGAGGAGATGGGCAATCTGATCCGTCGGCTTAACCTCGACTACGGACTGACCATCCTGCTGCTGGAGCAGCGCCTGTCGCTGATCCGTCGCGTGGCGGACTATTTCCTGCTGCTGCACCGCGGCCGCAATGTGGCGCAGGGCAGCATGGAACAGCTTGATGACCACACCGTCGATAAATGGCTGACGGTAGCCTGATATTCAGCGCCTGCCCCACTAGGCGTAAGTGTTGCAGGCAGGCTGGAGACGGAGCGCGCAGAACCACCGGAGCGTGTACACAGCGCGCGAAAATGGTGAGCACTGCCCGGATTCAGCACGACAAATAAAATAGCCAGGCCAGGCGGTTACTCGGGCAGCGTCAGGTAGTGACCACAGGACGCCTGCTGCGCCGCATCGGTGAGAAACGGGATGGTGCCCAGACAGGGCGCAGGTAACCTGTTTTTCAGGCTGGTGAGATACTCCTGATAGCGTTTACCCGGTGGTTCGACGGTGTTGGCGATCCAGCCCACCAGCGGCAGGCCGCTTGCCCGCACCGCGTCAGCGGTGAGCATGGCGTGATTGATGCAGCCGAGCTTAATCCCTACCACCAGAATCACGGGCAGCTTTTCGCTGACCACCCAGTCCGCATAAGTATGCGTCTCCGACAACGGGGTATACCAGCCGCCCGCGCCCTCTACCAGAATCCAGTCTGCCAGCGGTTGCAGCGCCGCCAGACCTGCCGACAGCGCCAGATGGGTGATCGGCCTGCCCTCTTCGGCGCTGACGATGTGCGGCGAAGTCGGCTCGAGAAACGCCAGCGGATTGACCTGCTGATAGCTTAACGGCACGCTGCTGTAACGCTGCAGCGCCAGCGCATCGCTGTTACGGATGCCCTCTGGCGTCATCTCACAGCCTGAGGCAACCGGCTTATAGCCCGCACAGCGATAGCCCGCTGCGGCTGCCGCCTGCAGCAGCCCGCCGCTGGCCACGGTTTTACCGACCTCGGTGTCGGTGCCAGTGATAAACAGGCGTTTCATGATGCACTTACTCCATAGATTAAATGGTAACTCAGGCGATAGCCGTGCCGATCTCGCGGCCAGTGCGCCTCTAACTGGTTGAGCCGTTGTCGGGTTAATACCTGCCCGTCACGCCCCTGGTGCAGATGGGTCGCACCAATCCCCTTCAGGGAGCGCATGGCGCTGAGCGCATCGGGAAAATGCAGGGTCACCACCTCTGAGGTACAGCGCAGGTGCTCTGCGTGGCAGGCCGCCGCAATCTGTGGCTCGCTGAGAAAGCGGTTGGCGTGAGGCAGCGCATCCAGATGGGACCAGGCTTCATGAACCTCCTGCAGAGACCCGTCGCCCAGAGTGGAAAACAGCAGCATGCCATCGGGCCGCAGCACCCGCCGGAACTGGCTCAGCGCGCCGGGCAGATCCTCGCTCCACTGCACCGCCAGGTTGCTCCACACCAGGTCAATCGTGTTATCCGCCAGCGGCAGCGCGTCGATATCACCGGCCAGATAGTGCTGCGCCGCGTCATTGTCCCGCGCCTGTTGCAGCATCTGCGGAGAGAGATCCAGAGCCGTTACCTGTTTGCCACGTTCGCGCCACAGCCTGCTGAACCAGCCGGTGCCACAACCGGCATCCAGCAGCTGCAGACCGCTCTGTGCGGGCGCCTGTGCCAGCAGGGCATCGCCGCTGAGGCGTTGCAGCGCCGCATGGGCATCGTAATGGCTGGCCGCCCGGCCAAAGGCGCGTGCCACCGCCTGCTTGTCAACCCGCAGCGTCATGCAGCGCCTCCAGTAACCGGTCAATATCCTCGGGGCGATGAGCCGCGGTCAGAGTGATGCGCAGCCGGGCCGTCCCCGGCGGCACGGTCGGTGGCCGGATCGCGCTGACCCAGCAGCCCGCCTCAGCCAGCCGCTGGGAGAGCGCCATCGCATCGCCATTTTCGCCCACCAGCAGCGGCTGAATCGCGCTGCCGGAGTCCATCAGTTGCCACGGCAGCGAGGCCGCACCGCGCCGGAAATGGCCAATGTTCTGTTGCAGTTGCTGCCGCAGGGCATCGCCCTGCTGAACTTCACGCAACGCCGCCTGCAGCGCGCTCGCCTGCGCCGCGGGCATCGCGGTGGAGTAGATCAGATGTCGGCTGAACTGCAGGAAATAGTCGGCGGTGGCCGCGTCGCACAGCAGCGCGGCACCGCTGACGCCAAAGGCTTTGCCAAAGGTGACCACCAGTAGTTCCGGTTTAACGCCCTGCTGCCAGCAGCTGCCGCGCCCCTGCTCACCCACCACGCCGATGCCGTGCGCATCATCCACCAGCAGCCAGCCCTCTGCCTGGCGCGTCTGTTGCGCCAGGGCGGCCAGCGGCGCACTGTCGCCATCCATGCTGAAAATACCTTCCGTCACCACCAGCGTTTCGCCCTCGCAGGGAGAGGCGAGCCGGGCTGCCAGGCTCTCCGGCGCGTTGTGATGGAAACGTCGCAGCTGTGCCGGACTATGGCTGGCGGCGTCGAGCAGCGAGGCGTGGCTGAGTTTATCGGCCAGGATGCGATCGTTTTTCTCGCCCAGCAGATGAATAACTGCCTGATTGGCCGCAAAGCCAGAAATAAACAGCAGCGCACGGTCGTAGCCGAGCCAGTCGGCCAGCTGCGCCTCAAGATCGGCGTGCTGACGGTGATAACCCGTGACATGCCCTGAAGCACCGGCACCTGCGCCCGCCTGCGCCGCGCCCTGTTGCCAGCCCGCAATCACCGCCGGATGCTGGGTTAAGCCGAGATAATCATTGCTGGAGAAGTGGAGATAGCTGCGGCCGCCGCTGTGCAGCGTGCGGGTCGATTGCTGATCGATCACCCGTCGCTGCCGCCAGCCATCGGCCGCCCGGCGCTGCGTCAGCGCCTGACGGATACGTTGCTGCCAGCCCATTACAGCGCCGCGTTGTAGAACTGTTCAGTGTCGGCATGGAATAGCTGCTCGCTGAGTTGCTGCTCCTGCTGCTGATCGCCGTGCTGAGTGTGAGTATGCTCCGGGTTAAGACCCAGTTTGCGGAACAGCACGCGGTCTTTGTCCTCTTCCGGATTCGGCGTGGTCAGCAGTTTGCAGCCGTAGAAAATCGAGTTCGCCCCGGCCATAAAGCACATCGCCTGGGTCTGCTCACTCATCTGCTCACGGCCCGCTGAGAGGCGCACATGCGAGGTCGGCATCATGATGCGCGCCACCGCGATGGTGCGGATAAAATCGAACGGTTCCACATCATCGTTATCCGCCAACGGCGTGCCTTTGACCTTCACCAGCATATTGATCGGTACGCTTTCCGGCGGCGTTGGCAGGTTGGCTAACTGCACCAGCAGACCGGCGCGGTCGTTAACGGTTTCGCCCAGGCCGACAATGCCACCCGAACAGACTTTAATGCCGGCGTCGCGCACTTTGCCCAGCGTATCCAGACGTTCCTGATAGCTGCGGGTGGTGATGATGGAGCCGTAGAATTCCGGTGAGGTGTCGAGGTTATGGTTGTAGAAATCGAGACCTGCGCCCGCCAGTCGCTGCGCCTGGTGGTCGCTGAGCGTGCCCAGCGTCATGCAGGTTTCCATTCCCATCGCCTTCACGCCTTCTATCATCTTCTCCAGATAGGGCATATCGCGCTCGTGCGGATTTTTCCACGCGGCACCCATGCAGAAACGGGTTGAACCGGCGGCTTTGGCCTGACGCGCTGAAGTCAGCACCTCTTCCACTTCCATCAGCCGCTCCGACTCCAGGCCGGTCTTGTAGCGCGCGCTCTGCGGGCAGTATTTACAATCTTCCGGACAGGCACCGGTTTTAATCGACAGCAGGGTACTGACCTGCACCTGGCGCGGATCGAAGTGCTGCCGATGCACCTGCTGCGCTTTAAACATCAGTTCAAGAAAAGGTTGATCAAACAGCGCTTGCGCCTGTGCAATTGTCCAGCGTTGAGCCATTACTTACTCCAAAAAGGGTGTCATCCCGACGAAAAGCAGGGTTATACTTGTAAACTATATTTTTTTATTTTGGTTTACAACTCCGATGACTATCCCCGTTTTCTCCTCAGACGATGCCCGCTTTGACCGCCAGCATATCTGGCATCCCTACACCTCGATGCAGGATCCGCTGCCCTGCTACCCGGTGGTCGCCGCACAGGGTTTTCAGCTGCAACTGGCCGATGGCCGTGAGCTGGTGGATGGGATGTCCTCGTGGTGGGCGGCGATCCACGGTTACAACCATCCGCGCCTGAATCGGGCGCTGACAGAGCAGGTCACCCAGATGTCGCACGTGATGTTTGGCGGCATTACCCATCCGGCGGCGGTGGCGCTCTGCCGTCAGCTGGTGGCGATGACGCCTGAGGCGCTGGAGTGCGTCTTCCTGGCCGACTCAGGCTCGGTGGCGGTGGAAGTGTCGATGAAGATGGCGCTGCAGTACTGGCTGGGGCGTGGCGAGACGCGCCAGCAGTTCCTGACGCTGAAACGCGGCTATCACGGCGATACCTTTGCAGCGATGTCGGTGTGCGACCCCGAGAACTCGATGCACAGCCTGTGGCGCGGCTATCTGCCCGAGCATCACTTTGCGGCGGCCCCGGCCTGCGGCTTTGATGATGAATGGCACCAGCCTGATTTCGATGATTTCGCCAGGCTGATAGAACAGCATCACCGGCAACTGGCAGCGGTGATTCTGGAGCCGATTGTGCAGGGTGCGGGCGGCATGCGTTTCTACCATCCGCGTTATCTGCAGCAGGTACGGGAAGCCTGTGATCGCTATGGCGTGCTGTTGATTGCGGATGAGATCGCCACCGGCTTTGGCCGTACCGGCAAACTTTTTGCCTGCGAGCATGCGGGCATTACCCCGGATATTCTCTGCGTCGGCAAAGCGCTGACCGGTGGCATGATGACGCTGGCGGCGACCCTGACTACCCGCGAGGTCGCGGACACCATCAGCCGCAGCGCGGCGGGCTGCTTTATGCATGGCCCGACCTTTATGGGCAATCCGCTGGCCTGCGCGGTCGCGGCGGAGAGCCTGACCATGCTGGCGGAAGGTCACTGGCAGCGCCAGGTGGCGGCAATCGAACAGCAGTTACGGGCTGAGCTGCTGCCGCTGCGCAGTTCACCGCAGGTGGCCGATGTGCGCGTGCTGGGCGCGATTGGCGTAGTGGAAACCCATCAGGCGGTTAATATGGCGGCGCTGCAGCAGTTCTTTGTTGAACAGGGCGTCTGGATCCGGCCTTTTGGCCGGCTGATCTACCTGATGCCGCCCTACATCATCACGCCGCAGGCGCTGAGCAGGCTGGTGCAGGCGATTGGCGGCGCGCTGGAGCATTCTCAACATTTTGCCGCCTGAAGCAGGCTGACCGCTGGCACTGACGGCGCTTTTGGTTATGATGACAGGCTATTCATCGACAATTAAGGAGATGTGATGCGCGTTTTTAGTCAGGATTTTAATGACGGCGAGAAGATGCCTGAAAAGCATGTTTTCAACGGCATGGGTTATCAGGGCGAGAATATCTCTCCCCACCTTGCCTGGGAAGCGGCGCCGGAAGGCACCAAAAGTTTTGTGGTGACCTGCTACGATCCTGATGCCCCGACCGGTTCCGGCTGGTGGCACTGGGTGGTGGCGAATATTCCGGCCAGCACGACGTCACTGCCGCAGGGTGCCGGTTCCGGCAAAGCATCACTGCCAGCAGGCGCAATCCAGACCCGTACCGATTTCGGTCAGGCGGGCTACGGTGGCGCGGCGCCGCCACAGGGCGAAACCCATCGCTACATTTTCACCGTGCATGCGCTGGATGTGGAGACGATTGAAGTAGATGAAGGCGCCAGTGGCGCAATGGTCGGCTTTAATGTGCATTTCCACGCACTGGCGAGCGCCTCGCTGACCGTGAATTATCAGTAATTCAGCACGACAGACTACTGGCAAACCCAAGGCTGGGTGACCTGGCAGCAACGTATTAGCTCAAAACGCAGGGAACGGCGTCAGAAGAGGAAAGCGTCCCACGCCCAGGGACAAAAACGCCGGGAGCGTTTTTGAACAACGCAAAGCGTTGGCCCGGCTACGGGCGCACCTCAGGGATGAGGTGCGTAATCGCGGGGGCAGAGCGTGCCATGGATGGCGGTTTTTGCGTCTTTCCGATCTGACGCCGTTCCCTGTGTCAGCTCGATCTCACAGCTGGGCTGTGGCAGACTTCGTCAACTATCTCATACCTCTCCCTGACAGGAGAGGCGTTTTTCGTAGCGGGTTACGCCTGTAACTGATGAATCACAACCCACATCGGGCCCTGCCCCACCGCATAACGTCCCAGCGGCTTTAACAGCCCTTTCGGTTCGGTAATCGCATAAACTTCGATGTGATGAGATTTCTGTCCCGCCGCCACCAGATAGCGTCCGCTGTGATCGATATTAAATCCGCGCGGCTGCGTTTCCGTCGGCTGGAACCCTTCCAGGGTCAGCTCATCGCCCAGGTCGCTGACGCTGAAGACCGCCAGCGTGCTGCTGGTGCGATCGCAGGCATAGAGGAAACGGCCATCCGGCGTCAGATGAATATCGGCTGCCCAGCGCGTACCGCTGAAATCAGGCGGCATCATATCCAGCGTCTGCACGCTTTCTGCTTCACCTTCGCCCGTATTTAATGCCCACACCTCAACCGTGCTGTCGAGCTCGTTCACGCAGTAAGCGTACTGGCCGCCCGGATGGAACTGCATATGACGCGGGCCAGCGCCTTCTACCGTCGTGACCTGCGTCTGTTTACGCGGCGTCAGCTGACCATCTTCGCCCAGCTTAAACAGACAGATACGGTCCTGCTTCAGAGCCGGCACGTAGAGCGTCTTGTTGTCATTATCGATGTTGGCCGAGTGACAACCATCCAGTCCGCTGATCACCTGCAGCGGGGCCTGCGGAATGCCGTCATCGCCAATCGGGCTGACGCTGACGCAGGCATCATTGTAGGAGCCGCAGAACAGGAATCTGCCCTGGCGATCGGTGGAAATGTGAGTCGGACTGCCGGGCAACGGCGCCTGACCCGCTTCGGTCAGCGTGCCATCGGCGGCAATGCGAAACGCCAGCACGCGGAAATTGGGACGCACACCGACATAGAGAAAATCGCGGTTCGGACTCACCACCATCGGCTGAACCTGGCCGGCGACATCGGTCACCTGAAGCAACGTCAGCCCGCCCTCATCATTCATCTGCCAGACGTGAATCTGCTGGCTCTCGGGACTGGCGGTGTACACAACTTGTTTCATGCATTCTCCTTTTTTGCTGCCTGATCATGATCTGTGAATCACTGTAGCCTGTTTTATTGCCCTACGCTGGGATCATTTGTGCCCTGTTTTTTGTCTCCGGACCGTGGTGAGGTGTAGACTTCAGCCCCTGCAAACCAGGAAAAACGAGAGGATTAATGAGCTACCGTGTAATTGCCCTCGACCTCGACGGCACGCTGCTGACCCCAGCCAAAACGATTCTGCCGCAGTCAATCGAAGCGCTAAATCAGGCACGCCAGGCGGGCGTTCATGTCGCTATCGTGACCGGACGCCATCACTGCGCTATCCACCCTTTTTATCAGGCGTTACAGCTGGATACACCCGCAATCTGCTGTAATGGCACCTATTTGTATGATTACCAGGCGAAAAAGGTGCTGGCGTCCGATCCCCTCGACCCGCAACTGGCGTTGCAGGTGATTGAGATGCTGAATCAGCAGCAGATTCACGGTTTGCTCTACGTGGATGATGCGATGCTCTATCAGACCCCGACCGGCCACGTGATGCGCACCCTGAAGTGGGCCGAATCGCTGCCCGCCCACCAGCGTCCACTGTTCCGCCAGGTGCCCGACTTAGCCAAGGCGGCACGCGAAGCCGGTTCGATCTGGAAGTTTGCCCTGTCGCACAACAACATCCCGGAACTGCAGCAGTTCGCCACCAGAGTGGAAGCGGAACTGGGGCTGGCCTGCGAATGGTCGTGGCACGATCAGGTTGATATCGCCAAAGGCGGCAACAGCAAAGGCAAACGACTGGCGCAGTGGGTTGAATCACTGGGGCTGAGTATGTCCGATGTGATCGCGTTTGGTGATAACTATAACGATCTCAGCATGCTGGAAACGGCCGGACTGGGCGTGGCGATGGGTAATGCCGATGAGGCGATTAAAGCGCGGGCGAAAATGGTGATCGGCACCAACCTTGAAACCGGTATTGCCGATACCCTCTATCAGTACGTGTTGTAATCAGGGCGTCACCGAGACGCTTTTGATCTGGGCATAAAGCCACTGATCCGGCCGGATGCCCAGCTCATCCCGCGCCCACGGCGTGATGCGCGCCCAGAGTTCGCTGATGCCGATGCGCAGCTTCACCTCAACCTGGTCCCCGACCTCCAGCAATTCCACCACCTGAGCCGGTAAAATGTTGCGGATCGAGCTGTGTTGCGGCGGTTGCAGCGCCAGCGAGACATCGGCCGAGGCAATGCGAATACGCAGCGGGGTTTTAACCGGCTGATTCACCCGGCTGACCCAGATGTGCTGATCGCCCAGCGACAGCGCGGTCATCGGATAGTCGGGATGCTGCTCCAGCACCTGCACCCGCAGCACGCTGGTCAGTTCACTCACCGGCAGCCAGGGCCGCATCGCGCTGCTGCTCCAGACCCGCTCCAGCGGACCAAAGGCTTTGACCTTGCCCGCATCCAGCACCAGCACGTTATCAGCCAGCTGCAGGATCTCCTCCAGACTGTGCGAAACGTAGAGCATCGGAATATCGACCTGCTTCGCCAGCTTTTGCAGATAGGGCATCAGTTCACGTTTACGTGGCAGATCCAGTGACGCCAGCGGCTCATCCAGCAGCAGCATATCCGGTGCGGTCAGCAGCGCACGGCCAATCGCGACCCGCTGCTTTTCCCCGCCCGACAGCGACAGCGGAAAGCGCGGCAGCAGCACCTCCAGACCCAGCAGAGAGACCAGACTGTCGAACTGCGCTTTCATCTTAGGTGCCATACCATATTGCAGGTTGCCACGGACCCGATAGTGCGGGAACAGCCGCGCATCCTGGAACACATAACCGATACGCCGTTTTTCCGGCGGCAGCGCAATCTTCTGCTCTGCATCAAACAGCAGACGATCGTGCAGCTGGATCCGTCCCCTTTGCGGCTGAGTCAGCCCGCTGATCGCGTTGATCAGGGAGGTTTTTCCGGCACCTGACACGCCGAAAATAGTGGTGATCCCTTTGGCCGGGATCTGCAGGTCGACCTCCAGCACGTGATCGCCCTGCTGCTGCATAACGTTGAGTGATAGCATCAGTTTCCCATCCGCTTACGGCCTGCACGTGCCAGCCATTCCGACGCCAGCAGTGACGCCAGCGCCAGCACGATCGCGATGACGCAGAGCCGTGCCGCCGCCCCTTCCGCGCCCGGTGTCTCTATCAGGGTAAACATCGCCAGCGGCAGCGTGCGCGTCTCGCCGGGAATATTGGAAACAAAGGTGATGGTGGCGCCGAACTCGCCCAGCGATCGGGCAAACGCCAGCACCGTACCGACGATCACGCCTGGCAACGTCAGCGGGAGCGTAATGGTGAAAAAGACCCGCCAGCGTCCGGCGCCCAGCGTGCGCGCCGCCTGCTCCAGCCGGCTATCCACCGCCTCCAGCGCCAGCCGGATGGCGCGCACCATCAACGGAAAGGCGATCACGGCAGAGGCCAGTGCGGCACCGCGCCAGCTGAAAGCAAAGCTGAAGCCGAACCAGTCATAAAGCTTTTCGCCTATGATGCCGCGCCGCCCAAGGCTAATCAGCAGCAGATAACCCACCACCACTGGTGGCAGCACCAGCGGCAGGTGGATCAGGCTGTCGAGCAGCGCTTTACCAGGAAAACGGCAGCGCACCAGAATCCAGGCCATCAGGATGCCAAACGGCAGACTGCCTATCACGGCTATGCCAGAGACTTTAAGGCTAAGCAGTACCGCCTGCCATTCGGGATCGCTGAGTATCATTTCGTCGGTGTGAATCCGTAATGTTTAAAGATAGCCGCGGCCTGGGGCCCTTTCAGATAATCATAAAACGCTTTAACGGCGGCGTTGTCGTGATCGTTCACGATCGCCATCGGATATTCTACGGGTTTATGGCTGGTTGCCGGAAAATGCCCGACGACCTGCACTTTATCGCTGGCGACCGCGTCAGACCCGTAGACAATGCCATAGGGCGTTTCATTACGCTCGACCAGCGCCAGCGCTGCCCGCACATTATTGGCTGGCGCTAACGAAGGCGCAACGCCTTCCCAGGCACCCAGCTTTTGCAGCGCCTCTTTGGCGTAGATGCCCGCAGGAACGTGGTCCGGATCGCCGACTGCCAGACGCTCACCGTGCAGCAAGGTTTTCCAGTCAGTCTGCGGGTCCAGCGTCACCGCTTTCGCGTCAGCACTGCGTGGCGCAATCAATACCAGATCGTTGCCCAGCAGGGTATAGCGGCTACTGGTAATCACACTTTTTTTCGCCACCGCATCATCCATCCACTGCTGATCGGCAGAGATAAAGAGATCGGCAGGAGCACCCTGCTCAATCTGGCGCGCCAGCGTTGAAGAGGAGGCAAACGAAGAGACCACCGTCACCCCCTTTTCCTGCTTGTAACGGCTGGCAATATGCTGCATCGCGTTGGTCAGTGAAGCCGCGGCAAACACAGTGATGTTGTCGGCGGCCACAGCCTGCCCGGCCAGCGAAACGGTGATCAGGGCCGCGACGCCCCAGCGATAGTGTTTAAATGACATGATTTTCTCCGGCTATTCGTTGTGTAGCGGATAATATAGCGCAATGTCAGTGAGGTTCAGTAAATTATCGGCAGGGGGAACAAAAGGTTAAATCAGGAGAGATAAAAACGACCACGCCCGCGCAGATGGCGGGCGTAGCAGCAATTAATTGTGCGAACGGGCTGAGGATTTTTCGCGATGACCAATTTTAGAGATGACGTTAAACACTTCACCCAGGCCATAAATCATGCCCAGCATCAGCGCCATCACGACAGGCACCATCAGTATGGCAACGGCGAGGCTTTTAAGTAATTCCAGCATGGAGAGTCTCACTCTGCTAACAAAAAAGAGATTGTAACGGGTCAGCAAAATTTTGCGCAGCCCTTTTCGTGCTTTTACTTTGGTCACAAAACGCCGCTATCATCGGCCTTCGCCTTAACCCTTTGCCGGAGCTGTCATGGAAGCCGAACTGTCCCTTCATATCCGTTTACAACAGAAACTGTTTGCCGATCCGCGACGTATTGAGCTGCTGAAACGCGTACAGCAGACCGGGTCGATCAGTCAGGGTGCGAAGCTGGCCGGTATCAGCTACAAAAGTGCCTGGGATGCGATTAATGAGATGAACCAGATGGCGGATGAAACGCTGGTGGAGCGGGCCACCGGCGGTAAAGGCGGCGGTGGCGCAACGCTCACCCGCTACGGTGAACGCCTGATTCAGCTGTTCCAGCTGATGGAGCAGATCCAGCAGAAAGCCTTTGATGCGCTACAGCAGGATACGTTACCGCTCGACAGTCTGCTGGCGGCCATCGCCCGCTTCTCGCTGCAGACCAGCGCCCGTAACCAGCTGTTTGGCACCGTCGTCAGTAACGATGCGAAGCAGGTGGTCCAGCATCTGCTGATTCAACTGGCCGATGGCGTCACGCTGCTTAATGTGGCGCTGACCCAGCGTAGCGCCGATCGACTGCAACTGGCCGCCGGTAAAGAGGTGCTGGTGCTGATCAAGGCGCCGTGGATCCGCATCAGTCGTGACGCCGCACAGGATGACAATCAGCTGGCAGCGACGGTCAGTGCCATCGAACCCGGCGAGCAGATGAGTGAAGTGCTGATGAAGCTCGCCAGCGGCGAAACCCTGTGCGCGACCCTGAGCAACGATCAGCTGCAGCAACTCAGGCTGCAGCCCGGCGACGCCGTGATCGCCAGTTTCAATGCGGAACACGCCATCGTCGCCACCCTGCTCTAGCGGTTGATTTGACTTCATTACGGGCAATGGTTACAACTCAGTGACACGATGCAAAAAATGGAACAGATCATGGCTTCATTGCACATTTCGCAAGGCACATTTCGTCTTAGCGATACCCGGATACTGAGCCTGAATCAGGTGGCACTGCAGCGCGGCGAAAGCTGGGCGTTTGTCGGAGCCAACGGCAGCGGCAAATCATCACTGGCGCGCGCACTCTCTGGTGAACTTCCGCCGCTGGCCGGTTCAGTCAGCAGCGATTTCAGACGGCCGGTCCGGCTGTCGCTGGAGCAGCTACAAACCCTGGTGGCGCAGGAGTGGCAGCGCAATAACACCGATATGCTCAGCGAAGGTGAAGAGGATACCGGGCTGACCGTGGCAGAGGTGATTCAGACGGAGGTGCAGCAGCCCGAGCGCTGCGAGCAGCTGGCACAGCAGTTCGGCATCGAAGCGCTGCTTTCACGCCGCTTCAAATATCTCTCTACCGGCGAAACCCGCAAAACCCTGCTCTGTCAGGCATTGATGAACCAGCCAGATTTGCTGATTCTGGATGAGCCGTTTGACGGACTGGATGTGGCGTCGCGCGCCAGCCTGACCGACACGCTGCGCGGCCTGCAGCAACCGACATTTACCCTGGTGCTGGTGCTCAATCGCTTTGACGATATTCCCGATTTCATTCAGCAGGTTGGCGTGCTGGCGGAGTGCACCCTCACCCACAGCGGGCCACGCCAGGCCATTTTAACGGAAGCGCTGGTGGCGCAGCTGGCACACAGTGAACAGCTGATGGGAATGGCGTTACCTGAGGCGGATGCGCCGGATCAGCTGCCATCGCTGGCGGATGATGCGCCGCGCGTTATCCTGCGCAACGGCACCGTCTCGTATAACGATAAGCCAGTAATTCAGGGGCTGAACTGGCAGGTCAACGCCGGCGAGCACTGGCAGATTACCGGCCCGAACGGCGCAGGGAAATCGACCCTGCTCAGCCTGGTGACCGGCGATCATCCTCAGGGCTACAGCAATGATTTAACCCTGTTTGGCCGCCGTCGCGGCAGTGGTGAAACCATCTGGGATATCAAGCAGCATATTGGCTATGTCAGCAGCAGCCTGCATCTCGATTACCGCGTCAGCACCAATGTGCGCACGGTGATCCTGTCGGGCTTCTTCGACTCTATTGGTCTCTATCAGGCGGCTTCTGACCGGCAAAAAGCGCTGGCACAGCAGTGGCTGGCACTGCTGGGGATGGATAACGGACAGGCCGATGCGCCGTTCCACTCGCTTTCATGGGGACAGCAGCGGCTGGTGCTGATTGCCCGCGCGCTGGTTAAGCATCCGACGCTACTGATACTGGATGAGCCACTACAGGGGCTCGACCCGATTAACCGCCAGCTGGTGCGGCGCTTTGTCGATGTGCTGATTGGCGAGGGACGGACTCAGCTGCTGTTTGTTTCGCATCACGCGGAAGATGCGCCCGCCTGCATCACACATCGCCTGAGCTTTATCGCCCATGACGGCGGCTATCACTATCAGCAGGAAACCCTGCACTAAGGCTCTTGTAACGCGTCACCCCACGCCGCTGCTGCGGCGTTTTAAAGCACCCTTGTGTAAGCGCTACCATTCCACATCACCTTTCACGCCATATATCCGCACACAATGCCACGAAATAAGAATATTCAGCTTGTGTAAACGATACCATTTATCCAGACTTGATCACGCTTTCGGGCGCGCTGATGTGCTACTTTTTACCGATGCCTCTTTGGCTTTTGACGCTTACCAGGATCTAACATGGAAAAATTCAACCCGGTCGATCACCCGCATCGCCGTTACAATCCACTGATTGATCAATGGATTTTAGTTTCACCTCATCGGGCCAAACGTCCGTGGCAAGGCGCGCAGGAAACCCCGGCGGTCAATACGTTACCGGCGCACGATCCGGACTGCTTCCTGTGTGCCGGAAACACCCGCATCACCGGCGACAAAAACCCGGACTATGCAGGCACCTACGTCTTTACCAATGACTTTGCTGCGCTTATGACCGACACGCCAGACGCGCCCGAGAGCGACGATATCCTGATGCGTTGTGAAAGCGCACGCGGCACCAGTCGGGTCATCTGCTTCTCGCCCGATCACAGCAAAACCCTGCCGGAGATGTCGCTGAACGCACTGGAAGAGGTGGTGCGTACCTGGCAGGCAGAGACCGCCGATCTGGGTCAGCACTATCCCTGGGTGCAGGTGTTTGAGAACAAAGGCGCGGCGATGGGCTGCTCCAACCCGCATCCCCATGGTCAGATCTGGGCCAACAGCTTCCTGCCGAATGAAGCGCAGCGTGAAGATGATCATCAGCGCGACTATTTCGCTAAACATGGCTCGCCGATGCTGGTCGATTATCTGGCACGTGAACAGCAGGATGGCAGCCGCACCGTGGTGGAAACCGATCACTGGCTGGCGGTGGTGCCGTGGTGGGCCGCCTGGCCGTTTGAAACCCTGCTGCTGCCGAAAGCGCACGTCAAACGAATTACCGACCTCAATGAGGCGCAGCGTACCGACCTGGCGCTGGCGCTTAAGCTGCTGACCAGCCGCTACGACAACCTGTTCCAGTGCTCATTCCCCTACTCCATGGGCTGGCACGGCGCGCCGTTTAACGGCGAAGCCAACGATCACTGGCAGTTGCATGCTCACTTCTATCCGCCGCTGCTGCGCTCAGCAACGGTGCGTAAATTTATGGTTGGCTATGAAATGCTGGCCGAAACCCAACGCGATTTAACGGCGGAACAGGCGGCGGAACGTCTGCGTTCTGTCAGCGACGTTCACTTCCGTGAGGCACAACAATGAGCTTAAAAACCATCACGCAGCAGCTTTTCTCTGACACTTTCGGTTACGCCGCTACGCATACCATTCAGGCACCGGGCCGCGTTAACCTGATTGGCGAGCATACCGACTATAACGACGGCTTCGTGCTGCCGTGCGCCATCGATTACCAGACGGTGATTGCCTGTGCCCGCCGTGACGATCGCCAGATTCGGGTGGTCGCGGCGGATTATGAAAATGCGCAGGACACATTCTCTCTCGATGAAGAGATCGTCAGCCTGCAGGAACCGATGTGGGCCAACTATGTGCGCGGCGTGGTGAAGCATCTGCAGCAGCGTCATGCCGATTTCGGCGGTATCGATATGGTGATCAGCGGCAACGTGCCTCAGGGCGCGGGCCTCAGCTCATCTGCGTCGCTGGAAGTGGCGGTCGGCACCGTGGTGCAGCAGCTCTATAATCTGCCGCTGGATGGCGCCGCCATTGCCGTGAATGGTCAGGAAGCGGAAAACCAGTTCGTCGGCTGTAACTGCGGCATCATGGACCAGTTGATCTCCGCGCTGGGCCGGAAAGATCACGCCATGCTGCTCGACTGCCGCACGCTGGGCACGCGTCCGGTGTCGATGCCGGAAGATATCGCGGTGGTGATCATCAACTCCAACTTCCGTCGTACCCTGGTTGGCAGCGAATACAACACGCGTCGTGAGCAGTGTGAAGCGGGGGCGCGTTTCTTCAATAAGAAGGCGCTGCGTGACGTTGAACTGGCCGAGTTTGAAGCGGCACAGGCGCAGCTCGACCCGCAGGTGGCAAAACGCGTGCGTCACGTCCTGACCGAGAACGCCCGCACCCTGGAAGCAGCCGATGCGCTGACGCAGGGCGACCTGACCCGTATGGGCCAGCTGATGGCCGAATCTCACGCCTCGATGCGTGACGACTTCGAGATCACCGTGCCACCGATCGATACCCTGGTTGAGATCGTGAAAGCGCAGATCGGTGAGCGCGGCGGCGTGCGTATGACCGGCGGCGGCTTTGGTGGCTGTATCGTCGCGCTGATGCCACTGGATCTGGTCGATCAGGTCAAAGCCGCCGTAGCGGAGCAGTATGAAGCTGCGACCGGCATCAAAGAGACCTTCTACGTCTGCAAAGCCTCTGAAGGAGCCGGCCAATGCTGAACGACGTCAACTCCCACGCGCCCGACGGTCAGCCGTGGCGCATAACGGTGCTGCGCAATGCCAACGGCATGCTGGCAACCTTTATGGACTGGGGCGCAACCTGGCTCTCCGCCCGCGTGCCGATGCAGGATGGCACGGTGCGTGAAGCCCTGCTCGGTTGCGCCACGCCCTCTGACTATCTGCATCAGGATGCCTATCTGGGCGCGACGGTCGGCCGCTACGCTAACCGCATCGCCGGGGCAAAACTGAATAAACTGAACCGCCAGCTGGTGCCTAACCAGGGCGCACATCAGCTGCATGGCGGACCGGAAGGCTTTGATAAGCGCCGCTGGCAGATTGTCAGCCAGTCTGACAGCGAGGTGCACTACCGCATTGATTCGCCTGATGGCGATCAGGGCTATCCCGGCAATCTGATTGCCGATCTGCGCTATCAGCTGGATGACCAGAACTGCCTGAGCATAAGCTATGAAGCGCGCTGCGATCAGCCCTGCCCGGTCAATCTGACTAACCACGCCTACTTTAACCTTGATGCGCATCATGGCGACGCCCGCCAGCATCGCTTACAACTGCACGCCGACCATTATCTGCCGGTCGACAGCGAAGGCATCCCGAATGCGCCGCTGAAAGAGGTTGCCGGAACCAGTTTTGATTTCCGCGAGGCCAAAGTCGTGGCACAGGAGTTTCTGGCAGACGACGACCAGCGAGCGGTGAAGGGCTATGACCATGCGTTTCTGCTCAACAGCGCAGGCGACGACACTCAGCCTGCGGCAGAACTCTGGTCGGAAGATGGCAGACTGCAGCTCAGCGTGACCACTTCGGCACCGGCGTTGCAGTTTTACTCCGGCAACTACCTGGCGGGCACCCGTGCCCGCGAGCAGGCGAGCTATACTGCTTTTCAGGGTATTGCGCTGGAGAGCGAATTTTTACCGGATTCGCCTAATCATGCTGAATGGCCTCAGCCTGATTGCTGGCTGCAGCCGGGAGATCGCTGGGAATCCGTGACGCGTTATCGCTTCACGCCACGCTGAGCCTCCGGCTGAAAAACGCGCAGTGCGTCACACACAGGCTTACGCGCTGCCCGCTTTTCCGTTATGGTATGGCGCAATCAGCTCGCGTGTCAGGCGGGCAGCAGCAGGTTTCCAATCTCACAGAAACATCACAGTATTAAGGAGTTAAGCTATGGCTGTAACTAAGCTGGTTCTGGTGCGACACGGCGAAAGCCAGTGGAACAACGAAAACCGCTTTACCGGTTGGTATGATGTTGACCTTTCAGAGAAAGGTCGTGGCGAAGCCAAATCAGCAGGTCAGCTGCTGAAAAAAGAGGGCTTTGTTTTCGATTTCGCTTACACCTCAGTACTGAAGCGTGCCATTCACACGCTGTGGAATGTGCTGGATGAGCTGGATCAGGCCTGGCTGCCGGTTGAGAAAACCTGGCGTCTGAACGAGCGTCACTACGGTGCGCTGCAGGGTCTGGATAAAGCGGAAACCGCTGCCAAATATGGTGATGAGCAGGTTAAGCAGTGGCGTCGCGGCTTTGCCGTTACCCCACCAGAGCTGGATCGTTCAGATGAGCGCTTCCCGGGCCATGATCCGCGTTACGCGAAACTGACCCCAGAGCAGCTGCCAACCACCGAAAGCCTGGCGCTGACCATCGACCGCGTTATCCCTTACTGGAACGACACCATTCTGCCGCGCATCAAAAGCGGTGAGAAAGTGATCATTGCCGCACACGGCAACTCACTGCGTGCGCTGGTGAAATATCTGGATAACCTGAGCGAAGATGAAATCCTCGAACTGAATATCCCTACCGGCGTACCGCTGGTCTATGAGTTCGATGAAAACTTCAAACCGCTGAAACGCTACTACCTGGGCGACCAGGACGAGATTGCCGCGAAAGCTGCAGCCGTTGCGAATCAGGGTAAAGCGAAGTAATTTCTCGCTGAAATAAAAAAAGGCCAGACGAAAGTCTGGCCTTTTTTATTGGGCTGCGCGCACGAACGCTGCGCACTGTGTTCGTTGTCAGAATAAAGAGATCAATGAGCCAGGCAACAACTGATTGGCTCAAATCGCAGGGAATACGGTCAGAGGCACAATCCTCAACGCGAACCGGGTCAGACCTTGTCAGTTATCCCACTCAGCCGCGGCGCTGTTTAACCGCTGCCGCCAGCTGACGCAGCACCTTGTCGGTATCTTCCCAGCCGATACAGGCGTCGGTGACGCTTTTGCCATAGACCAGCGGCTCGCCGCTCTCCAGACTCTGGTTGCCTTCCACCAGATGACTCTCGATCATCACACCGACAATCGCCTGCTCACCATTAATCAGCTGCTGTGAGACATCGTCTGCCACAACCATCTGACGCTGGAACTGCTTGCTGCTGTTGGCGTGGCTGAAATCGATCATCACCTGCTGTGGCAGACCCGCTTTTGCCAGGCCCTCTTTGACCTCTGCAACATGCTGCGCACTATAGTTCGGCTCTTTGCCGCCGCGCAGAATGATATGGCAGTCACCGTTGCCGCTGGTTTCCACAATGGCGGAGTGACCATACTTCGTCACAGACAGGAAACAGTGCGGCGATCCCGCCGCGTTAATGGCATCGATCGCCACCTTAATGGTGCCATCGGTGCCGTTTTTGAAGCCGACCGGACAGGAGAGACCGGACGCCAGCTCACGGTGTACCTGAGATTCCGTGGTGCGCGCGCCAATCGCGCCCCAGCTCATCAGGTCAGCCACATATTGCGGGGTAATCATATCCAGAAACTCGCCCGCCGCCGGTAAGCCGCTGTCGTTAATATCCAGCAGCAGTTTACGCGCCAGACGCAGACCGTCATTGAGCTGGTAGCTGTTGTCCATGTAGGGATCGTTGATCAGCCCTTTCCAGCCCACCGTGGTGCGCGGCTTTTCAAAATAGACCCGCATCACCACTTCCAGCTCGCCTTTCAGCTCATCACGCAGCGCCAGCAGGCGGTCGGCATACTCTTTTGCCGCTTCAGTGTCATGAATTGAGCAGGGGCCGATCACCACCAGCAGGCGATCGTCCTTGCCCTGCAGGATCTGATGAATCGCCTGACGGGCCTGTGAAACGGTCTGTGCAGCACGATCGGTCGCCGGGAATTTTTCGAGCAGCGCAACCGGAGGTAACAGCTCTTTAATCTCTTTGATGCGTAAGTCATCGTTCTGGTAATTCATACTGATTCCATATTATTTCTGGCCCGGCGCCCGCCGGACACAACCTGCCCAATGTAGCCCGAAGCGCCTGGGGTGTAAATTCCCGCTGCGGGTTAAATGTGCGGGTGATATTTGCATTAATCAGGTTAGCGACTAGACTTTTTAATGGTAAGCACTGAGGAACGTCCCGCTTACCAAATTAAATCACCCTGTTTAAGCCAACCGGCGAATTATATTTCGTCAGGGATTTTCTTACCCGAAATTGCACCTCTGGGCTTAAAGCATCTTCATTTATTAACGGGAGCATAATGATGAAAAAGTTTGCCTTACTCTTTTTGACAGCAGCAATGACACTGAGCAGCGGTGCGGTACTGGCTGCAGACAGCAGCAATAACGGTACATCGAATCAGGCAGCCAGTGCAGGTGCAGCAGCGGGCGGAGCGAAAGAGAATCTGCCGCCAAATAATGTCGATAACAGCAAAATTAATAACACTGGCAACGATACCAATCCTGCAACGTCTGGCAGCACCACCAGCCATGGTAATATGTCTGCTAACGAAATGGACCAGAACGCCCAGTGTAAAGATGGTAAATGTCCGAACATCAATAAAAAAGTTCAGACTAAAGTGGGCGGCGGTGACGTAGATACCAAAACCGACGGCACCACCCAGTAATTCTGTTTAGCCAGGAGAGCTGACGCTCTCCTGGTTTTTCTCCCCTCTGTCCCACTCTTCCGCTATGCTAATCCTGTGAATTTTACAGGAAATCCTTCATGGCCGTTTTGCTTCTGATTGACGATCATCCGCTGGTTGAAGTGGCACTTGAAGCCGCTCTGAGCCAGTCACCCATTCCGGTTCAGCTCCTCTCTGCCAGCAGTGAAAAAGCCGCCCGTCCCCTGCTTCAGCAGCCACTGGACATCATCGTGCTGGATATTGGCCTGCCGGATAGCGATGGGCTGGAGTTCCTGCGTCGCCTGAAGATCCATCGCCCCGACTGTCCGGTATTGATCTACTCTGCTCAGCAGACCCGCCACTATGTGCGTCGTGCCCAGGCGCTGGGTGCCGCCGGTTATGTGGTGAAGAGCCAGCGCATGGCGCAACTGCTTAGCGCTATCCTGGCGGTGCTGGGCGGTCAGACGGCGTTTCCGGTGATGGATGATGAACCGGAACTCCCGCTGACCCAGAAAGAGCGTCAGATTCTGGCGCTGCTGGCCAGCGGCCTCTCCAATCTGCAAATCGCCGCCCAGTTGCACATCAGTAACAAAACGGTCAGCACCCATAAAAAGAACATTCTGGAAAAAACCGGCGCCCGTTCGGTGGTGGAACTGGCTGACCTGTGGAAGGCGCAGCAGTGAGAACTCTCCTGCTGATGCTGCTGTTGCTGTGCGGCTCCGTTCTGGCTGAGGTGCGTCCGGTGAGCAGCATCAATCTGCCGATGATGCTGCCGGTGACGCACGCGGAAACCATGCAAGGCAAAATCCTGCGTGTTGGCCTGCTGGAAGAGAACCACGCCCCCTGGGCGATGCGCATCGGCAACGACCTGTATGGCATCAATGCCGACTATCTTTCCGCCCTGCGACAGCTGACTGGCGCGCAGTTCAGCCTCAACCTCTACAGCGATCAGCCGCATCTGATGCAGGCGCTGAACAGCGGCCAGATCGATTTTGCGCTTGGCATGTGGATTTCTCCCCTGCCAGCCGGCGCGCTGAGCAGCGATAACTGGTACAGCAGCCCGCTTCGGGTCTACCGCAATCAGCAAAACCAGCGTGCCGTGATGTTTAACAGCCAGAATGCCCAACTGGCGATCAGCGAAAGCACGCTGGCACAACTGCCGCCTGCGCTGGCCGCCCGCCACAGCTGGCGACGCTACAGCAGTGATCTGCAGGCGCTCTATACCCTGCTGAATCAGCAGAATGATTATGTGGTGGCGGATGAAACCAGCGCCGGATTTCTGCTGAGCCAGCTGCAACAGGGCCAGATTTATCAGATCGCCTCACACATCGAGGCCGGACAGCTCAACCTGCGCGCGGTCTCCCGCGATCCGGAGCTTATCAGCTGGATTAATCAGAGCCTGCGTCAGTTGCCAGCAGAACTGATGAACACGCTGCAGGCGCGCTGGAGCAGTACCCTGCCGCGCTATCAGGATACGCAGACCCTGATGCTCAGCCCCACTGAACGCGCCTGGATTGCCGATCATCCGCGTATTACTTACACCGCCGAACCGGACAACTATCCCTGGAGTTATCGCGATGCCAGCGGGACCGCCAGAGGCTATGGCGTGGATTTGCTGAAAGCGATAGCTCAGAGCACCGGCCTGCAGTTTGAACCGGTGTGGGTCAGCAATCTGCGTCAGGCGAACACGCTGATCGGTCAGCAGCAGGCGATGCTGCAGCTGATGCAGCCGCTGAACGGCGATGCGATGCAGAGCACCTCGCTACCGGTGTGGCGCGCGCTGTGGGGCATCTACAGCCTGCAGCCCGATACGCTGGCGCACTGGCGCGACCTGCGCGGCAAGCGGGTCGGCGTGTTGCAGGATGACCTGGCGCTGCGTCTGCTGCCTGCGGATCTGCAGCCGCAGCAGTTTGCCGATCGTAATAGTCTCTATGACGCGCTGGCAAAGGGGCAGATCGATGCGCTGGTCGATAACGTGCTCTCCGCCCGCTGGCGTATCGCCAGCCGCGATGATGCGCGCATCCACCTCGCCTTTGCCGCCAGCGACATCGCCTGGCCGATCGCGCTGGGTGTGACGCCTGACCAGCCGGTGCTGCGCACCCTGCTGGATCGCGCGCTGCAGCAGATCCCGGCTGACACACAGAGTCAGATGCGCGACAGCTGGTCAACCCCGCCACAGCCCGGCAGCGTGATGGTGATGCGTTCGCTGCCGATGATGGTGCTGGCGGTGGCAGGTGCGGCCATTGCGCTGCTGCTGTTGCTGCTGGCGCGCCGCTACTGGCAACAGCGCCGGGAGCGTCAGCAGCGTGAACAGGCTGAGCACGCCAATGCGATGAAGAGCCAGTTCCTGGCGACCGTCAGCCATGAGCTGCGCACGCCGATGCAGGCGATCCTGGGGCTGCTTGAGCTGGAGAAGCAGCAGCACAGCAGCCAGAACCTGACGCTGCTGCACAGCAGTGCGCAGTCGCTGCTGACGTTGCTGAATGATCTGCAGGATCATGCGCGCATCGAGAGCAACAGTTTTACCCTGGCGCCCCGTCCGCTGGCGCTGGCGCAGTGGCTCAATCAGCAGCAGTACTTTTATCATCCGTTAATGCGCGAAGACGGCCCGCATCTGATCGTTGAGGCGCTGACGCCGCTGCCTGATGCCGTGATGATCGATGCCGATCGCCTGCAGCAGGTGGTCAACAACCTGATGACCAATGCGTTGAAATTTACCCGCCACGGCGCGATTCGCCTGACGCTGGCCGCACAGCAACAACAGCTGATTCTGACGGTGAGCGACAGCGGCAGCGGCATTCCGCCAGAGGAGCAGCAGAAGCTGTTCGATCCCTGGTATCAGGCGCCGTCCGGTAAATCGGTTTCGGTGCAGGGCAGCGGCCTGGGGCTGTTTATCTGCCGGGAAATGGTGCAGCGGATGGGCGGCGACATCCGGCTCGCCTCTGAACCCGGTCACGGCACCCAGGTCACCGTGACGCTGCCACTGGCGGTCTGCGCACCAGCAAACCACGTGGATGAAACCGCCCTGCCCGACCTTCCACAACTGCGGGTGGCGATTGTCGATGACCATCCGACCAATCTGCTGGTGATGCAGCAGCAGCTGTCGCGTTTTGCGATTCAGGCTGACATCTTTGAGCAGGGACGCGCACTACTGCAGGCCGATGCGCAACAGCCTTATGACCTGCTGTTTATCGACCAGATGATGCCGCGGCCTGACGGCACGCTGCTGCTGCGGATATTGCGGCGGCGTGACCGTCAGCGGAAGCGTCAGGCGATGCGGGTGCTCTGCTCTGCGGATGCCCAGCTGCTGTCGCGACCGCTGGAGGCGCGGGAGCGGGTAATAATAAAACCGGTGCAGTTAGCCGATCTCAGCGCGCTGCTGGCAGAGTGGCAGGAAGATCCGCTGGCGGCGCTGGATGATAATCTGTGGCAACTGGCGCAGCAGAATGAGAAATTCCTCCGCCGTCTGAGCCAGACGCTGCACAACACGGTGACGCAGGATCTGGCCGTGATGCGCGAAGCACGCGAGCGCGAGGAGTGGATGCCGTTCGCCGAAGCGGCGCACCGGATGAAAGGAAGCTGGTTACTGGTGGGACTGGATCACGGCGCACAGCTCAGCCAGCAACTGGCGGAGCAGGCAAAACAGCATCAGGACACGTCTGAGACGTGGCAATTACTGATATTATTAGCAAACAGGTTACTGAAAAAACTGGAATCTTATGGCACATACCCACACTCATAGCGGGCAGGATAGTAATCGCACGCGTCTGGCGGCCGCCTTCGGGGTGACCGTTGTCTTTATGGTGGCTGAAGTGATTGGCGGCTGGCTCTCGGGTTCACTGGCGTTGCTGGCGGACGCCGGGCATATGCTGACCGATGCCGCCGCGCTGCTGATGGCGCTGATGGCGGTGCAGTTCTCGCGCCGTAAACCCAATGCACGCCACACCTTTGGCCTGCTGCGTCTGACCACGCTGGCCGCATTTGTTAACGCCATTGCGCTGCTGGGCATTACCGCACTGATCGTCTGGGAGGCGGTGCGCCGCTTTGCCGACCCGCAACCGGTGACCGGCGGCCTGATGCTGGGGATTGCTATTGGCGGTCTGCTGGCCAATATTCTGTCGTTCTGGCTGTTGCATCACGGCAGCGAAGAGAAGAATCTCAACGTGCGGGCCGCAGCGCTGCATGTGATGGGCGACCTGCTTGGCTCGGTGGGTGCGATTGTCGCGGCGGTGATTATTATGCTGACCGGCTGGACCCCAATCGATCCGATTCTGTCGTTGCTGGTGTCACTGCTGGTGCTGCGCAGCGCCTGGGCGCTGCTGCGTGAGAGTCTGCAGGAGTTACTGGAAGGGGCGCCGCGTTCGCTGGATGTGAACCGGCTGATACGGGATCTCACCCTGAACATCGCAGAGGTGCGCAATGTTCACCATGTGCATCTGTGGCAGGTGGGCGAAAAGCCGCTGCTGACGCTGCATGCGCAGGTGATCCCGCCTTACGATCACGATGCGCTGCTGCATCGTATCCACGACTATCTACGCCAGCACTATCAGATTGCGCATGCGACCGTGCAGATGGAGTATCAGCCCTGTGCCGGTGCCGAGTGTGAACTCGGCTTAAGCGGCGCTGCCGCCACCAGCCATGATCACAGCCATTCACACGACCATGAGCATGCTCATGCTAAAGGCGAAGCGCACACTCACTGAGCCGACAGCGCGCGGGAACCCTGTTGCCGCGCGCTGCGGATCCACATGCGTGAGCCGTTCAGCGCAATCAGCGTCAGAATCACATACTCCAGCGACATCGCATAGACGCCCTGACGGGCAAAAATCATCACGCTAATCACGTTGATGATGACCCACAGCAGCCAGTTCTCAACATATTTGCGCGTCATCAGCACCATCGCCGCAATCGACAACACCATCATGCAGGAGTCCCAGAACGGGAACGCATCCGGCTGCAGCGCGGGCATCGCCACCGACAGGCCAACGCCGTTCATCAGCGTGACGGCCGCACGGGTTAACAGCGCAAACACCGGATCGATATAGAGGGTCATCAGTGCAATCGCAATCACACAGCCCGCCGTCCAGGCCAGCGCCTTAGGCAGCGGCAGCCAGCGGATTTTCAGCGCCGCCTGATGATCGGAGGTTTGCCGACTCCAGGCGTACCAGCCGTAGATATTGGCGGCAAAAAAGAAGAGCTGCAGCAGCAGGCTGGCGTAGAGCTGGATCTGAAAGAAAATCACCGCAAACAGCGTGACGTTAATCAGGCCAAAGGGATAGTTGATGATTTTTTCCAGGCTGGCAAACCAGATGCAGAGTAAGCCCGCCAGCGTGCCGATAGCCTCAATCCATGAGAGATCGTAGCCTCCGGCACCCAGAGGAATGTGAACCAGAATATTGTGTGTGCTGAAGAAGTCCATGCTGAGCACCTGTCCGGAAAACGCTTACGCGTTTCCCTTTACGTTGAGTTTAAGTTCCGCTGCAAAGGATAGCATGCGATTAAGCGGCAGTAACGCCGCCTCACGCAGCGTCTCATCCACCTGAACCTCATGTTCCACCCCACCCGACTCCAGCGCCTCTGCGATGGCTTTAAGGCCGTTCATCGCCATCCAGGGACAGTGAGCACAGCTGCGGCAGGTGGCACCTTCACCGGCGGTCGGCGCTTCAAGCAGCTCTTTATCCGGCACCGCCTGCTGCATTTTGTAGAAGATGCCGCGATCGGTCGCCACAATCATCTGCGGATGCGGCAGGGATTTGGCGGCCTGAATCAGCTGGCTGGTCGAGCCGACCGCATCGGCCAGATCGACAATCGCCTGCGGTGACTCAGGATGCACCAGCACTGCCGCGTCGGGATAGAGCGCTTTCATGCGCTGCAGCGCCTGGGTTTTGAACTCGTCGTGCACAATGCAGGCACCCTGCCAGCAGAGTACGTCCGCGCCTGATTTTTGGGTGACGTAGCGGCCAAGATGGCGATCCGGCGCCCAGATAATTTTTTCGCCCAGACTGTCGAGGTGCTCAATCAGCTCGACCGCAATGCTTGAGGTCACCACCCAGTCGGCCCGCGCTTTTACCGCCGCCGAGGTATTGGCGTAGACCACCACAGTGCGATCGGGATGGGCGTCGCAAAAGGCGTTAAACTCTTCAATCGGGCAGCCGAGATCCAGTGAGCACTCCGCCTGCAGCGTCGGCATCAGTACGGTTTTCTCCGGGCTGAGGATTTTGGCGGTTTCCCCCATAAAGCGCACGCCGGCCACCAGCAGTGTCGTCGCCGAATGGTTGCTGCCAAAGCGTGCCATCTCCAGCGAGTCCGAAACGCAGCCGCCTGTCTCTTCTGCCAGCGCCTGAATTTCCGGATCGGTGTAGTAGTGCGCCACCATCACTGCGTTTCGCGCCTTCAGCAGCGCTTTAATTTTCTCACGGTAGAACGCCTTCTCGTCGTCACTCAGGCGAGCGGGTTTGGGCGGAAAGGGATAAACGGCGCTTTCTGGATCGAACATCACACTCATGACACAGCTCTCGTTTTGTCTAATTAACGAAAATCGCCTGTTCCGGCGACTTATGGCGTCCAATCCGCCATCGTGTTTTATATGCTAAACACGATAGCGGAAAAGCCTGGCTGTGTCGTGCGATATTTATTCTGTCTGCATCACAGCGCCGACCCTGCCGGGCTGCGTTTCATCTGCCAGTACCAGCGGTTTTTGCGGCGCTTCCAGTGCCAGCAGAAAGGCTTTGATATCCAGTCCGCCCGCAAAGCCGGTCAGCTTGCCGTTGGCTCCAATCACGCGGTGGCACGGTGCGACAATCGAGAGCGGATTACGCCCATTGGCCGCCCCGACGGCACGCACCGCCAGCGGATGGCCGATCTCCCGCGCAATCTGGCTGTAGCTGCGCGTCTCACCAAACGGGATAGCCACCAGCGCCTGCCAGACTTTTTTCTGAAACTCAGTGCCGACAAAATCGAGCGGCAGCTCAAAGCAGCGACGAGCACCGGTGAAGTACTCGCTGAGCTGACGCTCAGTTTCGATCAGAATGGGATGATCGTCATCGCGCGTTTGCGGCAAAAACCGGGTGCGTTTGGGATCGTCGTTTTCCCACAAAATACCCGCCAGGCCGCTATCGCTGGCGACCAGTTTCAGTTCACCCACCGGGGTGACTATCGGTTTGAAGTAGTACATGGTGATTCTCCCGTCACGGTTCTGTCGCCTATTATCGCACTTTTCATCAGCCTGACTGGCTGTTTTCGGTCATGGCGATAAACTGTTGTGCTGTCCGAAAACAGCCAGTCTGCCGGGATTCACCGGTGTAGGCTGCGCTTATTTACCGGAGAACTGCCATGCTCGATCCCGACATTGCCTATCAGGCGCTGACATCTCGTGATACCCGCTTTGACGGCGTTTTCTTTGTTGGCGTGACCTCAACCGGTATCTATTGTCGTCCGGTCTGCCCGGTCAAAGCGCCGATGCAGAAGAACTGCCTTTTCTTCAGCAGCGCGGAAGCGGCGGAGAAAGCCCGCTTTCGCCCCTGCCTGCGCTGTCGGCCCGAACTGGCACCCGGTAATGCGCCGGTTGATCAGCCGCACCGTGTGGCAGAGCGGCTGATTCAGCGTATCGAGGAAGGCATGCTGGAGGAACGTGAAGGACTGGAGGCAATTGCCGCTGAATTCGGTATCAGCCTGCGTCAGTTGCGCCGTATCGTGCAGCAGGAGCTGGGTGTCTCGCCGCTGGAACTGAAGCAGACGCGGCGCATGCTGCTGGCTAAACAGCTGCTGACCGAAACCCGGCTGCCGATTATTGACGTTGCCTATGCCAGCGGCTTTGGCAGCCTGCGGCGCTTTAATGATGTCTTCCAGGCGCGTTACCGCATGACGCCAGGCGCGCTGCGCAGGGACGATACGGGCACTCAGTGCGCGCAGCCCGGCGACCGCGTGACGCTGCGGCTGGCCTATCGCCCTCCCTACGACTGGGCGGCGATGCTCTGGTTTTTGCAGACGCATCTGATGAAAGAGGTCGAGGCGGTGGAAGATGGCAGCTGGCGACGCACTGTGGTGCTGGGTCGCTGCCGGGGCTGGGTTTCTGTTTCGCATCTGCCGCAAAAGAATGCGTTGCAGGTGACGCTCTCCACCTCGCTGACGCCGGTTCTGCCTCTGCTGCTGCGCCGTCTGCGCGATCTGTTCGATCTCGACGCACAGCCGCAGCGTATCGCCGCCTGTCTGGCGCAGGACCCACTGCTGGCACCCAGCCTGCTCTCGCATCCGGGTCTGCGTGTGCCTGGCGCATTCGACGCCTTTGAGCTGGGTGTGCGCGCCATTATCGGCCAGCAGGTGACGGTCAAAGCGGCCACCACGGTCAGCAGCCGTTTTGCCGCCGCTTTTGGCGAACCCTGTGAGACGCCGTTCGCCGATCTGACCCGCTACACCGCCCATCCTGAACGCATCGCCGGACTGACGGTAGACGATGTCGCGCCGATGGGGATTGTCAGTGCCGCCCGCTCCCGCGCCATCATCGCCTTTGCAAATGCCTGCGCCAGCGGAGATCTTCGTCTCAGTGCCGCTCAGGCGCCAGACGAGGTCATCAAAAAGCTGGTCAGCCTGCCGGGTATTGGTCCCTGGACCGCGCACTACATCGCGATGCGCGCTTTGCGCTGGCCGGATGCCTTTCCCAAAGAGGATATTGCCATCCGGAATAACCTGGGCGGCATGTCATCGAAAGAAGCGGAGGCGCGATCGCAGTCATGGCGTCCCTGGCGTAGCTATGCAGTGATGCATATCTGGGAGAGCCTGGCAGTGGCAAAGGCAAAGAAAAAGCCGTGACGGTTGATGTAAGGATGCAGATAGTCTGCCCTGACCTGCATAGTCGGTATCGCAGAAACTAAAAATGCAGAGCCTCTTCCAGACTGCTTACAAACTCGCACCCGACTGGATTTGGCCGCAACGAAAAAGCTCAACGCGCAGGGAACAGGGTCAGAAGAGGAAAGCGTCCCGCGCCTGGGACAAAAACGCCGGGAGCGTTTTTGAACAACGCAACGCGTTGGCCCGGCTACGGGCGCACCTCAGGGATGAGGTGCGTAATCGCGCGGGCCGAGCAGGTCAGGGATTGGCTTTGGCGTCTTTCCGATCTGACCCTGTTCTCTGCGCAGGCTCGATCTCTCAGCGGAACGGGCCAGAGTTTGCCAAAAACTTCAAAAACCAGTGACGTTTTGCTTTGAAAAAGTTTTCAGATACCGCAGAAACAAAAAAAAGCGCCCTGAGGGCGCTTTTTTCTTAATTGGTGGGTCGTGCAGGATTGCCTCGGCCCATCCGGGGCCTCGCCCTTCGGGTGATGCTGTCGCATCAGCCTGAATCGCCTCGCGATTCAGTCGAACCTGCTGCAGGTTCTCACCCTGCACGGGGGACGCCGTGCCGCACAAACAAAAAAAGCGCCCTGAGGGCGCTTTTTTCTTAATTGGTGGGTCGTGCAGGATTGCCTCGGCCCATCCGGGGCCTCGCCCTTCGGGTGATGCTGTCGCATCAGCCTGAATCGCCTCGCGATTCAGTCGAACCTGCTGCAGGTTCTCACCCTGCACGGGGAACGCCGTGCCGCAGAAACAAAAAAAGCGCCCTGAGGGCGCTTTTTTCTTAATTGGTGGGTCGTGCAGGATTCGAACCTGCGACCAATTGATTAAAAGTCAACTGCTCTACCAACTGAGCTAACGACCCGCTGGGGGCTTACAACCGTTCAACACGCCAGGCTGCTGAGATAAGATGGTGGGTCGTGCAGGATTCGAACCTGCGACCAATTGATTAAAAGTCAACTGCTCTACCAACTGAGCTAACGACCCATCTTAGGTTGTGAAGCAATGCTGAAGTGTTCTTCTTAAAACTGCGCGGTAAAAGCGCGTCTGAGGAAGATGGTGGGTCGTGCAGGATTCGAACCTGCGACCAATTGATTAAAAGTCAACTGCTCTACCAACTGAGCTAACGACCCATCTTCAGGCTTACCAGACACTTTGCAATGTGTCCCGGCAACGGCGGCATATATTACTGATTTAGCGGGGTAGCGCAACTCTTATTTCTGCTAAATGCTTCAGTTGCTTACCTTTCATACGGCAAGACCAGAAATCACACGATATCTGGCCTGAACCGTACAGATTACAGACTTGTCAGACGTTTTTGCGCCTGCTTAGCAGATTCGGTGTCTGGATAAAGTTTGATCACCTGCTGGAAGACCGCTTTAGCTTTCGCTGTGTCTTTTTTCTCCTGCATGATGACGCCCACTTTCAACAACGCTTCTGCAGCTTTTGGCGACTTCGGATAGTTTTTCACTACCGTGGCGTAATAGTAAGCCGCGTCGTCCTTTTTGCCTTTGTTATAGTTCAGCTGTCCCAGCCAGTAATTGGCGTTCGGCTGATAGGTCGAATCCGGGTAACGTTTTACCCACGCCTGGAGCGCGCTGATCGCCTGATCATACTGTTTCTTCTCCAGAATCAGCGCCACAGCCGCATTGTAATCGCTGTTAGCGTCACCGGTCTGCGCAGGTGCGCTATCCGTTGATGCTGCCGCGCCTGCGGTTGCTGCTGCGCCGGTATCCGCTGCGGCATTACTGCCCGCTGCCTGCTGACCGCCGCTGGTGCTGGCGCTGCTCAGGCTGTCAATCTGCTGGTAAAGCTGCTTCTGCCGCTCAACCACCTGATTTAACTGATACGTGTTTTGCTGGATTTGCCCACGCAGCGCGTCGATATCACGCTGGTTATCGCTCATCTGCTGCTGCAATTGCTGCATCAGCTGTGCCTGGGCATTAGAAATTCGTTCAAGAGTGGTGACACGGTCTTCGACCGAGCCGGAGCCAACGCTACTGATTGACGCTTGGGCATTAGCGGCCCAGGGGGCCGCTACGCCAATCAGTAACGACAGACTCAACAGGTGATGTCTGAAGTTACTAACCATGTGATTCTCTTAGTAGACCAGAACGGCACGACGGTTTTTAGAATACGCTGCTTCGTCATGACCCAGAACGGCTGGCTTCTCTTTACCGTAAGATACGATAGACATCTGATCAGCCGACACGCCTTTGCCCTGCAGGTACATTTTAACCGCGTTAGCACGACGTTCGCCCAGGGCGATGTTGTATTCCGGCGTACCGCGCTCATCCGCATGACCTTCGATGGTCACTTTGTATGACGGGTTGCTGCGCAGGAAGGTTGCATGCTGATCCAGCATCTGTGCGTAATCAGACTGAACGTCATACTTGTCCAGGCCGAAGTACACGATGTTGTTCTGCTGCAGCTGCTGCATCTGCAGACGAGCCTGCTCGTCAGAAGACATGTTGCCGCCGTTGCCGTTCATGCCAGAATTTGCACCGTAAGCGCCGCCATCAGCACCCATGCCAGTCTGGTCATTGTTGTTGTTCTTGTGTGAGCTACAAGCCGCTACTGCCAGAACCGGCAGAGCCAGCATCAAACCCTTCAGCACTTTGTTCAGTTGCATTTCAAAATCCCATTATTGTTTATTGTTTGTGATGTCTGAACTGTCAGACATTACAGATACGGCGACCAGGCAGGAAATTTTACCTGTCCATCAGTTGCCGGAAGACGCGCTTTGAAACGGCCGTCGGTAGAAACCAACTGCAACACGGAACCCATACCCTGAGTAGAGCTGTAGATTACCATTGTGCCATTGGGTGCCAGGCTCGGCGTTTCATCCAGGAACGTGTCCGTTAACGTTTGAACGGCTCCCGTTTCCAGATCCTGTTTGGCGACGTGTTGAGCACCACCGTTGGTGCTAATCATCACCATAGACTTACCATCTGTTGCGACATCCGCATCCTGGTTCTGACCGCCTTCCCAGGTAATACGTTGTGGCGCGCCACCGTTAAGTCCGACTTTGTAGATTTGTGGAGCACCAGCCTGATCGGAGGTGTAAGCCAGTGTCTGGCTGTCCGGGAACCAGGTTGGTTCGGTGCTGTTATAGCGACCATCGGTAATCTGACGCGTCTGACCTGAGGCCAGATCCATCACATAGAGGTTCAGGCTGCCGGTTTTAGAGAGCGCGAACGCCAGTTTAGAGCCATCCGGCGAGAACGCTGGGGCACCGTTGTGACGTGGATAGGAGGCGATCTGACGGATAGCACCGTTCGACAGCGTCTGTACCACCAGCGCAGATTTGCCGCTTTCAAAGGTCACGTAAGCAACTTTGCTGCCATCCGGAGACCAGGCTGGCGACATCAGCGGCTGTGGTGAACGATGCACGACAAACTGGTTGTAACCATCGTAGTCAGCAACGCGCAGCTCATACGGGAACTGGCCGCCGTTGGTCTGCACCACATAGGCGATACGGGTACGGAAAGCGCCCTTGATGCCGGTCAGCTTCAGGAACGTTTCGTCACTGGCCGTGTGAGCGGCATAACGCAGCCACTGCTTCGTCACTTTATAACTGTTTTGTGCCAGCACGGTACCGGGAGCACCGCCGGTGTCGACCAACTGGTACGAAACCTGATAGCTGCCATCCGGGTTAGACGCGACCTGACCGACGACCACGGCATCAATGCCGAGTGCACTCCACGCGGCAGGCTGAACTTCCTGCGCGCTGGCAGGCTGCTGTGGCAGACGCGAGCGATCCAGTGGATTAAATTTGCCACTGTTGCGCAGGTCAGCTGCAACGATGCCGCCGATATCTTCCGGCGCTGCGCCAGCACCGGCCCATTTAAACGGCACCACGCCAATCGGGCGCGCAGTGTTGACACCCTGGGTGATCTCAATTCGAACTTCTGCATGCAGCATGGCTGCCCACAGCAGGATAAAAAAGCCTAACGTAACGCGAAGAGCTTGCTTCATTTTATCTCCCTTATCTGAACCTCAGTCCACGATAATTGGCACTGTTCCTGGAAACCACGAGTACAACTTAAGTACGGCACGCTAAACATAGATCAACTTGCCGCCCGTTACTGCATTATTGCGGTTTAAAACGCATTGGGGCGTTTTTAAACACTTCGTAGACCGCCTGCGAAGGCGGCTTCGGAATACGTGCCTGTTTTGCGGCAGCAATCGCGGCCTGACAGAGCGCGGGATCGCCACCCTCTGACTTAACATCAATCAACAAGCCATCAGGCGCAAGTTTAATCCGCAAATCACAGGTTTTTCCGCGATACAGATCCGCATCATAGAATCGGCTCTGAATCGCACTCACAACCTGACCCATGTAGGAGTTGATTTCCGCGCCTGATGCACCCGCTTTCTTCTGGTTTCCCTGCCCTGCTGCGCCGCCAGAGGTGCCGCTTTTCGGTGCATTTTTACCGGAAGCGAGTCCACCCAGCAAATCATCGACATCGCTGTCGTTGGCAGCATCGGCGGCGGCTTTCGCTTTAGCATCCGCTTTGGCCTTAGCGGCAGCATCGGCTTTGGCTTTCGCCGCGGCATCGGCTTTCGCTTTCGCGGCAGCTTCCGCCTTCTCTTTGGCGGCCTCTTTAGCCGCTTCCGCTTTCTCTTTTGCTGCTTCTGCGGCTTTCTCTTTCGCCGCCTCTGCGGCTTTTTCTTTGGCCTCAGCTGCTTTTTGTTTAGCCTCTTCAGCCGCTTTGGCTTTGGCATCCGCCGCCGCTTTCACTTTGGCCTCAGCCGCGGCTTTCGCATCTGCTTCAGATTTCGCCTTCGCTTCCGCAACGGCCTTCTCTTTTGCAGCAGCGGCAGCGGCGGCTTTCGCCTGCTGATCAGCCTGCTTCTTTGCTTCGGCTGCGGCCTGTTTCGCCTGCTCAGCCGCGGCTTTTGCCTGCGCATCTGCCTGAGCTTTTGCATCCGCTTTGGCTTTGGCAGCCGCCGCTTCCGCCGTTTTTTGCTGCTCCTGCGCCTGCTTAGCAGCGTCTTCGGCAGCCTTCTGCTGCTCAGCCTGCTGTTTTGCCTCTTCTTTCGCGGTTTCCTGCGCGGCTAAACGCTCTTTTTCCAGCGCTTTCAGACGCTGCTGTTCAGCAGCCTGTTTCTGTTGCAGCTCTTCAGCCTGCTGCTGCGCCTGCTTTTTACGCTGCTGCTCAGCCCGCTGGCTGTCACTTTGCTGGTTCTGCTGACGATTGTATTGACTCACGACGGCACCGGGATCGACCATCACTGCATCAATATCGCTGCCTCCGCCACCCGCACTGCTGGCGTCAATGTGCTCATTAAACGAGCTCCAAATCAGCAGCGCGATCAGCACGATATGCAGAATCACCGAAATGATTATCGCGCGCTTTAACTTCTCGTTTTGCTCGGTTGCCTTCGACACACTCGGTTCCCAAAAAACGGTTCGATTTTAAATCGGCTGCGTCATCAAACCGACAGATTTAACACCCGCCTGGTGCAGCAGGTTGAGCGCTTTAATAATTTCATCGTAAGGCACCTCTTTCGCGCCCCCGATCAAAAAGACCGTCTTAGGATTCGCTTCCAGTCGACGCTGCGCTTCGCTGATTACCTGCTCTGGTGGAAGTTGATCCATACGATCGTGATCCACGACCAGGCTGTACTGACCCACGCCCGCTACTTCGACAATCACCGGCGGATTATCATCGCTGGCAACGGTTTTCGAATCGGTCGCATCAGGCAGATCCACTTCCACGCTCTGGGTAATAATGGGCGCCGTTGCCATGAAGATCAGCAACAGCACCAACAGGACGTCCAGTAGCGGAACGATGTTGATTTCCGACTTCAGGTCGCGGCGTTTGCGACCACGTACTCTGGCCATCATTAACCTCTATTTACTTAGCGCTATCGCTGGAGAAAGCCTGGCGATGCAGAATGGCAGTGAACTCTTCCATGAAGTTGTCGTAGCCCTGCTCCAGTTTGTTCACGCGCTGGTTCAGACGGTTGTACGCCATCACCGCCGGAATCGCGGCAAACAGACCGATAGCGGTCGCAATCAACGCTTCAGCGATACCCGGTGCAACCATCTGCAGGGTTGCCTGCTTCACGGCACCCAGTGCGATAAAGGCGTGCATGATCCCCCAGACGGTGCCGAACAGTCCGATATAAGGGCTGATAGAACCGACGGTGCCGAGGAATGGAATGTGGTTTTCCAGCGCTTCCAGCTCACGGTTCATCGAGATGCGCATCGCACGGCTCGCACCATCAATGACCGCTTCCGGCGCATGGCTGTTGGCGCGATGCAGGCGGGCGAACTCTTTAAAGCCGGAATAGAAAATCTGCTCCGAACCGCCCAGTTCTTCCCGGCGCTCCTGGCTCTCCTGATAGAGGCGCGAGAGTTCGATGCCGGACCAGAATTTGTCTTCAAACGCCTCCGCTTCTCTTCCCGCCGCATTCAGAATACGTGTGCGCTGAATAATGATGGCCCAGGAGGCAATAGAAAAGCCGATCAAAATCAACATGATAAGTTTGACCAGAAGGCTCGCCTTCAGGAACAAATCAAGAATGTTCATGTCAGTCACTGCTTGAACTCCGCGACAATAGACTTGGGAAGCGCAATCGGCTTCATTAGATGTGGGTTAATGCAGGCAATCAGGACTTCTGCCTCATTGAGCACTTTGCCTTCAGTATTCACGATACGCTGAGTGAACGTCATGGTAGCCCGTGTCATTGATGTGACCTCGCTCTGGATCTCCAGAAGGTCATCAAGACGCGCCGCCGCCAGATAGTCCACCGATATACGCCGTACCACAAAAGCGATCTGCTGTTCTAACAGCGTCTGCTGATTGAAATGGTGCTGTCGCAACATTTCAGTACGTGCTCGTTCATAAAAAGCGATATAGCTGGCGTGATAAACCACACCACCGGCATCAGTATCTTCGTAGTAGACCCGAACCGGCCAGCGAAACAGCGTTGTACTCACTCTACATCCCGGCCTCGTTTTAAACGTTGTTACTATACGCAAGAGAATTGGGGTTGGGAATGGCTCGTCAGAGCCAGGCGAAAATAATTATCGCTCCGTAACAAACGGAACGATTTCAGGGAGATTAATTGACCAGACGCTGACAAAAATTCACTGACAGCGCCGATGAGGCGGGGTCTTAAAGATAAAAACGGTAAAGCGCAATAAATAGCAACAGCATGGCGGGTAACGGGGCAAACAGCGCCTGCCATCGGGTTTGCTGTGGCCGGAAGCCCACACCGTGGATCACCCCACTGCAGACCGCCCAGATCAGCACCAGCCCCTGCAGAGCCGGTAACTGGCCTGCCTGATTGGCAAAGCGTGTCGGATCCCACATCACGCCGCCTGCGGTCAGCAGCGCCAGCAGCAGTGAAAGGGCCCGTAACGGGCCCTTATCCATCAGATCATACAGCATCCGAATTAGCGTTCGCATCAGTGAGGCTCATCCTGCGCTTCAATGTGCTCAATCGCCAGCGCGGTCACGATACCAAAGGCACAGGCCAGCAACGTGCCGAGAATCCAGGCAAAATACCACATGCGACGTCTCCTTAATTAATAGAGTGAGTGACTGTTGCTTTCAATATGCTCTTTGGTGATACGACCAAACATCTTCCAGTAGCACCAGGTGGTGTAGGCCAGAATGATCGGCACAAAGATAGCGGCGGCAACGGTCATGGTTTGCAGCGTCAGCAGGCTGGACGTTGCGTCCCACATGGTCAGGCTCATACCCGGCACCGTGCTGGATGGCATGATGAACGGGAACATCGCAATGCCGGCTGTCATGATGACGCAGGCCAGCGTCAGTGAGGAGAACAGGAACGCCCAGGCGCCCTTCTCAACCCGCGAGCAGAGTATGGTCAGCAGCGGCAGCACAGCGCCCAGCAGCGGGAACAGCCACAGCACAGGGTGGTTCTGGAAGTTGACCATCCAGGCACCCGCTTCGCGCACTACGGTTTTGCCCAGTGGGTTAGAGGCGGCGAAGTGATCCATGGTGCTGGTCACCACATAACCATCGATACCATATTTCACCCAGACGCCCGCCAGGATAAAGCAGACCATCATCACCAGGGCGGCAAGTTGTGCTGCGGTGCGTGAACGCAGATGCAGTTCGCCGGTAGTGCGCATCTGCAGATAGGTTGCACCCTGCGCCAGAATCATCGCCACACTGACCACACCCGCCAGCAGCCCAAACGGATTCAGCAGCTGGAAGAAGTTACCGGTATAGAACAGGCGCAGATACTCATCGGCATGGAACGGCACGCCCTGTAACAGGTTGCCAAACGCTACGCCGATCACCAGCGGCGGCACGAAGCTGCCAATGAAAATCCCCCAGTCCCAGGCGCCGCGCCAGCGATTGTCTTCAATCTTCGAGCGGTAATCGAAGCCAACCGGGCGGAAGAACAGCGACGCGAGCACCAGAATCATCGCCACGTAGAAGCCAGAGAAGGCTGCCGCGTAAACCATCGGCCAGGCGGCAAACAGCGCGCCACCTGCGGTGATCAGCCAGACCTGGTTACCGTCCCAGTGTGGGGCGATACTGTTAATCATGATACGACGTTCAGTATCATTCCGGCCCAGAATGCGTGTCAGCATCCCGACACCCATATCAAAACCATCTGCGGCGGCAAAGCCAATCAGCAGCACGCCAATCAACAGCCACCAGACAAAGCGCAGAACTTCATAATCAAACATGGTCGCTCTCCTTATCCCTGTACCGGCTGGGTGATTGCCGTGATCTGCTCATGATGATAACGCCCGGTTTTCAGGCTGCTCGGCCCAAGGCGGGCGAATTTGAACATCAGGTACATCTCAGCCACCAGGAACATTGTGTAGAGTCCGCAGATCAGGATCATGGAGAACAGCAGATCGCCAACGGTCAGAGAGGAGTTGGCCACCGCAGTCGGCAGAACTTCACCGATAGCCCACGGCTGACGACCATACTCCGCCACAAACCAGCCTGATTCGATAGCGATCCACGGCAACGGAATACCAAACAGCGCCGCTTTCAGTAACCAGCGATTTTTACCGATGCGGTTACGCAGTACGCTCCAGAACGCCAGCGCGATAATGCCCAGCAGCAGTACGCCACACAGCACCATGATGCGGAAGGCGAAATAGAGCGGGGCGACACGCGGGATAGAGTCCTGCGTCGCCTGTTTAATCTGCGCTTCGGTTGCATCAGCCACGTTGTCGGTATAACGCTTCAGCAGCAGACCGTAGCCGAGATCCTGTTTGTGACTGTTGAACGCATCACGCACCGCCGGATCCTGGCTGCCACCGCGCAGCTCATTCAGCAGGGCATAGGCTTTCATGCCGTTGCGGATGCGCACTTCATGCTGTGCCATCAGATCTTTCAGGCCGGTGACCGGCGTATCGGTTGATCGGGTGGCGATCAGGCCCAGCAGCCAGGGGATCTGTACTGCGTATCGGTTCTCCTGAGTTGCCTGATCGGGCAGGCCAAACAGGGTAAACGAGGCCGGTGCCGGCTGGGTTTCCCACTCCGCTTCGATAGCGGCCAGTTTGGTTTTCTGCACGTCACCCATTTCGTATCCTGACTCATCGCCCAGAACGATGACTGACAGTACCGCCGCCATGCCAAAGCTGGCTGCGATAGCGAACGAGCGTTTAGCAAAGGCGAAATCACGGCCTTTCAGCATGTACCAGGCGCTGATGCCCATAATAAACATCGCACCGGTGGTGTAACCGGCTGCCACGGTGTGCACGAATTTCACCTGCGCGACCGGGTTCAGCACCAGCTCTGAGAAGCTGACCATCTCCATGCGCATGGTTTCGAAGTTGAACTCAGAGGCGATCGGGTTCTGCATCCAGCCGTTAGCCACCAGAATCCACAGCGCCGACATGTTTGAGCCCAGCGCCACCAGCCAGGTGACGGCGAGGTGCTGCACTTTGCCCAGGCGATCCCAGCCAAAAAAGAACAGGCCAACAAAGGTGGATTCCAGGAAGAACGCCATCAGACCTTCGATGGCGAGCGGCGCGCCGAAGATATCGCCGACGTAGTGAGAGTAATATGACCAGTTAGTCCCGAACTGAAATTCCATGGTCAGGCCGGTGGCGACACCCAGCGCAAAGTTAATACCGAATAACTTGCCCCAGAACTTCGTCATATCTTTATAGATTTGTTTGCCGCTCAGGACATATACCGTTTCCATGATCGCCAGCAAGAACGCCATACCCAGCGTTAAAGGGACGAACAGAAAATGGTACATCGCCGTTAAGGCAAACTGTAACCGCGACAGCTCGACGATATCTAACATAAGGACTCCTTGCTCCTCGCTTTGTCTCCGTCACGCGCGCGATCAGATCGAACGCAATCAGAGTCAGCAACGACTGTTTATTGATTCCAGTTTTTTATTACCCGCAGAACAGGTCTGTGAGCTGCCCGAACAGGCGAGTAGCGAATGAAGCAGCTCAGAAAATTGTCAATCAGCGCTTTCGTTAACGCGTGCTTTAACAGGAGGAAAGCGGGTGTAATCCCGGGTTGAGCAGACGTTTGAAAATTTGTGTAAAAGGCTGGATTGATGCAGCGCAATTTACGCCCTTAGCGTTGCGCTTTGCCAGAGATATAGTTGGATATAAGTCGCGATTAATTGATCTGGATTAACGCAATAAGTTTCCAGATAGGGTCAGGTAGGTTTCTTGTTAATGAGATGTCAGTAATGAAATAAAGCGCGAAGAAATAATTTACCTTTGACACTTTTCCTTAACGTGATGAGCCGCAGACCGGTTATTTCACCGCGCACTCTTCTCTTTAGCTTCCTGCGTTATAGCTCTCATTTACAGGCATAAAAAAAGCCACCCGAAGGTGGCTTAGTCTCAGATGACGCTGACTTATTTAGCAGGTAATACGGCTTTAACTGCGTCACCGATATCCGCCAGGCTGCGGACGGTTTTCACGCCTGCCGCTTCCAGCGCAGCAAATTTCTCATCTGCTGTACCTTTACCACCGGCAATGATGGCGCCAGCATGGCCCATACGCTTGCCTTTTGGCGCGGTGACGCCAGCAATGTAGCCTACAACCGGCTTGGTCACGTGCTCTTTAATGAAGGCTGCAGCTTCTTCTTCTGCGCTACCGCCGATCTCACCGATCATCACGATAACTTCAGTCTGTGGATCATCCTGGAACATTTTCAGGATGTCGATGAAGTTAGAGCCTGGGATCGGGTCACCACCGATGCCAACGCAGGTTGACTGGCCGTAGCCGATATCCGTGGTCTGCTTAACCGCTTCATAGGTCAGGGTGCCTGAACGTGACACGATACCGACGCGGCCCGGCTGGTGAATGTGGCCCGGCATGATGCCGATTTTACATTCGCCTGGGGTGATAACGCCTGGGCAGTTTGGACCGATCATCCGCACGCCTGCTTCATCCAGCTTCACTTTCACGGTCAGCATATCCAGGGTCGGGATGCCTTCGGTGATGGTGATGATCAGTTTGATGCCCGCGTCGATCGCTTCCAGGATGCCATCTTTACAGAAAGGAGCCGGAACGTAGATCACAGTGGCGGTCGCGCCTGTTGCTTCTACCGCTTCGCGAACGGTGTTGAACACCGGCAGGCCGAGATGGGTCGTGCCACCTTTGCCTGGCGTCACGCCGCCAACCAGTTGGGTGCCGTATGCCAGCGCCTGCTCAGAATGGAAAGTCCCCTGGCCACCGGTGAAACCCTGGCAAATGACTTTGGTGTTTTTGTCGATCAGAATGGACATTATTTACCCTCCGCGGCAGCAACAACACGCTGTGCGGCGTCTGTCAGGCTGGTTGCTGCAATGATGTTCAGACCGCTGTCCGCCAGTTTCTGGGCGCCCAGCTCGGCGTTGTTACCTTCCAGACGTACCACAACTGGTACGTTCACACCCACTTCAGCGACTGCGCCGATGATGCCGTCGGCAATCAGGTCGCAGCGTACGATACCGCCGAAGATGTTAACGAATACGGCTTTAACCGCATCGTCAGACAGGATGATTTTGAAGGCTTCGGTCACGCGCTCTTTGGTTGCGCCGCCGCCGACATCAAGGAAGTTGGCCGGTTGACCGCCGTGGTGTTTAACGATGTCCATGGTGCCCATCGCCAGACCTGCGCCGTTAACCATACAACCGATGTTGCCTTCCAGCGCAACATAGTTCAGTTCCCACTGTGTAGCATGGGCTTCACGCGGATCTTCCTGGCTTGGATCGCGCATTTCGCGCAGCTCTGGCTGACGGAACAGGGCATTGCCATCGGCACCCAGTTTGCCATCCAGGCAGATCAGGTCGCCCTGTTTGGTGATCACCAGCGGGTTGATCTCAACCATCGCCAGATCGCGCTCCAGGAACAGTGTCGCCAGACCCATGAAGATCTTGGTGAACTGGCCAACCAGCTTGCCGGTCAGGCCAAGTTTGAACGCCAGCTCACGACCCTGATAAGGCTGCGGGCCGGTCAGTGGATCCAGCGCCATTTTGTGGATCAGGTGCGGGGTCTCTTCCGCCACTTTTTCAATTTCCACGCCGCCTTCAGTTGAGGCCATGAAAATTACGCGACGTGTTGCGCGATCGACCACAGCGCCCAGATAGAGCTCCTGATCGATATCGGTCGCCGCTTCAACCAGAATCTGGTTTACCGGCTGGCCGTTTGCGTCTGTCTGATAGGTAACCAGGCGTTTGCCCAGCCAGTTTTCAGCAAAAGCGCGAATCTCTTCTTTGCTGTTAACCACTTTCACACCGCCCGCTTTACCGCGGCCACCGGCATGAACCTGACATTTAACTACCCACGGGCCTGCGCCAATTTTAGAGGCTGCTTCTTCCGCTTCACGTGGTGTAGTACAGGCGTAACCCGTTGGTGCCGGCATGCCATACCGTGCAAACAGTTGTTTCGCCTGGTATTCGTGTAAGTTCATGATGTTCTATCCATTCAGGTCTGAAAAGAGTAATGAGGTTGGGCGCGCGGCAAGGCGCGCCCGGTGAAAATCAGACATCCAGCAGCAGGCGCGCCGGATCTTCCAGCATCTCTTTCACTGCAACCAGATAACCAACTGATTCACGGCCATCGATCAGACGGTGGTCGTAGGAGAGCGCCAGATACATCATCGGCAGCACCACAACCTGACCATTGACCGCCATCGGGCGATCTTTGATGGCGTGCATGCCCAGGATGGCGCTCTGCGGTGGGTTGATGATCGGGGTGGACATCAGTGAACCAAAGACGCCGCCGTTGGTAATGGTAAAGTTACCGCCGGTCAGATCCTCAACTGTCAGCTTGCCGTCACGGCCTTTCACTGCCAGCTCTTTGATTTTCTTCTCGATGTCCGCCATGCTCAGCGCATCCACGTCACGCAGGACGGGTGTAACCAGACCACGTGGCGTAGAGACCGCAATGCTGACGTCGAAGTAGTTGTGGTAAACCACATCTTCACCATCGATAGAAGCATTCACTTCCGGATAGCGTTTCAGCGCTTCAACAACCGCTTTGATGTAGAAGGACATAAAGCCCAGACGTACACCGTGACGCTTCTCGAAGGCCTCACCATACTGCTTACGCAGATCCATGATGGGCTTCATGTTGATTTCGTTGAAGGTGGTCAGCATCGCGGTGCTGTTCTTCGCTTCAAGCAGACGCTCGGCAACACGCTTACGCAGACGGGTCATCGGCACGCGTTTTTCGCTGCGGTTAGCCACTGGCTGCTGCGCGGCGGCCGCATCAGCAGCTGGCGCAGCGGCTTTAGCAGCCTGCGGTTTGTTAGCCAGATGTTTTTCAACATCTTCACGGGTCAGACGACCACCAACACCGCTGCCTTTGATCTGCGAGGCATCAAGATTGTGCTCTGCAATCAGACGGCGGATAGCCGGGCTGAGCGCATCGTTGCTCTCTTCTTCCAGTGACGCAGTCTGACGCTGAGCCGGGGTAGACTCTTTGCTTTCAGACTTCGCGCTGCTCTCTTTACCGGCGCTGTTGCCCTCTTTCAGACGACCCAGGATCTGGCGGGAAGTGACGGTGGCGCCCTCTTCTTCCAGAACGGCTTCCAGGATACCGTCCGCAGAGGCTGGCACTTCCAGTACAACTTTGTCAGTTTCGATTTCGACCAGCACTTCATCGCGAGTGACTGCATCGCCTGGTTTTTTATGCCAGGTTGCCACAGAGGCATCGGCAACCGATTCAGGCAGGTCGGGAACGAGAATATCTACGCTACTCATTATCTTTCCTTTTAATTAATTAACGTTCAGCGCGTCATTAACCAGGTCTTGCTGCTGTTGTTGGTGTACGGACATGTATCCCACGGCCGGTGAGGCGGATGCCGGGCGGCCTGCATAACGTAAGGTGGCACCAAACGGCACAACTTCACGGAAATGATGCTGACTGCAATACCAGGCGCCCTGATTCAGTGGCTCTTCCTGACACCAGACAAAATCCTGCACGTGAGCATACGCTTTTAATGCTTCCTGTACCGCGTGATGCGGGAACGGATAGAGCTGCTCGATGCGCACGATAGCCACATCGGTCTGCTCATTTTTACGACGCTGCTCCAGCAGGTCGTAATAGACTTTACCGGAGCACAGCACGACGCGTTTCACGCCCTGCGGATCCAGATCATCGACTTCGCCAATCGCAGGCTGGAAGCTGCCGTTAGCCAGTTCATCCAGCGTGGAGATCGCCAGCGGATGACGCAGCAGTGATTTCGGCGACATCACAATCAGCGGACGGCGCATACCGCGCAGCGCCTGACGACGCAGCATATGGTAAACCTGCGCAGGGGTAGACGGCACGCAGACCTGCATGTTCTGCTCAGCGCAGAGTTGCAGATAACGCTCCAGGCGCGCAGAGGAGTGCTCTGGCCCCTGACCTTCATAACCGTGCGGCAGCAGCATCACCAGGCCACACATCCGGCCCCATTTCTGCTCACCGGAGCTGATGAACTGGTCGATAACAACCTGTGCGCCGTTGGCGAAGTCACCAAACTGCGCTTCCCAGATGGTCAGGATGCGCGGCTCTGCGGTGGCATAACCATATTCAAAGGCCAGTACCGCCTCTTCTGACAGCACGGAGTCCCACACTTTGAACTGGCCCTGACCGCTGTGCACGTGGTGCAGAGGGGTATAGGTTGAGCCGTTCGCCTGATTATGGACTACCGCGTGACGATGGAAGAAGGTTCCGCGACCGGTATCTTCACCCGACAGACGCACCGGAATGCCTTCATCAACCAGCGTGGCGTATGCCAGATTTTCCGCGCCGCCCCAGTCAAAGGCTTTCTCGCCTTCAGCCATCAGGCGACGGTCGTTGTAAATCTTGGCAACACGCGACTGCACTTCCACCTCTTCAGGCACCTGGCTGATACGCAGCGCCAGCTCCTTCAGACGTTTCATGTCGACCTGAGCCGGGTAAGGTTCATCCCACTCATGATTCAGGTAAGGTGACCAGGTAAAGGAGTGCAGGCTCATTGGACGCCATTCCGGCACCACGCACTCACCCGCATCCAGCGCGTCACGGTAGAGATTGACCATTTCGGTCGCATCTTCCTGCGTGGCAATGGCTTCACCTTCCAGACGGTCGGCATAGATTTTACGCGGCGTCGGGTGTTTTTTGATTTTCTGGTACATCAGCGGCTGGGTCGCACTTGGCTCATCCGCCTCGTTGTGACCATGACGGCGATAGCAGACCAGATCGATAAACACATCACGCTTAAAGGTGTTGCGATAGTCGAGCGCCAGACGGGTCACAAACGCGACCGCTTCCGGATCGTCAGCATTGACGTGGAAAATCGGTGCCAGCACCATTTTGCCGATATCGGTGCAGTAAGGGGTAGAACGCGCATCTTTCGGGTTGGAGGTGGTGAAGCCAACCTGGTTGTTGATGACGATGCGAACGGTACCGCCCACTTCATAACCGCGCGCCTGTGACATGTTCAGAGTTTCCTGAACCACGCCCTGGCCAATCACGGCCGCATCACCATGAATGGTGATCGGTAAGACTTTATTGCTGGCTGGCTCATCCAGACGATCCAGACGGGCACGTACTGAACCCATGACTACCGGGCTGACGATCTCCAGGTGCGACGGGTTAAACGCCAGCGCCAGGTGAACCAGACCGCCTTCGGTTTCCACGTCAGACGAGAAGCCCATGTGGTACTTCACGTCACCGGTGCCCAGATGCTCTTTGTGCTTACCGGCGAACTCGTCGAACAGATCCTGTGGCTTTTTACCCAGCACGTTGATCAGCACGTTGAGACGGCCACGGTGCGCCATACCCAGTACGACTTCACGGGTTCCGCTCTTACCGGCATGACGGATCATTTCGCGCAGCATCGGAACCAGTGCATCGCCGCCTTCCAGCGAGAAGCGTTTGGCACCCGGGAATTTCGCTCCGAGATATTTTTCCAGCCCTTCGGCCGCGGTCAGCTCTTTCAGGAAACCTTTTTTCTCTTCATTGCTGAAGGCTGCACGGCCCGCGACTGACTCAAGACGCTGCTGAATCCAGCGTTTCTCATCAGTGTTGTTGATGTGCATATATTCTGCACCGATCGAGCCGCAGTAAGTCTGAGTCAGCGCCTCGAACAGTTCGGCCAGCTTCATGGTCTCTTTGCCAATGGCAAAAGAGCCGACGTTAAAGCTTTCCTGAAAATCGGCCTCGGTCAGATCGTGAAAAGCGGGATCGAGATCGGCTACCCGGTCCTGTTTCCACAGACCAAGCGGGTCAAGATTGGCGTGCTGATGACCGCGGAAACGAAACGCGTTAATCAGCTGCAGCACTTTTACTTGCTTGGAGTTGGTTTCAGGATCGGAGACAGATGAGGTGTAACGAGATGCGTCTTTCGCCAGGCGACGGAAGTACTCACGTGTGGTGGAGTGAAACTGCTCAGGTTTCATTCCGGTGCCCGGTAACTGCTGGAACATCGAGCGCCACACTGCATCGACAGAGTCAGGATCGGTCAGGAAATCCTCATAGAGCTGCTCTATGTAAGACTGATTCGCGCCGGCCAGCCAGGAAGAGTCCAGCCAGGGCTTCATCGCGCTGTTCTGCATTGTGATCCCTTAAGCATTGCTATGCTTTTTTGAGGTTTCATTTGTTGCCGCTTTCGCGGTTTGCCGTAGTGAGTTCAGCGATACGAGCACTTTGCGCAGCGCGCGTGGCCCGTAAGGGAACCTTTGTAAACGTGGTAATCACCGCGCTTACAGAGGCTTCCGTAAAACACCGGGAACCTGAGGTTCCCGGCAGAAACTGCTTATGCGCCGCGCTGCAGCAGCATCGACTTGATATGGCCGATGGCGCGCGTCGGGTTCAGCCCTTTCGGACATACGCTCACACAGTTCATGATGCTATGGCAGCGGAATACGCTGAAAGCATCATTCAGATTGTCGAGACGCGCCTCGGTTTCGGTGTCGCGGCTGTCAATCAGGAAGCGGTACGCGGCCAGCAGGCCAGCAGGACCGATGAACTTCTCAGGATTCCACCAGAATGATGGGCATGAGGTTGAGCAGCAGGCACAGAGTATACATTCGTACAGGCCATCCAGGTGTTCACGCTCATCCGGCGACTGCAGATGTTCACGAGCTGGCGGATTTTCCCCATTATTCAACAGGAAAGGCTTAATTTTCTCATACTGTGCATAAAACTGGCTCATGTCTACAACCAGGTCACGCACCACCGGTAAACCTGGGAGCGGACGGATAACAATTTTCTGTTTGCCGTTGCCCAGCGCCGAGACGGGCGTAATGCAGGCCAGTCCGTTTTTACCGTTCATGTTCAGGCCATCGGAACCGCAGACGCCTTCACGACAGGAGCGACGAAACGCCAGGGTCGGATCTTTCTCTTTCAGGCGAATCAGTGCGTCCAGCAGCATCATGTCGCGACCATCTTCCGCTTCCAGGGTGTAATCCTGCATGCGCGGTTTGTCATCGACGTCCGGATTGTAGCGATAAATTGAAAACTCGAGTCTCATGATCGTCTCCGAAATTAGTAGGTACGCACTTTCGGCGGGAAGGCCGCGCGCAGTTTCGGCTGCATGTTCACCTCACGGCGCGTCATGCTTTCGGTTTCCGGGACATAAAGACTGTGGCACAGCCAGTTTTCATCATCACGATCCGGGAAGTCGAAGCGACTGTGCGCACCGCGGCTTTCGGTGCGATAGTTAGCCGCTACCGCCGTGGCAAAGGCCGTCTCCATCAGGTTATCCAGCTCCAGGCACTCAATACGCTGGGTGTTGAAATCCGGTGAGCGGTCATCCAGACGCGCTGACTTCAGGCGCTGGCGAATCTCTTTCAGCTCTTCCAGACCCTGTGCCATCGCTTCGCCTTCACGGAATACCGAGAAGTTATTCTGCATGCAGCGTTGCAGCGCTTTACGAATCTCAACCGGATCTTCACCCGTGGTGTTGTTTTCCCAGCGGTTGAAACGCGCCATCGCCCCGGCGATCTCATCTTCTGTGGCATCACGCAGGTCGCCCTGCTCCTGAATACTCGCCAGCAGATGCAGACCCGCTGCACGGCCAAAGACCACCAGGTCGAGCAGTGAGTTACCGCCCAGACGGTTGGCACCATGCACCGATACACAGGCGATTTCACCGACGGCGAACAGGCCAGGAATCACTACATCTTCGCCCTGCTCATTGACGCGCAGTGCCTGGCCGGTCACTTTGGTCGGAATACCGCCCATCATGTAGTGGCAGGTCGGAATGACCGGAATCGGCTCTTTAATCGGATCGGCGTGCGCAAAGGTGCGTGACAGCTCAAGGATGCCAGGCAGACGTGACTCAAGCACCTCTTTACCCAGATGATCCAGTTTCAGTTTGAGATGTGGACCCCACGGGCCATCACAGCCGCGACCTTCACGGATTTCAATCATCATTGAGCGCGCAACCACGTCGCGGCCCGCCAGATCTTTGGCGTTCGGCGCATAACGCTCCATGAAGCGTTCGCCATGTTTGTTCAGCAGATAGCCGCCTTCACCACGGCAGCCCTCGGTGACCAGCACGCCCGCACCGGCGATACCGGTTGGGTGGAACTGCCACATCTCCATATCCTGCACCGGTACGCCCGCACGCAGTGCCATACCTACGCCGTCACCGGTGTTGATGTGTGCATTGGTGGTGGACTGGTAGATACGGCCCGCGCCGCCGGTGGCCAGAATGGTCGCTTTCGCTTTGAAATAAACGGTTTCGCCGGTTTCGATGCAGATAGCGGTACAACCCACGACTGCGCCATCGGCGTTTTTCACCAGATCCAGTGCATACCACTCAGAGAAGATAGTGGTTTTGTTTTTCAGGTTCTGCTGATAAAGGGTGTGCAGCAATGCGTGACCGGTACGGTCAGCCGCAGCCGCCGTACGCGCCGCCTGCTCGCCACCGAAATTCTTTGACTGGCCACCAAACGGACGCTGGTAGACTCGACCATCTTCCAGACGCGAGAAAGGCAGACCCATGTGTTCCAGTTCCAGAATTGCTTCCGGTCCGGTTTTACACATATATTCAATCGCGTCCTGGTCGCCGATATAGTCGGAACCTTTGACGGTGTCGTACATGTGCCATTCCCAGTTATCTTCATGGGTATTACCCAGCGCAACGGTAATACCGCCCTGCGCAGATACGGTGTGGGAACGGGTCGGGAAAACTTTAGATAACAGGGCACAGCTCTGGCCGCCCTGGGAGATTTGCAGTGCGGCTCGCATTCCTGCGCCACCTGCGCCGATTACCACGGCATCGAACTCTCTGATTGGCAAACTCATTTACACACCCCACACCACAACAAATCCATAAATCGCATACCACAACAGCGCCACGACAATCACAAACTGCAACAACAAGCGGGTTGGCAGTGATTTAACGTAGTCTGTTAACACCTGCCACATGCCAATCCAGCCGTGGATCAGAATGGAGAACAGCGTCAGCAGCGTGAACACTTTGGTGAATGCGGAAGCGAAGAAGCCACGCCACAGGTCATAAGTCAGCGTGTCTGTCATCACCACGAAACCGAGGATATAGACGATGTAGAGCGTAATGAGAATTGCAGTTGCCCGCAGCAGCAGCCAGTCCTGAATGCCGTTGCGACCCAATGCGGATGCATTGCTTACCATACGAGGACTCCCGCCAGAATTGCCAGCACGACAGTGATCACAAAAGTCATATGAGCGGAACGCTTACCAACCTGCAGCGTTTCGGCCAGATAACCAAAATCCATCAACATATGACGAATCCCGCTCACCGCGTGATAGGCCAGCGCCGTTAAGATGCCCCACATAATGAACTTCGCGAAGAAGCCATCCATGATGGACGCAGCGTGCTGGAAACCTTCAGGAGAGGAGAGAGAGAGACCGAGCAGCCACAGCAGGATGCCAATGGCAACCAATGTGATTACGCCGGAGACGCGGTGAAGAATGGACGATATTGCAGTAACGGGAAACCGGATCGTCGAGAGATCCAAGTTGACAGGTCTTTGTTTTTTCACGGTTTTGCCCACACAGCTCTTTTTTATTTTGCTTCCTCCGGACCTGAGGCGGAGTCTAATCACAACGCGTGGCAGACTTTAACCGTCACCAAAAAAGCAACATCCAGTGTTAGTTGACGCGGTAGTAAACGCTGGGTGGCTCCTGGTGTCAGGGTGTTCCGGAGACCTGCCTGGAGTATAGGAGGATCACATTCTGATTACAATTCCCCTACAAACTCTTTGGTATATTTTAGGTGGAACAGTGATCCTACTCACGATTTTCACAATTGATACAATTTTAATTATCTGATTTGACAATAGTTCAACAATTCAGTTACAAACTAAGCCTGTAAATTCCTATGATGCGCAAAAGTTATGGGGATACACTTTCCCCTAAGCGCAAGTTATGTAACATTGCGATAATGAGCATTAAAAAGCATCAGGTTATTGGTTACCAAGAAGTTATGTCCTGACCGGATCTTTAACAACCGCGATATGCAGCATGTCCATGGCTCACCGGTTCCCGCTGGGAACGCGCCGCTCACTCTGTACCCTGCACCCGTTTTATCCCCGCAGAGTGATACTGTGTAGTTTTGCCAACCGCAACATGAACGCGTTTCAGGTGTCTAAAGATCCTTACCTACATAAGGCGCTATGGAGACGAAAATGACAGATAAAAAAGTAACGCTAACCCTGCAAGATGGAACATCTATTGAACTGGACGTGCTGAAAGGTACGCTGGGCCAGGATGTCGTTGATGTCCGCACTCTGGGTTCAAGTGGCCTGTTCACCTTCGATCCCGGTTTTACGTCTACCGCGTCCTGCGAATCTGCAATCACCTTTATCGATGGGGATGAAGGTATCCTGCTGCACCGTGGTTTCCCTATTTCTGAGCTGGCGACCCACTCTAACTATCTGGAAGTCTGCTACATCCTGCTGAACGGCGAAGCACCAAACCAGAAACAGTTTGATGAGTTCCGTACCACGGTTACCCGCCACACCATGATTCATGAGCAGATTACCCGCCTGTTCCACGGCTTCCGTCGCGATTCGCATCCGATGGCGGTAATGTGCGGTGTCACTGGCGCACTGGCTGCGTTTTACCACGATTCGCTGGATGTAAACATTGAGCGCCACCGCGAAATTGCAGCATTCCGTTTGCTTTCTAAAATGCCGACCATGGCAGCGATGTGTTACAAATATTCTATCGGCCAGCCGTTTGTCTATCCGCGCAACGATCTCTCCTATGCGGGTAACTTCCTGCACATGATGTTTGCCACGCCGTGCGAAGAGTATAAAGTGAATCCGGTGCTGGAACGCGCCATGGACCGCATCCTGATCCTGCATGCTGACCATGAGCAGAACGCCTCAACCTCTACCGTTCGTACCGCCGGTTCAAGCGGCGCGAATCCGTTTGCCTGTATCGCCGCCGGGATCGCCTCCCTGTGGGGACCGGCGCACGGTGGTGCCAACGAAGCGACCCTGCGTATGCTGGAAGAGATCAGCACCGTTGAGCATATTCCGGAATTTGTTAAACGCGCCAAAGACAAAAATGACTCCTTCCGTCTGATGGGCTTTGGTCACCGCGTTTACAAAAACTACGATCCACGCGCGACCGTGATGCGCGATACCTGCCATGAAGTCCTGAATGAGCTGGGTATGAAGGATGACCTGCTGGAAGTGGCGATGGAGCTGGAACACATTGCGCTGAACGACCCGTACTTCATTGAGCGTAAACTCTATCCAAACGTGGACTTCTACTCCGGTATCATTCTGAAAGCGATGGGTATTCCATCCTCCATGTTTACGGTGATCTTCGCGATGGCCCGTACTGTTGGCTGGATTGCACACTGGAAAGAGATGCACGACGAAGGCATGAAGATTGCCCGTCCACGTCAGCTCTACACCGGTTATACCGAGCGCGAATTCAGCTCACAGCTGAAAAAGTAAGGTTCGCAGGGCGGATAGGGATTTCCGCTTGATGTTGGTATAAAGCTGGGGGCAGTTAGCTGTGATACTGCGCCTGCGCAGAGAACACGGTCAGATCGGAAAGACGCAAAAGCCGTCATCCATGACACGCTCGGCCCGCGCGATTACGCACCTCATCCCTGAGGTGCGCCCGTTGCCGGGCCAACGCGTTGCGTTGTTCAAAAACGCTCCCGGCGTTTTTGTCCATGGCGCGGGACGCTTTCCTCCTCTGACCGTATCCCCTGCGCGTCAGACTTCTTAGTAGCGGCTGGACTCACCCGGATTCGAGTTTGTCAGCTGTTTGCAGTAAGAACCTTTTCCTGTTTTGTTCCCCAATGCGGTCGCCCCTATCTCTGACAACCCGGACACCAGTAAAAAGGCCGTGATGAGAGCGTGCCCTTCTCAATTACCGTGCCGCAGCGTCGGCATTTTTTGCCCTGTCGATGAAACACCTCAAACTGAAACGCCGCTTCCTCATGATATTTCTTCATGGTTCCACGCATCCGATAGGCATGGCGCGGCACCGACAGCAGCGCTTCGCTGAAAGCAGTCAGCTGATCGTTACTGAGATCCTGCGCCCGATGATTTGGCAGCAGCTGTGCCAGCCACAGAATTTCGGCACGCAGATAGTTTCCCAGCCCGGCCAGAAAAGCCTGATCCAGCAACAGACCACTGAACTGCCGCCGCCGGAAACGGGGTGACAGCAGCCGCTCTTTAACCTCTTCCACTGTCAGCGCGCTGTTCAGCACATCCGGCCCGATACGATTAAGAAACGGATGCGCCGCCAGCGTATCCGCGTTGAGCAGCTCAATATCAGAGGCGCTGTAGAGCAGAATCGCTTTGCCCGCCGTCGCCAGCCTCACCCGCAACTGACGGGTGGAATTCAGTTCGGTGTCAGGTTTTACAATGCGCCAGACACCATAAAGCTGATTATGACTGTAGAGAGTCAGGCCATTGCTGAAATGAGTCAGCAGCGCTTTTCCCCGCGTCTCAATCGCCTGAACCTGCTCACCAATCAATGCCGGTTCATAGGTCTTGAGCTGAGGAAACGCGAACCACGCTTCCGTTAACGGCTGACCCACAATGGCGTCTTCAAGTTTATCCGCCACGCGACGAATTTCCGGTCCTTCAGGCATCGTTCATCCTCTTAATGGGTGGCGCCGCCAGCCTGTCTGATATCCTCGCCGGTCTCCAGCGTGACCTTTACCGCAATTTCCAGCGCCTGAATAATGGACGCCAGCGCCATGCTCGGTGCGCCCGGATGCTGCGCCGCCTGTTCTGGCAGATAAGGAATATGGATAAAACCTCCCCGCACCGGACTGTCATGCTGCTCAAGCCAGTGCAGCAGGCCGTACATTACGCGGTTACAGGTAAAGGTGCCCGCCGTTTGCGACACTGAAGCGGGGATCCCCGCTTCCCGCACCGCCGCCACAATCGCTTTGATGGGCAGACGGGAAAAATAGGCTGCCGGGCCACCAGCTACGACGGGCTCATCCACCGGCTGATGACCGGCGTTGTCCGGGATACGGGCGTCATCGACATTAATACCAATACGTTCAACGGTAATGTCGCTTCGCCCGCCCGCCTGCCCCACCGACAGAATCGCATCCGGTTTCACCTCTTCCAGCGCCTGATTCAGCACCCTGAGTACGTCGCTGAATACCACCGGCAACTGGCGGATCACTATCGTCGCCCCGCTAATCTGTTTACCTTCCAGCGCGCGCACCGCTTCCCATGAAGGGTTAATCGTTTCACCGCCAAAAGGTTCAAAGGCGGTCATCAGGACAGTTTTCATGCAACCTCACAGGAACATCAGGAAATAGAGCAGGAAAATATTAACGATTAACAGTAGCACACCGGTCGGAATCTGAGCCTTGATCACCGCGTTACGATCGGGCAGTTCCAGCAGCGCTGCCGGGACGATATTGAAGTTGGCCGCCATCGGCGTCATCAGCGTACCGCAGTAGCCGGAGAACATACCAATTGCCGCCATCACTGCCGGGTTTCCGCCGTGCTGCAACACCAGAATCGGGATGCCGACGCCTGCGGTGATTATCGGAAACGCCGCAAAAGCATTACCCATGATCATGGTTAACAGCGCCATCCCGACGGCATAGACGGTGACCGCGACAAAGCGATTATCTACCGCCAGCCAGGTTTCTGTCAGATGCGAAATCGCACTGCCCACGCCTGCGCTGGTAAACAGCAGCCCCAGGGTGGCAAGGATCTGCGGCAGGATAAAGGCCCAGCCAATCGAATCCAGCAGGCGACGGGTCTCCTGCATCGACTGCACCGGTTTCTCGTGGGTCAGTTTTAACGCCACCAGCCAGCCAATCACACAGCCGACCATCATTGAAAACAGCGTCACCAGCGTAGCGTGGTTACCGGGGCCGAACACCGCATCCTGCAAACCGGGAATATGGTTAAACGCCAGCACACCGACCACGGTCACGACCGGAATCGACAGTGCAGGCAGAAACAGTTTATTGCGCAGACGCAGCGCACTGGCCTGTTTCTCTTCATCGCTGCGCTGATGATAGCGACCCAGCCTGACACCGCCAAACCCGGCAATCAGCGCCATCACCACCACAATGACACCGATGCCGATGTGCAGCATACGGGTGCCCGCCGCATCTGACCCCATCCAGGCGCTCATCAGTTGCGTCGTCCAGTCACCGACCAGAAAAACCAGGCCATACAAGGCCCAGAACAGTCCGGTGGTAAAGCGACGTGGATTCGCGCTGTCACGCCAGGAAAGCACCGCCACCACCAGCAGGATAATGCCCGCCAGCCACATCAGATATTGTTGCTGGAACATTACTCACCTCCTTTGGCTTTCAGCGCCTGACGGTTCAGCTGCTGCAGCTCTCGCGCCAGTTGCCGATCCAGCCGCACCAGACGTGCCGAGTGGATCAGGAACGCGGCGACGGCAGTCGGAATGCCCCATAAGGCGATGTGCAGCGGTTCGGTCTGAATCCCGGCGGACTCCTGCATAAAGTTATGCATAAAGATAATCGCGCCAAACGCCACGAAGATATCCTCACCAAAGAAGAGACCGACATTATCCGTCGCCGCTGACATCGCGCGCAGCCGATGGCGCAGCTCAGGTGAGATCTCGCCATAGCGGCTTTCAGTTGCTCCTTCCGCCATCGGTGCCAGCAACGGACGCACCATCTGCGGATGTCCTCCGAGACTGGTTAACCCCAGCGCGGCGGTGATTTCGCGCACAAACAGGTAGACGATCAGCAGCCGTCCGGCGGTTGCCGTTTTGATCTGTGCAATCCACGCCTGCGCCCGCTCTTTCAGTCCGTGACGCTCCAGCAGGCCAATGACCGCCAGCGGCAGCAGCAGGATCAGTGGCAGGTTGCGGGTGTTGAGAAAACCTGCCCCGAGCTTTTCCAGAATGTCCGCCAGCGGCATCATCGCGGCCAGACCGGTCACAAACCCGGCGACAATCACCACCAGCACCGGATTGAATCGTAACAGGAAGCCGACGACGATGGCGGCGATGCCCAGTAATGGCCAGAGATTTACTGCACTATCCATGGGTTTCCCTCAGAGTTGAAAAACCCGGCATACGCCGGGCTAAGTGTGGTTGTTCAGTTGCTGGTGACACGAATCTGCTGATCGGCAAACGCATCACGCAACCGCTGTGCAAATTGCAGGGCGTGCGCGCCGTCGCCATGTAAGCAGACGGTCTGTGCATTCACCGCAACCCATTCTCCGGTGATACTTTTTACTTTGCCCTGCTGCACCATCGTCAGCGTCTGACTGATAGCCTGCTGTTCATCTTCAATCAGCGCGCCCGGCTCGCTGCGCGGCACCAGCGCACCGCTACTGAGATAGCCACGGTCGGCGAACACCTCTTCCCGCGTGCGTAAGCCGTAGTGCGCCGCCGCACGAATCGATTCGCTGTTAGCCAGTCCCACCACAATCAGCTGGCTGTCGACCGCCCTGATGGCACGGGCAATGGCATCCGCCAGCACCGGATCGGCCGCTGCCTGGTTGTAAAGCATGCCGTGCGGTTTAACATGAAGCAGCCGCGCACCTTCGCTTTCCGCCAGACTTTTCAGCGCACCAATCTGGTAGATCATCTGGGCGTAGACCATTTCCGGCGGCAACTGCATGGCGCTGCGGCCAAAGTTCTCCCGATCGGGAAAAGCGGGATGTGCACCAATCGCGACGCCGGATGCCTGTGCCCAGCGCACCGACTGCAGCATGGTCTGCGCATCACCTGCGTGAAAGCCACAGGCGATGTTGGCGGAACTCACCAGTTGCAGCAGCGCCTGATCGCTGGCGCAGCCTTCGCCCAGGTCGGCGTTTAAATCAATTTTCATTGAGTCCCCACTTCATCTGGTCAAGTGCGCGTTGCTGATGCTGACGTGCCAGCATCGCTTCCGGCAGGGTGCAGTGAATAAAGTGAATCGGCTCACCCAGCCGGATTTGCGCCAGGTGATAGAGATCGGCTTCGATAACCGAGGCGATGCGCGGATAGCCGCCGGTGGTCTGGGCATCCGCCATCAGCACGATAGGCTGTCCGTTCGGCGGCACCTGAATCACACCCGGCATCACGCCGTGTGACAGCAGCTCGCGCGGGCTCTCGCGCTCAAGCTTGCGTCCCTCAAGCCGGTATCCCATCCGGTTACTTTGCGGGCTGAGTTTCCATGCGGTACGCCAGAATGCCTGCTGCGCTTCGCGGCTGAACTCGTGATACTCCGGGCCAGGTAGTGCGCGGATGCGGTTGCCCCACAGCAGTTGCCGCACCCCGACTTTACGGTCAAACGTGCGGGTCGGTTTATCCAGCGGGAGCTGATCGCCATCCTGCAAGGTTCGCCCCTGGAATCCGCCAAATTTTGCTTTTAGATCGGTGCTGGCAGAGCCGAGCATCGCGGGGATATCAAAACCGCCCTGCACTGCCAGATAGCTGCGCATACCGCGCTGCGGCATCGCCAGTGACAGGAGCTGCCCCCGTTTCACCGGCGTGCGCCAGCCCGTCCAGACCGGCTGGCCGTCAAGCTCCGCATGGCAGCCTGCGCCGGTCAGCGCAAACCAGCCATCGCGGGTAAACTCTGCTTTGAACTGGCCGAGCACCATCTCCAGCACCGCGCTGTCGGGGTCATTGCCCACCAGCACGTTGGCGGTGAACATCGCGGGATGATCCAGCACACCACCTGGGCTGATGCCATATTGACGCCAGCCGTAACGGCCCGCATCCTGAATAGTCGCGGCCAGGCCGGCTCGCAGAATGTTTAACATACGCCCTCCTGTTGCGGCACAAAGCGAACCCTGTCACCGGGACGGAGCAGCGTGGGCGGTTGCTGCAGGGGATCAAACAGCGCGGTGCGCGTCTGGCCAATCAACTGCCAGCCGCCGGGCGAAGCCAGCGGATAGACGCCGGTCTGGCTGCCGCCGATGCCCACCGAGCCGGCGGGCACTGCAACCCTGGGCTCAGCACGCCGCGGGATGTGCAGGCGCGGATCCAGTCCGCCCAGATAGGGAAAACCGGGCTGAAAGCCGATAAAAAAGACCACATAGTCACTGCTGCTGTGCAACTCAACCACCTGACGGGGCGTCAGCGCGGCGTGTTCCGCCACGACCGTCAGATCGGGGCCAGACTCGCCGCCATAGATCACCGGGATCTCCACCTGACGCGACTCCGGCAACTGCGCTTCACTCTCTTCCCACCAGCGCTGAAGCCGCTCTATCGCGTCCAGCGCGCTCTGCTGAGGATCACGCAGGATCAGGGTGATGTTGTTCATGCCGGGGATCACCTCCAGCACGCTGGCATAGTCGTGCAGGCGCTGATTCAGTCCCCAGATTCGTTGCTGGCTCTCCAGTGAGACCGGCGGTTCCAGCTCCAGCACGACAGCGCGTTCACCCAATAAATAACACCGTGCTCGTTGCAACAGCTACCTCCCGCTCAGTTGAGATCGCGCCTGGCCGACCTGACCGGATGCCCGGTGCAGCCCATTGCTTATCTACGTAAAGCAAACAGTTATGCGAAAGTGACAGGGATGTGTCAACAGATTTAGGTCCTGCGCAGGCGCGCAGGACAAGGGAGAGTGTCAGGCAGGATTAGGGATATCGATGAAGGTCACATCAAGATCGTGGTGTTGCGCCAGCCAGTCGCCCAGCGCTTTTACGCCGCCGCGCTCGGTGGCGTGATGGCCTGCGGCAAAGAAATGCAGCCCCTGCTCACGCGCGCTGTGAATAGTCTGTTCAGAAACTTCACCGGTGATAAAGGCATCGACGCCCGCCGCCGCGGCCTGGTCGATAAAGCCCTGCCCGCCCCCGCTGCACCAGGCAATACGACGGATCAGCGCTGGCGCGTTGTCACCACAATGCAGGGGTTCACGTCCCAGCCTCTCACCGATTCGGCGGGCCAGCTGTTCGCCGGACAGGGGCTCAGCCAGCTCACCCCAGAACACCAGCGGCATCACTTCGCCGCGCACTTCGATATCCAGCAGTTTCGCCAGCTGGGCGTTGTTGCCTAATTCAGGATGCGCGTCGAGCGGCAGATGCCAGCCATAGAGATTGATATCGTTGGCCAGCAGGGTCCGCAGACGACGGCGCTTCATACCTTTAATCGCGGCCGGTTCACTTTTCCAGAAATAGCCATGATGGACAATAATCGCATCGGCCTGACGCGCCACCGCCTCATCCAGCAGCGCCTGACAGGCAGTGACGCCGGTGATAATCGTTTTGATCTCGCTGCGTCCCTCAACCTGCAAACCGTTGGGGGCGTAATCGCTGAAGCTGTGGCTGTCGAGTTGCTGATTGATCAGCGTCTCTAATTCGTAATGGTTCATTCAGGCTCCTTCGAGGCCTCAGGCTGCGCTCTTGGCGCGCTCAAAGGCGTCTAATGTCTTTTTACGTGCCACCTTATGATCCACGATTGGTGCCGGATAATCGAGTTTCTTATGATGCTTCTCCGCCCAGACATGGGGCTGGTGAATATCGCTGTCAGGGACCCCGGCCAGTTCAGGCAGATAGTGACGGATAAAATCCCCCTTCTCATCGAAGCGCTCGCCCTGCGTGGTCGGGTTAAAGATGCGGAAATAGGGCGCCGCGTCCGTGCCGGTCGAGGCCGCCCACTGCCAGCCGCCGTTGTTCGCGGCCAGGTCACCATCAATCAGCTGCTGCATGAAATAGCGTTCACCTTCACGCCAGTCGATCAGCAGATCTTTGACCAGGAAACTGGCGGTGATCATCCGTAAGCGGTTATGCATCCAGCCCAGCGCCTTCATCTGACGCATTGCGGCATCGACAATCGGATAGCCGGTTTTACCCGCTTTCCACGCGTCGAAATGTGCGTCGTTACGCTGCCATTCAACGTTTCGCGTCCAGTCGATAAACGGCTTGTGTCGGCACAGCGCCGGCCAGGCAACCAGCAGATGACGGTAGAATTCACGCCAGATCAGCTCGTTCAGCCAGGTGAACGCGCGGCTGTTGTCCAGCGCATCGGGATGTTCATGCAGCACGCGATGCAGGCACTGACGTGGCGACAGTACGCCGGTCGCCAGATAAACCGACAGACGGCTGGTGGCGTCCAGCGCCGGAAGGTCGCGCTTAGCGGGATAGTCGATAACCGGTTGCGTGGCGAAATGGCGCAACCGCTTCAGCGCCGCCGCTTCGCCTGGCGGAAACAGATCCTGATCAAAGTCTTCGGTTGGATAGTCAAAGGCGGGAATCGGGGAGGCTTTCAGCGGTGCGCCTTCGCGCGCTTTCGGCGCAGGCACGCACTCAGGCAGCCCCTGCTGCAAGCGGCGGACAAAGGCTTTGCTGAACGGGGTAAATACCTTATACATCGAGCGATCGCCGCTCTGCACACTGCCGGGCGGCAGCAACAGGCTGTCATCAAAGCCCTGGCAAATCACGCCCGCTTCGTCGAGACGCTTTTCAGCCTCCGCATCGCGCTGGCGTTCATTAACTTCATACTGGTAATTGTAGAAGAGCTGATCGACCTGCTGCTTAGCGCAGAACTGCAGCAGCGCATCAATACTGTCGCTGAAGGCGTGACACGCCTGGTAGTGCAGTTCAATGCCCCGCTCCGCCAGCGCACGCTGCACCTGCAACAGACTGGCGTGGATAAACGCCGCCTGCTTCGGTGACATGTCATGCTGCTGCCACTGTGCTGGCGTGGCAAGGTAGAGCGCAATCACTTTTGCATCGCTGTCGCGGCAGGCGGCGTGCAGCGCCAGATTGTCGTTGACGCGTAAATCGTTACGCAGCCAGACCAGATGGGTGGTCATACTCCTCCTGTATTACTGTCCGTAGCGTAAACACAAGGCTTCGGGATAGGGATCGAAATAGCGTTGCTGGGCCAGCCACGGGTGCGGGTACTCCGCCATGTAGTGTTTGAGAATGGTAATCGGCACCAGCAGCGGTTGTGTGCCCTTACGATAGCGGTCAATCAGCGTTGCCAGCTCCTGGCGCTGCGGTGAACTCAGATGCGTGCGGAAGTAGCCCTGCACATGCATCAGCACATTGGTGTGATTGCGACGTGAGGCGGGACGTGACATCAGTTCCATCATGCGATTGCGGTATTCAAAGGCAAAGGCGTCCAGCGACTCCCACTGGCTCATGGAGGCGACAAAGGGTCCCAGCTCGCGGTATTTCTCCTGCGAATGCGCCAGCATCATCAGCTTGTAACGGCTGTGGAAGGCGATCAGTCCCTGCCGGGTCAGACCGCTTTCCCACATCTGATTAAATTCATGCAGCGCGCAGACACGACCGATAAAGTTCTCACGCAGGGCGGGATCGTGCAGACGACCATCTTCTTCCAGCGGCAGCCAGGGCATCTCGCGCTGCAGGAATTCAGTAAAAATACCGGTGCCTGCTTTGCGGTTATTGTTGTTATCGGGCTCATAGACCCGCACCCGTTCCATGCCACAACTGGGTGATTTGGCGCAGAGGATATAGCCACAGAGGTGATGCAGCGATTTTACCCGCTCAGCAGACCAGTCACGCATCTGCGTCGTAACCTCTTCTCCGCCATCTTTGCTGAAGCAGAGATGCAGCTCATCATCGCCCTGCTTCACCAGACGCAATGCCGGGCGCGGCGTTGGCAGACCAATCGCCATCTCAGGGCAGATGGGCTCAAAACGGACAAATGGGGTGAGATCGTCGGTCGCAAAAGTAAGACGCTTATGCCCACCATCAAATCTGACGCGGTCGCCGAGCAGGCATGCACTGATTCCAACGGGGATTTTTTTGCTCATACTTGTACAACCTCCGAAATCTTGTAGAGGTTTAAGTGTAGCGTAAAATGGTCAGGAATAAAGGGTTAAAACGGGATTCCGGATCGCTTATTCTCAGAAAAAACGCAAAAAAAAGCCCGGTCAGATGACCAGGCCTGTTTTGCGGCAGGGGAAATCACCAGAACGCGCCACCACCCGCTTCCGCCTGCGCCAGCCAGACCGGCTTGGCGCTGGTCTTACACCAGACGCGGTGCAGATAGCTGTAGAAACGTGCCCGATCCTGTCGAAACAGCATAACAGGAAGTGCCAGTACGCCGAGAAGAACCACCAGCGTACGTCGCGCAATAATTTTATAACGTGGATAAGCCCGATACATGGTTTCTCCTCCCGGTAAGTGAAAAAGTGTGAATGTGATCTGTGTTCAACTTTACGCCAGGTTGTGTAATTTTACTACTCATCTGACCACTTATTTGCCGCTATTTTTGCTGTTTAAGAATTAACCTGTAATTAAGTTACAAAAAGGTTACCGCCTGGTTGCATTGGCGTTGAAAGGGCCGACAGATTATGGTCGCGGACGCCAGCATAAAATGTTGATAAAGTAGCGCTTCGGTCCCCACTCAAGGCAGGTATTGCGTGACCACGGTTTTGATCGTTGAAGATGAAAAAGAGATCCGGCGCTTTGTCCGGCTGGCGCTGGAAAATGAAGCCCTTAAGGTGTTTGATGCCGATACACTGCAACGCGGACTGATTGAAGCGGCGACCCGCAAGCCGGACTTAGTGATCCTGGATCTGGGTCTGCCGGATGGAGATGGCACCGATTTCATTCGTGACCTGCGACAGTGGAGCGCCATACCGGTGATTGTGCTGTCAGCGCGCAGCGATGAGCAGGATAAGATCGCCGCACTGGATGCGGGGGCAGATGACTATCTGACTAAACCCTTTGGCATTGGCGAACTGCTGGCGCGCGTCCGGGTTGCGCTGCGTCGTCATAGTGGCCAGCAGCCGGATGCCAGGGTGACGTTCGCCGACGTCAGCGTCGATTTCGCCGCACGACGGGTACAGCGCGGCAGCAGCGAGATTCACCTTACCCCGATTGAATTTCGTCTGTTGAGTATTCTGCTGAACAATGCCGGTAAGGTGCTGACGCAGCGGCAGTTGCTGAGCCAGGTCTGGGGACCCAATGCGGTGGAGCACAGCCATTACTTGCGCATCTATATGGGACATCTGCGCCAGAAACTGGAAGCCAATCCGACACAACCGGCTCATCTGCTGACGGAAACCGGGATCGGCTATCGCTTTATGCCATAAAAAAAGGCGCCAGAGGCGCCTTTCATGACTGCAAACAAACTCAAATCTGAGCAAATACTGACCGCAACGGATAAACCCCGAGGCGCAGGGAACAGGGTCAGAGGAGGAAAGCGTCCCGCGCCATGGATGGCGCGGGCCGAGCTGTCATGGATGACATCTTTTGCGTCTTTCCGATCTGATCCTGTTTCCTGTGCTGGCACGATCCAACAGCTAGCCGGGTTGGACTTTACCAGCAACCTTAATGGTACCGAGCGTATCTTTCATCTGCCCGACTAATCAGGCGTTTTTCAGCACTTCGCTGACAATCTCAACGGCTTCTTTCTCAATCTGCGCGCGGTGTTCAGCGCCCAGGAAGCTTTCACAGTAGATTTTGTAAGCGTCTTCGGTGCCTGAAGGACGAGCAGCAAACCAGCCATTCTCCGTCATCACTTTCAGACCGCCGATAGATGCACCATTACCTGGCGCGGCAGTCAGACGAGCGGTGATAGGATCACCTGCCAGCGTATCAGCGCTGACCATCTCCGGTGACAGCTTCGACAGCGCGGCTTTCTGCGCTGAGGTGGCTGATGCCTGCAGACGGTTGTAGCTTGGTGCGCCAAAGCGCGCTGCCAGTTCGTCATAGTGCTGCTGCGGATTTTTACCGGTTACGGCAGTAATTTCAGCGGCCAGCAGACACATGATGATGCCATCTTTGTCCGTAGACCACGGCGTACCGTCGAAACGCAGGAATGAAGCGCCTGCGCTCTCTTCGCCACCGAAACCGAGGCTGCCGTCATACAGACCATCAACAAACCATTTGAAACCCACCGGCACTTCCACCAGCTTGCGACCAATGTCGTTGACCACACGGTCAATCATGGCGCTGGAGACCAGGGTTTTACCCACGGCAACATCCTGACCCCACTGTGGGCGGTGCTGGAACAGATAGTTGATCGCCACCGCCAGATAGTGGTTTGGATTCATCAGACCCGCCGGGGTCACAATGCCGTGACGGTCATAATCGGGATCGTTGCCGAACGCCAGATCGAACTTGTCACGGTAAGCCAGCAGGCCTGCCATTGCGCTTTCAGACGAGCAGTCCATGCGGACCACGCCATCTTTATCCAGATGCATAAAGCGGAAGGTCTGATCGACCGCGTCATTCACCAGCGTCAGATCCAGCTTGTAGTGCTCAGCAATACGCTGCCAGTAAGCAATACCGGAACCACCCAGTGGATCCACACCCAGCTTCAGGCCCGCTTTCTGAATCGCCGGGAAGTCGATAATCTCTGCCAGACCTTCAACATAAGGCTGGATCAGATCTTTTTCGACCACATGACCGCTGGCCATCGCCTGCTCCAGCGGCAGACGTTTCACCTCTTTCAGGCCATCTTTGATCAGCTGATTGGCACGATCTTCAACCACTTTGGTGACGTTGGTATCAGCAGGTCCGCCGTTAGGTGGGTTGTACTTGATGCCGCCATCTTCCGGTGGGTTATGCGACGGCGTAATCACGATGCCGTCAGCCAGCGCGCCACCCGCTTTGTTGTGCTCAAGAATCGCATTCGAGATCGCAGGGGTCGGCGTATAGCCATTATCCTGCTGCACGATCACATCAACGCCGTTTGCCGCCAGCACTTCCAGAACAGACAGGATGGCGGGTTCAGACAGCGCATGGGTGTCTTTACCGACGTAGCAAGGCCCGGTGATACCATTCTTTTTACGCTCTTCGGCAATCGCCTGAGCGATCGCCAGAATGTGCATCTCGTTGAAGCTTTGACGCCCTGCACTGCCGCGATGGCCGGAAGTGCCAAATTTCACCGCATGTTCCGGGTTCGCCACATCGGGCTGCAGGACATAATATTGTGACGTTAATTGTGCAACGTTAATCAAATCGCTCTGCTGGGCGGGTTGCCCGGCACGTGGGTGATTGGCCATTGGCGCTGCTCCCTGACGCTTAAGTTTTAAATGGTGCCGCAAACTTTCTCGGTCAGTTCCGCAGGGAACTGCATCGAGAGCATGATGTGTTCGATCATGCTGCATTTACGACCAGTATTGGTGTTGGTGATCACCCAGTACGGCGTGCCGGGCACATGCTTCGGCTTAGTATGGGTGCCATTCTGCAACAGCGTATGCTCATCACCTGCAAAATAGACGCGGGTGCGGCCCTGCAGAGATGCAGTAGCTTCAGCAAAGGCTGCGGTATCAAGACGATAGAGCGTTGACAAGATAAGCATAAAGCGATTCACCGCCCGCTTCTGCTCCGCATATTCATCAGAAAGCAGCAGCTCGCGCACCGCGCGGACACGATCCTGCGGGCGCGAACCCACAGACGCAGGCTGGGACTCTTTCGCTGCATCTTTTGAGGCTGGCTGTGCAGGCGAAGCGGGTGCAGTCTGACCGGCCGTGAACTTCAGCATACGACGCAGAATGTCGGATGCGCTTTCACCAATGTGTTGCGTGTGGCTGGCAATATAACGGTAGAGCTCTTCGTCAACTTCGATCGTTTTCATCTTATTCCGTACGGTTCTTTCTCATGACAGAACCACCTGTTTCCTGAAAAGCTCTGAGTATAGTCAGGCAATTCAAAGGGTGTGTGGGTTCTAACATCAGGATTATAAAGTTAAAGTCAGGCGGGTTGTTAGCAATCAAACGGTTTACGGGCAAAAGTCAGAATATGTCCTAATGCCGCCGGAACCGGCGCGCCTGAAAAGGTGAAACCATGATAACCTAAGCTCAGGTCTCAAACTTAAGAACTTTGCTATGATTTTGAACGCCCGTCTGCAAACTGAACAATCCCCTGCTGATTCTCTGCCCATCCTGCTTATTCACGGTCTGTTTGGCAGTCTCGATAACCTTGGCGTGCTGGCGCGCGGGCTGAAAGATGCCGGTCCGTTGCTGCAGGTAGATGTCCGCAACCACGGACTTTCACCACGATCTGACGAGATGAACTACGCTGTAATGGCGCAGGATATGGTCGAAACACTGGATGCACATGGCATTGATCGCGTCGCGGTGATCGGACACTCGATGGGCGGTAAAATCGCCATGACCATGAGCGCGCTGGTGCCGGAACGCATTGAGCGCCTGGTGATGATCGATATCGCCCCGGTGGATTACCAGACGCGCCGTCATGACCAGATATTTGCCGGCATTCGTGCCGTCACCGATGCGGGCGTCTCATCCCGCAGCGAGGCGGCGAAGGTCATGCGAACGCTGATCGAGGAAGAAGGGGTGATCCAGTTCCTGCTGAAATCCTTCCAGGAGGGGGAGTGGCGCTTCAATGTCCCGGTGCTGTGGGATAACTACACCACGATATCTGGCTGGCAGCCGGTTCCCGCCTGGAATCACCCGGCGCTGTTTATTCGCGGCGGCGACTCCAGCTACCTGGATAACAGCTATCGCGATGCGTTGCTGCAGCAGTTCCCGGCCGCTCAGGCGCATGTGATCGGTGGCGCAGGACACTGGGTTCATGCAGAGAAACCCGATGCCGTTTTGCGCAGTGTCCGTCGCTTTTTTGCGCTTTAAAAGCAAATAGATGGCGGTAAAAGTTTAGGATTGGCGTCCGGCGTAAGCGTGAAGTATGATGGCGCGCTAAAATTTTGCCGCGGGTCAGTTTTGCTGCGGCAATGGCCAATAATTTATAATCTGCGCGGTGAGTGTCTGGCGCCCGCCCCCATTCAGTTTTACTAAGCCATGGCAAAAGAACAGACTGACCGCACGACGCTCGATCTCTTTGCTGATGAGCGCCGCCCTGGTCGACCCAAAACCAGTCCGCTTTCGCGTGATGAACAGCTGCGCATTAACAAGCGCAATCAACTGAAACGTGACAAAGGACGCGGGCTTCGTCGTGTCGAACTGAAAATGAACAGTGACGCCGTCGATGCACTCAATACGCTGGCAGAACAGCGCAATCTCAGCCGTAGCGAACTGATTGAACAGATGCTACTGGCACAGCTCAAACTGGATTAATGCGGGCAAATCGCACGCAGGAGCAAATGTCGGGGCTTTAACCGTTCACCGGTTTTCTCTCGTCTGCTATTATTCGCTGAAATGTGCTGCGGCACACATCTCATCATCAGGATTTAAGAGGTTATTTTACTCATGGCACTCGTAGGCATCTTCTTCGGCAGCGATACCGGCAATACCGAAAACATTGCAAAAATGATCCAGAAACAGCTGGGTACAGATGTTGCAGAAGTCCATGACATCGCAAAAAGCACAAAAGAAGATCTGGAAGCGTTCGATATCCTGCTGCTGGGTATTCCGACCTGGTACTACGGCGAAGCGCAGTGCGACTGGGATGACTTTTTCCCGACGCTGGAAGAGATCGATTTTAACGGCAAGCTGGTTGCGCTGTTTGGCTGTGGCGACCAGGAAGATTACGCAGAGTATTTCTGTGATGCCATGGGCACGATTCGCGACATTATCGAACCGCACGGTGCCGTGATTGTCGGACACTGGCCAACTGAAGGCTATCACTTTGAAGCCTCGAAAGGCCTGGCCGATGATACCCACTTCCTGGGCCTGGCCATTGACGAAGATCGCCAGCCTGAGCTGACCAGCCAGCGTGTGGAGCAGTGGGTTAAGCAGATTTTTGATGAACTGCAGCTGAAAGAGATCATCGAAGCCTGATCCTGCCCGACTCAATGTGAGCGCCAGCTCACATTGAGGCAATGAAAATGCCTATAGAAATAATAGCCACATTTTTTTAACTTTCTCCGTTTAATCTGTAGAATACCCGCATCGATCTTCCGCTTATTTTCTCAGGCGGCAAGACTAAGTGATGTGCTAACAGACCTCTGTCAGAATCTTCCCCGGCCCGGTGACGAATCCCCAATAGCCCATGATGATTCAGACACGCCCTCTGGTTTTCATTTCATCGCTTCAGTTCTATAATGAGACGCAAATGAGAATGAGCACAGATCGACATTCAAGGCGATAAGCCACAAAAGTGAATATTAGTAACAGGACAAAATCCGCATGACTGACAACAACACCGCATTAAAGAAGGCTGGCCTGAAAGTAACGCTGCCCAGACTGAAAATTCTGGAAGTGCTTCAGGAACCTGAGTGCCATCACGTCAGTGCGGAAGATTTGTATAAACGCCTGATCGACATTGGCGAAGAGATTGGCCTGGCGACCGTTTACCGTGTTCTGAACCAGTTTGATGATGCCGGTATTGTGACTCGTCACAACTTTGAAGGCGGCAAGTCTGTCTTCGAACTGACGCAGCAGCATCACCACGATCACCTGATCTGCCTGGATTGCGGCAAGGTTATCGAGTTCAGCGACGAATCGATTGAAACGCGTCAGCGTGAAATCGCGACCCGCCATGGCATCAAGCTGACCAACCACAGCCTCTATCTCTATGGACACTGTACGCTGGGCGATTGCCGTGAAGACGAAACGCTGCACGACCAGTAACGCTGGCGCGGCCTGAAATAAAAAAACCGGTGAATTCACCGGTTTTTTTTCGTCTGTTTTCTGCCCTCACCTCAGGCGACCAGCGTCTCCTGCAGATAGCGCCAGCGTGGAATGGAGCTGCTGCAATCCAGAATGGCCAGCGAAATGCGGCTCTGGTTATTGCCGTTCATCATCTGCATTTCGCGATACTGTACGACGATCTCTTTTTCATGATGAGAGAGAATGACATGTTCACAGGTGGCAATGCGCATCCCTTCCCGCTGCCCTTGTAACTGCTGGAAAAGATCCTCGACCTCGTTCAGATTGTACTCTTTGCCCTTTGGGGTCACCATGCGAAATTCAGGATGAAAATAGGACATCAGCAGCTGGAAACTGTCGTCAGAACCGGCTGGCTGATTAAAAATACGTTCAATGAGCTGATGTAAAACGACGACACTGTGTTTGGCTTCCTGGGCGAGAACTGTCATTTTTTTTCCTTCTGTAACCCGCTTTGCAACCTCTGAGAGCGGATAGCCTACCTGAAAGCTGACAATTCACATCCTGAAATTGATTAATTTTTTTAAACTCAGATTACTCCCACAAGGCGGTATTGAACCGGTTGTGGTTAGTGCAGAATAAACGTCGGCGATGGTAAAAATCGGGGCAATAAAAAAGGGCGATAAATCGCCCTTTTGTCATTTTATGAGGTCAGCCTCAAAAAATTTATTCGCCCGTTTTGGTCCAGGTATCACGAAGACCGACGGTGCGGTTAAACACCAGTTGCGTCGGTTTCGAGTAAACGCTGTCGGCGCAGAAATAACCTTCACGTTCAAACTGAAACGGTGTTGTCGGTTCCACATCGCGCAGGCTGGGTTCAACAAAGCCGTTTTTGATGGTCAGTGACTCAGGATTAATGACCGCCAGGAAATCCTCTGCAGCAGCCGGATTTGGCACACTGAACAGACGATCATACAGACGGAACTCAGCTGGCTGCGCGTGATCCGCAGAAACCCAGTGAATCACGCCTTTGACTTTGCGGCCATCGGCTGGATCTTTGCTCAGCGTATCAACATCGCTGGTGCAGTAGATGCAGGTAATGTTGCCCGCTTCATCTTTGGCGACCCGCTCAGCACGAATCACGTAGGCGTTACGCAGGCGGACTTCTTTGCCCAGCACCAGACGCTTATATTGTTTGTTCGCCTCTTCACGGAAATCTGCGCGATCGATCCAGATCTCGCGGCTGAACGGCACTTCACGCGTGCCCATCTCCGGTTTACCCGGATGATTTGGCATGGTGACGATTTCGCTATGGCCTGCTGGCAGGTTTTCGATCACCACTTTAAGCGGATCTAAAACCGCCATGGCGCGGGGCGCATTCTCGTTAAGATCATCACGGATACAGGACTCCAGCGAAGCCATCTCCACGATGTTATCCTGCTTGGTCACGCCAATACGACGACAGAACTCACGGATAGAAGCGGCGGTGTAACCACGGCGACGCAGACCTGAAACGGTCAGCATGCGCGGATCGTCCCACCCTTCTACGTGCTTCTCGGTCACCAGCTGAGTGAGTTTACGTTTCGACATCACCGCATACTCCAGATTCAGGCGCGAGAATTCATACTGACGCGGATGAACCGGAATAGTGATGTTGTCCAGCACCCAGTCATAGAGACGGCGGTTGTCCTGGAACTCCAGCGTACAGAGCGAGTGCGTAATGCCTTCCAGCGCATCGGAGATACAGTGGGTAAAGTCATACATCGGGTAGATGCACCACTTATTGCCGGTCTGGTGGTGTTCCGCGAACTTGATGCGGTAAAGCACCGGATCGCGCATCACGATGAAATTAGAGGCCATGTCGATTTTGGCGCGCAGACAGGCGGTGCCTTCGGCAAACTCACCGTTTCGCATCTTCTCAAACAGCGCCAGATTCTCTTCCACGCTGCGATCGCGATAAGGGCTGTTTTTACCCGGCTCTTTCAGGGTGCCGCGATATTCACGAATCTCATCCGGACTCAGTTCATCAACGTAGGCCAGTCCTTTGGAAATCAGCTCGATGGCATAGTTGTAGAGCTGATCGAAATAGTTTGATGAGTAACAGACCTCACCGCTCCACTCAAAACCCAGCCACTGAACGTCACGCTTGATGGATTCAACGAATTCCATATCCTCTTTAACCGGATTGGTATCGTCGAAACGCAGGTTGCATTGCCCCTGATAGTCCTGGGCGATGCCAAAATTCAGACAGATCGATTTCGCATGACCAATATGCAGATAGCCATTGGGCTCCGGCGGAAAACGGGTATGCACGCTGCTGTGCTTACCGCTCGCCAAATCTTCGTCAATGATCTGACGAATAAAGTTAGTTGGGCGGGCTTCAGCCTCACTCATCTCAAAAATCCTCAATACGAATAACGGGTGATTTGTACCACGAAGTAACGGAGTATGATCCACAAAGCGTCTGAGGGAAACAACCGTTTGTTAAGCCTTTAAAACAAAAAAGGCAGGAATCGCTTCCTGCCTGTGGGGTTCTGTTGCGGGGATTAGCCTTTCACTTCATACAGCGGGGTTTCCCCTGCTATTACCTGACCCTGTGCCAGTAAAGTCAGACCGGCGAAATCGTCGCTGTTGCTGACCACGACCGGACTCACCATTGAGCGGGCATTGGCGTTAAGGAATTCAAGGTCCATCTCCAGTACTCGCTGACCGGCGACCACGCTGGCCCCCTCTTCAACCAGACGGGTAAAGCCTTTACCTTCCAGCGCCACGGTATCCAGCCCCATGTGCACCACAATCTCCACGCCATTGTCGGTTTCCAGACAGAAGGCATGATTGGTGTTAAAGATTTTCACCAGCGTACCGGCAATCGGTGCCACTACCCATTTGTCGCTGGGCTTGATCGCCAGACCGTCGCCCACCGCTTTGCTGGCAAAGGCTTCATCCGGCACATCATCCAGCGCCACGACTTCACCGCTGACCGGCGCCAGCAGCGTGGCGATGACCTGCTTCTCACTGTTCAGCACCGCCTGCGGTTTAACATCCGGCTCGGCCGGCGCACTGCTGGTAGCCGCTGCAGCGACCGGACCTTTGGTCAGCACTTTTTTCATGGCCGAGGCGATGCTTTCTGCCTGGGTACCCACGATGATCTGCACGCTCTGTTTGTTAAGACGGATTACGCCGGACGCGCCAAGACGCTTAGCAACCGCCTCATTCACCTGCGCCGAGTCATTCACGTTAAGACGCAAACGGGTGATACAGGCATCGATGCTGGTTAAGTTAGCTGAACCACCAATCGCCCCAATGTAGCGGCGCGCCAGTGACTCTGTGGCACTTTCACCGCTATCCGTTTTATCAACGTTAACGTCATAACCATCAGTTTCATCACCATCAACCGCCAGCTCGCGGCCCGGCGTCATCAGGTTGAATTTTTTGATGGTAAAGCGGAACACCACATAATAGATAACGAAGAAGACCAGACCCTGCGGGATCAGCATGTACCAGTGTGTCGCCAGCGGATTACGGGTCGACAGCACCATATCCACCAGCCCGGCGCTGAAACCAAATCCGGCAATCCAGTGCATGCTGGCAGCGATGAAGACAGAAATACCGGTCAGGACGGCGTGGATCAGATAAAGCACGGGTGCCACGAACATGAAGGAGAACTCCAGCGGTTCGGTAATACCCGTAAAGAAGGCAGCAAACGCCGCGGCCAGCATGATACTACCCACTTTGACGCGGTTCTCAGGACGCGCACAGTGGTAGATAGCCAGCGCAGCACCCGGCAGACCAAACATCATGATCGGGAAGAAGCCCGCCTGATAACGACCGGTGATGCCGACTGTTGCCGAGCCATCAGCCAGTGACTGTGCACCGCCAAGGAATTTAGGAATGTCATTAATGCCCGCAACATCGAACCAGAACACCGAGTTCAGGGCGTGATGCAGACCGACCGGAATCAGCAGGCGGTTAAAGAAGGCGTAGATACCGGCACCGGCAGAGCCGAGCTTCTGGATATGTTCACCAAAGCCCACCAGACCGTTAAAGATAACCGGCCAGATATACATCAGGATAAAGGCGACCAGGATCATCAGGAACGAGACCAGTATCGGCACCAGTCGCCGTCCGCTGAAGAAGGAGAGTGCTTTCGGCAGCTCGACGTGGCTGAAGCGGTTATAGACCTCCGCCGACAGGATACCGACCAGAATACCGACAAACTGGTTATTAATTTTGCCAAACGCCACAGGTACCTGGTCAACCGGCATCTTCTGTATCATCGCCACCGCGGCCGGTGAGCAGAGCGTGGTGACTACCAGAAATCCCACAAAGCCGGTCAGGGCTGCCGCACCATCTTTATCTTTCGACATGCCATACGCGACACCAATCGCAAACAGCACTGACATGTTTTCAATGATGGCAGCACCAGATTTGATCAGTAACGCCGCCAGCGCATTACCTGCGCCCCAGCTGTCTGGATCGATCCAGTAGCCCACGCCCATTAATATCGCTGCTGCTGGCAGGGTTGCTACCGGCACCATCAGTGCGCGCCCCACCTTTTGTAAGTAACCTAACATATCCCCTTCCCCCTATGAGCCTGACTTGTCGCTTTGCGCTGCTTAATGTTGTTATGTCAGCTGCAAAGATCGTTAATACACTTCATATCACGCAGCGAAGTGTAATGATAAATTAATTCGCCTCGCAAATTAAAAGCCTGGTAAATGTGATTTTTATCACTAAAAAACATCGTTTCATACGGCAACATCTGGCTATGACCGTAAACTTATTTTATGATCCGAAATATTGAATTATGCGCCGCCCGTGGCGACAATGAATCATCTGTTCAGATTGGTGACTCACGCAACGGCTTAGCCATCCCCTTTCTATTTTCAATTGAGGTGAAACATGAGACTGATTCCTTTAGCGACACCAACCCAGGTGGGAAAATGGGCCGCCCGACATATTGTTAATCGTATCAATGCGTTTAACCCGACGGCGGATAAACCTTTTGTCCTGGGTCTGCCAACCGGCGGTACGCCACTGGAAGCGTACAAACACCTGATTGATATGCACAAAGCGGGCCAGGTCAGTTTTAAAAACGTCGTGACATTCAATATGGATGAATATGTTGGCCTGCCAAAAGAGCATCCTGAGAGCTATCACAGCTTCATGTATCGAAATTTCTTCGATCACGTTGATATTCAACCGGAAAATATCAACCTGCTGAATGGTAATGCCCCCGATATTGACGCAGAATGTCGTCAGTACGAAGAGAAAATTCGCGCGCTGGGTAAAATTCACCTGTTCATGGGCGGCGTTGGCAACGACGGTCATATCGCCTTTAACGAACCGGCTTCCTCTCTCGCTTCCCGTACCCGCATTAAAACCCTGACCCATGACACCCGCGTGGCGAACTCCCGCTTCTTTAACGGTGACGTTGATCAGGTGCCTAAATATGCGCTGACGGTCGGCGTCGGTACGCTGCTGGATGCAGAGGAAGTGATGATTCTGGTTACCGGCCATGTTAAAGCGCAGGCATTACAGGCGGCGGTTGAAGGCAACGTTAATCATATGTGGACCATCAGCTGCCTGCAGCTGCACGCGAAATCGGTGGTAGTGTGCGATGAGCCGGCCACCATGGAACTGAAAGTGAAAACCGTGAAATATTTCCGCGAAATGGAAGCGGAAAATATGAAAGGCGTGTAACAGAACATTGTCATGCCCTGCTGTTACGCTGAGTGACAGCAGGCCAGGACGGGAGAAGAGAGATGTACGCATTAGTTAACGGTCGAATCTACAGTGGCCATGAGGTTCTGGATAATCACGCGGTGGTAGTTGCCGATGGGCGTATAGCGCGCGTCTGTCCGCGTGAAGCACTCCCGGCGGATATTGAGCAGCGGGATATGGCAGGGGCAAATATTGCGCCAGGCTTTATCGATCTCCAGCTCAATGGCTGCGGTGGCGTGCAGTTCAATGACAGCCTTGAGGCGCTCAGCATTGAAACGCTGGAAACGATGCAGCGCGCCAATGAAAAGTCTGGCTGCACCAGCTTTTTACCGACGCTTATCACCAGCAGCGACGCCCTGATGAAACGGGCGATTGAAACCATGCGCGCTTACCTGCAGAAACATCAGAATCAGGCGCTGGGTCTGCATCTGGAAGGGCCCTGGCTGAGCAAAGCGAAAAAAGGCACCCACGATCCGGCGCTGATTCGCCTGCCGGATGCGGCAATGGTGCAGTACCTGTGCGACAACGCGGACGTCATCACCAAAGTCACGCTTGCCCCTGAAAATGCGGGTAGCGATGTGATTCGTCAATTGACTGATGCCGGGATTATTGTCTCAGCCGGTCACTCGAATGCGACCTATGAAGAAGCTAAAGCGGGCTTTTCTGCTGGTGTGAGTTTCGCGACGCACCTCTACAACGCCATGCCCACTTTTGCGGGACGTGAACCCGGGCTTATCGGTGCGCTGTTTGATTCGCCTGATGTATACTGCGGCATTATTGCGGACGGTTTACATGTACATTACGCTAACGTGCGCAATGCAAAACGCATCAAAGGCGACAAACTGGTGCTGGTCACGGATGCCACTGCACCGGCTGGCGCGGACATAAGCGAGTTTATTTTTGCAGGCAAAACAATCTATTATCGCGATGGGCTCTGTGTCGACGAAAACGGCACATTAAGTGGTTCTGCCCTGACGATGATTGAAGCGGTACAAAACAGCGTTGAGCATGCAGGGATCGCACTGGACGAAGCGTTGCGCATGGCAACACTCTACCCGGCACGGGCGATGGGCGTGGAAAGGCAGTCAGGCTCGATCGAAGCAGGAAAAATCGCGAACCTGACTGTGTTTACGCGCGACTTTAAAATCATAAAGACGTTTGTCAACGGAGACGACGTCCTGAGCGAGTAAGCACTGAATGACCACTGGCGGCCAGTCACAAATAGGAAATGTCGATCTTGTTAAGCAACTCAATAGCGCAGCGGTTTACCGGCTGATTGATCAACAGGGGCCGATATCGCGCATTCAGATTGCCGAACTTAGCCAGCTCGCGCCCGCCAGCGTCACCAAAATTACCCGTCAGTTGATTGAGCGCGGCCTGATCAAAGAGGTAGACCAGCAGGCGTCTACCGGTGGTCGCCGCGCCATCTCCATTATCACTGAAACCCGCCATTTCCATACCATCGGCGTCCGCCTCGGACGCAACGACGCCACCCTGACTCTGTTTGACCTCAGCGGTAAATCGCTGGCGCAGGAAGATTATGCGCTGCCGGAACGCACCCAGGAGACGCTGGAACATGCGCTGTTTAACGCCATCAGCAGCTTCATTGAGCAGCACCATCGTAAAATTCGCGAGCTGATCGCGATTTCAGTGATCCTGCCAGGGCTGGTCGATCCGATTAACGGCGTGATCCGCTATATGCCACACATCTCTGTCAGCCGCTGGCCGCTGGTCGCCAGTCTGAAAAAACGTTTTAACGTTACCAGTTTTGTGGGTCATGATATTCGCAGCCTGGCGCTGGCTGAGCACTATTTCGGTGCAAGCCGCGACTGTGCTGACTCAATTCTGGTGCGTTTACACCGTGGCACGGGCGCCGGCATTATTGCCAACGGCCATATTTTTCTCGGCAGCAACGGCAACGTTGGCGAGATCGGCCATATTCAGGTCGATCCGCTTGGCGAGCGCTGTCACTGCGGCAACTTTGGCTGCCTTGAAACCATTGCCGCCAACGGCGCCATTGAAAATCGGGTACGCCATCTGCTGAATCAGGGCTATCCCAGCGTACTGACGCTGGAGGCGTGCCAGATATCCCACATCTGCAAAGCGGCCAATCAGGGTGATGCACTGGCCTGCGAAGTGGTTGAGCACGTTGGCCGTTATCTTGGCAAAGCTATTGCGATTGCGATCAACCTGTTTAATCCGCAAAAAGTGGTGCTGGCGGGTGAGATCACTGAAGCAGAAAAAGTGCTGCTGCCCGCGATTGAGGGCTGCATTAATACTCAGGCATTAGAGGCCTTCCGTAAAAATCTGCCGGTCGTGCGTTCCACCCTGGATCATCGTTCCGCTATTGGCGCCTTTGCGCTCGCTAAACGTGCCATGCTTAACGGCATTCTGCTGCAACATCTTCTGGAAGACTAAGAGCCTATCCCAGTAGGCGTAATTGGTGCAGGCAGTCTGGACACGGACAGCGCGGAACAACCGGAGCGTACACGTAGTACGTGAGGATTGTGAGCACTGCCCAGGTTCAGAATGACAAATTAAATAGCCTAATGGGATAGGCTCTAAGCTAACCCGCTGCTGTGGCGGGCCACATCGGATCTGACTATGACCATTAAAAGCGTAATTTGTGATATCGATGGCGTGCTGATGCACGACAACACGGCCGTTCCCGGCGCACAGGAGTTTTTACAGCGCATTCTGGCCAAAGAGATGCCGCTGGTGGTGCTGACGAACTATCCCTCGCAAACCGAGCAGGATCTGGCCAACCGTTTTGCCTCGGCCGGTGTCGAGGTTCCCGATTCCGTTTTCTATACCTCCGCAATGGCAACCGCCGACTTCCTGCGCCGTCAGGAGGGCAAAAAGGCGTATGTAATTGGTGAGGGCGCACTGATTCATGAACTCTACAAAGCGGGCTTTACCATTACCGATGTGAATCCCGATTTTGTCATTGTCGGAGAGACGCGCTCGTTTAACTGGGACATGATGCATAAAGCGGCCTTCTTTGTGGCTAATGGCGCTCGTTTTATTGCCACCAACCCGGATACCCATGCGCGCGGTTTTATTCCTGCCTGTGGCGCACTCTGTGCGGGTATTGAGAAGATATCAGGCCGTCGCCCGTTTGTGGTCGGCAAGCCCAGCCCCTACATCATGCGCGCCGCGCTGAACAAAATGCAGGCCCACTCGGAAGAGACCGTGATTGTCGGTGACAATCTGCGAACCGATATTCTGGCCGGTTTTCAGGCGGGTCTGGAGACGGTGCTGGTGCTCTCCGGCGTCTCGACGCTGAGTGATATCGATGCCATGCCGTTCCGTCCGGACTGGATCTACCCTTCTGTGGCCGATATCGACCTGTTCTGATTCATTTCTCTTATGACGCATCCGGCTAATCTGTGATGCGTCACCTCTTTTTGCGCTATATATCCCACTTTTACTGCCTGATTTCTGCTCACAAAAGCTATTTTATTGCTGATCCATCAACGAAACGGCATTAAAATTATCGTTTATTCAATTTTATTGCCATGCAAGCAATCTTTTTATCAGTAAATCACGATTCCTCTTGCATTGAATGCACCAAATAGCGCATTTTCTTATGTATCACGCAGCATCAGGCTGCCGGACAAACGCAAAAGATAACATCGCCGTAAGGTGAGCTCAGGAGTCAGTTATGTGTTCAATTTTTGGTGTGCTGGATCTGAAAACCGATCCTGTTGAGCTGCGCAAAAAAGCGCTGGAATGTTCACGCTTAATGCGTCATCGCGGCCCGGACTGGTCAGGCGTCTATGCCGATGACCATGCTATTCTGGCGCATGAACGTCTCTCAATTGTTGACGTTAACAATGGCGCACAGCCGCTGTACAACGCCGATCACACCCACGTACTGGCAGTTAACGGCGAAATTTATAACCATCAGGCACTGCGCGCTGAACTCAGCGATCGCTACGCGTTTCAGACCGGTTCTGACTGTGAAGTGATTCTGGCGCTCTATCAGGAGAAAGGTGTCGATTTCCTCGATGAGCTGGAAGGCATGTTCGCCTTTATCCTCTATGACACCGTTAAAAAAACGTACCTGATTGGTCGCGACCACATCGGCATCATCCCGCTCTATATGGGTAACGATGAGCATGGCAACCTGTTTGTTGCTTCAGAAATGAAAGCGCTGGTGCCAGCCTGCCGTTCAATCAAAGAGTTCCCGCCGGGAAGCTACCTCTCCAGCACCGATGGCGAGATCCGCCGTTACTGGCAGCGCGACTGGATGGAATATAAAAACGTTGAGCACAACACCACCGACGCCGCTGGCCTGAAACATGCGCTGGAAGAGTCCGTGAAAAGCCACCTGATGTCAGATGTGCCTTACGGCGTGCTGCTGTCAGGCGGTCTGGACTCTTCCATCATTTCAGCCGTGACAAAGCGTTACGCGGCGAAGCGGGTTGAAGATCAGGATAAAAGTGATGCGTGGTGGCCACAGCTGCACTCCTTCGCGGTAGGGCTGGAAGGTTCACCCGACTTAAAAGCGGCGAAATCGGTGGCGGAGCATCTGGGCACCGTACACCATGAAATTCATTTCACCGTGCAGGAAGGTCTGGATGCCATTCGCGATGTGATTTATCACATTGAAACCTATGACGTCACCACCATTCGTGCCTCTACGCCAATGTACTTAATGTCACGTAAAATTAAAGCGATGGGCATTAAGATGGTGCTGTCGGGCGAAGGCGCAGATGAAGTCTTCGGCGGCTATCTCTATTTCCATAAAGCGCCAAACGCCAAAGAGTTCCACGAAGAAAACGTACGTAAACTGCAGGCGCTGCATATGTTCGACTGCGCCCGTGCCAACAAAGCGATGTCCGCCTGGGGCGTTGAAGCCCGCGTACCGTTCCTGGATAAAAAATTCCTGGATGTGGCGATGCGAATCAACCCGGCCGATAAAATGTGTGGCAGCAACGGTAAAATGGAGAAGCACATTCTGCGTGAATGTTTCTCCTCTTACCTGCCGGAGAGCGTGGCGTGGCGTCAGAAAGAGCAGTTCTCGGATGGCGTAGGTTACAGCTGGATCGACTCACTGAAAGAAGTGGCTGCGAAGCAAATCAGCGATCAGCAGCTGGCTACCGCTCACTTCCGCTTCCCGTTCAACACGCCGGGTTCGAAAGAAGCCTATCTCTATCGTGAGATCTTTGAAGAGCTGTTCCCGTTGGCGAGCGCGGCAGAGTGTGTGCCTGGCGGTCCATCGGTCGCCTGTTCTTCTGCCAAAGCGATTGAATGGGATGAAGCGTTTAAAAACATGGACGATCCCTCTGGTCGTGCCGTGGGTGTGCATCAGTCAGCCTATAAATAAGCCGGCAGAAAGCAACCAGAATGGGCCCGTTGTGGCCCATTTTTTTTACGATTAGCGTTGTATTCACTGAAAAATTGCCGAATAAACATCCAGGCTGGTTATAAGCCAGTCAAACAGCGATTATCTGGCAAAAAACGGTAAAAAAATTGTTGACGCTGTCTGGTCAACTCCGCATAATGCGCCCCGCAACGCCGATGAAGGTAACGCGAAAAAAAGATGGCTACGTAGCTCAGCTGGTTAGAGCACAGCACTCATAATGCTGGGGTCACAGGTTCGATTCCCGTCGTAGCCACCATCTTTTTTTGCGGGAGTGGCGAAATTGGTAGACGCACCAGATTTAGGTTCTGGCGCCGCAAGGTGTGCGAGTTCAAGTCTCGCCTCCCGCACCATTTCATTATTCGGCAGCGTGGATGGGATATCGCCAAGCGGTAAGGCACCGGTTTTTGATACCGGCATTCCCTGGTTCGAATCCAGGTATCCCAGCCAATTTCGATGATTCTCGAGGCTGAGAACGGACGAATGGGATATCGCCAAGCGGTAAGGCACCGGTTTTTGATACCGGCATTCCCTGGTTCGAATCCAGGTATCCCAGCCATCATTGAAATGCAGTACAATTTGGCTACGTAGCTCAGCTGGTTAGAGCACAGCACTCATAATGCTGGGGTCACAGGTTCGATTCCCGTCGTAGCCACCATATAATTGGGGTGTCGCCAAGCGGTAAGGCACTGGTTTCTGATACCAGCATTCCGGGGTTCGAATCCCTGCACCCCAGCCATACAAAAGACAATTTGAAAAACACCATTATTGGGGTGTCGCCAAGCGGTAAGGCACTGGTTTCTGATACCAGCATTCCGGGGTTCGAATCCCTGCACCCCAGCCAAATTGCACAACCTGGCCCGCTTTAGCGGGCTTTGTTGTTTTTGTCGTTCCCCTTCCTGATTGCAGGCCCGCCGTGCGGCGAGCCGACATGCGCAATCTGCTATAATCCCAGCGCGTAGCGCAATAACTGCCGCTTCAGTACCCCGGAATGTTCGGCGGCAATCAATCCGAGATTACGTGCAAACCGCAGCGGTGCCAGCTGATTGCTGAAGGCAAAATAGAACAGATCCATACCGCCCTGCATCAGCATATTGTCTTTACGACGTTGCCGGTGATAGCGCTGCAATACGCGCTCGGATGCCCAATCCTCCGCCGCACCGCGTGCGCTGACCAGCACATTAATCAATGCATCAATATCGCGATAGCCCAGATTCACGCCCTGCCCGGCCAGCGGATTAATGGTATGCGCGGCATCACCGACCAGCGCCAGTCCTGGCAGGACATACCGTGAAGCGTGACGCCGTACCAGCGGGAAGCCGCCCGCCACGTGGGCTTTAAAACGTCCCAGACGGGCCGGGAAGTGGCTGGCTATCTCTTTTTCCAGCTGGGCCATCGGCATCGCCTGTAGCTGGCGGACTCTTGCGGGCGCGTCATACCAGACCAGCGAGGCCCGGTTGCCATACAGCGGTAAAAAGGCGCGCGGTCCCTGAGGCGTAAAGTGCTGCCAGGTCGCATCGCCTGCCGGATGTTCGCAGGTCACGCTGATCAGTAAACAGGATTGCGCATAGCTCCAGCCATGAATACCAATCCCGGCCATCTGTCGCACCTGAGAGTTCGCGCCATCAGCCCCAACCACCAGGCGGGCGTGTAAGGCAACGCCGTCGTTGAGGTCGATGCGCCAGCCGCCATTTTCTGGCTGCAGGTTCTCCAGTGTGGCCGGGCAATAGCAGGTCACGCCCAGCGACTGCATCTCCTCCCATAACGCCCGCTGAAGCACGCTGTTCTCGACCATAAAGCCCAGCTCGGGCAGCCCCAGCGAGGCCGCATCAAAACTCACCTGCGCCGTCTGCCACTCCCAGGTTTCCAGCCTGCGATAGGGGGCGCTGCGCATCGCCTCTACCCGTGGCCAGACGTTAAGCTGCTTCAGCAACCCAACCGAGGATGAGCCAATCGCCGAAATTCGCAGATCGGGATCGCTGTCGGCATCAAAAGGCGCGGGTTCGGCACGCTCAATGACCGCAACGCGAAAATGTTGCTGCGTCAGTCCACAGGCCAGCGCCGCACCGACCATGCCACCGCCAACAATCACTACATCAAACTGATTATCCTGCATTGCTTATGTCCCTCTCTTATTCCCGCCAGCCTGCGCAACACGGGTCTGAATAAAGCAAAGTGTACCGGAAAACCGGATTGCTGGCAGAAAAGCCCTGAGGCTGGTCACAACAGCATCAAAGCATTACAATACGCGCCCCGCACTTCACTGCACTGAATCAATGGTTAGCGCGATGACAAAAAAACTGCATATCAAAACCTGGGGATGTCAGATGAATGAGTATGATTCATCCAAGATGTCTGATCTGCTGAACAGTTCGCACGGCTATACGCTGACCGAGGTTCCTGAAGAGGCGGATATTCTGCTGCTTAACACCTGTTCTATTCGCGAGAAAGCGCAGGAGAAAGTATTCCACCTGCTGGGACGCTGGAGAAAACTCAAAGAGCGCAACCCGGATGTGATTATCGGCGTGGGCGGCTGCGTGGCGTCGCAGGAAGGGGATCATATCCGCCAGCGTGCGCCCTGCGTGGATATCGTTTTTGGTCCGCAGACACTGCACCGCCTGCCAGAGATGATCAACACCGTGCGCGGCACCAAAAGCCCGGTGGTCGACATCAGCTTCCCGGAAATCGAGAAATTTGATCGCCTGCCGGAACCGCGCGCAGACGGCCCGACTGCCTTTGTCTCCATCATGGAAGGCTGCAACAAATATTGTACTTTCTGCGTGGTGCCTTACACCCGTGGCGAGGAAGTGAGCCGTCCGAGCGATGACATTCTGCTGGAGATCGCTCAGCTGGCAGCGCAGGGCGTGCGTGAAGTTAACCTGCTTGGCCAGAACGTTAACGCCTATCGTGGTGCCACCTTTGATGGTGAAATCTGTACCTTCGCTGAGCTGCTGCGCCTGGTCGCCGCCATCGACGGTATCGACCGCATTCGCTTCACCACCAGCCACCCGATTGAGTTCACCGATGACATCATTGAGGTCTACCGCGATACGCCGGAACTGGTGAGCTTCCTGCACCTGCCGGTTCAGAGTGGATCAGACCGTATTCTGACGCTGATGAAGCGTGCTCATACCGCGCTGGAGTATAAGGCGATTATCCGCAAGCTGCGCGCGGCGCGCCCGGATATTGAGATCAGCTCTGACTTCATCATTGGTTTCCCCGGTGAAACTCAGCAGGATTTCGAGCAGACCATGAAGCTTATCGCCGAGATCAATTTCGACGTCAGCTTCAGCTTTATCTACTCTGCCCGTCCCGGCACGCCCGCCGCTGACCTGCCGGATGATGTCAGCGAAGAGGAGAAAAAGCAGCGTCTGTGGATCCTGCAGGACCGCATTAACCAGCAGGCGCAGGCGATCAGTCGCCGCATGGTGGGGACAGTGCAGCGTATTCTGGTGGAAGGCATCTCCCGCAAGAACGTGATGGAAGTCTCTGGCCGCACCGAAAATAACCGCGTGGTGAATTTCGAAGGCTCGCCTGAAATGATCGGCCGCTTTGTGGATGTTGAGATTGTTGATGTCTACACCAACTCGCTGCGCGGCAAACTGGTGCGTACTGAAGAAGAGATGGGGCTGCGCATGGCGGAAAGCCCGGCGTCCGTGATCGCCCGTACCCGTAAAGAAAATGAAATCGGCGTGAGTCTGTTCCAGCCGTGATGCCTGCTTTACTGTGCGGCAGCGCGCATCGCGTTGCCGCCAATTTCACTTTGCACCACTTGCTTTCTGAAAGTGTCGCCCAAATATCTCTCCATAAGCTTGCGCCCAGGCGTTACGGCATAAATAATTTCGTTATGGTGCATCCGGTTAAGCTTAACGGTGCGTCAGACACATCCCATAACTGGCCCTGAGTGACCCAAAGGATTCGTTTGAATATCGAAACTCGTGAAATCGCCCTTGAACCGGCTGATAACCGTCGTCTGATGAGCCTGTGTGGGCCTTTCGACGATAATGTAAAACAGCTTGAGCGTCGTCTGGGCATTGAGATCAATCGTCGCGACAACGTTTTTAAGCTGTCAGGACGTCCACTTTGCGTGAATGCCGCAGCAGATATTCTGAAAACCCTCTATGTCGATACCGCGCCTGTGCGTGGCGACATCCCGGATATCGAGCCTGATCAGATTCACCTGGCGATCAAAGAGAGCCGGGTACTGGAGCAAACCGCTGAGAGCGTGCCGGAGTATGGTAAAGCGGTCAATATCAAGACCAAACGCGGTGTGATCAAGCCGCGCACTCCAAACCAGGCCCAGTACATCGCTAATGTGCTCGACCACGATATCACCTTTGGTGTCGGCCCGGCGGGTACCGGTAAAACCTATCTGGCGGTAGCCGCGGCAGTGGATGCGCTGGAGCGTCAGGAGATTCGCCGCATCATGCTGACCCGCCCTGCCGTCGAAGCGGGTGAAAAGCTGGGCTTTCTGCCAGGCGATCTGAGCCAGAAAGTCGACCCTTATCTGCGTCCGCTCTACGATGCGCTGTTCGAAATGCTCGGCTTCGAGCGGGTGGAAAAGCTGATGGAGCGCAACGTCATTGAAGTCGCCCCGCTGGCCTACATGCGTGGTCGTACCCTGAACGATGCGTTTATCATTCTTGATGAGAGCCAGAACACCACCATCGAGCAGATGAAAATGTTCCTGACGCGTATCGGCTTTAACTCTAAAGCGGTGATTACCGGCGACGTTACCCAGATTGACCTGCCGCGTCACGTCAAGTCAGGCCTGCGTCATGCCATTGAGGTGCTGGCGGACGTTGAAGAGATCAGCTTCAACTTCTTCCACAGCGAAGATGTGGTGCGCCATCCGGTAGTTGCCCGCATTGTCACCGCCTATGAAGCCTGGGAAGCGGCCGATCAGACCCGTCGTGACCAGCAGGCCGAAGAGCGTAAACGTGAAGCACTGGCTGCACAGAGCGCCACGCAGGAGAGCAAATGAGCGAGGTGATTCTCGACCTGCAGGTCGCCTGTGACAACACCGCTGACCTGCCTGATGAAAGCCAGTTTCATCGCTGGCTGTCAGCGGCTGTCACCCCTTTTCAGCCGGAAAGCGAAGTTACGGTGCGTCTGGTTGATGAAGCGGAGAGTCATGAGCTTAATCTGACTTATCGCGGCAAAGACAAGCCGACCAACGTCCTCTCTTTCCCGTTTGAAGCACCGCCGGGCATTGAGCTGCCGCTGCTGGGCGATCTGATCATCTGCCGCCAGGTCGTTGAGCAGGAAGCCGCTGAACAGGGTAAAAGCGCTGAAGCCCACTGGGCACATATGGTGGTACACGGCACGCTGCATCTGCTGGGTTACGACCATATTGAAGACGACGAAGCGGACGAGATGGAAGGGCTGGAGACCGAGATAATGCTTGCTCTTGGGTATCCTGATCCGTACATTTCGGAGAAAGAAGACGCCTGAATCCTGAATTCAGTCAATCCTGCTGTCAGTACAGGTTACTGACAGCACCCATTCCTCACCAGAGAGATCTTTAAAAACCGCCATGAGCGACGACCATTCTCAAAACAGCGATGCACCCAGTAGTAAAAAGGGATTTTTCTCCCTGTTGATCAACCAACTCTTTCACGGTGAACCAAAAAGCCGTGATGAGCTACTGGAGCTGATCCGCGACTCGAATAACAAAGAGCTGATTGACCAGGACACCCGCGACATGCTCGAAGGGGTACTGGATATTGCGGAGCAGCGCGTGCGTGACATCATGATCCCGCGCTCGCAAATGATCACCCTGAAACGTAATCAGAGCCTCGAAGAGTGTCTGGATGTCATCATCGAATCCGCCCATTCTCGTTTCCCGGTGATCAGCGAAGATAAAGATCATGTGGAAGGGATTCTGATGGCGAAAGATCTGCTGCCGTTTATGAGCAGCGAATCTGAGCCTTTCAGCATTGAGAAAGTGCTGCGTCCTGCGGTGGTTGTGCCTGAAAGTAAGCGTGTCGACCGGATGCTGAAAGAGTTCCGCTCCCAGCGTTACCACATGGCGATCGTCATTGATGAGTTTGGCGGTGTCTCCGGTCTGGTGACCATTGAAGACATCCTGGAGCTGATCGTCGGTGAAATTGAAGATGAGTATGACGACGAAGAAGATCGTGATATCCGTCAGCTCAACCGTCACACCTTTACCGTGCGTGCACTGACTGCCATTGAAGATTTCAACGAGGTGTTTGGCACCCAGTTCAGTGACGATGAAGTCGACACCATCGGTGGTCTGGTGATGCAGGGCTTCGGTCATCTGCCCGCTCGCGGTGAAAGCATCGAGATTGAGGGTTACCAGTTCAAGGTGGCGATGGCTGACAGCCGCCGCATCATCCAGGTTCACGTGACTATTCCGGAAAATTCGCCACAACCTCAACTGGAAGACGAATAAGTCTATGGCTTTAGCCTCACTCTACCCGCGTCAGCGGGTTCGCCTGCTGCTGGCTTTAATAACGGGTGCACTTGGCACCCTCGCCTTTTCTCCCTACGATTTCTGGCCCGCTGCACTGCTCTCGCTGTGTGGCTTACAGCTGTTGACTCTTAACCGCTCCAGCCCGCAGGCCAGCGCCATTGGGTTTGTCTGGGGTTTAGGTCTGTTCGGCAGTGGCATCAACTGGGTTTATGTCAGTGTCGCCACCTTTGGCGGCATGCCTGGCCCGGTCAATGTCTTTATCGTAGCGCTGCTGGCGGCTTATCTGGCGATCTACCCGGCGCTGTTTGCCGGCGTACTTAATCGCATCTGGCCGCGAACGACGCTGTGGCGCCTGGCGCTGGCGGCACCGGCATTGTGGCAGATCACCGAGTTCCTGCGCGGCTGGGTGCTGACCGGCTTTCCGTGGCTGCAGTTTGGTTACAGCCAGATCGATGGCCCGTTAAAAGGCCTGGCCCCACTGGCGGGCGTAGAGACGCTGACCTTCCTGCTGATGGTGGTGGCTGGCCTGCTGGCTTATGCCCTGCAACAGCGCAACGTCAGAAGTCTGGTAGCAGCGCTGCTGCTGCTGGCATTGCCATGGCCGTTGCGCTACATCCAGTGGGTTCAGCCGATGCCCGAGCGGGCCGTCGAGGTGGCGCTGGTGCAGGGAAACATCCCGCAATCGATGAAGTGGGATCCGCAGCAGCTTCTCACTACCCTGCGCATTTACAACGGTCTGAGTCAGCCGCTGATGGGCAAAGCGCCGATTATTATCTGGCCTGAATCGGCAATTACCGATCTGGAGAGTAATCAGCAGCCGTTCCTGCGTTCGCTGGATGACGAACTGCGTGAGCGCGGCAGTTCGCTGATCACCGGCATTGTGGACTCCCGGCTGGAGCAGAACCGATATCACGATTACAACACCGTAATCGTGCTGGGCGGTAAAGCGCCGTACAACTACTTCAGCGGCAATCGTTACCAGAAGAATCACCTGGTGCCGTTTGGCGAATTTGTGCCGCTGGCCGATCTGCTGCGTCCGCTGGCCCCGTTCTTCGATCTGCCGATGTCGGCATTCAGTCGTGGCAACTACCTCCAGCCGCAACTCAGCGTGGCGGGCTATAACCTGACCAGCGCCATCTGTTATGAGATCGTGCTGGGTGAACAGGTGCGGGCCAACTTCCATCCCGACACCAACTTCCTGTTGACCGTTTCGAACGATGCCTGGTTTGGTCACTCTATCGGCCCATGGCAGCACTTCCAGATGGCGAGGATGCGTGCGCTGGAACTGGGACGTCCGCTGTTGCGCAGCACCAATAATGGTGTGACGGCGGTGGTCAATGCCAGTGGTGATGTGGAAGCCATGCTGCCGCAGTTTACCCGCGATGTGCTGACCAGCAAGGTTACGCCAACGCAGGGAGAAACCCCGTATGCGCGGGCTGGCATCTGGCCAGTGTGGTCACTGACGCTGCTGGCGGCGGTGATAGCACTCCTGCGCCGTCGTCGATAACCTCCCCTCCTGTGCTCACTGAAGGCGAAGCACGTGCTTCGCCTTTTTCATGGTGACTCTCCGGTTTTTTTCACTCCCCACGCCGCACACTCTGCTGTCTTTCTAACCCATAACCTCTTTCTGGCACGATGATTGCAAAATGTTTCACTGCTTTTCGCAAACAGGCTGATTGCAGGCGCTGATGCCGGGCGGATTGCACCAAAACAATTGACGCTGCTGCACCATTAACGCGCAGGGTGAAAAAATTGCCTTTTTTTGGTGCGTATCACCTCGCAAAAAAGAAACTTTTTTGTTTCATTGCGTTAACAATCCGCTATGTTAATGACTCTTCTGCGCCCGTTTAAACCGCAGAATGAGCAGAAACGCAGCAGAAAACAGACACAACATCATAATCAGCGCAGGTTATATCCTGTGCCTTTTTCATACGAAGGAGTTGGAACATGCAACTACGCAAAGTGGCATTATCTCTTCTGCTGATCAGCGCAGCGGCGGGAGCGGCCCAGGCGGAAGATCTCAGCGGCACCCTGAAGAAGATCAATGACAATGGCGTCATTGTGGTCGGGCATCGCGAATCATCAGTTCCCTTTTCTTATTATGACAACCAGCAAAAAGTCGTCGGCTACTCACAGGCTTACTCAAACGCCATCGTTGAAGCGATTAAAGCAAAGCTGAACAAGCCTGATCTGCAGGTCAAAATGATCCCGATCACCTCACAAAACCGTATTCCGCTGCTGCAAAACGGCACCTACGATTATGAGTGTGGCTCGACCACCAATAACCTTGAGCGCCAGAAACAGGCCGCCTTCTCAGACACTATTTTTGTTATCGGCACCCGTCTGCTGGTGAAGAAAGATGGCCCGATCAAAGATTTCGCTGACCTGAAAGGCAAAACCGTAGTGGTGACCTCAGGTACCACCTCTGAAGTGCTGCTGCACAAACTCAACGACGAACAGAAACTGGATCTGCGCATCATCAGCGCAAAAGATCACGGTGACTCCTTCCGTACGCTGGAAACCGGTCGTGCCGTGGCCTTTATGATGGATGATGCCCTGCTGGCAGGCGAACGCGCCAAAGCCAAAAAGCCGGACAACTGGGAAATCCTGGGCACGCCACAGTCAAAAGAGGCTTATGGCTGCATGCTGCGTAAAGATGATCCGCAGTTCAAAGCCCTGGTGGATGAAACCATTGCCAAAGCCCAGACCTCTGGCCAGGCAGAAAAATGGTTCGACACCTGGTTCAAACAGCCGATTCCACCAAAGAACCTGAACATGAACTTTGAGCTCTCTGATGACATGAAAGCGCTGTTCAAAACACCAAATGATAAAGCACTGAATTAACAAAAAAAATACCCAATGGATTTCAGATTGCATTGAGGCAGCAGAAAAATGACTCCCGATGAGCCTGCTCCGGTAAGTGATTCGGGTGAGTGAATGTAGCCAACAAAAATGCAGCCTGAAAGACGACGGGTATAACAAGGGCGGCCTGGCTGCCCTCTCGATTGCTGAAACCGCGGCATGGACAGACAGACTGACACGGGTCGTTCCCCTGAGTCAGGAAATAAAACGCCGTTCATCAATCTTCAGGGTAGCTTAGCTACCCTTTTTTTCCGGAGCTCGTTATGGGTATCGATTGGAACTGGGGCATATTCCTCGAACAGGCCCCGTTCGGTAACACGACCTACCTCGGCTGGCTGTGGTCCGGTTTTCAGGTGACAATTGCCGTCTCCTGCTGCGCCTGGATTATCGCCTTCTGCGTGGGTTCATTTTTCGGCATTCTGCGCACCGTGCCTAATCGCCTGCTGTCGACCATTGGCACCTGCTATGTCGAACTGTTTCGTAACATCCCACTGATCGTCCAGTTCTTCTTCTGGTATCTGGTGGCGCCCGAGCTGGTGGGCGAAAAGCTTGGCATGTGGTTTAAGTCTGAGCTGGATCCCAACATTCAGTTCTTCCTCTCCTCGATGATCTGTCTTGGCCTGTTTACCGCCGCCCGCGTCTGCGAGCAGGTGCGCGCAGCGATTCAGTCACTGCCGAGTGGACAGAAGAATGCCGGTCTGGCGATGGGCTTAACCCTGCCGCAGACCTATCGCTATGTGCTGCTGCCGAATGCGTATCGCGTGATTGTGCCGCCGATGACCTCGGAAATGCTGAACCTGGTGAAGAACTCCGCTATCGCCTCCACCATTGGTCTGGTCGATATGGCGGCGCAGGCGGGCAAACTGCTCGACTATTCTGCCCACGCCTATGAATCCTTTACCGCCATTACGCTGGCCTACGTTGCGATTAACCTGGTGATTATGTTGTTGATGAGTCTGGTCGAGCGCAAAGTCCGGCTGCCAGGCAATGCGGGAGGCAAGTAATGTACGAGTTTGACTGGAGTTCGATTACACCCAGCCTGCCCTATCTGCTTAATGGCTTAGTGATCACCTTTAAGATCACGATTACCGCCGTGGTCTTCGGCATCCTGTGGGGCACTCTGCTGGCGGTGATGCGCCTGTCGACGTTTAAGCCTATCAGCTGGTTCGCTAAAATTTACGTCAACCTGTTCCGCTCAGTGCCGCTGGTCATGGTGCTGCTGTGGTTCTATCTGGTCGTGCCGAGTTTTCTGCAGCAGGTGCTGGGCCTGTCGCCCAAAACGGATATCCGACTGATTTCAGCCATGGTCGCCTTTTCGCTGTTCGAAGCGGCGTACTACTCTGAAATTATTCGCGCCGGCATCATCAGTATCTCGCGTGGACAGGGCAGTGCGGCTCTGGCGCTGGGCATGACGCAGTGGCAGGCAATGCGACTGATCATCCTGCCACAGGCGTTTCGCGCCATGGTTCCGCTGTTACTGACGCAAGGTATCGTGCTGTTCCAGGATACCTCGCTGGTTTATGTCTTAAGCCTGGCGGACTTCTTCCGTACCGCGTCCACCATTGGTGAGCGTGATGGCACCCAGGTTGAAATGGTTCTGTTTGCAGGTCTGGTCTACTTCGTTATCAGCCTGAGCGCATCGCTGTTGGTCAGCTATCTAAAAAGAAAAAGGACGGTTTAAATGATTAGCCTGAAAAATGTTTCTAAGTGGTATGGTCACTTTCAGGTGCTGACCGACTGCTCAACCGACGTCAAAACCGGTGAAGTGGTGGTGGTATGCGGCCCGTCCGGCTCCGGTAAATCAACGCTGATCAAAACGGTGAACGGCCTTGAGCCGATTCAGCAGGGCGTGATTGCGGTGAACGGCACCGAGGTGAATAACAAAAAGACTAATCTTGCGCAGCTTCGCAGCCAGGTCGGGATGGTGTTCCAGCACTTCGAGCTGTTTCCGCATCTGAGCATTATCAACAACCTGGTTCTGGCGCAGGTGAAAGTGCTGAAGCGCGACAAAGCGGCAGCCCGCGATAAAGGGCTGAAGCTGCTGAAGCGAGTGGGTCTCTCCGCCCATGCTGAGAAGTTTCCCGGCCAGCTCTCAGGTGGTCAGCAGCAGCGTGTGGCGATTGCGCGAGCGCTCTGCATGGACCCTATCGCGATGCTGTTTGATGAACCCACCTCCGCGCTGGATCCGGAAATGATCAACGAAGTGCTGGATGTGATGGTTGAACTGGCACAGGAAGGGATGACGATGATGGTGGTGACCCATGAGATGGGCTTCGCCCGTAAGGTTGCCAATCGCGTGATCTTTATGGATGAAGGGAAAATTATCGAAGACACCAACAAAGATGACTTCTTTAATAATCCACAGTCTGAGCGCGCTAAAGATTTCCTCGCAAAAATCCTGCACTAAACCTGACGAACAGGCGGGTCACCCAGGGTGGCCCGCTTCATTTAGCTACGCCGCACTATCAGGGTTCAAACGGCTGACGCTGGAACTGATCGTTGCCGCATTCCGGACAACGTGACAGCGTTTCAGGCGTATAGATTGCCCGGGTGAACTGGCATTTCTCACAGACCAGATTGCCCAGCCCCACCACTTCCCCGCTTTGATAAACCCCGTGATGATGCAGATCCTGGAAGACCTCTCGCCACTCCAGCTGACTTTTATCGGTGATATCCGCCAGCTCTTTCCAGACGCTCTCACGGATGATGCGCATAAACAGTGAGTCGGCCAGCGGTTCTTCCACATCGGTGTAGCTGCGTGCAAACTCGCCCAGATCACGGCGCACTGAGCTGAGCGCCTGGTCAATCTCCTGTTCCGTCATATCATCGCGCACCAGCAACTGGCTTCGTCGCCCGGCAATCAGCTCATCAAGGTTACGATCGCCCTGACGAAGACGTTCGGTCAATACGGCTAACGACTCGCGATATTCCTGAGCCACTTTATTCATTTTGTTCTCCTTTATGCAGACCCTCGCTGAACTAAGTTTAGTCGTAATGTTGCTTTTGCCGTGTCGTCTGTACAGTGAATTACAAAAGGGTGAAGGCTCTGACGCTTTCGGCAGAAATCGTGCCGGCAAAAGTGGGAAGTGTTGTTGATACGCGGCCTTATGGGTATGCTATGCGGATCTTAGAGCCAGAAAAATGTTTTTCATAAAGGACCACAGGCAGCCATGCAAGAGCAATACCGCCCGGAAGAAATTGAATCCCGTGTGCAGCAGCACTGGGATGAAAACGAAACGTTTAAAGTGACTGAGCAGGAAGGTAAAGAGAAATACTATTGCCTCTCCATGTTGCCCTATCCTTCTGGCCGCCTGCACATGGGCCACGTTCGTAACTACACCATCGGCGACGTAATCGCGCGTTATCAGCGTATGCTCGGCAAAAACGTACTACAGCCGATTGGCTGGGATGCTTTCGGCCTGCCTGCGGAAGGCGCTGCGGTGAAAAACAACACCGCTCCGGCCCCGTGGACTTACGACAATATCGCCTACATGAAAAACCAGCTCAAACTGCTGGGCTTTGGCTATGACTGGAGTCGTGAACTGGCAACCTGCCAGCCAGAGTACTATCGCTGGGAACAGTGGTTCTTTACCAAACTGTATGAAAAAGGCCTGGTCTATAAAAAGACCTCTGCCGTGAACTGGTGCCCGAACGATCAGACGGTGCTGGCGAACGAGCAGGTGATCGACGGCTGCTGCTGGCGCTGCGACACCAAAGTTGAGCGTAAAGAGATCCCGCAGTGGTTTATCAAAATCACCGATTATGCGGAAGAGCTGCTGAACGACCTGGATACGCTGGAAGAGTGGCCTGAGCAGGTCAAAACCATGCAGCGTAACTGGATTGGCCGCTCTGAAGGTGTCGAAATCACCTTCGATGTGGCTGACAGCGAAGAGAAGGTCACTGTCTACACCACCCGCCCGGATACCTTTATCGGCGCAACCTATGTTGCCGTTGCCGCAGGCCATCCGCTGGCGACCCAGGCGTCGGTCAATAATCCGGCGCTGGCTGACTTTATCGCTGAATGTCGCAATACCAAAGTGGCTGAAGCCGATATGGCGACCATGGAGAAGAAAGGCATGGCGACCGGCCTGTCTGTTGTTCATCCGCTGACCGGCGAGCTTATCCCGGTCTGGGTTGCCAACTTCGTACTGATGGAATATGGCACCGGCGCTGTGATGGCGGTTCCGGCGCACGATCAGCGCGACTGGGAGTTTGCCACTAAATATGATCTGCCGATTAAGCCGGTCATCCTGAATCTGGATGGTTCCATTCCTGATGTCAGCATTGCGGCGATGACTGACAAAGGTGCGCTGTTCAACTCAGGTGAGTTTAACGGCATGGATCACGCCACCGGTTTTAACGCCATCGCGGATTCGCTGGCGGCAAAAGGCGTGGGCGTGCGTAAAGTGAACTACCGCCTGCGCGACTGGGGTGTCTCCCGTCAGCGCTACTGGGGTGCCCCTATCCCGATGGTGACGCTGGAAGATGGCACCGTTATGCCTGCACCAGAAGACCAGCTGCCGGTGATCCTGCCGGAAGATGTGGTGATGGATGGCATTACCAGCCCAATCAAAGCGGATCCGGAGTGGGCTAAAACCACGGTAAACGGCCAGCCTGCTCTGCGTGAAACCGACACCTTTGACACCTTCATGGAGTCTTCCTGGTACTACGCGCGTTATACCTGCGCCAGCTACAAGGAAGGCATGCTGGATCCGGCAGCGGCAAACTACTGGCTGCCGGTCGATCAGTATGTGGGCGGTATTGAACACGCCATCATGCACCTGATGTATTTCCGCTTCTTCCACAAGCTGCTGCGTGACGCGGGCCTTGTGAACTCCAATGAGCCAGCCAAACGTCTGCTGTGCCAGGGCATGGTGCTGGCTGACGCCTTCTACTACCTTGGTGCCAACGGCGAGCGCAACTGGGTTTCACCGGTTGACGTTGAGGTTGAGCGGGATGAGAAAGGCCGCATTGTTAAAGCCACAGACACGCAGGGCCGCGAAGTGATCTACGCGGGCATGAGCAAAATGTCGAAGTCGAAAAACAACGGCATCGACCCACAGCTGATGGTTGAGCGTTACGGCGCGGATACCGTGCGTCTGTTTATGATGTTTGCTTCACCGGCGGATATGACGCTGGAGTGGCAGGAGTCGGGCGTTGAAGGGGCGAACCGCTTCCTGAAACGTGTCTGGAAGCTGGTCTTCGAGCATACACAGAAAGGTGCGACCGTGGCACTGGATGTGGAGAGCCTGAATGACGAGCAGAAATCGCTGCGTCGCGATCTGCACAAAACCATCGCCAAAGTGGCGGATGATATTGGCCGTCGTCAGACTTTCAACACTGCCATTGCGGCGATCATGGAGCTGATGAACAAACTGGCACGCGCCCCGCAGGAAAGCGAGCAGGATTGCGCCCTGATGCAGGAAGCGCTGCTGGCCATCGTCCGTCTGCTCTATCCGTTTACCCCGCACGCCTGCTATGTTCTGTGGCAGACGCTGGGTGGCGAAGGCACTATCGATGAAGCGAGCTGGCCGGTTGCGGATGAAGCCGCTATGGTTGAAGATTCGCTGCTGGTAGTGGTTCAGGTTAACGGTAAAGTGCGCGGTAAAATCACCGTGCCAGCCGATGCAACACAGGAACAGGTTCAGGCACGCGCTGCGCAGGAGCATCTGGTAGCGAAGTATCTGGACGGCGTGACTATCCGTAAAGTCATTTATGTACCGGGCAAACTGCTTAACCTGGTCGTAGGTTAAGTTCAGGAGGAACTGTGCGACATCCGATTATCAGGCTGTTTGTCATGCTGGCGGTGGTGATCACCGCTGGCTGTGGTTTTCATCCGCGCGGCACCACTCAGGTGCCCAGCGAACTGAAAACCCTGATTGTTTCAACCGGCGATCCTTATGGGCCGCTGGCGCGTACTGTGCGTCAGCAGCTGCGTATCAACGATGTCAAAATTGTTGAAGACAGCAAACAGAATCGCACCGATATTCCAACGCTGCGCCTGGGGCCTGAATCCTCGGGCCGTAACACGGCTTCGGTCTTTATCAGCGGCACCACTGCCGAGTATCAGATGGTGATGACCCTCACCGCGCAGGTGCTGCTGCCGGGCAAAGGTATCTATCCTATCAGCACCACGGTTTATCGGTCGTTCTTCGATAACCCGAACGCTGCGCTGGCAAAAGATGCCGAGCAGGATCTGATTACGCAGGAGATGCGTCAGCGTGCTGCTGAACAGCTGGTACGTAAACTGCTGACGGTACACGCCGCGCAGATCAACAGCAAAGAGACCTTACCGGCGTCAGTGATTCCGGTGCCGGGTCAGGGTTCACAGGAAGCGCCCACTTCCTCTGCTACCAGCCTGCAATGATCAGGATTTATCCTGAGCAACTCAGCGCGCAGCTCCGTGAGGGGCTGCGCGCCTGTTATTTGTTAGCCGGTAACGAACCGCTGCTGCTGCAGGAAAGTTCAGATGCGATTCGCGTCGCCGCAACCGCGCAGGGATTCGAAGAACATTTTAGTTTTACGCTGGATGCACAGACTGACTGGGAGAGCCTGTTCGTCAGTTGCCAGTCACTGAGCCTGTTTGCTCAGCGTCAGACCATGACGCTACAATTCCCCGATAATGGCCCCAACGCCGCGATGGCAGAGCAGCTGGTTAAGCTGTCGCAGTTGCTGCACGCCGATATTCTGCTGATTTGCCGGATGGCGAAGCTGACCAAAGCGCAGGAAAACAGCGCCTGGTTTAAAGCGTTGTCCGCCTCTGCGGTATTGGTGCCCTGTCAGACGCCTGAACAGGCGCAACTGCCACGCTGGGTCGTTAATCGCGCTAAGGCGCTGAAGTTATCGGTAGATGACGCGGCCGTGCAACTGTTGTGTTACTGCTATGAAGGCAATCTGCTGGCGCTGGCGCAGGCGCTGGAGCGGCTCTCGCTGCAGTGGCCCGACGGCAAGCTGACCCTGCCCCGGGTTGAAGAGGCGGTCAGTGATGCCGCGCACTTTACTCCTTTCCACTGGGTGGATGCCCTGCTGGCGGGAAAAAGCCGCCGCGCCCTGCATATTCTGCATCAGCTGGAGAAAGAAGAGAGCGAAGTGGTGATACTGCTGCGTACGCTGCAGCGTGATCTGCTGGCGCTGCTGCATCTGCAACGCCACCAGACAGCGCAGCCGCTGCGTACGCTGATGGATCAGCAGCGCATCTGGCAGAATCGCCGTGCGCTGTTTACCGACGCGCTGCAACGAGTGGATGCCACGCGTCTGCAACGCGCCATTCATCTGCTGAGTCAGATTGAAATCACCCTGAAGCAGGATTATGGACAGCCGGTGTGGCCGCAGTTACAGACCCTGACGCTGCTGCTCAGCAGTCGTGCTTTTCCGACGAGCTTTGCCCATGTCTGAGTTACACGCACTGTTTGGCGGCACCTTTGATCCGATTCATTTTGGCCATCTGCGCCCGGTCAAAGTGCTGGCGCAACAGACCGGCCTGCAGCGTGTGACGCTGCTGCCCAACAATGTACCGCCGCATCGTCCGCAACCGGAAGCCAGCGCTGCCCAGCGGGTTGCTATGCTGCGCTGCGCTATCCGCGACCTGCCGCTGTTTGAGATCGATACCCGCGAGCTGGAACGCGACACGCCGTCCTGGACCGTGACCACCCTGGAAGCCTGGCGCACCGAACGCGGTGCAGAACAGCCGCTGGGGTTTATTATTGGTCAGGATTCATTGCTGAGCTTATCAAAATGGCATCGCTGGCAGGATCTGCTGTCACTCTGCCATCTGCTGGTGTGCCAGCGCCCCGGCTATCCGACCCGGTTCGACTCGCCTGACATGCAGCGCTGGCTTGAGCAACACCTCGCTCAGGATATCCGGCAACTGCATCAGCAGCCCGCAGGCCATATCTGGCTGGCGGACACCCCTCTCTATGACATTTCGGCCACGGAAATTCGCCGCCGTCGCCACCAGAATCAGCCCTGCGACGATCTGTTGCCCGCTGCGGTTATCGATTATATCGACCGCGAAGGCTTATATCGCGACTGATCCGGGCATGCTATACTACGCCGCTTAATTTTTTGGCTGCACTCTCCGGGCTTACAGCCGGCTCGTTACCACCAGATTCCAAGGGGAACCTTTTGCAAGGTAAAGCACTCCAAGAGTTCGTTATTGATAAGATTGATGATCTCAAAGGCCAGGACATTGTCACCATCGACGTTCAGGGCAAATCCAGCATCACCGATTTCATGATCATCTGCACCGGCACCTCCACGCGTCATGTGACTTCGATCGCAGAACACGTAGAGCAGGAGTCGCGTTTAGCAGGCCTGATGCCATTAGGCATTGAAGGTAAAAGCGTGGCAGACTGGGTCGTGGTCGATCTGGGTGATGTCATCGTGCATGTGATGCAGGAAGAGAGTCGCCAGCTGTATGAGCTGGAAAAACTCTGGGGCTAATCGGTGAAACTGCAACTTGTTGCCGTCGGCACGAAAATGCCTGACTGGGTGCAGACCGGTTTTATGGAATATCTGCGCCGCTTCCCGAAAGATATGCCGCTTGAGCTGACCGAAGTGACCGCAGGTAAACGCGGTAAAAATGCTGATATCAAACGCATTCTTGAAAAAGAGGGTGAAGCGATGTTAGCGGCGGTCGGCAAAGGCAATCGCATCGTCACGCTGGATATTCCTGGTCATCCGTGGGAAACCCCGCAGCTGGCACAGCAGATTGAACGCTGGAAGCTGGATGGTCGCGACGTCAGCCTGCTGATTGGCGGGCCTGAAGGCCTGGCCCCCGCCTGTAAAGCGGCGGCAGAGCAGAGCTGGTCACTGTCAGCATTGACGTTGCCCCATCCGCTGGTGCGCGTGCTGGTAGCCGAAAGTCTGTATCGGGCCTGGAGCATAACGACAAATCATCCTTATCATCGTGAATGACCGATCAGCCCACATCAGACATGACAAGTAGCGGATGAAATTACAAAGCAACGCCTTTCGCGATTACAGCGCCGAACAGAAACTCTTTGTCCGTCGGGCCTTTATCGCCTTCGTCGGTATCTTACTGCTCTCTTCAGTACTGGTGGTTAACCTTTACCACCTGCAGATCCTTCGCTTTGATGATTACAGCACCCGCTCCAACCAGAACCGTATCAAACTGGTGCCTGTGGCCCCCAGCCGCGGCATAATTTACGATCGTACCGGCACGCCGCTGGCGCTGAACCGCACCATCTATCAGGCAGAACTGGTTCCGGAAAAAGTAGATAATCTGCAACAGACCCTGGAAAACTTACGCCCGATTCTTGAGCTGACTGACGACGACCTCGAAAACTTCCAGAAAGAGCGTAAACGCTCGCGTCGGTTCACCTCTATCCCGGTTAAAACCGGTCTGAATGACGTGCAGGTGGCGCGTTTTGCGGTCAATCAGTACCGCTTCCCCGGCGTGGAAGTTAAAGGTTACCAGCGCCGCTACTACCCTTACGGTGCCACGCTGACGCATGTGGTCGGCTACGTCTCAAAAATCAACGATCGTGACGTTGCACGCCTCGACAAAGAGGGCATATGGCCTAACTACGCCGCGACGCACGACATCGGTAAGCTGGGCATTGAAGCCTATTACGAAAATTTGCTGCACGGCAAAACCGGCTTTGAAGAGGTTGAGGTCAACAACCGTGGCCGGGTCATTCGCCAGCTGCATGAGGAGTCCCCTCAGGCAGGCCGTGATATCTATCTGACTATCGATCTCAAACTGCAGCAATATGTCGAGACCCTGCTGGCGGGCAGTCGCGCGGCCGTCGTGGTCAGCGATCCGCGCACCGGCGAAATCCTCGCCATGGTCTCAACGCCCAGCTATGACGCCAACATGTTTGTCGACGGTATTTCCAGTAAGGATTACCGCGGCCTGCTGGAAGATGAAAACCGTCCGCTCTATAACCGTGCGATTCAGGCTGCCTATCCACCGGCTTCGACGGTTAAACCTTATGTGGCGGTCTCTGCCCTGAGTGCTGGCGTGATTAACCGTAATACCAGCCTGTTTGATCCCGGCTGGTGGCAACTTCCTGGTTCAGAAAAACGCTTCCGCGACTGGAAAAAATGGGGCCACGGACGTCTGAACGTCACCAAAGCGCTGGAAGAGTCTGCCGATACCTTCTTCTATCAGGTTGCCTATGACATGGGTATCGACCGGCTGTCGGAGTGGATGAATAAATTTGGTTACGGCAGCCGTACCGGCATCGATTTACCGCAGGAGAGCGCCGGTAACATGCCGACCCGTGACTGGAAACAGAGACGCTTTAAAAAGCCGTGGTATCAGGGCGATACCATTCCGGTGGGGATCGGACAGGGTTACTGGACCGCCACGCCGTTGCAGATGAACAAAGCGATGATGATTCTGATCAACGACGGCGTCGTCAAGGTGCCGCATATGCTGCGCGCCACCCGCGAAGGCCGTACCCTGGTACCTTATCGCCAGCCGCCTGAAGCCCCGATTGGTGATATCCATTCCGGCTACTGGGAAATTGCCAAAGATGGCATGTATGGCGTGGCGAACCGGCCCAACGGCACCGCGCACAAGAGCTTCGCCGATGCGCCCTATAAAATCGCCGCCAAGTCCGGTACGGCTCAGGTCTTTGGCCTGAAAGAGAACGAAACCTATAACGCCCATAAAATTGCTGAACGATTACGCGACCATAAATTAATGACCGCGTTTGCCCCTTATGACAAACCTCGGGTCGCCGTGACCATTATCCTGGAAAATGGTGGCGCCGGTCCGGCTGTCGGCACCGTCATGCGTCAGATTCTGGATCACATTATGTTGGGTGATAACAATACAGTCCTGCCGGACGCCGCTCCTGTGCCGCCCGGTTATGAAGGTGAATAAACATGTCGATGCAAGATAGTCCGCAGAAACGTTCGATCTGGATGCGCATCCACATCGATCCGCTGTTTATGCTGATCATTCTCGGCCTGCTGACCTACAGCGCTGTGGTGATCTGGAGCGCCAGTGGTCAGGACCCCGGCATGATGGAGCGTAAACTCGGTCAGATCGCGATGGGGCTGGTCATCATGATTGTGCTGGCGCAGGTACCGCCGCGCGTCTATGAAGGCTGGGCGCCCTATCTCTATATTGTCTGCGTCATTCTGCTGGTGGCGGTGGATGCCTTTGGGCAGATCAGTAAAGGCGCTCAACGCTGGCTTGACCTCGGCTTTGTGCGTTTTCAGCCCTCTGAGATTGCCAAGATAGCGGTGCCTTTAATGGTGGCGCGCTTTATCAACCGCGATGTCTGTCCGCCGACGCTGAAAAATACCGGCATTGCGCTGATTCTGATCTTCCTGCCCACCCTGCTGGTGGCGGCACAGCCCGATCTCGGCACCTCAATTCTGATTGCCGCCTCCGGCTTGTTTGTGCTGTTCCTCTCGGGTATGAGCTGGAAACTGATTGGCGTAGCCGTGTTGCTGGTCGCCGCCTTTATCCCGATTTTGTGGTTTTTCCTGATGCACGATTATCAGCGTGACCGCGTGATGATGCTGCTCGACCCGGAAACAGATCCGCTGGGAGCGGGTTATCACATTATCCAGTCGAAAATTGCTATTGGCTCAGGAGGTCTGCGCGGTAAAGGCTGGCTGCAGGGCACCCAGTCTCAGCTGGAGTTTTTACCGGAACGTCATACCGACTTTATCTTTGCGGTTCTGGCCGAAGAGTTAGGCCTGGTTGGCGTGCTGCTGCTGCTGGCCCTTTATCTGCTGCTGATCATGCGGGGATTGGTGGTGGCAGCCCGGGCGCAGACCACCTTTGGCCGGGTAATGGCGGGCGGTTTAATGCTGATTTTATTCGTTTATGTTTTCGTTAACATTGGCATGGTTAGTGGTATCTTACCGGTAGTTGGCGTGCCGCTGCCGCTGGTCAGTTATGGCGGCTCCGCGCTTATCGTGCTTATGGCGGGATTTGGCATTGTGATGTCGATCCACACTCACCGAAAAATGTTATCTAAAAGTGTCTAAGAGGCTGCAGATGCGTAAGGAATGGCTTGGCGTTGCACTGGCATCACTGGTTCTGGCGGCCTGTACCACGCCGGAACCCCAAAATACGGCGCCGCCGCAACCGGCTTACAATGGACCGGTGGTGGAGATTCCAGGCGTTGAGCCACGTTATGAGCCGATCAATCCAGGCACCAGCCAGGATTACAGCGTGAACGGCAAAAATTATCGCGTCATTAAAGATCCGTCGAACTACAGTGAAGTCGGCCTGGCCACCTGGTACGGCGAAGAGGCGCAGGGCAACCGCACCGCTACCGGCGAAGCCTACGATCCTGATGCGCTGACCGCGGCCCACCCTACTCTGCCGCTGCCGAGCTATGTGCGCGTGACCAATATCGCGAATGGCCGACAGATTGTGGTGCGCGTTAACGATCGCGGCCCTTACACGCCAGGACGCATTATCGACCTGTCGCGGGCTGCCGGTGACCGCCTGAATATCTCCAACAATTCGCGCGTGCGGGTTGATTACATCAAGGTCGCCCCAGACGGTTCGCTCTCTGGCCCCGGCACCATCGGGACCGTCGTGGCAAAACAGAGCTACTCTCTGCCTGCCCGTCCAGACCTGAGTGGTGGCGCGGTGATGAACGGCGGCAGCGCAGCCCCCTCAGAGCCGCCTGCGCAAAATGTTGAGGCCATCAGCAACAGCACGCTGCAAAGCGGTGACAATATGGGCGCGCCGGTGCAGAGCAGCGGCTTTCTTGGTGCACCCCAGCCATTAGCGACCGGCGTACTGGAAGGTAACGAACCGCCAGCCGCCGCACCCGCCAGTTCCGCACCGGCAGTCAGCAATGCTGCTCCCGCAGCAGCCAGCGCCGCGCCTGCAGCCAGCAGTGGTGGTGCCGATGGATATGTGGTGCAGGTCGGTGCGCTGAATGACCCGGCGCGTGCCCAGCAGATGATGAAAAGCCTGAGCCAGCGTTATGGCGTGCCCGGTAAGGTAGAAGACGCGGGCAACAATGTGTATCGCGTTCAGCTCGGCGGTTACGCCTCCCGCGCCGAAGCGGCAGCGCTGCAACAGCGTCTGAGCAGTGAAGGCCAGGCCGCCTCATTTATTACTAACACGCGTCGCTGAACCGTTTATCAGACAGCTGCACGTTACGTCTGCTAACAACCCAATCATCACGTCCGGTGCCAGTTAATCTGGCATTGGGTATGATGAGTGACATTTTCAACCTCAAACTCACGGATGTTGTAGTCCTACACATGAACACGCTGAAATCATCTCGTTTGCTGAAACGCCTGACAGTGGGATCACTGATCGCTTTCTCTCTCAGCCATGCTGCTATTGCTGATGACGTCAATCTCAAGACCATGATTCCGGGCGTGCCGGACATTGATGCCGAAGCGTACGTCCTTATCGACTACAACTCAGGCAAAGTGCTGGCAGAGAAAAATGCCGATGCACGCCGCGATCCTGCCAGTCTGACCAAGATGATGACCAGCTATGTCATTGGTCAGGCCGTTAAAGCGGGTAAAATTCATCAGGACGATATGGTCACCGTCGGCCCGGATGCCTGGGCGACCGGCAACCCGGTGTTCAAAGGCTCATCGCTGATGTTCCTGAAGCCAGGCGACCGCGTGCCGGTTTCTCAGCTGACCCGTGGGATTGTGCTGCAGTCCGGTAACGACGCCTGTGTTGCAATGGCTGACTATGTTGCTGGCAGCCAGGATGCGTTCGTTAACCTGATGAACAACTACGTTAAAGCGATTGGTCTGCAGAATACCCACTTCCAGACTGTTCATGGTCTGGACGCGGAAGGTCAGTACAGCTCCGCGCGCGATATGGCGTTGATCGGTCAGGCGCTGATCCGTGACGTGCCGGAAGAGTATGCTGTTTATAAAGAGAAAGAGTTCACCTTCAATAATATCCGTCAGATGAACCGTAACGGTCTGCTGTGGGATACCAACCTGAATGTGGACGGCATCAAAACCGGTCACACCAACTCTGCCGGTTACAACCTGGTGGCGTCTGCAACTGAAGGCCAGATGCGCCTGATCTCCGCGGTAATGGGCGGTCATACCTACAAAGGCCGTGAAACTGAGAGTAAGAAACTGCTCACCTGGGGCTTCCGTTTCTTTGAAACCGTGGCGCCACTGAAAGCGGGCAAAGAGTTCGCCTCTGAGCCAGTCTGGTTCGGCGATAACGACCGTGTGCAGCTGGGCGTGGAAAAAGATGCTTACCTGACCATCCCACGTGGCCGCATGAAAGATCTGAAAGCCAGCTATGTGCTGACCAACACGGAACTGCATGCACCACTGAAGAAAAATCAGGTGGTCGGCAGCATCAACTTCCAGCTGGATGGCAAGACTATCGAACAGCGTCCGCTGGTGGTACTGAACGAGATCTCTGAAGGAGGTTTCTTTGGCCGTATCGTTGATTACATCAAGCTGATGTTCCATCACTGGTTCGGTTAAGCGTGGCGGGTGATTGAAAAATCACCCCTTCGCCCCCATTACACGATATTATGTTGCTCCCGCTCAGGCGGGAGCCTGTTTTTTATGCACCGGAGTTAATATGAAAACCAAACTGAATGAGCTGCTCGAATTTCCTACCCCATTTACCTACAAAGTAATGGGTCTGGCACAACCGGAGCTGGTTGATCAAGTGGTTGAAGTGGTGCAACGCCATGCGCCAGGCGACTACAGCCCTGAAGTTAAGCCGAGCAGCAAAGGCAACTATCACTCCGTCAACATCACTATCACCGCCACCCACATCGAGCAGGTAGAACGCCTGTACGAAGAGCTGGGCAACATCGAAATTGTGCGGATGGTACTGTAATTTACGGGTCGGCAAGGCGCCTCTGCCTGACGGTTTGCCGACGTTATCCTCAGCGTTTTTTCCTTTAGCGGGCTTTCGTTTTGTCAGTTGAAACTCTTCTTGTCCGCCAGTCAGGTCTGCGCGACTGGCAATCTGTCTCCGACGCCATGCATCACTATACCGACCAGCGCAACGACCAGAGTCGTGATGAAATCTGGCTGGTTGAACATCCTCCGGTCTTCACTCAGGGTCAGGCGGGCAAAGCAGAGCATCTGCTGATGCCAGGCGAAATCCCGGTGGTGCAGAGTGACCGCGGGGGTCAGGTCACCTATCACGGGCCAGGACAGCAGGTGATGTACGTCCTGATCGATGTGAAACGCCGTAAGCTCGGCGTACGCCAGCTGGTGACCATTCTGGAAGAGACGGTTATCGCCACCCTGGCAGAGTTTGGCGTCAGCGCCCGCGCCCGTGCTGATGCACCTGGCGTCTACGTTGGGGAAGAGAAAATCTGCTCACTGGGATTACGCATCCGTAAAGGCTGCTCGTTTCACGGTCTGGCGCTGAATGTTGCTATGGATTTGTCGCCCTTCCTGCGCATCAATCCCTGTGGTTACGCCGGCATGAGCATGACCCAGTTGAAAAATTTCCAGCCAGAGGTGACGACGGAGCAGGTACACTCTCCGCTGGTCAGCGCGTTTGCGCGGCTGTCAGGTTATGAAAATGTTGAATGGATTTCAGGGGATCTCCCTGTTAAACCTTAACGCAGAATGCGAATTTACAAATATGTAACTTATCCGCGCTGACTGTGGCTGCTTCGCAGGCGATGTGATGATATAATTTTTGCACTTTTTTCAAATAAAGTTGAAAGCAGCCTTCCCGGTTTGAGTGGGAACGCTTTCAAATCGCAATCCGACCGGAACCTGCTGATTTATGAGTAAACCAATTCAGATGGAACGCGGCGTCAAATATCGTGACGCAGACAAAATGGCGCTGATCCCGGTGAAAACCGTGGCTGTTGAACGGCAGGAGATGTTGCGTAAGCCGGAATGGATGAAAATCAAGCTGCCAGCTGACTCCAGTCGTATTCAGGGCATTAAAGCCGCGATGCGCAAAAACGGGCTGCACTCAGTCTGTGAAGAGGCATCCTGCCCTAACCTCGCCGAATGCTTCAACCACGGCACCGCCACCTTTATGATCCTTGGCGCAATCTGTACCCGTCGTTGTCCGTTCTGCGATGTGGCACATGGCCGCCCCAATGCCCCTGACGCTAACGAACCCGCTAAACTGGCGCAGACGATTGCCGATATGGGCCTGCGCTACGTGGTGATCACCTCGGTTGACCGCGATGATTTGCGTGATGGTGGCGCACAGCACTTTGCCGACTGCATCAGCGCGATTCGCGAAAAAAATCCGACGATCAAAATCGAAACGCTGGTGCCGGACTTCCGTGGCCGTATGGATCGCGCGCTGGAGATTCTTACCGCGACGCCACCGGATGTGTTTAACCACAATCTGGAAAACGTACCGCGCGTCTACCGCCAGGTGCGTCCGGGCGCGAACTACGAGTGGTCACTGAAGCTGCTTGAACGTTTCAAAGAGGCGCATCCTCACATCCCGACAAAATCGGGTCTGATGGTGGGCCTGGGCGAAACCAATGCCGAAATCGTTGAGGTGATGCGCGATCTGCGTCGCCATGGTGTCACCATGCTGACGCTGGGCCAGTATCTGCAGCCGAGCCGCCACCACCTGCCGGTTCAGCGCTACGTCAGCCCGGCTGAGTTCGATGAGATGAAAGAAGAAGCGATGGCGATGGGCTTTACCCATGCCGCGTGCGGTCCGTTTGTCCGTTCTTCCTATCATGCGGATATGCAGGCCAAAGGCGAAGAAGTGAAATAAGCACGCTTTTGCGGTCGGATGACCGAAAAACAAAAAACCAGACTGGAGACAGTCTGGTTTTTTTATCTGTGCCTGAAATAAAAAGTAACAGTTATTTGCAGCAAATAACCGATTAATCTTTATGAACGACGCGTTCTGCCGGCACGTCTTCAGCCGCAGTTCGGGTTGCGCTGGTATCTTCATCTTTCATGGCTTTTTTAAAGCCCTTGATTGCGGAGCCCAGATCGCCACCCAGTGAGCGCAACTTGTTGGTACCAAAAAGCAGTACGATAAGCGCACCGATAATCAGCAGCTTGGCAATACTGATACCTTCCATATTTAACCTTTCAACTTTATCGAATCACGGTGACTGATATTTACGCGCAGTTTGCCTGCGGCGACAACTGGAATCTGTAACAGAGTAAGATCTCAGATGAAGCGACTCAGGAACGCCTGGGTGCGCGGATGCTGTGGATTCGCGATCACCTCTTCAGGCGTGCCCTGCTCCACCACCACACCCCCATCCATAAAGACCACGCGATCGGCGGCTTCCCGCGCAAAGCTAATCTCATGAGTCACCACAATCATCGTTAATCCCTGGTCGGCCAGGGCACGCATGGTCGCCAGCACTTCGCCCACCAGTTCCGGATCGAGCGCGGAGGTCGGCTCATCAAACAGCATCAGCTGCGGCTTAATCGCCAGCGCCCGCGCAATCGCCACACGCTGTTGCTGTCCGCCCGAGAGGTGACGTGGCCAGGCGTCCGCTTTATCGCTTAATCCCACCGTCGCCAGCAGCGATCGGGCATGGGCCATCGCCTCCTGACGCGGGAATTTATGCACGCCGATGGGCGCTTCAGTGATGTTCTGCAGCACGGTCATATGGGGGTAGAGATTGAACTGCTGAAACACCATGCCAATTTTCTGGCGCTGACGGGCGATCTGGCGTGGCGACAACCGGTGCAGCACATGCCCTTTAAGTACATACCCGATCTGCTCATCACCGACCCGAATCGATCCGGCGTTCATCTCTTCAAGATGATTGATGCAGCGCAGAAACGTGGATTTACCGGAACCGGACGGCCCGAGGATCACCACTACCTCACCGGGCCAGACATCCAGATCGATCCCTTTCAGAACCTGATTGTCGCCGTAATTTTTCTGCACGTTGCGGGCGCAGACCAGGGGTTCACGCTGACTCATTGCTCCTCCTGCTGGGGTTGCGCGTTAGCGGCGACGGCGGCGCGTCTGGGGGCGCTGGCCACCCGACGAGTACCACGCGCGTAGTAACGCTCGATGGCGGACTGGCCCAGATTGAGGATCGAGGTGATCAGCAGATACCAGATCACCGCCACCATCAGCATCGGGATGATCTCGAAGGTACGGTTGTAGATGGCCTGCACCGAATAGAGCAGATCGCCCATTGCGATCACGCTGACCAGCGACGTCGCCTTGATCATGCTGATCAGCTGGTTGCCGGTGGGTGGAATAATCGATCGCATCGCCTGAGGAATGATGATGCGCCGCAGCGCCCGTGAACGACTCATACCAAAGGCCTGGGTAGTCTCTACCTGACCGTTATCCACCGACAGCAGACCGGCGCGAATAATTTCCGCCATATAGGCCGCTTCATTCAGCGCCAGCCCGGCAATAGCGGCTGTCAGTGGGGTGATCAGATCGTTGGTATTCCAGCTGGCCAGCGTGATATCGGTCCACGGCAGCGTCAGCGACAGCGCCGGAAACAGCGTAGAAAGGTTGTACCAGAAGATCAGCTGTACCAGTAGCGGCGTGCCACGAAAGAACCAGATATAGAGTCCGGCAACGCCGCGCAGCAACCGGTTCTCAGAGAGCCGCCAGACGCCCAGCAGCAGACCGAGCAGCGTGCCGAGCACCATCGACACCACTGTCAGCCCCAGAGTGACCTGCAACCCTTTGAGCACGGATCCTTCGGTAAACCACTTGAGTACCACCTGCCATTCAAAATTAGGGTTGGTCGCCACCAGCCACAATAGATTGGTGCCGATCACCAGCACTAAAATCCAGCTGATCCAGCGTCCGTAAGTGGGGGCGCTGCGAGCGAACGCCACGTCGCGCAGCTGTGCCTCGCCGCTGTGCAGATGGCGCGGCGGGCTCATTTGCTGGCCTCTTTCGCCAGATTCAGTCCGGGTGCGGTGGTCATGTTGCCCTCAAGCTGCCACTTTTTCATGATGGCCGCATACGTCCCGTTCTGATACAGCTCTTTGTAGGCATCCAGCACCACCTGACCCAGCGGCGAGCCTTTCGGCACCACCGTGCCCTGGAAAATATCGCCAAAGCCGTTTTTCTGCCCTTTGCCCGCCAGCTCAAGTTGCCCCTTCGCCTGATTAACAAAGTAAGTCAGCGGCGCCTGTGATGAGAAGAACGCATCGGAGCGTTTAGAGCGTACCGCCAGAATTGATGAAGGCTGATCGGTAAAGGCCTGCACCGTCACGGCCGGTTTCCCGTCGGCCACACACCGGGCTGACTGCTTACGGATAACCTGTTCCGCAGAGCCAGCGGCCATAACGGCAATGCGCTTGCCGCAGGTGTCGTCCAGCTGATTGATTCTGGCCGGATTGCCCTTCTGCACGCCAAACACCACAAACTCCTGCACAAAATCGATGAAATCCACTTTCTGCTGACGGTCCGGATAATCACCAATCGGCCCAATCGCCAGCTGATAACGACCCGCATTGATGCCGGTGAGTACGCCTGATAAACCACTCACCGTCGCATGCTCGATCTGCACACCCAGCAGTTGTGCCAGTGCAGTCGTTAATTCGGCCGACGCGCCCTCCATTGAGTGCGGGCCATTCACAATTTCATAGGGCGGAAATGAACCGTTATTCACTGAAATCATTTTGCCCGATTTTTTGATCTCATCTGGCAGCCTGTCATGCAGGGCCTGGTCAACTTTTTGCACCGGAATAGCGTCGGCAGCCTGCGCCAGGGATGCAGTCAGCCCCAGCGCCACGATTAAGGCGGTTGCTCTCTTCGTCATAATGGATTCCTGGTTCAGCGGATCAGTTGAGTTCGGGACGGGCAAAGCGCCGGTTTTCCAGTACCGGCAGCACCTGGCGGGCATAGGCGACGCGCTCAGGATCGAGATCGGCAAACAGCAGCGCCGGCGATTCCGCCGCATTCGCCACCGCTACGCCCAGCGGATCGACCACCAGACTGTTGCCGATATTGCGCGGGCCACACTCCCCCACCGCCACCATATAGCAGGTGTTCTCCAGCGCGCGGGCACGGGTAAGCAGTTCCCAGTGCATCTCTTTCAGCGGACCTTTAACCCAGGCGGCAGGCAGCACCAGCACCTCTGCACCATCCAGCACCAGCCGACGCGCCAGCTCAGGGAAGCGCACGTCATAGCAGGTCATTAATCCGACTTTCATACCCGCGACCTCAATCAGCGGCGGAATGACGTGGCCGGGATTGACCCGCTGCGACTCCTGCATCGCAAAGGCATCGTACAGATGCAGCTTTTCATAGGCGGCGATGATCTCACCGTTGCGGATCGCTACCAGCACGTTGAGCGCTTTTTGCTCCCCGGTGGGAACGTGAATGCTCATCATGGTGGTCAGCGCAGTATGCTTGCTGGCGGCCAGCAGCTGGCTCAGAAAAGGACCATCCAGCGGCTGCGCCGCCTTCAGCACTAAATCGGGGTCGGCTATATCACGTGCCAGCACCCCTTCCGGCAGTACCAGCAGATCGGCGCCACCTTCTGCTGCCCGCTGCATTAAGTCCAGACAGATACGGGCGTTCTCCTGCCATTCGCGGCTCACCGCAAATTGTCCCAGTGCTACTTTCATCATTTCTCTTCTCCCGCAGCGGCCGGAAACATTGCTTCCGGCGTCAGTACCTGATGAGTCAGCCCTTGCTCATAGAGCTCACGGCCAAAGTCCGCAATCATCTTTCTGTTAACGCTAAAACCATTCTGATTCCAGTCAGCGGGCAATTCCTGCGCAGTGCGTCGCAAATCGTCCAGCAGCCACGGCGTGGTGTCGGCATATTTCTCTCTTTTCTGCATCCACAGCCGGTAAGAGCGATCGATGACCTCACTTAACGCCGCAGGCAGCCACGGATGCGCCGCCGCCAGTGCCGGTTTCAGCGCCAGAATGTGGATGCCCGGCACATAGCCGACACGATTAAAGTAGTCCCGCTCCGCCTGATAAAAATCGGTCTGCAGCTGACGTAATCCCGAACCCGGCAGGAAAAAGCCCTCCGGCATAAATGGCGTGAAGATGGCATCCAGCTCACCCGCCTGCAGCATCTCTATCAGCGGTCGCTCGTCAGGCGCGGGTTCAATGCGGCCCGGGCGGCCAAATCCCGCCAGCCGATCGACAATCGGATGATCGGCTGTAAGACGACCGGCATACCAGAACACATCATCGATTTCGACGCCTGCTTCACGCAGCACCGTGCGTGTCCAGGTATTGCCCGAATCCTGCCAGCCGGTGACGCCGATTCTCTTACCTTTCAGCTGCGCAGGCGTGGTGATGGGGCTGCTGCTGGTGGTGATAATGCAGCGCTGGCGGAAGCCGCGCATCAGGAAGTGTGGCAGGCCAAGCAGTGTTTCGTCTCCTCTGGCCCGGCCCTGAGCATAGCGGCTGAAGGAGACTTCGCCCGCGTCATAGTCGGGGCTGGTCGCCAGATCATTCACAAGTGTGCCGACGCGGTCGATCTGCAGTTCAAAACCTTCTGGTCTGATATCGCCCAGCGCCAGCGGGGTAAAGTAGTCCCAGTCGCGTACCGCCAGTCTGATGAGTAGCCTTGCCATGATCTCTCCGTTTACGCTGCACCGTCGGGACGGGGCATAAAATAGTGCTTGAATTTGATACTAGATCCGGAATACTTACCTGAACAATCATTAATTTGTTACTGAACAAAGTATTTTCTTATGACAGAGAGCGTCGACCTCAACTGGTTTTGCAGCCAGATAAAATCGCCTTCAGTGAAAGGCATTGCACAGGCAGCCTCCGCGCTGATTCGTGACGGACAGATCGCGACAGGTATGCAGATGCCTGCGGTGCGGGAGATAGCGGAGCAGCTGGGTGTCAGCCCGGCAACCGTTTCTGCTGCCTGGGCGCAACTAAGAAAGCAGAAAGTGCTGGCGGGCAAGGGGCGCAGTGGTGTCTGGGTCAGTAGTAATACGGTGATGCCGCGTCCGATTCGCTTTGAGAAGATCGGCAACTACGGTGATAACATCCGCGCCGATCTGACCCTCGCCGCGCCCGACCCCGCCCTGCTGCCTGACCTGCAGCGTGCGCTGCAGGCGGCCCTGCACTCACCGCAGCTCAACAGCTACACCCGTGAGGCGATTTCCGCGCCGCTGCTTCAGGCGATCGCGCCGCGCTGGCCCTATGCTGCAGAGGCGTTTCTGGCGACAGATGGCGGTTTTGACGCGATGAATCTGCTGGTGCAAACCCTGGTCTCGCCGGGAGACCGCGTGATTATTGAAGATCCGACCGCGACCCGGCTGCTCGATATACTGGATAACGTCGGCGCAGAGATTCTGCCGCTGGCGTGTGATGATCAAGGCCCGCTGCCAGAGGTTCTTTCTCTTCTGCTGGAGCAGGCACCGGTAATGTTGATCTATCAGCCCCGCACCCACTCGGCCACCGGGAACAGCATCAGCCCGGCGCGACGTCAGGCAATGGCGCAGGTTCTGCAACAGAGCAACACACTGATCGTTGAGGATGATGGTATTGGCGATCTCTCCGCGGAGGCGAGCTGGAGCCTGGGTTCAATCTTTCCTGAACGCACGCTGCACGTCCGTTCGTTTTCCAAAGCCTATGGACCGGACCTGCGGCTGGCAGTGCTCTCTGCCACCTCGGAGATGGTCAGGCGCATTCAGTCATGGCGAAATTTTGGCGTCAGCTGGACCAGCCGCATTCTGCAGGATGCGGTGGCGTGGCTGCTGGAGGATGAGGAAACGCAACGGCAGATCGCTACCGCACGCGCGACCTACCGGCAACGGCGTGAAGCGTTGCTCGCGGCGCTGGCACAGCGTGGACTTGATCTGCCGCTTCGCGACGGATTAAGCCTCTATATTCCGGTGACTTCAGAGCAGTTTGCCATGATCACGCTGGCTGCCCGCGGTATTGCGGTCGTGCCAGGCGAGCGCTGTCGGCTCGGCCCAACCCAATTTATTCGCGTCAGTATCGCCAGCCTCAGGGATGAACAGCGGGAGATGATTGCCGGGGCGCTGGTCATCGCCAGCGGACGGGAATTTAACTCGCTTGCAGATCTTTGATGAGATAACAGGGGGATTCAACATAGCCTTCACGGGCGTAGAACTGGTTCGCCTTGAGACGTGACTGATGGCAATGGACTTCCATGCGATCGCAGCCACGACGAGCCGCCAGCATTTCGGCATGCTGAATCAGCTGCTGGCCGACGCCTTTACTGCGCTCACCTTCTGCAATGCAGAAATAGCTGATGCGGGCGAAATCACCGGCCAGCGCCAGCTGAGGAATAAAATGTAAGGAGAGAAACCCCAGCACCTGACTGCCATGTTCAGCCACCAACAGCGCTTCACTGGGATCGCTGCATAACTGCGCCAGGCGCTGTTCAATAAAGCTTTCAGTGCCGCCGTAGCCTAACTCGCTCAGTAATGCACTCAACGCAAAACTGTCTTTCAACTCTGCCTGACGTATGTTCATCCTGCCTCCTCACTCACCGGGTTCTGTCGCACAGTTATATAGCGTCGCAAGCCAAAAAGCTGCATCTCGGGTTGTTATAAATATGTTACGGTTATTTAGTGTGAACCGCCGCGCAGTTTGTGCGCCAACACGCCGAGAGTGAGAGTACGACAGGGGGGATGAAGCGCAGATTACAGCCATAAAAAAACCCGCCATAAGGCGGGTTTTTAGAATTCTGACTGTTAACTTACAGACTGATAACGTTAGCAGCAGATGGGCCTTTAGCGCCGTCGGTGATTTCAAACTCTACGCGCTGACCTTCAGCCAGAGTTTTGAAGCCGTTGCTCTGGATTGCAGAGAAATGTACGAATACATCTTTGCTGCCATCTTCAGGAGTAATGAAACCGAATCCTTTAGATTCATTAAACCACTTAACGTTACCTTTGATCTTAGACATCTATATTACCTTTACATGAAAAATGGACACTAAACTGTGTCGGGGTCTAGTACAGCAATTGCTGAGGGATTTGTCCAGCATGATTTGATGAAAAAGTGATAAATATCGACATTCTGTACATCCATCACACTTTCCTGCTTTTCGACTTGCGAAACATCGCTCAACGCGTATCAGGCGCAGAGCGGGTATCGGTCACTAACCTGCTGGAAACGAAACCCTTTTTAATTTTAAGCGGTTACGTTACTGACGTTAAAAAGAAAAATCTGATTAAGATATATTCCTGTTCTTAATGACGTTTACGCCGGTAAAAGGTCAATTTTTTTCTATCATCCGGACGGTAAGTCCCATGACCTTAAACCCGTTTTTCTGCTTTTTCAGGCCTGCGTCCTGCCAGTGGCTATTTATTGTACGATAAATCTTAAATTCACTGGCGAAGATCCCGCTCCCTCGCCAAAAAAAATGAGTCGGCTGTGCCATTATCATCAGTCATGGCAGGCTATTCGCGGATATTTTAGCCAACAACTAATAAACACTGATCTGGATCAATGAAATGCTTTTTAGTGGCCGAATGCGCATTTGGCAACAAACAATCAAAAGCATAAGAAACTACTTTTCTTATCGCAGTGCGAAATAATATTGCCGCGCAATAGATAAAGTCCGCTTAACCGGCCAGGCACAGGTATCCGTTAATGCTGAGTAAAAGGAGGGGGAGACACAGGATGGTGATGAAGATACGTTGCGGTCAATGTGGAAGCGCCCGATTCGTTTTTACTGATTACCGCGAGGGCCAGCGAAACTTTCATGGTGCCTGCTGCGCATACTGTAAGAAACCTCTGGGCTCACAGGATCTGCTGCCCAATACGCCGATGGATCCCATTACAGACGCTCTGTTGGCCAGCCAGAAAACATTGCGGGCACCTGATTAGGTGCCCGCTGTTGCTAAAGCGTTAACAGATATCAGAAAATCAGTTTGAACACCCCTGTCAGGGTCAGTAAGCCAACGATAAAAATGATCGCAATAATCCACAGAATAATTTTCATTTCCTTTCCCCTCACCAATTAAACACTTTTCCTGTAAGCATTATAGACAGGAAAATGCGCCCTGCCGCTTCACTTACGGCTCAACTGGTCATAAGTTCATCAACCCTGAGCTTTATTTAAATTCTGAGATAACGATCGCAACACCACTTTTTAACGGCTCTCTTTCTTCGTTTTACAGAACACTCCTGGCTAAAATTTAGGCGGCAAGGCAGGCCTCAAGAGTGATGAGATTGAAAATGAGTCGCGAGGAGATCTTATGAGCACGATTAATACCAGCATGGGCCGCTACAGCCTCAAGGCAAAAAACAGCGGTAACCACATCAAAGGGACTTTCGCCATCAACGATGAAGGCGGCACGCAGCTCTCTCTGCAGGAGTTTGACGAGCACTACCTTGATGATGTGGTGAATAACGTTATCTACCCCGTTACCGGTGGCAACCGTGACATTGCACACGCGCTGCGGGAACAGATGGTGAAAGCCGGTTTTGAACCGCCTCATTAACGTGGCAGATTCAGACTGAATCTTCTCTGTCAGGCCGCACCTTGCGGCCTTTTTTATGCTGTCTGTCCCGCACATCCCGCCTTTCCGGTTTAACCGGCAACAGGGGCAGCAAGCGCGACGGGATGTTCAAAGCTCAAAGAGGCAGCGGGAGAGACGCGAAAGCAGAGAGCCGCTGGCAGGCTTGCCAGCGGCCAGAAGTTAAATCGCCCAGGAGAGCAGCAGGCAACCCACCAGACCACAGACCGAAATAATGGTTTCCAGCGCCGACCAGGAGCGGATGGTTTCGCCAATCGTCAGGTTGAAATACTCTTTGAACAGCCAGAAGCCCGGGTCATTAACGTGCGAGAAGATCACGCTGCCGGACCCTACGGCGATGACCATCAGTTCCGGGCTGGCGCCGCTGGTGACAATCAGCGGTGCCACAATTCCCCCGGCGGTAATGGCCGCTACCGTGGCAGACCCCAGAGCAATACGCAGCACCGCGGCAATCGACCAGGCCATAAAGATTGGCGACAGCTGAGTAGAATGCATCATGCTGGCAATATATTTATCCACGCCGCTGTCCACCAGCACCTGTTTGAAGGCACCACCGCCGCCGATGATCAACAACATCATGGCGATGATTTTGATCGAGTCGGTCAGGGTATCCATGACCTGTTCCATCGTGCGACCGCGATTCAGTCCAAAGGTGAAGATTGCAATCAGCACCGCAATCAGTGTCGCCATCACCGGGTCGCCAAAGAACTCCGCATAGGGCAGCAGCACATGGCCTTTAGGCAGCAGCATCTCTGCCACCGCACGCAGCGCCATCAGCACCACAGGTACCAGTGCCGTCCAGACGCTGACGCCAAACCCAGGCATTTCCGCCTCGGTAAAGGTTTTCGGGTTATAGAGACCCTCAGGAATCGGTTTGTCGATGCCTTTCAGGAAGCGGGCGTAGACCGGACCCGCCAGAATCACCGTAGGAATACCCAGCAGCGTACCAAACAGCAGCGTTTTACCCATGTCAGCGTTAAACAGCGTCGCGATTGCGGTCGGGCCAGGATGCGGCGGAAGAAAGCCGTGCGTCACTGACAGCGCAGCCGCCATCGGCACCCCGACATAGAGCAGCGGCACACGTGCCGACGCCGCAACGCTGAACACTAGTGGCAGCATCAGTACAAAGCCGACTTCATAGAACAGCGCAAATCCGACGATAAAACCGGTCAGCACCAGCGCCCACTGAATATGCTTAGTGCCGAATTTTTCAATCAGGGTGGTGGCAATACGCTGCGCACCGCCGCAGTCGGCCAGCAATTTACCGAGCATGGCACCAAAGCCCATGATCAGCGCCAGGCTGCCCAGTGTGCCACCCACGCCCGCTTTGATTGAGGTAATCACTTTATTAACCGGCATGCCCTGCATCACACCGACCGCCAGCGCCACCAGGATCAGCGCGATAAATCCATTAAGCTTAAAGCGAATCATCAGCAGCAGCAGTAACGCGACGCCAATCGCCACATAGAGTAATGGCATAGCTTTTCTCCACCTTGTGCACTGAACATCATTCAGTGTCGGTTTATTATCATGATCCCCTGAGGGCTACAAAACAGTGCGCTGTAAGATGTTTACACATCCCGACAAACGCTGTTACCGATAACATGTTAAGGGTAACATCAGCAGGAAAGCACCACCCCGCCGGGGGTGAATTTCTGTTTTGAGAAGGTGATCAACTTTTTGCCAATGCGTTATCAGAAAGTTTGCCAGTCCCGGCGCCTTGCTTTTCGTTACACTCAGATTTTAGCGAAATGTAAAAAGGATGCGCTGGTGAGTGAGAACCTGAGTGAGCTGTACAGTAATCAACGAACCCTCTTTGGCCGGGGCAGCCTGGATAAACTGGTGCCGCTGCTGACCGCCCGGCCACAGCCTACCCTGCTGTTTTGTGGACAATCTTTTCTGCAAGGCCCCGCATATGCCCGGCTAAAAGCCGGACTCAACGATCATATTATTGGCTATGAAATTGTCAGTCATGAAGCCTCACCCGCCGAGATTGATGGCTGGGTTGCGCGCTGGCGCGGTCATGTCGATCGGGTCGTCGCGATTGGCGGCGGGAGCGTACTGGATGCGGCGAAAGCATTTAGCGCGATGGTACAACACCCATTGCCAACCGCCCGCTATCTGGAAAAAGTGGGTGACACCGCGGTTCAGCCCATCACGTTGCCGCTGATTGCTATTCCGACCACCGCCGGTACCGGCAGTGAAGTGACGCAAAATGCGGTAGTGACTGATCAGCGTGACATTCAGATAAAAGCGTCACTGCGCCACCCGGTCTTTGTGCCGGAGGTGGCAATTCTCGATGCCGATCTGCTGAAAGGTGCGCCTGACCGGGTGCTGGCGACCTGCGGTATTGATGCGTTTACCCACCTGTTCGAAGCGTATCTCTCCGGCAAAGGCAACCTCTTTACCCGACAGCTGGCGCTGACCGGCCTGCGTCAGTTTGTTCAGGCCTGGCCTGCCCTTAATCGTGAGGATGCTGCTGGCGACGAGGCACGGGAAGCGATGATGATGGCGTCGTGGCTGGGCGGTGTCAGTCTCAGCAGTGCGGGTCTGGGGGTGATCCACGGTATTGCAGGTGAACTGGGCGCGATAAAGCCGTTCCATCACGGTGAAGTGTGCGGACGTCTGCTGTTTCCGTTCCTGGATCTGTTGTCCGACAGCGAACAGCCACTACAGCGTAAGCTGATGGCGGAACTGCACCCGCAGCTGTTCAGCGAAACTACGGACTCACCGGCGCAGTTTCTGAAACAGTGGCTGCAGCAGCAGGCGATCACCCCATTCTGGCAGGATGGCCCTTCACTGAGCCGCGCCGAGGTGGAGTGGATTCTGGCGCGAGCCAACAGCAAAAATTCGCTGGTGAATTACAGCCGCGAACAGATGCAGATGATGATCGCGCAGGCCTGGCAAATCACGGCGTGATCAGGAGCCGCGCTGTCCGCCTTCACTGACCAGGCACAACCGGGCCTGCCAGCCTCGCCCGGCTTTGCTGCTCCTCAGCGCTATCCTGTTGCACCCGCTCTCTGAGCCAGGCGGCTGGCTGAATCACGGCGCTAACCGCCCTGGCTTAATCGCAGCGCCAGGCGGCTAAGCCTGCGTGGCGCTAAAAGGCCCCTCACCTGCCAGCATCTGCTCAATCACCTGCAGCACGCCCTGCTCGTTGTTAGAAGGCGCGGCATAGCGTGCCGCCTGTTTCACCCGCTGTGGCGCGTTGTCCATGGCAAAACTGAAGCCAGACTGTCTGAGCATCTCCAGATCGTTACCGCCATCACCAAAGGCCAGCACCTGGTCGTGCGCGATCCCCCAGCGTTGTGCCAGCAGATCCAGACCGTGCGCTTTATGATTCCCCGGCACGATCAAATCCACCGAGCCGTGACCGCTTGAGGTCGCTGCCACACGCCCCTGATGCAGACGTTCAATATCCGCCATCAGTGGCTCGATATAGTCATCAGAGAGATTCAGCGCGAACTTAAACAGCCGGTCATGCTGCACCTCATCCAGATGATGAATCGGCTTCAGCCGGTGACAGTAATGGCGCATCTTCTTCAGCCAGTTCTCTTCCATGCCGTCGAAGTACCAGGCGCTCTCCCGGCCACACAGCAGGTAACGCAGACCCGGATAGTCGCCGTTTTGCAGGGTATCGATTACCGCGTCAACATCGCGGCGTTCAAAGGCACCACAAAACAGTTCCTCATCACGATCGATAATCCATGCGCCGTTTTCGGCTACAAAGGCGATATCGCTGGCGATCTCCGGGAAAAATGATTTGAGCTGGTAATACTGATTGCCGCTGGCCACCACAAATTTGATGTCACGGGCGGTGAGTTGCTGATAGCAGTCGAGAAAGCGGGATCGATTGTACTGCTTGTTATCGTCCAGAAAGGTGCCATCCATATCTACCGCAACCATCTTAACCGTCGTCATCATGACTCCTTACACAGGGAAATTTCAGCGTGGAGTGTCAGGATAGCCGCTGGCGCAGCAAAACGGAAAGAAAGAGGGATGGCCGCAGCCATCCCCTGGGGATCAGTTCAGGGCGCTGTTCAGCACCAGCGCGGTAATTACCCCGGTTGCGGCAGCAATCAGCACATAGTTGCCGTCGATGTTTGCCCAGTGATAACCGCGCGGTGGTTCACGCAGACCGCGCTCATGCCAGTCGGCTACGCGGTAATGGTCGCCGCGGTACGCCTGCGGGACAGGATGCCCGCGACGGAAGTCGTGCCCCTGCCAGGCGAAATGGTCGCGATCATTACGTGCCTCTCTGCCCCGACCGTTGTTGTCCTGATCCGGGCGATGATTGACGCTGTCATGACGGTTGTTGCCACGCTCCTGATTCTGGTCAGAACCGCGATTGTCAGCACGATGGTCACCGTTCTGATGCGGCACAGGCTTGCGGTGCGCGTCATCACGATCGTCTGCCCGTGAGGCCTGAGAAAAGAGTGTGCTGCATGTCAAAAGTGAAGCGATAAGCGTTAATGTTGTTTTTTTCATGATACTGCCTCCGAAAATAACGGCTGTTCAGGCACCGTTGATCGGCATCATGGCAATAATTGTGGCGGGAAACATCTGTAAAAGTCTTAAAATCCGGTAACTTACACACTATTACGCTTGCTTAGCGCTTTCTTAACACAGGACATGCGATGACAACGTTGCTGACGCAATCCAGAGGTTAACCGGGCAACCTGCGCTGTCTGAAAATCACGCTCTGGTTGACGGATGATGGCCGATGAAAAGTCAGGATGCTGAAACGCACCCTGACATTTTTGCGGTTATGGCGTGCTGAGGATCACTGGCGCATCCGGTAACCCGGTAAAGTGCGTCACGATGTGGTGGTAATCAGCCGTCGGGTCCAGATCGCGGAACACTTCCGGATAGAGATCTTTTGCCAGAATTTCCATGCCGATAATGTTGTAAGGGTGATTATAGAAATGGTGATAAACGCCATACACCCGTTTCTGTTTCACCGGTTCGATCTGCTCCAGACCGGTGCGGCTCTGCAGGCGGTTAAAGGTGGCGGTCACGTCGGTCTGACTGGCACCGTAACCAAACGGCAGCACGTTACTGTTCGGGCGTTTAGAGCCGGTCATGATATAGACGTCCGGCTTCATGGCGATAATCTTCTCCAGCGACACAAATCCTGAGCTGCCGGGCAGCAGTGCAGAACCGATATTCTTGCCACCGACCGCTTCCACCAGCGCGCCCCAGCCGTTATGACCGTGTGTAAAGCAGCAGTTGTCGCTGTTACCGGCAATCGGTTCAATAAACACGGTTGGCTTGTGCGGCACCTGCGCAATCTTCTGCTGAAGCATCTGCCAGCGCTGCTGGTAAAAATCGGCGTAAGCTTTCGCCTCGGCTTCGCGATTCAGAACGGTGCCCAGCACTTTCACGCTCTTCAGGGTGTTCTCTTTCGGATGAAGTTCAACATCAAGGAACAGCACCGGGATATGGAGATTTTTCAGGGTGGCGAGCACGCCTGACTGCGTCAGGGCCGGTTTGGCGCGCAGCTGCGCAATCATCAGATCGGGCTGCTTCGCCAGCACGCTCTCCAGATTGACCTGCCCCTGATCGTTAAAGCCCATATCAACAATCGATGCCGCCTGCGGCCAGCGCTGCTTCAGCAGGTCCCAGGTCTGGGTATCCTGCTTTTTCGGCAGGTTGTTCCAGGCAACGACACGCTGAAACGGGTTCTGGCGATCCAGTAATGCCAGCGCCATCACGTCACGCCCATCCTGTAAAATCACATGCTGCGGCTCTTTTTGCAGCGTAATTTTCTGACCATCCATATCGGTCACCGTGACCGGATAGGTGGTAGCCGCACAGGCGGTTGACAGTAAAAGTGTGGTGGCAGCAACTATCCCGATTTTCATTTTTCTCCTGTCCTTTTAGGGAATAATAATTATTCGCGTTAACTCTACCATGCTGATAAGTACCAAATGTAACTATTGCTAACCAGATGCGTCTGAGAGGCGACATTAACAACGCGGCAGCGGGCTTAAATCAGGGAGCGATATCGCTGAATACGTGGAGGTGCATAGAGAGAATGGCGAAGGGCGGGCAGAATGGCAGGCGCATCCCAGGGGGATTGAGATGCGCCTGTTGCGCTAAGTGTTACTTCACCAGCGAATAGAAGATTGCGGAGATGGCAATCAGTCCGATCAGCACGACAAACAGATTGCTGATATGACCGCTGTACTTCCGCATCGCGGGTACCTTCTGGATAGCGTACATCGGCATCAGGAACAGAATCATCGCAATGACCGGCCCGCCAAGCGTCTCAATCATGCCGAGAATATTGGGATCCAGCGTTGCCACCAGCCAGGTCGTCAGCAGCATAAAGAGTCCGGTCAGGCGATTCAGTCTGGCGGGCGCGATGGTTTTGCCGCGACTGCGCAGCGCCTTATTAACCATGCCGTTAAATCCTTCGCGCGCACCAAGATAGTGACCGAGAAACGATTTCGTGATCGCCACAATGGCAATCAGCGGTCCCAGCCAGGCGATCATCGGCACCTTAAAATGGTTCGCCAGATAGGAAAGAATGGTGATGTTCTGCGCCTTGGCGGCGTGTAAATCTTCAGGCGACAGGCTCAGCACGCAGCTGAAGACAAAGAACATCACCGTCACCACCATCATCAGGTGCGAGCAGGCCAGAATGCGCGAACACTTTTTCTCTGCGGCATCGCCATACTCTTCCCGCTTTGCCAGCGCGAATGAGGAGATAATCGGCGAGTGATTAAAGGAGAAGACCATCACCGGAATCGCCAGCCACAGCGTCATCCACAGGCTGCTGCCCGCGGGCTGAACGTTCAGGGTCGAAAGCACAGCGCCGTGCCAGTGCGGGATCAGATAGCAGGCCATCAGCATCAGCACCGCCACAAAGGGATAAACCAGCACGCTCATCGCTTTGACAATCATCTTCTCGCCGAAACGCACAATGGTCATCAGTCCGACAATCAGCAGCAGCGACAGCAGCACACGCGGTGGCGGCACCAGGCCGAGCTGATTCACCATCAGGCTCTCAACCGTGTTGGTGATCGCTACGCTGTACATCAGCAGAATCGGGTAGATAGCGAAGAAATAGAGCAGCGTAATCAGCTTGCCCGCACCAACACCAAAATGCTCCTCGACCACCTCGGTGATATCCCCGGCCGGATTTTTACCGGAGAGAACGAATCGGGTCAGGGCGCGGTGCGCAAAAAAGGTCAGCGGAAACGCCAGTATCGCCATGATGATCAGCGGGATCAGCCCGCCGACGCCAGCATTGATAGGCAGGAACAGCACACCCGCCCCAATCGCCGTGCCGTATAAACCCAGCATCCACATGGTGTCGGTTTTACGCCATCCCGTATCGACGTCACTCTCAAGCGCGCCCAGCGTGCCAGTTTGCGTGGTTTTCATCAGATCTTCCGTTTTAAAAGCCGCCAGTAACCTGAGCCGTCAGGCAGGCAAATGTCCGCCCCACTCTGCGCCTCAGCTGCAACCGGATCAGTCAACGTGATGCTGACCCGCCCGTGCATAGGTAATCGATTGCGTGCGCCACTTTTTACACTACCTGACGATAAAAGTTCAAGCCGTGCAGATAAACATGCATGGATTGCTGAAAAAATCGTCAGGTTGTGCAAAGTGACTGCGCGGCGATCATGCCATCTTTGTGGCGGTTTTACCGCCCCTAAAAAGGTGATCCCTGTAACGGATCAGCGCAACGGGCTACGCTTAAACAGATTCTGTCGCGATCACGCCGACAGGTGCACTGGAGAAGAGAATGAAAATTGCCTGCCTCGGATGGGGATCGTTAATCTGGAAAGCTGGCGCACTGCCGGTGGCCAGTCAGTGGCATCATGATGGTCCTGAGCTACCGATTGAGTTTGTGCGCATCGCTGACGGCGGCGAGCTGTCGACCGCGATCTGCCTTAACGCCAGCCCGGTGCCGGTGTACTGGGCATGGCTGAATACCGCCTCACTTGAGAGCGCCTGCCGCGCATTGCGCCTCCGTGAGGCCATTCCGGACAGTCGTATCGATGGCATCGGGATGATGACGGTGACAGCGACCTCAGCGGGACCACTGGCAGAGTGGGCTAAGACCAAAGGCATAGAAGGTCTGATCTGGACCGGTCTGCCTGCCCGCATGGCGGGTGTCGAAGGCCAGATCCCGACGCTGGACGACGCGCGGCACTATCTGCAGCAGCTCACCGGTGAAACGCGTGAGCATGCCTGGCACTACATCGAACAGGTTCCGGCACAAATCGACACGGTTTATCGTCGTGCGTTTGCCGACCTCGCTCTCTGGCAACCTGACACCCGAGCCGTAACGGTCGCCACAACGCAGGTGCAGCCGCCCTGTCAGCCCGGCTGAAACTGGCCAGCCTGCTGCACCGCTCTGCTTACTCCTTAAAGGATTACTACACTTCAGGCAGGTTTCGATTTCAGGTTTCCTGAGTCTTTCCCGTGCGTGGCCACGCCTTCTGGTCTGGCCGCCGTCCCCTAATCATCAGGAGATGAACAGATGAAAGCATTAACTTATCACGGCCCCCATAAAGTCAGCGTCGATAACGTTCCCGATCCCGGTCTGGAAGCCGCAGATGACATTATTCTGCGTGTGACCGCCACCGCTATTTGCGGTTCAGACCTGCACCTTTACCGCGGCAAAATCCCCGGTACCGGGCACGGAGATATCTTTGGTCATGAGTTTATGGGCGAAGTGGTTGAAGCAGGCAGCGCAGTGACCGCCGTGGCCAAAGGCGATCGGGTGGTGATTCCGTTTGTTATCGCCTGTGGCGACTGTTTTTTCTGCCTGATGAGCCAGTATGCTGCCTGTGAAAATACCAACAGCGGACGGGGTGCCATCCTGAACCGGAAAAACATCACGCCGCCCGCGGCCCTGTTTGGTTTCAGCAAACTCTATGGCGGTGTGCCTGGTGGACAGGCGGAATATGTCCGGGTGCCGAAAGCCAATACCGGCCCGTTTAAAGTGCCGTCGGTGCTGTCGGATGAGAAAGTGCTGTTCCTGTCAGACATTCTGCCCACCGCGTGGCAGGCGGTGAAAAACGCCGAGGTGAAACCCGGCTCCAGCCTGGCGATTTTCGGTGCCGGACCGGTTGGCCTGCTCAGTGCCGCCTGCGCCCGACAGCAGGGTGCCGAACAGATCTACATGATCGACCACAACAACTACCGCTTAAACTTTGCCCGTGAGCGCTACGGTGTTATCCCGATTAACTTCGATGAGAACGATGACCCGGCCGGCTGGATTATCGAACACAGCACCGGAAATCGCGGTGTGGATGCAGTGATTGATGCAGTAGGATTCGAGGCAAAAGGCAGCATGACCGAAACCGTGCTCACCAATCTCAAACTAGAAGGCAGCAGCGGTAAAGCGTTGCGTCAGTGTATTGCCGCAGTAAGGCGTGGCGGTATCGTCAGCGTGCCGGGCGTCTATGCCGGATTCATTCACGGCTTCCTGTTTGGTGACGCCTTTGACAAAGGGCTGACCTTTAAGATGGGACAGACCCACGTACACGCTTATCTGCCCGACCTGCTGAAGCTGATCGAACAGGGCCATCTGACGCCGGAAGAGATTGTGACCCACCATCTGCCGCTGGAAGATGCTGCGCGTGGCTACGATATTTTCGCCAAACGTGAAGAGGAGTGCCGCAAGGTGATTCTGGTGCCTGGCATGGCAGCGACACAGGCCACAATATAATTTCACAATGGGTCTGAAACGCTTAACCCTGGCTCCCCGGCTGTTTTCCGCCGGGGATCTCATCTCAGAACGGCTTGCGTTGCAGGCTGCTTCGCCACTCCCGCCTCTCCAGCAGATGTTCATCCGGCGAATCCGCCGTATCAACCTGACTGCCCTGCTCCAGCCATCGCGCACTGCGTGAATGGGGATGACTTTCGCTGATCACCTGTTGTGAAAACGCGCCAAACGATAACAGCAAAAACAGTAATGCACTGGCCAGCCTCACTTTCATACGCACACCTCTTTGGTAACGGTGCCGCTATGCTGCCCGAAGGGTTTTCATTTTCTGTCAGTAACAGGCAAAGTTATGTGGTAAGCGGGAACAAGCTGCGACGGGTTTAACCGCGGTTCAGGATAGTCCGTCAGCCCGGCATCATAAGTTTCCCGGCTAACCGTCCGTTTTCTTTCAGGAGAATGCTATTGAACCTCAATCAGTTTGATCAGCCGGTCGGTGAGGCTCTGCCCGACTGGCAACCGGTCACCAGACCACCCTGTATGCCACTCACGGGTCAGCACTGCCTTCTCCTGCCGCTAAGCATCGATCATGCAGAACCGCTATTGCAGGCATTTATGCTGGCACCGGATGATCGCGACTGGACCTGGCTGAGCGCAGAGCGGCCCGCCTCTCTGCCGCAGATGCAGCACTGGATTGCGGATAAAGTGGCGGATGCGGCCCTGGTGTCCTTCACGGTCTGCTCGCCAAATCAGCAGCCCTGCGGCGTGGTCTGCTTCGCCAGCATTGAGCCGGGACACGGCACTGTTGAAATCGGTCACGTCACCTGGTCGCCGCTGATGCAGCGCAGTGTCATCGGCAGCGAGGCGATTTATCTGCTGCTGCAACAGGCTTTCTCGCTCGGCTATCGGCGAGTGGCGTGGCGCTGTGATTCAACCAATATCGCATCACGACGCGCAGCAGAACGGCTGGGGTTCCGCTTTGAGGGCCGTTTTCGTCAGGTTATGACGCGTAAACAGCGTAATCGCGATACCGACTGGCTATCAATTATTGACCGTGAATGGCCAGATGTTCAGCGCGCCCTGAGTGCCTGGCTAAGTGCGGATAATTTCGCTGCCGGGGGACAGCAAAAGCGCCCGCTCAGCGCCTGCTTCGCCGACGTTAACCCGGCTGATGCAAACGCGACAAGTCCTGAACGCGGAGCGGATGCTGGCGATTAATGCAGCCGACGCACGGTCAGTGCCGCGGACCAGCGCTGTCGCTGACAGCGCGGGCAGACAGCCTGCTGCTCAGCCTCAATGATCTGCGTCTGGCCGCAATGGGTGCAGGCATAGAGCGCGCTGACCGGCACAGTGCTGTAATCCTGCCGGTGCTCAGGAGGCAGTACGCTTAACCCGGCGCGCATCTCATCGTCATCGTAGAAATAGAGGCTGAGCTGACCATCGACCTCCACCAGCGCCAGCCGGATCTGCCCCAGATGCTCCACACCACTCTGCCGTAACTCCATATAAAACTCATCTTCAGAAATATTCAGACGATCCAGACTCTCCAGCACATACAATCCCTCTTTAATCAGGGTAATCACGTCGCCCTGAATAAGCCGTGAAAAGCGCGGGCTGTGCGCCGTCAGCCAGGTCGTGAAGCGGTAGAGCGCCAGCAGGACTACAAACACCATAATGACCGGCAGTACCGGCACATCATCGTAAAATGTCACATCACCGGACGCGGAACCCAGCGTCAGGATCACCACCAGCTCGAACAGCGACAGCTGGCGCACGCCGCGTCGTCCTGAGACTTTCAGAAAGGTGAACACCACCAGATAGGCGATCATGACCCGTACCACCACCTCAAACAAAAAGGTGGCCGGTTGATCGTTAAGTAAGAAACGGTGCCAGTCGAATGAGAACATAGTCTGTAAAACATCCTGTTTTAGGGGGCGCGCATCGTCGCATCACCCGTTGATGACCCGCAGATTCAGGCCAGTGATAAGTAAATCTTGTCGCCAGCCCGCCAAAAGGCAAGCGAAGCTGTAACGCGAAAGTGGGCGAGTCTGACCTCTCTGCATGTTGAGGAAAAGGTTAACAAAGCTGAAAATGGCACTGACACTATTCACGCTGCGCTTATCGGGCCGTTCGCAAAACCGCATGCTAAAACTTCCTGTTTCTTGCTGGATAATTTTTACCGCTGCGCTTTTTTCTTTTACTTCAATAAATTGCGAACCAAACCTTACTGCCTATACTTTCCAGTAAGGCTTCCGCAAAACCTTTCAACATCCAGAGAAGCCAGCCTTTTTCTGCCGATAGCGTCACTGGCCTATACCTGCTATCTCACTCGTCCACACCGCGACAGGCCCTGATGCCTGCAACTCAGTGTCTGTGGCTTATGGCATGGATCGCCCGTCCGTTCAGAGTGGTCAGATCGATCAGTCTGCAATGCATACCCTGACGCCCTGACCCGTTTCACGACGGCTCGTCAGCGGGGAGCGTGTTGCTTTTTTTCGGGAGATGCCATGACGCCCTTTTCCAGTTTCTGGCAGGCCGGCTACGAAGGTGCCGATCATATCAATCCTGCCGGCCTTGCGCTGTCGATGAACGATCTTAACCAGCATCAGGCGCGTGCAGCAGAAGATTATGCCGCGCTGGCCCCCTTTTCCATTCGCACAGTGCGCGAAAGCGTCGGCTGGCGGTTATGTGAGCACGATGGCCGCTATGACTTCTCGACGGTCGCGGCCCGGATGCAGGCCGCAGAGCAGCAGGGCATTCAGCTGAGCTGGACAATCTGCCACTACGGCTGGCCCGCTGGCGTCAGCCTGTTTGACCACGACTTTGTCAGCCGTTTCGCCGCCTTCTGTGGCGCACTGGCCCGCTTCCTGGCCCCCTGGTATCAGCAGGCGCCAGTCTACTCTCCGATGAATGAGATCTCCTTTGTCAGCTGGGGTATCTCGGTAGGGCTGTTCACCTGTGAGGCGATCCCTGAAGCGGATCGGGCGGATGCCGCCAAGCAGCAGCTGGTGCGCGCTACGCTGGCAGCCTGTGATGCCATCTGGCTGGCCGATCCGCGAGCCCGTCTGCTGCACTGTGATCCACTGATCCATATCGTGCCCGATCCCGCCGATCCGGCCAGCGACGTGCTGGCACGTGAGATGTGTGACACCCAGTATCAGGCATGGGACATGCTGAGCGGCAGGCTTAACCCGGAACTGGGCGGCGCCCCACGCTATCTCGATCTGATTGGCGTGAATTACTACCACGACAATCAGTGGGAGCAGGGATCAAACCTGCGGCTTTACTGGCATCTGGGCGACAGCCGACGCCTGCCGCTGCATCGGATGCTGCAGCAGGTCTGGCAGCGTTATCAGCGGCCACTGCTGCTGGCGGAAACCAGCCACGTCGGCAGCGGACGCGGAAGCTGGATCCTTGAGATCGCCGCGCAGGTTGCGCAGGCGCAACTGGCAGGCGTTGAGCTGCACGGCATCTGCCTCTATCCGATCCTCGATCGTCCCTTATGGGAGGAGACGACTTTCTGGACCCGCAGCGGTTTGTGGGATCTCGATCTGCTGGGGGCCGATCCCTATGCCCGCCAGCTACAGCAACCTTATGCCAGCGCATTACGTCAGGCGCAGCGCTTTTTGCAGCACATCCACTCCTCAAAACACCCCTGTCAGGAGCACCCTATGAAACCACCTGTTCTCATCGTTTTCAGCCATTTACGCTGGGGATTTGTTTTTCAGCGTCCGCAGCAGCTACTGACACGACTGGCACAGCACTATCGCGTGCTGTTTGTCGAAGAGCCGGTCTGGCAGGCGGGGCCACAGGGCCTGCATCAGAGCTCGCCTGCCGCTAACATCACGGTGATCCAGCCGCATACCGACAGCGACGCGCCTGGTTTCCACGACAGCCAGATCGCCCCGCTGCTGCTGTTGCTGACGCCGCTGCTGGAGGAAGATGAACAGCCGCTGATCTGGTTCTATACGCCGATGGCGCTGCCGTTGCTGACCCCTTTTGATCCCTCACTGGTGATTTACGACTGCATGGATGAGCTTTCCGCTTTTCAGAATGCACCGCGCCAGCTGCAGCAGCGCGAATCCGCGCTGATGACCCGCGCCGATCTGGTCTTTACCGGCGGCACCAGCCTCTATGAAGCGAAGCGTGACAAACATCCTCAGGTTTACTGCTTTCCCAGCAGCGTTGATGCTATCCACTTTGAGCAGGCGCGCGATCGCAGCAATCGTCATCCGATGCAGGATGCGATTCCGGCACAGCGTCTTGGCTATTACGGCGTGCTGGATGAGCGCATAGACCTGCCGCTGATTGCGGCGCTGGCGGACAGCCACCCCGAGTGGCAGATTGTTATGGTCGGGCCGGTGGTAAAAATTGATCCCGCCAGCCTGCCGCAGCGCGACAATATTCACTGGCTCGGCCAGCAGCCCTATCAGGCGCTGCCGCAGTTTCTGGCAGGCTGGGATGTCTGTCTGATGCCGTTTGCCATCAATGCCTCGACGCGCTACATCTCACCGACCAAGGTGCTGGAGTATATGGCGGCGCAGCTGCCGATTGTCAGTACCGCGATTATTGACGTAGCGCGGCATTACGCAGAGGAAGTGGCGGTGGCAGAGAGCCACGCGGAATTTATTGCCGCCTGTGAACAGGCAATGGCGATTGGTGCCGCAGAAAGGCTGGCGCTGGCGGGACGGATGCAGGCAAAGGTCGATGCCACCTCATGGGATCGCACCGCTGAACAGATTCATGGACTGATCCAGCAGGCGCTGACGCAGCGTCAGCCCGCACTAAGGTCGGCCAGCCAGGGCAGCGCGCAGGCGAATATCACGCCGTTAACCCCATTGATGCTGGAGAGTGAAGCCGTGCCCTGCCTGATTATCGGAGCCGGGCCAACCGGGCTGAGCGCCGGTTATCATTACGGCGAAGGCGCGGTGCTGCTGGAGAAAAATAGCACCCCTGGCGGCTGGTGCCGCTCGATTGACGATCAGGGTTTTACCTTCGACTATGCCGGTCACATTATGTTCTCGCAGGACCCGTACGTCTTACAGCTGTATGAGATGTTGCTGGGCGACAACCTGCACTGGCAGGCGCGTGAAGCCTGGGTCTACAGCGACGGCGTTTATACCCGCTATCCCTTCCAGTCCGCGCTGCACGGCTTGCCGGTCGAGGTGGTAAAAGAGTGCGTGCTGGGCGCTATCGAGGCGCGTTATGGCGAAACGGCAGCCGCCGCTGTGCCACTGGATCGGGTGCGGGCACGGCGGGACTGCTGCGCAGATGGCGCGATCCCCGATGAGGGCAGCAGCACAGGCGTGGTGGAAGGCGAAGAGGATTTCCAGCACTTCATTATGCGCACCTGGGGCAAAGGCATCGCGCGTCACTTTGCCCTGCCCTACAACCAGAAACTGTGGAAGGTGCCGCTGACCGACATGGAAACTTCATGGCTGGGCGGACGCGTACCGCTGCCCGATCTGGCGCAGATCATTGATGGCGCGCTGCAACCGCTGGCGAAACCGGTTGGCCCCAACGCCCGTTTCGGCTATCCGCTGCGCGGTGGCTTCCAGGCGCTGATGTCCGGCTTTTTGCCGCACCTGAAATGTACGCTGGAAACGGACGCCACCCTGACCCGCCTCTACCCGCAGGCGCACGTCGCGCTGCTGGCGGATGGTCGCCACTACCGTTATGAGCAATTAATCAGCACCATGCCGCTGCCGGAGCTGATTAAACTGATGGGCGATGAAGTGCCGGATAGTGTGCAACGGGCGGCGCAGCAGCTGAAGTTTGTCTCGGTGCGCTGCGTTAATCTGGGAATTGGCCGCGCCGACCTGACCGAAAAGCACTGGATTTACTATCCTGGCGATACGCTGTTTCACCGCATCTTTGTGCAGGGCAATGCGAGTCCGCACTGCAACCCGCCGGGCGGTTTCGGCTTAACCTGCGAAATCACCTATAACGCGGCCAATCCGCTGCCGCTGGCGGGGGATGCGCTGATTGAGCGCTGCCGTCAGGATTGCATCAGAGTTGGCATGATCACCGCGGACGATCCGCTGCTCTGTGCCTCAGAGGTCGATATGCCCTACGCCTACGTGGTCTATGACCATGCGCGCAGCGCTAACGTGGCGCTGATCCGCCAGTGGCTGCTGACCCAGGACATTCATCTGTCAGGCCGCTACAGCGAGTGGGAATATTACAACTCGGATCACGCCTTCCTTGCCGGTAAACGCGCCGCCGAAAATGTCCGGCTGCAGCATGTCAGCGAACGGACGCTCGGCTGACCCGGCGCAGTCGCTACGAAAGCCGCTGGCTGCACTTCGCGGCTTTCAGCGACTGTAACTGCGTCAGTCGCCGCTCCGCCTTCTGGCTGGCATTGTATTTCGCAATGCCATTGCCCAGCCCGAAATCCCCGACAAAGCCCAGCACGGTCAGTGCATCGAACTGGCCGGTCTGCTCAATATCACTCTGCACGCTGTGCGCTTTCACCAGCTCCTGATCCAGCGCGCTGCAATTCAGCATCGCCGTCTCTTCCGGGGTGACCGCGGACGCCTGCGGATACTGCTTGGTGGCGCAGCCGGTTAATACCAGCGTCAGCAGCACGATTAAGACGCTCTGTTTACTCATTTTTCATTGCCTGTTTTTTATCCAGTTAATACTGTTATCGGCAGCATCCCCCGGGATCATGAGTCTCTGACCTACCAATAATGGTCGAAACCGCTACGCTAATGTAGGATTCAGCGCGCTGCTGTCAGTTGCAGCGTGTTACCTGTAGGAAGTCACGCAGCGAACGCACATTGCCCGTTCATCACTTCTGCCAGACCTTTCAAAGAGTTAGCCAGCATGATGCTGTCATCAGCAGCGTTTAAAAAGCAAAGCCTGACCGATAATCAGTGACGAGGCAGCCGCATAAGCAAAGCCAGACACAGAAAATTCGCGCGTCGGGTTTATCAGAGTTGTTCGAGATGAGGTTTTTCCATGCGTTTTAAAGGATTGAACATCGGGTTTTTCATTTTGATTCTGGCTATTGCCACCCTCGGTTTTTTCGAGGTGCTTTCGCCCTATTTCTCGCCGATTTTATGGGCGGCGATTCTGGCGGTGATTTTCCATCCGCTGAAAACGTATCTGCGGATCCGAATGGGCGAACGCAATGGCCTGGCCGCGTTGATTACCCTGCTCTGTATCTGTCTGATTGTGTTCACGCCGCTGGCCATTATCGCCTCATCGCTGGTGGTCGAAACCAACGCGGTCTATCACAAACTGCAGACCAATTCGGCGCAGTTCCCGGCGGTCTTCGCCGATCTGTTGCAGCATCTGCCGCGCTGGGCAAAACATTATCTGGCTGAAAATAACCTGGATAACGCCGAACAGATTCAGCAGAAGCTCTCCTCGTTTGCCCTCAAGGGCGGTCAGTATGTGGCAGGCAGCGCCTTTATCATCGGTAAAGGGACGTTCAGCTTCACCGTCGGCTTTGGCGTGATGCTTTATCTGCTGTTCTTCCTGCTGAAAGATGGCTCCTATCTGGTACATCTGATCCTGGAAGCGCTGCCGCTCTCAACCTACGTGAAGCATCACCTGATGGTGAAGTTTGCGGCCGTGGCGCGCGCGACGGTGAAAGGCACGGTGGTGGTCGGTATTGTTCAGGGTATTCTCGGCGGGCTGGCATTCTGGTTTACCGGTATAGACGGCAGCCTGCTGTGGGGCGCACTGATGGCCTTCCTCTCCCTTATTCCGGCAGTCGGTTCCGCCATTATCTGGGTGCCTGCGGCGATCTTCTTCTTCGCCACCGGTGCACTGTGGAAAGGGCTGTTCCTGGTGGGCTTCTTCGTAGTGATCGTCGGACTGGTGGATAACATCCTGCGTCCGCTGCTGGTCGGCAAAGACACCAAAATGCCTGACTATCTGATCCTGATCGCCACGCTGGGCGGCATGGAGATTTACGGCATCAACGGTTTTGTAATCGGTCCGGTGATTGCCGCCCTGTTTATCGCCTGCTGGAACCTGCTCTCCGGACGCGATAACCGCGAAAACATCGAAGCCATCGACGAAGAGTTTATCGAAGAAGGTAAGAAACAGTCCGATACCGCGGCAGAGGCTGCGGCTGAAGCGGCGGCGGCCTCCGCCGATGCGGCTGCAGAGACGGAAAGGAAAGTCGCGGCGTTAGCCGCCTCAGAGAAAGAAACAGCGGAAAAGAAAGCGTAATCTGAGTCAACCATAAAAAACCTACTTTTCAGTTGGTTACAGACAGCTTACCTGGTTGAATCAGTTTTACTCTGACAGCAATGAATAAGCTCACAACGCGCAGGGTTCTGGGTCAGAAGAGGAAAGCGTCCCGCGCCAGGACGGCGCGGGCCGAGCATGTCATGGACGACGGCCTTTGCGTCTTTCCGATCTGACCCAGTACCCTGAGCAGGCTCGATCCAGCAGCAATCCAAAGCCAGAATTTCCCAACCATAAAAAAACCCACCTTTCGGTGGGTTCTTTTTTTAACCTGAGAACAGCCGCGAATTAATTAGTCGCTTTGTTTTTCAGATCTTCAGCACCCTGCTTGGTTTTATCCCAGCCTTTCTCAGTGCCTTCTTTGGTTTTGTGCCAGCCTTTCTGCGTACCTTCGGTGATTTTACTGCCGGTGGTATCGCTTTTGCCTTCAGCGGCATGCTCAGACTTCAGCTTCAGCTCTTTGCCTTCGTTCTGGGTCTGATGCAGTTTTTCCTTCGCGGTATCGGCGCCTTTATGCGCTTCCGCAACGGTGTTGTCTGTGGTGGTAGCAGCAAATACCGGCGAGGCCAGCAAAATAGCAGACAGTGCAATAATTGATTTCTTCATAATTCCCTCTGTATGAATCGTTGCCGTGTAGGTTTTAATCCTGGCATAGTGTTCCCAGGAAAGATTTAAGAATAAACCAGGAATGAAAAAGGGCCAGTTTTCACCAGAAAAAGCCGCCGGTTGTAGCTTTTTCGTCCATTACCAAAGTGCGAGTTGCGGATCGTCGTCCGGTTTCGGCTGGCTTCGGCTAACGCGAGCAGGCGGTGCAGGCTGCTGCATCTGATGAGTGATCCACTGCAGTAACACCGTCACTATATAGGTCTGCTGCTCCGCGCTCAGCGGCTGGTGCTGTCCGATGTTGTGCCACTTACTCAGACAGCCACGACAGCAGGTTGCGGTGGCGTGCTGAGCGATAAACACCGGGTGGCCGCGCATCGGCGTCTGCTTGCCATCATTTTCAGGCTGCGCAGGCGCCAGCCGCTGTGCCACAAACTCAGCGGCGTGCAGGCGCAATACCGGCTCGCCTTTGCTGCTCGCATAATCATATTCCGCGCGTCCCAGACGAAAGCGCTGGCGGAACGGCGAGCGTGACAGCCGGGTAAACAGGTCGTCAGAAACCTTCATGCTGATTGCCAGTCACTCATATTTACGTCCCGCCAGATAGCGTACGCCCTGCGACCCGAACGCCTCACGATGGAGTTCATTGGGCTGCAGATGAAATGTCTCACCGGGATGATAGGTGGTATCGCCTTGTTCGGTACTGATGGTGATGTCACCACTCAGAATCAGTGCCAGTGCTTCAAAGGGATGTACGTGATTATCAAGCTGGGCGGCGGCTGCACGCTCAATCAACAGAGGCTCGTCAAAACCCTGTTCGGCTAACAATTTTCTGAATTCGTGTTCTGTCATCGCAACTCCTCAGTGTGGATCTGACCCTTAGCAGTGTAGACGATCTTTATCGCCGCTTATGGCACTCAACAGGTTACGTAAAGTAGCGCAAGCAGGGTTGTTCACCGGTCAGGCCAGTGCTGTACTTGCCGTCTCGTTACAGCCATTTTGACATCGGGATAACGCAAAAGTATGTCTCAACAGGAGAAAACTGCCCTGCTGCTGATTAATCAGCGCTCGCGCAAAGGACGCGCCGAGGCCAGCCGCGCACAGTCGCTGCTGGCTCAGGCCGGGTTCACCCTGCTGCAACCGGCCGGAGATGATACCCGCAGCTACAGCGAATTAATCGCGGCGTATGCCCATCGCGTTGATGCGGTGATCGTCGGCGGTGGCGACGGCACGCTTAATGCGGCCGCGCCGGGACTGATGCAGACCGGCCTGCCGCTGGGCATTTTACCGCTGGGCACCGCCAACGATTTTGCCCGCACGCTGGGCATTCCAGCCAGCCTGGAGTCCGCGATAAAGATTATCGCTGACGGTCAGCTGCGCGCAGTGGACCTCGGTGAGGTGAATCAGCACCTGTTTCTGAACGTCTCCAGCATCGGCTTTTCGGTGGAACTGGCGCGCAACCTCACGGCGGAATCGAAAAAACGCTGGGGAGTGGGCGGTTATGCCCTGGCGGCTTTGCGGGTGCTGCGGCAGAGCCGTCCCTTCAGCGCTACGCTGGTGCATCAGGGCCATCGGACGCCGATCAAAACGGTTCAGGTGTCGGTGGGCAATGGACGGTTTTATGGGGGCGGCATGACAGTGGAACAGCGTGCCGCACCGGACGATGGGTTACTGGATGTCTACAGTCTGGAGCTGCAGCATAGCTGGCAGCTCATTGCGCTGCTGCCCTTTCTGCGGCGCGGCACTCACGGTCGCTGGCGTAACGTGCGGGCATTCAGCGCCACGGAGCTGACGATTGAGACGCGCCGTCCCCATTACATCAATGCAGATGGTGAGATTATCGGTCAGACACCCGCGCATTTTCGCCTGATCGCCAGTGCACTGCGGGTTTATGCACCGGGCGACAGCGCAGCAAAATAGCCCGACGGTGGGCGCGGTACCGATCGCGGTGAGAAACTAGTGCTGGGTGCTCTTTTTTTCAGCGTAGTCGATGTGTTCGGAAAGATTGGCGACCAGCTTTTTCGCCATGTCGAGGGTCAGACCCAGAAACAGGGTCTCCTGCGGGCCCTTTTCACGCGGGGCATTGGGATCGATATAACCGAATTTCACTACCAGTGCCTGATGAGTGTTCAGGGGACCAATATGCCAGCCGGTAACCGGGTAGAAGGTAAATCGCGTAAATTCATTCATTTAATCCTGACTGTAAAAGCATAACGCTGATTGATAGTCAGGCCAGCTCTGATGATAAAGCATGAGTGGAATACTCAGTCTGAACGAAATCGACAGGATTACAAGGGAAGCGGCATAACAAGCGCAGCGTGACGCAATGAGGATCTGTAATGCATTCAGGGCCTGCTGCAGCAAGGGGATGAGGATATTTCAGGCGTGTGTAACCTGCGCGGCTCCGGCACGGGCGCTCTCCTGTCAGGGCGAACGCCCCTCAGGACTCTTTATCGGCTCGGGGAATAATCGAGATATGGCCGTTAACCTCCAGCACCGCATATTTAATCTGATCAAATCGCTCCAGACCCTGCCCGGAGCGCGCCGCTTCCAGCACATCATCAGGACTGATGCCGGTCATCTTCATGCGGTCAGTCAGCAGATTACCATTCTCGACCAGGATCACCGGGCCACCATCGATCACCTGTTCCACCACCGGAAAGCGACTTTTCAGTTTGCCCAGCACAATATCAATCGCTACCAGCGTGATAATAGTCAGCGCCGCGCCGGTAACAGAAAAATCGTCGCCCAGCAGCGCCTGCTGAGTTGCTTCACTGATGATCAATAGCAGAATCAGATCGAAAGAGGTCATCTGCAACAGAGTGCGTCTGCCGGCAATTTTGAACACGACCATCAGCACCAGGTAGATCGCTGCGGCACGTAATACCGTTTCCATAAAGCGCCTCTGTCAGGGATAAATCCATTGGGTAAAACGGGCCGGAGCATGGCCGTCACCATGAATAGTGACGTGAATGCGGCCCGCATTGCGCGGCTGCAGGCCAAGCCAGATCGCGTGATCCGGTCCGGTGTTGCGGGCCGAAAAGGTCAGCCGCAGATCGCTGCCAATCGTCACCGCCTCCAGCGGTTGAGGCTGCAGCGTCTGGATTTGCAGGTTATCCAGGGCGCCACCGCCAATCGTAACGGTAAAGCGATCGGTTACCGGTGCGTTGTAGCGAATGCGCATATCCATATTGCTCTCAACCCGGCCAAACCGTTCATACTCCACCTGGATGGTCCCGTCCGGCGAGCGGGCGCTGCCGTTACTCAGCACGCCTTTGGAAAAGAGTCCGCACGCACCCAGAATCACCAGCGCAATCAGGACGTATTCACCGATACGCTGAATCAGCCATTCACGGCGTACCCAGCGGAGGTTTTCCTGAATCGGTACCGCCTGGCCGCTGCTATCCTCTTTTTTCACCGTGACCTCACACACTGTTGGCTCAGGAACAAAAACTGAACGCTGCGTTAAGCATAGCCAGACAGTATCGGTTCACTATCTGGCGGGTCGTGACCTTTTCACCGGGACAATCTGGCACCGCATCCTGCCGTTTACAGCCAGCCGGAGCGACGCAGTTTGGCCCACAGCCCGCCGCAGGCCAGCAGGGTCAGCCCCACCGCCAGCGGATAGCCATACAGCGACTTCAGCTCCGGCATATGCTCGAAGTTCATGCCATACATACTGAAGACCACGGTCGGGATCACCAGGATCGCACCCCAGCCTGCCAGCTTTTTCACCACTTCATTCTGCTGCACCGTCACCAGCGCCAGATTGACCTGCATGGCGCTGGTCAGCATTTCGCGCATATCTTCCGCGTCGGTGACGACATGGCGGGCGTGATCCTGCACGTCACGGATGTAGGCGCGCAGCGGACGCGGGATCAGATCTTCATGCAGGTGGATCAGCTGATTGCAGATCTCCTCCACGGGCAGCGCCGCATTGCGCAGTTTCAGCAGATGACGCCGCACGGTGTAGACCGACTGCACCGACTTGCGATCAAATTCACTGGTGAAGAGATCGTTCTCCATCTGTCCGACCCGTTCATTCAGCGAGGTAGAGAGCTCGGCATAGCGATCAACAATAAAATCGAGCAGGCAGTAGAGCGGATAAGCGGGACCAAACTTCAGCAGCGCCGGGTTTTCAGCCGCCCGCTGCCGCACCGGGGTGTAGCTTTCAGAGGCGCCGTGACGGATGCTGATCAGGAAGTTTTTTCCGACAAAAAGATGCGTTTCGCCCAGTTCGCAGCTGTCATCCTTAGCGCACACCGTTTTCACCACGATAAACAGCGATTCGCCATAATGTTCAATTTTAGGTCGCTGATGGGCATTGAGTGCATCCTCAACCGCCAGTTCATGAAGGCCGAACTCCTCTTTAATCTTTGCCATAAACTCAGCGTCTGGCTGCCACAACCCGAGCCAGATAAACGCCTCCGGCTCTTTAATCACTTCACTGATATCATCGACTTCGACCTCTTCGCCCGCGCATCCCGGACGATACACCCTGCTGCTTACGATCATCTTCTGCTTTCCCGTTGTGACAATACATGCAGCTTAGCCAATCCCGCGCCTGTAACCGGATAAAAACCGTAAGGATTTGCTGCGGCGCTGTTCGATCAGCGGCTTACCACTTCAGCCCTAATCCGGTGGAGAAAATGCCTTCGTTCAGGGTATCGGGTATGCCGCTGACCAGATTACGGTGATAGCCAACGTGCAGCGTTGACCACGAAGTCAGGCTGTAGCGCAGCCCGACTTCGGCATCCAGCATAAATACGCCGTCATCATCCAGCGAATGGCCGACATCGCCATTGCTGTAAAGCGTGAACGATTTGCCCAGCAGATAGCGCTGATAGTTCCAGCGCAGCGAGCCGCCAAAGTGCCGCTCTTCCCGGTCATCGCTGTAGCCATACTCAAAGGCACCACCCAGCACCGAGAGTGAAAACGCGCTCAGTTCGGTATCCCACAACTGATAACCCGGACCGGTGCCGATTAGCGCCTGACGTGACAGATTCTCCACCCAGTCGCGCTTGTAGGTGGCGCGGGTCTGCCAGAAGAACTGCTCCCTGACCAGATAATCAAAGGCGTAGCGCAGGCTGTAGTTATCGGTATTGATGTTCTCGTTTTCCTGCTCGCGATTGTAGGTCGCACCGATATCGTGACGCCATTTTCCCTGATTCAGTTTCGTGTTGAGCGCGAAGCTGTAGTCGTCAGTTTTGGTCGAGGCTTTTTTGACCTTCACGCCCGCATCGATGTTGCCGGTCCAGGAAAGCTGATCGCTGCGGACTTTGGCTTTCATAAACTCATCAATGCGCCGCAGCGAAACCTGCTGCTCCTGCTCGTTGCGTTCCACCCAGACATAGCCGGGATCGGATGAGGAGAGCCGCACCTGATAATGTTCGCCGGTCTTTTTGTTTTCGACATTCACCGGATTCTCGCTGGCGAGCGTACTGACCGCACTCCAGTCCAGCGTGACGGTACCGGCGTAGTGTGTCTCTATCCCCAGCTTGCCGTCGCTGAGATAACGAATCGTGCCGGTCAGCCGATCGCCATTATTCAGCCAGACGGTATCGGCAGTGGCCTGCTGTGCCCATCCGGCGCAGCAACTGATGACCAGCAGCGGGATAAACGAGGTGGCGCAACGCATAGCTTTCCCTGTAAAGGCGTCGTCTTGCACGGGCGACGCGTCACCGCAAATTCTGACCTGACAATTAAGCCGATTCTGCGACGATATGCAATGCGCCGCCTGGCTCAGGAGAGATCGTGCAGTGCTTTGCCGAGCGGTGGAGTAATAGCGAAGTCCGTAAAACTCATCGCCAGCCCTTCACGTTCAGGCGAGCAGCCCATCACTCCGACAAACCGCCGCGCCTGACCGGGCCACGGGCAGAGCCGTAACAGCGGCCAGCTCACGCCGTCGGTAGAGTACTGAATTCTTAAGGCCGCATTTTCCAGCGTGGCACGCAGCCAGAACTGGCGCGCATCGCCGGGAAACACACCGGTAGACCAGTCGGAAAACTCGCGCGTCACCACGCTGCCAATGGCGGGCTGATCGTCGTTAAACTCAATGCCCGCCTTAACCCAGTGCGTTTCGTTATCCTGAATAAACAGCCCGGCCTGATCGTAGAGCTGACTGAAATCCGCCCTCACCTGCACCTGAACGGTAAAGTCGTTTTCCACCCAGAAGCCAAAAGCGTGGCCGCTGTGCCGTTCGAAGCCATACCAGGTACGCTGCCAGAAATCGCTGTTCAGCGCGGTTTCGAACCTCAGCGTATCGCCATCCAGACTGTGTACCGGCGGCTGATTAATCCAGACGCCACCTTCAGTGGTAATTGAACTGACTGCTGTCATAGGCACTCCTTTGGGTAAGTTAAACCGCCCGCGTGCTGGCCGATCTGCGGTGTGGCGATTGACCTGATTATCATAGCGTTGATTGGTGAACGGGCGGCAGACGATTGCGGCAAATCTGATGGTGTCGATGTGGCAGGCAGTGAGGTCAGCAGACCCGTGGCTGCAGACACTCCGGCTCTGTTTGCGGTTTCGCTTATATGCCCTTTATTCTCCTGCCGGCAATAAATAACAACGACCAGGTCCAGCTCACTGAACTATTTCATTTTGTTAATCCCCTGGCGAAAACAGCATTTAACAACCAGGCTTGTTTTGTCTGAGGGCAACTGAACTCATTAAATATAAGGATTAAGCCACCATGGTAGATAAATCAGAAATTTTAGATCACGCGCAGGTTGTTGATGTGAATGGCGAACATGTCGGGATTGTCGACCACTTCGAAGGCGACGACAAAATTAAGCTGGCGAAAAGCGATCCTGAAGCGGGCGGCAAACACCACATTATTCCATTCAGCTGGGTGAAAGAAGTTGATGATAATAAAGTCATCCTTTCTAAAGCCAAAGCGGATGTTGAAAGTGAATGGCAGTCTGCATAAAACATTAGCCGTGGCGCCCGCCACGGCTTATTTTATTTATTCCGCAATGTAATTTCCGCCTCCTGCCCTGCCCATCTTTAATTTATTACTGCTTTATATTTCACACCGCCTGAAACGTCTTCAGCAATATCTGTCAGATTTTTACTTTCCATGACGGGGTGCTCCCTGTTTTTATGCTCTGTGGCGGGTGGTCGTAAGCGGAAGGTTTGAGGGGATCATCATGGCATTGCGCCGGGAGGAAAAAAACCACCAGAATGGCGCAGCACTTTGCCGGATCTCTGTCGGTATCCGGCGGGCATAAGAAACGGCGGGTGAAGTAAAACCTGAGATCCTCACCCGCTGCGGGTTATTCCTGTTTTGCTGCGCGATCCCGCAGTACTTCCCCCACCACCGGAGCCGCTGAAAAGGCATTTGGCCAGCCAGCATAGAACGCGGCCTGAGTGATAATCTCGCCCGCTTCTTCAGCCGTCAATCCGTTGTCCATCGCCCGGTTGAGATGGTAGCTAATTTGCGCACTTTGTCCCGAAGCAATCAGCGCGCTGACCGTCACCAGACTTCTGTCACGAGGCTGTAGCGCTGGCCGCTGCCACAGATTGAGAAACAGCGGATCGGCGGTGAATCTGACCAGCCCGGGCGAGATCGGCCCCACATTTTTCTCTACCGTTGCAGAACGCTGCTGTTCGGCTGCCTGATTTAGTGGCAGCAGTGCCGGAGAGGCTTCGGCCAGTTGATCGGCACCAATACCTCGCGCCTTAAACACATTTTTGGTCACCGCAATTGCGGACATCGCATTGGGCCAGCCGGAATAGAACGCCAGGTGAGTGATAATTTCGGAGACTTCGGCAGGCGTCACTCCACTATCGAGCGCCACACCGGCGTAATGTTGTAACTCAGCAGGCTGGTTGCGGGCGATGAGAATGGCAAGCGTGACGATACTGCGGTCACGGATCGAAAGTGCGTCGCGTTTCCAGAGATCGTCGGTTATCGCTTCACGTCCGAAACGAGCCAGTGCGGGAGAGACGGACTCAATGTCAGCAACCGAAAGGCTGGATGGATTGACGTTCAACATAGTTTCACCTCTTTTGGGTTCAGCAGCGGCCAGGTCGGCCAGCATCATGGAGATCGCGGCGGCGGCAATCACTTTTTTCATCCTCTGATCAGCTCCCTGGTAAAGGTCAGTTAACAACAGAATTGAGAGCGCCGCGGTTTTTCAGCAGAGCAGGCACCACGGGGATCGCCTCTTTGCGGTCGGTCATCTCAGCTGTCAGCCGGATATAGTCGCGAAAATGGGGCGTTTCGCGGTGCTGCTGATAGGCGGCGTCACTCGCGTAGATTTCATAGAAGAACCAGCGATATCTGTTTTTCGCATCGGTCGCGGCATACATCGCCAGCACGCCCGGTTCCACCTTCAGTGACTCTGCCATTTCAGGCAGCACAATATCGCGGAATGCCTGTTGATCGGCCGGTTTCACGTCAACAATCACCAGGTTATTGATGGTTTCTTTATTTTGTACGAAGGGTTTATCACCCAGAAACTGCGGCTCCAGCACGGTGCTCTTTTTCTGGCCGATAAGATCAGGTGCGCGTGTAATAAAAGACCGGTACGGCTCAGAACTGAGATGTTGCTGGTATGCCTCTTCACTCGCATAAATTTCAATCATATAAGCCTGATGAGCATTTTCTTTATGTTTCAGTGAATACATCGCCAGCGTACCTGGTTGCTCTGCCAGCGAACGGGTAATATTATCTCTGGCAACTTCATCGTACTGTCCGTTTTTCCCTGGCTTAATTTCCATTTCATGCAGATTAATGACACGGTTTGTGGGTTCTGCTAAAGCGGCTGCCGATGCCGGGCCGGCCATCAGCAGAGTCAGAGTCAGAGCGGTAATATTGTTCACGGTCTGCCTTAATTATCGGATGAGGTGATTTGCGATTCATTCGGTGCATTAACCGGCGCGATTTCTGTTTCATCTGGCTATTAAGCCGTCGTGAGTTCCGCATTGAGCTGAGCAATGAGTCGCGACGCGTGTTGCTTTGCTGCAGCAATTTGCTGCGTGATAATAGTTTCATTACGACTGGCATAGCTTATCCCGCAGGTATAAACCGGTTTCTGCATCTCCAGATTGCAGAGTCGGGCGGTGGTTTCAAACTGAATCAGATAATCCTCCAGCTGATGACCAAAGACGCCATCTGCCGCGTATAACGCCTGCGGTGCGCCAGTAGTGAAGGAGAGGATCAGTTTTTTACCGCCGAGTCTGGCCGTTGATCCGTGCGCAAACCCATGAACAAATACGTCATCCAGCCATAACTTCATGAGGCCTGGCAGCGAATACCAGGAGAAGGGAAATTGCCAGACGATAATATCTGCCTTCAGCAGTGCATCCTGTTCGGCGCTGACATTGATATTGTTGTCCGGATAAAGTGCATCCAGACGACGGATTTCAGCATCAGGCAGCGCAGAAGCGACTTCATTAAGAATGGTAGCATTACCGACCGAATGGCTCAGGTCAGGATGACCGGAAATAATTAATATATTTTTCATTTTCAGTTTTTAATCATCTATTTTTTAACAGATAACCAGGCGTTGGCGATGCCATCACGCGCTGGGGACTTTTTGCCGTCCGGCACCGTTTAATCAAATCCCACCGATACGGCATCCGCCTTTCCTGCCGCCAGCGCTTCACGCGGCGTTTTTACTGCGCCGCCTCCCTGACACCTGTCGGATGACTGGTGATAACACGGTAGCGGTTTGCGACTGATCATTGGGTCGTGCCCTCTTGCTGAGGCTTATACTCTGCAGCGAACAGGCTTTCCCAGTTGGTGAATGCACCTAACGGGATGCAGTCAAAACTCAGCAGACCGGCTTTTGCCAGCGGAAAGTCAGCCAGCAGGCTTTGGGCCTGTTCCACCGAGTCGCATTCAAGGAAGATCGCAACGCCGGGTCGATCCTGTCGGTAGTAAATATCGCGTAGCGCACCGGATTTAAACAGACTCCAGGCATGGAAAGCTTCGGCAGCCAGATGAGGGTGATACTTTTCCAGCGTGGCATCGGGGGCGGGTTTATCCAGACACAAAATTCGCATATCAATCTCCTGAGATTCACGGCCAGGGGGAACTGATAAGGAGTATATGCTCGCGATTTAGTGAAGATTAGGCCACTATTGACTCAAAGATATTTAGCCTGTGGCTAATAATAAGCAGCCCGATTGTGTCAGGATTATCCCGTGAACAACGCCATCTATAACCAGATACGCATCTTCCAGAGCATTGCCCGCGAAGGGAATATTTCATCGGCAGCGCGCAAACTGGAGATTACTCCCCCCTCTGTCAGTAAGGCGCTGAAGCTACTTGAAGCGCACATCGGTCATCCGCTATTTGTGCGAACCACGCGCCGGATTGAGCTGACCGATGCCGGACAGCAGCTGCTGGAACAAACTTCGGCAGCGGTAGCCTCGCTGGAAAAATCGCTGGAAAGCATTCGTGACCAGAATCAGGAACCGTCGGGACTGGTCAGAATCACCCTTTCGCGCTTTGCCTATCTGCTGGTGCTGAAACCTGCGATGGCCGCTTTCTGCCAGCAATATCCCGGTATTCAGCTGGAAATTTCGGTATACGATGGCACCGTTAACATCATTGATGAACGTTTTGATCTGGGGATCCGGTTTGGCGACATTCTGGAAGGTGGCGTGGTGGCGCGCCCGCTGATGAAGCCATTTCGCGAAGGTTTGTATGCTTCTTCTGCCTACCTGGCAGCGTTCGGCATTCCAGCGTCTCCGTCTGACCTGCATCAGCACCGGCTTATCGGTTACCGGTTTATCACCAATAATCGTATTCTGCCGCTGATTCTGGATCATCATGGCGAACAGCTGACCGTTGAGATGCCGGGTCAGTTGATGAGTAATGATATTGAGGTGATGGCTGATGGCATTCGCAACGGGCTGGGTATCGGGCGACTGTTTGAACCGGTTCATAATTTACAGCCGGATAAAGAGGCATTTATTCCGGTGATGGAGCGTTACTGGAAAACTTATCCGCCGGTTTATCTCTATTATCCTAAAAGCGCGGGTAAAACGAAAAGAGTAAAAACGTTAATCGACTTTCTGCTTAAGCACACTGCGGAATGCCCTAATGAGGGCGGGTTTTACTCTCCTTCAAGTCAATGAATGAGGACCGACAAGAGAGCTGATCGACACAAACCAGGCTTTAGCCGAAAAAGCGGAACGACCAATGATGGTGCTGATTTCTGCGCAGCGATAAGCCTGTATCCCACTTTAATTGAGTAATGTTGAAGGTCAGCCTGTTAACTAAAAATGGAGCGAGTTGACGATACCCATGGCTTTCAAATCATCAATGATAATGACTCCCGTTCATACCACCTCTCGTGCATAGCAGCTTCTTACTGAATAACATTTTGCAAAATGATTATCACAAAAGTTCTTCGTGAGTCTTTCCTGGATATCCCGGCAGTGAGGATCCGCTGCATTTTACTGGCGGTGATAAAAATCGGGTGATTAATGTATGTTAAGTTAGTCCGTTTTTCGGGGATGAGGAATAGATATGTTTTTGCAAATACAGGATATCATTGATCTGCAGACTCTCATTGAATCAGAGCAGGTCGAGTTTAAGTTGGCTGGTGGCAAAGACGGCAAAGGTGAGTTACCAAAAGATTTCTGGCCGACTTATTCTGCAATGGCAAATGGAAGAGGTGGCTGGGTCATCCTGGGCGTCAAGGAACAGGATGGTGAGTTCACGCCCGTCGGTGTAGTTGATTCCCAAAAGATTAAAACTGATTTATTCAATCAACTGAACGATCGCGATCGGGTCAGTGCCAATGTAATTCGATCCGAAAAAGATGTGCAGCTGGTGAGCTTACAGGGTAAGGAGGTATTAGCTATACACATCTCTCCCGCCATGCGAAAACAAAAGCCCGTTCACTTAAAAAAATCCCCTTTTGGTAACACCTACCAGCGGCTTCATGAAGGGGATCGCGTCTGTGATGATATGACGGTTAAGCGTATGCTTGCCGAGCAAATCCACGACAGTCGCGACAATGAAGTCCTCTCTGAGCATTATGGTTTCGACGAAGACATCGATCTTGATAGCCTGAAAGTTTACCGCAACTTACTTTCTTTAAATAATCCCCAGCATCCCTATCTAGCCTGTGAACCTTTTGAGTTACTCAAGATGGTTGGTGGGTGGAGAAAAGACCGTGAAACGGGAAAGCAGGGCATAACACTTGCAGGAATTCTGATGTTTGGTAAGTGGGAGGCCATTACGGCTGCTTTACCTAACTATATGGTGGATTATCAGGAGCGTCCAGAGGCAAAAACGGAACTGCGCTGGGTTGACAGGATAACTCCTGACGGCACCTGGTCAGGCAACCTCTTTGATTTTTACCGCAAAGTTTATCAGAGGCTGGTTTCCGATCTCAAAGTCCCTTTTACCCTTGAGGAAGGGCAGCGTAAAACCGATACGCCAGTCCACATCGCGTTGCGCGAAGCGTTGGTTAATACGCTGGTGCACGCTGATTACTCGGATCGGGTTTCCATTCTCATTGTTAAACGACCCGATATGTTCGGTTTTCGGAACCCAGGGCTTATGCGCCTGCCTTTAGAAGATGTGGTAGCAGGCGGTACAAGCGACTGTCGTAATCGCCTTCTGCACCAGATGTTTCTGCTTATTGGGCTGGGCGAGAAAGCCGGTTCAGGAATGCCTAAAATATTCAGTGGCTGGACGTCGGCTAACTGGAGAACACCAAAGTTATGGGAAAAACCAATACCAGCGCAGACGTTGCTCGAGCTATCAACTGCAAGTCTTATTCCTCAGCACATCCTTGACGCGTTACACCAGCAATTTGGTGAGCGGTTCAACGTGCTTGACGACTTTGAACAGGTCATTATTGCAACAGCAGCCATTGAAGGCTGGGTAAATCATGAACGTGCATGTCAGCTAACCACTAAGCATCCACGGGAAGTTACTCTGACACTCCCCCGGCTGGAAAGTAAAGGTTTCCTCGCGTCAGCTGGGGAGCAGAAGAGCAAACATTACACGTTGCCAGGCGTATCAGTGATGACACCAGAGGAAGTCTTCTCACAGGGTGTGGTTAATGTGTTAAGCAGCTCCACACATTATGGTGAGAGCTCCACACATAGCGTACAGGACTCCACACATATCGATGATGGCCTGACACAGCGTGATATTGCGCCAGATGACTCAGCAATGAACGAGTCTGGTCTGGAAGATGGTCATCAATACGTTATAAGGGATGAACATGGACGCATATTAAACCGCTTTATTGACTTACCTTACATAGACTCTGTAGATAATCTGACACAAGCGTTCCGTAATAATTTGTATGCGCAAGCGGCAGTCCCGCGTAAAAAGCTGCGACTAAAGAACAAGGATCAGATGAATACGGTGATCCTGACAGTATGCCAGGGACATTTTATTTCAGTATCTGCGCTAGGAGAAATCCTGAACCGTAACCCTAATGCGCTGCGCCAGCAATATCTTAAGCAGCTGGTGGATCATGGGCAACTTAAGCTGGCATTTCCTCAATATAAAAATCATTCAAAGCAAGGATACAGTTCTGTATAAGGGGGCATTGCCTCAGCAAGTGCTATGCATCAGTTTCTGTTTAATTTGTGATAGAAAGGATGAAGCAGAGGGCTATTTTATCACTCGCTTTTCCCTTGTTCTGCTGCACAATGATTAACTTTGGAGCTCGTTATAATTTTTGTTTTTAAGGGATTACAGACTTCAGGAGAGAGTATCAGAAGGGAGAATTTGGTACCCTACAGGATTCAAACCTTCTGACCAGTCTTATGTTCTATATACGATTTTTTTGATTTCAGTTTGTTACCTGCCCCCAGATATGCCCCCTCAACAAAGTGAGCATTCCCATAACGGAGATTTCATCACTGAATAAACTTATGAGAGCAAATACCTGTTAATAACACTGATTTTAAAAAAGTTATTACCATCTCATATTCTGGAAATTTTGGAATGCGTCAATGAAAACATCGAAAATCTTATTTCCCCAGTGTGAAAATCGAAAAAATCATTATAATAATATTATATTAAAGTATGTAAATCATTTCTTAATAAAGAATAAGAGTGTAACTTTTGTTTAAGTTTATCTCTATCAATCACACCGTTACAAAAGTCTTCATATGCTAAATCCACTCTGTTGTCGATATCCTTCAAAGCTTTAGAAAGCAATGAGCGAATAATTCTTAATTGTCTTACTTTTATTCTTGAGGGTCTATTCAAATCTAATATTTCAATAACATAAGGTGCCGGTTCTTTTAGAGCCTGAAGAAATCCTTTACTGTCAACACAATAATATTCTTGAATATCTTCAACAAAAGGATCTATAAACCCAATCACACCATCATGGCTAGGTTTATTGAAATCTTTTTTGTCGCCTGGCCAATGATTAGATTTCAATCGATTACATTTAGGACAAGAAAGCACTAGATTCTCAGGATTATTGATGTGCTCTTTAAAATAATCCTGCGGGCGAAAGTGATCTAACTGCATACCTTCAAAAGCGTGCTCTCTATAGTGAACATCACAGTAAACACAACTCTCTAGGCAGTCCTGTATAATTGCTTCCTTATAATGGTTATAGGCATAATAAGAACCATCTTTTTTCTTTTCGTAGCTCTTTTGCCGTTTTAGTTTTGAATAAAACATATTATATCCTTTTTATTTTGTTATAAATATCTTCAATTTTTTTTGCTGTTTCCGTAAAAAGCTCATTAACATTCTCATCGATTAAACTATCTTGCAAAACAATATTTTTCTTTCTTAAAAAATTTAGCTGGTCAAGCTCTTCTTTTTCAGCCGGAGTTATAGCACCATTTAAAAACTTCCTAAGATATTCGTCTAATTTCTCTGCTCTTTCGGACATAATATCATTGTATACATTCTGATGCCGTCTGACTTTAGCTGTTAAAGACTCCAAAGTTTCCTCGTCAGAAAGCTCATTCTTATCAATAACATACTCAACCTCAGCCGGACCAAACTCATTATTAAATTCATTTTTAAAAGCGGTAAAAATATAAATCGGTATTTTATGATCTAATTCTCTTATCTTCTTTGCGAGACTTTGGCCTACAAAATTAGCTTGCCCAAGTTGATTCATTTTTTCATCTAAAACAAAACCTGCAACAGAATGCATATCGTTTATCTTGATAAGCATATCCTCTAACAAAAACTCTGGGGCTATATCTTTTAATTCAAAATCACCTCCAAAAACCTCTTGAAGAACCTCTGTGTAGGTTTCGCGAGCTTCTGAATCATCATCTATGTAAATTATCTTTTTCATTCAAGACCTCTTAATCTAAACAAGGAGTTGTAATTTTAAAACTTGCCCCACCTAACTCACATGTCGGTTGGGCTTCGATGACACCAGATGAGCGTGCAATTACGAAATTTTTAACTATTGCTAAACCCATACCAGTCCCGATTTGATCACCTTTAGGGTCTTTCTTCGTGCTAAAACCAGTATCAAATATATGCTTCTCGGTCCCTGGCTCTAAACCGCGCCCACTATCTGAAAATGTAAAAATAATCTTCTTATTAATATTATCTTTTTCAAGAGTGATTTTTATTGTTCTCTCTCCTTCTCTTCTTTCTTCAAGCGCCCACATTGAGTTAGTTAAAAAGTTGATAACTGTGCTCTCCCAATCCATTTGAAAGCCTTTAACATAGAAAGACTCCTCTTCATCCCAATTAGTAACTATATCTATTTTGCTTTTTTTGAGAGAGTTAGTAAAAACGTCTATGATACTCTTAACTATAGATTTCAGCTCAAGTTTATTCATATGTCTTTTATCTATTTTCACGTTACTCAATGCAAAACCTGCAAAAGCAGAAATATATTTCAAACTAACATCTAAAGCATCAATTTTCTTTATTGCCTTAACCCTGTCAATTTCCAAATCTTCATTTATTATTCTTCTTAAGACTCTAATGTTAGTTAGAGCCATACTAGATTGCTGTCTCGACTCATGACCTAAAGAAACTGTTAATATTCCTAGCGAAGCTAAATTTGCCATAGTATCATTGAGTTTTTCCATTTTATCGATAAGCAAAGCTACATCATTATTTTCCTTTTGCTGTTTCTCAACCACCGCAAATAGACTGTTTGCTAATTTAGTCAGCTTTTTCTTATCTAATCTCTTTGAAGACAAATCGTGTTCAATTTTGTTTTTGAGAATATCGATTTCTGAAGATGTTTTTTCTGTTCTTTCCTTGATATCTTTTAGTTCAATTTTTGGAGAGGACTCGCTTTGTGACTGTGCTTTCGAAGTTATTTCAATTTCAAATTGTTCAATAACCCTTAAAACGAATGCTCGCATATCAAAAAAAGCTTCATTTTCAATGATGCCCTCACGGTTAGCTTGGTCATTAAGTATTTGATTTTCAAATCTTGAAATAAACACAGCACCGACAACAACATTAGGACCTATTTTCCACCCCTTATCTTTGATAGCCTCAGGATTTCTAACTTTTCTTAAGCCTAAGTCCAACCAATCCCCTTTTCCTGTAGGTTCGCCGTATGGTCTAACTCTGAAATTGTCTCTGTAAATCCTAACACCTTGGTTTGCATCTAAAAAATTCCGTAGTTGCTTTAATTTGAATTGATTATCTTTGGTTGATTCACGAGGTATAAAATATAACTTAAATGATAAAGGTCCACATCTTGGAATATCTCCTCTGTTATTAACCCAATCAGGCCAATTTAAAGGAAATTCTATCTCGGGTAGTTCATCCTTATATTTAAACCTGACTAAAAAACTTCCATCTTTATTTAGATTAGCATTTGCTTCCCAGCGAGCAAACTTTAATATATCAGATGAATCTAATGACGTTTCATTTTCACCTTCAAATGATAGTTCAACTTTGAAATCCTCTACCTCCCTAAAAGGTGAAACTAATAACCTAAGTTCTTTTAATAGATCGTCTTTTATATATCCATTCCAATCATCTTTGAGACCAATTAAAATCAATCTCGTTCCACTTCCGGCAATCAATGCATTACCATATTTATCTGAATATGGAAAAGGGATGGAATGAATCTTATGCTTAATATCAAAAAAACTTTGATTAGTTGACTCGTATCGTCTCCAATCAACATCTATTTGAAATATTGAGTCATCACTTTCACTCTTAGTTTGAAGAATAACTCTTTTGCATAATCTGTCTATGCCTAATCGACCTAAGCCTTTTGCACCGGTTAAAACACGACCAGATAGTGAAGTGGCATTGATAGTTTTATTTTCAGTCCCAATTCTCAACCATTTTTCAATAAGTTGATCTAAACTCATTCCATTTCCATCATCCTCGATGATCATAGTAGAAACAGGTTTAGTTAAATTAAAAAAAGATAATTTTACATTACTAGCGTCGGCATCATAAGCATTTTTGACCAACTCTGATATAGCTGTAGTTGAATTAGATATACTCTCCCGACCTAATTGAAGAGGTAATCGTGATGAAAGATCAAACGATACATTATTAATTAGTTTTTTCATTTTCTTTACCCAATTCAAAAGGGATTGTTGATAAAGACTTTACAGTTAAGTGACGGCATCTAATGGTTTCATTCAAATAAGAATTTACGAAATCGCTTTTCAAAAATGACAATAACTCGGTACAATCTTGAACCTTTCCAGATATCGGCTTAACAACAAGTAAATGATTTTCAATATAGACACTTTCTGTGCCTGTAACTAACTGAGATGAAGCTCTAAATTTGTCTTTAGGTGAAGATGTTCGCTTCACGATTAAAAATGGTGGTTTAATGGCTAAACTTTTATGCATTCTTAGTTCTTTTATCTCACGGCTGTCTATAGTTGACCAAGGAATTACAGATCGTGGGTATATGTATTTATTACTCTCTCCCTCACACTTATCACGATATGGCACAACCTTTCCAACAGACACTTTAAAATAATTTGATATTCTTTTTATTTCATTATTATCGTAAATTTTTGACCATGCAATACTGTTATTACTATTGACTATCCCGTTAATGATGAAAACATCTACATTGGTTTTTTTATCAAATCTTCCCTTTATATATATTTCTGCCCGTAATGATTTTTCGACAGCACTTCGCCATTTTTCGTATCTAGTCCCAGTCCTTAAAACATCAGGAAGTATAGCTACGATCTGTGTTCCTTGTTTACATTGTGTCATAAACTTGTCAACGAAAACTGCCGCTAAATTGACTTTCCCACCTTTCCAATGATTATATTCCGCTAGTTTCTCTTGATTATATGGAGGATTCATCAGTATATGAGTATAAACACTCATGTCATAATCGTTTTTGAGAGAATCATAACATTTTATATTTTTAAGAATTTTAGTGTAATGTTCTAAACAATGCCCCTCAAAAAAAGCCCCTCGTTTAATAGCCTCAAAAACGATTCGTATTTGTGTTGCCTCTATAAAATTCTGATGTAGATCAAAGCCATGCAAAAAACCATTCCAATAATACAAAGTGTCACTTAAACTTCCGTATACATTTAATTTTGTTGTCAAACAAACTAAAAGGTTACCGACACCACATGCAGGATCTAATACCGAAAAATTATCCGAATTTATATCGAGAAAACTTAGGCATTCAAATGCTAATTCATCTCCAGTAAAAAAAACACCATTTTTTCTTAAAGAATTTATCGACTCGTTTGAACGCAAATACTCCTGAGCGGAAAGCAATACACTCAATTCCTGATCGATATAATTAACATCTTTATTTTTAAATCTCTCAAAAATGAATTTCAGTTTTAAATTATATTCATTTAAACCAATCATATTAACTCACAAAAAATTTTTCGCTAATACACTATATCAAAAAAAAACACAAATGAAAAGAAAGCGTTATAGTGTTTCTCACTGGCAATCTTTTCTAATCGCTTTAATTAAAAGCAAGGGCTAACTCAGCGAAGCTGAGTTCCCCTTGTTTTTCTTCCTTGTAGTCAGAAAAAGAAAACCAAGTCAAAATCTGAAGCTAAAGCTAAAGCATTGACACAATTGCATATTATGATATTCATTTATACATAGCATACGGACTTGCTATAAACCACATAATCAAAAGGAGTTGATATGGAAAAATTTAATAATATATTTGATGACGAGTTTCCTTCGTCATTCAGTGATGATCCAAAAGCAAAGAAGCTACCACCTAACCGCATCCGCAAGCATACAGTAACGGTTCGTCTTAACGATTTTGAACTCAAGCAAATAAACGATTTGAGGAACCAGGCAAGCAAAAGTTGTTGGCTGAGAAGCTCAGCTCTTCAGCAATTGCCACCATCTGTCCCTGAGATAAATCGTGAAGCCTGGCACCAACTGACGGCTTCATTGCAGAAGCTCAACGACCTTACATCTTTCCTCAGTCGTAGAGGAACAGATGCTCAGCCTCTATCCCAAGAAGTTAATGCACTAAAAGTGAAGCTGTCGCATGTAAGAGATGCTCTGCTGAAATTAAATGAGTAAAGATCCTGTATGAAGGGAATGAACAGGATTCGCCGGGGTAAGAACTTTCATGGTGTCGTCTCATATGCTCTTTCCCCTGCTCCTCATCACTCCACCCCTCCTGTTCTGATAGGAGGTAACCTTGTAGGCATTACAGTGGAGGAGTTAACAGCAGAGTTCGCTAAAACTCAGCAACTGAGAAAGGATGTTGAGAAAGCTGTATGGCATAACTCGCTACGATTACCGAAGGGCGATTCATTAACCAATGAGCACTGGAAGCTCATTGCCGACGATTACATGAAGCGGATGGGTTTCTCAGATACTCATCTCCGATGTTATGTTCTGCATGATGACGAAGTTGGTCAACACATACATATCATTGCTTCCCGTATAAACATTTTAAACGGCCAGCTTTACTTGGGCAGGAACGAGAACCTTAAGAGCACTCGTATCATCCAGGAGCTTGAAAAAGATCATCAGCTCACTCGAACCAAAGGTCCTTCACCTTCTAAACCGCCCCAGAAGCATAAGAAGCTCACTCGTAACGAAGAAATGATGGAAGTAAGGACCGGAGAGAAAGCTTCTAAGAGAGTGATTCAGGAAGCTATAGATGCGGTTTTGGTCTTCTTCAATGAAATCACTATCGAGGACTTTATAAATGCCCTGCAAAAGCAAAGTATTACTGCGATAGCGAATATTGCATCGACTGGAAAGATGAACGGTTTCTCGTTTGAATACGGTGGTTTCACATTCAAGGCATCACAGCTTGGAAAAGCATATGGTTGGTCAAACCTGAGCAACCGAATCGTCTCCAGCCCATTACAAGCAGAATCTGTCTTAAATGTAACGGTTGCAGATAATGAAAGCCTGGTAAGTTCTACTGAAGTCCAACATTCGATTAACTTGCCATCATATAGCTCAAACTCGAACGAACACAGCATACCTCGCTGGTTACAGTGGATACCTTACCTTAACGAGCTTGTATCCCATTTAAAGACTATTGGTTCAACGATACTCAAACCCATAAAAGGAAAAGTTACCATCCACGTAATTCACACTGTAAGTCCAGAATCCAGAGAGATACTAGAAGAAAGTTCGAAAAGTTTAGCGGAAAAACATCTCTTTAAGGTTGCCTAAAAGATCTAGTTTTCAGCAAGTTAAATGGCTTAACAAAACATAAATTCGCAAAAAATTTCATTTCAATTCAAATTGATAGATAAAAACGATCGATCGTTTTTACTGATCAATTAACTTTATATGATAGTTAATGGCTATCAATGTGATCCGATCGATCGGTATAAATGATTTGCTAGAACTTATTTCTAAGTCGTAATGTAACTTCAAACGAAGAGACATAGCACACTGATTTATCAGCAAAATAGCTGATGGATAATTGCGCCTCTAATCCAGCAAACCTCATGAAGGACCTTTGCATGACAGCAATGACTGAAGTTAAGCAACCAAACTTTTTAATGATGAAACGAGTATGGATTGCTATTGCTCTACCATTGACCATTTTCTATTTCTCAGGTATTCAAGGGTTGATCCAGCTTGCTCTCGTTTGGATTTTCGTAAGCATCATGCTTTTGATGTTTGCATATAAAAAGTTTCGAATTAAGAAATGGAATGCGAGCACCAAAGATGTTTTCGGAGAGTCGGACGGCATGTGGAGTCATGAGTTCGGTCCTACCGCCATGAGACTTGATGAGAAGCGAAAATTGATCCATCTCAGAGAAGGCAATAAGCAAAAGACCTATCCATTCGAGGCAGTTAAAGAATGGCGATACAATTTGTCTACAACGAGAGAACGAGTTGGTATCAACAAAGAACTCGACCGCACTCATGATTTCAGTGAATCGGGCTTTTACATCTCAGTAGACGATGTTCAGTATCCAGAATGGAGAGTAATGTTCTTCCCTCAAAAGGGTGACTTCAACTCACAGGAAGGTATACGTGATACGGAACTGCAACTTAAGCGGTGGATGCATGTTTTTGATAAAATCATTAATAGAAAATAGCACTGTTTAACTATCATAAAAATGCCAGCTTAAATGCTGGCTTTATATAGGGTCAGATCTCATTAAAAATAAAGCTTGGTTTATAGTAAGACCAATCCGTTTTGTATTAACTTTTTTCCCAGCACTTGCCCCCCTGATCTAAATTGTTTAATTGACATATTAACTTTCCTATAATCAGTAGCTAATTTCTCCTGCATATCTTATACAATCAACTTAATAGCAATATCTGGCTACAACTCTATATTCAGCACTAATGCAATCCTGATAATAAATGTATGTGCAGCCAAACTAACAAGCCGAAGGATACAGTATTCGGAAGAATGATATCGTTCGTTAGCTAAAATCTGCTTATATCAGAGGGTTAATCAAGTGGCAGGTGGCAGGAAAAGTGAGTGATTAGCTGTAAATAAATAAAAAATGGCCCGTTCCCCCCTTAAAGTAGTCAAAGAAATTGTTCGGTTTGAAAAATTTAAGTTTTACTATGGGAAGACCCGATGCTCTCTGTCCAGCATAACCAAGAAGAAAGCAGATTGAGATTGGAACCCATGAACCCTTAGCTTATCATTAATTCTCAGTTCGAAAAAAGCCAGTTCAGGATCAATTAAAGATTGAACTTTTTTTATCGTTTCTTTACCTGATTTCATTTCAGATAAATGGTATTTAGTGTATCCAAATCCAGTTTTGTTTCCGACTTTCCCCCCAGTCTCATAGATATTTCCCCACGTATAGTTGGACAATTTTTTAACAAAAGTGGAAAATTGCTTTAACTCTTCTTTTTTCCAGTCAGAAAAACATTCCCAGTCATCCTGAAAATATTTCAAAATAACATAAGGTTTTTTGTCAATAATCTTCTCTCTGAGACCGTCTCTCTTAATTGATGGAAAATCAAAAATCTTCTTTTCAAGATCTGTAACATATGAAGAGTCTGAATTTACAAGAGACTCTTTATTTATTGTATCACGAGGAATATTCCTATTTCCTTTTTTAGCCAAGATTTCACATCCCGTATTTAGTTTTGAAAAATGACTTGATTTCTGTCTTAGGCATTACTTTTTCACAGCGTTGCTCAGGCTCAAATCCTTCGCGAGCTTTGATCCACGGCTGATCACCGTGTGTCATTCTTTCAAGTGTTTTGGCAGGCAATTCACCATAAGAGTCAATAACTTGAATCAAAACACTTTCGGTTTTTTTTGAAAATTTAGGCAATTTTTTATCTTTAGGAACAGGTAAAGTGTTCCAACCATGTTCTTTATAAGTATGAAAAATTTCAGGAACAACAGGTCCATGCGCCCAAGCTTGTATTTTTTCTTTAAACAACTCAGAGTCGTTGAGAACTTGATGCCAAGCTTCAGCATAATAAAGAAGTTTTTGAATTTTTAAGTGTGTTACAACATCGCCTGATTCAGCAAACTTGTGAATAAACCAAGTAGCAACATCTTTAGCACTATAAACTTTCATTTCATCACCTACAATGTATTTTTAATTATCATCTATAATTATAACAAAAACACTTGAGTAGTCAATTTAATATTCCGTTTAATTCCAACATTAAGCCTGATCACCTCAATTAGGCTTTTATCATACTAAAAGAAAACTAATTTTTTTACGCAATATCTCTTTGCACCATCAACAGCAAGCTTAGTATGTTGATCAATAAGGAGCAATTCATATTTTTTTTATTCATAATCAGTTTTTAGGTTCGATAGATTTTAAAGAACATATTTAACAATAAATACATAAAATGCAGAACACTGCTGATTTTCCCTATTTCTACAAATTTGTATATCAAAGCTGACAAACGCATTAGTTAGTATTGTGAGTATTTGATGGTTTTCCTAAATTCATCAACTTTGATCAGTTCACTAGAGGGTTTCCGTTAGTAAGATTCGCCATCAAGACGGTAATGAATGTAGACATCCTGTATTTTGGATATGTCCATGAGCCAGTTTGACTTATCTATACAGTTTTCTTATTTTTTCATGCCGTCAAAGCATAGCAAGTAATCATTATTATGATTTAGGAAAAATGCAGAAATCTTAGGAGCAAGCTTTTGATAATAGATTTAAAAAATCCAATGTGAAAATTTATAATTTTTAGGGTAAGACATGAACTTATCTATATCATTATCCCACCACTTGATTTTATCGCTATCAGTGAAAGGCATATTCTTAACTAACAAATTTTCATAAGAGCCAGAACCATTAATGGCAAGGACCTTAAGACAATAAAAAAAATAAAAGCATGGTTAGCGGAAAAATTGTAATTTTTTATATTTACTAGTTTCACTACCCATAAAAGTGACTTTCATGTTATTAAATTTTACTCTTATTTGACAAACCTGTGTGCTTTCCAGGCCAGATTCATTAGTATGACAAAGTTAAACGATTATGGCACCGATGATAAGGAAGATTGCATAAGAAATCAGGCTTTCTTTATGCCCTTTCGCTATACCATAAATGAAAACTGATAAAATATTGAGCATGGAAATTATACCAGCCCAAAAGCGCTTGCTAAGCTCCTGAATGAGAGACTGAAGTGTATCTGATTTTTTCTCATCTCTGGTAAGAATCTCATTAAGCTTGCGGATATCCTTCGCTGAAAATCCATTCAAAAGGAACTGTTGCTCAAAATCGCTCATTTCATCATCCTGAAACGCTATAAGCTAAAAAAAATATATCATACATTAAAGCTGAGATGCCATATGATCCATTTGCGGAACACTCGCCCTAAGTTAAGTGTAAAGATCATATGGCATAGTTATTGTATCGCCATACTGAATAGAAAGTATATCCTAAACCCTTTTCTTCGTTTTAAAACCATCTGATTTAAGCTCTGGTGAAGGAGTAAAGCTCTGTTTTTGAGAAGCAAATATTCTTTCTACTTCATACTCATTCCAGATAATGTACTCGATAATAAACTTGTAGAAATACAGCACTCGTTCGAGACTGACAGTTGAAGGTATTGTATAAAAGTTTGGACTGAGTAAAGCCGAACTCAAAATTGCAATAATGTTGCTTGGCCCCTTCAGATAGGGATTCTGATAGTCTTGCTGATACTTCAAAAAGTATCCTACACAGAACAGGTAAGCATCCTTTACGATTTTTTCTTTATTGCAGTCTGATTCATCGTATCTAAGAATGAAGCGATTGAGAAGTATCAAAAACTTTTGATCTGGTAAATATCTATTTAGTTTATTCATAATAAGCATCCTTGCTATTTGTGAAATGTCATCCTGACAATTAAACTTTTAACAAATAATCCGCCCCTGTCAATAGGTAACACCTATCAATTTAAAGGTTTTTCTTTGACAATGGTCTTTCTAATTGCTCACGAGTAACCTGATGAAGCAATGCATTATATTGCCAAACAACAAACTGCTCAGAAAGTTTATTATTTATTTTAGTTAAAGACTCGACTTCTGCTTGTAGTCTCTTGATTCTTTGAGCAGCTATTTTTAAATTAGCGGGCTTAACAATTTCTTTATCCCCTCTTTTTATCTTTACTTTCTTTTCATTAAATACTTCTGCAATCAATGAATGACTGCTAAGTGATTGTCGTGTAGGTCTCTTTCCGATTATCAGAGTTACCTCATCACATAGAGCTTCCCATGTTAACTTTTGGTTATGATGCCAGATATTAATAACATGAATGATATTCTTTTCATCAAGTCTTGATAGGTGTTTAGCCATTTATTTCTCCTTTATTTATTTTTTTAGTATGGAAATCTTTCCATTTTTCTGCCGCCATATTACCGCCTCTGAAATCAGATTCAGAAATCGAGAGTATTTTAATTTTCAAATCCCTTATTTCTTTTATATCACTACCAGATTCGTTCTCAGGATAATAATTGCATGGTTGCATTGCATATTTAAGCCTGCAAAGCCCATGTTTGCTCACTAAGGTAGAACCGGTAATTTCTTTATTCTCATCAAGTTTGTTTTCAAACATCATTTTGACAGGTATCACATTTCCTACTTTTTCTAATGCTTTTGCTTTTACAGCTTGAGCAACCATATGAGCATGTGGTGTATGATCATAAACACTGTTTTGGGCTATACACTGCCTTCCAGACCATCGAGCTATGTCAAACTCAGACATACCAGCTATTTGTGCCAAAGTGTTTAAAAAATGCCTTATTGAATGGGTTTTCAATGATGAGTCTGAAGCAGACTGCTGTTTGGATCTGGAAAAAATACCTCCATTTTCGATATCATAAGAAATATTATGCTTTACTGGTTTGAAGAACAATTTACCACTACTTTTAGACAATCTCTTAAAATCACAAACTTTTAACAAACAAAGGGCATTCGAGTATTTGATATTCTTTTTCCTGTCATACCAAGGAAAATCATCCGGTGCCCATTGTTTCAATATTTCGTTTAGAGATTTTAAAGAATAAGTGTAATCATTAGGGATCAGATCTAATGTGCTTAGCTTTTTATTTATTGATGAAGGAGATAAATTAGTGAAGCCCAGCACACTGCAAACTTGTTCTGCTGATAACAAATAGTCATTATTTATCTCATTGCTTAGAGAGTTCCTGTAGATCTCAGATGTCTCTAAATATTGAGCCAGTTCTCTTCCGCTTTGTGATAACAGTTTTAATCTTGCTATAGCTTTTTTGGCAACAGGAACCATAGATGATGCAATCCACTTCACATCCCCCTCGTATCCTTTTGCTGAAAAAAACCTAATACCATACCTCTCTATACCATTACTGTTTTGTTCCCACACTTCACAGTCGGCTGGCAATGAGAGAATTTCACTTATTCTACTCGGTGCACACATCAGTAAAGTCAGGACTGAAGCAGTGAACATATCCCTTTTAGAGAGAGAGTTATCATCCTTTGCAAAGAATTTTGCGAGTTCAACTATGTATGAAATATCAGGCAATTTGTCATGTCCTGCAAGATTGTGATCATAGCTTTTAACTTCATAGATTGGCATTTTAAGAGGATTAAACCATTCCACATATCCTAAATCAGCTAAATTGTATTCCCTTAAGAACTTTTCAATTTCTTTGAGTTCTTTTCCTGCATTATATGCGGTTGTCTCAGAGTAAATATTAGTAAAAATCTCCACACATCTTTCGAAGATAAAGTTACTACAGTTATATATTTTAGCTGACTGAAATTCATTCAATAAAACTCCTTCCAATATTTTTAGCACATTCATTCTCTGGTTATAATCATTTCTTCTTCCATAAGAATGTAAGTGTTTAATATATGCTTTTGAAAATAACATAAAACCCGAATCCAGAGGCGATTTACGTTTACTTTTAAAAAAATCATACTTATAGAAATTATAATATCGATCCCATACAAGGGAATCCCATACCATTTTTTTCTTTTCGATAAAAAAATCGCCTTCTATTTCTTTTATGAAACAGTCTAAGTTTTTCGAATAAATTGTGTCTTTTAACCTCTTAACATTATCATAATTATTCATACATGCCTCCCCAGCTTTCAAAAAACCTACAGTTTTTACAATGAGTATTACTACTTTCATTTTGTGCAACATGAAAAGTAGATCTCATCAGTTCTATAAACCTATTGGCATTAGTTTCAGGTTCTACTCCAAGAAATAACTTTGAGAGCGGTTCAAAAAAAACATCCATTCTTTTGTCTATTTCAGATGCATTATCGGCATGATTTTTAATGTAAATACCTGAGCAAGCTACACTACTATGATCTAATGCTTTAGCAATTGTGTGAATTGAAGCTCCTTTCCTTGCTAATTCACTTCCTAATGTATATCTAAAACGGGCAGGATTAACTTTTATTGGTTTGTCTGTCCTTGCAGAAAAAACCGGGTTAATTCTGAAAAGATTATCTATTCTCTTTGTGATACCTCTGTTCTTTGAGTGGAGAAAGTCAGATTCGATTTTAGCGATTAACATTCCTTCTTCTGAGCAAAATGCTAGTTCTTTTTTGTTAATAAACAATGGCAGTTCTCTACCTATGTTTTCATTAACTTTCGCCCCAATCTGTTTTTCAACAATACTTAATACTGATTGTGAAAGTTCAGTGAGCTTCTCATACAAAAAATCACTTATCTCAACAGATGAAAACTCACTTCTGAAATTTTGTCTCTGCTTAACCTTCGGAATATTTATAAATACATTATCTTCAACTTTAACTATATCTTTAATTCGAATGGAAGAAATTTGTTGTGTCCTTCTTCCTGTATAAATCAACAGCAAAAGAAAGCAGTAGGTATCTTCACTTATCTTCCCCTCATCATTAAGAGCATGTATCTTTTTCAAGATGCTTTCCATTTCTCTCTGATCAAAGGGACCACAGTCGGGATTCCTTCGTTTTACTGCATCTCCACAAATTGCACTCCTAATATACAATTTATTAAGGAGTTGAACTGAAGACACCTCCACACCGAAGTGGCCAAGTTCATGCCATTTTAAAATGAAATTCTTAATGATTTTTAGTCTATTTTCCTGATTCTTTCCAAGATAAGATTTGAAATCCAAAATCGACTTCTTATTAATTACTGTTAAGCCTAACGCCCTTCCCCATTGGGTAAAGATCTGATTGATTTTCTTTGTATGCCCGGAACTATACTCCATCGCAAAATAAGCGAGTGTTTTAACATAGCCGTCTTTAAGATCCGAATGTAAATATTGAGTTACATTTTTTGGATATACAACAATATCTTTACTTAGCTTCCACCCATCATCATTCAATTCAAATAAATAACCTTTCATTCTTGCATGACATATATCTGCCTTAAGATTTTTATCTCCCAACATTTTAGTTTCCTTTTAAGATTTCATTTCTGTAATCATAAAGTGATTGAACAACTTCCTTTTCATTTTCAACCAGAAACTTACGATTATAGATTTCACACATATTAGAATTATCAGACCAACCCATAAGATAATTTCTTAATTTATCTTCTGAACAGGTTTTTAATTTTCCTTTTGAAATCGATTTCGAAAAGGAATAGTTCCAAGTGTGTCTTAGCATATGTCCTGAGATATTATTTAAGTTAGAATCTTTGGTTTTTATAGTTGATATTAATTTTTCATATGCATGAACAGTAAGAGGTTCCCCTTCATTTCTCCCATTACCATGAGTAATCAACAAGTAATCATGGCTTTTATTTTTAGAATGTCTTTCCCTATCATTAAAGATATAATGATAAACTGCATCAATTAGGTCATCTCTTAAAGGAATCTCTCTACTCAAAGTTTTAACTAATGGTTGGACTTTCCGAATATCGCTCTTGTCATCATGTCTTCTTTTTATAGTTAGTATTTTCTTCAAAAAGTCGAAGTCGGCAATTCGTAGATTAAGCAGCTCACCAGCTCTAATTCCGAGATGATACAGGAGTAAAAAAACCAGTTTATTTCGAAATCTAACATCAACACTGAATGGATTCTCAATGTTATCAACTTCAAGCAAGTTGAACAGGATATAAATCTGTTCGTCTTTAAGAGTTTTCTCTTTAGGTTTATAATTTTTATAAGAGTTTGGATTTGGTTTATTCGCTCTAATGCTATTTATGAATGTATTAACCTTCTGTTTATCGTTAATGTTATCTGATTTATGAATTATGTCGCACAACCATTTAATGTAGGTGCATGTTGTATGTATTCGATATCCATAAGTTCCTTTAGCCACATCACTATTTATAGGTAATACTCTGTTATTGTTTTTCAGACCTGAGAAGTTTCTTCTGAGAGTGTCAATAAGCTCTTCTGTTTCAAAAAGAGTCAAGTATTCTCTATTTAAGATTCTTTTCTCTAAGTCAATTTTATTTCGGTTCAGAAATCTCATTAGAATTACGAGATTTGTTGATGCTATCTCCAGGGTCGAAACAGAGGCTCCCTTTTTCCGCAAAACCGAAGTCATGAAGAGATTAGGATAATATAGAGGCATATCGTCTTCCTTGTTCACGATCAGACAATATCGTTCACCGTCACTCATAATTAATCTTTTTATCTTGCAGGGCATTTTATAAACCTCCTAAATATTTACATTGCGTTATCATTCCGACTTAATCTGTATTTCATGAGATTTAATTTTGCAAATTTCGTTTTAAATATGTAGGTTTTGTTTATATTTAATTTAATAAAAATAGAGGCTTAAAAAAATTTTCTTTCACGTGAAAGAAACCAGTAAGGCTAGTTACGGGTATCCATACCCGATATTTTGAAGAGCATCTCGAAAGCTTTTAAAAAAAAGAGGTGCGATTTTTTTGTTAAAAATTTAGTAAAATATGCACCTACCTTTGCATTTAAACTTTACAAAATAATATTTATTTACGAGACTCAATAACCCTTTCTAAAATCCACTGTTCAATCTCCGCCTCAATAAAAGCCACAGATCTGGAACCTAATTTGATAGGTTTTGGAAATCTATCTTCAGAAATCAATCGGTAAATCCATGCTTTCTTGTAGCCTGTTTTATGTAGCACTTCAGGTAAGCGAATGAGTCGTGTGGTGATTGGAGTTGCTGTATTCATGATTGTATCTCCTCGTCTTGTCGATGAGTTGATACTAATACCCAGCAGGTAGGCTATTGAAGGGAGTATTGGTATATAGAATTCTATGCGTTAATCGCTTGAAAAAAAGTGAGAGGAAAAAAATTAATTTTATCTCCCACTTGAAAATTTAATTTAAACATGAAATCCCTTACAGTAAACTTCTGAGTCCCCTAAGCGGAATTCCCTCCATATGATTGTTTTTATTTATAAAATTCTCAATGCTTTTGCATGTCTCTCCAGACAATGCTTTCTCAGCTAAAGGACGGTCAGTTTCCTTGAGTTGCTCTTCTCCTCGGATCTCATCAGTTAATCTTGGGTAGAGAATCCTTGATAAGACAGTATTCGTTAAGGCTATTTTTTTAAACTTGGCCCACAGAAGCAAGTCCATCATGGGCAGTATTCGATAATCTATAAGTTTGATGATTTTGGCCAATCCAAATTTTTCAATTTTGCTTTCCTTAATCTGATAATCGTCCCTCCAAACAGGAAGCATAACCTTTAGTGCATTTATAATTTCTTCATCAGTGGAATTTTTAATGTCGAATGATATGAACAGCCTATTATCACCATCCTTTCTTATTACATCTTTCATAATAGAAGTTATCGACTGATACTTGATTTCTTTTTTAAGTTCTCCCGTTCCTTTTACAAAAGAATCAGGAGCAAAAAATTCAAGAGTTCTCTTTAAACTTTCAATTTGTCTAAAACTTACCTGATGAATATGGCTGTTATTATGGTTAGATAACTCTCCCATATTCATTGTTTGACTGATAAAGGGTTTTCCATCTAAGATCATTTCGAATGTAGTATCATCTCCTTCAAAGAAGTCCATTCCTTCAAATATATTTCTCCTGACTTGAAATTCTTTATAAAACTCCTTCAAAGATAATTTTTCCACATCCTGATAATTTTCAATATTGAACCATGACTGAAGCTCAATGTTAATTTCGTTCACCTTCATTGCTTCACCTTTCCGAGCTTAGATTCAATTTTTAATTTATCGAGATATTCAGCATACCATTGCATCATTTCACGACGCCCATCCAGATATTGAGCATGGTTATAGGTGCCACGAATAGTATTTCTATCGGCATGAGCAAGCTGTGTCTCAATCCATGCACTATCAAAACCTTGCTCATGCAAGATCGTGCTTAAAGTATGTCGAAAGCCATGTCCTGTAGCCCTTCCTGCATAGCCGATCTTTTTGATTACCTGATTGATACTGGCTTCACTCATGCTTTTTCGTGAGTCATTTCTACCGGGAAAAATAAATTTGAATCCGCCAGTAATCACTCTTAACTCCTCAAGAAGCCTAAGAGCTTGATCAGATAAAGGCACCATATGTGGTCTTTTCATTTTCATGCGAGCAACTGGGATTTGCCAAAGACGTCTTTCGAAATCTATCTCAGTCCATTCTGCTGAGCGAAGCTCAATCGTCCTCAGTCCAGTTAGCATGAGAAGCTGAGTAGCTGTTTGAGTGATTTTGCTACCAGAATATTGCTCCAGTTGTCTCTGAAACTCGCCCAGCTCTGCTACTGACAAATGTGGAAAATGTTTTTGCTTTGGTGCTTTGAGCACACCGACTAAATCTGATACGGGATTGTGCTCAGCCCTGCCAGAAATGACTGCATAGGTAAAAATCTGGCGACATGCCTGACGGGTTTTCTTTAGCTTATCGAGAACTCCCCGTTTTTCCATCTTGCGAAAGACATCAAGCATTTCTTTTGCATTGATATCCGCAACAGGTCTTTTGCCGATGTGAGGAAAAATATCCTTCTTCAGGTATTCCAGGATGTCTGTAGCATAACCTTTAGACCATGATGCTTTCTTGTGCTCATGCCATTCAAGAGCGATAAGTTCAAAGCTGTTGTTCACAGCTAGGATTTTTGCAGCCTTGATATCCTGCTTCTGCTGACTCGGGTCTCCGCCTTCCAGCAGAAGCTTCTTAGCTTCTGAACGCTTCTGTCTGGCTTCTGCGAGGCTCAGTAACGGATATGTCCCAAACACTACCCGCTTCTCTTTACCAGCTATACGGTATTTGAGTCTCCAGCTTTTGGCTCCGTTTGGAAATATTTCAAGATACATACCACCACCATCCGAAAGTTTGTATGACTTTTCTTTTGGCTTCGCAGAGTCGATTTGTCGGGCTGTTAGCTTCATTTGGGGGCATCATTTCCATTGAACCTGTCGATGCCCCCTATCGTGCCCCCATATTGGATAAGAACGCAATAGGTGACCTTGGACCAATACGGACCAGTTAAAAGATTTATATTCTGATTTTTAAGGGAAAAGTAGACTTTAAGGGATGTAAACAGAAGAGAAAGTGGTACGCCCTACAGGATTCGAACCTGTGACCTACGGCTTAGAAGGCCGGTGCTCTATCCAACTGAGCTAAGGGCGCATGGAGATGGCACGGATTATACGTCGGGAAGCGGGTACGTCAACGTTTTTGCCGTTTCTCCGCAGCGAAGTGCTGCGGTAATGACCAATTGACGTCAGTGGCGCCTGCGCCATTCGCTGAGCGACACGAGTTTACTGTTGTCGGTAAATTCTCCTTCCAGCTCAATCCCTTGTGATGTGAAACGCGCATTGTATTGCTCACGAAGTGCATGCAGCGCCTGGATGTCCGGCTCCAGCTGGCGCAGAAAGCCCAGCGCGAGCAGCAGCTGCTGGCGGCTAATAAGCGGTGGAAAACCGGCATGACTGAGAATCGCATGCCAGCGCTGGCTGTTCTCCTCGCTACCGTCAACAATGAACACCTGCCAGATCAGCAGTACCGCTGCGCCATTATGCAGGTGCGTTTCATTATCCTTGCTGAGATAGTCGGTAAACTCTTTCGCCGCCTCTTTCCCCATCATAGAGATCATTGATTCCACCTGTACCGGTGGCAGCTGCAGCCGTTTGCTGAGCCGCTGAGCGGCGTGGCGTGAGCCAGCGGTGAGCAGCTGAAATCCAGCGACAAACACCACCGCCAGAGTAGCAAGCATTATCCAAATCATTACATCGTCCCCGGATTGTCCTGCAGATATCATACGCATGCAGGCTGGCACTCGTCGCGACGAAAAAGCCGGAAAGCACATACGCGGCTGAAACTGTAACTGACAGCGCGCCGCGCTTCTGACAAAATACCCCCCTTCCCCGATTCAACACAACACAGTGGATTTCCTCTCTGATGGCAGCAAAAATTATTGACGGTAAAACGATTGCGCAGCAGGTGCGCGTTGAGGTTGCGGAAAAAGTGAAGCAGCGTCTGGCCGCCGGAAAACGTGCGCCGGGTCTGGCAGTGGTTCTGGTGGGTGAAAACCCGGCATCGCAGATCTACGTGGCCAGCAAACGCCGCGCCTGTGAAGAGGTCGGTTTCCACTCCCGCTCTTACGATCTGCCTGCCACGACCCGAGAAGCTGAGCTGCTGGAGCTGATTGATGCGCTCAATCAGGACGACGAAATCGATGGCATCCTGGTGCAGCTGCCACTGCCAGCCGGCATTGATAATGTCAAAGTGCTGGAGCGCATCACGCCTGATAAAGATGTCGATGGATTCCACCCCTATAATGTCGGTCGCCTCTGTCAGCGTGCGCCAACCCTGCGTCCCTGCACGCCACGCGGTATCGTGACGCTGCTGGAGCGCTACAATATTGATACGTATGGCCTGAATGCCGTGGTGGTTGGCGCATCCAATATTGTTGGTCGTCCGATGAGTATGGAACTGCTGCTGGCGGGCTGCACCACGACCGTCACTCATCGCTTTACCAAAGATCTGCGCCATCACGTTGAGCATGCCGATCTGCTGGTCGTTGCAGTGGGTAAGCCAGGGTTTATTCCGGGTGACTGGATCAAACCGGGCGCCATCGTCATCGACGTGGGCATTAACCGGCTGGAGAGCGGCAAAGTGGTGGGCGATGTTGATTTTGACAGTGCATCCGAGCGCGCCTCCTACATTACCCCGGTGCCGGGCGGTGTGGGTCCAATGACAGTAGCAACACTGATTCAAAACACGCTGCAGGCGTGCGAAGAGTTTCATGATAAAGAGGTAGTATAAATGACAAGTTTTTCACTGGGTAAATTCCCGCACGTCGATCTGTGTGACCTGCTGAAACTGGAAGGATGGGTTCAGAGCGGCGCACAGGCGAAAGTCGTGATTGCCGAGGGTGAAGTGAAGGTCAACGGTGCGGTAGAAACCCGCAAGCGCTGCAAAATCGTAGCCGGTCAGACTGTAGAATTCGCGGGTTTCCGCATTACTGTGGTCGAGTGATTTCCGGGCGTCCCTGCGGGGACGCTGTTACACCCGCTCATCCCCCTTCACGCACGTCTCCCCTTCCCGCTGTTCCAGTGCAATATGATTCACCGCCGTATGCTGCGCTATCAACGTCGCGAGCCGGGGTGAATGGCTGGTGATCCAGAGCTGACTGAACTCGCTGGCTTCGGCGATTAAGCGCGCCAGCGCAGGCAACAGATCTTCATGCAGGCTGTTTTCCGGCTCATTCAGTGCCATAAAGGCAGGCGGACGCGGGCTGAGCAGTGCGACAACCAGACAGAGAAACCGCAGCGTGCCATCAGAAAACTCGGCGCTCTCCAGCGGACGCAGAATGCCCTGGCGCGACATCAGCATCTGGAAACGGCCATACTGCACATCGACATCAAACTGGCTGTCGGGAAACGCCTGTTCCATCACCTCAGACAGGAGTTCGGAATGACCGCGCTCAACAATGGTCGCCCAGGCCGCCGCCAGATTGCTGCCATCATGGCTCAGCACCGGCGCACGCACGCCAATCTGCGGTGCCCGTATCGGTGAGCCAGGCCAGACCGCAAACTCATGGTAAAAGCGCCACTGCTGCAGACGTTCGCGCAACTGCGAAAGCTCCGGATAGCGATGCGGTTCGCCAAGCTGACCAAACAGCGACTCTTCGGGATGCAGCACCGCCGGATAGGCGACGCGCTCGCCCTCAACGTTGTGCAGAAAGGCGGTCTGATTTTCGCGCTGCATAATACAGGCGGAAGGACGGCGCTGCTGACCGCTCAGCCAGAGTCGCTCCTGCTTCACCAGCGGATCGAGATTAAACAGGCTGGTCACCAGCGGCTCGGGAAAGCCAATCTCCAGCTGGTAATCCATGTCATCCATCACCACGGCCAGCTCCAGGCGCTTTGGATCGTGTCGGCGATCGCCCCGGCGTAAGCCGCCCGCCCACATCGCTTTCTGAATGCCGCCTTCTTCAGCCAGCGCCAGTGCCAGGCGACCGCTGGCCGCCTCATGCAGCAGCCGCACCGCTTTGTAGAGGTTGGATTTACCGCAGCCGTTGGGACCGCTCACCACATTCAGCTGCTGCAGCGACAGCGTCAGGTTACGTATCGAGCGGAAGCCGCGGATCTGAATCTGTTCAATCGCCATAATAAAAAAGGGCGATTGCTCGCCCTCTCCGGTTTATTTTCGACGCCAGCTGGAGCCCTGTGGCCCATCCTCGACGATGACACCCAGCGCGTTAAGCTTGTCGCGCGCGATGTCCGCTTCCGCCCAGGCTTTGGCGGCGCGCGCATCGGCACGGGCTTTCACCCAGTGCTCAATCTCGGCAACCTCTTCGTCATTGACCTGCGCGCCGCTTTGCAGGAACAACTCAGGGTCCTGCTGCAGAATGCCCAGCACGTTGGCCATCTCGCGCAGCTTCGACGCCAGCCCGTGCGCTGAAGCGCCATCTTCACTTTTCAGGCGGTTCACTTCACGCGCCATATCGAACAGCACCGAATAGGCTTCCGGGGTGTTGAAATCATCATCCATCGCGCTGCGGAACCGCGCTTCAAACGCTTCGCCGCCGTGGGCAGGCACGCTGCTGTCGGTGTGACGCAGTGCCGTATAGAGACGCTCCAGCGCCGCACGCGCCTGATTCAGGTTATCTTCGCCGTAGTTAAGCTGGCTGCGATAGTGACCGGACATCAGGAAGTAACGCACCGTCTCCGCATCATAATGTTGCAGCACGTCACGCACGGTGAAGAAGTTACCGAGCGATTTGGACATCTTCTCGCGGTCAACCATCACCATGCCGGAGTGCATCCAGTAGTTGACGTAAGGACCGTCATGGGCGCAGCTCGACTGAGCGATTTCGTTTTCATGGTGCGGGAACATCAGATCGGAGCCGCCGCCGTGGATATCGAAATGGGTGCCCAGCTGTTTGCAGTTCATTGCCGAGCACTCGATGTGCCAGCCGGGACGACCGTTGCCCCAAGGCGATGACCAGGCTGGCTCATCCGCTTTGGACATTTTCCACAGCACGAAGTCCATCGGATTGCGTTTCACGTCGGCGACTTCAACGCGCGCGCCCGCCTGCAACTGCTCCAGATCCTGACGCGACAGCGCGCCGTAATCGGTGTCGCTGAGCACATCGAACATCACGTCGCCGTTCTCCGCCACATAAGCGTGACCGCGAGCGATCAGCGTCTCCACCAGCTCGATAATCTCAGCGATGTGACGGGTAGCGCGCGGCTCCTCATCGGGCGGCAGAATCCCCAGCGCGGCGAAGTCGTTGTGCATCTCGCCAATCATGCGGTTAGTCAGGGTTTCGATGCTCTCGCCGTTTTCGTTGGCGCGCCTGATGATTTTGTCATCAATGTCGGTAATGTTACGTACATAATTAAGCTGATAACCGAGGTAACGCAGGTAGCGCGCCACCACGTCAAACGCCACGAACGTCCGCCCATGACCAATGTGACAGAGGTCATACACCGTGATGCCGCAAACATACATCCCGATTTTACCGGCATGAATGGGTTTGAATTCCTCTTTCTGTCGACTCAGGGTGTTATAAATCTTAAGCATTGAACGGTTCCGTTTTCGCGTGTGGTTGGCACTTTTAAGTATCCAGACATTGTGCCGTATTTTTATCGCTCGCGCGACGCAAAGCAAGCCAACTGCGCCGCGCTGCTGACGCGTCATTGGAAATTATGATATAAGAACGGTCGACAAAAAGGGGGACGCCCATCGACAGAGCGACCTCAGCAACTGATGACAACCTTTACAGGACGACAAAAATGGTAACTTTCCAGACGAACCATGGCGATATCGTAATCAAAACTTTCGATGATAAAGCGCCGGCAACCGTACAGAACTTCCTGGATTACTGCCGTGAAGGTTTTTACGACAACACCATTTTCCACCGCGTAATCAACGGCTTTATGATTCAGGGCGGCGGCTTCGAGCCGGGCATGAAGCAGAAAGAAACCAAAGCCGAAATTCAGAACGAAGCCAGCAATGGCCTGAAAAACACCAAAGGTACGCTGGCAATGGCACGTACCTCTGCGCCGCACTCTGCGACCGCACAGTTTTTCATCAACGTAGCTGACAACGACTTCCTGAACTTCCGTGACGAAAGCGTTCAGGGCTGGGGCTACTGCGTGTTCGCTGAAGTGGTTGAAGGTATGGATGTGGTCGAGAAGATCAAAGCGGTCTCTACCGGCCGCAGCGGCATGCACCAGGATGTGCCAAAAGACGACGTCGTTATCCAGAAAGTGACCGTCAGCGAGTAATGTCGCGCACGCTGTTTATCGCAGATCTCCATCTGTGTCAGGAAGAACCGGCGATTACCGCCGGTTTTCTGCATTTTTTACAGCGCGAAGCACCCCACTGCGACGCGCTCTATATTCTCGGCGATCTGTTTGAAGCCTGGATTGGCGACGACGATCCCAATCCGCTGCATCAGCAGGTTGCCCGCGCCCTGCGCACCCTGCCGGTTCCGGTTTACTTTATCCATGGCAATCGCGACTTCCTGATTGGCCGACGCTTTGCGCAGACCTGCGGCATGACGCTGCTGCCGGAAGAGCAGGTGCTGACGCTCTACGGCCATCGGTTGCTGATCATGCACGGCGATACGCTCTGTACCGACGATGCGGGTTACCTGCGTTTTCGGGCCAAAGTGCATAATCCCTGGATCCAGCGGCTGTTTCTCGCGTTGCCGTTGTGGATCCGTAAACGCATTGCTGCCCGGATGCGCGCCGACAGTAAACAGGCCAACCAGCATAAATCCCAGACCATCATGGATGTGAATCAGGAAGCAGTCGTCGCCACTATGCTGCGCCAGCAGGTGCCGCTGTTAATCCACGGTCACACTCATCGCCCGGCGATTCATACGCTGAGCCTGCAGGGTGAACCGGCGCAACGCGCGGTGCTGGGTGCCTGGCACTGCCGGGGTTCCATGATCCAGCTCGACGCCAGTGGCATTCAGCTTATCCATTTCGACTTTTAATCTGCGGTTAAATCCACGACCTTAAGCCCGACGCAACCGTTTTCCTTGCGTGCTTCTCATGCTATTCTCGGTGCCCTTCAAAACCTGTCCGCCCGGCCAGGTCTGTTTGTTCATTCACAGGAGTTGACCCCATGTCATCCAACGCCCCGGCCCGCATCGCCATTGTTATGGGTTCCAGAAGTGACTGGGCCACCATGCAGTTCGCCGCTGAAATCCTCTCCAGCCTGGACGTCCCTTTTGATGTTGAAGTGGTCTCTGCGCACCGCACCCCGGATAAACTGTTCAGCTTCGCCGAAACGGCAGCCGACAAGGGTCTTCAGGTGATTATTGCTGGCGCAGGTGGCGCGGCACATCTGCCGGGTATGCTGGCGGCAAAAACGCTGGTGCCGGTGCTGGGTGTGCCGGTGCAGAGCGCAGCACTGAGCGGCGTCGATAGCCTCTATTCAATTGTGCAGATGCCGCGCGGTATTCCGGTCGGTACGCTGGCGATTGGCAAGGCGGGCGCAGCCAATGCCGCGCTGCTGGCGGCGCAGATTCTGGCGCTGCATGACAGTGCGCTGGCGTTACGCCTGACCACCTGGCGTCAGAGCCAGACCGATGAGGTGCTGAACCATCCCGATCCGCGGGTGGATGCATGAAGCCGGTTTGCGTACTGGGCAACGGCCAGTTAGGTCGTATGCTGCGTCAGGCGGGTGAACCCCTGGGCATCGCGGTTTATCCGGTGGGCTTAGACGCCGATCCCACCGCGCTCCCTATCGCCGACAGCGTGATCACCGCCGAAATCGAACGGTGGCCGGAGACGGCGCTGACGCGTGAACTGGCCAGCCATCCAGCCTTTGTTAACCGCGATATCTTTCCGCGTCTGGCGGATCGTCTGACGCAGAAACAGCTGCTGGATCAGCTGGGACTGGCCACCGCGCCGTGGCAGTTGCTGGCAGATAAAAGCGAATGGCCAGCGGTGTTCGACTCGCTGGGCGAGTTAGCGATTGTGAAAAGCCGCACCGGCGGTTACGACGGCCGGGGTCAGTGGCGTCTGCGTGCCGATGAAACTCACACCCTGCCGGAGGCGTGCTACGGCGAATGCATCGTTGAGCAGGGCATCAACTTTTCCGGTGAAGTCTCACTGGTGGGGGCGCGCGGTCACGATGGCCAGGTGGTGTTCTATCCGCTGACGCACAACCTGCATCAGGATGGCATTCTGCGCACCAGCGTTGCGCTGCCGCAGGCGGATCAGGCACAGCAGCAGCAGGCCGAAGCGATGCTGAGTGCGATCATGCAGGAACTGAACTACGTCGGCGTAATGGCGATGGAGTGTTTCGTTACGCCAGCTGGATTGCTGATCAATGAGCTGGCGCCGCGCGTCCATAACAGCGGGCACTGGACGCAGAACGGTGCGTCTATCAGCCAGTTTGAGCTGCATCTGCGCGCCATTCTTGGCCTGGCATTACCGCAGCCGGTGGTGTTTGCGCCGTCGGCGATGGTCAATCTGATCGGCACTGACGTGAATCTCAGCTGGCTGCAGCAGCCGCTGGTGCATCTGCACTGGTATGACAAAGAGGTGCGTCCGGGTCGTAAAGTGGGCCATCTGAATCTGACCGACAGCGATGCAGAACGGCTAAAAGCGGCACTGAATTCGCTGGTGCCTCAGCTACCGGAAGCGTACGCCAGCGGCATCGCCTGGGCGGTTGAAAAGCTGTAGTTTCCCGCACCTGAGTCTGATGATGGCTTTACCAGGCAGCTTAGAGCGATTGAGCAGTCGCCTTTAAGTCAGAGGGAGACGCCGGTAACGGGAAACGATCGCAAAGACGCAAAAACGGCATCCCTGCCAGCTCGGCACGCGCCATCCCTGGCGCGTGACGCTTTGCTCTTCGTTTCCCGTTACCCGCTTGCTGGTGATGGGTGCGATCTGGATGAAGGTCAAAGGCGGGCTTAGTGCAGCCTTATGCCTACACTCCCTTACGCCGCATCAAACTTCCTGAACAACGCTTTCCCTTTCAGTAATCGGATCCCCAGCCAGCCACCGCACAGCGACAACAGCAGCGCGCCACACAACGGCAGCGCCAGCCACAGGATCCAGTCAGGCTGCCACGGGAAGTCGAAAATCTTAGTCTGTAATCCCCACAGCGCCGCTTCTGCCCCCATCGCCGCCGCCACGCCGGAGACCACGCCGAGCAGGGCAAACTCACACCACAGCGTCGTGCGCAGCAGGCGTTTACCGGCACCCAGCGTGCGATAGACCACCAGCTCCTGACGCCGCTGACGCATACCAACCTGAATCTGCGCCAGCAGCAGCAACACGCCGCAGGCGGTCACCAGCATCACCATGATCTCCAGCGCCTGGCTGACCTGCGCCAGCACCTGACCGATCTGCCGCATTATGCTGCCGATATCCAGCAGACTTAGCGCCGGAAAAGCACGGTTAAGCTGCGCCAGCAGAACAGGATTCGCCTCCATGCGGAAGCTGGTGAGCCAGGTCTGCGGCTGGCTGTCGAGCGCGCCCGGCGGGAAGATAAAGAAGAAGTTCGGCTTCAGGCTTTCCCAGTCCACTTTACGCAAACTGGTAATGCGCGCGCTGAAGGTCTGCGTATCGCCATCGAACGTCAGGGTATCGCCGAGCTTCAGCCCCAGCCGATCGGCCAGTTCCACTTCCATCGACACTTCACCCGCTTTGGGTGGCCAGTTGCCTGCCACCAGTGGATTATGATCCGGGCGATCGGCCAGTTCCGTCAGGTTGAGTTCACGGTTCAGGGCGTTATCCAGCTTCGGATCGGCCGGTTTGCCGTTGAGTTCACTGAGCCGCACCCGCGCAATCGGGTAAAAGGTCCCGGGCGTGATCTGATGCGACTGCAGGAAATCACGCACCTGCGGCACCTGATCTGCCGTCATGTTCAGCAGAAAGAAGTTCGGGCTATCCGCCGGAAACTGCTGCTGCCAGCGATCCAGCAGATCGCCACGCATTACCAGCAGCAGCGCCAGCAGCATGAACGACAGCGAAAAGGCCGCAAGCTGGCTCAGCGTCATGCCGGGCTGGCGCAGCAGCCGGTTAATCGCCAGTCGTAACGCCAGGTTGCGCACTACCAGCCGACGCAGCAGCAGCAGGGTTCCCCAGCCGAGTAGGGCCAGCAATCCCGCCAGCACCACCACACCCGCCAGCAGCGCCCAGAGCATTTTACTGCCGCCAACCAGCAGCGCTAACAGCGTCACCACAACAGCAATCATCACCGGAGTATAGATCTTCAGCGGCCAGAGATTCGCCACCGCATCGCGCCGCAACACCCGCAGCGGCTGTGTCGCCAGCAGCAGACGATAGGGACGCAGACCCACCAGCAGCGAAATCACAAACAACGATCCCACCGCCCAGATCCACGGCCAGACGCTCGCCGCCGGTAAGCTGGCAGGCAGCACGGGTTTCAGCATCGCCATCAGGATCGCTTCCACGCCCTGACCCACCAGGCCACCGGCAATCGCCGCCAGCAGCAGCACCGCCAGCCACTGACCGATGATCAGCCGCTGCAACGCGCCGTGCGTCGCACCCAGGGTTTTCAGCACCGCCACCAGATCGTAGCGGCTGCGGCAATAGTGGCTCATGGCAACCGCCACGGCCGCAATCGCCAGCATCAGCGTCAGCAAGGCCGAGAGCAGCAGGAACTGCTGCGCGCGCTGCATCGAACGGCCTAATGCATCTTCCGAGTTCTCCACGCTGATCCAGCGCTGGTCCGCCTTCAGCTGCGGTTCAATCCAGCGGTCATAGCTGGCCAGCTGATCGGGATTACCGGAGAACTTATAGCGCCAGGTGATGCGGCTGCCTGGCTGAATCGCACCGGTTTTGGCGGCATCCGCCAGATTGATCAGCAGACGCGGCGCCATCTCAAACGGGTTAAAGCCGCCATCCGGCTCCTGGATCACCTCCCCGCTGATGCGCAGCTGGGTGTCACCCACTTCCAGCGTGTCGCCCACTTTCAGGTTCAGCAGCGCCATCAGGCGCGGTGCCGCCAGCGCGGTACCCGCCTGCGGCCTCAGCCCTGGCGGCTGCGTCTGCAGCGTGCCAAACATCGGGTAGCGATCGTCCACCGCTTTTACTGAGGCAAGCTGCGGGGACTGATCGGCAAATGTCATGGTCATAAAGGTCAGCTGACGGCTCACCGTCAGACCGCTTTCAGCCGCTTTTGCCAGCCAGGCTTCTGGCGCTGCATCACTGCTGCGCAGCGTACGGTCGCCGGCCATAAAATCACGGCTCTGCTGATTCAGCCCTTTTTCCATGCGATCGCTGATCGACCCCAGCGCCAGCACGCAGGCCACCGCCAGCGTCAGCGCAAGCCAGACAATCAGCAGCGAGGGCGAACGCCACTCGCGCCAGAACCAGCGCCAGATCATTGCTCCTCCCACAATTTACCGTCGCGCAGCCGCAGGCGACGATCGCAGCGCGCCGCCAGTTGCTCGTCATGCGTCACCAGAATCAGCGTGGTGGCGAAGTCGCGGTTAAGGGAAAACAGCAGATCGGCAATGCGGTCACCGGTTTTACGATCGAGATTGCCGGTCGGTTCATCGGCAAACAGCAGACCAGGACGGCCACTGAAGGCGCGGGCCAGCGCCACCCGCTGCTGCTCGCCGCCTGAAAGCTGGGCGGGCAGATGATGCAGACGTTCACCCAGTCCGAGCAGCGTCAGAAGCTCTCTCGCCTGTTCACGGCTCTGACGGTCGCTGTCGCCGCGCAGCAGCGAAGGCAGCTGCACGTTCTCCTGGGCATTCAGGGTTGGCACCAGCATAAATGACTGGAATACAAAGCCGACCTGCCGGGCACGCAGGGCCGCACGCTGCTCTTCGTTCATCTGGTGCAGCGGCTGCCCCAGCAGATGGACTTCGCCGCTGCTGCCATCGTCCAGCCCGGCCAGAATTCCGAGCAGGGTTGACTTGCCGGAACCGGACTCGCCAATCAGCGCAATGGTCTCAGCTGGTTTGACAACCAACTCAACTCCGGTAAGGATGGTTAACTGATGCTCTCCCTGACCGACGGACTTAGTAAGATGATGAACTTCAACAATGTTTTCCGCTGGCATTATCCCTTCCTGTTATTGATTCTTCTGCTGGTGTCGCGTCTTGCTGCTGCAGATACGCTGATGGTACTGGGCGACAGCCTGAGTGCGGGCTATCGCATGTCTGCCACTGCGGCCTGGCCCAGCCTGCTCGATAAGCAGTGGCAGCAAAAACCTAAAGTGATCAACGCCAGTATCAGCGGTGATACGGCTGCACAGGGGCTGGCGCGCCTGCCCGCACTATTAAAACAGCATCAGCCGCAATGGGTGTTAATCGAATTGGGCGGTAACGATGGTTTGCGCGGTTTCCCGCCCGACGCTATCGCGCAGAATCTGAGTAAAGTTATCGACGATGTTAAAGCCGCCAATGCGAAGCCGCTGCTGATGCAGATTCGTCTGCCTGCCAACTATGGCCGCCGCTACACCGAAGCGTTCAGCGGCATCTATCCCGGATTAGCACAGCAGCATAACATTCCTCTGGTGCCCTTTTTCATGGAGCAGGTTTATCTGAAACCCGAGTGGATGCAGCAGGATGGCATTCATCCTAATCCTGATGCCCAGCCTTTTATCGCCCAGTTAATGGCAAAAGACCTGGCCCCCTTAGTTAAGCAGCCGTAGCGCGCCGGGATGCGCAAAAAGGGTAAAGAAATGCAAAAGCACTAAATAACGGCAAGGTGGCGACGGAGATTTTCGACCGCTTTGCCATCTCTAAGTGTCCAGGCTTACTCTCTAAACAATATCAATGAGAAAAGATAATTCTGCCGTTCCTTAAAATTCACTTTAATGCATCTTAAATTAGCATTTTAACAGTCGCATATAAGTTGGCGTTACCCTCTCCAACTGGTTAATATTTCTGCACGGAATTTTAGCTGCAAAGGAATGTATATGCCCTATCACCGCTATCACGACCCCCGCATATTTCGCCTGACTTCATCTGTCGGCGCTTGTGGAACCAATAATCCCAATGAAGTTAAATCAATTCAACGCATGATAAATGATGCTGGCTATCAGTTCGCAACGGGTCGCAGGCTCCCAACAAATGGACAATGCGATACTGCCACCACTGAAGCTATACGCTGGTATCAGCGGTTGCTGAATCTCTCGCCGAGTGGATTGGTTCAGCCAACCGACACATGGTTTATCAGGGCAATAAGTGAAGCAACCACACCTGGCTGGCGGCCTTCTAATACCTCTGGCCCCTTACGAGTCAGCCAGGGACAAATTACTTTTGACGCCGAAGGCACCGACTATATAACCGCCGTGGAGCCCTTCAAACAGCGCCGCTATCCCAATTTTTCACGCATTCTTCAATGGCCGCCCACGAGTTTTTCGGGGGTTACACTTGGTCGAGGCTATGATATGGGCAGTAGATCTGCTGGTGAAATCTACTCCACACTAAGGCAAGCTGGGATTGAAGAATATAAAGCCGTTTTGTGCTCTAAAGCAGCTGGCCTGAAAGGGCGGCACGCAGAACAGTTTGTTAAGGTTTATGGTCCGTTGGTCGGCGAGATAACCCACACTCAACAAATCCGACTTTTTGAAATTGCGTACAGGGTTAAACGGAACGAAGCCCTTAACCTTTATCGGCGAATAGCACAATCCATGCCTTCCGCCCCAGCATGGGAACAGTTAGACCCCAAAATTCGAGATGTCGTAACCGATATTTTCTATCAGGGTGTTCACAATGCCAGGGCACTGTTTCAGGCCGCAATTGAAGGTAAGCCCGCATTAATAGCCCATATTAAAAGTAGTCCTACATACATGACCTACGAAAACCACAGAAACAGAATAAGGTATCTACAGTGAAAAAAGTCTTAATTCTAATGGTTGCTCTTATTGCACCTGCTATGGCGCAGGCTGAATTATCATCAGGGCCAGAACGTAACGCCTGCTTCAAACAGAATGAAGACATACCAACTGCATATAACTGTCTGTCTGCCAAAAGAGACAACAGCAATAAAGCGCTGGATGCGCTAATAGCGGATACAGTTAAGAGAATCAAAGCCAACAATGTCGGCCCTTTTAATGGAAAAGAGTCCAGCAAAGAAACGTCCGGAGACGTTTACTCTCGGCGCTTTCTGGATGCGCAAAAAAAATGGAAGGATTACCGGACTCAACTTTGCCTGTCTGTAGCTACAGAGCTTAACGAGGACGCATACGACTACCAGTCATATATCGACCAGTGCCAAATTAATCTGAACAAAAACCATTCTGCTGAAATCACACAAATGGGACTGCCACCCGTCAATTAAGCACACTGGTCTCACTGCTCAGACGTAAAATCTGAAATCGGGCATTTTTTGCGGGGCTGTATAGCCCCGTTTACCGCCCGTTCTGTCAGCCGGTGCGGGCGACAAACTGTCAATCCACAACATAAAAGCATTAACGAACATAACTTAACTTATTGATTATTAAATCTTATTCAAGGGCGTGAATTTGTGCAAAAAACCATTCTGATTACAGGTTGTTCGAGCGGTATTGGCCTGGTTGCCGCTCACGATTTACTGGCGCGGGGCTACCGGGTGATCGCCGCCTGCCGTAAAGCAGAGGATGTCGCCCGCATGGAAACACTGGGCTTTACCGGGCTGCAGCTGGATCTCGACGATCCGCAAAGTGTGGATCAGGCCGCCGACACAGTGCTCGCGCTCTGCGATAACCGTCTGACGGCGCTGTTTAACAACGCCGGATTTGGTCTCTATGGCCCGCTGCACACCCTCTCCCGCCAGCAGCTGGAACAGCAGTTTTCCAGCAACTTTTTCGGCGTCCATCAGCTGACACTGCGTCTGTTGCCCGCGTTGCAGGCCAGCGGCGATGGCCGCATTATTAATACCAGCTCGGTGCTGGGGCTGATCTCCACACCAGGCCGGGGTGCCTATGCCGCCAGTAAATATGCGCTGGAAGCCTGGAGCGATGCATTGCGGCTTGAAGTGCGCAGCCGCGGCATCCGGGTCAGCCTGATTGAACCGGGTCCGATTCAGACCCGTTTTACCGACAATGTGACGCAGGGCGAACAGCATAACCCGGTGCGCAATCCTGGCATCGCGGCACGTTTTACCCTGCCACCGGAAGCCATTCTGCCTAAACTTCGTCATGCACTCGAGAGTAAACATCCGCGTTTACGCTATCCGGTGACACTGGTCGCACACATAATGAGCCTGCTGAAACGGTTACTCCCCGGCTGGATGCTGGATCGCATTTTGCGCAGCCATTAATCAGCCATGCGCAATAGCGCTTGAAGCCGGGCCAGTTGGCCCCATATTCTTAGAACACTTTTTGCAAAGAGACTTATCCATGTCACCACAAGCTTCGATCATCGACATCAACGAATCTAACCTGCAGCAGACCCTTGAGCAGTCGATGCAGCTGCCGGTGCTGTTCTACTTCTGGTCTGAGCGCAGCCAGCACTGTCAGGAGCTGACGCCCGTGCTGGAGCGCCTGGCGCAGGAGTACGCGGGTCAGTTTATTCTTGCAAAACTGGATTGCGACAAAGAGCAAAGGGTGGCGTCGCAGTTTGGTCTGCGTTCAATCCCGACCGTCTATCTGTTCCAGGATGGTCAGCCGGTTGATGGCTTCCAGGGACCGCAGCCGGAAGAAGCGATCCGCGCCCTGCTGGAAAAAGTCCTGCCGCGCGAAGAAGAGCTGAAAGCGCAGCAGGCGATGGCGCTGATGCAGGAAGGTAAACCGCTGGAGGCGCTGCCGTTGTTAAAAGATGCGTGGCAGCTGAGCAATCAGTCCAGCGAGATCGGTTTCCTGCTGGCTGACGTACTGATTACCCTGAACCGCAGCGATGAAGCGGAAGCGGTGCTGAAAGTGGTGCCATTGCAGGATCAGGATACCCGCTATCAGAGCCTGATGGCGCAGATCGATCTGCTGAAACAGGCAGCGGATACGCCGGAGATTCAGCAGCTGCAATCACAGCTGGAGGCTGACCCGACTAACGCCGGGCTGGCTGCTAAACTCTCGTTACAGCTGCATCAGGTGGGTCGTAATGAAGAAGCGCTGGAACTGCTGTTCAGCTTCCTGAAATCCGATCTCAATGCCGCTGATGGCCAGGCGCGTAAAATGCTGCAGGAGATTCTGGCGGCGCTGGGTACCGGCGATGCACTTGCCGCGCGTTATCGTCGTCAGCTCTATTCCCTGCTCTACTAAGCGGCAGCACCCCGGGCCGAAGCGACTCGGCCCGTTAATCTGACAACGCGGAGGTTGTATGATAACTGTAATTCCTGCCCTGATTATTCTGGCGCTGGTGGCGGTCTGGGCCACCGTCAAGATCGTGCCACAAGGTTTTCAATGGACGGTTGAGCGCTTTGGCCGTTATACCCGCACCCTGCAGCCAGGATTAAGCCTGGTGGTGCCGTTCATGGATCGTGTCGGTCGTAAGATCAACATGATGGAACAGGTACTCGATATTCCCTCGCAGGAGATCATCTCCAAAGACAATGCCAACGTCACTATCGATGCAGTCTGCTTTATTCAGGTCGTTGACCCGGCGCGTGCCGCGTATGAAGTCAGCAATCTTGAGCAGGCGATTCTTAACCTCACCATGACCAATATGCGTACCGTGCTTGGCAGCATGGAGCTGGACGAAATGCTGTCACAGCGCGACAGCATCAACACCCGCCTGCTGCATATCGTGGATGAAGCGACCAATCCGTGGGGTGTCAAGATCACCCGCATCGAGATCCGCGATGTGCGTCCGCCGCAGGAGCTGATTGGCGCGATGAATGCGCAGATGAAAGCGGAGCGAACTAAACGCGCCGATATTCTGACAGCCGAAGGGGTGCGACAGGCGGCGATCCTGCGCGCTGAAGGGGATAAGCAGTCACAAATCCTCAAAGCAGAAGGTGAACGGACCTCGGCGTTCCTGCAGGCAGAAGCGCGCGAACGTCAGGCTGAAGCGGAAGCTAACGCCACTAAGATGGTCTCGGAAGCGATCGCATCAGGTGATATTCAGGCCATTAACTACTTTGTGGCACAGAAATATACCGATGCGCTGCAAAAAATCGGTGAAGCTAATAACAGCAAAGTGGTGATGATGCCGCTGGAGGCGAGCAGTCTGCTGGGTTCGATTGCGGGCATCGGTGAACTGCTGAAGGAATCACGCACTGAGTCGAAACGCTGATGCTGGTCGATATTATCGCGCATCCGCACTGGTTCTGGCTGACGCTGGGTGGGTTACTGCTGGCGGCTGAGATGCTGGGCACCAGCGGTTACCTGCTCTGGAGCGGGCTGGCGGCGGTCATCGTCGGCCTCATTGAGTGGTTTGTGCCGGTAAGCTGGACGGCGCAGGGCTCTCTGTTTGCCGTGCTGACGCTGGTCTGCGTCTTTTTATGGTATCGCTGGATGCGCCACCGTGAAGCGCGTCAGAAACCCAATGCCCTGAACCAGCGCGGCAGTCAGATGATCGGGTTGCAGCTGACGCTGGATACCGCGCTGCATAACCGCACCGGCCATGTGCGGATCGGGGACAGCAGCTGGCGGGTCGAGGCGGAGCAGGATCTGCCTGCGGGCACAGCAGTGGTCGTAACCGGCATTGAGGGGATTACGCTGCGTATTCAGCCACGCTGACCGCAGCATCCAGCCAGATTGTTGATAATCGGACATTCGGCGCCGTCATCGCCGGGACAGGCCTCTGCCAGCGCCAGCAGGCGAGCGCGCATGACGTGCAGCTCTTCAATATGCGCCGCAATTTCCTCCGCTTTCTGCAGAGTACGGGCTTTTACATCGGCACTGTGGCGCGACGGATTGTTAAACAGCGCCACCAGCTCACGACACTCATCCAGCGTGAAGCCAACCTGTCGTGCCTGACGTAACAGGTTCAGCTCCTCAAGATGGTGTCCGTTGTAGCTGCGGTAGCCATTTTCACTGCGCAACGGCGGCGTCACCACCCCCTTCTCTTCGTAAAAACGTATCGCCTTGCTGGTCAGTCCGGTCTTTTTTGCCACATCGCTGATGTTCATTTTCGTCCCCTTGACCTTCCCCTTGATGGAAGGTTTATGCTTAAGCATGAATCGAAAATGACCAATCGGTCAAATGGGATTACAGAAGGAGTTGATTATGTCACACACTATTTCTCTGGCACTGGACGGCTTATCCTGCGGCCACTGTGTCAAACGTGTCAAAGAGGCACTGGAACAACGCGATGATGTTGACCAGGCCGACGTGACCCAACAGGAAGCGCAGGTTTCCGGTCACGCAGATGCGGCCGCGCTGATCGCCACCGTGGAGCAGGCGGGTTATCACGCGACGCTGAAAACCGCGGACGCTTCCCCAAAGTCTGAACCGTTGACAGCATCAGAGCCGCCGCCGGAGGCGCTGACAACGGAGACTGCTTCCCGTCCGGCAGGAACAACCCTCCCCACCTATATGCTGCTGATTGAGGGCATGACCTGCGCCAGTTGCGTGAGCCGGGTGGAAAAAGCGCTGCAGCAGGTCGCAGGCGTCAGCCAGGCGCGCGTCAATCTCGGCGAACGCAGTGCGCTGGTGCTGGGCGACGCTGATCCGCAGCAGCTGGTAGCGGCCGTCGATGCCGCGGGTTATGGCGCGCAGGTAGTGGATGACGAGCAGGAGCGACGAGAGAAGCAGCAGCTTAGCGCCCGCAGCGCGATGCGGCGTTTCAGCTGGCAGGCTGCTGTCGCCTTAGCATTTGGCGTGCCGCTGATGATCTGGGGCATGGTGGGCGACAACATGATGCTCACCGACCACAACCACGGCGTCTGGCTGACGCTGGGCATCGTGACTCTGCTGATCATGATCGTCACCGGCAGCCATTTTTATCGCAGTGCCTGGCGCAGTTTACGCAATGGCAGCGCCACCATGGATACGCTGGTGGCACTCGGCACAGGCGCCGCCTGGATTTACTCCTTTAGCGTGGTGTTGTGGCCCGACTTTTTCCCGCCGCAGGCGCGCCATCTCTATTTCGAAGCCAGCGTCATGATCCTGGGCCTGATCAATCTGGGGCATGCCCTGGAGCAGCGGGCGCGTCAGCGATCTTCTAAAGCGCTGGAAAGATTGCTGGATCTGACGCCAGCCCAGGCGCGGCAGGTTGATCAACAGGGCGACAGGCTGATTCCGGTCAGCGAAGTGCAGCCCGGCATGACGCTGCGCCTGGTCACCGGTGATCGGGTACCGGTCGATGGCGAAATCGCTACCGGTGAAGCCTGGTTTGATGAAGCGATGCTGACCGGCGAAGCGGTGCCGCAAAGCAAGACCCCGGGCGCAGCCATCTTTGCCGGCACCCTGGTGCAGGATGGCTCGGTAGAATTTATCGCCCGGGCGACGGGTAATCACACCACCCTGTCGCGCATTATCCGGCTGGTGCGTCAGGCGCAGAGCAGTAAACCGGATGTGGGCCGTCTGGCGGATCGCATCTCGGCCGTTTTTGTCCCGGTGGTGGTGTTGATCGCACTGTTCAGCGGCGCAGTATGGTATCTGTTCGGGCCGCAGCCACAAATTGCCTACATGCTGGTGATCGCGACAACCGTGCTGATTATCGCCTGTCCTTGTGCGCTGGGCCTGGCGACGCCGATGTCGATTATTGCTGGTGTTGGCCGCGCCGCCGAGCTGGGGGTGCTGGTGCGCGACGCCGATGCCTTGCAGCGCGCCAGTCAAATCGACACCCTGGTGTTTGATAAAACCGGCACACTTACTTCCGGCAAGCCGCAGGTCAGTGACGTGCAGGTCTGGGGCGATGCCACCCGTGAATCAGTGTTAGCGACCGCGGCTGCGCTGGAGTTCGCCTCGGGTCATCCGCTGGCAAAAGCGATTGTCGCCGAAGCGAAACTGACCCAGCCGCCTCTGTTAGCGCAATTTCGTACAATACGCGGCAAAGGGGTCAGCGGTAGTCTGGATGGCAGAACGCTGCTGCTGGGTAATGCCGCGCTAATGCAGGATAACGGCGTCGATTACCAGGCGGCGGAAGCAGAGATTGCGCGGCTGACGCAACAGGGTGCAACGCCGGTGTTACTGGCTGAGCAGGGCCAGCTAACCGGGCTTATCGCGCTGCGCGATCAGCTTCGTCCGGAAAGCGGCGCAGCCCTGAAGCGACTGCATCAGCAGGGTTATCGCCTGATTATGCTGACCGGCGATCATGAAAATACCGCGCGCGCCATTGCTGCCGAGGTCGGTATTGATGAAGTGATTGCGGGCGTGATGCCGGAAGGCAAAGCGGCTGCAATTGAACACTTACAGCAGCAGGGTCGTCGCGTCGCGATGGTAGGCGATGGCATCAATGACGCGCCCGCACTGGCGCAGGCCGATGTGGGCATTGCCATGGGTGGCGGCAGCGATGTGGCGGTGGAAACCGCGGGCATTACGTTGATGCGTGCCGACCTGAACAGCGTGGCGGACGCGTTAGCGCTCTCTTCCGCGACGCTGCGCAATATCCGGCAGAATCTGTTTGGGGCATTTATCTATAACAGCATCGGCATTCCGGTGGCAGCGGGTGTGCTCTATCCGCTGACCGGTACCCTGCTCAGCCCGATTGTGGCGGGTGCAGCGATGGCGCTCTCCTCCATTACCGTGGTCAGCAATGCTAACCGCCTGCTGCGTTACCGGCCACCACGCGAGTGATCGCCGTTTCAGCGCTGTTTTTCACGCGCTGAAGTCGCTAGCATGGGGTTTTGAATCGCAAAGGACCGGGAATGACAGGCAACATCTGGCGCTCACTGCGCGGCTTTATCAGCCAACTTTTTCCCGCCAGTTACCGCTGGCCTGCGATGGATGTCCGGCTTGGCGATCGTCAGCTGCATCTGGTCGGCAGCATCCATATGGGAACGCGCGACATGCAGCCGTTGCCCGCCCGTCTGCTGCGTCAGTTGCAGCAGGCGGATGCACTGATTGTGGAAGCGGATATTACGCAGGGTGGTTCACCCTTTGATCACCACGGCGATCGTCCCGCGCTTTCCACCCGGCTGGATAGCCACGCGATGCAAACGCTCACTGCACTCTGTCAGGAGATGAGCCTCAATCTGAGCCTGTTTGATAATCTGCCCGCCTGGCAGGTGGCGCTGATGTTACAGGCGCAGCAGGCACAAAGACTGGGATTGCGACCTGACTACGGCATCGATTATCAGCTGTTGCAGGCCGCGAAAGGTCTGAACAAACCGGTGATTGAACTGGAAGGCGCAGAGGCGCAGATCGCCCTGCTGACTGCGCTGCCGGATGATGGCATGGCGCTGTTACAGGATACGCTGCTGCACTGGCACACCAATGCGCGCCTGCTGCAGATGATGGTGAGCTGGTGGCTCGATACGCCGCCACGCCAGCCGGAAATCACCCTGCCCGCCACCTTCAGCCAGGCGCTGAATGATACGTTGATCGGTCAGCGAAATGCGCAGTGGTGTGACCGGCTTCAGGGATTATCAGCAGGAAACTATGTGGTAGCGGTCGGTGCTCTGCATCTCTACGGCGAAGATAACCTGCCTGAGATGCTGAAGAAGCCCTGAAAAAAAGAGAGCCGATAATATTATCGGCCCGTCAAAGAGGAATTTGTTTATGATTTTGGTTATCGCTCAGCAATCAGATTGCTGGCGCGCGGCTAATTTTCACTCAAAGAACAAAGTTTCGCCACCTTTTTCCACGATTCTGCGTAATAAGATTATTCTTAGTAAGGAACCTGTATGACGCCCGCCGTAAAATTGCTGGAAAAACAAAAAGTCAGCTTCACCCTGCATCCCTATGAGCATGACAGCAGCGAAACCCATTTTGGTGACGAAGCGGTACGTAAACTCAATCTGGATGCGCGCCAGGTCTATAAGACGCTGCTGGTGGCGCTGAATGGCGAGGCGAAACAGCTGGCAGTGGCGATTACGCCGGTATCGACGCAACTGGATCTCAAGAAAGTGGCAAAAGCGCTGGGCGCGAAGAAAGCGGATATGGCCGACCCACAGCTGGCGCAGCGGGTCACTGGCTATCTGGTGGGCGGCATCAGTCCGCTGGGCCAGAAAAAACGGCTGCCTACGGTGATCGACCACTCAGCCAGCGCGTTTGACGCCATGTTTATCTCAGGCGGCAAGCGTGGGCTGGATATCGAACTGGCTCCCCGGGATCTTTCACGACTGCTGGACGCTCCGTTTGCGGATATCGCCCGCCACGACTAAACCCGTGGCTGGGCGCAGAGCTGATCGATCATCCAGCGACCCGCCGGACCGGGTGGCGTACGGCGTGACCAGACCACCTCAATGGCGATATGCTGCGGCCAGCCCGGCATCGACAACTCTTTCAGAACGCCATGACCAAACTGTTTCACCAGCCAGCGCGGCAGAATCGTCCAGCCAAATCCCTGCTCCGCCATCTCCAGCAGTAACAGATAGGTCGGTGCCGACCAGATGCGCCCCATTGGCGCGGGTTCAGATGCCTCAACCCAGGTATTTAATCGCAGGTGACGAACCCCTTCCAGCTCGCTCTCGCTCAGGGTCTTAAGCTGGGCCAGCGGATGATCGCGATGTAAAAAGACCGCCATCTGCGCTTCAACCTGCAGTCGCGCCACGGCAATATCCACCGGCAGATTGGGCTGTGCCCGCACCACGCCCAGATGTACCCGCCCGGCCTGCAGCAGATCCAGCACATCACCATCCTCGGCAATCATGACCTCCAGTTCAATCTCCGGATAACGGGCGTCAAATTGCCTGAGCAGATGCTCGTGATGATCGGTTTGCCAGAAGTCTGACATGGCAAAACTGAGCCGGGGTTCAACGCCCTGCGAAAGCCGTATTGCCAGCGCATCCAGCCGCTCGCTGGCCGCCAGGATCTGCTGAACCTGAGGAATACGCGGCGTCCCTGCTCGGTGAGAACCGGCTGACGCCCTGCCCGTTCAAACAGCGCAAAGCCGAGATCGTCTTCAAGACTGGCTACCGCCGCGCTGATGGTCGACTGACTTTTACCCAGCGCGCGTGCAGCGGCAGAGAAAGAGCCGCTCGCCACAGTCTGCATAAAAGCCTCAAGGGATTCCGGGGAGTAACGCATCTGAACCATCGCTTTTTTCGATAGGTGTTCATTTTATCTTAGCATTCCGACGTGTGAAAATGCGCCGCATTATTGAAGGAGAACTCACAATGCGTACCCGCTCACTTAAAGAACGTATTCTTCATGCTGTCTGCTTTGAAACGCTGGCGATTCTGACCGTTTCGCCGCTGGCGGCATGGGCAATGAATAAACCGCTGTTTCAGATGGGATCGCTGGCGATTATGCTCTCTACGGTCGCGATGCTATGGAACATGATTTACAACAGCGGATTTGATCGCCTCTATGCGCCAGGCCAGAAACGTAGCCCGGGCGTGCGTGTATTACATGCGCTGGGGTTTGAAGGTGGATTTATCCTGATTGGTCTGCCCATTGCCGCCTGGATGCTGGATATCTCTCTGGGTCAGGCTTTCCTGGTCGAAGTGGCCTTTTTCCTCTTCTTCCTGCCCTACACCATGGCCTACAACTGGGTGTGGGACAAACTGCGCGAGCGCTGGATCAGACGTCACGCCTGCCGGGCGTAAGAAAAACGGGAGGCGCAAGCGCCTCCCGGTCAGTTCAATGCGTGGCGGCTGTTTCGTTCCCCCACGGCCAGATCCACGCCAGGATCATTTTTGGATAGTTACGCTTGCGCGCTTTTTCCGCAGCCTCATCCCGCGCCCGGATCTGCTCATCGCTCAGATGCACAATCTGCCCTTTCGGCTGATAGTCGCTGGCTTTGACCGGCGAGTGCGTCTTGATCCAGTCACGCAACACCTGCGCATCGACTGCCCCGCTGTTGAGATAACCCGCATGATTATCCAGACGCGGATAACCGTCGCCGCCAGCCGCATTGAAGCTGTTGGTTGCCATGCGATAATGCTGTGCATCCTGCAGCGGTTTACCGTTAATGCTGACGTCGCTGACATGTTTACCGTCTGCGGTCAGGCTGATACCGGCAAACTGGGCGTAGCCGCCTGAGTCAGGCTGAATATTGGCGACCACATCCAGATATTTTTTGATCTCCGCCCCGGTCAGGCTGACCGAGACCACCTGATTGCCAAACGGCTGGACCTGCAGCAGGTCACGCCAGCTCAGCTTGCCCGATTTCAGCGAGGTGCGAATACCACCGCCGCTCATCACCGCAAAATCGGCTTTGGTGTGCGCCATCTGGGCGCGCAGAATCAGCTGGCCGAGATTCGTCTGCTCAAAGCGAACCTGCTCTTTTTCACCGCTGAAGCTGCCGTCGGCGCTGCCGACATTCACGGTTAACTTCGCCTCAGCCCGTTTCTGGAATGGCATCAGCAGTTTCATCATGGCGGTGTTTTTCGGGATCTCTTCCTGCCAGGTGAGCCAGGTTTCGCTGCCATCCGCGTTCTTTATCTGATGTTTAAGGTTGACCGGCACCAGCTGATAAGCCTCCAGCGTCACCTGCCCATTACGGAAGGTGAAGTCACCACGTCCGACATATTTGCCCCATTTATCCGCCTGCATAATCCAGATCCCGTTCTGCTGATCGGGTTTGCAGGGCTGGCCCGGCTGATAATTTTTGACGCTGACGTTCTCTTTTTCCATGCAGACCGCATCATGCGAATGACCACCCACAATCAGATCGATGGTGCCGGCAGGCAGGCTGCGCGCCAGGGTGACGTCATCAATGCCATTGCTGCCATGCTTACCGTCGTCATAATGACCAAGGTGGGTCAGCGCGACAATCACGTCCGGCTTCTCTGTGGCGCGCAGTTCGGCAACCGCCTTCTCCGCCTCCGCAATCGGATCGCGGAACTCGGTATCTGTCAGACCCGCCGGATTAGCCAGTTTCGCCGTGTCCGGGGTGATCAGCCCGACCACCGCAATTTTCAGCCCGAGACGGTTGAATACCGCCCAGGGCTTAAACAGGCGCTGACCGGTACTTTTCTGATAAACGTTAGCGGCGAGCAGCGGGAATCGTGCCCACTTCTCCTGCTTGCGCATGACCGCGATGGGCTTGTCGAACTCATGGTTGCCCAGCGCCATGGCATCATAGCCAATCAGGTTCATCGCGCGAAAATCGGGTTCAGCGTCCAGCTCATCGGACTCCGGTACGCCCGTGTTCACATCACCGGCAGAGAGAATCAATGCGCCGCCGCCTCTGGACTGCACATCGTAGCGCATCGTATCCATTAAGGTTTTCTGCGCCGCCAGACCATATTCACCCTGCTCAGTAAACCAGAAATGACCATGCTCATCGTTGGTGTGCAGCAGGCTGAAACGATAGGTGCGATCGGCCTGGGCGGCCTGTGAAAACAGCGGCATCAGGGCCACCAGTAGTGCCACGCCCGCCCCTGTCCATTTAGATAACAACACTGTGATTCTCCTTAATTTGCCGTCTGGCCCGATTTTCTGCCGGTTTGCCCCACTGTGTCGCACATTCCCCCGGCGAACTCAAGGCCAACGCACATTCGCCTGTCTCTGTATGCCGCTCTTTTTATCTCCGGACCGCTTTTGCTGAGCATGACAATAGCCGCAAGGCCGCGCCAGCGTCAGACTGGTTTGTTCCGGATAAGCCAGAACGGGTAGCCAGGCCTGATGTTAACCAGTTGTTTACCCCTGCAAAAGTGCCGCTGACGGGCTTTACCCTGTCTGTGCGCGCATTTAACCCTTATTTGTGTCATACCCACGGCATTTAAGGATGCTAATTTTTATTTACCCGGACCGCTTTAAACCGTCAAATCAGCCAATATTATGGATAATGAACAAAAACACCCTTTCGATTGTGCATTTGACTTTTTTTCCTGCTTTTTTAGGGTATTCCCGCAAATTGCTCAGCGAAAGAATAGATTTTGTTTTAAACTCATTTGTTACAAGCGGATACATTTGTATACAAGGAGACAGGCATGCATCACACCACACCGTTGATCACTACCATTGTCGGAGCACTGGTTCTGGCATTTCTCCTTGGGATGCTGGCGAACCGCCTGCGTATTTCGCCCCTGGTTGGCTACCTGATGGCAGGCGTGCTGGCTGGACCCTTTACTCCCGGCTTTGTTGCCGATACCAATCTGGCTCCTGAACTGGCAGAACTCGGCGTGATTCTGCTGATGTTTGGTGTCGGCCTGCACTTCTCAATGAAAGATCTCATGTCGGTAAAGTCGATAGCCATTCCCGGTGCCATCGCACAGATCGCGGTCGCGACGTTACTGGGAATGGGCTTATCGTGGACGCTGGGATGGTCGTGGATGACCGGCCTGGTGTTTGGTCTCTGCCTCTCTACCGCCAGTACCGTGGTGTTACTGCGCGCGCTTGAAGAGCGGCAACTGATTGATAGCCAGCGCGGGCAGATTGCGATTGGCTGGCTGATTGTTGAAGATCTGGTGATGGTGCTGACGCTGGTGCTGCTGCCTGCGATTGCCGGCATGATGGAACAGGGCAACGCCAGCGCCGGACTGCTGGCCTGGGACCTGCTGTGGACCATCGGCAAAGTCGCCGCCTTTATGGTGCTGATGATGGTGGTAGGACGGCGTGCCGTCCCCTGGATCCTCGCCCGCAGCGCCGCCACCGGCTCGCGTGAGCTGTTTACTCTGGCGGTATTAGCGCTGGCGCTGGGCATCGCCTTTGGTGCTGTTGAATTCTTTGATGTTTCGTTTGCGCTGGGCGCTTTCTTTGCCGGTATGGTGCTGAACGAATCGGAACTGAGCCACCGCGCCGCGCGCGATACGCTGCCGCTGCGTGATGCCTTTGCCGTGCTGTTCTTTGTCTCGGTCGGCATGCTGTTTGACCCGTCGATTCTGGTGACGCAGCCGCTGGCAGTGCTGGGCGCGCTGGTGATTATTGTGGTGGGTAAATCGGTCGCCGCCTGGCTGCTGGTGTCGCTGCTCGGCCATTCACGTCGTACGGCGTTGACCATTTCGGTCAGTCTGGCGCAGATTGGTGAATTCGCCTTTATTCTGGCCGGTCTGGGTATCTCGCTGGGCCTGCTGACTGACGAGGGCCGCAACCTGGTGCTGGCCGCCGCCATCCTGTCGATTATGCTTAATCCGATCCTGTTTACCCTGCTGGAGCGTTTCCTGGCGAAAACGGAGACGATGGAAGAGCAGACGCTGGAAGAGGCGATTGAAGAAGAGAAGCAGATCCCGGTGGATTTCTGCAATCACGCGGTGATTGTGGGTTACGGCCGGGTGGGCAGTCTGATTGGTCAGAAGCTGCTTGAAGCCAATGTTCCGCTGGTGGTAGTTGAAAACTCCCGCGCCCGTGTTGAAGCGCTGCGCGAGCGCGGTATTAAGGCGGTGCTGGGTAATGCAGCCCGCGCTGACACCATGGAACTGGCCCGACTCGACTGCGCCCGCTGGCTGTTACTGACTATTCCGAATGGCTATGAAGCGGGTGAAGTGGTCACCGCCGCGCGTGAAAAACATCAGAATATCGAGATTATCGCCCGCGCCCACTATGACGATGAAGTCGAGTACATCATGGAACGGGGTGCCACCCGTGTGGTGATGGGCGAACGTGAGATCGCCAGCAGTATGCTGCAAATCCTGCAGGATGAGATGACCCAGGGCGAAGATTTACAGCCCTGCGATGTCGTGCGCTGATTCGTGTTAAGCAAAGCCTGGCAGGCTTCTGATATATCAAAACCAGGGTAAATTTTACCGCAACGAATAAACTCAATACGCAGGGAACACGGACAGAAGAGCAAAGCGTCCCGCCGACAGGGACAAAAACGCCGGGAGCGTTTTTGAACAACGCAAAGCGTTGGCCAGGGATGGCTTAAGCGACTTTCCGGTCTGACCGTGTTCCCTGAGCAGGCTCGATCTCATCGCTAACCGAGCCAGACGTTGCCAGTCTTCTAAGGCCCTTCTCTTCAGAAGGGCTTTTTTATGCGCGGCAGCTGCCAGCTTTACCGATCCCAGTAAGACTCTTCCAGACTGTCTTCCCGCTCCGGCAGACCGCGGGTCAGACGCGGCGAATGCTGATTCAGCACCTGGTAGCTGACGCGGTTGGCATATTTACATACCTGCGCCAGCGATGAGTAGGTCAGGTAAGGACGCGCATGTTTGCTGGAGTTCGGCACATTCAGGCTGTGATAGTTGTTGGCGGTGATGTCATGCAGTAACGCCGCCAGCGCACCATCTCCGGCGCCGTTGGTGTTCATGATCTTTTCCGGTCCGCCCATATAAGGCGCGATGTGCGAGAAAATGCGCAGCGGCTGCTGGCAATCCTGCTGGCGCATCACCCGGCTGAACTCATACTGGTTGAATTCAGCAATCGCGCCAGGCAGCAGCGGATGGTTGGTTTTGCGTTTGAACTCTTCTTCGGTGTAACCCGCCATATAGAGCCCAATCGGGCCAGCAGTACACAGCACCAGATCGACCCAGTCCAGCGCCATATTGGCGGCGAGCAGCGGATCGCTTTCGCCGGTCAGCGCCAGCGCTTCCTCTTCATTCATCGCCACGATGCTGACATGCTCGCGCAGGAAATCGCGCCAGAACTGAGGATTGTCGCCAATCACATGTTTGGTGCCCAGCGTCAGCACCACCGGCACGTTGTGGCGTTTGGCATACTCAATCGCCCGTAACGTTGCCTGAGGCATCGGTTCACCTTCGGCACAGCGCACCAGATAGGAGGTCAGTACCAGCGCAGAGGCTCCGGCGATCACCTCTTCCGGTACGTTATCCGGATGCAGCTGGTTCATCTGGCCGGGGCTGATAGCAAAGGTTCGCTCGCCATGTTCGCCAATCAGCGTAAAGCAGCGTCCAATGGCGCCATCCACGCCCTGCAGATAGTTAAGATCGACCCGGCTTGAGGTGTTACAGAGATAGCGATAGGCGTAGCCGCCAATCTGGATGTTATTGCACATGACGCCCAGCAGCACGGAGCGGTCATCGGCCAGCACCGAGAAATTATGCAGCGTGTTACCGATGGTGCCACCAGCAAACTGATGGGTGATCAGCGCTTCCTGCATCAGCTCGTTGTACAACGCTTCCGCGACGGCATTATCGATAACCAGCGAGTGCCCGGCACTCAGGCCATAACGTGCGAGAAAAGCGTCATCGACTTTGGCTTCGATATCCACCAGCGTTTGGTCGATACCCACCACCCAGCTGCCTGCATCAACATCGTGCTGGGCGGGCTGTAACAGGGGATCGCGTGCGCTGACAGGAAAGTAGTGTTTGGATTTGCGTTTGCCGGGAAATTTCATCGGGAGGTGCCGTCTGGAAAAACAGGCAGAGAATGATATCACACTCTCCGCCTGCGCTTTAACGGCGTGCGTCGACCAGTTGCACCATCATGTCGATATGCGCCTCATCGGCGTTCAGCGCAGGGATATACTCAAACTTCTCACCCCCGGCATGCATAAAGATTTCGCAGTTTTCACCACTGATCTCTTCCAGCGTCTCCAGGCAGTCTGACGAGAAGCCCGGGCTCATCACCTGAACATGTTTGATCCCTTTAGCGGGCAGGCTTTCCATGGTTTTATCGGTGTAGGGCATCAGCCACGGCTCACGACCAAAACGCGACTGGAAGGTCATCATATACTGATCGTCACGCAGGCCCAGCGCTTTGACCAGGGCCGCCGTGGTATCCGCACAGCGCTGCGGGTAGTCATCGCCTTCGTTAGCAAAACGTTGCGGAATGCCGTGGAAGGATAACACCAGCAGATCGGGCTGACCGTGCCGCTCAAAGGATCGCTCCACCGTCGCTTTCAGCGCGGCGATATAGGCCGGATGTTCGGCGTAGTCGCGGATAAACTGCACATCAGGCAGCGAGCGATAATCTTTGAATACCGCGGTCAGGCCATCCCACACTGCCGCCACGGTGGAGCAGGAGAATTGCGGATAGAGCGGCAGCACAATCAGGCGGGTCACGCCCTGCGCCATTAGCTTATCAACCGCGCTTTTCAGGCTGGGATTACCGTAGCTCATGCCCACCTCGACGGGCATATCGACCCGTGCCGCCAGCGCATCGCGCTGACGCATGCTGTAAACCAGCAGCGGTGAACCGCCTTCCATCCAGACCGATGAGTAGAGCTTAGAGACGCGCGGCGAGCGAAACGGCAGAATAACGGCATTGAGAACCGGCCACCAGAGCCAGCGCGGCGCATCGACCACGCGCGGATCGCTTAAAAACTGTTTCAGATAGCGTTTAACTGCAGGTGTGGTGGGCGCGTCTGGCGTACCTAAATTAACCAATAACACGCCGGCCTTATCTTGCCTCATTTGAGTTCCTTGATAACAACGGGGATGCGTGAAAACGGGGAAATTGTAGCGGAATTAGTGGGAGGTAAAAGCGATTACTGCAAAAGGGGCCAGTAATACCGGCCCCTGTGAACTTAGCCCAGGATCTTAGCCAGCTCGGCACTGACTTCGGTCACCTTACGGGTGCCGTCGATTTTGTGATAGGCAGTGTTGCCCGCTTCCGCTTCTTTGCTGTAGTAAGCAATCAGCGGCGCGGTCATCTGATGATATTCCACCAGGCGCTTACGCACGGTCTCTTCCTGATCGTCTTTACGCATGGTCAGCTCTTCGCCGGTCACATCATCTTTGCCTTCCACTTTCGGTGGATTAAAAGTGACGTGATAAACGCGGCCTGATGGCGTGTGAACGCGACGGCCCACGATACGCTCAACGATCAGTTCATCCGGTACGGCGAACTCCAGCACGTGATCAACGGTGATCCCGGCCTCTTTCATTGCATCTGCCTGAGGAATGGTGCGCGGGAAACCGTCCAGCAGGAAACCGTTTTTGCAGTCTTCCTGGGTGATACGCTCTTTGACCAGCGCAATCACCAGCTCATCGGTCACCAGTTTGCCAGCATCCATGATGGCTTTCGCCTGGTTGCCCAGCTCGCTGCCTGCTTTTACTGCTGCACGCAACATGTCGCCGGTGGAGATTTGCGGAATGCCATACTTCTCCATGATGAATTGGGCCTGAGTCCCCTTACCTGCGCCCGGAGCTCCGAGCAGAATAATACGCATTGCGTAAATCCCCTTGCGAATCGCATTGATCTATCTTAGAAGCGAAAGAACATACCATTATGACCCGCTCATCACAAGGAAGGGCGCGGATCGCGCAGGGCGACCTGAGCTGCTTTTTGGCCCTGCCCCCTACCCGCCTGGCCTGCCGGACGCTTTTTCAGATTTACCGCCTGAGCCGAGCAGGAATTGCAGTCGTCGGCTCAGATGATGGGTCATATTCACGCTTTTTTTGCCGCTGCCGCGCACGTTAGCATTCAGCAGCAGCCGCGCCTGCTGCGGCCATTTCACCACATCTTCCGCATCTGACAGCGATGTGATCACGGAGGCCGGGACATTAAAGCTGGCAAACGGCAAACCGGGCTGATGGCAGGAGTTCAGCGGCAGCGGGTCTGACAGGGAGAGCGCATCGACGGTGGCGGCATTGTAAGGCCGCCAGTGCGGATCGTCGAAGCGGCGCAGTGCCTCATGCGTGGCGGTCAGGGTCAGCCCCTGTTCGAAAAGCCGCAGTTCGCTGCGCACCAGCGTACTGAAGTCATGTGTCCGCAACGCCACCAGCACCAGATCGCTGCAGATCTCGGCGTGGCGATCCAGTCGGGTGACAAACAGATGGGCTTCGTCGATCAGTTTCTGATGCAGTACGCTGGCAAAACTCTCGCTCGCCTCCGTCACGCCCTGGTTCTGGCAATCCCGCAGCGGACGCACGCGGCCATTGGGCAATTCGACATGCGGTACCAGCATGATGCTGCCTGCGATCAGCGGAACTGCTGGCAGGATGTTGAGTTCGGTTACCGGAAAGTGCGAGGCGTAACGGTGCTGATTGCGCGCCTGCTCCTGCCGCAGAAAGAGCTGAGAAAGAAGGACCTGCGCCACATGCAGCGAGGGCGCGAAGAAGAGATCGAACTGCTCCAGCCGGTAAAAGCGTGAGAGCGCCAGGCGTAACCGATGGCGCGCCTCTGCTGAAGTTTCAGAGGATAAAGAGCGGTGTGCCATGGTTGTCTCGCTTCGGGGAGTGTGCGGCGTGAACGCAGGTTAAGCGAGGCGGAATACCCTGAAAAATCACAGATATAAGGCTGAGTCAACCCGCCATAATTTGCCCTACAGAGTAGGTCAATGCGGCTGGACTTTAAAATGATATAAATTGACAATCCCTGTTAGATTTTTGCACAGGGGAAGAGGATGAACGGACTGCCGCCACTGAGAGCGCTGCACTATTTTCACCAGGCAGCCTTACACAGCAGTTTTAGCGTGGCGGCTGAACATCTGCATGTTACGCACAGCGCCATCAGCCATCAGATTCGCCAGCTGGAGAGCTGGATGGGCAAACCACTTTTTGTCCGCAGCCATGGCCGCGTGAAACTGACCTCACACGGTGAACGTCTGCTGCTGAGCTGTCAGCAGGCGTTCAGTGAGTTGCGCAGCAGCTGCGAAAGCATTCGTACCGGGCTGCTTCAGCAGATTCGGGTCTCCTGCGCCCCCAGCTTTTTGTCGCAATGGCTGATTCCCCGTATCGCCAGTTTTTATCAACGCTATCCGGAGATTGAGGTTCACTTCCAGCCGCTGACGCAGATCTCGCAACTGCGCAGCGAACATGTGGATGTACTGATCCTCAGTCACGGCGAGCCCCCTGAATCTGACATAGACGCCACGCTGGTCAGCGAGGATGAGATTGGGCCGCTCTGCGCACCTCACTTTGCTTCGCAACTGCGGGTCGGCGAGGATCTGGCCGCGATGCCCCTGCTGCATGCGGATACCCGGCTGCACGCCTGGTCAGAGTGGGCGGACAAAGCTGGGGTCAGCGGCCGCTTTAACGGCGGAAAGCATTTTGAGAGTCTGACACTGGGGATTCAGGCCGCACGAAGTGGTCTTGGCGTCCTGATGGCACCGCGTTTGCTGGTACGCAAAGAGCTGGAGGATGGCACGCTGCTTGCGCCGCTTGGCTTTGTACGCGTCGAGCGGGCCACATGGATGATGACAAAACAGAGCCGTCGGCACGATACGGAGATCAGCCTGTTTCGCGACTGGCTGCAGGATGCCGCAAAACCATAAAAAAAGCCGGTGAGGGTCACCGGCTTCAGACAGCTGACAAATTTACTGCTTTTTAACCCTGAAATCCCGCTCACAATCAGCGCTGACTGATTCAGACAGACGGCATCAGAGTCAATGCGATGGGAGCATACGCCTGGAGCAAAGCATCGCGGGCCATGGACAAAAACGCCGGGAGCGTTTGTGAACAACGCAAAGCGTTGGCCCGGCAACGGGCGCACCTCAGGATGAGGTGCGTAATCGCCCGCGCTGAGCCCGCCAGGGATGGCGGCTTTTTGCGTCTTTGCGGAGGGCGTATGCTCCCTGAGCCAGCATCGTAGCTGCAACTTCAGGCCGGTGAAAACCACCGGCCTGTTGCCGTTATGCGGTCAGCAACTGGTTCATGCGGCGGATAAACTGGTTAGGATCGTCCAGCGTGCCGCGCTCGGCCAGCAAGGCCTGATCCAGCAGCAGCTCAATCCACTCACCGAAGCGTGCTTCATCCTGCGTATCCGCAACACGTTTCACCAGCGGATGATCCGGGTTGATTTCGAACAGGTACTTCACTTCCGGCACTTCCTGTCCGGCCGCGGCAAACAGCTTCGCCATCTGCGTGGTCATCTCGTTGGCGTCGGTGGTGACAATCGCCGGAGTATCGGTCAGGCGATGCGTCAGACGCACCTCTTTCACACGTTCGCCCAGCAGAGTTTTCACCCGCTCAACAAAAGGCTCCAGCGCTTTTTCCGCCTCTTTCTGCTCTTCAGTCTCTTCATCCGCCAGCTTGCTCAGCGATTCATCCGCTTTGCTGACTGACTGGAAGGTTTTACCATCGAACTCAGTGAGATAGCTCATCATCCATTCGTCGATGCGATCGGAGAGCAGCAGCACCTCAATGCCTTTTTTGCGGAACAGTTCCAGATGCGGGCTGCTCTTCGCGGCGGCATAGCTGTCAGCGGTGATGTAGTAAATCTTCTCCTGACCTTCCACCATGCGGCTGACGTAATCTTCCAGCGAAATGGTCTGTGCTGAACCTTCGCTCTGGGTAGTGGCGAAACGCAGCAGCTTAGCGATCGTCTCCTGGTTAGCGTGATCTTCCGCCGGGCCCTCTTTCAGCACCAGACCAAACTCATTCCAGAAGGTCTGGTATTTCTCGTTGTCATCTTTCGCCAGTTTTTCCAGCATCTGCAGGGTACGCTTCGTCAGCGCGGCGCGCAGACTCTGGGTCACGCGGCTATCCTGCAGGATCTCACGGGAGACGTTCAGCGGCAGATCGTTGGAGTCAATCAGGCCACGCACAAAGCGCAGATAGTTCGGCATAAACTGCTCAGCGTCATCCATGATAAAGACGCGCTGTACGTAGAGTTTCAGGCCATGTTTCTGATCGCGGTTCCACATATCAAATGGCGCACGCGCCGGAATGTAGAGCAGGCTGGTATATTCCTGCTTACCTTCCACCCGATTGTGGCTCCAGGCGACCGGATCGCTGTAATCGTGGGCGATATGCTTGTAGAACTCGTTGTACTCTTCGTCGCTGATCTCAGATTTGTTGCGGGTCCACAGCGCCTGGGCTTTGTTAATCTTCTCCCAGTGTGTCCCTTCGCCTTCTTCATCTTTGCTTTCGATCTCAACCGGCAGCGCGATGTGATCGGAATATTTGCTGATGATGTTGCGCACGCGCCATGCATCCAGGAACTCATCCTCGCCTTCGCGCAGATGCAGGGTGATCTCGGTACCGCGATCGGCTTTCTCAATCTCAGCCAGGGTATATTCGCCCTCGCCTGCGGATTCCCAGAACACGCCTTCTTCGGCTGACGCGCCCGCGGCACGGGTACGCACAGTGACTTTATCCGCCACGATGAATGCAGAATAGAAACCGACACCGAACTGACCAATCAGCTGGCTATCTTTCGCCTGATCGGAGCCCAGCGATTCAAGGAAGGATTTGGTGCCTGACTTGGCGATAGTCCCGAGGTTCTCAATGACCTCATCGCGACGCATACCGATACCGTTGTCGCTGAGCGTAATGGTACGGTTGTCCTTATCAACAGAGAGACGAACGTGCAGCTCGCCATCACCTTCATACAGGCTGGAATCTGACAGGGCACGGAAGCGCAGTTTGTCTGCCGCATCCGAGGCGTTGGAGATCAGCTCACGCAGGAAAATTTCTTTGTTTGAATAGAGAGAATGGATCATCAGGTGCAGAAGTTGTTTTACTTCCGACTGAAAGCCACGGGTCTCTTGTCCTTTCATGGTCATTGCTACCTCAACAAAACAGGTTGAACAAACGTTGAGGTTGATGTGGGGGTGACAGGGAGATTTTCAAGCCGGTGTCTGTCACAACACCGGCAAGTGATTAAAATTTAAACTTCTGGCGGCCCGCCAGTGAATGGGACAGCGTGGTGCCATCAACCATCTCCAGCTCACCGCCCACCGGCACGCCGTGCGCGATACGGCTGGCGTCGACGCCATACTGACCACAGAGTTCCGCGATGTAGTTCGCGGTCGCCTCGCCTTCAACCGTCGGGTTGGTGGCGAGGATCACTTCCTGCAGGGTTTCACTCTCCAGTCGCTGCTCCAGACGATCCAGGCCAATATCAGCCGGACCGATGCCGTCGAGCGGCGAGAGATGTCCCATCAGCACAAAGTAGCGACCGCCAAACTGGCCGGTTTGCTCAATGGCGTGAATATCAGCCGGGCTTTCCACCACGCAGATTTGACCATTCTGCTGACGCCTTGGATTGGCGCAGATGGTGCAAATTTCCTGCTCGGTGAATGTCCGGCAATCGGCGCAGTGTCCGATCTCCGACATCGCCCGGGTCAGCGCCTGCGCCAGCCGCATGCCACCGCTGCGATCGCGCTGCAGCAGCTGAAACGCCATGCGCTGCGCCGACTTCGGCCCAACGCCGGGCAGACAGCGCAGCGACTCCATCAAAGATTCAAGCAGTGGACTGGTTTGCATCAGAACGGCATCTTAAAGCCTGGTGGCAGCTGCATGCCTGAAGAGACAGAAGCCATCTTCTCTTTCTGGGTTTCATCAATGCGACGTGCCGCATCGTTGAACGCGGCTGCAATCAGATCTTCCAGCATATCTTTGTCATCTTCCAGCAGGCTGGGATCGACTTCCACGCGACGGCAGTTGTGCGCGCCGTTAATGGTGACTTTTACCAGGCCAGCACCAGACTCACCGGTCACTTCAATCGCGGCAATCTCTTCCTGAACCTTGGCCATTTTGTCCTGCATCTGCTGGGCCTGTTTCATCAGGTTGCCCAATCCGCCTTTACCACCAAACATAGTTTTCTCTCTCAGCTGAGGCTACAACGCTATCGTTAAGATAGCAGCAGCGTGTTCAAACAGGTCGGATACTCTCCTCATCCAGATCGGCATCAAAAAAGCGCTGCAGCGTCTGAATGTGGGTATCACAGGTGATCGACTGACGCGCCTGCGCCAGTTTCTCTTCGTAAATGGCCTGACGCCATTCAAGTGGCGTCAACACCGATGAATTATCGTCTTCAACTACCGAGAGTTCAACTCTCTGCCCGGCATGCTGACTCAGCGCATCGCTTAATACCTGCTGCGCCGACGGTGAATTAAGGTGACGCTGGCTGCTACGCAAATGCAGGCAGACCCCAGTTTCGGTGGTCTCTTTCCAGGCATTTAACGCCAGCTGCTGCACCAGTTTCGGCAGCGGCAGGATCGCAATCTCTGCGGCCCAGGGATCGCGCTGCTGCGCTTCTTCGGCCAGACGCGCCGCCAGCTCAGGGGTTTTCTCATGCTCCAGCGCAGAACGCAAGGCCTTTGGCGTCGCCACCGGCTCCGCCACTTCCACCGGCTGATTGACCGCTTTCCAGCGGTACGCTTCCTCTTTTACCGGGGCAGCAGGCTCGCGATCGCGGATACGCTGCTGACTGCGCTCGGTGACCGAGGCCAGCCGCTCCAGCGCGGAGTTGGCCGGCCGCGCACCTGGCGCTGCCGGCTCACGCTTTTTTGGCTTGTTCGCTCCCTGACGCAACAACTGAGTGCGCGCCTGCAGGAGCTGACTGGTGGAACTGGAAAGTGCGGTATCAGGTGTGGCATCTGGCGACGGCGAATGCTGCGGTGCAGCATCGGGCGCGGCCATCTGCGGCTGAGCGGCAACCTGCTGCTGCGTCTGCTCCGGCATCTGCTGTTGAGTCTGCTGCGCGACGGGCGACGCGGTGTGCGACGGCGGCGTAGCGGCAGGTGACGGTGAGGCTGGCTGTGCTGCCGGTTGCCGTGCTAACGACGATGGGCCGGATGCTGCCGGTGACGTCTGCGCAGGGGCGACAGGCGCCGTCTGCTGAGTTAATGCGGGACGCGCAATGGGTTCAGCCACGGCAGCTTTAGGATGAAACGCCAGTGCACGCAGCAGCGTCATCTCCACACCCATGCGACGATCGGGCGCAATAGGCAGATCCTTGCGGCCCATCAACAGGGTCTGATAATAGAGTTGCAGATCGGCGGGCGGCACCACCCGCGCCAGTTCACGCAAGCGAAGTGCGTTACTCTCATCATCGTCATTAAGCGAGGTCGGCAGCAATTGCACCATCGCAATCTGGTGCAGCAGGCGCAGCATTTCTACCAGCAGCGCTTCCCATTCCACACCCCGTGACGCGGCCTGGCTCAACAGGCTCATCACCTGCTGACCGTCACCGTCGACCAGCGCTTCCAGCAGCCCCAGCGGCTGTTCATCGTCCAGCGTGCCGAGCATGACGCTGACCGTACTGCTGGTCACCGCGCCCTGCCCCATGGCAATGGCCTGGTCGGTAAGGCTCAGCGCATCACGCATACTGCCATCGGCAGCCCGCGCCAGCAGCTGCAGCGCCCGGGTTTCACTCTCAATCTGTTCCTGCTTCAGAACATGCTCAAGCTGCTGACGGATTTGATCCACATCCAGCGCTTTGAGGTGGAACTGCAGGCAGCGCGAGAGAATGGTCACCGGCAGTTTCTGCGGATCGGTGGTCGCCAGCAGGAATTTAACGTGTGAAGGGGGCTCTTCCAGCGTCTTTAACAGCGCATTGAAGCTGTGACGCGACAGCATATGCACTTCATCGATCAGATAGACTTTGAAGCGGCCACGCGCCGGGGCGTACTGCACGTTGTCGAGCAGATCGCGGGTATCTTCAACTTTGGTACGCGATGCGGCGTCAATCTCAATCAGATCGACAAAGCGGCCCTGCTCAATTTCACGGCAGTTATCACACTGACCACAGGGGGTGGCAGTGATACCGGTTTCGCAGTTAAGGCCTTTGGCCAGCAGACGCGCAATAGTGGTTTTCCCTACTCCGCGGGTGCCGGAGAAGAGATAAGCATGATGGATGCGTCCCAGAGACAATCCATTCGCCAGCGCCGTCAGAACATGTTCCTGACCGACAACATCAGCAAAAGCCTGGGGACGCCATTTTCGCGCAAGTACCTGATAGCTCATGTGGAGTTCGACGAAGTTGGATGGAAAGATGAGCGCAGACGCTCTGCAACCCCTGTATAAGATTGCAGTAGTCTATCAGCTACGCTTTTGGCTGGCACTCGTTATCTTGACGCCGAAGGCGTGACGGCCTCGCCGGGTGGCAAGGCCGAAAGAGTGGCTTAGTGGCCGGGGAATTTAACCAGGCTGTAGCTCTCAACGCCCATGGCATTAAGACGCGTTTCTCCGGTCAGATCGAACAGATTAATAATGAAAGCCGCGTCTTTAACTTCACCGCCTGCACGACGAATCAGTTTAACGGTCGCTTCAATCGTCCCGCCGGTCGCCAGCAGGTCGTCAACCACCAGCACCAGATCGCCTGGCTGGATGGCATCTTTGTGCAATTCCAGCTTATCGGTGCCGTACTCCAGCTCATAGGATTCGCTGTAGACTTCACGGGGCAGTTTGCCGGGCTTACGCACCGGAACAAAACCGACGCCGAGGCCTAAGGCCACCGGTGCACCAAACAGGAAACCGCGCGCTTCCGTCCCCACCACCTTAGTGATGCCTTTATTACGGTAACGCTCAACCAGCAGCGCAATCGACGCGGCATAGGCTTTGGGATCTTCCAGCAGGCTGGTGACATCGCGGAACAGGATGCCTGGCTTAGGATAATCGGGAATGCTTTTAATGCTGTTTTTAATGAATTCAAGCTGCTGCGCAGTGTCGGTCATAATGATACGCCTGGTAAAAAATTCTGTTTCGCGCAGCTTCAAAAGCGCTAATACCTGATAAAAGGCTCAGCGGAAGTCAATTCACAAAGGGAAGCCACGCACGAAGACGCCCAAATCTAAGCAAATGACCGGCTAAATGCAACTTTATCGCGGCGGCGGCGGTGCGTCCGCTGCTTCTGCCACCACCGGAATACGCCACATAAACAGCAGCAGCGCCGCCAGCATGATCAGCAGCATGATGCGTACCCAGAGCTGATGCACCAGGAAGAGTGAGAGACTAAAGGTGGCGACTATCAGGCAGATAGCGCGTACTTTAGCCCCTGGCGGCATCGCGCGATGCTGCTGCCAGTGACGCAGATAGCGGCCAAATGGCGATTTCCACAGCAGCCAGTGATGAAAACGCGGCGATGAACGGGCAAAACACCAGGCCGCCAGCAGCATGAATGGCGTGGTAGGTAATAAAGGTAATACAATGCCCAGCGTCCCCAGCACAATCGCCAGCCAGCCGAGGGTTAATAACAGAATGCGTTGCATGAATGCCGCCCAACTCTTTCCTCATCAGCGTACGTTAGCACAATTGAGCGTCACGCGATGAGTGCGATCGCCATACAACAGCGCCTGCAACAGCTCCTTATCGCCCTGCGGCAGGAACTCGCCTGCCATTCAGATGGGGTTTGCCGTCTGCCACGTTTTGATACTCAGCTGTTCCGCACCAAAGGCACGCGGCTGGCTGATTACCTGCTGGAAGTGGAACAGAATTTTGCCCGGCTCTGCGACAGCAGCCACGATCTGGCCCGCAGTGCGTGGCTGGCTGAACGCCTGGTCGATCAGATTGCCGCCCTGCAACGTGAGGCGAGTACGCAACAGCTGCGTACCCGACGCGAACAGCCCGTCAGGAACCCACGCGCCGCAAAATATCAGGAGTACCGTGAATTTGAGCGGCGTTTGCTGGCAATGATCGATCAGCGTGAGCAGAGACTGGCGCTGGCCGAAACGCTGGCGGTACAGCATCAGCTGAAACAGGATCTGGAAACGTTAGAGCAGCGACTGGCACGCTGTCGGCAGGCGATTCGCTCTGTCGAATGGGCCTCGTCGTTGCGCGGCAGCGAATAAAGCGCAGCGTGACAAAAGCGCTCCTATACTGGGTGTGATTCGGCGCGGAGAAGAACCATGGCTTTACTTGTGTGGCTGTTAAGCGGTTTACTGCTGGGGTTGCTGAAGCGCCTGCTGATGCCGGGACCACCGGGCGGCCTGGTTGCTACCCTGACGCTGTCGATGATCGGGGCTCTGATTGGCGGCTATATCGCCACCTATTTTGACCTGGGTACCCTGGCAACGCTGCATATTGGCGCACTGGGCATGGCGATTCTCGGTGCATTAGTGATGCTGCTGGTCGCGGCCCGACTACGTATTTAGGAGAAGAGATGTCACTGGAAAATGCCCCTGACGACGTCAAACTGGCAGTTGATCTGATTCAGCTACTGGAAGAGCATCAACTGCCGGTAGAAACCGTGCTCTCAGCGCTGGCCATGGTGCAGCGCGATTTCGAAAACAAGCGTGATCGCCCATCGGCTTAGTGGTGGGCAGTCAGCGTCGGACTGAGGCGCAGCATATCGATAAAAGCATTGACCAGCGTCGGCGCGTCTCCGGCTAAATCAAAACTGTCCGGCGCAAACAGCCAGCTTTCCATCATACCGTTGACGTAACCGCGCAGGATAAGAGCGGCCTGACGCGTGCTGAGACTGCCCGGAAGTTGTCCGGCTTCGATACACTGGCGCAGCACATCTTCAATTTTGTCGTAGCACTCCAGCAGTAAGCTCTGCTGCATATTCTTCAGCGCCGACATTTCGCCCACAAATTCACATTTGTGGAAAATGATCTCCATCAAGGCGCGGCGCTGCGGATCCTTTGCTGTCGCGTCAAAGATATAGACCAGCATCGCTCGCAACACAGAGAGTGGATCGCCAGGGTATTTTGTCTGATACTCAAGTTCCACATCGTCCAGACCAGCATCACAACGAAGCCATATTTCATGTAATACATCGGCTTTATTTTTGAAGTGCCAGTAGATGGCCCCTCGCGTGACGCTGGCAGCGGTTGCAATATCCGCCAGAGAAGTGGCTGAAACGCCCTGCTGCGAAAACAGAACAATGGCGGCATCAAGAATTTGATGTCGCGTTTCAAGTGCTTGCGCTTTGGTTTTTCGTGCCATAAGGGGCTTTTTTTACAAACAGGTAAGTTTACATACATTTGCGAATGTATGTACCATAGCATGACCTGCGACTTGACACAGCAATGGGTTTTTCAGTTTGTGATCCATTGACCAATTGATATCGGACACTAGAGGTTTATTTATGAATAAAATCAGAGGATTATCGCCTCTGGCGGCCGTCCTGATGCTATCAGGCAGCTTTTTGTTAACAGGATGTGACAACAATAAATCCGAACAAGCCGCCCAGCAACCGCCAGCAGTGGGGGTTGTAACACTGAAAACTGAACCCCTGAAAATCTCGACTGAATTACCTGGCCGCACCTCGGCATATCGTGTCGCCGAAGTCCGTCCGCAGGTTTCCGGTATCATTCTGAAGCGTAACTTTGTTGAAGGCAGCGATGTCAAAGCGGGTCAGTCTCTTTATCAGATCGATCCTGCTACCTATCAGGCCGCCTATGACAGCGCCAAAGGTGACTTAACTCAGGCGCAGGCCAATGCTCGCATCGCTCAGCTGACCGTCAAACGTTATAAGCCTTTACTCGGCACCAAATATATCAGTCAGCAGGATTACGACACCGCCGTTGCCACGGCCGCGCAAAACGATGCTGCGGTTCAGGTAGCAAAAGCCAATGTAGAAACGGCCCGCATTAACCTGGCTTATACCAAAGTCACCTCGCCTATCAGTGGCCGCATCGGCAAATCGTCAGTAACGGAAGGTGCGCTGGTACAAAACGCACAAACCACCGCTCTGGCCACTGTGCAGCAACTTGACCCGATGTATGTCGACGTCACCCAGTCGAGCGAAGATTTCATGCGCTTACGTTCAGAACTGGAGTCGGGTCAGCTGAAGCAGAACGATGGCAAAGCCAACGTGACCCTGCTGATGCAGAACGGCAACAGCTATCCACAGACAGGTACGCTGGAGTTCTCTGACGTTACCGTTGATGAAACCACGGGTTCTATCACCCTGCGCGCCATTGTCCCGAACCCGAACCATGCGCTGTTACCGGGCATGTTTGTTCGCGCTCGTCTGGATGAAGGTACCAATCCTAATGCGTTGCTGGTTCCGCAACAGGCGGTAGCCCGCACCCCAACGGGTCAGGCAACGGTCATGGTGGTGGGTGCAGATAACAAAGTGGAAGCTCGTCAGGTCACCACCTCTCAGGCGATTGGCGACAAGTGGTTAGTCACCGACGGTGTTAAAGCGGGTGAACGTGTGATCAGCACGGGTCTGCAGCGAGCCAAGCCGGGCGCACAGGTTACCCCACAAGAAGTCTCAGACGATGCGAAAGCGGCACCCGATTCAAAGCCGCAGTCTGACAAGTCATCGTCATAACAGGAGCCGTTGATTCATGGCTAAGTTCTTTATCGATCGGCCCATCTTTGCGTGGGTGCTCGCCATCATCATTATGCTGGTCGGTGCGCTATCGATTCTCAAACTTCCGATTGAGCAATATCCCAATGTTGCACCGCCGGCGATTGAGATTCAGGCCACCTACCCTGGTGCAGATGCTAAAACGCTGCAGGACTCGGTGACCCAGGTCATCGAACAAAATATGAACGGCATTGATGGACTGATGTATATGTCCTCAAGCAGCGATTCATCCGGTACGCTGACCCTGACGATCTCCTTTGAGTCAGGAACAGATGCCGATATCGCGCAGGTTCAGGTGCAGAACAAACTGCAGCTGGCGACGCCGCTGTTACCGCAGGAAGTACAGCAACAGGGGATTCAGGTTAAGAAATCTTCCAGTAGCTTCCTGATGGTAGCGGGCTTCATCAGCGACGATGACAATATGACGCAGAATGATATTTCTGACTTTATTTCATCGTCCATCAAAGATCCGATCAGCCGTACTAAAGGCGTGGGTGATACCCAGGTATTTGGTGCGCAGTACGCGATGCGTATCTGGATGGATCCGCACAAGCTGAACAACTACAACCTGACGCCGGTTGATGTTATCAGCGCCCTGAATACGCAGAACACCCAGGTTGCTGCCGGTCAGTTGGGCGGTACGCCTCCGGTTCCGGGACAGCAGCTTAACGCCTCGATCATTGCGCAAACCCGTCTCACCTCTACCGATGAATTCGGCAAAATCCTGCTGAAAGTGAATGAAGATGGTTCTCAGGTTCGTCTGCGTGATGTGGCAAGGATTGAACTTGGCGCGGAAAACTACGAAATCGTTGCCCGTTATAACGGCAAGCCTGCGTCCGGTATCGGTATCAAGCTGGCCACCGGTGCGAATGCGCTGGATACCGCCAATGCGGTGAAAGAAGAACTGGCCAAATTGCAGCCGACGTTCCCGGCCGGTTTGAAAGTGGTCTATCCGTATGACACCACGCCTTTCGTTAAAATCTCGATTTTCGAAGTGGTGAAAACGCTGATCGAAGCGATCGTGCTGGTGTTCCTGGTCATGTATCTGTTTCTGCAGAACTTCCGCGCCACGCTCATTCCTACCATCGCGGTCCCTGTGGTATTGCTGGGTACGTTTGCCGTTATCAGCGCTTTTGGCTATTCGATAAACACCCTGACGATGTTCGGGATGGTGCTGGCCATCGGCTTGCTGGTGGATGACGCCATCGTGGTGGTCGAGAACGTTGAGCGCGTAATGGCGGAAGAGGGATTACCGCCAAAAGAAGCGACTAAGCGTTCTATGGAGCAAATCCAGGGCGCACTGGTCGGTATCGCGCTGGTGCTGGCTGCCGTATTTATTCCGATGGCGTTCTTTGGTGGTTCGACCGGTGTTATCTACCGTCAGTTCTCCATCACTATCGTTTCGGCAATGGCGCTATCGGTGCTGGTCGCCTTTATTCTGACGCCGGCACTCTGTGCCACCATGCTGAAACCGATTAAAAAAGGCGAGCACGGTAAAACCACCGGTTTCTTCGGCTGGTTCAACCGCATGTTCGACAAAAGCACCAACCACTATGTGGATGGTGTGGGCCACATGGTTCGCAGTACGGGTCGCTATATGGTGATCTATCTGGTGATCGTGGTCGGTATGGCGTTTCTGTTTGTGCGACTGCCCTCTTCATTCTTACCGGAAGAGGATCAGGGTCTGCTGCTGGCTCAGGCGCAGCTGCCTGCTGGTGCAACCCAGGAGCGTACGCAGAAAGTGCTGGATCAGGTGACGGATTACTTCCTGACCCAGGAGAAAGACACGGTTAAATCGGTGTTTACCGTTAACGGCTTCGGCTTTGCCGGTCGTGGACAGAACACCGGTATCGCCTTCGTCAGTCTCAAACCGTGGGATGAGCGTACCGGCAGCGACATGAAAGTACCGGCGATTGCTGGCCGTGCCATGCAGGCGCTGGGCGCGATCAAAGATGCAATGGTCATTCCTTTCAACCTGCCAGCCATTATTGAACTGGGTAACGCGACCAGCTTCGACTTTGAGCTGATCGACCAGAATAACCTTGGCCACGATAAGCTGACGGAAGCGCGTAATCAGCTGTTCGGCATGATTGCGCAGCATCCTGATACGCTGGTTGGCGTCCGTCCTAACGGGATGGAAGATACGCCGCAGTACAAGCTGACGATCGATCAGGAGAAAGCACAGGCGCTGGGCGTATCACTGAGTGATATCAACACCACGCTGGCGGCTTCCTGGGGCGGTTCCTACGTCAATGACTTCATTGACCGCGGTCGCGTGAAGAAAGTTTACGTCATGGGTAAAGCGGACGCCCGCATGCTGCCGGACGACATTGGTAAATGGTACGTGCGCAACAGCAGCGGAACCATGGTGCCCTTCTCTGCCTTCTCGTCAGCGAAATGGCAATATGGTTCACCGCGCCTTGAGCGTTACAACGGTCTGCCTGCGATGGAAATCCTGGGACAGGCTGCGCCAGGCAAAAGCTCGGGTGCGGCAATGGACCTGATGGAAGAGCTGGCGGCGAAACTGCCTGCCGGTATCGGCTATGACTGGACCGGTATGTCCTATCAGGAACGCCTGTCAGGTAACCAGGCCCCTGCGCTCTATGCTATCTCGCTGATTGTGGTCTTCCTGTGTCTCGCCGCACTGTACGAGAGCTGGTCGATTCCATTCTCGGTTATGCTGGTTGTCCCGCTCGGGGTCATTGGTGCACTGATCTTTACCACCCTGCGTGGCCTGAGTAATGACGTCTACTTCGTAGTGGGGTTACTGACAACCATCGGCCTCTCCACCAAGAACGCCATCCTTATCGTCGAATTTGCTAAAGATTTGATGGATAAAGAGGGTAAAGGGCTGATTGAAGCTGCGCTGGAAGCGTGCCGTATGCGTCTGCGTCCTATCCTGATGACGTCACTGGCGTTTATTCTCGGGGTACTGCCGCTGGCGATCAGTACCGGTGCCGGTTCCGGTTCGCAAAACGCCGTAGGTACCGGCGTTATCGGTGGTATGGTCACCGCGACCATACTGGCGATCTTCTTCGTTCCTGTGTTCTTTGTGGTGGTACGCCGCCGCTTTGGCAAGAAAAAAGAAGAATCAGCGAACAGTCATCCGGTTGAGCATAACCAGACTCACTAAGCTGTAAATCATCTGAGGCCGCGCAAGCGGCCTTTTTTTATGCCTGCGATTCTGCCCTTCTCATTTCCTGTTCCCTTGCTTTTCCTGTCTCACGGACAGTTGCAATCCTGGCCTGTGCATCGCATAATATTGTTATAATATAACATTACATAGGTGTGCATTATGAAAGCGAATATTCATCCTCACTATCGTCACGTGGTCTTCCATGACACATCGGCTGATGTCTGGTTCAAAATTGGATCAACCATCAAAACCGATCGCACCGTGGAGTTCGAAGGCGAAACGCTGCCTTACGTCACCCTGGATGTGTCGTCTGCCTCACATGTGTTCTACACCGGCAAACAGAAAGATTTTGCCAAAGAGGGCAGCACCGCACGCTTTAACCAGCGTTTCGGGCGTTTTCTTGGAAAGAAATAGAGGAGAGGATCATGCAGGTATTAAGCTCGCTGCGTTCAGCAAAAAATCGCCATCGGGATTGTAAAGTAGTCCGCCGCAAAGGCCGTATTTACGTTATCTGTAAATCGAACCCGCGGTTTAAAGCAGTACAGGGAAGAAAGAAAAAACGCTAGTTTGTGTCGTGATGACTGGCCGGGCTTGCCCGGCCTTTTTTATGCTTAGTGCATGCTCTTCAGCATCGCATTCACGTTGTGTTTAAAAGCCGCCTGATAGGTGGCTGCCGGGCCAGAGGCCGTGGATAACGCTTCCGGATAGAGCTCACCACCCGGCTCTGCCCCGGTGGCGCTGGCAATCTGTTTTACCAGACGCGGGTCGGTCTGGTTCTCAATGAAATAGCGATTGATGTGCTGCTGCTTCAGTTGTGTGATTAAATTACCCACGTTGCTGGCACTCGCTTCCGCCTCAGTAGAGAACCCTACCGGCGCCAGGAAAGTCACGCCATATCGCTGTCCAAAGTAACCAAACGCATCGTGACTGGTCAGCACTTTACGCTTATCAGCTGGCACAGCGTCAAAGGCGGTTTTTGCCCAGCGATCCAGCGCCTGCAGTTGCTGAATGTAATTCTGTCCACGCTGACGAATGGCCGGAGCATCTTCAGGATCGGCTTTGACCAGCGCATTCATCACGTTGGTCGCGTAGATAACGCCGTTCTGCATGCTGTTCCAGGCGTGAGGATCGGTAACGGTTTTACCCTCCTCCTCCATGCTGCGGGTGGTGACACCGGTTGAAGCGACAACGGGCTGACCGCGATACCCTGAGGCGCTGACCAGCCGATCCATCCACCCTTCCAGTCCCAGTCCGCTGACAAACACCAGATCGGCCTTCGCCAGCGCCTGACTGTCCTGCGGTGTCGGTTCAAAAGTATGAGGATCGCCATTCGGCCCCACCAGGCTTTTAACCTTTACATGCTCGCCGCCGACCTGCTTAACGATGTCAGCCAGCACGGTAAAGCTGGCCACGACATCCACCGTTTTGGCCATCGCCAGAGGCGTGGCAAACAGCGCAGCGAGCGCCAGGCTAACCGGTAATTTTTTCATAGATACCCCTTAAGATTAATGGCGGCGTAAAATTCCGCCGCACGGCCCTGTAAGAATGGAGAAAAAAAACAGCATGGCGGCGCTCAGCACTACAGCGGGACCCGCCGGCAATGAGAAGTGCCAGGAGAGCATCAGCCCGGCCAGCGCCGAAATCATTGCCATGAAAATGGCGATAACCAGCATCGCGGCGAGATGGCGACTCCAGAAGCGGGCGCTGGCGGCGGGCAACATCATTAAACCCACTGACATCAGGGTGCCCAGCACCTGAAAACCCGCCACCAGATTCAGCACCACCAGCATTAAAAACAGACCATGCACCAGCGGCGCGTTCCATTTTCCCTGCGCACGCAGGAAGTCGCCGTCAAATGCATCGATGACCAGCGGACGATAGATCACCGCCAGCAGAATCAGCGTAAAGGCAGCGATGCCGCCCACCAGCAACAGCGCTGCGTTGTCTACCGCCAGCAGCGAGCCAAACAGAACGTGCAGCAGATCCACACTTGAGCCGCGTAATGAAACCAGCGTGACGCCCAGCGCCAGTGAACCCAGATAGAACCCGGCAAAACTGGCATCCTCTTTCAGCGGCGTGTAGCGACTGACCGCGCCAGAGAGCAGCGCCACGGCTAAACCAGCGATCAGGCCGCCAACACCCATCGCGACCAGTGACAATCCGGAGATCAGATAGCCAATGGCGGCACCGGGCAGCACCGCGTGTGATAAGGCATCGCCAATCAGGCTCATACGTCGCAGGGAGAGGAATACCCCGAGCGGCGTGGCGCTGACGGCCAGCGCCAGACAGGCCACCAGCGCGCGTCGCATAAAACCAAACTCAATAAAGGGTTGAATCAGGGTCACGGCGCACGACTCCCCAGAGAGGAAGCAGGCAGGCAGGTGCAGTTAACCTCACGTTCATCCATCGACATCACGTTACTGAAGTAGCGCGCCACCAGCGGACGATCGTGCAGCACCACCAGCAGGGTTGTTCCGGCCTGCTGTTGCTGCTCAAGGATCGACATCAGTAGCGTCACCGTCTGGCTGTCAATGCCGTTAAAAGGCTCATCCAGAAGCCAGAGCTGGCTGCGCTGCAGCATCAGCCGCGCAAACAATACCCGCTGCAGTTGTCCACCGGATAACGTCGCGGGCTGCGCATCCGCATAATCACTCATCTGAACCGCTTCCAGCGCCTGCCAGATCTCCCGACGCAGTATCCGGTTAATGCCGCCGAACCAGCCGCAGCGTGGCCAGCAGCCAATAGAGACCAGTTCAAATACCGTCAGGGGAAAGCGGGTCTCAAGTTCGGTGCGCTGCGGCAACCAGCCGATATCCCGGCGTGCAACCTGCAGCTCACAGCGCCCGGCTATCGGTGGCAGTAAGCCAGCAATGGTTTTTAACAGGGTTGATTTGCCGCTACCGTTCGCGCCGACCAGCGCGGTCATCGAGCCGGCTGCGAGCTGGCCGGTAATAGCCGGGGTCACAACCTGTCCCTGGTAGCCCGCGCGAAGCGCGTTAAACAGGATCATGCGCTGATCCCCCATTTTATTGCCACAGCAAGCAGCGTGATAAATAGCAGTGCTACTCCCAGCCGCCCGCTCAGTGACATAAGTAGTCCACTCTGACGCATTACTTCACCATAATGTTATAACATAACAGTAAAGATACCTGATGTTGCTCTCTGTTGAATGTGGGATTGTGTATCAAAAGATAAATACCACCTGCACGCACTGGCAGACCCGCGCTGGCGGTAAGGCCTGCGGCTGCGTCTGGCAAATCTCAGAAACTGAGAGTTTTGTGCTCAACTGACTTGCAAACCAGTTGCAGAAAACCAATGATAGGTTTATTAACGGTTATAAGTGGAACAGATATGCTGTCACGCATTGAATGTGATATTGCCGCGGGTGAATCGGACTGCGCAAAAATAGCAGAGATTGTTCAGCGGAATATTCTCAAAATAACCGATTTGCTGGTAGGGGATTTACGCTGGTACTCACATAATGCCCGGTTAGTTCCAGGCAGTTTAAAAATCATTTCGGTTGAATACCAGGATCTGAATAGTTTTAAATTACTTTACGATTTTGACTGGAATTTATTTAGTCCCTGCCTGGATCTAAATGAAACCGTGACGCAGTCAGAACAGGTAAACTTTCACATTAAGCCCGGTGCACTTGAGTTTGATGTGATCGACAATGAGCAACCCTCCCCTGGCGATGAATTGTAATATTTAGTAATGGAGGTGAGCAGAACTAATGGTTTTACACTATCTTTAAGGTATCCCGTTTAATAACTGCCCGAATAATCGCTTCCTGGCCGCGTGATCTTCTCTCGCCGCCCTGCGGCAACTGTGCTAGCTATGGAGGGGAAAAAGATGGACGAATACTCACCGAAACGGCATGATATTGCCCAGCTTAAATACCTTTGTGAGAGTCTGTTTGACGACAGCATGGCAACATTAACCGACAGCCATCATGGCTGGGTTAATGATCCCACTTCTGAAAGCAATCTACAGCTTAACGATTTGATTGAGCATATCGCCTCTTTCACCATGAATTACAAAATTAAGCACGTTGAAGATGAAGCGCTGATTTCGCAAATCGATGAATATCTTGATGATACTTTTATGCTATTCAGCAATTATGGTGTCAATAGTCCGGATCTTCAGCGGTGGCAACGTTCAGCAAAACGCTTATTTAATCTGTTCACTGAAGAGTGCGCTTTTCTCCAGCAACCGAGCCATTCATTATAGTAAAGACATGAGAACGGTTTATTTATGAACAAAACCCTGACTAAAACCGATTATTTGATGCGACTGCGGCGCTGCCGCTCTCTTGATACCCTGGAAAGGGTGATTGAAAAAAATAAGTATGAATTACCGGAAGATGAATTAGCGGTATTTTACTCAGCAGCTGACCATCGCCTGGCGGAACTGACGATGAACAAGCTCTACGATAAAGTCCCGGGTTCAGTATGGAAATTTGTCCGTTAATCTGATCGCTTACAGCTCAGTTTTACCCCAATAAAGTACCGGATAATCCTGCCTGCCGGCAAAGGATCGGCCCAGGCGGGTTTTGCCTGTCTGCAGCTTAGGGGGAGAATATCGAAGGGAGAAAGTGGTGGGGGCCCTGCCAGCTACATCCCGGCACACGCGTCACCTGCTACGGCTGCTTCCTTCCGGATCTGACCGAGTTCACAAGCTAGCATTGCGGGAGAACCAACAGGGCCCCCATTGACAAGCCCTCTTTACGAGAGCGGGGGCATTATCTGGGAAGGAGGTGGCAATTGCAAGCGTAGTCGGGACAACCGTTGTTTTCTTGAACAACCACCGCTTTTACGCTTTCTCCGCCTTTTCCCCGTGCTAAAGTTAAAACCCTTTTTCCTGATGAAATAAGTACATGAATCAGCCAGACACTTTCCAGCAACGCATCTGGCAAATTGTTGCCGCTATTCCGGCTGGCCGCGTCACCACCTATGGCGATGTGGCGCTACTGGCCGGTTCTCCGCGCGCGGCGCGTCAGGTCGGTGGCGTGCTGAGCCGCTTACCCGAGGGCACTACCCTTCCCTGGCATCGCGTCGTAAACCGACACGGCACAATTTCTCTTCAGGGTGACCGTCTGTTGCGGCAGCGGGATGCACTGGAGGCGGAAGGCATAGAGGTGAGTGACGACGGACAGCTCGATCTCGAGACTTATCGCTGGCGAGTTTAGACAGGGAAAAAAGGGCGACTATGTCGCCCCGAAAAGAGTTTACAGACGGGTTGGAGCAGGAACCGCAGCAGACGGCGTCACCTGAGTCGGTGAGGTCGAAGGAACGGTGGTCGCTGCGCCCGGCTGGGTTGGCATCGCCATAGACGGTACCGGTACCAGCAGCAGCTCTGCTTTGGTGCCACCCTGGTTAATCACCGGCTTCACGCCTTCAGTGATAAAGGCCAGCTTACCGTCGATTGAGATGGCTGCGCTTAACAGAATGCGTGCATCAGGCTTGATGTCGGCTGGGTTAAACGGCAGCACGAACTGGAACGGTGCCTGTTTGCCTTCGGTTCGCACCACGCGCTGCGACAGCACTTTTGAGGGTGCATCGGCGACGGACGCATCAGAGAGCGTCACGGTTAATACCGCATCCGGCGGCAGCGCAATGCGCTGGCGGATAAAGACTGAACCACTTACGTTAGGCTGCGCAATCGCCGCCGTCTGTCCTGCAACCGCAGAACCCAGAGTTGGCGTTGGCACGGGTTTACTCTTGTCGGCGCATCCTACAACAGCAACCGCCATAACTACTCCACTGAACACATGCCTGAGTTTCATTGATGTCGTCTCCATTTGATCAAAATGATTGTCGGCAGCGAATCATGCTTACAGCGCTTCACTCGCCGTATGTCCTTAATGTTGGCACAAAAATGAAATTTTGCCTGGCACCGACAATGTAGAAAGTCTGATTGACGTCAACTGGTCCGATCTTTCACACTGAGCAGGTCACTATATTGAGGAATGCGCCATGAGTCAGGCACTGCAAAATCTGCTGAATTTATTAAATCTGGAAAAACTGGAAGAGGGTTTATATCGCGGCCAGAGCGAAGATATTGGCCTTCGTCAGGTGTTTGGCGGTCAGGTGGTGGGTCAGGCGCTGTATGCCGCAAAGCAAACCGTGGCGGAAGATCGCATTATTCACTCTTTTCACAGCTATTTTTTGCGGCCCGGCGATAGTCAGAAAGCGATTATTTACGATGTTGAAACGTTGCGTGATGGCAAAAGTTTCAGTGCCCGGCGGGTCAGTGCCATTCAGAATGGGCAGCCGATTTTTTATATGACCGCTTCGTTCCAGTCACCGGAAAGCGGCTTTGAACATCAGAATCCGATGCCACAGGTGGCGGGGCCGGAGAATCTGTTAACTGAACAGGCGATGGCGCAGAAAATGGCGCATCTGCTGCCAGAAAAGCTACGTGAAAAATTCATTGCCGAGCGTCCGCTGGAGATCCGCCCGGTACAGATTCACAATCCTCTCCGGGGCCATGTGGATAAGCCTGAACGCCAGGTCTGGATCCGTGCCACCGGCCCACTGCCCGACGATTTGCGTATCCATCAGTATCTGCTCGGCTATGCTTCCGATCTCAATTTCCTGCCGGTCGCGCTCCAGCCGCACGGCAAAGGCTTTTTAGAGCCGGACATGCAGGTCGCCACTATCGACCACTCAATGTGGTTCCACCGCCCGTTCGACTTCAGTGAATGGCTGCTCTATAGCGTAGTCAGTACTTCGGCGTCAGGCGCACGGGGTTTTGTCCGGGGCGAGTTCTACAATCAGCAGGGTGTGCTGGTGGCCTCAACGGTTCAGGAAGGGGTCATGCGTCAGCGCAGCGAATAAAAAAAGGGGCGATTACTCGCCCCCGATTGATCTTTTCACTGCCCATCCATTACTGGTTGTAAGCATTCTCGCCGTGGCTGTTTACATCCAGACCTTCACGCTCATGCTCTTCCGGAACGCGCAGACCGACAATCAAATCAGCCAGCTTGAAGCCGATGAAGGCGACAACGCCCGACCAGACGATAGTCAGGCCCACGCTGAAGAGCTGTACCCAGACCTGATGGCCCATGGTGACACCCTCTGCATAGCCTACGCCGCCCAGTGAAGAGGAGGCAAACACGCCAGTCAGGATACAGCCGACAATGCCGCACACGCCATGCACGCCGAACACATCGCAGGGATCATCCACGCGCAGCCATTTTTTCAGCGTGGTCACGCCCCACAGTCCCGCCAGTCCGCCGACCAGGCCGATAATTAATGCACCGCCGACGCCGACATAACCACAGGCAGGCGTAATCGCTACCAGCCCGGCAATAAAGCCTGAACAGGCACCCAGCAGCGAAGGCTTACCACGTACCGCCCACTCGCCAAAGGTCCATGACAACACGGCGCCCGCTGTGGCGACAACGGTGTTCAGGAAGGCCAGCGCCGCGATTTCGTTTGCTGCAGAAGCAGAACCGGCGTTGAAACCGAACCAGCCGACATACAGAATGGCGGTGCCGGTGAATACCATTGGCAGGTTGTGTGGTTTGAAGGCCTCTTTACCAAAGCCGGCACGTTTGCCCACCAGATAAGCGCCCACCAGACCGGCGACAGCGGCGTTAATATGCACCACGGTGCCGCCAGCAAAGTCCAGCGCGCCATCCTGTGCCAGGAAACCGCCAGCCCACACCATGTGCGCGATAGGCAGGTAAGCCAGGGTCAGCCAGACGCCGACAAAAATCAGTACGGCAGAGAAACGGATGCGTTCTGCGATAGCACCGACAATCAGGCCCACCGTGATACAGGCAAACGAGGCCTGGAACGCGACATGAATATATTGATAGAAGCTGCCCATGACGGCGGTCAGCTGAATGTTTTTCAGCATCACCCAGTTAAAGCTGCCAAAGAAGGCGTTGCCTTCACTGAACGCCAGTGAATAGCCGTAAACCATCCATAATACGCAGACCAGTGAGAAGGTGACGGCAACCTGAGTCAGCATCGACAGCACGTTTTTACCGCGAATCAAACCACCATAAAACAGCGCGATACCTGGAATTGACATAAACAGCACCAGCGCGGTGCAAATCATCATAAATGCGTTATCAGCCTTGTCCGCAACGGCAGGCGCAGCCATTGCGAGTGAGGGTAACAGTGCCAGGCTGGTGAGGCCCAACTTAGCGAAAATTTTATTCATTTTTATTCCATCCCATCACAGTACTGAGTCTTTATTACAGAGCGGCTTCGTCGGTCTCGCCGGTACGAATACGGATGACACGCTGCAGTTCAGCTACGAAAATTTTACCGTCGCCAATTTTGCCGGTGTAAGCCGCTTTACTGATGACATCCACCACTTCGTCTAACTGATCGTCGGCAATAGCGATATCAATTTTGACCTTAGGCAGGAAGTTCACGCTGTACTCTGCGCCACGATAAAGCTCTGCATGGCCCTTCTGACGGCCAAAACCTTTCACTTCGGAGACGGTCAGTCCCTGAATGCCGATAGAGGATAAAGCTTCACGTACATCCTCCAGCTTGAATGGCTTAATTACGACGGTAACCAGCTTCATTGGATCCCCTCCAGCGAGAAAATAGGTAACGTTTACGGACACGCAGGGATATAAGCAAAGCCTGTGCCAGAGTGTGAAAATGACGGTAATACGTTGTTCAGGCGAGACGCGACAAGGGATGCTTTAAAGAGGATGGGAAACAGAGAGGCCGTACAGGGGAAATTGCAGCGGAGGGCTGCACTCCTTTGGTGCTTCAGGCGTCAAAGGAGTGCATTTATACAGATTAATCTGATAAAGGTGCGCAAAAAAGGTGCAACTCAGCCTTCAGTTGTTACAGCGACGCCCGATACCAGATCTTCACCTGCCTGCTGCAGCTGATACATCTGCCAGTAACGTCCCTGCATCGCCAGCAGTTGCTGATGCGTACCCTGCTCAACCACACGACCACGATGCAGCACCAGAATCTTGTCTGCTTCAATAATCGTTGAGAGGCGGTGAGCAATCACCACCAGCGTGCTGTGCTGGCGCAGCGTCTCAAGCGTCTGCTGAATGGCCTGCTCGGTGCCGGAATCAATATTGGCCGTCGCTTCGTCGAGGATCAGTATCTGCGGCAGATCAACCAGCACCCGGGCCAGTGCCAGCAGCTGCTTCTGCCCGACCGACAGATTATTGCCCTGCTCACCCAGCCGGGTATGAATTCCCTCCGGCAACGCATGCGCCAGCGGAGCCAGCTGCACCTGTTCCAGCACCGTCCAGACGGCCTCTTCGCTGATGTCGCGTCCCAGCCGCACATTCGCCAGCAGCGTATCGGCCAGCACCACCGGATCCTGCTGCACCATCGCGATACCGCGCCGCAGCACGGCATGGCTCAGGTCACTAATGGGTCGATCATCAATGCGGATCTCGCCACGCGTCACCGGATAGTAACCCATTAACAGGTTCGCCAGCGTGCTTTTACCGCTGCCGGTATGTCCCACCAGCGCTACAAACTCGCGTGGGGCAACCTCAAGATTGATATCACTGAGCACATCGCGGTTTTCACGGTAGGCAAAGCTCAGATTGTTCAGGGTGATACGACCTGAAGCCAGCGGTTGCTGATCGGCACCATACTGCTGCTGTGCGGCATCCATCAGTTCGAAAATACGTTCACCTGAAACCACCGCCTGCTGCAGCATCGATTGCTGAGTGGTCAGCTCAATCAGCGGCTCATTCAGACGCCCCAGATAGGTAATAAAGGCATAGAGTACCCCCACTTCAAACACGCCAGGCATCGAGAAACTAAACAGGATCAGCAGCCCACACAACACCATCGCTGAAAACAGGCTCAACAGCGGACGCAGCAGAAAACCATCCAGACGCAGCGTTTCCATTCGCGCCAGATAGTGAGAGCGGCTCGCTTCGCCCATTCGCTCACCAAATCGCGCCTGCTGACGAAACTGCTGGATCACGCTCATACCGCTGATCACTTCGTTGAAGCCATTATTGATGTCTGCCAGATAGCTGCGAACCCGACGGGCAATGGGCGTGCTGTAACGCTGATAGATGAACATCACCACCAGTACCAGCGGGAATATCATCATCGCCACCAGCGCCATGCGCCAGTCAAGGCTGAACATCGCCACCATCATGGCGCCGACCAGTGCGGCACTGCGCAACACGGTTGAAACCACCGTGACGTAGAGATCGCGGATGACTTCGGTGTCGTTAGTCACGCGTGAAATAATCTGCCCGACCGGCTGGGTATCAAAGGCACTCAGCGGCTGACAGAGTGCGGCATTCATCACGTCACTGCGTAACTGCTGTACCACGCCGATAGCGGCTCGGTTAAACAACAGCGCCTGCCAGTAGTGCAGCCCGGCGGCCAGCAGCTGAAGCAGGATAAAACTGACCACCAGTCCGGCGACCACTCCCCAGGGCATCTGATGTTTCGCCACCAGGTTGTCGATAAAATAGCTGACCAGCACCGGTCCGGTCACTTCCGCCGCGGCAGCGATCCACAGCATCCCTACCGCCAGCGACAGGGATTTGCGCCACGGCTTACCGTAGCTCAGCAGACGCTTCAGGGTAGGCCACAAGCGTGCAGACTTAGCCATGCGGCACTCCTTTCTCATTTTCATCATCATCCAGCGCCGCTTCCAGTTGCTGGTAACGGTACATGTCCCGATACCAGCCAGCCCTGCCGGTCAGCGCGTCGTGGTCGCCCCGCTGCGCCACCCTGCCCTGCTGCAGGACCAGGATTTCACTGGCTTCCGTCAGTGCCGATAAGCGGTGCGCGCTGATAATCAGCGTGCGTCCCTGCCCCCAGATGCGCAGGTTATGCAGGATTTCGTGTTCGGTACGGCCATCCACCGCAGAAAGCGCGTCGTCCAGAATCAGGATTTCCGCATTCAGCAGCAGCGCCCGGGCAATCGAAAGACGCTGCTTCTGTCCACCCGACAGCATCACACCGCGCTCCCCGACTTCCGTTTCATAGCCCTGCGGCAAACGCAGGATATCGTCATGAACGCAGGCCAGCGTGGCGGCATGCTCAATCTCCTGCTGGGTTGCGCCCGGTTTTCCCAGCGCAATATTGTTCGCCACGCTGTCTGAGAACAGGAACGGTGTCTGGCTGACCACGGCCAGACGGCTGCGCCAGCTGTCCAGCCGCAACTGCGGCAGCGGGATCTGGTGATAACGGATGTCGCCCTGCTGAATATCAAAGTGGCGCTGAATCAGGCTAAGCAGCGTACTTTTGCCACTGCCGGTTGGCCCGCACAGCCCCAGCATCTCGCCGGGTTTCAGCTGGAAGCTGACATCGCTTAAGACCGGACCCACGCTGGCCGGATAGTTAAAGGCACGAATCGCGACCTGCAGCGTGCCTGGTTCAGATGGCAGTGACTTATCGCCATCTTCCACCGCTGGCGCTTCCGCCAGCAGCGCGCCGATGCGGCTCCAGGCGGCGCTGCCGCGTTCAACAATATTAAACATCCACGCCAGCGCCAGCATCGGCCAGATCATCAGGCCGAGATACATCACAAAGCTGGTGAGCTGCCCCAGCGTCATCTCTCCATGCCAGACCAGCCAGCTGCCGCCACCAATCGCCAGCAGGTTTGAGAAGCCGATAGCGATATAGATAGTGGGATCGAAACGGGCATCGACCCGCGCCACGCGCAGGTTTTTTTCACCGGTATCGCGGGCGATATCGGAAAATTGCTGCGACTGATGCTGTTCAAGGCCAAAGGATTTAATCATCCGGATGCTGGTCAGGCTCTCCTGCGTCTGATCGTTGAGACTGGAGAAGGCGGCCTGTGCCAGCTTAAAGCGATGGTGCAGTTGATTACCGTAGCGATGGATCACGATGGCCATAATGGGCATCGGCACCAGCGCAAGCAGCGTCAGCTGCCAGCTGATCTGCGTGCTCATTACCAGCAGCACCACGCAGCCCATGACCAGCGAGTCGACCAGCGTCAGAACCCCTTCTCCGGCAGCAAACACCACCCGATCCACGTCGTTGGTGGCGCGCGCAATCAGGTCGCCGGTGCGGTGACGCAGATAAAATGCCGGTTGCTGACGACTCAGCTGGCGATAGAAATCTTCGCGCAGCTCAACCGCCAGCTGGTAGGAGGCACCAAACAGCAGCACGCGCCAGACATAGCGCAGCAGATAGACCACCACCGCCGTTGCCAGCATGATCCCAATCCACATCATGATGCGGCTGGTGCTCATGTTGTCACGCGTCACGCCATCGACAATCACCCCGACCACATGCGGTGGCAGCAGCTGCAGAATAGCAATAACAATCAGCAGGAGGACCGCGCCCAGATAGCGCCGCCACTCCCGCAGAAAATACCAACTTAATTGACTGAATAATCGCACAACGCTGCTCTCAATCTCAGGCCCTCAGGGGGCGACAGGTAAAGCCGTGGTGTATTTAATCTCTTCCATGGCGAAGCTGGATGTCACATCAATCAGGCCGGGCACCCCATTCACTACTCGCTTGTAGAAAGCATCATAGCTTTTCATGTCGGCCACCTGAATGCGCAGCAGGTAATCATACTCGCCAGCCATACGGTAAAAGGCCATTACCTCCGGCATGCTGCTCACCACCGAGACAAATGCCTGATACCAGTCGCGGCTGTGCTGCTGCGTTTTAACAAACATAAACGCCGTCAGTGACAGTCCGATTTTATCTCCATCCAGCAACGCCACCCGTGCGCGAATAATGCCATCATCTTCAAGCTTTTTCAGGCGCTTCCAGCAGGGTGTGGTGGTGAGGTTGACGGCATCCGCCAGCGCCTGCAGCGACAGCGTGCAGTCATGCTGCAGCAGTGAGAGCAATTTAAGGTCAGTTTTATCTAACATTTGCGGCTCCGGGAGAATCATTTTCTCCATTACCGCCATTTTAGCGGTAATTGTGCAATCTCTTTTTCCTGCACGTGCCATAAAATAGCCGCATCACTTTTTTACCGGACGCCTGAGATGCACACCTGCTGGATTCGCCACGCTATCAACGAAATTAACGCTGATTTTCAACGATCGGCTGAGACCCATTTGATCCGTTTCGATCTGGCGGACTTTCCCGGTATCTGGTTCTATCTGAAAGATGAAAGTACCCATCCCAGTGGCAGTCTTAAACACCGGCTGGCACGATCCCTGTTCCTCTACGGCCTCTCCAACGGCTGGATTAAACAGGATACGCCGATTATCGAAGCCTCGTCAGGCAGCACTGCCGTTTCTGAGGCGTACTTCGCAAGGCTGCTGGGTCTGCCCTTTATTGCGGTGATGCCGGCGAGCACGGCGAAGCGTAAAATTGAGCAGATCACCTTTTATGGCGGACAGTGCCATTTTGTTGAAGATCCCTGCCAGCTCTATGCTGAATCTGAACGGCTGGCGCGGGAGCTCAATGGCCATTTTATGGATCAGTTTACCTATGCTGAACGTGCCACCGACTGGCGCGGCAATAACAATATTGCAGAGAGCATTTTCCGTCAGATGGAGCATGAACCTTATCCGATTCCCCATACGATAATCATGAGTGCGGGCACCGGCGGCACCTCAGCCACGCTGGGCCGCTATATCCGTTATCAGGGACTGGAAACCAAACTACTGGTGGTTGATCCGCAGCATTCGGTGTTTTTTGATTACTGGCAGCAGCGTGATGCCACCCTGACCAGCGCGCGCGGCAGCATGATCGAAGGAATTGGCCGTCCGCGAGTGGAGCCGTCGTTTATGCCTGACGTGATCGACGAAATGATCAAAGTGCCGGATGGTGCAACGCTGGCCGCCATGCTGAAACTGGAAAAGATTCTGGGACGCAAGCCTGGCGCCTCTACCGGCACCAATTTCTGGGGCATGATGCAGGTGGCAAAACGCCTACGGGCAGCGAATCAGCAGGGAGCGCTGGTGACACTGCTGTGCGACAGCGGCGAACGTTATCCCGATAGCTACTATCAGCCTGAGTGGGTGGCAAAACATATTGGCGATATCACGCCATGGCAGCGCGAGCTGGAATAAAAAACCGGACATCCTGGCCGGTTCACGGCAATCCTCAGCATTCGGGGGAATACGCGAGGTCGGGTGTTGCCAGCCAGTGATTTAAATAGTGAGACACCGCCTGTGTCTCGCAATGCCCTAATACCGGCAGATGCGGTAGCGCGGCTTTCAGCTGCGCCATCGCATTGCCCATGATAAAACCCTGTCCGGCCTGCGCCAGCATCTCGCGATCGTTCATCGCATCACCAAACGCCATACACTCCGCCATGGTCAGCGACAGATGGTCACATAACAGTGCCAGCGCGCTGCCTTTATTGCAGCTGGCGGGTAACACCTCCAGACAGTCCACAGCAGAGAAGCAGATGTTAGCCTGCTCGCCCAGTGCGGCATCCAGCTCTGTTTTTAGCTGACAGAGGCGCTGATGCTGATCGATAAAGCAGATTTTTGTCACCTGATGCGCGGGCAACCTTTTAAGATCGCACAGCTGATAGCCAAATCCGCTGATCTGATGGGCCACCAGCAGTTCAGGCTGTGGGTGATCGGTAAACCACCCCTGATCGTTGAAAACATGCAGGGTGGCGGGCGTATCCCAGCGGCGGTGGATCACCTCTTCGGCGACCGCAGAAGGCAGATCACGCGCAAAGATCAGATTGCCCTGCCTGTCGTGTACACGAGTGCCATTACCGGTAATCAGCCACGCGGGCAGTGTCATTTTTTCCCGTAAGATCTGCATCTCCAGCAGATGGCGGCCCGTCGCCAGCGCCAGATTAACGCCACGCAGATGCAACGCCTGCAGGCTATCCAGCGTCTGCTGACCCAGTTGATGATCCGGCAGCAATAATGTGCCATCCATATCGAACGCGGCTAAACGCACCATGATTTACCTCCTGCTGAAAGATGAACTCCACTATTGCCTGTTAATTGCGGAACTAATAGTGAATACTTTTAAAAAACTGTTCCGGGTTTAACATGCGCCAGCTTAACCGTCTTAATCAGTTCCAGCGTCTGTGGCATCAGAGTCAGGGCGCCCCACAGCAAACCTGCGTGGCGGAGATGGCCCGCCACTGTATCTGCAGCGAGCGTCATCTGCGCACGTTGCTGTCACAGTGGCAGCATGCAGGCTGGCTCAGCTGGCGCGGCGAGCCAGGCCGTGGCAAACAGGGACAGATAGTGTTTCTGCGCTCACCTGAACAATTACGGCAGCAGTTGCTGCAACAACAGCTCGACGCCGGAGACGCCGCTGAGGCCTTGCAGCTGCTGGATCTGCCGCCGGAAAGGCTGATCAATATGCTGCGGCCATTAATGGGTGGACAGTGGCAGAACGATACGCCGGTTCTGCGCATCCCCTACTATCGTCCGATGGAGAGCACAGAGCCGCGCCAGATTACCGGTCGGGCCGAGCAGCACCTGGCTCGCCAGATCTATTCCGGTCTGACCCGCTTTGAGCAGGATGAGCCGGTCGGCGATCTGGCGCATCACTGGCAATATGACGAGGCGTCATCTGGCTGGTTATTCTGGTTACGGCCTCAGCTGATGTGGCACAACGACGAGCCTCTGCAGGCCGCACAACTGGTGGCGCAATTCCGCCAGCTGTTGCGGGATACGCGCGTCAGTGTGTTGCTGGCCGATGTGGTCAGCGTGGATGCGCCCCATCCGCTTGCGGTGCGTTTCGTACTGCGACGCCCTGATTTCTGGCTGCCCCATCGGCTCGCCCACTTGTTGTGCCTGCTGCCCCATCCCATCGATCCCGCCACGGGCAGCGGGCCGTGGAAACTCAGGCACTTCAGCGCCGAGCTGGTGAGGATTGAAAGTCACGCGCGCTGGCATCTGCAGCGTCCTCTGCTGCAGGCGGTGGAGTACTGGATTACCCCTCAGCTGTTTGATCCCGCTCTCGGCAGCAGCTGTCGTCATCCGGTGCAGATTGCGATAGGCGATGCCACAGAGCTCAGGACGCTGCAACCGGTCAGCAGCAGTATCAGCCTCGGCTTCTGTTATCTGGTCTGCCGGCCGCGAGCCGGATTTACCCCTGATCAGGCGTGCACGCTTTTCCAGCTGATCCAGCAAAGCGGCATTGTCAGCCGGTTGCCTCTGGATGAGGGACTCATCACTCCCAGTAAAGAGTTGTTACCTGGCTGGAGTGTGCCGCTGATTGATGCTGTCAGGGTTCCCTTACCGGCAACCCTGACGCTGCATTATCAGTTGCCGGTTGAGCTGCATCAGATGTCACAGGCGCTGGTTGCACTATTAAAACAGCACGGCTGCACCCTGAAGGTAGTTTTTCATCCGGTAAAAAACTGGCACGGCATCGACCCGCTTGATGAGGCAGATATCGTGATGGGCGACAGACTGATTGGTGATGCGCCGGTCTTTACGCTGGCCAGCTGGTTGCAGACTGACCCGCTATGGCGGCCGCTGTGGCCCACGCCGCAGGGCGAAGAGATTCAGGCGCAACTGCTGGCTATCCAGCAAATTGCTGACGACGAAACCCGTGCCCGCACGCTGCATCAGCTTTATCATCAGCTGATGACGGGCGGCATCCTGCTGCCACTGTTCAATTATCGCTATCAAATCTACGCGCCGCCGGGCGTTGAAGGGATTGAACTGAATACGCTGGGCTGGTTCGATTTCAGCCGCGCATGGATCCCGCCGCCCATTGATCTGCCATGCAGCTGTTCAGCGGCGGACTGAGGCATTACCATAAGCGCAAAATCAATTATCAGGAAAACACCATGAAACGCGCTGTTGTAGTTTTCAGCGGTGGACAAGACTCCACTACCTGCCTGATTCAGGCCTTAGAGCAATATGATGATGTTCATTGCGTCACTTTCGACTATGGACAACGCCATCGGGAAGAGATCGATGTGGCCCGCGACCTGGCGATTAAACTGGGCGCGCGCGCGCACAAAGTGCTGGATGTCACCATGCTGAACGAACTCGCCGTCAGCAGCCTGACGCGGGATAACATTCCGGTGCCGGCTTATAATCCCGAGGCCAGTGGATTACCCAGTACGTTTGTGCCGGGACGCAATATTCTCTTTCTGACGCTGGCCTCGGTTTACGCTTATCAGGTCGAAGCGGAAGCGGTGATCACTGGCGTCTGTGAGACCGATTTCTCCGGCTATCCCGATTGTCGCGATGAGTTTGTCAAAGCGCTGAACCATGCGGTGTCGCTGGGCATGGCGCGCGATGTTCGTTTTGAGACGCCGCTGATGTGGCTCAATAAAGCGGAAACCTGGGCGCTGGCGGATTACTGGCAGCAGCTTGCGCTGGTACGCGAGCAGACGCTGACCTGCTATAACGGCGTGAAAGGTGATGGATGTGGTGAGTGTGCAGCCTGTCATTTACGGGCCAATGGCCTGCAGGGTTATCTCAACGATCGTGCTGGCGTAATGGCGGCAATGAAAGCAAAAAGCGGTCTTAACTAAGAGTGTCTGAGGTGGCGGCAGAGAATCCGGGTTGCCGCCTTTTTATCGACTCATGCCATCAGACGCATCAGTCGCTCACGCAACTCCCCTTCCAGCGCAACCGCCTTCTGAGTCCGCAAATCAATACAGACAAAAGTGAGTGCGGCATCCGCCACCACGGTCTCCTGCCCTGCCAGCAAAACCCGCTGCGCAATAATGCCGCTTTTGCCATTCAACTGCGTGATCTCACTTTCGATAGTCAGTACGTCGCCCAGCACGGCCGGGCGACGGTAGTTGATGTTGATGTTTACCACCACAAAAGCCAGTTTCTGTTCCTGCAACCAGTGGAATGCTTCCACCTCTTCCAGCCATTCCCAGCGCGCCTCCTCCAGAAACTCAAGATAGCGCGCATTATTGACGTGCTGATAGACATCCAGATGATAGCCGCGCACTTTTATGGTGGTCTGCATGATCATGCTCTCCTGCTGCTGTGAATTAACTGGTTGGACCTGTTCACTTTAGCAGAGTCGCCTCTCTATCGTGGGTTAAGCATCACAGATGTGTACTGCTTCACAATTTCAGCCGGGCCGCATTTCGCTCTATCAACGCATTGCCGATGCCCGGCACTTCACTAAGTTGCTGAATTGCGCTAAACGGTCCGTACTGTTCGCGATAGCTCACAATTGCCTGCGCCTTTTTCAGCCCCACCCCATTCATAACGGCAGAGAGCTGTTCGGCTGTTGCTTCATTGATGCTGACCTGCTCCTGCTGTGGCTGCGCGGCGGCTTCCGGCTTCGACGCAGGATGTGAGCTCTGCGTGACGGCTGCGCTGACAGGTTCAGGTGCCGCAGAGACGCTGCTGTGACAGAGTGCGCCGCCCAGCGCGAGTGAAAGATAAAAGGCAACGAGTTTAGGTTTAGCCATGCTGTGTTTCTCCTTGTGTGTAAACAGCAGCGACAGAGTGGCACTACTGCACACAAGGCTCAAAAGCGGGATTTCAGAAATGGAAAAGGCCGCGAATGCGGCCTTTGATTGTTACAGTCGTTGCGCAGTTTCTGCGAGACTTACTGCATTTGTGCGGCAGCGCCGTACTTAATTTTGGCCTCTTTACGCAGGTTTTGCAGTAACGCTTCAAACGCCAGCTGCGCATTATTCTGCGTGACGCCTTTGACCATTTCGTCAATCTGCGCCTGCGGCATGCTGCCGGTTTTAACTTTATCAACCGCCACCAGTACCACATTGCCCTGCATATCTTCGCTGACACCCCAGGAAGGTTTATTTTCCGCAGGCTGAGGCAGGTTAAAGGCAGTCTGTGCCACCGGATCCTGCGCATTGCGATCAACGGTCTTGCTGGCGCTCAGCGTCAGACCCGCTGCAGTCAGCGCATCCTGCTTACCGGCTTTGAGATCGGTCAGCAGTTTATCGGCCTGAGCTTTTGCCTGCTGCGTCGCTTTATCATGCTTAAGCGTGTCAGTGATCTGCGCCTTAACCTGCTCAAGCGGTTTTACCGCTTCCGGTTTATGCTCACTGATACGCAGCACAAAGGCACGGTCGCCATCGACAGTGATGATATCGGAGTTGTTGCCCGGCGCGCCGTTTTGCCCGACCAGACCGCCATTAAAGATCGCCTGCTTCACCGCATCAAAGTTAAGCTCATCTGGCAGCGTATCCTGACTGAACCAGCCAGTCTCTTTCGCTTTCAGACCAGAAGCCTGCTCTGCACCCGCCAGTGATTCATTGTCATTGCTGGCCGCTTCGCTGACTTTCTGTTGCACTTTGTAGAAGGCATCAACGCCCTTCTCCTGCTTCACTTTCGCTGCAATGGCGCTGCGCACTTCATCCAGTGGTTTAACCTGCTCTGGCTGAATATCGTCAAGACGAACCACCAGGAAGCCCACTGAAGATTTGATGACGCCTGACATCTGGCCTTTCTCAGTCAGACCGGCATTTTTCAGCTCATCCGGAGTCGTAGAGGGTTCCAGCCAGCCCATATCGCCGCCCTTACGCGCAGAGATCGGGTCAATGGATTTGGCTTTTGCCACGTCAGCGAAGCTGGCACCCGCTTTCAGCTGCGCCAGGACCGCATTGGCATCGGCTTCAGTTTTGGTCTGAATGACGCTGTAGCGCGTACGCTGTGGCTGCGAATAGTCCGCTTTATGCTGGTCGTACCAGGCCTGAATATCGGCCTCGCTGGCATCCTGCTGCATGCTGGCTGCATCCATCAGGAGGTAGCTGACACGGAACTGCTCTGGTGCCATAAAGCTGGTTTTATGCTGCTGATAATACTGACTGATTTCGTCGTCAGTAACGGCCTGCTTCGCCGCCAGTGCATTGACGTCCAGCGTCGCCTGACGAATCTCACGCTGCTGTGAAACCAGGTCCACCAGTTTGCTGGCTTCGCCTTTCAGCGTGAAGTCGGTGTTAGCCACGGCATTGATCAGCTGTTGATTGGAGAGCTGCTTACGCAACGCTTCGGCATACTGGTCGGCGCTGAAGCCCATATTGCTGATCAGACTCAGATATTTGGCATTGTCGAATTTACCGTTGGTCTGAAAAGCCTGCTGATTGAAGATAGCCTGCTTCACCTGATCGTCGCTGATGCTGAGGTGGAGATCTTTGATGTAGCTATCAAGCAGCGCCTGATCGATTAGCTGCGACAGCGCCTGCTGCCGAATCTGCTGCATGTAGCCATCGTTGCTGGCCAGCTGTGAGAACTGATCGCCCAGCATCTGCTGCTGACGACTGCGCTCGCTGTTGAACGCCTGCTCCAGCTGTCCCCGGCTAATCTCCTGGCCGTTAACTTTGGCCGCATAGTCGTTATTGCCGCCAATCAGATAGTTGCCAACGCCCGTCAGCACAAAGGAGAGGATAATCAGCCCCAAAATAATCTTGAGCACGACATGGTTCGACGCCGCGCGTAAATTGTCCATCATGGTATGGCAACACTCCGCTGTAGTGTGAATGTAAAGCTCGGTCGCAATTCGCCATTGGCTGGCGACTCACGCAACTGCTGGCTTAGCTGGCAGTCTCAATCCGGTCCAGGTCCATCTTACGGCCCGATTCTCACCGGTTAAAACAAAAAAGGCACATCTGATTGATGTGCCCGTATGTTACATGAGAACGGGTTAATCGTCCTCTAATCCACTGAAGAAAATGCGTCAATGAATCTATTCGTTGTTATTAATTGACAGCGTCTTTCAATGCTTTACCAGCACGGAAGCCTGGTACTTTACCGGCCGGGATGGTGATCTCTTTACCGGTTTGCGGGTTGCGGCCGGTACGTGCAGCGCGGTCACGCACAGAGAATGTGCCGAAACCTACCAGAGCCACTTCATCACCGTCTTTCAGCGCATCTGAAACTGAGCCCATAAATGCATCTAAAACACGTCCCGCTGCAGCTTTAGAAATATCAGCATCGGCAGCAATTTTGTCGATCAATTGTGACTTATTCACTCTCTTCATCCCCTCTTTTATTATTTCACATCGTACCCTGCATCCGGCAGGGTGCGAACGCGCAGCAAGTTATATCAAGCCTGTGGAGCCGAAACAACGGAATTTCTCTGAGAACGTCGCGTCGGCAGCCACCTAAATTAACGGCACAAAAAAAAGCTGGCAAGCGCCAATTGCCTTGCCAGCTCCGCTTTTTAACGGTTTTTGCCGTTAATCACTATTTTGCTGTTACAACCTGCATACCGTATGGCGCATTTTCCAGTGCCAGATTCAGCACCTCTTCAATGCGTTTCACCGGATGAATTTCCAGATCGGCAATCACGTTCTGTGGAATCTCTTCCAGGTCGCGCTTGTTGTCATCAGGGATCAGCACGGTTTTAATGCCACCACGGTGCGCTGCCAGCAGTTTCTCTTTCAGCCCGCCAATTGGCAGCACCTGACCACGCAGGGTGATCTCACCGGTCATCGCCACATCCGCCCGCACCGGGTTACCGGTCAGACAGGAGACCAGCGCAGTACACATGGCGATACCGGCACTTGGACCATCTTTCGGCGTAGCGCCTTCAGGTACGTGAACGTGAATATCACGTTTTTCGTAGAAGTCACCATTGATGCCCAGCTTCTCGGCACGCGCACGCACCACGGTCAGCGCAGCCTGAATCGACTCCTGCATCACTTCACCCAGAGAACCGGTGTAAGTCAGCTTGCCTTTACCTGGTACGCAGGCGGTTTCGATAGTCAGCAAATCGCCACCCACTTCCGTCCACGCCAGACCCGTTACCTGACCCACACGGTTTTCGCTGTCCGCACGACCGTAGTCGAAGCGCTGAACGCCCAGGAAATCCTTGAGGTTTTCGCCATTGATAGTGATGTGCTTTTTCGTCTTGTCCATCAGCAGCGATTTAACCGCTTTACGGCACAGTTTCGACAGCTCACGCTCAAGGCTACGCACACCGGCTTCACGGGTGTAGTAACGGATAATGCCCACAATCGCGCTGTCTTCAACCGTAATTTCATTGGCTTTCAGGGCATTGCGCTCAATCTGCTTGGTCAGCAGATGCTGCTTAGCGATGTTCAGTTTTTCATCTTCGGTGTAACCCGACAGACGAATTACTTCCATACGGTCCAGCAGCGGTGCCGGGATGTTCATTGAGTTCGATGTAGCAACGAACATCACATCAGAAAGGTCATAGTCGACTTCCAGATAGTGGTCGTTGAACGCAATGTTCTGCTCAGGATCAAGCACTTCCAGCAGCGCTGAAGCCGGATCGCCGCGCATGTCAGAGGACATTTTGTCGATTTCATCCAGCAGGAACAGTGGGTTTTTAACCCCGACTTTCGCCATTTTCTGGATTAATTTACCCGGCATAGAGCCGATGTAAGTACGACGGTGACCGCGGATTTCAGCTTCATCACGCACGCCACCCAGCGCCATACGCACATATTTGCGTCCGGTCGCTTTGGCGATCGACTGACCGAGAGAGGTTTTACCTACCCCTGGCGGTCCGACCAGGCACAAAATCGGCCCTTTGATTTTGCTGACGCGACTCTGAACCGCAAGATACTCAAGAATACGATCCTTCACGCGCTCCAGCCCGTAATGGTCGGTATCCAGCGTCTCCTGCGCTTTACGCAGATCTTTCTTCACTTTGCTGCGCGCGTTCCACGGAACCTGCACCATCCAGTCGATATAGCCGCGAACCACGGTTGCTTCAGCGGACATCGGGGACATCATCTTCAGCTTCTGCAGCTCAGCTTCCGCTTTCTCGCGCGCTTCTTCCGGCATTTTTGCCGCGTCGATTTTGCGTTTTAACGCTTCGTACTCGTCGGGCGCGTCGTCCATCTCGCCCAGCTCTTTCTGAATCGCCTTCATCTGCTCATTCAGATAGTACTCGCGCTGGCTCTTCTCCATCTGCTTCTTAACACGGTTGCGAATGCGCTTCTCAACCTGCAGCAGATCGATTTCAGATTCCATCATCGCCATCAGATATTCCAGACGTTCGTTGACGTCGGACATCTCCAGCACAGACTGTTTGTCTGCCAGCTTCAGTGGCATATGTGCTGCGACGGTGTCGGCAAGGCGGGCCGCATCGTCAATGTTGTTCAGCGAGGTTAAAACCTCGGGTGGGATCTTCTTGTTGAGTTTGATGTAGCCTTCAAACTGATTGATCGCCGTGCGCACCAGCACTTCCTGCTCGCGCTCTTCAATCTCTGGCGAAACCAGATATTCAGCTTGTGCCACAAAATGGTCACCGTTATCGGCCAGCGTCGTAATGTGGGCGCGCTGTAAACCTTCGACCAGGACTTTGACGGTGCCATCCGGCAGTTTCAGCATTTGTAATACTGATGCAACGGTCCCTACTGAGAAGAGATCGTTAATGCCAGGTTCATCCGTTGAAGCCTCTTTCTGTGCGACCAGCATGATTTTTTTATCATGATCCATTGCGGCTTCAAGGCACCGAATTGATTTTTCCCGGCCAACAAACAACGGAATTACCATGTGCGGATAAACCACCACGTCGCGCAGCGGCAACACGGGGATTTCAATGCGTTCAGAACGCTCAGGATTCATAGAGCTCTCTCTTTGTTTAATGTCCGCCAGGTGATGGGAACCGCATCAGGCAGGTATGCAGTTAAACCCACAGGTATCTGAGTATATGGGGATGATTGTCCGACATTCAACGTCACAGAGGCGAGAAAAGCAAAAGGGGAAACATTTTCCCCTTTTTTATTACGACAAGATGGACGATCTGTTTAATTATTCGCCAGATGCCTGGGCTTCATGCTTACCGTAGATCAACATGGGCTCAGACTGACCTTCAATAACTGATTCATCAATCACTACTTTTTCCACGTCGTCCATGGAAGGCAGGTCATACATCGTTTCCAGTAACGCGCCTTCTACAATTGAACGCAGACCACGTGCACCGGTTTTACGTGACATCGCTTTCTTAGCAATGGCGGTTAACGCCTCGTCACGGAACTCCAGCTCAACGCCTTCCAGGTTAAACAGCGCCTGGTACTGTTTGGTCAGGGCGTTCTTCGGCTCACGCAGAATCTGAATCAGCGCTTCTTCGCTCAGCTCGCTCAGGGTCGCAACAACAGGCAGACGACCGATGAACTCAGGGATCAGACCAAATTTGATCAAATCTTCTGGTTCACACTGCGCAAGCAGTTCGCCTTCGCTGGCTTTCTGCGATTTCCCTTTCACGGTCGCGCCGAAGCCGATACCGGATCCGGTTTCAACACGCTGGGCAATCACTTTGTCCAGGCCGGCAAATGCGCCGCCGCAGATAAACAGAATTTTAGAGGTATCGACCTGCAAAAATTCCTGCTGCGGATGCTTACGTCCACCCTGCGGGGGAACGGCAGCCACGGTGCCTTCAATCAGTTTAAGCAGTGCCTGCTGTACGCCTTCGCCTGACACGTCACGGGTAATCGACGGGTTATCAGACTTACGTGAGATTTTGTCGATTTCATCGATGTAAACGATGCCGCGCTGTGCTTTCTGTACGTCGTAGTCGCATTTCTGCAGCAGTTTCTGGATGATGTTTTCAACATCTTCACCCACGTAACCGGCTTCAGTCAGCGTGGTGGCATCAGCCATGGTAAACGGCACATCCAGCAGGCGTGCCAGCGTTTCTGCCAGCAGCGTTTTACCACTACCGGTCGGGCCAATCAGCAGAATGTTGCTTTTGCCCAGCTCGATACCATTGCTGGTATCGCCGTTGCGCAGACGCTTGTAGTGGTTGTAAACCGCAACCGCCAGCACTTTCTTCGCTCTTTCCTGACCGATGACATAATCATCGAGGTGATGGCGAATTTCATGTGGGGTTGGCAACGCACTACGTTCACGATGCGGGGCAACTTCCTTAATCTCTTCGCGAATGATGTCGTTGCACAGGTCAACACACTCATCGCAGATATACACTGACGGCCCGGCAATCAGCTTTCGCACTTCATGCTGGCTTTTGCCGCAAAAAGAGCAGTACAGCAACTTTCCTGAACCGTCTTTGCGCTTATCTGTCATCAGTTAACCTCTTCTTGTTCTCAGGCCATACCCGCGTACGGCTCAGGCCGTGCGGAGACGGCCGAAATTCATTCAACCCATAATAGTACCGTTGTCCTGTTAACTATAGACCAGGGACAACGGTAAGTCGGGTCTTATTGGCGATGCGTCAGAATTGAATCGACTAATCCATACTCTACCGCTTCATTTGCAGAGAGGAAACGGTCACGCTCGGTGTCACGCTCAATTTCTTCCAGCGTTTTACCGGTGTGCTCAGCCATCAGCTCATTCATACGCTGCTTAACTTTAAGGATTTCGCGCGCATGGATCTCGATGTCTGACGCCTGACCCTGATAACCGCCCAGCGGCTGGTGGATCATCACACGTGAGTTTGGCAGACAGAAACGTTTGCCTTTGGTCCCCGCCGTCAGCAGGAAAGCGCCCATAGAACAGGCCTGACCCATACAGATAGTGCTGACATCCGGTTTGATAAATTTCATGGTGTCGTAGATCGACATACCGGCAGTGATGACACCGCCTGGCGAGTTAATGTAGAGATAGATATCTTTTTCCGGGTTTTCAGCTTCCAGAAACAGCATCTGCGCCACAATCAGATTAGCCATGTGGTCTTCGACCTGGCCAGTCAGAAAAATGACGCGCTCTTTAAGCAGACGGGAGTAGATGTCGTAAGAACGCTCACCACGCGAAGTTTGTTCAACCACCATTGGCACCAGCGCATTGTGCGGTGCTGTATATTCACGATCGCCACTGTATGACATTACCGTCTCCTGGATAAATTTCATTGGCAACATTCTGTACCGATTCTACGTAAGACGCGCGGGAAACTCCACGCCGCGCCTTTTTCCGACACCTTCAGGACGGTTAATCAGCCAGCCTCACTCTTATTTCTGCATACTCCCTGTATCTGGGGATGCTGCACGCATGTTTCAAGCATAACAATCTTTTCCCTGTTCGCTAACCCGGAAAAAGCGATGCGTGAATAATTCGCCTGTTTATTAAACAAATAGCGGCGAAGAGTGGCTATCCGGACGCAAAACACAAAAAAGCCCGCGACTTTGCAGTCACGGGCTTAGCACAGACGGTTAAATGCGTGATCAGGCCTGAGCGGTCTGATTCATCAGATCCTGGAAGTTGGTCTCTTTCTCGGTCACTTTAGCTTTCGCCAGGACCGCTTCAACCGCTTGCTCTTCCAGCGCAACGTTGCGCATATTGTTCATCAGCTCGTTATTCTTGCTGTAGAACTCGATCACTTCCTGCGGATCTTCATACGCAGAAGCCATCTCTTCAATCATGGTGCTTACGCGTGCTTCGTCAGCTTTCAGCTCGTGGGTACGAATCACTTCGCCCAGCAGCAGACCGACAACCACACGGCGTTTAGCCTGCTCTTCGAACAGTTCGCGTGGCAGTTCCAGCGCCTGCTGTTCGTTGCCACCGAAACGCTGTGCAGCCTGACGACGCAGAACGTCGATTTCGCTGTCAACCAGCGCAGCTGGCACGTCGATTTCGTTCGCTTCAACCAGACCGTCGATTGCCTGAGTTTTGATGCGATTACGGATAGCGCCTTTCAGCTCGCGATCCATGTTCTTACGTACTTCAGTACGCAGACCGGCAACTGAACCATCTTCAACGCCGAAACGTTTGATGAACTCTTCAGTCAGCTCTGGCAGTTCGCGCGTTTCAACTTTCTTCAGCACGATCTCGAACTTCGCATCTTTCCCTTTCAGGTTTTCTGCGTGGTAGTCGTCCGGGAATTTCACGTCGATAGTGAAAGTTTCGCCCGCTTTGTGACCCACAACGCCTTCTTCAAAGCCTGGGATCATGCGGCCCTGGCCCATGGCCAGAACGAAATCAGAGGCTTTGCCGCCTTCGAACTCTTCACCGTCCACAGAACCGTTGAAATCGATAGTGGCACGATCTTCCGGACCTGCTGCAGCGTCGCTTTCGATCCAGTTGGCCTGCTGCTTGCGCAGAGTGTCCAGCATGGTATCAACGTCAGCATCAGTTACTTCAACGACAGGTTTTTCGACTTCGATGTTTTCCAGGCCTTTCAGCTCAACTTCCGGATAGACTTCGAATTCAACCGCGTAGGTGAAATCCTGACCTTCTTTGTATTCGCCTGGCACGTAGTTCGGTGCGCCAGCCGGATTAATTTTTTCTTTGATGATGGCGTCAACAAAGTTGCGCGTCATCAGCTCGCCCAGCACGTCCTGACGGACAGAAGCGCCGTAACGCTGTGCCACGATGTTCATCGGCACTTTGCCTTTACGGAAACCATCGATGCGAACTTTCCTGGCAACGTCAACCAGTTCTTTTTTTACAGCGCTTTCGATGCTGTCAGCAGCGACAGTAATCGTAATGCGACGGCCCAGGCCCTGAGTGGTTTCTACAGAAACTTGCATCTTGTTACCTCAAAAAATCACGTGCTCGGTCAACTTCAGACACCACACATAGTGAAATGCGCCGTATCCAACAACCGGGACGGCTTCCGTGAAGAGAACCTGATCCCTGTTACCAGAAGCGTCCCGAAGACATTCCGGAAAAATAGACGCAGCATTATAGCGGCATCGCTGGAATGAGTCGAGGATGCTAACTCACCACTTTTCAGCAGGTTTGCTGCTTTTTTGAGCCAGGGATCGCGTTTTTCGCTAAATAACAGAAAAAACGGCCCGCAGGCCGTTTCAGAGAAGGGAGATCAGGCGAGTGTTCCGGCACCACGACAGTTAGGCGAAGCCAGTACGGTATCCTGCAACCCTTCCCACTCTTTCAGGGTGTAAGTATGCAGGGCTAAGGCGTGTACGCTGCCCGCTAACTCAGCGGCCAGTTCGCCATAAATCAGGCGATGACGCGCCAGAAAGCGCTGGCCTGCAAAGCAGTCGCTCACGATGACCACTTTGAAGTGACTTTCCGATCCGGCAGGAACATTGTGCCGGTAACTTTCGTCGTGCACTTCCAGATGAGCTGGCTGAAACGCCACACGCAGCTTTTCTTCTATTTGTTCGCGGATCATGGCTATTACTCCTCAATGGCGAGCGCAGTGCCCCATCTCATTCAATCTTAGTCGCTTTTAGTGCGCTTACCCGTCAGCCGACGCTAAATATTGCATTTTATGTCAGGCCGCTTCCGGCACGCATAATAACGCAGCTGAAACGAACAGCAAACCGGCCTGTCAGAGAAGAGGCTTAAAACGGTTTCAGACACAATTTCCCCGGCAACAGGGCTTTTTTCACTGCCGGGCAATGCTATGATGACCGCAGTTTTTGCAAACCAACCCCCTGACACCAACGAGAAAAAGTATGTTGAAAAAACTGTTATTCCCACTGTTGGCTGCGTTCATTTTAGCCGGCTGTGCAACCAGCAATAATACCCTGACTATCCAGCCTAAAATTCAGTTACCGCAGCAGGACCCAGGCCTGATGGGCGTGACTGTCAGCATCAACGGTGCCGACCAGCGTAAAGATCAGGCGCTGGCAAAAGTAAATCGTGATGGTCAGTTAGTGACCTTAACGTCATCGCGCGACCTGCGTTTCCTGCTGCAGGAAGTGCTGGAGAAGCAGATGACAGCACGCGGCTATATGATTGGTCCTAATGGCGCGGTCGATCTGCAGATTGTGGTGAACAACCTCTATGCCGACGTCACTCAGGGCAATGTGCGCTACAGCATCACCACCAAAGCGGACATCTCTATTATCGCAACAGCGAAAAACGGCAACAAACAGGTTAAAAACTACCGCCAGACTTACAGCGTAGAAGGCGCGTTCAACGCCAATAACCAGAAGATTACCAACGCGGTGAACGCCACTATGAGCGATGTGATCGCGGATATGGCTCAGGACACCAGCGTCAACGACTTTATCAAGCAGAACGCCCGTTAATTCAGTCTCTCCTCTGCCCTGCCTTGCGCAGGGCTTTTTGTTATCTGCAGGATCCGCATGAACCACTATCTTCGCCTCTTCAGCCAGAAAAACGCCGCCGTATTGCTGCTTCTTGGTTTTGCTTCCGGACTGCCGCTGGCCCTGACATCGGGCACGTTGCAGGCGTGGATGACGGTGGAAAATGTCGACCTGAAAACCATCGGCTTCTTTTCGCTGGTCGGCCAGGCCTATGTCTTTAAGTTTCTCTGGTCACCGATGATGGACCGCTATACGCCGCCGTTTCTGGGCCGGCGTCGCGGCTGGTTACTGGTCAGTCAGCTGGCGCTGGTTGGCGGGATAATCGCGATGGGATTTCTGCAACCGGGACGCGATCTTACCCTGATGGCCGCGCTGGCCGTGCTGATTGCCTTCTGCTCCGCCTCACAGGACATCGTTTTTGACGCATGGAAAACGGACATCCTGCCGCCTGAAGAGCGTGGCAGCGGCGCGGCGATTACCGTGCTGGGGTATCGACTGGCAATGCTGATTTCCGGCGGGCTGGCGTTGTGGCTGGCTGACCGCTACCTCGGCTGGCAGGCAACCTACTGGCTGATGGCGCTGATGATGGTGCCGGGCATTATCGCCACGCTGGTGGCGAGCGAGCCAGATACCCGTATCTCCACACCCCATTCACTGCGTCAGGCGGTGGTCGATCCGCTAAAAGATTTCTTTCAGCGCAACAACGCCTGGCTGCTTATTACCCTGATTATTCTTTACAAGCTGGGCGATGCGTTTGCCGCCTCGCTGACCACCACTTTTTTGATTCGCGGCGTGGGCTTCAACGCCGGTGACGTCGGTCTGGTCAACAAGACGCTGGGTCTGCTGGCGACCATTATTGGCGCGCTCTATGGCGGCGTACTGATGCAGCGTCTGAGCCTGTTCCGGGCGCTAATGATTTTCGGTCTGCTGCAGGCTGTCTCGAACTTTGGTTACTGGCTGCTGGCGGTGACCGACAAACAGTTGTGGAGCATGGCCAGCGCGGTCTTTGTTGAAAATCTCTGTGGCGGCATGGGCACCGCGGCCTTTGTGGCGCTGTTAATGACGCTGTGCAATAAGTCGTTCTCCGCTACCCAGTTCGCCCTGTTGTCGGCGCTCTCAGCGGTTGGTCGGGTCTATGTCGGCCCGGCGGCGGGCTGGCTGGTGGAACTCTGGGGCTGGCCGACCTTTTATGCATTCACGGTGATGGCGGGTCTGCCGGGCCTGGTGCTGCTGGCTTTTTGCCGACAAACATTGAATCAGGTCGAGCAAAGTGGCAATTTTCTGACACGTAGCTACTATCCTCATGGCTATCGCTGGACTAATCGTCTGTTTGCAGCCGGATGCGGCGTACTGGCGCTCTGGCTGGTGGCTCTGGCACTGAATGCGTTGGGCGTGACGGCGCTGACACCGCTGCTTACCCGCCTGTTTGAGCTGGGTATGACACTCTCCCTGCTGGCGGTGCTTTCGGGAGTGTTGCTGGACTATCGGGCGCTGAAGAGAACCCCTGCGTTGCCTGCATCAGATGCTTAAGTGAAATCGATAGGTTTACGGGCTGCGGCTTATTTTATGACACCCCGATAAGTCGCCGCCATTTATCATCGCGTGTTATTTTTTAAAAATAACAATATGACCTGAGGAGGCGTAGCGGAAATACTAAAAACCGGTGAGCAATTACTTTAGTTAAATTTCATCGCGCAAATGATGCAGACTTGTTAAATATTTGGGAGTTAAAAGTAAGGGTTATTCCTTTCCCTGATTTTTTTACGGTTACTTCCATTGGTTTTTGTTATATTGATGCCAACTGCTTGTCTGCGTTAATTATTTGTCACCTGGCGCAACATCTGTGACACCCTTAGCAAAAGGTGTCAACACGTATCTGACACATCCTTAAGCTGGTTTACACTGCATAAACCTTCCCGTAAAATGCGCGCACACTTAAACGACAATAGAGCCCTTTGTCATTGAGGTCGTTAAATGAGACTCAGTAAATACAATAAAAGTTTGGGGATTTTGTCATTAATTGCAGGCACTTTATTAATGAGTGGCTGCGATAGTGCATTGTTAAATCCCAAAGGACAGATTGCACTGGAGCAACGTTCGCTGATACTGACTGCCTTTGGCCTGATGTTGATCGTCGTCATCCCCGCAGTCCTGATGGCCGTGGTGTTTGCCTGGAAATATCGGGCGTCCAACACGAATGCGAAGTACAGCCCTAACTGGTCACACTCTAACAAAGTGGAAGCCGTGGTCTGGACCATTCCGATCCTGATCATTCTCTTCCTCAGCGTGCTGACCTGGAAATCAACCCACGCACTGGAGCCCAGCAAACCGCTGCAATCTGATGTGAAACCGGTTGAGATCGATGTGGTTGCACTGGACTGGAAATGGTTGTTCATTTACCCGGAACAGGGTATTGCGACCGTGAACCAGATTGCCTTCCCGGCAAATACTCCGGTGAACTTCAAAATCACGTCTAACTCCGTCATGAACTCTTTCTTCATCCCAACGCTCGGCAGCCAGATTTATGCGATGGCTGGTATGCAGACCAAGCTGCATCTGATTGCAAATGAGCCGGGAATTTTCGACGGTATCTCTGCGAACTTCAGTGGTCGTGGTTTCTCTGGCATGAAGTTTAAAGCCATTGCAACCAAAGACGATGCGGAATTCCAGCAGTGGGTGGCTAAAGTTAAAGCAGCCCCTAACACGCTGAACACTATGGATGATTTCGAGAAAGTGGCTGTGCCAAGCGAAAATCACCCGGTGGAATATTTCTCTTCAGCTGATCCGAAACTGTTCATGCAAGTCATCGACAAGTTCAAGATGAGCCACGGGAAAATGGACATGCCAAAACATGAAGGTATGGACATGAGTCACGCCGCTTCCGCGGGAGCCGAGGAATAATACGATGTTCGGAAAATTAACACTTGATGCAGTGCCGTACCATGAGCCGATTATCATGGTTACGGTTGCCGCTATCCTGATAGGTGGTGCAGCGCTGGTTGCTGCGCTCACCTATTTTGGTAAGTGGAAATATCTGTGGTCTGAATGGCTGACGTCAGTCGACCACAAACGCCTGGGTATCATGTACATCATCATGGCGTTCGTCATGCTGATTCGTGGTTTCGCTGATGCCATTATGATGCGTACCCAGCAGGTTATGGCTTCGGCCGGTGAAGCGGGCATTCTGCCACCGCACCACTACGACCAGATCTTTACCGCGCATGGCGTGATTATGATCTTCTTCGTGGCGATGCCGTTCGTGGTTGGCCTGATGAACATCGCGGTTCCGTTGCAGATTGGTGCACGTGACGTTGCGTTCCCGTTCCTGAACAACCTGAGCTTCTGGTTTACTGCGGTCGGTGTGATCCTGGTTAACCTGTCGCTGGGTGTGGGCGAGTTCGCACAGACCGGCTGGCTGGCTTATCCGCCGCTCTCCGGCGCGGAGTACAGTCCCGGGGTCGGGGTCGATTACTGGATCTGGAGCCTTCAGCTTTCAGGTATTGGTACGACCTTAACCGGTATTAACTTCTTCGTGACCATCCTGAAGATGCGTGCACCGGGCATGAGCCTGTTCAAAATGCCGGTATTTACCTGGACCGCGCTGTGCACCAACGTCCTGATCATCGCTGCGTTCCCGGTTCTGACCGTGACCCTGGCGCTGTTGACCCTTGATCGTTATCTCGGCTTCCATTTCTTCACCAATGAAATGGGCGGGAACATGATGATGTACGTCAACCTGATCTGGGTCTGGGGCCATCCGGAAGTGTATATCCTGGTACTGCCGGTGTTTGGTGTGTTCGCAGAAATTACCGCGACCTTCTCCAAAAAACGTCTGTTTGGTTATACCTCACTGGTGTGGGCGACCATCGCCATTACCGTGCTGTCGTTTATCGTCTGGTTGCACCACTTCTTCACCATGGGTGCAGGTGCCAACGTTAACGCCTTCTTCGGTATCATGACGATGATCATCGCGATTCCGACCGGGGTTAAAATCTTTAACTGGCTGTTCACCATGTATCAGGGCCGCATTCAGATGCACTCTGCCATGCTGTGGACCGTTGGCTTCCTGGTAACCTTCTCTGTAGGGGGTATGACCGGCGTACTGCTGGCCGTTCCGGGTGCTGACTTTATTCTGCACAACAGCCTGTTCCTGATTGCACACTTCCATAACGTTATCATCGGTGGTGTGGTGTTCGGTTGTATGGCGGGCGTGACCTACTGGTTCCCGAAAGCATTTGGCTTCACCCTGAACGAAACCTGGGGCAAGCGCGCATTCTGGTTCTGGATCATTGGCTTCTTCGTTGCCTTTATGCCGCTGTACGCACTGGGCTTCATGGGTATGACACGTCGTCTGAGCCAGGATATCGATCCACAGTTCCACACCTTACTGGTGGTAGCTGCGGGCGGTGCTGGCCTGATTGCGCTGGGTATTCTGTGTCAGCTGACCATGTTCTACGTCTCGGTACGTGACCGCGATCAGAACCGTGATGTGACGGGTGACCCATGGGGCGGTCGTACGCTGGAGTGGGCAACCTCTTCACCACCACCGTTCTATAACTTTGCTGTCATCCCGCATGTGCATGAGCGTGACGCTTTCTGGGAAATGAAAGAGAAAGGCGAAGCGTACAAACAGCCGGAATCTTATGAAGAGATTCATATGCCGAAAAACAGCGGTGCCGCAATTATCATCTGCGCATTTGCAACGGTAATGGGTTTCGCGCTGATCTGGCATATCTGGTGGCTGGCGGGTGTTTCATTCCTCGGCATGATCGTTTCCTGGATCGTGAAGAGCTTCGACGAAGACGTGGATTACTACGTTCCGGTTGCCGAAGTTCAGAAGATTGAGAACCAGCACTTTGACGAAATCAGCAAAGCAGGTCTGAAATAATGTCAACTGAAACTCTGATTAAACATCACCACGACGCCCATGCGGAGCATGGGCATCACGATGCAGGAGCCAATAAAGTCTTTGGCTTCTGGATCTACCTGATGAGTGACTGCATTATCTTCGCAACCCTGTTTGCGACCTATGCTGTCATGGTCAACAACACTGCCGGTGGCCCGGCAGGTAAAGATATCTTTGAGCTGCCGTTTGTTCTGGTAGAAACCGCCCTGCTGCTGTTGAGTTCGATCACTTACGGCATGGCTGTTATCTCCATGAACAAGGAGCAAAAAGGTGCCGTTATCGGCTGGCTGGCGCTGACCTTCCTGTTCGGTCTGGGCTTCATCGGAATGGAAATCTATGAATTCCATCATCTGATTGCTGAAGGCTTTGGTCCGGATCGCAGTGGCTTCCTGTCTGGCTTCTTTACGCTGGTCGGTACCCACGGTCTGCACGTGACCTCAGGTCTGATCTGGATGCTGGTTCTGATGTTCCAGATTTCCAAACGTGGCCTGAACGCGACTAACCGCACTCGTATCATGTGTCTGAGCCTGTTCTGGCACTTCCTGGACGTGGTCTGGATTTGCGTCTTCACCGTTGTTTACCTGATGGGAGCCATGTAATGAGTCATTCCGTTAACGAACATGGCGCTTCACACGGTAGCGTGAAGTCCTACATGATCGGCTTCATCCTCTCTATCATCCTGACGGCGATCCCGTTCTGGATGGTAATGGATGGCAGTGCATCTCACGGTACTATCCTTGGTGTTGTTCTGGTATGTGCGGTGATTCAGGTGCTGGTTCACCTGGTCTACTTCCTGCACTTAGACAGCAAATCTGAGGGTGGCTGGAACATGGTAGCCATTGTCTTCTCGGCCATCATCATCCTGATTGTCGTAGTAGGCTCACTGTGGATCATGTGGAACCTCAACTACAACATGATGCCTCACTAAAGAGTCACGCGTAATGTTTAAGCAATACCTGCAAGTTACAAAACCAGGAATTATTTTCGGGAATTTAATTTCTGTGATCGGCGGATTTCTGTTGGCTTCCAAAGGCAACACGGATTACGCCCTGTTTCTCATCACCCTGGTGGGCGTGTCACTGGTGGTTGCATCGGGTTGTGTGTTTAACAACGTGATCGACCGCGACATTGACATCAAGATGGAGAGAACCAGGAATCGGGTGCTGGTAAAAGGCCTCATCTCCGCGAAAGTAAGCCTGGTTTATGCCACTGTGCTGGGTATTGCTGGCTTTGCGTTGCTCTACTTCGGTGCTAATCCGCTGGCCATGTGGCTGGCGGTGATGGGCTTCGTGGTGTACGTGGGCATCTACAGTCTCTACATGAAGCGTAATTCCGTTTACGGTACGCTGATTGGCAGTCTGTCGGGTGCTGCGCCGCCGGTTATCGGCTACTGCGCGGTCTCTAACCAGTTTGATGCTGGCGCACTCATCCTGCTGGCGATCTTTAGCCTGTGGCAGATGCCGCATTCGTACGCGATTGCCATCTTCCGCTTTAAAGATTACCAGGCAGCGAACATCCCGGTTCTGCCGGTGGTGAAAGGCATTTCCGTGGCTAAAAATCATATTACGCTCTATATCCTGGCGTTTATGATTGCCACGCTGATGCTGACGCTGGGAGGCTACGCGGGCTACAAATATCTGGTGGTGGCTGCTGCGGTCAGCGTCTGGTGGCTGGGCATGGCGTTATCGGGTTATAAAACCGCTGATGACCGTGTCTGGGCGCGTAAACTGTTTGTCTTCTCTATCGTGACCATCACCGCACTGAGCGTGATGATGTCGGTGGATTCGATGGCTCCGGCCTCGAAGGACCTGCTGACTTACGTCTGGTAACCGGCACCGATACAGCATGAAAAGGGCGCGATTTTCGCGCCCTTTCTTTTTGTTACCACTGCTTAAAAACTATTGTTTTACCCGCCCTGCCCCGCCCCCTAGAATAAATGCAGCACATTAACAGAGGTTGGAATGAACGATAATAAAATGACTCCGGTGGAGCTGCGCGCCACATGGGGCCTCGGTACGGTCTTTTCCCTGCGCATGCTGGGAATGTTTATGGTCCTGCCGGTACTGACCACTTATGGCATGGCATTACAGGGCGCGAGTGAAACCTTAATTGGCCTGGCAATCGGCATTTATGGCCTTGCCCAGGCGATATTTCAGATTCCTTTTGGTCTGCTCTCCGATCGCATCGGGCGTAAGCCGCTGATCGTTGGCGGACTGTTGCTGTTTGTCCTGGGCAGTATTATTGCTGCCTGCACCGACTCCATCTGGGGCATTATTCTGGGCCGTGCACTTCAGGGCTCAGGCGCGATTGCCGCTGCCGTGATGGCGCTGTTATCCGATTTAACCCGTGAGCAGAACCGCACCAAAGCGATGGCGTTTATCGGCATCAGTTTTGGCGTTACCTTCGCGATCGCCATGGTGGTCGGCCCGATTGTTACTCACGCACTGGGCCTGCATGCGCTGTTCTGGATGATTGCGATTCTGGCGTCGCTGGGTATCGTGATCACTCTGCTGGTGGTGCCATCGGCCTCCCATCATGTTCTGAACCGTGAATCAGGCATGGTTAAAGGCAGCTTCCGCAAAGTGCTGGCTAACCCACGTCTGGTGAAGCTCAATATCGGTATTTTCTGCCTGCACGTCCTGCTGATGTCGAGTTTTGTCGCGTTACCGGGGCAGTTTGAACAGGCAGGCTTCCCGGCTCCCGAACACTGGAAAGTCTATCTCTCCACCATGCTGATCGCTTTTGCCGGCGTAGTCCCCTTCATCATTTATGCCGAAGTGAAGCGCCGCATGAAGCGTGTCTTTGTCGGCTGCGTCGGGATGATTGTCATTGCCGAGATCGTATTGTGGGGCGCGGAAGGACATTTCTGGACGCTGGTGGTGGGTGTTCAGCTCTTCTTCTTCGCTTTCAACCTGATGGAAGCGATTCTGCCTTCGCTGATCAGTAAAGAGTCGCCTGCGGGCTACAAAGGCACGGCGATGGGGATCTACTCCACCAGCCAGTTCCTGGGCGTGGCCGTTGGCGGCAGCATGGGTGGCTGGGTATTTGGTCATTTCGATGCGCAGACCGTATTCCTGGTTGGCGCGATGGTGGCCGCAGCCTGGCTGTTTGTCAGCATGACAATGCAGGAACCGCCTTATGTCAGCAGCCTGCGCATCGTGCTGAGTGATGCCGCACTGGCCGTGCCGAATCTGGAGCAGCGCCTGAAAGCGCAGCCGGGCGTTAACTCTGTGTTTATCGTGCCCGAAGAGAAAAGCGCCTATATCAAAATTGATAGCAAGGTTACCAGCCGCCCTGAGCTGGAAGCTCTGCTGGGTAGTTGCTAGCTTAAAAAAGTTTAGTGATGACGTCAGCTCGTTTCGCTTCAGGATCGAGCAGGCTCAGGGAACACGGTCAGATCGGAAAGTCGCAAAAGCCGCCATCCATGGCATGCTCGGCCCGCGCCGTCCCTGGCGCGGGACGCTTTCCTCCTCTGACCGTGTTCCCTGCGCCCCTGAGCTTTTGAGTTGCTGCTAAGTTCCCCCAGGATTTGAATCTGTTAACAGACTCAAATCCAACTCAATCCTGGTTTCAGACAGCTTATAAACTCAAAGCAAGGGGGCCAGCATAGGCTCAACCGCGCCAAACCCGGCACAAGCCTTCTTACAGACAACTCATAAATCCAAGGCGATGGGAGCCTGTGCCTGTAGCAAAGCATCGCGGACCAGGGACAAAAACGCCGGGAGCGTTTTTGAACAACGCAACGCGTTGGCCCGGCTACGGGCGCACCTCAGGGATGAGGTGCGTAATCGCCCGCGCTGAGCCGCCATGGATGGCGCTTTTGCGTCTTTGCGAAAGGCACAGGCTCCCTGAGCAAGCGCGCGATCGCACAGACGCCCTACAGCTCCCAACTCTCTCCAGAATTTCGACTTGTTTAAAGCGACAGAAGCCCACCCAAACTCAACAACAAAAAACCCGGCCTTAGCCGGGTTTTTATCACTGCATTCATGCTGAAATTCAGCCGGCCCCCCGCTTAATCGCGGAAGTTTTTAAACTGGAAGGGCTGCCCCAGATTGCTGCCGCGCACGATTGCCATCGCACCCTGCAAATCATCACGCGCTTTGCCGGTTACACGCAATGCTTCACCCTGAATCTGGGTCTGCACTTTCAGCTTGCTGTCTTTGATCAGCTTCACCAGCTTCTTCGCCACGTCGCTTTCAATGCCTTTTTTCAGTTTGGCATCGACCGCCCAGCTTTTGCCGCTGTGCTCAATCTCTTCCGGCACCTCTAAAGCACCGCCTTCAATCCCGCGCTTCAGTAACTTCTCACGCAAAATATCCACCAGCTGCTTAACCTGAAAATCGGACTCGCTGGTGATTTTGATGGTTTCATTCTTTTCGTTGAGCTCAAACTCGGCGCTCACGTTGCGGAAATCGAAGCGGGTAGACACTTCACGGTTGGCATTTTCCACCGCATTGCGAATTTCCTGCAGATCGACTTCTGAAACGATATCGAAAGATGGCATCTCTTCTTCTCCTGACGCTAAAGTGACATGCATAATACGCGTCTTAAGGTGCTAAATAAAATCAGGCTGCACACAACGCTATAATGAAAGTGTGACAGTAAATAATAGATGGATAGCCCGCCAGCGGGAGGCAGCATGAAAATTACCGTGTTAGGTTGCGGTGCTCTGGGTCAGATCTGGATGACAACCCTTGCCCGCCAGGGACATGAGGTGCAGGGATGGTTGCGGGTGCCGCAGCCCTACTGTTCTGCCAATGTGATTGATCCACAGGGTAACATTTCGAACCGCACGTTTATCGCCAACGATCCGCTGTTTCTGGCAGAAAGCCAGCTGCTGCTGGTCACGCTCAAAGCCCCGCAGGTCTCGCCCGCGGTGAAAAACCTGGAAAGCGTGCTGCCAGAAAACTGCCCGGTGCTCCTGCTGCACAACGGCATGGGGACGCTGGAAGAGCTGAAAGGACTGACTCAGCCGCTGCTGCGAGGCGTCACCACCCATGCGGCGATGCGCGATGGCACCGTTATCAAACACATAGCCAGTGGCATCACCCACATCGGCCCCGGTAACCGCAAAAGCGCCGCTTACAGCGATCTCGCCGATATCCTGCATCATGCCCTGCCTGACGTCGCCTGGCATGACAACATCCGGGCGGCCTGCTGGCGCAAGCTGGCAGTGAACTGCATCATCAATCCGCTAAGCGTGGAGTATGAGTGCCAGAACGGTGCCCTGCGCGCTTATCCTGAGCAGATCGCGCAACTGTGCGAAGAGATCAGCTGGGTCATGGAGCGCGAAGGTCAGAACGTTGCCAGCGAAAGCCTGCAGGACATCATCTTCGACGTGATTGAAAGCACCGCGGCCAACACATCTTCGATGCTGCAGGACATACGCGCCCAGCGTCTTACCGAAATCGACTATATCAGCGGTTTTCTGCTGCGCCGCGCCCGGACGCACGGCCTGGTGCTGACGGAGAATACCCGTCTGTATGACATTGTAAAACGCAAGGAGTCCCATTATGACCGCGAACGCATCAGTGCTGGTTTGCCTGGCACATGGCAGTGAAGAAACCGAAGCTGTCACCACTATCGACCTGCTGGTACGGGCCGGGCTGAACGTCGTCACCGCCAGCGTCGAAAGCGACGGCAACCGGGAGATCGTCTGCTCACGCGGTGTTCGTCTGCTGGCTGACGTGACGCTGGTTGAAGTCGCCGACAATGATTTCGCCGCCATCGTCCTGCCCGGCGGCCTGAAAGGCGCCGAAACCTTCCGTGACAGTCCGCTGTTAGTCGAAACGGTACGCCAGTTTCACCTCAATGAAAGGATCGTCGCCGCTATCTGCGCAGCAGCAGGCACGGTACTCATCCCCCACGATCTCTTCCCGGTCGGTAACATGACCGGCTTTCCCGGCTTAAAAGAGACCATTCCGTCAGACAAGTGGATGGAGCGGCGTGTGGTCTGGGATCCCCGCGTCAATCTGCTGACCAGCCAGGGGCCTGGCACGGCAATGGATTTTGCGCTGAAACTGATCGATCTGCTGGTGGGAAAAGAGATGGCGCGCGAGGTGGCCGCACAGCTGGTGCTGGCTCCCGGCATTTATGACTATCAGGCGTAAACACGCTGAGTTAAAACGCTCTGTTTAAGGCAATGCAGCCAGTCAGACCTGAACAGGCGCTGACTGGCTCTGGGGCGTCACTACGGGCGGTAGACTTTCACGTTTTTAAAGCCCTGCTCATGCAGATAGAGTGCCTGCAGACGGCTCATCACACCACGATCGCAGTAGAGCAACCAGGTCCGGTTCTGATCGAGATCGCCAAACTGCGTACTGAGTTTGTAGAACGGCAGCGATTTCACTTCCGTAGCTTTCAGTGCCAGAGGCTTCTCTTCCTGCTCATCAATAGAGCGGATATCCAGCACCACGTCGTTCTCGCTCAGCAGGGCGACGGTCTCAACTTCAACCACCTCCTCTTCTGTCTGCTCAGCGATGGTACGGATATCGACGTTGGTCGCCTCTTCAATGACCCGATCCAGAATCGTGAAGTCGAAATTCTGCTCTTCAGCCTCGATCTTCTCTTTCACCGCTTTCACGGTCGGGCTTTTTGAGATGACACCGCAATATTCCGGCATGGTACTGGCGAAATCTTCGGTGCCAATCTCACGGGCAATCCTGATGATGTGCTCTTTGTCATGAGAGATCAGCGGACGCAGAATCAGCGTATCAGAGGCGTTATCAATCAGGCGCAGGTTGGTCAGCGTCTGGCTCGACACCTGACCCACCGCTTCACCGGTAACCAGTGCCTGCACGCCGTAGCGCTCAGCAATCGTCGAAGCGGCACGCACCATCATGCGCTTCAGCACCACGCCCATCTGACCGTCATCCACTTTTTCGAGGATCTCACCCACTACCGGCTCAAAATTGATCGCCACGAACCGCACGCGGTGTGAACGACCAAAACGATTCCACAGATAGTGCGCAACCTGACGGACGCCAATCTCATGGGCGGCACCGCCAAGATTAAAGAAGCAGTAATGTACGCGACTGCCGCGACGCAGCAGCATATAGCTGGAGACGCCGGAGTCAAAGCCACCGGAAATCAGCGACAGCACATCTTCCTGCGTGCCGATCGGGAAACCGCCCAGACCTTCGTAGCGCGCAGTCACCAGCGTCAGACGATTCTCTTCAACTTCAAGATTCACTGTAACGTCCGGGTTTTTAAGCTGTACGCGGGCGCTTTCAATATGCTGATTCAGACCACCGCCAACATAGCGCTCCACATCCTGTGAACTGAAGCTATGCTTACCACGACGCTTAACACGCACGCAGAAGCTCTTCCCTTCAAGGCTGTCGCGATACTGCACTAAAGTCTGTTCAAAGATGTGATGAATATCGGTGTACTCACGATCTTCAACCGCTAAAACGTGATGAATCCCCGGAATGCGCGTCAGCTCATCGGGAATAATGTCCCGCAGCACCGGATTTTTCGAACGCACTTCAATGTGATCCCAGTGACGCACAACGGCGATTTCGTCGCTAACGGTTTTCAGGACGTTGCGGATATTGCTGGCAAGAATCTTGATAAAGCGCAAACGCACCGACGGACTCTTGATGGTGATTTCAGGAAATAACTTGATGATAAACTTCATGGCGGCGACACAGCTTCGTTGGGCAAATAAGTGCTAAAACAGGCAGCACTTAGCTGGTAAAATCACAAAATTGCGGGCTGCAAGGCGCAACCGCATCCGAGGCGCGGGAGTATATCACCTTTGTCAGGTGACTGCTTCTTCATCAGCCGCCGCATTGATTATTTTGCTAATCATAGGGTCTCAGCTACCATGACCGATTGCGAGATAATGTCCCAACCGTGAGTCGACACGAAATATGCCGAAAAAAGCCGAACAGCCAGCCAGCTTTGAAACGTCATTGCAGCAGCTGGAGCAGATTGTCAGCCGTCTGGAAAGTGGTGAACTGCCGCTGGAAGAAGCCCTGAACGAATTTGAGCGCGGCGTGCAGCTGGCGCGGACTGGCCAGCAGACGCTGCAGCAGGCTGAACAGCGGGTCCGTATTCTGCTGAACGATGATAAAGATGCCGACCTCACTGCTTTCACGCCGGAAAACAGCTAATGGATTTCGCCCGATTACTCGACGCGTATCAGCAGCAGGTTAATGCCGCGCTGACGCGTTTTATAGAGCCACTTCCTTTTCAGAGTTCTCCTCTGGTGAATGCCATGCATTATGGGGCATTATTAGGCGGTAAACGCCTGCGTCCTTTTCTGGTCTACGCTACCGGCGAAATGCTCCACGCCGACCCGGCGAGTCTGGATGCCCCCGCCGCCGCGGTTGAATGCATTCATGCGTACTCTCTGATTCATGACGATCTCCCCGCAATGGACGATGATACACTGCGTCGCGGGCAGCCAACCTGTCACATTAAATATGGCGAAGATACCGCGATTCTGGCGGGCGACGCCCTGCAGACGCTGGCCTTTTCAATTCTGGCCGACCAGGCGATGCCCGGTGTCAGCGCTGAATATCGTCTGATGATGCTCTCTGAACTGGCGAAAGCCAGCGGCGTGGCCGGCATGTGTGGCGGACAGGCGCTTGATTTAGCGGCGGAAGGTAAATCTGTGGATCTGGACCAGCTGGAGCAGATCCATCGTCATAAAACCGGCGCGCTGATCCGTTCAGCGGTACGGTTAGGCGCCTTAACGGCGGGCGATGCTGGCCGGGAAGCCCTGCCGCTGCTCGACCGCTATGCAGAGGCCATTGGTCTCGCGTTTCAGGTGCAGGACGACATTCTGGATGTGATCGGTGACACAGCGGTGATCGGAAAACGCCAGGGTGCCGATCAGCATCTGGGAAAAAGCACCTATCCTTCACTGTTAGGCCTTGAAAATGCCCAAGCTAAAGCGCGGGATTTGTATCAGGAAGCACTTGATACGTTAGAAATGCTCGCTGCGCACTCTTATAACACTACAGCACTGCAGGCGCTGGCGAGCTTCATAATTGAACGCGACAAATAACTTCCATAATGAGTCTCTGATGAGTTTTGATATTGCTAAATACCCGACACTGGCGCTGGCAAACACGGTTCAGGAGCTGCGCGCCCTGCCGAAAGAGAAGTTGCCTGCGCTCTGTGATGAACTGCGTCAGTATCTGTTAGACAGTGTAAGCCGCTCCAGCGGCCATTTTGCGTCGGGTCTGGGCGTGGTCGAACTGACGGTCGCGCTGCATTATGTCTATAACACCCCCTTCGACCATCTGGTATGGGATGTGGGTCATCAGGCTTATCCCCATAAAATTCTGACCGGTCGCCGCGATCGCATCGGTACGATTCGTCAGAAAAATGGCGTACACCCGTTTCCATGGCGCGGCGAAAGTGAATATGACGTATTGAGCGTCGGTCACTCGTCAACCTCCATCAGTGCCGGTCTCGGCATGGCCGCGGCGGCAGAACGTGAAGGTCAGGGTCGTCGCACCGCCTGTATTATTGGCGATGGCGCCATCACCGCTGGCATGGCGTTTGAAGCGATGAACCATGCCGGTGATATCAAGCCGGACATGCTGGTGATCCTCAACGACAACGAGATGTCGATCTCCGAAAACGTCGGCGCGCTGAATAACCGTCTGGCGCAGATCCTGTCGGGTAAAACCTATGCGCGACTGCGCGAAGGCAGCAAGCGTGTGCTGACCAGCCTGCCACCGATCAAAGAGCTGGTAAGACGCACCGAAGAGCATCTCAAAGGCATGGTCGTGCCGGGTACGCTGTTTGAAGAGCTGGGCTTTAATTATATCGGCCCGGTAGATGGTCACGATGTGCTGACGCTGGTCAATACACTGAGCAACATGCGCAGCCTGAAAGGGCCGCAGTTCCTGCATATCATGACGAAGAAAGGCAAAGGCTACGCCCCGGCAGAGGAAGATCCGATTGCCTGGCACGCCGTGCCTAAATTCGATCCTGCGATTGGCGAACTGCCAAAAAGCGCGGAAGGCCTGCCGAGCTACTCTAAAATCTTCGGTAACTGGCTGTGCGAAATGGCCGCCGACGATCCGAAACTGATGGCGATTACGCCAGCAATGCGCGAAGGCTCCGGCATGGTGGCCTTCTCACGCGAATTCCCGAAACAATATTTTGATGTGGCAATCGCCGAGCAGCACGCCGTGACCTTCGCTGCCGGTATGGCGATTGGCGGCTATAAACCGATTGTTGCTATCTACTCCACCTTCCTGCAGCGCGCCTACGATCAGCTGATCCATGACGTCGCCATCCAGAAACTGCCGGTCCTGTTTGCTATCGATCGCGGCGGTATTGTTGGCGCGGATGGTCAGACTCACCAGGGCGCGTTTGATCTCGCCTATCTGCGCTGCGTGCCGGATATGGTGATCATGACCCCCAGCGATGAAAATGAGTGTCGGCAGATGCTCTACACCGGCTATCACTATCAGGATGGTCCAAGTGCAGTGCGCTATCCGCGCGGTACCGGTGTGGGTACGCCACTGGCACCGCTGCAGAGCCTGCCGCTGGGTAAAGCCGTGGTGAAACGTCAGGGTGAAAAGCTGGCGATTCTGAATTTCGGCACCCTGTTGCCGGAAGCAGCCGCCACGGCGGAAGCACTGAATGCGACTCTGGTCGACATGCGCTTTGTGAAGCCGCTGGATGAGGCGCTGATCGCCGAGCTCGCCGCCACGCACGACTCGCTGATTACGCTGGAAGAAGGCGCCATCAAAGGCGGTGCCGGCAGTGGCGTCAATGAATTTGTTATGGCGAAACGTCTGGCTGTTCCGGTGCTGAACATCGGTCTGCCTGATGAGTTCATCCCGCAGGGGACGCAGGACGAAGTGCGTCATGACTATCTGCTGGACGCGGAGGGCATTCAGCAGCAGATCGCCCGCTGGCTGGCGCAGTAACCTCTCCTCGCTGCGCTCCCCCCTCGGGGAGCGCAACATCCTGCTATGCTAAGACCTTTGCACTTTCGCAGGAGCCTCCACCATGAAAACGATTCAACTGGGTACCACCGATCTGCAGGTGTCACGTCTCTGTCTTGGCTGCATGACTTATGGCGAGCCCACGCGCGGCAACCATGCCTGGACGCTGCCGGAAGCGAGCAGCCGTCCGCTGATCCAGCAGGCGCTGAACGCGGGGATCAACTTTTTCGATACCGCCAACAGCTATTCAGATGGCAGCAGCGAAGAGATCCTGGGCCGGGCGCTGAAAGACTTTGCCCGCCGTGAAGAGATCGTGGTCGCCACCAAAGTCTATTTCCCGCTGACCAATCTGTCACAGGGATTGTCGCGCAAGAATATTCTGCAATCCATTGATGACAGCCTGCAGCGTCTCGGCATGGAGTATGTCGACCTGCTGCAGATTCACCGCTGGGATTATGAGACGCCGCTGGAAGAGACGCTGGAAGCGCTGCATGAAGTCGTGCAGTCTGGCAAAGCACGTTATATCGGTGCCTCGTCGATGCACGCCAGTCAGTTTGCCCAGGCGTTGCAGATGCAGTCGGAACAGGGCTGGCATCGCTTTGTCAGCATGCAGGATCAGTACAACCTGATTCAGCGCGAAGAGGAGCGTGAAATGCATCCGCTCTGCCTGCAAGAGCAGATTGCCGTGCTGCCGTGGAGTCCGCTGGCGCGCGGTAAGCTGACCCGCCCGTGGGGGGAAAATACCGCGCGTTCCGCCTCTGACAAAGTGATGGCGTCGCTCTATGACAATACCGAAGAGAATGATGCCGTGATTGCAGAGCGGCTGGCGCAGGTGGCGGAAGGTAAAGGTGTAACGCGGGCGCAGGTGGCTCTGGCCTGGCTGCTGAGCAAGCCTGCCGTTACGGCGCCGATTATTGGTGCGTCGCGTGCTGAGCAGTTTGAGGATCTGGTGAAGGCGGTGGATGTCACGCTGAGTGACGAGGAAGTTGCACTGCTGGAAGAGGTCTATCAGCCGCATCAGCCGGTAGGATTCGAATAAGGCTGGCAACAAAGTGACGCCCTGCCCGGGCGTCACCTTCTGTCGCGGTGTGAAAAGCCCTGGCAGTTAACCCGCCAGCCAGACCCCAAAGCCATACAGCATGGCAGCGGAAATCACGCCAGCAATAATGTCATCCACCATAATGCCCATGCCGCCATGCACATTGCGGTCAAACCAGCGAATCGGCCACGGCTTCCACATATCAAGAATACGGAACAGCACAAAGCCACCCAGAACCCATTGCCAGCTGTTGACCGGAATCGCCATCAGCGTGATCCACATGCCGATAAACTCATCCCAGACAATGCTGCCGTGATCGTGTACGCCCATATCTTTGGCGGTGCGATGGCAGAGATAGACGCCAACGCAGATACCGACCAGCACCACCAGCGAATAGAGATCCTGCGGCAGATAGGTCATCAGCCACCAGAACGGAATGGCCGCCAGCGATCCCATGGTGCCAGGCACGACCGGGCTTAATCCGCTGCCGAAACCGGTCGCCAGCAGATGCCAGGGATTGCTCATCCGCAGGCGACTCTTCGCCACGTCGTTATTTAGCATCAAAGTGATCAAACCCTTTATGACGGAATGTGGCGGGCTTGCCATTATCCAGCAGCGTTAAGCCTTCCGACTCCGGCGCCATCTGTCCGATGCAGGTATAGGGCACGCCCAGGTGACCCAGCGCCACATCGAGCGCGCCGCGATTGACCTCGGGCACCGTAAAGCAGAGTTCGTAATCTTCTCCGCCACTCAGCGCCCAGCGCAATACCTGCTCAGGATCGAAATGATCGCGCAACGCAGCCGAAAGGGGCAACGCATCCAGATTAAGCCGTGCGCCACAGCCGCTGGCTTTCAGCACATGGCCGAGATCGGAAATCAGGCCGTCGGAAAGATCCACCGCTGAGGAGGCCAGCGAACGCAGCGCCTGGCCCTGCAGAATGCGCGGCATAGGACGCAGATGACGTTTAATCAGCGCTTCATGCACCGCCGGATCGCTGATGCGGCAGTGATGCTGCAGCAGCGCCAGGCCCGCCGCGCTGTCACCCAGCGTACCGGTCACGTAAATCCAGTCACCCGGCTTCGCGCCTGAACGTTTCAGGGCACGGCCCTGCGGCACCAGACCGTGAATCGCCAGCGTCAGGCTCAGCGGGCCACGGGTGGTGTCGCCGCCGACCAGCTGCATGTCGTAATATTCCAGCAGTTCAAACAGGCTTTCGCTGAAGGCAGAGAGCCAGCTCTCATCGACCTGCGGCAGCGTTAAGGCCAGTGTCAGCCACGCAGGGTCGGCGCCCATGGCAGCAAGGTCGCTGAGATTCACAGCCAGGGCTTTGTAACCCAGATCGGCAGGATGGATATCCCTTAAGAAGTGCACACCCGCGACCAGGGTATCGGTGCTGATCGCCAGCGTCTGTTTTTCCGGCACGCTAAGTAACGCACAATCGTCACCGATGCCGAGTTCGACATCACGGCGGCTGCGTGTTCTGCGGTTGAAGTAGCGTGCGATGAGTTCAAATTCACCACAAGACATAATTGCGTTCCGCTTAACCCTTCATGAAAAAAGGCCGGCAAGCCGGCCTTTTTGTTTATTTGCGATTGGGTCGAATTTGTGGACCGGCTTTATCAAGCACGCCGTTAACAAATTTATGACTGTCTTCGGCACCGAAGACTTTCGCCAGCTCAATCCCTTCGTTGATGGCCACTTTATAAGGCACATCATTACGTTTGCTCAGCTCATACAGCGAGATGCGCAGGATAGCTTTTTCTACCTGGCCCAGCTCTTCGAGCTGACGCGACAGATAGGGCTTCATCAGTCCATCCAGATACGCACTGTTGGTCGCCACACCGGACAGCAGTTCGCGGAAGTAGGTAATGTCGACGTCTTTGACGTCCTGTTCCGCCAGAAACTGGTATTCCACATCGGCAATGTCGTTATTCGACAACTGCCAGGAGTAAAGCGCCTGAACAGCGCACTCACGGGCGCGACGACGAGCAGCAGGTTTCACAAAATTCCCCTTACAAAAATCAGGCTTTAATGGCTTTCAATACGTTGATCATTTCGAGCGCAGTCAGAGCCGCTTCAGCACCTTTGTTACCCGCTTTGGTGCCGGCACGCTCAATGGCCTGCTCGATGCTTTCAGTGGTCAGCACGCCAAACGCGACAGGAATCTCGCTGTTCATGGCAACGCTGGCGATACCGGAGCTGGCTTCACCCGCCACATATTCGAAGTGCGCAGTGCCACCACGAATAACCGTACCGAGTGCGATAATCGCATCATATTTGCCGGTGTTGGCCAGCGCGCGTGCTGCCAGAGGCAGTTCGTATGCACCAGGCACCCAGACTACGGTGATATTGTCATCTTTGACCTGGCCGATACGTTTCAGGGCATCAACTGCGCCATCCAGCAGGCTGTCATTAATGAAGTTGTTAAAACGCGCGATAACGATGGCAACATTGGCCTCAGGCGTTGCAACAGCAGCTTCGATAACTTTCATACTTATCCTTTCAGGGGTTTGGTTGGCCCCGCGCAGGGGGGCGGATTCTATCATACTCTTGGGCGGCGTGCTCTCGCTTTTCCGACCGTGTTATTGTGGTGTCAGGGTCAGGCGTAAATCGTCACCGACCTGGCGGACATCACTGAAACGGAAGGCAGGTGCGTCAGCCAGCTGGCTTAGTCCCGGCAGCTGACACAGCCCGCGTCCTTCATGACCTAACAGCTTAGGCGCCAGATAAACAATCAGTTCATCGACCAGTCCGGCCTGCAACAGGGCACCGGCCAGCGTTGCGCCCGCTTCAACCCAGACGCTGTTAATCTGCCGCTGTCCCAGCAGCATCATCATCGCCACCAGGTCCAGCTGCTGTTCGCGCAGCGGAACTGCGATTTGCGTCACGTCAGCGGGCCAGCTCTGCTGATCGGGCTGATGACGCATCAGCCAGGTTTCGCCTGGCTGCTCAATGAGCCGATGCTGCGGCGTCACGCGATTCTGGCTGTCGATAATCACCCGCACCGGCTGACGCAGTTGCTGCTCATCAAGCAGTGCCTGGCTCTCTGCATTGAGTTCAGACCAGCGTACCGTCAGGGAAGGATCGTCCGCCAGCACCGTGGCGCTGCTGCTGAGAATGGCGGCGCTCTGCGCACGCAGGCGCTGCACATCACGACGGGCAGCCGGCGAGGTTATCCACTGACTTTCGCCGCTGGCCATTGCCGTTCTGCCATCCAGTGAGGCACCCAGCTTGAGCTGGATCCAGGGGAAGCCAGTGCGCATGCGTTTGAGGAAACCGCGATTCAGCGCCTCCGCTTCCGGCATCATCAGACCGTGGCTGACCTCAATGCCCGCCTGATGCAGACGGTGCAGTCCGCGCCCCGCCACCTGCGGATTCGGATCCTGCATGGCGGCCACGACACGGGTAACGCCAGCGGCGATCAGCGCATCACAGCAGGGTGGCGTACGGCCATGATGGCTGCAGGGTTCCAGCGTGACATAGGCGGTTGCGCCACGCGCTTTCTCACCCGCCATGCGCAGGGCGTGGACTTCAGCATGCGGTTCACCGGCGCGCTGATGCCAGCCCTCACCGACCACCTCGCCATCGCGCACAATCACGCAGCCCACATTGGGGTTCGGCATCGTCGTAAAGCGGCCGCGTCGCGCCAGTTCCAGCGCACGCGCCATATAAAGTTCATCCATGGTTTAATCCTGTAACCGGGCGATCTCTTCGCCAAAATCACGAATGTCTTCAAAGCTGCGGTAAACCGAGGCAAAGCGGATGTAGGCGACTTTATCGAGCTTCTTCAGCTCATCCATCACCAGATTGCCAATCAGCTTACTGGGGATCTCACGTTCACCGGTGGCACGCAGCTGGGTTTTAATATGGTTTACGGCGCTTTCAACCGCATCGGCGCTGACCGGACGCTTCTCAAGCGCTTTCATCATCCCGCTGGCCATTTTGTCTTCATTAAAGGGTTCGCGCACGTCATTGCTTTTCACCACGCGTGGCATCACCAGTTCCGCCACCTCGAAGGTGGTAAAACGCTCATGACACATCAGACACTGGCGGCGGCGGCGCACCGAAGAGCCTTCACTAACCAGACGAGAATCAATCACTTTGGTGTCCACAGCGGAGCAGAATGGGCAATGCATGACGTTTCCTGACGCGAGAGAGATGGGCCAGACAGTGTAACGCGAACTGCGAATCAACAAAATCTCTTCCGTGCCTTTCCTGTGCCACCACGCACAGCATAAATGATGTTAAATATCAGCGACGGCAAAAGGGTCTACGCTTATAGAGCCGAAAGACGGCGTATATCCACTAACACACTGGAGGTTGTATGGGTCTGTTTAATTTTGTGAAAGAAGCCGGTGAAAAATTATGGGATGCCGTGAATGGCGGCGATGACCAGAATAAAAAGCTGCAGGATCACATCAACAAGCTCGGGTTACCCGACAGCGACAAAGTGGATGTGAAGGTCAACGGCGATACCGTGACCGTGACGGGCGATGGCCTTTCCCAGGAGCTGAAAGAGAAGATTCTGATCGCAGCCGGTAACGTTGCAGGCATCACCAAAGTGGAAGATAAGGTGACCGTGACAGACAGCGCGGCCGAGTCAGAACTTTACACCGTGAAAAAAGGCGACACGCTGAGCGCAATTTCCAAACAGGTTTATGGAAATGCCAACGAATACAACAAGATTTTCGAAGCGAATAAGCCAATGCTCTCTCATCCTGATAAGATCTATCCTGGCCAGGTTTTACGTATTCCAAAATAACGGACAAGGATAACTTATGAGCAGGATGGTTTGGGTTCCGGTGGCGCTCTCTCTGGTGATGCTGAGCGGTTGCAGCAGTAGCGCCAGCAATCCGCAGGTCAGAGAGCTGCATCAGGAAGTGAGTCAGCTTAATCAGCAGATGCAGCACCTGACCACGCAGGCCAGTGCGCTGGAGATTCAGGGGCAGCTAAACAGCCATTCGCAGCAAGGCGCGTGGCTGATCCCGCAGGCGAACACGCCGGTGGCGCTGCAAACCCAGCTCGGCACGCTGCGACTGGCGCTCTCGCCTGTCACTGCTGAAGCCAGCGGCTCGCGGGCAACCCTGACGGTACGCTCAATGGACGATCGCCCTTTGCCTGCCCTGCACGCTACGGTGAACTGGGGCGAACTCGATCCGGCAACCGGTAAACCACTGAGTAACGGCAGTCTGAGTCAGACAATAGCGGTCCCTGCCTCGCTGTTGCCCCAGCATTCGGTGAGCATACCGCTGCGACTCAGCGGCCTCACGCCGGATCAATCAGGTTATGTCCGCGTGCATAACGTCACCGGCGACGCACCTGCCCAGACCTCCCCTGCTGCACCCTGATCTGATCACAGGTGCAAAAAAAACGGGCAGCCACATGGCTGCCCGTTTTTATTTCTCTGCGGCGATTAAGGCAGGATAGAAGGCTGATCGGCGCCCTCTTTCTCGACTTTCTGCACCAGCATATGTTCACGCTTCATGCCCAGCTTCAGCGCCAGCGCCGAAGAGACATAAATTGATGAAATCGTACCAATCGTCACACCAATCAGCATGGTCAGTGAGAAGCCTTTCAGCAGCGCACCACCAAACACGAAGAGGATGAGGATCATCGCCAGCGTGGTCAGCGAGGTAATCAGCGTACGGCTTAACGTCTGGGTCAGTGACACGTTAGTAATATCGTAAGAGCTGCCGCGACGGATCTTGCGGAAGTTTTCACGAATACGGTCCGACACCACGATTTTATCGTTAAGCGAGTAGCCAATCACCGACATCAGTGAGGCAACAATCGTCAGGTCGATTTCAATGCGGAACAGCGCCAGCAGGCCGCAGGTGATGATCACGTCATGCGCCAGCGCCAGCACGGTACCCAGCGCCAGACGCCACTCAAAGCGAAAACCGATGTAGATCAGAATCGCAATCAGCGCGGACAACAGCGCCATCGCACCCGCCTGCGCCAGGTCGCTGCCCACACTCGGACCCACGAACTCAATGCGCTTAACGGTAGCATTCTGCTGGGTGGTCTGGTTAATCACCGACACCACTTTATTGCCTAACTCGGTGCCCGCCGGGCCGGTAACCGGTGCCATACGCACCATGACATCACGGCTGCTGCCAAAGTTCTGAACCAGCGGCTCGTCAAAGCCCGCTTTCACCAGATCGCCACGCAGGACTTCAAGATCGGCCGGTTTTTCCAGCGCGATCTCAATCACCGTACCACCGGTGAAATCGAGGCCCCAGTTAAAACCACGCACACCCACGATAGCAATCGCGGCGAGAATCAGCAGTCCCGAAATGATGAAGGCCAGCTTATCCCAGCGCATAAAGTCGACGACTTTACGCCCGTGGTTCAACTGCTCAATGTTATATTCCTGTGCCACAACGCACTCCTCAGATAGACAGCTTGTTGATGCGTTTGCCACCGTAAACCAGGTTAACAATGGCACGGGTACCGACAATCGCGGTGAACATTGAGGTTGCGATACCAATTGCGGTGGTAATAGCAAAGCCTTTGATCGAACCGGTGCCGACTGCATAAAGAATGATAACTTTGATCAGGGTGGTCACGTTCGCATCGACAATACTGGAGAAGGCGCCTTTATAGCCCTCATGAATTGCCTGCTGAACCGAGCGCCCGTTACGCAGCTCTTCTTTAATACGTTCGTTAATCAGCACGTTGGCATCCACCGCCACCGCCAGCGTTAACACGATACCGGCAATACCCGGCATGGTCAGGGTCGCGCCCGGCAATAGCGACATAATGCCGACAATCAGCACCAGGTTAACCAGCAGCGCGCTGGTCGCAATCAGACCAAACTTCTTGTAGAACACCACCATAAACAGGATCGACGCAAGCAGACCCCACAGGCAGGCTTCCAGACCCTGAGTAATGTTCTGCTGACCCATGGTCGGCCCGATAGTACGCTCTTCCACAATCTGGATGGGCGCAATCAACGCACCGGCACGCAGCAGCAGCGAGAGCTGACGCGCTTCGTTCGGGTTGTTGATACCGGTGATGCGGAAGCTGTTCCCCAGACGAGACTGGATGTTGGCGACGTTAATCACCTCTTCCTGTTTCACCAGAATTGAACGGCCATTGGCATCTTTCTTACCGCTGTCTTTGTACTCCACAAACAGGGTCGCCATCGGCTTGCCGATGTTGTCCTTGGTGAAGTTCGACATGATGTTACCGCCTGCGCCATCCAGTGAAATGTTCACCTGTGGCTGGTTGTACTCATCCATGCTGGAAGTCGAGTCGGTGATATGGTCACCGGTCAGGATCACCCGCTTGTAGAGCACCACCGGCTGGCCATCACGCATGTCTTTAACTTCAGAGTCACCCGGTACACGACCACTGGCCGCTACGGTTGGATCCACGCTGGTGTTTACCAGACGGAATTCCAGCGTCGCCGTTGCACCCAGAATCTCTTTAGCGCGTGCCGTATCCTGAATACCCGGCAACTCAACTACGATGCGATCGGAACCCTGACGCTGTACCAGCGGTTCGGCCACGCCCAGCTGGTTCACACGGTTACGCAGAATAGTAATGTTCTGCTGAACCGCATATTCACGCGCTTCGCTGAGACGGGCATCGCTCATGGTGGCACGCAGAGCATCGCTGCCGCTGCTGTTGATCACCAGATCCTGATGACGCGAGGTCAGCCAGGAGATCGCCGCATCGCGGCTGGCTGCGTCACGGAAACGAATTTCCACGCCGTAGTTCGCGATTTTGTTGACGGTGGTGTAAGGGATACTTTTGGTGCGCAGGTCGCTACGCAGCGAGTCAGCATTCTGCTCCTGCAGTTTGCCGAGCGCGGTGTCCATGTCCACTTCCATCAGGAAGTGCACACCACCACGCAGATCGAGACCGAGTTTCATCGGTTCTGCTGACAGCATCGACAGCCAGCGAGGCGTGGCTGGCGCGAGGTTCAGCGCAACAACGTAGTTTTCACCCAACGCTTTCATGATCGCTTCACGGGCGCGTAACTGCACATCCGTATTATTGAAGCGCGCGGTAATCGCACCATTTTCCAGCGCAACAGATTTGCTCTGGATATTGTCTTGTTTTAATGCGGACTGAATTTGATCCAACGTCTGCTCACTGGCGGCGCTTCCGCGCGCACCAGTGATTTGAACGGCCGGATCCTCACCATACAGGTTGGGAAGCGCATAGAGCAGGCCGACGAGAATCACGACGACCAGCATCACGTACTTCCACAAAGGATAACGATTTAACACGGCAGTTCCCTTAGGGAAGAAAGAATTACAGCGCCTTGATAGTGCCTTTAGGCAGCACGGCGGCGACGAAATCACGTTTAATGACGACTTCATTGGTGTCATTCAGCGCGATAGCTACGTAGCCCGTGTCAGAGACTTTTGTTACGCGGCCTACAAGGCCACCGCTGGTCAGCACTTCATCACCCTTAGAGATAGAATCCATCAGCTTCTTGTGCTCTTTCGCACGTTTCTGCTGCGGACGCAGGATCATGAAATAGAAAATCAGACCAAACACCACCAGCATGATCACCAGAGAATACGGACTTCCCTGAGACGGTGCGCCTGCTGCGGCCACGGCGTCAGAAATGAAAAAGCTCATTAAATTTCCCTCATTGATGAATTATCAGACGTTAAAGGCGGAACTTCTTTGCCCGTCCGTTGGTAGAACTCGTTTACAAAGCGCTCTAATTTACCCTCTTCGATGGCCTGGCGTAAACCTGCCATCAGGCGCTGGTAATAGCGCAAATTGTGGATAGTGTTCAGACGCGCGCCCAGTATTTCGTTACAACGGTCGAGATGATACAAGTAGGCGCGGCTATAATTGCGACAGGTGTAACAATCACACTCCGCATCCAGTGGCGCAGTGTCATCTTTGTATCTGGCGTTGCGGATTTTCACCACACCCTCGGTCACAAACAGATGACCATTTCGGGCATTACGGGTCGGCATCACGCAGTCAAACATATCGACGCCGCGACGGACGCCCTCAACCAGATCTTCTGGCTTGCCGACACCCATCAGATAACGCGGTTTATCCTGCGGAAGCTGCGGACAGACGTGCTCAAGAATACGGTGCATGTCCTGCTTAGGCTCACCCACCGCCAGGCCGCCCACAGCGTACCCATCAAAGCCAATCTCTACCAGACCTTTCACCGAGACATCTCGTAAATCTTCGTAAACCGAGCCCTGAATAATGCCAAATAGCGCATTTTTATTGCCCAGGCTGTCAAAACGGTCACGACTGCGTTGCGCCCAGCGCAGCGACATCTCCATCGAGCGTTTGGCGTAGTCCCAGTCCGCCGGATAGGGCGTACATTCATCGAAAATCATCACGATGTCAGAACCGAGGTCATACTGAATCTCCATCGATTTTTCCGGATCGAGGAAGATCGGGTCGCCGTTGATCGGGTTACGGAAATGCACGCCCGCTTCGGTGATTTTACGGATGTCGCCCAGGCTGAAGACCTGGAAGCCGCCGGAGTCGGTCAGGATCGGCCCTTTCCACTGCATAAAGTCATGCAGATCGCCATGCAGTTTCATGATCTCCTGGCCCGGACGCAGCCAGAGGTGGAAGGTATTGCCCAGAATGATCTGCGCGCCGGTCTCCTGCACTTCTTCCGGCGTCATGCCTTTAACGGTGCCATAGGTGCCAACAGGCATAAACGCAGGGGTTTCCACCACACCGCGATCAAAAATCAGACGGCCACGGCGTGCGCGCCCGTCTGTGGTATCAAGTTCAAATTTCACAAAGCCTCCATCGGAGAAACAGTCCGATGCAGATAACCTTCAGTCGCTCTCAGTCGATTCCGGCTATCGGTTAATAAATCAGTCGCCCACTTTTTCCAGCGGCGCCTGCGGATTTTTGCTGATAAACATCGCGTCGCCATAACTGAAGAAACGATATTGCTCAGCCACGGCTGCGCGGTACGCGGCCATGGTGTGCTGATAACCGGCAAACGCCGAGACCAGCATAATCAGAGTCGATTCGGGCAGATGGAAGTTGGTGATCAGCGCATCGATCACCTGATACTCATAGCCCGGATAGATAAAAATCTGGGTATCGTCGAAGAACGGCGCAATCAGGGCATCCTGACTCGCTTTGGCGGCGCTCTCCAGCGAACGGACAGAGGTGGTGCCGACAGCGACTACTTTATTGCCGCGTGCTTTACAGGCCAGCACCGCATCAACAACCTCCTGCGGCACTTCGGCATATTCAGCATGCATGTGATGCTCTTCGATGGTGTCGACGCGCACCGGCTGGAAGGTTCCTGCACCGACATGCAGCGTCACAAACGCCATCTCAATGCCCTTCTCTTTCAGCGCCTGCAGCAGCGGTTCATCAAAATGCAGACCGGCGGTCGGTGCCGCAACGGCACCCGGTCGGGCACTGTAAACCGTCTGATAGAGCTCGCGATCCGCCTCTTCATCCGGACGGTCGATATAAGGCGGCAGAGGCATATGGCCGACGCTGTTGAGGATGTCGAGCACCGCGCGCTCATCATCAAACACAATCTCAAACAGCGCATCGTGACGCGCCACCATCGTCGCTTTGACGCTCTCGTCTTCGCCCAGCAGCAGTTCTGCTCCCGGCTTCGGCGCTTTCGAGGCGCGCACATGGGCCAGCACACGCTTGTCGTCGAGCATCCGCTCCACCAGCATCTCGATTTTGCCGCCACTGGCTTTGCGGCCAAAGACGCGCGCCGGAATCACACGGGTGTTGTTGAACACCAGCAGATCGCCCGGATTCAGCTTATCCAGCACGTCGGTGAACACACCGTGCGACAGCGTCCCGCTGGGACCCTCGAGCGACAGCAGACGACAGCCGCTGCGCTGCGCCTGGGGATAGTGAGCAATCAGGGATTCGGGCAGTTCAAAAGCAAAATCGGCGACACGCATGAAAGAGTTCTTTCTCAGGCAAAAACAGGCGGCACAGTTTAGCGGAAAATAGACCAATTCTGAACAACTGGCTGCGCAAAGGCAGTTCAGCCTATAATGCGGCATGAACTTTCTTGCTCATCTCCATCTGGCTAAGCTGGCCGACAGCTCCTTACTCGGCAATTTAATGGCCGATTTTGTGCGTGGCAACCCGCACCAGCACTGGTCTGCGCCCGTCGCGGACGGCATTCTGATGCACCGTCGTCTCGATGTGATGACCGATGCGCTGCCGGAAGTGCGCAGCGCCCGTCAGCTGTTCCGTGCCGAAACCTATCGCGTGGCACCCATTACGCTGGACGTCATCTGGGACCATTTTCTGGCCCGGCACTGGCAGCACTTCACGCCCGGCCAGACGCTGGTGCACTTTTCTGCCGCCGCCGAACGTGAAATCATGCCGCAACTGGCAGACACCCCCATCGAGTTTCAGGAACTCAACGCGGTGATGTGGCGCGAGCGCTGGTTTGAGCATTATGCCCAGCCCGCGCGGCTGGAGCGGGTGCTGCACGGCATGGCCAGCCGCCGTCCACGCCTGGCAGCCCTGCGCGACTCCTACCACGATTTCACGCAACACTATGATCAGCTGGAAGCGCTGTTTTTTGTTTTTTATCCGCGTTTAATGGCGCTGGCGACCAGCAGAACCCTGTAAAACCCGATCCTCTGCTGCCGGGCTGGCGGACGCCAGCTTTCGCCCGCCGGGAAAGCGCCTCACCCGGCCCTGCACCATCTTGCCATTGCTGCCTATCTGCGGCTTAATGAAGCCTTTCTTAACAATAGTTAAGTAAATATCACAGCCAGACCGCCTGTTCAGGCGTGCCTTCCGTTCGTTTTGACCAAAAGACATAAGAGGAAAAGATGTCATCCGCTTCGCATTCTGAAATTGACGCGCGTTACCGTTACGCCTGCGACATCGCCCGTGCGGCGGCCAGCCGGGCTTATTCGTGGTATCAGCAGCGTCAGACACTGGTGGTGGAACACAAAAGGGATTTGCAGGACGTGGTCAGCGAGGCTGATCGTAACGTTGAGGCATTGATTAAGACATTAATCGCTGAGCGCTTTCCTGACGATGCTGTCTATGGCGAAGAGAGCGGTGGTGAGGTTCAGGGCGCGCCCTTTATCTGGGTGGTCGATCCCATCGACGGCACCGCCTGCTTCGTCAACGGCCTGCCTAACTGGTGCGTCTCGCTGGCGGTGGTCTGTGACGGCGAACCGGTAATCGGCGTGGTCTGCGATCCCAATCATCAGGAGCTGTTTCACGCACGAGCAGGTCAGGGTGCGTGGGTTAATGAGAGCCGTTTGCAGGTTCATAGCGCGACGCATCTCAACGAGGGTTTGCTCGGCATCAGCAACTCCAGTCGCACCCCTGCCGAAAGCGTCTCGCGCCTGATTAGCGGCTTAACTGAACAGGGTGGCATGTTTATTCGCATCGGTTCTGGCGCGCTGACCAGCGCCTGGGCGGCCGCCGGGCGACTGATTGGCTACTATGAAGCGCATATGCATCCCTGGGATAGTCTGCCGGGCATCGTCCTGATGCGCGAAGCGGGCGGCGTCACTAATGATTATCTGCGCAACGAGGGGCTAAAAAACGGCAACCCGGTGTTGCTGGCCAATGCGACTCTTTATCCAAAAATCAAAGCGCTGACCGGTAATCGCGCGCTGGAGGAGTAAATGACGCTGCCAGGCCTGTACCGCTGCGCGCTGATCCTCTGTTCTCTCTGGCTGTTAAGTCCGGCGTCACAGGCGGCGGATTACCAGCTGGAGAAGGTGGTCGAACTGAGCCGTCACGGTGTCCGTCCGCCCACCCCCGGCAATCGCAAAGAGATTGAAGCCGCCAGCCAGCAACCCTGGACGCAGTGGACCAGCGCCGATGGCGAGCTGACCGGTCATGGCTACAGCGCGGTGGTCAATAAAGGACGCTGGGAAGGCGAGCACTATCGCCAGCTCGGCCTGCTGGGCGCGGGCTGTCCTGATGCGGCACAGGTCTACGTGCGCGCCAGTCCGCTGCAGCGCACCCGTGCCACGGCCGCAGCGCTGACTGACGGGGCCTTTCCCGGCTGCGGCGTGCCGGTGCATCACGTAGCGGGCGATGTCGATCCCCTGTTCCAGAGTGAAAAGCTGACGATCACCCAGAGCGATCCTGCTCAGGAGCTGGCGGCTAAGCAGCAGAAAGCGGGCGATCTGGCGCGGCTGCAACAGCAGTTGCAACCCGCCATTCAGCAGCTGAAAGCCGCCGTCTGCCCGCCAGCTACTGACTGCCCCCTCTTTGATGCGCCCTGGTCGTTCCGGCAAACCCGTAACGGCAACACATACGTTTACGGGCTGAGTGTGATGGCAAGCATGGTGGAGACGCTGCGACTGGGCTACAGCGAAAACCTGCCGTTGGACCAGCTCGCCTGGGGACACATCACCTCGGCCGCGCAGATCACCACGCTGCTGCCGCTGCTGACCGCAAACTACGATCTCAGCAACGACGTGCTCTATCAGGCACAGCGCCGTGGCTCAATATTGCTCAACGCCCTGCTGGAGGCGATTGCTTCCGATAGCGCGCCGGGCCGCTGGCTGATTCTGGTGGCACATGACACCAATATTGCGATGGTGCGCACCCTGATGGGCTTTAGCTGGCAGTTGCCAGGCTATTCACGCGGCAACATTCCACCGGGCAGTAGTCTGGTGCTGGAGCGCTGGCGCGACACCCACAGCGGCGAACGTTTTTTGCGGCTCTATTTCCAGGCGCAGAGTCTGGATGGGATTCGTCAGTTACAACCGATTGATGATAAACATCCGTTATTACGTCAGGAGTGGCATCAGCAAGACTGCAGAATCACCGATGTCGGCGTGCTCTGCCCTTATCAATCCACGCTGACTCAGCTTCGGAAAAAGCTGGATAACAGCGCTGTGCTGCCGGTTTCGGTTATATTGCCCTGAGTCCGTGGCTAATCAAATTCAGGCCGCAGCATCAACGCGGCCTGAATAATGTTAACCGCTGTTAATTAACGCCATTCCGACCTTTTCTTATTTAAATCGCCTGACTATCAGCGCCACTCGTTTTGTTTTACGATAGACCCGTCAATCATCCCTTTATTAACTATTTTCCTGTAATTCTTGAGTATTTCGGCGACTGGTTTCGCCGTTTTTTATTTCTTACACGCCCCGCTACTGCTGCCCGCCAGCGCCTGTGTGACTGCACGCTCACTTCTCTGAATCTCCCTTATCGCTTTCTGCCCGGTTATCACTATCCGCCACATTCACTGCCAATTAAAATACGCATTCATGGATATAAACCGGGACATAAACTTATTTCGCAGGCAGGCGTTTTGCTCCTGATAACAGGATTCCATATTGTGGATTGGGTCACATAAATAATCAGATGAGCAGGAATATAAAAGCGCGGGAAATAGCGTGTTCTGCTCCCCCACGAATGAGAGAGCAGAACAGGAGATTAGCGGGGTTTACGAACCAGCTTATAGCCCAGCAGCAGCACCACTATCCACACCATACCGACATAGAGGGAAATGCGGGTATCGGGGAAATAACCAATCAGACCGATAATAAAGCAGAGGAAGGCTACGCCGACGCCAGCAGTCCAGCTGCCGCCTGGCAGCGCAAACTGCAGCTTACTGGCGGCCTCTTTACCAATTTTGCGACGGAACGCGATCTGCGACAGCAGAATCATGATCCAGACCCACACCGTTGCAAAGGTCGCCAGCGAGGCGATCACCAGGAAGACTTTTTCCGGCATCAGGTAGTTGAGATAAACCGCAATCAGCATGGCGAACATCATCACGACTACCGTCACCCACGGAATCCCGCGCGAAGAGACCTTCATAAAGACCTTCGGCGCATGTCCCTGCTGCGCCATCCCGTGCAGCATGCGGCCCACGCCAAACACATCGCTGTTAATCGCCGAGAGTGACGCGGTCAGCACCACGAAATTGAGGATAGAGGCGGCCGCCGCAATGCCCAGATGCTGGAAGGTCAGCACAAACGGGCTGCCCGAGGTGCCCACCTGATTCCACGGGTAGATCGACATAATCACAAACAGCGTGCCGACGTAGAACACCAGAATGCGCCACGGCACCGAGTTGATGGCGCGCGGAATCGACTTCTCCGGATCTTTCGCTTCACCGGCGGTGATACCGATGATTTCGATGCCACCATAGGCAAACATCACCATCTGCAGCGACAGCAGCATACCGACTACGCCGTGCGCAAAGAAGCCGCCATTAGTCCAGAGATTGTGGATGCCGGTCGGCTGGCCGCCGTTGCCGAGCCCCCAGATGATCATGCCGAAACCGGCCAGAATCATCACGATAATGGTGGCGACTTTGAAGAAGGAGAACCAGAACTCCACTTCGCCGAACACCTTCACGCTCATCAGATTGACGGCACCGATGATCAGCACCACGCTCAGCACCCAAATCCAGTGCGGCACCTCAGGGAACCAGACGCCCATATAGATGCCGAACGCGGTGACATCCGCAATCGCCACGATCAGGATTTCAAAACAGTACGTCCAGCCGGTGATGTAGCCTGCCATCGGCCCAAGATAGTCCTGCGCGTAACGTGAGAAGGAGCTGGCCTGAGGATTGTTAACGGACATCTCACCCAGTGCACGCATGATGATGTAAGCCACTGCCCCGCCGATGATATAGGCGAGCAGCACGCTCGGTCCGGCCATTTTTATCGCGTCAGCGGAACCGTAGAATAGCCCGGTGCCAATCGCCGATCCCAGCGCCATAAAGCGGATGTGGCGCGTGCTCAGTCCGCGTTTGAGCTTGTTGGTTTCTTGCATAACAACCTGTACCTGTGAAATGAAAAAACCACGGGCAGGCCCGTGGTTAAAGAAAAATCAGTGCTCTCTGCTACGAGTGAACGGTCACCTGTTCCGGCCCTTTCACCCGATCAACAACAGCGGCAATCAGCAGCATCACCAGCGACGGCGGCAACCAGGCGAGACCCTGATCGGCCAGCGGCAGATGCTGACTGAAAGCGGGCAGCAAATCTTTAAACCCGGTGGTTTTAATCGCATCAACAATACCGAACAGCAAGCTGATTAACATGGCTGGCGCGATAATCCGGCTGCTCTTATTCCACCAGTTGAGGGTGAAACTCAGCACCACCAGCACGATACAGGGCGGATAAATTGCCGTCAGTACCGGGATGGAAATCTGAATCAGGTGGCTCAGGCCGAGATTCGACACCACCATGGAGAACAGACCCAGAATAAACACCAGCGTTTTATACGATAACGGCAGGTATTGCGCAAAAAATTCCGCACAGGCACAGGTCAGGCCTACGGCGGTCACCATACAGGCGACGAAGATCAGCGCGGCAAGGAAGAAGCTGCCCATGTTGCCAAAGGTGTGCTGAACATACGCGTGCAGAATCGCTGCGCCGTTAGCGTTTTGATCCACCAGCGCACCGCTGCCCGCGCCCAGCTTAAACAGGCATAGGTAGACCAGCGTCAGGCCCAGACCGGCGATTAACCCTGCCAGCACGGTATAACGGGTCAGCAGCGCGGCATTATCGACGCCACGCGAACGGGCGGCGTTGACAATTACGATGCCAAATACCAGCGCGCCCAGCGTATCCATGGTCAGATAGCCATTGACGAAACCGCTGGAGAAGGCCGCACGCTGATAATCAGCGGTAGCCGGAACCGTGCCGCCAGCAGGCCACACCAGGGCAGCAACGCCCAGCACGGTCAGCGCAATAATTTTTAATGGCGCAAGGAAGTGCCCTACCGTGTCGAGTAGCTTGCCGGGATAGAGCGATACGCCAATCACCAGCGTGAAGTAAATCAGGCTATAGATAAACAGCGGCAGCGCGCCATCACCGGTCAGCGGGGCAATACCCATCTCAAACGAGACCGTGGCCGTACGCGGTGTGGCAAACAGCGGCCCGACAGCCAGATAGCAAACGGTGGCCAGCACGATGCCAGCGACCTTGCCAATCGGGGTGCTGAGCGCATCCACGCCGCCGCCGACGCGGGCCAGCGCGATCACGGTCATCACGGGCAGACCGACTGCGGTAATCAGAAAACCAATCGCGGCAGTCCAGACGTGTTCGCCAGACTGAATACCGACCATGGGCGGGAAAATGATGTTGCCCGCGCCAACAAACAGGGCGAATGTCATAAAGCCCAGCGCGAGAATGTCCTTCGAAGTTAAACGATGTGTCATACGGCCTGTCACTGATGTTGCGGTGGAAGTTGGGTTAGTGTTGTCCCCTCGCTGCGTGTAAACCGCGACCAGGCTGACAATGTCAGCGCATTATGCTCGTCGCAGGGTAAAGCACAGGTGATTTGAGCTGCTTTTATTCTGTTCACAGAGGGATGGATCGACAACGGCGCTAAGTAAAACGTTTATAGCGGTGAAAGGCAATACGGGATCGGAAAACCAGAAGGTTATGCCGCCATTTTTTCAAAAGGCAGTGGATAGCGTTAATTTTTGCAGCAGGCACACAAGATGATGTGCCTAAATAATAGACAGAGCGCGAGAAATCCCCGCATAAACGGGCCTGAAGATACACAAAAGGCGCGTTTTACGCGCCTGTCTGCACAACGTTACAGCACTACCAGACCTGATTCGCGATATCGACCACTAAGCGAATCTTCTGCCACTGCTGCGCTTCGGTCAGGCTGTTGCCCTCTTCGGTTGAGGCAAAACCACACTGCGGACTGAGGCAGATTTGATCCAGGCTGACATACTGCGCCGCCTCTTCCAGCCGGTTTTTCACCTGCGCCGGATCCTCCAGTTCTCCCACTTTGGTCGTAATCAGACCCAGCACCACCTGCTGATGACCTGGCTTAATGTAACGCAGTGGTTCAAAACCGCCGGAACGGGCGTTGTCATACTCCAGGAAGAAGGCATCCACGTTGACGCTGCCGAACAGGATTTCTGCGACCGGCCCATAGCCGCCTTCAGAGATCCAGGTTGAGCGGAAGTTGCCGCGACAGACATGCAGACCCACGGTCAGATCGGCAGGTTTACCTTCCAGCGCTTTATTCAACACCTGAGCATAAGTCTGTGCCAGCTGGTCAGGATCGTCGCCACGCGCACGGATATCACGCTTCTGATCTTCAGAACAGAGGTAAGCCCAGACGGTATCATCCAGTTGCAGATAGCGGCAGCCCGCGTCATAAAACGCCTGAATAGCCGCTTTGTAGGTCTGCGCCAGATCGTCGAAGTAGTCTGCCAGATCGGGATAGACTTCCGCGTCGATCACCTTACGGCCACCACGGAAGTGCAGCACGCTGGGGCTGGGAATGGTCATCTTCGGCACCGCATCACCGGCAATACTCTGCAGGAAGCGGAAATGCGCCAGCATCGGATGATCCGCCGGGAAACCGAGTTTGCTCACCACTTTCACGCCATGCGCTTTGGTCTGCACGCCATTAAACTGAATGCCCTGCTCCGCTTCATAGCGCTCTACGCCATTCAGGCCATAGAAAAAGTCGAAGTGCCACCAGCCGCGACGAAACTCGCCATCAGTGACCACTTTCAGGCCATTTTCCCGCTGTTTCGCCACCACATCGCGAATCGCCTCATCTTCAACCTGGCGCAGGGCCGCCGCATCAATCTCTCCGGCTGCAAACTGTTCGCGCGCCTGCTTAATGGCGGTGGGACGCAGAAAGCTGCCAACGGTATCGGCACGGAACGGGGCGGTTTCTCTTTGCATGATCACTCCTGTCTCTCCTGCCGGTAATGACGGCAGGAAATAGTTGCATCCCGATATAAATAGCCATCTGGATGGCTACATGTCTGAACACAGAGTGGCATGAGCGGCTTTCTTCTGCAACTGAAGAAAATTCAGTGATGATGAAAAAAATTCACGTCCGGGGGATTAACGCAGCGCGGCGCGCGCCTGCGTCATCTGACTGTCAGAGAGCGGCAGATAGCCCGCTTCGCTGACCCGCCGCTGTCCCTGTGCCGAAAGTACCTGCTGCAGAAACGCGGCCACCAGCGGCGGCAAAGGTTTGCCGGGCGCTTTATTCACATAGAGATAGAGCGGGCGCGCCCAGGGATAGCGGCCACTGCGGATGGCCTCGGCATCCGGGGTAATCGCCTGCCCCTGATCATTCATCACCGCCAGCATTTTTACGCCGCTGAGATGAAAGCCAAAACTGGCGTAGCCGATGCTGCGTGAATTACCGGCCACCGCCTGCACCACTGCGGCCGAGCCGGGAAACTCCGCCACGTCGCTGCGAAAATCACCTTTGCACAGCGCCTGCTGCTTGAAGAAACCCCATGTGCCGGAGGCGGAGTTACGTCCATAGCGCTGAATCGGCCGTTTGCTCCACTGCGCGCCGGTTAAGCCGAGATCGCCCCAGCGCAGCGGCACGCTGTGTGCGCCACACAGACGGGTAATCGAGAAGATGGCATCGAGCTGTCGCGGTTCAATCTGCTGTAGCGGATTGCGCTGATTCACCACTACCACCAGCGCATCCATAGCCACCGGAACCGCCAGCGGCGGATAGCCGTAGCGCGCCTCAAAGGCCTGGCGTTCATCTGCCTGCATCGGGCGGCTCATCGGACCGAGTTGTGCTGCACCCGCCGCCAGCGCGGTCGGCGCAGTAGAAGAGCCGGAGGCCTGAACCTGGACATTGACGCCCGGCGCCTGGCGACTGAAATCTTCGCCCCACAGCGTCATCAGATAGCCCAGCGTATCGGATCCGACGCTGCTGAGATTGCCGGAGAGCGCGCCGGGCTGGGCCAGTGCCAGGCCCGGCAGCAGAGTAACGATCAACAAAAGAAGGATGCGCATCAGGGAGATCCGGCAGCAATTAATGAACGGCATTCTCCTGCATCACGCTGCTGACAATCAACCTCGCTGGCAGCGTAAAGGTAAAACAGGTTTCCTTGTGCGGCACGCTGGTGATATCGAGCCGGGCGTTATGGTGGCTCAGAGCATGTTTCACTATCGCCAGCCCCAGCCCGCTGCCGCCGGTCGCACGCGAACGCGCTTTATCGACCCGGTAGAAACGCTCGGTAAGACGCGGAATATGTTCTGAGGCGATGCCCGGCCCGTTATCGCACACCCGGAAAATGGCCCCCTGTTTGCCGCGCAGCCAGCTGATATCAATTCGCGTGCCATCCGGTGTGTGGTTTACCGCGTTGTAAACCAGATTGGAGATGGCGCTGCGCAGCTGTTCATCGTTGCCGAACACTTTCAGATGGGGATCGGTATGGAAGTGGATGTCGTGACGGCCGCCACTCAGCGTTGCCGCCTCATGCTGCAGCAGTTTCAGCATCACCGGCACATCGACCTTCTCTTTCAGATCGATTGCGGGCGCGGCTTCAATGCGCGACAGCGTCAGCAGCTGTTTGACCAGGCTGTCCATGCGGCGCGTCTGCTCCGACATGGTGTGCAGCGCTTTGCTGCGCGAAGGCTCGCTCATCACCGAGTCGTTCATCATCTCCAGGTAGCCCTGCAGCACCGTGAGCGGTGTGCGCAATTCATGGCTGACGTTGGCAAAGAAGTTGCGGCGCGCCCCTTCCAGCTGATGCATCTGCGTGACATCACGCGCCACCAGCAGCCACTGCCCTTCGCTGTAGGGCATGACGCGGAACTCCATGTGAAGTTTGTTGTTCAGCACCAGCGTCAGCGGCTTGTCGAAATCGCGCTGGCGAAGATAGCGGGAGAACTCCGGATAACGGAGCAGATTGAGGATGTTCTGGCCATTATCTTCCGGCCAGCGCAGACCCAGGTGCTGCTGCGCCAGGCCGTTACACCAGAAAATGGTGCCCTCTTCGGTAGTCAGGATCACCGCATCCGGCAGCGACTCGGCACCGCTGCGGAAACGCTTAATCAGATTGCCCAGTTCACGCCGCCGCCGCCGGTTGCGGAGCTGCATCTGGTAAAGACCATAAAACAGCGGTTCCCAGCTGGCACGCCCGGCTGGTGGCGTCATGGTGCGGTCCAGCCACAGCCAGTGCGACAGCCGCATCAGATTGTGAAAATGCCACAACAGCACCGTCAGCACGCTCAGCAGCAGCCACCAGGGCAGACCGCCGAACAGCAGGCCCAGCAGCACTGCGGGCAGACAGACCAGCAGCAGTTCTGTCAGTAATCTCTTCCAGGAGAGGCGTTCCAGCACGGTAAAGGCTCCGTTTAGTAGCGGGCAGAGAAACGATACCCTGTTCCGCGAACGGTTTGTACCATGCGATCGTGGCCGGACACTTCCAGCGCTTTACGTAAACGGCGGATGTGAACATCGACAGTACGATCTTCCACATACACATTGGTGCCCCAGACGTGGTTCAGCAGCTGTTCGCGGCTGTAAACGCGTTCCGGGTGGGTCATAAAGAAGTGCAGCAGCTTATATTCGGTGGGACCCATCTCCAGCGGCGTGGTTTCGGACATCACGCGATGTGAGGAGGGATCCAGACTCAGCCCCTGCATCTCAATCACCTCTTCCACGGCCATCGGCGAAATACGGCGCATCACCGCTTTGATCCTCGCCATCAGCTCTTTAGGTGAAAAGGGCTTGGTAATGTAATCATCGGCACCCACTTCCAGGCCGCGCACCCGATCCTCCTCTTCGCCGCGCGCGGTGAGCATCATCACCGGGATATCGCGTGTCATCGCCTCGCGTTTCAGATGTTTGATAAACTGAATACCGCTGCCACCGGGTAACATCCAGTCCAGCAAAATCAGATCGGGCCAGGGTTCAATCAGCTTGCCAACGGCGCTGTCATAATCTTCCGCCTCGATTGGCTGATAGTCGTTCTGCTCCAGAACAAAACACAACATTTCACGGATGGGGGCTTCATCCTCCACAACCAAAATGCGCTTAGCCATTATTACTCCTGCTGATTATGACGGATGTCACTGAGATTCGCGGCGCCATTATGCGTCAGATTTGTGACACTTTTATGAAAAACATAACCTGCCTGTAACCTCACTGGTAATCATTTATGACAGCGCAGCGACAATTTTTTGCTTTGGCCGCAGAGCCAGTATAATCGCCGGGCGAATCACAACGGCAGGGACTCATCATGCGCATCATTCATACTGCGGACTGGCATCTGGGGCAGTTCTTCTACAACAAAAGTCGGGCAGCCGAACATCAGGCATTTCTCGACTGGCTGTTGATCCAGATTGAACAGCATCAGGTGGATGCGTTGATCATCGCAGGCGATCTGTTTGATACCGGTACACCGCCCAGCTACGCCCGCGAAATGTTCAACCGCTTTGTGGTGGCGCTGCAGCCCAGCGGCTGTCAGTTGATTGTGCTGGCGGGCAACCACGATTCCGTTGCCACGCTGAATGAGTCGCGTGAGCTGCTCGCCTGTCTCAATACCCGGGTGATCGCCACCCCGCAGGAGAAGGATGATGTGCTGCTGCTCAACACCCGCCAGGGCGAGCCGGGCGCGCTGCTGTGTGCGATTCCCTATCTGCGGCCGCGCGATATCCTGCGCAGCCGGGCGGGTCAGTCGGGACGCGACAAGCAGACCTCGCTGCTGGAAGCGATCGCCCACCACTATCAGCAGCGATTCACCGCCGCCCAGGCGCTGGGCCATGCACTGCCGATTATCGCCACCGGCCATCTCACCACCGTCGGCGTCAGCCAGAGCGATTCGGTGCGCGACATCTATATCGGGACGCTGGATGCCTTCCCGGCCAGCGCGTTTCCCGCGGCTGACTATATCGCACTGGGGCATATTCATCGCGCCCAGCGCGTCGCGGGCAGCGAGCATATCCGCTACAGCGGCTCACCGATTCCGCTGAGCTTTGACGAGCTGGGCACAGAAAAAAGCGTCTTCCTGCTGGAACTCACCACCAGCGGCCTGCAATCAGTCACGCCGCTGGTGGTGCCACAGGCGCAGCCGATGCGGGTGCTGAAAGGATCGCTGGCGCAGATTGCAGAACAGTTAAATGCCTTCAGCACGGCAGAGCAGGAGAAGCCGACCTGGCTCGACATCGAAGTCACCACCCAGGAGTACCTCAGCGATCTGCAGCGTCAGGTAGAAACCCTGACCGCCACGCTGCCGGTCGAAGTCCTGTTGCTCCGCCGCAGCCGTGAACAGCGACAACAGAGCCTGGCGCGGCTCGACAACGAAACCCTGAGTGAGCTGAAGGTGGAGGAGGTCTTTGCCCGCCGGCTGGCGCTGGATGAGGAGCTGCAACCAGAGCAAATCGCCGAGATGACGACCCTGTTCCGCCAGACGCTGGCCGCCATGGAAGAGACCCAATGAAGATCCTCACGCTACGGTTCAAAAACCTCAATGCCCTGCGCGGTGAATGGTTCATCGATTTTCGCGCCGAACCTTTCGCCAGCAACGGCCTGTTCGCCATTACCGGTGCCACCGGCGCCGGTAAAACCACCCTGCTGGACGCCATCTGCCTGGCGCTCTATCACCAGACACCGCGCCTGGGCGCGATTTCCCAGAGCCAGAATGCGCTGATGACCCGCGACTGTGCCGAATGTCTGGCCGAGGTGGAGTTTGAGATCAAAGGAGAAGACTGGCGCGCCTTCTGGAGCCAGAACCGCGCGCGCGGCACTGCTGACGGCAAACTTCAGGCGCCGCGCGTTGAGCTGGCACGCTGCGCTGACAACACTATTGTTGCCGATAAAGTCGGTGACAAGCTGAAGCTGATCGAAACCCTCTCCGGACTCGATTTCGAAAGGTTTACCCGCTCGATGATGCTGTCACAAGGCCAGTTCGCCGCCTTTCTCAACGCCAAAGCCAGTGAGCGCGCGGAACTGCTTGAGGAGCTGACCGGCACCGAAATTTACGGTCTGATTTCCGCCGCCATCTACGAGCGCCACAAAGAGGCAAAAACCCAGCTGGATCTGCTGCGCAGCCAGGCGGGAGCGATGGCGCTGCTGGATAGCGACGCACGCGCCGCGCTGCAACAGCAGCTCACCGATCTGACCGATGCGGAACAGCAGCTCAGCGCGCACTATCAGCAGGCGCAGCAACAGCAGCAGTGGCAACAGCAGGCGCAGCAGTTACAGCAGGAAAATGCGCAGGCTGACGTCGCGCTGCAGCAGGCCCAGGCTGCATCCCAGGCGGCAGAGGCCGATCGTCAGCGGCTGGCACGCAGCGAACCGGCTGAAAAGCTGCGGGTAAAACTGCAGCAGCGCGACGCGTTACGCACCGAACAGCAGCAGGTCGTGAGCCGCTGTCAGCAACTCACGGCGGCGCAGCAGCAGGCGCAGAGCCAACAGCAGCAGCATCAGCAGCACTACGCGGCCACCCAGAGTGCCCGCCAGCAGGCGCTGCAGGAACAGCAGCAGCAGGAAAGTCTGCTGACAGAACAGGTGCTGCCGCTGGATCAGCGGATCAGCGCACTGCAGCAGCAGCTTGCGGAGCAGCAGCAGGAAAACGCCCGACAGCAGCAGCATGCTGATCAGACACAGGCCAGCCTGGCAGAGCAGAAGCGCCAGGTTGAGACATGGCAGCAGGCGATTGCCGAACAGCATCAGTTACGCCAGCAGCTTGCCGATCTCGCCCAATGGGGCGCTTCGCTGCCGGTGTGGCAGGAGAACTTTGCCCTGCTGGCGCAGCGTGAAGCGACCCTGGCCGGACTGGCGCAACAGCGCGAGCAGCAGCAGCGACAGATCGCTGCCCAGCAGGCGGAACAGCAGCAGCAGGCAGAACAGGCGCTCCCGCGCCAGCAGGCGGAGCAACAGGCCCGCCAGGCGCTCTCGCAGGCGGAGCAAGTACTAACTTCGCTACAGGAACAGCATCCGCCTGCCGCACTGCGTCAGGCATTAAGCCAGTTGCAGAACAGCCGTCCGGCGCGTCAGCAACTGCTGCTGCTTTCAACCCAGTGGCAGCCGCTGCACCAGCAGCTGGGCCAGCGCCAGCAGCGGCTTATCGCGCTCGCAAAAGCGCATCAGCAGAGTGAAGCGGAACTCCAGGCCCTGCGCGAGACGTGGAAACGCGAAAAACAGCAGCTGGATGATGTCGAAAAAATCTGCGCGCTGGAGCAGCAGATTGTCGATCTCAGCGATTACCGCGCCCGGCTCGCCGCCGATCAGCCCTGTCCGCTGTGCGGCTCCTGCACGCATCCCGCCGTTGAGGCCTACAGCACGCTGGAAGTAAGTGCTAACCAGCAGCGCCGGGCTGCACTGCAACAACAAACCGAGGCATTGCGCGAAGCGGGCACGGCAAAAAGCGAACAGCTGAAACAGTCAGCCGTGCAGCAGCAGACCCTGCGCGATGAGATCGCGGAGATGCAGCAACAGCTCGATCGGCTTGAGCAGCAATGGCAGACGCTGAGCAGTGAGCTGGCACTTACCTTCCCGCTCGCCGATCGGGATGCCTTAACCGCGTGGGAGCAGCAGCAAAGCGAACGTGAAAGCCAGCTTGAGCAACAGCGACAGGCGCAGGAAGCCGCCGAACAGGCGCGTCAGGCCGCAAAAGATTACTATCTTCAGCAGTCACAGGCCTGGCAGCAGCATTTGCAGGCAGAACAGCTGGCGCAGCAGTCGCTGTCCAGCCTGCAACAGGCGCTGGATGCGCTGCAACAGCGTCAGCAGCAGGAACAGCAGGCCATGGCGCAATTGCAGAGTCGTCTGGAGCAGCAGTTCAGTGCACACAACCTTGCCCTGCCCGACGCCGCCCATCGCGATGCATGGCTGACAGAACAGCAGCGGCGCTGGGAGCGCTGGCAGGAAAGTGAGCGGTTGCTCGCTAACCTGCAACCGCAGCTGTTAAAGGGGGAAACCCAGCTCACTGCCCTGCAACAGCAGGCAGAACTGGAGCAGCAGCAGCTCACCACTCGTCAGCAGCAGCAAAACCAGCGCCAGACGCAGCTCAGCGAGATGCGCCGTGCCCGTCAGGCGCTGTTTGGCGACCGCGAGGTCACCCACGCCCGTCAGCAGATGCAGGCCCGCGTTCAGCAGGCTGATGAACAACTGGCACAGCAGCTCACGGCCCTGCAACAGGCGCAGGCCGAGGTCAGTCGCCTGCAGGGTGAGCTTTCGGGACTGGAAAATCAGCGGCAGACTCTCAATAGCAAACTGGCAGAGGCGGAAAGCGCGCTGCAGCAGGCACTGGAGAGCGCCGGATTCGCGGATGAAGCCAGCCTGCGCGCGGCGCTGCTGGATGAGCAGACCGCAGTGCAACTGCGTCAGCAGTTGCAGCAGCTCGATCAGCAATGCCAGCAGCAGCAGGCGCGACTGGCGGATCTGCGTCAGCGGCTCAGTCTCCATCAGCAGACGAAACCCGCTGCGATGCCGGAATCCGCCGAGGCGCTGGCGCAGCAGCTGGAGCAGTTACGGCTGGCACTGCGCGACAACGCCAGCCAGCAGGGTCAGATTCAGCAGCAGCTACAGAGCGATGCCAGCCTTCGTGTGCGCCAGCAGAACCTGATGACACAGATTGAACAGGATGGTGTGACGCTGGCGCAGTGGAGCCTGCTCAACGATCTGATTGGCTCCGCCAGCGGCGATAAATTCCGGCGCTTCGCCCAGGGCTTAACGCTGGATCACCTGGTGGCCCTGGCTAACCGTCAGCTCGATCGGCTGCATGGCCGCTATCTGCTGCAGCGACGGGCGCAGGATCTGCTGGAGCTGGATGTGGTCGATACCTGGCAGGCCGATGCGGCGCGCGATACCCGCACGCTGTCGGGTGGTGAGAGCTTCCTGGTGAGTCTGGCGCTGGCGCTGGCGTTGTCGGATCTGGTCAGCCACAAAACGCGCATCGAATCGCTGTTTCTGGATGAGGGTTTTGGCACGCTGGATGCGCAGACGCTCGACACCGCGCTGGACGCACTCGATGCACTCAACGCCAGTGGCAAAACCATTGGGGTGATCAGCCACGTGGAAGCGATGAAAGAGCGCATTCCGGTTCAGATTAAAGTACGCAAGATGAATGGGCTGGGTTACAGCCAGCTGGAACTGCCGCAGGGATAACGGGCGCCGCAGCGCCCGTTTACGTGCAATCAGCGGGTGCTGACGAGCTTGTAGCGAGGGCCGGTGAGTAACCCGCCCTGCTCGTTCTGTGCCAGCAGACGATTGCTGGTCAGTCCGGCCACGGTGTGCGCTTTATCAGTCACGTTGCTGGCAATCTGTTTGATCGCCGCACTGACCAGCATGCCGACCAGTCCACCGTTGTTGTTGTTGCCATTTTCACTGTCGCTGGCACTGGCCTTACCCTGCCAGATCTCTTTGCCGCTGCGCAGATCCACCAGCCGTGCTTTGGCGGTCACGATCGTCACGCTGTCAATGACCCGATAGCTGCTGCCATATTCGCTGATCGAGATATAGAGCGCGCTGTCGGCGTGGAAAATCTCATTCAGACGCTTCGCGCTGACGGCCTGGGCGTCACTGGCACTGGTCAGGCCATTCTGCTGAAAGGTCTCTTCAACCACTGCCACCGGGAAGACGTAGTAACCGGCTTCGGCCAGCGGGCGCGTCACCAGCGAGGTCAGACTGTGCGCGGCATTGATATCCGGCGAGGTGTTATCGGCCGGCAGCACCAGAATCGAGGCGGGCTTGCTGGCACGGAACGCACTGTAGTCATACGGTTTTTTCGTCGCACAACCGGTCAGCAGCAGCATCATCAGCACGCCGCCGAGGGCAATCAGTTTTTTCACCGTACCACTCCTTGTTTTTTACTCATCAGAAAATCCATGTAAGGTGCCGATTCGGGAAACAGCTGCTTCTCGGTGGCAAACTGACCAAAGGCTTTATTGGTATCGCCGGTTTTGGCATAGAGCAGACCAAGCTGGGCGTGCAGGCCAGGCGCAACCGGCTGGTTAACGGCACGGGCTTTTTCAATGTCCAGATTCAGCGCATCGATCTGCTTCAGCGGATCGCTGCCCGGCTGATAGTAACTGTAAACCTGCTGCTGATAATCGCCCCAGTAATAGATCGTTTTCGGCGCTTTTGGCGCACAGCCTGCCAGCAACGCCGCTGCAATCAGCAGGCTGCTCAGTGTCATCATCTTCATTTACTGCTTCCTTATTTAGCCGGACGCCATGCGCCGTTGTTGATTCCATCCACTAAATGATCGACCGCTTCGCGAATCGCCAGATCCATCACTTTGCCGTTCAGCGTTGAGTCATAGCTGCTGGTGCCACCAAAGCCGATGACCTCACGTGCGGAGAGCTGATACTCGCCCGCGCCCTGGGTGCTGTAGACCACCTCTGAGGTGGTGACATCCACTACGTTCAGATTCACTTTGGCATAGGCGATCTGCGTTTTGCCGCGGCCCAGAATGCCCCACAGCTGCTGATCGCCCACTTCTTTGCGGCCAAACTCGGTGATATCACCGGTGATGATGAAGTTCGCGCCTTTGATATTCTGCTGGCTGCGTTTGAAGTCCGACTCCTGCTGCAGCTCTTTCAGGTTGCTGCGATCCAGCACGCTGAACCGGTTGGTCTGCTGCAGATGGGTAATCAGAATGGTTTTTGACTGATTGCCCAGCCGATCGACACCATCAGAGAAAATGCCGTTCATATAGGAGGTGCGGTTATCAAACTGACCCACCGCAATCGGGCTGCGCACGCCCTGATAAACCGGCTGGCTGGCCGCGCGAACCTGGGGGGCCTGAATAGCGCGGGAAGATTCAGTGGCGCAGCCGCTGATGAGCGAGGCCGTTAACAGGGAGAGTGCCGCAAAGGCATATTTTTTCTGCATTTCTAATCCATGAAGTGAAAGAGATGTAACCCGCGCCATGGCGGTAAATTCTGGTTCTATCGACAGTCGGAGTAATGCCATAGCATTCATGATGCCGGTCTGTAGACTGTCGGCAGCAGACCGGAAGATCTTTAAGGAAAGTTGGCCAGTTAAATGAATTTAATTAATATAACGATGAAAATGTTGCCGGGGGTGATTATTGCAATATCGCTCAGCGCCTGTCAGCATCCTGTGGCAAAGCAACGGGATAGCGTGGCAAACCTTTGTCAGCCGTCGAAAGATCCAGACAGCCAATCCTGTCACTGGACTAATCAAATGCAGCCAGTACTGAACCGGCAGTTCAGCGATGCGGCGCGTTACGCCGGTCAGCAATGTCTGGTACGGATGGAGTGGCAACCACACAGCAGACATTATGCGGTGACCCAGACGCAGGGTGATGAAGCGCTCTGCCTGCGCGCCTGGCAACTGGTCGCGCAGACCCGCGATCTGCCGCCGCCGCCGGAGCCTGGACAACCGGCGTGGTTCGGCTTTGCGCCGCGCGGTTAGCTGGCCAGACCTTCCTGACGCCACTGGCGCGGACTGATGCCAAACCAGCGACGAAACGCGCGTGAAAACGCGCTGACTTCCGAGTAGCCCAGCAGCAGCGCCATCTCAGAGATGGGCAGCTGCTTCTGCTGCAGATAGTGTGTCGCCATTTCGCAGCGCACCTGATCGACCAGCGCGGTAAAGCTGCTGCCCTCTTCGCGCAGCCGCCGCTGCAGTGACCAACTCGACAGTCCGAGCTTATCCGCCACCTCTTCCAGCACCGGCTCACCCTGCATCAGCGATAAATTAACCTGCGAACGCGCCTGCTCAATCATGCTCTGCTGCGACGTCACACGGTTAAGCCGCCGGATCGCATCCTGCATCACCATTAACAGGATCGGATCGCTCTCCGGCATGGCGCGCAGCAGATCGCGCTTGGGGATCACCAGTGAGTTAAACGGCTGATCGAACCAGACCGGCGCATCAAACACTTTGCAGTGATCGTGCCACTGGCCGGGACGCGGATGTTCAAAGTGGACTTCGCGCGGTGCCCAGTGTCTGCCTGCCACGTGGCGGATCAGATTCATAAACATCCCCAGCGTCAGCTCTGCATCCTGTCGGCGCGACAGGATCGCGCCATGTCGCACCTGATAATCCAGCCGCCAGCACTCTCCCTTATCCACCAGCCGGGTTAAGGTGTCGTGCTGATGCCAGGGAAACGCGTTGACCACATTATGCAGCGCCTGTTCCAGCGTGGCGGAGCACAAACCGATGTAGCCGATCAGGCCTAATGACTGCGGTTTAAACTGCCTGCCGTAGTGCAAACCGAAGTTATCAAAACCGGAGTGACGCGCCGCCTCTTCCAGCACCCGACAGTAGTTAACCAGCCCCAGGCTGAGCGTCGGACTGGCCAGGCGCTCCGGATCGATGCCGCTGATGCCGAAGATACGATCAACATCGCCGCCCTGGGTATGAATAAAGTCGCCTAAGCCGGTCGCCGCCGCTGCCAGCACGCCGTGATTGCCTGCCCCCGCCGCTGCCGAGCAGGCCGCAAACGCATCGGGCTTTATCAGTGTCGGATTCATGGTCGCCTCAGTCAGAATTCAGGTGGATCACCCGTCACTTCTATCCGAGCAATTTCCATACCAGGTCCCTGATGCCCGACGCGCCGCCTGCGGGCATTCCGGGCGGCGTGCGGGCTACGCGCAGGGCACTGCGGCGGCGCAGCGACGCCCGCCGCTGGTGCATCAGACGCCGACCGGCAGCTGCTCACCTTCCAGATAACGGCGGCAGAGGCGGACCGAGTGGCTGGCCCACGCCGATCCCAGGCTGCGCGCCATTTCGGTTTCGGCATGTGATCCCACCCACGCGGTAAGCTGGATACGACGCTGGATCAACAGCGCGGGCAGCATGGCCATCTCCGCATCGCTGATATGCGCCACCTGCTCATAGCCGCGGATCCAGTGATCGATCCACTCTGGCGCGCGCGGATGATGCTCAACAAAACTGATCGCCGCCGCCAGATCGTGCAGATACCAGCCGAGCCCGCAGTCATCGAAATCGATCACCCGCGTTTCGCCCTTGTGCAGCAGCAGATTGGTCAGCCGCAGATCGGCGTGGATCAGGCCATAGCGATCCGATCCTTTACCGAACTGCGTCATCGCCGCGCCGACCTGGCTTATCGCCTGCTCTACCACGCCATGATCGGCAGGATTCAGATTCGGCGCATCCTGCCAGCGTCCCCAGTGACTCTCTGCGCTGGTCATGGTGTGGTGATCCCAGATGATGCGCTGGAAACCCGCAGGCGGCTGCCACTGTTTACTGTGCTGATGCAGCCGCGCGGTGATCTGGCCGAGCTGCTGAAAAGCGCGGGGATCGACGTCGGTGGTCGGCATCTCTCCGTCGATCCAGTGAAACAGCACCACGTAGCGTTCACCGCCCTCCGGCAGCCGCAGCGTCAGCACGGTTTCGCCCTCTTTGTCCGGCACCGCTTCCGGCACCATAATGCCGGTTTCGCGCAGTGCATTGAGCCACAGCAGTTCACTGACGATGTCGGCTTTTTGATGATAATCGCCGCGATGCAGTCGCAGCGCATAACGCCGGCCTGCCGCCTGCAGCAGAAACGTGGCGTTCTCTGAGCGGCACAGCAGGCTGAGCTGGCCCTGCAGCGCGGCGGGATAACAGGCCAGCGCCTGCTGCGCCATCAGGGTGAGTTGGGAATCAGTCAGGTTGTCATATTGTTTAGCGCTCATCAGTCCGGCTCCTTGTCACTTGCGTTATCTCAGCATGCGTTGCCAGAAGGTGAGCTGCTTGACTCCGGAAGAGACAAAGTTGACCGCAGCGTGCAGCTGGCCCGGTTGTTGCCTGTGAGTTGACCGTGGAGGACAGAAGTCACTGCGCCCGCGTCAAGTCGTGGCGAGTAATGCAACGGCATTATCCCCTTAATGTAGCGTAATGGCGGTGTAACGCCGCGTGAGACCAACAACGACGGGGATAACAGTATGACAAACAGACTCAAGCCCACTCTGGGCACCCTGCATCTGTGGGGGATTGCGGTTGGCCTGGTCATTTCAGGCGAATATTTTGGCTGGAGTTACGGCTGGGCCGTGGCGGGCACGCTGGGATTTCTGGTCACCACCGCGTTGATCGCCACGCTCTATACCTGCTTTATTTTTAGCTTCACCGAACTGACCACCGCGATCCCCCATGCAGGCGGGCCATTTGCCTATAGTCGCCGCGCCTTTGGCGAAACCGGCGGACTGATTGCCGGTCTGGCGACGCTGATTGAGTTTGTCTTTGCGCCACCGGCGATTGCCATGGCGATTGGGGCTTATCTCAACGTGCAGTATCCCGAACTGAACCCGAAGACTGCGGCGGTCGGCGCCTATCTGCTGTTTATGACGCTGAATATTCTCGGCGTAAAACTGGCGGCGATGTTTGAACTGGTTGTGACGGTGCTGGCGGTGATTGAACTGCTGGTGTTTATGGGTGTGGTTTCACCCGGCTTCAGCCTGGCGAACTTCGCCGCACACGGCTGGGCAGGCAGTGACAGCTTCGGACTGCCCGCCTTCTCCGGCATTTTCGCCGCCATTCCTTTTGCCATCTGGTTTTTCCTGGCCATTGAAGGCGCGGCGATGGCGGCCGAAGAGGCGAAAGATCCGACCCGGACCATTCCCCGCGCCTACATCAGCGGAATTCTGACGCTGGTGGTGCTGGCGATAGGTGTGATGCTGATGGCGGGCGGCGCGGGCGACTGGCGCAAACTTGCCGATATTAACGATCCGCTGCCGCAGGCGATGAAAATGATTGTCGGCGAACACTCTAACTGGATGCATATGCTGGTGTGGATTGGACTGTTTGGCCTGATTGCCAGCTTCCACGGCATCATCCTCGGCTATTCACGGCAGTTTTTTGCCCTGGCACGCGCGGGCTATCTGCCGCCTTCTCTGGCCAAACTTTCGCGTTTCCAGACCCCGCATCGGGCGATTATTCTCGGCGGCGTGCTGGGTATCGCGGCAATTTACAGCGATGGTGTGATTAATCTGCAGGGGATGACGCTGACGGCGGCGATGATCACCATGGCGGTATTTGGCGCGATTGTGATGTACATCATGAGTATGCTGAGCCTGTTTAAACTGCGCCGCAGCGCGCCGGAGATGGTCCGCAGTTTCCGCGCGCCGGGCTATCCGATTGTTCCGGGCATCGCCCTGCTGCTGTCGGTGGTCTGTCTGCTGGCGATGCTGTGGTTTAATCCGGTGATAGGCGCGCTGTTTTTCGCCATCATGCTGGCAGGCTATCTCTACTTCCTCGCCACCAAAGCGCAGCGCGATCGGGCGCCGCAGGACAGTATGCTGGTCGGCGAATAAAAGCGGCGCGGGTGAGTGCCTTGGGTTAACGATTCAGCGCCGGGTCTCTCTGGCGCTGAATCGTCAGCGGATGCTCGGGTAACTCAGCCGTTAAGCGGCCAGAGCCACGCCGCACCGCGTACGCCGCTGGAGTCGCCATGCTGCGCCTTCAGCACCGGCGTTTCACACTCCCCGCCAAATACCCACTTCTTCATCAGCACCGGCACGGTCTGATAGAGACGATCCACATTGCTCATCCCACCGCCCAGTACAATCACATCGGGATCGATCAGGTTTACCACCTGCGCCAGCGATTTTGCCAGCCGCAACTCATAGCGGCTCATCGCCAGTTCGGCGATCGGATCCTGCTGCGCCAGCAGCGAGGCGATCTCCGCACCTTTGCGATGTACGCCGCTCAGCCGCTGATAGTCGATACCAAAACCGGTGCCTGAAACAAAGGTCTCAATACAGCCCTGCTGCCCGCAATAACAGGGCACTTCCTGACGGTAGCGCAGCTCATCCTCATCCATCCACGGCAGCGGATTGTGGCCCCACTCACCGGCATTGCCGTTGCCCCCGATACGCGACTCACCGTTGATCGCCACACCGGCACCCGATCCGGTGCCGATGATCACGGCAAACACCAGCGACTGTCCGGCACCGGCACCGTCGATCGCTTCCGACACCGCCAGGCAGTTGGCGTCGTTGGCGATACGCACTTCCCGGTTCAGCGCCTGCGCCAGATCTTTATCCAGCGGCTGACCGTTGAGCCAGGTGGAGTTGGCATTTTTTACCCGCTTACTGTAGGGCGAAAGCGTGCCGGGAATACCGAGGCCGACCGTGCCGGTTTCGCCGGTTTTCTGCTCCGCCAGCGTGACCAGATCGACAATCGCCTGTACCGTTGCCTGATAGTCATCACGCGGGGTATTCACCCGGTGGCGGAACAGCTCCTCTCCCTTATCCGACAATGCGATCACTTCTGTCTTGGTGCCACCCAGATCTATGCCTATGCGCAAGATTACGTCCTCGTTATTCGTTCAGGTGAGAGATACAGTAAAAGGCGTCTGCCGGAAAGGCAATGAAACCACTCCGATGTTTCGCTATCATGCGCGCTGACTCTCGCAGACTTGTGCGCCCGATCGCGCCACGGTAAGGAATCCCGATGTTGTGGTTTAAAAATATGATGGTTTATCGTCTGAATCGTGACATTCCGCTGTCCGCAGATGAGATGGAAAAGCAGCTCGACGCCTTCACGTTTTCACCGTGTGGCAGTCAGGATATGAGCAAGACCGGCTGGGTCTCGCCGATGGGCAACCGCAGCGATGCGCTGACCCATGAAAACAAAGGCCAGATTGTGATTTGCGCCCGCAAAGAAGAGAAAATCCTGCCTTCGCCGGTGGTGAAACAGGCGCTGGAAGCGAAAATCGACAAGCTGGAATCTGAGCAGAGCCGCAAGCTCAAAAAGACCGAAAAAGATTCGCTGAAAGATGAAGTGCTGCACAGCCTGCTGCCGCGCGCCTTCAGCCGTTTCAGCCAGACCTACCTGTGGATCGACACGGTCAACAACCTGATTATGGTTGACTGTGCCAGCGCAAAAAAAGCGGAAGATACCCTGGCGCTACTGCGCAAAAGCCTGGGCTCACTGCCGGTGGTGCCGCTGACGCTGGAAAGCCCGATTGAACTGACCCTGACAGAATGGGTACGTTCAGGCGAGCTGCCTGCCGGATTCGCCCTGATGGATGAAGCGGAGCTGAAAGCGCTGCTGGAAGATGGCGGCGTTATCCGCTGCAAGAAACAGGATCTGGTGTGCGATGAGATCGCCAACCACATCGAAGCGGGTAAGCTGGTAACCAAACTGGCGCTCGACTGGCAGGAGCGCATTCAGTTCGTGCTGGCCGATGATGGTTCAGTGAAGCGTCTGAAGTTCAGCGACACGCTGCGCGACCAGAACGACGATATTGACCGCGAAGATTTTGCACAGCGCTTTGATGCGGATTTTATTCTGATGACCAGCGAACTGGCCGCACTGACCAGCAATCTGGTTGAAGCGTTGGGCGGCGAAGCCCAGCGTTAATCAGTCACCGGCAGAATCATCCTGACAGACGATATTCGCCAAAAAAATGGCCGCTAAGCGGTAATGTCAGTCAGTTAAGCGACAGGTGATACCGCAGTCTGGTGCCGGGCAGGGGCTGGCGGTCCTCGCGCCGCTTCGCGGTTCCTTCACTTCATTCGCCTGCCTGACGGACCGCCGGGGATGGCACATCCTGTGCCGCCCCGCCTTTCGCCCGCGTCCTGCGGGCTCTCCTGGCAGACTCATTCTGTTCAGCGCTGCGGATTGCCTGCCCCTGCCCGCCACCGGCCTGCTCTGAAACTTCAGTGTGTATTGTTAAAAAGGGCACGAGCGTGGAGGCCTGAGCGCCTCTGCTGCTGAAAGGGCTATCCGCAGCGCTGAGGCGTGACGGTGGGCCAGAAGTCCACGCCGGGAAGCGTGGACAGTTCGGGGCCGGCCAGGGAGGGCCGATCCCCGAACGGTTCGTCGGCACAACGTCAAAGCCGAAGGAACCGCGTGAGCGGCGCGAGGACGGCCCGGCAGCAGCAGAGGTGCGCTGGCCCGCACTGCGGCACGCTCGCCCTGACAAAAAAGCTGCCACGTTTGACCGTGACAGCCTTTACAAATCTAATCTTAACTGACCAGCATTACCGCTAAGCGGCCATTTTTTTTAATCTTTCAGGTAACGGCAGAGATAGGAACTTGGCTCGCCAACCTGCAGATGAAATTCGCTGTGACCCGGCACGTTAAACACCGAACCCGCTTCAAACCATTTCCACTCGGTTTCACCTGGCAGTAATACCTTAAGCGAGCCGCTGACCACGGTCATCTCCTCCGGCTGGCCGGTACCGAATGTGTATTCGCCTTCAGCCATTACGCCCACGCTGGCACGTCCGGTGCTCGCACTGTCAAAACCGATAGACTTAACTTTTCCGTCAAAATACTCACTTACGTTGAGCATAATAGTTCTCCAGAGCACATGTTGTGTGTCTGGCAGTGTAGAAGGGAACCCGCTGATCTGTCACGCGAAATGATGGCCGTTTGTGATCTCTTCACTCAGGGAAGCAACTCCGCCGCCAGGCGCGCCACCAGCTGATTAGAGAGCAGAACCGGTACGCCCAGCCGCTGCTGTAACCCTATCCGATGCTGCTGGTGATAACCCATACAGTCGAGCACCACCAGCGCTGCGCCCTGCGCTTTCAGACTGTTTGCAGCATCGGCGAAGGTTGCCTGATCGCCCTGATAGGGACTGGCGACCGCAAAGCAGGGCTGCGCGGGCAGTTGCTGCCACTTACCTGCCTGCTCAACAATCTGCTCCTCAACCGGCACGACAATGCCGACCCGCTGCTGCTGCACCATGGCGCAGATGAGCGGTGGAATCAGGCGATCCGGCTCCAGCAGTAGCGCACGCTGGGTGCGGAGCCGGCTGAATTCACCGGTGCAGAGCAGCAGAATGGTCGCATAGCCCGCCTGTTCCAGCGCACTGATTTTGCGCTGCAATCCCTGCTCCACTTTCGAGGCCGCCAGCCGCACCTGTTCGCCACTCTGCAGCCGCGACACCAGAACCCGGTCGCCCGCTGCTGGCGCGAAGCGTGCGGCAATCTCTGCCGCGCTGAGTCCATCCAGTAAACCGGCGTGATCGGTCAGCGCATCCGGCAGATGCTGCCGCAGCAGCGGCAGAATATCGCTGCGCGGAGACTGGCCGATAGTCAGCGTTACCAGTGGTTTCGTCATCTTAGTGATTCCGGTGACGCAGATGCGCCAGGCTGCCATAGAGTGAAATCAGCCGCGCATACTCTTCGGCGTCGTAGAAGTGACAGGTTCCACGACCAAACTCCTTGGCCACCTCAATGGCAAACTTCGCCGCTGCCGCAATGTCCACTTCATGGCTGGCGCCGGTTCCGCAGCCCGGCACCACCGACTCGGCAGTGATCGCCACCCCCACCACCGGCACATCCGTGGCGGTAGAAGGTTGCAGAATGCTGTTGAGGTGATAAACCCCATTGCCGTAAGGCGTAATATCCTGCGTGGTGATGGGAAAGGTCACCGCCGGACGGCCGCTGGTCATCTCCATGATGCGCAGCAGATCCTCCGAAACCCGCAGGATGTAGCCCTCTTTCACCGTCGGCGACAGGGCAAAGCCTTTGTGGTTGATAATGCGGTTACCTTTGGTGGTGTCGATTGACAGAATTGCATCCACACCCGCCACCACTTCATTATCATTCATGGTGATATCGTCAATCGGCGAGTCCATGAAATCGACCGGCAGATGCGGCCGCGTGGGCGCATCCGGGCAGATATGAGTGGTAATGATGACATCGCCATCAAGCCTGTCGCCTTTGCTCTGCATCTGCGCCAGTTTAAGCGCGCTGGCAACGGCCGCGATCGCGCCATCCGCATCTGACACCATGCCGATACGACCAGGACGAGCGCCGATGCCACCAAGGCGACCAATAATCCCCAGCGTCGGTGCACTGCCACCGCCTGATTTGCCCTGCGTCCCCGGGATATCAATGCGCACAAAATCGGTGCGGCCTTTGGGACCGGAGACACGAGTAAAGCGGGCATCAACATCAGGATACGCCGCGAAGAGATCCACCACCTGCTGACCGTCAATGTGGGCGCTATCCAGTAACTCAAAAACCGCCAGGGTCTGCTGCAAACTCATGCTTTATCCTTTTATTTCTTGCTGCTGCTGGCAAACAGCGAATGAAAGAAGCTGTAGAGGGCATCACCGGCAATAAAGCCTGCCGCCATCACCTCCATAGGCGATCGGCCCCGCTCGCCCCAGATCCGGATGATTACAATACGTAAGGCGATCCCTACCACTACTGCCCAGCCCGCCATGGCGCTATTAATTAATAAACCGGTGGCGAGCAGCACGCCCAGCTGGCGTTTTGGTCCGCCGATCAACTGGATAATCGCACCCGGAATTGCCCACATCAGCAGATTACCGGCGATACCTGGCTCAGCACCCGCCTGAATGGTTTTGGCATACACCCGCGCTACAGGCGGCAGCAGGTTGTCAGCAAAGAAGAAGGTATGGGCGTACCAGACCAGCGGAATCGACACAACAAAGGCGATCATAGCTGCGATGAGCTGAATACGACGTCCCCAGAGCTCCTGCTGCAGATCGGCACCGTTGCCGCGCAGGATAAAGCCCGCCTTCAGGTCATAACCCATATCGGCGAACGCCGGACCGGTGGCGGCGGTAAAGCCGCAGAGCAGGCAGAGCGCCAGCGGTGGGAAGCCGATCAGAATGCCGATAATCAGCGTAATCAGCGCCACGGCAAAGGCCGGGAACCAGCCGGAGTGCATAGCGGCAATGCCGACAATCAGTTCATGGGCGAAAGCAGCAAACGCGGCATAAAGAACAAACAGCAGCAGCATCGCGATGCCCATCTCACTCCACAGGCCGCCCGCCAGCGCCAGCAGCGCGGAAATCACGATATAACCCACGCTGCCGAAACCCAGCGCCCGCTGCACCTCATTGCCATTACGGCTCACCACCAGCGCATCATTTTTGCGGCTGCGGATCACCATCACGACCTGAATCAGCGCCACCAGACCGGCACCGACCATCACGCCATGCGGAATATAGAGCGCATTAATATCAATACCGGCCACCGGCTGCGCATAGGCACGCAGCAGAAAACCGATGCCGAGCATCGACAGTGCCCAGATATTGCCGATAAACGCGGTGCCAAAGGCGGACATCGGGATCTTCAGCATGGCACCGACGACGCCACCCACAATGCCCAGCACCAGCAGCCACGCCTGGCGTCCGCCTTTATCACCCGCTTTGATCGCTTCTGCTGCCGCAACGCCCGGTGGCCAGGCATTACTGGCCGGAAAGACGCGGGTATCAAACAGCCGATAGAGCAGCCAGGCATCCAGCAGCATCGCGGCGCTGACGCCACAGAACAGCGGCAGGACCAGTTGCGGTTCACCCAGCGCCCAGGGCACGGCAATCGGCATCAACAGACTGTTCGCCGCCCCAAAGGTGGCTGAAGAGATGGCGGTCTGCGCCAGGTTCTGGATTTCAATTGAACGATAACGGCGAAATGCCTGCAGCGGAATACGCGCCAGCAGCATGGCAAACAGCGCGCCGATAATAGAGGTGTTAGGCGTTACGCCAATGGTGGTAATCAGCTGAATGCCAATAATGGCACCCGCGATGGAGAGAAGAATTAAAACCAGTGCCACGCCAACGTGCTTAATCGGATTTACCCGTTCCATATGTCCCCGCCAGTCCTTGTCCAGAAGAAATGAAATAACGTCTACCCGCCTGCTGGCCGGTTTACGCCGGTTATCAGTTTCACTGCTCTGATGCGCACAGAGATTGCAACAGCCACTGCAGATGGTCGTCCCTCCGCATGCTGAACCGATACAGGAGGCAATGAGAGACGGACACAGGCAACCGGAGTGATGCGTAAAGCGTGGCGATCAGATTGAAAGAAAAAGGCCCGAAGGCCTTTGTTTTCCCTGGTGTGGCGAAAGTACTACGCCGATAAAAACGGTGTGAAGTTACGCGCCATATTTTTCGGTCATCTCTGTGGCCGTTGCGCGTAATGCTTCAAGGAGCTCTGACGGGAAACCCGGTTCAGACTCCATAGACGGAAACGACAGGCAGAGTGCCACCGTTTCGCCATGATGTTTGTTATGAACAATAACTGACAGCGAGCTGATGCCTGGCAGCGATTCATTTCGGGCCAGTGACCAACCCTGCTGGCGGATCTCAGCCAGTCTGGCACAGAGTGCCTCAGGACTTTGCGGCGAGTTCGCTGATGCGACCTGCCATTGATCATGGAAGCGCGCCAGCACCTCTTCATCACTTAACTGCGCTAACAGCGCCCGGCCGGTTGAGGTCGCGGCAGCCGGCATCCGACTGCCCGGCGGCGTGACCATCTGCGTAAAGTGACGCCCATGAAACATACGCATCACTAATACTTCCCGCCCGTCGAGCTTCGACACGTAACCCATGCAGCCGGTCTTCGCAGCCAGCCTGACCATCGCCGCTGAAACGCTGTCAACCAGCGGTGCCGAAAGATAATGTCCGGCGGCAGCCAGCAATACGCGACCAATGTGATAACCGCGCGTATCCGCATTCCGCTCCAGCAGCCCCTGACTTTCCATGGTGGCCAGCAGACGCGAAACGGTGCTTTTTGGCAGGTTTAACGCCTCAACCACCTCACTGAATGAGAGACCAACATGCCCCTGCGTCACACCTTTGTGCTGAAACAATCGAAGTACGGCGGCAGCATTTTCAAGTGTGGTCATGTTACGTGTTCCACTATATGGAACTAAGTTCCTCTGTTGGTTTGATGAAAATAAAGCGTGGCGCTGAATCGGTCAAGCGACAATTTGACTCACACAGAGATCGGCAGCAGAGAAAATAAGGGGATAAAAATGATTAGCGGGGCTTTATCTGGTGAGACAAGGAGAGTGCAGAACAGAAGCATACGCAGAGAGCATTCAACAGTAAATCTGCGTCAATTTCGCTTCTTAAATAACCCGATCGGCTTCAGGTGGGAGTAAAAAGAGGCGTGGTTCAGGCACAGCGTCAGGCGGGTCAGTAATAAGCAGTTATCCGGTGTAACAGGCTGGCGTCCCTGCCAGCAGTGAAGCTTTACTCTTTTTCAACGTCTTCGTAGCGCGCTTTGGCGTCACGCGCTTCTTCTTCCGTTTCGTGCTCACTGATTAATGAATTCGGTTTGGGATGATCAGCTCGCAATTCGTAAGAGGTTACTTTATTACCTTCAGTGCCCTTTTCAACTGGCACAACTTTCGCTTCACGTGGATACGGTGGTCTGGTCGGCATACTGTGTCCCTCTTGTCTGAATAACATTCCACAGGACAGGCCGCTGCCTGTCATAGGATAAGTATAGACAATGCCGTCTGAAGCGGGATCAAAGCGGGAAAAATCTGAGGGTTAGCTGGCGCGCGCCAGGGAGAGTGACAGCAGAATTTCCTCTACCACGCACTCAGGCGATTGCATCGCATTCACCTGATGATGGGCCGCAGCCTGATAGAGATGCGCACGTTCACGCAGCACATCACTCATCTCATCAGCAATCGGACGGCCGGTTAAGGTCGGACGCTGGGCCGCTTCAGGTTCACTTTCCAGCCGCTCTGCCAGCACCTCGGGTGACGCGCTAAGCCAGATCACCTGGCCCTGCTCCTGCATAAAACGGCAGTTCTCTTCAGCCAGAATCATGCCGCCGCCGGTGGCAATGACGGTTCCGGGTGCCGTCACCGCTTTAAGCGATTCCGTTTCACGGGCGCGGAAACCTTCCCAGCCTTCCTCCGCCACAATCTCCGTCACGCTCCGCTGCGTGCTGAGTTGCAGATGGTGATCGGTATCCGTAAAGGCGTAGCCCAGCGCCCGCGACAACGCCTCGCCGACCGTGGTTTTGCCGCAACCGCGAGCGCCAATCAAAAAGATGGGTAGTGACATCAGGGCCGTTCCTCCGCCTGACCGCGCGATGCGGCTGCATGGTGAGCTTATTAATGCGACGCATAATAACTGGAAATTATTATGGCCTCTACCTGTCAGGCACGATTTACGCATTTTCGTCCCCTGAACAGCGACAATCTTTGTGTTTTCAAGGGGAAATGCATGCACGTTTTGTGCATCAGGGCCGTAACAGAGCGATAAAAACTCCGCAAAAGAGCGGCTAAAATGCGTCGGCAATATTTGCTTACTGCCCCGATTTTACTTTTCACGCTGGCGCCCACATATACTGGTAACAATCGCCACAGGAGAGTCATCATGCAACGCGAAGAACAACAACTGATCGAAGGGCTGTTCAGCCGTCTGAAACAGGCTGAAAGCCAGACCGTGGCACGCGATGCCGCTGCCGAACAACTGATTAACCAGCATCTGCAGGCGCAGCCGGGCGCGCCTTACTACATGGCACAGGCGATCCTGATTCAGGAAGCGGCGCTGAAAAAACTCAATGAGAAAGTATCGGCGCTGGAAAGCCAGCTGGCCCAGCAACAGCAGCAGCAACCTGCACAGAGCAGCGGCGGCTTTCTGTCCGGGCTGTTTGGCAGCGGTTCGCGTCAGCAGCCGCCTGTGCAGCAGCAACAGCAATCGTCACCGTGGAACAGTGCGCCACAGCAACCGGCTCAGCCGCAATATGCGCCTGCACAAGCGCCTGCACCACGCGGCACCGGTTTCCTCGGCGGCGCACTGCAGACAGCTGTGGGTGTGGCGGGCGGTGTGGTGATGGCCGATATGCTGACCAGCATGTTCCACCATTCACAGCCGGAAGAGATTGTGAACATCATCAATGAGCCACCCCTGCCCGATGTGAATGACAATCTCAACACCTTCAACGGTGGCGATGACAATGCCGATACCTTTAACGGCGGTAACGACAACGCCTTCCTCGACCAGAATACAGGCTGGGACAGTAATTATGCCGACAACAGCGATCTCAATGATTTTGGCGGCAACGATTACGACGACGACAGCTTCGTTTAACTTCAGCGTTTCTGCTGGGTGAGCCAGCTATCCAGCTCATTTGCAAACTGCTGGCGGTCACGCGGACTCATCGCCGCGGGGCCGCCGGTCTGCACCCCACTTGACCGCAGGGTATCCATAAAATCCCGCATCGTCAGGCGTTCACGTATCGTCGCCGGTGAGTAACGCTCGCCGCGCGGATTCAGCGCCGCCGCACCCTTCTCAATCACCTCTGCTGCCAGCGGGATATCGGCGGTGATCACCAGATCGCCTGGCTGACAACGTCTGACGATCTCATTGTCCGCCACATCAAATCCGGCAGGCACCTGCAGGGTACGCAGATACGGTGAGGGCGGAACACGCAGAAACTGGTTCGCCACAAAAGTGATGGTAGTTGCGGTGCGGTCGGCTGCGCGGTAGAGCACCTCTTTGATTACATTCGGACAGGCATCGGCATCGACCCAGATAAACATCATCATTCCTTACAGTCAGAGAAGAGTAAGATCTTGCCGGGTTCCCCCTAAATGGCAAATTTTATTTGCGGCGCGCTTTCCAGCCTGCGCCTGGCTGACTTGTTATTCAGGCTGGCTGAAGTAAGCTAGCTCACTGAGAAAAACGAATAATGTCCTAAGGAGATGGCGATGCTGGCAAAGAAAATCGGGTTTATCGGCGGGGGAAATATGGCGAAAGCCATTATCGGCGGACTGGTCAACAGCGGCAAAATCGCCCCGTCTGATATCTTCGTTTACGATCGCAAAGCAGAGACCAACCAGGCGATGGCAGAGCAGTATGGCATCAACGCAGCCGAGAGCGCTGAAGCGCTGGCGCGTGAAGTGGACATCCTGTTCGGCGCGGTCAAACCCAATGTCATTCTGAAAGTCTTAAAAGAGCTGACAGGCAGCCTGAAAAAAGAGGCGCTGGTGGTGTCGATTGCGGCTGGGGTGACGCTCGATTCGCTCTCATCGGTGCTGGGTTACGATCGTAAAATTGTCCGTGCGATGCCGAATACTCCCTCGCTGGTCAGCGAAGGCATGACCTCGGTCACGCCCAACGTGCTGGTTGAGCAGGCGGAAATCGACGAGGTGATAGCGATTTTTGAGAGCTTCGGCAAAGCGGCCGTGGTGGATGAATATCTGATTCACTCCGTGGTCGGCGTCAGCGGTTCTGCGCCGGCCTACGTGTTTATGTTTATCGAAGCGATGGCCGATGCGGCCGTACTGGGCGGCATGCCACGCGCTCAGGCCTATCAGTTTGCTGCACAGGCGGTGAAAGGGGCGGCGCAGATGGTGCTGACCACCGGTAAACATCCGGCTGAACTCAAAGATATGGTCTGCTCCCCAGGCGGCACCACCATCGAAGCGGTGAAAGTGCTGGAAGAGAAAGGCATGCGCTCGGCGGTGATGGAAGCGATGCTGCAGTGCATGGCGAAGTCAGAGAAACTGAGCCGCAGCTAACCGCTCAACAAAGGATGTGCAAGGCGGCCCCGCACGCTGGCCCGCCTTGCCTCCAGCTTAACAGATATTAACGGATCTGTTCCTGACAGAGCGCCACCGCGTCGGCAAACGTCATCGGCTGCTGCATCCGCTCCACCAGCTCAGCGGTCAGCGTATACATGCCGCATGAGCAGATTGCCGCCAGCCTCCCCTGCTGGCCATAAAACGCCATAAACTTTTTATCCTCCAGCGAGCCGAGCAGCTGGAATGAATCCCATTCTTTGGCATGGCCCAGATACTCATAACGGGTGCCATACTGCGTAGTCCAGAAGAACGGCACACGATCAAACGCGACGGTCTGGTCCAGCATATTCCATGCGGCGGTTTGTCCCTGCTGATGCGCGACGCGATAGTGCTCAATGCGCAGCGGCCCCTGTGCCGACGGATACGTGGCGATATCTCCCGCCACCCAGATATTGTCAGCGACCCGTAACTGCTCATCCGCCTGCAGGCTGCCATCCTCTGCCAGCGGGAGATCGTGGATAAAGTCGGTAGCCGGTTTAACCCCGGTGGCAAACAGCACCACCGTCGCGTCCAGCAACCGTCCGCCCTTGAGCTGCACGCCACTCACCCGCTGGTCGCCCTGTAAGGCTTCGATCTCGCCCTGCACCCACTTCACGCCGTTCTGCTCATGCAGCTGATAGAAATAGCGGCCAATCTGATCGCCAAACTGTTTAGCAAAGGGCAACGCCTGTCGGGCGATTACCGTCACGTCAATGTCACGATTACGCAGCGCCGACGCCAGTTCGGTGCCGATAAAACTGTTGCCGATAATCACGATTTTATGGCTGGCATCCACCGACTGAAGCAGCTCATCTGTCTGCGCTTTGCTGCGCAGCAGATGAACCCCATCGAGATCGCTGCCCGGCAAATCGGGGCGGACTGGCGTCGCGCCGCTGGCGATCAGCAGTTTGTCGAAAGGGAGCGTCTCGCCATCCTCGAAAATCAGCCGTTGCTGCTGGGCATCCAGGCGGCTCACGGTAGCCTGAAGCCGTTCAACGTGGTCCATCACATCCGCTTTCAGCAGCTGCGGCACCTCGCTGATATCCATTTTGCCCGACGGCACAAATTTGGTCAGCGCGGTGCGGTCGTAAGGCGCATCCGCTTCCCGCTCAACCAGAATCACGCGGCCTTTGAAGCCTTCATGGCGCAGACGCCACAGCGCCGCGCTGCCCGCCGCCCCACCACCGAGCACCACATAGACCGGTGCTTCTGCCCCACTGCCAATCGGCGCCGCGGCGGACATCCCTTTCGGATTCACCAGCACCCGGCCCTCTTCAATGCGCAGCGGATACTGTTTGAGATCGGCTAACGCCAGCGGTTCACACATTTTTCCACTGGCCAGATTAAACGCGGCTTTGTGCCACGGACAGACCAGCCGATCGCCGCAAATCGCGCCCTGCTCCAGCGGCGCGCCTGCGTGCGGGCATTTCGCCTGATAAGCACGTACATTGTCGCCTTCGCGGATCAGCAACACTTCCACCTCGCCGAGCGTTTTTTTAACCGGCTGGCGCTGGGGCAGATCGTTCAGGTCGACGGTAAATTGATAGTTCACGACATGGCTCCTTTAACGGTTCTTGTCTTGTGCTGCGCGGCAAAACAGAGTGCTGCGCAAATCCCCACAAACAGTAAGTGTGGCAAAAGAACCGGGAAGCCTGGCGATGAATGCTTATCAGAAGTTTAACATGCTGTTATAGAAGGGAATTTAATCAGCATTGCGCGGGAAGGAGAAGCGGCCACCTGCGTGACCGTGGGGATAATCAGCTTTTTTTCAGGCACTGGCTCATAAAGGTTTTACGCGCATCGCCCGCCAGTTTTTTATCACCAGCTTCGCCGTTACAGCTTTTCATTTTCATCTGCTGCGGTGACATCTGCGACAGCTTGCTGTCCTTTTTCAGGCATTCACTCATAAAGGTTTTGCGCGCATCCCCTTTAAGATCCTGTGATTTAGCATGCTGGTTACACATCGTCATCTTCTCCTGCTGCGGGGTCTTTTCCGCCGCACCGGCCAGTCCACTGACCAGCAGGCCCGCCATCATCATCGCCATTAAACCGACTTTCATCTTGTTATCTCCACAGTGGATTGTCCTTTGTTATTCTGGCAGCGAATAAGCAAAGCGGAAAATGTTTCAGGTCAAAGTGATGTGAAGATCCCATTCCAGTCTGGCACTGGGATCGTTACTGGCGAGGATGGCGGAGTAACTTTTCGATGTAATTGCGCAGCAGTTGCGCATTTTCATCTCCGGCATCGGCCACATTGTCTATTGCGGTTTCAATACTGGTGGTTATAGCCAGATGTTGTTGCGGCTCCAGCTTGCGAACCAGTGCGGTAACAACAATCTCCAGCGCTTCGATTTGCGCCATCTGCCCTTTGGCTGTCGCCTCTTTTTCAGCCAGCTTTACCAGCAATTCAGCAATCAGATTTTTCATGCTGTTATCTCAGCGGTGGAGAAAAGCTGAAATTATCACCACGCTGGTTAAAAAAACAGAGGGTAACCGCTACTTTTTTCAGTGAGTTAGCCCGCATTCCTCACCGTCTGCTCAGACGATTTCGGCTAACCTTGCGAGCGAAACGTTTTCCCTGCAATCAACGCTATGGTTAAACGTTTCGCCCGCCCGAAATCGGTCTTTCGCTTAGCGAGGATCGACAAATCCGCGGCCTGGTCCGCCGCCGTGTCCGCCCCAGCCACCGCCGCCGCCGCCTGGAGGCGGGAAAATACATCCGCTTAATGCAGTAACCAATGCCACAACGGCAGCCAGCTTAAAGATTCGTACCATATCTACCTCAGGGTGATGAAATCGGGCTGAGTGTATGGAGCCACCTGCATGGCGACAAGTGAGATTCTTCCGCATCCGGCGACTATTCATCTTTGCTGACCAGACTTAACGATTTACCACCATTAAGGCGGCACAATCTCAACATCCCGGCTGGGTTACAGTGCAAATTATTTGTGCAAATCGGGAGGGTGAACACTTTACAGGCAGCTTAATTTTGCGCATTGTGAGCGCATTACATTTACAGGATATAAACATGACTCTCTCTCAGGCTGCTTTCAGTGACATCCTCTCCCGGCGCGACTGGGAAAATCCGGTCGTGACCTCGCTGCATCGGCTGGATGCGCACCCGCCATTCGCCAGCTGGCGAGATGAAGTAGCCGCGCGGGATGACAGCCCCTCGGCGTCACTGCAGAGCCTCAACGGAGAGTGGGGTTTCCGTTATTTTACGCAGCCTGAAGCGGTTCCGGCCAGCTGGTTACTGCAGGATCTGCCGGACACTACGACCCTTCCGGTTCCGGCCAACTGGCAGATGCACGGCTTCGATGCGCCCATTTATACCAACGTGCAGTATCCGATTCCGGTCAATCCTCCGCTGGTACCCACAGAGAATCCAACCGGATGTTACTCGCTCACATTCAGCGCTGACGCAGCCTGGCTGCATAATGGGCAGACACGCATCATTTTTGACGGCGTAAACTCGGCCTTTCACCTGTGGTGCAACGGACACTGGATTGGCTACTCTCAGGACAGTCGTCTGCCCGCTGAATTCGACCTGACGCCTTATCTGCGGCCGGGCAAAAACCGGCTGGCAGTGATGGTGCTGCGCTGGAGCGACGGCAGTTATCTGGAAGATCAGGATATGTGGCGGATGAGCGGTATTTTCCGTGACGTCACGTTATTGCATAAACCGCAGGTGCATCTGGCCGATGTTCAGCTGGAAACCCGGCTCAGCCCGGAGTTTTACCGTGCCGAATTGCGTGCCCGGGTTCGTGTTGCTCTGCCAGCTGACGTCAGCTCGCGCTATCAGCTGCGCCTGACGCTGTGGCAGGGTGAACAGCAGATTGCTCAGTGTCAGCAGCCGCTGGGCAGTGCCATTATTGACGAGCGGGGTCACTATCCCGAACGCGCCCTGCTCAGCCTGCCGGTGGAACAGCCTGCGCTGTGGAGTGCCGAAACACCCCACCTCTATCGCGCCACGCTGGCGCTGCTGGATGAGAATCAACAGCTGATCGAGGTGGAAGCCTATGATGTCGGCTTCCGTCAGGTCACCATCGACACCGGACTGCTCTGTCTGAACGGCAAGCCGCTGCTGATCCGCGGCACCAACCGTCATGAACATCATCCGGAGCGCGGTCAGGTGGTGGATGAGGCGACGATGCGCCGCGACATTGAGCTGATGAAGCAGCACAATTTTAATGCGGTGCGCTGTTCGCACTATCCTAATCATCCGCTCTGGTATCGGTTGTGCGATCAGTATGGGCTTTATGTGGTGGATGAGGCCAATATCGAAACCCACGGTATGCAGCCGATGAACCGGCTCTCCGATGATCCCCGCTGGTTTGCCGCCTATAGCGAACGCGTGACGCGCATGGTGCAGCGCGATCGTAATCACTGCAGCATTATTATCTGGTCGCTGGGCAACGAGTCAGGACATGGTGCCACACACGATGCGCTCTACCGCTGGGTAAAAAGCAGCGATCCAACGCGTCCGGTTCAGTATGAAGGCGGCGGTGCGGATACCGCTGCTACCGATATCATCTGCCCGATGTATGCCAGGGTTGATGAAGATCAGCCCTTCCCGGCGGTGCCGAAATGGTCGCTGAAAAAGTGGATCGGTCTGCCGGGTGAGACGCGTCCGCTGATCCTGTGTGAGTACGCGCATGCCATGGGCAACAGCTTTGGCGGTTTTGCTAAGTACTGGCAGGCCTTCCGCCAGTTTCCGCGTCTGCAGGGCGGCTTCGTCTGGGACTGGGTTGATCAGAGCCTGACCCGCTATAACGATCAGGGCGAACCCTGGCAGGCCTACGGCGGCGATTTTGGCGATAAACCCAACGATCGTCAGTTCTGTATGAACGGGCTGGTATTTGCCGATCGCACGCCGCATCCGGCGCTTTATGAGGCGCAGTGCGCCCAGCAGTTCTGGCAGTTTGCCGTCGATCCCGGCGATCCGCTGAGCTTTACGGTCAGCAGCGACTATCTGTTCCGCCACAGTGACAACGAAGTGCTGCGCTGGCGCATCGAACAGGCGGGTCGTGTAGTAACGGAAGGAGAAGTGCCGCTGGATATCGTTCCACAGGGCCAGCAGCGGATCACGCTGCCGTCACCGCCAGCATTACAGGGCGAATGCTGGCTGAACGTCGCGGTTCATCAGATTCAACCGACCCAATGGAGCACCGCTGGCTGGCGTGTCGCCTGGCACCAATGGGCGCTGCCCTCATCGCTGGCGCTGCCATCAAAGCCGGAGAGCGGCCACGCACCGGGCCTGCACGATGATACCCGTGAGATTGTCATCACCCATCAGCAGCAACGCTGGCATTTTTCACGCCACAGCGGCGAACTGACGCAGTGGTTTGTGGATGAACAGCCCACACTGCTTTCACCGCTTCAGGACTGCTTTATTCGCGCCCCGCTCGACAATGACATCGGCACCAGCGAAGCGGAACGGGTTGATCCCAATGCCTGGGTCGAGCGCTGGAAAGCAGCGGGTTATGACCAGATGAGCAGCCAGCTGGTGTCGATGACGGCGAATGCGTTGCCACAGGCGGTGCAGATTGAGACGCTGCACAGCTGGCTCGCCCATGGCCAGATCGCCTTTATCAGCCGTAAACGTTATCTGATCAATGCGCAGGGTGAATTGCAGTTGCAGCTTTCCGTTGAGCAGTCGCGCGGATTGCCCCCGCCCGCGCGCATCGGATTACGCTGTGAGCTGACGCAGATACCACAACAGGTGAGCTGGCTCGGCCTGGGTCCGCATGAAAACTATCCCGATCGCCAGCTGGCCGCGCAGTTTTCCCGCTGGGAGCTGCCGCTGGATCAGCTCTCAACGCCTTATGTTTTCCCGGGTGAGAACGGTCTGCGCTGCGGCACCCGTCAGCTCGACAGCGGCAGCTGGCAGGTCAGCGGCGATTTCGCTTTCTCACTGAGCCGTTTTAGCCTGGAGCAGTTGCGGGAGGCATCACACCGCCACCATCTGCGTCCGGAAGCGGGCTGCTGGCTGCATCTGGATGCCTGCCACATGGGTGTCGGCGGCGATGACTCCTGGAGCCCCAGCGTCAGTCCTGAGTTTTTACTGACTCAGCAGCGCTGGCAGGCTGAACTGACGATTTGCCAGCCGACGCGGGCAGCGCTGTCTTCGGACGCCGGTAAAAGCGCTTCAGAAACAGCACGTTAATCAGCACGACCACGGCGGTGGCAAAAAAGACCCAGCGGAAACCGGCCACCGCCGACACCGCGGCGCCCAGCAGCGGACCCGCGACATTGCCGAGATACATAAAGGACTGGTTATAGCCGAAGATCCGGCCGGTGATGTTGTCACGCGAGTGACGCACCAGCAGGGTCTGCACCGCGGGCATCATCGCGCCATCGGCAAAGCCCAGCAGAAAACGTAATACCCCCAGCTGTGTCGTGCTGGTGACAAACGACATGGCGATAAACAGCAGCAGCGAGATGACCATCGTTGCCAGCAGGATACGCTGCGTGCCGATGCGATCGCCCAGTCGTCCCAGACGAGGCGCGGCCAGCAGTGCAGAGACGCCAGGCAGCGCGGCAATGACCCCGCTAAGAAAAGCGATATTCTCAGCGGTGGGTGCCAGTTCCCGCACAAAGAGCGTCAGGATCGGGTTCACCGATCCGTTGCACATCTGGATCACCATGGTGGTGAAAAAGAGGCAGAGCATCAGTTTTGGATTATCCAGCGAGCGGAAAACCTCGCGTCCGCTGAGCTTCTCCTTTTTACTCACCGGGATGTAACCGGTCTCCTTGATCAGGAACAGCGTCACCAGAAAGCTGACCATCAGCAGCGCTGCGGTGACAATAAACACCGTACGCAAACCGACCCAGTCTGCCAGCAGCCCGCCCAGCATCGGTCCCAGAATCACCCCGCCAATCTGACCGGTTGAGACACAGCTCAGCGCCCAGCCGCTGCGTTCACGCGGCACCTGAGCGGCCACCAGCGCCATGGCGTTGGGAATATATCCGGAGGTCAGCCCCATCAGGGCACGCAGCAGCAGCAACTGCCAGGCTTCGGTGACAAAAGCCTGTAGCAGAATTACCACGCCCATGCCAAAAGCGGCGCGCAGCAGCATCAGCTTACGGCCTTTACGATCGGCAAGACTGCCCCACAGCGGGGCTACGGCCGCCGAAACCACAAAGGTGATACTAAAGGTAAGACCCGACCAGAGGCTCAGTGATTCGCCACCGGTTACGCCAAGCTGCTCAAGGTAGAGCGGCAGAAACGGGATGATCTGACTGATGGCCAGGCCGGTAAAAAAACAGCCAAACCAGACCGAGATCAGGTTTATCTTCCAGGGTTCTATAGTGCGTGGCATGAGCAGATATTTTAAAGAGAGGGAATGTTCAGTCTAACGCGGCTATTCTCAGCGTGACCGACAAAACATGGCACAAATGGCAAAAGACCGGTTTCCTCTTTGATTCAGCGCAATCACCGGCGCAAATTTTCCAGCCCACCGGGTTTTTAGCGCGAAGCACGCGGGCGATGGTCTGGCCAGACCCGATCTCCCTCAATCCGGCCCGTCAATATAGAAAAATATGTCATTCTGTTACTGACAACTCTTCACCCCGCTTCTATGTTTAAAAAACCGCCAGCCGCGGCGGTATAGCAATCTTTTTAATCGGCGCGACATCCTCCGCAAAAAACGGTGCAGACCGTCCGGCTACGCTGAGGCGAACCAGCTTATTTCATGGTTATACGCCCTTATGCTCAGGTGTAAGGGAGGGAGTCTTGTTTTAGCGGAGGTGGGTAATGAGAGTACAACCTGACAGCGCCAGCCGTGCTATCAGCGACTATTTTAACAGCCCGGACTGGCGAATACCGCCTGAGTCCGATCTGCTGGCGGTGATTCTGCGTGAAATAATGGAAGCGGGAGAACCCGCCACCAATAAAGCCCTTATTGCGCGGGTTATCGATAAACTGGAAGTAGAGGGCGACGAGACGCAGTTGCAGCGTTATCGCACCCTGCTGGCGCAGTTGATCGACACGCAGCCGGAGGCGTAAACCCACCACCTACTTCACCCAGCGCAATTTATCCGCTTCGCTGATGCTGGCTCGTCCGCTGCTGCGCTGAAACAGGCACAGCTCCCGTCCACGCTTATTTTTCATCTGCGGCTGGGGATAACGTCCCTCCAGCAACAGTGCGCTGTAGCCCGTATTGTCGTCATACTCGATCGCCTCGCCCAGCACCTTTACTTTGCTCAGATGACTGGCGTTAATGCAGGCCTGCACCATCACCTGACGGCTCTTTTGCCAGGCCTCTTCACTGGAAGCCTGCGCCAGTGTGCTGCTGAGTAACAATGCGGGCAGAAGTGCCCCGATTATGCGTTTCATCTTCTCTGCTCCTGTTACGGCCTGAAGCCGCTAAAAAAATTCCCGCCGGGGCGGGAATAAACAAGACGAGCACTATCTATTGTGTGACGAGGAAGTTTCTTAAACGCGCTGCTATCCTCGCCTGCCGTTATGACAAACCTATGACATCTTTGCCGTTAACCACAATAAACTGAGCTGATATTGCCATTTTTGTCAGCCAGGAAGTTCAGCCGGTTAAGGTTGAAGTCCATGGTGACGGCAGAATTATAGGGAATGGCGCGGACCTTCTGTTCGAAGTGCTGACCCTGCAGCGCGGTTAACGGTTTACCGACATAATTCTGAAACTGAGAGGCACCACAGCGGTCAGCTTCGGGATCCTGCGCCACACTGGCGGTATCGGGCTTAGAGGCAGATTGACAGGCGGTTAATGCAAACAGCCCCATTACCAGCAGCCCTTTTCCATAAAATTTCACGTTTATTCTCCTGTTGGACGTGTAAAACCCTGCCCCAAGAGTAGCAAAGCGTACCTGCTGACCTGAACCCCTAAAAAGTAAAGTTGTTACAGCAGCATTAAACGGGTCGCGGCACAGGTCATTTTTTAAGATTAATCGCACTCATTGCCTAAAAAAAGCACAGCGGACCACTACAATATTAAGAATAGTCTTAGCCCTGAGGAGGTCATGATGGAACTGATTATTTTTGTCGTCTGCGCAATGCTGATGACCGCCGTGGCGGTTAAAGTCCGTTAAACGGGTTCAGCCTGGTTCTGCGCGGTTCTTTCCAGAAGCGTACTGAATGCAGCCAGCGGCATCGGTCGACCGAGGAAGTAGCCTTGCCCCTCTTCGCACGAGAGCTGTTTTAGCTGGTTCAGTTGCGCTTCTGTCTCAATCCCCTCAGCCGTAATTGTCAGGGCAAAGGCGCGTGCCAGCGCAATAATCCCCGCGACCACCGATTGTGCCTGCTGCGACTCCGGGAAATCTTTCATCCAGGAGCGATCGATCTTCAGCCCATTAAACGGGAAGGTCTTCAGGTAGCCCAGGGCCGCATAGCCGGTGCCGAAATCATCAACGGTTAACCTTACCCCGAGTGACCGTAAACCCTGCATCACCTCCAGCGCATGCTGCGGATGTTCAAAGGTCACGTTCTCCGTGATCTCCAGCTCCAGCCGGGTAGCCGGCAGGCCACTTTTCGCCAGCACATCTGCAACCCGCTGCACTAAATCGCTGGTGCGGAACTCCATGGGCGAAATATTAACCGAAACATAGCGATCGCCCCCCCATCCCAGCGCATCCTCACATGCGCGCATCAGCACCCAGTCGCTGATGGTGGCGATGAGACCGCTCTCTTCCGCCAGCGGAATAAAGTGATCGGGGGTAATCCACTCATCCGGCGCAATCTGCCAGCGAATCAGCGCCTCGGCACCTGCCAGCTGCCCCGTCAGCAGTTGATAGCGGGGCTGGTAGTGCAGGCGAAATTCATTGTTCTTCAGCGCTTTCTCAATCCGCCGCGCCATTTCACGCTTATCCTCACGCTGACTGGCCATCTCATTGGCATACCAGACCCACTGATTGCGTCCCGCTTCACGTGCTTCATTCAGGGCGATATCCGCCATGTGCAGCAGCGCTTCCGGATGGCTGGCATCCTGCGGTACACAGGCAATCCCCATGCTGACGGTGAGATAGTGGACATGCTGGCCGGTGCTGATGGGCTGCTGAACCTCGTGCACCAGCTGTGCGCAACGCTGATCGACCCGCTCACGGTTCGTTTCACGCAATACCAGCACAAACTCATCGCCACTCAGCCGCGCCACCAGCTCCTGCGGGCCGATACAGCGCTTCAGACGCTGCGCTATCTGGCTCAGCACTTCATCGCCCGCCGCATGGCCCCAGGTTTCATTAATCGGCCTGAACTGATCGAGATCGAGGGTAATCAGCGTCAGCGGCGCAGCGCCATCAGGCAGCTCTAGGTGTAGCGTCAGAAACTCCTGCAGCTGTACGCGGTTCGACAGGCCGGTTAAGACGTCGTGACGCGACAAAAAATGAATGCGCGCCTCGGCTTCCATGCTCTGAGTGATGTCCGACACCGTGCCGCGAAACCCGATACGTCGCGCCTCATGCCAGATTGTTTTCGCGACCAGCTGGCCGATACGGCGGTTGCCGTGCGCCGACATAAACTGACAGCGCAGTGGCATCTGTTGCCCTTCCTCCTCCTGACGCTGCAGCCAGGCGACCAGCGAATGGCTGGGATGCGTCAGCAGGTGATCGATGTGACGGCCCAGCCAGTGTGTAATATCGTGGCCGGTCACGGTTTGAAAGCGCGCTGAGAGGTAGATGAGGCGGCCCTCTTCATCCGTTTCCCAGATCCAGTCTGACGCTGCCTCAGCGAGATCGCGAAACCGCGCTTCGCTGTTGGCCAGCTCCTGCTGACTGATCGCCAGCAGGGCAAAGCGCCGGTCAGAAAGAATCGCATTAGAGAGCGCATGGCGGCTGACGCGATGGGTGATTATGCCAATGATGATCGCCATGAGCATCAGTAGTGGTAACAGAAACCAGACCAGGCCCATGCCAGGCATCTTTGGCGTCCAGCGCAGCACAATCAGATCGCCGCCGGGTAACGGTTGCACCATCCGCGGTTCACGCAGGGCATCCCCTGCACTGACGGGCAGGCGCAGTTCGCGCACATCCAGCGTGGCGCCCAGCGCCTGTAATTTGGCAGGGGTGAACAGATTCACAAACACCATGACTGACGCTGGCCCCGCTATCGGCGGCATATTCGTCAGTTTGCCGCTGCCGATGGGGGCGGCAACCACAATGGCGGGCAGATGATTAATCAGCGCATCACGGGTTATCGCCGCGTCGTTGCGCTGACGTGCCGCCGCAATCAGCGCTGGAGCCTCTTTTCCCAGCCAGGCTTCCAGCGGCGTATCCACCAGTTGCCCATTAATGACGCTGTACGTGGTGTGACCGTTGCCGTCGACCACGAATACGCCCTCATAGTGATACTCTTCGTAGAGGCCCGGACCAAAGTTCTCTTCGTCATAAGCCCAGACTTTGTTGACCCTGACATGGAGATTGCGCCAGGCTTCGCCCCAGAACGCATAATCCCGGATATCCGTGACCATCGCCTCCTGACGATTTTTCCACGCCTGCTGCATCAGCAACTGGTCATGCTCAACCGATACGCTGTTTTGCCGCTGCGCAATCGTCAGCACCATCAGCATCGAGAGCACCAGCACGCCAAACAGCAGCAGCGAAAGCGTGCGCAGGCTGCGCCGCGTAAAGCGGACAGTGCGGTCTTCAGCGGCATGACTGAATGGAGGCGAGGGTGGCGCCGGAGGGTTAGAAGTCATTAAGAGTGCTCACTACACAGTCAGAGTTTGAGATGACGGGCCTGCAATACAACATGCAGTGCTGACCAGATTAGTTTCCTCAGTTATCGGCTCACGCGCGCGGGTGTTTAGTCTGCGGTAAACATTTTGCGCTTAAATATTGTGTTACAGGCTGACTCGACAGCGATCTGGTGCATTGCTACTATGCGCTAACCTTCGCTGGCAGAGTCGCCTATGAATACCAATTCCGACAGAGTGACACTGACGCTGTTCTACGTCGGCAGCTTTGTGGTCTATTACCTGGTTACTATGCTGATCACGCTGTTCCCTAATTACAGCGTGCTGCGTAATGACGGCCTGCTGGTGCCGGTGCTCTGCCTGTTTGAATTTGCTGTTATCTATCCGCTTTACCGCTTTTACTGCCAGCGCCGTACAGACCTGCCGCTGGGTGAACTCTGCACCCTGCAAACTCTGCTGTTTACTGGCGCGCTATTTGTTCTGATGGCCGCACAGATGCAGTTCATGCAGCCGGAAGGATGGCTGGTGATGCAGGCCCAGCAGGGACGTAATTCGCTGCTGATCCTGCTGCTCACCGCCGTGCTGCTCGCACCGGTGTTTGAAGAGGTGCTGTTCCGCGGTTTTCTGTTGCAGGGCTTTCTGCTGTGGGCGCCACGGAGCCGCTTTGCCTGTATGCTGCTGACCTCACTGCTGTTTGCGGTGATGCATACGCAGTATGTGCACTGGCAGACCCTTATCGCCCTGACGCTGTTTTCGCTACTGCTCTGTTACGCCCGGCTGCGGAGTAACAGTCTGGCGCTGCCCATCTTCCTGCACACGCTGAATAACCTGATTGCGCTGCTGCCCGCCTGGTATTTCGCAGGCTAGCGCCAGGCCCGCCCCTTCTGACACACCTTACAGGCCGCCGCATCACACCCTGGCTGGCGGACCATAGCTCACACTGACAATGCCGCCCCGGCACCTTTGTCTATACTGGATGTTAAAAAGGGATAAAAAGCACCACAGTCCGGACCACCAGACCGTGTAAAGGAGAGGATCTATGTTGATAGGATTTGTGTTGTTAGTGAGCGCATGCGGCTACGATGCCTGCGAGGCGCTGCCGGTATCAGAGCGCATCTATCCGACGAAGGTCGACTGTGAAACGATGGCGAACCGCATTCATAAAGTCAGACCGAATGTGGTACTGCTGTGCGGCGAAGTACATCGCTAATTCAGGGCCAGGTTCAATAAAGCAGGGCTGTAACGTTGCAAGCTGACGCTTTAGCGTACAAAATATAAGCTGTTGTTAACCATTATCGTTGTGAATCCCATGAAAACATCACGCCCCCGTCGTCCTGGTGGACGCTGGGTTTACTATCTTTTGTATGATGGCATTCTGTGGCCCTGCCCCGTCCGTTGGGAGTGGGAGAGCAGCTATGGCGGCTGGCTGCCATTTTACTACACGCCAACCTTTGAGTTTGTGGTGGGCGATCCGCGCAAGGCTTATCGCATTGCGCGCAGCGATGTGCGGGCTAAAAGGCGCGAGGATGCCTTTGTCTGAGCGCGTTTATCGCCACGGCAGCCATGAGGCAGTAAGCAGATAGTGAACCGCTTCCAGCACAATAATCACCATTAATAATATGCCCAGCGTGTGGCGGCCAATCCCCTTCATCTGTTCAGGCCCAGATCATGGCAGCCCAGCGAATCAGCAGCAGCGCGCCACAGATGCACAACAGAACCAGCACCATCTTCCAGTACTTTTTGGCTGCCCGGTATCTCGTCACCTCAGTTTCCTCTGGTCAGAAAGCGAAGATGCGCCAGAAGGCGCATCTGTTCCGGTCAGCAACAGGACCGGTGAGGCATAGCATAACGCCCGGGCCGCCAAAAGGCGACCCGTTACCGGCATCAGTTGTTCAGGGTGTAATCCAGCGTAATTTCCGCGTTCAGTACCTGAGAAACCGGGCAGCCCGCTTTGGCTTTATTGATGATCTCGTCGAAGGTCGACTCATCAATGCCTGGCAGAGAGATGGTGCTGGTCAGTGCCACTTTGGTAATAGCAAAGCCATCGCCTTTTTTGTCCAGCGACACGTCGGCCGTGGTATCAATGCTTTCCGGCGGATGACCCGCGTTGCCCAGCATCAGCGACAGCGCCATAGAGAAACAGGCTGCATGCGCTGCACCAATCAGTTCTTCCGGGTTGGTGCCTTTGGCGCCTTCAAAACGGGTGTTAAAGCCATAAGGCTGCTGGCTCAGCACGCCGCTCTCGGTGCTGACGGTGCCTTTGCCTTTGATATCGCCTTCCCAATGCGCCGAACCTTTCTTATGAATGGTCATGTCGTTCCTCCTGTTGGTAAAGAAGCTAAGTATAGACAATACATTCATTTTCGCAGGCTCAACTCACCGCGCGGGGACGTGGCGGTGTGCTCTGTGGTGCCAGTAACGCTTCCGCCTGCACCAGCGAATCGCGGGTAATTTCACCGATCGACTTCGCGCCGGTGAGGGTCATGGCAACGCACATCTCTTTTTCAATCAGCGTCAGCAGGTTTTCTACGCCGCGCTGACCGTGGGTTGCCAGCGCATAGATAAATGCCCGTCCCAGCAGCACGCTGTCTGCGCCCAGCGCAATCATCCGCACCACATCCAGCCCGTTGCGAATGCCACTGTCCGCCAGAATGGCGATGTCACCTTTTACCGCATCGGCAATGGCCGGTAGCGCACGCGCCGAGGAGAGCACGCCATCCAGCTGGCGTCCGCCGTGATTAGAGACCACGATACCATCGGCGCCAAAGCGCACCGCATCACGCGCATCTTCCGGATCGAGAATGCCCTTGATTACCATCGGCCCATCCCAGAACTCGCGGATCCACTCCAGATCGCGCCACGAGATAGAGGGATCGAAATTATTAGCCAGCCAGCCGATGTAATCTTCCAGCCCGGTAGGCTTGCCCAGATACGTGGAGATATTCCCCAGATCGTGAGGGCGCCCCTGCAGACCCACATCCAGCGCCCACTGTGGATGGGTGACCGCCTGCCAGTAACGACGCAGCGCCGCGTGATTGCCGCTCATCCCGGAGTGCGCATCGCGATAGCGCGCGCCCGGCGTGGGCATATCCACGGTAAACACCAGCGTAGAGCAACCGGCGGCTTTGGCGCGCTCCAGCGCATTGCGCATAAAGCCGCGGTCGCGCAGCACATAGAGCTGGAACCACATGGGACGCTTAATCTGCGGGGCCACCTCTTCAATCGGGCAGACCGAGACGGTCGACAGGGTAAACGGAATGCCTTTCAGGTCTGCCGCACGCGCCGCCTGCACTTCACCCCGGCGGGCATACATGCCGCACAGGCCGACCGGTGCCAGCGCAACCGGCATCGACAGGGTTTCATTGAACAGTTTGGTTTCAAGACTCAGTTCCGACATATTTTTCAGAATGCGCTGGCGCAGCGCCACATCCGAGAGATCCTCTACGTTGCGACGCAGGGTGTGCTCGGCATAGGCACCGCCATCAAGATAGTGAAACAGGAACGGCGGCAGGATACGTTGCGCGGCCGCGCGATAGTCACTGGCAGCGGAGATAATCATCAGTCAGATTCCTTTGGGTTGCGTGTGTCGTTATCCGGTAAGCGGGTGATGCGCGCCTGACGCGCTTCATCTTCATGCAGGCTTTTCATGGTGGTGTGCACGAATCCCAGATGCTGCATCGCCGCATGGCGCGCAGCGTCGGCATCGCCCGTGAGGATCGCATCGAGCAGCGCCTGATGCTGTTCAGTCAGGCGGGCGAAAATCGCGGGCTGGGTATACATGCGCTGACGGCTCTGCATCACCGACGATTGCAGCAGCTCAAAAAAACCACGCATGGTCTGCAGCAGCACTACGTTGTGCGACGCCTCGGCAATCGCCAGATGGAAGCGTACATCCGCCTGGGCGGCGAGATCGGGATCGTCACTCTCTTTCAGCTTCAGGGTGGCGTCGAAAGCGTACTGCAGCTTCTCTTTGTCGGCATCGGTGGCGCGCAGTGCGGCGTGCCAGGCGGTGCTGGCCTCGATGGCATGGCGCGCTTCCAGAATGTCGTAGCGGTAGTCGGGATCGTCGCGCAGTAGCTGGCGAATCGGCTCGACGATGCGCTGTTCCGACCAGGGCGCCAGCTGCTGACGGATCCAGGTGCCGCCGCCGCGTCGGCTAATCAGCATGCCGTTGCTGATCAACTGTTGTATGGCTTCACGCAGCGAGGAGCGGGAGACGCCAAGCTCCGCAGAGAGCTGCCGCTCGGCGGGCAGGCGCATGCCCGGCTCGAGCTGATGTTCGGTGATATAGGCCCGCAGGCGCGTCACCAGCGGATCGGCATTGCTGCTCATGGGATCATCCAGGGGAAGACGTAGGCCTGAAGCGTGGTTATCACACCGACCATACAGGTGAAAATCAGGCTGTGTTTAACGGTAAACCGGAACAGGTCGGACTCTTTACCCACCAGCCCGACCGCCGCACAGGCGATAGCGATCGACTGCGGCGAGATCATCTTACCGGTCACGCCACCGGTGGTGTTGGCCGCCACCAGCAGAATATCGGAGACGCCAATCTGCTGCGCGGTCGTGGCCTGTAAAGCAGCAAACAGCGCATTCGATGAGGTGTCTGATCCGGTCAGGAAGACGCCCAGCCAGCCCAGGAACGGTGAGAAGAAGGTAAAAGCGTGGCCGGTGTGCGCCAGCGCCAGTGCCAGCGTCGCAGACAGCCCGGAGTAATTCGAGATAAAGGCAAAGGCCAGTACCATCCCGATAGAGTAGATCGGCAGCGCCAGCTCTTTCAGCGTTTCACCAAAAGTCTGCAATGCTGCCTTTGGCTTCATGCGCAGGAAAATCATCGCCATGATCGCCGCAATTAAAATGGCGGTGCCGGTGGCGGACACCAGATCCAGCTTAAAGATGGCCGGATAAGGGGTTGCAGTGCCGACCACGGGCGGCATCCGCGCCACCAGCTCATTCAGCATCGGCACCGGCATAGCCAGCACCCACTCATAGAGCGCGCCGCCTTTGGCGAACAGCGCTTTAAACGGCGGGATACTCCAGAGCGTGACGGTGGCGGTGAGAAACAGGAACGGCATCCAGGCGCGGATCACCTGCCCCAGCCGATACTTCTGCGGTGGCAGCAACGGATCGCCCTGTTTCGCCTCTGCATCGGCAAAGCGGAAGATGCGCACCGGCTTCCAGACCCGCAGGAACAGCGTCAGCGAAATCAGCGAGGCGAGCGACGAGATAATATCGGGCAGCTCCGGACCCAGGAAGTTGGAGCTGAGGAACTGGGCAATGGCAAACGATCCTCCTGCCACGACCACCGCCGGCCAGGTCTCTTTCACTCCGCGCCAGCCATCCATGATCGCCATAATCCAGAACAGCACAATCAGGGTCAGCAGCGGCAGCTGGCGTCCGGCCATCTGGCCGATGGCAAAACTGTCCAGCCCGGTCACCTGCCCCGCCACAATAATCGGGATGCCCATCGCGCCAAAGGCCACCGGCGCGGTGTTCACAATCAGGCAGAGCCCGGCGGCGTAGAGCGGATTAAAGCCGAGTCCCACCAGCAGCGCGGCGGTAATCGCCACCGGCGCACCAAAGCCCGCAGCACCCTCCAGAAACGCCCCGAACGAGAAGCCGACAATCAGCATCTGCAGACGCTGATCGGGAGTAATCGACAGGATAGAGGCGCGGATAATGTCGAACTGGCCGGTTTTGACTGAGATCTTGTAGACGAACACCGCGGCGACAATAATCCAGGCAATCGGCCACAAGCCATAGAGAAAGCCATACACCACGGCGGCCAGCGCCTGTGCAACCGGCATCTGATAGAGAAACAGCGCCACCAGCAGCGCCAGCACCACGGTGGTGGTGGCCGCCAGGTAGCCTTTCATCTTCAGCTTAATCAGCGCAAAGAAGAAAAAGAGAATCGGGATCAGTGCGATCAGGCTTGAAAGCCAGATATTACCCAGCGGATCGTAGTTTTGTTGCCAGATCTGCATGCCAGTATCTCCAGAGGAAAAGGTGACGTGGCACGCAGCCGCAGCGCTGGTGCCATCTGCCCCGGATTGGTCAGACCAAACTGCTCTATCGGGGCTTATGGCAACAGATAGTTAACGCATTGTTAACCTGTGGCAACAGAAGATGCGCGAATTTTCCCGGAGTGTGAACCAGAGAAAAATATTGCCGGGATTGGTCGGACCAAAATCAGCGATTCACCTCTGGAAAGGCGTGCTGATAGCTGCGCGGATGGAAACGCAGATTAAGCACGATTAACAGCAGCGTGACCGCCGCCTGCAATAACCAGACGCTGGTGAAGTGACCGGTGAGCGCATGCAACTGCCCGGCGATAAACGGCATGCTGCCCGCGATAATAAAGCCGACGCCCTGCATAAAAGCCACCAGCCGCGCGCCAGCCTGCGGCTGCTCCAGATGATCCAGCGCCAGCACCAGCGCCAGCGGAAATGCCCCGCCCAGCCCGAAGCCCGCAATCCCCGCCCAGAGCCACGGCGCCAGTTGTGGCGCAAACAGGAAACCGAGCATGCCGCTGAACTGCATCGCCAGTGTCAGCAGCAGCAGCGGACGGCGATCGCGGCCCCGCGCCAGCAAGGGCAGCAGCAGCGCACCCGTGACCTGACAGCCGATCATCATGCCAAGCAGTGAACCGCCCGCCTGCGCGCTCCAGCCGAGTTGATGATAAAAATCGGGCAGCCAGGCGACACAGATGGCATATCCGCCGTTCACCAGACCGAAGCTCAACGCCAGCGTCCAGGCGCGGGTTTTCCGCCACAGCGAAGGCAGAGCGGCGGCCTCCGACCGGACTGCACGTGGTGTGGTGATAAACAGCCAGAGCATAATGGCCAGCACCACCGGCAGCGCCCAGCTGCTCAGCGCGCCCTGCCAGCCAAGCTGCCCATTCAGCCACGGCGAGATCGCCGCGCCAATCCCACCGCCGCCCATCAGCGCCGCTGCCCACAGTCCGGTCACGCCGGCACTGCGGCTGCCAAATCGCTGACGGATCAATCCCGGCATCGCCATCTGCACGATGCCAATGCCCGCCCCTCCCGGCACAGTACTCAGCACCAGCCAGCCTCCGTCAGCCACAAACAGCCGACTCACCAGCGCCAGCAGCAACAGCAACAGGCCACCCAGCAGCAGTTTACGCACCGCAAAGCGCTGCATCAGCGGGGCGCTGACTAACGCAATGGCACCCATCATCATCATCGGCACCGCAGGCAACAGCGATGCCGCCAGCGGCGACAGACCGATGCTCTGCCTCAGCTCGCCGAGTAACGGACTGACCGAGGTCATCAGCGGTCGCATATTGAGCCCGGCCAGCACCAGCGCCGCCAGCAGCAGGTTGTTCTCTCTCTTCATCTGAGATCCACACAGTTAAAAGTTGCCAGCCTGGCAGCAGTCGCTACTATCTGGAAATGAAATATTACTCTGCCAGGTAGTGGAAATATGAATCGTCAGCCGATGTTTACTCCGCAGCAGCTGCTCAGCTTTGTCGCGGTGTGCGAAACCGCCAGCTTTACCCGCGCCGCTGACCGGGTGCACCTGTCGCAGTCCACCGTCAGCCAGCAGGTGCGACGGCTGGAGGAGATGGTCGGCAAAGAGCTGCTGAACCGCTCCTCGCATCAGGTGCAGATCACCGAAGAGGGCGAGAAGCTTTTAGGCTACGCCCGGCGGATTATCGCCCTGAATGGGGAAGCGCACGATGTGCTGAGTGACCAGTGGCGCGACGGTGTGCTGCGTCTTGGCGTGCCGGAAGATTTCGCCGCGCCCACGGCCGGTCTGCTGGCGCACTTCAGTCGCGACCATCCGCAACTTCGGCTGGACGTGATGAGCGGCATGCAGGTGGAGTTGCGGCGCGCCTGGCAGCGTGAAGAGCTCGACATCATGCTGATTAAGCAGCCTTATGGCGAGCGTCCGCTGGCGTCGCGTCCTGAACCCCTGCTGTGGCTCGATAGCGCAGAGTGGCCCTGCTTTGAGCAGACGCCGGTACCGCTGGTGCTGTTTCCCCAGCAGGGGCTCTATCGCGATGAGATGTGTCAGACGCTCGACGCACTGGGCCGTAGCTGGCGCATTAGTTACAGCAGCGCCAGCCTGGTCGCGCTGGCCGCCGCCAGTGCGCAGGGTCTGGGGCTGACATTACTGCCCGCCAGCTGCCGCCTGCCGCAACATCGGATACTGGGCCCGGAACAGGGTCTGCCGGTGATTGATACCTTCGAACTGGCGCTGTTCTGTCGTCATCCGCAGGATCCGCTGCAGCGCGAGCTGGCGGAATCCCTGGCAACCTTCAGCCAGCTGCGCTGGCAGTGAGATATCGAATAGTCGTCAGTGGAAAATAACGCAGCAGGGTGGAGCGTCGTTTGTCAGATTAAGACCTTGTTCACTTTGCAGGAGCCTCTGATGCCTATTTCCTCTTCGCCGAGCCGCCGTGATTTCCTTGGGCAGAGCGTCCGCTGGACCGCCGCAGGCGGCTTGCTGGCCGCCGGTCTCGGCCAGGCCAGTGCCGCCACGCCATCACCTTTGTCCTCCATCAATCCCGACCAGCCCGCCGCCCTGCCCCGGCAGGATCACTATCTGCTGCGCAATGTGCGGCTGGAGGAGGGCTTTATCCGTGAGGATGATGAGATCGTTGCGACCCGCACCGGGCGTTACGACATCAGCGTGCGCGACGGTAAAATTGACCAGCTGACACCCGCCGGTCAGGGTGACAGCACCCTGCCGTCGTGGGATGCACAGGATGCCCTGCTGCTGCCCGCCACCCAGGATATGCATATCCACCTTGATAAAACTTTCTACGGCGGCCCGTGGCAGGCTCCGCGTCCCCGTCAGGGCAAAACCATCATGGATATGATTGCGCGTGAACAGGTGCTGATTCCGCAACTGCTGCCGCACTCTCAGGCGCGCGCCGAAGGGTTGATCGCTCTGCTGCACGCCAAAGGCAACACCCGCGCCCGCAGCCATTGCAATATCGATCCGGTCAGCGGCCTGCAAAGTCTGGAGCATCTGCAGGCGGCATTAGCCCGTCACCCCGCCTTTCCCTGCGAGATTGTAGCCTTTCCCCAACATGGCCTGCTGCACTCGCAGGTCGATGGGCTGATGCGCGAGGCGATGCAGCACGGCGTTGAGTATGTCGGCGGCCTGGACCCCACCAATGTCGATGGTGCCATGGAGAAGTCACTGGATGCGATGTTCCAGATTGCGCTCGACTATCAGCGCGGCGTGGATATACATCTGCATGAAACCTCACCTGCTGGCGTGGCGGCGATTCAGTACATGATTGACACCGTGGCAAAGAATCCGGCGCTGAAGGGCAAAGTGACGCTGAGCCACGGTTTTGCGCTGGCGACCCTGTCCGGCAGTACGCTGGATAAGATGATCGCAGGGCTGGCGGAGCAGCAGTTCAGCGTCGCCTCTACGCTGCCGATCGGCAAGCTGACCATGCCGATTCCGCAATTACAGGCAGCGGGCGTGAAGGTGATGACCGGCACCGACAGCGTTATCGATCACTGGTCACCGTTTGGCACCGGCAGCATGCTGGAAAAAGCGAACCTTTATGCGCAGCTCTATCGGGGATCGGATGAGTTCTCGCTGTCGCGGGCGCTGGCGATCGCCACAGACGATCGGCTGCCGCTGACAGCCCAGGGTGACCGCCAGTGGCCAGTACCGGGCGATGAAGCGAGCATGATGCTGGTAGCGGCGAGCTGTTCCGCCGAAGCCGTGGCACGGATTTCGCCAGTCGTCGCGACCTTCTCGCGCGGTAAACCGGTGTTTGCGCTGGCCCCGGCCTGAAACAGCAGGGCTGCGGACAAAAACGCCGGGAGCGTTTTTGAACAACGCAACGCGTTGGCCCGGCTACGGGCGCACCTCAGGGATGAGGTGCGTAATCGCCCGCGCTGAGCCTTCTCAGCAAATGCGGAGAGATCGAGCCGGCTCAGGCCCGGTTACAGACGACCACCTTACCTAAAGCGCCGGGAGCCAGTACCTGCCCCACAACGCAAACCCACTCCCCCCAAAAACAACAGAGCCTCCACAAGGGAGGCTCTGCATTTACCTGAGCGGAGTGCGGGTTACGCGCTTTTGGCCCATTTATCATTCGACATTAGTTCCATTGCCAGCGCGTATAAGCGACGATCTTCCTGATCACAGGGCTCATCTTCCGCATAACACGCAATCATCGAAGCGATCTTATCAGCCGATAAGCTCTCTCCATGAACATGCAGTGTCAGTACGGCGCGGCCTACTATTTTAAGCACATTTTCATGTGGTCCCTGGATGCGATTACTCAATGCAAATACCCTCTACCGGTCGTTGTACCAGGAATATGGCGCGCTAAATATAAAGCAATTAGCTCAGGATTTTTATCGGCACTAGTGGTGATATTTTTTAATGATTAATTCTATTACTGGAGTAGTATTTAAGGATTTATCTGATTAACAATGAAATAAATATTTAAAAACGGCTACTTATCAAATAATCGCTGGCCTCAAAAGATCCTCATCCTGGAACAATCACATTGAGTCGGGGTTAATCTATAAAAATAAACCACCTTTTTCCCGTAAAGTTCAGTCTATTCCTAAGCCCTCTGACAGATATAGTTTCATACTGCTAACCATCGAGGTTCCCGTTGCTGTCAGGCGTGCTTTCTGCCAGACTTGCCCCGCAATAATGCCCTACACTTTCAGCCTCAGAGGCCGCGCCCGTGACCGCTTTTTCTACCCTCAATTCGCTTCCCGACAGCCAGCTCGAAAACCTGCGCGAGATGGGCTACACCAGCATGACGCCCGTGCAGGCCGCCACGCTGCCCGCCATTCTGCAGGGACGCGACGTGCGCGCGCAGGCGAAAACCGGCAGCGGTAAAACGGCTGCCTTTGGTATTGGTTTACTGCACCATATCGACAGCGCCCGCTTTCAGACCCAGGCACTGATTCTCTGTCCGACCCGTGAACTGGCGGATCAGGTAGGCAATGTGCTGCGCCAGCTGGCGCGCTTCACCCGCAACATCAAAGTTCTCACTCTGTGTGGCGGACAGCCGATGAGCGCACAGCGTGATTCGCTGGTGCATCCGCCCCATATCGTGGTCGGCACGCCGGGTCGTATCCTCGACCACATTAACCGCGAAAACCTCAAGCTGGACCAGCTCAGCACGCTGGTCCTGGATGAAGCCGATCGGATGCTGGAGATGGGTTTCCTGAATGATATGGAAACGATCATTGAAGCGACGCCCGCTTCGCGCCAGACGCTGCTCTTTTCCGCCACCTGGCCAGACGGCATTACGGCTATCAGCACCCGCTTTCAGCGTGATGCGCTGAGCGTGGTGACAGAAGATGTCAGCGAACTGCCTTCAATCGATCAGCAGTTTTTCGAAGCCAGCCACAATGAAAAACTGGGTCTGCTGATAGCCCTGCTCAGCGATCGTCAGCCCTCATCCTGTGTGGTCTTCTGCAACACCAAACGTGAATGTGATGATGTCGCCGCGGCGCTTAACGCGCGTGATATCAGCGCCCTGCCCTTGCATGGCGATCTGGAGCAGCGCGATCGCGAACGCGTGCTGATCCGCTTCGCTAACGGCAGTGGTCGCGTGCTGGTCGCCACCGACGTCGCTGCACGCGGACTCGACATCAAATCGCTGGCGATGGTGGTTAACTATCAGCTCGCCTGGGACCCTGAAATTCACCTGCACCGTATTGGTCGTACGGCGCGTGCGGGCGAACATGGCGTTGCGGTCAGCCTGGTTGCTGCCGATGAGATGGCTCGCGCGCATGCGCTGGAAGATTTCCTGCAGCAGAAGCTGCCGTGGGTCTCTGCCAGCACGCTGAAAAAGGGCAGCAGCAAGCCGCTGCCTGCAGCTATGATGACTTTGTGCATTGATGGTGGCCGTAAAGCCAAGATACGTCCGGGAGATATTCTGGGCGCGCTGACGGGTGAAGCGGGTTATCGTGCCGAGCAGATCGGCAAAATTGTCCTGACGCCGACCCACGCCTACGTGGCGATTGAGGCGAATCAGGCCAAAATTGCGCTGGTTAAACTCAAGCAGGGCAAAATCAAAGGCAAAACCTGCCGGGCGATTCTGCTGAAGGACTAAATAAAACGGGCGAGAAGATTATCTCGCCCGGTTTGTTACGGCTCTTCGATTTGGGTCACATGCAGCGTGGTTTTATCCCCTTTGCCCTGTACCTTGCCACTGACGCGTACTTTGTCTTCTGCGGTGTAGGTTTTACCATCAAAGGTCTTCTTCGGCGCGATAATCGGTAAGGTGCCGGTGTTGTCACGGAACTGATACCGTTCGCCCTGCTCTTTCTTCACGATGTAACCTTCCAGCGTCACATATCCGCCCTGACGGAAATCGCGGATCTGATCAATATGCGTCTGACCGGTATCTTCTGAACCTTTATAGCCGGCATCCTGCTTGTGTTGCGGTGGTGGCGTATCGCCCGCTTTGTATCCGCCCTCTTCGGCCGAAACACCCGCACTCATCATCACCAGCAACGACGCCAGAATCACTTTTTTCATTTCACACTCCTTTATTGGAAAGGTGTCCATGTTGAACCTTCAGGGTTAATCCTGGCACATTAATTGGCGTCCGTTTTATTTCACCCTTCTCTTCTCACCTTTTTCCATTTGCTGCCGATAACCTGTTCACACCCTATTTCACCAGCTGCGTTAATGCAGAGGCAACCATGGATAATTTTCAGAAAGAGATCGATGAGAGAGCGAACCTCGCGTTATCGAACAAGTTTGAGCTGCTGCTGTTTCGCTTAGGTTCCGATCAGCTGAAAGGCAAGTCTGAACTGTTTGGCATTAACGTCTTCAAGCTGCGTGAAATTGTGCCGATGCCAACTATCACTAAAGCCGCAGGCATGCGTTCGCCGCTGCTGGGTATGGCAAGTATTCGTGGCCAGTTCATTCCGGTCATCGACCTGCCTGCCGTGGCGGGTTGTGTGCCGGAAACCGGTCTTAACCTGCTGCTGGTCACCGAGTATGCCCGTAACACCCAGGCGTTTGCCGTGGAGTCAGTTGAGAACATTGTGCGTCTCGACTGGAGCCAGGTGCATACCGCTGAAGCCGGTATCGGCGGCCGCAACATTACCAGCATCGCCTGCCTGGACAGTGACAAGCAGAGCAACGAGCTGGCGATGGTGCTGGACGTTGAGCAAATCCTGTATGACATCATCCCATCGGTGCGCGGCGTCGAACCGGAAGCGGCCAGACCGCGTGCCTTCAACTACCGCCCAGGTGCGGTGGCGATTGTGGCAGAAGATTCCAAAGTCGCGCGTCAGCTGCTGGAGCAGGGTCTGAAGAGTATGGGCATTCCGGCGCTGATGTTTAACACCGGTCTGGATGCCTGGGAAAAAATTAAATTGATGAGCCAGGAAGCGCAGGCTGCCGGCGAATCGATTCACGACAAAATCGCCCTGGTGTTGACCGATCTGGAAATGCCAGAGATGGATGGTTTTACGCTGACCCGCAACATCAAGCGTGACCCGATCCTCAAGGCTCTGCCGGTCGTCATTCACTCCTCACTCTCTGGCAGCGCCAACGAAGATCACGTGCGCAAAGTAGGTGCCGACGGCTATGTGGCGAAATTCGAGTTGAATGAGCTGTCAGACGTGATTTTCAACGTTCTCGACACTGCCCGCTAAGCGAATGCGGGCCGCTAAGAATGCCCGGCACGCTTTTACTTTTTAGCCAGCAGAATGGCTGACCTGATCAGGAACCGACTATGCACATTGAAACCTTACCCGTTACGCCTGCACCTGCTACGCCTTCCCGTCAAAAGGTGCTGCGTGGCCGTTTACGCCAGCTGGCCTGGATTAGCGCCGTCACATTAAGCGTCGCGTTCTGGACAGGCCTCTACTTCTTAGTTTTCTGAATCCATTCATCCTTGTCTGGATCGGGCTGTCAGCATCACTGCTGACAGCCCTTTTTTTGTCTGAATTCCCTCTGGTTATTACTTAACCCTTTCTGATGATTTTTACTGACTATTTATTCACCCGGCGTTATTACTTAAAAATTATTAAAGGTACAACTTCGTGCTCCGATAACAGTATGCGCGAGATCACCTTTTTGCCTGAGGCTGTGACCACAGACATCAGCAAGGCACTGCGCACAACAGCAGGAAACCTGAGTGTTGCTAACAAATTGATTAATAATAAAACGGGGAAGAGAACATGTTCAGTATCAAGAATATGAAGGTGGGAATGCGGCTCGCAGCAGCCTTCGGTATTATTGTGACGTTACTGATAGTGATTGGCGTGACATCCATAACCAGGATTAACAGCATTAATACGGCGATCGCCTCGATCGTTGACGATCGTTATGTGAAAGTACGACTGGCATTTGATGTGCGCGATGGCGTCAACGATCAGATCAAATACCTGCGCGGCATGGTGATCGACACGACACGTCCGGAAATGAATGTGAAGCGTTATGGTCAGCTGGATGAAGCCACGCAACGCACCAACAGCGCAATGAAAAGGATCGAAGATATTCAGGTCACGCCGGTCGGCAAGAAAAAGATCGCCGGTCTGCTGGCCTCTTCCCAGGCTTTTGAGAAAGTTAAAGCAGAGCTGATCACCCTGGTGAAGGCGGGCGATTTTGAGGCTGCCAGCACCTATGTCCTGAAATCGATGACCGCCACCCAGAACAAATTCCTTCAGGATGCCGTGGATTTTGCCAACTCTCAGGACGCACAGTTGCGCAGTGAAGGTCAGGGTATTGTGGAAAATGGTCAGTCGGCTATCTCCATTACGCTGATTTTCTCCGCGCTGGCGATTCTGGCGTCTATTCTGCTGGGCTACTTCCTGACCCGTTCTATTGTGCGTCCGCTGGTTGCAGCGGTTGACATTGCTGAACGCGTTGCCGCAGGCGATCTGAGTTCACAGATGCAGGTGACCTCACGCGATGAAACCGGCGTCCTGATGCAGGCGCTGCAACGAATGAACGATAATCTGCTGTCGATTGTGACCGAAGTGCGTACCGGCTCCGACACTATTGCCGTGGCCTCTAATCAGATCTCCAGCGGGAACCTTGATCTTTCGACCCGAACCGAACAGCAGGCCAGTTCGCTGGAAGAGACCGCCTCTGCCATGGAGCAGATGACGTCGACCGTGAAACACAATGCCGACAACGCGCGTGAAGCCAATCACCTGGTTTCAACCACTTCCAGCGTGGCGCGTGAAGGTGGCGTGGTGATGGAGCAGGTCATTGAGAAGATGGAAGCGATCGCCCTCTCCTCACGAAAAATTGTCGATATCATCAGCGTTATCGACTCCATCGCCTTCCAGACCAATATTCTCTCCCTGAACGCCGCGGTTGAAGCGGCACGCGCGGGTGAACAGGGTCGTGGCTTTGCGGTCGTGGCGAGTGAAGTGCGTAATCTGGCGCAGCGCTCAGCCTCAGCGGCCAAAGAGATTAAGGTACTGATTGAAGATTCCGTCGCTAAAGTCGATGAAGGTAGCAAGCTGGTGACACACGCCGGTTCAACTATCGGCGAAGTGGTGAACAGCGTGCAGAGCGTGGCAAACATCATGAGCGAAATCACCATTGCCAGCAGCGAGCAGAGCAGCGGCATCAATGAAATCAATCAGGCGATTACCCAGATGGAAGCGGTGACGCAGCAGAACGCCGCGCTGGTACAGGAAGCGTCAGCCGCCTCACAAGCACTGCAGGATCAGGCAGAGCGTATGGCACAGGCGATGAGCGTCTTTAATACCGGCAAGCTCTCACTGCAACCCGTACTGCGTTAATCCCTCTCAACGGCCTGCTACGGCGGGCCAGTTTAAGAATGGTGACGATAAGGGCGGATAGGTTACAGGCAACAGAGCGGTTAGCGGTTAGTGGTAAGTGGTAAGCGTTATACAAGGGAATTGCAAATATACAGGGAAAGTGAAAGTAAACAGGCAGGTTACAAGAATAAAGCGTGAGGTTTGAGAAGGAGGAAACGCAGAAACAAAAAAGGCTGCCAGAGGCAGCCTTTTATTACTGTAAATGCAACAACGCTATAAAGCTCACTAGCCTTAATCAGAGAGCGCGAAGCTGACTCTGAATTGCAATCCTTGCCAGGTTCACCTGAACCACGACAGATTTGCAGAAAATGCATTTCGCTCCATGCGGGTTGGCTCTTGTAACATCAAAATGTGATGTACGAAACTGTGAGCCACTACAGTGAGGACATTTAAAAGTAATTTTCAGTCCTTAGAGACCAACAACGTTCGCAGCAGCTGGGCCTTTGGCGCCATTTTCTACTGTGAATTCAACTTGCTGACCTTCATCTAATGAACGGAAATCGGTGCCCTGGATTGCAGAGAAATGTACGAATACATCTTTGCTGCCGTCTGCAGGAGAAATGAAACCGAAGCCTTTCTCTGCGTTAAACCATTTAACGGTACCGCGAATTTTGTTAGACATGCTTAAATCCTTAATATATCGAGCCTTCCGGCATACATAATGGCCTGAGAACAGATTTTAATCAGAACGTAAGAGAAGACTCAAAAAGAAGGGATGTCTCGCGACAAACTTAGAGATGAGAACTGCTTTGGTTACTTACTTTGATAGTGTCTGTTAATCAAACCGACGATTCATTAGGCCACACTTCTTAAAGTGACGCAAGCCGTAATTCAAATTAATCGCAATCAGCCCGCTGACGAGGATGAAGGCGAAAGGCTGTGTCAGGGAGACTGTCTGGCTTCACAGTGCAGCGGTGACTTTTCTGGCGACGTAAAAAGAAGCGGAGATAATGTCAGATCAAAAAAGGGCGAGGCCGGAGCCTCGCCCAAAACATGCCGATCATCAATCGTAGTAAGGAACCTTACGGTCAACGCCGTTGATATTGATCAGCACAAAACCGGTCGGAGCGGTCTTATTGGTTGGCGTACCCGCAGCAGTAGCCAGCGTAACCACCCCTTTTTCGTTGGCCCCGATGCCCGCCAGCCCGTTGTGCATGCCAAAACGTGCAGCGGGTTTCAGGTTGCTGATTTTGGTGATGTCCGTAACCACCGACATATCAGCCTGGAACAGCGAGCAGGAACCGGTATCGAAGCGGGTCGGACCGGTCGTCTTCAGGTTGAACATGGTCTCGCCGCTGTTCGCTCTCAGCTTGACCCAGATTACGGCATAGGTGGTCCCTACCCGGCCATAACGAATGTCCAGTACGGAAGGCTGACCCATGTGATAAGCATCGGCCCAGACAGTCTCTAGTCGCTGGAGGTTGATCAGGGTTTTACCGGTGCCCACCACATTAACCGGCGAACCGGCGGTGCCGGAGGGCGTGGTCGCATCCGCTTTCCCGATCAGCTCCATTACCCATTGCTGGTTAGGCGCCGGGAAATAGAGCTGCCCCAGCCGATACCAGTTGTCGGTATCAGTGTTGTTCACCACTTTATAGCCGCTGTAGTAGCCGGCACGCAGCGAACCGGTCATGAACGTGCCGTAGTTCTCATCCCGACGATAGCCATATTCGAAGGTCGATAACCACTTACTTCCGGCCAGATCATTGGTGATTTTCGCCCCCGCCTGCAGGTTGATATGACGCATCACCACGCGGGCATTATTGAGATTGAGCGGCGTGCCGCAATCTTCAATGTTGAGCGTTTCGATGTTCCAGCCGCCATCCGACAGATCTCCTGGGTTAGTCGTGTGCTCAATCCAGACGTTACGCATGAGCCCCTGTGTGACGCGTGGCATATAGAGCGTCGCGTCGCCATAGCCCGACTGGAAGTTGGCATTACACAGCTCAATGGCGGTTGAGTGGTCCCAGTTCCCCTTCGGCGTGTTTGACCAGCCGACATCAAACACCCGTGAAAAGGTATTGGAGCTGTAAATCTGATCGAACTTACTGTCGAGCGTATCCTGCAGCTTAAAGACGGTTCCCCCGGTACTTTGCGCCTTGAAGCAGAAGATATTGACGATCTGGCCTCCGACAATGGTATTTTCAAAGAACGGCTGCGTGTTACTGCACTGTTCAGGCGTGACGGTGACTTTGGCCGCGGTGTCGACAGTCCCGGCGTTAGCCTGTCCATGCCAGCAGATGCCTTTAATGACGATTCGACGCGCATTAACCTTAAACACGGTATTCGCGCTTTTATCAGAAACAATGGTGGTGCGCGGTGCCGAGCCGAGCTCGATATCATCGCCTGCCAGACCAAAAAACGACAACTCCGTATCGCTGATATCGATGGGTGAAATCAGGAAGCGGCCCCCCGGAAAACGCACCGGAATCGCTTTCGCGTAGGCGTTGTAAGACTGTGTCCATGCCAGCATCCGCTTAAAGGCTTCAGTGTCATCGGTCACGCCATCCCCTTTCGCGCCAAAGTGCAGAATGTTCACTTCGGCGGGATCGTTGATGGTGCGCTTCCAGTAGAAACCGTTACCCACCGCCACCGTACCGCCATCATCTTTCAGCGGAGTGGTGCTGAGGAAACCGACAAAGTCTGCGCCGCCACGGAAGCTGGAGTCCTTATCGTAATAGCGTTTAAGGCTCGCGACTTCACCTGATTTTGGTGGAACAGTGGTACGCAGTTCAGCAAAAGAGTTAACTTCGATCATAGAATCCTCCTCAGGATCATAGAGATATCGCGCTGAAATCAGCGCACTACTTAGCCGCAGCCGGATGGCCGCAAAGGGAGTCCCACATGTCGTTGTGGGTGTTGATGGCGCGCACCGTACGAACGTCCATTTTTTGCGCGTCATCGCCGTAGGTATAAAGAGGGGAAAAAAGTACGCAGGCAGAGTCGGTGATCGCCACCGGCTCAGGGTTTGTGGTATTTCGACTGCTGCAGCTTGTCGCGAGCAGCAGCGTCATCAAGGCTATGGTTGTCAGTCGCCACACGGTTAGCCTCCTCGCGGTTATGTTGTTGCTGTTGCGCCACCGCGGTGACGCGGGACGCCTCCTGTTGCGCGTTATCGACGTCAGAACGCGCTTTTTGCTGCACTTTGCCGATTTTCTTGCCGCCGAAATAACTGGCGGCCAGTGCCGCAATGACGCCAGCCAGCGCGGCGAGCCAGTGCCAGCTGCCGCCCAGTAAGGTGGTAATCAGAGTCATGGCTTCGCTCCTTCAGACTGCTCCTTCGCATTGAGCAGGTTTTTCTGACGAACAAATTGTGCAATCACCCCCATCGCCACCATGAAGGCACCCACCAGCCCGAGGTAGTTGTGCGGCAGAATCGCTTTAACGTCTTCGGGCAGTGCACTCCAGGCATCAACGGCGGCCGAAGGAAACGACTGCGCCCAGGCGCTGAGCATGGAACCCAGCGACGCAAGCCAGACAGACCAGGTTTTGAAAAGCAGACGGGCATGAGAGACAAACTGGAGGGTGGTAAAGCGCTGCAGCAGCAGCAGAATGATGATTGCCGTCAGCACGGCGGTGAGAAACATGAGCCATCTCATAGCAACCCCCTGTAAACCGCATAGGTTCCGCTGCGCATCATCTCCGCGTGACGTCTGGCGCGGCCCGGCGTCTGACGGGCCCAGAGGCTGTTCATCATCGCGTCAGCCGCATCATTAAACTGTTCAGCCACGATCGCGCTGAGCATGTTTTTGAACTGCAGGACGCCCTCGACGCCCAGCTGATAAGCCATGCTCAGCAGCACGTCGGTGCGGGCGTCGTTGCACTTCGCCAGCGCATTACGCAGCAGCTCCCTGCCCTGCATCTCCTGAATTTTGTTTTCAAGAATGCACTGCTTCCAGACATCACCGACGCGCCGTGGCACGCGGAAAGCGTAATTACTCAGAGACGCCCCCTTGGGTCCAATGCGAATGCCGCCGGCCACCGTGGGAAAGCCCAGCGTGTCGAGATAGGGCGTGTCGACATACCCCTCTTCAAAATTCAGTACTGCGATTATCTGGCTCATAACGACTCCTCAATGACGGGTTAAAGCAACTCAGCCTTGTGAAAAGAAATACATAACGCTCGCTGATCATTACTCAACACGGCGCAGCAGAAGGCCTTACTGACCCTGCAGCAAAACTGAACAGTAATTCAGAAAATTGCGCCCAGTGAGAACTGGAGAAAGCGAAGAGTTAGCCGGAACGGAAAAATGCGTTTTCTGCGCGTTTCAGCTCACGGCGTAGAGATGAACGTGCGGAAGACAGCAATTGTCGAAACTGGGTGTTTCCTGACTGGTGACGCGGGGTGCAGTAATTGCGCGGTCAACGCGCGGGGCGACCTGACGCTGGCAGATTTGCTCTGCACGTCTCAGGGTGGGTGTTTCAGTTGGGAAGTTCAGGGCCTCGTCGATGCTCTGTGTCAGGCTGCTGAGAGGTTGGCGCCGCCGGTGGCGACGAGTACGTGCGTTGCCTATAAAAACGCTTTTGCCATAGTGAATTATCGCCATAACTCCTCCTGTGAATGAGTCTTTGGCGATGGGGTGGCAGGCGCGAGCTTTCGGCGAACCGAACGGGCCCGAATGTCGCGTATCACGGTCGCACGCTTGCCGCCCGGCTGCATTAGCAGTCAGGTGGAAAGTAAGCGAGGGGAAATAAACGGCATCTGACGACGCTGCATTTTGCGCATCCACCCCATCCCAAAGTTCACTGACTTTTGGGTGGTATGATTCGCGCTTGTGCAGCGCCTCAATTGTTTAAGAGCGGCTCGTCCCTGAAAGAACTGCTTCGTTCATCCATATCCAAATTATTAACAGGTTCTTATGCTTTATCAAACACTGTTGGTTAATTTTTTATTTACCGCTGGTTAAATTTATGAATTTATGCCGATTATTTTTTTTTCAGCCTTCCTGAAAAAACCGGCAGAAGTGGCCTTAACCGAGGATTTGATAATGTCGCGCCTGGCTCATGATCACTTTGGCCAGTACCTTCAGGCTGGTGACGTCATCATGATTGAGATACCAGGTTTCATAGCGCTTATTATCTGATATTACAGCGATTTTCTTATGCTGCAGCTGCAGGCGCTTGAGATAGAGCTGCTCATCAAGGGTGAAAATATAGATGCCGTCGCCGTCGAACATCCGCACGCTGATATCCACAAACAGCTGATCGCGCGGCGCAAAGGTGTCAGCCATGGAGTCACTGTTGATAGCGATTAACCGGATGTTTTCCGCCGGGCGCCCGTTGAACAGCACCCGCGCCTCATCCAGACCATATTCGATCGCCTGGATAGTCTCGACAAACTCATCACGCGCGGGCAGGCCCGCAGCACTTCGCTGACCAATGTCGAGGCTATCAATCCGAAACACACTCTTCTGAGCGGAGAGCGCACTTAGCGTCACCGGTTCAGCAGGCTGTTCCATACCGTACTGCAGCCACTCAACCCTGACGCCCAGTAGCTGACTGAGAGCCAGTAAATTGCCGCCATCCGGCACTGACTGCGCGTTAAACCACTTCCACACACCCGGCGTTGATATCTTACAGCCTTGCTGCTGCAGGGCCCTGGCAACCTGTTTGTTACGTCCATGTCCGGCAATACCGGCACTCTCACAGGCCGCTATCAGCCTGGCGGTGAAAGCTTGTCTTGTACTTTCTTTTTTAACCATTAGTTAATAATCAGCCATAGAAGAGATACTGGATGTTATTTTCATTATTGCTACCAGTTCATTTTATATTACCGCTCGTTTACTACCTAACCGCTTTATCAAGCATTGCTGATAATCATTATCCGCTTCAGCCCGCGACTGGACAAAAAATATTGCCTCAGGCCGCGTACAGCCCCGGCTTTCAGGAATGTTCCGTAAAAAATTGCGTGAATATCAGCCAGAATAATGGCCAGTAGTAACGAGAGCGGAACGGAAATTAAGCTGATGCGCAGAAAACTCTATCTTTCACTGGACCGAAAAATTGAACTAAAAAAAACGGGAGTCTCTGAAAGACTCCCGCTTTGTTAAAAATTATGGCAGTTATGGCCGGAGCGTATCGTCGCCCCATGCTATCCATTTATAGGTCGTCAGCGCCTCTAATCCCATCGGGCCACGGGCATGGAGTTTCTGTGTACTGACCGCCACTTCGGCACCCAGGCCAAACTGTCCGCCATCGGTGAAGCGGGTGCTTGCGTTGACATAGACCGCTGAGGAGTCGACCTGACGGACAAAACGCGCGGCGTTGCGGGTATTACGGGTCAGGATGGCATCCGAGTGCTGCGTGCCATGCGTACGAATATGATCGATCGCCTCATCCATATCCGCCACTAATTTGACGTTAAGATCCAGCGACAGCCACTCATCATTGTACTGCTGCGGATTCACCTGCGTGACCGATGCCGGGCCTTGCTGCAGCTGCGCCAGCACGTTGCTGTCAGCATGCAGCGCAATCGCTTCCTGTGCCATACGCGCGCTGAAGGCGGGCAGGAAACGATCGGCAATCGCCTGATCCACCAGCAGCGTCTCCAGGGAGTTACAGGCGCTGGGACGCTGTTTCTTGGCGTTGACGATCAGATCAAGTGCAGGTTCGATCTCCATCGTCTCATCAATATAGATATGACAAACGCCGATGCCGCCGGTGATCACCGGAATAGTGGAGTTTTCCCGGCACAGCTTATGCAGCCCGGCTCCGCCACGCGGGATCAGCATATCGACGTAGCGATCCAGCTTCAGTAGCTGATTCACCAGCTCGCGATCCGGATTTTCGATCGCCTGAACGATCGCCGCAGGCAGACCGTGCTGTTTCAGCGCGTTCTGGATCACCCGGACGGTGGCCGCATTGGTGCGCCAGGTCTCTTTACCGCCGCGCAGAATGGCGGCGTTGCCGGTTTTCAGGCACAGAGTGGCGACGTCCACCGTGACATTGGGACGCGCCTCGTAGATTACGGCCACCACGCCCAGCGGCACGCGACGACGCTCAATGCGCAGCCCGCTGTCGAGCTGACCGCCGTCAATTAGCTGTCCAACCGGATCGGCCAGCTGGCAGACCTGGCGCACATCGCTGGCGATGCTGCCGAGGCGTTGCGGATTGAGTGTCAGCCGGTCCAGCAGCGCGGCGCTCATGCCGTTCTGACGCGCATCGGCTAAATCCAGCTCATTGGCCGCCAGAATGTCTGCGCTTTCCGCCTCCAGACGGTCGGCAATGGTCATCAGAACCTGATTTTTCTCTGCAGTCGACAGATCGGCCACGGTGTAAGCTGCGGCGCGCGCCGCTTTTCCCATCTCTTCAAGCATTGTCCGCTCCTTAACTGACGATCATGTCGTCGCGGTGAACCGCCACCGGGCCATATTCATAGCCCAGGATTTCGCTGATCTGCTGGCTGTGATGACCGGCAATCATCCGCATCGCGTCGCTGTTGTAGCGTGAAACACCATGCGCGATATCCCTGCCCTGCAAACTGCGGATACGGATCACTTCCCCACGCGAGAAATTCCCCTGAATAGCACGGATCCCTTTCGGCAGCAGCGAACTGCCGCGTTCAATAATTGCTGCCAGCGCACCATCATCGACGGTGAGTTCACCTGCCGGAGGCGCACCGAAAATCCAGCGTTTACGATTTTCCAGCGGCGATTGCTGCGCATGAAAGCGCGTACCGACCGGCTTACCGTCAATGACATCGCTGATCACGCCGCTGCGACTGCCTGAGGCGATGATCACATCGATACCGGCGCGGCAGGCGACATCCGCCGCCTGAAGCTTGGTCGACATGCCGCCAGTGCCGAGACCCGATACGCTGTCGCCCGCCAGGGCACGCAACGCATCATCAATCACATGGACATCACTGATCAGCTCAGCCTCAGGATTGTTACGCGGATCGGCGGTGAACAGTCCCTGCTGGTCGGTCAGCAGCAGCAGCTTGTCGGCACCGCCGAGCATCGCCGCCAGCGCTGAGAGATTGTCGTTGTCACCCACTTTGATTTCAGCGGTGGCAACGGCATCGTTCTCATTGATCACCGGCACAATGTGGTTATCCAGCAGCGCGCGCAGCGTGTCGCGGGCATTCAGGAAGCGCTCGCGATCTTCCATGTCGGCACGGGTCAGCAACATCTGACCAATATGGATACCGTAGATTGAGAACAGCTGTTCCCACAGCTGAATCAGACGGCTCTGCCCCACCGCAGCCAGCAGCTGCTTTGAGGCGATGGTGGGTGGCAGTTCGGGGTAACCCAGATGTTCGCGTCCGGCGGCCATCGCGCCAGAGGTCACAATCACAATGCGGTGGCCCGCCGCGTGCTGCTGCGCACACTGACGAACCAGTTCCACCATGTGCGCCCGATTCAGCCGGCGGGAGCCGCCGGTGAGAACGCTGGTACCCAATTTGACCACTAAGGTCTGACTGCCACTCATATTTCCTGCCGTAGTGAAAAATTTTTACGAAAGGACGTTTTAACAGGAGTCGATAAGGAAGCCAACAGCCAGCGGGGGAAAAGCACGAATTTACGCGGACAAGGACGTAGACCAAAAGTTCAGGGTTAACAAGAAATCATGAAAAGTGTCATAAAAACTTCATCGCCGACGGGTAAAAAGTCCGTGCTTTACAAAAACTTTCATTTTTTTACGGCGTTCACATTGGGATTGATAGCAAATGAAGAAAAGCACACTGGCCATGATCCTCTCCACGCTGACGCTGGCATCTGCCGCGCAGGCTGCCGAAATCTATAACAAAGATGGCAACAAACTGGACTTATACGGCAAAGTTAAAGCTGAGCACTACATCAGCGATAATGCCAGCCAGGATGGAGACAAGTCCTATACCCGTATCGGCTTTAAAGGTCAGACACAGATTAACGACCTGATGACCGGTTATGGTCAGTGGGAATATGAGTATAAGCTCAATAACTCTGAAGGCAGTGACGCTAACAACAACAACAAAACCCGCCTTGGTTTTGCCGGTCTGAAATTCTCGCAGTATGGTTCGGTCGATTATGGTCGTAACTACGGTGTGCTGTATGACGTTGAGGCCTGGACCGACGTGTTCCCGGAATTCGGCGGTGACGGTACAGCCCGCTCCGATAACTTTATGACTCAGCGCGCCACCGGTGTGGCGACTTACCGTAACAACAACTTCTTTGGTCTGGTCGATGGGCTGAAGTTTGCCTTGCAGTATCAGGGCAAAAACGACGCCACTAGCGTCAATACTCGTACTGACAATGACCGTCAGAATGGCGACGGCTACGGTGCCTCACTGGGCTATGCCCTGGGTGATTCCGGTGTGAGCCTGATGAGTGCCATCACCTCTTCTGACCGTACCAATCAGCAGCAGGCTCGCGCCTATGGCGGCGGTGACCGTGCGGATTCCTGGGGCGCAGGCGTGAAGTATGATGCTAACAGTGTCTACCTGGCGGCCATCTATACCGATACCCGCAACATGACGCCAATCAGCGGCACCAACCGTAATACAGGCGCAAACGTCCGGGGCGCAGCTAACGAAGCGCAGAACATTGAGCTGGTGGCGCAGTATCAGTTTGATTTCGGCCTGCGTCCTTCCATTGGCTATGTCCAGACCAAGGGCAAAGATATCGAAAACGGTATCGGCGATGCGGATCTGGTGAAATATATCGACGTGGGCGCGACCTACTACTTCAACAAAAATATGTCCGCCTTCGTTGATTACAAAATCAACCAGCTGGATGATGACAACGCGCTGTCGATTAACAACGATGACGTGGTCGCGATGGGTGTGACTTACCAGTTCTGATTTCAGGCTAATGCCGGACAGCATAAGCTACAGAATGTATGAGCATGAAAAAGGGCGCGTTTTTCAACGCGCCCTTTGCTTGTTAACAGCATCTGGCCCGCTCTGCTATGAGATCGAGCTGGCGCAGGGAACACGGTCAGATCGGAAAGACGCAAAAGACGTCATCCCTGACACGCTCGGCCCGCGCCGTCCCTGGCGCGGGACGCTTTCCTCTTCTGCCCGTGTTCCCTGCGTGTTGAGCTTATTCGTTGCTGCCAGATTCACCCTACTTGAGATTTGTCAGCAGTTTGTGGGCAAACGTTTTAACTCACCCTTTAATCTCTAAACACCCAATCAGGCGCTCAGCTTCACCGGTTTCTCATCGAAATCGCTGGCCGGAATCAGATCCAGCTCGAACTCTTTCAGCATCGCTTTCAGACGGGTATGGAAATTCCGTAAGGTCTCTTCCACGCGCGCCGTATTCTCTTTGCCTTTGATGGTTGCCACCGACCAGTCACCCTCTTTATCGAACAGACCGATATGGTAGACATAGGTAAAGTGGTCAGCCTGCGCTTCCAGCTCCATCCACCAGCCCCAGAACTCACGCAGTTCCGGTGCCGGTTTCACATTAACGCAGGCAGCCAGGCAGTCGAAAAAGAACCGGGTTTCGCCACATTTCCCATCGCGAATATAAGGCCCAAGCTCCGTAAAGCGCTTAAGCAGGCGACTGCGGGGATGACCACTTGGTAACGTCATGCTGAATCTCCATAGATTTTGACCGCTATACAGCCTTGATTTTCCGGACGGCCAGGGGATGTCATGTTTCGCTTAACGGCAGCCCGGAAGAATTCCGCTACTAGTTGTAGCAAATACTGTAAATTTTGCCAGTTACCTTTTTAAACGCTTCTCCAGCCAGTCGCAAATTTCATTCAGCGCCTTGTCGAAACTGGCCATCATCGGCTTCACCGGAATCAACAACGCCTTACCGTCTGACGAAGAGTTAGCGATCAGCTTGCTCTCCTCTTCCGGGCTGAAAAGATCGTTTTGCCAGTAGCCCGACAGCATGGGTGTCGGCGTCCGGCGGCCCAGCAATCCCTGAGTTTTCAGCGAATATCGATTGAGTTCGGTACGCAGCGCACTGTCAGAGGCAGTTGCCATGCCCAGCCGGCTCGCCAGCATATCCATATACATATCCGGGATCTCATCCTGCAACGCTGTCTGCGTCAGCAGCGCATGCACAATCGGGCCAAGACAGGCGACCCCACGCAGCCGCTGCGATTCCAGATAGGCCAGTCGTACGGCCACGTTAGCGCCAAAGCGATAACCAAACGCGGCCACGCGGGTATGGTCGATCCAGGGCACGTTTTTCAGATCGCGCAGCACCTGCTGATGCAGAAAGCTGGTGTCCTGATTTAGCGTCCATTTCACCGAGTTGCCTACCGACGGCACATCAATGGTCAGCATGGCGATGCCGCGCGGTGCAAGGTAATCATGGAACAGGCGATAGTGATCGCTCTGTAATGAGTCGAGCGCGCCACAGAACAGCACGGTGGGATAAGGCGCTTCAACGTCAGGCGGCATGTGCAGAAAGCCGTTAACCGGGCTGCCACCCTGAATGGCGAACGTCAGCGGTTTCAGCTCGCCCGGCAGGCGTTGAGTCGCCTCTTCATAGGCGCGGTTCGCCAGCGTCTGCGCCTGGTCGGCCAGTTCATCCCCTTTTATATAGGGATAGGCCGCAACGCTGTAGAGATGCGCCGCGTGTAGCCAGTAGTCGCCCGCCTCGCTGTCGTCGGTGGCCTCCAGCGCTTTCTGCTGCCAGATACCCGCCTGTTTACACCATTCGAAATGCCAGTTGCCGCCGCGAAAACCGATTACAGTGTCGAGCAGCGTCTCATCAGTATGTTCAACATTGCTGATGGCAATACATGCCAGCACTTCGCTGATCTCCTGCGGCGTCAGGCCACGCCATGTCCACATCAGCTTATTCAGCATACGATACCAGCCACGCTGGCTGTCACCATCCAGGGCTGAGTGGACATCCGAAGTAGCATGATGGTGGCGGCGAACCAGGGATGAGGTTTCAGGATGTTTAAAGCGCGGTTTGAACAACTCCTCGCTGAGATTTTTGCTCGACATACTCACTTCTCCTGCAACAGAAACGGCGATGGCTAAGTGTACTGTACGGCAATTCGGGGTGCGAGGCACAGAAAGCACAACGCCCGGAAAACCGGGCGTTGTCTGATGTGTATCAATCAGTTTTTAACAATCGGCGGGATGTAGACCACACCCATATCCCACGGCTGCTCGATCTAGGTATCCTGCGGAATATCGACAATATAATCATCAACCAGTGAGCGACCGGCCGGTTTAGCGAAAATGGTGCAGAAACGCGCTTTCGGATACATCTCGCGAATCGCCTGGGCAGTGCCGCCGGTATCCACCAGGTCATCGATCACGATAAAGCCTTCACCGTCGCCTTCTGCGCGCTTCAGGACTTTCATTTCGCGCTGATGATCGTGGTCATAGCTGGAGATGCAGACGGTATCGACGTAGCGGATACCCAGTTCACGTGCCAGCAGCGAAGCCGGTACCAGACCGCCGCGGCTCACCGCGATAATGCCTTTCCACTGTTCAACAGGAAGCAGGCGCTGGGCCAGTTTACGGGCATGAATCTGAAGCATGTCCCAGGTAACGACGTATTTTTCGCTCATAGAATAGAAATCCCAGCCAACCGAGGTGGCGTAAAAATGTGCAACGGGGAAAAGGTTGCGCGAGATTATAAGGAGTTGACGCACTAAAAACCAGCACCCGCGCACTGGTTGCGGCTTTTTAGCGCGTCTGAGAGCGCACCCGGTAGAAAACAGTGATATTCTCGGGCCTGGCTCGTCAGATTCTCTGACGGCGATTTTTCACTGGAAACTCGCGATGTCCGGCCTCGCCGGTACACTGACACAGGAGACCTGTCGTGTCTGAATTGTCTCAACTCTCTCCACAGCCGCTGTGGGATATTTTCGCTAAGATCTGCTCTATTCCCCATCCCTCTTTTCACGAAGAAGCGCTGGCGAGTTACATCGTCGGCTGGGCCAAAGAGCAAGGCTTCTGGTGTGAGCGCGATCAGGTCGGCAACATCCTGATTCGTAAGCCCGCCACCGCAGGCATGGAAAACCGTACCCCGGTTGCGCTGCAGGCGCATCTGGATATGGTGCCGCAGAAAAATAATGACACCGTTCATGACTTCACCAAAGATCCGATTCAGCCCTGGGTTGACGGCGAGTGGGTGAAAGCGCGCGGCACCACGCTGGGCGCGGACAACGGCATCGGTATGGCTTCTGCGCTGGCAGTACTGGCTGACAACAGCCTGACGCATGGCCCGCTGGAAGTGCTGCTGACCATGACTGAAGAGACCGGTATGGATGGCGCATTCGGTCTGCAACCCAACTGGCTGCAGGCAGAAATCCTGATCAACACCGACTCCGAAGAAGAAGGTGAGATCTACATGGGCTGCGCGGGCGGTATCGACTTTGTCACCACCCTGCCGCTGACCCGTGAAGCGGTGCCTGCTGAATTCCAGACCCTGAAGCTGACGCTGAAAGGCCTGCGTGGCGGTCACTCCGGTGCCGATATTCATATGGGCCTCGGCAATGCCAACAAACTGCTGGCGCGCTTCCTGGCGGCACACGCTGCTGAACTGGATCTGCGTCTGCTGGCCTTCAGCGGCGGTACGCTGCGCAACGCGATCCCGCGTGAAGCCTTCGCTACCGTGGCGGTCGAGAGCCACAAAGCGGATGCGCTGAAATCAGCGGCGGCGCACTTCCTGAGCGCCATCAAAAATGAGCACGGCATCAAAGAGCCGAACATCGCCCTGGTCACTGAGCCGCTGGCGCATCAGGGTGATGCTCTGAACGCTGACAGCCGCGATCGCTTCCTGAACCTGCTCAACAGCATGCCAAACGGTGTGATCCGCAACTCCGACGTGGCGAAAGGCGTAGTAGAAACCTCACTGAATATCGGTGTGGTGACCATGGAAGCCGATCATGCAGAGATCAACTGCCTGATCCGTTCGCTGATCGACACCGGCCGCGATTATGTGGTGCAGATGCTGACCTCACTGGGCCAGCTGGCCGGTGCACAGACCAAAGCGAAAGGCGGCTACCCAGGCTGGCAGCCTGATGCGGACTCCGCCATTATGGCGCTGACCCGTCAGACCTATATCGCGCTGTTTGATAAGACCCCGAACATTCAGGTGATCCACGCCGGTCTGGAGTGTGGTCTGTTCAAAAAACCGTATCCGGAGATGGATATGGTATCGATTGGGCCGACCATCACCGGGCCGCACTCGCCGGATGAGCAGGTTCACATCGAAAGCGTTGGCCTTTACTGGAAACTGCTGACCACCCTGCTGAATGTGGTGCCAGAAAAGTAATTCTGTCACAAAAAAAGTAAACCAGGCTCCGGCCTGGTTTTTTTATGCCTGTGACTTTCCCCCAGCATAATTCGCTGCCTTTTCCGTCCTTTACCCCGTTATTCCGCCGCTTTCCCGCGCTTCGCTGGTCACAGCCGCCATTATGTCCAGATGTCTGGATGGCTAATAAGATTTCGTGCTAGCTTATGCGCTTTCGGCTGTTGCCGCGCCTGAAGGTTCAGGAAAAAATGCGGCCAGTGATTCTTCAGGAGAGTAATGACATGCCAGGGTTAAACTGCCTTGAGATGCGTAACATCTCCATCGCTTTTGGCGGGTTTGCCGCGCTATCGTCGGTGGATTTCCGCAGTGACGGCCATTCAGTACATGCACTGACCGGCGCTAACGGCGCGGGCAAGTCAACGCTGATGGCGATCCTTTCCGGTGCGCACAGCCACTACAGCGGCGAGATCCTGCTGGATGGTGAGCCGGTCTCCATCCGTACGCCGCGTGATGCGAAACGGCTGGGTATTCATCTGGTTCAGCAAGAAGTGGACGTGGCGCTGGTGCCGCAGCTCAGCGTCGCAGAAAACATTCTGCTGGATCGGCTGGCAGAGCCTGGCCACCGCTATCGCTGGGGCGAGGTTCGGCGTCAGGCGCGGGCGCTGCTGGCTCAGCTCGACGTGGCGCTGGACGTCAACCGGCTGGTGGAGCGCTGTACCCTGGCTGAAAAGCAGCAAATTCTGCTGGCGCGCGCGCTGTCGCACCACTGCCGCTTTCTGATTCTGGATGAACCCACTGCCCCGCTGGATCAGCATGAAAGTGAGCGGCTGTTTGCTGTGGTGCGTCGCCTGCAGGCCAGCGGCATCGGTGTGGTGTTTATCTCTCACCGCATCCATGAACTGAAAGCAATCTGTGACCAGCTGACGGTGCTGCGTGATGGCCGGTTGATCGAAACCGGCCCGATGGCGGCACTGAGCGGTGAGCAGATCGTGGAGAAGATGCTGGGGCATCAGCTCACCGATATCTTCCCGGCCCGTCGTGCGCAGCAGACTCAGCCGCTGCTGCTGGCGATTGACGGTCTTCATGATGAGCAACTGCTGCAGGATATCTCGCTACGATTGCACAAAGGGGAAATTCTGGGCATTGCAGGCCTGGCCGGTGCCGGTAAAACCGAACTCTGTAAGGCGCTGTTTGGTGCCAGCAAAAGCCGCGTCAGTCGCGGTGAACTGCATGGCCAGCCGTGGCAGCCCCGTTCGCCGCATGACTCCGTCAGTCGCCGCATGGCGCTGGTGCCGGAGGAGCGGCGCAAAGAGGGGATCTTTATTGATGAGTCGGTGGCAATGAACCTCAGCGTCAGCGCAGACGACAGCTTTTCGCGCTGGAGCCTGTTTGGTCATCGCCAGGCGTGGCGCTGGGCGGAGCAGGTTATCCAGCAATTGCAGGTGCGCACCACCGGTCCGGCACAGACGCTGCGCCGTCTCTCCGGCGGCAATCAGCAGAAAGTGGCGATAGGCAAATGGCTGCGCAACAACGCCGACGTGCTGATTTTCGATGAGCCGACGAAAGGCGTCGATATCAAAGCCAAAACCGAACTCTTCACCCTGATCGATAACCTGGCGCGCGAGGGGAAAGGCATCATTTACGCGTCGGGTGAATTTTCTGAACTGGTCGGTTTATGCGACCGGATTTGCGTGCTCTGGGATGGACGCATTGTGGCCGAACTGGCTGCACGCGACGTCACCGAAGAGACGCTTATGCTCTATTCCACCGGAGGAACCCCTGCGTGAGCAGCAAAGAAACCAGCCTGAATCTGACAGCCTCGCCGTGGCGTCACCAGTTGTTCGACTTTCTCTATAAATGGGGCATGTTGCTCACGGTGGTGATCCTGATCGCCGCCTTTGGTCTCGCCTCCGACAGCTTCCTTGAACCCAACAACATCATCAATATTCTGCGCTCAATTGCCATTGTCACGGTGATTGCGATCGGCGTCTCGATCTCGCTGACCGTTGGCGGCTTTGATCTGTCGGTCGGATCGACCGCCTCGCTGGCCAATGCGTTAGTGATTTCACTGTTTGTCTGGTACGGCTTCGGCACTACCACCGCCATCCTGCTCACCCTGGCGCTCTGCACTCTGGTCGGGCTGTTTAACGCCTTTCTGATTGTGATCCTGCGCATTCCCGACATGCTGGCAACGCTGGCGACACTGTTCGTGATTCAGGGTGTGGCGATGACCTACAGCTTTGGCGGATCGATCACCGAGAACATGGTGCTGCCGAGCGGTGATATGGCGGAAGGCACCATTCCGGCGGCGTTTGGCCTGCTCGGCCAGGTGCCCACCATCGTCATCATTATGCTGGTCGTCACCGTCGCCGCGCAGCTGGCGCTCTCCCTGACTAAACATGGTCGCCGGATGTATGCGCTGGGCGGCAATCCGGAAGCGGCGCGCCTCTCCGGCATCCGCACCACCCGCTATCGGGTGCTGGCTTATGTGATCGCCTCACTGCTGGCCGGTCTGGGCGGCATTCTGCTCGCCTCGCGTATCGGCTCTTCGCAGGTCAATGCCGGGAGCGGCTACCTGATGGACGCCGTCGCGGCGGCGTGGATCGGCTTCTCACTGGCGGGTTCCGGCAAGCCGAATGCGCTGGGCACGCTGGTCGGTGCGGTGATCCTCGGCGTGCTGCAGAACGGTCTGGTGATGCTCTCTGTTCCCTACTACGCCATGGACATTATTAAAGGGCTGGTGCTGGCTTTAGCACTGGCGATCACCTATATCCAGCGCCGCTGAGGCGCGTTTACCGGAGTTGATAACAATGCAAAAAATAACACTCTCGCTGCTGGCCCTGAGCCTGCTGAACGCCAGCGCCGCCTTCGCGGATACCGTCACGCCGGTGCCTGCGGCTATCGCCAGTCATGATGGCCCGATCCGTATTGCGGTGATCCGCAATCTCGGCTCCGATGACAACACCACCCAGTTTGTTGCCGGTGCCATTCAGCAGGGTCGCCAGCTTGGCTTCAAGGTCAGCACCTTCCTCAGCAACGGCGACGATGCGCGCTTCCAGGATTTCGTGAATCAGGCGATCAGCCAGAAATATGACGGCATCGTGCTGTCGCACGGTAAAGCGCCCTACGCCAGCGGACTGGTGAAGCGCATTGCCGATGCAGGCATTAAGCTGTCGGTGTTTGATACGCCGGTGGATAGCCCGATCCCGGGCGTCACCGTCACCGCGCAGGATGACGCTTCACTGGCGCAGCTGTCGCTGGGCCAGCTCATCCATGATTTCAACGGCAAGGCGAACATCGTCAAGCTATGGGTTGCCGGTTTCCCGCCGATGGAACGCCGTCAGGTGGTGTATGAAAAACTGCTGAAAGAGAATCCGGGCATTCATCAGCTTGAGTCGATTGGTGCGGTTTCAACTGACGTTCAGGGCGACACCGCCAATAAAATTGGCGCAATTCTGGCGAAATACCCGAAAGGCAAAATCGACGCTATCTGGGGTGCCTGGGATGCCTTCAGCCAGGGCGCTTACAAAGCGCTGCAGGAGAATGGCCGTACCGAGATCAAACTCTACAGCATTGATGTTTCGAACCAGGATTTGCAGCTGATGCGCGAGAAAAACAGCCCGTGGGTGCAGACGGTAGCGGTGGATCCTAAAACTATTGGCGCGGTGAATATGCGTCTGGTGGCGAAGAAAATTGCCGGTGAAGAGACGCCCGCGACTTATCAGTTTAAAGCGGCATCGATCTCTCAGCAGCAGCTTAACAGCCAGCCTGGCGCGGTGAACGTCGCGTCACTGAACAAGATCATTCCGGGCTGGGGCAGCAATGAGGATTTCGTTGCCCCGTGGTTTGCGACCCTGGCGGCGAAATATAAGAAGTAATCGGATGTCAGCCTTGCCGGTCGGTGAGGCTGACGGTTACGGTTACGGTTACGGTTACGGTTACGGTTACGGTTACAGACCCAGCAGCAGCTGACGCTCCAGCTGGGGATCCACCATCGTCACATGTAATCCCACCAGCCGCACGCCGCGCCCGGCACGACGCTCATCCCAGGTTTTACGGGCGATGGCAATCATGTCCTCTTTATTCAGCACCGGCCAGATATGCTCCTGGGTCGTCTGCTGAAAATCACTGAACTTCAGTTTGACGCCCTGACGCGCCACCTGCTTGTCAGGTCGGATCTGCGTCAGCCGGCGATCCAGTTCGGCGTAGAGAAAATCGATAATTTCCAGGCAGGCATCCCAGTCGCTGATATCTTCCGCCAGCGTCCGTTCAACCCCCAGCGATTTACGTTCGCGCTCAACGATCACGCTGCGGTCATCAATGCCATTGCTGCGCTCCCACAGCACCCGGCCAAACTTGCCAAAGCGCTTTAACAGCAGCGCTAAGTCCGCCTTCTGCACGTCGCCACAGGTCACCAGCCCCATCTCTTCCAGCTTTTTGGCCGAGACCTTGCCGACGCCAGGGATTTTCGCCAGCGGCAGGGTCAGCAGAAAACCGGACATCTCCGGCGGGGTAATCACGAACTGCCCGTCCGGCTTATTGAGGTCAGAGGCGATCTTCGCCAGAAATTTAATCGGGGCGATGCCCGCTGAGGCGGTAAGCCCGGTTTCACGGTAGATGGTGGCACGGATCGCCTGCGCCATCAGCGTGGCAGAGCCGTGACAGTGGGGGCTGTCGGTGACATCCAGGTAAGCTTCATCGAGGGAGAGCGGTTCAATCAGCGGCGTATAGCGGGTAAAGATGTCGCGGATCTGCGCGGAGGCTTCTTTATAGGCGTCAAAGCGTCCTGGCAGCAGACGCAGATGCGGGCATAACTTGAGGGCCATGCCGGTTGGCATCGCGCTGCGCACGCCAAATTTGCGCGCCGGATAGTTGGCGGTGCTGATCACGCCGCGACGCTCGCGGCTGCCACCAATGGCGATCGGGATGTCGCGCAGCTGGGGATTATCACGCATCTCCACCGCGGCATAGAAGCAGTCCATATCGACATGAATGATTTTACGCATACCCCCTCCGGCACTGGATAAGTATACAGTTGGCAGGGGTAACTGCAATATTTGTCGCGCTGACGATTAAAGTTTACAAATTTCTGGCCGAATATCTTTCAGTAAATCGCGAATTTGGCTGACGCCGTCTTGCTAAAAAAACAGACAATGTTTAATGTTGCGCTGCGGTAGCGGACAGTTCCGATAATGCAAACAGAGACGCACATTTTGCGTCATGTTCTCTTCACCTCAAGGTACACACAGCATGGGCAAAATCGCACTCCTGTTTGCGATGATTTTACTGCCAGCCCTCAGCATGGCAATGACACCCGAACCCGTCTCAACGGCACCGGTCAGCAAAGAATTAAAGAAGCAGTTACTCGGCACCCCGGTCTATATCCAGATCTTCAAGGAAGAACGCACGCTCGAACTCTACGGCAAAATCGGTAACGAATACCGCCTGCTGGACACCTACCGCATCTGTAACTTTTCTGGCGGCCTCGGCCCGAAACGCCGTGAAGGCGATTTCAAAAGCCCGGAAGGTTTTTACAACGTGAAGCTGAATCAGCTGAAGCCGGATAGCCGGTTTTATCGCGCGATCAACATCGGCTTTCCGAATCAGTACGATCGTAATCAGGGCTACAGCGGCAATTACCTGATGATTCATGGCGACTGTAAGTCGATTGGCTGCTATGCCATGACTAACGCCTATATGGATGAGATTTTTACCTATGTGAATGCCGCGCTGCGTAACGGCCAGCAGGATATCAGCATCAGCATCTATCCATTCCGCATGACCGACAGCAATATGCAGCGTCACCGCTACTCCACCTATGCCAGTTTCTGGCAGCAGCTGCAGCCGGGATACGCTTACTTTGCTAAATATCATCAGCCGCCGATGGTTAATGTCGCCAGCGGTAAATATGTGATGAACAGCAGCCCGGCACCGGTTTTAGCCAGTCCCGAAGCCGCTTCCCGTTCATTCCTGGCGCTCTCCAAGGCAGAATAACGCCCATTCACCTGGCACGATCCGCTGCCAGGTTTCATTGGCCGTCAGTGGCTGCGTAGCAATCACCGTCACCACGTCATGCGGCGTGGTGTGCTGCTGAAAATCGACCTCCACATCCTGATCCAGTAACTGCGCCCGGCCAAAGGGTGCGCGACGGGTGATCCAGTAAAGATTGGTGGAGCAAAAGGCCATCAGATAACGGCCGTCTGACAGCAGCATGTTAAACACGCCCTTCTGCCGCAACGTGCCGGCAAGCTCCCCGATAAAACGAAATACAGCAGGCCAGTTGCCGGGTGTACGCGGATAGCGCGTCGCCAGCTGATGCAGGATCCAGCAGAACGCCTTCTCACTGTCCGTTTCGCCCACCGGCCGGAATGTGCCAGTCTCCAGCTGCCGATAGCCCCTGAGCTGCCCGTTGTGCGCATAGGTCCAGTTACGGCCCCACAACTCACGGGTAAACGGGTGGGTATTTTCCAGCGACACCTGCCCGCGATTCGCCTGGCGGATGTGCGCCACCACCGAATGCGATTTGATCGGATACTCCTGCACCAGACGCGCAATCGGCGAGTTAAAGCTCGGCAGCGGATCTTTAAACGTACGACAACCTTTATCTTCGTAGAAGGTAATGCCCCAGCCATCTTTGTGAGGCCCGGTTCCACCGCCACGCTGAACCAGACCGGTAAAGCTGAAACAGATATCCGTGGGAACATTGGCGCTCATCCCGAGCAATTCGCACATAGCCACCGCCTTAGAGTAAGCGGCCTCCCGTCAGGCGGGAGGCCAGCGCAGTTACTTCACCATCTCTTTTTCGATCAGCAGCATCAGGATGTGGATCACTTTAATGTGGATCTCCTGGATGCGATCGGCATAACCAAAGTGTGGCACCCGGATTTCAATGTCGGCACTGTCTGCCATCTTACCGCCATCTTTACCGGTCAGGGTGATCACTTTCATCCCCTGCGCACGGGCAGCTTCAATCGCTTTAATGATATTGGCAGAGTTACCGGAAGTTGAGAGGCCCAGCAGCACATCGCCCGGACGCCCTACCGCTTCCACATAGCGTGAAAAGACATAGTCATAACCAAAATCATTACTGACGCAGGAGAGATGGCTGACATCAGAGATGGCAATCGCCGGATAGCCAGGACGATTTTCGCGGTAGCGACCGGTCAGCTCTTCAGCGAAATGCATCGCATCGCAATGTGAACCACCGTTACCGCAGGAAAGCACCTTGCCGCCCGCCTTAAAGCTGTCAGCCAGCAGCACCGCCGCACGCTGGATCGCATGGATATTGGCCTCGTCGCTGAGGAATTTATTCAGCGTATCAGCAGCTTCATTAAGCTCAGAGCGGATAATGTCCTGGTACATAGGGATGTCCTTTTTTAGGAGAGGTTAATCGCAGCAAGTTTAACGGAATGGCCGGTCAGCGCAAAGCGTCATGCCATGGCTGGCCAGGCAGTGGCGGCGATTATCGCTGCAGCGGGTGATGCAAAAATGGACAGAAATCGGTTTTTGTGAGGCAGGTTGTAATTGCGATGTAAACAAATTGATAAATCAACCCAACTGCTCTAAACCTCTCTACATAACAGGTCAGACCTCTTACTACTTGGAGCGGTTCATTATGATGGTTGTCTCGATACTTGCCACGGTGGCGCTGATTGGCGCCCTGTTCTATCACCGCCTGTCGTTGCGGCTCAGCAGCGCGATTCTGCTGCTGTGGACTGCTGCGATGGCTTTTGCTCACCTCTGGACGCCATGGTTACTGTTGCCGCTGGCGATCATCCTGCTGCCGTTCAACCTGCCGTCACTGCGCCGCAGCCTGTTTTCAAAGCCGATGTTTCAGCGCTTCCAGCAGGTGATGCCGCCGATGTCACGCACCGAAAAAGAAGCGATCGATGCGGGCACCACCTGGTGGGAAGGCGATCTGTTTCAGGGCAAACCAGACTGGCAGAAGCTGCACAACTATCCGCAGCCGCGCCTGACTGCCGACGAGCAGGCTTTTCTTAATGGTCCGGTAGAAGAAGCGTGCCGCATGGCCAATGACTTCCAGATCACCCATGAGCTGGCCGATATGCCGCCGGAACTCTGGGCTTATCTGAAAGAGCATCGTTTCTTCGCGATGATTATCAAAAAAGAGTATGGCGGACTCGATTTCTCCGCCTATGCGCAGGCCTGCGTGCTGCAAAAACTGTCGGGCGTCTCCGGGATTCTGGCGATTACCGTGGGCGTGCCTAACTCATTAGGTCCGGGCGAACTGCTGCAACACTACGGCACTGAAGAGCAGAAAAATCACTATTTACCCCGGCTGGCACGCGGCGATGAGATCCCCTGCTTTGCGCTGACCAGTCCGGAAGCGGGCTCAGATGCCGGAGCCATCCCCGATACCGGCGTGGTCTGCATGGGCGAGTGGCAGGGTCAGCAGGTGCTGGGCATGCGGCTGACCTGGAACAAGCGCTATATTACGCTGGCGCCGATCGCCACCGTGCTGGGGCTGGCATTTAAACTCTCCGACCCGGATCATCTGCTCAGCGATAACGAAAATCCTGGCATTACCTGTGCGCTGATCCCGACCAACACGCCCGGCGTGGAGATTGGCCATCGCCACTTCCCGCTTAACGTGCCGTTCCAGAACGGGCCGACACGCGGCAATAATATCTTTGTACCGATTGACTATATTATCGGCGGCCCACAAATGGCCGGTCAGGGCTGGCGGATGCTGGTGGAGTGTCTGTCTGTGGGTCGCGGCATTACGCTGCCATCGAACTCAACCGGCAGCCTGAAAAGTGTGGCGCTGGCGACAGGCGCCTATGCCCATATCCGTCGTCAGTTCCGCGTCTCAATCGGTAAGATGGAAGGGATTGAAGAGCCGCTGGCGCGCATTGCCGGTAACGCCTACGTGATGGATGCGGCGGCTACGCTGATTACCGCCGGTATTATGCAGGGTGAAAAACCGGCAGTGCTGTCGGCGATTGTGAAATATCACTGCACCCATCGCGGTCAGCGCGCCATTATCGACGCCATGGATATTGCCGGCGGTAAAGGCATTATGCTGGGTAACAGTAACTTCCTGGCCCGCGCCTATCAGGGTGCGCCCATCGCCATCACGGTGGAAGGCGCTAATATTCTGACCCGCAGCATGATTATCTTCGGACAGGGTGCGATTCGCTGCCATCCTTATGTACTGCAGGAGATGGCGGCGGCAGCCAGCAACGATGTTAACGCGTTTGATCAGGCGCTGTTCAGCCACATCGGCCATGTCGGCAGCAGCACCATGCGCAGCCTGTGGCTGGGCTTAACCGCCGGACGCACCAGCGCCACCCCGACCCGCGATGGCACCCGTCGTTACTATCAGCATCTGAACCGCATCAGTGCCAACCTGGCGTTGCTCTCTGATGTGTCGATGGCGGTGCTGGGCGGCAGCCTGAAACGTCGTGAGCGTATCTCGGCGCGTCTGGGCGATGTGCTGAGCCAGCTCTATCTCGCTTCGGCGACGCTGAAACGCTATGACGATGAAGGCCGCAACGAAGCCGATCTGCCGCTGGTGCACTGGGGCGTGCAGGATGCGTTACATCAGGCGGAAGTCGCGATGGACGATCTGCTGCGTAATTTCCCGAACCGTCTGGTCGCGGGCGCATTGCGGATGACTATTTTTGCAGGCGGTCATCACTGCCCTGCTCCGTCTGACCGTCTGGACCATCAGCTGGCAAAACTGCTGCAACAGCCGTCAGCTACCCGCAGCCGTCTGGGCCGTGGCATGTACCTGACGCCCAGCGAGCACAACCCTGCCGGTCAGCTGGAACAGGCGTTGCAGGATGTGATGGCGGCAGAAGTGATCCATGACAGGCTGTGCAAACAGACGAAGCAGCACCTCTCCTTTACCCGGCTGGATGCGCTGGCGAAGCGCGCGCTGGAGCAGGGCTGGATTGATGCTAAAGAGGCTGAAGTGTTGCAGCGTGCTGAGGCCAGCCGCCTGCGTTCGATTAACGTCGATGAGTTTGAGGCGGATGCGCTGGCAGTGCCGGTGCCAGAGAAAGCCCCTCAGGCTGCGTCGCGGGCGAGTGAGGCAGCATAGGGTTAGCGTTAGCCTGCATCACCGGCGCAGGAACAGGGTCAGAAGAGGAAAGCGTCCCGCGTCAGGACAACGCGGGCCGAGCGAGCCAGGGATGGCTTTAGCGACTTTCCGATCTGCCCCTGTTTCCGGCGCGGGCACACTCTTACAGCCAGCCTTTGATTTACCTGAAAGCCGACATCACGTCGGCTTTTTTTATCCCGCCTGACGGATGCGGGCAATCAGCGCATCCACATCTTCTACATGATCGGCCGCCAGAATCAGCGTGCGTCCCAGATTAATTGCATTACGGATGCAGTCGGTACGCATCGCCGGATCGGCAATCAGCTTCATATCCGCCACGTGTGACATCCCCACCGTGCGGCGAATTAGTTCGGTGCCGCAGTAACCAATGGTATCAGCCCATACTTTACGCAGAAACGCCTCCGCATAGCCTGGATAAGCCAGCGCCTCATCACGGGTTTTCTCAGCCGCCAGTGCCAGAAAGCCCGAGGCAAAGGTGGTCCAGAGGGTGTGCACATCGCTGAGGCGCTGCTCGCGTGCATCGGCGGCCTCACGCGGTGGCAGCAGACCCGGCAGGCCACAGTAGTTAATCAGCAGGTTGCCGATGGCGGTGCCGACATCAAAACCGATAGGGCCAAAATAGCCAAATTCCGCATCAATCGCTTTCAGGCTGCCATCAGCAACGAAAATCGAGCCGCTGTGAATATCACCATGCAGCAGCGCTTCAGCGTGGGCAAAGAAACGATGCTTGAGACCGCCTACCGCAATGCGCAGTGCATCGTCATTACGCAGGCTGGCGACCAGCGGTTCAAGCGCTTCGGGATAGCTATTGCGCTCATGGTCGGTATAGGGATCGTTAAAGAAAAGATCTTCGGTGATTTCACACATTTCCGGATTAATGAAACGCGCCACTTCCGCTTTTTTCTGGTGCGGATGCAGGATGAAATCGGAGGTATGAAACAGGGTTTGTGCCAGATAGTCGCCTAACTGCTGAGCCGCTTCCGGGTAGTAAGCGCCCTTCACCAGCTCGCCGCGCCAGATGCGATGACTGGAGAGATCTTCCATTACCATCACCGCCAGCTCCGCATCGTAATGGGTGATCTTCACCGTGTGCTGCGGACAATATTTGTAGTGTTCGACCAGGGTCTGCGCTTCCAGCCGCGCCCGATCCAGCGTCAACGGCCAGGACTCACCCACACAGCGCACATAGGGCAGCGCCTGCTTGACCACTACCCGGCTGTTGCCCTGATCGTCATAAATTTTAAACACCAGGTTGAGGTTGCCATCACCAATCTCTTCTGCGCTGCTCAGCGCGGCAGGATTGTCCACGCCGCCAAATTGTCGGGCATATTCCACAGCATCAGCAGCAGTAAAGGTACGGTATTGCGACATTGCCTGTTCCTCATCAATCGAAGGGGGATAACCTGGGTGTAATAAGCCGTTCAGACGTCTATACATCCGTTCAGCATGTTGGCACAATAGGTATCATTAACGCAACATGGATTTCACCCACAATGCAGACACTTCAAACCACCAGCTTACAGGTTCGTGACAATCAGCTCTGGATTCTGGATCAGCAGGCACTGCCGCAGCAAAAGAACTGGCTGCCCGCGCACAGCGTGCCCCAGCTGATTGAACATATTCATGCGCTGCGGGTGCGCGGTGCGCCGCTGATCGGCCTTTCCGCCTCGCTGCTGCTGGCGTTGCTGGCAGAACAGGGGCAGACGCGCGCTGAACTGGCGCAGGCACTGGAGACCCTGCGCGCCGCCCGCCCTACCGCGGTCAATCTGATGAACAATCTGGACCGGATGAAACTGGCGCTGGCGCAGCCGGACTTTGCCCCCGCGCTGGCAGAAGAAGCCTGGCGACTGGTGCAGGAAGATAAGCAGCTGTGTGACGCCATTGCTGACGCGGGTTGTACGCGGGTGAAACCCGGCAGCCAGCTGCTGACCCACTGTAATACCGGCGGACTCGCCACCGCCGGTGTGGGCACCGCCCTTGGCGTGATTGCCCGCGCCCATCAGCAGGGGCTGATTAAGAATGTCTGGGTTGATGAAACCCGTCCGCTGTTACAGGGCGGCCGGTTAACCGCCTGGGAGCTGGGTGAGCTGGCGATTCCTTACACCCTGATTACCGATTCCATGGCCGCCAGCCTGATGGCCCGTGGAGAGGTCGATGCCGTATGGGTAGGCGCTGACCGCATTGCCGGCAACGGCGATGTGGCGAATAAAATCGGCACCTACAGCCTGGCGGTGCTGGCCCATTATCATCAGATTCCGTTTTACGTGGCGGCCCCGCATACCACGCTGGATCGCAGCTGTCCGGACGGCGCAGCGATTCCTATTGAACAGCGCGCCGCCAGTGAAGTGACGGGCGTTGCCGGCAGTTTTGGCAGCGTGCAGTGGGCGCCGGAAGCGGCGAAGGTCTATAACCCGGCGTTTGATGTCACGCCCGCCACCCTGATCAGCGGCTGGGTACTGGACACCGGGGTAGTCACGCCTGACCAGGTTCAGGGTGGCATTTTCCAGCCACAATAACGGTCTGCAAGGCGTTTACCGTGAGCGACAAACGCCTTGCGAAAACAACGGGCGGTTTACGCCAGACGCGGATAGGCATCCGCAATCTTATCGCCGGTAAAGTTCGCTACCCAGCCTTCCTGATTATCGAAAATACGGATAGCCGTGAAGTGCGGTGACGATCCCATATCAAACCAGTGTGGTGTTCCCGCTGGTACCGAGATCAGATCGTTTTTTTCGCAGAGGATCTGCAGGATCTCGCCATCCAGGTGCAGACAGAAGAGTCCGGCACCCTCAACAAAGAAACGCACCTCATCTTCGCCGTGCGTATGTTCAGAGAGGAACTTCTCGCGCAGTACGGTTTTCTGCGGATTATCGGCGCGCATGCTGATCACGTCCCAGCTCTGATAGCCCTTCTCTGCCACCAGCCGATCGATCGCATGCTGATAGGCGTTGATCACCGTTACGGGATCCGGATTTTCACCCAGATCGCGATCGGCTTCCCAGCGCTCAAAACGGACGCCTTTGGTGCTCAGGCGTTCACGAATCTCTTCCGCGTCGGTGCTGTGCCACACCGGCTGGCTGGCTTCGCGGTCGGTAAAAATAGTCAGTGCGCTCATCCTAAATTGACTCCGGGTTAATCTGGGAAAAATCTGTCACCTGACGATGGCGGCTCTCGCCGTCCGCATCGCCACGCAGTAGTTGCAGCGTCTGCCAGCCCGCCTCAGCGGCGGCATCCAGCTCCTGATGAATATCGGAGAGAAACAGCAGCTGCTCCGCTGGCTGACCAATTTCAGCGGCGATAGCGCGATAGGCTGCGACTTCGCGTTTGGCACCCACGTGCGTATCAAAATAGCCGCTGAAGAGGTCAGTAATATCACCTTCGTCGCTGTAGCCAAATAACAATTTCTGCGCCGCAACCGAGCCGGAGGAATATACATACAGTTCAATGCCCTGCGCCTTCCAGCGGCTCAGTGCTGGCAGGACGTCAGGATAGAGATGGCCGGTAAAACTGCCGTTAACATAGCCATCGCGCCAGATCATGCCCTGCAGCGCTTTCAGGCCGGTTGATTTGCGATCCTGGTCCATAAACCCCAGCAGAATCTCTGTCACCGCATCCAGGTCGGCCTGCGGCTGACCGGCCTCCTCACGTACCGACTGCAGCGCTGCGGCGACGTTGGGCTGATGCGCATTTTCACGCAAAAAACTCGCCAGATGCTGGCGGGCGTAGGGAAACAGGATGTTATGTACAAAACGGATATCGCTGGTGGTGCCTTCGATATCAGTAACAATGGCGCGAATCATGCTCTCTCCAGCAGGCGACGTTGACGTTCACATTCAAATAAAAATTCCAGATCTTCCAGATGACGGCGTGCTTCGCTGACATCCCGGCCCCAGCAGGTTAAGCCGTGACCGCGCAGCAGAAAGCCGTAACGCAGCGGAAAGCGGGCAGCGTAATCTTCAATTTCTGACGCCAGCGCCGCAATGTCCTGGCTGTTGTCGAATACAGGAATGGCCAGCGTATCCAGATGGGTGTGCTGGCCGCTCAATGATTTTTGCATCTCATAGCCGTGCAGCAGCAGCGCCGCGCCCTGCTCCACCCGCGACAGCACCGTCGCATTCACGGTGTGGGTATGCAGCACCGCGCCCGCCTCGGGAAAGAGTCGATAGATCATCGTGTGCAGACCGGTTTCTGCCGACGGCTTACGGCCAGAGAGCGACTGGCTGGTAGCAATATCGACCTCGATAAAGTCATCCCGCGTCAGCGTGCCTTTATCTTTGCCCGATTCACTCAGCAGGCAGACATGTTCATCGCGGCGCACCGACATATTTCCGCCGGTGGCCGGTGCCCAGCCTTTCGCGCCAATCCAGTGACAGGCGGCGACCAGCTGATCTAATGGAAGACTCTGCGACATAAAAGTTCCTTGCGGTGAAATGTGATCTCGGGTGGCTCAGATAACGGTAATGGCTATAAAATTACAACAGTTTGAAAATCTTAAACAGTTAGCAAACGTGCCCGACTGCTGAACCATACTCTCCGGGTCCTGCCAGATGATCCGCATCTCAGCAAGGCGGCAAGCGCTTATCGCCGGGAGCTGACACTCGTCAGTGACCGGGGTAAGTAAGTGCAACCAACGGCGCTGACGCCCGGAGCATGACGCATGTAAATGCTAAATGATCCGCATCTCAGCAAGGCAGCAAGTGCGCGCATCCCCGGGAGCTGACACTTGTCAGTGACCGGGGTAAGCAAACGAAGCTAACGAAGCTGAGGTGTGGAGCATGACGCATTTAGCCATCTAAGCGTCTTGATTGCCAAATACTATCATCCTGTTTATAGTGGCACAAACACCGGGTGACACCGCATCAATCTTCGCGCTTAAGGCCTGACATCATGACGCAGCACAACCTGATCCCCGAGAGTAAACTCCCTTTGCTCGGCACCACCATTTTCAGCCAGATGAGTGCGCTGGCGCAGCAGCATAACGCTATCAATCTCTCTCAGGGCTTTCCTGATTTTAGCGGCCCGGACTATCTGCAGCAGCGGCTGGCGTATCACGTCAGCCAGGGCGCGAACCAGTATGCGCCGATGACCGGTGCGCTGCCGTTACGTGAGGCGATTGCAGAGAAAACCGCGCGGCTCTATGACTATCGTCCTGATGTCGAAACAGAGATTACGGTGACGGCAGGCGCAACCGAAGCGCTCTATGCGGCGATTACCGCGCTGGTGCGGCCAGGCGATGAAGTGATCTGCTTTGATCCCAGCTACGACAGCTATGCGCCTGCGGTAGAGCTGTCGGGCGGCGTGATGAAACGCATTACGCTGCAGCCGCCCGCTTTCCGGGTGGACTGGCAGGCGTTTGCTGCCCTGCTGAGTGATAAAACCCGGCTGGTGATCCTGAATACGCCGCACAATCCTTCCGCCACCGTCTGGCAGCAGCAGGATTTCACCGCGCTAAGGCAGGCGATTGCTGCGCGGCCGGTCTATGTACTGAGCGACGAAGTCTATGAGCACATCTGCTTCGATGAAGCAGGCCACGCCAGCGTGCTGGCACATCCCGAACTGCGCCAGCGTGCTATCGCGGTGTCGTCGTTTGGAAAGACCTTCCATATGACCGGCTGGAAAGTGGGCTACTGCATTGCCCCTGCCGCGATCAGCGCTGAACTGCGCAAGGTGCATCAGTATCTGACCTTCTCTGTGAATACGCCGGCGCAGCTGGCGATTGCCGATATGCTGCGTGAGCATCCGGAGCACTATCTTGAGCTGCCAGCGTTTTATCGCGACCGCCGCGATCGGCTGGCAACGGCACTAAGCAGCAGCCGCTTTAAGGTACTCCCCTGCGAAGGCACCTACTTTTTGCTGGTCGATTACAGCGCCATCTCCGATCTGGATGATGTCAGTTTCTGCCAGTGGCTGACCCGCGAAGTGGGCGTTGCCGCGATTCCTCTGTCGGTGTTCTGCGCCGATCCCTTTCCTCATAAACTGATCCGCCTCTGTTTTGCCAAACAGCCGGCGACATTAGATGCCGCCGCGGAGCGCTTATGTCAGCTTTGAAAATCACGTTACTGCAGGAGACGCTGAGCTGGATGGATGGCGAGGCCAACCTGCGCCATTTTGACGAGCAACTGGATGGACTCACTGGGCGCGATCTGATTTTACTGCCAGAGATGTTTACCACCGGCTTTGCAATGGAAGCGGCGAAAAGCTCGCTGCCACAGGCGCAGGTGGTGGAGTGGCTGCATCAGCATGCCCGTCGCAACGATGCCCTGGTCGGCGGCAGTGCGGCGATTCAGACCGAACACGGCGCGGTAAACCGCTTCCTGCTGGTGGAGCCGGACGGCACGCTGCATCAGTATGACAAGCGCCATCTGTTCCGCATGGCGGACGAGCATCACCACTATCTGCCTGGCGAACAGCGTCAGGTGTTTGAGTGGCGCGGCTGGCGCATCCTGCCGCAAATCTGTTACGACCTGCGTTTCCCGGTCTTCTCGCGCAACCGCAACGATTACGATCTGGCGCTCTATGTCGCCAACTGGCCTGCACCGCGTGCACTGCACTGGCAGGCACTGCTGCTGGCGCGGGCAATTGAAAATCAGGCTTATGTGGCAGGCTGTAACCGCGTCGGCAGCGACGGCAATCAGCATGAATACAGCGGCGACAGCCAGATTATTTCACCGCAGGGTGAGATCCTCAGTGGGGCTGAGCCGCACCAGCGCGCCAGGCTGGACGCAGAGCTGTCGCTGGACGCACTGAATGCTTATCGCGAGCGCTTCCCGGCCTGGCAGGATGCGGATCGCTTTTCGCTGTGAATGGCGGGCGGGAAGTCAGACCGCCCATTAACTGCCGCGATAGGTTGACCAGGACCAGGGCGAAATCAGAAACGGCAGGTGAAAATGGCTGCCCGCTTCGGCAATCATAAAATCGATCTGCGCGCTGACGTAGAGTGCATCCCGACCGGCGGCAGCAAAATAGTCGCCGATTTCTGCCGTTAAACGGTAGTGGCCCGGCGTCAGCGGCTCGGGCGTGAGATCTTTCAGACGCCCGTCGCTGTCGGTTTCACCCTGTGAAACCGGAAACCACCCTTCCGGGCTGTTCTGCTCAAGTGAAATCGCTACACCGCTGGCCGGTTTGCCCAGCGCCGTGTCCAGAATATGGGTAGTAATAGTACTCATTGAATCGTCTCCTTCAGGCGTAACAGGGTAATTTCACGCAGCTGATCCAGCGCCTCCTGCTGCTCGGCAGGATCGCTATTCTGCAACCGACGCTGCAACTCTGCCAGCATCTGCTCGCCGCTGCGCCCTTTAGCGCGAATCAGAAACACCCGGCCAAAACGCGTTTCATAAGCCTGATTCCCCTGCTGCATCGCCTGCTGCAAAGCGCTGTCGGCCTGCTGCATGGCGGACTGCTCTCCACGCGACAGGGCCGCCTCTTTATCCGCGCCGTTCGCGCGTTCGCCAATGCGGGGATGCGCCGACAGTGCTGCCTCCAGCTCAGGCTGCTGCCACTGGCGGGCCAGCGCATCGGCGGTTGCCCGTAGCGCATCCAGGGTGTCAAAAGGCCGCGCCGCCACCAGCGACTGCTGCCAGTGCGGAATGGCAACACAATGCCGGATGGCCGCCTGCGCCTCATCAGCCGACAGCTGATTAAATGCGGCTAATTCCATGTTCAGCTCCGTTCAGCAATCAGCGAGACCGCCTGTAAATAAGCCTGCAGCGCGGGCGCCACATCAGCCACCGCCACGGACTCTGCCGGATGGTGGCTGATACCGCGATGGTTACGCACAAATAGCATGCCGACCGGCCAGCGTTCAGCGATAGCGATGGCGTCGTGCCCCGCACCGCTCGGCAGTGACAGGCTGCGCCCCTGCACCGTTTCCACCGCATGACTCAGCGCCTGTTGCAGCGCGGAGTCACAGGCGGTGGCACCGATGCGATAATATTCGTTCGACTCAAAGCGGAGTCCACGCCGCAGCGCAATCGCCTCCGCCTGGGTTAACAGACTGGAGAGCAGTGTCTCCAGCGGGTTGTCCAGCGGACCGCGCACGTCCAGCGACAGCGATACCTCGCCAGGGATTACATTGACCGCTCCCGGCGCGCAGTTAATCGTACCGACGGTAGCCACCAGTTGCGGATCCTGCTCACGGGTGGTCTGCTCAATAAACACCATCCACTCGGCAGCAGCAGCCAGCGCATCTTTGCGGTGGGTCATCGGCACCGTGCCCGCATGGCCCGCTTCACCGGTGAAACGGCAGTTGAGGCGGCGCGCACCGTTGATGGCCGTGACCACACCGAGCGCCAGATCCTCCTGCTCCAGGCAGGGGCCCTGCTCGATGTGCAGCTCAAGATAACCGACGATATCCTCAACCCGCCGCGCCGCAGATGCGATTCTGTCGCTGTCGAGCCCGACATCCGCCATCGCCTGCGCCACGGTGATGCCGTTGCCGTCAGGATGCGTCACCCAGCTTTGCGGCCAGCTGCCGGTAATGCCACGACTGCCGAGCAGCGTAATGCCAAAACGGGTGCCCTCTTCGTCACCAAAGCCAATGACTTCAATCGCCAGCGGTAAGCGGCGCTGATTTTCGTTAAGCCACTGTACGGTTTCAATGGCGCTGAGCACGCCCAGCATGCCGTCATAGCGACCGGCGTTGCGCACCGTGTCGAGATGCGAGCCAAGCAGTAACGCGGGTGCACCCGCTTCTGCCGCCTCGTAGCGCCCACAGATATTGCCGACTTCATCCTGCCACACCTGCATCCCCGCCGCCTGCATCCATTCACCGACACAGGCGTTGGCGCGCAGATGTTCGGGTGAGAGGTAGACGCGGGTCAGCCCCTCGGCCGTTTCGCTGATCGCCGCCAGCGCATCGCAGCGCGCCATAACGCGCTGTGCAGCGGCCTGGGCTTCGCTGGCGCTCATCATCATGCGTGGCTCCCGTAGTGATCCCAGGCGGCCTGCGCCGCGGCACCCTGCGGCGTGCGATAGCCGACATAGGTCAGCACCGTTTCCAGCGCGGAGAGAGTCTGCATCACGCAATCTTTACGCGCGTTGTAGCCCATGGTGCCGATGCGCCACACCTTGCCATGCAGCGGGCCAAACGAGGTGCCAATCTCAATGCCGAAATCTTCCAGCATCAGCTTGCGCACCTGATCGCCGTTTACGCCAGACGGGATCATCACGCCCAGCACGTTGTTCATTTTGTGTTTCAGGTCGCCGAAAGTCTCCAGCTCCATCCCCTTAATGCCTTTCAGCAATGCTTCACCGTGCAGCTTGTGGCGGGCGATGCCGTTGTCCAGCCCCTCCTGCAGGATCAGACGGGCGCACTCGCGCGCGCCAAACAGCGCACTGGTCGCTTCGGTATGGTGGTTGAGCCGCTCCGGCCCCCAGTAATCCATGATCATGCCGAGATCAAAATAGTTGGAGTAGATCATCTCCTCTTCGCCATCCTGATGCGCCTCGGTGCGGATCCCCTGCTCTACGCATTTGCGTTTGCGGATCACCGCCTCCATCTCTGCGCTCAGCGTGATCGGCGAGGTACCCGATGGACCGCCCAGGCATTTCTGCATCCCCGCGGATACGGCATCAAGTCCCCAGGCGTCCGTTTCCAGCGCGTTACCCGCCAGCGACGCGGTGGCATCGGTGTAGAACAGTACGCCATACTGTTTGCAGATCGCACCCAGCTGCTCAAGCGGCTGCAGCATGGTGGTTGAGGTGTCGCCCTGCACGGTCAGCAGCAGGCGCGGCCGCACTTTTTTGATCGCATCTTCGATCTGGTCGGGAGTAAAGACTTCGCCCCACGGCACTTCAATGGTGTGCACTTCCGCACGACAGCGGCGGGCAATTTCGCACAGCAGATGACCAAAGCGGCCAAACACCGGTACCAGCACTTTGTCGCCAGGCCGGATCGATGACAGCAGAATCGATTCGATACCGGCGCGGGAGGTGCCGTCAATCAGCAGCGTCCAGCGGTTCTCTGTGCGAAACACGCCGCGATAGAGCGCCATCACTTCATTCATGTAGTGGGTCATCGCGGGATCGTACTGCCCCAGCAGCTGACTCGACATCGCGCGCAGCACACGTGGATCGGCGTTGATCGGTCCTGGCCCCATCAGCAGACGCTGTGGCGGGTTAAGTTGCGGGTAGTGATTGATATCCATGGTAATTTCCTTTTTCAGAATCAGAGGCGAACCGAAGAGATAAACTGCTTCAGCTCCGGTGACTGCGGCTGAGCGAACAGCGTCTTACTGTCGCCCTGCTCCCAGACGCGCCCCTGATGCATAAAGACCACACGATCGCCCACGTCGCGGGCGAAGCTCATTTCATGCGTGACAAGGATCAGCGTCATCCCTTCTGACGCCAGCTGCTCCAGAACTTTGAGCACTTCGCCCACCAGCTCGGGATCGAGCGCGGAGGTGATCTCATCACAGAGTAAAACTTTCGGCGTCATCGCCAGTGCACGGGCGATCGCCACGCGCTGCTGCTGACCGCCGGAGAGGCTGGCAGGATAGTAGTTGAGACGCTCGCCCAGCCCGACCTTCTCCAGCATCTGCGCCGCCAGCGCCCGGCACTCGGCCTCGCTTTTTTTCAGCACCCGGCGCGGCGCCAGCATCACGTTCTCCAGTGCCGTCATGTGCGGGAACAGATTGAAGCTCTGAAACACCATCCCGACCGAGCGGCTGATTTCACGCGCCTGCGAGTCGCGATCGGTAATCGTCATACCGCCGAGCTTGATGCTGCCCTCCTGATAGCCTTCCAGCCCGTTCATGCAGCGCAGCAGCGTGCTTTTGCCCGACCCGCTGCGACCGATGATTGAGATCACCTCGCCCATGTCGATATCCAGATCCACGCCTTTCAACACATGGTTGTCGCCGTAATATTTTTGCACCTGATTAATGGTGATGAGCGGCATTGAATTTTTTCTCCAGATACTGGCTGTAGCGAGACAGCGGATAACACATCAGGAAGTAGCCCAGCGCCACCAGCCCAAAGACTTTAAACGGCTGCCAGGTCACGTTGTTCAGAATGGTGCCCGCCTTGGTCAGCTCGATGAACCCGATAATTGACGCCAGCGCGGTGCCCTTGATCACCTGGACAGCAAACCCCACCGTCGGCGCGATACCGATGCGGATCGCCTGCGGCGCAATGACCCGCCACAGCGTCTGACCAAAGGTCAGGCCGAGACAGCGCGACGCTTCCCACTGGCCTTTTGGCAGGGCGCGGATGCTGCCGTACCAGATATCGACCAGAAAGGCGCTGGTGTAGAAGGTCAGCGCCAGCGAGGCTGCCGTCCAGGGTGCAACATCAATGCCGAACAGGCCGACGCCGAAAAACGCCAGGAACAGCTGCATCAGCAGCGGCGTGCCCTGAAACAGCGCGGTGTAACCGCGTACCAGCCGCGTTAACCATTTGTGTTGCAGCAGGCGCATAAACAGCAGCGGCAGCGTCACCAGCGTGCCGCCGACAAAGGCCACCAGCGACAGCAACAGGGTCCAGCGTGCCGCCAGCAGCAGGTTGCGCAGGATGTCCCAGTCGGTAAAGGTCGTCATCATGATGGCTGCACTCCAAACCATTTACGGCCAATCGCCAGCAGCAGATGGCGCATTGCAATCGACAACGCCAGGTAGATCAGCGTGGTCACCAGATAGACCTCAAAACTTAAGAAGGTGCGCGACTGGATCAGGTTGGCGGCGAAGGTCAGCTCCTCGTAGGAGACCTGCGACACCACCGACGAACCCAGCATCACGATGATGCACTGGCTTACCAGTGCCGGATAAATGCGCTGCAGCGCGGGAGGCAAGACCACCCGCAGAAACGTCTGGCTGCGGGTTAATCCCAGCACCCGTCCCGCTTCCCACTGCCCTTTGGGTGTCACCTGTATTCCGGCACGAATAATCTCGGTGCTATACGCCCCGAGGTTGATCAGCATCGCCAGCAGCGCCGCCTCGCCAGCAGTGAGTTTCAGCCCCAGCGCAGGCAGACCGAAAACGATAAAGAACAGTTGCACTACAAACGGCGTGTTGCGGATCAGCTCGACATAGATGCCCCACAGGCGGCTCATCCAGCTGGGTCTGCCACTGCGCAGCGCCGCGCCCGCAATGCCGAGCGCCACACCACCGGTAGTCGCCAGCACCGTCAGCTGAACGGTGACCCAAAGACCGGAGAGCAGCTCCGGCCAGTAGGGCCACAGGGCGGGAAAGTTAAGTTGCCCGGTCATGAATCTTTCCTCAGGCGCCGAGGTTGGCGGGCAGCGGCGCTTTCAGCCACTCTTCTGACAGTTTATTCAGGGTGCCATCTTTGATGCCCTGCTCAATCAGCGCATTCACTTTCGCTTTCAGTGCCGGCTGATCTTTCTTCAGGCCGATATAGCAGGGAGAATCTTTCAGCATAAACTGCGCCACCGGCGCTTTAGCCGGATTCTGACGGGCAATGGCGGCGACCACCAGGTTGCCGGTCGCCACATACTGCACCTGACCGGAGAGATACGCAGACAAGGTGGTGTTGTTATCTTCGTAGCGTTTCACCTGTGCATCTTTCGGCGCAACGTCACTGAGCACCATGTCCTCTACCGCACCGCGTGTTACACCAATCGATTTGCCGCTCAGGGCAGACGCCGCTTTGATTTCATCGCCTTTCGGCCCAAATACGCCCAGGAAGAACGGCGCATAGGCGCGGGTGAAGTCGATCACTTTTTCCCGCTCGGCATTTTTACCCATGCTGGAGATCACCAGGTCGACCTTGTCGGTTTGCAGATAAGGCACGCGGTTGGCACTGCTGACCGGCACCAGCTGCAACTTAAGTTTCATCTGTTTTGCCAGGTATCTGGCCGTGTCGATGTCATACCCCTGCGGCTGCAGATCGGTGCCAACCGAGCCAAACGGCGGGAAATCCTGCGGCACGGCGATGCGAATGACGCCGCGTTTCTGGATGTCCTGCAGTTGATCGGCCAGCGCGCTTCCCGCTTGTGCCATCAGTAATGCCGCTGTCGCAACCGCCATCAAAACTTTTTTCATTATGCACCCCGGTGAGATTAACGTGAAACAAAAGATTCTTTGAGATTCAATCTGCAACTAATGTGCCAATCCGGACGGCTACAGAAAAAGGGTTAAGCGGCAAAGCTTCAGCTGAAATCTGGCGTAATCGGGACGACTACGCCGGGGGAAGGTCTGTTCTGAAATGGGGCAAAGCACCAAAACGGTGCCTTTTAGCGGTGCTCCAGCTCATCAAACTGCTGGTAAAGGTCGGCGATCTGATGAATGCGCTGGCGTCCCTGTGCCAGCATTTCATGCAGCAGTGCATTGGCAATCAGGTTAACCAGACTCATGGCGGAGCCATAACTGTCGAAGGCGGAAACGCTGTCCAGCGGCGTACAGAGCTGCCAGCGCGCCAGCGCAATCACCGTCTGCGCCTGCGGCTCACACAGCGCCAGCAGCGGGATACCGGCAGCCTGCAACTGCTGCATCAGCGGGCGAATGATGCGGGGACGACGACGGAAGGCCATCACGACCACCATATCCTCCGGCGTAATATCCACCAGCTCCTCAGCCAGCGTCTGGCCCGGCTGCGGCAGGATATGTACCTGCGAACGCGCCTGCACCAGCTGCTGTCGCAGATGCAGTGCCACCGGATAGGCGTTGCGCATGCCGATGATAAAGACGCGTTTTGCCTGCGCCAGCTGCTGGATAACCTCATTAAAGTGCCGGGCATCCAGACTGTTCACCCACTGCGTCAGGTTAGCCATCTCCTGCTTGTAGTGTCGCGCCAGCAGTGTATTGCCCTGCACCGCATCACGATTATCGGTCAGCGGCATGCCGCTCTGGCGCAGGATGCGTAACTCATCACGCATATCCTTGTATTTTTCATAGCCCAGACGCTTAAACAGCCGGCTGACCGTGGCTTTCGACACGCCACTGAGCCGCGCCAGCTCGGCACTGTTGTAGCTGATCAGGTCATCGAAGTGGTCAAACACGAAGTCGGCAATGCGCTGCTCCTGCGGAGAGAGCTGGGGATAGTGACTCCTGAGTCGTTCATCAAGCTGTTTCATAACCCGTCCTGTAACTTTTGTTTCAGCAGAAGCTAGCACAATTTGCGCCAGGTTAACCGGCGCATCGTCAGCTCAGGGTGAAAACTGGAACAGCTCTTGCTTTGTTATCGGTTCTGTCACCCGGATAACGAGAAAAAGATGATTCAAAGCAATATGGCCCCGCAGGGGATGGCGGTGACGCCACACCATCTGGCGAGTGAGAGCGCGCTCGCGGTACTGCGTGATGGCGGTAATGCCATTGAAGCGATGGTGGCCGCTGCCGCGACCATCGCCGTGGTCTACCCGCATATGAATGGACTGGGCGGTGATGGTTTCTGGCTGATTCTGCCGCCCGGCGGCGATCCTGTCGCTATCGACGCCAGCGGCGCAGCCGGTTCGCTGGCTCATCACGATTTCTACGCCGATCACCCTAAGATTCCGCATCGCGGGCCGAAAGCGGCGCTGACCGTGGCCGGTACGGTCAGCGGCTGGCAGGAGGCACTGAATCTCTCGGCTGAGATGGGCACCCCACCGCTGCCGCTGGCACGTCTGCTGCGCGATGCGATTCGCTACGCCGCCGACGGTATTCCGGTGACTGCCTCACAGAGCGCCGCCACCGCAACGTTCCGCAGTGAATTGCAGCATCAGCCCGGCTTCAGCGCCACCTTTATGCCTGACGGCAACGTGCCGCAGCCAGGCAGCCGTTTTACCCAGCCCGCCCTGGCAAACACCCTGAGCCAGCTTACTGAAGAGGGGCTCGACAGCTTTTATCGCGGCACGCTGGCTCACCATATGGCCGATGAGATGGCCACGCTGGGCATGCCGGTGACGCTGGCCGATCTGCAGCAGCATCGCGCCCGCCGCACGACGCCGCTGCATCTCTCCCACAGCGAAGGTGACATCTGGAATATCACCCCGCCAACGCAGGGCATGGTGTCGCTGGCGATCCTGGGCATCACCGATCGGCTGGAGATGGCGGAGGCTGACGATGCGCAGACGGTGCACCGTATCGTGGAAGCCACCAAAAAAGCGTTTGCACTGCGCGACAAACACATCACCGATCCGCGTCACGTCACGGAAGATTTGCAGGCGCTGCTGGACAGCGATCACCTTGCCACACTCGCCAGCCAGATCACCGATGGAGAGGCGGCGGCATGGGGAAACGGACGCGGGCCGGGCGATACGGTCTGGATGGGCGTGATGGACAGCAGCGGCCTGGCCGTCTCCTTTATTCAGAGCATTTATCACGAATTTGGCAGTGGTGTGGTGCTGCCCGGCACGGGTATCACCTGGCAGAACCGCGGCGCCGCTTTCAGCCTCGATCCTGACCATCTGCTGGCCCTGGCACCCGGTAAGCAACCGTTTCATACCCTGAATCCCGCCGCCGCACGGCTGAAAGATGGCCGGACGCTGGTGTATGGCGCGATGGGTGGGGATGGACAGCCGCAGACTCAGGCGGCGATTTTTACCCGCCATGTGATTCAGGGCTTGCCGTTACAACAGGCAGTCAGTGCGCCGCGCTGGCTGCTGGGCCGGACCTGGGGGCAATCATCAGACTCGCTGAAACTGGAAGGCCGTTTTGACGACGAAACGGTATTGATGCTGCGTCTGTGGGGACATGAGGTGGAGCTGCTGCCGGACTTCAGCGAATCCGTGGGCCATGCGGGCGCCATTGTGCGCCACAGCAACGGCATGTTTGAGGGCGCAAGCGATCCACGCAGTAACGGCAGCGCCGCCGGTTTTTAACAGGAGCGAATCATGAATCAACACGACTGGGCCAGCTACATCGGCCATATGGAGCAGATACTGCAACTGGAACTGGATGACGCCCGCCGCGCTGAACTGCTGATCCAGCTGTCGCGTATCGCGGAGATGGCCGCGCCGCTGATGACGTTTCCGCTGGATGACCGGCTTGAAGTGGCAGGAGTATACCAGGCATGAGATTAGGTGACGTTTCGATTCAGACCCTGCAGCGGGCGATCCAGCAGGGTGAAATCAGTGCGCTGGAAGTGGCAAAGCGCACGCTGCAGGCGGTTGAGCAGCACAATCCGGCGCTGAATGCCTGGACGGAAGTGACCGGGCCGCGCATGTTAAAAGAAGCGGCGGATGTTGATGCGCAGCGGCAGCGCGGCGAAACCCTGCCACCGCTGGCGGGCATCCCGTATGCGGTAAAAAACCTGTTTGATGTGGCGGGTCACACTACCCTGGCCGGTGCCAGCCTGTTCAGCGACCGGCCGGCGGCACGTGCAGATGCGTTTGCTGTCGATAAACTGCGTCGCTCTGGTGCGCTGCTGTCTGGCATGCTGAACATGGATGCCTACGCGTATGGTTTTACCACCGAAAACAGCCACTACGGCGCGACGCACAATCCGCGCGATCTCAGCCGCGTGGCTGGCGGCTCGTCAGGCGGTTCGGCGGCTGCCGTGGCCGCCGGTCTGGTCCACTTTTCACTGGGCACCGACACCAACGGCTCGATTCGGGTGCCCGCGTCGCTGTGCGGTATTTTTGGTCTTAAGCCGACCTTTGGCCGGTTGTCACGCAGCGGCAGCCATCCGTTTGTCGCCAGCCTCGATCACATCGGTCCTCTGGCGCGGCGGGTTGAAGACCTGGCGCTGGTATATGATCTGTTGCAGGGCGCAGACCACACCGATGCGTTTCAGGCCGATCGCCCGCTGGCCGCGACGCTACCAGGGCTGTCACAGGGCAGCGAAGGCTTGCGCTGCGGCGTACTGGGTGGCTTTTTTGCCCGCTGGTGCGATGAGGATGCCCGCGCTGCCGTCGCGGTGGTCGCGGCAGCACTTGATGCACAGGAAGAGGTGCTGATGCCGGACGCTGAGCTGGCACGCTCGGCGGCGTTTATCATGACCGCGGCAGAAGGCGGCAATCACTATCTGCCCGCCCTGCGCCAGACGCCTGAGCAGTTTGAACCTAATTCACGCGAGCGTCTGCTGGCCGGTGCCATGATGCCAGGTGCCTGGTACGTGCAGGCGCAGCGTTTCCGCCGCCATTTCCAGCAGCAGGTGTTGCCGCTTTTTGATCGGTTTGATGTGCTGATAGCGCCGGCGACACCCTGCAGCGCGATCACCATCGGTCAGCAGACCTTGTCGATTCAGGGGGAATCGCTGCCCGCTAAGGCGAGCATGGGTATGCTGACGCAGCCGATCTCCTTCCTGGGATTGCCGGTCTGTACCGTGCCGCTGGCGACCCGAAGCGGTCTGCCGATTGGATTACAGCTTATCGCCCGTCCATTTAATGAAGAGGCGGTGTTACGTGCCGCCTGGGCACTGGAACAACGCGGCATTACGATACCGCAAATCAATATGGCTGGAGCCTGATGAACAGAGAGATTAATTTACCGCAGGTAGTCACCGAGGTGACGGCGCAGTTTTACCGCTACGAGCAGGCGCTGGTCAGCAATGACGTGGCCGAACTGGATGCGTTGTTCTGGCACGACCCGCGAACCGTGCGCCTCGGCGCGGGTGAGAATCTGTATGGCATTGATGAGATTCGTGCCTTCCGCGCCGCGCGTCCTTCAGCCGGGCTGAACCGGACGCTGCGAAACACCGTGATCACCACCTTTGGCGAGGATTATGCGGTCTGCAGCACCGAATTTACCCGCACCGGCAGCGATAAAATTGGCCGTCAGCAGCAGACCTGGGTACGCATGCCCCACGGCTGGTGCATCGTAGCGGCGCAGGTCAGCCTGATGAGCTGACATCGTCCGGCGCTTCGCCCGATCAACGCGGGGCGAGCGCCGGAACCGGCTTAAGGTGCCGGGTGCGTGTTGATCCAGTGGTCAGCGATCTGCTGACGGGTGCAGATCCAGACATTCTCATGCTGCTGGATGTGATCGAGAAAATTCTGCAGCGCGCGGAATTTGCCAGGACGACCCAGCAGGCGGCAATGCATACCGATCGACATCATCTTCGGTGCGGTTTCGCCCTCTTCATACAGCACATCGAAGCTGTCGCGCAGATAGGTAAAGAACTGTTCCGCGGTATTAAATCCCTGCGGCGAGGCAAAGCGCATGTCATTGCACTCCAGGGTATAGGGGATAATCAGGTGCGGTTTAACCGTTCCATCCTGACAGGTGACCTGGGTCCAGAAAGGCAGATCGTCGCCGTAGTAGTCACTGTCATAGCTAAAACCGCCCTGCTCCACCACCAGCCGCCGGGTATTCGGGCTGTCTCGGCCGGTGTACCAGCCGGTCGGCGCTTTACCAAACAGATCAACCAGCACATCGACCGCCTGCTGCATATGCTGGCGTTCGGTTTTTGCATCCATGCCCTGATAGTGGATCCAGCGCCAGCCGTGACTGACCACATCGTAGTCAGCCTGTTTAATCGCCTCGACGACTTCCGGATGACGCGCCAGCGCCATCGCCACGCCGAAAACCGTTAACGGCAGACCGCGTTTCTGGAATTCGTTGTGGATACGCCAGAAACCGGCGCGTGAGCCGTACTCATACAGCGACTCCATCGACATGTGGCGATCGGGATAGCTGGCTGCCCCGATGATGTCGGAGAGGAACTGCTCTGAGCCGGTGTCGCCGTGCAGCACGCTGTTTTCTGCGCCCTCTTCGTAGTTCAGAACAAACTGCACCGCCACACGGGCGTTGTTGGGCCAGGCGGCGTGCGGCGGATGAGCGCCATAACCGATTAAATCGCGCGGATAGTTTTTGTTAAAGCTGTACTCTTTCTTCTCTGCAGCGTCAGTCATCACTCCACCTGTTTTGATTCGGGAAAGTTCCGTTAGTTTAGATGCTGAAACGCACCTGAGAGAGGTTTCTGCAAAGGCCAGGCCAGATCTCCATGTTTGCTGGTGCCAAAACCAAGCGCCACCAGCGACTCCACCATCTTCACCGCCGCGCTGACGCCATCGATCACCGGCAGTCCCAGTTCCTGGGTCAGCTCCCCGGCCAGCGTCGCCATCCCGCCACAGCCCAGCACAATCGCCCCGCTGCCATCTTCCCGTTTAGCCTGAATGCAGCGCTGCCGCACTTTTTCCTGCGCCAGGCCGCTGCCATCCTCCAGCGCCAGTACTGGCAGATCGATGGCATGCAGCGCGGCACAGTGATGGGTAAAGCCATACTGCTGCAGCAGATGACGCGCAATCACCAGGGTGCGCGGCAGCGTGGTGACAATCGAGAAACGCGTCGCCAGCAGCGTGGCGGTATGCATCGCCGCTTCCGCGATGCCGATCACCGGTCCGCTGGCCAGCTCGCGTGCCGCCAGCAAACCCGGATCGCCAAAGCAGGCAATGACGTGGCCGCTGACGCCCTGCGCTCTGCCCAGTTTAATCTGCTCCAGCACGCCGATGGCGGCGATCGCCTCATCGAAATGCCCTTCAATGGAGGGCACACCCTGCGACGGCGAAACAGCCAGAATTTCGGTGCCCGGTGCGGCGACCGCACGCGCGGCCTGACCGATAGTTTCGGTCATCGCCAGGCTGGTATTAGGGTTAATAACCTGAATCAGGCTCATGAGGCAGCTCCAGAGCCTGCGGCAAACAGTCGGGAAAAGTCGGGCAGCGTTTCTCCGCTGCGTTCGAAGTGCAGGCTGGAGACGATGTGCTCGAAGTGATGCTGTAGCGCCTGCGTCAGCGGCTGCAGCGCACGCGCGCGCAGTAACTGAAGCAGATTCGCATGATCGTCACAGCGGCAGCCACGCTGCCAGGGTGCGCCATAGGCGGCGATCACCAGTGATGAGCGCTGCGTCAGGCTGGTCACCATGCCGGTGAGCACCTGATTCCCGGAGATCGCCTGCAACTGAATATGAAAGGCCGCTGACAGCCGGATGGCTGCCGGGCCATCATGATCGGCGTGCGCCTGATTCTCCTGCGCGATGAGCTGCTCCAGCGCCACCAGATGCGGGGGCTGCAGATGGGCCAGGACCGCTGGCAGATTAGCGCACTCCATTAAACTGCGGGTTGAGAAGATATCCCGCGCCTCTTCAACGCCGGGTGTGGAGACCTGCGCACCACGTTTGGGCGTCAGAGTGACCATTTGCACCGCCGCGAGGCGTTGCAGCACTTTGCGGATGCCGGTGCGGCTCACGCCAAAGACCCCGGAAAGGGCCTCTTCCGGCAGTTTACTGCCCGGCGGCAGCTGATGCTCAACAATGGCGTTCATCAACGCCTGGTAAATCCCTTCATCTTTATCCTGCAGCCTGGTGGCGTCTCGCTGTCCTGTTTTACTCGTCATTACCCGCTCCGGTCGCTTGCTGTACGCCACATATCGTATACGTGAAAAATAAATATTGTATACAATAAAAGAGATCTGGCCTGGATCCTGCAATACCGCTTTACCAGATTATTCATTCCACTCTCGGGTAGAGGAGCAGGTTTCATGCCAAATCAATCAACGGTGGCCAGTACGGCCTCTGAAGCCAACGCCCGTTACAGCCCACGACTCTGTAACGACGACCTGGCACCGACTCGCGATCAGAACTGGTCGTGGTACAACATTTTTTCTTTCTGGATGTCGGATGTGCACAGCATGGGCGGCTATGTGGTGGCCGCCAGCTTCTTCACGCTGGGATTAGCCAGCTGGCAGGTGCTGCTCTGCCTGCTGGCGGGGATCTGCATCGTGCAAATCTGTGCGAATCTGGTGGCGAAACCGAGCCAGATGGCGGGCGTCCCCTATGCGGTGATCTGCCGTCAGGCGTTTGGGGTGTTTGGTGCCAATATCCCGGCGGTGATACGCGGCCTGATCGCGTTCGCCTGGTATGGCATCCAGACCTATCTCGCGGCGAATGCGCTGATGCTGGTGCTGCTGAAGTTCGCGCCGTCACTGACGTCGATGACCGTGCCGCACTGGCTTGGTCTGTCGCTGCTGGGCTGGTGCTGCTTCGGCATTATGTGGTTACTGCAGGCGATGGTGTTCTGGCATGGCATGAACGCCATCAAACGGTTTATTGATGTCGCCGGACCGGCGGTCTATGTGGTGATGGTGGCGCTGGCGGGCTGGATTGTATACAAGACCGGTTTCGATGGGATTTCGTTTACTCTCGCCAGCAAATCGCTTACCGCAGGCGAGCAGACGTGGCAGATGATTACGGCGACGGCGCTGGTGGTCTCTTACTTCTCCGGGCCGCTGCTGAACTTCGGTGACTTCTCACGCTACGGCAAAAGCATGTCAGAGATCCGTCGCGGCAACCGCTGGGGACTGCCGTTTAACTTTCTGCTGTTCTCGGTGGTGACCGTAGTGATTGTGTCGGGTACACAGTCGCTGTTTGGCAAAATGATTACCGATCCCATCGAAACCGTGAGCATGGTCGGCAACGATCTGGCGGTCGCGATTGGATTGCTGACCATGGTTACCGCCACCATCGGCATCAATATCGTGGCGAACTTCGTCTCGCCCGCTTTTGACTTCTCCAACTGTTCACCGCAGAAAATCAGTTTCCGTACCGGCGGGATGATCGCTGCGGTGGGGTCGGTGCTGTTAACGCCGTGGAATCTGTTTCAGTCTCCTGAGCTGATTCACTATACGCTGGATGTGCTGGGATCGTTTATCGGGCCGCTGTTCGGGATTCTGCTGACCGATTTCTATCTGATTAAACGTGGACGTATCTCGGTCGACGATCTGTTTAACGATACGCCGGCAGGCCGTTACTGGTATCGCGGTGGCTTTAACCCTAAAGCGATTGGCGCACTGCTGCCATCGGTGGCGATTTGCCTGGTGATTAGCTTTATCCCTTCCCTGCATCAGGTGGCGAATTTCAGCTGGTTTATTGGCGCCGGTCTGGCGGCAGGCTGCTATCGCTTTATCGCCCGTGAAGATCGTGAGGCGGAGGATGGTGCCCGCTGGCAAGGCGAGGTGATGCCGCAGAAGAACCAGGCCACCGCTGAATAGCAGACAGCAAAAAGCCGATTCATTTCTGAATCGGCTTTTTTAAAGAGATTGGCGGAACGGACGGGGCTCGAACCCGCGACCCCCTGCGTGACAGGCAGGTATTCTAACCAACTGAACTACCGCTCCGCGCTTTGTTCCCCGTCGGGAACGAGGCGCATAGTAATGGCAGCCTGTTGCGACGTCAACGCTTTTTCCAGGCGAACAAATCGTTTGCTGTTTTTTTCAGCTTGCCGTTGATTTTATCCACAAAAATGCGTAATTCAGCCGCGCCACAGGCAGCTGCCACCCTTTTTCATCACCAGATCCAGACGTGACTCATGGGCAACCACTTCTTCATCGCTGGCCGTGACCACGCGCAGTGCAGAGGTGGGACGCACGATGCGCTGGATGCTCTCTCCCTGCGCCTGTCGGGCGCTTTCACTTTCCGATAAAAAGGAGAGTGACGTCTGTCCGCCGGTCATCGTCAGGAAGACTTCAGCCAGAATCTCGGCATCGAGCAGTGCGCCGTGCAGGGTTCGTTTGCTGTTGTCTATTTCGTAACGCGAGCAAAGCGCATCAAGGCTGTTGCGCTTGCCGGGAAACATACGGCGCGCCAGCGCCAGACTGTCGGTGATTTTGCAGAAGGTTTCGGTTTTCTCAATGCCGCGGTTCAGCTTTGCAAACTCGTAGTCCATAAAGCCGATATCAAACGGGGCGTTATGGATCACTAATTCAGCACCGCGAATGTAGTCGAGAAACTCATCGGCAATCTCGCTGAAGGCAGGCTTGTCGGCCAGGAACTCATCGGCAATGCCGTGTACGCCAAAGGCTTCGGGATCGACCAGCCGATCGGGCTTAAGATACATATGGAAATTGTTACCGGTCAGGCGACGGTTAATCACCTCTACCGCACCAATCTCAATGATGCGGTGCCCCTCATAATGTACCCCGATCATGTTCATGCCGGTGGTTTCAGTATCGAGAACGATCTGGCGGTTATTTGCAGTGCTCATAAGACCCGTTTTATGTCAGACTTAGCGTTTTTGAGAGGAAGTCTACCAGAGATGCGCAAACAGGTAGAAATATTCACCGATGGATCCTGTCTTGGAAATCCCGGTCCCGGCGGTTATGGGGCGATTTTACGCTACGGTCAGCATGAGAAAACCTTCAGCGCGGGCTATCACCTTACCACCAATAACCGGATGGAGCTGATGGCGGCGATTGTCTCACTGGAAGCGCTGACCCAGCCGTGCGATGTGGTGCTCAGTACCGACAGTCAGTATGTGCGTCAGGGAATTACCAGCTGGATCCATAACTGGAAAAAGCGTGGCTGGAAAACCGCCGACAAAAAGCCGGTGAAGAATGTCGATCTCTGGCAGCGTCTCGACTTAGCACTCAGCACCCATAAGATTCAGTGGGAGTGGGTTAAAGGCCATGCCGGACATCCGGAAAATGAGCGCTGCGACGTGCTGGCCCGCAGCGCGGCTGAAAATCCCGCTTTTGAGGATATCGGTTATAAAACCGAATCCTGATCCTCTGCCTGCCGGAACTGGCGTGTGGCATTGACCGTCTGGCGGATCTTGCTGGTGCTCATACTCTTCTTAGCCCGGGTCGGCAGCAGCGGGAAGGTGCGTTTACGTGCCACCACAATATTCAGACAGCCCAGCGCCGGTAAGTGGGCGCTGATCAGTTTTCCGCCCTGCCGATGCCACGGCAGCACCTGAAAGCGGGTGCGATAGACTACCTCATAATTCAACAGTCCCAGCCAGTCGACTAACCGCACCTGGCTGAACATCCGTCCGCTCCAGGGGGCTTTGCGGTTCAGGCCCGGCACCATCTTACTCACGCCGAGCAGGCTGAATGGATTGAAGCCGCTGATAATCATCCAGCCATCATCAATTAACACCCTATCTACTTCACGTAACACCCGGTGAGGATCCTGGCTCCAGGCGAGCGTATGGGCCAGCAAACAGGCATCGATCGACTTCGACTCAAACGGCAGTTGCATCGGGTCAGCCAGCACCTGTAACAGCTCACCTTCCCTGCCAACATTGACCTGATGTGAAATAGCACAGTTTTCGGTGTTGATTTCTGCGCTGAGGTTGCCAAGCTTAAGCATATGAAAGCCATAAAGCTTTCCAAGGTAAGGCTGAAGCTGCTGCGTTAGCGCGTCGCGGAAATAATCTCCCCACGGCATATCGCGCCATGACAGCGGTGCGTTCAGAATCTGGCGTGATTTAGCGGGCTTCATGCTTTACGCTCTTCCTTTTCCTACGACCTGCGAGAGGTGATGATGAATCTTACCAGTATTCCTGCGTTGCAGGACAACTACATCTGGACGCTGACTGATGATGACGGTAAATGCCTGATTGTCGATCCCGGCGAAGCCCAACCGGTGTTAGAAAAAATGGCCTCCAACGGCTGGCAGCCGGTCGCTATTCTGCTGACTCACCACCATAACGACCACACAGGCGGAGTGAAAACACTGTGCGAGCATTTCCCTCAGCTTGAGGTCTATGGTCCCCAGGAAACTGCGGCTAAAGGGGCCAGAACGATAGTCAGCGAAGGCGATAAGGTCACGGTACTGGGCCTGACGTTTGAGGTGATCCACACCCCTGGTCACACTTTAGGACATATCTCATATTACAGCTCACCTTATCTTTTCTGCGGTGACACACTCTTTTCGGGCGGCTGCGGGCGCCTTTTTGAGGGCACGGCAGAGCAGATGTATGATTCCTTTCAAAAGCTTAACCAGCTTCCAGGTGAAACATTAGTCTGCTGTGCACATGAATATACTTTATCCAATCTGAAGTTTGCTGCGGCTATTCTGCCCCATGACCCACAAATAACGGCCGAATATCAGAAAATTAAGGACTTACGCGCTGAAAATGGCATTAGTTTGCCCACAAAACTGGCGCACGAACGGACAATAAATTTATTTCTTCGCACGCAAGACGTTGATTTACAAAGGGCATTAAACGTTAACGTTACTGATGAACCCGTATGGCGTTCATTTGCCGTTCTACGCGAGAAGAAAGACGCTTTTTGATTTTTCGGGTTGTGTTGTGAAAAGTCGTCACGTATAGTTGCTCGTCTTTTAAGCGAACTATTGACACACACATGAAGGCTAAAGCGATCTTACTCGCCTCAGTCTTGCTGGTAGGATGTCAGGCGTCCAGGAACGATGCCAATATCCCGGTACAGCATGCACAGAGTCTGTCTTCAGCTGGTCAAGGTGAAAATGGAAAGTACGGAGACGAGTTTTTGTCGCCGCGATGGCAGGAAGATGGAACTGGCCTCGCAGCAGACGCAGATCTCTGGAGTTTCATTAGTGACGAGTTGAAGATGGGGATTCCGGAAAACCCGGCAATCCGCGAACAAAAAAGTAAATTTTTAAAAAATAAGAGCTATCTCCACGATGTAACATTACGGGCAGAGCCGTACATGTACTGGATAGTCGAGCAGATACAGAAACGTAAAATGCCGATGGAACTGGTACTGCTACCCATAGTGGAGAGCGCTTTTGACCCCCGGGCAACTTCATCCGCCAATGCCGCTGGTATCTGGCAGATTGTTGCTGCAACAGGTCGAAACTATGGTTTGAAACAGAACCAGTATTACGATGGGCGACGCGATGTGGTCGCATCCACGAAAGTTGCGCTGGATATGATGCAGCGTCTTAACACCATGTTTGACGGCGACTGGTTATTAACCATCGCAGCGTACAACAGTGGTGAAGGACGTGTACTCAAAGCGATAAAGCAGAACAAGGCGCGCGGTAAGCCGACTGACTTCTGGCATTTATCGCTGCCACGCGAAACGACCGTGTATGTGCCTAAAATGTTAGCTCTGAGTGAACTGCTCAAAAATAACAAGCGTTACGGTATCAAACTGCCGACACCTAATGAAAGTCGTGCTCTGGCGCGAGTGGAAGTGGGTCAGCAGATACAGCTGACGCAGGCTGCCGAAATGGCGGGTATGTCGCTCACGAAACTGAAGAGCTTCAATACCGGTTACAAAGGCGGTGCAACAGCGCCAAACGGCCCACACTATATTATGGTGCCGAAGTCGAACGTCGCGAAACTGCGTAACTCACTGGCTTCCGGTGACATCGCAGCGGTACAACCTACTCAGCTTGCGAAAGCCAGTGCGAGTGGCGGGTACAAAGTGCGACGGGGTGATACGCTCTCTGGTATCGCCTCAAAACTTGGCGTTAGCGTCTCGACACTGAAGCAGGATAACAACCTGCGCGGTGCTGATATCCGACCGGGTCAGACTCTGACCATTGGTTCGAATGGCACCCGACTGGCTGATAACGGCAACAGCATCACCTATCGTGTTCGTAAGGGTGATTCTCTTGACAGTATTGCCCGTCATCACGGCGTCAATATCAAAGACGTGATGCGCTGGAACAGTGTGCTGGACAGTGCGAAAGATATTCAACCCGGCGATAACTTAACGCTGTTTGTGAATAATAACGCAACACCTGATACCTGATACGTTGAAAAGGCTGACATTTGTCAGCCTTTTTCTTTTATTCATCCGCCACCGTTTACTCATCTGCCGGACTTCCCTCCTCCTTCTACAGGCTCGCTTAATGCACCGGACTAGCTTCCTGAACTGAACTCCACCAGTAAGGGGTTATGGTCGGACGCGCGCGTCACCAGTACGGATGCCTCACTCACCCTGAGATCGCGATAGAAGACGAAATCCAGCGGGCGACCAAAGGCTTTACGGCGGTGATCGGCAGTGAACATGACCTCTTCCAGCTTCATTCGCTGTGCAAAACGGTAGAGTGCATTGATACGCTGACGGCTCCAGGCATTGAAATCCCCGGCCATAATCACCGGCCCCTGGTGATGCATGATCTGCTCCCCGATTGGCCCCAGCTGTTTACTGTAGACGTCGACGCCCAGGCTGAAATTTACCGCATGGATGTTCACGACCATCAGCATTTCCCCCGTGGGCAGCGGATACGCCGTGACCAGTGCCGATTTTGACAGCCTCAGCAGAGGCTCACGCTCACGCAACGGGCAGCAATAGACCGGGTGCGCAGAGGCGAGCGTCATCACCCCAGAGGGATGCTGAGGCAGCACAAAGGCAGGTACCTGATCGGCAGCAAGATAATTACTGGTGGCAAATTCCACCAGTTCTGGTGTGGTCTGCGCTTCCTGCAGTAATACCAGGTGCGCATCTTTACCAAATCCTTCCAGTACCGACATCCAGTCTGCGCGTTGCTGCTTGAAGATGTTCCACACCAGAACTTTGAGGTTTGGGTGCGCGGGCAAGGGTGCGCCGGGTGGCAGTGCCTGACCGAGATGGAGCATCGCGCCAGGTGGAAAGATCTGTTCCACTGGTTGTCCTGCTACATATCGCATTGCATAAGTTTTTTTGCGCACTTTCCCGCCTGGCTGATGATTCAAAATACAGTTAACACCTGTCTGTTATAGGGATTTTAGACCGGGGTTTCAATGGATGCAGGTGAATGTCAGAATTCATCACCTTTTCCAGAATAAAGCAGCCCTTTTACGTTCGCTAAGCAAAACGAGGCAGATCAGGCGGTGACATCCCCGATGTCATCGTTAACGGCTCCTGTACTGGTTATAACAGCATTATCAGTCATAAACTGGCTTAATGGCCATGTGACTGCAGGGAGGAAGAATGAAGGCATCTTCTGATGAACTAAAAGTGTTTGTCAGCGTAGTAGAAAGTGGAAGTTTCAGTCGCGCTGCTGAACAGCTGAAGATGGCTAACTCTGCCGTCAGCAGGACAGTTAAAAAGCTGGAGAGCAAGCTGGGTATTGCCCTGCTGACCCGCACAACACGGCAGCTGGCGCTTACGCAGGAGGGCGAACGCTATTTTCGCCATGTTCAACGTTTTTTGCAGGAGATGACCACGGCAGAAAGCGATTTGATCGAGAGTTTACAGGCGCCTAAAGGACTACTGCGCGTTGATGCCGCGACGCCGGTCATTCTGCATTTGCTGATGCCGATGATTAAACCCTTTCGTCTGCGCTATCCTGACGTGACTCTTTCTTTGATCTCCTCAGAGAGTTTTATCAATCTGATTGAGCGGAAAGTGGATATCGCCATTCGCGCCGGCAATCTCACCGACTCAACGCTGCGCGCCCGGCTGCTGTTCAGGAGCTTTCGCAAGATGGTTGCTTCACCCGCCTATCTCCGTGAGCATGGGACACCGCAAACGGTGGCTGAGCTGGATAACCACCACTGTCTCGGCTTTGATGATTCCCCACGACTCAATCGCTGGCCCGTCTCCCGTGAAAGCGGCGAACTCTATGATATTAGCTGGGCTATCTCCTCTAACAGCGGAGAGACGATTAAGCAGCTCTGTCTTACCGGTAATGGTATTGCCTGCCTGTCGGACTATATGATCGATCGTGAAGTTGCTGAGGGAAAACTGGTGGAAGTGTTGGCCGATCAGCGTCTGCCGGTCGAGATGCCCTTCCATGCTGTTTACTACAGTGATATTGGCGTAAGCCAGCGTGTGCGCGCTTTTATCGATTTTCTGAGTGAGTGGACAGCTGACCAGCCGTGGCGTACCTGAAGTCTACAGGGGCAGGCCTGATCGGGGTCTGCCCGCACACAATTTGGAAGGGGTGGGATCGATTGCGCGATTATCGCTTCAGATTCAAAGAATTAGCGATCGTTAAAATGATCCGGGAGATCGAAGAGAATCAGCGCGGTGTATTTTTCCGTGTTGAATTTGCTGCAATGGAAAAAGCCCTGACCGTTAAGTCAGGGCTTTCCAATTAAGTGGCGGAACGGACGGGGCTCGAACCCGCGACCCCCTGCGTGACAGGCAGGTATTCTAACCAACTGAACTACCGCTCCACCGATTCTTTCACAGCTGTCAGCAACGGGCTGATGGCCGTCTGTTCCTGTTTTTTTCCTTGTCAGGGGAAAAGGAACGAATTTGATGCCTGGCAGTTCCCTACTCTCGCATGGGGAGACCCCACACTACCATCGGCGCTACGGCGTTTCACTTCTGAGTTCGGCATGGGGTCAGGTGGGACCACCGCGCTAAAGCCGCCAGGCAAATTCTTTGTGCTCTGTCCTGTGGCTTTTGTGCTGATGCTGCGTTGGCCGCCCTCGCGCTACTCCGTCACATACTTCAGTATGCTCCTTCGTATCGCCCGGTTGCCGCCTTGCCTCAGCGCAAAATCCTTCGGACTTCAGTCCGCAGGACACAACTGTATCCGGTTAACAAGCTGAAAATCTGTCTCTCAAAAAACGCCTCTGGCGTTGTAAGGTTAAGCCTCACGGGTCATTAGTACCGGTTAGCTCAACGCATCGCTGCGCTTACACACCCGGCCTATCAACGTCGTAGTCTTCAACGTCCCTTCAGGACTCTCAAGGAGTCAGGGAGAACTCATCTCGGGGCAAGTTTCGTGCTTAGATGCTTTCAGCACTTATCTTTTCCGCACTTAGCTACCGGGCAATGCCATTGGCATGACAACCCGAACACCAGTGGTGCGTTCACTCCGGTCCTCTCGTACTAGGAGCAACCCCCCTCAATTCTCCAGCGCCCACGGCAGATAGG
>NZ_BCZA01000004.1 GCF_001598475.1 Pantoea agglomerans NBRC 102470
GCGGTTATTAACCGCATCGCCTTCCTCCCCGCTGAAAGTACTTTACAACCCGAAGGCCTTCTTCATACACGCGGCATGGCTGCATCAGGCTTGCGCCCATTGTGCAATATTCCCCACTGCTGCCTCCCGTAGGAGTCTGGACCGTGTCTCAGTTCCAGTGTGGCTGGTCATCCTCTCAGACCAGCTAGGGATCGTCGCCTAGGTGGGCCATTACCCCGCCTACTAGCTAATCCCATCTGGGTTCATCCGATAGTGAGAGGCCCGAAGGTCCCCCTCTTTGGTCTTGCGACGTTATGCGGTATTAGCCACCGTTTCCAGTGGTTATCCCCCTCTATCGGGCAGATCCCCAGACATTACTCACCCGTCCGCCACTCGTCACCCAAGAGCAAGCTCTCTGTGCTACCGTCCGACTTGCATGTGTTAGGCCTGCCGCCAGCGTTCAATCTGAGCCATGATCAAACTCTTCAATTTAAGTTTGATTTGCTTAAACAAGTTAAGCGGTGCTCATCTGTAAAACGTCATAATGAATTTCATTATGTGTTCACTCGTGAGGCTTGATATTTTTTACGTCCGGAGACGCTGATATCAATCCTGCGAGTGCCCACACAGATTGTCTGATAAATTGTTAAAGAGCAGTGCGAACAGTGCGTTAGCGTCCTGTCGCGAGGTGGCGTATATTACGCTTTCCTCCTGCAGAGTCAACCTCTATTTCAGAAGTTTTTCTCCGGCGGCGCAGTCTCCTGTGCCTCCTGACCCGTTTTCCGTTTCCGGTTTGCCGTGTCAGTGGAGGCGCATTATAGGGAACGGCTCAGATAGCGCAAGTGCAAATTGAGACTTTTTTACTGACCGTTCACTTTGCACTCAAAAGGAGTATTAAATAAGCAAAAACCCCTCAAAAGGGCAAAAAAAACGGGCCAGAGGCCCGTTTTTCATTCCACACCCTTACTGATGTGCAGTAATGATGTTGTTCTCCACATCCATTTCGATGGTTTTGCCTGGCACCAGCGAACCGGCAAGGATCTGCTGAGCCAGCGGGTTCTCGATCTGCTGCTGTATCGCACGTTTCAGCGGACGTGCACCGTAGACCGGATCATATCCGTTCTCCGCCAGCAGTTTGATCGCATCATCAGAGATGTGCAGCTGATAACCCCGTTCATCCAGACGTTTGTACAGCCGCTGCAGCTGAATCTGCGCAATGGACGCAATATGTTTCTCAGCCAGCGGATGGAACACCACCACCTCATCAATACGGTTGACGAACTCAGGACGGAAATGCTGTCCGACCACACCCATCACGATATCTTTCATTTCCGGGTAGCTGAGATTGCCGAACCGCTCCTGGATTAAATCTGATCCCAGGTTAGAGGTCATAATCACCACGCTGTTACGGAAATCGACCGTGCGGCCCTGCCCATCCGTCAGACGCCCATCATCCAGCACCTGCAGCAGAATGTTAAAGACATCAGGATGCGCTTTCTCTACTTCATCCAGCAGGATGACCGAATAAGGCCGACGGCGCACAGCTTCGGTCAGATAACCGCCCTCTTCATAGCCGACATAACCCGGAGGTGCACCCACCAGCCGTGATACTGAGTGTTTTTCCATAAATTCAGACATGTCGATACGAACCATCGCATCGTCACTGTCGAACAGGAAGTTAGCCAGCGCTTTACACAACTCCGTCTTACCGACCCCGGTTGGCCCCAGGAACAGGAAGGAACCGATAGGCCGGTTTGGATCAGAAAGGCCTGCGCGACTACGGCGAATAGCATTCGATACCGCCTCAACCGCTTCATCCTGTCCGATAACCCGGCCATGTAAGTCCTGCTCCATGCGCAGTAACTTATCGCGCTCACCTTCCATCATTCGTGCGACCGGAATACCGGTCCAGCGTGCCAGCACATCGGCAATCTCCACATCGGTTACCCGGTTACGCAGTAACTTCATGGTCTTGCCTTCGGCCTGAGTCGCTGCGGCTAACTGTTTTTCCAGTGCCGGAATTTTACCGTACTGCAGCTCTGACATCTGAGCGAGGTCACCCTGGCGACGTGCCTGCTCTAAATTCAGACGCGCCTGCTCAAGTTCCGCTTTAATGTTCTGCGTGCCGGACAGCGAGGCTTTCTCTGTCTTCCACTCATCTTCCAGCTCGGCGTATTCGCGCTCTTTCTGGTTGAGCTCGGTTTCCAGCATCTCAAGACGCTTGATGCTGGCATCGTCCGCCTCTTTCTTCAGCGCCTGCTGCTCCAGCTTCAGCTGAATGATACGGCGCTCAAGGCGATCCAATGACTCCGGCTTCGAGTCCATCTGCATACGAATGCTGGAAGCTGCTTCATCGATCAGGTCAATCGCTTTATCCGGCAGCTGCCGATCAGCAATATAACGATGAGACAGGGTCGCCGCCGCAACAATCGCCGGGTCAGTGATCTGCACATGGTGATGCAGTTCATAACGTTCTTTCAGACCACGCAGAATGGCGATGGTATCTTCCACACTCGGCTCAGCCACAAAGACTTTCTGGAAACGACGCTCCAGCGCGGCATCTTTTTCAATGTACTGGCGATATTCGTCAAGCGTAGTGGCACCCACACAGTGCAGTTCACCACGCGCCAGCGCAGGTTTAAGCATATTGCCGGCGTCCATCGCACCGTCCGCTTTACCGGCTCCCACCATGGTGTGCAGCTCGTCGATAAACAGAATGACGTTGCCTTCCTGTTTCGACAGGTCACTCAGTACGCCTTTCAGACGCTCTTCGAATTCACCGCGATATTTCGCCCCGGCCACCAGCGCACCCATATCCAGTGCCAGTACCCGACGTCCTTTCAGACCCTCAGGCACTTCACCATTGATGATGCGCTGCGCCAGCCCTTCGACAATCGCGGTTTTACCCACGCCAGGTTCACCAATCAGTACCGGATTGTTTTTGGTACGGCGCTGCAGAACCTGGATGGTGCGGCGAATCTCTTCGTCACGACCGATGACCGGGTCGAGTTTGCCCTTCTCTGCCCGCTCGGTCAGGTCGATAGTGTATTTTTTTAAAGCCTGGCGCTGATCTTCAGCCCCCTGATCGTTCACGTTGTCTCCTCCCCGCATCTGTTCAATCGCACTGGTGATTTTTTCGCGCGTTGCGCCCGCTGCTTTGAGCAGATCGGCCAGTGAGCCCCGCGATTCCAGCGCGGCCAGAACAAATAATTCGGATGAAATAAAGTTATCGTTGCGCTTCTGCGCCAGCTTGTCGCACAGGTTTAATACCCGGACGAGGTCAGATGAGGGTTGTACATCGCCTTCGCTGCCTTCAACTTGTGGCAGGCGATCAATAGCCTGCTCAACCTGAGCGCGAAATGGCGTAACGTCGACACCGGCCGAAGTCAGTAAAGGTGAAACCGATCCGCCTTCCTGTTTGAGCAATGCGCTCATCAGATGCAGAGGTTCGATGAATTGATTGTCGTGTCCCAGAGCGAGGGACTGCGCGTCGGCGAGAGCCAGCTGAAATTTATTAGTAAGACGATCCAGACGCATAATTCCTCCCATTACAGGTCAAAATGCTACTGGAGATTAAATGAGGTCATCCCTCAAAATTTCAAGGTTAATGACCTGAGATTTGAGTAAAAAATACGCTAACTGGACCGTCTTATGGCGTAAGGTTATAACAGCCAGATCAAAGTTGCCATACGCCCGGTGATCCCATCGCGGCGGAAAGAGAAGAAATCGTCGCGCTGCGTAAAGGTACAACGGCTGCTGGCGCTGACTGAATTCACGCCCGCTGCCTGTAGTCGCATCTGCGCCAGCAGGCCGATGTCGGCGTAAAAGCGGTCACCTGATGGACGGAAAGCCTGCACAGCCCTGTGATCCTGAGCCATAAAGGCCTGACGGACTTCGGCGCCGACCTCAAACGCATCAGGTCCGATTGCCGGTCCAAGCCAGGCATGAATCTGATCAGGTGGCGAACGAAACTGCGCCAGCGTATTTTCCAGTACACCCGCACAAAGTCCGCGCCAGCCTGCATGTGCCGCCGCCACTTCCGTGCCATCCTGCGAACAGAACAGGACCGGAAGACAGTCAGCGGTCATGATGGCGCAGACAACACCGGGCTGATCGGTAATACAGGCATCAGCACGTAATGGCGTACTTCCCCCTGCAGTCAGACGCACAACCTCAGTGCCATGAACCTGATCCAGCCACTGCGGCATGGCAGGTAAACCCGCCTCTTCCAACAGCAACTGCCGGTTACGCGCCACCGCATCCGGATTATCTCCCACATGCCCGCCGAGATTCAGTGCATCCCAGGGCGATGTGCTGATGCCGCCCTGTCGCTGCGTCGAGCAGGCCCGAACGCGTGACGGAGCGGGCCATTGAGGAGTCATCAGATTCATCACCAATTCAACTGGTCTTTAAATTCTTCAGTGTCTGCTTTTAACGCCGCGATTAAATCAACCATGTCCTGCGGAAGCGCAGCATGGAATTCCATTTCAATACCGCTGATGGGGTGATAGAGGCGCAACATCGTGGCGTGCAGTGCCTGACGATCGAAACCGCGCAGCGTAGTAATAAATGCTTCAGACGCGCCTTTTGGCGGACGCGGACGGCCACCGTAAAGCGGATCGCCCACCAGCGGATGGCTGATGTGAGACATATGCACACGGATCTGGTGAGTACGACCGGTTTCCAGACGCAGGCGCAGACGGGTATGGGCCCGGAAGTGCTCCATGATGCGGTAATGCGTGACCGCCGGTTTACCCATTGGGTGTACCGCCATGTGGGTGCGTTTGGTTGAGTGACGGCTGATAGGCTGCTCAACGGTGCCGCCCGCAGTCATGTTGCCAATCGCAACCGCTTCATATTCGCGGGTGATTTCGCGACGCTGCAGCGAGTCCACCAGATGCGTCTGAGCCGGAACGGTTTTCGCGACCACCATTAAGCCGGTGGTGTCTTTATCCAGCCGGTGTACGATGCCCGCGCGCGGCACATCCATAATCGCCGGATAGTGATGAAGTAAGGCGTTTAACACCGTGCCATCCGGATTACCGGCGCCAGGGTGAACCACGAAGTCGCGTGGTTTGTTGATGACAATAATGTCTTCATCTTCATAAACGATGTCGAGTGGCAGATTCTGCGGTTCCCAGCGCTGCGCCTCCTCGATCTCAGCGTCAATCGCGACCAGCTCGCCGCCCAGCACTTTTTCTTTGGGTGTATCGACCATGACGCCGTTTACAGTAACGCGACGATCGAGGATCCACTCTTTTATGCGAGAACGTGAATAATCAGGGAACAATTCCGCCAAAGTCTGATCTAAGCGTTGTCCGAGTTGTGATTCGGATACCGTTGCGGTGAGTTGAACTTGTTGTGCCATATACAGCTTCTTCGTTAACGTTGGGTTTTCACGGCGATGCCGTTTAATATAATGTGCTATCGTACCTGGTCATTACCGGGAGCTATACGGACAGCTTCCGCCATAACATTTGAGGATAATCACTTCGTCATGACGCGTATGAAACATCTGGTGGCTGCTGCCACACTGAGCCTGGCACTTGTTGGTTGTTCCGGCTCAAATGACGCGGTACCGGACAGCCCGCCTTCTGAAATCTATGCTACAGCGCAGCAAAAGCTGCAGGACGGTAACTTTAAAGCTGCGATTAAGCAACTGGAAGCGCTGGATAATCGTTATCCGTTCGGTCCTTATTCGCAGCAGGTGCAGCTGGATTTAATCTACGCGTACTATAAAAATGCCGATCTGCCCCTGGCGCAGGCTGCCATTGCTCGCTTTATGCGTCTGAACCCCACGCATCCGAACATTGACTATGTCATCTATATGAAAGGTCTGACGGACATGGCGCTGGATGACTCCGCGCTGCAGGGCTTCTTTGGTATTGATCGTTCTGACCGCGATCCGACGCACGCTCGTGATGCTTTCCGCGACTTCTCTCAGCTGCTGCGGAGTTACCCGAACAGCCAGTATGCGGCTGATGCTCAGAAACGCCTGGTCTATCTGAAAGACCGTCTGGCTAAATATGAGCTGTCAGTGGCGCAATTCTATACTAAGCGTGAGGCTTATGTCGCGGTTGTTAACCGTGTCGAAGGTATGATGCGCGATTATCCGGATACGCAGGCAACACACGATGCCCTGCCGCTGATGGAGAATGCTTACCGCAATCTGCAGCTGAACGCTGAAGCCGATAAAGTGGCGAAAATCATTGCAGCTAACAAAAGCTGATAGTCAGACAGATTTCCAGCCATAAAAAAAGCAGCCTCTCAGGGCTGCTTTTTTTTGCTCACAGAACAGTCAGATTTGGATCTGATCTCAGCGAGCTAACTCATCAAGCATGCCGTGTTAATCGTTTCGCTTCAAGCCATTTCGGCCAGTTTCTCTGCCTTTCTCACAGAATGTTGTGACTGACAAAAAGTGACATTTTTTCGTGATCGAAATCCCACATTGAACGCTTTTTCGCGCTATGCTGAGAAGACCAAGACGGAAATGACAGAGAGGTAAGAACGATGATTCTGAACATTACCAGTAAACAAATGGACATCACTCCGGCAATCCGAAGCCATGTTGAAGACCGTCTCGCCAAGCTCGAAAAATGGCAAACCGACCTGATTAATCCGCATATTGTCCTTTCCAAAGAGCCCAAAGAATTCGTGGCTGACGCCACTATTAACACACCTAACGGGACTCTGGTGGCCAGCGCCAAGCACGATGATATGTATACCGCTATCAACGATTTGATTGCCAAGCTCGAGCGTCAGCTGAATAAAGTTCAGCACAAGTCTGAAGCACGCCGCGCCAGTGCCAGCGTGAAAGACATCATTCCCGCCGACGAAGAGTCCTGATTTTCTTAACGTTGTTTCTTAACGCGCCTGCGGGCGCGTTTTTTATTGACAGCTTTTAAGCAGTACGGTTACTCTCAGGTCACTCTCTTTTCGGACATGACAATGAAACCTGATCTGTTTTTCTTCGCTTTCTTTTTTACCTTCCCCTGAACGGGAGGCCATTCGTCGTGTGAAAATGAAAGCGAAGACGAACACCGAAGCCTCCCAACCGGGAGGCTTTTTTTTTGGATAGCATACAGGTGAGCCCTATGAATCCCGATAATCCATTGCTGGCGCTACGCGACAAAATCAGCGCCGTGGATAAAAAACTTCTGACGCTGCTGGCCGAGCGTCGTTTGCTGGCAGTGGAAGTTGCACAAGCGAAACTGGCGACGCATCGCCCGATTCGGGATGTGGAGCGCGAACGCGCGCTACTGGAGAATCTCATCGTGCTGGGAAAGGCACACAACCTGGATGCGCACTACATCACCCGTCTGTTCCAGCTGGTAATTGAAGATTCCGTGCTGACTCAGCAAGCGCTGCTGCAAAAAAACCTCAACCATCCCCATGCGCATGCCGCCCGTATCGCCTTCCTGGGCCCGAAAGGCTCTTATTCGCATCTTGCAGCACGCAACTACGCGTCGCGCCATTTCGATAGCATGGTGGAGTGTGGCTGCCTGAAGTTTCACGACATCATCAAACAAGTCGAAAATGGCGTAGCTGATTACGCCGTGATGCCGATTGAGAATACCAGTTCAGGCTCGATCAACGATGTCTACGATCTGCTGCAACAGACCAGCCTCTCAATCGTGGGCGAGCTGACATTGCCTATCGACCATTGCGTATTGGTGAATGGCCCCACCGATCTTCAGCAGATTGAGACGGTTTACAGCCATCCTCAACCGTTCCAGCAGTGCAGCCAGTTTATTAATCGTTTCCCGCACTGGAAAATCGAATATACCGAGAGTACTGCGGCAGCGATGGAGAAAGTGGCTGCGCTCAACTCACCTAAGGTGGCGGCGCTGGGCAGTGAGGCCGGCGGCGAACTCTATCAGTTGCAGGTGCTGGAACGTAATCTGGCGAATCAGCAGCAGAACCACACCCGCTTTATCGTGCTGGCCCGCAAAGCAATCGAGGTTTCTGACCAGGTGCCAGCGAAAACCACGCTGATTATGGCAACCGGCCAGCAGGCGGGTGCGCTGGTCGACGCGCTGCTGGTACTGCGTCAGCACAACCTGATTATGAGCAAGCTGGAGTCCCGCCCGATTAATGGTAATCCGTGGGAAGAGATGTTTTACATTGATGTGCAGGGCAACCTGCAATCAGAGCGGATGCAGCAGGCGCTGCAGGAATTACAGACCATGACCCGCTCTCTGAAGGTACTGGGCTGTTACCCCAGCGAAAATGTGGTGCCCGCTGAACCTGGCGAATAAAAAGAAGAAAAAAGGCATCCAACTGGATGCCTTTTTCATTGATGGATGGCTGTCATTTATGGGCGGCTGTCATTGGCCGATCGCAACAGGCTTCGGCTTTCGACCAGGAAGCGTTTTGCGTGATCGCCAAACCACTGTTCAACCCGGTTAAAGCTGGCGATAAACGCCTGCTTGTCGCCCTGCTCCAGCAGCGCAATCGCTTCACCAAACCGCTGGTAATAGCGTTTTATCAGCGCCAGATTACTCTCTGAAGACATGATGATATCCGCATAGAGTTGCGGATCCTGAGCGAACAACCGCCCCACCATCGCCAGTTCAAGCCGGTAAATGGGCGACGAGAGCGCCAGCAGCTGATCCAGATTGACGTTCTCTTCGGCTAAATGCAGACCATAAGCGAAGGTAGCAAAGTGACGCAGCGCCTGAATGAATGCCATGTTCTGGTCATGCTCAACAGCGCTGATACGATGCAGACGCGCACCCCAGACCTGAATCTGCTCCAGGAACCACTGATACGCTTCCGGTTGTCTTCCATCACACCAGACCACCACCTGTTTTGCCAGGCTGCCGCTGTCCGGGCCAAACATCGGATGCAGACCCAGCACAGGCCCGTTATGGGCAGCCAGCATTGCCTGCAGAGGCCGGTTTTTGACCGACGCCAGATCGACCAGAATACAATCTTCCGGCAGTGGTGGCAGTTGGGCAATCACCTGCTCGGTCAGGTGAATCGGCACGCTAATGATCACCATTCCGGCATCGCTGAGCAGAGTCTCAGCCTGAGGCCAGTCCTCTTTATCCAGCGTTTTAACCGTGTAGCCTGATAGCCCGAGCATTTTTTCAAACAGCCGGCCCATCTGGCCCTTACCACCGACAATCACCACCGGGCGCAGTTCAGGACAGAGGGTTTTAAAGCCTTTGTCATTCTCGCTGGTATAGGATTCCCGCATTACGCGACGCAGCACATCCTCAATCAGATCCGGTGGTACGCCGAGCGCTTCGGCCTCTTTGCGACGCGAAGCCAGCATCGACGCTTCACGCTCAGGCACATAGATAGGCAGGCCGTAACGGCTCTTCACTTCACCTACTTCGGCCACCAGTTCCAGTCGCTTAGCCAGCAGATCCAGCAGCGCTTTATCAACACTGTCAATTTGATCGCGTAACGCGGTCAGTTCAGCCACCATTGCTCTTACACCTCTTGTGACAGACGCGCCGACAGCACTCCCTGCAGATCCTGATGCATTTCACGCAGCAACGTTTCGGTCACTTCCCAGTTGATGCATGCATCGGTTACGGAAACGCCATACTTCATTTCGCTGCGTGGCTGCTCAGAAGACTGGTTACCTTCATTGATATGGCTTTCCAGCATCAAACCAATGATTGAACGGTTCCCGTCTTTGATCTGCGCAATAGCGGATTCCGCTACGCCAGGCTGACGGCTGTAGTCTTTGTTCGAATTACCATGGCTGCAATCTATCATTAAGGCTGGACGCAGTCCCGCCTTGAGCATCTCTTTTTCACACTGCGCGACATCTTCAGGACCGTAGTTCGGCGCTTTGCCGCCACGCAGGATCACGTGACCATCCGGATTGCCCTGAGTCTGCAGCAGGCAGACCTGACCGGCCTGATTAATCCCGACAAAACGGTGTGGCATTGCGGCTGCACGCATGGCGTTGATTGCCGTTCCCAGACTGCCATCGGTGCCATTTTTAAAGCCTACCGGCATCGACAGGCCCGAGGCCATTTCACGGTGCGTCTGCGATTCAGTGGTACGGGCGCCAATGGCAGACCAGCTGAACAGGTCGCCCAGATATTGCGGACTATTGGGATCCAGCGCTTCAGTGGCCAGAGGCAAACCCATTTCAACCAGGTTCACCAGCAGCTGGCGCGCAATGTGCAGACCCGCTTCCATATCAAACGAGTTATCCATGAAAGGATCGTTGATTAGCCCTTTCCAGCCGACGGTGGTACGAGGTTTTTCAAAATAGACGCGCATCACGATAAAGAGCTGATCTTTCAGCTCTTCGGAAAGGGTTTGCAGACGACGAGCATAGTCCAGTGCCACTTCGGTATCGTGAATTGAGCAGGGTCCGCACACTACCAGCAGACGCGGATCGCGGCCGGCAATAATGTCAGAGATGGTCTGGCGCGACGCCGCGACCTGATCCTGCTGTTCAGTGGTCAGTGGAAACTTCGCTTTCAGCTCTTCAGGCGTGATTAATACCTGTTCACCGGCGATATGCACATTGTTCAGCGCGTCTTTTTGCATGATGGCGATCCTTTGGCTCGTATTGGCAGTCATGGACTCCTCACTGAGGAATGCAAATACTGTATCACAGACAATACATAGCGCAATATTATATGTACACTTTTATTACCACGGATCAAGAAGGGTGCGAAATATACTTAAAATAAACAATAAAATCATGCATATAATAAAAAGCTCAACCACAAAAAACCAAACGCAATTGTACAAATAAGTTTACAGTTGAGGTTATTGCCTTTCTGCTACCCACAGGCAGAATAAAAGAATCATTCTGTTCGCGCTGAGAGAGTTATGTACCCATCACCACAAAATATTTATCTGCGACCTTTTGAGCTCAGCGACGTATCTGCGTTTACCACTGCGGTTAATGCCTCGCTGGATAGCCTTATCCCATGGATGGTCTGGGCGCATCACGATTATCAGCCTCATGAAGCAGAAAGCTGGATCCGCTTTACCCACTGGCAACGGATGAAAGAGGAAGCGGAAGAGTTTGCCATCGTTGATCAGCATGACCAGCTGCTGGGGGGCGCAGGAATACGCTTTGCCCGTCATCCGGGTGACACCAGCGCAATTGGCTACTGGGTTCGCAGTGATGCCCAGCGTCAGGGAATCGCCAGCCGCGCGGTGGCCGCGTTGCTGCCGCTGGGGTTTTCACGCCCAGAGACCCGGGTGATTGAGATTCTGGCAGCAGAGGATAACCTGGCCAGTCGGGGCGTGGCTGAGAAGTGCGGTGGTCAGTTCATTGGCTGTCGCTATGGCCTGATCGTATTAGAGGAAGGGCCGGTTAATACCGCGATTTATCATTTTCAGCGGCCGGACGACGGTTAACTGCAGGCAGTAAGGTTGACTGTGACATAAAAAAGGGGCTGGCAGATGCCAACCCCTTGTTTGCTATTAACTTTTAGATGTCGCGTTAGCGATACCTTAGTTAAGACGCTCTTTAATACGAGCAGACTTACCAGTACGCTCACGCAGGTAGTACAGTTTGGCTTTACGCACAGCGCCACGACGTTTAACAGCGATGCTGTCAATTACAGGTGAATGAGTCTGGAATACACGCTCAACGCCTTCGCCGTTAGAAATTTTGCGAACAGTGAATGCAGAGTGCAGACCGCGGTTACGGATAGCGATAACCACGCCCTCGAATGCCTGCAGACGTTTTTTAGAACCTTCAACGACCCATACTTTCACTTCCACGGAATCACCCGGGCGGAAGGAAGGTACGTCCTGTTTCATCTGCTCTTGTTCAATTTGCTTGATAATGTTGCTCATAATTAAATCTCATATCCTGGGTAAACTGATAGTCGGGGAAGAGCTTACTCTTCCACATCATCGTTTTGTTGCTGCTGAGATTCCCGCTGGAACTCAATCAGCAACCTTGCTTGCTCTTCAGTCAGAGCCAGGTTTTCCAGAAGTTCAGGTCTTCTCAGCCAGGTACGGCCTAGCGACTGCTTCAGACGCCAGCGGCGGATATCAGCATGGTTGCCTGACAGTAATACTGCCGGGACCTCCACGCCGTCTAACACTTCAGGTCGGGTATAGTGCGGACAATCCAGCAAACCTTCCGAGAACGAATCCTCATCGGCTGACGCCTGCTTGCCGAGCACGCCAGGAATAAACCGGGCGACTGCGTCAATCATCGTCATCGCTGGCAGTTCCCCGCCGCTGAGAACGTAATCACCGATTGACCATTCTTCATCAATTTCGGTCTGGATTACGCGCTCATCAATCCCTTCATAACGGCCACAGACCAGAATTAACTTGTCCCGTGCCGCCAGTTCGCAAACGCCCTGTTGGTCCAGTTTGCGACCCTGAGGTGAAAGATATATCACCCTGGCCCCATCACCTGCCGCTGCTTTCGCTGCGGAGATGGCATCCCGTAAGGGTTGTACCATCATCAGCATTCCCGGTCCGCCGCCGTAAGGACGATCATCCACGGTACGGTGCCGGTCGTGCGTGAAGTCACGAGGACTCCAGCTCTGAATGCTGAGCAGACCGTTTTTTACAGCCCGGCCAGTTACCCCGTAATCGGTAATAGCGCGAAACATTTCTGGAAACAGGCTAATAACACCAATCCACATTGTATTCGCCGTTACGTTACCGTTCGATTCGGAGATCAAAAACCAGGATCCCAATCTACCTCAATGATGCCAGTAGAGAGATCGACTTTCCTGATAACCTGTTCATCAAGAAACGGAATTAACCGCTCCTGAGCACCGAATGCATCCTTCAGGTTTGCCTTAACGACGAGAACGTCGTTCGAGCCGGTTTCCATCATATCGATGACTTTACCCATCTCGTAGCCTTCAAGGTTAACCACCTGGCAGCCCATAAGGTCTTTCCAGTAGTAGTCGCCCTCTTCCAGCGATGGCAACTGCGTCGAGTCAACCTGAATTTCGCAATTGGTTAACTGAGCCGCCGCATCCCGATCTTCAATGCCTTTGACTTTGATGATCAGGTCCTGATTGTGGTGCTTCCAACCGTCCAGTTCGACCTGCTGCCATTTACCGGCGCGCTGGATGAACCAGGGTTGGTAGTTGAAGATGCTTTCAGCGTCTTCAGTGGAGGAAAACACTTTGAGCCAGCCGCGAATACCGTAGGCGGCTCCCATCTTACCCAATACAATCGGGTTAACAGGAGGCTGTGCGGCAATTTGTCTGCTCATGCTCACCACCGTGACAGATTAAGCTGCTTTCTTAGCTTCTTTGACCAGCGCGTTAACGCGATCAGAAAGCGTTGCGCCCTGGCCAACCCAGTGCTCGATACGATCCAGATCAAGACGCAGACCTTCAGCCTGACCAGATGCGATCGGGTTGAAGAAACCAACGCGCTCGATAAAACGACCGTTGCGTGCATTGCGGCTGTCAGTGACGACGACCTGATAGAACGGACGCTTTTTAGCGCCGTGACGTGCCAAACGAATTGTTACCATAACATCCTCTTCAGTTAATAAAACACCCGGCCCCCATCGAGGAACGGGGTCCGGGTGCTGTATAAAAAGCCCGAAAATTTTACTCATTTTGGCGAAAAAAGCAACCTAAACCGTGCCATTTCGGGCTTTTTTGTGGAACGCTTTAGCGGCCAGGAAAACCTGGCGGCATCATACCCTTCATGCCGCGCATCATTTTCGCCATACCGCCCTTCTTCATTTTCTTCATCATACGCTGCATGTCGTCAAACTGCTTCAATAAGCGGTTAACGTCCTGCACCTGCATACCGGAGCCGGTCGCAATGCGGCGCTTGCGTGAGCCTTTGATGATCTCTGGTTTTTCACGCTCTTTGCGTGTCATCGAGTTGATGATAGCTTCCATGCGCACCAGCACTTTGTCATCCATCTGTGACTTCACATTGTCAGGCAACTGTCCCATACCGGGCAGTTTGCCCATCAGGCTGGCCATGCCGCCCATGTTGCGCATCTGCTTCAGCTGCTCAAGGAAATCGTTGAGATCAAAACCGTCGCCGGTTTTCAGCTTCTTAGCCAGTTTCTCAGCCTGATCGCGGTCAACCTTGCTTTCGATATCTTCGATCAGTGACAGCACGTCACCCATGCCGAGGATACGCGAAGCAATACGCTCCGGATAGAACGGCTCAAGTGCATCGGTTTTTTCACCGACACCCATAAATTTAATCGGCTTACCGGTGATATGACGAATCGACAGCGCCGCACCGCCTCGTGCATCACCATCGACTTTGGTCAGGATAACACCGGTCAGCGGTAGCGCTTCATTAAAAGCTTTAGCCGTGTTTGCCGCATCCTGACCGGTCATGGCATCGACCACAAACAGCGTTTCTACCGGATTGATCGCGGCATGAACCTGTTTGATTTCGTCCATCATCGCTTCGTCAACGTGCAGACGACCGGCGGTATCCACCAGCAGTACATCGTAGAACTTCAGGCGAGCTTCACGCAGCGCATTGTTAACGATATCGACCGGCTTCTGACTGAGATCGGATGGGCAGAAATCCACGCCCACCTGCTGTGCCAGCGTTTCCAGCTGTTTGATTGCCGCCGGACGATAGACGTCAGCAGAAACCACTAAGACTTTCTTTTTGTGCTTCTCACGCAGGAACTTACCCAGCTTAGCGACGCTGGTCGTTTTACCGGCACCCTGCAGACCCGCCATCAGCACCACGGCTGGCGGCTGAGCAGCCAGGTCGAGTGCATTGTTCTCTGCACCCATCGCCGTAACCAGCTCGTTACGAACGATTTTGATAAACTCCTGACCTGGAGTCAGACTTTTATTCACATCATGGCCGACCGCGCTCTCTTTCACACGGTTGATGAAGTCACGCACTACCGGCAGCGCAACGTCAGCCTCAAGCAGTGCCATGCGCACTTCACGCAGGGTCTCTTTGATGTTCTCTTCAGTCAGCCTTCCGCGGCCGCTGATGTTTCGCAGGGTTTGCGACAAACGATCGGTTAAATTATCAAACATGGTCTCTCACTAAAAAAAAGATCGCGAGGCGCCTGATCGGCAGAATGCGGCGGATTATAACACGAAGCCTCAGCGATCTCTGCAATTGCCCCTCAGATCGTTTGGAGCCTGCTTCGGCTGGCGCTATACTGCCTTTTTCCTTATCTGACTGAACCTGAAAGGATCTATGTTCGTTTTCGCGATAGTGGCGCTATTCGCCTACTCCTTAAGTCTTGCCCTGATCATTCCCAGCCTGTTGAAACGTAACGGCGGCTGGCGGCGAATGGCGATGCTCTCTGCCTGTGTGGCGCTGGTGACACACGCGGTGGCCTTGCAGCAACGCATATTTGCTGTTGATAGCGGACAGAATTTAAGCCTGCTCAACATAGGCTCGCTGGTCAGCCTGTTGATTTGCGCCATCATGACCATTGTGGCGTCACGTAACCGTGGCTGGCTGCTACTGCCGATTGTCTACAGCTTCGCGCTAATCAATCTGGCCTTCGCCACCTTTGTGCCCAATGCGTTTATCACCCATCTGGAAACCACGCCAGGCATGATGATCCATATCGGCCTGTCGCTGTTCGCCTACGCGACGCTGATTATTGCCGCACTCTATGCACTGCAGCTGGCGTGGATCGATTACCAGTTAAAAAACAAGCGTCTGGCGTTCACACAGGATATGCCGCCGCTGCTGACCATTGAACGTAAGATGTTTCACATCACCCAGGTGGGCGTCGTGCTGTTGACGCTGGTGCTCTGCACCGGTCTGTTCTATATGCAGGATCTCTTCAGCGCAGAAAACGTCGATAAAGCCGTGCTTTCCATCATCGCGTGGTTTGTTTATATCGTTTTGCTCTGGGGGCACTATCATGAAGGCTGGCGTGGTCGCCGCGTCGTCTGGTTTAACTGCAGCGGTGCGGTGCTGTTAACCATGGCTTACTTCGGCAGTCGCATCCTGCAGCATCTGCTTGTCCCCACCTCTCGTTAAAAAGGAAGTTCTGCGTTGGAGAATGTTTCAACCACCACGCTGATTATTATTCTCTGCGTCATGGTACTGGTTTCCGCCTGGTTTGCCGGGTCGGAAACCGGAATGATGACGCTTAACCGCTATAAGCTGCGCCATCAGGCTAAAAACGGCAGCCGCCCCGCACGCCGGGTGGAGAAGTTACTGCGTCGCCCTGACCGGTTGCTGAGCCTGGTATTAATCGGCAATAACCTGGTAAATATTCTGGCTTCCGCACTTGCCACCATTGTTGGCATGCGTATTCACGGTGACGAAGGGGTCGCGATCGCAACCGGTATCCTGACCTTTGTGGTGCTGGTATTTGCTGAAGTGCTGCCGAAAACAGTGGCGGCCCTCTATCCCGAACGCGTCGCCTTTCCCAGCAGCCTGCTGCTGGTCCCGCTGCAATACATCATGCTGCCGCTGGTCTGGCTACTCAACACCATTACCCGTCTGCTGATGAGGATGGCGGGTATCCGCGCTGACGGTGCCATTAACTCCGCGCTGAGCAAAGAGGAGTTGCGTACCATCGTCTATGAGTCACGTAGCCTGATGTCACGCCGTAATCAGGACATGCTGCTCTCCGTGCTCGACCTGGAGAAAGTCAGCGTTGATGACATCATGGTTCCGCGTAACGAGATCGTCGGCATTAATATCAACGATGACTGGAAGTCGGTGGTGCGCCAGTTGAGCCACTCGCCACACGGCCGCATTGTGCTGTTCCGGGACTCACTGGATGACTGCGTCGGCATGCTGCGGGTGCGCGAAGCCTGGCGCATGATGACGGAGAAAAAAGAGTTCACCAAAGAGACGCTGCTGCGCGCCGCCGATGAGATCTACTACATCCCGGAAGGGACACCGCTGAACACCCAACTGGTGAAGTTCCAGCGCAACAAAGAGAAAGCGGGCGTGGTGGTGGATGAGTATGGCGACATCAAAGGGCTGGTGACGATAGAGGACATTCTGGAGGAGATCGTGGGTGACTTCACCACCTCCATGTCACCGTCATTGGCAGAAGAAGTGATGCCGCAGAATGATGGGTCCGTGCTGATTGAAGGCAGCGCCAGTGTGCGTGAAATTAACAAGGCGTTTAACTGGCAACTACCAGAGCAGGAAGCGCGCACCATCAACGGCATGCTGCTGGAAGCGCTGGAAGAGATCCCTGCCATCGCCACCCGTGTTCAGATCGGCCACTACAACGTCGATATTCTGGACGTGCAGGACAACATGATTAAACAGGTGCGCATCACGCCGAAGACACCACTGAAAAAATCGGTAGGGTCCTGAAGCGATAAAAAAACGCCGCAATCGACATGATGCGGCGTTTTTTTTAGCAGCAAAGCCCTGACTAGATGTGCAGTTCTTTCAGCTTTTCAGCAGGCAGTTTCAGATCTTCGTTGCGGTTAACGCCGATCTCATGCGCCAGCACATTGCGGGCGATCTGCTGCGCTTCATCCAGTGAGTGCAGCTTGTAGCTGCCGCACTGGTATTCATTCAGCTCAGGGATCTGGTTCTGATCTTTCACTTTCAGAACATCTTCCATCGCCCCTTTCCACGCTTTGGCAACGCGCTGCTCGTCTGGTGTACCAATCAGGCTCATGTAGAAGCCGGTGCGGCAACCCATTGGCGAGATATCGACGATTTCCACACCATCACCATTCAGGTGATCACGCATGAAGCCGGCAAAGAGATGCTCCAGCGTATGAATGCCACGCTCAGTGAGAATATCAATGTTCGGGCGGCAAAAACGCAGGTCAAAAACGGTAATCGTATCGCCATGCGGAGTCTTCATGGTTTTCGCCACGCGAACTGCCGGTGCGCCCATGATGGTGTGATCAACGGTAAAACTGTCCAGTAGTGGCATACGTCACCTCCTGTTCTGAGAATTTTTTTTAAAACGATGAAACTTTTCTGTTCGCCCAACGTCTGAATATATGAAAGACGCGCATTTGTTATCATCATCCCTGACAACAGAGATGTTAATTTGGCCACATTGATGTGGCCTTTTTCTTTTCTACCCTTCCCGGCTCGCCAGATACGCTTCAAAATCCAGCTTATCATTCGCTTCCAGCTGCTGCTGTGCAGCAACAGACGCCTGCGCCTGACGCGTGAAATCTTCTTCTGTCAGCACTTCCAGCGGCTCTTCGCAGAGCAGATGGCGATACTGTTCAGCCAGCGCCACGCCGGTTCCGGTTACACCATTGTCCTTCATTGCCTGAAGGATGCGCGCCGAGTAGGTTAGCTCAGGATCGTCGAACGATGCTACCAGTTGATCGCAAACCTGCTGATATTCCGTGCTGTCCTGATTATGACTGTCTAACACTTCAGCAACCCGACGCAGATCGGCAAACAGGGTTTTGCCCACTTCAACCAGCGAATGTTCCTCTTCTCCGCAGCCTACGGCAATTTTCTGGTCCGGTTTACGCCCTTCCAGCACAACCCGGTTCCAGTTTATACGGGTGCATTGCAACTCATCTGCACTCATTTCCGGCGCATCGGCCAGGGTACACCAGATCAGGAACAGGTCGAGGAAGCGAACCTGATTCTCATCTACGCCGATCGCAGAGAACGGGTTGATATCCAGCGAACGCACTTCAATGTACTCAATACCACCACGCAGCAGCGCATCAGAAGGCGCTTCACCCGAGCGTGTCACACGCTTAGGCCGGATTGGCGCATAGAGCTCGTTTTCAATCTGCAGCACGTTGGTGTTGAGCTGCAGCCAGTTACCGTCGGCATCTTTAGTGCCCATCGCTGCATACTCTTCTGACGGCGTCTTAATCGCTTTCTTCAGCGCGGTGACATAGCCTTCCAGTGAGTTAAACGTGATGCCCAGAGAGCTCTGCGATTTATTGGTATAGCCTAAATCGCTCAGACGCAGTGAGGTGGCGTACGGCAGCCACATCGTATCTTTGTCGTTGGTTTCAAACGGCAGCGCGCTCTCACGGCCCTGCAGGAAGCTGGAGCTGATAGCAGGCGATGCGCCAAACAGATAGGGGATCACCCAGCCGAAGCGATAATAGTTGCGGATCAGCCGCAGATAGCCCGCCGAGATGGTCTCTTTTCCGCTTTCCTTATCTTTCACGTCAGCCCACTCCTGCCAGAATGAGAGTGGCAGTGAGAAGTTATAGTGAATGCCGGAGATGGTCTGCATCAACGCGCCGTAGCGGTTTTTCAGCCCTTCGCGGTAGAGCGTCTTCATCTGACCAATATTGGACGTGCCATATTGCGCCAGCTCAATATTGTCCGCATCGTCAATCACGCACGGCATACTAAATGGCCACATGCGTTCATCACCCAGTTCACGGGCAACGTGACGATGGATATCGCGCAGGAATGCCAGCATATGATCAATGCTGTGATCCACTGGCGTAATAAATTCCAGCAACGTTTCGGCAAAGTCAGTGGTGATCCAGTCATGTTTCAGCGCCGACCCCAGAGATTCCGGGTGACCGCTTTTTGCCAGCTCGCCATTTGCCTGTACACGCAGCGTTTCACGCTCGATGCCACGGCCAATACCTTTAAGAGCATTGGGATGCGCTTCCAGCCAGGAGAGCGCTTTAGATACGTCCGGGATCACATTACCCCCCCGCTGTGATAATAATTTATTTTTGTTCAGCATAATGTTAACCGTAGCCTCGAATCTGTGCGAATCAATGCCACCATTGCATACCCTGTAATGTGGCAGTCGCGATAACGATATAACGCAGTGTTTTGCCGACAGCGAGAAACAGCATCGCGGGTAGCCAGGCGAAACGTAACCAGCCTGCCAGAACGCAGAGCAGATCACCTATCACTGGCAGCCAGCTGAATAACAGTGCTGCAGGTCCCAGTCGGTGCAACCACGTCATTGCTGTGTCATGCCATCGCCCCTGACGTTTTAACGGCAGCAAGCGACCAATAAGAATGTTGGTTAAGCCGCCCAAGGTGTTTCCCAGTGATGCGGCCAAAAGCAACCCGTAAACTGATGTCTTTTTTGCTATCAATAGTGCTATCAGCAGTGCTTCAGAACTTCCCGGCAGGAGCGTTGCACTTAAAAAGCTGCTGCCGAACATCGAGGCATAGGTAAGAACGTCACTCACAGTAAGCGGACATCCACCACAGCCATACCTGCCGCCTTCGCTGCCTGAATACCAAAGTCCGCATCCTCAAACACCACACAACGTGCCGGCGTCACACCCATCAGCTCAGCGCAGCGTAAGAAGGTTTCTGGCTCAGGTTTATGACGCTGTACGTCGTCAGCACCGACGACGGCCGAAAAGAGCTCACGTACGCCCAGCTGCGTCAGTAACGCCTCTGCCATGCTGTGTTCGCTTCCGGTACCGACCGCCATCGGACGACGCCCGTGATACGCTTTCACCACCTCCATTAAAGGCAGTGGCTTCACGTTTTCCAGCAGCATCGCTTTCACGGCAGCGGTTTTTTCTGCGGCAAGAAGATGAGGGTCGAGTGACGACTGATTGGATTCAATGATGAACTGCGACAGCCGCCAGGTTGGTGCGCCATTGAAGTCGATAATACGTGCTTCATCCAGCGTTAATCCATAACGCTGGAGCACCTGACGCCACGCTTTTCGATGTGTCGGCTCAGTATCAAGAATCGTGCCGTCCATATCGAAAATCAGGGCGTCATATTGATCGTACATTGTCACTCCGGACATTCATCAAATGAGACATTACTTTAGCCTAATGTGGACAGGTTGTCGCCAGGGGGGATGAACAGCAAATGCTTTGAAAGCATTAACAATTTTTGTTTTCAGATAAAGGTGATCGTGCACGGCCAGCGATAAACGTACGAAATTCCAGCGTTTTTTTAACATTCTTCTGGCAGACAAGCGGCGGCGGACGGGCATGGGCAGCAAAACAGAAGGCGTTGATGCGGGAAACAGGCGTTTCGGATCGCTTAAGTCAGGATGATGAATCAATGGGGCAGATTAAACAGGAAAAGAGTGCGTGTGAAGCCAGAGGGAAACTGCAGAGGTTTTTCAGGATACTCACTCAGCGTTTGCTGTACGGACGGTTACGGAAGTAACGCTATCGTGTTTAGTGAGGTCTTAGCGATCATCGCGCCATGATACTTTGAGGGATTTTGAGGCTAAAGAAGAAGATGGTGCATCCAGGAGGATGACTCAGCTTGCGCTTCGCCCTGCGGGCCGTTGCTGATGCAACGTTATCCCCCTTCGTGCGGCCGGAACGCTTATTGCGTCATGTCACACTGAGGAACTGCCAACATTCGAGAAGATGGTGCATCCAGGAGGATTCGAACCTCCGACCGCTCGGTTCGTAGCCGAGTACTCTATCCAGCTGAGCTATGGATGCATTGGGGTCTATCTTTTGGGGTCTATCTTTTGAGGTACAACTTTTTATGGACTTACAGAAACCAACCTGAGGATGTTACAAAGAATGGTGCATCCAGGAGGATTACTCAGCTTGCGCTTCGCCCTATGGGCCGTTGCTGATGCAACGTTATCCTCCTTAGTGCGGCCTGAACGATAATCACGTCATGACACACTGAGGCACTGTCCATATTCGGGAAGAATATGGTGCATCCAGGAGGATTCGAACCTCCGACCGCTCGGTTCGTAGCCGAGTACTCTATCCAGCTGAGCTATGGATGCATAAAACAAATTCTTGTACAACGCAGGGTGCTAACTACTCACCATGAAAGGAATTGCTAATTCGCTTTGTTTCGATGGTGCATCCAGGAGGATTACTCAGCTTGCGCTTCGCCCTGCGGGCCGTTGCTGATGCAACGTTATCCTCCTTAGTGCGGCCTGTACGCTAATGCGTCATGTCACACCGAGGCACTTCTCCATATTCGAAAATATGGTGCATCCAGGAGGATTCGAACCTCCGACCGCTCGGTTCGTAGCCGAGTACTCTATCCAGCTGAGCTATGGATGCATCGAAAATGGCGGTGAGGGAGGGATTCGAACCCTCGATACAGCTTTTGACCGTATACTCCCTTAGCAGGGGAGCGCCTTCAGCCTCTCGGCCACCTCACCTTACGCTTTCTTTCGAACTGTGCGTCTGAACGTTGTTTCTGCTCATCGGCACTGCGTGGCGCACATATTACTTTCCCGGACTTTTAAGTCAAACAATTTTTCCGAAACTTTGTTTGATTGAGCAAATCACACACAATTGGGACAAAATGGCGACAAAAAGAGTGAATTATCAACAATGAAAGATGATGGCGTTAACAAAACAGAGGAGGAACAGGTAGAAAGAAAAGGCAGGATTTTTACAGAAAGCGGTAGCGCCTCGCACAGGTGCGAGACGCTGAATCCGTTAAACGCTGGTTTGTTGCGTTTTTTCAGCCTGGATGCGTTGATAGATCTCTTCGCGATGCACAGACACTTCTTTCGGCGCGTTAACACCGATACGAACCTGGTTACCCTTAACACCCAGCACCGTTACAGTTACCTCATCACCGATCATGAGGGTTTCACCAACTCGACGAGTTAGAATAAGCATTCTTTGCTCCTTGAAAGATTAAAAGAGTCGGGCTTGTACAGGCTCCCGGCATTATCCATCATTTAACGCTGCACAATGTGTATGAGAAATACACCAATGCACATCGATGCGCCAATACATTCTGCTGATAGTTAGTTTAGCCGAAATACACTACATCAACCTGACTTTGTCATTTGCTGCTTTAGCATCGTATTAAAAAGCGCCGGAACAACCGTTCTGACGCTTTTTACGATGCCTTGTTTTAATTCACTTACAGACGGCTGCTGACCCAGTCCTCAACCCCTGCTAATGCGCCTTTCAGAGCACCCGCATCGTTACCACCAGCTTGTGCCATATCAGGACGGCCACCGCCCTTCCCGCCAACCTGCTGAGCCAGACCGGCAATCAACTCACCCGCTTTAACACGGTCAGTCAGATCTTTGGTCACACCCGCAATCAGCGACACCTTACCTTCAGTAACCGTTGCCAGCACAATAATCGCCGACCCCAGCTGATTCTTAAGATCATCAACCATGGTACGCAACATTTTAGGTTCAACATTGTTGAGCTCACTGACTAACAGTTTCACTCCCTTAATGTCGATAGCATTGCTGCTCAGTGAAGCGCTCTCCTGCGCGGCTTGCTGATCGCGCAGTTGCTGCAACTCTTTCTCCAGAGCCCGTACATGATCGACCAGACCACGCACTTTCTCATTCAGGTTGCTGCTGTTCGCTTTTACCAGCTGCGCAAGATCCTGCAGCTGGCTGCTCTGCGCATTGACCTGCGCCAGCGCGCCTTCACCCGTAATCGCTTCGATACGACGAATACCGGCTGCAGTACCTGACTCCGCCTGAATACGGAACAGCCCGATGTCACCCGTGCGCGCAGCATGGGTACCACCACACAGCTCAACAGAGAAATCACCCATGGTCAGAACACGCACGCGCTGATCATATTTCTCGCCAAACAGTGCCATTGCCCCTTTAGACTTCGCCGCATCCAGATCCATCACTTCGGTTTCAACCGGCAGGTTGCGACGAATTTGCGCATTGACGATATCTTCGACCTGACGAATCTCCTGAGGTTTCATCGCTTCGAAATGCGAGAAATCGAAACGCAGGTACTTGTCGTTAACCAGCGAGCCTTTCTGCGCCACATGCTCACCTAAAACCTGACGCAAGGCGGCATGCAGTAAGTGAGTAGCAGAGTGGTTAAGACGGATGCGCGCACGGCGTGCCGCATCAACCTGTGCCTCAAGGCGATCACCGATACGCAACTGCCCTGCGGTCAGCTTACCGACATGACCGATTGCCTGACCATATTTTTGTGTATCCTGGACGCTAAATTCAGCATTCTTCCCTTTCAGCAGACCAGTATCGCCTACCTGGCCACCCGATTCGCCATAGAATGGCGTTTCATCCAGCACGACCACAGCATCCTGACCCGCGGTCACTTCATCAACCGCCTCGCCTGCAACATAGAGCGCTTTCACCGTGGCAGCTAAATCGAGCTGGTCGTAGCCTTTGAAGGATGAGGCGGCATCAATACGAATAACGTTGCTGTAGTCAGCGCCGAAGCCACTCGCTTCACGTGCGCGCTGACGCTGCTGCTCCATCGCCCGCTCAAAGCCGGCTTCGTCGATCTTCAGATTGCGTTCGCGACAGACGTCAGCCGTTAAATCAGCCGGGAAACCAAAGGTATCGTAGAGACGGAAGACGATTTCGCCATCCAGCGTGTCGCCCTGCAGTTTTTCCAGCTCTTCGTCCAGCAGCGCCAGTCCGCGCTCCAGGGTTCTGGCAAACTGATCTTCTTCGCTTTTCAGCACCTGCTCAACCTGAGCCTGCTGGCGCTGTAACTCTTCGCCTGCGGCACCCATGACCTCAACCAGTGGCGCAACCAGCTTATAGAAGAAGGCCTCTTTAGCGCCCAGGATGTTGCCATGACGCACGGCACGACGAATGATACGACGCAGCACGTAGCCACGGTTCTCATTAGACGGGATGACGCCATCGGCAATCAGGAATGCACAGGAGCGAATGTGGTCGGCAATGACACGCAGCGATTTGTTACTGAGGTCAGTGGCACCGGTAACCTGTGCCACGGCCTGAATCAGTTTCTGGAACAGGTCGATTTCATAGTTGGAGTTGACGTGTTGCAGAACGGCAGAAATACGCTCAAGGCCCATTCCGGTATCAACCGACGGTTTTGGCAGCGGCAGCATGGTGCCATCAGCCTGACGGTTGAACTGCATAAAGACGATGTTCCAGATCTCAATGTAACGGTCACCATCTTCTTCCGGGCTGCCCGGCGGGCCACCCCAGATGTGATCGCCATGATCGTAGAAAATCTCGCTGCACGGACCACAAGGACCGGTATCGCCCATCTGCCAGAAGTTATCTGACGCATACGCGCTGCCCTTGTTGTCGCCAATGCGAATAATGCGTTCACGTGGCACACCGATTTCGTTCGCCCAGATATCAAAGGCTTCATCGTCGGTTTCATAGATCGTCACCCACAGACGCTCTTTTGGCAGGCTGAACCACTGCTCGCTCGTCAGCAGTTCCCAGGCAAAACCAATCGCCTCTCTCTTGAAATAGTCACCAAAGCTGAAGTTACCCAGCATTTCAAAGAAGGTGTGGTGACGTGCGGTGTAACCGACGTTTTCAAGATCGTTGTGTTTGCCGCCTGCGCGTACGCAGCGCTGTGACGTGGTCGCACGTGTGTAGTCACGTTTGTCCTGACCGAGGAACACATCTTTAAACTGGTTCATCCCGGCGTTAGTAAACAACAACGTTGGATCGTTATTCGGTACGAGGGAGCTGCTGGTTACAACCTCATGTCCCTTGCTATGAAAAAAGTCGAGAAACGCTTGACGGATCTCAGCAGTGCTCTTGCTCATATATATCCTGGAATCACGCTAACGAACGTTCCCTCTGATCGGCGCGACCACATTCTGGTGGTGCCTGATTAGCGGAACAAAAAGTGGGAATAAGATAAATTTTCTTCAGTGGGAAGTAAAATTACATCGGCTTTTAGTCATCAAAATTTCTGAAAATGGACTGGATATCTTCGCTCATAAAACCCTTTGACTGCAGATAGCGTAGTACTTTCGCTTTCTCTTTCCACTCTGTGGGCAGCGGGTGTCCGAATTTTCGTTCAGCCAGCTGAGCCGCACACGCCGCCCAGTCTACCTCTGTCTCTTCCATTGCAAGATCAATGGCTTCACGGTCAATGCCTTTCTGGCCCAGTTCAAGGCGCACGCGCTGCGATCCAAAGCCTTTACGGCTCCGGCTCTGAATAAATCGTTCGGTGAAACGCTCGTCGTTTAACCAGCCGCTTTCCTGACACCAGTTAAGAACCTGTTCCAGCAACGCTTCGGTAACAATTTCGGGCTCTTTTTTCTGCGCCCACGCAGCACGCTGCGCTGATTGTTGCAGTTTACGCGCTAACTCTGCACGGCTGTGATCGCGCTGACCCAGAATACGCATCGCACGGTCAAGCAGACGAGAGTAAGAGACGACATTAGGTTGGGGCTGAGAGGGTTCAGTCATACTGCGCACCTTGTACAAACAGAGGGAGATTATGGCGACAGAACAGGACAGAGGGAAGGCAAGAAAGGCAATAGAGGGGGATAAAAACTACGGGAGAGGCTTTCGCCCCTCCCGCATCAGAGATTAGAAGTCTTCGTTCGCTTCAGCCGCGTCTTCTTTCTCAGCAGCCTTGTCGGCTGCTGCGAGTTTTTCATCCGCGCCGTTGAGCAACATCTCACGTAACTTCAGATCAATCTCGTTTGCCACAGCAGCATTCTCTTTCAGGAAGTTGCCGGCATTCGATTTACCCTGACCAATCTTGTCGCCATTGTAGCTATACCATGCACCCGCTTTTTCAATCAGCTTGTGCTTCACGCCCAGGTCGACCAGCTCACCAAAGGTATTGATACCTTCGCCGTACATGATCTGGAACTCAGCCTGTTTGAATGGCGCGGCGATTTTGTTTTTCACCACTTTAACGCGGGTCTCACTGCCGACCACGTTATCGCCCTCTTTGATTGCACCGATACGGCGGATATCAAGACGGACAGAGGCGTAGAACTTCAGCGCGTTACCACCAGTGGTGGTTTCCGGGTTACCAAACATCACACCAATTTTCATACGGATCTGGTTGATGAAAATCAGCAGGGTATTGGACTGCTTCAGGTTACCGGCCAGTTTACGCATCGCCTGGCTCATCATACGTGCCGCGAGGCCCATGTGTGAGTCACCGATTTCACCTTCGATTTCCGCTTTAGGCGTCAGCGCCGCGACGGAGTCGACGATGATCACGTCAACGGCACCAGAGCGCGCCAGCGCATCACAGATTTCCAGCGCCTGCTCACCAGTATCTGGCTGAGAGCAGAGCAGGTTATCAATGTCTACGCCGAGTTTCTTGGCGTAAACCGGATCAAGCGCATGCTCGGCATCGATAAAGGCACAGGTTTTACCTTTACGCTGTGCAGATGCGATAACCTGCAGAGTCAGCGTGGTTTTACCTGAAGACTCAGGTCCGTAGATCTCAACGATACGGCCCATTGGCAGACCGCCTGCGCCTAATGCGATATCCAGCGACAGCGAGCCGGTAGAGATAGTTTCCACATCCATTGAGCGGTCTTCACCCAAGCGCATGATGGAGCCTTTACCAAATTGCTTCTCAATCTGGCCAAGCGCGGCAGCTAAAGCCTTCTGTTTGTTTTCATCAATCGCCATTTCAACTCCTAATCAAGCCGGGTAAACACGCACTCAGGGTGCCTGTACTCTTTCTGTTGCCGACAATTATACTGTATAGTCATACAGTATCAAGTTTAATTTGTCAGAAATTCGCCATACAGTTTCTGCAGGGCCCATGCCACCGACTGGCGGCGTACGGCATCACGATCGCCATTAAAATGCTGCTGAAAAGTCAATACGTTATCCTGCGGCCCGGCAAAGCCAAACCACACCGTGCCCACCGGTTTTTCTTCACTGCCGCCATCCGGACCGGCAATACCGCTGACGGAGACCGCGTAGTCAGCATGGGCCGCCCTGCGGGCACCCAGCGCCATCTCCCGCACCACCACATCACTTACCGCACCATACTGCAACAGCGAAGCAGCCTGAACACTGACCATCTGCTGTTTGGCCTGGTTACTGTAGGTCACAAAACCCCGCTCGAACCAGGCGGAGCTGCCGCTGATATCGGTAAAGACTTTGGCAATCCATCCCCCCGTGCAGGATTCCGCACAGGTTACGGTGGCATTGCGCTGCTTCAGCTTCTCACCTATCTGCGCACTAAGCGCCTGCAATTGCTGATCATCCATTGCGACTCTCCCTTTGGCTGTGGGTTGAAGGTGGTGCAGAAAAACTGCTTTTTCAAGGTCAGTCACCATTATTACGCTGTTTTTGCGGCCAGCTTTCCACTGCGCTTACCGGTTTTTCACCGCAACCATAAAAAGACGCGGGAAGGCGAGCAACACCTGACCATCGGCCTGAGCCGGATAAGCCGCGAGCAGACGTTGATGATAATCGGTCAGAAACGCCGTCTGTTCGGTCTCATCCAGCGTTGCCAGGAAAGGCCGTAAACCGGTCGCCTGCAGCCAGCTGATAATCGCCTGTGAATCGGCCATCACGTGATAATAGGTGGTACGCCAGATATCCACCTCACAGCCTGCCTGCGTCAGCAGATCGTAATACTCGCCCGTGGAAAGCAGCTGTGTACGTTCAGCGGCATCGGCATTGATGCGTGAACGCCAGCGATCCGTTGCCGCCACCTCGCGCATCAGCCGGTGCGACGGCTCATTCAGGTTATCAGGCATCTGGATCGCTAACACGCCACCGGGCGCCAGCTGGCTGACCAGATGGGGAAACAGCGTTGCGTGATTATCCAGCCATTGCAGAGACGCGTTGGCGTAGACCACCTGCTGCGGCACATCGGCCTGCCAGTTGCGGATGTCCGCCTGGATAAAACGACAGTGCGGCAGGCGTTCAGCGGCCTGAGTTAACATCGTGGCGGAACTGTCCAGCCCGGTAATCTGCGCCAGTGGCCAGGCATCAGCGAGCAGCTCGGTGCTGTTACCGGGCCCGCATCCCAGATCGGTCACCTGCTCAACCTGTTCCAGGCTGAGGCGCGCCAGAAGTTCGCGGGCTGGACGGGTTCGTTCTGCTTCAAACTTACGGTACAGCACAGGATCCCACTCTTTCATCATGACCTCTCGCTCAGTTATCAGATGCATCCGCTTACTGAGACGGATGAAAGAGGAAAAAGTGCGACCCGTTGCTCATTTTTGAATCATGCGCTGGCAGAGACCGGCCGGAGTCATTAAGTTAAAACGCTGTTTCATTTTTTTAACATCCGATTCAGGAGTCATTTATGAGTAAAAAATCGCCCTTTGCCGGTGTCTGGTGCCCTTCAGTCACCCCGTTTAATGCGCAGGGTGCGGTCGATATTGATGCGCTCGGGCGACATTTCTCCCGCCTCAATGACTCCGGTATTGATACCTTACTGGTGATGGGCAGCATTGGCGAGTTCGCCTCACTGACGCAGCAGGAACGCTTACAACTGATTCAGGAAGCCAGACCCTTGTCATCGCTGAAGATGGTCGCGAACGTCTCGGCAACCTGCATCCCTGACATGCTGGAGCTGGCTGAAGCCGCCTGGAAAAATGACTTTGACGCGGTGATGGTGCTGCCGCCCTACTATTATGGCCAGACGCAAAACCAGCTGATGCACTACTTCGAAGCACTGGACGCCCAACTGGGTGGTAAATGGTTTGCCTACAATTTTCCGGCCCGCACCGGCTGCGATCTGACGCCCGCGCTGATTGCCGCCCTGGCGGCAAAGCTGCCCAACTTCGCCGGCATTAAAGATACGGTGGATTGCCTGTCGCATAACCGGATGATGATTGAAGAGACCCGCAAGGTGCGTAGCGATTTCGCCGTACTGTCGGGGTATGACGAGTACCTGCTCCCGAACCTGCTGGCGGGCGGTGCCGGTGTCATTTCAGGACTGAATAATATTGTGCCGGAGTACTTTGCGCAGATGATGACGGCATGGCGAAGTGGCAATCTGCCGGAGCTGACGCGCCTGCAGCAGCAGATCGGCCGTCTGATGGCGATTTACAGTATTGGAGATGATTTCGTAACGACAATTAAAACGGCCGTGGCACGGCGCTATGACTCGATGAGCAGCGGCTCACGAAACTACGGTGGCACGCTGAATGCGGAACAGTGTGCCGCAATTGATAAGCTGTTCAGCTAAGCAGGAAAGCGGGCGCATCCCTGCGCCCCTGATCTCAGTTCTTTTTCACAAACTCAGATTTTAATTTCATCGGGCCAAAACCGTCGATTTTACAATCGATGTTGTGGTCCCCTTCAACCAGACGAATACTTTTCACTTTGGTACCGATCTTCAGCGATGAAGAACTGCCCTTCACCTTGAGATCTTTGATCACCGTGACGCTGTCGCCATCTGCCAGCAGATTGCCGTTGGCATCACGCACTTCAAGTGTTGCGTTGCTGCTGTCACCTTCTCCCTCGGTCCAGATGTGACCGCAGGAGGGGCAGTTAAGGTTATCGCCATCTTGCCAGGTGTAATCGGCGTGACAAGCCGGGCAGGCAGGTAAAGACATAGTGACTCCAGAAATATCAGTGGCTGTGTGGCCTGAAAAAGGGCGTCATCATATAACCTTACAGTTAACAAGGATAGCCTTTATAACAGGCCGCCCTGGCGTGCCTTGCTCACCGCCTCACCCAGCTGCCACACCGCCATCGCATAATGGGTACTGTGGTTGTAGCGGGTAATGACATAGAAATTGGGTAAGCCGTACCAGTACTGGTAGCTGGTGCCCAAATCCAGGCGTAGCAGACTGACCTGATCGTTACCGTTCAGCGAGCCCTGTGGTGACAATCCTGACGCCGCCAGCATGCTCACGCTGTAACGGGTTTTGAAGCCATCTTCCAGCATCGGTGCCTGACCGCTGGCCGGTACCGCCACATTTTCGCCGCTGCGCCAGCCATGCTTCTGGAAATAGTGCGCCACGCTGCCGATAGCATCCACCGGATCCCACAGGTTTGCATGACCGTCGCCGTTGAAATCAACCGCATAATCATTGTAAGAGGAGGGCATAAACTGACCATAGCCCATCGCCCCGGCAAAGGAGCCTTTCAGCGCCAGCGGGTCATCCTGCTCTTTGCGCGACATCAACAGAAAGGTTTCCAGCTCGCTGCTGAAGTACTCTGCGCGGCGCGGATAGTTAAAGGATAAGGTCGCAAGCGCATCCAGAATCCGCGTTTTCCCCATCACACGACCCCAGCGGGTTTCCACGCCAATGATGCCCACGATAATTTCCGGTGGCACGCCATAAACCTGCTGTGCGCGTTGCAGGGCATCCTGATACTGATTCCAGAACGCCACCCCATTTTGCACGTTATCGGGCGTAATGAACTTGTTGCGATAGCGGATCCAGGCGCCATTAGGCCCTGGCGCTGGCGTATAGCTTGGTGCCTGACGGTCCATCAGTCGCAGCACATAATCCAGTCGTTTGGCCTGACCGATGATGTTGTGCAGTTGCTGACGGTCAAAGTCATGCTTCTCTACCATCTTATCGATAAATTGCTCTGCTGCCGGGTTACCGGCAAAGTCGCCAAACATCGCCTGTCCGCTGTGCGACGGCTGCAGTAAAAAACCGCCCTGTGGCGCAGCCAGCATCTTCTGCTGGGACGGGACTTCAGGTTTGCTGCTGCAGGAGGCCAGAAGCGGGATGAACGCAAGGAAGGCTAACTTGAGGCGCATCGGTTATCCATAAACGAGGGGTAATTTCAGATGCGGTAATAGTAGACGTTCAGCGCAATGACATACAGGGCAAAATCTTAAAAAAACGTCAAGGCAGCCGTGGGCTAAAATGGCTGCGGGGCTCTCTCTGCCCCGCAACCATCATGCGCTTAGCGGCGGTTTCTCACCAGCTGATAACGACGGGTCAGATACTCAACCGGCGCGCTCCAGATATGCACCAGCCGGCAGAACGGGAACAGCAGGAACAGCGTCATTCCCAGCACCATATGCACGCGGTAGATAAACGCCACGCCGTCGAGATGCTGCGAAGCGCCACCGTGGAAGGTCACCACCGCCTGCGCCCAGCCCACCAGCTTCATCATTTCACTGCCGTCCATATGCTGGGCGGAGAAGGGAATGGTCAGCAGGCCCAGCGTCGCCTGAGCCACCAGCAGGGTCATGATCAGAATATCACCGACGCTACTGGTCGCCCGCACCCGTGGATTGGTCAGACGGCGCTTCAGCAGCAGTCCACCGCCCACCAGTGTCATCGCCCCGAACAGGCCACCGGCAATCATCGCCAGTTTCTGCTTTACGTCGATCGGCAGGAAGGATTCATACATCCAGTGCGGCGTCAGCATCCCGACGATATGACCGAAGAAAATACCGATGATGCCGATGTGAAACAGGTTGGAGGCGAGACGCATCCCTTTTTTGTCCAGCATCTGACTGGAACCGGCACGCCAGCTGTACTGCCCGTAGTCATAGCGCAGCCAGCTTCCCACCAGGAAGACCGTTCCGGCGAGGTAGGGGTAAATATCGAAGAAGAAAGTGTTAATAAAATTCATGCTGATTCTCCTGTGGTACGCGCCGTCGCCGCGGCGATGTCCAGATACTGCGGCGCGACCGCATCGGCGAAGCGACGCTGATGCATCGCCTGCTGCGCCGAGGCGCAGCCCTGTTCGCCGAGAAATTTAATCTGCTCCTCTTCCCAGACAGCATCCAGTGCTGCCGGCGTATCGTCGCGCGCTTCCTGCGCCACCTGTGGCTTGAGGGCCGCAGGATCAACTGCGCTACCGGACAGCGTCAGTAACACTGTGAAGAGATCGGCGTAGGGGCTCTGACGCTCTTCAAGCCGCGCCGCCAGTAAGGCCAGGATAGGCACGATGTCGTCCAGTCCCTGACGCGCGGCCTCATCGCTTTTACAGGCGAGATACTCCAGGTAGAGCGGCAGGAAATCGGGCAGCTCTTTGCTGTCCAGCTCCAGACCATCGGCACGATACTGTTCCAGCAGATCAACCATCGCCTGACCGCGATCGCGTGACTCACCGTGCACGTGTTCAAACAGCAGCAGCGAGGTGGCGCGGCCACGATCAAACAGTTCGCAGTAGTCAGCCTGTACGTCGAGCAGTGGCCGGGCACAGAGCTGATTGATAAAACGCACCAGCCGTGCGCTCTGCTGCAGGTTGAGTTCAGAGGCGTCATCCAGCGCCGCGATCAGGTCGGAAGAGTGGGTAAACAGCGCCTCGTCCGGGTAGTCCAGCAGCCGCGAAAGAATCCGTAACGTCATCATGAGGCATCCTCCGGACGGATGGTTTTCTTACTGATGTCGATGGCATCAATACGGCGGCTGTTGAACAGGTTGAATTTGCTGTCGCTGCCGTGACAGCCATCGCCAAAGCTAAAGCCGCAGCCTTTGCTTTCCGGGAAGGCTTCACGCGCCAGTTCGCGATGGCTGGAGGGCACCACAAAGCGATCTTCATAGTTCGCGATCGCCAGATAGCGGTACATCTCCTGCGCCTGCGCTTCGGTCAGGCCGACCTGCTCCAGCGCCCGGATATCATGCTCACCGTCCACGCTTTCTGCGCGTTTGTAATGACGCATAGCCAGCATCCGCTTCAGTGCCAGCAGCACCGGTGCGGTGTCGCCTGCGGTCAGCAGGTTCGCCAGATACTCAACCGGAATGCGCAGGCTTTCCACATCCGGCAGCACGCCGGTGTGCGCCAGCGCCCCGCCATCCACCGCCGACTGAATCGGTGACAGTGGTGGCACATACCAGACCATCGGCAGCGTGCGGTATTCAGGGTGAAGTGGCAGCGCCAGCTTCCACTCCATCGCCATTTTATAGACCGGTGAACGCTGTGCTGCGTCGATTACACTCTGCGCAACGCCATCTTTCAGCGCCTGCGCAATCACCGCCGGATCGTTGGGATCAAGGAAGATATCCAGCTGGCTCTGATAGAGATCTTTCTCGTTTTCCGCTGCGGCCGCCTGTTCAATGCGGTCAGCGTCATAGAGCAACACGCCGAGATAGCGGATACGGCCGACACAGGTTTCTGAACAGACGGTGGGCTGGCCCGCTTCAATGCGCGGATAACAGAAAATGCATTTTTCTGATTTGCCGCTTTTCCAGTTGAAGTAGATCTTCTTGTACGGACAGCCGGTGAGGCACATCCGCCAGCCGCGACATTTATCCTGGTCGATCAGTACGATGCCATCTTCGCCGCGTTTGTAGATCGCGCCGCTTGGGCAGGTCGCCACACACGCCGGGTTGAGGCAGTGCTCACACAGGCGCGGCAGGTACATCATGAAGGTGTGCTCAAACTGACCGTAAATCTCCTTCTGGATGTTATCGAAGTTCTTATCCTGCGAACGTTTGGCAAACTCGCCGCCAAGGATCTCTTCCCAGTTCGGGCCGTTTTCGATCTTTTTCATCCGCTGGCCGGTGATCAGCGAGCGCGGACGCGCAATCGGCTGATGCTTACCGGCGGGCGCATTGTGCAGATGCTGATAATCAAAATCGAACGGTTCGTAGTAATCATCCAGCGCCGGCACATCTGGGTTGGCGAAGATCTTCGACAGCAGGCCAATGCGACTGCCCATGCGCGGCTCCAGCTTACCGTTGATCTTACGGATCCAGCCGCCCTTCCACTTCTGCTGATCTTCCCAGGCGTGCGGATAGCCGACACCGGGCTTGCTTTCGACGTTGTTAAACCAGGCGTACTCCATGCCCTCGCGGCTGGTCCAGACGTTTTTACAGGTCACCGAGCAGGTGTGGCAGCCGATACATTTGTCGAGGTTCAGCACCATGCCGACCTGTGAACGAATTTTCATGGTTTTACCTCCTGCTGGCTGCCCTGGCAGGCATCGTTGCCTTCCCCATCTAACCAGTTAACGTTGTTCATTTTTCTCACTACCACGAACTCATCGCGGTTCGAGCCGACGGTGCCGTAGTAGTTAAAGCCCCAGGAGAGCTGCGCATAACCGCCGATCATATGGGTCGGTTTCGGGCAGGTCCGCGTCACCGAGTTATGGATCCCGCCGCGCTGGCTGGTGATCTCCGAGCCAGGGATATTCACGATACGTTCCTGCGCGTGGTACATCATGGTCATACCCGCCGGGATGCGCTGACTCACTACTGCACGTGCGGTCAGCGCACCGTTGGCATTGAACGCCTCGATCCAGTCGTTATCCACGATACCCAGCTCACGAGCGTCATCTTCACTCATCCAGACAATCGGTCCGCCGCGCGACAGTGTCAGCATCAGCAGGTTGTCGCTGTAGGTGGAGTGAATGCCCCACTTCTGGTGTGGCGTCAGGAAGTTCAACGCCTTCTCCGGGTTACCGTTGGGTTTGCTGTTCAGCAACGGCTTCGCCGCGCGGGTATCGATTGGCGGACGATAGACCATCAGGCTCTCGCCAAAGGCGCGCATCCACTCATGATCCTGATAGAGCTGCTGACGGCCGCTCAGGGTTCGCCACGGGATCAGCTCATGAACGTTGGTGTAGCAGGCGTTGTAAGAGACATGTTCATCTTCCAGACCTGACCAGGTCGGACTAGAGATAATTTTGCGCGGCTGCGCCTGGATATCGCGGAAGCGAATCTTTTCATCTTCTTTATTGAGCGCCAGGTGGGTGTGGTCACGACCGGTAATCACGCCCAGTGCCTGCCAGGCTTTCACCGCCACCTGACCATTGGTTTCCGGTGCCAGCGCCAGGATCACTTCTGCCGCATCGATCGCCGTGTCGATATTCGGCCGCCCCGCTGCCGGGCCATCCGCTTTGACGTAGTTCAGTTGCTTGAGGAAATCGACCTCTTTGCTGGTGTTCCAGCTGATACCTTTGCCGCCGTTACCCAGGGTCTCCAGCAACGGTCCCAGCGAGGTAAAGCGCTCCCAGGTCGCCGGATAGTCGCGCTCCACCACCATAATGTGTGGCGCGGTTTTACCCGGAATCAGATCGCATTCGCCTTTTTTCCAGTCTTTCGCCTCAAAAGGCTGCGCCAGTTCCGCGGGTGAGTCATGCAACACCGGCAGAGTAACGACGTCCGTTTCAACGCCTAAATGACCCGGGCAGAGATCGGAGAAGGCTTTGGCGATACCTTTGTAGATCTCCCAGTCACTTTTTGAGTCCCAGGCAGGATCGACGGCCGCCGAAAGCGGATGAATAAACGGATGCATATCCGAGGTATTCATATCGTCTTTTTCATACCAGGTCGCCGTTGGCAGCACGACATCGGAGTAGAGACAGGTGCTCGACATGCGGAAGTCGAGTGTGACCACCAGATCCAGTTTGCCTTCGGCACCCTGATCCAGCCACTCCACCTCTTCCGGCTTCACGCGGCCCTGCTGGCCTAAATCTTTGCCCTGAATGCCGTTTTCCGTGCCCAGCAGATACTTCAGCATGTACTCATGCCCTTTACCGGATGAGCCGAGCAGATTGGAGCGCCAGACAAACAGGTTACGCGGGAAGTTCTGCGGATCGTCCGGCTGTTCAGCGGCAAACCGCATGGTGCCCTGCTTCAGGCTTTCCACGGTGTAATCCAGCGGCGACTGACCGGCGGCTTTCGCCTGCGCCGCGATGTGCAGCGGGTTGACGTTAAGCTGCGGCGCTGAAGGCAGCCAGCCCATACGTTCGGAACGGACGTTAAGGTCGATCAGGCTGCCGCTGTAGCGACTTTTATCCGCCAGCGGGGAGAGCAATTCGCTGGTGGCCAGGGTTTCATAGCGCCACTGACTGGAGTGGTTGTAGAAGAAGGAGGTGCTGTTCATCTGGCGTGGCGGACGCTGCCAGTCCAGGCCAAAGGCCAGCGGGGTCCAGCCGGTCTGCGGACGGAGTTTCTCCTGGCCGACATAGTGCGCCCAGCCACCGCCGCTCTGACCGACGCAGCCGCAGAAAATCAGCATGTTCATCAGGCCACGATAGTTCATGTCCATGTGATACCAGTGGTTCATACCGGCACCGACGATGATCATCGAACGACCGCGGGTTTTCTCGGCGTTTTCGGCAAATTCACGGGCAATGCGAATGATGTTCTGACGGGAGACACCCGTAATCTGCTCCGCCCAGGCCGGGCTATACGCTTTGATGTCGTCGTAGGTTTGCGCGCAGTTGGCATCATCCAGACCGCGATCCAGACCATAATTCGCCAGCGTCAGATCGTAGACGCTGGTGACCAGTGCTTCACTGCCATCCGCCAGTTGCAGGCGTTTCACCGGCAGCTTATGCAGCAGGATTTCGTCCAGCGCAACGCTGTTGAAATGCTCGCTGGTAATGCCACCGAAGTAAGGGAAACCAACCTCGACCACCTCATCGTGGCTGCCGAGCAGGCTGAGCTGCAGTTCAACTTCCTGATGTGACGCCCCATCACGCTGCTCAAGGTTCCATTTGCCTTTTTCGCCCCAGCGGAAGCCGATAGATCCCTGCGGCGCGGTCAGTTCCCCGGTCGCCTCGTTGATCGCGACGGTTTTCCACTCCGGGTTATTCTCCTGACCGAGCCCATCCACCAGATCGCTGGCGCGCAACTGACGGCCGGCGGCGTAAAAACCGCCCTCACGGGGTTCCAGCAGCACCAGCATCGGCATATCGGTGTAACGGCGCACATAGTCGCGGAAATAGCCAACTTCGCGATCAAGATGAAACTCTTTCAGCATCACGTGGCCCATCGCCAGCGCCATCGCGCTGTCGGTGCCCTGCTTCGGACTCAGCCACTGGTCACACAGCTTCGCGACCTCAGCATAGTCCGGCGTGATTGCCACGGTTTTCGTCCCTTTATAGCGGACTTCCGTAAAGAAGTGCGCATCCGGGGTACGGGTCTGCGGCACGTTAGAGCCCCAGGCAATAATGTAGGAGGAGTTGTACCAGTCAGCCGATTCCGGCACGTCGGTCTGCTCGCCCCAGGTCATCGGTGAGGCCGGCGGCAGATCGCAGTACCAGTCGTAGAAGCTCAGACAGGTTCCGCCAATCAGTGACAGGTAACGTGCGCCCGCAGCGTAAGAGACCATCGACATCGCCGGAATCGGTGAGAATCCCATAATGCGGTCAGGGCCGTAGGTCTTCGCGGTGCAGATGTTCGCGGCGGCGATCATCTCGTTGACTTCCTGCCAGCTGGAGCGGACAAAGCCGCCGCGTCCACGCGCCTGTTTGTAGCTTCTGGCCTTTTCAGGATTACTGATGATTGATGCCCAGGCGTCCACCGGGTCGCTGTGCTGCGCTTTCGCGTCGCGCCAGAGCTGAATCAGCTTCTTGCGCATTAACGGATATTTCAGGCGGTTAGCGCTGTAGAGATACCACGAGTAGCTGGCACCGCGTGGGCAGCCACGCGGCTCATGGTTTGGCAGATCGGGACGGGTACGCGGATAGTCGGTCTGCTGGGTCTCCCAGGTGACCAGTCCATTTTTAACGTAGATTTTCCAGCTGCATGAGCCGGTACAGTTAACGCCGTGCGTGGAGCGCACGATTTTATCGTGCTGCCAGCGACTGCGATAGCCATCTTCCCAGTCGCGGTTACTGTTTAACGTCTGGCCATGCTGGCCGGAAAAGGGTTCGGCCAGCTGTTTGAAATAGCGAAACCGATCAAGAAACTTGCTCATCCGGAATACTCCTGAAGGCTTAATGTGACATTGCTGACTCTGCATCTGTCCCGACACAGAAAGTGAAATTGTGCCGGTGCGCCACACCGGCTTTGTCGTTATCAGGCGCGTGATTTTCGGCCGTAAACCAGCCAGGTCACCGCAATGCAGCAGAGATAAAAGACCAGGAAGATTTTCATCGCGCCGGCGGGTGAACCGGTCATGGCGAGCGACAGGCCAAAAGTCTGCGGAATAAAGAAACCGCCCAGCGCGCCAATGGCGGAGATAAAGCCGAGCGCAGCAGAGGTTTCTGTTGCCGCTTCGCGCTGTGCCAGCGCATCGTCGCCGCCCTCAGCTTTGATACGTTCCAGCGTCAGCTTACGGAAGATCACCGCAATCATCTGGTAGGTGGAGCCGCTGCCCAGCCCGGACGTCAGGAACAGGCCCATAAACACGGCGAAGAAGGCCACGAACGAGCCATCATGTCCGGCACCCGGCAGGGTAAGGAACAGCAGCGCAGCAAACAGCGCCATCAGCACGTAGTTGACAAGCGTGACGCGGGTACCGCCGAAGCGGTCAGAAATGATGCCGCCTGCTGAACGGGCCAGCGCGCCAATAAAGGGGCCGAAAAAGGCGTAATGCATGATCACGACATCAGGAAATTGCGTCTTCGTCAGCATGGCAAAACCGGCAGAGAAACCGATAAATGAGCCAAATGTGGCCAGATAGAGCAGCGCCATAACCCACAGGTGTGGACGTTTCAGCACCGGCAACTGCTCACGCAGCGAGGATTTCGCCGCCGCCAGGTCGTTCATGCCGAACCAGGCCGCCAGCGTGCCGATCGCCAGGAACGGCACCCAGATCCAGGCGGCATTCTCCAGCCAGATGCTGTCGCCGGTGACGGTGGTCTGACCCACATCGGCAAAACCAAAAATGGCACAGGAGATCGCCAGCGGGGCGACAAACTGCATTACGCTGACGCCAAGATTACCGAGGCCGCCGTTGATACCCAGCGCGCCGCCCTGACGGGCTTTGGGAAAGAAGAAGCTGATATTGCCCATGCTCGACGCGAAGTTAGCGCCACCAAAACCGCACAGCAGGGAAATCACCATAAAAGTGGTGAATGAGGTCTGGCTGTCCTGTACGGCAAAGCCGAGCCACAGGCAGGGAATGATCAGGATGCCGGTGCTGAAGGCGGTCCAGCGACGTCCCCCAAAGATGGGAATAACAAAAGAGTAAGGCACACGCAGCAACGCGCCAGAAACCGACGGCAGTGCGGTCAGTAAAAAGAGCTGCTCAGTGCTGAAGGTAAAGCCAACTTTATTCAGGTTAACCGCAACGGTGCTGAACAGCATCCAGACGCAGAAGCCCAGCAGCAGACAGAAGACAGAAATCCACAGGTTACGGCTGGCGATACGTTTACCACGCGCCTGCCAGAACGCATCGTTTTCCGGTTGCCAGTCCTGAATTAACGCGCCGCGCGTCGGGGTTTGCAAAGAGGTAGATTGGGTCATAAATCTCTCATCAGCAGAATAATAATTGTGCGTATCCTGCGCATCCGCCGTGGTGTCGGGCTTGATACAAATCAACGGCAATGCAGGTTACAGAGGTGCAGCGCCCTCTCTTCACCCCGGTTAAGTAGTTGACTGAATTCAGATAACCCTTATAAATCATAGGGTTTAAACACGGCCGCCCATGCCTTCTGTAAAAGGGTGTCCGACTGGAAATAAAGGAGTAGTCCATTGGGGGTATATAGCGACCCCGCTTCACCGGTAAGATAGGCTCTCCGCCCGCTCAGGGCTGGCGTATGTGACAGGAACAGGAGCCATTGTGACGGCAGAGAAATTTACGCTTTTATTGATCGACGACCATCCCATGCTGCGCAATGGCCTGAAGCAGCTGATTGCGCTGGATGAAAGACTGCAGGTGGTTGCCGAAGCGGGTAATGGCATTGATGGCCTGGCGCTGGCACAGCAGCATGATCCCGACCTGATCCTGCTTGATCTTAATATGCCAGGTCTGAACGGACTGGATACCCTGACCCAGCTGCGTGAGATAGCCCTTTCTGGCCGGGTAGTGGTGTTCAGCGTTTCAGATAATGAAGAGGATGTGGTCAGCGCGCTGAAGCGCGGCGCTGATGGTTATCTGCTGAAAGATATGGAACCGGAAGCCTTACTGAAAGCGCTGCATCAGGCTGCTGCCGGTCAGATCGTGCTGAGCGAGGCGTTAACTCCGATTCTGGTCGCCCGGTTGCGTGAAGCGCAGCCTGCTCAGACGCGCGACATTAATCAGCTGACCCGGCGCGAACGCGATATTCTGCAACTGATCAGCGACGGGATGACCAATAAAGCGATTGCCCGCAAGCTGGCCATCAGTGAAAGCACGGTTAAGGTTCACGTTAAATATCTGCTGAAGAAGATGAACCTTAAATCCCGACTTGAAGCCGCCGTCTGGGCGCTGCAGAACGGGCTGCACTGACTTTTCCCCCTTCCCGATGCGGCGCAGTGCCGTCCTGCCGGCCATAAACTGCCGCAGAAATCGCGAGCCGCCTCGCAGCCCCGCATCAGCGTCATGAGAACAGGCACTTTTTTGTCGCCAGCCGCCGCCACATTTGCCAGGATGCCTGTCAGGTTACACCCGGTCAGGATCGCGGCTGTGCATCATGCTGGCATATGCCCTGCCCTATTCGTTATCATCTGATTATCCTGCGCGCCTGGAATCCCTTTCGGTTTCATGGGCGTTGACCGCCAGAAATTTACCGCATTAAAAATGAGCTAAAACCTTATGCAAGAGCCAACCGAAAAGGACTTTCCTTCCCACACGCCGATGATGCAGCAGTACCTGCGTCTCAAGGCGGAGCATCCTGACATTCTGCTGTTTTACCGTATGGGTGACTTCTACGAGCTGTTTTATGACGACGCAAAACGTGCCTCGCAGCTGCTGGAGATTTCACTCACCAAGCGCGGTGCGTCAGCGGGCGAACCGATCCCGATGGCGGGTGTGCCCTATCATGCGGTTGAAGGTTACCTGGCTAAACTGGTGCAGCTGGGCGAATCCGTTGCCATCTGCGAGCAGATAGGCGATCCGGCGCTGAGCAAAGGCCCGGTTGAACGCAAAGTGGTGCGCATCGTTACCCCAGGTACCATCAGTGATGAGGCGCTGTTGCAGGAGCGGCAAGACAATCTGCTGGCGGCGATTGTGCAAAGCCCGCGCGGTTTTGGCTACGCCACGCTGGATATCAGCTCAGGCCGTTTTCGCCTCAGCGAACCTGCCGATGCTGAAACCATGGCGGCAGAACTGCAGCGCACCAATCCGGCGGAGCTGCTCTACCCCGAAGATTTCCAGGCGATGTCGCTGATCGATCAGCGACGCGGCCTGCGACGCCGTCCTTTGTGGGAGTTTGAGATCGACACCGCACGCCAGCAGCTGAACCTGCAGTTCGGCACCCGCGATCTCAATGGCTTCGGCGTGGAGAATGCGCACCTCGGACTGAGCGCGGCGGGCTGCCTGCTGCAGTATGTTAAAGATACCCAGCGCACCACGCTGCCCCACATCCGCTCGCTGAGCATGGAGCGGCAGCAGGACAGCATCATCATGGATGCGGCCACCCGCCGTAATCTGGAGATCACCCAGAACCTGGCAGGCGGCACCGACAACACCTTAGCGGCGGTGCTGGATAAAACGGTCACCCCGATGGGTAGCCGGATGCTGAAACGCTGGCTGCATATGCCGCTGCGCGATGCGCGCATCATTAACCAGCGTCAGGAGTCGATTGCTGAACTGCAAAATCTCAGCGACGTGCTGCAACCGGTGCTGCGTCAGGTCGGCGATCTGGAGCGAATCCTGGCTCGCCTGGCCCTGCGCACCGCACGTCCGCGCGATCTGGCTCGCATGCGTCATGCGTTTCAGCAACTGCCGGAACTTAACCAGCTGCTGGCCGACGTTGAGGCGCCCCAGTTGCAGAAGCTGCGCACGCAGATGGGCGAGTTCACTGCGTTACGTGAGCTGCTGGAACAGGCGGTGATTGAGTCACCGCCTGTGCTGATCCGTGACGGCGGAGTGATTGCGCCCGGCTACAACGCGGAGCTGGATGAGTGGCGTGCACTGGCAGATGGCGCAACCGACTATCTTGACCGGCTGGAGATCCGCGAACGCGAGAAGCTGGGACTGGATACCCTGAAGGTCGGCTTTAACGGCGTGCATGGTTATTACATCCAGGTAAGCCGCGGACAGAGCCATCAGGTACCGATGCACTATGTGCGTCGTCAGACCCTGAAAAATGCTGAACGCTATATCATTCCGGAGCTGAAAGAGTACGAAGACAAAGTACTCACCTCCAAGGGTAAAGCGCTGTCGCTGGAAAAAAGCCTGTATGAGGCGCTGTTCGATCAGTTGCTGCCGCATCTTGAAGCGCTGCAGCTGAGTGCCGCCGCGCTGGCAGAGCTGGATGTGTTAAGCAACCTGGCAGAACGCGCCTGGTCCCTGAACTATTGCCGCCCGGTATTGCAGGATAAAGCCGGGATTAAAATCAGCGGCGGACGCCATCCGGTGGTGGAACAGGTTCTGAAAGAGCCGTTTATTGCCAACCCACTGTCACTGGCACCCCAGCGCAGAATGCTGATTATTACCGGCCCCAATATGGGCGGTAAAAGTACCTATATGCGCCAGGCGGCGCTGATTGCGCTGATGGCATGGATTGGCAGTTTTGTTCCTGCCGATGAGACGCTGATCGGCCCGCTGGATCGCATCTTTACCCGTGTCGGTGCCGCTGACGATCTCGCCTCCGGGCGCTCGACCTTTATGGTTGAGATGACCGAAACCGCTAACATCCTGCACAACGCCACCGAAAACAGCCTGGTGCTGATGGATGAGATTGGACGCGGAACATCCACCTACGACGGTTTATCGCTCGCCTGGGCCTGCGCCGAAAACCTGGCGAACCGCATCAAGGCGATGACGCTGTTTGCCACCCATTATTTCGAGCTGACAACACTGCCGGAAAAAATGGAAGGCGTGGTCAACGTCCATCTGGATGCCGTTGAGCATGGCGACACGATCGCCTTTATGCACAGCGTCCAGGAGGGTGCGGCAAGTAAGAGCTATGGTCTGGCGGTGGCGGCGCTGGCCGGCGTACCCAAAGAGGTGATTAAGCGGGCGCGCAATAAGCTGAAGGAACTTGAGACCGTTTCAAACCACTCCGCGTCATCGACGGTCGATGGCTCTCAGCTGCCGCTGCTGGTTGAAGAGACCTCACCCGCCGTGGAGGCGCTTGAGGCGCTGGATCCCGATACGCTGACACCGCGTCAGGCACTCGACTGGATTTATCGTCTTAAATCGCTGGTCTGATATTACATCCCGTACATCGCACCGCGTTAATGCGCGGTGCGATGCTTGCTTGCCCGCAAATCACTTTTCTGCAGACATAAAAAAAGCGATGGTTTTCACCATCGCTTTTCGCATTCAAACTCAGATTTACTGTTAACGATTATTCACGAAACAGTGCTTCAATGCTGAGGCCCTGCGCCTGCAGGATTTCACGCAGACGGCGTAAACCTTCAACCTGAATCTGGCGTACACGCTCGCGGGTTAAGCCGATTTCACGACCCACATCCTCAAGTGTTGCCGCTTCATAGCCCAACAGGCCGAAACGACGTGCCAGCACTTCACGCTGCTTGGCGTTCAGTTCGAACAGCCATTTAACGATGCTTTGTTTCATATCATCGTCCTGCGTGGTGTCTTCCGGGCCGTTGTCTTTCTCATCGGCCAGAATATCCAGCAGCGCTTTTTCAGAATCACCGCCTAATGGCGTATCAACCGAGGTAATGCGTTCGTTGAGACGTAACATGCGGCTTACGTCATCAACCGGTTTATCAAGCTGCTCTGCGATCTCTTCCGCACTCGGCTCATGGTCGAGCTTGTGGGAAAGTTCACGCGCAGTACGCAGATAAACATTCAGTTCTTTCACAATGTGAATCGGCAGACGGATGGTACGGGTTTGATTCATGATCGCCCGTTCAATGGTCTGACGAATCCACCAGGTGGCGTACGTTGAGAAACGGAACCCGCGCTCCGGGTCAAATTTCTCTACGGCGCGAATCAGGCCGAGGTTACCTTCTTCAATCAGGTCCAGCAGAGCTAAACCACGATTGCTGTAACGACGAGCGATTTTCACCACCAGGCGTAAGTTACTTTCGATCATACGGCGACGGGAAGGGATATCACCCCGCAATGCACGGCGAGCGAAGAAGACTTCTTCCTCTGCCGTTAACAACGGAGAATAGCCAATCTCCCCGAGATAGAGCTGCGTCGCATCTAACACACGTTGCGTCGCACCCTGTGATAGCAACTATTCTTCCGCTACGTCGCTATCACTGGCTTCATTTTCAACGAGTGCCTTCTCGTCAAAAATTTCAGCTCCGTTCTCATCGAATTCCGCGTTCTCATGTAACTCGTTTACTTTCAGCGTATTCTGGCTCATAAGCGGCTCCTACCCGTGATTCCAGGGCAGAACATAAACCTGTTTTGTTCTGCCGGATTATCGCTGCGGTAAATAACGCAACGGGTTTACGGATTTCCCCTTGTAACGAATTTCAAAGTGTAATCTGACTGAACTGGTTCCGGTGCTACCCATGGTAGCGATCTTTTGCCCCGCCTTAACTTCCTGTTGTTCCCGGACCAGCATTGTATCGTTGTGGGCGTAGGCGCTCAGGTAATCATCGTTGTGTTTAATGATGATTAAATTACCGTAACCCCGGAGTGCGTTACCTGCGTAAACCACTCGTCCTGAAGCAGTGGCGACCACAGATTGTCCGCGCGTCCCGGCGATATCGATACCTTTATTGCCACCTTCGGCGGCAGAGAAGTTATCGATGATCTTCCCGTCAGTCGGCCAGCGCCAGCTTCCGACCGGCGTTGAACTGTTGGTTGTACTGCTAACCGTTGGGGGTGCGGTAACGACTGGAGCTGTTGTCGTTGCAACATTTGCTCCATTCGAAGGCAACATTTTGCTGCCACCCGAATTACCTGAATCATCAGAATACGTAATAACAGGTTGCTGTGCAACAGCAGGCGATTTAATTTGTGGCGCCGCCGGAACGCCGCCCTGCGTTGCATCAGCAACGGTAATGGGATTGCCGCCAGTAATCGGCTGACCCGACCCATTGCCAATCTGCAAAGTTTGTCCGACATTCAGGCCATATGGCGCCGGAACATTGTTGCGCTGGGCTAAATCACGGAAATCGTTGCCGGTAATCCAGGCGATGTAAAACAGTGTGTCGCCACGCTTAACGGTATAAGTTTCACCGGAGTAGCTACCCTTAGGAATGTTCTGATAACTGCGATTGTAAACAATCCGGCCATTCTGCGTCTCAACATTGCTGTTGGTACTAATCATTCCACCACTAGCGGGGGCAGATGCTGAATTTTTGCTTAACATTTGTCCCTGGGCTGGCGTGGCAGGAACGCCGCCTGAACTCATGTCTGCTCCAGACTGGTTAGTGTTCATGCCACCATTGTCGCCAACGCGACTGATGGGTGCCTGTGAGTTGTCGCTGGAGCTACAGCCTGCCAGCCAAAAACCTACCAGTGAAAGCGCCGCCAGACGGCGTAACTGAAAAAGTGTGCTTCCCGTGCTCATTAATCCCCCGTGATGGCAACTCTGATCTATCTGTTTCACTGTATCTGCCAGCAGGATACTCTGCGCGGCGCGATAAAATCTGCGTTTTCGATGAATAAACTGGATAGTAACAACATCAGGTACGTGGTGCTATGAAACAGTTGTGAAGAAATACGAAGAGGGTCAGGCCAGATCGCCCTGCACCAGCGGGACAAAACGCACTGGTTCAATGGTCTCTTCCATCACCTCTTCGCCCTGACGACGCAGGCGCTTCAGTACCTGCTGATCTTCACCAACCGGCAGCACCATGATGCCGCCTTCTGCCAGTTGTGCTATCAGCGCAATCGGAATTTCAGGCGGTGCAGCCGTGACGATGATGGCATCGAAGGGGCCACGTGAAGGCCAGCCCTGCCAGCCATCACCATGACGGGTTGAGACATTATGCAGATCCAGCTGTTTCAGACGGCGCTTGGCCTGCCACTGCAGCCCTTTGATGCGTTCCACTGAATAAACATGGTCCACCAGGTGGGCAAGAATCGCCGTCTGATAACCTGAACCCGTACCAATCTCCAGCACACGCGAATGCGGATTAAGCCCGAGCAGCGCGGTCATCCGCGCGACCATGTAGGGCTGTGATATCGTCTGACCGGAGCCGATGGGCAAGGCAACATTGTCCCAGGCTTTATGCTCGAACGCTTCGTCGATAAAACGTTCGCGCGGCACCTCGCTGATGGCTTTCAGCAGGTTTTCATCATCGATGCCCTGCTGACGCAGTTGTGACAGCAACGTCTCAATACGCCGATTCACCATGCCAGGTTCACCTCAGCTTTAGCCAGCCAGTCACTGAGCACGTTCTGCGCGCTGTGCGCCGTTAAATCGACATGGAGTGCCGTGACAGAGACGTAGCCCTGATCCACGGCGGCGAAGTCCGTATCCGGGCCCGCATCCAGTTTTTCCCCTGGCGGACCAATCCAGTAGAGTGTATTGCCACGCGGATCCTGCTGCGCAATCACCTGATCCGCCGGATGGCGACTGCCACAGCGCGTCACGCGGATGCCTTTGAGTTCTGACAACGGCAGATCGGGAACGTTGATGTTGAGAATGCGGCCGGTGCGCAGCGGTTCATGCGTCAGCGCCCTGAGCAGAGCGCAGGTCACGGCCGCTGCGGTGGCGTAGTGCTGATGGCCGTTGAGCGAAACCGCGATAGCCGGCAAGCCAAGATGTCGCCCTTCCATCGCTGCCGCCACCGTGCCGGAGTAGATCACATCATCGCCCAGATTGGGGCCGGCATTGATGCCCGACACCACAATGTCGGGACGCGGCTGCATCAGCGCATTCACCCCCAGATAGACGCAGTCGGTCGGCGTCCCCATCTGGACGGCGATATCGCCGTTTTCATGGGTGAAGGTGCGCAGAGGCGTTTCCAGCGTTAATGAGTTCGAGGCACCGCTTCGGTTACGATCAGGGGCAACAACCTGCACGTCAGCAATCTGCCGCAGGGCTTTCGCCAGAGTCTGAATGCCTGGCGCATGAATGCCGTCATCGTTACTGAGCAATATCCGCATTTCGTTCTGACCTTTTTTTATTCGACTGGTCGCCGTGACGGAACCTGTTTTAACGGCATGGCAACAGGTGAGGAATAGACGGCGATTTTTGCATTCTAGCGAGGCGCGCAAGGAAGTGGTAGGCGTAAATCACACGACGGTGGGGGTTTGCCGCAACATTACCCACACTGCGGGTCAGGTTGCGGCGAAGATTACTCATCAATCTGATCGGGCGAGTCCGCGTGGGTCAGCAGCTCCCGGACCACGCTGGTGGCAAAGCTGCCCGCTGGCAGCCAGAATGCCAGTTCCAGCGTAACATCATCCCACCAGCTCCACTGCATATCGCGCGGCACCACCAGCATGGCACGGCGTGCAGCATCAACCTTCTCACGTTCAATCAGTCCCAGCAGCAGCGTCTCATCAGCCAGCGCTTGCTGTTCAAAGGCCAGCGCTTGCTGTTCAAAGGCCAGCGCGTCAGCCTGCGGGCCAGGCTCGCCCCGTCCCGGCAGCGGCGCGGTGATGCGCAGCTCATGCTGCTCAACCCGGCGCTGTGACTCTGCCAGTTCATCAGGCTGCGCGACAAACCAGCTGCCTCGTCCGGTCAGCTGCAACGCGTCGCCGTTGAGCACCTGAGTCAGCCTACCCTGCTGTTGCAGACGCGCACTGGTCACCTGATTAAACAGCGCACTGCGCGCGGCAGAGAGCATCAGGCTGCGCTTGTTGCGGTCGCGAATAATGATCTCATTGCGCGCCCACTTTTCTGCCATCACCAGGTTATTGCCGCCGCGACCAAAACGCTGTTCACCAAAATAGTTCGGCACGCCCGCATCGCGAATCTGCGCCAGACGCGTTTCAACTGCATCACGGTCACTGATCTGGCGGATGATCAGCCGGAACGCGTTCCCCGCCAGTGCGCCGATGCGCAGCTTACGTTTGTGGCGCACCGCCTGCAGAATCTCGACCCCTTCCAGCTCAAAACCGCGCAGATCGGGCATCACATTACCCGGCAGGCGAAAACAGAGAGTCTGTTCCGTCACCGCATGGCGATCTTTCATTCCGGCATAACTCATGTCGCGCTGATGAATACCGAGATACTTCGCCAGTGCCTCAGCCACAAAGCGGGTATTGGCCCCCACTTTACGGATGCGCACCAGCAGGTGCTCACCTTCACCATCCGCGCCATAACCGAGATCTTCAACCACCACGAAATCTTCCGGATTGGCTTTGATCACGCCGGAGGCCACGGGTGTGCCGTGCAGGTAATTCAGCATCATTGGCTGTCAGCTTTCAGGACTAACGCCACCGCTTCACAGGCGATGCCTTCGCCGCGCCCGGTAAAGCCCAGCTTTTCGGTGGTGGTCGCTTTGACGTTGACCGCATCCATATGGCAGCCCAGATCTTCTGCAATATTGATCCGCATCTGTGGCACGTGCGGCAGCATTTTCGGTGCCTGAGCAATAATCGTGACGTCGACATTACCGATGCGATAGCCTTTGGCTTCGATACGGCGCCAGGCCTCACGCAGCAGGCCGCGGCTGTCCGCCCCTTTAAAGGCCGGATCGGTGTCAGGAAACAGCTTGCCGATATCGCCCATCGCCACTGCGCCCAGCAGCGCGTCAGTCAGCGCATGCAGTGCCACATCGCCATCCGAATGGGCGATAAAACCCTGCTCAAACGGGATCCGCACACCGCCAATCACTAACGGACCCTCTCCGCCAAAGGCGTGAACGTCAAAACCGTGACCGATACGCATCATGCGCTCTCCTTTAATTGAATCTGACTCAGATAAAAAGCCGCCAGCGCCAGATCTTCTGGCCGGGTGACTTTGATGTTATCACTGCGTCCGCTGACTAACAGCGGGTGGTAGCCGCAATACTCCAGCGCCGAGGCTTCATCGGTGATGGTCGCGCCTTCTGCCAGCGCCCGCGTCAGGCAGGCGGTGAGCAGCGCATGAGGGAAAAATTGCGGCGTTAAGGCGTGCCAGAGATCGTCGCGCTCTACGGTATGCGCCACCGCGGCTTTGCCCGGCTCGCCCCGTTTCATGGTGTCACGCACTGGCGCGGCCAGAATCCCGCCAACGTGGCTCTGTTCACGCACGTTGAGCAGTTGCTGGAGATCGTCGGGATGCAGACAGGGACGCGCGGCGTCATGGACCAGCACCCAGGCTGAACCCTGTGCAGCCTGCAATCCGGCCAGCACCGATTCGGCGCGGGTCTCTCCGCCTGTCACCCTGAGCACGCGCGGATCGCGTGCCAGCGGCAGTGAAGCGAAGTGCTGGTCATCAGGACTGAGGGCGACAATCACCTGTTTGATAGCGGGATGGGAAAACAGACGCGCAATGCTGTGTTCCAGAAGGGTGTGCTGACCAATCGTCAGATACTGCTTCGGACAGGTTGCCTGCATGCGGCTGCCGATCCCGGCAGCGGGCACCACGGCAATCACATCCGCAAGGGAGGCCAGAGTGTTCATGTTTTATCGTTGTTGGTTAAGCGCTGCTTGTTGCGCGTTGCGTTTGTTCTGGTCAGGCACCAGACGATAGAAAGTCTCACCGGGCTTAATCATGCCCAGTTCATTGCGTGCACGCTCCTCGATCGCTTCCGAGCCGCCATTGAGATCGTCAATTTCGGCAAACAGCTGATCGTTTCGCGATTTCAGTTTGGCATTGTTTGCCTGTTGCACCGCGACATCATCATTGACGCGCGTATAGTCATGGATGCCATTTTTCCCCAGCCACAACGAATATTGCAGCCAGCCAAGCAGCACCAATAACAGTAACGTCAGTTTTCCCATCCCGCCCCCTAAAAACGGCCCAATCATCCCATAACTTTGCACAGGACTCCACACCAGCGGAGAAAATGGCGCGCTTTGCTGCGCGTCTGCGCAAAATATGAATCAGTACCGATTCAGACGGGAAAAGATTTGTAACCTGCCGATGCGTTTGCACATCAGCGCGGGCGCACTGAGGGCTTACCAGCCAGAGAGAAAAGAGAACATTAACCAGAAGAGCGTGACCACCATGATCACCGTGGCGAGCGCGGCCCACAGCCACTGTCCACTCAGCAGCGTATTCAGCGCGATACCCGTGACCACCGCAACCGGCAGCAGCGCCAGAAAGAATGGCCAGGTATAAAGAAAGAAGAACAGCGTGTTAGAGCCGAACAGCAGGAAAGGAATCGCCAGCGCGCACCAGTAAGCGAGAAAGCCGATAACGCCGCCCGGCAGCAATGAGCGCGGCTCATCCGGGGAGGAGTCATCTTTTCGAGCGAGCATTGGGGTAATGTTCTGCATAGGCATCCTGTTGGCGCGAGGGCGGCAAATCAGAAACGATTTGCCGCTGTCTCTTCAGGATTTGATGATATCGCGGTCACGCAGCAGGTCTAACAATTGGGCGGCGAGTTTTGTAACCAATTGTTCGCCATCCAGCTGGATTTCCGGGCTATCGGGCGCCTCATAGACGCTGTCGATGCCGGTGAAATTACGCAGTTCACCGGCGCGCGCTTTGCGATACAACCCTTTCGGATCACGCGCTTCACACACGGCTAACGGCGTATCGACAAATACCTCGATAAACTGTCCCGGCTCCAGCAGATCGCGCACCATCTGACGCTCGGCGCGATGCGGCGAAATAAAGGCAGTGAGCACCACGAGTCCGGCATCCACCATCAGTTTCGCCACCTCACCGACGCGACGGATATTCTCTTTACGGTCATCATCGCTGAAACCGAGGTCACGACAGAGGCCGTGACGCACATTATCACCATCCAGCAGATAGGTGCTGACGCCGATGCGGTGCAGCGCCTGCTCCAGCGCACCGGCAACGGTGGATTTCCCCGAGCCCGAAAGCCCGGTGAACCACAGCACCACGCCCTGATGGCCATGCTGCTGTTCGCGTGAGGCGCGTGTCACCGGATGATCATGCCACACCACGTTATCGTCGTGCTGCGCCATTACTGACCGCCCAGCAGGTCGCGCGCATTCCAGTGTGGGAAGTGGCGGCGCACCAGCGCATTCAGTTCCAGCTCAAACGCGCTGAACTCACCGGTATTAACCGGGGCATCATGGTTTGGCTGATGGATCATGCCGGCACCCACGGTGACGTTGCTCAGGCGATCGATAAAGATCATGCCGCCGGTTACCGGGTTCTGCTGATAGCTGTCGAGCACCATCGGTTCATCAAAAGTGATCTCAATGCGACCGATACCGTTCAGCGGCAGCGTATCGACCTGACGCGTCTCCAGCGAGTTGATCTCGACCTGATGCAGCACCTTCTCTACCCGGCCACGGGTTTTCTTACCGGCGATTTTCAGGTCATAGCTCTGACCGGCCTGCAGCGGCTGTTCTGCCATCCAGACCACGTCAACGCTGGCAGACTGAACCGCTGCCAGCTCTTCACTGGCATCCACCAGCAGATCGCCACGGCTGATATCAATCTCATCCTGCAGCACCAGGGTAATCGCTTCGCCTGCACCCGCTTCCTGCAGATCGCCATCGAAGGTCACAATGCGGGCAATGGTCGACTCCACGCCAGAAGGCAGCACTTTAACGCGCTGGCCTACCTGCACGCTGCCCGACGCCAGGGTGCCGGCATAGCCACGAAAATCGAGGTTCGGACGGTTGACATACTGCACCGGGAAGCGCATCGGCTGATGATCGACGACGCGCTTCAGCTCCACAGTCTCCAGCACATCCAGCAGCGTCGGGCCGCTATACCACGGCATGGTCTGACTGGCAGAAGCGACGTTATCCCCTTCCAGCGCCGACATCGGCACAAAGCGGATATCGAGGTCTTCCGGCAGCTGCGCAGCAAAGTCGAGGTAATCCTGTTTTATCTGCTCGAAGCGCTCCTGGTTGTACTCCACCAGATCCATCTTATTGATCGCCACCACCAGGTGTTTGATCCCCAGCAGCGTCGAGATAAAGCTGTGGCGGCGGGTCTGATCCAGTACGCCTTTACGCGCATCGATCAGCAGGATCGCCAGATCGCAGGTTGACGCGCCGGTCGCCATGTTACGGGTGTACTGCTCATGTCCCGGCGTGTCGGCGATAATAAATTTACGCTTTTCGGTCGAGAAGTAGCGGTAGGCCACATCAATGGTAATGCCCTGCTCACGCTCAGCCTGCAGACCATCCACCAGCAGCGCCAGATCGAGCTTCTCGCCCTGGGTGCCGTGACGTTTGCTGTCGTTGTGCAGCGACGAGAGCTGATCTTCATAGATCTGACGGGTGTCGTGTAGCAGACGTCCAATCAGGGTACTTTTTCCGTCGTCAACGCTGCCGCAGGTCAGAAAACGCAGCAGGCTCTTGTGTTGTTGCGTGGTCAGCCAGGCTTCAACGCCGCCCTGGTCGGCAATCTGTTGTGCAATTACGGTATTCATCTGGCGTCTCCTTAGAAATAACCCTGACGTTTTTTCAGTTCCATCGAACCGGACTGATCGCGATCGATCATGCGGCCCTGACGCTCGCTGGTGGTGGAAACCAGCATCTCTTCGATGATCTCCGGCAGCGTCTGCGCTTCAGACTCTACCGCGCCGGTCAGCGGCCAGCAGCCGAGCGTACGGAAACGGACCATCCGTTCGGTGATCTCTTCACCCGGCTGCAGGTTGATGCGATCGTCATCGATCATCATCAGCATGCCATCACGCTCCAGCACCGGACGCGGTGCGGCGAGATAGAGCGGCACGATCTCGATGTTTTCCAGGAAGATGTATTGCCAGATATCCAGTTCGGTCCAGTTCGACAGCGGGAAGACGCGGATGCTTTCACCCTTGTTGATCTGACCGTTGTAGTTGTGCCACAGCTCAGGGCGCTGGTTTTTCGGATCCCAGCGATGGAAGCGGTCACGGAATGAGTAGATACGCTCTTTGGCGCGTGACTTCTCTTCATCACGACGTGCGCCGCCAAAGGCCGCATCAAAACCATATTTGTTCAGCGCCTGCTTCAGCCCTTCGGTTTTCATGATGTCAGTGTGTTTGGCACTGCCGTGAACAAAGGGGTTGATGCCCATCGCTACGCCTTCCGGGTTGCGGTGAACCAGCAACTCTGCGCCCATCGCTTTCACGGTGCGATCGCGAAATTCGTACATTTCACGGAATTTCCAGCCGGTATCCACATGCAGCAACGGGAACGGCAACGTGCCTGGGTAGAAGGCTTTACGCGCCAGATGGAGCATGACCGAGGAGTCTTTGCCGATGGAGTACATCATCACCGGATTGCTAAACTCCGCCGCCACTTCGCGAATGATGTGGATACTCTCCGCCTCCAGCTGACGCAGATGAGTGAGTCGTTTTTGGTCCATGATTTTCCCTCAAGCCAGATTGACAACGGCGGACTCGCGAGCCCCCTGCTGTGCTGAATGTTTAAACCAGGCGAGTTGCCCGTGCAGATTAACCACCTCTCCGATCACCAGCAGCGCCGGAGTGGGTGCCGAGGCGGCAAGCGCCTCAAGTTGTTCTAAGGTGCCGGTCAGCACCTGTTGATCCTGACGGGTACCGCGACTGATCACCGCCACCGGCGTTGATGGCGCGCGACCGTGCTGAATCAGCGCCTCGCTGATGGCAGCGGCTTTAACGGTTCCCATGTAGATCGCCAGCGTCTGACGCGCACGCGCCAGCGATGGCCAGTCAATGTCATCCCCATCGGGACGGCAGTGACCGGTAATAAACATCACGCTCTGCGCGTAGTCGCGGTGGGTCAGCGGAATACCGGCATAGGCCGTCGCACCGGCTGCCGCGGTGACGCCCGGCACCACCTGGAACGGCACACCCGCCTGCTGAGCCGCCTGCAGCTCTTCGCCGCCGCGGCCAAAGATAAAGGGATCGCCGCCCTTGAGGCGCACGACGCGCTTGCCTTTCAGCGCCAGTGAAACCAGCATCTGATTGATCTCTTCCTGCGGCAACGTGTGGGCGCTGGCCCGTTTGCCGACGCAGATGCGATCGGCATCGCGGCGCACCAGATCCAGCACCTCTTCGCTGACCAGATGGTCGTAGAGCACCACATCGGCTAACTGCATCACCTGCAGGCCACGCAGCGTCAGCAGACCGCTGTCGCCCGGCCCGGCGCCCACCAGAAAGATCTCGCCCTGACGGGTCGGCTCTTCCTGCAGTTCGCGGTCCAGCGTGCGTTTCGCCTCTTCGACGTTACCGGCAGACATCTCACTGGCGAACCGGCCGTCGAAAGCGCGTTCCCAGAAGCGCCGACGGTCAGACATGCGGCTGAAGCGCTGTTTGACTTTATCGCGCCAGAGTCCGGCCACTTCAGCCATCTGACCCAGACTGGCAGGCAGCAGCGTTTCGATTTTTTCGCGCAGCATGCGTGCCAGCACCGGTGCGGTGCCGCTGGAGGAGATCGCCACCACCAGCGGTGAGCGGTCAACAATCGAGGGGAAGATAAAGGTGCATTTTGGCTGGTCATCCACCACGTTAACCAGCTTATGCCGCGCATTGGCGGCTTCAAACACCTGGGTGTTGAGATGGTTGTCGTCGGTGGCGGCAATCACCAGGAAAACGCCATCCATCTGGGCCGGGTCAAATTCGGTCGCCAGCCACTCCAGTTCCTGCTTATCCAGCAGTGCCTGCAGTTCAGGGCAGAGTTCACGAGATGCGATCAGAACGCGCGCGCGTGCACGGCGCAGCAGTTCAATTTTTCGCGCCGCAATATCTCCCCCGCCGACAACCAGAACCGGGCGGCCAGAAAGATCGGCAAAAAGAGGCAAATAGTCCACGTTAACCCTGATGTTTTAACTTTGTATTAACGCGACTATACGTCGCTGGGTTTATCCAGATGAAATTACGAATTGGAATGAGTAGTTACCGAATGGAATAACGACACCGCAAAGCACAGAACAATTTGGTCTTAACAGATGAAATTTAATGGCTTTTTCGTGAACAGGCTCACATATTGAAAGCCACACCTGCGGCAGCAAAAGCAGATAAGTGCCAGCGATAATGGTCCGTTACGCCTTTCGGTAGTGACAGCGCCCGATTCCACTAACAAAGTCACGGGACAAAAAGGATATAATGCGCGCGGCATGGCTGGCCCTGGTCCCCATGCGGAACGGCTCCCGAATAATGAAAAAGGATGCACTATGTTTTATTCCCTCCGCTTGAGGGTAGCGACAATTTTATTTGGCGCACTCATTTCCCCGCTGGCTCTGGCCACTCCGCCTGGCCAGTTTGCCGAACAGCAGGTCCGGCACATCGCCACCTTGTTTCCTGGCCGGATGAGCGGCAGCCCGGCTGAGCTGATGGCAGCCGACTACCTGCAACAGCAATTTACCGCGCTGGGGTATAAGACCAATACCCGCCAGTTCAGGACCGGCTATAAGTGGCAGGAAGAGGACGGCACGCAGCGCTGGCATAAGCTCACGGCAACCTCGGTGATTGCCGCGCGTGCAGGCAGCGTGCCGCAGGAGATTCTGATCGTGGCACATCTGGATACCTGGACGCCGCAAAATAGCAGCCAGGCCCAGCACAACCTGGGCGGCTTACGCCTGCAGGGCGTCGATGATAATGCATCGGGTCTTGGCGTGATGCTGGAGCTGGCGCAGCAGCTGAGCCGCAAACCGCTGCACTACGGCATACGCTTTGTGGCGCTGAGCGCCGGAGAGGCAGATCTGCACGGCATGGATGATTATGTTGAGCGGATGAGCACGCGTGAGAAGAAGAATACCCTGCTGGTCATCGATCTGAATAGCCTGATCACCGGCGATCATCTCTATTTTAACAGCGGCATGAATACGCCCCGGGCGGTGCGCAAGCAGACCAGCGAACGAGCCCTGTTACTGGCACGCCAGCAGGGCATTCCCGCCGCCAGTCATCAGCTGAACCGTAAAGATTTTGACGCTCTTAATGCCTTCGACAAGGCGGGCTTTCCGCTGCTGGATGTGACCGCCAGCAACTGGACGCTGGGTAATAAAGATGGTGCGCTGCAGCGTCATCGTAGTCCCCACTTTCCTGATGGCGTTACCCGCCATCAGACTGACCTGGATAATCTGAGCTATCTCGACCGCTGGCTGCCGGGGCAGATAACCTTGCGAACCCGCGACAGCGTTCGCGTGCTACTGCCGCTGCTCAGTGAACTGACCAACCCCAAAGTGTAAGGATCTGACATGTACGTGGTCTTTCTGAATTACGTTCGTCCGGTAGAAGAAGTTGAAGCGCTGCTGGCAGCCCATATCGAATGGCTGGATCGCTATTTTGACGCGGGCTTTTTTATTGCAGCGGGACGTAAAGATCCGCGCACGGGCGGCATGTTACTGGTCAGGGAGATGGAACGAGAAGAGCTGGATGCAATTTTAGCGGAAGATCCGTTTGTCACGGTGGCAGAGTATGAGGTGACGAAAGTGAATGTGACCCGTGCAGCAGAGGCGTTTGCCGGATTAAAAGGCGCTTAGCTTTCCGCCTGACTGCAGCCAAAAACTTCTCTCCCTGTGTGCGGGGAGAGAAGTCCTGCGTCAGCCTTCGTGCAGACCACACTCGCGCTTGAGGCCGAAGAAGCGCGTCTCTTCTTCTGCCATACCCGGCTCCCACTTGCGGGTGGTATGGGTATCGCCCACCGAGAGATAGCCTTCATCCCACAGCGGATGGTACTTCAGCTTATGCTGCTCCAGATACTGATGAATCTGGCGGTTATCCCAGTCGATAATCGGCAGCAGCTTAAAGACGCCACGCTGGACGCCCAGCACCGGCAGATTCGCCCGACTGCCCGACTGGTCGCGGCGCAATCCGGCAAACCAGGTCTGCGCGCCCAGGGTTTCAATGGCGCGATTCATCGGCTCAACTTTGTTGATCTCGTTATATTTCTCAATCCCCTCGACGCCCTGCTCCCACAGTTTGCCGTAGCGCGCTTCCTGCCAGGCCGGTGAGGTTTCGGCGCGGAACACTTTAAGGTTGAGATTGAGCTGGTCCGCCAGCTCATCAATAAAACGATAGGTCTCCGGGAACAGATAGCCGGTGTCGGTCAGGATCACCGGAATATCGGGCTGCTGACGCGTCACCAGATGCAGCGACACCGCGGCCTGAATACCGAAACTGGAGGAGAGCACGTAGGCACCCGGCAGATTCTCCAGTGCCCAGCTGACCCGCTCTTCCGCAGATGACTTCTCCAGCTGCGCATTGGTCGCGGCCAGCGCCATAGCACGCTGGACTTTGGACATCTCATTCAGTGCTGCGAGGTCGGGGTGACTCATTTTGCTTCCTCCCAAAAGTCGCGTGCCGGGTCCAGCACCGGCGCAACAATGCCCGCGCGGATGGTGAAGTCACCAAAGCCTTCCGCGGCCTGGCGCTCAGTGGCCCAGCGTCCCACCAGCTCATCAATGGTGGCGAGAATTTCGCTTTCGTTAATGTTTTCACGGTACATGCGGGGAATACGCGTTCCGCTGCGGTTTCCACCCAGATGCAGGTTGTAGCGACCTGGCGCTTTACCCACCAGACCCAGCTCAGCCAGCATGGCACGGCCACAGCCGTTGGGACAACCGGTAACGCGTAACACTATGTGCTCATCGCCAACGCCATGCGCATGCATGATCCCTTCCACTTTGGTCACGAAGGCAGGCAGGAAGCGCTCGGCTTCTGCCATCGCCAGCGGACAGGTCGGGAACGCCACGCAGGCCATCGAGTTTTCGCGCTGTGCCGTAACGTGATCCATCAGACCATGTTCGCGCGCGATTGCTTCGATCTGCGCTTTTTCGCTTTCCGGCACGCCCGCCACAATCAGGTTCTGGTTAGCGGTCAGGCGGAAATCGCCCTGATGGATTTTCGCAATTTCAGCGATGCCGCTTTTCAGCGGTCGGCCCGGATAGTCGAGCAGGCGACCATTTTCGATAAACAGCGTCAGGTGCCATTTGTTGTCGATGCCTTTAATCCAGCCAATGCGATCGCCACGGGTGGTGAACTCATAAGGACGGATCGGCTCAAACGTCACGCCTGCCCGTTTTTCAACTTCGGCTTTAAAGGTCTCGACGCCAACGCGTTCCAGGGTGTACTTGGTTTTGGCGTTTTTACGGTCGGTACGGTTGCCCCAGTCGCGCTGCGTCGTGACCACCGCCTCGGCGACGTCGAGGATCTTCTCCACCGGGAAATAGCCAAACTCGCTGGCGGTGCGCGCATAGGTCGCTTTGTTACCGTGCTCAATCGACAGCCCGCCACCCACCAGCAGGTTAAAGCCCACCAGCTTGCCGTGCTCGGCGACAGCGACAAAGTTCAGATCGTTGGCGTGCAGATCCACGTCGTTATGCGGCGGGATCACCACGGTAGTTTTGAATTTACGCGGCAGATACGTTTCACCGAGGATCGGCTCTTCGTCGGTGGTGGCGACTTTTTCTTTATCCCACCAGATCTCCGCATAGGCACGGGTGCGTGGCAGCAGATGCTCAGAGAGTTTCTTCGCCCACTCATACGCTTCCTGATGCAGCTCCGACTCAACCGGGTTCGACGTACAGAGCACGTTACGGTTGACGTCGTTGGCGGTCGCCAGCGCATCCAGCCCCACTTCATGCAGCATCTGATGCGTCGGCTTAACGTTCTTCTTCAGAATGCCGTGAAACTGGAAGGTTTGACGGTTAGTCAGACGGATGCTGCCATAGATGGTTTTATCGGTGGCAAATTTGTCGATGGCCAGCCACTGAGTCGGCGTAATGATGCCGCCCGGCAACCGGCAACGCAGCATCATGGCGTGGCGCGGCTCCAGCTTCTGCTCCGCACGTTCGGCACGAATATCGCGATCGTCCTGCTGGTACATGCCGTGAAAACGGATCAGCAGGAAGTTGTCGCCGGTAAAACCGCCGGTCAGACCCTCTTCCAGATCTTCTTTAATGGTGCCGCGCAGATAGTTGCTCTGCTTCTTCAGACGCTCAGCGTCTGCTAATTTGCCTTCTACAACCAGCGGTCCAGGGTGTTTATCGCTCATTAGTAAACGTCTCGCTGATAACGGCGCTCAATGCGCAGCTCACTTAAAAATTCGTCGGCCGTTTCACGATCCATTCCGCCGTGTTCGACCACCACATCCAGCAGTGCCTGCTCGACGTCTTTTGCCATACGATTCGCGTCGCCACAGACATAAAGATGCGCGCCCTCTTCGATCCAGCGCCACACTTCGGCCCCTTTCGCGCGGATCTTATCCTGTACGTAAATCTTCTCTGCCTGATCGCGTGACCAGGCGAGGTCGATATGGGTCAGCAGACCATCCTTAACATATTTCTGCCACTCCACCTGATAGAGGAAATCGTCGGTGAAGTGCGGATTACCAAAGAATAGCCAGTTTTTGCCGCTGGCACCGTCGTTGTCGCGCTGCTGCATAAAGGCGCGGAACGGCGCGATGCCGGTGCCCGGGCCAATCATGATCACCGGCGCATCCGGATTAGCCGGCAGGCGGAAGTTGTCGTTGTGTTCGATGAAGACCCGGACTTCGCCCTCTTCTTCGATGCGATCGGCCAGCCAGGTCGATGCACCGCCGCCACGCTGGCGACCTTCAATATCAAAGCGAACGGCACCGACGGTGATATGCACTTCGGTATCGGTTTCAGCCTGCGAAGAGGCGATAGAGTAGAGTCGCGGCGTCAGCGGTCGCAGCAGTCCGGTCAGCTGTTCAGCGCTGAGTTCGGACGGTGCCAGGCGCACCATATCCACAATCGGATAGTGCTGCGCATAGTGCTGCAGCCTGGCTTTATCATCCACCAGTGACAGCAACTCCGCGTTGCGTGACAGCTGGGCATACTGCGCCACGATCTGCGCGGTGTTAACCGTCAGCTCGAAATGCTTCTGCAGCGCCTCCGCCAGCGGCAGGGTTTTCCCCTGAACTTCTACCGGCTCATCGCCTTTCAGCCAGACCAGCTCCAGCAGTTCGCTGACCAGCGCCGCGTCGTTCTCATACCAGACGCCCAGCGCATCGCCAGGCTGGTAGCGCAGACCGGAATCGCCCAGATCGATTTCGATATGGCGCACATCTTTGTCTGAGTCCCGTCCGGTAATTTTCTGATTCACCGCCAGACTCGCGCTGAGCGGCGACTCTTTAGTATAGGGGCTGGTGGTGACTTCGTTGACGCTGCCGGCTGCTGTCGCCGCAGCCTGCGCCGGGGATTCAGTGGGAACGCGCTGTTTGAGGATCTCAGTCAGCGCACTGCGCCAGGCGGTGGCCTGCTCCGCATACTCTACATCCGCATCAACGCGATCCAGCAGACGGTCACCGCCCAGCTCCGCCAGTCGGCTGTCAAAATCTTTACCCGCCTGACTGAAGAATTCATAAGAGGTGTCGCCCAGGCCAAACACTGCGAAGGCGGCACCCTCCATTTTCGGTGCCTTTTTCGACATCAGGAATTTATGCAGCGCCACCGCCTCTTCTGGCGGTTCGCCTTCGCCCTGGGTGGAGGTTACAACCACCAGCATTTTTTCCTGGCCAATCTGTTTGAACTTGTAATCACCGGCATTCACCAGGTTTACGTTCAGCTTTGCGGCCAGCAGGTCATCACGCAACTGCTCAGCCAGACGACGTGCGTTGCCGGTCTGGGAGGCAGAAAGCAGCGTAATGGCGGGCGCTTCGGCCGGAGCCGGAACAGATGCAGTGCTGGCGACGGCGCTACCCGGGGTCTGTTCCACCCTGCCCCAGAAATAGCCTGACAGCCACGCCAGTTGAGTCGGGGAATAATCTGTCGTCGCCGCCTGTAAGCGAGCGAGTTGTTCCGGGGAGAGCGGAAGCATTGAACCAGGTGCCTGAGTCGTCATCGCGTTAAAAATTCCAGTATCAGAAGTCCGGACCGTAAAATGGCGGAAGAGTGCGTAGGTTACCGGTCCGTATATTAACGATTAAATACACCTTCGACATATCAAATAACCAAAATGACTAAATGGTTTTCCAGGTAGGAATAATCGTTAAAAGTGGTAAGCAAAGCGGTGATATATCAGTTAATTAGCTGGACACCACTGTATAAACGCGCAGGAAAAGGATCGGTTTGTGCGGGGCGGGTGCGAAAAAAGCGGTAATCAGGTAGAATTCAGCGGTTTTTTAATGTCTGAGAACCACTATGTCTACCACCTTGTTTAAAGAGTTCCAGTTCGAAGCCGCGCATCATTTACCGAATGTGCCGGCCGGACACAAATGTGGCCGTCTGCACGGTCATTCGTTCCTGGTTCGTCTGGAGATTACCGGCGAAGTGGATGCGCATACCGGCTGGGTTATGGATTTTGCTGAGCTGAAAGCGGCGTTTAAGCCGGTCTACAATCGGCTGGACCACTACTATCTGAATGATATTCCCGGCCTGGAAAATCCCACCAGCGAAGTGCTGGCGAAATGGATCTGGGATCAGATGAAGCCGCAATTGCCGCTGCTAAGCGCGGTGATGATCAAAGAAACCTGCACCGCAGGCTGCGTTTACCGCGGCTAACCCTGTCGGATCGAACCCTTCGATCCGACGCGGCTCTTCTCTCCGTCCTGCCTCTGACGCTCAACGCTTTCCTGTAGTTAACGGCTCATTGCGTGCCGCTTTATCAGGATCAGGCGATATTGAGATATTTATGGGTCTGCATCGACAGACGCCAGTTACGGGCAATGCAGGTCTCAATACAGAGCCGGGTTGCATCATCTTTGCGGCTGATTGGCTGCAGGGCGATGATACGCGCTTTGGTGTCATCAATGCCTGCCAGCAGCCGATCCAGCGCTTCCACATCACGCTCGCGCGCTACCGGATGCTTGATTTCATCGGCCCGGCTCAGCGCCTGGGGCAGAACATCGTAGCCGCCGCGCATGTTGACCTTCGGCGAGACGGTCACCCAGGTCCGTTCGGAACAGTGGATCTCGTGGGTTCCGCTGGTCTCAATCTGGCACTGGAAACTGTGCTGCTCCAGCGCAGTGGTTAACGGACGCAGATCGTAAATCGCAGGTTCACCGCCGGTGATCACCACATGACGCGCCGTCCAGCCCTGCTGCGCAATGGCACTCACCAGGGTCGCCGCGTCGGCATCACCCCAGGCGTCGCTTTCCACCGTCTTGATCAAAATATCGCCCAGCGACGTTTCCCGATCTGTCCGCTTTTCCCAGGTGTGTTTGGTATCGCACCAGCTACAGCCCACCGGGCATCCCTGCAAACGAATGAAAATGGCAGGCACGCCGGTGTAATAACCTTCGCCCTGCAGTGTCTGGAACATTTCGTTAATCGGGTATTGCATTACGGACTCGCTTGAAAAAAACAGGGCGCTGATTATGGCAGATTTGCCGCGCAGCTCAACCACGCGTTGTGCCTTTTCTCCGCGCCGGACAAAACACAAATGAGGGGCTTCAGACGGCTGACAGGCTCAGAACGTGGATGGCCAGGACCGAAGAGCAAAGCGTCCCGCGCTCAGGACAAAAACGCCGGAAGCGTTTTTGAACAACGCAAAACGTTGTCCCGGTAACGGGCGTACCTCAGGGATGAGGTGCGTAATCGCGCGGACCCGGCCGGCAGAGATGCCGCTTTGGCGATCGGGCCTTTCCATCTGCGTCTGCACACCGCCACCAACAAAAAGCCCCGCACAAGGCGGGGCTTCAGAGGCCGATGATGTCACTTAGCGCGACATCAACGCACAGTCATTACTGACCTTTAACTTCTTTCAGACCGTTGAATGGCGCTTTAGAACCCAGCGCTTCTTCGATACGGATCAGCTGGTTGTACTTAGCAACACGGTCAGAACGACTCATTGAACCGGTTTTGATCTGGCCCGCTGCAGTACCTACCGCCAGGTCAGCGATGGTCGCATCTTCGGTTTCGCCTGAACGGTGAGAGATCACGGCAGTGTAGCCCGCATCTTTCGCCATTTTGATCGCAGCCAGAGTTTCGGTCAGAGAACCGATCTGGTTGAATTTGATCAGAATGGAGTTAGCGATACCTTTATCGATACCTTCTTTCAGGATTTTGGTGTTGGTAACGAACAGGTCATCACCCACCAGCTGGATTTTGTCGCCCAGTACTTTGGTCTGGTAAGCGAAGCCGTCCCAGTCAGATTCGTCCAGGCCATCTTCGATAGAAACGATCGGATACTGTTTAGTCAGATCTTCCAGGAAGTGGGTGAACTCTTCAGAGGTAAACGATTTACCGCCTTCACCGGCCAGAACGTATTTGCCATCTTTGTAGAACTCAGATGCCGCACAGTCCATCGCCAGGGTGATGTCTTTGCCCAGCTCGTAGCCTGCTGCTTTTACCGCTTCAGCGATAACAGCCAGCGCTTCGGCGTTGGAACCCAGGTTAGGCGCGTAGCCGCCTTCGTCGCCCACTGCAGTGCTCATGCCTTTGCTTTTCAGCACTTTTGCCAGGCTGTGGAACACTTCAGAACCCATACGGATGGCTTCTTTCAGGTTCGGAGCGCCAACCGGCTGGATCATGAATTCCTGGATGTCGACGTTGTTGTCGGCATGTTCGCCGCCGTTGATGATGTTCATCATTGGCAGTGGCATAGAGTATTTGCCTGGGGTGCCGTTCAGTTCAGCGATGTGCTCATACAGCGGCTGACCTTTAGAGGCTGCAGCGGCTTTAGCAGCTGCCAGTGAAACAGCCAGAATGGCGTTAGCACCGAAGTTAGATTTGTTCTCAGTACCGTCCAGGTCGATCATGATCTTATCGATGTTCGCCTGATCTTTCGCGTCTTTGCCTTTTACCGCTTCAGCAATCGGACCGTTTACTGCAGCAACGGCTTTGGTTACGCCTTTGCCCAGATAACGTGATTTGTCACCGTCACGCAGTTCCAGCGCTTCGCGTGAACCGGTAGAGGCACCTGATGGTGCAGCTGCCAGGCCTACGAAACCGCCTTCCAGATGCACTTCAGCTTCAACAGTCGGGTTACCACGTGAGTCGATAATTTCGCGACCGATGACTTTTACGATTTTGGACATTACGATTTTCCTCAGTACAAGTTAGTCAATCCTAAGACAAGCAACGCGCGAAAAGTTCGCGCGCTGCCTGTGAAACTTACTTCGCTAAACGCTTCTGATGCTCATGTGCGGCTTTAACAAAGCCGGCAAACAACGGATGGCCGTCGCGTGGGGTCGAGGTAAACTCAGGATGGAACTGGCAGGCCACAAACCACGGATGGTTCGGGATCTCGATAATCTCAACCAGTTGATCATCACCAGAGCGACCTGCTACGCGCAGACCGGCTGCTTCAATCTGCTTTAACAGCATATTGTTCACTTCATAGCGGTGGCGATGGCGCTCAACGATAGTGTCAGAGCCGTAGAGCTGGCGAACCTGGCTGCCCGGCGTTAACTGACACTGCTGGCTGCCCAGACGCATGGTGCCGCCCAGATCGCTCTGCTCGCTGCGGACTTCGACGTTGCCATCTTCGTCACGCCATTCGGTGATTAATGCCACCACCGGATATTTACAGTCTGGCACAAATTCCGTGGAGTTGGCGCCTGGCATCCCGGCGACATTGCGGGCGAACTCCATCAGCGCAACCTGCATGCCCAGGCAGATGCCCAGGTACGGCACGTTGTTTTCACGTGCATACTGCGCGGTCATCAGCTTGCCTTCCACGCCCCGGTAACCGAAGCCACCCGGGATCAGAATCGCATCCAGATCTTTCAGTAATTCGACACCGCGTGATTCAACATCCTGCGAATCGATCAGTTTGATGTTCACGGTGACGCGATTTTTCAGGCCGCCATGTTTCAGCGCTTCGATGACCGACTTGTAGGCATCCGGCAATTCAACATACTTGCCCACCATACCGATGGTGACTTCACCACCCGGATTGGCTTCTTCGTAGATCACCTGCTCCCATTCGGCCAGGTTGGCTTCCGGTGCATTCAGGTTGAAGCGCTTGCAGATATAGTCATCCAGGCCCTGCGATTTCAGCATGCCAGGAATCTTGTAGATGGAATCAACGTCTTTCAGCGAGATAACCGCTTTTTCAGGGACGTTACAGAACAGGGCGATTTTAGCGCGTTCGTTGGCCGGTACGGCACGGTCAGAACGGCAAATCAGCACGTCTGGCTGAATACCAATCGACAGCAGCTCTTTCACCGAGTGCTGGGTCGGTTTGGTTTTCACTTCACCGGCAGCCGCCATATACGGCACCAGCGTCAGGTGCATATACATGGTGTGTTCGCGGCCCACATCAACGGCCATCTGGCGAATCGCTTCCAGGAACGGCAGTGATTCGATATCCCCGACCGTGCCGCCGATTTCGACCAGTACCACATCATGACCTTCACCGCCTTCAATAATGCGTTCTTTGATGGCGTTGGTGATGTGCGGAATAACCTGAATGGTTGCGCCCAGATAGTCGCCACGGCGCTCTTTGCGCAGGACTTCTGAGTAGATACGGCCAGTGGTGAAGTTGTTACGACGCGACATTTTGGTACGGATGAAGCGCTCGTAGTGACCCAAATCCAGATCGGTTTCAGCGCCGTCATCAGTGACGAAAACTTCACCGTGCTGCGTCGGGCTCATGGTGCCTGGATCCACGTTGATATACGGGTCCAGCTTCATGATGGTCACGTTCAGACCACGGGCTTCGAGAATGGCTGCGAGGGAGGCTGCGGCAATGCCTTTACCCAGAGAGGAAACGACCCCGCCGGTCACAAAAATATAATTCGTTGTCATGCTGAACCTGAGAGTTTAGGTTTAAAGACGGTGGAATAACCAGGACGGGAAAACAGTATACTGGAAACCGCTATCAGCCACAATTGATGAATCACCGCCATCCTCCAACGCATTGCTGCGGCTAACATAGCCGATAGCCGCCAATGAAATGTTGACGTGCGTCACAAAGTTGCCGTCAGGCTGAATCGAGTAAGCGAAAGCGGTGACTTTATGCACAGCGCTGGAATAATCAGCGCTTCTCGCCCCGTTTCACCTGCTGCCAGGCGGCTTCCATCTGCTCCAGCGTGGCACCCGGCATACTTAACCCCTGTGCAGCGATGATCGCTTCGACTTCGCGGAAGCGGCGCTCAAACTTGTCGTTGGCCTTTTGCAGCGCGGTCTCTGCTTTGCTGCCAAGATGACGCGACAGGTTAACCGTGGCGAACAGCAGGTCGCCAATCTCCTCTTCCAGCTTCTCACCATCCACCACGCTCTGCTGCGCCTCGTGCATCACTTCATCAATCTCTTCATGCACCTTAGCCACCACCGGCCCCAGCGTGGTCCAGTCGAATCCGACATTGTGACAACGCTTCTGAATCTTGTGGGCGCGCATCAGTGCGGGCAGTGCCTTAGGGATATCATCCAGCGCCGAATGCTGGGCTTTGTCAGCCCGCTCAGCGGTTTTTATCGCTTCCCAGTTTTTCAGCACTTCGCTGCTGGTTTCTGCTGTGGCATCGCCAAAAATGTGTGGATGACGGCGCTCCAGCTTGTCGCTGATTGCGTGGCAGATATCCTCAAAATTAAAGCGATCCTGTTCGCTGGCCATCTGTGCATAGAACACCACCTGAAACAGCAGATCGCCCAGCTCACCGCGCAGATCGTCAAAATCTTCGCGCTGGATAGCGTCCAGCACTTCGTAGGTCTCTTCCAGCGTATAGGGCGCGATGGTGGCGAAGGTCTGTTCACGATCCCACGGACAGCCATGTTGTGGATCGCGCAGGGTTTTCATTATGCCAAGCAGGCGCTCAATAGCGTTCATTCAGGAGGATCCTTGATTAGTGAGATGACAGGCAACGGGCGAAGAGGCAAAGCGTCCAACACGGCAGGACGCTATTCACCGCGTCCGGCCGTGTCTGGTGGTGCAGAAAACGCCTGCGCAACCTCCAGCTGCCGGTTGCCTCAGTGCCTGCCTGAATATCAGTGCAGGCGACGGGCGTCAATGATATCAGAGACCTGGTTCAGACGCGCCAGGACACGTCCCAGTACCTGATGGTTGTAGATCTCAATATCCATGTCGATGGTCGCCAGCTGTTTTTTGGTGTCGCTGCGGCTTGAGACGCCCAGGACATTCACTTTCTCGTTGGCGAGAATGGTGGTGATGTCACGCAGTAAGCCGCTGCGATCGTTGGCGGTCACGCGCACCACCAGCGAATAGCCGCTGGAGTAGCTTTCGCCCCACACCGCATCGACGATACGTTCCGGCGCATGCGAAATGAGTTCAGCCAGCTGGTCGCAGTCGGCGCGATGAATAGAGATGCCGCGCCCCTGGGTGATGAAGCCGACAATATCATCCCCCGGAATCGGCTGGCAGCAGCGGGCAATGTGGTGCATCAGGTTGCCCACGCCTTCCACGACGACGCGTCCGCTCTCTTTGCGTGAAGAGGGAGTGTACGACTTCTGGGTGAGCTGACGCAGCGCTTCGCGATCTTCCTCTTCGGCGCTCGGCTTGTTCAGCTTCGCCTGCAGGAAGTTAACCATCTGGTTAAGACGGATATCGCCGCCGCCAATCGCCGCGAGCAGCTCTTCAAGCGAGGTCACGTTATAGCGCGGCAGCAGCAATTTTTCGGCTTCGCGCAGGCTGATATCCAGCTGATTCAGTTCGTTATCCAGAATCTGCCGTCCGGCGATTATATTCTTGTCGCGATCCTGCTTGCGGAACCAGTTGTGGATCTTCGAGCGCCCACGGTTGGTGGTGATGTAGCCCAGATTCGGATTGAGCCAGTCGCGGCTCGGGTTCGGCTGCTTCTGGGTGATCACTTCAACCTGATCGCCCATCTGCAGCTGGTAGGTGAACGGCACGATACGGCCACCGATTTTCGCGCCGATGCAGCGGTGACCGATGTCGCTGTGAATATGATAGGCAAAGTCGAGCGGCGTCGATCCAGCGGGCAGATCCACCACGTCGCCTTTCGGGGTAAAGACGTAGACCCGGTCATCGAACACCTGGCTGCGGACCTCTTCCAGCAGTTCGCCGGAGTCCGCCATCTCTTCCTGCCAGCTGATGAGCTTACGCAGCCAGGCGATCCGCTCTTCATGACCGGCCGCGCCACGCGCGCTGCTGGAAGTTGGCCCCTCTTTATATTTCCAGTGCGCCGCCACGCCCAGCTCGGCATCTTCATGCATCTGGCGGGTACGGATCTGGATCTCCACCGTTTTGCCCTGCGGCCCTAACACCACCGTATGAATCGACTGGTAGCCGTTGGGTTTGGGGTTAGCGACGTAGTCATCGAATTCACTGGGCAGATGGCGATAGAGCGTATGCACCGTACCCAGCGCACCGTAGCAATCCTGCAGGCGATCGGCGACGATGCGCACCGCCCGCACGTCAAACAGCTCATCAAAGGCCAGCGATTTTTTCTGCATCTTGCGCCAGATGCTGTAGATATGTTTCGGACGGCCATAGACTTCGGCGCGCACGCCCTCTTTGACCATCTCTTTGCGCAGATTGCTGACGAAGTTTTCGATGTACTGCTCACGGTCAATACGCCGCTCATGCAGTAATTTGGCGATGCGCTTATATTCGTCGGGATGCAGGTAGCGGAAGCAGTAATCTTCCAGCTCCCATTTGAGCTGACCAATACCGAGACGGTTGGCCAGTGGCGCATAGATATTGGTGCTCTCTTTGGCGGCCAGTACCCGCTCATCTTCCGGCGCATCTTTCATTTCGCGCAGGTTCATGATGCGTTCAGCCAGCTTCAGCACTACGCAGCGGAAATCTTCCACCATCGCCAGCAGCATGCGGCGAACGTTATCCACCTGTTCAGAGGCCATGGAGTCGTTGTGGATCGCTTTCAGCTGGCGGATGGCGTCCATATCGCGCACGCCGTGTACCAGCGAGACAATGCCTTTGCCGACGGCGGTTTCCAGCTCCTCTTCACTCACCACTTCATCGTTAGCCAGCGGGAAAATCAGCGCCGCACACAGGCTTTCGATATCCATGCTGAGCATTGAGAGGATTTCAACCATCTCAATACCGCGCCACAGCAGCAGCGACTGATCAGGATGGCCCTGCGTCTGCGCTTCACAGTAGCGCCACGTCTCGGCCACACGTTGACATGATTGCGGGTTGGCAATACCGAGACTGGCGATCCACTGGTCGAGGGCGAAATCCCCCTCAGTATTTAAATGCGCACTTCTGACCGCAACCATAACCTCTCCTGCACAACGACATACATCGCTTATGTTTTTCTGAACAGCACCATGGATTCGAGATGACGGGTATGTGGGAACATATCCAGCATCGCGACCCTTTCCAATTGGTAGCCTGCCGACAGCAATGTCTGGCTGTCGCGGGCGAGTGTGGTGGGATTACACGAAACATAGACCACGCGATCTGGTGCAAGTTTAACCACATGCGCCATTACGCCCGCAGCCCCGGCGCGTGCCGGATCGAGTAATACCTTGTTAAATCCCTGTGCCGCCCACGGCTGGCGCGACACTTCTTCTTCCAGATTATGCTGAAAGAAACTGACATTTTTAAGATTATTCAAATCAGCATTATACGCTGCCTGCCGCACTAATGCTGCAATCCCCTCCACACCAACCACATTATGTACGAAGATTCCTATAGGAAGTGTGAAGTTTCCCATGCCGCAAAACAGATCCAGCACCCGGTCTTCCGGCTGCAGATCGAGCCAGGCAATTGCCTTCGCGACCATCTGCTGATTAACACCATCATTAACCTGAATAAAATCCTGTGGGCTGAAGGTTAGCTTAAGCTGGTGAGATTGATAAAACGGCGTCGACTCATTTAACGCACTCAACTCTTCCTCGCCCGCATCCAGGAACAGCATCAGCTGATGCTTATGCGAAAACTGTTCCAGTTTTTCACGGTCATCCGCATGCAGCGCATCAAGATGGCGCAGAATCATCAGCGGCCCGTTGTCTGCCAGCACCAGCTCCACATGCCCGAGACGCCTGACGGCGCGTAAGTCACTGAGACACTGGTGCAATGGAACCAGTAAAGCCTCAAGTTCGGGCACTAAAATGGGGCATTGCTGAATATCAACCAGATCGTTGCTGGCTTCCTGACGGAAGCCCATCTGCAACCGCTGCGCCTTATTTTGCCATTGCAGCCCCAGACGGGCGCGACGACGATAGCCCCAGGGCTGACCGGCGATCACCTCATCCACCGCCACGTCTTGTGCGGCGGCCTGACGCAGCATCCGGCTCAGCGCCTGGGCTTTGCTCTGCTGTTGCAGCGCCACATCGGCATGCTGCTGCTGGCAGCCGCCGCAGCGTTCATAATGTGGGCAGCGCGGCGTGACTCGCGCCGGACTGCGGCTAATCAGTCGTGTCACTTTCGCCCGGGCAAATTGACGTTTATCCTCTGTCAGCATGACCTCCGCCTGTTCCCCAGGCAGGGCACCGGCGACAAAAAGGGTTTTGCCCTTGTGACGCGCCACCCCTTGTCCGAACGGATCAAGCGCCTCAATGGTGACGGTGATCCGTTGTTGCGTCGTCACGCGCTGTTTTGCAACGTAAAATTGCGCCATAGTGTTATTAATTCTCTTTATCGAAAACGACCTGCATTGTTTTTGTCGACAGCATGCACAGGGACGTTAATGCCGGAGTAGCCAGGCGACTATTATGACCAAATACAGCCTGCGGGCGCGAATGATGATTTTAATTCTGGCACCCACGCTGATGGTTGGCCTGCTGCTCAGCTCATTTTTTGTGGTGCACCGCTACAATGAACTGCAGCGCCAGGTTATCGATGCCGGAGCCAATATCATTGAACCGCTGGCGATCTCCAGCGAATACAGCATGACCTGGCACAATCGTGACGCCATGCGTGAACTGGTCAGCCTGCTGCACCGCCGCCATTCCGGCATCGTCCGGGCGATCTCGGTGTTTGATAATCACAACCAGCTCTACGTCACCTCCAATCACAAGCAGAACCTCAGCCTGCTGCAACAGGATGATATCCGCGCCCTGCCCGACGATGTCTCCATGGAACGTCACGGCAACGTATTGATTCTGCGCACACCGATCACCACCGAGCGTTACGATGTGGATGAATTGCCGGACGAAGATGCCAAGCCGTCGGGAAATCCGCTGGGCTACGTGGCGATAGAACTGGATCTGCAGTCGGTGCGCCTGCAGCAGTATAAAGAGGTGTTTGTCGCCACGCTGATGCTGCTCTTCTGCTTCTGCCTGGCCATGCTGTTTGCCTATCGTCTGATGCGTGATGTCACCGGCCCGATCCGCAATATGGTCACCACCGTTGACCGCATCCGTCGCGGCCAGCTCGACAGCCGCGTTGAGGGATACATGCTGGGTGAACTCAGCATTCTGAAAAACGGGATTAATGCGATGGCGATGTCGCTGACCGCCTATCACGAAGAGATGCAGCACAATATCGATCAGGCGACCTACGATCTGCGAGAGACGCTGGAACAGCTGGAGATTCAGAACGTTGAGCTGGATCTGGCGAAGAAACGCGCCCAGGAAGCGGCGCGTATCAAATCTGAGTTTCTGGCCAATATGTCGCATGAGCTGCGGACGCCGCTTAATGGCGTGCTGGGCTTTACCCGGCAGATGCTGAAAACCCAGCTGCGCACCACCCAGCGCGACTATATGCAGACCATTGAACGTTCAGCCAATAACCTGCTTAGTATTATCAATGACGTGCTCGATTTCTCGAAGCTGGAAGCGGGCAAACTGATGCTGGAGGCGATCCCCTTCCCGCTGCGTGCCACACTGGATGAAACGCTGGTGCTGCTGGCCCCGTCGGCGCATGACAAAGGGCTGGAGCTGACGGTGGTGTGTGACAGCAGCGTGCCGGACAATGTGATTGGCGATGCGCTGCGCCTGCAACAGATTCTGATTAACCTGATCGGTAACGCCATCAAGTTTACCGAGAAAGGGTATATCGGCCTGCGCGTCGGACAGCGGGTGATTACGCAGTCGCGCGTCGAGCTGGAGATTCAGGTTGAAGATAGCGGCATCGGCATCTCTGAGCAGCAACAGACACAGCTTTTCCAGGCGTTCCGTCAGGCTGACGCCAGCATTTCGCGCCGTCATGGCGGCACCGGGCTGGGGCTGGTGATCACCCAGAAACTGGTGCGGGAGATGGGCGGCGAAATCACCTTCAGCAGTCAGCCGGACAAGGGCTCCACCTTTGTGATTCGCGTGCAGCTGGATCTCAATCCCAATGCGCCCGGCATGCCACGCGTGCTGGATGCGCTGTCACATGCGCGCATTGCCTATGTTGAAGCGGATGCTAACGTTGCCAGCGCAGCACTGGAGATGTTAAGCGCCACACCATTGCAGATCGATTACAGCGAAACGCTGGAGGGTTTAAAAGCGTCTCACTATCCGCTGCTGCTGATGGCGATGCCGGTCGACATCAGCCAGCCTGAGCTGCTCAATGAACGCATGATTAATGCGCTGCTGGATCGGGCCGACAACGTGCTGATGGCGCTCCCCAGCCCGATGATGTTGCTGGCGGATGAACTGAAGGTACGCGGCATTGACGGTTGCATCGCTAAACCGATCTCCCTGACGCGACTCCTGCCGATGTTACTGGATTTGCATACCCGTCAGATCAGTGAACTGCCGCTTTCACCCCGGCTGCCGCTGACGGTGATGGCGGTGGATGATAACCCCGCCAACCTCAAGCTGATTGGCGCGCTGCTGGAGGAGCAGGTGCAGAACATCCTGCTGTGCAGCAGCGCCGAACACGCCATCCGTGAGGCACGTCAGCAGTCGCTGGATGTGATTCTGATGGATATTCAGATGCCGGACATCGATGGCATTCGCGCCAGCGAAATTATCCGCAGCATGCCGCATCATGCCAGTACACCGATTGTGGCGGTCACCGCCCATGCGATTGATGGCGAGCGTGAACAATTGATCAAGGCGGGCATGAATGACTATCTTGCCAAACCGATTGATGAGAGCAAGTTAAGACAGTTGCTGGCGCGCTATACGCCACCACCGGTGGTCACCGTGCCGGAACTGCTGCCAATATTACCCACGCTGGACTGGCAACTGGCGCTGCGACAGGCGGCGAACAAAGCCGATCTGGCGCGCGATCTGCTGCGAATGCTGCTGGAATTTTTACCGGAAGTGCATGCGAAGATGGCGCAGTTTATGTCGACCAATGAGGTCAACGCCCTGCGTGAGATTATTCACAAGCTGCACGGCAGTGCCAGCTACAGCGGCGTGCCGCGCATGAAGCAACTCTGCCATCAGCTGGAAAGAGAGCTGCTGGAGGCCAGCGATATCGCTGCGCTGGAGCCGGAACTGCTGGAGCTGCAGGATGAGATGGAGAACGTCGCCCGAGAAGCCCGCCAGCTGTTAGGGATTGGATAAGGCTGGCGGTGAGTTAAACCCGGCCGATGTGGAGTGGCCGGGTAATGCTGGTGGTTAGTTAAACCCGGCCAGCTTTAACGTGGCTGCCACATTACGCGCCGTCATCTCAACATTCTTTCCGGCGCTGGCGAGTGCCTCATCCAGCGTACAGATGCTGTAGAGCACGCTGAATACCGCATCGATCCCGTGCTGATGCACCACGCCGACATCGGCCGTCAGGCTTCCGGCGATGCCAATCACCGGCTTATTAAAGCGCTTTGCCACGCTGGCGACGCCGATCGGCACTTTGCCATTAATACTCTGGCTGTCGATACGCCCTTCACCGGTAATCACCAGGTCCGCATCTTTTACCTCTTCAGCCAGCCCCAGCGCCTCAGTAACAATCTCAATGCCGCGCCGCAGCTCCGCCTGACAAAAGGCATGCAGCGCCGCCCCCATACCGCCCGCTGCGCCGCCGCCCGGGATATGCAGCACATCAATATCGAGATCGCGGTGAATAATCGCGGCGTAATGGGCCAGCGCCTGATCGAGCTGCTGCACCAGCGCCGGTGTCGCCCCTTTCTGTGGGCCGAAAATGGCCGATGCACCCTCTTTGCCCGTCAGCGGATTGGTGACGTCACAGGCCACTTCAATGCGGCACTGATGAATGCGGGCGTCCAGCGCGTCAATATCGATGCTGGCAAGATCGGCGAGTGCACCGCCACCGTGACCGATCTCGCAGCCCTGGTCGTCCAGCAGCCGGGCGCCCAGCGCCTGCATCATGCCGGCTCCGCCATCATTGGTGGCGCTGCCGCCGATACCAATGATGATGTGGCCGACCCCCTTATCCAGCGCATGTCTGATCAACTCGCCGGTGCCAAATGAGGTCGTTATCAGCGGGTCACGCTGCGATGCAGGCACCCGCTCCAGTCCACTGGCCGCTGCCATTTCGATATAGGCGGTGGACTCATCGCCGGACAGGCCATAGAAGGCGTCGACCTCTGTTCCCAGCGGCCCCGTCACCTTCAGCCTGACGATTTTTCCCTTCGTCGCCGCCACCATCGCTTCTACCGTTCCTTCACCGCCGTCGGCGACCGGTATTTTCACGTAATGCGCATCGGGAAAGATGTCACGGAAACCCGCTTCAATCGCCGATGCCACATCCAGGGCGGATAAACTCTCTTTATATGAATCCGGTGCGATTACGATTTTCATAGGCAATCCGAGCGCAGTTGAGTAATTGAAACGGCTCTGAACCAGTCCGGTTTCCGCAGAGACCGACACCGGGTTTTAGCGGGCGATTTCAACCTTCGCTAACTTCTCATAATAGCAGGCCAGCGCGCTGTGGTCGGCGCTACCCTGTCCGTCGTTACGCAGCGCCTGCATCATCTCCATCACCGCCGCCGTCAGCGGCAGATGCGCGCCGATGCTGTGCGAGGTATCCAGCGCGTTCGCCAGATCTTTAATATGCAGGTCAATACGGAAGCCGGGTTTGAAGTTGCGATCCATCACCATGGGCGCTTTGGCATCCAGTACCGTACTGCCGGCCAGGCCGCCACGAATCGCCTGATAGACCAGATCCGGATTCACACCCGCTTTGGTCGCCAGTGATAGCGCCTCGGACATCGCCGCAATATTCAGCGCCACAATCACCTGGTTGGCCAGCTTAGTCACGTTACCCGCACCGATGTCGCCGGTATGCACCACCGATCCCGCCATCGATTTCATGATGTCGTAGCAGGCATCGAACACCGCTTTATCACCGCCGACCATCACAGAGAGCGTGCCTTCGATCGCTTTGGGTTCACCGCCACTGACCGGCGCATCCAGCATTTTGATCCCTTTTTCTGCCAGCGCATCATGGACTTCACGGCTCGCCAGCGGCGCAATTGAGCTCATGTCGATGACCACCAGGCCTGGCTTCGCCCCTTCGATAATGCCATTTTTACCCAGGCAGACTTCGATGACCTGCGGCGAGTTGGGCACCATGGTAATCACCACATCGCACTGCTCAGCCACCTCTTTTGGCGATTTCGCCACGGTCGCGCCCAGTTCAGTCAGTTCCGCTTCGTTGTCAGCGTTATGATCGCGCACCACCAGCGAATAACCGGCTTTCACCAGATTTTTACTCATTGGTTTGCCCATAATACCCAGGCCGATAAATCCAATTTTCATTGCGTTTCCCCTTGATTGATTAGCGCTTAAATTTGTCGCATAACGCCTGAGAGGCGTTGCGGAACATACCGACATCGCTGCCGACGGCGACAAAAGTGGCACCCCACTCCAGATAACGACGCGCGTCCGCTTCCACCGGTGCCAGAATGCCGCTCGGCTTACCGGCGGCTTTGGCGCGTTCAAAAATGTGTTTAATCACTTTCAGCACTTCAGGATGCGCAGGCTGACCGAGATAGCCCAGCGCAGCAGAGAGATCGCCCGGCCCGACAAAAATACCGTCGACACCGTCCACCGCCGCGATGGCGTCAATGTTGTCGACCGCCTGCTGGGTTTCGATCTGCACCAGCACCGTGATGTTGTCATTGATGGTGCTGTTGTAATCCGGCAGGGTGCCGTACATGTTGCTGCGGTGCGAAACCGAGACACCGCGAATGCCGGCTGGCGGATAGCGGGTTGATGCGACGGCACGCACTGCTTCCTCTTCGGTCTCGACAAATGGCACCAGGAAGTTGTTAAACCCGATATCCAGCAGACGCTTAATGATCACCGGCTCGTTGCAGGGCGGACGCACCACGGGCGCACTGTGGCTGCCTTTAAGCGCCATCAGCTGTGGCACAAACGTGGTGATATCGTTGGGCGCGTGTTCACCATCCAGGACCAGCCAGTCAAAACCGGCCAGCCCTAAAATCTCGGTTGAGATCGGGCTGGCAAGCGCACACCAGCTGCCGATCAGGGTTTCACCCGCTAACAAACGACGACGAAATCCATTTGGCCAGGCTGCATTACTCATGGTTAAACTCCTGTGACGATGGCTCCCCGTGGGAAGCCGAAAAGGTTAACGTACCAGGCAGGGACGTTTGTTGTCGTAGGTCCATCCCGGTACTAAAAATTGCATCGCTTCGGCATCGTCACGCGCGCCCAGCCCCTGCTTCTGATAGAGCGCGTTGGCCTGCATCACCTGATCCATATCCAGCTCGACGCCGAGACCGGGCTTCTGCGGTACCTGCACCATGCCGCCTTTGATCTGGAATGGCTCTTTGGTCAGGCGCTGATTGCCCTCCTGCCAGATCCAGTGGGTATCAATGGCGGTGATCGCGCCCGGCGCGGCAGCGGCGACGTGGGTGAACATCGCCAGCGAAATGTCGAAGTGGTTATTGGAGTGCGAGCCCCATGTCAGGCCGAAGTCGTGACACATCTGTGCTACCCGCACCGAACCCTGCATGGTCCAGAAGTGCGGATCCGCCAGCGGAATGTCCACCGACTGCAGCGACAGGGTATGGCCCATCTGACGCCAGTCGGTGGCGATCATATTGGTGGCGGTTGGCATGCCGGTGGCGCGGCGGAACTCCGCCATCACTTCACGGCCGGAGTAACCCTGCTCCGCGCCACAGGGATCTTCTGCGTAGGCGAGCACATCTTTGAGCTGTTTGCCGAGCATGATCGCCTCGTTGAGCGACCAGGCCCCGTTGGGATCAAGGGTGATACGGGCTTCAGGAAAACGCTTAGCCAGCGCTGTGACCGCTTCGGCCTCTTCGCCGCCGCGCAGTACGCCACCTTTGAGTTTGAAATCGTTGAAGCCATATTTCTCATACGCCGCTTCCGCCAGCCGCACCACCGTCTCCGGGGTTAGCGCCTCTTCGTGGCGCAGGCGATACCAGTCGCAGGGATCGCTCTCCTGGCTCTGGTAAGAGAGGGACGTTTTGCGGCGGTCGCCGATGTAGAAGAGATAACCGAGCATCTCAACGCGGTCGCGCTGCTGTCCGTCGCCCAGCAGCGAGGCCACATTAACCTCCAGATGCTGACCCAGCAGGTCGAGCAGCGCCGCTTCAATGCCGGTCACCACATGAATAGTGGTGCGCAGATCGAAGGTCTGGGTGCCGCGCCCGCTGGCATCGCGGTCGGCGAAGGTGCTGCGCACCAGGCTGAGAATGTTTTTGTATTCGCCCACGGTTTTGCCAATCACCAGCGACGCTGCATCTTCCAGCGTCTGGCGGATTTTTTCGCCGCCCGGGATTTCGCCGACGCCGGTGTGTCCGGCGTTATCTTTGATAATCACAATGTTGCGGGTAAAGAATGGCGAGTGAGCGCCGCTGAGGTTCAGCAGCATGCTGTCGTAGCCTGCGACCGGAATAACCTGCATGGCGGTGACTTTCGGTGTTGAACTCATCTCCTGCTCCTTATGCTGTTGCACGGCCAAATGCCGGGCGTTTGCGATCAAATGTCCAGCCGGGGACCAGATATTGCATCGCCGTGGCGTCGTTACGCGCACCGGCGGGCAGTGACTGATAAAGCTGATTGGCTTTGTTTACCTGCTCCCAGTCGAGCTCAATGCCCAGACCCGGCGCATCCGGTACGGCAATTTTCCCGTTGCGGATTTGCAGAGGATTTTTCGTCAGGCGCTGATCGCCCTCCTGCCAGATCCAGTGGGTATCAATCGCGGTAGGATTACCTGGCGCCGCCGCACCCACATGGGTAAACATCGCCAGCGAAATATCGAAGTGGTTATTGGAGTGGCAGCCCCAGGTGAGGCCCCACTCATCGCAGAGCTGCGCGACCCGCACGGCACCGCTCAGCGTCCAGAAGTGAGGATCCGCCAGCGGAATATCGACCGCATTGAGCATCACCGCGTGATTCATCTCGCGCCAGTTGGTGGCGATCATATTGGTGGCCACCGGTAAGCCGGTTGCGCGCCGGAACTCGGCCATCACTTCACGTCCCGAATAGCCCTGCTCCGCGCCGCACGGATCTTCAGCGTAGCTCAGCACATCCCGCATCCCTTTACACAGCGCTATCGCCTCGTCCAGCAGCCAGGCGCCGTTCGGGTCGACCGTAATGCGGGCGTCGGGAAAGCGCTGCTTCAGCGCCGCCGCGGTGGCAATCTCCTGCTCGCCCGGCAACACGCCGCCTTTGAGCTTAAAATCTTTGAAGCCATATTTATCCGCAGCCGCCTCAGCCAGCCGCACCACGGCATCGCTGGTCAGCGCTTCCTGATGACGCAGGTGATACCAGTCGTGGCTGGCCTGCTCACCACTCAGATAGGGCAGATCGGTCTTGCGGCGGTCACCGAGATAGAACAGATAGCCCAGCACCGTCACTTCATCACGCTGTTTACCTGGCCCCAGCAGTTCAGCCACCGGTACGCCCAGACACTGTCCCAGCAGATCAAGCAGCGCTGCTTCCAGCGCCGCTACCGCGTTGACCCGCAACTCAAAAGTCCAGGCACCGTTGCCAAAGGTGGTGAAGTCAGCCGACTGATTGCCTTTGTGCACCTGCTGCACCAGACGGTTCATTCGCGCAATCTGCTGGCCTTTCACCTGCGGAATCGCCTCAACCAGCGTCTGATAGATGGTGTCGCCGCCGGGAGCTTCACCGACGCCGGTGTGACCGGCGCTGTCAGTGAGAACCACAATATTGCGGGTAAAACAGGCGTTGTGCGCACCGCCAATATTGAGCAGCATGCTGTCATAACCGGCGACCGGGATAACCTGCATCTCAGTAATCACCGGCGAACTTTGCGTATTCATAATGCATCCTTACCGGGCCAGGTTTTCAGTTCGACACGTTTGATATCGCCCGCGATCACCAGGAAGCTGAATGCGGCGACAAAGGCATGAATACCGACATAGATCAGCGCGCCTTCAAAGGAGCCGCTGGTGGCGATGATGTAACCGATGGCGATAGGCGTCACGATGCCAGAGAAGTTACCGAACATGTTGAACAGACCGCCGCTCAGGCCACTGATCTCTTTCGGTGCGGTATCTGCCATCACCGCCCAGCCCAGCGCACCGATGCCTTTACCAAAGAACGCCAGTGCCATGAAGAACACCACCACCCATTCGGTATCGGTGTAGTTACACATCACCATCGAAATAGAGAGCAGCATGCCGAGCACGATCGGCGTTTTACGCGCGATATTCAGGGAGCCGGTTTTACGCATCAGCCAGTCGGAGATCACCCCACCCAGTACGCCGCCGAGGAAGCCGCACACCGCCGGAATCGAGGCAATAAAGCCCGCTTTGAGAATCGACATGCCGCGCGCCTGTACCAGATAGACCGGGAACCAGGTGATAAAAAAGTAGGTTAAGGCGTTAACGCAGTACTGACCGAGGTAGATACCCAGCATCATGCGTGACGTCAGCAGCTGTTTGATCTGGAACCACTTCTCGCTCCAGCTCACTTTGCGGCTATCCTTTTTGACATCCATGTTGATCAGCGCACCGCCCTGCTCCATGTACTCCAGTTCGGCTTTATTCACGCCAGGGTGATCGGTGGGATCGTGGATCACTTTCAGCCAGATGAAACTAAGGATGATGCCCAGGCCGCCCATGAACCAGAACACGTGCGCCCAGCCCACGGAAGAGACCAGCCAGCCCATGATGGGCGCGAAGATAACGGTGGCGAAGTATTGGGCCGAGTTGAAGATCGCCACGGCCGTGCCGCGCTCCTGCGCCGGAAACCAGGCCGCGACGATGCGGCTGTTGCCAGGGAAGGAGGGCGCTTCGGCCAGTCCGACCAGGAAACGCAGAATAAACAGCGACATGATGATGCCGAAGCCGCTGAACAGATCGACGAACCCTTGCAAAAAGGTAAAGAGCGACCAGGTAAAGATGCTCCAGAAATAGACGCGTTTTGAGCCGAAGCGGTCAAGCAGCCAGCCGCCCGGAATCTGACCAATAACATACGCCCATGAGAAGGCTGAGAAGATATAGCCGAGTCCGACCGAATCGAGGCCAATATCTTTTGACATCGCCGAACCGGCAATCGAAATCGTTGCGCGGTCACCGTAGTTGAATGAGGTGACGATAAATAACATCACCACAATCCAGTAACGGGCATTGGTGCGTTTCTGCACCGTTTCCGCGGTCTGGCTGAAACTATTCATGATGCACTCCTGAAATATAGCGTGAGCTACATTCGCTCTGACTGCATACACATCGCGTTGGGTATCAGAGAGAAGTTGGGTTAAACACGGCGATCTTTTTGTTTTGGCAAACTTTATTTATCCATCCGGTGTCTGGCAGCCGCGGCGGTTAATAATCCCAGGCAACCTCTTTCGGATGAATAATACGTCGTGACAGATAACCTGACTTTGGCTAACGGAACTCAGTATAAGAACAGCCTGTGGCGATCACATTGGCGCATCGCCCTGGAATAATCGCCTTATTGAAGTGATTGTCTTGCGGATGCACAAAAGCCTGCGGTATAGCTCACGAAAGTGGCAAATACCCGTGCAAAATCCGCCCCGGATAACGCTTTCCCCCGCTGTTTGTGAGGGTCTTCACTTGCTTTTGGATAATCGACCCAAAACAGCGAGACGAATTGCCTTAATGGTGGTCATTTGCACAATGCGCGACCCGCCCCGCCTCCCTATACTGAAGCTGGCAAACAAGGGCGTGACAGGTCAGATCATTACAGCGTGCCGCACAAGTACGGTACGACAGACGGGAAGGTGAGCGATGAACCCAAAAACAGATGAACAACCGCTCTATATCAAAGTCCATGAGCACGACAATGTGGCGATTGTGGTTAACAGCCTCGGTCTGCCAGCCGGTACGCAGTTTGCGGATGGTCTGACCCTCACAGAGCATGTGCCGCAGGGCCACAAAGTGGCGCTGAGCGCGATTAATCAGGGTGCAGAGATCGTGCGTTATGGCGAAGTCATTGGCTATGCATTGCGGGATATTGCCCAGGGCAGCTGGATTGACGAGTCACTGGTCGCGCTGCCGGAAGCCCCTCCGCTGGAGAGTCTGCCGTTAGCCACTCAGGTTCCGCCTGATTTGCCGCCGCTGGAGGGCTATACCTTTGAAGGTTACCGCAATGCGGATGGCAGCGTAGGCACGCGTAACCTGCTCGGCATCACCACCAGCGTCCACTGCGTGGCCGGTGTGGTGGATCATGTCGTACAGATCATTGAACGGGATTTACTGCCGCGCTATCCGAACGTGGATGGTGTGGTTGCCCTGAACCACCTTTATGGCTGTGGTGTGGCGATCAACGCACCGGCGGCGGTCGTGCCGATTCGCACCATTCATAACCTGGCGCTGAATGCGAATTTCGGCGGCGAAGTGATGATCGTCAGCCTCGGCTGTGAAAAGTTACAGCCAGAGCGTCTGTTGACTGGCACCCCCGACGTGCAGGCGATTTCGCTGGACGATCATGACATCGTGCGTCTGCAGGATGAAAAGCTGGTGGGCTTTGGCGCGATGGTCAATGAGATTCTGCAGGTGGCGGAGCGTCATCTCCAGCGGCTGAATCAGCGCCAGCGCGAAACCTGCTCCGCAGCAGAACTGATTGTCGGCATGCAGTGTGGTGGCAGCGATGCGTTTTCGGGCGTGACGGCAAATCCGGCAGTGGGCTTCGCCTCTGATCTGCTGGTGCGTTGCGGTGCCACCGTGATGTTCTCGGAAGTCACGGAAGTGCGTGATGCGATTCACCTGCTGACGCCGCGGGTGATTAATCAGGAAGTCGGTAAGCGCTTACTGGAGGAGATGGCCTGGTATGATAATTACCTCGACCAGGGCCAGACCGATCGCAGCGCTAACCCGTCGCCGGGCAATAAAAAAGGCGGGCTGGCGAACGTGGTGGAAAAAGCGCTTGGCTCGATCGCAAAATCGGGACGCAGCGCCATCGTTGAAGTGCTCTCGCCCGGCCAGCGGCCTACGCGACGCGGATTGATCTACGCGGCGACGCCCGCCAGCGATTTTGTCTGCGGTACGCAGCAGCTGGCATCCGGTATCACCCTGCAGGTGTTTACTACAGGTCGCGGGACGCCTTACGGACTGGCAGCGATTCCGGTGATCAAGATGGCGACGCGTAATGCGCTGGCAGAGCGCTGGCACGATCTGATGGACATCAATGCCGGGACGATTGCTACCGGTGAAGAGAGTATTGAGCAGGTGGGCTGGCGACTGTTTGAGTTGATTCTGGATATCGCCAGTGGCAGAAAGCAGACCTGGTCCGATCGCTGGGGCATTCGTAATCAGCTGGCGGTGTTTAACCCGGCGCCTGTCACCTGATATTGCACTCAACGGACATCGCCGTGCGCACAACACAGGCTTATCTCAGCTAAGGCAGAGATAAGCCTGGCCTTGCAATCAGAGCTGCGCGCCCCAGGCTTCAACCCACGGCGAGGTTACCGCCTCCGGTTCCGGATTTTCAGTGGCATCAACCAGTAACACCTCACCGATCCGCTGAGCGCCCTGCTCCTGCAGCAGCGCGTCAAAGGTTTTACCCGCGCCACAGAAATGGTCATAGCTGCTGTCACCCAGTGCAATCACGCCATAGCGCAGCGCGGGCTGATGACCGAGCTGATCTTTAATCGCATGGAACAGACCTGAAATCGTGTCGGGAAAATCGCCATGCCCGGTAGTAGAAGTGACAATTAACGCCACGTCGCTGGCATAGTTTTGCCAGTCAGCCAGCGTCGGATCGTCAAACACCGTTACGCTGTGCCCCTGCTGCTGCAGAATGGGCTCTGCTTCTTCCGCGACCAGTAGCGCATTGCCATATACCGTACCTACAAAAATGCCAATCTTTGCCATCTGCTTTCTCCCTTATTCTGAAACGTTATCCTGTCCTGGCGCTGCGTCAAACTCAACCCGCGGCACCTCAGGAATGCGATCCTGCCAGCCAAACTGGTTCATCAGATTCTGCCAGACGCCATCCAGTCCGGCGCGAAGCAGCAACGGTTCACCGGTTACCGGATGAGTTAATGCCAGGCTGCTGGCGTGCAGCATCAGGCGGTTAGCGCCAAAATGTTCGGCAGCACCCCGGTTCTGACGCAGATCGCCGTGCGCCGAATCGCCAATAATCGGATGACGCAGGTGTGACATATGACGACGCAGCTGATGCTTGCGACCGGTTTTAGGAGCCAGTTCAACCAGGCTATAACGCGAAGTGGGATAACGGCCAATGCCGACCGGCATCTCGACCGTTGCCAGTGACTGATAATCGGTGACCGCGGGCTGTGCGGTGCGCGCTTCCGTGGCGTGTTTATCGGCAATTTTATCCAGCTCTTCCACCAGCGGATAATCGAGCGTCCCGCTGCTCTCCAGCCAGCCGCGAACCACAGCGTGGTAGGTTTTCTGCATCTGGTGCTGTTCAAACTGCAGCGAAAGCAGACGTCCGACTTCACTGGAGAGCCCCATCAGCAGTACCCCTGACGTGGGCTTGTCGAGACGATGCGCCGTAAACACATGCTGTCCAATCTGATCACGAACGGTCTGCATCACAAACACCGTTTCATGGCGATCCAGCCAGCTGCGATGAACCAGCCAGCCGCTGGGCTTGTTGACGGCAACCAGCCACTCATCCTGATAGAGTATCTCCAGCATCAGTGGGCAGCATCAGTGATTAACGCATCAAGTTGACGCAGGGTCAGCAACAGCGGCGCAATACCCGGCTGGTCAGGCACCAGAGCCACCTCATAATAGGGGGCCACGGCAAAATTTTGTGGTAACGGATGTCGGGCCGCAATCAGGGCATGCATCCGCGGGACTAACACCCACTGGAGCCACTGCAGCGGCTCCAGTGTATCCAGGCAAAAGGGTTCGCGGCTCTCGAGCGCCCCCTCGGCCGGCGGGGTACTCTGCCAGAGATGATGCTCACGCATCACCGCTTCCAGTTGTTCCAGCCGTTGCGTAATCAATTGTTCAGGCGTCATGCGCCACCTCCGCGAGCAGTCAAAAATGGGCGGCAAGCATATCACTTGTTGGCACAGGCACAAAAAAAGGGAGCACTGTATAAACAGTGCTCCCGGTTCGTTTGCAGCCATCCCGCCACGTTAATGCTCCCTGCTCTTCCATGACAACTTGTCCAGTGCGAACTCCTGTCGCGCATCGTCCTGATGTATCCTTAGCATCCTGGCCCACCACCTCTTCTGAGGGGGTTCTCATTCTCCATCCTGGAGGTGTCCCTTGCTCAATCCTGAGCGATCCTGTTTCATCCTGAAACCTTCCGTGTGCCGTAAGCTCCGTTACGTTCCTGCCTCATGGCTTATCATCATCCTGACGATATCTTTTTCCTGAGCCTCCTGCAGTGCGAAACATTTTGACAGAACTCGTTACGCGCACAAGGTACTCACAGCAGAACTTTACGAAATGTGCGGCGTAAATTCAGATAAACGCCATTAAGTTGATGATTCACAATATTTTTACATCTCAGCCTTCCGGAAGTCTCACCTGTTATATAGCGATCTCTCACAGCACGTGTAAGAGATGTCTCACAAGACCAGGGGCAAATCACTGCAACTCAGATGATAACCGGTTGTAATGACTTAAGAAATATCTCAAGCGTTTCCGCTAATTTCACACGCTGTTTACCGCCGGGCTGCTCCAGAATCACTTCGCCGCTGAGATTAGAAAGCGAGATGATCTCCTGTTCTGACTCGGTGGTGGCGATAAACAGCGTAGGCGACTGTTTAAGGCGGCGCTGCATCACCAGATGCCCGATCAGATTCTCCTGTAACCGCAGGAAATCATCCTCACTCCAGACCTGTAAGAGTGTCAGCTGATTCTCACCAAAACTGGCCTGCATATCGCCGGCAAACTGCGTGGTATAGAAAGCCGTGATCTGCGGCTGGAGCTGGATGTCGATCGCCCGCTCAACCGCATCCAGCGTCTGTGGCAGAGTAAAAGGCTGCGGCTGCCAGACGACCCGCTGATCGCGATCCTCCAGGGCACAGGGCGAAGGTACACCAAAGAGATCGCTGCTGGCCGGCGCATGCCCGGCCTGCTGAAGCCATTGCTGGCAGTATCGGGTGGTAAAGTCGCGCAACGCGGCGGCAGTTTGCTGCATCATTCATATTCTCACTTCTGATGGGTTACACTTAGCCACTTTGATTAATTTTGGTGGTAACCGCAATGACTACTCACGAACAGGATCAGGCACTCAGCAACCTGACGCTGGGCAAACCCACAGCCTATCACGATCATTATGACAACAGCTTACTGCAGGCGGTGCCGCGCAGCCTGAATCGTGAACCACTTGGCCTGTTTCCCGACAGCCTGCCCTTTACCGGCAGTGATATCTGGACCCTGTATGAACTCTCGTGGCTCAACAGCAAAGGTCTGCCACAGGTTGCCGTTGGCGAAGTGGTGCTCGATGCGCAGAGCCGCAACCTTATCGAGTCAAAAAGCTTCAAGCTCTACCTTAACAGTTTCAACCAGACCCGCTTTGCCGACTGGGGCGAGGTTCGTCAGACGCTGGAGCGTGACCTGAGTGCCTGTGCTGAAGGTGAAGCGCGGGTCGCGCTGTTCCGTCTCAATGAAGTGGAAGGTCAGCCCATCGGCCATTTTGAGGGGGTTTGTATTGATGAGCAGGATATCGCCATAGAGGATTACCGCTTCAATGCTGACTATCTGGCCGATGCTGCGGGCAGCGAAATCGTTGAAGAGACGCTGGTCAGCCACCTGCTCAAGTCAAACTGTCTGATTACCAATCAGCCCGACTGGGGCTCCGTGATGATTCGTTATAAAGGCCCGCGTATCGACCGTGAAGCGCTGCTGCGCTATCTGGTCTCATTCCGCCAGCACAACGAATTTCACGAGCAGTGTGTCGAACGCATTTTTAATGATGTGATGCGTTTCTGCCATCCGGAAGCGCTGACTGTGTATGCACGCTACACCCGTCGTGGCGGACTGGATATCAATCCATGGCGCACTAATGTGCCCTTCTCGCCCGGTTTTTCGCGGCTGGTCCGTCAGTAGTTTGCGAGACTTCTCGCAGGCTGCGTGCACTAAGCGCAGTTCCGCTTGAGCTGTGCGGGCCGACAAGGCTACTCTGGTGATGGCGGCTACCTGCGGGTGGCCGACCAGGGATTTTCGTCACTGCCGTTGCAGTGCCAACACGCACCCAGGCGGGTGTAAAGGAGTTCATTTGATTACCCATATCAGCCCTCTTGGCTCAATGGATCTGCTTTCACAGCTGGAAGTCGATATGCTCAAGCGCACAGCCAGCAGCGACCTCTACCAGCTGTTTCGCAACTGCTCTCTTGCCGTGCTTAACTCCGGCAGCCAGACTGACAGCAGCCAGGAGCTGCTCTCCCGCTTTGAAAATTTCGACATCAATGTGTTGCGCCGTGAGCGCGGCGTCAAACTGGAGCTGATCAATCCACCGGAAGAGGCGTTTGTGGATGGCCGCATCATCCGTTCACTGCAGGCTAACCTGTTTGCGGTGCTGCGTGACATCCTGTTTGTCAGCGGTCAGCTCAACATGCCGGGTCGGTTCACTGCGGCTGAAGAAAATGACTCCGCCACTATCACCAACACCGTGTTTTCCATTCTGCGTAACGCGCGGGCACTGCACATCGGCGAGTATCCCAACACCGTGGTCTGCTGGGGCGGTCACTCGATCAACGCCGTTGAGTACCAGTATTGCCGCAATGTCGGAACTCAGCTTGGACTGCGTGAACTGAACATCTGTACCGGCTGCGGGCCGGGTGTGATGGAAGCGCCAATGAAAGGGGCCGCCGTAGGCCATGCTCAGCAGCGCTATCGTGACAGCCGCTTTATCGGCCTGACCGAACCCTCCATCATTGCGGCAGAACCGCCGAATCCGCTGGTGAATGAGTTGATCATCATGCCGGACATCGAAAAACGTCTGGAAGCTTTTGTGCGCATTGCCCATGGCATCATCATTTTCCCGGGCGGCGTAGGGACCGCAGAAGAGTTGCTCTATCTGCTGGGCATCCTGATGAATCCGCAGAACAGCGATCAGGTATTACCGCTGATCCTGACCGGGCCGGAAGAGAGCGCCGACTACTTCCGCGTGCTGGATGATTTCATCGTTAACACCCTGGGCGAACAGGCGCGTAAGCATTATCAGATCATCATCAACGATGCAGCCGAAGTGGCGCGTCTGATGAAGAAAGCGATGCCGCAGGTAAAAGAGAATCGTCGCGAAACCGGCGATGCTTACAGCTTTAACTGGTCGATTCGCATTGAACCCGATCTGCAGGTGCCGTTCCTGCCAACCCATGAAAATATGGCGAATCTCAATCTCTACACCAATCAGCCACCCGAAAAGCTGGCTGCTGACCTGCGCCGCGCCTTCTCAGGTATCGTAGCCGGTAACGTCAAAGAGATGGGCATCCGCGAAATCCGCGAGAAGGGACGCTACAAACTGCATGGCGACCCCGACATCATGCACCGCATGGATGAGCTGCTGCAGGGATTCGTTGCACAGCAACGCATGAAACTGCCAGGCACCGCCTACATTCCCTGCTACGAAATTATCAAATAAACCAGGAGGCAGCCCCCGGGCTGCCCATACTCTCATGGCTCTTCATCTTGTTATTGTTGACGCGTTGAATCTGATTCGCCGTCTGCATGCGGTACAGGGCTCCCCCTGTGTCGAAGGCTGCGTGGCTGCGCTGCGCCAGATATTGGGTCACGCCCATCCGACTCATGCGGTGGCGGTATTTGATGGCGAAGCGCGTCATCAGGGCTGGCGTCATCAGCTGCTACCCGATTACAAAAGCGGTCGCCCGCCGATGCCAGACGATTTAAAGGCAGAGATGCCGGCGTTACAGGAGGCCTTTCGCGCCGCAGGCGTAAGCTGCTGGATAGCGGGCGAGGATGAGGCGGACGATTTAGCGGCGACGCTGGCGGTGAAAATGGCTCAGGCCGGACATCAGGCCACCATTGTTTCAACCGACAAAGGCTACTGTCAGCTGCTGGCACCCGAGATCCGCATCCGCGACTACTTCCAGAAACGCTGGCTTGATCTGCCTTTTATCGAGGCTGAATTTGGTGTGGCGCCCCAGCGGTTACCCGACTACTGGGGATTGTGCGGCATCAGCAGCAGTAAAATTCCGGGCATCACCGGCATCGGTCCGAAAAGCGCGAAACAGCTACTAACAGAGTTTCACACGCTTGAAGGGATCTATCAGCAACTGGATCAGGTGCCAGCCAGATGGCGGGAGAAGCTCGCTGAGGGTCAGCAGATGGCAGAGATCAGCCGTCAGGTCGCAACCCTGAAGCGGGATCTGGTGCTGCAGGGCAATCTGAATACGCTGCGTTATACCGGCTGAGTGCCCTTGCACTCAGCCCGGCGATTAACGTTCGTCGCGACGACCACCGGCAGCCGCCCAGATTCGGCGCACATGTACGGTCACCTCTTCGCGGTCATGGTAAAGCTGACGAGCGCGAATCTGCACGTTAATACCATTATCATCGAATCGTTCCTGCATCATGGCCAGATTCTGCGTCACCTCTTCATAGCGCTTTTTCATGGGCAACTTAAGGTTGAAGATCGCTTCACGGCACCAGCCGTTGACCAGCCAGTCGGTCATCAGGTTAGCCACACGCACCGGCTTCTCCACCATGTCACACACCAGCCAGCTGATGTTGGTGCGTGGCGGACGGAATTTAAAGCCATCCGCTTTCTCGTGCATCACCTGGCCCGTATCCATCAGGCTCGGTGCCATCGGTCCGTTGTCCACCGCATACACCATCATGCTGCGCTGAACCAGCTGATAGGTCCAGCCGCCCGGACAGGCACCGAGATCCACGGCGTACATGCCGCTGGCTAAACGCTCATCCCACTCATCCGCAGGGATAAAGACGTGAAACGCCTCCTCCAGCTTAAGGGTGGAACGGCTTGGCGCATCGGAGGGGAACTTAAGGCGTGGAATACCCATGTAAAACGGCGAGCTGTTTTCCCGGATGGAGTAGCCGACGTAACAGGTGCCCGGTGCGATGAAAAACACATGCACGACCGGGCGCTTCGGGCTCTCATAATTCAACAGGATCTTGCTTTCACGCAGTGCCGAGCGCAGCGGCACGGTGAACTTGCGGCAGAACTTAGTCAGCTCTTTGGCTTCGTTGGTGTCTGGCACTTCAACACGCAGTTCGCCGCCCTTTTCCACTACGCCGGTCAGCATGCCGACAATCGGGGTAATGCGATCTTCCTGCGGCAGGTCACGCAGCATTTCGCCGACGACCAGCATCTGACGGGCAAAAATCAGCTCGTCAAACGGCAACTCACGTGCCAGCCGCTCGGCATCTTCAAACTGATAGCACTCGAACAGCACGTAGCCAGAGTCATCTTTAACCCGTGGAAAGCCGTAGATTTCACGTTCAGCCGCTTTGGCGCTGATTTCCGCCGCACACTCTTTTTCAAAACCGGGACGACAATAGAGTAAAACTTTATTCATGGCGTTCTGCCTTTCGTTTAAGACGCAGCGCGCCAATCAACATCAATACCCAACCGGCGAGGAAACAGACCCCGCCCACGGGGGTGATAAAAACCCAAAACTTCAGATGTGACAGCGCCAGACAATAGAGGCTGCCACTAAACAGCACGGTGCCGAGCGCCATCAGCGCACTGCTCCAGTAAAACCAGATATTGGCGCGGCGTAACATCGCAGCACCCAGCCCCATCACCGCTAAGGTGTGATAAGCCTGATATTCCAGCCCGGTATGAATCCAGGCCATTTCAGCCGCACCAAGCGACTGACTCAAAACGTGGGCACCAAATGCGCCAAAAGCCACCAGCAGAAATCCGCTGATAGCCGAAAAAACAAACATGGCACGACTGGACATTAACCGATCCTCAGAGTCCTTTTGCATCTGAATGCAAATAAATCAATACGTTATTGTTGATAGCGAAAGCGGAATTTTTCTTGTTCGGTTGCAGCTTTTTCCAGGATCCACTGCCGGAAGGCGGCTATTTTACCCAGTTCTGCCTGACTGTCATGACAAACCAGATAAAAAGCGTTTTTACTGACTAATACATCATTGAACGGGCAGATTAATCGCCCGGCTTCTATTTCGCTCTGCGCCATGACGTTATTCGCCAGCGCCACGCCCTGACCATGAATCGCCGCCTGCAATACCATGGCGCTGTGGCTGAAGATTGGCCCCTGCTGCACATTGATATGCTGCAGGCCCAGTTGCCGGATATAAGATTGCCAGTCCCGGCGGGAGGCATCATGCAGCAGAGTAAAACGCGACAGATCCATCGGCGTTTTCAGCGGATTATCCCCGGTCATCAGCGACGGTGAACAGACCGGCAGCAGATATTCGGCATAAAGTTTTTCAACCCGCAGGCCGGGCCAGTTACCCCGACCGTAAAAAATCGCCACGTCGACATCGTCGGCCAGTTTCTCTTCGTCGCGGTCAACCGCCTGGATACGCACATCGATTCCCGGATAAGCCATATTAAAGCTGGAGAGGCGGGGAACCAGCCACTGAATGGCAAAGCTCGGCAGTAAACTAACGGTCAGCGCACCCTTGGCACTGCGCGCCTGCAGTTTGCGGGTCGCTTCGTTGATTGCCGAGAAAATCTCTTTGATATCGAGATAGTAGCTTTGTCCTTCTTCGGTCAGCAATAGCGAACGATTCCTCCGGCGAAATAGCTTTAACCCCAGAAAATCTTCCAGAGATTTAATCTGATGGCTTACAGCAGCCTGGGTGACAAACAGCTCTTCTGCGGCTTTGGTAAAGCTTAAATGGCGTGCAGCTGCATCAAAAACACGCAGTGCGTTGAGAGGAGGAAGGCGTTTCGACATGGTTTTCCGTATCCGGATCGGCAAAAAATACGCTGGCTTATACAAAGCGTTTACGTATTAGAATTTTTAATCCGAGGCATTATAATTTGTCCGTTGAGGAACCTCCAGCAAATACCTATAGTTGCCGCACTTCCTGAGCCGGAACGAAAAGTTTTTAGATTTGTGAGTGAGTTCGCAGATTTTCTGAAAGCTTTTGGCTTGTGGTCGTGATGTTGTGTTTGCAATTTTTGATCCGACGATTGCGGATCGAACTCTTAATTCCTGTAGATTTACCCTGTCTGTCCATAGTGATTTTTAAATAGCACCGCAAATTGCGGTGCTTTTTTTTTGCTGCTTAGTTGCCAGACTCTACCATCTCTTTGACATCAGAGCGGTTGATTTGCTGCTCGTTGCCATTCGCATCTTTATAGCTGATCATGCCGGTATCGTTATCGACTTTAGGCTTGCCGGCAGCCACAATGGTGCGACCATCATTGGTATGCATCACGTAATTGCTTGAACAGGCGCTCAGGGTAAAAGCCAGGGTACACACGGCCAGTACTGCGGTTAATTTTTTCATCTGCTATCTCCTTGTAGATTGATTGCATCAAACCACCCGCGTTACGCTAACCAGAGGCAGCCGATAAGTGAGATCGACTAGTAAACGTCCGATCGTTATGCGGGTTTGGTTCAAACCTTGCAATATTCAGCATAACGCGCTTTTCCAGCTTTGCCAGACGCAGACCATTCTTTCAGTGTGGTCCTAATTTTTCTTATCATGGACCAGGCATGACCGCATTCAATCCCACCGCATTTCGCCAGCAGTTTCCCGCACTCGCCGACGCAGGCGTTTATCTCGACAGCGCAGCGACCACGCTGAAGCCGCAGGCCGTCATCGACAGCACGCAGCAGTTTTACAGCCTCAGCGCGGGTACAGTCCATCGCAGCCAGTTTGCCGCCGCCCAGGCCTTAACCCATCGCTATGAGCAGGCGCGCAACCAGGTTGCCCGCTGGCTTAACGCCGCTGACGATCGTGAGATTGTCTGGACGCGCGGTACCACCGAAGCGATAAACCTGGTGGCGAACAGCTGGCTGCGCCCGCGCTTACAGCCTGGTGATGAGATTGTGGTCAGCGAGGCAGAACACCACGCCAACCTGGTGCCCTGGCTGATGGCTGCGCAGGCGTGCGGTGCCCGCGTCGTAAAATGGCCGTTAGGCGCGGATCGCCTGCCGGATATCAGCCAGCTGCCCGCCCTGCTCAACAGCCGTACCCGCCTGCTGGCGGTCGGACAGATGTCGAACGTCACCGGCGGATGTCCCGCACTCGCTCAGGCGATCCCGCTCGCTCACGCCGTGGGCGCGAAAGTGATGGTCGATGGCGCACAGGGCGTGGTGCATTGTCCGCCTGACGTACAGGCGCTGGATATCGACTTTTACGCCTTTTCCGGACATAAGATTTACGGCCCGATGGGCATTGGCGCGTTATATGGCAAAGCGGAACTGCTGGAGGCGATGGAGCCCTGGCAGGGCGGCGGTAAGATGATAACGGATGTCGATTTCAGCGGATTCACGCCGCAGCCGGTGCCGTGGCGTTTTGAGGCTGGCACCCCGAATGTGGCGGGCGTGGTGGGCCTGAGTGCAGCACTGAGCTGGCTGGCACAGTACGATCTGCCCGAAGCGGAGCGCTGGAGTCAGCAGCTTGCGACGCTGGCGGAAGAGCAGCTGGCGGAATTACCCGGTTTCCGCAGCTTCCGCTGTTCAAATGCCAGCCTGCTGGCATTTGAATTCGCTGGCCTGCATCACAGCGATCTGGTGACGCTGCTGGCTGAGCAGGGAATCGCCCTGCGCGCTGGCCAGCACTGCGCGCAGCCGTTGCTGGCGGCGCTGGGCGTCAGCGGCACGCTGCGGGCCTCTTTTGCACCCTATAATAATCTGCAGGATGTTGATGCGCTGGTGCGCGCTATGAAGAGCGCCATCTCGCTGTTATCGGAGTTTTGATTATGCATTCATCGCCGTTAGCGCCACACCCGTTTGGCGAACAGATTACCGTTGCCAGCCTGAAAGAGAGCTTTGGCCGCTTTCATCAGTGGGAAGATCGTTATCGTCAGCTGATCCAGCTGAGCCGCCAGTTGCCTGACTTACCCGGGGAACTGAAAACAGCGGAAATTGAACTGAGCGGTTGTGAAAATCGGGTCTGGCTGGGCAGCCAGTTATGCGAGGATGGCACGCTGCATTTCTATGGTGACAGTGAAGGACGTATTGTGCGCGGTCTGCTGGCCGTGCTGCTGACCGCCGTCGAGGGCCAGACGCCGCAACAGCTGCTGGCGATGGATCCCTTAAAACTGTTTGATGAACTGGGCCTGCGCGCCCAGCTCAGTGCCTCCCGCAGCAGCGGCCTGCAGGCGCTGGCCGCCGCAGTGGAGCACGCCGCGCGTCAGGCGCTGACGGCGTCCTGACGGGCAGCACGCGCCAGAAACTTCTTCAGTGCATGCGAGACGGCAACAAAGCCGAAGGTGGCGGTCACCATGGTGGCCGCGCCAAAGCCGGATGTGCAATCCATTCTCTTCGGCCCCTCCGCTGTGCTGCGTGAAGCACAGACGCTGCCATCAGCCTGCGGATAGACCAGCGCTTCGGTAGAAAAGACGCAGTCGATGCCAAGTTTGCCCTTGCTGTTTTTCACCACGCCCAGGCTTTTCAGTCGTTCGCGCAGCTTTGCCGCCAGCGGATCCTGGATGGTTTTCGCCAGATCGGCGACCTGGATCTGAGTGGGATCGATCTGCCCACCCGCGCCACCGGTGGTGATCAGCGGGATCTTATTCCGGCGACACCAGGCGATCAGCGCCGCTTTCGGTCGCACGCTGTCGATAGCGTCGATCACATAGTCGAAACCGGCTGCCATCAGTTCGGCGGTGTTCTCTGGCGTAATAAAGTCATCAATGCAGATCACTTCGCAGTCAGGATTAATCGCACGCAGTCGTTCTGCCATCACGTCCGTTTTAGCTTTGCCGACGTTGCCCTGCAGCGCATGAAGCTGTCGGTTGGTGTTGGTAATACAGACATCATCCATATCAATCAGGGTGATTTTACCAATCCCGGTGCGCACCAGCGCTTCCGCCGCCCAGGATCCGACACCGCCAATACCGATGACGCAGAAGTGTGCGTCAGCAAAACGTTGCAGCGCATCCTGGCCATAGAGACGCGCCGTGCCGCCAAAGCGCTGATGCCAGGCGTCATTTAACACTTTCATAGTTGAACCTGTTACGTCGTGCGGGCCCGAAGGCCCGCAGAGAAGAAATTAGTTAGCGCCGAGAAGCAGTGAACCATTATTACCGTTTTGCGGGCTGGAGAACAGCGGTTGTCCGGCACCCGGCGCGGCTTTGATTACCCAGACGCGTCCGTAGTGATTATAGAAGCCCGCCAGATGCGCGGCGTCCGGGCCGATACCCTGATAGATATCAAAGTGCTGGCCTTTAATCGCGCCACCCACGTCGAGTGCCACCATCAGGCGCATCTCATATTTGCCGTTGAATTTGCCCTTCTCATTTAACTGCGGCACTTCAGCCAGCAGTACGGTGCCCGCCGGAATAATTGAGCGGTCAGACGCAACGGAGGCTTTCGCCACCAGCGGAACTGCGCTGGCACCGCGCACCGGCGTAAATGGCTCAGCCTTAAAGAAGACGAATGATGGGTTGGTTTCCAGCAGCGCACGGACCTCCTGCGGTGAGTGCTCCTGCGCCCACTGACGAATCGCCTGCATCGACATATCTTCGCGCTTCACTTCACCGCGATCGATCAGCTCTTTGCCAATGCTGTGATAACCCCAGCCATTTTTACCGGCGTAACCAAAGAAGGTCATCGGGCGGCCATCGCCAAAGTCGACATAACCACTGCCCTGCACATCCATCATGAAGTTATCAATCAGGGAATTGCTGTAGGCGATGATGTAGCGGTCATCGAGTCCGCCACTATAGATAGAGGCGCGGCTCGGTAATTTTTCTCCGCGTTTGCGCGGTGGCATGCGGTAGATGGGATACTGGAATTCACCCTGACGGGTATAACGCGCTTCTACTACCGGCGTGTAGTAACCGGTGAACTGCACGTTACCGTAGTTATCCGTTCCCTCCATCTGCCAGGCGTTAAGCCCATACTGACGAAGCTGTCGGGTATCGGCACCCGCCATCAGCCAGCTCTCAATCGCGCTATAGGTGCCGTTCTGACGGCTATACAGGGCGGATGAGGCGGACTGAATCTGACGGACCTGCTCGCCAAAGTCTCTGCCATTAACTGGTGCGCCTTTGGCATTGGGCTGATTCACCAGCGCCAGCGGTTGTTCCAGTTTGCCATCTTTATATTGCTGACCGCGATCGGTCGGTTTGGAGCTACAGGCCGCCAGCAGCGTTATTAACGCGCCAGTGAGTGCATACTTCACCCAATGTGATTTCATTATCTTCTCTTTTTATAACTGTTCGCCCCGCGACGATAGCAAAGCCCCCGACAGAATGAAATGCATCCGCTCAGACGTCACGCATATCAGTTTAATAATTAACCAGATGGTTGAATCCTTCAGCAACTGGCTGTTAATTTGGCTTTTATCTGCAAAAAGGGGTTGCATGAATTAGCGCGGAGAGTATAGTGCGCTTCCACGGACGCGGGGTGGAGCAGCCTGGTAGCTCGTCGGGCTCATAACCCGAAGGTCGTCGGTTCAAATCCGGCCCCCGCAACCAATACTTCTGCAGCAGTTTTACAGAAGTCACAATGTGAGAAGTAAAAGTAATAGAAGCAATACGGACGCGGGGTGGAGCAGCCTGGTAGCTCGTCGGGCTCATAACCCGAAGGTCGTCGGTTCAAATCCGGCCCCCGCAACCAATACTTCTGCAGTTGTTTTACAGAAGTCACAATGTGAAAAAAGTATGATACGGACGCGGGGTGGAGCAGCCTGGTAGCTCGTCGGGCTCATAACCCGAAGGTCGTCGGTTCAAATCCGGCCCCCGCAACCAATCATTTAAACACCTGAAAGGGTGTTTTTTTGTTTCTGACGTTCCCAAAAGCCGCTTCAGCCTCTCTCTGCCCTGAAAAGCGCGCGGATAGCCCGGCTACCCGCACTCCCTTACCGATGGGCCAGTGCAGCCCCACTCTCCACATACGCTTTGATGCCGTTCAGAATCGCCTCTGCCACCTGATGCTGGTAACGGGTGGTTCGCAACTTGCGCTCCTCCTCCACATTACTGATAAACGCTGTCTCTACCAGAATTGACGGGATATCAGGGGCTTTCAGCACCGCAAATCCGGCCTGATCCACGGTGCGTTTGTGCAGATGGTTGATGCGCCCCATGCGATGCAGCACCTCTTTGCCGAATTTAAGGCTGTCATGAATCGTCTGACGCTGCACCATATCGAACATGGTGTGATCGAGATAGCGGTCACCGCTTTTGCTGACGCCGCCAATCAGGTCTGATTCATTCTGAGTCTGAGCCAGGAAACGAGCCGCCGCCGAAGTGGCACCGCTGGTTGATAAGGCAAACACTGAAGAGCCGCGTGCCGCGCGGCTGGTAAAGGCATCCGCATGGATCGACACAAAGAGGTCGGCACGCTGTTTACGGGCTTTGGCAACCCTGACGCGCAGCGGAATAAAGACATCTTCATTGCGCGTCATATAGGCTTTCATATTGGACTCTTTATCGATCAGCGCTTTGAGTCGCCGTCCAATCTTCAGCACAATATCTTTCTCGCGGGTCTTATATTTGCCGTGCGCGCCCGGATCTTCCCCGCCGTGACCGGGATCGATCATGATAATGATTGGACGATCGCGCCCCGCTTTGCCGGGTAAGGGCGCCTGCACCCCTTCATCTTTCTCCAGATCGCCCTGGTTATAATCTTTCAGCAGAGCCAGCAGAGGATCGTCCTCAACCTGGTTCTGGCTCGGATAGAGATCGACCACCAGCCGGTGATTGATCCCGGCGACCGGCGAGAGATTAAAGATCTTCGGCGCGACGTTGCGCTTTAATTCCAGTACCACGCGCACTGTGTTGCTGTCGAACTGACCGACACGGGCATTTTTAATAAAGGGATCGTCGACCCGAACCTGCTTATCTACCCCTTTCAGAACCGGATTGAGATGCAGCCCCTGAATATCAATCACCAGGCGTTCGGGATTGCTCAGCGCAAACTGCTTGTACTTCAGCGCGACATTGGACTCCAGCGTCATCCGCGAGTAGGTCGATGAGGGCCAGATACGCACCGCCACAATGTGGTTCTTCGCCGCCAACCCTGTCCGGCTGACGCTTAACAGCAGTAAGGCGCCCGTCCCCTGTAAAAATCGTCTGCGTGAAAAATGGGAATTAACGTCTGACATGCCGCTCCAGCTGCTGTGTAATGTCTAAAAAAGCGCCAGTTACTAAAATGGCGGCGAAAACTTTATCCAATCCGCAGCATGATGTCACCCCGGAAACCCTAAATAATGCAGGCTGTTAGCGGCTTTGACACCCAGAAAAACGTAAATTTTCGTCAGGATTAAGACTTGCAAAACCGGGCGTAAAAGCATAAAAATACAAAAAATACGAATAAACATTCACTGAGGGTTGGCCGTGAAGGAACGTAGTACCGAACTGGTTCAGGGTTTTCGCCATACCGTTCCCTATATCAATGCCCACCGGGGTAAAACCTTTGTCATCATGCTGGGTGGCGAAGCGATTGAGCATGAGAACTTCTCTGGCATCGTTAATGATATCGGTCTGCTGCACAGCCTGGGCATTCGCCTCGTCGTGGTGTATGGCGCACGACCGCAGATTGATGCCAGCCTGGCTCAGCAGCAGCTGGAGCCGGTTTACCATAAGTTTACCCGGGTCACCGACGCGCAATCGCTGGAGTTAGTGAAGCAGGCCGCCGGCCGACTGCAGTTAGATATCACGGCCCGCCTCTCAATGAGTCTCAACAACACGCCGCTGCAGGGCGCGCATATCAACGTGGTCAGCGGCAACTTCATTATTTCACAGCCGCTGGGCGTGGATGATGGCGTGGATTACTGTCACAGCGGCCGTATCCGTCGTATTGATGAAGAGGCCATTCATCGTCAGCTGGATAACGATGCGATTGTGCTGATGGGCCCGGTTGCGGTTTCAGTTACCGGCGAAAGCTTTAACCTGACCTCGGAAGAAGTGGCTACCCAGCTGGCGATTAAACTCAAAGCGGAGAAAATGATCGGCTTCTGCTCTGAGCAGGGCGTGCTGAACAGCGAGGGTGAAATCATCTCCGAGCTCTTCCCGAATGATGCGCAGGCCCGTATCGATGAGATTGAAAAGGAAGGCGATTATCTTTCCGGGACCGTTCGCTTCCTGCGTGGGGCGGTGAAAGCCTGCCGCAGTGGTGTTCGCCGCAGCCATTTAATCAGTTATCAGGAAGATGGCGCGCTGTTGCAGGAGCTCTTCTCACGCGACGGTATCGGTACCCAGATCGTTATGGAGTCGGCAGAGCAGATCCGTCGCGCCAATATCAATGATATCGGCGGCATCCTCGAACTGATCCGTCCGCTGGAGCAGCAGGGTATTCTGGTGCGTCGCTCGCGCGAGCAGCTGGAAATGGAAATTGATAAGTTCACCATCATTCAGCGCGATAATCTGACCATCGCCTGTGCAGCACTCTATCCGTTTATGGATGAAAAGATTGGCGAAATGGCCTGTGTGGCGGTTCATCCTGACTATCGCAGCTCTTCACGTGGTGAGATGTTGCTGCAGCGCGTGGCACTTCAGGCACGCCAGATGGGGCTGGAAAAACTGTTTGTTTTAACCACCCGCAGCATCCACTGGTTCCAGGAACGCGGCTTTACGCCGGTAGATATTGAGTCCCTGCCCGAGAGTAAAAAAGAGATGTATAACTATCAGCGCCGTTCAAAAGTGTTGATGGCCGATCTCACCTGATTCAATCCGTAAGGGACAGGCCCCCCCGCGTGGTCTGTCCCCTCTCTTCTCAGCCAGATTCCCCTAGTCGCTCCACCAGACCGCTGCGTCGCTGCGTTTGCAGCTGCACGGCACGCTGAAATACGCCGGGTTCGCTGTAGATGGTCAGTTGCCGCCGTGCACGTGTAATCGCGGTATAGACCAGTTCACGGGTCAGCACCGGCAGAAACTGCGTGGGCATCACCAGCGCGGTATGATCAAACTCCGAGCCCTGTGATTTGTGCACCGTCATCGCCCAGGCCGTTTCATGTGAGGGTAACCGGCTCGGCTGAATCGCCTTGATCGATCCATCCGGCAGCGGGAAAAAGACCTTCAGGTTGCCCTCTTCATCCCGCATCGTCATGCCGATATCGCCATTAAACAGGCCGAGCGCGCTGTCATTTCGGGTGATCATCACCGGACGCCCTTCATACCAGCGGCTGCCCATGCCAGGACGACGGATGCGCTGCAGCTGCATCAGTCGCTGCTCAATACGCTGGTTCAGACCCTGCACGCCAAATGGCCCGTCACGTAATGCACACAGCAGCTGATAACGGCCAAAAGCGGCAATCACTTCTGCGGGCGACGACTGCTGTCTGATCAACTGCAGGAAGGGCTGATAACCCTGGGCTACCTCATCCAGCATCGCCTGATAAGCGTCAGCGCTGTTCAGCGGCTGGTAACTGATATCCTCATAAGCCGCAGCAAACACCGCCCTGACCTGCTCTGCATCGCCACGATTGATCGCTTTTGCCAGCTGGCCGATGCCAGATGAGTCATCAAAACGATAACTCTTCTGCAGCAGACAGATACTGTCGCGGACTGCGGGTGCCTGCACATCGTCACTGCCCTGCAGTGTGCAGCCGGTCAGCAGCGCGAGCTGTTCAGCCCGCGCCAGGCTGTAGCCGCTTTCGGTGCAGCGGCAGATGTCGCCCAGCACCGCACCGGCTTCGACCGAGGCCAGCTGATCGCGATCGCCCAGAAACACGACGCGGGCATGGGCAGGCAGCGCGGCGATCAGTTTTGCCATCATTGAGAGATCGACCATCGACGCTTCATCAACCACCAGCACATCAAGGTGCAGTGGGTTACCGGCATGGTAGCGCAGCCGCTGGGTGTCGGGCTGTGCGCCCAGCAGGCGATGCAGCGTGGTGGCTTCGGCAGGAAAACGCCGGCGTTCTTCGTCGCTGACCGCCAGTTCCTGCAGTGCACTGCCCAGTGACTCGGTCAGCCGCGCGGCGGCTTTGCCGGTCGGTGCCGCCAGCTGAATCCGCAGTGCACCGGGATTCAGGCGAATCAGGGCAGCGAGGAGTTTCGCCACTGTGGTGGTTTTACCGGTACCCGGCCCGCCGGAAATAACCGCAGTCTTGCGGGTCAGCGCCACGGCCGCCGCAATTTTCTGCCAGTTCTCCGGCTGGTCGTCAAACAGGCTGTTCAGCACGTCGCCTGCAGCATGCATATCAAACGCAGTTTTCACTTCCTGCGCAGCGAAGAAGTTGGCGACCCGGCCTTCGCTTTGCCACAGCCGATGCAGATATAAACGCTGATTGCTCAGCACCAGCGGCGTAACCAGGCTGCCATCACTCACAGCCGACCAGTCAGCAAAGCGTGCTGTCCAGTCTTCCGGCGCACCAGCGGCGTGCCAGATCGCCTGAGCCAGCGCAGGCTGGCGACCAGCGAACAGATTCGCTTCGCAGAGGTTGCTCAGCGGTAAACAGACGTGCCCCTCACCCGCGTCAGCGCTGACGCAGGCCGCAGCGAGCAGCAGCCCAGGCTGTGATTCCGGGGCCACCAGTTGGGCAAACTGTATATCCAGCGGTCGCAGGAGACGCTTCTCTACCGCCTGCAGCAGCAGACTCAGCATGTCACTCATAACATCTCCCCGGTTTCACCAAACAGTGCATCAATTTCTTCCACAAAGGCTTCAGCAGGTCGGGTGGCGAAAATGCCGTTGTCCGGCGAGCTGCCATCCATCCCGCGCAAAAACAGATAAAACACCCCACCAAAGTGACGCTGATAGTCGTAGTCCGGCAAACGATGCTGCAGATAGCGATGCAGCGCCAGCGTATAGAGCTGATATTGCAGATCGTAGCGGTGGCCGATCATCACCTGTGCCATCGCCTCTGGCGTGTAAGCGGCGTGGCTATCCCCCAGCCAGTTCGATTTGTAGTCGAGCAGATAATATTTTCCCTGCCAGCGGAAGACCAGATCGATAAAGCCCTTCAGCATGCCCCGCACCTGACGAAAATCCAGGGGGGCGGCCTGCTGAGAGAGGCTGTCGTGCCGGCGCAGCAGAGCGTCAAGATCCGCCGCAGTCAGCAGATTGTTGATCGGCAGATAGAACTCCATCTCAATCAGGCGTTCGCTGCTTTTTATCGCCGACAGCGTCAGCCCCTCAGCATTGAGCGGCGTTTGTAAGACCCGGTCAATCCACTGTTCCAGAACCGGCAACCAGCTCAGCGGATAGCCATTATGCTGCAGCTGATCTTCCAGCCAGACGCTGTCCGGCGGTTCGGTAAAGTCGATCGACTCAAACAGACCGTGCAAAAACGTACCGGGTGCCGCTCCGCGCGGAAAGTGGTGGGGTGTCAATGCAGCCTCTTCACCCTTCTCTTCTTCGCCCGCTGCATCAAGATCAAAGTTGGGCATCGCATCCAGCAGCGCCGAGCTGTGATGCTGTTGCAGGCCTGAATAACTGGTTACCCGCCAGACGTCAGCCAGCGCGCGCGTAATGTCGCGGCTGCTTAAAACCTCATCGCCCTGCTGCGCATCCTGCCACATTTCTCCCGGCAGCAGAGCCTCTTCAACCAGCGCAATCCCTTCACCGGTTAACGCATTCAGTCGCTGACTGAGCTGCTGCGCATCCGCCGCCTCGCCCTGCTGCACCAGGTAGCCCAGCGCGCTCTTGTGCAGGTCGCTTTCGCCCTCTTTTTTGCGGGTGCCTTTGATCAGTGGCGCAATGCCGACGCTGCAGTGATAGACCGAACGGGTCAGCGCCACGTAGAGCAGACGCAGATCCTCCGCCAGGCGCTCCTCTTCGGCCAGCGCCAGACTTTGTGCATCACCCTGCACATCCAGCAGTGCTGTGAACGTGTCGCGATCGTGATAAAGCGCGCTGGCCGCCTCGCGGAACCCGGCAGCAAATGGCAGCCAGACCAGCGGATATTGCAGTCCTTTCGATTTATGGATGGTGATGATCTGCACCAGATGGCGGTCGCTTTCCAGACGCAGCTGCTGGCTGGAGGCCTGGCTGTTTGGCCGGGCAATCTGCTGCGCCAGGAAGCGCACCAGGGCGTGCGGACTCTCCAGCTGCACCGAAGCTTCCTGCAGCAGTTCGCCCAGATGCATCAGATCGGTCAGGCGACGTTCACCGTTCTCCGAGGCCAGCATATTCTCCGCAAGCTGCCGCTTGATCATCACGTCACGCAGCATCGGTAACACGCCGCGCTGATGCCACAGCTGCTGCCAGACGGCAAACTGCTCCACCAGCGCATCCCACTCGCGTTCATTCTGTGTCAGCGCGTCGAGCGTTGCTGCATCAATAGCAAAGATTGAGGTCGCCAGCGCGCTGCGCAGCAGACGTTCCTGCTCGGGTGCCTGTATCGCCTGCAGTAACCAGAGCAGTTCGCGCGCTTCCGGCGTGGTGTAGACGCTGTCCCGGCTGGAGAGATAGACCGAAGGAATCGACAGCGCATTCAGCGCGTCGCGGATTAAACCGGCCTCATTACGACTGCGCACCAGCACGGTGATATCGGAAGCCCGCACCGGCTGCAGCGCCTCGCCTTTGCCCAGGCGGGCGCGCCCCTGCTGTCCGGCCACCAGCCAGCGGCTGATATCGGCCGCACACTGCTGTGCCATAAACTGCTGGTAATCGCTGTTACCCACGCCCTCGCCAGGCTGCAGCCAGAACCGTAACGCCGGTTGCTGCTGCTCGTCAAAAATCAGTTTCAGCGACTGATTGGGCGCAGCAGGCTTAACTGGCTGAAAGGGGATCGCCGAGAACAGAAAAGGCGAATCGAGCTGAGAAAAGAGGCGGTTGACGCTCCCGACCATCTCAGGTGATGAACGCCAGTTGGTATCCAGCGTGTAGTGAGCACTGACTTCGTTTCTGGCCCGCAGATAGGTAAAAATATCCGCACCGCGAAACGCATAGATCGCCTGCTTAGGATCGCCGATCAGAAACAGTGCCTGTTCAGGCTGATTAATATAGAGCGTGCGGAAGATGCGGTACTGCTGCGGATCGGTATCCTGGAATTCATCAATCAGGGCCACCGGGTAACGCGCCCGGATGGTTTCTGCCAGCAAAACGCCACCTGGCTGCTGCAGCGCTTCATCCAGTTTACTGAGCAGATCGTCGAAGCCTAACAGTGCACGTAACCGTTTCTCGCGCTGCACCGTGGCGCGCACATCGGTCAGCGCCTGTGCAATGATGACATCCCGCAGCGACAGCGGTTCTGCCAGAAACTGATCGATCGCCTCAAAAAGCGAATGACGCGGCGCTTCACCCTTTTTAGTTTTCTCCTCCAGCACCTGCTGTCCAAAGCGCTCCAGCTCTTTGGGCAGCTGATAATCCAGCGTGTCGCTGCTGGCCCACTGCGTGACGCGGGCGACCCAGTTGGGCAGATGTTTACTGCTGTAGCTGCGCTTATCAACGCCAGATGCAGTGATAATGCCCTCAACATCGGCGCTGAGCGCCTGCCACTGCTGCTTGATGGCCTCGATGCGCGCCAGATTGCGTGCGTGGCGTGATGCCAGCGTCTCATCGGCGGCAGGCGGACGTTTCAGCCCCGGCGACTCCCCCTGCAGCCAGGGGCGCAGCGTGGTCAGCAGGCTGTCCGGCCCGCTCCACTCTGCGGCGATGATCCGTGCCACATCCAGACTCAGTGGATAGCACTGACGACGCCAGAAATCGGCGGCCGACTGCTTCAGCAGCGCCTGCTCATCTTCAATCAACTCCTGCTCGAACAGCATGCCCGACTCAAAGGCATTGAGATTCAGCATCCGCTGACAGAAGCCGTGAATGGTAAAAATGGCGGCTTCATCCATCTGCCGCTCGGCAGCCAGCAGCTGCGCGGCGGCCTGACTCAGATCCGGCATCTGCTCCAGCAGTAACTGGTGCATCGGATTGCTGCTTTTGCCGCGGATACAGGCCAGACGTAGCTGATGAATATTCTCGCGGATGCGCCCGCGCAATTCGGCGGTCGCGGCCTCGGTAAAGGTCACGACTAAAATTTCTTCGACAGAGAGCGGCCGGCTGTAGGCGTTTTCACCGCCCAGCCCCAGCAGCAGGCGCAGATAGAGCAGACCAATGGTAAAGGTTTTTCCGGTGCCCGCTGACGCCTCAATCAGCCGCTCGCCTCTGAGCGGCAGCGTTAAAGGATTCAGCGATACGGGAGGTAACTGCGTCATTGGGTCTCACTCTTTACCGGCAGCGACTGCTGCAGTTGTGCCACTTCACTCCAGGTTTTCCAGCCAGGCTGACGGGCAAACTCAACTTTGCCATTGCCGGTGCCTGCAATCTGCGAGGTCATCACCATGCCCTTATGTTCGATCACGGCCTGCCGGAAAAAGTCTGCCAGGCTGGCCGGGGTTAACCGCTGAACCTGCTCTGTCATTTTTTGCCGGGTATCAAATTGATCATTCTGCCGATCAAAGTCGCGGCTAAAGCGATCCGCTTCCTCAAAGAGCGTCTGAGGACGCTGCTGCAAATCATTGATCATCGCCTGCTGATACTGGGCAAAGTCTGCCTGGCTCATACTGCGCAGACGTTTTTCCGCCTGCGGGTAGAAGGCCTGATAGCGCTGCAACAGCCAGCCCGGTTGTTTGCTGTTACTTTGCAGCAGGAAGCCGATTCCCCACTGGCGACCCACTGGCATCTGGAAGGCAAACACCGCGTAGCCGAGCTGCTCTTTGGTCCGCAGCTGATTGTAGAACCACGGCTGCACAATCTGGCTCAGCATGGAGCTGTGCGCCATGCTCTGATATTCACTGTATCCCAGTGGAACATAGAGCGCGGCAAGAGCGGAGTCGGTGCTGCTGCCTTTTTGTTGCAGGTTGGCTTTCAGCGGTTTTTTAATCGAGACATACTGACTAAGCCAGTCGCGGGTCGCATGACTCTGCATCTGCTGTTTGAGCTCATGCCCCAGCTGCGTCACGCTGTCAGCACTGAGGTTGCCCACTACCAGCATCTCCGGCGTCGCGTCGCGGAACAGCGTATCGCGATAGTCAGTAACATCCTTAAGTGAGAGTGTGCTTACCAGCTTGCGGCGAGCCTCGCGCTGGGTATATGGCAGCTGCGACAGCAGTTGCATCGGCTGAATCGCCTGTTCAAACGCTTTGCCCTTTTCCGCCGCGTCCAGCCGCTCCAGATACCAGGATTTAGCCTGCTCCAGCTGCTGTTCTGTCGGCTGGAAAGTGGCATAACCTTCCACCAGTTTCTTCAGCAGCGTCGGCAGACGCTGGGTGAAGCCGTTGGCGCTGAACACCAGCCCTTCATCTTCACCCGTTGAGAAGCTGATGCCGCCCACTGAAGCCTGTGAATTTAGCTCGTCCAGCGCCAGGCTGGAAAGGTAGTCATTCAGGCCAAACAGCACCTGCTGACGGGCATCACTGATGGTGTGCTTATTGCGTAACGCCAGGGTGATCGCCGCTTTTGGCTCGCTGGCGTAATAACGACTGGGCATCCAGTAAATACGCATATCATCCTGGTTATCCAGTCTCACCGGATGCTGATACGTTTTGCCGTCTGACGGTAACAGGGTGAAGTCGTCCGGGATATAGGGGTTCAGCACGGGCATCGCCAGCGTAATCTGGCTGGCGCGCTGCTGCCAGTCTGCAAAGGTTTGTGGGGTGATCTTCTCAACCTGATAAGGCGCATCCACAAAATAGGCTTTTTTGTTGTGCGGCTCCTGCGGGCTGATGTACCAGATACGCGCATGCTGCGGGGTCATCTCTTCCAGCCGGGCATTAATCGCGGCGGCATCGTATTGATCCGCCAGATAGGGTGCATCCAGCGTATGTTCAACCGGTACGCGCAGCATGGTGTCGGCCAGCCATTCAATGTAATCCATATCGCGGGTAATTGAGGGATAGCGGAAGTCGAGCGCCAGCACATGCGAAACTTCATCGAAATAGCGCTTATCATCCCCCTGCTGACGCAGAAGATTGATGTAGCTGAATATCGCCGCCACGACCTGGTCGCGCTGTGCCAGCCCTTTATCAGTCAGTGACGCGGTAATCGCAAATACGCCGCTGTTACGCTCGGTCATCGGGTCAGCGCCCGCATTCACCCCGTCGGCCAGCCCCTGTTTTTGCAACCAGTCAGTCAGCGTGTTTTTGCTGCGGTTACTGATTAAATAGCTGATCAGCGTGTCGGTTTTACTGCGGAACCGATCGCTGTTGTTGGCAATGCGGAATTCAATTTTGAGCTGCTTGCGCGGCTGAGCCGGAACGTAATGGATGATGATGCCCTGCTGCGCATCGGTCACCACCGGCATCGTAATCTCCGGCACGCTGGCGTCATGATTTTGCACCCGGCCAAAGGTTTTAGCCGCAATCGACGCCATCTCCGGCAGCGGTTTGTTGCTGTAGATCACCGCTTTCATCAGATTGGCGGAGTAATGCGTATGATAAAAGTCCTGCAGCGCCTGATGCAGTTTGCTGCCTGGCTTATCTTTCAGGGTCTCAAGATTGCCGCCCGAGAAACGTGACGCCGGATGCGCCGGGTTCAGGGTTTCCGCGCCGACCTGTGCCATACGCAGGCCATCGCGCGAGCGCGCCATGGTCAGCTCGGCATTCACGGCGTGGCGCTCGCGGTCAGCGTTAACCGGATCCAGCAGCGGCTCAGCCACCGCATCCGCCAGGCGATCAACCGCCGGTTCCAGCGCGTCATTTTCCACTTCCAGATAAAAGGCGGTGCGGTAGGAGGCTGTGCTGGCGTTGTGGCTGCCGCCATGTTTTTTCAGGAATTCAGCCAGGTTGTCGGGCTGCGGGTAGTGCTTTGAACCCATCAGCACCATATGCTCAAGGTAGTGCGCCAGTCCCGCCTGCTGATCGGGATCGTCCAGCGATCCTATCGGCAGCGTCAGCGCCGCCAGCGATTTCGGTGCCACAGGATCGGAAACCAGTAACACCGTCATCCCATTATCAAGCCGGATAGCCTGATAGTGGCGGGGATCCTGTTCACTTTTGCGAATAGTGTCGTTAACCGGCTGCCAGCCTGATGATGCCTGCTCCTGCGCCTGCGCTGTGCAAGCCATCAGGCTTAACATTAGCGCCGCTATCCAGCGTGCGTGTACCCGCATGTAAACCCCTCTCGTTTCCCGATAAACCGCCAATGTCGGACGCGGCGGCTCAAAGCAGAGCAAAATTTCTGTGTAATGAGTCAGTCAGCAAAAACGCCTTCTGATCGGCTATTCATCATCCTGATGTGCAGCCAGTACCGGTAAATACCAGCGCTGTGCCGCCTCAGTTATCTGCTGTAGTTGTGGCTCATCCAGCACCCGGCAAAGACGTTGCAGATAGGGATCGCTGCCTTCACCCTCAAGCTGATAGTTGCCTGACCAGGCCGTCAGCAGGCGATTACGCGCCTTAAGCTGGGTTGCCTCATCAGTCAGTAACTGCTGACTTTTTTTGTCGTAGCTGGCGGTCAGCCATGCGCCGCCACTTTTGTTAAGCAGCATCAGCGGCTGACGCATACCCGCGAGATACCCCGTGACATACTCATTCAGCGCAGCAATCGCCTCTGCCTGCGGCACAGCAAGGAAGCACCAGCGGCTCTGCTGCCGGCCAAACATCCGGCTGCTGCCGGTGCCGCCCAGCGCGCAGTAGACCAGATGTTCCAGCCAGAGTAGCAGTCCGTCGTTCATGTTGAGTACGCCAGGCCGCCAGCGCAGCAATCCATCGCTCTGAACCTGCGTCAGCCACCCGGTTAAGCTGACCTGCTCCAGTTGCAGATTCACTTCCCAGCTCTCGCCGTCGCTGCGCTGGGTGACCACTTCTGCCGCTACTTCCTGCATCTCATCGCGCTGCGCCTGCCAGAACAGCTCACCGAACGCGCCATAAGGCAGATTACCGGCCGCACGATGGTGCGCATAAAGCCGCTGAGTATCCTCGCCTTCGACCAGGGCATTCAGCAACTGCGCGTTAATCTGATAACGCTCAAGGTTGTCGAGCGCAAACGGCTCGCTGTCGGGCAGTTCGTTCTCCTCCAGCCAGAAACTCACGCCAAGCCGCTGGTGGAACCAGGCCCGGACCGGATGTCGCCAGAAGCGCAGGAACGCCTCCAGCGTCAGCGCGTCAATTAACGGCGCCTCCAGCGGCTGCACAAAATCGGGCTGCGGCTGCCCCGCGCCTCGCGCAGCAGGCAGCCACTCACGGGCGAAACTTTGCAGTCTGGCAGCAGGCTGGAAATTCTCGGCGGCAAACGGCATCCGGCTGTGCAGGTGCTGCAGGTGCATCCGCACCCGTTCGGCACTCTCATCCAGCTCAAGATGGCCATCACCGTCCAGATAAAAACTCTGTCCAATGTAATCCAGCAGTTCTGTGACCAGCACCGAGGGGTAGCGTTCCGTATTATCCTGAATCGCCCGGCCGATATAACTGATATAGAGCTGCTGCTGCGCCGAAATCATCGCCTCCAGGAAGAGATAGCGGTCATCATCGCGGCGACTGCGGTCGCCTTTGCGGGACTGCTGCTGCATCAGATCAAAACCTAACGGTGCTAAAGTACGGGGATAGACGCCGTCGTTCATGCCCAGCAAACAGACCAGCTGAAAAGGAATGGAGCGCATTGGCATCAGGGTACAGAAGTTAATCTGCCCCGCCAGGAAACGCTGACTGATGCGCTGTTGATCAAGCCGGCTACGCAGATCATCGCGCAACAGCGCCACCGGAATCGCCTCTTCAAACCGCGCATCCATGCCATATTCAATCAATTGCTGCCACTGCTCTTCCACCAGCAGCAAGGCGGCCTCGGTTTCTGCATCGGGCCTGAAAAAGGCATTGAGCAGTTCCCGGCACATGGGCAGCCAGGCCGCCAGTGGCCGGGGTTCGGCAAGCAGCTGCCGCCAGTGATTAAGCCGGGAGAGCAGCTCGGCCAGATGTCCCGCCAGCTCCCCCACCAGACCACCCGACTCGTCATAAGGCAGAATTCCTTCCCAGTCACCGTTGTGGCTCTCCATCGCATAACCCAGCAGCATACGCTGCAGGCCAAAGCGCCAGGTGTGCTGGCCGGTAACCGGAAGTGACAGGGCTTCTACGCTGGCATCATCCAGCCCCCAGCGTACCCCCGATTCGCTGACCCAGCGCCGCAGTAAACGCAGGCCGCTTTCATCAATGGCGAAGTGGGAAGCGAGCGCCGGGACATCGAGCAGCGCCAGCACATCCTCCGAGACAAAACGGCTGTCCGGCAGTGCCAGCAGATGCAAAAACGCCACAATGGCCGGATGAGCCTGACTGGCACGGCGATCTGAAATCGCAAACGGCAGATAGCGATCGGCAGGTGCATTGGCGAACACCGCCTGAATAAAAGGGGCGTAGGCGTCGATATCCGCCACCATGACGATGATGTCACGTGCTTTCAGCGTCGGATCGGCCTCCATCATTGCCAGCAGATGATCCTGCAACACTTCAACTTCGCGCTGGGCACTGTGGCAGACCTGCACCGCAATTGATCGATCCTCCGGATCCAGGCAGCGCTTCTGATCGCTGTGTGCCAGTTCCGCCGCATTCAGTCCGATGATGGCGTTATCCTGCAGATTGAGAAGATCGTGCTGCATACAGTGCAGCAGGTTGTCCGGCTCCACATCGACAAAAGCATCGATGTCGTCGTTTGACTCCATCTGACTGAGCAGAAACAGGTTGTCACGCCCCAGCTTGCCCCAGGAGGCGAGCAAAGGGTTGGTCAGTTGCTGTTCACCAGCGTCGTTAAACAGCGCCGGTGCCTGCTCTGCATCCCGGAAGAGTCCGCGTGATTCATCAGCACCATGACGTCGGCGCTGACGACTTTGCAGTTTCGCCAGAAACGCATAATCCTGAATATCGCCCCAGTAATCGCGGCAGGGATTGGTGAACAGCAGATGGATGTCGATGTGACGTCCCAGCGCCTGCAACGCCTGCAGATAGACCGGCGGCAGCGCAGAGATGCCACAGATAAAGACCCGTTTGGGCAGATTTTCCGGCGTGCTTTTCGCCTGATCCAGCGTCTGGATAAATCGCGCATAGAGGTTGGCGCGGTGCCATTCAGGCTGGCGCAGGGCCTGGGTATAACTCACCAGATCGCGCCACAGTGCGGCCTGCCAGCGCTGCGCCTCGCCCAGCCCCTCAATGGTTTCGCCGCGCTCCCAGCTGTTGAGCCAGTCGGCACGATAGACCAGATACTGGTCGAACAGATCGGCCACGCGGGAGCTGAGCTGAAACAGTTTACGCTTGTCGCCGTCGTCATGGAGATAGTGACGCAGAGAGGTAAACTCTTCATGCTTCAGCATCTCCGGCAGCCGGTGCATCAGCTTCCAGCCCATGCTGGCCTTACTGAAAGCACTCTCTACCGGGATATCGGGCAGTACGCGGACGAACATCTCCCAGATAAAACTGGCGGGCAGCGGAAATTCGATATTAGCAGCAATACCAAAGGTTTGCGCCAGCTCCATCTGCAGCCACTGCGCCATACCCGGACTCTGCACCAGCACCATTTCTGAGGCGAAAGGATCATCAAGAGGGTCATGTTTAATCACCGCAGCCGCCAGAATCTTCAGCACATCAAGCTGATTTGAGTGATAAACGTGAAACATGAAAACTCCTGTGATAACTCAGAACGTGACTGCGGTATTGCGGCTCTGTCACTTTACCGCGTATCGCGGTTGAAACCCATCAAAAGGGCAACCGGGAAGAGTTAACATCGCAGCCGCGTCAGGGTGGCACTGCGCTGATAAGGCCCCGTCACGTCAGCCCGATCCAGTGTGCAACCTGAAGGGCCGCTCTGCTGTTGCAGTATTGAGGTCCAGCCGGGGCTCTCATGTCCCATCAGTTGCTGCTCAGCCACCCGCCATGCCTCACGCTGATACCACTGCTGGCTGAATCCCAGTGCCAGTGCGCGATGATAGTGCAACAGCGTGCTGCTGCTTAATGCCATTAACAGCAGAGCAAACAACACTTCCGGCAGGCTGAATCCACCGCGCTTACTGGCAGGTGGCCGGGGGCGTAAGCGGGCAGTAGTCAATCCAGCCGTGCGGCAACGCGGTAATCTGATTGCCCCGTAACCGCACCCACTGCCAGACTGCCATGCCACTGCCGCTGGCCTCCCCTTTAAGCAGACCTTCATCCTTTTCACCTCGTTGTAAACAGCTGCGCCAGCCCTGGCGATCATCCTGCTGACAGCTGGCCGCCTCACTGGCTGACCAGCTCAGGGAGAAGCCCCATTGCAGCGCAGACTGCGCCCGCCAGAAATCCTGAATAAATTGCTGCTCATCCGCCAGCAGTCGCATTCCCTGCTCAGACATCTTACGGCTGGCATGCAGCGTAAAGCTGCCGATGACCATAATCATCAACACCATGCCCAGGGCGCTGCTGCCTCGCTGCTTCACAGGTTCTCTGCCTCAATCCAGCTCTCCACCGTTTCAAGCCAGCATCCGGCCCGTGCCTGCAGCACTATCCTGACCTGCGTGCCCTGCTGGCTGACGCTGAACTGCTCCAGCGTCATAAACGCGGGATCGGAGAGCCGCTCCCAGCCCGCTGACTGACACTGGTCAACACCTCGCTGCATCTCAAGCTGCTGTTGTCGCAGGCGATAACCGTAATAGTCACTCTCTGCATGGCTCACCCCTTCCCATTTACCGTTGCTGTTCTCATCCCAGCGCAGCAGCAGGCAGTTCTCTCTGATTTGCAGCGCCCCACTGCCACACTCACCGTGACAATAACCGGCACGCCGCACCGCTTTTTCCAGTGTCGCCATCATCTGCTGTAACTCCTGACGCAGCTGCGCCTGTTGCATCACGCCGGCGTTCTCTGCCAGCAGCAGCGGCAGAAAACGGCCAGCACTTAACATCACGACGGCGCTGATTGCTAAGGCGATCAGCATCTCCAGCAGGCTGAATCCGGCCATTTTCAACGGCACGTCTCCTCATCCGTCATGCAGAGGCGAATACGGGCTCTTGCCGAGATAATCAGCCGCATTCGTCCGGCGCTGTTACCCAGCTCGATGCTGCCCGCCCGGGCCACATTACGTCGGCCATAGAAGCCCGGTTCACCCCGGATGTCATAGAGCGCAACGCCAGCGTGCGGCGCTACGAATTGCAGCCGTTTTCGGCTATCACAGCCTGCAACGGGGCGGCTTCCGGCACCGATGCACCAGGGATCGCCAGGCCGTGACCATAAAATCAGGTCGCTATTTTGCCGGTTGGCCTGGGCACGCAGCCGAAGCAGGAATCCCTGCAGTTGCTGAGCGCTGTCGCGCAGTTGCTGCCGCTGTTGCCAGCGCTGCCAGCCATGCAGCGCGGCAACGCTCAGCATGCCGGCAATCACCATCACCAGCAGCAGTTCCGGCAGGGTAAAACCGCGTAAGTGTGCTGTTTTCATGGTGTCAGAGTGCGGGTGATGAACAGATGAAACAAGGTGCGGTTTGGCAGGCTGGAAAGCACGTCGCAGAGAATCTTCCCCAATAGCATGAATTGGCAGAAGCGTGCGAGCGTTGCCGCAGATTTACCGGTTTGCGGGCAAAAAAAAGCCCCGGCGAAGTGCCAGGGCGTTATCTTTTATCGCGAATCAGATGGCGACAGGGGCTTTGATCGCGGGATGCGGATCGTAGCCTTCAATCTCAAAATCGTCGAACTGATAGTCAAACAGCGACGCCGGTTTGCGTTTGATAACAAGTGATGGCAGCGGACGCGGTTCGCGGGTCAGCTGCAGGCGCGCCTGCTCCAGATGGTTACTGTAGAGGTGGGTATCACCGCCGGTCCAGACGAAGTCGCCCACCTGCAGATCGCACTGCTGCGCCACCATATGTACCAGCAACGCATAGCTGGCGATGTTAAACGGCAGGCCCAGGAAGATGTCGCACGAGCGCTGATAGAGCTGGCAGGAGAGTTTGCCGTCCGCCACGTAGAACTGGAAGAACGCGTGGCAAGGAGCCAGCGCCATCTCGCTCAGCTCGCCGACGTTCCAGGCAGAAACGATAATCCGGCGTGAGTCGGGATCGCGCTTCAGCTGCTCCATCACCTGGCTTAGCTGGTCAATCTCCTGGCCGCTGGCCGTTCCCCAGCTGCGCCACTGTTTGCCATACACCGGGCCGAGATCGCCATTCTCATCCGCCCACTCATCCCAGATGGAGACGTTGTTATCTTTGAGATAACCGATGTTGGTATCACCTTTCAGAAACCACAGCAGCTCATGAATAATCGAGCGGATATGACATTTCTTGGTGGTGACCAGCGGAAAACCATCCTGCAGATTGAAACGCATCTGGTGACCAAAAATTGAAAGCGTACCGGTGCCGGTACGGTCAGCTTTTGGCGTGCCTTCGTGCAGCACATGTTGCATTAAATCCAGATACTGTTTCATTTTTCCTCGCGAAATTGTGGCTGCGGGCGACGACGATACGCCCAGATCATCATAATAATACCGGCAATAATCATCGGCACAGAGAGGATCTGTCCCATACTGATTCCGCCTTCAAACAGGCCAAGCTGGGCATCCGGCTGGCGGAAGAACTCAACGATAATACGGAAGGCGCCATAGCCAATCAGGAACAGGCCAGAGACGCTGCCCATCGGGCGTGGCTTACGAATAAACAGATTCAGGATGATAAACAGCACTATCCCTTCCAGCGCCAGTTCATAGAGCTGCGAAGCATGACGCGGCAGCACGCCGTAGGTGTTGAGCAGCGCCTGGTATTGCGGATTGGTGGCGGCCAGCGCGACATCTTCGCTGCGGGAGCCAGGGAACAGCATGGCATAGCGGAAGCCCGGATCGACACGGCCCCAGAGCTCACCGTTAATGAAGTTGCCGAGACGACCGGCACCCAGACCGAACGGGATCAGCGGCGCGATGAAATCAGCCACCTGGAAGAAATTACGTCGGGTGCGACGGGCAAAGACCAGCATGACGACAATCACCCCGATGAGGCCACCGTGGAACGACATGCCGCCATCCCAGACTTTAAACAGATAGAGTGGATTTTCCAGGAACAGCGGTAAGTTGTAGAACAGCACATAGCCGATGCGTCCACCCAGGAAGACCCCCAGGAAACCGGCATAAAGCAGGTTCTCCACTTCCTCTTTTTTCCAGCCGCTGCCCGGCTGATTGGCGCGGCGGACAGCCAGCCACATGGCGAAAACAAAGCCCACCAGATACATCAGACCGTACCAGTGAAGCGAAACCGGTCCAATCGAGAAGATCACCGGATCGAACTGCGGAAATGCAATATAGCCGTTATTCATCATTCACCGTCTATTTTTCAACCCTGAAAAGGGGCGTTGTCAGGCACATAAATTAAGGCTGCGCATCATAGCACAGCCGGTTTTGTGAATTGTCCCGCAAATGTAAACGCGGATAACGCCCAGAGTCTGACCCGTCAGGCGTACATTGTTGCAACCAGACTGGTCACGAAAAGCGCGCAACAACCGGAGCGTACACGTAGTACGTGAGGATTACTCGCTGTGCTCGTCCCTTCAGGGCCGCCCTGACGGGCGTTCAGGTTGCTAAAGCAGCCTGTGTGAGCACTGCCCGGGGCCAGAATGGCAAATAAAATAGCCTGAAGTGGCGCTTAGCGACCGCCGCGGATCAATCCACCCAGCCCGCGACGCTCCATAAAGGTCGAGACCAGATGACGAACCTCGGTGGCGGTATGAGCATTCATACCCTGCTCGCTGAGTTGCTGCGCTTCTTCGTGATCCAGATGGCGCAGCAGGTATTTCACCCGTGGTACGTTTTTGCCGTTCATGCTGAGATGGTGATACCCCAGCCCGACCAGCAGCGCCACGCACATTGGATCGCCAGCCATTTCACCACACAGGCACAATTCCAGATTGGCCAGACGGGCTTCCTGCGCAATCGTATTCAGTGCACGCAGCATCGCCGGATGCAGCGAGTCGTAGAGATTGGCCACGCGGGTGTTGTTGCGATCCACCGCCAGCAGATATTGGGTCAGATCGTTGGTGCCAACCGAGACAAAATCGACCCGCGACGCCAGATGCGGGATCATAAACAGCATCGACGGCACTTCAATCATGATGCCGATGCGTGGCGCGGGGATCGTATAGCCCAGCATCTCTTCCACTTCGCGTCCTGCGCGATCGATCAGCTTTTTCGCTTCGTCAATCTCATCGATATGGCTGATCATCGGCAGCAGAATACTGAGGTTGCCGGATGCGGCGTTGGCACGCAGCATCGCGCGCACCTGCACCAGGAAAATTTCCGGCTGGTCAAGCGTCAGGCGGATGCCGCGCCAGCCCAGACAGGGATTCTCTTCACTGATAGGCATGTAGGGTAGCTGTTTATCTGCTCCTACATCCAGGGTACGCAGCGTCACAGGCTTGTTGTGAAACAGCTGTAACATGCCCTGATACTGCGCCACCTGCTCCTCTTCCGACGGGAAGCCGTTCTGCAGCATAAACGGGATTTCGGTGCGGTAGAGACCGATGCCATCCACCCAGTTGCCCAGCGTCTGCTCATGCTCCGGGCTTAAGCCGGCATTCAGCATCACCTGCACGCGCTCGCCGCTTTTCAGCTCACCGGGCTGATCGACCACGCCTTCCGCCATTTTGCTCAGCGCATTCTCTTCGCTGATCAAACGCTGGTACTCCTGCACCAGCACCGGCTCGGGATCGATCAACAGTTCACCGCGATACCCATCGACGATCAGCAAACGTTTGTTGAGCTGATGAGGCTGGATGTCAGCGCCCATGACCGTCGGGATCCCCATCGCGCGCGTCAGAATCGCCGCATGGGAGTTGGCTGCGCCGTCACGCACCACCACGCCCGCCAGCCGCTCATGCGGCAGCTCAGCTAAAGTGGTGGCGGTCAGCTCATCGGCCACCAGCACAAAGCGTTCCGGCCAGGCATTGGTCCCGACCAGCGTATCGTCAAGGTGAAACAGCAGGCGCTGACCCAGCACCCGCAGATCGCCTGCGCGTTCACGCAGGTAGGTGTCCGTCAGGCTGGCAAACTGTTCAGCAAACTTCTCGATCACCTGTTTCACTGCCCATTCGGCGACCGATCCGCGTTCGATCTCATCGAACAGATCTTTTTTCAGTCGGGCATCGGTTAACAGGTGAGAGTAAAGGTCGAAAATGGCCGCACTCTCTTTCTGAGCGCTGGCGCTGAAGCGTTTACTGAAGCGACGAAATTCACTGGTGGCTTCGCTCATGGCGAGCGACAGACGCTCACGTTCGCGATGAACATCCAGCGTTGAGGCAGCCGAAACCTGATCGAGCAGTGGCTGCGTCTCATCCACCCAGCCCGGTGCCACCGCCACGCCAGGCGCAGCTGCAATTGCGCGCACCCGCGTCTGCCGGAACTGACCAAACAGCTGAGCCATCTGCGACTGCGACAGCAATGCCGCCATCTGGGTGGCAAGGGTGACCAGAAACGACTCTTCGCTTTCATCAAACTGACGGTGCTCGCGCTGCTGTACCACCAGCACGCCCAGTAACTGGCGACGGCTGATAATCGGCACGCCGAGGAAGGAGCGGTAGCGCTCCTCTTTCACTGCGGGGATATATTTAAAGCTGGGATGACTCTGGGCGTCAGCAAGGTTAATCGGTTCGGCCAGACGGCCTACTAAACCGACGATCCCCTCGTCAAACGCCAGGGTCACGGTGCGGCCACGCGGTTTTTTAAGTCCGCGCGTCGCCATCAGGTAGTAGCAGTGACGATCGTGGTCGGCGAGGTAAACGGAACAGACTTCCGTATCCATCGCCAGACAGATCTCATTAACCAGGATGTCGAGTGCTTCATTGAGACGCGGCGCACTCGCCACTTTTTCTACAATTTCGCGCAACTGAGTGAGCATAAAGGGCGTGGCCTATCCTCTCTTACGTCGATGGGCAGGATTATTTCGCTGCCCCGCACTCTCCTGCATAGACATCACCACGCCAGCGAATTCCTTCATCACCCGACGATAAACGTCGCGCTTAAAGGAGACAACCTGACGCACCGGATACCAGAAACTGACCCAGCGCCAGCCATCGAACTCGGGCGTGCTGCTGTGCTGCACATTGATATCCGCGTCATTACACATTAACTGCAGAAGAAACCACTTTTGTTTCTGGCCGATACATACCGGCTTTGTGTCCCAACGCACCAAACGTTTTGGCAACTTGTAACGTAACCAGTTACGGGTAGAAGCAAGTATTCGAACATCTTTCCGGTGTAATCCGACCTCTTCGAACAGTTCGCGATACATCGCCTGTTCTGCGGTTTCACCGGGATTGATGCCTCCCTGAGGAAATTGCCAGGAGTGCTGTCCAAAGCGCCTGGCCCATAACACTTGTCCCTGCCGGTTACAGATTACGATACCAACATTCGGGCGGTAGCCATCATCATCGATCACCGGACTACCTCAAAGCAAAATTTGAATGAGCTGATTGTTTCACACTCCTTACAGGCGGTAAACCACTGGATTCATGGGGGGTTAAGCCATCATCGCCGGGATAACTCACAGAAAATGGCAAAGTTATAAACAATGACCGAGAAAAAGATCGATCTTATTCACCTTTTCTGTGGATAGCTTTGTGCAGAACGCGGGAGTTATCTGAATAACCTTTTCCGTGCACGCTGAAGAGCCAAAAAGAACCATCAACACATCCGTTTGATTTTTAATGATATTAAATCAAAAACCTTACCAGTAAATCTTTTATAAACAGTGAATATTTTCATGGTAACTGACAATTGCTTAAAATATAAGCACACTGCTTTTTATCCACAGATAATCGCTCAGGGTTAGGCCAGAGCGGCGAAATTATGGCCAGATCGTGAAAAGTCAAGGCTGTAAATGGAACCAGTACCGCACTCAGACGGTGGTTATCCCATTTTTCTGTGGATAACCGGGCTGGAGATCCTGTTCATTGTTGCGGGTAAGCTGGGATAACCCTGAAGCACCTGGGGCGGCGAGCGTGCAATCCGCTAAAAAAAGCACGATCTATCATGTTATTATCGATCCCTGACGCAGATTTTTTATGTGAGAAACGTGACTCACCTGCTGTTGTACAAATTTTAATCATTGCGAGTGTTCACCATGAGTTACCAGCCAGGACCACCTGAAGATGAAGCCAGCCTGCTGGCACGCGCGCAGGATTTAGCCGGTTTGACCCTGGAAACCCTGGCCGCGCGCGCCGGTCTGCCCATGCCTGCGGATCTCAAACGCGACAAGGGCTGGGTCGGCATGCTGCTGGAGTGGCATCTTGGTGCCAGCGCAGGCAGCAAAGCGGAGCAGGACTTTGCCCATCTGGGTATCGAACTGAAAACCATCCCGATTGATGCGCAGGGTAAACCGCTGGAAACCACCTTTGTCTGCGTGGCACCTCTGACCGGCAACAGCGGCGTGACCTGGCTCACCAGCCATGTGCGCCACAAGCTGGCGCGGGTATTGTGGATCCCGGTTGAAGGCGGGCGTGAGATTCCGCTGCGGGAACGCCGTGTCGGCGCGCCGCTGTTATGGAGCCCCGATGCGGAAGAAGATGAGATGCTGCGACAGGACTGGGAAGAGCTGATGGATATGATTGTGCTGGGTCGCGTAGAGCAGATTACCGCGCGACATGGTGCCTGGCTGCAAATCCGGCCCAAAGCCGCCAATAGCAAAGCGCTGACAGAAGGAATCGGCGATCAGGGCCAGCCAATCATGACGCTGCCGCGCGGTTTCTACCTGAAGAAAAGCTTCACCGGGCCCCTGCTGGCGCGTCATTTTCTCCTCTGAACGTCGCCACCCGCGTTGATGTGTCGCAATTTTGTGGGAGATCGGCGAATTGAATGCGTATAATCGCCGTTTACTTTTCGTTTAGGATTAAATGTCGGTATGTTTGAGTGGATTTCCGATCCCAACGCCTGGCTGGCGCTGGGCACCCTGACCATCCTTGAGGTGGTGCTGGGTATTGATAACATCATTTTCCTGTCGCTGGTGGTCGCTAAACTGCCAAAACACCAGCAAGCCAGCGCACGTCGCATTGGTCTGATGGGCGCGATGCTGATGCGTCTTGGCCTGCTGGCTTCTATCGCGTGGGTAGCCCGTCTGACTAACCCGCTCTTTACGCTGATGGATCATGCGTTCTCGGCGCGCGATCTGATTCTGCTGTTTGGCGGACTGTTCCTGCTGTGGAAATCGAGCATGGAGATCCATGAAACGATCGAAGGCAGCGAAGGCGAACACAACACCCGCGTCCATTCCTTCCTGGGTGCGATTGTGCAGATCATGATGCTCGACATTATTTTCAGCCTCGACTCGGTGATCACGGCCATCGGCCTCTCCGATCATCTGTTCATTATGATGGCGGCGGTGGTTATTGCCGTGCTGATGATGATGTTCGCTGCGCGCGCGATCGGTGAGTTTGTTGACCGCCATCCGTCAGTGAAAATGCTGGCTCTCTCTTTCCTGATTCTGGTCGGTTTCACCCTGATCCTGGAGAGTTTTGCGGTCCACGTACCAAAAGGTTACATTTATTTCGCTATGTTCTTCTCAATGGCGGTTGAGTGTCTTAACCTGATGCGCAGTAAGAAAAAGCACGCCTGATAAAGTCAAGGGCGAGCCTGCTCGCCCGGTTATTTTCAGATTCATACGATTAACCCTGCCGGCAAAACCATTTATTACTACACTGTTTGCACTTGACCATTTGTGAGGATTAGGCGTGATGAAAGGGTTGGCAGGAGTAGCACTGGTGATGGTAACCGCCGCATTCTTAAGTGGATGCAGTTCTGATTATGTCATGGCGACCAAAGATGGCCGGATGATCATGACCGAAGGCAAGCCGAGCATTGATAAAGAGACCGGCCTGGTGGAGTACACTGACCAGACGGGTCATATGGTGCAGATTAACAGCGATGAGGTTTCTACGATCATTGAACGTTAAGTGCCCGATTTAATCACCTGCCACCGATTCCCGGCTGGCAGGTGATTTCCCCGACTTTTCCCCCTTCCTTCCCCGCCATTGCTCGCGCTATAGTCCCTGAGGACACAACATTCCATTCCATAAAGAAAAGGAAGCTGGCAATGCACTATCATCGTATTCCCCACAGCACGCTGGAAGTGAGTCAGCTGGGGTTGGGCACCATGACGTTTGGCGAACAGAACAGCGAAGCCGACGCCCATGCTCAACTGGATTTAGCTATCCGTTCCGGCATCAACTTTATTGATACTGCCGAGATGTATCCGGTGCCCCCGCGTCCGGAAACCCAGGGTCTGACCGAACAATATATTGGCAGCTGGCTTAAACAGCGCGGCAGCCGCGACAAAATCATTCTTGCCAGTAAAGTGGCCGGGCCTTCACGTGGCAATGATGCGTCGATTCGCCCGGATATGGCGCTGGACCGTAAAAACATCCGCGCAGCACTCGATGCCAGCCTGAAACGCCTGAATACTGACTACCTTGACCTCTACCAGCTGCACTGGCCACAGCGTCAGACCAACTATTTTGGCAAGCTTGGCTATCAGTACAGCGAAACCACTGCTCAGGTGACGCTGCTGGAGACGCTGGAAGCGCTGACCGAACAGGTGCGCGCTGGTAAGATCCGCTATATCGGGGTGTCGAACGAAACCGCGTGGGGCGTGATGCGCTATCTGCAGCTGGCGGAGAAGCATGAGCTGCCGCGCATTATCAGCATTCAGAATCCCTACAGCCTGCTGAACCGCAGCTTTGAAGTGGGTCTGGCCGAAATCAGCCAGCATGAAGGCGTAGAGCTGCTGGCGTATTCCAGCCTGGCGTTTGGAACGCTGAGCGGCAAATACCTGAATGGCGCGCAGCCTGCGGGCGCACGCAACACGTTGTTCAGCCGCTTTACCCGCTACAGCGGCGAGCAGTCACAAAAGGCGATTGCCGAATATGTGGCACTGGCTCAGCAGCATCAGATCGACCCGTCGCAGATGGCCCTGGCCTATGTGCGTCAGCAGCCGTTTGTGGCCAGCACGCTGCTGGGCGCCACTACGCCTGAACAGTTGCAGATCAATATCGACAGCTTCAATCTGACCTTAAATGCAGAGATCCTGGAAGGCATTGAGGCGATCCACCGTCGTTATACTTATCCGGCTCCCTGAGCGTTCTGTTGCCAGCTGCCGCGATGGCGGCTGGCATCACTTACAGGTCGCGATAATAGAGTTTTACCGGCTTAGCGGGATACTCCAGCGCTTCGCCCTGTGGCAGCCAGCCATAACGTTCGTAGTAGCCCCCAAACGTTGACCATAACCACAGCCGTGGATAGCCCTGTGCCTGCGCATAGGCGATGACATGCTGCTGCAGTGCTTCACTGACACCTTTGCCGCGCACCGACTCATCAATATAGAGCGCCGCCAGCCAGGGGAAAAGATCCTGACGGCTGATCAGGTCGCAGCGCCAGAATCCCACCGTGCCGACTGCCCTGCCCGCCTCCACGGCAACGAAAGTCACCGGAAAATCAGCACCGATAAGGCTGCTGTTCACCACACTGGCAAAGAACGCCCGGCTGGTGGCTTCACCAAATGCGCGCCACTGCCAGTCGATGATCTGATCGGCAAATTGGGGGGCATCGCTGAGCGATACAATCTCAATCACATCAGTTTCCCCTGAAAGATCGGGACTGAATCAAACAGGTAGCCATCAAAGTCAGGCGCATCGGCGTCGGAAAGCTCCAGCAGCGTATTCTTGACGTTCTCAAGGTGCTGCCAGGTAGATTGCCAGGCCCCCATCACATCACGCCGACGCAGAGCGGCCAGGATAGTCTGGTGATCGCCAAGCCACTTCAGGCGATAGGCGCGGGTTTCAAACTGCGGGCGCAGCTGCTGCCAGAGCGGGCTACTGTCATGATGTCGCCAGATGCTGGTGACGGTATCGAGCAGCATCTGATTCTGACTGGCACCCGCCAGCAGCAGATGAAACAACTTGTCGTTGTCCTGACTGCTGTCGTTGGCGGCGATAGCACGCTGCTCCTGTTCCAGCGTTCGGCGCAGATTTTCAATGTCCGCTTTGGTCGCCATTTTTGCGGCAAAGGCTGCAATATTGCTCTCCAGCAACTGACGTGCCTGTAGCATTTCAAACGGGCCAACGTCGCTGCGGAAGAAGGCCTCTTCTTCATCATCACTGGCGGAAGGAATACGCATCACATAGACGCCGGAGCTCTGGCGGATATCCACCGTACCTTCCAGCTCCAGCATCAATAATGCCTCGCGCACGATGGTCCGGCTGACGCCCCAGGTTTCAGCCAGCTGACGTTCAGGCGGCAGGCGCGATCCCACCGGATAGTGCCCGTCACAGATCTGCTGACGCAGGTGCTGACCAATTTCCTGATACTGCTTTTTTTCTTGCGGCGCTTCGGCTTTGTCCACACTGTCACCCTTTGCAATCAATGCGCTAACGGCATTGCCGCGGTTCCCTGCGCGACAATGCCCGCGAACCGGAGAGGCTGGCTCGCAAACTGGGGCTCAGTGTATCAAAGCCAGCGCCTGATCGAGTACCTTTGCACCATTCAGCGTGCCGTAAGCAACCGTATCGATCACCGCGATGGGCAACTGATAGCTGTCGGTGAGTTTTCTGTTCTCCTCCAGTTTGAAGCGCACCTGTGGCCCGAGCAGCACGACCACCACCTCGTTGCCGTAGTTTTGCAGCTCTTCACGCAGGTTTTGCTCCGGAATGGCGTAGATCTGAAATGCCAGTCCGCGAGCGGCAGCCTCCTTTTCCATCCGCGTCACCACCATTGAGGTCGACATGCCCGCAGCACAGGCCAGAACAATTCGTTTCATGCTCGTTTCCTCGCGTTATTTCGGCTCATCATCAAGCCACAGGGTAAATTGCTGCGTGTCGCGCAGCGTACGGAACCAGTGGGCAGATTTCTTCATACGGCGCTGACGCTGCTTATCTAAGTCGATTTCGATAAGACCATAGCGATTTTTAAAGGCATTCATTGGCGAGACATTGTCGGTAAACGCCCACAGCATGTAGCCCTGACAGTTAATCCCCGCCTGACTGGCGCGTATCGCCTGATGCAGGTGCTCGCTGATAAACGCGATGCGGTAATCGTCCTGAATCTCCCCGTCGGCATTTTTGAACTGCGCTTCGTTCTCTATTCCCATACCGCTTTCCGCCACAAACCACGGGATATTGCCGTACTCATCGCGCATCCGCTGCGCCATATCCCAGATAATTTCAGGCTGAATTTCCCAGCCGCGTGAAGGGTTCATCCGTCGCCCCGGCAGTTCAAAGTGTTCGTAATACCAGGCGGGATGAAAGGGTGTCTCGGGATGCCAGGCGCGGGACGGTGCCTTCACGCGATGCGGATAGTAGAGATTAAGCCCGACTTCATCGACGGTATTGGCGGCAATAATCGCCAGCTCTTCCGGGGTGGTTTCCCACTCAATCTGATGCTTATCAAGCAGCGCCAGCAGCTCCGCCGGATACTCGCCTTTAATGGCGGGATCGAGAAACACCCGGTTGTAGAACAGGTCATAAATATGCGCCGCCTTCTGGTCGTGCGGGGCTGACGATCGCGGATAGGTGACTTCCGGATTGAGTATGGTACCAATGCGACCGGCATAGCCTGCCGCGCGGAACAGCTTCACTACCCGGGCGGTAGCAAGATTCTTGTGGTGGTTCCACTGCATCCATTTATGGGTGTTCTGCTCATAAGGCCAGCGCAGCGCGTCGAGATAGACGCGGGTCTGCACCACAATCGGCTCGTTAAACACAAACCAGCGCGTGACCCGACCGGCATAGCGTTTAAACACCTGTTCGACATAACGGATAAAGAGTTCAACGACATGCTTTGACTGCCAGCCGCCATACTGCTCCAGCAGCGTGGCGGGCAGCTCGTAATGCTCCAGACAGAGCATCAGTTCAATGCCCTGGCGCTGCATTTCATCAATCAGCCGGTCATAGTAAGCCGCGTATTCCTCATCGACCGTAGCGGTTTCGTAATCGATCAGGAAACGCGACCAGTTGATTGAAGTGCGGTAGTGGGTCAGCCCGCTGGCCTTCATTAGCGCCACATCCTCACTAAAGCGGTTGATAAAGTCGGTGGCAACCGCCGGGCCGTAGCCGTTGTGCCAGACGTGACGATCCTGCTGATACCAGGCGTCAGGCCAGGAGTCCTGCCCCGCTTTTTTTCCGCTCCAGCCTTCCGTCTGCCAGGCGGAGGCAGCAGCTCCCAGAATGAAATTCTCAGGTATGTGGACAGTCTGACGACTCATAACACCTCCGTTCGGTTAGGGTTCAGCTCAGGTTGCAGGCTCTTTGCTTCCGCTGCTTCTGCTGCATCCGCGCGGCGGGCTGCGACTTTCACAAATGGCAGATAGATAAGTACTGACACCAGAATGCAGACGATCTGCGTCACCACCGCACCCATCGATCCGGCCGTTGACAGCCAGGCATTGATAATCGGAGGCGTGGTCCATGGCACCATCACCACGGCTTTCCCGGCAAATCCCATCACCGTAGCGAAGTAGCCGATAGAACCTGTCACTAGCGGTGTGATGATGAAAGGGATAGCCAGTATCGGGTTAAGCATAATCGGCATACCAAATATAACCGGCTCGTTGATATTGAAAATGCCTGGCCCGAACGACAGTTTGGCGATTTCACGCATCTCTTTGCGTCGCGTTGCCAGCATCACGGCGGTGAGCAGCCCGATGGTCAGGCCGGAGCCGCCGATGCTCATATAAACATCCCAGAACGGCATGGTGATGATGTTCGGTGCCTCTTTTCCCTGCTCAAAAGCGGTCATGTTGACCATAATCGCGCCCAGCAACAGCGGCTCACGGATCGGCTTCACCATCTGGTTGCCGTGAATACCAATCACCCAGAACAGCTGGGCGACGAACATCAGAATCAGAATGCCCCACAGGCTCTGCACCACCGACTCCAGCGGCTGCTGCACCACCTGGTATACCGCATCGTAAAGGTACATGCCGGTGACGCGATGGAAGATAAAGCCAAAAGTCGCTATCAGCGTCACGGTGATGATTGAGGGGATGAGCGCGGAGAAAGAGGCGGCCACGTTGGGCGGCACCGTGTCGGGCATTTTGATTTTCAGCCGCTCAACCTGTTCGAGGCGGCAGTAGATCTCTACTGATAGGATGGCGATAAACATGCCGAGAAACAGGCTTTTGGTATCGGAGAATTGTTTGGCCAGCACGTCGGTGACCAGGTGCATCTGCCCATCGACCATCATCTGTAAGGTGGTCGGCGTCACGGATACAAAGCAGATGATAGCCAGCAGGCCGGGAAACAGCGTTTTTATACCGTTGATGCGCCCAAGCTCAATACCAATCAGGAACACCGCACCAATGTTGAGAAAGCTGAGCGTGGCGTAATTGATACTGCTGGTGATGGGCTTGAGGTCAGCTAAAAAAGCCAGGGCGGCAAAGCTGGCAAGGCCATTTTTGCTGTCCAGCACCATGTTAGAGATCAATACCGAGAAAGCGCCAACAATGATCACCGGCATCAGGGTAATGAATGAGGCTTTAATCGCCATGATGTAGCGATAACTGTTAAAGCGGGTAGCAAAGCTGCCCAGGGAATCGATAAGGCGGTCCTGTAGAGACATGATCAACCCTCAGAGATGTAAGATCGGTATTCCTGTAATCGTCGTGGTCTTCCCTGTTAGTGGCATACCAAAATGACGAATCCCCTCGGTTTTTTCTGTGACGAGCCTCCCGGAAACGCTTATTGGCATTCCAGTATGATTAAAACGGCCAATTTGGCATACCAATAGCGGAGGCGTTATGGATTACGAACAGACCATGATGGAATTGCTGATCAATGCAGGGGAAGCCCGTTCGTCGGCGATGATGGCGATTCAGTGTGCGCGCAAACGCGACTGGACCGGGGCTGACGCGGCGCTGGCAGCTTCAGATACCGCGGCAAAAGCGGCACATAAAATTCAGACCGCGTTGATTGGTGCAGACGAGGGAAGCGGAAAATTGCCGGTCACGCTGATTCTGGTGCATGCGCAGGATCATCTGATGAATGCAATGCTGTGCCGCGAGCTGGCAGAGGAGCTGGTCATGCTGCGCAAAGAGATCTATGGCTGACAGGCGGCGCGCCGGCCGCCTGAGCGAGGTGATTAGCTGATTTCCAGTGCCAGTAGCGACTCAATAGTCTGCGCGCGGCGGATCTCGCGCGGCTGGCCCTGCTCAAACAGCACTTCCGGGATCAGCGGACGGCTGTTGTAGTTAGAGGACATGGATGCACCGTAAGCACCGGTGTCGTGGAACACCAGGTAATCGCCAACCTTTGCCGCCGGAATCGCGCGTGGTTCGACCATGCCGCCCTCCAGCTGGGTAAAGACATCACCCGATTCGCACAGCGGGCCAGCGACCACCGTGTCGATAGTCTGCTGCTCATCAATGGCCCGCTCATCGCCCGCCATCAGCGAGATATGGTGATAGCTGCCATACATGGAGGGACGCATCAGGTCACTGAAACCGGCATCGACCAGCACGAAGTGACGGCTGCCCATCGACTTAACCGCCCTAACCTGAGAGACCAGCACACCGGCCTCGGCCACCAGGAAACGGCCCGGTTCGATCTCCAGCTTTATCGCGTGACCCAGATGCTGAGCGATACGCTGCCGCGCTGCATCCCACAGGCCGAAATAGTGATCGGTATCGATCGCCTCTTCGCCATAGCGATAAGGCACAGAGAGGCCGCCGCCCGCAGAGATCGCGGTCAGATCCTGACCCGACGCCATCACCAGTTCAACCATCGCATCACAGACCTGCTGCAGATGCGCATAATCGACGCCAGAGCCGATATGCATATGAATGCCCACCAGCTGCAAGCCGTGCTGTTTAATCGCCGCCAGCGCCCCGGCTAAATCGGCATGCCAGATCCCGTGCTTGCTGTTTTCGCCACCGGTATTGGTTTTCTGACTGTGGCCGTGACCAAAACCAGGATTGACCCGCAGCCACACCGCATGTCCCGGTGAGACCGCGCCGAGCTGATGCAGCATATCGATCGATCCGGCATTAACCGGCACCTTTAACGCGGTCACCCGCTCCAGCGTCGGCTGATCGAACAGATCCGCGGTAAAGACGATCTCATCACCGCCGGGCTGGTAACCCGCGGCCAGCGCACGTTCGATCTCACCCAGCGATACCGAGTCCACTTTCACGCCTGCTGCGCGCATCAGGCGCAGGATATGCGTATTCGAGCAGGCCTTCTGCGCAAAGCGCACCACATCAAATGCCTGCAGCTGGGCAATACGCGCCTGAATAATCTGCGCATCATAAGCCCAGAATGGCCCGGCGTAGCGGCGTGCCAGCGGCAGCAGGTTAGCGGCGCTGAGTGCGGTTTCGGTACTCTGTAAGGAACGTGGCATGGCAATTCTCCTGTGGCAATAGCTGCATTAAGCCAGAATCGTGTCATAGCGAAAAATATCTGTTTTAATAGCATCTATGCAGAATGGATATAGGAAGGGTGCGTGGCGAACATTAACTGGCGGCATATCGAGATTTTTCATGCGGTGATGACCAGCGGCAATCTGACTCAGGCCGCGACACTGCTGCACACCTCACAGCCGACGGTGAGCCGGGAGCTGGCACGCCTGGAGCAGCAGCTGGGATTAGAGTTGTTCGGACGGGTTCGTGGTCGCCTGCAACCGACGGTGCAGGGATTGCGTCTTTTCGAAGAGGTGCAGCGATCCTGGTACGGACTGGATCGCATCATGGAAGCGGCTGAAGGGCTGCGCCAGTTCCGTCAGGGTGAGCTGTCGATCGCCTGCCTGCCCGTTTTTTCGCAGTCGCTGCTGCCACCACTGTGTCAGCCCTTTTTACAGCGCTACCCGGATGTGAGCCTGAATGTGATTCCGCAGGAGTCGCCGCTGCTGGAGGAGTGGCTGTCAGCACAGCGCTACGATATCGGCTTAACCGAAACCCAGCACGCTCCGGCCGGCACTGACCGTCTCGCCCTGCTCACCTGCGATGAAGTGTGCGTATTGCCTCAGCATCACCCTCTGAGTCAGCGTTCAGAGCTGACGCCGCACGATTTTGCGGGCGAACAGTATGTGAGCCTGTCGCGCAGTGACAGCTATCGTCAGTTGCTGGATGCGCTTTTTCATGAGCAGGGCGTCGAGCGGCGGCTGGTGATGGAGACGCACAGTGCCGCTTCGGTGTGCGCCATGGTCAGAGCGGGCGTGGGCATTTCAATTGTGAATCCGCTGACGGCGCTGGATTACGCCGACAGCGGTGTGGTGATGCGTAAGTTCAGCGTGGCGGTTCCGTTTACCGTCAGCCTGGTGAGGCCGCAGCACCGCCCTGCATCGGCGCTGGTCGATGCCTTTGTCAGCCATCTGCAACGGCAGGTGGCTGACTTTCCGACACGCATCGCCGCCCGCCTGGCTTAAGCGCGAACCCTGGCGGCTGCGCGGCCCGATTTGCGGAAGGTGATCAGACAGATCAGCAGGCCGATTGCCGCCAGCGCAGCGGCAGCAACCGGCACCGCCGTCAGGCCATATCCACGGCCAATCACCGCACCGCCGACCCAGGCACCCAGCGCATTGCCCACGTTAAACGCCGAAATGTTCAGGGTTGAGACCAGGTTAGGCGCCTCTTTTCCGTGACGTACCACGTTGATCTGCAGACCCGGCACCGTCGCAAAGGTCGCCATCGCCCACAGGAACAGGGTGATCTCCGCCAGCCACAGCGCATGGCTGGTCCAGCTGAACAGCAGCGAGAAGATGGCGATCAGGGAGAAGCTGAGGATCAGGCTAAAGGAGACTTTCCAGTCGGCCAGTTTGCCGCCAAGAATGTTACCGACCGTCAGGCCTGCGCCAATCAGGAACAGCGTCCAGCTGACGCCGCGATCGCTGATGCCCGTCACCTCTAGCAGCAGCGGCGCAATGTAGCTGAACAGCGCAAACATCGCCGCGGCAAAGAACACCGTCATCAGCAGCGACAGCCACAGTTTCCCGTTGGCCAGTGCCCCAATTTCACTCGCCAGGTGAACCGGCTTTTCCTGTTTATTGTTGGGCAGACTCACGATCAGGGCGATAAACGCCAGCACGCCAATCACTGCCACGCCCCAGAAGGTGGCTCGCCAGCCAAACATCTGTCCGAAACTGGTTCCCAGCGGAACGCCCAGCACGTTGGCTAAGGTCAGTCCGGTGAACATCAGTGCGACAGCGGAAGCCTGGCGACCGGCTGGCACCAGACTGGCGGCGACCACCGCGCCAATACCGAAGAAGGCACCGTGACAAAGCGCGGTGACGATGCGTGCCAGCATCAGCAGGTTATAGTTGTAAGCCAGCGCACACAGCAGGTTGCCGACAATAAATATCACCATCAGCAGAATCAGCGTTTTTTTACGCGGCAGCCTGGCGGTAAGCAGCGCCATAATCGGCGCACCTATCGCCACGCCCAGCGCGTAACCGCTGATCAGCCAGCCCGCCGACGGAATCGACACCTGAAGGTCACGCGCCACCTCCGGCAGCAATCCCATAATGACAAACTCGGTGGTCCCGATGGCGAACGCACTCAACGCCAGCGCCATTAATGCTACAGGCATAACACTCTCCCAATATCATTTGCAGGTGAACTGCACAGACGTGCAGCCCCTCGACGCTTATTAAAATTTGATCTGCGTCACGGTGAGCATTACAGCACAGTGCTGATGCGCGACATAGCCTGCGCGCAGCAAAGGATTATTGCCGGGGGCGCAATAATCTGCCGCTTTGCCAGAACAAATGGCTTTGTCAGCCTGCTGGCAAAGCCCGTTAAAGCGCGCATGACCCAGGGTCAGGTTGTCATTTCCCGCGAACCCGTTACGCTTTTTAGTGCGTATTTAATTAATAAATCCTTAACGTTGCCGATATATCCCTAATCAATTGCCAGGTGATGTGATCAACTTCTGACGCAGGGAGAGAGAATGCAACGACTCATAGCCTTAATGGTGTTTGGCTTAACCGGCTGCTCGGTGGGTCATTATGAGTACAGTAAAGAAGCTGAAAAACGGGTGGATATGACCGTGACCGGCATTCCCACCGTGCTGGGTTTAGGCACGCTCGGTACCACCATCCCACTGACGCCGGAGTACAGCCTGACCGCCGCACATGTGGCAAAGTTTTCGCTTTACCGGGTCAAAGCCTGGCATCCGCAATGCGATCTGGCCGTGGTCTACCACAAAAACAGCGAAATGAACCTGCCACCCAACTTTCGTAACAGCCACATCGGCGATCAGGTCAATCTCTACGGCTACAGTTTTATTTCGGCCATGCCGGTCAGTTCCAGCGGGCAGAACCTGATTAATACCACGCTGGCGAACAGCTGGAACAAATCAGACTGCGTCGTGGTGGCGGCGAATGCGGGGGTGGTTAAAGGGATGTCGGGCGGCGCAGTCTATAACGCCTCTGACGATACGCTGGCGGGCGTGATTATTGGCTACAGCAATAACATCAACGACAATGTCAGCGGTAAGACACTCTATAAGAACGTTGCGCTCTATGTGCCTTACTCGCGATTTCAGACATGGCTGGATCAGGCGATTAAATCCTGATATCTGCTGAACGAACAGATGTAAAAAAGGCCGGAATTTCCGGCCTTAAGCTTGGTGACAAAGTCGGGCCTGATTCGCTGTAAGACCGAGCCTGCACAGGTAACACGGTCAGATCGGAAAGACGCAAAAACTGTCATCCATGACCGCTCGGCCCACGCCATCCATGGCGCGGGACGCTTTCCTCTTCTGACCGTGTTCCCTGTGCCGTGAGTTTATCAGTTGCTGCCAAATTCACTCTGATTCGGCTTTGTCATCACGCTGTCAGGCCTGAAGATCAGGCCTGACAGCGACTCATAACGATTACTTGCTGCCTGGGCGCAGTGCCGGGAACAGAATCACATCGCGGATAGTGTGGCTGTTGGTAAACAGCATCACCATACGGTCAATACCGATACCCAGACCGGCGGTTGGCGGCAGACCGTGCTCCAGTGCGGTGACATAGTCTTCGTCGTAGAACATCGCTTCGTCGTCGCCAGCATCTTTGGCATTCACCTGCTGCAGGAAACGCTCAGCCTGATCTTCCGCATCGTTCAGCTCGGAGAAGCCGTTACCGATTTCACGACCGCCAATGAAGAACTCAAAGCGATCGGTGATTTCCGGGTTCTCGTCGTTACGACGGGCCAGCGGAGAGACTTCAGCCGGATATTCGGTGATGAAGGTCGGCTGAATCAGATGCGCTTCAGCGGTCTCTTCAAAGATTTCGGTTACGACACGGCCCAGACCCCAGCTTTTCTCAACCTTGATGTGCAGTGATTGAGCAATCGCCACCGCTTTATCAAAGTCTTCCAGATCGGCCAGATCCGTTTCCGGACGGTATTTCTTGATCGCTTCACGCATGGTCAGTTTTTCAAACGGCTTACCGAAATCAAACTCCTGCTCGCCGTAAGGCACCACGGTGCTGCCCAGCACATCCTGCGCCAGCGTACGGAACAGGCTTTCGGTCAGCTCGATCAGATCTTTGTAATCCGCATAAGCCATATAGAGTTCCATCATGGTGAACTCTGGGTTATGACGTGGCGAAATACCTTCGTTGCGGAAGTTACGGTTGATCTCGAACACGCGATCGAATCCGCCCACCACCAGACGCTTCAGATAAAGCTCTGGAGCGATACGCAGATACATGTCGATATCCAGCGCATTGTGATGGGTGATGAACGGACGCGCAGACGCGCCGCCAGGGATCACCTGCATCATCGGGGTTTCCACTTCCATAAAGTCGCGGCCCACCATGAACTGGCGAATACCGGCCATGATCTGCGAACGAATTCTGAAGGTGTTGCGCGATTCCTCGTTGGCGATGAGATCAAGGTAACGCTGACGGTAGCGCGTTTCCTGATCGGCCAGGCCGTGGAACTTGTCCGGCAGCGGACGCAGTGCTTTGGTCAGCAGGCGCAGTTCAGAACAGTGAATCGACAGTTCGCCGGTTTTGGTTTTGAACAGTTTGCCGCGCGCGCCCAGAATATCGCCGAGATCCCACTTTTTGAACTGCTCGTTGTAGATGCCTTCAGCCAGATCGTCACGCGAGACGTAAAGCTGAATCCGGCCACCCACATCCTGCAGGGTCACGAAAGAGGCTTTACCCATGATACGACGGGTCATCATACGTCCGGCAACGCTGACTTCGATGCCGAGATCTTCAAGCTCTTCGTTGCTCTTCTCGCCATAGCTCTCATGCAGCTGGTTTGAGAGGCTGTCACGACGAAAATCGTTAGGAAACGCCACGCCATTTGCACGCAGCACGCTCAGCTTTTCGCGACGCGCTTTCAGTTCGTTATTTAACTCAACGGCGGCATCAGCGCTCTGCGGTTGTTGTTCAGACATGTCGGTTCCTTATAACCCTGCTTTTAAACTAGCTTCAATGAATCGATCCAGGTCGCCGTCCAGCACCGCCTGGGTGTTACGCGTCTCTACGCCAGTGCGCAGATCTTTGATGCGTGCATCATCGAGAACGTAAGAACGGATCTGACTTCCCCAGCCGATGTCGGACTTATTGTCCTCCAGCGCCTGTTTCTCAGCGTTTTTCTTCTGCATCTCAAGCTCGTACAGCTTCGCTTTCATCTGCTTCATCGCCTGATCTTTGTTCTTGTGCTGAGAACGGTCATTCTGACACTGGGTGACGGTACCGGTTGGAATATGGGTAATACGTACCGCAGATTCCGTCCGGTTAACGTGCTGGCCGCCCGCCCCTGACGCACGATAGACGTCAATGCGCAGATCGGCTGGGTTGATGTCGATATCAATATCGTCATCCACTTCCGGATAGATAAAGGCTGAGCTGAAGGAGGTGTGACGACGGCCGCCGGAGTCAAACGGGCTCTTACGCACCAGGCGATGCACGCCCGTTTCTGTACGTAACCAGCCAAAGGCGTAGTCGCCTGACACGCGAATGGTCACAGATTTAATGCCTGCAACTTCACCTTCAGACTCTTCGATAATTTCGGTTTTGAAGCCTTTGGCTTCAGCCCAACGCAGATACATACGCATCAGCATGCTGGCCCAGTCCTGCGCTTCGGTGCCGCCGGAACCCGCCTGCAGATCGATGTAGCAGTCGGCGCTGTCATACTCGCCAGAGAACATGCGGCGGAATTCCAGCTCGCCCAGCTTGCCCTCAAGGACATCCAGCTCGGCAACCGCTTCGTCGAAAGTCTCTTCGTCTTCCGCTTCTACCGCCAGTTCAAGCAGACCCTGCACATCTTCCAGGCCCTGCGACATCTGATCCAGCGTCTGCACGATCGCTTCCAGCGAGGAGCGCTCTTTGCCCAGCGCCTGAGCACGCTCAGGTTCGTTCCAGACATCGGGCTGTTCCAGCTCGGCGTTTACTTCTTCGAGGCGTTCTTTCTTGGCATCGTAGTCAAAGATACCCCCGAAGAACGTCGCTGCGCTCACTGAGGTCCTGAATACGGTTTTTGACCGGGTTGATTTCAAACATGGCTTTAGCGTCTTTCTTATGTTCGATGGGACAGGAAATTTAACGCACAAGTTTACCCGAAACTGGCGGCAGATTGTAGCGCTGAGACAGCGGGCTGATGCCGGGGCGGCGTGACGCGTTGCATTTGCTTATCGGGCTGCGACGACAACCGCTCGCACAGCAGGTTAACGCAGGGAAAAAACAGGCTGACGCGCCTCTGCCGTGACCGGAGACGCGCGCGCCTTATAAAAATCAAAGCGGCCAGATATGGTCAATGATCAGCTGTACCGAGCGGTTACCGCGATACTCATTGATATCCAGCTTATAGGCCAGCTCGACCTGACGAATGCTGCTGTCGGGCCACAGCGTGGTATCGACATTAAAGGCAATCCCGTCGATCAGCGGACCGCCGTCCAGCGGTTCGACCATCACTTTCAGATGTCGCTCGCCCACCAGCCGCTGTTGCAGCAGCTTAAATTTGCCGTCAAAAGCGGGTTCCGGGAACGCCTGGCCCCAGGGCCCCGCTTCGCGCAGCATCTCAGCGGTCTGCAGCGAAAACTCCTGCGGCTGCAACGCGCCATCTGACCAGATGATGCCCTGCAGAGATTCGCCATCCAGCCACTCACCGACCAGATCGGCAAAGCGCTGACGAAACTCCTCGTAGCGTGCGGTTTCCAGTGATAAGCCTGCCGCCATGGCATGACCGCCAAACTTCAGCATCAGGCCGGGATTCAGCGTATCCAGACGCTCCAGCGCGTCGCGCAGATGCAGACCGGCAATTGAGCGGCCTGAGCCTTTCAGCGTGCCGTCGCCCGCCGGAGCAAAGGCAATCACCGGACGATGGAAACGCTCTTTCAGACGGGAAGCGAGGATCCCCACCACCCCCTGATGCCATTCGGGATGATAAAAGGCCAGCCCCAGCGGCAGATCGCGCTGCTCACGCTCCAGCGCCTGACACAGCGCCAGCGCTTCGCTCTGCATGCCCTGCTCTATCTCTTTTCGTGTCTGGTTCAGCGCGTCCAGCTCACTGGCTAACATCCGTGCCTGACTGAGATCCTCAGTCATTAACAGCGCCACGCCCACCGACATATCGTCGAGCCGGCCTGCGGCATTGAGCCGTGGCCCCAGCGCAAAGCCGAGATCGCTGGCCGCCATCTGACGCGCATCGCGATTAGCAATCTCCAGCAGCGCCCGGATGCCTGGCCGGCATTTTCCCGCCCGGATGCGGCTGAGTCCCTGCCACACCAGAATGCGGTTGTTGACGTCGAGCGGCACCACGTCGGCAACCGTGCCGAGCGCCACCAGATCCAGCATCTCCGCCAGATTGGGTTCGGTGCGAGTGGCACCAAACCAGCCCTGGGTACGCAGATGGGCGCGCAGCGCCAGCATCAGATAGAACGCAACGCCCACGCCCGCCAGTGCACGTGAGGGAAAGTTGCAGTCCGGCAGATTGGGATTAACGATCGCCTCAGCGGCCGGTAAGGTCTCGCCCGGCAGGTGGTGGTCGGTAATCAGCACCGGAATCCCGTGCTGATGGGCACATTCAACGCCGGCGTGGGAGGAGATGCCGTTGTCGACGGTCAGGATCATCGCCGCACCGCGCGCCCGCGCCTGCTCAACCACTTCAGGGCTGAGGCCATAACCATCTTCAAAGCGGTTAGGCACCAGATACTGCACGTTGCCGCCGCCCATGCTGCGCAGCGCCATGACCGTCAGCGCGGTACTGGTCGCGCCATCGGCATCAAAGTCGCCCACCACCATAATGCGACGCCCATCCAGCAGCGCCTGATGCAGCAGTTCCACTGCGCTCTCAATCCCGCTTAAGGACTGGTACGGCAGCAGGTTTTTCGCCCCGCGCTCCAGCTCTGCCGCGTCGCGCACGCCGCGTTGCAGATAGAGTCGTTTCAGCAGCGGCGGCAGCGTCGCCGGAAGCGCATCGTCAACCGTCACCTCACGGCGACGGAGTTCCACATCCTGTTTTACCACCGATTAACCACCACGCTTCTGATTGTCCAGCACCTGCTTCAGCTCCTGCGGCGACTGATAACCTGGGATCATCATGCCGCTGTCAGTCAGCATCGCGGGCGTGCCCTGAATGCCGAACAGCACGCCAAGTTTATAGTGCTGGGCAATATCGATTTTGCAGCTGTCTGGTGCGGCCATCTTCGGCGCATTGCCTTTCATCGCCTCATCAAACGCTTTATTGCGGTCGGCGCTGCACCAGATCGCTTTCATCGCTGGCTCAATCTGACCATTCAGCCCTTCACGCGGAAACGCCAGATAGCGCACGGTGATGCCCAGCGCATTGTAGTCCGCCATCTGCTCGTGCAGCTTGTGACAGTAGCCACAGGTGATGTCGGTAAAGACCGTGATCACGTGCTGCTCTTTAGGCGCTTTGTAGACGATCATCTCCGGCACCAGCGCTTCGACTTTTTTGTCCAGCAGCTGGTTGGTGACGTTGACCGGCTGTTTGCCGCTGACGTCATAGAGCGGACCCTGGATCATGTGTTTGCCGTCGTCGGTCACGTAGAGCACGCCGCTTTCTGACAGCACGGTTTTAAAACCCGGCAGCGGTGACGGGCTGATCTCCGTCTGGTTCAGACCGAGCTTTTTAAGTGATTGCTGAATGGCGCTGTCATCGGCCTGTGCGAGACCGGAAAAGGCGCTGGCTAAAAGAGCCAGCATGGCAAAATGCTTGTTCATTTTTGTCCTTATCGCCGCGGTTCAGGCCCGCGGATGGTGTTGTTGATGCAACTGACGCAGGCGCTCAGTGGCGACGTGCGTATAAATTTGGGTGGTGGAGAGATCGCTGTGTCCCAGCAGCATCTGTACGACACGCAGATCGGCACCGTGGTTCAGCAGATGGGTCGCAAAGGCATGGCGCATCACATGCGGTGATAACTTTTCGCTGTCGATCCCCGCCAGCGTGGCGTAATGCTTGATGCGATGCCAGAAGGTCTGGCGCGTCATCTGCTGCGCCCGATTACTGGGAAACATCACGTCCAGCGTCTGACCGTTGAGCAGCCACGGACGACCATGTTCCATATATTGCTCCAGCCAGTAAACCGCTTCTTCACCTAAAGGCACCAGCCGCTCTTTATCTCCTTTACCGATAACCCGGACAACGCCCTGGCGCAGGCTGATGTCGCTGAGCGTCAGGCCAATCAGTTCGGAGACGCGCAGGCCCGTGGCGTAGAGCAGCTCCAGCATCGCTTTGTCGCGCAGCTCCAGCGGGATATCGATATTCGGCGCCTGCAACAGTCGCTCGACCTGCGCCTCACTGAGATCTTTCGGTAAACGCTGCGGCAGTTTTGGGGCTGACAACAGCGCGCTGGGATCGTCCGGGCGCAGCTTTTCGCGGTAAAGATACTGGAACAGGCGACGCATGGCGCTGAGCAGCCGCGCTGAGCTGGTCGCCTTGTAGCCTCCCTCCAGCCGTTCAGCCAGAAACTGCTGCAGATCCAGCGGCGCCACGCTAAGCAGCGTCAGCTGATGATGCGCCAGCCATCCGGTCAGCGTCTGGAGGTCCTGGCGATAAGAGGAGAGAGTGTTCTGCGCCAGATTGCGTTCAATCCAGAGCGCATCAAGAAACTGTTCTGTCAGATCGCTGTCCTGCACGTTATCTCCGCCGTCTGGTGTAAAATCATGCTCATTATGCCTGATTCAGCAGCGCTTCTGGTACAATTGCGCCAAAGTCAGTATTTACAGAGTGTTATCTGCATGAAAATCGGTCTTTTTTACGGTTCCAGTACCTGTTACACCGAAATCGTAGCGGAGAAAATTCGCGATTTTATTGGCGAAGAGTTAGTGACGCTGCATAACGTGAAAGATGACGACCCGCGCCTGATGGAGCAGTACGATTTGCTGATCATGGGCATCCCGACCTGGGATTTCGGTGAGTTGCAGGAGGACTGGGAGGCGATCTGGCCGCAGTTGCCCGCGCTGAATCTGCAAAACAAGATTGTCGCACTGTATGGCATGGGCGATCAGATTGGCTATGGCGAGTGGTTTTTAGATGCGCTCGGCATGCTGCACGATTTGCTGCAGCCGATGGGAGTACGTTTTGTTGGCTACTGGCCGCTTGAAGGCTATGAGTTCACCAGCCCGAAACCGCTGAGTGCAGATGGCTCGCAGTTTGTGGGTCTGGCGCTTGATGATGTGAATCAGTTCGAGGTCACCGATGAGCGCGTTGAGCAGTGGTGCGAGCAGGTGTTAACCGAAACCGCAGGACTGCTCTGACGGCCCTTCTGCCGGTGTCGAACCGTAGCCTGAACAGGTAAGCGGCTTTAATCGCTCTTGCCTGTCATTATCGAACCGCAGTGCAGGCAGATGAACGGCTTCAGACGCTCTTGCCTGCACTGCTGCCATTAATGCCGCGCCGGGCTGAAGCAACAGGCGCGTAACGCCCGCCATTCGCCAGGCTGCATATTGTCCTGCATCAGCCACCAGCGCAGCGTGGCACCTTGTTCGCTCTTCGCCACCAGCAGCACGCCAACGGGTAACCAGCGAAGTGGCTGAGTTGGCCGCCAGCGTTTTCCCTGCCAGATCCAGCAATGGACGCTTTCCCGCTGTAACGTACCGTGCCGTTGAATCAATCGCCAAACGCTGCGCCAGCCCTCAGCCAGCAACAGCAGAATAATCGGCGCTTTAACCAGCCAGCCGCCTGCAGGCAGCGTCATCAGCACCACGCCAGTCACGGCTGCTATCAGCCAGGCGCAGACTAACCCGCACGCCAGGCGAGAGGGCCGTAGCTTACATTGCCACCGGGCCGCGAGCATGGTTACGCTGCTGGATCAGGTTCACCATCCGCTTAAGCTCCGGATCCTTTGGCTCACCGTGATTCATCAGCCAGTTAAACAGATCGGGATCGTCACTCTTTAGCAAATCCACAAAGACCTGCTTATCGGTGTCGCTCAGCGTCTCATACTCAAATTTGAAGAACGGCATAATAGCCACATCCAGTTCCAGCATGCCGCGACGGCAGGCCCACTGAATGCGTGATTTATCATTAATATCCATGCATCAATTTCCACAATTCACAACGTGGCGCCTAGTGTAACCTGGTTTAATGCGGCTCGCAGGCGCAGCGTCGCATGCTGTGCAACCTGCCACATTTCAGGCTGGATCTTTTCAGGGTTATCACGCCTTTTGTGCGCCGTTTTCCGTAAACAGGTTGCATTGCCAGTCGGCTATTTTAACATTAAAGATATTATTCCGGATGAACCTTCTTATACAGGATATCTCCATGCCCACATTTACTTTACCGCCGCGCCAGCCTGCCGCGTCGTCTCGTCTGCCGTTAACCCTGATGTCACTGGATAGCTGGGCGCTGGTTTCCATTACCGGCGCCGACAGCACCTCTTACCTGCAGGGTCAGTTAACGCTGGATGTCGCCGCGCTGGATGCCGACCACCATTCGCTCGCCGCACACTGCGATGCTAAAGGTAAAATGTGGAGCAATATGCGCCTGTTCCATCGCGGTGAAGGCTATGCTTATCTGATCCGTCGTGAGCTGCGCGACACCCAGCTGCCCGAGTTAAAGAAATACGCCGTGTTTTCGAAAGTGTCGATGGTGGCTGATGATGAGTCAGTATTGCTGGGCGTGGCCGGTTTTCAGGCGCGCGCCGCGCTGGCAAATCTGTTTGATAGCCTGCCCGACAGCGAAAAACCGGTGGTGCAGCAGGGAGAAACCACGCTGCTGTGGTTTGCCCATCCGGCCGAACGTTTTCTGATTGTCACTTCGCTGGCCCAGGCAGAAGCGCTGAAGCAGAAGCTCAATGACGATGCACAGTTTAATGACAGTCAGCAGTGGCTGGCGCTGGATATTGAAGCGGGCATTCCGGTGATTGATCCCGCCACCAGCGTGCAGTTTATTCCGCAGGCCACCAACCTGCAGGCGCTGGATGCTATCAGCTTTAAAAAAGGGTGCTATGCCGGTCAGGAGATGGTGGCCCGGGCGAAATATCGCGGCGCCAATAAACGCGCGCTCTACTGGCTGGCGGGTCAGGCAAGTCATCTGCCCGAAGCCAATGCCCCGCTGGAGTTGCAGATGGGTGAACGCTGGCGTCGAACCGGCAGCGTGCTGGCTGCGGTGCAGTTAGATGACGGGATTAGCTGGATTCAGGTCGTGATGAATAACGATCTGGAGCCGGACAGCGTGTTGCGGGTGGAAGGCGATGAAGGCGGACATCTGACCATTCAGCCGCTGCCCTACTCGCTTGATGAGAGCTGATTGAGCGTATGGCCCTTCCGCTAAGGGAAGGGCCAGTACCGCAATTCAGAGGCTCAATTCAGCGCACATAAAAGTAGATAGCGCAGAAGTGGCAGAGACTGCCGCCCAGCACGAACAAATGCCAGATGGCGTGGTTAAACGGAATGCGGCGCGCCACATAGAAAATCACTCCCAGCGAATAGATAATCCCGCCTGCGGCAAGCAGCCAGATGCAGCCCGGCGGCAGGATCATCGCCAGTTGATAAACCACAATCAGTGACAGCCACCCCATACAGAGATAGGTCACCAGCGACAGCGCTTTAAAGCGATGCGCAATCGTGAGCTTGAACAGGATACCGGCCAGCGCCAGCCCCCAGATCACCGCCATCAGTCCATATGCCAGCGGCGTCCTCAGCGCGACCAGCAGAAACGGCGTATAGGTGCCGGCAATCAGCAGATAGATGGCGCAGTGATCGAACTTTTTCAGCCAGGGTCTGGCCGGGCCAGCCGGAATAGCGTGATAGAGCGTCGAGGCCAGAAACAGCAGGATCATGCTGCCACCATAGAGGCTGTAGCTGATAAAAGTGAGGGTGTCGGCCTGCCTCTCGATGGCCTGATTGAGCATCAGTATCAGACCGACGATGCCGAACAGGCAGCCAAGACCGTGACTGATACTGTTGGCAATTTCCTCGGCGAACGAATAGCCCGCGGCGTGTTGATGTTTGTGAGAGAGTGTGGGGGTCATAACAGGTTCCTGAGCAGCTCCATAGCGGTGATATCGTTATCCAGCGTAGCCAACAATTTTTTCAGTGTACACTTGTACGCTAAAATTATCGTGGTGAAATTCACTATCCCTTAAACCGGGTGATGAATCTGGTAAACTGGCCGCCAGTCCACTGTTCAACGAGTCATTCATGTTTTCGCATAGCGATCTCGCCCGCCTTAACGATCTGGAAATGCAGGTCTATCAGTTCATCATTAAGCACCGCGAAGGCGTCAGCTACATGACGATCCGCGAGCTGGCTGAGCAGGCTGGTGTCTCCACCACCACCGTGCTGCGTTTCTGTCGCAAGATGGGCTGTGAAGGCTGGTCGGAATTCCGCATCCGCCTGCGCTTAAACGAACAGCAAAGTGCGCCAATGCTCAACACGGCGGGCGTCAGTGAAATGCTGAGCTTTTTTAAGAGCATCAATAATCCGGAGTTTGAACAGCTCATCGCTGAGGCCGCGCAGAAGATTAATCAGGCTGAGCGGGTCTTCTTTATTGGCGTCGGCACCTCCGGCAGCCTGGCAAAATATGGCGCACGCTTTTTCTCTAACCTCGGTAAATTCAGCCACGCGATTGACGATCCCTATTATCCGGTCAGTCCCGATCTCTATGAAAACGCCATTGCCATTATTTTATCGGTCTCCGGCGAAACGGAAGAGATCCTGCGCATTGCCAGCCAGTTCAGCCTGAATAAGTGCAAAATCATTGCGATAACCAACACGGAGAGCTGCTCGCTGGCGAAGATCGGTGATTTCAACCTCTGCTACCATGTGCCCATCATCCGTATGGCGGACAATTCCGACATTACGACTCAGGTGCCAGTGACCTATATTATTGAAGCAATCGGCCGCCAGCTGGGGAAATAAAACAGCCTGTTTTTTGGATGTAACAAACGCAATTATTGCCGCGCTGTTATATCGTGACTTTCATTATTGCCTTGCTACACTCAGCTCAATTTCAATATCCGTAATGGGGTGAAGCATGAGTGCAGAATTGCAGTTACCAAAAGGCTTTCTTTGGGGCGGAGCGGTGGCAGCGCATCAGGTTGAAGGCGGCTGGGATCAGGGCGGCAAAGGCGTCAGCATTGCTGACGTGATGACCGGCGGTTCACACGGCGTTGACCGGGTGATCACCGACGGCGTGCAGCCGGGTCATTTCTACCCGAACCACAAGGGTGTGGAGTTTTACTCCCACTACAAACAGGATGTCGCGCTGTTTGCCGAGATGGGCTTCAAATGTTTCCGCACCTCGATTGCCTGGACCCGTATCTTCCCTAACGGTGACGAGCAACAGCCCAACGAAGCAGGCCTGCAATTCTATGACGACCTGTTTGATGAACTGCTGAAGTATGGCATTGAACCGGTCATCACCCTTTCGCACTTCGAAATGCCTTATCACCTGGTCAAAGAGTATGGCGGCTGGCACAACCGCAAAGTGGTCGACTTCTTTGTGCGCTTCAGCGAAGTGGTGCTGAACCGCTATAAAAACAAGGTGAAATACTGGATGACCTTCAATGAGATCAACAACCAGCGTAACTGGCAGTATCCGCTGTTTGGGTACTGCTGTTCAGGCGTGATCTTTACCGAACATGAGAAACCTGAACAGGCGATGTATCAGGTGATGCACCACCAGTTTGTTGCCAGTGCAAAAGTGGTGAAACTCGGCCACGACATCAATCCTGACTTTCAGATTGGCTGCATGATCGCCATGGTGCCGGTCTATCCCTTCTCCTGCCACCCGGACGATGTGGTGCTGGCGCAGGAATCGATGCATCAGCGCTATGTCTTCAGTGACGTGCAGATGCGCGGCTACTATCCGGCCTACACCCTGAAAGAGTGGGCGCGTAAGGGTTACGACATTCAGATGGAAGCGGATGATGCCGAGACGCTGCGCCAGGGCTGTGCAGACTATGTCGGTTTCAGCTACTACATGAGCAACGCGGTGAAAACCGATGCCAGCGGCGTTGACGATCCGATCACCGGCTTTGAAGGTGTGGTGAAAAACCCGCATGTGAAAGCGTCCGACTGGGGCTGGCAGATCGATCCGGTTGGCCTGCGCTATGCCATGAACGAGCTGTATGAGCGTTACCAGAAGCCGCTGTTTATTGTTGAAAACGGCTTTGGTGCTATCGATAAGCCAAACGCCAATGGCGTAATTGAAGATGATTACCGCATCGACTATCTGCGTGCGCATATCGAAGAGATGAAGAAAGCTGTGGCGTACGATGGTGTTGAATTAATGGGCTATACGCCGTGGGGCTGCCTCGATTGCGTCTCTTTCACCACCGGCCAGTACGACAAACGTTACGGCTTTATTCATGTGAATAAAAACGATGATGGCAGTGGCGATTTTTCTCGTGGGAAGAAAAAGAGTTTCAGCTGGTATCAGCAGGTTATCGCCAGTAACGGCGAAAACCTGTAAGTCATCACGCCGCATCAGCGGCGAAAAGAGTTAACGCCCACCGGCAGCGTCAATGATGCTGCCGGTGACGTAAGAGGCCGCGTCGCTGGCCAGCCAGACGATCGCTTCCGCCACCTCTTCTGCTTCACCGCCGCGTCCCATCGGGATCACGCTGGCAAGCCTGTCTACTCTGCCTGGCTCTCCGCCATCGGCATGCATCTCTGTATAGATAAATCCCGGACGTACGCCGTTGACCCGAATCCCCTGCTGCGCCACTTCCAGCGACAATCCTCTGGTCAGCGTGTCCATCGCCCCTTTTGAAGCGGCGTAATCGACATATTCGCCAGGCGCACCGGTACGCGACGCGGCCGATGAGACGTTGACGATGGAGCCGCCCTGGCCGCCGTGATGCGTGCCCATCCGCTTAACCGCCTCACGACAGCAGAGAAAAGACCCAATCACGTTGGTGGCAAAGACCTTATGCAGGCGTGCCGCATCCAGCTGCTCGGTGCGACACTGCTGAAACAAAATCCCGGCGTTGTTCACCAGCAACGCCAGCGGTTCGGACTGCTGGTCGAGCTGCGCAAACATCGCCATCACCTGGGCTTCATCACTGATATCTGCCTGAACAGCAAAGGCTTCACCGCCCTGCTGCCGGATCTGCGCCACCACCTGTTGAGCTTCCGCTTCGCGCTGACGGTAGTTCACCGCAACCCGATAACCCCGGACGGCCAGTAACAGCGCCGTGGCCCGCCCGATACCGCGGCTGCCCCCCGTAACCAGTGCCAGTTTCATGCTGATTCTCCAGTACAAAGGGCCGACGAATCGGCCCTTTATGGTTAACGTTTGCCTGCGGGAAAATTACTGATAGTCGCTCATCGGCACGCAGGAGCAGAAGAGATTACGGTCGCCAAACACATCATCCAGACGTTTTACCGTCGGCCAGTATTTGTTGTGGCTGCCCGCCGGGAAGACTGCCAGTTCACGGCTGTAAGGATGTGACCACTCACTGACGATTTCCAGCTGAGTATGCGGCGCATTAACCAGTGGGTTGTCATCCAGCGGCCATTCACCTGACGTCACCCGATCAATCTCCATGCGGATCGCCAGCATCGCGTCGATAAAGCGATCCAGTTCGATTTTGCTCTCCGATTCAGTCGGCTCCACCATCAGGGTGCCCGCCACCGGGAAGGACATCGTTGGTGCGTGGAATCCGTAATCGATCAGGCGCTTAGCAATATCCAGCTCACTGATGCCGGTCTGCTCTTTCAGCGGACGGATGTCGAGAATACATTCGTGCGCCACCCGACCGTCACGGCCAGTGTAGAGCACCGGATAGGCCGACTGCAGGCGGCGGGCAATGTAGTTGGCATTCAGAATCGCAACCGAGCTGGCCTGTTTCAGCCCTTCCGCGCCCATCATGCGAATGTACATCCAGCTGATTGGCAGAATGGATGCACTGCCAAACGGCGCTGCGGATACGGCGCCCTGCTGCGTCAGCACACCGTCAATCTGCACCACGCTGTGTCCTGGCACAAACGGGGCCAGGTGCGCTTTGACGCCAATCGGTCCCATACCCGGACCACCGCCGCCGTGCGGAATGCAGAAGGTTTTATGCAGATTCAGGTGCGAGACATCCGCGCCGATATAGCCAGGCGTGGTGATGCCGACCTGCGCATTCATGTTCGCGCCATCCAGATAAACCTGACCGCCATACTGATGCACGATCTGGCACACTTCGCGAATGGTCTCTTCATAAACGCCGTGGGTTGACGGGTAAGTCACCATGATGCAGGAGAGTTTGTCGCCCGCCTGAGCCGCTTTCTCGCGCAGATCGCCAAGGTCGATGTTGCCCTGTTTATCGCAGGCCACGACCACCACGTCCATGCCCGCCATCTGGGCTGAGGCCGGGTTAGTCCCGTGCGCCGAGCTCGGGATCAGGCAGAGATGACGATCGCCCTCGCCACGGCTTTCGTGATAGCGGCGGATCGCCAGCAGTCCGGCATATTCACCCTGCGCGCCGGAGTTTGGCTGCATACAGAGTGCATCATAGCCGGTGAGCTGCACCAGCCACTGTGAAAGCTGGCCGATCATCTGCAGATAGCCGGTAGCCTGTTCAGCCGGGCAGAATGGATGCAGCTCCGCAAATTCCGGCCAGGTGATCGGGATCATCTCAGCCGCGGCATTGAGCTTCATGGTGCAGGAGCCCAGCGGGATCATCGCCTGATTCAGCGCCAGATCCTTTTTCTCCAGGCTGTGCATGTAGCGCATCATCTCGGTTTCGCTGTGATGACGGTTGAACACCGGATGGGTCAGGATCTCGCTGTGCCGTTGCAGGCCAGCAGGAATCGCGTGGCTTTCGCTGGCCACTTCGCTGTCGAGCTTTTCCAGGTCCTGGCCGTGTTCATCACCCAGCAGAATGGCAAACAGCGCCAGAATATCTTCGCGGCAGGTGGTTTCATCCAGCGTGATGCCCACGGCGTTATGGATGTCGCTACGCAGGTTAACGCCAAAGCTCAGGGCGCGATTCAGCACAGCGGCTTTATCCGCCACTTCCACCGTCAGCGTATCGAACCAGTGCTGATGGCGCAGCTTCAGGCCGCCCTGTTGCAGTCCCGCCGCCAGAATGTTGGTGAAGCGATGAATGCGTGAGGCAATGCGCTTCAGGCCCGCCGGGCCGTGGAACACCGCATAGAGACCGGCGATGTTTGCCAGCAGCACCTGCGACGTACAGATGTTGGAGTTGGCCTTTTCACGGCGGATATGTTGTTCACGGGTCTGCATCGCCATACGCAGCGCCGTGTTGCCCGCTGCATCACGTGAAACACCAATGATACGGCCTGGCATAGAGCGTTTATGCTCGTCGCGGCTGGCGAAAAAGGCCGCGTGAGGGCCGCCGTAGCCCATTGGCACGCCGAAGCGCTGAGCTGAACCAAAGACAATGTCTGCACCCTGTTTGCCTGGCGCTTCCAGTAACACCAGCGACATAAAGTCCGCCGCCACGCTGACCACCACTTTGCGGGCTTTCAGTCCGGCAATCAGCGCGCTGTAATCGTGCGCTTCGCCGGTGGTGCCCACCTGTTGCAGCAGCACACCAAACAGGTCGTCATGATCGGGTGCTTTGTCCGCGCTATCAATAATCAGTTCGAAACCGAACGTCTCCGCACGGGTGCGGACCACATCCAGCGTCTGCGGATGGATATCATCGGCAATGAAGAATTTATTGGCATTTTTGAGCTTACTGACGCGTTTTGCCATCGCCATCGCTTCAGCGGCAGCGGTTGCTTCGTCCAGCAGTGAGGCGGACGCGATATCCATGCCGGTAAGATCCAGCGTCAGCTGCTGGAAGTTCAGCAGCGCTTCCAGACGGCCCTGGGAGACCTCAGGCTGATACGGGGTATAGGCGGTGTACCAGCCCGGATTCTCCAGCATATTACGCAGGATGACCGGCGGGGTGATCACCGCGCTGTATCCCATACCGATCCAGGATTTGTAACGCAGATTCTGGCTGGCAATCGCTTTCAGTTCGGCCAGAGCCTGCTGTTCAGTGGCGGCTTCGCCAACCGCTGGCGGGCCTGGCAGCTGAATGTCTGCCGGCACAATCGTGCTGATTAACACTTCCAGCGAACGGGCACCAATAGCGTCAAGCATCTGCGCCTGCTGCTCAGGTGAAGGACCGATATGGCGCTCAATGAATGCACCGTTGTGTTCAAGCTGGCTGAGAGTCTGAGTCATTAGCAGTAAATCCTGAATCGGGCTGGGGGAACCGGAGAGCAAACATAAATCTGCGGCCTCTGTGTGAGGCCGCCTGACGACTACTCGTCGATGGAGGCTTTGTAAGCATCCGCATCCAGCAGCGTGTCGATTTCAGACGCGTCGCTGGCTTTGATTTTGAATAACCAGCCGCCTTCATAAGGCTCGCTGTTGACCTGCTCCGGTGAGTCAGTCAGTGCTTCGTTGACCGCCACAATCTCACCGCTGATCGGCGCATAGATATCTGAAGCCGCTTTAACGGATTCCGCGACCGCGCACTCTTCACCAGCGGCAAACGTCGCGCCCACTTCCGGCAGATCGACAAACACCATGTCGCCCAGTAGCTCCTGCGCGTGTTCAGTGATACCCACGGTGTAGCTGCCATCTTCTTCTTTGCGCACCCACTCGTGGCTGTCGCGGTACTTCAACGTATTCGGCACATTGCTCATTGGCCATTTCTCCTGAATAAAATTTACTGAGCGACCGGTTTACCGGCGCGGACAAAAACGGGACGGGTAACCTGGACCGGCATCTGGCGGTTACGGATCTCAACGATGGCGGTGCTGCCGACTGAGGCCGGTACGCGCGCCAGGGCGATGCTGCAACCCAGCGTCGGAGAGAAAGAGCCACTGGTGATGATCCCCTCCTGCGGCTGCCCCTGGTCATCGGTAAAACGCACCGGCAAGCCGTTACGCAGCACCCCTTTTTCTGTGAGGATCAGCCCCACCAGCTTTTCGGTACCGCGTTCACGCTGCAGTTCCAGCGCTTCCCGGCCGACGAAATCGCGGTCAGCAGGTTCCCAGCAGACCGTCCAGCCCATGTTGGCAGCCAGCGGTGAAACGCCTTCATCCATCTCCTGACCATACAGATTCATACCCGCTTCCAGACGCAGCGTGTCACGTGCGCCCAGTCCGGCAGGTTTAACGCCAGCAGCCAGCAGACGCTGCCAGAAATCGGCCGCCTCCTCTGCAGGCATAGCAATCTCATATCCCGCTTCGCCGGTATAGCCGGTGGTGGCGATAAACAGGTCGCCCGCCTGCACGCCGAAAAATGGCTTCATGCCGGCAACAGCCTGACGTTGCTCCTCGCTGAACAGCGTCTGAGCCTTCTGCTGCGCCTGCGGACCCTGCACGGCAATCAGCGCCAGGTCGTCGCGTTCCGTCAGCGTAATGCCATAGCCCTGCGCGTGTTGCGTGATCCAGGCAAGATCGTTTTCACGGGTGGCAGAGTTCACCACCAGGCGGAAGAACTCTTCGCTCATAAAGTAAACAATCAAATCGTCAATGACGCCACCCGAGGCATTCAGCATCCCGGTGTAGAGCGCTTTGCCTGGCTGGGTCAGTTTTGCCACATCATTTGCCAGCAGGTAGCGCAGGAATTCACGGGTACGCGGGCCTGTCAGGTCGACGATGGTCATGTGAGAGACATCAAACATACCGGCGTCGGTGCGCACCACATGATGTTCATCCATCTGGGAGCCATAGTGCAGCGGCATCATCCAGCCATGAAAATCCACCATGCGGGCACCGCAGGCCTGATGCTGTTCAAACAGAGGTGTTTGCTGAGTCATAACCATCCTGTGCAGAAGCGAGTAAGTGCAAAAGTGCGCCGGAATTCAGTGCCGACGCAAACGTTCTCTTATGGCTGACGTTACCACCGAATCTGACGATTAACCATAAGCAAACCGGGGTCGAAAGCAGAGGCACAGCCTAACCAGGAACGGCTGCCAACAGGATATAAAACTGCAATTTTGTGATTAATCGCGCAATAAATGCAGGGAATTTAAATATACGCAGCAAATTTATGCGGGATGGCATTCAGGATGTTAAAAAAATCCCGCGCTTAGCGGACAGAAGAATGAGAAAAAGTAATGCGAATTCGCCCGCAAAATTAGAATAAATCAAACGAAGACCTGTGCTGGTGCAGCGTTGCCTTTTTGTGGTGCAGAGCGGTGTCAGGCATAAAAAAAGCCAGCAGAAGCTGGCTTAACAGAAGGGCAGATTTAGCGTAGCCAGGCGGGCAGATCATTCAGGCCCATCGCCTGCTTCAGCATCATGGGTTTAACACCCGGCAGGCGGTCAGCCAGTTTCAGACCCACGTCGCGCAGCAATTTTTTCGCCGGATTATTGCCTGCGAACATTTCACGGAAGCCCTGCATTCCCGCCAGCATCATCGCGGCGCTGTGCTTACGGCTGCGCTCATAGCGTCGCAGATAGAGGTGCTGACCAATATCTTTGCCCTGCTGATGCAGGCGGCGAATCTCACCGATCAGCTCGGCGGCATCCATAAACCCAAGGTTAACGCCCTGACCCGCCAGCGGATGAATGGTGTGAGCCGCATCGCCCACCAGCGCCAGACGGTGTGCCGCGAAGTTGCGGGCATAGCGCGCCACCAGCGGAAACGATTTGCGCTCGCTTTCCAGCTGGCACAGGCCGAGCCGCATATCAAACGCCACCGAGAGCTGCTGATTGAACAGCGCTTCCGGCATGGTTTCCAGACGGCTCGCTTCCTGCGGCGAGAGCGACCAGACGATGGAACTGAGATGCGGATCCTGCATCGGCAGGAAAGCCAGAATGCCGTCGCCGTGGAACACCTGGCGCGCTACTGCGTCGTGCGGCTTCTCAGTGCGGACGTTTGCCACTAACGCATGGTGATCGTAATCCCAGAAGGTCAGCGGAATATCGGCTTTGTTGCGCAGCCAGGAGTTAGCGCCGTCAGCGGCAATCATTAATCGCGCACTTAACATGCTGCCATCCTGCAGAGTAACAAAGGCTTCGTTGTCACCAAACGCGACCTGCTGTAACTGCGAGGGTGCCATTATCGTCACGTCGCTGCAGGCGCTGGCACGTTGCCAGAGCGCATTGTGGATCACCGGGTTTTCAATGATATGACCCAGATGCGACAGGCCCTGCTGCTCATCATCAAAGGCGATGGAGCCGAAGCTGTCCTTATCCCACACTTCCATACCGTGATAAGCGCTGGCGCGCAGCGAGAGAATGGTCGACCAGACATCCAGCTTCTGCAGCAGCCGTTCGCTGGCGGCATTGATTGCCGACACGCGAACTGACGGTGACGCACTCAGCGCCAGCGGTGGCTCCGGTGATTTTTCCAGTACGGCGATGCGCAGTCCGCTGCCCTGCAAGCCGCAGGCCACCGCCAGTCCCACCATACCGCCACCGGCAATCACCACATCAAAAGTTTGCATCTGAGCCTCTTTATTAACGCTTAACCCAGCCAAGCGTGCGCTCAGCCAGTTGATTTCTTAACCACGGCAGATGATCCATCGCCAGCAGGCCCAGGTTACGTCCTGCCACCAGCGGGCCATAGCGATTCGCAAAGACGCGAACCAGTCCGTCGGTGATACCGATGGTGGCGGCGCGGTCGGGCTGACGACGCTGCTGGTAATGATGCAGCACCGCATAGCTGCCGGGGTCCTGCTGCTGCCGATGGGCGGCTGCCAGCGTTTCAGCCAGCGACATCACATCTCGCAGGCCCAGGTTGAAGCCCTGCCCGGCAATCGGATGCAGCGTCTGCGCCGCATTGCCCACCACCGCCACGCGATGCGTCACTGGCGACATCGCCCGGTGCAGCGCCAGCGGGTAATACTCACGCTGGCCGGTGTGGGTAAATTTACCCAGCCGCCAGCCAAAGGCACGCTGCAGCTGGCGGAGGAATTCGGCCTCGCTCCACTGCTCAATGCGTTCACGCTGCGAAACCGGATGACACCAGACCAGCGACAGGCGATTGCCGGACATCGGCAACAGCGCCAGCGGGCCATGTTCGGTAAAACGTTCAAATGCCCGGCCCTGATGGGGCAGCGCGGTGGAAACATTGGCAATCACGGCAAGCTGTTCATAGTCGTCTCTTTGCCACTGAATGCCGCACGAAGCCGCCAGCGCAGAGCGCGTGCCATCTGCCGCCACCAGCAGTTTGCCGCTGAGTTGTTCGCCACTGTCCAGCGTCACCTCAACCTGCTGCTCATGGCGGTTAGCCTGGATGACACGAGCCGGACAGCGCAGCGTTACGCCGGGTGCTTTTTTCAGTTCCGCAAACAGACGCTGACCGACGTCAAACAGCTCGACAACCTGTCCCAGCGCCGGAATAGCGTAGTCAGACGCCGCCAGCGACACAAAACCGGCGTGACCGCGATCGGAGACATGGATGTCGGTAATCGGCGTGGCACAACGGGCGATGTGCTGCCACAGATTGATGTCCGCAAGCTGCTGGCAGGTACCGGCAGAGAGCGCAATAGCGCGGCCATCGAAACCGGGATGCGCCCGACTGCCAGGCTCGCTGCTTTCAATCAGCGTTACCGGCAGTGTGCCCTGGGTCAGATGGGAGATCGCCATCGCCAGCGTCGCCCCGGTCATGCCGCCACCGGCAATCAGAATCGTCATGCCTGTTTTGCCGCCGCCATCAGTGCTTCAATCTCATCCGCCTCTTTCACGACGCTGTCGGTGAGATTTTCAATGCCATCTTCAGTGATCACAATGTCATCTTCGATTCGGATACCAATGCCGCGATACTGCGCGGGCACGTCGGCATCCGGTGCGATATAAAGACCCGGCTCGACGGTTAACACCATGCCGGGCTCCAGTACGCGGTCGCGGCTCGGGGTGCCGTAGTGGCCGACATCATGCACATCCAGTCCCAGCCAGTGGCCCAGGCCATGCATATAGAACTGACGATGGACTTCCTCGGCGATCAATGTATCGACGTCGCCCTCCAGGATGCCCAGCTCCACCAGCCCGGTGACCATGATACGCACCACTTCATCATTCACTTCACGAATGCTGATGCCCGGCCGGAACAGTTCAAGCGAGCGGTTGAGGCAAGCCAGCACGATGTCATAAATCGCGCGCTGCGCCGGGCTGAATTTGCCGTTAACCGGGAAGGTGCGGGTGATATCGCCTGCATAGCCGTGGAACTCACAGCCTGCATCGATCAGCACCAGATCGCCGTCGCGCATTTCGCTTTCGTTTTCGGTGTAGTGCAAAATGCAGCCGTTAACTCCGGCACCCACAATGGTGTTATAGGAGGGAAAACGCGCGCCGTGACGGTTAAATTCGTGCTGAATTTCCCCTTCGAGCTGATACTCGAACAGGCCTGGCCGGCAGGTTTGCATGGCGCGGGTATGCGCCAGTGCACTGATTTTCCCGGCGCGACGTAACAGTTCAATCTCATCCGCATCTTTAAACAGGCGCATCTCATGCACCCAGGGACGCCAGTCAGTGAGGGTATCGGGCGCACTGAGATGCTGGCGGAAGCCGCGACGCAGCTTATCCAGCGCGCTGAACACCAGTGTGTCCGCGTGGGCATATTCGCCCTGCGCATGGTAAACCACATCCAGGCCATTCAGCAGCAGGTGCAGCTGGTCACCAATATCATTCCAGGGTAAAGCGCGATCGACGCCCAGTTTGTCGGGTGCGGCCTCCTGACCCAGACGGCGGCCAGACCAGGTTTCCGCCGCAGGATCGCGCACGCGATTAAACAACACGCTGTGGTTATGATTCTCATCGCTTTTGATCAGCACCAGCAACGCCTGCGGCTCGTTAAAACCGGTGAAATACCAGAAGTCGCTGCTCTGGCGGAACGGATATTCGGTGTCATTACTGCGCATCACTTCTGGCGCAGCAAAGATTAACGCTGCGCTGCCAGGCACCATCTTCGCCAGCAGCGCCTGACGACGCTGCAGGAATCGTTCCAGTGAAATCATCTCTGCACTCCCTGTAAACTGACCGGTTAAACTCGTTGACCTGAAATTAGTGTAGCGTCGGTTTTTGCACTTCTGGCGCGGTTGGCTGCGGGCGGGTGAACGTATCGTGGCACAGCAGCGCGGCGACACGAACGTACTCAATCACCTCCTCCAGCGACTGCTCCAGCTCCTCCTGGTCTTCATCTTCTTCGTAACCGAGCTGTGCGATAGTGCGCAGATCATCGATTGCTTCGCCGGTTTCGCCGGTGACTTTATCCAGTTTAGGCTGTGTTACGCCCAGGCCGAGCAGAAAATGGTTAACCCAGCCCGCCAGCGCGTCGGCACGGTCAAATACAGTGATATCGTCGTCAGCAGGCAGCAGCAGCTGAAACAGGAAGCCTTCATCTTCCAGCGTGGTCGCCGTATGCTCGTGTAGTTCCGCCAGTGGCACGGCAAGAGTGTGTGAAAACGCCATGCCTTCGTTAGCCAGATCGTGTACCAGCGTCTTCCAGCTGGTGTCCTGGTTACCACCGCAGAGGATCCCGCTCAGCAGGCCGTGCATTTCTGCGGGCGTCATTCCAACACCCTGCTGTGAGAGCACCGCCGCGAGCGCGTTGTAATCGGGGGTTGCGTTCTGTAAGGACATAAGTTTTCATCGTCGTTGGCAGAATAAGTTCGTGTTATGCTACCACTAGCTGCCTCAAGGTTTCCAGAAAAGGGGTTGTATCTTATTTCGTGGGTCTATATAGTTGCCCGCCTCCCAAGCCATTGACTGCTAAGGGAGTTGCGAGCGAAGTAATCAGTCAGGAAGGTGGCATGTCTGCACAACCGGTAGATTTACAAATTTTTGGTCGTTCGTTGAGAGTAAATTGTCCGCCAGAGCAGCAAGATGCGCTCAATAGCGCGGCTGAAGATCTCAATCAACGGTTGCAAGATCTAAAAGTTCGCACTAGAGTCACCAATACAGAACAACTGGTGTTCATCGCCGCGTTAAACGTCTGCCACGAGCTGGCGCAAGAGAAAGTGAAAACGCGCGATTATGCTGCTAATATGGAACAGCGTATCCGTATGTTGCAGCAGACGATTGAACAGGCATTAGTTGAGCAGGGTCGCATCTCTGAGCGTGAGGGTGCGAAGTTCGAATAAAACTTCATGGTTGCTATACTTAAGTAACGGTGAGGTAAATTTTCTCTGAGATGTTTGCATGTGGGCCAGTCCCCTGAGCCGATATTTCGAAAAAACAGAATGTGACGCTCGTAACCTGTGTGCATGCTCGGTTCGTCCGAGAAGCCTGATGGTTATGACGGCATGTTCACCTTGAACCAAGGGTTCAAGGGTTACAGCCTACGGCGGCATCTCGGAGATCTCTCTTCCTGTAGTCCTGCTTTTTTCCCCTGACTGACATGTTATAGTCGCTCAACAGCGACTTATCCGGCGGGGAAATCATGTCTGAACCTTCCATGTCTGAACCTTCAATGACCCAGCGTCAGGCGATTCGCCAGCATGTGCGACATCTGCGACGGGCACTTACCGATGAGCAGCAAACGCAGGCCGCTGAGCAGCTCGCTGAACATGCGCTCAACTACGCCCCGGTGACTGAAGCGCGCAATATCGCCCTGTTTCTGTCGGTGGATGGCGAACTGAATACCCGCCCGCTGATTGCGCGCCTCTGGCATCTGAAGAAAACGGTCTGTCTGCCGGTTTTACACCCCTTCTCTCCCGGTAATTTGTTGTTTCTGCGCTACTCGCCCGATACTCCATTGCTCAAAAATAAGCTGCGCATTCCTGAACCGCCGCTGGATATCCGGCAGGTGATCACCCTTGATCAACTGGATCTGATGATGGTGCCGCTGGTGGCGTTTGATCAGCATGGACAGCGTCTGGGGATGGGCGGCGGCTTCTACGATCGCACCCTGCAGAACTGGCGGCAGCACGGTTTTTTGCCGGTGGGCCTGGCACACGATTGTCAGCAGGTCGATAGCCTGCCGGTGGCAGAATGGGATGTGCCTTTGCCGGCGGTAATGACGCCATCAAAACTCTGGCAGTGGGAGTAGAAGAGTCGCTTTTGCAGACAAGTGAAAACCCATACCTGGGCGCATCTGGCAGCAATGAAATAGCTCAACGCGCAGGGAACATGGTCAGAAGAGGAAAGCGTCCCGCCGCCCGGATAAAAACGCCGGGAGCGTTTTTAAACAACGCAACGCGTTGGCCCGGTTACGGGCGCACCTCAGGGATGAGGTGCGTAATCGCGCGGGCCGGGCATGCCATGGATGGCGGCTTTTGCATCTTTCCGATCTGACCGTGTTCCCTTCGCAGTCTCGGTCTTACAGCAAATCGGGACAGCCTGTATTAACTACCTGAAGAGACGCGACTAAGCGCCCGTTCAGGTTGGTAGCGCTTAGTAAAGCAGACGGGCGCGAATGGTACCCGGAATCGCCTTCATCAGTTGCAGCGCGTTCTCAGCCACTTCCGGCTCTGCATCAATGTCGATCACCACATAGCCCATAAACGGCGAGGTTTGCAGATACTGGGCGGCGATGTTGATGCCCTGCTCGGCAAAAATCTGGTTGATGGCCGTCAGCACGCCAGGGCGGTTCTCATGGATATGCAGCAGACGACTGGCGCTGATACCGTGAATCGGCAGTGACACTTCGGGGAAGTTAACAGCCGAGAGAGTCGAGCCGTTATCGGAGTATTTCGCCAGCTTGCCCGCCACTTCAATGCCGATGTTCTCCTGCGCTTCTTCCGTCGAGCCGCCAATGTGCGGCGTCAGGATCACGTTGTCGAACTCACTCAGTGGAGAGATAAACGGCTCGCTGTTGGTAGCTGGCTCGCTCGGGAAGACGTCGATGGCTGCGCCACCCACATGCTTGCTGGCCAGCGCATCGCACAGCGCCGGGATATCCACCACCGTGCCGCGTGAGGCGTTAATCAGCAGCGCGCCAGGCTTCATCTGCGCCAGCTGCTCTGCACCAATCATATCCTGTGTAGAGACGGTTTCCGGCACGTGCAGGCTGACAACGTCGCTCATGTTGAGGAGATCGGCCAGATGGCGTACCTGCGTGGCATTACCCAGCGGCAGCTTGTTTTCAATGTCGTAGAAGAAAACATGCATACCCAGGCTTTCTGCCAGCACGCCCAGCTGCATTCCGATGTGGCCGTAACCGATAATACCCAGTTTTTTGCCACGCGCTTCAAATGAGCCTTTGGCAATCTTATTCCAGATGCCACGGTGTGCTTTCGCATTCGCTTCCGGGATGCCACGCAGCATCAGCAGCATCTCACCAATCACCAGCTCCGCAACCGAGCGGGTATTTGAGAACGGCGCATTGAACACGGGAATACCCCGGCTGGCAGCCGCCTGCAGATCAACCTGGTTGGTGCCGATACAGAAACAGCCAACGGCGACCAGCTTTTCAGCCGCCGCAAAAATCTCTTCAGTGAGCTGGGAGCGGGAACGGATACCAATAAAGTGTGCATCACGGATCGATGCTTTTAACGCGTCGGAATCCAGTGCGCCCTTATGGAATTCGATGTTGGTATAGCCTGCAGCCCGCAGGTTCTCCAGCGCGCTCTGATGGACACCTTCCACCAGCAGGAACTTAATCTTATCTTTTTCCAGTGATACCTTTGCCATTTCCCGATCCTATTCAGCATTCAATGAGGACTACCATAAGCCAGCCTTCTGTCAAAATATCAAAAAAATCGCGTCGGGCAATACAAACGATTGCCCGGCCGCCAGCACGGCAGCGGCTGACGGCAGCACATTGCCGGACAAAATAAGGAGGTCGGACTGGAAGAGAGAACGAACCCGCTGCCGATGACGGTTATGTGACATAAGTCACCAAATTTCACCGCAGCGAGAAAAGATGATTTGCAGGCAGAAATAACCGACGCCGCATCGACGCCGGACAGATCATTTTTTGATGGTTTTCACGCCATCAGGCCCGCCAATCAGTGCAATATCGGCACCACGCGCGGCAAAAAGGCCCACGGTAACGACGCCAGGCAAGGCGTTGATGGTTTTTTCCAGCTCAATGGGATCGAGAATGCGCAGATTATGCACATCGAGAATAATGTTGCCGTTATCGGTGACCACGTTCTGACGATACTCAGGCAAGCCGCCCATTTTCACCAGCTGACGCGCCACATAACTGCGCGCCATTGGGATCACCTCGACCGGCAGCGGGAAACGGCCCAGCACATCGACCTCTTTTGAAGCGTCAGCGATACAGATAAAGGTTTCAGCCACGGCGGCCACGATCTTTTCGCGCGTCAGCGCCGCGCCGCCGCCTTTGATCATCTGCATCTGTGGGTTGATCTCATCCGCGCCATCTACGTACACCGACAGCAGGTCAATCTCGTTCAGGTCGAACACCTGAATACCCAGGCTCTTCAGCTTCTGGGTTGAGGCATCCGAGCTGGAGACGGCACCTTCAATCTGATGCCTGACCGTGGCAAGCGCATCGATAAAGTGGGCAGCGGTGGATCCGGTGCCCACACCAACAACGGTGCCCGGCTGCACGTACTCAAGTGCAGCCCAGCCAACGGCTTTTTTCAGTTCATCCTGGGTCATGGTATGTTTAAAACCTGTGCGACAACGAAGTGCGCGTAGTATAAAACAAGGCTTGCTGAAAATGCTCGGCTGACCGACGCGGATTTATCGCTTTGGAAGCCAGCCCACAAAAAACAAGAGAGCCATCACAGGTGATACTTTTGTGGCATAGTGACATCCATCCTGAAGGAGAGAGAAGAATAATGAAACGCCCGGATTATCGAACGCTTCAGGCGCTGGATTCAGTGATCCGCGAACGCGGATTTGAGCGTGCCGCTCAAAAATTATGTATCACCCAGTCAGCGGTTTCACAGCGTATCAAGCAGCTGGAGAATCTGTTTGGTCAGCCGCTGCTGGTGCGCACCGTGCCACCACGTCCGACCGAACAGGGTCAGAAACTGCTGGCGTTGCTGCACCAGGTGGAACTGCTGGAAGAGGAGTGGCTGGGCGATGAGAACAGTGGCACCACGCCGCTGCTGCTGTCGCTGGCGGTCAATGCCGACAGTCTGGCGACCTGGCTGCTGCCTGCGCTGAAGGATGTGCTGGCAGATTCACCCGTACGCCTGAATCTGCAGGTCGAAGATGAAACCCGCACCCAGGAGCGTCTGCGTCGTGGTGAAGTGGTGGGTGCGGTGAGTATTCAGCCGCAGCCGCTGCCCAGTTGTCTGGTGGATCAGCTCGGTGCGCTCGACTACCTGTTTGTGGCGTCGCGTGACTTTGCCGATCGCTTCTTCCCCAACGGCGTCACCCGCTCTGCCCTGCTGAAAGCGCCTGCGGTGGCGTTTGACCATCTTGATGATATGCATCAGGCCTTCCTGCAACAGAACTTTGATCTCTCACCGGGCAGTGTGCCCTGCCACATCGTGAACTCCTCTGAAGCCTTTGTGCAGATGGCGCGACAGGGTTCAACCTGCTGTATGATCCCGCATCTGCAGATTGAGCGTGAGCTGGCGAGCGGTGAGTTAATAGATCTGACGCCAGGCTTGTGTCAGCGCCGGATGCTCTACTGGCATCGTTTTGCGCCGGAAAGCCGGTTAATGCGTCGGGTGACCGATGCGCTGATTGCGCATGGACATCGGGTACTGCGTCAGGATGACGTCGCAGCCTGAAAACAAAAACGGGGCGAAAGCCCCGTTTTTACTGCTGACAAATTATGCCCCGAACGGCTGTAAGGATGGATTGGCTCAGGGAACAAGGTCAGATCGGAAAGGCGCTTAAGCCAATCCCTGGCCGCTCGCCCCGCGCCGTCCATGGCGCGGGACGCTTTCCTCCTCTGACCATGTTCCCTTCGCTTTGAATTTATTCATTGCGGTCAGATCCTGAGATTCATCGGCAGTCTTAACGGGGCATCAGCCCCGTTTTGCACTATGGCGTATTGGGCTTGATCTCAAACACCACATCAACCTGATCGTCAAAGTTAATGCTCTGCTGATCGTAGGTCTCCTGCGCCGAGGTATCTGCCGCTGCAGCCGCTTTATACATACGGTTCATCGGCATCGGCTGATAGTTAGCGACCTGATAACGAATGCTGTAGATTGATCCCAGTTTCGCGTTAAAGCCTTCAGCCAGCTGTGATGCCTGCTGAGTCGCATTTTTAATCGCTGCTTTACGCGCCTGCTCTTTGTAACTCTCCGGATTTGCCACGCCTAACTCGACGCTACGCACCTCATTCAGACCGGACTTCAGCGCCCCGTCCAGCAGATCATTCAGCTTGTCCAGCTGACGCAGGGTTACCTGCACCTGACGCACCGCACGGTAGCCTTTCAGGACGGATTTACCCTCTTTGGTGTAATCGTACTCAGGCTGGGTGCTCAGGTTTGCCGCATCAATATCTTTCTTCTCAATGCCGTTTTTCTGCAGAAAATCGAAATATTGTGCAACCCGGCTATCCGCCTGCTTTTTCGCATCTGCGGCATCTTTTGACGACACGTTCACCACGATAGAGAGCGTGGCGATATCGGGACGGGCATCGACCGTTGCCTTGCCTGAGGTCACCACGTGTGGCCCGTTCGGTAACTCATCAGCGTGTACGCCAGGCAATGCCCCGGCGCTCATGATTGCGGCCAGAGCCAATGCTTTCAGTTTCATGAAAGTCCTCCTTGAAAAGGTACTATGACGGCTTCCAACCGGCGAAGCCCAACAGCGCATCGGTATGCGCCATGCTTTGAGTGGTCATTATGGCAAAAGTTCGGCCTCCGCGCGGCAATAACCGCACCGGATCGACGTTGGGATCAAAATCCGGCAATGCCCTGGCGCGCCAGTTGCAGGGCGATAAACCACATCACCGCGCCTACCAGCAGGTTAATGATGCGCTGGGCTTTGGCGGTGCGCAGGCGTGGTGACAGCCAGGCGGCCAGCAGCGCCAGACCAAAGAACCACAGGATCGACGCACTAATGGTGCCCAGCGCAAACCACTGACGCGCGGTGGTGGTCGGCAACTGACCGCCAAGACTGCCCAGCACCACAAAGGTATCGAGATAGACGTGCGGATTGAGCCAGGTCACTGCCAGCAGTGTCGCGATAATGCGTCCCCTGCTCTGCTTTAATGGCTCACCGTCCGCCAGATCGGCGTCGCCGCGAAAAGCGCTACGCAGTGCGCCCCAGCCATACCACAACAGAAAGGCTACACCCGCCCAGGTGATCACCATCAGCAGCAGTGGAGACTGGCTCAGCAAGGCGCTGCCGCCAAAGATCCCACCGCAAATCAGCAGAATATCACTCAGCGAGCAGAGGGCCGCCGTCATCAGATGATACTGACGCTTCACGCCCTGATTCATCACAAAAGCGTTCTGCGGTCCCAGCGGCAGAATCAGCGCGGCGCCCAGGGCAAACCCCTGAAAATAGAGAGATAACACAGGATTATTTCCTCACATCATTAGAGGAGGAGAAGTATAAAGAGAGAGGATGATTAGCGGAAATTGAAAGAATTAATCTGCGATTAGCAAAATGAATGGGCGACAGGCGCCGCCCACTTAAAGATTACTGTGGCTGAACCTGGGTTGCTTCTGCTTCAGGCGTCGGCTTCTGATGCAGATGCACATCCATCTGCGGATAAGGAATACCAATCCCTTTTCCATCCAGCGCTCGCTTAAAGTTCTTCAGCAGATCCCAGTAAACGTCCTGCAGGTCGCCGCTGTTGCTCCAGCAACGCACCACAAAGTTCATAGAGGAGGCTGCCAGTTCGTTAAGACCGATCTGGATACCTTTATCTTTCAGCACGCGGCTATCCGCTTCAACAACCTGTTGCAGTAAGGCGATCACTTCATCCACATCCGCCTCGTAAGCCACGCCAATGATAAATTCATTACGGCGAACCGGTTCACGCGAGAAGTTGACGATGTTCCCGCTGATGATCTTGCCGTTTGGCACCACCACGATTTTGCCGTCTGCCGTTCTCAGCGTGGTGGAGAAAATCTGCACATGCAGCACGGTTCCCATAACGCCGCCCAGATCGACGAACTCGCCGGTGCGAAACGGACGGAAGGTGACCAGCAGAACGCCTGCAGCAAGGTTAGAGAGTGACCCCTGCAGCGCCAGACCCACGGCCAGACCCGCAGCACCCAGCACGGCAATCACCGAGGCGGTCTGCACACCGATGCGTCCCAGCGCTGCGATAACGGTGAAGGCGATGACCCCATAGCGCACCAATGCGGAGAGGAAGTCCGCCACGGTAGCGTCTATGTGACGGGCGCGCAGCAGGCGATTTACGGCATTAGAAATGATACGGGCGATAATCATCCCGATAATAATGATGGCAATAGCTGCAACGATATTTACGGCATAGCTGATGATCAGCGCCTGATTGCGAACCAGCCAGTTACCTGCGTTGTTTAAGCCGTCGACGACGTGTAACTCTTCCATTAATAAGCCCTGTTGTTAGATTCCCACCGGGAATGAAAAAACTGCCAGATGACATCCGACACCCTGCCATAAAGGGTAATCAATTATCTCCTTAAGCGCCAAACCGACCGGCGTTTAACCCTGTTTTTCCAGAAATTGTGCATAAAAAAAGGCCCTTTCGGGCCTTTTTTGTACGGTAACGACTCTTCAGTTACAGCACGTCGACAGCGTTAAGCTCTTTGAAAGCCTGCTCCAGACGCACCACCATAGAGGCCTGGGCTGAACGCAGCCAGACGCGTGGGTCGTAGTATTTTTTGTTTGGCTTGTCAGCGCCTTCCGGGTTACCCAGCTGCGACTGCAGATAGCCTTCGTTCTTTTTGTAGTACTGCAGGATGCCGTCCCAGGTTGCCCATTGGGTATCGGTATCGATGTTCATCTTGATCACGCCGTAGCTGATAGACTCTTCGATTTCTGCAGCAGAAGAACCTGAACCGCCGTGGAAAACGAAGTCCAGCGCGTTGTGCGGCAGGCCATGTTTTTCACACACATATTTCTGCGAATCGCGCAGAATGGTTGGGGTCAGTTTCACGTTACCTGGCTTGTAAACGCCGTGAACGTTACCGAATGATGCCGCAATGGTGAAGCGCGGGCTGATAGCATTCAGTTTTTCGTACGCGTAGTTCACATCTTCTGGCTGGGTGTACAGTGCAGATGCGTCCATGTGGCTGTTATCAACGCCATCTTCTTCACCACCGGTGCAGCCCAGTTCGATTTCCAGCGTCATGTCGAGTTTCGCCATGCGCGCCAGATATTTGCTGCTGATCTCGATGTTCTCTTCCAGTGACTCTTCTGACAGGTCGATCATGTGAGAAGAGAAGAGTGGCTTACCGTTTTTCTGGAAGTACTCTTCACCTGCGTCCAGCAGACCGTCGATCCATGGCAGCAGTTTCTTGGCACAGTGGTCAGTGTGCAGGATAACCGGCACGCCATACTGCTCAGCCATCAGGTGGACATGGTGCGCACCCGCGATAGCGCCGAAAATTGCCGCGCCCTGTGGTTTGTCAGTTTTGAAGCCTTTACCCGCGATAAATGCAGCACCGCCGTTAGAGAACTGGATGATGATTGGCGCTTTAACTTTCGCCGCTGCTTCCAGTGCCGCATTGATGGAGTCGGTGCCGACGCAGTTTACGGCTGGCAGTGCGAATTTGTTCTCTTTCGCAACTTTGAAGATCTTCTGTACGTCATCACCAGTGACAACGCCGGGTTTTACGAAATCAAAAATTTTAGACATGATTGTGTCCTGTTTCGTGACCGTTGTTCCCCTTGAGGAACGTCGATTTAAACGCCCAGACGGGCAAGACTTCAGGCGATGCCGCCAGGCATCGCCCCCAAAGGATTACTGCTTCGCACGCTCTTCCAGCATGGCAACTGCAGGCAGTTTTTTGCCTTCCACGAACTCAAGGAACGCGCCGCCGCCGGTAGAGATGTAGGAAATTTTGTCTTCGATGCCGAACAGGTCGATAGCCGCTAAGGTATCGCCGCCGCCTGCAACAGAGAAGGCATCGCTGTCTGCAATGGCGTTAGCCACGATCTCGGTGCCTTTACGGAAATTAGGGAACTCAAACACGCCCACCGGGCCGTTCCACAGGATGGTTTTAGCATCCTTCAGGATGGCAGCCATCGCCTGTGCGGTTTCATCACCAAAGTCCATAATCTCTTCGTTATCCGCAACTTCCGAAACCTTTTTCACGGTAGCGGTCGCAGTTTCAGAGAATTCTGTGCCAACGCGTGAGTCAGTTGGAACCGGAATACCGTGCTGATCGCGCAGGCCTTTAGCCGCTTCAACGAAGTCTGGCTCATACAGAGATTTGCCGACGTTATTGTCGATAGCGACGAAGGTGTTGGCAATGCCGCCGCCCACAATCACGGTGTCCGCGATTTTGACCAGAGATTGCAGCACGTCAAATTTGGTAGAGACTTTAGAGCCCCCTACCACAGCCACCAGCGGACGCTCCGGGTTGCTCATGACTTTACCCAGCGCTTCCAGTTCTGCAGAGAGCAGCGGGCCAGCACAGGCGATAGGGGCAAATTTGCCGACGCCGTGGGTAGAAGCCTGTGCGCGGTGCGCGGTACCAAAGGCGTCCATCACAAATACGTCGCACAGAGCAGCGTATTTTTTAGACAGCGCTTCGTCATCTTTCTTTTCGCCTTTGTTAAAGCGAACGTTTTCCAGCACAACCAGTTCGCCAGCGCCGACTTCAACGCCATCGAGGTAATCTTTTGCCAGGGTCACGGTGGTGCCGCTAAGCTTGTCTTTCAGGTAGTTAACTACCGGCAGCAGCGAGAACTCTTCATTGTATTCACCTTCGGTCGGACGACCCAGGTGAGAGGTAACCATTACTTTCGCGCCCTGTTTCAACGCCGCTTCAATGGTTGGCAGAGAAGCACGGATACGTGCATCAGACGTCACTTTACCTTCTTTAACCGGTACGTTCAGATCGGCACGGATCAGAACGCGTTTACCAGCCAGATCCAGATCGGTCATCTTAATTACAGACATGGTGAATCCTCTCGTTGATTCTCATAAGTTTTGCCAGACGCATACCGCGTCTTACCTGAAACCGCTTGCGGCCATCGCTAACGTCGTGTCGAGCATTCGGTTAGCAAAGCCCCATTCGTTGTCACACCAGACCAGGGTCTTGATAAGGTGTTGACCGCTGACCCGCGTTTGTGTTCCGTCCACAATGGCACTGTGCGGATCATGGTTAAAATCTACTGAGACTAACGGTAATTCCGTATAGTCAACTATACCACGAAATGTCCCTTCTGCCGCGCTTCGCAACAGGGTGTTAACTTCACACGCCGTCACCGCCTGATGCACAGAAACGCTGAGATCAATGGCCGTCACGTTAATCGTCGGAACGCGAACGGCTATCGCCTCGAAGCGATCGTTGAATTTCGGAAAAATACGGGTAATGCCTGCCGCCAGGCGAGTGTCCACCGGGATGATCGACTGACTGGCTGCACGCGTACGGCGCAGATCGCTGTGATAGGCGTCGATCACCTGCTGATCGTGCATCGCCGAGTGGATCGTGGTGACGGTGCCGGATTCGATACCAAACGCATCATCCAGCAGTTTAATCACCGGGATAATGCAGTTAGTGGTACAGGAAGCGTTGGAGACGATGCGGTCACTGGCGGTGAGTAACTGCTGGTTAACGCCATACACCACTGTGGCGTCGAGATCGTTTCCGCCGGGATGAGAGAACAGCACTTTTTTGGCGCCAGCCTGAAGATGCGCTTCGCCATCAGCGCGTGAGCCATAGACGCCGGTGCAGTCCAGCACCACATCCACGTCGAGTTCACGCCACGGCAGATCGGCAATGGCTGCACGGTGCAAAATGCGCAGGGTATCGCCACCCACCCACATTACATCGCGCTCCTGGCGGACATCGAAAGCAAAACGGCCATGGCTGGTATCGTATTTCAGCAGATGCGCCATACCGGTGGCTTCTGCCAGCTCGTTAATCGCGACCACGGTGATCTCTGCACGTCGGCCCGTTTCATACAGCGCGCGCAGGACGTTGCGTCCAATCCGGCCAAAACCATTTATCGCTACCCGTACCGTCATTTCTCTCCTGCCACGTCAGACTGAAAAAAACGTGCCGTTAGCCTGAGCGTTTCACTGCATTTTGTACAGGAGATTCTTACCCGGCATTGTCCGAAACCAGGGCGATTTGCCTGGCGACTGAAACGGTTCAGCTACAATAATAGAAGGAAGGAATAACAGGAATGATTGTGATCAATCTGGCTGCTTAAATTTGGATCTGCGTCACAAATTAAGGCAAAAGGCGGTTATTACTGCAGGAATAAAAAATAAAAGGGACGAAAATTTCGTCCCTCTGTTTTTACAGTCGGGCGGGAACAGGCCCGCCTGACCGGTTTTACGCCAGCAGCGCTTTCGCTTTCGCGACGACGTTGTCGACGGTAAAGCCAAACAGTTCGAACAGCTGATCGGCAGGTGCAGATTCGCCGAAGCTGGTCATGCCCACGATAGCGCCGTTCAGGCCGGTGTATTTGAACCAGTAATCAGCGATGCCCGCTTCGATTGCGACGCGTGCGCTGACCGCTTTTGGCAGCACGGATTCACGGTACTCATCACTCTGCTTGTCGAAGGCATCCGTTGATGGCATAGAGACCACGCGCACTTTGCGGCCTTCGCTGGTGAGTTTGTCCCAGGCACCGACAGCCAGCTCAACTTCGGAACCGGTGGCGATCAGGATCAGCTCAGGCGTGCCATCGCAATCTTTCAGCACGTAACCGCCGCGCGCTACGTTAGCCAGCTGTGCCGTGTCACGCTCCTGCTGCGCCAGGTTCTGACGGGAGAAGATCAGCGCAGTCGGGCCATCTTTACGCTCAATGGCATATTTCCACGCCACCGCGGATTCAACCTGGTCACATGGACGCCACAGGCTCATGTTTGGCGTGGTGCGCAGGCTCGCCATCTGTTCAACCGGCTGGTGCGTCGGGCCATCTTCGCCCAGACCGATAGAGTCGTGGGTGTAGACCATGATCTGACGGATCTTCATCAGTGCCGCCATACGCGCTGCGTTACGCGCATATTCAACAAACATCAGGAAGGTCGCGGTGTAAGGCAGGAAGCCGCCGTGCAGCGCCAGGCCATTGGCGATTGCGGTCATACCGAACTCACGCACGCCGTAGTGGATGTAGTTACCCGCAGCATCTTCGTTGATCGGCTTAGAGCCAGACCAGATTGTCAGGTTGCTGGGTGCCAGATCGGCTGAGCCGCCCAGGTATTCCGGCAGAATTTTACCGAAAGCTTCAATAGCATTCTGTGAGGCTTTACGGCTGGCGATCTTCGCCGGGTTCGCCTGCAGCTGCTCAACGAACTTCTGCGACTCTTCCTGCCAGTTAGCTGGCAGTTCGTTGCTGACGCGGCGTTTAAACTCGGCAGCCAGTTCAGGATGAGCCTGTGCGTAAGCGGCGAATTTCTCATTCCATGCAGACTCTTTCGCCTGGCCCGCTTCTTTCGCGTCCCACTCAGCGTAGATATCAGAAGGAATTACGAACGGCGCGTGGGTCCAGCCCAGCTGTTTGCGGGTCAGTGCCACTTCATCATCACCCAGCGGTGCGCCGTGTGAATCATGGGTACCGGCTTTGTTCGGTGAACCAAAACCGATAACGGTTTTGCACATCAGTAGTGAAGGCTTGTCGCTGACGCTTTTCGCTTCCTCGATCGCTTTCGCAATCGCATCCGCATCGTGACCATCGACGCCGCGCACCACGTGCCAGCCATAAGCTTCAAAGCGCTTAGCGGTGTCGTCGGTGAACCAGCCATCAATGTGACCATCGATAGAGATACCGTTGTCATCATAAAACGCCACCAGTTTGCCCAGCTTCAGGGTACCGGCCAGTGAGCAGACTTCGTGCGAGATACCTTCCATCATGCAGCCATCACCCATGAAGACATAGGTGTTGTGGTCTACGATGTCATGACCCGGACGGTTGAACTGTGCTGCCAGCGTGCGCTCAGCAATGGCAAAACCTACTGCGTTAGCGATGCCCTGCCCCAGCGGACCGGTAGTGGTTTCAACACCCACGGTGTAGCCATATTCCGGGTGACCTGGAGTTTTTGAGTGCAGCTGACGGAAGTTTTCCAGTTCGCTCAGGGGCAGATCGTAACCGGTCAGGTGCAACAGGCTATAGATCAGCATTGAGCCGTGACCGTTAGAGAGCACGAAACGGTCGCGGTCAGCCCACAGCGGGTTGGTTGGGTTGTGGTTCAGGAAGCCGCGCCAGAGTACTTCAGCGATGTCCGCCATGCCCATTGGGGCACCCGGATGTCCCGATTTCGCTTTCTGTACTGCATCCATACTTAACGCACGAATGGCGTTGGCAAGCTCTTTACGAGAGGGCATTTTCTACTCCAGGTCGGATTAATGCTTCGCACCTTAACTTATTGTTATTAATGAGTTACCGGGCAAAACAAGGAAAAAGTTGCCCATCAATGTACATGAGAAACGGGGCAAAAGTACATGCTGTAAAACGCTAAATGCAGCCGCTTCGTATGGCTTTTCCAGCCATATCTGCTAGCAAAGTGCAGACTGGCACGCTATAACCAAATCGTTTATTCACCTGTCTGAGTTTCAGGTGTTTGTTTTTCTTACCTTGTTATGAATGGGATACAGCATGAAAATCAAAAAAATGGTGTTAGCGCTTGGACTGACGACGCTGCTGAGTGGCTGTCAGGGTTTAGACAATAATGCGCTGATGCAGTCGGGCGCGCAGGCGTATCAGGCTTATACCCTCAGCGACGATCAGGTAAAACAGCTGAGCGATAAATCCTGTGAGCAGATGGACAAAGATAATCAGATTGCGCCTGCTAACAGTGATTATCAGCAGCGTCTGAACAAGATCGCCGCGGCGTTGGGCGATAACATCAACGGCGTACCGGCTAACTACAAGGTTTATCAGACCAAAGATGTCAACGCCTGGGCGATGGCAAATGGCTGTATTCGTGTTTACAGCGGTCTGATGGATATGATGACTGACAATGAAGTGGAAGGCGTGCTGGGTCATGAGATGGGCCACGTCGCGTTAGGTCATACGCGCAAGGCGATGCAGCTGGCATATGCCACAACCGCGGCCCGCACCGCAGCCGCCTCGGTTGGCGGCGTGATTGGTTCACTGTCGCAGTCGCAGCTGGGTGAAATGGGTGAAAAACTGGTGAATGCGCAGTTCTCCCAGACGCAGGAGTCACAGGCGGATGACTACTCCTACGACCTGATGAAGAAGCGCAATATCGATCCAATGGGCCTGGCCACCAGCTTTGAAAAGCTGGCGAAGATGGAACAGGGACGTCAGAGTTCGATGTTTGACTCGCATCCCGCCTCTGAAGCGCGCGCCGCGCATATTCGTGAGCGAATTGCTGCCGACAGCAAGTAATTCCGCCTCTGAGCGCGCATGCATCCGGCGTGCGCGCTTAGCCGTGCGAAGTCCGCTAGCGCTTAAATATCTGATCCACCATCGAGCCCAGATCCAGCTTATTGTCATGCAGCGCCTGTTCATCCATGTGTCCCTGCGGCGACATTTTATCAATCAGCTGCGGCAATAGCGCAGCCAGCGTACCCGATGCCCCTTTCACATCGGTGCCGAGTTTGTCGGCCAGTGACTGCAGTTCATCCTGACCAAAAGCAGACTGAATCTCACTGTGGCCAAACGGATGGTTATCGCCGGTGCCGATCCAGGAACCAAACACCTCACCCAGCCCGCCCTGCTGGAATTTTTGCAGCAGCACTTCAATACCGCCCTGCTCCTGCACCCAATGCCAGACAGCCTGTAACTGTCCCGGCGGATGCCCTTCACTCTGGTTGCCATCCAGTGCGCCAGCCAGTTCATCAAGAAAGCCCATGATTATCTCCACTACGCCATTTTTACGCTGTAAGTTTAGTTGCAGATAGGGGTTCGCGCCTGACGGTTACCCGTCGGGGTCAGAAGGGAATCGATCGGATCCGGCAAAGAGAGGAAGATCACAGCAGCGGCGTCTGCCCGATGGACAGGACGCCGCGTTCAGCGCCTGCCGGACTGAAGCCGGCAGGCAGCAGGCATCAGCCTTTGTTCACAGCCTGAACATGCAGCATATCCAGCGCCAGCGTAGCCGCTGCCAGTGCCGTTAAATCAGCATGATCGTAACCCGGTGCGACTTCCACCAGATCCATGCCGACAATGTTCATGCCCTGCAGGCCACGGATCAGCTTGGTCGCTTTATCGGTGGTCAGGCCGCCAATCACCGGCGTGCCGGTGCCAGGTGCATGTGCCGGATCCAGACAGTCGATATCGAAGGTCAGATAGACCGGCAGATCGCCGACGGTGCGTTTCACTTCGGCGAGAATATCATCAACGCTGCGGTCGTTGACCTGCGCCGCATCCAGCACGTTGAAGCCCAGGCTCTTGTCGAATTCGGTACGGATACCAATCTGCACTGAGTGCTGCGGATCGATCAGACCCTCTTTCGGCGCGGTAAAGAACATGGTGCCGTGGTCGAAGGTCGGGCCGTTGGAGTAGGTGTCGGTATGCGCATCAAAGTGCACCAGCGCCATCTTGCCGAAGTGTTTTGCATGGGCGCGCAGCAGCGGCAGTGTGACATAGTGGTCGCCGCCAAAGGTCATCATGCGCTTGCCATTGGCCAGCAGTTTTTCAGCATGGGCCTGCAATTTGTCGGAGAGATCCTGCGAATCACCGAAGGCGTAAACCAGATCGCCGCAATCGACGACGTTCAGACGCTGACGCAGGTCGAAATCCCACGGCCAGCGGCAGCCTTCCCAGGCCAGATTGGTGGAGATCTGGCGAATCGCGCCCGGACCCAGGCGGCTGCCCGGACGACCCGAGGTCGCGGCATCAAACGGCACGCCGGTGATAACCCACTCGGCGTCGCTGTCGTAAGGCTGAAAATTCAGCGGAAAACGCATGAAACCAAAGGCGTTAGAAACCAGGGAGTTGTCGTACTGATTGCCAAGCGTGTTATGCATAATTGCTCTCTCTATGTGCGTAAGTCGGGCCAGCCCGCAAACCATTAAGGTTGAGATGAAAAAAATCCCCTCCGCGTCGTTAGGCCCGACGAGGAAGGGATTGAGTGAGTCAGATTATCGACATAGTTAACGGCAACTGCAATATGCGATTACCGGTCGCCATAATCGATTATTCATCTTCTAAATAGGTATAGCCGTAGAGGCCGCTCTCGAACTCTTCCAGGAACTGCGCGCGCAGCTCTTCGTCGAGATCGGATGCCTGAACCTGATTGCGGAACAGCGCCATCAGCTCGTTGGGATCAAGTTGTACGTAACGCAGCATGTCCGCCACGGTGTCGCCTTCATCGGAGAGCTGCACTTCCACATCGCCATTTTCGCGTGCGTAGACATCCACCGCTTCGGTGTCACCAAACAGGTTATGCATGTTGCCCAGAATTTCCTGATAAGCACCCACCATAAAGAAGCCCAGCATGGGTGGGTTATCAAGGTCATATTCCGGCATCGGCATGGTCGTCGCGATACCGTCGCCATCCACGTAGTGATCGATGGTGCCATCGGAGTCACAGGTGATGTCGAGCAGCACGGCACGGCGCTCCGGCTTCTTGTTCAGCCCTTCCAGCGGCAGTACCGGGAACAGCTGATCGATACCCCACGCATCCGGCATTGACTGGAACAGCGAGAAGTTAACGTAAATCTTATCCGCCATCCGCTCCTGCAGTTCGTCGATGATTGGACGGTGTGCACGGTTGCTCGGATCGAGATGCTGCTGAATATAGTGGCAGATGCTCAGATAGAGCTGCTCAGCCCATGAACGCTGCTTGAGATCGTAGGTGCCTGACGAGTAGCCGGTATGGATATCAAACAGATCCATCTGGCTGTCATGCAGCCATTCACGCAGCGAACGGCGGGTACTTGGCTCGTGCATCTCCTGCCAGGTTTCCCACATGCTGAGGATCGGGCGCGGCGCATCCGCATCCGGCGTTTCAGGTTCGCTGAACTCGTTGCGCTCCACACCAATGATGTTGGAGACCAGCACCGTGTGGTGCGCGGTTACCGCACGGCCCGACTCGGTGATCACCGTCGGATGCTCCAGACCGTGCTCATCACAGGCAGCACCAATCGCCCAGATTACGTTGTTGGCATACTCATTCAGGCCGTAGTTGACCGAGCAGTCAGACTGCGAGCGCGTTCCTTCGTAATCGACGCCCAGACCGCCGCCGACGTCGAAACACTTGATGTTGACGCCCAGCTTGGCCAGTTCGACATAGAAGCGCGCCGACTCACGCACGCCGGTAGCGATATCGCGGATGTTGGACATCTGCGAGCCCAGATGGAAATGCAGCAGCTGCAGGCTGTCGATGCGACCCGCTTCGCGCATGATCTCAACCAGTTTCAGCACCTGGGTGGCTGACAGGCCAAACTTCGACTTTTCGCCGCCGCTCGACTGCCATTTACCGGAGCCCTGCGAAGCCAGACGCGCACGGATACCAAGACGTGGCACCACATTCAGACGCTCTGCTTCTTCCAGCACCAGCCGCACTTCGGTCATCTTCTCCAGCACCAGATAGACCTTGTGGCCCATCTTCTCGCCGATCAGCGCCAGACGAATATATTCGCGATCTTTATAGCCGTTACAGACGATCACCGAACGGGTCTGACCGGCGTGGGCCAGCACCGCCATCAGTTCGGCTTTTGAGCCCGCTTCCAGTCCCAGCGGTTCGCCGGAGTGGATCAGTGACTCAATCACGCGTTTGTGCTGGTTAACTTTAATCGGGTAAACCAGGAAGTAGTCGCCTTTGTAACCGTAGGATTCACGCGCACGTTTAAAGGCGGCGTTAATGGAACGCAGACGGTGTTGCAGGATCTGCGGGAAGCAGAACAAAGCAGGCAGACGCTGGCCCTGCGCTTCGCGCTCTTTGACCAGACGGGCTAAATCGACGCGCACGTCAGGACGATCCGGATCGGGACAGACACTGATGTGGCCCAGTTCGTTAACGTCGTAATAGTTGTTGCCCCACCAGGCGATGTTGTACGTACGCAACATTTTGCTCGCATCCTGATCGTTCATTGCAACCTCCTGCATGGAGCGGAGTGTACCCTGTTCGCCAGCTGACGAACCTTTGATATTCTTCATGTCGTCAGACATCGCGAACCTCAATTTTCCGTTGAAAGATGAAACTGTTAACCGGCTTTATGGCCGCTAATCTGAAAACCTGTTGCCACATTAAACGCAATGTCCTGTTCACCTTACGTTGCCGTCAGCGCGATTCACGCATGAGAGTTAAGTGTAAAACACCCGGGCCATCTCCGTTTAAACAGAGAACATTTAACTGATCTGTATTGACCATGGATAACCTGCGTCGTTCCGCTGCGCGAACGCAGAGAAGAGACAAAACCGATCGAGCAGAGATAAAGATTAGCCTGCGCCTGTGTCGGTAAAATTACCGCATCGGACATCGCGTCGGCAGGAAAGAGAAACAGATGGGAGGCAGGAGAGAGCCAGCGCAGCGCCGCAGCGCAGAGAACCGGAAGAAGAAAAAGCGTGGTTCATTACTTGTATCACCTCCGCATATGCCAGGGGCACATGGAAAACAACCTGGGTGAAAGCCAGACCAGAGTCTGACAGGCGCGACGCAAACAGTGGCGTCATCCTTGCTGCTGCTATCAAAGCAGCGGCGTTTTATACAGTTTACAGCCGTAAAATGCAAAAATATTATCGGGGAATTGCGTGTAGCGTCAGCAAATTATGCCGATAACAGAGACAGGTTAAAGGCTGAAACAGAAAAAGGGCTGGTAATTGGTTTACCCTCTATCCTAAAATAGCCGTCCAGATGGTTTTCCATCTAAACAGGTTACTATCCAGGCGGTGTTGGCCTGCTGTGCTGACACAACCTCACTGCTCGCGGCTTTGCCTGAAGGGGCGTCAGGTCAGACCACCTCACTGGCGCTATGCAGTCGTACTCAAACCATATTTAAGGTAAAGAACAGAATGGCTAAACACCTTTTTACGTCCGAGTCTGTATCAGAAGGACATCCCGATAAAATCGCCGACCAGATCTCCGATGCTGTGCTGGATGCGATCCTTGAACAGGATCCTAAAGCGCGCGTGGCCTGCGAAACCTACGTTAAAACCGGTATGGTGCTGGTTGGCGGTGAAATCACCACCAGCGCCTGGGTTGATATCGAAGAGATCACCCGTAAAACCGTACGTGAAATCGGCTATGTCCATTCCGATATGGGCTTTGACGCCAACTCCTGCGCGGTATTAAGCGCGATTGGTAAACAGTCTCAGGATATCAATCAGGGCGTTGACCGTACCGATCCGCTGGAACAGGGCGCGGGCGACCAGGGCCTGATGTTCGGCTATGCCACTAACGAAACAGACGTGCTGATGCCTGCGCCGGTGACCTATGCGCACCGTCTGGTACAGCATCAGGCTGAAGTGCGTAAAAACGGCACCCTGCCGTGGCTGCGCCCGGATGCCAAGAGCCAGGTCACTTTCCAGTATGACGATGGCAAAATCGTGGGCATCGATGCAGTTGTGCTCTCTACTCAGCACGCTGAATCTATCAGCCAGAAAGATCTGCAGGAAGCGGTGATGGAAGAGATCATCAAGCCGGTTCTGCCCGCAGAGTGGCTGAGCGCCTCGACCAAATATCACATCAACCCAACCGGTCGCTTTGTGATCGGCGGCCCGATGGGCGATTGCGGTCTGACCGGTCGTAAAATCATCGTAGACACCTACGGCGGCATGGCGCGTCATGGTGGCGGTGCGTTCTCGGGTAAAGATCCATCTAAAGTTGACCGCTCTGCAGCCTATGCGGCACGTTACGTGGCGAAAAACATCGTAGCGGCCGGCCTGGCTGACCGTTGTGAAATCCAGGTCTCCTACGCTATCGGCGTGGCTGAACCCACTTCTATCATGGTGGAAACCTTCGGCACCGAGAAAATCTCTACCGAACAGCTGACGCTGCTGGTGCGCGAGTTCTTCGACCTGCGTCCATATGGTCTGATCCAGATGCTGGATCTGCTGCACCCAATCTATAAAGAGACCGCAGCTTACGGTCACTTTGGTCGTGAACATTTCCCATGGGAAAAAACCGACAAAGCTGCCCTGCTGCGTGAAGCGGCTGGCCTGTAAGGTTACCGGCTGCTGATAAAAACCCTGCCACTGCGGCAGGGTTTTTTATTGCCTTTTCAGCCCCATTGCTAACCGGAGCAATTTTGCTCCCGCTACCCTTCTGAACGAACAGGCCAGCGCAATTTCTGGTGAGCGCGTGACGACAAAAAAACGCATCTGCCCGACATCTTCTTCTCTCTGCAGCAAATTTTCAGTTCTCAGCTACACTTCTTTTCGCTTTTTCTGACGACTAAATGTTAACGATTACAAATTGAAATGCTTTGTTTATCCGATATTTAGGAATTAACGCACGTAGTTATTCTGCTGAAAATGCGTTATTTTCAGCGTCGTCTGATAGCCAGTAAATAGAGCATTGTCAGAAACTTAATGAGTGCTATACCTCACTGGTTAATTAATCTTTCCGGGAAAAATATGCTGAATTTCAGGGTTTCAGCGTGTGTAAGCGATTACACTGATGTGATCAGGCTCACTTTTTTCCCGCAAAAGGTTTTTTAACATTGATAAAAACAATGATGGATAAACCTGGAGGCTAAAATGCCTGGCAATACACACAAAAGCAGAACTTCAAATAAGGCGATGACCTTATTTGTCTGCTTTCTGGCGGCCCTTGCGGGTCTGCTGTTCGGTCTGGATATCGGCGTTATCGCCGGTGCTCTGCCGTTTATCGCAAAGGACTTTAATGTCACCCCTCATCAGCAGGAGTGGATCGTCAGTTCCATGATGTTTGGTGCGGCGGTCGGTGCTATCGGCAGCGGCTGGATGTCATCCCGCCTGGGCCGTAAAAAAAGCCTGATGGCCGGTGCGATTCTGTTCGTTATCGGTTCACTCTGGTCGGCGATGTCGCCAAACCCGGAAATGCTGATCAGCGCCCGCGTTCTGCTGGGTCTGGCAGTCGGTATCGCCTCTTATACTGCCCCGCTTTATCTTTCTGAGATCGCTCCGGAAAAAATTCGCGGCAGTATGATTTCGCTTTATCAGCTGATGATCACCATCGGTATTCTTGGTGCTTACCTGTCCGATACGGCGTTCAGCTTTACCGGCAACTGGCGCTGGATGCTGGGCATCATCACTATTCCGGCACTGTTGCTGCTGGTCGGCGTTTTCTTCCTGCCAAACAGCCCACGCTGGCTGGCGGCACGAGGCAACTTCCGCGATGCACAACGCGTACTGGATCGTCTGCGTGACACCAGCGAGCAGGCAAAACGTGAGCTGGAAGAGATCCGTGAAAGCCTGAAGATCAAACAGTCTGGCTGGGGTCTGTTCACCAGCAGCAGCCACTTCCGTCGTGCGGTCTATCTCGGCATCCTGCTGCAGGTGATGCAGCAGTTTACCGGCATGAACGTCATCATGTACTATGCGCCAAAAATCTTTGAAATCGCGGGCTTCACCAACACCACCCAGCAGATGTGGGGCACGGTGATTGTGGGTCTGGTTAACGTACTGGCGACCTTTATTGCCATTGGCCTGGTGGATCGCTGGGGTCGTAAACCTACCCTGATTCTGGGCTTTATGGTGATGGCAGCCGGTATGGGCGTTCTGGGTACGATGCTGCACTTCGGCATTCACTCGCCGGGCGCGCAGTACTTTGCGGTAGGTATGCTGCTGATGTTCATCATCGGTTTTGCGATGTCAGCCGGTCCGTTGATCTGGGTACTCTGTTCCGAAATTCAGCCGCTGAAAGGCCGCGATTTCGGTATCACTGTCTCCACCACTACCAACTGGATCGCGAACATGATCGTGGGTGCGACCTTCCTGACGATGCTGAATACGCTGGGCAATGCGAACACCTTCTGGGTCTACGCACTGCTTAACCTGTTCTTCATTCTGCTGACGGTGATGCTGATCCCTGAGACCAAAAACGTCTCGCTGGAACACATCGAACGTAACCTGATGGCAGGTAAAAAACTGCGCGACATCGGTTCACGCGACTAACTTTACCCGGTACAAAACGCGGTAAAAAAAACGGCGGGGTTTCTCTGGAAACCCCGCCGTTTTTATTTGTTCAACGCCCCACTACGCTGTGGTTACCCGCGTTACCGGCAGGGGCCGCCGTATGCAGCAGAGCGCCAGTGCCATAATGAAAATGGTCGCGGTCTGATTATAGGGCAGCACCGAATCGGTCAGTCCGGTGGTAAACAGTGCCACCATCGGCAGCGCCACGCCGCGCAGGTCACACTTCTTCAGCCAGCCCGCCAGCACCGTCAGATAGAGCAGCGCCAGCGACGCCGTACCCAGCCAGCCCTGCAATGACGTCACCTCGAGGAACTCGTTGTGCATGTTGTATTTAACGTTGGTGAAGCCTTCAACATTGAGAGGATAGTGCGCAGTGATGAACTGACGCGCCTCAGTGGTGCGCGCATCCGGCGTCGCAAAACCGCCATGGTGCTCAATAAAGTTGACCGCCCCGCCCCAGATGGCGACACGTGCGCCCAGCGAGGTCGAACTGTTTGAACCAAAGTTCTCAATATCCTGCACTCCCTCTACCCAGCGGTTGCTGGTCATCAGAATCAGCACCGCCATTACGCCCACCAGCAGAGCGCTAATCCGCCAGTTGGTCAGCAGCGACAGCCGGTAGGTCTGCACCAGGAACAGTAGCCCCACGGCAATCAGCGCAATCAGGGTCACACGGGTGCCGCACAGGTAGAGCAAGGCAAAGGTCACTGCCAGCACAGCGATATCGGCCACCTTCCAGTAAGCGTGCGTCTCATAGCGGCTTAGCCAGAGCCAGGCACAATAGATAAACAGAATCATGTAGGAGGACATGGAGGCGGCTTCGGTGGTGAGCTTGATGCGGATATTCTCAGTGTAGAGATGCTCGTGGATACCAAAGCCCAGCGTAATCAGCAGGCCGATAAGGATGAGCCCTTTTCCGACGCGTAGCGTGGTCAGGGAGACCCGATCCCCATAAACAGCCAGACTGAGCAGCACAAAGGCACCCATCAACAGCCGCTTCGCCCCCAGCAGATAGTTGCCCATATTAGTGATGGCATCGCCTGAGGGCGCGGTTTCGATCCCCTTCACGTGAATCGCCCAGAACAGCCGAATCAGGGCAAAGATAATCAGCACAGCAAACAGGGCGATATAAAAACCGTTCTCTTTAAACTCCACCCGCCTGCGCACCAGGCCATACAGCACGGACGCGACAGAGAGATAAGAGACCAGATAGAATATTTTTTGCGGCAGGCCGGTAACAAACATATTCAGCGACAGCGCCAGGCAGAGCGCAATAACTGAAAAATTAACCATTAACGTTAATCCATTGCGACTGATTTTATTCGTCATGCTTAACCTCAGTAAGGCGGTTAAACACACTCATCAGGTGCTTCATATAATTTTCCTCATAAAAACCGGTGATGCTCGCTTTAATAGCCTGATGATCGGGGAAGTAGAAATCCCCGCTCATGGCGTTGAGAATCGCGGCCAGCGCCATGCTGTCATGGGTGGGATAGAGCTGACCATTAATACCGTTCTGAATAATTTCCGCCGGGCCGCTGATACAGTCGGATGAAACACAGTAGACGCCGCGTGACATCGCCTCAAGCAGGATCAACGGGAAGCCTTCGAAGTTAGAGGTCATGACCAGGCAGGTGACCTGTCTGATATGGCGGATGACATACTCCCAGGCATTCTCCTGCCAGCCATGCCAGGTGATGCGATCCTGGATGCCGAGTTGCGTCACGTAGTGCTGACATTGCGTCAGATCTTCCCCGTCACCCACTATCTCCAGTGTCCAGGGCGCATCCAGCTGCTGCAGGGCATCAAACAGATCTTTAAGCTGTTTCTGCCGCTGATAATGGACGCGACCAATATAGAGAAACTTCAGCGCCTGGGGTCTGCCGATTACCGTGTCATTGCGTTTGATCGGGTTATAGATCACGTCAACGTCAGTGGCGCGTGCGCCCAGTTCCACCAGCTGCTCTTTAATCTGATTACTGATCGCAAAATGGTGATCGGCCCGCAGCAGATAATGGGGACGATAACGTTCACGCGGAGGCAGGTGCATCCAGCTCGACAATACGATTTTACGTCCTGAAAGCGTGATTGCCCGGCGCGTCATCAGGCAGGGAATGGTGTTGAGGGTCAGGACATGATCGGGCTGATAACGACGAAAGAAGGCGGCCATTCTCAGCGTATGAATAAGATTTTTTATTTTCTTATTCCGCAGCGTGCAGACGCTCTCAGCCAGAACAGCATTGGCGGTCCAGGCGCGGGAGTGGCTCTCCTCTCCGCTGTTGATAATAAACAGCCCTGCTTCGGTACCGGGTTCCGCATTCAGGGCCGTGATCAACTGACCGGTCACATTTTCCATCCCACCACGACCGGCCATCAGATCCGTCACCAGCACAATCCGTTGTTTCCTGACGTTATCATTATTTTTCATTGGTTTATCCATGCCCTGTGCCGTTCGCTTTTCATCCATCCACTCTGCGGTGAATCTCATTAATAGAATATTCTAAAAAAGCCCATAACAATATTTAAACCAGAAATTTTCCCCCAGCCAGAATCACACTTGTCGCTGGCGACGTTGAGTTCCTGCGCGGCGGCGATTATTCTGAGCGCCATGAAAACGCCTCGTCTCCCCATTGCCCTGCAGCAGGCCGTAATGCGCTCGCTGCGCCAGTCGCTTGAACGTGCGAATCAGGCGCTGAAAACTCGTTATCCGGAACCGAAGCTGCTCTACCAGCAGCGTGGTACGGCGGCGGGCACCGCCTGGCTGGCGTCCTGGGAAATTCGCATCAATCCTGTGCTGCTGCTGGAAAACCAGCAGGCATTTATCGATGAAGTAGTGCCGCATGAGCTGGCGCATCTGCTGGTCTGGAAGCAATTTGGTCGCGTTGCGCCGCACGGCAAAGAGTGGAAGTGGATGATGGAGCAGGTGCTGGGCGTTCCGGCACGGCGTACTCACCAGTTTGAGATCGCATCCGTGCGCAGCAACACCTTTGCTTACCGCTGTCAGTGCCAGCAGCATCAGCTGACCGTGCGCCGCCACAATCGTATACTGCGCAAAGAGAGTGAATATCGCTGCGTGCACTGTGGCAGCCTGCTGATCGCGGGTGAATTTGTCGCGTCCTGAGAAGAATCCCCATTCCGCCCTATTCCACATTCTGTTACCCTGCCGCCCTTTTTCGTACTGAGTAGAAATCTGGAATATGTCTCGCATACTAAGTCTGGCGGTTGCGCTGCTGTTTGCGCCCGCCGCTGACGCCCTCAACCTGAATAACTATCATCAAAATAACTTTCAGCAGGCCAAAACCTTTGCGGCGGCGATCAACGCCGATGCACCGGGTTCTTTTTACTGTGGCTGTAAGATTCAGTGGCAGGGAAAAAAGGGGATTCCCGATCTCAACAGCTGTGGCTATCAGGTGCGCAAAAACGCCAATCGCGCCGCACGCATTGAGTGGGAACATGTGATGCCCGCCTGGGAGTTTGGTCATCAGCGCCAGTGCTGGCAGGATGGCGGTCGTAAAAACTGCAGCAAAGATCCCGACTACCGCCGCATCGAAACCGACCTGCACAACCTGCAGCCTGCGGTGGGTGAAGTGAATGGCGACCGTGGCAACTTCGCCTACAGTCAATGGAACGGCAGCGAGCAGCAGTACGGCCAGTGTGAGATGAAGATCGACTTTAAACTCAAACAGGCGGAGCCACCTGCGCGGGCGCGTGGTGCCATTGCCCGCACCTATTTCTATATGCGCGACCAGTATCATCTGCGTATTTCGCGCCAGCAGACGCAGCTGTTTACCGCCTGGAACAAGCTCTATCCCGTGACAATTTGGGAGTGCGAACGCGACCAGCGCATTGCAAAGGTTCAGGGCAATCACAATCCTTATGTGCAGCAGGCTTGCCAGCGCTAAAATCCCTGCCCTACACTAGCTCTTTTTCCAATGACGCCGCTGCAGCGCGGCGTCCGGTCTCAGGAACCTTATGCGTATACCTCGCATCTATCACGCCGGGCCATTAAGCATCGGCAGTGAAATTACCCTGGATGAAGATGCATCCAATCATGTGGGCCGGGTGCTCCGGATGACGGCAGGTCAGCGTCTGGAACTCTTTGATGGCACTAATCTGACTTTTGCAGCAGAGATCACGCATGTAGATAAAAAGCGTGTAAAAGTATCGGTCACAGAGAGCCAGCCGGACGATCGCGAGTCACCGTTACATCTGCATTTAGGTCAGGTGATGTCGCGCGGTGAAAAAATGGAATTCACTATCCAGAAATCGATCGAACTGGGCGTGAATGTCATTACACCCTTGTTTTCCGAGCGCTGTGGCGTAAAGCTTGATGCTGAGCGTCTGGCGAAGAAGATCCAGCAGTGGCAGAAAATTGCTATTGCCGCCTGCGAGCAGTGCGGCCGTAATCGCGTGCCGGAGATTCGTGAAGCGATGACGCTGGAAGCCTGGTGTGCAGAAGCGGATAGCGGTCTGAAGCTTAATCTGCATCCGCGCGCCAGCCACAGCATCAACACGCTGCCCCAGCCTGTTGAGCGGGTAAGGTTGCTGATTGGCCCTGAAGGCGGTTTGTCTGCGGACGAGATTGCGATGACGGCGCAGCACGATTTTACTGACATTCTGCTTGGCCCACGGGTATTGCGTACCGAAACTACCGCGCTGACAGCCATTACGGCACTTCAGGTGAGGTTTGGCGACCTGGGTTAAGCGATACTTTCAGCGGAAAGAGAGCAGGCATGATGTCCTGACCGATCGGCCCACTGCAGACCGAACCAGACGAGGCGGTAAATGCCGCCTCACCGAGGAGATAATAATGATTAAACTTGGCATCGTGATGGACCCTATTTCGTCCATCAATATTAAAAAAGACTCCAGCTTCGCTATGCTGCTGGAAGCACAGCGCCGTGGTTATGAAATTCACTACATGGAGATGCACGATCTCTCCCTGCGCGGTGGCGTGGCCTCGGCCCGTACCCGCCTGCTGACCGTCGAGCAGAACCCTGAGAACTGGTATCAGTTCGGCAGCGAGCAGGTGATCCCGCTGGCTGACCTGAATGTGGTGCTGATGCGCAAAGATCCACCATTCGATACCGAGTTCATCTATGCAACCTATATTCTGGAGCGCGCTGAAGAGCTGGGGACGCTGATCGTGAACAAACCGCAGAGCCTGCGTGACTGTAACGAAAAGCTCTACACCGCCTGGTTTGCCGAGTTTACGCCTGACACCCTGGTGACCCGCAGCAAAGCGCAGCTGCGCGCTTTCTGGCAGGAGCATGGCGACATCATCATGAAGCCGCTGGATGGCATGGGTGGTGCGTCGATTTTCCGCGTGAAGAAAGATGATCCTAACTTTGGCGTGATTACCGAAACCCTGACCGAGCATGAGAGCCGTTTCTGCATGGCGCAGAATTATATTGCGGCGATCACCGAGGGTGACAAACGCGTGCTGGTCGTCGATGGCGAGCCGGTGCCTTACTGCCTGGCGCGTATCCCGCAGGGCGGTGAAACTCGTGGCAACCTCGCCGCCGGTGGTCGCGGTGAAGCGCGTCCGCTGAGCGAAAGCGACTGGGAAATCGCGCGCCGTGTTGGCCCGACGCTGAAAGCAAAAGGGCTGATTTTTGTCGGTCTGGACATCATCGGTGATAAACTGACTGAAGTTAACGTGACCAGCCCAACCTGCATTCGTGAAATTGAGGCTGCGTTCCCGATCTCCATCACCGGCATGTTGATGGATGCCATTGAGAAGCGCCTGGGCTGAGCATGACGCCGGGGCGAAGCTCCGTGATCAACCCAATACCGGTGCGGCCGTCGCGTGCCGGTTATTTTTTTGGTACATCGTGTGAGAATGAATTTACAACATCACTTTTTGATTGCCATGCCTTCATTGCAGGATCCTTTCTTCAAACGTTCCGTGGTCTATCTCTGCGAACATAACGAAGAGGGTGCAATGGGACTGATCATCAATAAACCCATGGAAAACCTGACGGTTGAAGGCATTCTGAAGAAGCTCAAAATCTCTGCTGACGATCGCGATCCGGCGATCAAGCTGGATAAACCGGTGTTTACCGGCGGCCCGCTGGCGGAAGATCGTGGCTTTATCCTGCACTCCGCGCAACGCACCTTTACCTCCAGTATTCGTGTTTCAGATAACACGATCATCACCACGTCCCGTGACGTGCTGGAGTCGATCGGTACGGCGTCTCAGCCCACTAACGTGCTGGTAGCGCTGGGTTACTGCGCCTGGGAAAAAGATCAGCTGGAGAATGAGCTGATGGAAAATGCCTGGCTGACCACGCCCGCTAACAGCAACATCCTGTTCCAGACGCCGATTTCAGAGCGCTGGCGCGAAGCGGCGCGCAGTATTGGCGTCGATATTCACAACATGGCCAGCGACGCCGGACACGCCTGATGTCAACTCAAACTCTGTTAGGATTCGACTTCGGCACCAAAAGTATTGGTGTCGCCGTAGGTCAGCAACTCACTGGCAGCGCCCGTCCGCTGACCGCCCTGAAAGCGCAGGATGGCATCCCGGACTGGCTGGTAATTGAAAAACTGCTGAAAGAGTGGCAGCCCGATTTTGTGGTGGTGGGATTACCGCTGAATATGGATGGCACCGAGCAGCCGCTGACCGATCGCGCACGTAAATTTGCCAACCGCCTGCACGGGCGCTTTGGCATCCGCGTGGAGCTGCAGGATGAACGACTCAGCACGGTAGAAGCGCGTGCTGGCCTGTTTGAACGCGGCGGCTATCGTGCGCTCAATAAAGGATCGGTCGACTCACAGTCTGCTGCCATCATTTTGCAGGACTGGTTCGAAAACCATTACTGACATCCTCACTCAATCAGTCCGGCAGCCTGACGCGCCAGCCTGCTCTGCTCAAACGTCTGCATACCGGCCTGTGCGCCGGTTTGTAACAGCGCAGGGATCTGGTGCATCTTGCCTTCTCTGATCAGATTGGTGATGCCCGGTGTGGCGATCAGTACCTCAAACAGTCCGATGCGCGAACCGGCAACTGATGGCACCAGCCGCTGTGCAATTACCGCTTTCAGGCTGCCCGCCAGCTGAGTACGCACCAGCTGTTTCTCCTCTGCCGGAAAGACATCAACCAGCCGATCCACCGCCTGCGCTGCGCCACGGGTGTGCAGCGTCGCCAGCACCAGATGGCCGGTCTCCGCAGCAGTCAGCGCCTGACGAATAGTGTCGCTGTCGCGCAGTTCGCCCAGCAGGATGACGTCGGGATCTTCACGCAGTGCTGCCTTTACCCCCAGCGAGAACGAACCGCAGTGCAGGCCGATTTCACGCTGCTGTATCAGCGACTGCTGGCTGTGATGGATAAATTCAATCGGATCTTCCAGCGTGATGATATGCCGCGCCTGCTGGCGGTTCAGCGCATCGACCAGCGCCGCCAGCGTGGTTGATTTACCGCTGCCGGTCGCACCCGTCACCAGAATCAGCCCATCCTGCTGCTCCAGCAGCGTCGGGACAATGGCGGGCAGTTGCAGGCTCTCCAGCGTCGGACATGCCGTGGCGATGATGCGCAGTGCCAGTGACAGGCCGTTGCGCTGCATAAAGAGATTGGCGCGCAGACGCTGACCATCGGCCAGGCTCAGGGCGAAATCGAGCTGCCCTGCGCGCTCCAGCTCCTGACGCTGCGGGTCACTGAGCCAGCGGGCCATAAACTGCGCCATCCATGCGCCAGAAAGCGGGCACTGCTGCGGCATCGCCTCCAGCCTTCCCTGCCGCCGCCAGTAGGGCAAATGTCCGCTGCAAAGGTGCAGATCGGCGGCATTATGCTTTACACTAAGCCCCACCATTTCATCCAGATTCATAATTTCTCCTGACTATGACCTCAATCCAGCAGAACCTACAGCAAGTGCGGCAGCGAATCGCTGCTGCTGCCGCGAGTTGCGGCCGCGCACCAGAAGAAATTACCCTGCTTGCAGTCAGTAAAACCAAACCTGCGAGCGCGGTCGAAGAAGCCTTTGCCGCTGGCCAGATTGCCTTTGGTGAAAATTACGTTCAGGAAGGGGTTGAAAAGGTCCAGGCACTGGCCGCACATCCTGAGCTGGAGTGGCACTTCATCGGCCCGCTGCAGTCCAATAAAAGCCGTCTGGTGGCAGAACATTTCGCCTGGTGTCACACCATTGACCGTCAGCGCATCGCGCAGCGGCTCAACGATCAGCGGCCTGCTTCGCTGCCACCACTGAATGTGTTAATTCAGGTAAATATCAGTGACGAGAACAGCAAATCTGGCATCATGCTGGAGGCCGTTTCCGGGCTGGCGGAGCAGATCGCTGCCCTGCCGCAACTGCGGCTGCGCGGATTAATGGCGATTCCGGCAGCAGAGAGTGATTACGCGCGGCAGCTGGCGGTGTGTCAGCAGATGGCGGAAGCCTTCCGGCAGCTGCAACAGCACTATCCGCATGCAGACACGCTTTCGCTGGGAATGAGCGATGACATGGAGGCGGCAATCGCCGCAGGCAGTACGATGGTGCGTATCGGCACCGCCATTTTTGGCGCACGAGATTATGCGCACAACTCACAACAATAACAGAGGAACTTCATGTTAACACTGACGTTTTTAGTAAAAACGCTGATCGATCTCTACGTCATGGTGCTGCTGTTACGCATCTGGATGCAGTGGTCCCGCTGCGATTTTTACAATCCAGTGGCGCAGTTTGTCGTAAAAGTGACACAGCCGATTGTTAAGCCGCTGCGCCGTATACTGCCGGCACTGGGACCGATAGATACCGCCTCGCTGCTGCTGGCATTTGTGCTGACTACGCTGAAATACCCGATTTTATTGCTGATTCAGGTGGGCGTCTTCTCAGTCGACCCAACCAATCTGCTGGTCGGCCTGCTGTCGCTGGTTAAATCCGCCGGCTATCTGGTCTTCTGGGTGATTATTATTCGCTCCCTGATGAGCTGGATCAGCCAGGGCCGGGGTCCTGTCGACTATCTGCTGGTGCAGTTAACCGAGCCGATGATGGCACCTGTTCGCCGTATTCTGCCTGCGATGGGCGGCATCGACTTCTCAGCGATGATCGTCATCCTGGTGCTGTATGCCCTGAACTTTCTCGGCATGGACCTGTTCCCGGGTCTCTGGTATCTGCTGTAAATGAATCAAACTGGAACTGTTATGCAAAAAGTTGTCCTCGCAACCGGCAATCCCGGCAAAGTGCGTGAGCTGGCGGAGTTACTCTCCGCCTTTGGTCTGGATATCGTCGCACAGACCGACCTTGGGGTTGAATCGGCGGAAGAGACCGGCCTGACCTTTATTGAGAACGCGATTCTCAAGGCGCGTCACGCGGCACAGATCACCGGATTACCGGCTATTGCCGATGATTCCGGCCTGGCCGTAGATGCGCTGGGCGGCGCGCCCGGCATCTACTCGGCGCGCTACGCCGGTGAAGAGGCCAGCGATCAACAGAACCTGGAGAAGCTGCTGCAGGCGCTGGAAAACGTACCGGACGGTCAGCGCCAGGCACAATTTCACTGCGTGCTGGTCTATCTGCGTCATGCGGAAGATCCGACCCCGCTGGTGTTCCATGGCAGCTGGCAGGGTGAGATCACCCGCGCCGCCGCTGGTGCCGGTGGTTTTGGTTACGACCCGATTTTCTTTGTCCCGGCACTGGGTAAAACCGCGGCCGAACTGAGTAAAGCGGAAAAAGGTGCAGTTTCTCACCGGGGTAAAGCATTGACGCTGTTGCTGGAAGCGATGCGTAATGCCTAATCTGCCGCCGTTAAGTCTCTATATCCACATTCCGTGGTGCGTACAGAAATGTCCTTACTGTGATTTTAATTCCCACGCGCTGAAAGATGAGGTGCCGCACGTTGAATACGTGCAGCACCTGCTGCGCGATCTGGAGATCGATTTACCGCTGATCAATGGCCGGGAAGTGCGCACGATCTTCATCGGTGGCGGCACGCCCAGCCTGCTGAGCAGCAGCGCGATGCAGATGCTGATGGATGGTGTGCGGGAGCGTCTGACGCTCTCGCCCGATGCGGAAGTGACCATGGAAGCCAATCCGGGCACCGTGGAAGCGGACCGGTTCAGCGCCTATCAGCGCGCCGGTATCAACCGTATTTCGATTGGCGTACAGAGTTTCAGTCCGCAAAAGCTGCAACGCCTTGGCCGTATTCACGGCCCGGAAGAGGCGGTCCGCGCCGCCGAACTGGCCGAGTCGCTGTCGCTGCGCAGTTTTAACCTTGACCTGATGCATGGCCTGCCCGATCAGTCGCTGGAAGAGGCGCTCGATGATTTACGTCAGGCGATTGCGCTTAATCCACCGCATCTCTCCTGGTATCAGCTCACGATTGAACCCAACACCCTGTTTGGCTCACGCCCGCCGGTGCTGCCGGATGATGATGCGCTATGGGATATTTTCGAACAGGGCGATCAGCTGTTGCAGGCTGCCGGTTATCAGCAGTATGAGACCTCTGCCTACGCGAAGCCGGGTTATCGCTGTGAGCACAACCTCAATTACTGGCGCTTTGGCGACTATCTGGGGATTGGGTGTGGCGCACACGGCAAGCTGACGCAACCGGATGGCCGCATAGTCCGCACGGTGAAAACCCGTCATCCGCGTGGATTTATGCAGGGGAACTACCGCGAAAAGCAGTATGACGTTGCCGATAGCGACAAGCCGTTTGAATATTTCATGAACCGCTTTCGCCTGCTGGAAGCCGCGCCGCGCGACGAGTTCAGCCGCTATACCGGTTTATCAGAGCAGATCATCCGTCCGCAGATGGATGCCGCGATTGCCGCGGGTTACGTGACTGAAACCGCGGAGCAGTGGCAGATTACGGAGAAAGGGAAGCTGTTCCTGAATTCGCTGCTGGAGCTGTTCTTAGCGGAAGAGTAACAAAAGCGCCTCAGCCCGACAGGCTGAGGCGTTGAGCTATTTTTTCAGTGCGCCGGTAAGCTGTTTACGCTGATCTTCCAGCGAAATAACGCGATTACACACCTCGTGACCGAAGTTCTGGAAATCCTGCTCCTGCTTGCTCCACTCAGCCTGAATCGACTGCTGCAACCCGCCCAGATTACCCATAATCGCCTGCAGCGGATTACTGCCGCCGCTGCCCTGCTTACTGCCCATCTCGTTCAGGCTATCCTGCATCACGCCGCCAAGCGTCGACTGCACCAGCCTTTCACCTTCGGCGCGAACCTGATCAATCGCCTGATGGTGGAACGTCAGCCCATCTTCACGGTGTTCAATGATGCGGTTCATCTGCTGTTTCAGCTGACCATTCAGCGTGGTCAGGCGATTACGCACGTTGCTGTCGGTGCCCAGTTTTTCAACGATGACCTGATCCAGTGCCGCACGCCCTTTCTCCAGACGTGATGTCGCCCCGCTGTCGATCCACGGCAGATCGCGACGCAGCGCGTTCTGATAGTCGATCGCTTTCTGGCGTCCGGCCGTATCGAGCGTGACCTTCTGTCCATTGAACTGCACGTCGCCCTGCGGCGAGATTTCCATATTGCCGTTGGCACCGACCACCTGCACGCTCTGCGGCTTAATCACCACATCGTCCTGCGGCTTAACGCTGCATTCATAGGCTGCCTGAGCCTGGGTTGCTGCCACCAGCAGCACAGCAAGAAGCGCTTTACGCATCATATCTACTCCCTAAGATCGGGTCTGAAACCCTTTGATCGGGCCTCAGCCCGACACTGTGTGACGACTTAGTCCCACCAGACGTCAAAGAGTTCAGTCATCTGAACGTCCTGCAGCTTGCGATCTTCCAGCCATTTACGAACCAGAGCACGATGCTCATCGGTGCATTTGCCGGTTTTCTGCAGGCAAACCAGACCTTCCCACACCAGGTAACCGCTGCCATCGAAGGCCAGGCCGTTAGGGTCGATCGCTTCATTGATGAACTGGTTCAGCGTCTCATCAATTTCGCTTTCGCTGGTGCCTTCCGGGAAGCGCCAGGCAACCGAGAAGCCCAGTTCCTGAAACTCATCGATGTGCAGTTTTTTACGTAAACGGCGGCTGCGTTGTGTGGCCATTATTTCACCCTCTCAAACATTAAATCCCATACGCCGTGGCCTAAACGCTGCCCGCGCTGCTCAAACTTGGTCAGTGGACGCGTCTCAGGACGCGGCACATAATTCTGTTGTTCTGACTGGTTGCGGTAACCATCGATGCTGTTCATCACTTCCAGCATATGCTCCGCGTAGGCTTCCCAGTCGGTCGCCATGTGGAAAACGCCGCCCAGCTTCAGTTTACGCATCACCAGCTCGGCAAAAGGCACCTGGACGATACGGCGTTTATTGTGACGCGCTTTATGCCACGGATCGGGGAAGAAGAGCTGAACCATGCGCAGCGAGTTATCCGGAATCATCTTCTCCAGCACTTCCACCGCGTCATGGCACATCACCCGAAGGTTCTGCACATCGGCTTCTTTGGCGGCGGCCAGACAGGCACCCACGCCCGGCGCATGCACTTCAATACCCAGGAAGTTCTGATGCGGCGTGTTCTGCGCCATCGTTACCAGCGAAGCGCCCATGCCAAAGCCAATTTCCAGCGTCACCGGGGCTTCGCGGCCAAACAGCGCGGGCAGATCGACAGGCTCCGGCTGATATTCCACCCCCATGACCGGCCACAGGGTGTCCAGCGCCTGCTGCTGGCCTTTGGTTAAGCGGCCCTGGCGGCGCACAAAGCTGCGGATCCGGCGTAATGGCCGCCCGTTCTCATCAAATTCTGGGGTGATGACGTCATTAATCATGTAAAAGCCTGCTGGTTAGCCTGTTCCGGGAAACGGGCATTATGCAAAGTTCATAAGCAGAAGCAAGCCTTTGCAATCTTCCGGTTTACACCCAGGTGCGCATGTGCTGGAATTCCTGCCTGAGTGTAGAGTAAACACGGAAAATTTCCTTCTTATGATGCAAGCGCCGCAGTTCGCGCAACAGGTGCTGGACTGGTATCAGCGCTTTGGTCGCAAAACCCTGCCGTGGCAGCTGGAGAAAACGCCTTACAAGGTGTGGCTCTCCGAAGTGATGCTACAGCAAACCCAGGTTGCCACGGTTATTCCCTATTTTGAACGCTTTATGGCGCGCTTCCCCACGGTCATCGATCTGGCTGCGGCTCCGCTGGATGAGGTGTTACATCTCTGGACCGGCCTCGGCTACTACGCCCGTGCGCGTAATCTGCATAAAGCCGCAAAGCAGATTGTCGAGGTTCATCAGGGCGAGTTCCCGCGTAATTTCGATGATGTCTCTGCCCTGCCCGGCGTAGGCCGCTCCACGGCGGGCGCGATCCTGTCGCTGTCACTGGGGCAGCATTTCCCGATTCTGGATGGCAACGTCAAGCGCGTGCTGGCCCGTTGCTATGCTGTCAGCGGCTGGCCGGGTAAGAAAGAGGTCGAAAAGCGGCTCTGGCAGATCAGCGAAGAGGTCACACCCGCCGAGGGCGTCAGCCAGTTTAATCAGGCGATGATGGATCTGGGCGCTATCGTCTGTACCCGATCAAAGCCGAAGTGCGAAATCTGCCCGCTGAACAGCGGTTGTGAGGCGTATGCCAGCAGCAGCTGGGCGAGCTATCCCGGTAAGAAGCCTAAGCAGGTGCTGCCAGAGCGCAGCGGCTGGTTCCTGATGATGCAGGATGGTGATGATGTCTGGCTGGAGCAGCGCCCGCCTGTGGGCTTGTGGGGCGGCCTGTTCTGCTTCCCGCAGTTCACTACGGAAGCGGCGATGACCGACTGGCTGGCGGCCCGCGGCATCCATGCAAAACCGCAGCAGCTTACTGCGTTCCGTCACACCTTCAGCCATTTCCATCTCGATATCGTGCCAATGTGGCTGACGTGGCCTTCTGTCGGGGCGGCGATGGATGAAGCAGGCGGTCTCTGGTATAACTTAGCGCTGCCACCATCTGTGGGATTAGCCGCACCCGTTGAGCGCCTGTTACACGAGCTGCGCCATCCCCGACAACTGGCTTTGAACAGTTGTGAGATTAATGAGGAAGAATAATGAGCCGCACTATTTTTTGTACTTTTTTACAGCGCGACGCGGAAGGACAGGATTTTCAGCTCTACCCGGGCGATCTGGGTAAGCGCATTTACAACGACATTTCCAAAGAAGCCTGGCAGAAGTGGATGGCGAAACAGACCATGTTGATCAACGAGAAGAAGCTCAACATGATGAATCCCGAAGATCGTAAAGTGCTGGAGAAGGAGATGATCAATTTCCTGTTCGAAGGTAAAGACGTTCATATCGAAGGCTATACACCGCCAGAAGCGTAAACATTCCGGGCCTCATCGCTGAGGCCGGTTATCCAGGTCAGGCTTGCATTCCCAATGAATAAAAAATTAATCGCCCTGCTGGTGATAGCACCACTTTTGGTTTCCTGTTCCGGGTCAAAGAAACAGCAGTCCCACGAGGAGTGGGTAAAAGATACCAACGCCTTTGATATTCTGATGGGGCAGTTTGCTCATAATATTGAGAATATCTGGGGTATCAATGAGGTCCTGATCGCCGGACCCAAAGATTACGTCAAATATAGCGACAACTATTACACCCGCAGCCACATTAACTTTGAAAGCGGTAAGCTGACCATCGAGACGATTTCTGGCACCGATCCTATGGCCAGCCTGCGTCAGGCGATCGTGACCACCCTGTTGATTGGTGAAGATCCGGGTAATGTCGATCTCTACTCTGACGCCAACGATATTGAAATCAGTAAAGAGCCGTTGCTGTATGGGCAGGTGCTGGATAATACCGGTCAGCCGATTCGCTGGCAGGGTCGCGCGGAAGCCTTTGCTGACTATCTGATTCAGAATAAATTGCAGCGCCGCACCTCGGGTCTGCATGTGATTTACACCATTTCGATTCCGATGGTGCCGAATCACCTGGATAAGCGTGCGCACAAATACCTGCCGATGGTGCGTAAAGCCGCCGATCAGTATGGTGTCGATGCCTCGTTGATTCTGGCGATTATGCAGACCGAGTCGAGCTTTAACCCCTACGCCGTGAGCCATTCTGATGCGCTGGGTCTGATGCAGGTGGTGCAGCATACTGCCGGTGTTGACGTGTTCCGCATGAAGGGTAAATGGGGCAAGCCGAGCCGCAGCTATCTGCTGGATCCGGAGAACAATATTGATGCGGGTACCGCTTATCTGTCGCTGTTGCAGCGTAGCTATCTGGGCGGCATTCAGGATCCGGTGTCACGTCGTTATGCGGTGATCACCGCCTATAACGGCGGCGCAGGCAGCGTGCTGCGCGTCTTCTCCAGCGATAAAGATCGAGCGTTTTCGATGATTAACGGCATGTCACCGAGCAAGGTTTATTCGACCCTGGCGAACCAGCATCCGTCGGCGGAATCGCGTCGTTATCTTTATAAGGTGAGTACCGCGCAGAAGAGTTATCGGGGATTCTGATTGGCTCAGCGCTAAAGCGGGGGAGTGTTCGCTGCGCGAACGGGCTATGAGAAGGTTTCGTTCGCTTAGCAGCGGGTATGCACCGAGCGGGTTCCGCCTGCCAGGCGATCAGGAGTGAAGCGCCTGAAGCTGGGATTGTTCGCTGCGCGAACAGGCTATGAGAAGGTTTCGTTCGCTTAGCCGCGGGTATGCACTGAGCGGGTTCCGCCCGCCAGGCGGTCAGGAGTTTCAGATCGCCCGAGCAGGCGGACGTATTAAGGGGCGGACGCCCGCCCCTTAATAATCCCGGCGTCCGGCTGCCTGCGCGCCCCGCTGTGCGGGGTACCTTCGTCACGCCCTGCAGCCGACGGACCGTCCGGACTCGCCATCCCTGGCTCGTGCCGTCCTTTCGCCGACGTCCTGTCGGCTCATCCTGGCCTCCGGTTGTTCCTCAGCGCTTCGGACGCCTCTCCCAAACCCCTCGCCTGTAATATCTTTTATATTCTGGGATGAAGTGTCGTCTGCTGGCCTGAAAGCCAAAGACAATCTCGAAAATCTTCAGCGATAAGTTACTGAATATTTTGAGAAGAGATAACAGCAGGGGGTTTAGGGAGGCCGTCCTTTCGCCGCGTCCTGTCGGCTCATCCTGGCCTCCGGTTGTTCCTCAGCGCTTCGGACGCCTCTCCCAAACCCCCGCCTGTAATTATCTTTTCATTTCGCTGTTGCCGTGCTGTCTGATGGTCTGATAGCGAAGACCATCCCGGAAACTTACAGCGACAGCGAACCTGCCATAAAAAAGCAGAGATAACAGCGAGGGGGGTAAGGAGGCCGTCAGAACCGCTGAGCGGATGAGGGATTTCAGGACGAGCGACAGGGATGTCGCGAAGAGGCGGGTTCGCGCCATGGATGGCGCGTCCCGCCGGTCCGTGAGAAATCCTGAAGTAGCGAAGGGACCGCGAAGCGGCGGTGAAGCAGGCCGGAGCCCGGGGTCAAGGGGGCGCGGCGACTGGCGCCCCCTTGTCGGTCGCCTGCAGAGGCGAATCTGAAACTGCCCGGCTTACCAGGCGAACGAAAATCTCTCATAGCCCGTTCGCGCAGCGAACCCAGGGCCTGCCAGGCGAAACCTTCTCAGCCCCGTTCGCGCAGCGAACAAAAAGGCAGGCGGGCCGCTACCCGCCTCTGCCCACGCTCAGATCAGCGCCCCACTATCATATTGGCCACCAGATACTTCCGTCCCTGGTCATCCTCTTCGGTGTAAACGCCCTGCAGCTCTGGCGAGAAGCCAGGCAGCAGATTAAGCCCCTCTTCCAGCGCCAGGAAGTAACGCTGCACCGCGCCGCCCCAGACTTCCCCTGGTACTACGCACAGCACACCCGGTGGATAAGGCAGTGCACCTTCTGCGGCAACCCGGCCTTGCGCTTCGGCTATCGGCACCAGCTCCACTTCGCCGCGAATATAAGCCTGATGCGCATCCTGCGGATTCACCCTGACAGGCGGGAACTCCGCGGCGCGGAACATCAGGCGCTGCAGATCCTTGACGTTGTGACTGACGTAAAGGTCGTGCATCTCCTGACAGAGGCGACGCAGGGTATACCCGGCATAGCGTTCGGCATTTTTGCGGTAAATGGTCGGCAGCACTTCGGCCAGAGGCGCATCCTCTTTGACGTGCTGCTCGAACTGCGCCAGCATCGCCACCAGATTGGCCATCTTCTCCGGACTCTCTGCCGGGGTCAGCAGGAACAGGATTGAGTTGAGATCGCACTTCTCCGGCACAATGCCGTTTTCGCGCAGATAGTTCGCCAGAATGGTCGCCGGAATCCCGAAATCACTATACTCACCGCTGGCCGCATCAATCCCCGGCGTGGTCAGCAGCAGCTTGCAGGGATCCACCCGATACTGATCGCGCGCATAGCCCGCGAAACCGTGCCACTTCGCCTGCGGTTCAAAGCTGAAGTAGCGCAGATCGCGGGCGATCGTCTCAGTGGGCGCATCCTGCCAGCGCTGACCATCTACCGTCTCCGGCACAAACGGCAGGATCATCTCACAGCGATCCAGGATCGCTTTACGCGCCTCAATACCCAGCGTGACGCACTCATCCCACATACGACGCCCCGCTTCCCCCTGATGCATTCTGGCGTTGATATCCAGCGCGGCAAACAGCGGATAAAACGGACTGGTGGATGCGTGCAGCATAAAAGCGTTATTCAGTCGCTTATGCGGGCAGAAGCGGCGCTGTCCGCGAATATGATTATCTTTTTTATGGATCTGCGAAGTCTGCGAAAAACCTGCCAGCTGCTTATGCACTGACTGCGTGACAAAAATGCCGGGATCGTTCTCATTCAGTTGCAGGGTCAGCGGCGAACAGCCTTCCATCAGTGGAATGAACTGCTCATAGCCGAGCCACGCGGAATCAAACAGGATGTAATCACACAGATGGCCGATGCGATCCACTACCTGGCGCGCGTTGTAGACCGTGCCGTCGTAGGTGCCCAGCTGGATGATCGCCAGACGGAAAGGCCGCTCTTCAGCCGCGCGCTGCGGAGCCACGGCCGCGATCTGCTCGCGCAGATAAGCCTCATCAAAACAGTGCGCGTCAATGCCGCCAATAAAGCCGAAAGGATTGCGCGTCGCTTCAAGATAAACCGGGGTCGCGCCCGCCTGAATCAGCGCGCCATGATGGTTCGACTTGTGATTGTTGCGGTCGAACAGCACCAGATCGCCACGCGTCAGCAGCGCATTGGTCACCACTTTGTTGGCACTTGAGGTGCCGTTGAGCACAAAGTAGGTTTTATCGGCGTTAAACACCTTTGCCGCATACTTCTGCGCATCTTTAGCCGAGCCTTCGTGGATCAGCAGATCGCCCAGTTTGACATCGGCATTGCACATATCAGACCGGAAAACATTCTCGCCGTAGAAGTCATAAAACTGTTTGCCCGCCGGATGCTTTTTAAAGAACGCACCGCCCTGATGTCCGGGACAGGCAAAGGTGCTGTTCTGCATATCGACATAGCGGGTCAGCGTTTCGAAGAAAGGGGGCAGCAGCGCCGCTTCATACGCCTGCGCAGCCGCTTCCAGCGCGATCCACTCCTGCGGATCGCCATTCAGCTCACCGCTGACGCCGGGCAGGTGCATCACCTCTTCTTCAAACGCGTTAGCGACAAATACCGGCAAATTAAAGCCGGTATGACGCAGCAGCGCCAGCACGCCGCTACGGGTATCCGCCAGCGAGACGACAACCGCCGCCACATCGGTGAAGTCGGTGTTATCCAGCGTCACCACGTCTCGCGCAGTGTTCAGGGTCAGACTGGGCGCCACAGCGGCGCTGGCAGCAATTTTCAGTGGAGTCATAACAGAATCCCTAACGTCAGGGAGGAAGTGCCAGAGGCACAATTATGGGGACAGTGCCCCGGCGAATACTTAACAGTCAGAAGGCGTTACGCAGCCCGTGGAGAGCAGATCCATAGCCGCTGCCTGGCTGGCCTCACCGCATGGTGAATAACGGAGATATCGGAAAAGAGGATAACCCGGTGAGCGCCGGAAAAAGCGAACGGTAATCCGGGCGGATGCGCGGTGAACCGGACATGGCGACGTCCTCTGTGGCAAAGAAGCAGGGTCAAAAAGTGGCGGTCATAATGTCATCTTTTTCAGGCATGGACAACCCGAACCAGGTAATTATTCAGTCACCCTCTTCGCATGTAACAACATGATTTTTATAGTCTATTTATCATAAAAAATTCACAATACGACTAATTATCTGAATTATATGCAGATTTATGCACTTAACTCACTGCCGCTGTCAGCCTGTTTTTCCGCTCGTGTTGTCTCCATTGCCGGGAGACGGGGCCATTGCCCTACCGCATTGCATCTGCCAGGCGTAAACTGATCTTCTCTTTCCCACTCTGCCGGAGGCTGCATGTTCAAGGCACTGGTCATTGAAAATGACGAACAAGGTTACCGTTCCCTGCTGAAAGATCTCCCCGAATCTCAACTGCCTGACCACGATGTCACGCTCGACGTCAGCTACTCATCCCTGAACTACAAAGATGCCCTGGCTATCTGTAACAAAGGCCCGATTGTGCGCCAGTTCCCGATGGTGCCAGGTATTGATTTTGTTGGCCGGGTGACGGCCAGCCGCCATCCCGACTGGAAAGAGGATGATGTGGCGCTGCTGACGGGCTGGGGCGTGGGCGAAAAACAGTGGGGCGGCCTGGCACAGAAAGCCAGCGTCAGCGGCGACTGGCTGGTGCGCCCGCCCGCCACGCTGAGTCCGCTGCAAACCATGGCAATCGGTACAGCGGGACTGACCGCAATGCTCTGCGTGATGGCGCTGGAAAAACAGGGCATCACACCTGAACAGGGGCCGGTACTGGTAACCGGTGCCAGTGGCGGCGTCGGCAGCTATAGCGTCAGCCTGCTGGCGCGTCTGGGTTATCAGGTGATCGCTTCCAGCGGGCGCACCAGCGACCATGCCTATCTGATTGATACGCTGGGCGCGGCATCGGTCATTGACCGTGAAGAACTCTCCCAACCCGGCAAGCCACTGGCAAAAGAGCGCTGGGCCGCCGCGATAGACAGCGTAGGCAGTCACACCCTGGCGAATGTGCTGGCCGCCACCCAGCGCGACGGCGCGGTGGCCGCCTGTGGTATGGCGCAGGGACTCGACCTGCCAGCCAGCGTCGCACCCTTTATTTTGCGTGGCGTTACGCTGGCCGGTGTCGATAGCGTGATGTGTCCGAAGCCGCTTCGTCAGCAGGCGTGGCAACGACTCGGTGAGCTGATGGATAGCGAACGGCTCAGTAAGCTGAGCCGGGTGATCCTGCTAAGTGAAGCCAGAGAAGGTGCGCAGGCATTGCTGGATGGCAAAGTGCAGGGACGTCTGATTGTCGACTGCCGCTAAGTCTGTTTAAAGGCGCGTTTCGCGCCTTTAACGATCGGCTCGCTGCAGCCGTTTTATGAGTCCTTCCAGCGCGAACTGTGTCCCCTGCTCCATCACCGATTTCGGATCGCCGCTGAACTGATGGCATTCCGCTTCATCTCTGCCGTCGGGCAATACCCAGCCAAACCAGATGGTGCCCGCCGGTGTACCATCTTCGCCGCCATCAGGTCCGGCATAGCCGGTAATAGATAATCCCACCGGCTCGCCAGAGCGGGCGCAGGCGCCCTGCACCATCTCCCGCGCCGTCTGTTCGCTCACCGCCGTATGCTGTTTCAGCGTGTCAGGGCGCACCCCCAGCAGACGGATTTTGGCATTTTCGCTGTAGGTCACAAAGCCGCTGGTATAAAAATCTCCGCTGTTTTCCACCGCGGCCAGCGTCATGCTGATCAGCCCGGCGGTACAGGATTCGGCGGTCGCCAGATGAAGTCCGGAAGAGAGTAAAATATTCCCCAGTTGCTCAGCGGTCTGATCTAATGATTTTGCCATTATGGTCTCCTTGAATCTGTCCGGAACTCCAGGTATAGCGCAAAATCAGCGAATAAAACCGCGCAAGGCGATGTTTTTAAAGCGAAACGGTCGGATTTACCCGCAGAATAACGGTCACTTTACTCGTCGCCTCTATCCCTCAGCAATAGAGGATGGGAGCTGTGCGTCAGCATTTTTTAAATCTTTGTTCGGTACTGTGGTTTCAGTTGTCAGCGCGGGTCACCCCGCCGGATGGCCTCTCTGCGACAGATGCACAGGCGGCCTGAAACAGGGTGGCGAGCAACATCTGCTAAAACTGACGCGGTTGCGTCAATCTCCGAAAACGTGGTGACATAGGCGCGAATTGCCTGATTAATTGTTAGTATTCGCTCACTTGCTTGCTGGCATCACAAAAACGGCTCTGCATAAAAGCCGTAAAAAAGCAGAACAGCATGTGGATGAAGTAAAGATCGCACCTGGTCAGACGCAATTAAGCATTTTTTTAAATAGATTTATGAATTCATAAATAACCACAGCGCACAAATTGTTAACCCGAATGCATTGGCATTTATCAACACGTAAAGGAATAGAGTTATGGCGCAAAAACCTGTGGTTGTTATTCACTACTGTATGCAATGCAACTGGCTGATGCGGTCAGCGTGGATGGCACAGGAACTTCTGCATACCTTCGCTGAGGATCTGGCGGAAGTGACGCTGAAACCGGGCACCGGCGGTATCTTTGAGATTACGCTGGATGAGCATCTGCTGTGGGAACGTAAGCGGGATGGTGGCTTCCCGGATGCAACCACGCTGAAACAGCGTGTGCGGGACATCTGCTTCCCGGATCGTACGCTGGGCCACATCGACAAACACAAAACTGAAGTCAGCTAAGTCCGCTATTAGCTGTGGGTGATTTTTTCTGCCGCGTCGTGCAGCGCCTTAATCAGCGTCTGCAGCGCGGCTTCTGAGATATCTTCCTGCGCAAGCCGCCGGTTCAGCGCGACCTTCAGCCCATGAATCGCCTGCTCAACAGCAGGAATGCTGCGGTTATTGACCAGAATTGCCAGCGTAGAGAGCCGTGTAATCAGGCTGGTGACCGTTTCACGATTCTCTGCCAGCTGCGCTTCTCCCGATGCCGTCAGGCGGTAGGCTTTACGCGTTGCCTGCGCATCCACCACCTGAATCGCCTCCATCTCTTCCAGCAGCGTCAGGTTGGGGTAAATGATCCCCGGACTGGGCGAATACTCTCCCTTTGACAGCTCCTCAACAGACTTGATCAGCTCATAGCCGTGCGCAGCATTCTGCGCCAGGAAATGAAGCATCAGCAGGCGAATCTCACTTGCTTCCAGCATCTTTTCACGTCGCTTGCGCCGTCCGCTGCAACTGCCTGCGCGCGCAGTCTGATCCTCAGATGAAGTGGAAGTCGGATGCTGTTTCATGGCCTGCCCTGCTGCGAAAAAGTGGGATTGATGGTAGTGCGCCGCCTGGCAAAACTCAATTGCCTTAGCGACTTACTTATGGTGCCAGTAGGCCACCGCCCGTACGAAGTCACTGTTGAGGCCGCGCTGCACCGTGAAGTAGTCACACAGCGCTTTAACAAACTCACCTTCGCCGGTCAGCCAGACAAAGTAATCTTCCGTCGGGATAGTGATCTGATCCAGCCGGGCAATCAGCTGGCTGAGCTGCGCTTTCTGCATCTGGCCGCTGCCGAGCCAGTTTGTCGTCACATCAGCCGTATCAGATAAATAGTCGCGGCCCGTCGCTTCATCGGTAAAGGCATAGAGATGCAGCGCCTGCGCCCGGACGTCACGCTGACGGCGCGCAAAAGCCGGCAGCCCGGTTTCATCACAGACATAGAGCTGGAATGCGTAATCGGTCGGCACCACCAGCGAGCCGCGTGGCCCGCCGACAATCAACCGATCGCCAGGCTGCGCCTGAGTTGCCCAGTCACTGGCTACGCCCTGCTCATGAATATAGAAATCGAGGGTCAGTGAAGATTCACCATCGAATTCCAGCGGTGTGTAATCACGCGCCTGCGGACGCACCCCTTCCGGCCAGACAATCCCCGCATCGGTGATTTGTGGCAGAGCCAGTGTGGCTCCTTCAGCGGAAGGGAAGAAAACCTTAATGTGGTCATCAAAGCCTGGCGACGTAAAACCCGCCAGATCGCTGCCGCTGAACCGGATACGCCAGAATTTACCGGCAATGTTAGTTTTACTCGCGACCTGAATATGACGGAAACGCAATTCATTACGGACGCGCTGTGGTACACGCTGATCGGCTGATACAGGCAAAATTTCTCTCCTGAAACGGGATGGATGCCCGTGACTCAAGGGCATGCTGACAATCATGGAATAACAATCATTCTCATCTGAAGTGCCAAGATTAGCTATGATATATCTTCACTGCAAGAACGAAAAATGCGATCCAGCGGCTTAAGATATATTTTATGCCTGTACGGGTGTGCGTAGTGCAGACGAAGAGCGGCCCTGATAAGAGCGTTCAGTGAGAGGTAATCAGCAGGTGCGGCGTGTTTATGGGGGCAGGCAGAGGAGGCGGAAACTGTCCGGCTCCTGACGAGCCGGGCATGATGTTGCGCCGCACATTCTGGCAGCGCGTGACCACTTACAGTGTGTCGTTGAATCCGGAGAGGGAAGGATTGCTGCTGGTGTGTTCCGGCAGCTCACCATCACCCAGAATTTCATGCTGGGTGGCCTGAGAGTGCGGATGCAGTCCGGCAGGAGGTGAAAAAGGTTCAGCCTGTTGCGCCATCGCCATGACAGGCAATGCCAAAATCAGTGAAATCATTAAGCGTCGCATAGTTGTCTTCGTTTGTTTTTTTGACCAGAAAAGGCCTGAAATGCAGGTAAATATTCCAGCCCTGGCACAGATGCACGATGATTCAGGCATGGCAGGGTTTCGGGAGAGGATTTTACGCCAGAACGGCGAGTTATTTTATAAAATCGTGCGGTTTGTCACGGTTTACCGCACGAATTATGCATTAACAGGGTCGGGAGTCACTCGCCCTGCCCTGCTGGCTACGCCTGCATCACCGGAATAGAAAAAACGCCGCTCAGCCAGTCGGGCTTACAGTGCGCAAAATCGAGACGCAGCAGATCTTTACCGGGACGACGTGACACACCCAGTGCTGGCAGATGCTGATAGTAGATATCCTCGATAAAGCGTGTCAGCTGCTCCGGGCTGCCGCTCCAGCGGATCGACGCATAGAGTCCACGAACCTCGCTCCAGCTGGCGGTGTTGTCACCCAGCAGCCCGGCATGTTGCGGCTCCAGCGCCTGAAACAGGCTGATATTTTGCTGATCAGCAGAGCTATGGCCGGGGCCATACTGAAAGCCTAACCAACCCTGCGACACGCGGCCGCCCGCCAGCGCCACCAGTTGCCGCGCCTGTTCAGCCACCCGGTGATCGCGATCGGCAATGTAATCGCCAAACTTACACTCCCACTCCAGCGTTTCTCCGCACAGATGCAGCTCTTCCTCACGCTCCACCAGCGTTGCACGCTCTGCCAGCGATCGCACCAGAATGCGGCCATGGAAGTTTTTAACCGGCAAATGGGGAATACGGCGAAACGCGCCAGGCGTCAGCGAAAAGTGACCTTTGAATACCCGGGTAAAATTTTGCTGGTTATCAAAACCAAAACGTACGGCGATATCGATCAGCGTCATGCGGGTCAGACGCAGCGCCATAGCGGCCATCGTCAGACGCCGTTTACGGGTGTAAGCCGCCAGGGTCTGTCCGGTCATCTCCTTAAACATGCGCTGCATGTGCCATTTGGAATAACCTGACTTGAGGGTAATCTGATCGATATTAAGATCGTCGGTGAGATTGGCTTCAATCCACTCGACCAGATCGTTGATGTGCTGTTTTTTAATGGCCTGACTGAGCATGATGGCGATTTACGACGCGGGTTAGGACTGGGATTTCAGTTACAAAAGGATAACAAAAATCGCAAATCGGTGTAAGGAAAGGGTAAGCATTGCGCGCCCGTTCAGGGCGTTTCCGCATTAATTGCTTAGGTTACTAACTAAAAAAGGCTGACTGTCGTCAGCCTTCTGATTATTGATAAAAACTGCGCCGGATAGCTGTAAGACGGAGCCTGCGACAACTAATGACTGCGCATTCCGGCCGCTGTCATCATCATGCGGAACAGCGAGGCGACAACGCCTAGCGCAAGTACGCTGGCGGCATAGATAAACACCAGCCACATCACACGCTTCCACCATGGCGCTTTCGTTTCTTCATTGTGATTGTGGTCTTTCATGCTGCTGAGGCTTTTCATATCAATGATATCCTGCGTCTGCTTTGATTTTTCCACGGAACACGTAGTAGCTCCAGAAGGTGTAGCCCAGGATCATCGGGATAATCAGCAGGCTACCCACCAGCATAAAGGCCTGGCTCTGCGGCGGTGAGGCGGCAGCCCAGATGGTCACTGATGGCGGAATAATGTTTGGCCAGATACTGATGCCCAGCCCGGAGAAGCCCAGGAAGATCAGCGCCAGCGTCAGCAGGAACGGTGAATAGTGCGCCTCGCGCTTAATGGCGCGCACAATGCCCCAGGAACAGAGCAGCACCAATACCGGAACCGGCAGGAACAGGAACAGGTTGGGTTTGCTGAACCAGCGATGCGCGATATCCGCATGCGCAAACGGTGTCCACAGGCTGATGATGCCGATAATCACTAACAGCGCAATCACCAGCGGCGTAGCCAGCGCAGACATTTTACGGTGCAGCTCGTTCTCGGTCTTCATGATAAGCCAGGTGCAGCCCAGCAACGCGTAGGCAACAACCAGACCCACGCCGCAGAACAGCGGGAACGGTGCCAGCCAGTCCATTGCGGAACCGGCAAAACGGCGTCCCTCAACCGGAATACCATCCAGCAACGCACCCACGGCCACACCCTGACTGAAGGTGGCGATGACTGAACCGGCAATAAACGACTTGTCCCAGAACGCCCGATGGCCTTCTACGGCCTTGAAGCGGAACTCAAAGGCGACACCACGGAAAATCAGGCCAATCAGCATAGCGGTCAGCGGAATCGACAGCGCATCGGCAATCACCGCATAGGCCAGCGGGAACGCGCCGAACAGGCCAGCACCCCCCAGAACCAGCCAGGTTTCATTTCCGTCCCAGACCGGCGCGACGGTGTTAACCATCATGTCGCGCTCGCCAGCATCTTTATTGAACGGGAACAGCAGACCAATACCCAGGTCGAAGCCATCCATCACGATATACATCAGGGTTGCGAAAACGATAATCGCAAACCAGATAACGGAATAATCGATCATCTTAGTGGTCTCCATCCTTAAAGGTGGCAGCGGAAAGTGGACGCGCCGGGGTTTTCTTCTGGCCAGGACCACCCTCTTCGGTGATATGGCCTTCGCCGGTAACCGGTCCCTGCTTAATCAGACGCATCATGTAGTGATACCCCACGCCGAACACCGAGCTGTAGACCAGAATAAAGGCCAGCAGGCTGATGCTCATGTGCATATCCCCATGTGCCGAGACCGCATCAATCGTGCGCTGCACGCCATAGACCACCCACGGCTGACGACCGATTTCAGTGGTAAACCAGCCTGCCAGAATCGCAATCAGACCCGACGGTCCCATCAATAGCGCAAACCACAGGAAAGGACGCGACTCATAGAGACGCCCTTTAAAACGCAGCCACAGGCTGACTACGCCCAGCGTAATCATCAGCAGGCCCAGCGCCACCATCACGCGGAAGGACCAGAAGATGACCGTTGAATTAGGCCGGTCCTCTTTCGGGAAGGACTTCAGCGCCGGGACCTGCTTGTCCAGGCTATGCGTCAGAATCAGGCTGCCAAGATAAGGCACCTCCAGCGCATACTTGGTACGTTCCTGCTCCATGTCGGGGATCCCGAACAGGATCAGCGGTGTGGCTTCCCCCGGTGGGTTTTCCCAGTGCCCTTCAATCGCCGCGATTTTGGCAGGCTGGTGTTCCAGCGTATTCAGACCATGAGCATCACCAATCATCGCCTGAATCGGCGCGACAATCAGCGCCATCCACAACGCCATTGAGAACATCTTGCGGATAGCGGGATTGTTATTCCCCTTCAGCAGATGCCAGGCCGCCGACGATCCCACAAAGAAAGCACTCGCCAGGAACGCCGCTACAGACATATGGAACAGGCGATAAGGGAATGAGGGGTTAAAGACGATTTTGAACCAGTCCTGCGGAACCACGATGCCATTCTGGATGATGTAGCCCTGAGGCGTATGCATCCAGCTGTTAGAGGCCAGGATCCAGAAGGTGGAAATCAGCGTACCGAGGGCGACCATGCAGGTGGCAAAGAAGTGCAGCCCGGGACCCACGCGATTCCAGCCAAACAGCATCACGCCCAGGAAGCCCGCTTCCAGGAAGAACGCCGTCAGTACTTCATAGGTCAGCAGCGGACCGGTAATACTGCCAGCAAACTCCGAGAAGCCGCTCCAGTTCGTCCCGAACTGATAAGCCATGACCAGTCCTGATACCACACCCATCCCGAAGTTAACGGCAAAGATTTTCGACCAGAAGTGGTAGAGATCGCGATAGGTGTGATCGCGGGTTTTGAGCCACATACCTTCGAGCACGGCCAGAAAACTGGCGAGACCGATGGTGATGGCGGGAAAGATAATATGGAAGGAAACAGTAAATGCGAACTGAATCCTGGCCAGATGAAAGGCATCTAATCCGAACATTGCTTACCTCTTTGCCACATAGAACACCATGTATTTACTTATAATTAACAACTTAAGCCTGATGCGCCTGGTTCTCTGCGCTTATTGAAATTCCCGCCGCAAATTTAAAACTATTCGCGGCGAGGAAATAGAAACAGTGGGGTTAATGAAAACTATAACAGTCTTTATTGATTCTGATCATTGTTTTTGACGGGAATTATTTATTTAAAAATAAGGCCTAAAGGTTAATCAGAGCGTGTTTATGTGTCGTTAATGTTACGGTAATTTGTACTTTAAAAATCGATCGCGCTAAAGCGAACCTTGCCCGAAAATTGCCTTCAACAGGCTGTTTTCAGACACTATTTTGTTATAAACCCTGATTGAGTAAAGGTCAAATTTTAGAGCCTCCAAATTAAATACCCTTATTTTTTAACAGGTTAAAAGAGTAAATAGTCACCTCTGCCGCTTTGTTTGCTTTTTTGCTTTTGCCTGGCTAATGCAGCTATAACTTCTGACAGAAAAAACGCAGAACGGCGCTTTTAAGCGCCATCAGAGATGTTAATAAAATGAGTCAAAAAGAAGGTATAAATTAACAGCACGCTGCGGGCAGTCGATTATTCCGGGCCAGAGATTCATAAAACGATTTAATAACCAGCAACCGTGCGAAAAGAGCGCCGGGATTATTTGCGCTGCCGTTACGTTATCGCGCTTTCAGGAAGTGAGATAACAGACAAATGGGGTTATAAATTTTGCAGCGAGTATACCCATGCCGTCACGTTATGACGGCTGATACAGGGTGATTTTACTCAGCCGCAGATTTTTCGCGCTGTGCCAGAATCCGGCTCAGGTTCAGCTCCAGCCAGTCAGCCAGCCCCACAACCTGTTCACCGACTTCGCGTCCAAGCGGGGTTAAGCGATATTCCACGTGCGGTGGCACCACATCGTAGGCGATACGCTGCACGAAGCCATCTTCTTCCAGGTAGCGCAGATTCTGCGCCAGCATCCGCTCGCTGACGCCACCGACCGTCCGGCGCAACGCGCTGAAGCGCAGCGTCTGGTCCTGCAGGGCCAGCAGAATTAATACGCTCCAGCGGCTGGTTACGCGTTTCAGCACGTCACGTGACGGGCAGTTGACGTTGAGCAATTCACCGCGGATAAATTTTTCACTCATTTTTTCAGACATTTAACTTATCCACCTCAAACTAACAATTCTGTAAGTACTTACTAAAAATTAGTTTATACACTAGTCTGAATTTCACCAACAGCCACAGGAGTATTAACATGATTGCAGTTACAGGTGCCACCGGCCAGCTGGGCCGTTTCGTGATTGATGCATTACTGAAAAAAGTCCCGGCGGGAGAAATTGTTGCCGCCGTCCGTACGCCTGCCAAAGCGGCCGATCTCGCAGCGCTGGGCGTCATTGTCCGTCAGGCCGATTATGGTCAGCCAGAGACGCTGGAGGCCGCTTTTGCAGGCGTGGATAAGCTGCTACTGATCTCCGGTAGTGAAGTGGGCCAGCGTGAAGCGCAGCATAAAGCCGTCATTGAGGCTGCTCGGGCGGCGGGCGTGGGCTTTATCGCTTACACCAGCCTGCTGCATGCGGATACCTCGCCGCTGGGCCTGGGCGTTGAACACCGCGCAACAGAAGCGCTGCTGAAAGCCTCTGGCATCCCGTTCGCCCTGCTGCGTAACGGCTGGTACAGCGAGAACTACGCAGCGAGCATCCCACCGGCGCTGGCGCATCATGCGTTTATTGGCGCAGCAGGCGAAGGTCGTATCGCCTCGGCAGCGCGTCAGGATTACGCCGAAGCGGCGGCAGAAGTAATGACCCGTGAGGATCAGGCGGGCAAAGTGTATGAACTGGCAGGTGATGACAGCTACACGCTGGCGCAGTTTGCTGCGGAGATTGCCGCGCAGAGCGGTGAGAAGGTCGATTACGTCAATCTCTCTCAGAGTGAGTTTGCGGCGGCGCTGAAAAACGCAGGCCTGCCAGAAGGTCTGGCGGAAATGCTGGCGGATTCTGATGCCGGTGCAGAGAAAGGCGGTTTGTTCGATGACTCCCGTCAGCTAAGCCAGCTCATCGGTCGCCCCACCACCACCTGGCAGGCAGTCATTCGCGCGGCACTGGCAAATCGTTAATTCTGTCGTTCATGAGCGGACAATCGGGTCCGCTCACCTCACTCTCCTGTCCGAATTCCCGTTGGGTATGCCACTTTCTGCACTCTTTGCGGCTGCTGTTTCTTTTACAAAATGTGAATAAACGCCAGTTTTCTTCAGGTTAAATTTTTTTATCCAGGTCGCTAAGAGATTCATCTGAAATGCGTTTTTTGTGAACAGCGTTATATTTGGTTGAATTGTCTGGAATTTATCCAAAAACCTCGATTAATCGACAATATTTATTACGTTCATAGATATTCTGCATTGTTGTTCCGGGGGAGGAGAGGTCTATAATTTGTCCTTTGTGCAACCACGACCGCTCAGGAGGCCGTTATTAATACCCATCGCCAGCAACAAAATGCACTTGAAGAGGTTCGTGCCGGGGCGGAAGTTGAGTATCAATACGATCCCCATGAACTGAAGCTGGATCGCATGCAGGATTCTGAACCGGAGCCGGAGCTGATTGAAGGCTTGCCGGCGCCGGATGCGCTGACCCCTGCCGATCGTTATCTGGAACTGTTTGAACATGTTCAGATGTCGCGGATTTTCGAGGACAGCAAAACCTTCCCCGACTGTTCGCCCAAGTACGATCCGCTGGATGTGCTGATGCGCTATCGTCGACAGAAACGCAGCAGTGATTTTGACCTGTCGCGTTTTGTCGCCGATCACTTTTATCTGCCTGGCGTAAACGAAAGCTTTTATGTCTCCAACCCGGATAAAACGCTCAATGAGCATATCGACGACCTGTGGCCGGTTCTGACCAAAATGCCGCAGCAGCATATGCCGCACTCATCGCTGCTGCCGTTACCCAAACCCTATGTGGTGCCGGGCGGACGTTTTGGCGAAACCTACTACTGGGATTCTTACTTCACCATGCTCGGCCTGGCAGAATCGGGCCGTGACGATCTGCTGCGTCACATGGCGGATAACTTTGCCTGGTTGATCGATAACTACGGTCATGTGCCAAACGGCAACCGTACCTATTATCTCAGCCGCTCGCAGCCGCCGGTGTTTGCCCTGATGGTTGAGCTGTTCGAAGAAGATGGCGTGCGCGGTGCTAAGCGCTATCAGGAACAGCTGATGAAGGAGTATCAGTTCTGGATGGACGGTGCCGGTTCACTGATGCCGAACCAGGCTTATCGTCACGTAGTGCGGATGCCAAACGGCTCACTGCTGAACCGCTACTGGGATGACCGCGATACGCCGCGCGATGAGTCGTGGATCGAAGATGTGGAAACCGCCCGCGAATCGAAACGTCCGGCCAGCGAAGTGTATCGTGACCTGCGTGCCGGAGCGGAATCGGGCTGGGATTACTCCTCGCGCTGGCTGCGTAACCCGAAACGGCTGTCGAGCATCCGTACCACGCAGTTTATTCCTATCGATCTGAACTCGTTCCTGTACAAGCTGGAGCTGATGATCGCCACCCTGTCGCACGCGAAAGGCGAAGAGCTGACCGCGCTGGCCTGGCAGAAAAAAGCGGAAGCGCGCAAACGTGCGATTACCCGTTATCTCTGGGACAGCACCGCCGGTGTGTTCCGTGACTACGACTGGCGTCGGGAGCGTTTCGGTGCCTTTACCGTCGCCTCCGTGGTTCCGCTGTTTGTCGGTCTTGCAACGCCGCATCAGGCGCACCTGCAATCGATCTCGCTGCGCCATCTGCTATTGAGCAACGGCGGCCTGCTGACCTCAATGGTGGAAAGCGGTGAGCAGTGGGATCGACCCAACGGCTGGGCACCGATGCAGTGGATGGCGGTTGTTGGCCTGAATAATTACGGTGAAGAGACGCTGGCGACTGAAGTGGCCGTGAACTGGCTCAACACGGTCAACAACTTCTATCAGTTGCACCATAAGCTGGTAGAGAAGTATGACATCAGCGGCGAGCGCGCCCGTCCTGGTGGCGGTGGTGAGTATCCGTTACAGGATGGATTCGGCTGGACTAACGGCGTTACACGTAAGCTGATGACGATGTATGGGCATTTAATGGCTGACTGAGTAGCGCAGCCTGTAAACCTTTAAAACGCAAAAAGCCGGGCTATCCCGGCTTTTTCATGTTTCATGCAGGCTATTAAGCGCTACTTCTTCGCTTCAGTGCCTGGTTGTGACGCCCGTTGCAGGAACTGCTGTGTCACTTCAGGCAGGTGCTGCAGCAGCCACTCCGCCATCGCCACTTCCTGATCGCGGATCTCATTCAGTATGCGTACGCCCTGCGCATCACCGACCTGCTCAGCCGCGGCGATCAGGCTGGTGTAGCTGGCGATCTCGGCATTTTCGAATACATAGCCACTGATAGCGCCCTTCACCACTTCATCTGAGTTAAACATGCCGCCCACGGCCTGGCCGGTGGCTGCCATTTTGCCCATCGCATCTTTCATTACAGAGTGATCGATACCGTGGCTGTCGAGCAGCTGTTCCAGCAGAGTCAGCTGATGTTTAGTTTCATCCAGATGTTGCGCCAGACGCTGTTCCAGCGCCGGATAGTGTTCAAGACGACCTGACATCTTGCTCAGCATGCTTTCTGCTTGTTTTTCCATCGCATGCGCATCGCGCAGCCAGTCGTGATAATGTTCAATCGCAGTCATGTGTTGCTCCTTAAGAGACGGTAATAGACTCGGCTACCGAGGTGAGCTTCTCATCCGTTTGCTTCTCTTCATTCAGGGTTTCTTCCAGCAGCTGTGCGGCTTTGGTGTAACCCAGCTTCAGCGCCAGCGCATGCAAAGTGCCGTATGTAGCAATCTCATAGTGCTCAACTTTCTGCGCCGCACCGATCAGCCCCTGATCGCGAATCTCGCCTTTCTCGACCGAGTCGATAATTTCCTGCGCTTCTTCAACCAGACCTTCCAGCGCATGGCATTTCATTCGTTTGATTTTGACTTCAGGTGTTACTTCCACCAGTTCGTCGAGTCGTTCAATCTGAGCACGGGTCTCTTCCAGATGCTGATTAAACGCAGCGATAAGATTTTCGTCACTGGCTGCACGCGCCATTTTAGGCAATGCACGGGTTATCTGCTTCTCAGCGCTGTATACATCGGATAAGTCATGGATGAACAGATCGTTTAACGTTTTCACTGTCATAAGATAGCCTCATTGATTAAAAAGCTGCGTCTGTAATAACGCAGCGCCAGTCATATCGTTGACACCTGAAAAGTCTAGTGGAGATTCTTAATATCGCACGCTGCATCAGTATGAATTTAAGACAAAAGTGGTATATAAAATGCACTTTCCTTTTTACAGCAAAGATTTAGCTGAATAATGTTTTTATCGTTGCCGCTTCGTTAGCTGCGCTGGATTTTGTACAAAGTAATAAATCGTTGTATACATTTTTTAAGATTAACTGCATAAAAAAGTACCACTCGAAACTTATCTGTACAGGATTGTATTTAACGGTACAGCTTTGATCGATAGGAAATAAAAAACCGGAAGGGAAAACCCTTCCGGTTCAATTAACAGTTCCAGCCATTGCCAATGATGGAGCAATGACATAATTCAGGGTGTAATTATCTTCACGAGGAACTAAAAAGATTCAAAATGCCCGGCTAACAGAGTAACCCTGCCGTTACAGCAGTGTTAAAGACGTTCAGCTCCGGCGGCTAACCTTACCTCCCTTGCGCCCCGCTTCAATGGCACGTTCAGGATCGTTTTTGAAGTTACCGCCGCTTTTCTGGCCTCCTTTGCGCCCTGCTTCAGCAGCACGCTCTTTGTCGGCCGCAAAATTCCCGGCCCCACCGCGATATTGAGTCATATGCGTCCTCTTTGAATTTTAAAAATTGGAATTTGCACAGTTAACTTCATCAGGCCGATTCAGCAACATAAATGTAGACAGAAAATCGGACCGATCAAGTGAGATAAATAAAAAACCCGTCACAGTTCTGGCTTAATGATCGTACTACCCTCAACCGAAATGATAACGGATTCCAACCATCGCTCTTTTCAATTCATAAAAGAGCCGCGGCATGAAAAATCTTTATAACGAAAATCGCCGCGCCCTATTAATCGATCTTTTTCAAAAAAAGTCCAATTGAAAAAAATATAAGCGAAGCGGTAAATAGATAGATTAATCAACATCAGATAGTGAAGATGATCAACAAACGATCAATTTCCCCAAGCGAAGCGCTAAATAGAAATCTGAAACCCTGCTTTTACGTCAAAAATAAGCGAAGCGTGACGCATCGATGGCACCAGTTAAAAATAGCCGGAATCGATCAATAAACGATCAATTCTGCTGATTTAATGAAAATTTTTATTAAAAAGAGAGGTCAGATTTAGCGATGAAATTTGAATCTAAGCGAAGCGGATGAATTTCTGCTTCCTGAGGGCAAAAAACAGGTTTTCGGAATAGTACTAAAAAGCATTTTCTGCGGGGATACGCATAAATTTTGCATGCCTGCGAAAAGGGGAATTCAACGTTATGAATGAGATGGCGCAAAGCCATGAGGGGGAGATTGTGCGTTAATGGCAGGCAAAACATATGCCCTGTTCAGCAGAGTCAGAGGGAGTCGGGAAAAGTGGAATCAAAAGCGACACCGCGCTTGCCATTTTTCTTGATGCGGTACATCGCTTCATCAGCACGCTGCAGTGCAGTATCAAAGTCATCTTTGTCCTGCGCCTGAGACACACCGACAGACGCCCCAATGAGGGCATGCCCGTTTGCCATATCAAAAGGTGTCATTACCGCGTCAAGACAGGCGTGCGCCAGTGTCTTTACCCGCGGATGGTTCAGCGCCAAGGGTATTAACAATACAAACTCGTCGCCGCCCAGTCGGCCAATGATCACTTCTGCCGGAGAGAGTTCCGTAAACCGCTGACTTAACTGGATGAGGACTTCATCTCCGCTGCGGTGCCCCAGGGTGTCGTTGACGTGTTTGAAGTTATCCAGGTCAATAAAGACCACGCAGAGCGGTCCCTGAGCTTTCATTTCACAGAAATAATTCTGCAGAGCATGACGATTGTTGAGCAGCGTAAGGGGATCGTGCAGCGCCAGCAGGGCGAGCTGCTCCTCATATTGCTTCTCTTTGGTCATATCGATGTGAGTGCCGATCACTTTAACCGGCTCTCCGTACGCATTCCATTCGCTGACCCGGCCCCGATCCAGCACCCACGTAATGCTGCCATTTTTGGCGATCATGCGGTGCAGAGCCTCGTAATAAGGCGCTTTCCCGGCGATGTGGTCGTTGAATGCCTGTAGAACGTCGGCGGCATCATCGGGATGCAGGCTCTCTTTCCAGGATTCAAAGTTGGCGTCGGTCTCTTTCGGCTGGAAGCCCAGCATCGCACCCCAGCGCCGGTTGAAAATCACCAGTTTGCCGCTGGGAATATCCAGCTGCCACAGGAACAGCCCGGTACCATCCAGCGCCGCATTGAGTTTTGTGCGGGCGTCATGCGCTATACGCTTCAGACGCGCATTGTGCTTTTTGAGGTTCTGTATCTGCAGACGCAGCGCTTCTTCTGACATAACCGTGTAAGAGGAGGAAAAAGGGGTATTGTGCCTGTCAGGCTGATTCTGTAAAGGGTGGCTTATAAAACACGATTAGCCGCGGTCAATTGCAGGCTGGACAGGATATCAGGCGGTGCCAGTCTGGCAACGCAGCACAGAGGCAAACCTGGCAATTGGTTTCGCCATGAAATCTGTTTGTGTTGCTACAGGGTTAAGAAGTGGAATGGGCATGGGAGAGGCGAAATTCGGAATGTTCGGGGAGATGGCGAATCGGGTGGCCTTAAAAAAGCAAAAACCCGCCAGAGGCGGGTTCTTTAAAGATGGTGCCCGAACCCGGACAAAAATGCCGGGAGCATTTTTGCATCGCGCGGCTTCGCGCGACCCAGAGGGCGTGCCACAGGGATGTGGCGAGTGAATCGAACCTTCGATAACGGGTTCGCCCCATAAACGCAAAAACCCGCCAGAGGCGGGTTCTTTAAAGATGGTGCCCGAACCCGGAATCGAACCAGGGACACGGGGATTTTCAATCCCCTGCTCTACCGACTGAGCTATTCGGGCAACGGGGCGCATTAAACCAAAGCGGCCCGGCAGCGTCAAACGCTTTTCACCAAAATCAAATCGACTGACCGCTTTTCCATCAACCCAAAGAGTGGGTCTGACCTGCCGCCATAAACCTCTCTGTTGGCCGGATATATTTTAGTCAGAAAGCAGGCAGAGTCTGCATTGTGAGGCGAAATTGCCGATATAGCATGCGAGACCAACACTAATAATAAGGATCGCCATGTTTTCCACCATTACATCAGGTATCGCTTCCCGTCACAGCTGGCAAAAGCGTTCACACTCAGCGGCAACGCTGAGCTCTCTCAACGGCTCCATCGCCATGATTGAATTCTCCCCCGATGGCACCATTCTCAGCGCGAATGCGCTGTTTCTGGCGCGCATGGGCTACACACTGGCGGAGATCGAAGACCAGCACCACAGCCTGTTTTGTACCGCAGAGCAGCTTGAGTCGCGGGACTACCAGGATTTCTGGCTGCGGCTGAACCGGGGCGAAAGCTTCAGCGATAAGTTCCTGCGCGTGGCGAAAAACGGCCGACCGGTATGGCTCGAAGCCAACTATGTGCCGGTGCAGAACCGCCATGGCCGGGTGATTAAAATCGTCAAACTGGCAACCGACATCACCGATCATATCAACGATGCGCAGGAGCAGCGCGCCATCACCACCGCCATAGAACGGTCGATGGCGGTGATCGCTTTTAACCTCAAAGGTGAAGTGCTGAAAGCCAATGATAACTTCCTGAAAACCATGGGCTACCGTCGTGAGGAGGTAGAAGGTGTGCACCACCGTCGCTTCTGCTCACAGGCGCTGCGCGACAGCCGCGAATATAGCGAGTTCTGGCAGCAGCTGAACCGCGGCGAATTTGTCTCAGGTCAGTTTCCCCGAGTCAATAAACGGGGTGAGACTATCTGGCTGCGCGCCACCTACAATCCGGTGTTTGACGAACAGGGCAGGCTCTACAAAATCGTGAAATTCGCCACCGATGTGACCGCGCAGGTGGAAAAGAATCAGCAGGAACATGATGCGGCACAGCGGGCTTATCACACCGCGCTGCAAACGGATGAAAGCACAAAGCTGGGGGCCGATGTTATCGCCAGCAGCGTGCAGACCATGAACGCTCTGGCAGGTGAACTGCAGGGGATCTCCGGTGATATTACCGGACTGAGTGAATCCTCAGAGCGTATCGGTGCGATTGTGGAGGGCATCCGCCGGATAGCCGATCAGACTAACCTGCTGGCGTTGAATGCCGCTATTGAAGCGGCGCGGGCCGGAACCCATGGCCGCAGCTTTGCGGTAGTGGCTAATGAAGTCCGCACGCTGGCAGCAAACATCAATCGCGCCACCACCGACATCGAAAATCGGATACAGCAAAACCATCAGCTGGCGAGCCGGGCACTGAAAGGGATTGAATCCAACCTGAAGCGCGCCGATCAGGGCGTACAGCTGGCCCAGGAGGCGGGCGGCGTGATTGCGGAAATCCGTGAAGGCGCAACGGATGTAGTACGCGCCATCGGCCAGGTGACCAAAACGCTTAAAGTCTGACGCTCTGCGGGGGCAATCGCCCCCTTTTAAGGTGTTGCCTGAACCGGCGCTTCTGGCGTCGGCGGGATAAAGATATGATCCAGAATCGCCCGCATTACGGGTGCCGCAGTAATCCCTTCGTTGCCACCATTCTCCAGAATTAACGCTACCGCCACTTTAGGGTCATTAAACGGCGCAAAGGCGGTGTAGAAGATATGGTCACGCAGCCGTACCGGTATCATTTTCGCGTTATAGGTCTGGTTCTGGCGCAGGCTGAACACCTGCGACGTCCCGCTTTTCGCAGCGATGCCATAGGGTGCCGTGTGGAAATATTTATAACCGGTGCCGTTGGGTGCGTTAGCCATGCCAAACATCGCGTGGCGTACCAGCGACCAGTAAGGTGAATGAGGATCGCCAATCTGCGCTTCATGCTGCTGCGGATGATAGTTCTCCACCAGCGTGCCGCGCTGGGTTTTCTCCAGCAGATGGGGGGCAATGACCCGACCGTTATTAATCAGCGCCACCATCGCTTTCACCATCTGAATGGGTGTCGCAATCCAGTAACCCTGTCCGATACCGACTGAAACCGTATCGCCCTGATACCAGGCCTTTTTATGCACCTTCTGCTTCCACTCCCGGCTCGGCAGTAAACCGCTGTACTCCTCATTCAGGTCGATACCGGTCGATTTACCATAGCCAAACTGGCTGAGCATGGTGTGAATGCGATCGATGCCCATCATAAACGCCACCTGGTAGAAAAAGGTATCGGCGGACTCTTCGATTGCCCGCGTCACATCCAGCATGCCGTGCCCGGTTTTTTTCCAGTCGCGATAGCGCCGGTCCGTGCCTGGCAGCGTCCAGGTAGGTGCGCCAAAGAATTGCGACTGCGGCGTAATCACATGAGTCAGCAGCGCCGACATCGCCATGTAAGGCTTCACCGTGGAGGCAGGCGGATAGAGTCCCTGCGTGACGCGGTTAATCAGCGGCAGGTCTTTATCCTGTAGCAGCTTTTTGTAGGCCTGATAGCTGATGCCTTTCACAAACGGATTGGGATCGTAGCTGGGACTGGAGACCATCGCCAGCACGGAGCCGTCGTGCGGATCTTCAATCAGCAGCGCCGCACGCTGCCCCGCCAGCAGGCTTTCCACATACTGTTGCAGGTGCAGATCCAGCGTCAGCGTCAGGTTTTTACCCGCGACCGGCGGTACCTCTTTCAGCACCCGCACAATGCGGCCATGATTATCCACTTCCACTTCCTGATAACCCGGCTTGCCGTGCAGCAGCGCTTCGTAATAGCCCTCAATCCCCTGCTTACCAATGTTATGGTCAGCCGCATAGTTTTCGGCGATGCCTTCCGCATTTAGCCGTTTATAGTCGTTATCGTTGATTTTCGACACATAGCCGATCACATGCGCCAGATCCGCGCCATAGGGATATTCACGATCCTGGTAGGTCTCAATGCTGGCGCCGGTGAAGTGAAACTGATTGACCGCAAAGCGGGCGACCTGCTCTTCAGTCAGCTCCTCTTTCAGCACCACCGGCTTGTAACGGCTGGTCTGCTTCAGCGCATGGCGGAAGGTGTCGATTTCGTCCGGCGTCAGATTAACGATCGGCGTGAGTGCCCGCAGCGTGGCGTCCATGTCGCTGATTTTGTAAGGCGTCAGCGTAATGGCGTACCAGCTGACGTTTCGCACCAGCGGAATGCCGTTGCGGTCATAAATCAGCCCGCGCGTCGGGGCGATGGGGATCATTTTGATGTCGTTCTGGTTAGAGCGCGTCTGGTAATAGCCATGATCACGCACCTGTAAGCGAAAAAGGTTTACGCCAAGAATGGTGAAACAGAGACAGACCAGAGCAAAGGCTATTGCAGCGCGGCGGGCAAACAGCTTCTCTTCAGCTTGGAAGTTACGAAAGTTCATCAGGGGGCATTATCAGGCGATTAATTATTATCTGTTATTGCGCACCATGATAAAGCGCGATCGCGGGCGTGCCAGCGCGAAGATGCACAAGCCTGAGCAAAAGTGTGTCATTTGATGTGAATGTTACCGGGACGGTGAGGCGGGAAAATGCAGATCCCCCGGTTAAAGGGGATCTGCGCAAGGGGATCGGGCAGCAGGCGTCAATGCCTGCCACGCTGTTTAATCACCCAGCAGAACAGACTCCAGCGCAATCTTGATCATGTCGTTGAAGGTGGTCTGACGCTCAGCAGCGGTGGTCTGCTCGTGCGTACGGATGTGGTCTGATACGGTGCAGATGGTCAGCGCTTTAGCACCGAACTCTGCGGCCACACCGTAGATACCTGCAGCTTCCATCTCAACGCCGAGGATGCCATATTTTTCCATCACGTCGAACATCTGCGGATCCGGGGTGTAGAAGAGATCGGCAGAGAAGATGTTACCTACGCGCGCTTCAACACCCAGGTTTTTCGCCGCATCAACCGCGTTACGCACCATGTCGAAGTCAGCAATCGCAGCAAAATCGTGATCTTTGAAACGCATACGGTTCACTTTGGAATCGGTGCAGGCACCCATACCAATCACGATGTCACGCAGTTTTACATCGGCACGCACGGCACCACAGGAGCCCACACGGATGATCTTTTTCACGCCGAAGTCGGTGATCAGCTCTTTGGTGTAGATGGAGCAGGAAGGAATACCCATTCCGTGGCCCATTACAGAGACTTTGCGGCCTTTATAGGTGCCGGTGTAGCCCAGCATCCCGCGCACGTTGTTCACTTCTACCGGATTTTCCAGGAAGGTTTCAGCAATGTGCTTTGCACGCAGCGGATCGCCAGGCATCAGCACGACGTCTGCGAAATCGCCCATTTCAGCATTAATATGAGGGGTTGCCATTGTTTAATCCTTGTTAAATTGCTGATTTACAGCATGTTCTTGCCATAGTCCATCTCGGACAGGCCAAAATAGTGTGCAATTGTCTGACCAATATCGGCGAAAGTTTCGCGGTAACCGAGTGAACCCGGCTCGACTTTCGGTCCGTAGATAAGAATCGGAATGTGCTCACGCGTGTGTTCAGTACCTTCCCACGTCGGGTCACAGCCGTGGTCAGCGGTCAGGATCAGAATGTCATCTTCTCCGACTAACTCCATCAGCTCAGGCAGACGACGGTCAAACAGCTCCAGCCCGCCCGCATAACCGGCAACATCACGACGATGTCCCCAGGTTGAGTCGAAATCAACGAAGTTAGTGAAAACAATCGCCTGATCCGGCGCGGTTTTCATCTCCTGAATCGTCGCGTCAAACAGCGCATCCAGACCGGTCGCTTTGACCTTTTTGGTAATGCCCTGCTCAGCATAGATATCGGCGATTTTACCCACGGAGATCACGTGACCGCCCTTCTCATCCACCAGCTTTTTCAGCATGGTGGCGGATGGTGGCTCGACTGCCAGGTCGTGACGATTGCCGGTGCGCTCAAACTGACCCGCTTTGTCGCCCACAAACGGACGGGCGATAACCCGGCCGATGTTGTAGCCACCCTCGGTCAGCTCTTCACGGGCGATTTCGCACAGCGCATAGAGTCGATCCAGACCAAAGGTCTCTTCGTGACAGGCGATCTGGAACACCGAGTCCGCAGAGGTATAGAAAATCGGCTTGCCGGTTTTCATGTGCTCTTCGCCCAGTTGGTCGAGGATCACCGTACCTGAAGAGTGGCAGTTCCCGAGATAGCCCGGCAGATCTGCACGCTCAACCAGTTTGTCCAGCAACTCCTGTGGGAAGCTGTTCTCTTTGTCGCTGAAGTAGCCCCAGTCAAACAGCACCGGCACACCGGCGATCTCCCAGTGGCCTGACGGCGTATCTTTACCTGACGAAAGCTCGCTGGCGTAAGCGTACGCGCCGGTGATTTTCGCCTCAGGATCCAGACCTGCCGGGAAGCGGCCGGTCGACAGCTCTGCGGCTTTGCCCAGACCCAGCGCGGTAAGATTAGGCAGATGCAACGGGCCTTTACGTCCCTTGTCTGCTTCACCCCTGAAACAGGCTTCGGCGATGTGACCTAAAGTATCCGAACCTGCGTCGCCGAATTTATCGGCATCTTTACTGGAGCCAATTCCAAAGGAATCGAGAACCATAATAAAAGCACGTTTCATGCAAGTCTCCTGCGCATTGGCGCGTGACAAGTCAAAAAAAAGCGATCAGATCAGTATACCCGAATGCATCGCGGCTGGCACCGGTTACCGGTCAGTTAGCTGATATCGCTCACACGGCGATAGACAACCGGCGTCTCAGCCGGGGCGGAATTACCGAGCACCAGCGCGGCTTTGACCGCGGCGGCGGCCTGCTGCCATTTGTCTTCGCTGCTGGCGTGAATGATCGCCAGTGGACGCTGCGCATCGGCACGTTCGCCCAGGGTGATCATGTCGCTTAAGCCGACGCTGTAATCAATGCTGTCGCTGGCACGCTGACGTCCGCCGCCCATTGCCACCACCGCCAGACCCAGCGCACGGGTATCCATGCTGCTGACGATGCCTGGCTGGTCGGCATACACCGGCTTGCTCAGCATTGGCGCGGGCAGATAAGCGTCGTAGCGTTCCACGAAATCGGCAGGTCCCTGCTGGGCAGCGACCATACGACCAAATACCTCGGCTGCTTTGCCGTTATCCAGCACCGTCATCAGTTTCTGACGCGCTTCGGTGTCGCTGGCGGCCAGTTTGCCGGAGACCAGCATTTCGCTGCAGAGCGCCAGCGTCACTTCCAGCAGGCGCGGATTCCGCTCTTCGCCGGTCAGGAAGCGAACCGCTTCACGCACTTCCAGCGCGTTACCGGCTGAGGAGGCGAGAACCTGGTTCATATCCGTCAGCAGTGCGGTGGTCTGGCAACCTGCGCCATTGGCGACGCCAACAATTGACTGCGCCAGACTTTCTGACGCCTCATAGGTTGGCATAAACGCGCCGGAACCCACTTTGACATCCATCACCAGTGCATCCAGCCCTTCTGCCAGCTTCTTCGCCAGAATCGAGGCAGTAATCAGCGGGATCGAATCGACGGTGGCGGTGATGTCACGCGTGGCGTAGAAACGCTTATCCGCCGGTGCCAGCGAGCTGGTCTGGCCGATAATCGCCACACCCACCTGCTTGATGATCTCGCGGAAGCGGTCATCGCTCGGGAAGATATCGAAGCCCGGAATCGCTTCCAGTTTATCCAGCGTGCCGCCGGTATGGCCAAGGCCACGACCCGAGATCATCGGAACATATCCGCCGCAGGCCGCGACCATCGGCCCTAACATCAGCGACGTCACATCGCCGACGCCGCCGGTCGAGTGCTTATCCACCACCGGGCCATTGAGATTAAGTGATTTCCAGTTCAGTACCGTACCGGAATCACGCATCGCCATAGTCAGCGCGACCCGCTCAGGCAGCGTCATGTCGTGGAAATAGATGGTCATCGCCAGCGCGGCAATCTGACCTTCCGAAACGGTGTTATCACGCACGCCATTGATGAAGAAGCGAATCTCCTCTTCAGTCAGCGCATGGCCGTCACGTTTTTTGCGAATTATTTCTTGTGGCAGGAACAAGGTAACCCCCTGGTTCAGGGAAATCAGGATGGGGAACAGGCGGTCAGCGACCGCCTGAAGGATCAGTAACCCGCTTTGCTGGTGTCGCTGTCATGGCCCAGGGTGTTGAGCAGGCTCGCCAGCAGGCTTGAAGCACCAAAGCGGAAATGACGCGCATCGGCCCAGTCGGCACCCAGCGTCTCTTCCGCCATTTTCAGATAGATAGCGGCATCTTCAGCGGTGCGCACGCCACCAGCGGGCTTAAAGCCAACCTGCTGGCTGACGCCTTTATCACGGATCACGTTCATCATGATCTGCGCTACTTCAGGCGTGGCGTTAACCGGCACTTTACCGGTAGAGGTTTTGATGAAATCGGCACCGGCATCAATGGCAATCTCAGAGGCCTGACGGATCAGCGCTTCCTGCTTCAGTTCACCGGTTTCGATGATCACTTTCAGCAGCACATCTGCTTCAGCACAGGCGGTTTTACAGGCTTTCACCAGATCGAAACCGACCTGACTGTTACCGGCGATCAGCGCACGATACGGGAACACCACATCCACTTCATCGGCACCGTAGGCGATAGCGGCGCGGGTTTCTGCCAGCGCAATATCAATGTCGTCATTGCCGTGCGGGAAGTTAGTCACCGTAGCGATGCGGATCTCCGGGGTACCCTGCTCGCGCAGCGTTTTACGGGCAATCGGAATAAAACGCGGATAGATACAGATTGCGGCGGTGTTGCCTGCCGGGGATTTGGCCTGATGACACAGGGCGATCACTTTTGCGTCGGTGTCGTCGTCATTCAGGGTGGTTAAATCCATCAGTTTCAGGGCGCGCAGGGCAAGGTCTTTGATATCGGTCATGAGGCTCTCCAAAGGATCGGGGTGCAACCCACCGGCTCGCCGGCGGAATGTTATAATAATAACACTCTGATGCCGCCTGATATGTGCCAGGAGTCACATAGGAATAAGAAATTAGTGCAACATTGCCACGTTTACTGTGACTAACGTTACAGATAACGGTACCTGATGGTCATTATACGCCAGCGGGTGCAATGTTACTATTATCACATTTAAGCGCTAAGGCTGCAGGTCGGGTGAGACGCGGGCGGTCAGTTGCGCAGCGCCGGGAAAGCGGGATCGAGCTGAAATAGCTGCTGACTGTTGTGCCACAGCGCATCGGCAATCTCCTCAGGTGACTCTTCACGCAGGCTGCAGAGCACCTCCCACACCTGACGCGCCCGCTCCGGACGATTAGGCTGGCCCTGAAAGCCCTGCAGCGGCATATCGGGTGCATCGGTTTCCAGCAGCAGCGAAGAGAGCGGCAGCTGCGCCACGGTCTGACGGGTTTTGCTGGCGCGTTCATAGGTAATGGTCCCGCCGATGCCAATCGCATAACCCAGCTTAATAAAGGCCTGCGCCTGCTGCAGACTGCCCGCAAAACCATGCACCACGCCACGGCGCGGCAGATCGTAACGACGCAGAATCTGCGCCAGTTTGTCATGAGTGCGGCGCGAATGCAGGATCACCGGCAGCTGATACGCTTTCGCCAGCTTAAGCTGCGCCTCAAGAAAGCGTTGCTGCTTATCAAACTGCGGATCGTCGCGATAGAGATCCAGCCCGATCTCGCCGATCGCCACCAGCTTAAGCGGCCGCTGTTGCAGTAAGGTTTCCAGCTGGTCGAGATGGGCCTCCTGATGATTTTCGATGACGATTGGATGCAGGCCCAGCGCGGCATAGAGCGCCGGTTGCGTCGCGGCTAACGCGCAGACCCGCTCAAAGCGGCTGGCATCGATCGCCGGAACGATAATCTTTTCCACGCCAGCTTCTGCAGCACGTGCCAGGCTGCCAGAGATATCCCCTTCAAACGGCGGGAAATCGAAGTGGCAGTGCGTATCGATAAACTTCATGCCAGCGATCCTTTGTCGTAATCAGCATCATTATCCGCCAGCGGCGGTGTGATGATGAGGCGGGTATCAGGTGCATTGGCTGCCGGAGCAGGCGGCGTAACGATACGCGCCGTGGTCATCGGTTCCGCATCACTCAGCCACTGGCCCAGCGTGGCGAGGAAATAGCGACCGCAACGCCTTCCCAGATGATAATCCTGATTCAGTGAAGCGATGCGGCTCCCCAGCGCACTGCTGGCCAGCGCATGCGGCGGAAAGATTTCGATAATGCGCAAATCATCGGGCGGATTCTCAATGAACTGCTGAATTTCCCGATAGCTCTGCTCATGCTTATTCAGCACGTTGATCATCGGCTGCAGTGCGCCGGTGCTGAGCCAGCGTTCCATTCGCTTAAACCATTTCGGGGTATAGAACATCTGCGACGGCACGGTGCGGATCACCACAATGGTATCAGCGCCACGGCGGGCGGCTTCACGCACCGGAATCGCATCGCTGATGCCGCCATCGAGATAGCTAATTCCTTCCAGACTGACCCCCAGCCGGTAAAACCCGGGAATGGCACTGGAGGCTTTGATCAGATCCAGCCAGTTATCGGCGGTCGGGTTGAAGTAGCCAGGCGTGTAGTCGTCACTGCGGCAGGCGCACATATAAAACTCGCGGCCGCTGGAGAACAGCTGTTCCGCGCTGCTCATCGCCAGCGGAAATTCACTGCGGGTGATATCTATCAGCCAGTCGAGATCGATCAGATTGCCACCACGCACAAAGCGCAGCGGATCAAAAAAGAGTTTACTGGTGGTATAGCGGGTAATGACACGTCGGGCATAGCCGGGCTGACCACAGACATAGGCAGAAAGATTTTGTGCACCGGCAGAGGTGCCGAGCATCAGCTGAAAGGGGTTGAATCGGGCACGCTGAAATTCATCTAATACGCCTGCGGTGAAAATGCCGCGTTGACCGCCGCCTTCACAAACCAGCGCAATTTTCTGAGATTTAAACGGAGTCAGGGCCAGAGGTTCAATGGCGCCGAGCGTGACAGGAATGCGTATACCCACTGTGCGAACCTCAAAAAGGGGTTCCGGGTCTGCTGGAGGATCGATCCGTTAAAGACGGCAGCATTCCGGAGAACCAGTCATATGTTCCTTTAACCGGCAGGCCAGCTGGGCTGGCTTACCTTGCAGCGATGTGAAGGTGTCCCTCTCTTCACGTCAGTCGCTACAGATGACTGGTCTCCGCTCTATGCTTTGCGTTGCATTACACTGCAGGACTCATCGGCTAAAGCTTTTTACGGCCGGTAAACAGGCTGATGAGGAACAGGATAATACCAACGACGAAGACAACTTTAGCTGCCCATGCTGCTGTGCCCGCTAAACCGCCAAAACCTAACGCTGCAGCGATCAGTGCGATCACCAGAAAAATAATGCCCCAACGAAACATAAGCCTCTCCTTACCCTATTTAAAAATCGAATATTTTAAAATCGATCTGCTTATTTCATCCCCGGATGGGTATCTTTTATTCGTACGGCCACAGAAGTGGCCGCACGCAAGCTTAAGATTTAACCGTCAGGTCATTCTTAACGCTTTTCACGCCTTCAATGGCTTTAGCAATGCTTTCTGCACGATCTGACTGTGCCTGATTAGCAACCTGCCCTGAAAGCTGAACAACGCCGTCGGTGGTCTCAACTTTTACGTTGCGCGACGGAACAATGTCATCCGCTAATAGCTTAGCTTTAATTTCGCTGGTCGTGGCGGTATCGCCCGCATAACCTTTCATTGATGATGCTTTGCTGTCTCTGACGTGTAGTTTGTCACTGACGGATTTAACACCTTCGATTTTCTGCACCACAGCCACAGCCTTCTCAGCCTGATCCTGTGAGGTGACGAAACCGCTTAAGGTCACGACGCCGCTATGCGTTTTTACCGAGATATCCGTGCTTTTAATTGCGTCATCATCTACCAGCGCCGCTTTGGCTTTGGCGGTGATGCCGCTGTCATCCATATAACCATCGACTTTTTTCATAGAACTATCGATTTTTGAACCCGCGCTGTCGGCTGTCTGTGACGCTTTCTGCGACATTGATTCGTCAGCCAGTGCGCTGCCGCTGATCAGTGCTGAGCCAATCATGGCGGCCATCAGGGTTTTAGCAATCTTAGTCTTGTTCATCGATATCTTCCTTCTATCAGTTAACTCACCCAAAAACTGTGGGCGCAACAGAGGCACAGGTGCCGCTGCGTTACAGGACGTAAGGACAAGAGAAGTCTCTTCCGCCGTCCGATAGAGTAATCATAGACGGCATTTTGCAATTTGCCTGGCTAACTGGTTGATCACACGTCAAAACAGAAGAAAAACGGGGTTTTTAGGAGGAGTCTGGAAGGAGGAAAACAGGGCCACTCCCAGCTGGAATGGCCCGGAAACAGGCGATTAGTGCTCGCGCGTTTTGCGGAAACGGACGTCAGGGTAACGTTCCTGCGTAATATTAAGATTAACCATGGTTGGCGCGATATAAGTCAAATTATTGCCGCCATCGAGTGCCAGGTTAACTTCGTTTTTACGCTGGAAGTCCTCAAACTTTTTCGCGTCGCTGCATTCAACCCAGCGCGCCGTAGAGACGTTGATCGCTTCGTAGATCGCTTCGACGTTATATTCGCTTTTCAGACGGGCAACCACCACATCGAACTGCAGCACCCCGACCGCGCCCACGATCAGATCGTTGTTATGCACCGGGCGGAACACCTGTACCGCACCCTCTTCCGACAGCTGAACCAGCCCTTTAAGCAGCTGTTTCTGCTTCAGCGGATCGCGCAGACGAATACGGCGGAACAGCTCTGGCGCGAAGTTCGGAATACCGGTGAACTTCATGTTTTCACCCTGAGTAAAGGTGTCGCCAATCTGAATGGTGCCGTGGTTATGCAGGCCGATGATATCGCCAGGATACGCTTCTTCAACGTGCGAACGGTCGCCCGCCATAAAGGTCAGGGCGTCGGAGATCACCACATCTTTGCCGGTGCGCACCTGACGCAGCTTCATCCCTTTTTCATATTTACCGGACACCACACGCATAAAGGCCACGCGGTCGCGGTGTTTCGGGTCCATGTTTGCCTGGATCTTAAACACGAAGCCGGTGAACTTCTCTTCTTTCGCTTCTACCGTACGGGTGTCGGTATCACGCGGCATCGGACGTGGTGCCCATGCCACCAGGCCATCCAGCATATGGTCAACGCCAAAGTTACCCAGCGCGGTGCCGAAGAAGACCGGCGACAGCTTGCCGCTCAGGAAGGCTTCCTGCTCAAACTCGTGCGATGCACCCTGTACCAGCTCCAGCTCTTCACGCAGCTGTGCCGCCAGATCGTCACCGACTGCGGTGTCGAGGTCCGGGTTGTTCAGCCCCTTCACGATGCGGACATCCTGAATGGTGTGGCCTTTACCGGTCTGGTAGAGATAGGTCTCATCTTTGTAGAGGTGATAAACCCCTTTGAACAGCTTGCCGCAGCCGATAGGCCAGGTGATCGGTGCGCAGGCAATTTTCAGCTCGCTTTCCACCTCATCCAGCACTTCCATCGGGTCGCGGATGTCACGGTCAAGTTTGTTCATAAAGGTCAGGATCGGCGTATCGCGCAGACGGGTAACTTCCATCAGCTTGCGGGTACGATCCTCGACGCCTTTAGCGGCATCAATCACCATCAGACAGCAGTCAACCGCGGTCAGCGTACGGTAGGTATCTTCCGAGAAATCTTCGTGACCCGGGGTATCCAGCAGGTTCACCAGGCTATCGCGATAGGGGAACTGCATCACCGAGGTGGTAATGGAGATACCGCGCTGTTTCTCCATCTCCATCCAGTCCGACTTAGCGTGCTGGTTAGAGCCACGGCCTTTTACCGTACCGGCGGTCTGGATAGCCTGTCCGAACAGCAACACTTTTTCGGTAATGGTGGTTTTACCGGCATCCGGGTGCGAAATGATCGCGAAGGTGCGGCGGCGTGCCACCTCTTCTAAAAAGGGATTAGACATGGAATTCTTCTCAATAGGCAGCGCAACTTACTGGCGCTGCTGATAAATCACGGTGGCCGGCAGAACCTTACCGGCGGGTAAACGGTGCCAAAAACGATCTTTCATCGTTGGCGGGTCAGCGCGAAGTTACATTGGCGTGAATTCCGGTTACCTGGTCAGCTTTAAGGCGGCATAGCATACAATATTTTGCGCGCGCGGCCTACAGGGAGAGGGGCAGGATTTCAGGGGCGGGGAATCGGGGAAAGGTGGATGCCGCAACAAAGCGGGACGGGTCTGCACCCGCCCCGCCTACCTTATCCCAGCACCTTTCTGACGCAGGCTTTGAAGATCTGCACACCAATCTCCAGCGAGTCGAGATCAAAATGCATGTCGGGATGATGCAATCCTGGCGTCAGGTTGGTGCCCAGTCCCCAGAAGCCCGCTTTAATACCCGGACGCTTCACCGGATAGTAGAAAAAGTCCTCGCTGCCTGGCGTGGTCCGGGTTGACAGCGCGCCCTCTTCGCCCAGCACCTCGACGATCGCGGCGCGGATCACCGCCGTCGCCTCATCATCAATCTCGGCGGCGGGCATCTCTTTTAATACGCGGACCTCGGCGCTGGCACCCAGTGCCGCCACGCTGTGAGTAATGGCGCGCGTGACCTGCTCTTTCAGCAGCGTCATCGGCCCGTTCTCCTGCGAACGCAGATCCCAGACTACGCGGGCTTCATCCGGCACCGAGTTGGTGACACCGGCGTCGCACAGGAAGCGGGTCGCTTTGACGCTCCAGGTCAGGCCGGGCGAGAGATGGATGGCGTTGACCGCCTGAACCGCCTGTACGGCAGCATCCAGCGCATTCACCCCCAGGTGCGGACGCGCCGCATGGGCGGGCTGGCCTTTGATGGTCGCTTCCAGCGTGCTGCAGGCTGAGTAGAGCACCGCAGGCACCGCCTGTCCGACCACGCACTCCTCCAGCGGACGCAGATGGAACCCCAGAATCATCTCCACATCATCCAGTGCGCCACCTTCGATCATTGAGAGCGCACCGGCGCCCAGCTCCTCGGCGGGCTGGAACAGGATCTTCAGCCGGCCACGTTTCACCGCGCCCTCCTGCAGCAGAGCCGTCGCCGCCGTCAGCACGACCGAAGAGTGACCGTCGTGACCGCAGGTGTGGCGCGCACACGGCACGCCATCAATGATGTGCCCCAGCGCATCCATATCCGCGCGCAGTGCCAGCACCGGACCCGGCACACCGCTGTCGATCTCGGCCACAATGCCCGTGGTGTTATTGATATTGCGCGTCACCTTCAGGCCCGCTTTCTCCAGCTGATCGGCGATGTAGGCCGACGTTTTCACCTCCTGAAAACCCAGCTCCGGAATTTCGTGCAAATAGTGGTAATGCTCTAATACCTCAGACACAGCGTTACTCCTGAATAAACAGACGCATAACAGACATTGCGATCAGCGCGTTGATGATGCTCACCAGCATCAGCAGCGGCCAGTATTTTTTTGGCACATCGGCCACGCCCAGCAGCCGTCCCATATATTGCAGCTGCGATCCCATCAGGAAAATCGCCGGGGCCAGAATCGTGATATCCGCCCCGGTCAGCAGCCCTTTGGTCAGCAGACTCACCGCTACGCCGGTACCCGCCGACGATGAGAGCCAGGCGGTGAGCAGCACCGTAATTGCCTCGCCCGGCAGGCCGAACAGCCCCATCACTGGCGCAAAAACGTGCCCGAGAAACTGCATGATGCCGAGCAGATTGAGCACTTCTGCCAGCACATAGGCCATCACCACATTTGGCATCAGGTTGTGAATGGCAATGTGAAAGCCTTTACGCGCGCCGGTCACAAACACATCAAAGGGGTTACTGCTGGTCGTGATTTTATTTTCCATCGGCGAAATCCTTCTTATAAACACTGTTTAACACAGCGCGCGTTATCGCCGCACCGACAAATTTCAGCACGAACATTAATAACAGCGGAATAATAATCGGCAGCGTCATTGAGGCGAATAGCGCGGAGCCGATGGCGAAGTAATTATTGATTAAGCCGGCACCGGAATATTGCCAGGCACTCATCACCACCACCTCTTTTTTACCGATCTGTTTCTGGTCGGCCATCTCTTTGGTTAATGCCGCGCCCGCGTCGGTACTTTGCAGGTCGGTGATTAACGCCAGACCGCAATGGCCCGGCAGCCCCATCAGCGGCTTAAGCAGCGGCGTCAGCAACCGATGCGCCGCGCGAATCGCGCCGTAGTGGGTGAAGATTTCCAGCACGCCCAGCGCCAGCATCACCGTGGGCGTCAGCGACAGCGCAAACAGGAAACCCGCTTTGGCACTGAGTCCGCCTGCGCCAAGAAAGGTGTTGCTGGCGGGATCTTTCATGGTGCCAAAGCTGCCGCCCAGCGTGGTGAAGTCAAAGGCGCCCAGCCATGAAAGACCCTCGACGTTATAAAACAGCCCTGAGAAAAACAGGATGGCAAAAATTAACGCGACATAACTGCCTTTGGTCGCCGTCATTTTTACCGGACTAATAACACTTTCATCTGACATTATTTTCTCCTGATAACCTGGCTTGCCGCCTGTTCCCTGCCATGGCAAGTTTCAATATATGGAACTGAGTTCTAAGCATGATTTATGCCAGAGCCGATCGGCGCGCAATGATTAATGGCCCTGCTGTCACCTCTGGGCGTTTAATCCACGCCATGACTGTTATGGCTCTGCGAAATATCTTTTTCTGACGGCAACGTGATATTTCCGGCGCGTTATCAGATGACCGCTATTTCTCCAGCTTCAGCGGCGATTGCACCAGCAGGATAGCGACCGGGCGCACTATCATGGTGCTGAAATCCTGATTTTGTTGCCCGATAAGGAGTGATGCAGAATGAGAATCGCTCGTATTCAATTTGCGAAATAATTCTATTTAAATCAATCAGATAAATTAGCTGTTTTTGCGGAAAAGCCTTCGCTTTACTAACATATTTGATGCATAATTCACCGACTATACCTGTTTATTTAACATCTTCTTAAAAGGACTCGGCCATGCTGACTGCTGAAATGACTGGGCGTTTAAACGACCAGCTGAACCTGGAATTTTTCTCTGCCAATCTTTATCTGCAAATGAGCGCCTGGTGCAGCGACAAAGGCTTTGAGGGTGCCGCTTCCTTCCTGAAGATGCATTCACGCGAAGAGATGCAGCATATGCAGCGTCTGTTTGATTACCTGAGCGATACCGGCGGCATGCCGGTGCTGGGTACCATCGCTGCGCCGCCAGTTTCTTTCACCTCGCTGAATGAAATTCTGCAGCAGGCGCTGGAGCATGAGCAGCTGATCACCAGCAAAATCAATGAACTGGCCCATGCTGCCATGACCTCACAGGATTACTCTACCTTCAACTTCCTGCAGTGGTATGTCGCCGAGCAGCATGAAGAAGAGAAACTGTTCAAAACCGTGCTGGATAAACTGGCGCTGGTCAGCAACAGCGGCAACGGTCTGTTCCTGGTCGATAAAGATCTGGGCCGCATGAGCACCGAGAACCACGCAGAATAATGTTTATCGGCCCCTTTTCGGGGCCGATCTTATTGCCGTCTTGCTGACACCACTGCACCGCTATTCCAGCCGGTAACTCGCGGCTTTCCCGCCATTCACCCACAGTTCACGGCTTTCCCCCGCAGGCAGTAACAGCGCGATCTCCCGCCAGGCTGGCTGGTAATCTCCACGTTTTTCCACCGTCAGGTCGATACGCGTGGCGCTGCTGCAGAGCGTCCAGCGAAGCCATAGCGCATTCCCCTGCTGCCAGCCGTGGCTCTCGCCATCGTCATCAAACATTTCGCCTTGTGTCTGCACGCCTTCGGGGGCAGGCCATAGCTGCCATTGCCGCACCGTATCACGCCGCGCATCGGTGGTGCTTTCGCACTCGCCCAGCGGGATCACCGCACCGGCCCTTACCAGCAGCGGCAACCGATCCAGCGGCGCATCCAGCGTGATGGTCTCACCGCCCGCAAACGCCTTGCCGCTGTGCCAGTCATACCAGCCGCCGCGGTTACGGGGCAGATAGACTTCACGACTGCGCGCGCCCTGCTCCACTACGCTGGCGACCAGCAGATCGCGCCCCAGCATAAAGTCATCACACTCCTGATAGGTCAGCGGATCCTGCTCGTGATCGAGGAAGGTCGGGCGCAGCATCGGCTCATCTTCCACACTGGCCTGCCACGCCAGGTTATAGAGGTAGGGCATCAGGCGATAGCGCAGCCGGATCGCCTCGCGGATCATCGGCGTGACCTCCGGGTACATCCAGGGCTCGTTTACCGTGTGATCGTCATTCCAGGAGTGGATAGTAAAGCGCGGGTGCATAACGCCATTCTGAACCCAGCGCACAAACAGCTCGGCATCCGGCTTATCGCCCGAGAAGCCGCCGACATCGTGCCCGACGTTAAACAGCCCGGAGAGGCTCATCCCCAGTCCCATGCGGATGTTGTAGCGCAGCGTTTGCCAGCTGGTGCGGTTATCGCCGCTCCAGGTCTGTACATAGCGCTGCATCCCGGCGCAGCCGGAACGGGAGATCAGATAAGGGCGTTTGTCCGGTGCAAACTGCTGCTGGGCTTCCATTGAGGCGCGCATCATCAGCAACGGCATTACCGGCCGGATATGCTTGATGGCGATCGGCTGACCAAAACCGTGACAGCGCGCTTCGCCATCCCACACCTCATATTCGTTGTTGTCATTCCAGGTGGAATCGATGCCCTTTTCCAGCAGCTGCCGGGTGACATTCTCCTGCCACCAGCGCACCGCCTGCGGATGAGTGAAGTCGAGGTGCGAGCCTTCATCGTCCCAGAACACCGAACGCTCAGGACGATCCTGCTCAGAGTCACGAATAAACAGCCCCTGCGCGGCCACTTCCTGATAGCGCGGATGATCCTGCAGCAGGCAGGGCTTGATGTTGGCTGCCAGCTTCATTCCGGCAGTATGAAACGCGTCGCTCAGCGCATTGGGATTCGGGACTTTGTCGTAGTTCCAGTTGAAGACGTAGCGCTTGTTGTTAATCGAGGTGTAACCCGAAGAGAGCTGGAACGAGTCGCAGGGAATTTCATGCTCGCGACACAGACGGATAAAGGATTGAAGCTGCTGTTGCGCGTCGGGCGCGTCGGTGTAGTGCATGGTGGACCCGCTGTAGCCCAGGCTCCACTTCGGCTGAAACAGGGTGCGACCGGTCAGACGCACAAAGGCTTTGGTGACGTCGAGCAGCGTCGGGCCCAGCATCATGTAGTAATCAAGATCGCCCGCCTCGGCGCGGTAGCGACGATAAGGGAGATGGTAGTTATCCAGCTCATTCCCCAAATCGAGCCAGCTGCTGCTCAGGTTGTCATAAAACAGGCCAAAACTGACGCCATCGCGCTGCGTCAGGGTAAACGGAATATGTTTATAGAGCGGATCGGTGCTGGCGGCGTTGTAGCCCATGGCGTCCAGATTACGCATCTCAAAACGGCGGTTAACGCGGTTCAGGTCGCCGCTCTTCTCGCCCAGGCCATAAACCCGATCCTGCGGCTGGCGACGCTGATAGTGCTCGACCCCGTCGCCGTGTGCATTGAGCAGATAGGCACCGGTGTGACGGTCGGCGGCCAGCGGCTGCCAGCTCTCACCATCAAACTGCTCCCAGCTCAGGCAGAGCGGCTGATGCACCGTGACACGCAGCCGTTGCGTGCTGATGCACAACTGCTGCGCATCGTGTTCAACCTTAAATGCTGGCAGCGTAAAGCCATCCAGCGCCTCACGATCCCGCCCCTGCCAGGGCACGTCGCTGACAGGGGCAATGCTCCAGGTGCGGTTCAGCGCCAGCTCACCGTCGCGCTTCAGCAGCACGCGCATCAGCTTATCCTCCAGCACGTAAAGCCGCAGGAAGTGACGATCTTCGACCTTGAGTTCAACAAAGTGATCGGCCTGCTGATGCAGCGTCCAGTTCTTCAGGGTTTTCATCGCGATATCCTTATGGGTTAGCAGGGCGCTGGCGGCGTTCGGCGACCAGCATCACCAGGAAAACGGCACCAATCAGGTCAAAGAAGCCCATCGCCACAAACAGCGGATTGAAGCCGATGGTATCGGCGGTGACACCGATAATCAGCGAGAAGATAAAGCTGGCGATCCAGGCGCAGGAGCCGCGCATGCCATTGACCGTGGCCATCTGGCGGCGATCAAAACGCTCCACCACCAGCGCGCTCAGCATGCAGGAGATCACCTGATGGCCAAAGCCACCGACGGAGATCAGGGCGATAGCCAGCCAGGGATCTTTTACCAGCGTCATCAGCGCCAGTGAGACCATCAGCAGTGCGCCGGTCACCGAACTGGCGACAATCGAATTGACGCGGGTGAGACCAAACCAGCGCACATAGATTTTGGTCAGATAGCCGCTGGCAACGCTGCCGAGGTCGGCGGCCAGAAACGGCAGCCAGGCAAACATCACGATCTGCTTGAGATCCATGCCGCGCTCATTGGCCAGATAGAGCGGTACCCAGAAGCTCAGTACCGCCCAGGCTGGTTCTGCCAGAAAAGCCGGGATGGCGATGCCGTAGAATTTCTTCTCTTTACCAATCACTTTCAGCGCGGTGAAGAACGGCAGTTTTTCCCCGATCGCTTCGTTGTCCTGATTAATAAAGGCCCGCTCTTCATCAGAGAGACGAGGATGGCTCTCGGGCGAGTGATAGCCCCACCACCAGAGTGCAACCCACAGCAGGCCCAGCCCGCCGGTCAGCAGAAAGGCGCCCTGCCAGCCAAACGTTATGTGCGCGACATAAATAATCGGTGGCGCCAGCATGGCACCAATCGAAAAGCCGACGCCCGCCCAGCCCGCCGCGACCGGGCGCTCCTTTTTCGGAAACCAGTCACCGATCGCTTTGGCGTTAGCTGGCGTTGCCGCCGCCTCAGAGGCGCCCATGACAAAACGCAGCAATGCCAGATGCAGCCAGCTTCCCGCGCCGGCGTGCAACAGACAGGTCACCGACCAGATCAGCGCGCAGATCAGGAAGCCCATCTTCAGTCCGATCACATCGATCAGCCAGCCGCAGATTGGCTGAAACAGGGTATAGGCCAGCTGAAACGCCGCCACCACCCAGGAGTACTGTTCGGTCGTCATGTGCAGACTGTTTTTAAGTTCCGGTGCCAGAATGCCGAGCGAGTTGCGGGTGATGTAGTTGACGGTTACACCCAGCAGGAACATTCCCAGCATCCACCAGCGTAAATTTTTAATCACGCGCACCGTGCGGGATGCACTGATGGGTTTGGTTGTTGATTCGAGGCTCATTGTGCCACTCCTGATTGCCATTGATGACGCACACCGCCTGCTGGCGTACCGCGTGTCCTGTAACGAACTTAGAAAAGTGCGAAACGTGGGTACAGACACTTTTTTGCAACGCTTTTCATGGCAGGCTGAATCCCGGCAGAAAATGGCACTGAAACGCTTATCTGACGCGATTCAGCAGGTTATGAAAAATTTTTCATCAGCAGATTTGAAGGCGATCACAGAATGAAACAAAGGCTGAAAGTAAGCGAAATTGCGGCACTCAGCGGCGTCTCCATCAGTACGGTGTCGCGGGTGCTGGCGGGTAAAGCCAATACCCGGCCCGCCACCCGAGACAAAGTGCTGGCCGTGGCGCAGCAACAGGGCGTACTTAACAACCTGCACAGTGGTCGCCTGCTGCTGAATAACCTGATGGTTTTTGCCCCGCCGCGCGCCTTTGATGTACGCAGTGACATCTTCTACTACAAAGTGATTCAGGGGATCAGCCAGGCGGTGGAGCCGCATGAGGTGCGGCTGCGCTACTGCCCGCTGGAGGAGGTGGAAAGTGATGCCGCGCTGTTTATCGACAAGATGCAGCAGACCGAAGCGGCACTGCTGATCGGCATTGATGATGAGCATATTCATCAGCTGGCGGCGGAGATGAACAAACCCTGCGTGCTGATTAACGCCCGCGATCGCCGAATGCGTCTGCCTTCAGTCTCGCCCCATCATCAGCTGATTGGTGAATTCTCAGCGCGCTACCTGTTTGAGCAGGGACACCGGCAGATCCTGTCGCTGCATTGCTTACGCCGCTACACCATGGAGCAGCGATTGCAGGGGGTGCGCGACGCCTGGCATGCCATGAACCTGCGGTTTGACAGCCGCCAGCATCTGCTGACCCTGAACAGCTTCAGCAGCAATGAAGCGGCGGAGCGGCTGAGTGAATATCTGCGCCACTGTCCTGATGCGCTGCGCCCGACCGCGATTCTCGCCAGCGGTGATTACATTGCGGCGGGCGCCGTCACTGCGCTGGAGCAGGCCGGTCTGCGGGTGCCGCAGGATATTTCGGTGATGAGTATGGATGGCTTTAACCTGGCCGCTATCCACGATATTCCGCTGACCTCGGTGCAGGTGCCGCGTGATGAGCTGGGCGCAGCGGCAGTGAGAATGTTGCAGGAGATGCGACTGAATCCAGGCACACCCACCGGCAGCCTGCTGCTGAATGGCAGGCTGGTGGTGCGCGAGTCGGTGCGGCGCATTCGCGATAATCTCAGCCATGCGCCGGTCCAGCAGCATGGCCTCTATGATTAACACGGTATGGATTAACACGGTATGGATTAACCCGGCGCGGGTTAACCCAGCGTTTTCAGCCGCAGTTCCGACGGCTGAGGCCGTCCGAACAGGAAGCCCTGGAACAGGGTACAGCCCTCATCGCGCAGCTTAGCGAACTGCTCATCGCTCTCCACCCCTTCGGCAGTAATCTGGATATCCAGACTGCGACTCATGCCGGTGATGGCGCGGATAATCGCCAGCGCCTCGCGGCTGTCACCCATATCATTGATAAAGGATTTGTCGATTTTGATTTTGTCGAACGGGAAAGATCGCAGATAGCTCAGCGACGAATAGCCGGTGCCGAAATCATCCAGCGCAATCTGCACGCCCAGCGCCTTGAGATTTTGCAGGGTACGGATATTACCCAGCGAATCATCCAGCAGCACCGATTCGGTGATCTCAACCTCCAGCCGCGCCGGATCGAGACCCGACTCTTTCAGCGCACCTTCCACCACCGGCACCAGCGAGCTGTTTTTAAACTGCAGCGGTGAGAGGTTGACCGAGACCGACTGCTCCCCTTCCCAGCTCGCCGCTTCGCGACAGGCTTCGTAGAGTGCAAACGCCCCCAGCATATGAATCAGGCCGGTCTCTTCAGCGATCGGGATGAAGTCGTTGGGCATGATCAGCCCGCGAATCGGATGATGCCAGCGCATCAGCGCCTCATAGCCAATGATGGTGCGGTTATCGCCGTTGGTGATGGGCTGATAGTAGAGCCGCAGATGCCCGCCGCTAATCGCATCGCGCAGATCGTTTTCAATCAGGCGTCGACTGCGCGCCACATCGTCCATCTCCAGCGTGAAATGCTCATAGCGATTGCGACCGTTGCGTTTGGCTTCATACAGCGCCATGTCCGCACAGCGCAGCAGCTGCTCCGGCGTATTGGTAATGGTGGTGCTGAGCGCAATCCCCACGCTGAGCCCGACCGACAGATTATGGCCTTCAACGTTGACCGGCGGGCGAATCGCCTCAATCAGGCGCTGCGCCACAATGCTGGCCTCTTCATTACTGGCCACCGAAGGCAGCACGATGGCGAACTCATCGCCTCCGATACGCGCCAGAGTATCCTGGTCACGCAGCGCGTTACGCAGACGCTTAGCCACACTGCGCAGCAACTCGTCGCCAATCTGGTGGCCCAGCGCATCGTTCACATTTTTAAAGTTATCGAGATCAAGGCAGAGCGCGGCGGTCTGGCGCTGTATCTGACCGGCAGTGCGCAAGGCTTCACTCAGACGCTGGCGGAACAGAATGCGGTTCGGCAGGCTGGTGAGATTGTCGTGGTGCGCCATATGGTGAATACGGGCATCAGCAGCGCGCTGGTCAGTGACATCTTCCACCAGCAGCATCAGGTAGTTACGTCGCGCATCCTGACCGTTAATCGCGGTGGCGCGGGTATGCAGAATGCGTTCGCCGCTGGCGGTCATCAGCAACTGCTCACGCTCATGCATGCCCTCACTGCGCAGCGCAACATCCGCCAGATTATTAAAGTAATCGCTGAGTTCGGGCGACATACATTCGTGCGGGCGCTTGTTGACGATCAGCGATTTCGACAGGCCAAACAGCTGCTGAGTGCGGTCGTTAACCAGCAGGATCTCGCGGGTGATCGCATCTTCAACAATCACGCAGGAGGGAATGTTGGCGATGATATTATCCAGGAATTTAGAGAGCGCGGTTTTCTGGGTGCTCTGGGCTTCAGCCAGATCCCTGGCGCGCAGCACCTGCTGCTCCTGCTCACGGCGTTCCGTGCGGTCGCGGGTGATCTTAGCGAAGCCAACCAGCTTGCCGTCATCATCGTGGATCGCGTCGATGACCACATGCGCCCAGAAGGCGCTGCCATCTTTGCGGTAGCGCCAGCCCTCATCTTCAAAACGGCCGGTCTTAAGCGCGATACCGAGATTCGCTTCCGGGATGCGGTTCAGCCGCTCCTGGGAACTGTAAAACAGCGAGAAGTGCTGACCCACCACTTCATCCGCTTTGTACCCTTTGGCACGCTGCGCACCGGCATTCCAGTTCACCACCACGCCGTCGACATCGAGCATATAGATGGCGTAATCGGTGACCCCTTCAACCAGCAGACGGAAACGCTGCTCCTGCTCCCGTTGCTGGCTGCGGACGCGCTGCTGTTCGGTGCAGTCGCGGGTGATTTTAGCGTAGCCCAGCAGCTTGCCCTGATCGTCGCGGATCGTGTCGATCACCACATGCGCCCAGAAGGCGCTGCCATCTTTGCGGTAGCGCCAGCCCTCATCTTCAAAGCGGCCGGTGCGATAAGCGGTTTGCAGGTTCTGCTCCGGGACACGGTTCAGGCGATCCTGGGCGCTGTAGAAGCGGGAAAAATGCTGGCCGACAATCTCTTCCGCCACATAGCCTTTGGCGCGCTGTGCCCCGGCATTCCAGTTCACCACGTTGCCGTCATGATCGAGCATATAGATAGCGTAATCGGTAACGCCCTCCACCAGCAGGCGGAAGCGCATCTCCTGCTCCCGCTCTTTGCGCTGCTGCTCCTGCTGCTGAGTACAGTCGCGGGTTATACAGGCGTATCCCACCAGCAGACCGGCGTCATTGCGTATCGGGTCGATCGTCTCGTGTGCCCAGAAAGCACTGCCATCTTTGCGATAGCGCCAGCCTTCGCTTTCATGGTGTCCGGCAGTGGCAGCCATATCCAGCCCACGCTGCGGCAGGCCCCGGCGGCGATCTTCTTCGCTATACAACAGGGCAAAGCTGCAGCCAATCATCTCGTCTGGCGTATAGCCTATCGTGCGCTGAGCACCCTGATTCCAGCTGCCGATGATACCGTCAGGTTTTAGCATAGTGATGGCGTAATCATTCACGCTTTGTACCAGCATGCGATAGATGACCTCAGAGTTATTATCCATTGTGATTAGCCTGCTGCTCTGTAGCCGGATGACGGCTTAGGAATGTTCTTAATAGCGTGCGCAGACTACAGCCGAAAAGAGCTGAGATGACAAGCGCATTAAGAAGATTAATCAGTGTTTATAAGGGGTTTATCGGCAGCGGCGAGTAAATGTTCAATGACTCCGCGGTGGCGGCGCGTCAGGCGACCCGCTCCCAGCGCGAGGAGAGCGAATAACGGTGCTGCCAGCAGAGCATTGCCGGACTTTGGCTCATCAGCTGCTGGCACTCTTGCGGCGCGACAAACGCCGGGATCACTTTCTGGGCCGCCGTCTGTCTGATCAGCGCCAGCTGATCGTCGAGTGGCGGATGCACATTCCACGGCAGCCAGCGTGCCATGCCGGATTGCAGCATCTCAAAGGCACGGGTGCCGCTGGAAACGTGACTGCTGAAGATCAGACGAAAGTCGGGCTGATGGCTGAGCTGCGCCGCCAGCCCGCTGTCAGCCACCGCATCCGCCGCGACAATTACCGTATCCGGTCGCCAGTGGTCGGGTGTTGCGACGCGCAATAACCGGGCCAGCGCCAGCATCGCCGCGGCGGGCAGGCTGTTGAGCGCCAGCAACTGCGCCACCTCTTCGCGCACCTGGGGACACATCACTACCGGCAGCCCGCGAGCGCTGAGCTGCAGCGCCATCTCAGGGCCGCGCCCGTGCAGCGGCGCGGTGACCACGGCGCCCCCTTGTGCCGCCAGGGCCAGCGCATCGATCTGCTGCGCCAGTCGCTGATTGCGGTCGCCATAGGAACCATCGGTAATCAACAGCCGTGCGCGTGGCGGGCAATCAAACGGCAACAGCAGCGATTCGCGACTCCAGTCGCCCATATAGGTGATGCCACCCGCAATCGGCAGATGAAACCAGATCGATCCTGGCGAATGCCCGCTGCGACCGGTAAAGAGATTCAGCGGCCCCAGCGCGCACTGGCCGCGCAATGGCAGGATGCGTCGCGCCTGAGCCGGCACGCCAGCCTCGCCCAGCTGCTGCCAGGTGATCTCACTGGCATAGACCGGCGGTGAACCGATGTCGGCCCAGCTATCCAGCGCCGCCGCGTGATCCACATGGGAATGGGTCAGGCAGAGCGCATCGACCTGGCCGATGGCGTCCACTGCGGGCCGGACGCCCGGCTCCGGCCCGGCACCTAAATCCCATAACAGACGGTATCCCTCTATCTCCAGCAGGAAAGCGGCAGGCAGTTTTCCGCCGACGCCGCTGATCACCGTCAGGCTTGCCATGGCAGGACTCCCTGCGGCAGACGGCGCGTCAGTCGTGAGGCCAGTAGCATTAAGCCCAGCACGATCCCAATCATCAGGCATCCGACCGCCGCCGCCAGCGGCGCCGATCCGCCTTCATCCAGGAAAATAATGGTCGGGCCAAGCGTCTGGGTTTGCGCGGTAACCAGCAGCACTGAAACCTGTATTTCATTCAGCGCGGTGAGGAACACCAGCAGCGCACCGGCCAGCACAGAAGGCGCCGCCAGCGGCAGCAGGATGTCAGTCATCCGCCGCATCAGACCCGCGCCGCATAAGCGCGCCGCCTCATCCAGTGACGGTTCGATTTGCGCGAACCCGGCCAGCGTCGGCCTTAACACCAGCGCCAGGAAATTGGCCAGATAGGCCGCGAGAATAATCCACACCGTTCCGTAAAGGGAAAATCCCAGCAGCGGCAGCGGCCGCAGGAAAAACAGCATCGCTGCGACGCCGGTGACAATGCCGGGCAGCGCATAGGTCAGCTCGCTGGCGAATCCCAGCCCCCGCACCAGCCGGGTACGATGCCAGCTGAGAAAGAAAGCCAGGAACAGTGCCATGATGCTGAGCAGCAGCGCCGTCAGGCCGGTGAGCCACAGGCTGGTAAAGAACGCCTGCCGTATCGCCGGATAGCCCCACAGCGCCTGCTGAAAATTCTCCAGCGTCAGGGTTTGCCAGTTCAGAGCCTGACCGAAACCGCGGGTTAAGGCGGTGGTCAGCAGGGCGCTGAGCGGCAGTAGCAAGGTGATCACCATCCACAGCCAGGCGATGATTTCGCCCGGCAGTCGCGCGCGCCGCAGCGGCTGGTGCCAGGGTCGTGGCGATCCGCTGACCCGGACATCGCGCCGTCCGCCCAGCCAGCCGCTAATCAGCATCCCGGCGAGGGTGATCAGCGCAATCAGCATCGAGTAGACGGCGGTATTGGGCAGCGCACCGGGGCCGAGGGTATTGAGCTGCTGATAAACCAGCGTAATCAGCGTCGGCACCCGCGCCGGAATACCCAGCATCGCCTGGATACCGAAATTCCCGACCGCAGCGACAAACGCCAGCGCCGCCCCGGCGAAGATCGCGGGGCGCGCCAGCGGCAGGATCACCGTGAACAGAATCTGCCGGGGTGATGCGCCGCTGATACGGGCCGCCTCCACCAGTTCGGCGGGGAGTCGACGCAGGCCAGCCCGCACCGTGAGGAACACCAGCGGCGCATTGTGCAGACCCAGCAGCAGTACCATGCCGGTCGCGGAATAGAGCGGTTGCTGACCGGGTGCCAGCCACGTCCCGCCCAGCGCATTCACCGCAGTGGCCAGCAGACTGCCCGGTGCCAGCGCCTGTATCCAGGCCAGCGCAGTCACCTGCGGCGGGATCATCAGCGGCAGGATAAAGGCAAATACCCAGGCCGCTTTGGCACGCAAATCGGTGAGCGCCACCAGCCAGGCGGCCACCGTTCCCAGCAGCAGCGACATCAGCGTTGCGCTGATGCCGATCGCCAGGGTATTCAGCGTGGCACTGAGTACCCGCCGGCTGGTCAGCAATCTCAGCAGGCGATCGCTATCCAGTATGCCATCCGGTGCCAGCGCGGTTCCCATCAGCCGGGCAAAGGGTGCCACCGACAGCAGGCCGATCACCAGCACCAGTATGCCCAGCACCAGCGGTTCCGCCCGCCATCTGCGATGCCTGGCGGCCTGGCCTCTTCGCCATTCGTTGCCCAGCACGCTCACGATCAGCCGCCAAACAGTTCAGTAAAGGTTTCGCGGACCTGAGCATCCTCGGCCACCGCTTGTGCCACATCCGGCGTCAGCAGCGTGATTTGCTCAATCGGCGCAAAGCCACCGGGTGCCGCCACGCGGGCATCGACCGGCCGGTTGCCCTGCTTCGCCACCAGCTGCTGCCCCGCTTCCGACAGCATGAAATCAACAAAGGCTTTGGCGGCCGGCAGATTATGCGCCGACTTCATGATCGCCACCGGCTCGGTCACATAGGAGACGCCCTCCTGCGGATAGACCAGATCGATGGGCGATCCCTGCTTTTTGGCGCGGATAATATCGGCATCCGTGATCACGCCATACTTATCCATGCCGCTGGCAACCGCTTTCAGCGCCGGTCCATTGCCGCCCTGTGGCGCAATGCCGATAGCGGCCAGTTGCTGATAGAACGCCCAGCCAATCGACGGAGTATGGATATCGGTATGCAGCTTATAGAGCGCCGCACCGGAATAGAGGGGACTGGGGACCGCAATCTGGCCTCTGTTTTCTTCTACTGCCAGCGCTTTCCAGCTACTGACCGGCTTCGCACGCTGGGTGTTATAGGCGATCACCGTGGCGATAATTTTGGTGCCGAAAAAGGTTTTATCCACATCGTAATAGGCAGGCTTCAGGTGGCTGACCGGGGCGGCCGGATATGAATAGAGCTGCCCCTCTTTCTTGAGCGCGCCCAGATTGATCGCGTCGGCCACCAGCAGCACATCGGGTTTGACCTGGCCGCTCATCATCTCCGTGCGCAGCACGTTCATCAGTTGAGTGGTGCCGTTGCGGGTCCACTCCACCTCCACCGCCGGATACGCGGCCTTAAACGCATCGATGGTCTGTTGCGCAATTTCAGGTGCCTGCGACGTGTAAACCACCAGCTTGCCGCCGGGCGCGTCGGCCGCCTGCAACAGGGTTGAGGCCGCGAGGCCCGACAGCAACAACAGCGCGTGAAGCGGAGTACGAAAAGCCGTTTTCATGGTTTCTGAAACCCTTTATGCAGGAAGAATCCAGCCGTCATCGACGGCGACGCCGACGGTGTCATCCACCGCCAGTAATGCAGCATCATTAAGCGTCAGCGACAGGCTGACATCCGGTTGATTAAGCGGTCGAAGGTTGATCTGATGGTAGCCACCGCGAAAGATGATGCGCTCAACGCGGGCGGCAAACTGCCGCTCTCCCTCAGTGGCGAGGTGAAAACTGACGCTGTGGAAGCTGGCTTTGCCGTGCGGCAGCGGGCGCTGGTGAGGCGAGCAGCGCAGCAAAACCCGCAGCCCGCAGAGCGTGGCGGTTGCCTGACCCGGATCGAGCGGCTCAATGTCGCTGACCGGCAGCACCCGCCCCTCATCAATAAAGGTCGCCACCATCTCATTAGCCGGTTCGCGCCACAGGGTCTGCGGGCTGGCGAACTGCATCACTCTGCCGTGTTCGAGCACTACGATGCGGTCGGCCAGTGCCATCGCTTCGCGTTGATCGTGGGTGATATAGAGTAAGGTGGCGCCGCTGTGGCGATGGAAGCGGCGGAACTCCTCTTCCATGGTGGCGCGCAGATGGACATCAAGGTTAGCCAGCGGCTCATCCAGCAGCACCAGCGTCGGCCGTGCCACCAGGCAGCGAGCCAGCGCCACGCGCTGGCGCTGACCGCCGGAGAGATCGGCGGGTCGGCGGTCGGCGAAGCGATCCAGCCCGACCAGCGTCAGGGCCTGGGTGGTGCGCAGTTCGCGTTCTGCGCGCGCCACACCGTTCACCTTCAGGCTGTAGCCGACGTTCTCCGCGACCGTCATATGCGGCCACAAAGCGTAGTTCTGGAACACCACGCCGAGCTCGCGGGCTTCCGGCGGCAGGTGCAGCCCGTCTGCGGCAACCTGACGTTCACCGATGCGGATTTCACCGCTGTCGAGCGTTTCAAAGCCGGCCAGCAGGCGCAGCAGGGTGGTTTTGCCGCAGCCAGAAGGCCCAAGAACGGCGACAAACTCGCCCTGATTAATCTGTAACGAAACCGCGTCCAGTACCGGCTGCGCGCCGAACGCTTTGCTCAGTCCGGTTAAGGATATTGCCGCCATCTTACTCTGCCTTTGCCGTTGACATGCTGGGCAAAACGCTACGACAGTTTGATGACAGCCCGGTGACAGCCAGGCTTACGGGACGCGAAAGCCGGGCGGCATCGGGGCGTGCTCGCCCCGTGGCTTACTGCTGGGCGGTGAGCGCCGCAATCGGCTGCCAGATCTCGGTTAATGCGCCCTCTTTGCCGGTAAAGGGATCCTGCGTCGGCAACGGCACTTTTTTTACCTGCTCCTGGGCCATTTTCAGCTTCGCGGGCTCATCGCGCAGCGTCTCCGGCGACATCCCGTGCGGATAGGCACCTATCACCATAAAATCTTCGCTGGCGCTGACCTGCCGATGGCCGACACCCGCCGGAATCAGGACCGCATCGCCTGCGCGCAGGGTCACCATGCGGCCACTGTCGCCGCCAAACAGCACTTCCGCCCAGCCTTCAGCGACGCCCAGCAGTTCATGGGTATTAGGATGATAATGGGTATACGGGAAGATCGGATAGCGCCAGGCGGGTGGCCAGCCGTTCTCCTCGAAAGTTTTTTCAAACCACGTGGCGATCTCCTCCTCTTCCGGCACCACGCGCGGCCAGATAATCAGAGGTAACGGGTTATTGGGTACACCGCCCGACGGGCTGGCGAGCATCAGATGCTGAGGATTGTCAGAGGCCCCGGCCGAGAAGGTGCCAGCGGCAAAGGACATCATTAATAGCAGACTGGAGGATGAGGCACGCATACAGGTTCTCCGATGTTTTTCTAAGTGTGGCAAACACGCAGCACAATGCAATGTGCGCCAGACGACACAATTGAGATAATTGACTGATATTGCTGACTAAAGCCAAATGTGTCGTTAACTATAGGGTCGGAGTGTGCCTGCGCGACGGCGGATAGCGGTTCTTACTGCGGCAAAGTGTTGCAAAATGTCAGGCGGGAAGTCTAAAGGCGCAGCAGCCCGACGCCCCGGTCACTGTCGTATAAACTGTTATATAAAAAAAGCACAGATCTGTTTCTGATATGCTTGACTGTTATCTGTTGTAATAGCTAACAGATGACAGTGAGGTAACAAATGGACGCTATTAAACAAATCCTGATTGACGAGATCGCCCTGCTTAACCGCGAAGAACGTCGCGACAATTTGCCGCGTTTCAGCCTCTCGTTTCTGAAGAACCACCCTGGTCTCTGGGCAGTAATGTACCTCTGCTACGGCCTGTGCGTGGCGCTGATTTTCACCACAGAGATGCTCGGCTGGCCCGCCTTCTGGTTTGCCACCGTGTTTGTGCTGGTGATGAGTGTGCTGATGCTGCTGGATATCAACCCGAAATATCGCTTTGAAGATATCGATGCCCTCGACCTGCGCGTTTGCTACAACGGCGAGTGGTATTACATTCAGCCGGTGCGCGAACAGGCAATCTCACGCATTCTGTCGCTGCCTGAGACACCAGAACGCGTGAAGAGCGGTATCCAGCGTCTGCTGACGCAAAAAGGGGAAGTCGACTTCTATGATGTCTACTACCTGACCTGGGGCCATCAGGAAGCCGCGCGGGTTTAATCCGCCTGCCCTTCCGCCATCAGCTGACCCAGCTTCACGATTGCCGCCTCGGCCCGACTATCCCACGGCCAGGCGGTATTTAACCTGAAGCAGTGCCTGAACTGCTCACCTGCCGAAAATAGCTGCCCCGGTGCAATACTGATCCCCTGAGCCAGCGCCCGCTGATAGAGCCGGGTCGTATTGATGCTTTCCGGCAGCGTCACCCAGAGAAAATAGCCGCCACGCGCTTCGCTGACCGTGGCCTGCGGCGGCAGCACCTTCATTAACGCCTGGCGCACCATCTGCTGTCGCTTCGCCAGAATCTGCCGCAGCCGCTTCAGATGGGTGTCGTAACGCCGCGTGGCAAGAAAATCGGCCAGCGCCAGCTGCATCGGCGCACTGGTAGAGAGCGTGCTCATCAGTTGCAGCCGCTGAATACGCTGCGCATGCTGTCCCGCCGCGACCCAGCCGACGCGGAATCCTGCCACCAGCGACTTTGAAAATGAGCCGCAGTGCAGCACGTTCCCCTGGCGATCCCAGGCTTTCGCCGGCAGCGGCGGCGCATCACCCGCCCAGAGTTCGGCATAGACATCATCTTCAATCATCGGTACCTGATAACGCGCCAGCAGTGCGACCAGCTGCTGTTTGCGTTCCGGCGTTAAGGTTACGCTCAGCGGATTCTGCAGGGTGGTCATCAGCCAGCAGGCTTTCACCGGCCAGCGCTGCAGTGCCTCCTCCAGCTGGACGAGGTCGATGCCATTTCTGGCATCGACCGGGATCGCCAGTGCCTTGAGCTTAAGCCGCTCTATCGCCTGCAGCGCGCCATAAAAACTCGGCTGTTCAATCACCACATAATCGCCCGGCTCGGTCAGAGATTGCAGACTGAGGTTCAGCGCCTCCAGCGCTCCGCTGGTGATGACAATTTCATCCGGCGACAGGGTGATGCCCTGACGCGCATAGCGCTGCGCCAGCAGCTGTCGCAATGTGGCGTTGCCTGGCGGCAGATTGTGCAGCGCATCGGTTGGGGTCAGATGATGAGAGACGTTAGCCAGCGAGCGCATCAGCTGGCGCTGCGGAAAGAGTGCGGGATCGGGAAAGGCGGAGCCAAACGGCACGATGGCCGGATCGCGCGTGGCCTGCAGCACATCAAACACAAAGTCGTTGATATCGACCTGTTCACTGATCGCCACGCTCAGCGGTGCGGGTGCTAAGGCACGCGGTGCAACGTAGTAACCCGACTGTGGACGGGAGACGATCCAGCCCTGACTCTCCAGCAACTCATAGGCATGCAGCACCGTCATCAGGCTGACGCCCTGCTGCGCGACCTGCTGACGCAATGACGGCAGACGGGTGCCCGGCAGCCAGATGCCGGCCTCAATCTGCTGCTGAATCTCATCCATCAATCGCTGGTATTTCGCCACGGGTGACCTCTCCTTGTTTGACCGTGAATAGTCTGACCGCGAGACTTTACCACGCACGGCGACCAATGACAGGCGGCGCGAATCGCTTTATCCGATTGCGCTGATTCTTCACGGCTTCAGGCAGGTCAGATCACAGCGACCTGCGGCGTCAGCGGCTGCCCGGCTTCGGCTTCGGCTTCGGCTTCGGCTTCGGCTTCGGCTTCGGCATTAAGACTCACTTCCGCAATCGCCTCTTCAATTTCCGCCACCACATAATCAGCCAGCTCCGGCACCCGCTCCGGGGGAACCGGCTTGCCCAGCAGATAGCCCTGCAGCGTATTACAGCCCAGGCTGGTCAGGAAGGCCTGCTGCTCAGCGGTTTCAACGCCTTCGGCCACCACTTTCAATTGCAGCGACTGCGCCAGCGCCACTATCGCCGACACGATGGTGGCATCTTCTGTGTGATGCTGCAGCTCGTTCACAAAGGCCCGGTCAATCTTGAGTTCACTGGCCGGTAGCCGTTTCAGATAGAGCAGGCTGGAGTAGCCAGTGCCAAAGTCATCAATTGAAGCTTTCACCCCGAGCTGGGTCAGCTCAGTCAGAATACGCACGCTCTCATCGGGATCGCGCATCGCGGTGGTTTCCGTCACCTCCAGCGTCAGCAGTTCGGCCGGAATCTGATGTTTTTCCAGCGCATCCACCACCGTCTTCACCAGATTCGATTGCTCAAACTGCAACGCCGACAGGTTCACCGCCACCGACCAGTGCGGATGGCCCTGCAGATGCCACTGGCGCAGCTGGCGACAGGCTTCATGGATTACCCAGTTGCCGATATTGACAATCATTCCGGTCTTTTCTGCCATTGGCAGAAATTTATCGGGCGACAGCAGGCCGCGCTGCGGATGCTGCCAGCGCAGCAGCGCCTCAAAACCGAGAATCGGACCGCTCGGCGCGCAATATTTTGGCTGATAGAACAGGCGCAGTTCATCATGATCCAGCGCCTGCCAGAGATCGTTATTCAGCTGAAGCTGGCTCTGGGCCTGAATGTTCATAGAAGGCTGAAAGAAGGTGTAGCCGTTGCGGCCATTATTTTTGGTGTGGTACATCGCCGCATCGGCGTTGAACATCAGTTCGCGCTCATCCACGCCATCGCCGGGATAGACCGCGATGCCAAGACTCAGCGATACCACCAGCTCATAGCGTGAGATATCAAACGGACGATCCACCGCTTTGACTAGTTTATCGGCGATGGCCGCCGCATCATTGGGATCGTCGATCTCCACCAGCAGCACAAACTCATCACCGCCGAGCCGCGCCAGCGTAAAGTAGCCGGTCATCTGCTCGCTCATGCGCTCGGTCACGCCGACCAGCAGACTGTCGCCAATGTGGTGCCCGAACGCGTCGTTGACCGCCTTAAACCCATCGAGGTCCATAAACATCAGGGCAAACTGCCTCTGCTCACGGTTCGCTTTGTTGATCGCCTGCTCCAGCCGATCCTCCAGCAGGATGCGGTTGGGCAGCCGCGTCAGGTTGTCGTGCAGCGCCAGCTGTGCCAGCTCGCGATTGGCTTCAGCCAGCGAACTGGCGAGAATCGAGGTACGCGCCTGCATCCGCGCATCCAGCATCGACACCAGCAAGGTAATGCCCAGAATCGAAATAGTGACCACCGTGACCAGAATCGCCAGCCAGTTGCTGTTGACGCCCTGCCCGACCGGATGACTATGTACGGGAAACGCTGCCGCCATCATGCCGGTGTAGTGCATGCCGGCAATAGCACAGCCCATCACCACCGATGCGCCAATGCGCAGCAGGGTGACCCGACTGGTCTGTCCTTCCCGCAGGTTAAACGCCAGCCACAGCGCGGTGCCAGAGGCGGCCAGGGCGATCGCCACCGACAGCGCCACCCAGCCCCATTTCCAGACGATACCGGGGGAGAACATCAGCGCCGCCATGCCGGTGTAGTGCATCGCGACTACGCCGCTGCCGAGGATCAGCGCGCCGCCCGCCAGGCGCGGCAAAGGCAGATCGCCATTGCAGACCAGCCACAGCGCAAATATCGACGCACAGACAGCGATGGCCGCAGAGAAGGCGGTGAGCCCGGCGTTGTAGCTCATGACCATCTCCATGTTCATCGACAGCATGCCGATAAAGTGCATCGCCCAGATGCCGATGCCCATGGAAAAACCGCCGCCGAACAGCCAGACCAGCGCAACTTTGCCGGTTGAATGCACCACCCGTCCCGCCATATCTAAGGCGGTGAACGAAGCCAGCATCGCGACAAGAACGGAGACGATGACGATAAAAGAGTCGTATGAGGTCGCTAACATAGTGCATTCCCGCGAAAGCAGAGCTTGTGGTTGGGCAGAGGGTTTTAAAATTATTCTCTTAGTTATCGGCACAGCCCTGCGGTTAATGAGCCGCGAACCCTGCATCCTTCCACTCATTCTGAGTGATGAAATCTATCATAGCTGTCAGCGCTATCAGCCGGACAGTGACGCCACCGGCTGTCGCAGTGAGGGAAAACTCAGCGCCTCAACCCGGTCCGCTGGCGTCGGCTTGCCCAGCAGATAGCCCTGCAACGCATCAAAGCCTAAGCTGGTGAGCAAATGCTGCTGCTCTTCGGTCTCCACCCCTTCCGCCACCATGCGCAGATTGAGGCTCTGCGCCAGGGTCAGCATGGCGCTGACCACGGTCGCATCTTCACTGCCGGGCCGCAGACAGTTGATAAAGCTGCGATCAATTTTGAGTTCACTGGCATCCAGATCTTTGAGATGCAGCAGGTTGGCATAACCGATGCCGAAGTTATCAATCGCGACGCTGACACCCGCCTGCTGCAATTCACGAATGCGCTGCTGGCTGAAAGCGGGATCGCGCATGGCAATCGCTTCAGTGATCTCCAGCATCAGCGCGCTGCCTGGCAGTTGGTAACGCGCCAGGGTCTGCGTCAGGATAGTCAGTAAATCACGCTGGTGAAACTGCAACGCGGAGAGATTCACCGATACTGTCCAGTCACTTTGGCCCTGGCTGTGCCATAGCCTGAGCTGACGGCAGGCCTCCCCGATCACCCAGTTACCCAGCGCAATAATCTGACCAGTTTTTTCGGCGCGCGGCAGAAACAGCTCAGGCGTCAGTAAACCGCGCTGCGGATGCTGCCAGCGCAACAACGCCTCGAATCCCATTAACCTGGTGCCGCCGGAACAGAATTTCGGCTGATAGAACAGCCGCATCTGCTCGCGCTCTATCGCCTCCCACAGATCGTTCGCCAGCTCCAGCTGATGCTGCGTCGCGGCGCTCATGGCCGGTTCAAACAGGCACCAGCCGTTTCGTCCGCTGTGTTTGGTGTGATACATCGCCGCATCAGCATTAAACAATAGCTCCTGCCGGTTGCGACCGTGCAGCGGAAAGATCGCAATGCCCGCGCTGAGTGAAACGTGCAGCACATAGCGGTCAAGTTCAAACGGCGAACTGATAACTTTAACCAGTTTTTGCGCCAGCTGGCGGGCTGCGCTGATATCGCACTCAGCCATCAGCACAAATTCATCGCCTCCCAGACGCACCAGCAGCATCGTGTTGCTGAGCTGGCTACAAAGCCGTTCCGCCACTGCCACCAGCAACCGGTCACCGACGTGATGTCCCCATGTGTCATTGACCGCTTTAAAGCCATCGAGATCCATATAGATCACGGCAAAGCGATGCTCATTAAGCATCGCCTGTTTAATGGCGAGATCGAGCTGCTGCTCCAGCATTACACGATTGGGCAGCGTGGTCAGGTTGTCATGCATCGCCAGCTGACGCAATTCCTGGTTAGCGCGATTGAGGCGGGTCGCCAGACGCGCGGCGCGCAGCTGCGCATCCAGCATCGAACTCAGCAGAGTGATACCCAGAATAGTCAGGGTAATCAGCGTCACCCACACCGCCAGGCCCGCATTACTGACGCCGTGCGGCTGCATCATACTGCTGTGGCTGAACTCTGCTGCCGCCATACCTACATAGTGCATACCGGCGATGGCGATGCCCATGACCAGAGAGGCCAGCCCACGCATCAGCATCAGATGATGATCGCCCTGGCGCAGATGAAAGGCCAGCCACAGCGCCAGGCCAGAGGCCGCAAACGCAATCAGCACAGAGAGCGCCACCAGCAGCGCATTCCACTCCGGTTGCGGTTCAATCAGCAGGGCATACATACCAAGATAGTGCATGACCACCACACCCGCGCCCAGGATCAGCGTGCCGCTCAGCAGCCGCTGGCGGGTGAGATGCAGGCCACCCACCGTCTGGCCAAAAGCCAGCACAGACGCCAGGATCGCCACCAGCAGCGAGAGGATCGTCAGTCGCGTGTCATAGCGCATCATCATCGGCATCATCATCGCCAGCATCCCGATAAAGTGCATTGCCCAGACGCCAATCCCCATTGCGATGCCGCCCACCAACAGCCAGAACCGGGCGCTCCAGCCACGGGATACCGCTACCCGTCCGGCAGTATCCAGGGCTGTAAAAGAGGCAATGAACACCACGATCAGCGAAACGCAGATCAGGACGCTATCCCAGGTGACAGGCAACATGTGCAACTCCTCACCACCCGCGGAGAAACGGGTGCTGTGTACAGTCTGATAAGTGATCTGAAAACACCCGATGGGTGAAAGTGATTAAATTTCGGTATTTTCTGGTCCTGAAGGTCAGGCAAAACGCGCCCGCCGACGCTGGCCATTTATAACCTGCATCTTATTAACCGCCCGCAGAGCAAGCCGGTAAACCGTTATTATGTCTGATTGGTACAGGAACATATCACCGAAGCAGAAAGCATGCCAGATACCGAAAAAACAAAGAATTTTGTTTTATCGCCTCGTCTTCGCGCCTTGCTGTTACTGGGTTATCGGCCGGAGTGACGTTTTGATTAATCAAAAATAAATAGCAAGGCTTCGCGTAACGCTTTAACTGATCTATAGTAAGTAAAACTGATATAAATCAGCATTCTTAAGTCTAAGATTTTTCTTAAGATAGCGGCACTGCCTCCCTTGTTATTTTATTTCCTTTATTTTGGGTTGAATCGTTAATAAACACCGGGTGAAAAAGCACTGACTCTGGATAATCCGTAAGGAAATATTATGAAACTCAAGCTTTTTCTGTTTGCCGCTGCAGGATTAACTGTCGCTATTCCGTCATTAACCCAGGCGGCGACGACCTCGGGAACCATCAATGCCACGTTAACCCTGACCACCGGTTGTCTGGTGAACGGCCAGTCGGCTACGGCGGGCGTTAACTTCGGTACCCTGAACTTTGGTAGCAGCGCAGCCACTTTCGATACCCTGAACGCCACACTGGTCGGTGCGGCTGGTAACGGTATTTTTGTGCGCTGCACCACTGGTCAGGATTACAACGTGGTGGTCACCAGCAGCAATACTGCACCGGCGACCATCTACGGCACCGCCTCTGCATCGCCGCGTTATCTGGTACTGGGATCGGATAATGCGCAGGGCATCGCCTATACCCTCTACAGTGATGCCTCCTTCACCACGGCGATCGCCAACAATACGCCTATCGCCGCCAGCGGTACTACCGATCCGACGCTGGGGACCAACTACGCCATCTATGGCCGGGTGGTCGGCGGCGGCTTTAACCCCCTGATCCCTGCCGGAACCTATACCGACACGATTAACGTTGCCGTGAACTATTAACTGCTGTCGCAGGTAAATACGGGTGGTTCTCTGGCGATCCTGCCTGACGATCGCATGCGGTCTGCCCCTGCTGACAGGGAGTATCAGCGCCTGGAGTCTGCCAACCAGCACCTTCCAGGTTACCGCGTCGATTGTGGCAGGCTGCGTGATATCCGGTACCAATACCGGCGTCTTTGGCACGCTTAATTTCGGTACGCAGTCTGGCGTGGCGGCGAATACCGTCAACGCCAGCTATCTGCAGAGCACCTCGATTAATCTCGCCTGTACGCCGGGCACCACGCTGAGCATGAGCATTAATCAGGGCAACAATTTCACCACGACCCGTAACCTGAAGCTGCCCAATTTCAGCAACACCGTTCCCTACACGCTCTTTAGCAACGCCAGCCGCACCACGGTGATCCCGGTGAACCAGGCGGTGCCGCTGAGTTATAGCAATGCCAATAACATTACGCTGCCGATCTACGGTCAGCTACAACTGCCCGGCACTGCGCGCGCCGGCGTTTATACCGACACGCTGACCGTCACCCTGAGCTGGTGAGGTGATAGAAAACAAGGATATGATCATGAAGCCACTGCGCGCCCTGTTGCTGCTGCTAAGTTCCACCCTGCTCTCCCCGGCCTTCGCCGCGAATTCGGTCATGATCTGGCCCATCGATCCCGCCATTAATCCTGAAGAGAAAGCCAGCGAACTCTGGCTGGAGAATCGCGGTAACAGCACCACCATGATGCAGATCCGCGTCTTCAGCTGGCAGCAGAACAATGGCCAGGAGCAGTATCAGACTCAGCAGCAGGTAGTCGCCAGCCCGCCGATGGTGCGGATGGAGCCAGGCCAGAAACAGCTGGTCAGGCTGATTAAACAGACGCCGCCTGCGGCCGGTAAAGAGCTGGCCTATCGGGTGGTGCTGGATGAGATCCCGACCCCGCGTAATCCCGGCGAGAATCAGGCCGGGCTGACTTTCCAGATGCGCTATTCGGTGCCGCTGTTTGTTTATGGTACCGGGCTGAACACAGACAGCGCTCGCCCGGCTCTGCGCTGGCAACAGGTCAGCGAGGGCGGCAGGCGCTGGCTCCAGTTAACCAACAGCGGCAGCGGTCACGCCCGGTTGAGCAATGTGGCGATTGGCGGTCGCAAACTGGGCGAAGGCTTGTACGGCTATGTGCTGGCTGACAGCTATCACCGCTGGCCGCTCTCCTCGCCGGTGAGCGGCGAACTCACCGCAGAGGTTAACAAGAGCCAGTGGCGCAGCGCTGCCCAGAAGTAAGCGCTGAATGAGACCGTTTTCCCTGCATCCCTGCGCGCTGGCCGTGGCCAGCGTTATTTACGCTGTTACGCCGGATCCTGTGCTGGCGGAGACTTACTCATCCCTGCCTCCGCCGCCCAGCCTGCAGACCAGCAGCAACGGTCAGCAATATATGCTGGAGCTGGTGATTAACCAGCAGGAGAACGGCAATATTGTGCCGGCAGAGCAGCGCGACGGTCATTTCTGGATTCGCAATGGCGATCTGCAGCGTGCCGGCCTGCCAGCGGATAAGCTGGGCCAGCAGACGCAGGTCGATGTCAGCAGCCTGCAACCCATCAAAGTGGAGTATGACGCTGCGCGACAGCGTCTGCTGCTGACCGTACCGCCTGAGTGGCTGCCCGGTCAGGTAATTGGCGAGGCGAAGAACGGACCGCGCTATCCGGGCCGTACCAGCAGCGGCGCGCTGATTAATTATGATCTTTACGCCAGCCGCACGGATAACAGTGGCTCCCGCCTGTCCGCCTGGAACGAACTACGGCTGTTTGGTGATGCCGGTCATTTCTCCACTAACGGCGTCTGGCAACAGCAGCTGGAAGGCAGTACGACTTATCAGGATGATGGCTATATCCGCTACGACACCTGGTGGAGCAATGAAGATGAGAATGCGGCGGTAAGCTGGCGAGTCGGCGATCTGGTCACCGACTCGCTGGCCTGGAGCAGCAGCGTGCGGCTCGGTGGCATCCGCGTCGGTCGCGACTTCAGCGTCCGTCCCGATCTGGTGACCTATCCGCTGCCCGCCTTTTCCGGTCAGGCCGCCGTGCCTTCCACCGTCGATCTCTTTATCAACGGCTATCGCTCCAGCCAGGCGAACGTGCAGCCTGGCCCCTGGTCGATGACCAATGTGCCATTCGTTAACGGCGCAGGTGATGCCGTGATCACTACCACCGATGCGGTTGGCCGCCGTGTCACCACCACCATGCCGTTTTACGTCTCCAGTAACCTGCTGAAATCGGGGCTGTCGGACTACGCCTTCTCTGCCGGGGCAATCCGCGAAAACTACGGCATAAAGAACTTCGATTATGGTGAGGCAGCGGCCAGCGGCTCTTATCGTTACGGTATGACCGACTGGCTGACGCTGGAGAGCCACGCCGAAGGCAGCGAAACGCTGGCGATGGGCGGGCTGGGTGGTCAGCTGCGCGTCGGCAGCTGGGGCGTGGTCAACGGCGCGGTGGCGCAAAGTCAGCTCGATGGCGAGAGCGGCAGGCAATATAGCTGGGGATATCAGTACAACAACCGCTGGTTCAACATCGGCACTCAACAGACCCAGCGCAGCAGCGACTTCGGCAATCTGGCGCTGGTCGGCAGCCGTGCCGGTAGCCAGGCGGATAGCCGCTACGCACTCTCACGCCGCAGTGCTCAGTACAGCGCCAGCGTCTCGCTGAACCGCTTTGGCAGCGTCGGTGCCGCTTTCATCGACATCACCGACGGTCAGGGCGACCGCACCCGGCTGTGGAACCTTTCATGGAGTAAAAATCTGTGGGGTAACAGCAGTCTGTATGTCTCGGCCAGCCGCGATCAGCAGGAGAAAAGCTGGACCGGGGCGATTTCGCTGGTGATCCCATTTGGCGAACAGGGCAGCGTTGCCCTCAGCAACGAACGCGACCAGCGTGGCCGCGACAGTCAGCGCGTTTATGCCTCACGCGCCATGCCCAGCGACGGCGGGTTCGCCTGGGATGCCTCCTGGGCGAATCAGAGCGGAGACAGCGGCGATTATCGTCAGGGCAGTCTGCGCTATCGCAACAACCAGATTGATACCTCGGCGGGCTTCTATGGCGATGATGATAACCTCACCCAGTGGGCCGATCTCTCGGGTGCGCTGGTGTTAATGGACAACAGCGTCTTTGCCGCTAACGAGATCAACGACGCCTTTGTGCTGGTAAAGACCAACTATCCCGACGTTAACGTGCGCTACGAGAATCAGTCGATGGGACGCACCAATCAACAGGGTTATCTGCTGGTGCCCGCCATCAGCAGCTACTACCCGGCCAAATATGATATCGACACCCTCGACCTGCCGGCAGATATGACCACGCCACGGGTTGAGCAGCGCTTTGCGGTGAAACGCCAGAGCGGCTATCTGCTCAACTTCCCGGTGGAGAAACTGCGCTCAGCCAGCGTAATCCTGGTCGATGCGCAGGGCCAGCCGCTGCCGGTATCAAGCCTGGTGCAGCGTCCCGATCATCCCACAGAGTATGTCGGCTGGGATGGCATCGTCTGGATGGAAGATCTCGCCGCCAGTAACCCGATGCAGGTGGTGACGCCCGATGGCCGCCAGTGCGAAACCGAACTGCGCATCGCCAGCGGTCAGCCGCAGGCGCTGAAAACTTACGGCCCCCTGACCTGTGCGCTGCCCGCCCCTGCCGCAGGCAGCGCCCCCTCTCCCGCTGAATCATTTACGTCCGGAAACCGACCATGATGAAATCTGTAATACTGGCTGGCCTGCTGCTGTTACTGCCGTCGCTGGGCTACGCAGCCTGCGCCCTGCCCGCCTCGACCGCCAGTTTCGGTTCAGTCACAACCTTTGTGGCTAACACCACCGTCAGTTCCACCACCACCAATGCCAACGTCAACTGTGGCGCGGGCGCCGGGCTGTCGCTGCTGGGCAATAACCAGATCACCTTTCAGCTGACGGGCGCGACCAATAGCAACGGCACACGGGGTACGCTGAAACGCAGCGGTGATACCGGCAGCGATAATGTGCCGGTGCGGCTCTGCACCGACACGGCCTGCGCTACCGAACTGACGATTGGCGGCACGCCATTTGTCTATGGTTCGCAGACCCTGATCAACCTGGCGGGTTTGCTGGGCAGCCTTAACTTCGCCATCCCTGTTTATCTGCGCACCGTTCCCGGTCAGGTGGTCGCCGCCGGGACCTACCAGCTGACGCTGAATATGGCCGTGACTTATCGCATCTGCACCAGCGTTGCGATTGGCAATATCTGTTTAAGCGAGCAGAACGGCAGCGGTGTCATCCCGATTAATATCACCGCCATTCTTACCAATGACTGCACCACCATCACCGCGCCGAATATAAGCTTTGGCAGCGCGCCGCTGGTCGGCAGCTTCTCCGCCGTGTCACAGACCATCAATGTGTTGTGCAGCAAAGGCAGCACCTATACCGTCGGGCTGAGCAACGGCAGTTATCCGGTGGGCAGCGTCAGGAATATGGCGAGCGGCGCGAATCGGCTGAGCTATGAAATTTATAAAAGCACCACCAGCAATCGCTGGGGATCGGCAGGCACTGAACGCTGGAGCAGTACCACCTCGACGGCGGTATCCACGGATGGACTGACGCGCGGTTTTAACTACACCGCGCGCATCCTGACCACGCAGAACACGCCGCCAGCCGGAAACTACAGCGACAGCGTGGTGGTCGATTTGTCGTTTTAGAGTGAAGCACTGACCGGCGTGCCGCTGTGACGGGTCTGATACTGCTTCACCATCCGGCCAATCAGCAACGTGCCGATCAACCCACAGACTGCGGCAAAGGTCAGCCAGACGCCCGGCATCGCTTTGTCACCGGTGGCGTGAATCAGGTAGCTGGAAATAGCAGGCGTAAAGCCGCCAAACAGCGCCGTCGCCAGGCTGTAAGCCATGGAGAAACCGGCGGCGCGCACCTCAGCAGGCATGATCTCCGCCAGATAGACCACCATCGCACCGTTATAACTGGCATAGAGAAACGACAGCCACAGTTCCGCTTCCAGCAGATGGGCGAAGCTGGCCGATCCCACCAGCCAGTGCAGCACCGGCCAGGTGGTGACAATCATCAGCAGGGTAAAAATGATCAGCAGCGGACGGCGTCCGACGCGGTCCGACAACGCCCCCATCAGCGGCAGCCAGATGAGGTTTGAGACACCGACACAGAGCGTCACCAGGAACGCCTGCTTGTCACTCATCATCAACACCGTTTTACCAAAGGTCGGGGTAAAGGCGGTAATCATGTAGAACATTACCGTGGTGGTGACCACCATCAGCATCCCCGCCAGCACCAGCGCCCAGTTGCTGGCGACGGACCGCATAATTTCCGTCATGCTCGGATGATGTTTACGTTTGCTGAACGCTTCTGTCTCTTCCAGCATCCGGCGGATATAGAACAGGAACGGCACAATCAGACAGCCGACTACAAACGGGATACGCCAGCCCCATTCCGTCACCGCCTCTTTCGCCAGCAGATGATTCAGCATCAGACCCAGCAGAGCAGCAAAGATCACCGCAATCTGCTGGCTGCCTGACTGCCAGCTGACGAAAAAGCCTTTGCGTCCTTTGGGCGCGACTTCGGCCAGATAGACCGACACGCCACCCAGCTCCACGCCCGCCGAGAAGCCCTGCAACAGCCGTCCCAGCAGGATCAGAATCGGCGCTGCCACGCCCAGGGTGGCGTAGCCCGGCACCAGCGCGATAGTCAGGGTGCCCATCGCCATTAAGCCCAGCGTCAGCAACAGCCCTTTACGACGACCATGATGGTCGATGTAGGCACCGAGGATGATCGCCCCCAACGGGCGCATCAGGAAGCCGGCACCGAAAGTCATCAGGGTCAGCATCAGGGAGGCAAACGGGTCATCGCCGGGAAAGAAGGTTTTTGAAATGGCAGTAGCGTAGTAGCCAAACACCATAAAATCGTACATCTCCAGGAAGTTACCACTGGTGACGGTGAAGATGGTTCGGGCGGCACTTTTCGGCGGCTTTTGTAAAGACGGGGTGTGACTCATAACGGCTTCCTGTTGTTTTTTAGCCGTTTTAGCCTGCCTGATGCGGGATTAATGTGACCTGGCTCACCATTGCACTTTACAAACCCATGTACATAAGTAACAAATAATTAACAAGTCAGTTCGAGGAGCATAAGTGATTACCCTGGCCCTGATTTGCCTGATTTTATAGGGCTGGAGAGCAGCCATAAAAAAGGCGACCTGAACAGTCGCCTTTTTCCTGAGCCGGATAACCCGCTATTTCTTCACGGTTTCCATGCCCATCAGACCAATTTTCAGATAGCCCGCCGTGCGTAGCTTATCCATCACGCTCATCAGCGTTTCATAATCGACTGACTTATCCGCCTGGAAGAAAATGGTGGTCTCTTTGTTGCCCTGGGTCTGGTTAGTCAGCACGTTAACCAGCGACTCCGGCGTGACCTGATCGTTACCGACGTAAAGCTGCTTATCCGCTTTAATCGACAGGTAAACCGGCTTTTCTGGACGCGGCTGCGGCGCGCTGGTTGAGGCGGGCAGATTGACGCGTACGTCGACCGTGGCCAGCGGCGCGGCCACCATAAAGATGATCAGCAGAACCAGCATGACGTCGATAAACGGCGTCACGTTGATCTCATGCATTTCACCATCCGTTTCCAGATGGTCGTTTAATCGCATTGCCATAAGAACTTACCCTAAGCGCAGTTTCTGAGCCGTCGCAGGACGCGGAACATCAGTTGCGACGGTGCCCAGATCGATATCACGGCTCTGCAGCAGCATCACCTGAGCGGCGACATCACCCAGTGAGGCTTTGTAGTTGGCGATCATGCGGGCAAAGACGTTGTAGATCACCACCGCCGGAATCGCAGCGATCAGGCCAATCGCGGTTGCCAGCAGCGCTTCGGCGATACCCGGTGCAACAACCGCCAGGTTCGTCGTCTGGGTTTTAGCGATGCCGATAAAGCTGTTCATGATGCCCCATACGGTGCCGAACAGGCCGATAAACGGCGCAACCGAACCGATGGTCGCCAGGAAGCCATTGCCCCGGCCTGCATGGCGGCTGAACGCAGCGACGCGGCGCTCAAGGCGGAAACTGGTGCGATCTTTAATCCCGTTGGTATCTTCCACGCCAGCCGACAGTTCAAGCTCATTCTGCGCATCATTCAGCAGCACCACACTGTGGCTGTGACCGGTAAACGACTGGGCAATGCGGGCGGCGTCATTCAGATTGCGGGCTTCGCCCAGCGCCAGATGCTCGCGCTTCAGGCGACGCTTAGCGGCGCTGAGTTCGGCATATTTGCCGAAGAAGATCGCCCAGGTCACCACTGAGGCCAATAACAGGCCAATCATGACCACCTTTACCACGATATCGGCATGTTGATACATGCCCCAAACGGAGAGGTCCGTTTGCATCAAATCACTGGCTACCACGCTGCTTCTCCAACTTCTGATTCAGGGATGCGAGACAAGCGCGAATAATAGCAAAACGACGGCGAATTGATAGTAGTTCTCATTAGTATTTACAAAGCTGATCGACGCCATTTACCCGCAATTGACCAGGTTTAAACACTTTTGACAAGGATGTTTCGAAAATGTGAAGTTGCATGAAAATTTATTAAAACATCGTTTCAAAATGTGATGGCATTCATTCAATCAGCATTGCCGCATTTTACTGGCGCGCGTTTTCACTATGCTGGCTCCACACGGTTCTCTCCGGTTAGCCCCCGACGCCGGACGCCGTCCTACCTCAGCGGGAGACAAAATAATGAGAATGACGAAAACATGCCTGGCCAGTGCCCTGGCGGTGATGATGATGAGCGCCACCGCCACGGCACAGGTGATCAAAGTGGCTGAAGTCCAGCCTGCCGGTTATCCGACCGTGGTCGCCCTGCAGCACATGGGCGACAAACTCAAACAGGCCACCGATGGACGGCTGGAGATGAAGCTCTTCGCCGGTGGCGTGCTGGGGGACGAAGATCAGACGCTGCAACAGGTGCAGCTGGGCGCAATCGACATGATCCGTGTGTCGCTGGCGCCAGTCACCTCGATCGCCCCGGAAACCAGCGTGCTGACCCTGCCCTACATTTTCCGCGACATTGACCACATGCACAAAGTGCTGGATGGCGAGATAGGCCGCGAGATTGCCGACAAATTCGATAAAGATCCCAACGCCCGCATGGTGTTCCTGGGCTGGACCGATGCCGGTGAGCGCAACATGATCACCAAGAAGCCGCTGGCAAAACCGGAAGATCTGAAAGGCATGAAGATCCGGGTGCAGAACAGCGCCATCTCATTGGCGACGCTGAAAGCGATGGGCGCGAATCCGGTGGCGATGGGCGTCAGTGAAGTGTTCAGTGCGATGCAGACCGGTGTGGTCGATGGCACCGAGAACAACCCACCGACCTTTGTCGCCCATAACTATATGCCAGTGGCGAAGTACTACACCCTCAGCGGCCACTTTATCCAGCCAGAGATGATCCTGTTTTCAAAACGCGCCTGGGATCGCCTGAAACCTGAGGATCAGGCGCTACTGAAGAAGCTCGGCAAAGAGGCGCAGGATGAGGAGCGCCAGCTCTGGGCGACCTATACCGAAGAGTCGATCGCCAAAATGAAGGCGGGTGGCGTCACCTTCCAGCAGACCGACCGCGACTACTTCGTCAAAGCGACCCAGCCGGTGCGCGATCAGTTTGGCGGCAAATATCAGGATCTGATGACCCGGATCGCTGAGGTGAAATAACCCTTCCGCGCCACACTGCCGTGTGGCGTGCTTAATCAGGTATCAATTATGGCTGCTTATACACGTCTGATGGATGGGCTCTATCTGCTGTGCATGCTGATTGCCGCCGTGGCACTGATGATTATGGTGACGGTGATCCCGATCGGGATCTTCGCCCGCTACGTGATGAACGGCGCGCTCTCCTGGCCGGAACCGGTGGCCATTATCTGCATGATCATTTTTACGTTTATTGGCGCACCGGTCGGACTGCGGGCCGGAACGCATATCTGCGTTTCCATGGTCACCGATCGCCTGTCACCCGCCCGGCAGCGCCTGATGCTGCGCGTCAGCGATCTGCTGATGATCATCACCTGTCTGGTGATCTTTCAGGCCAGTTACAGCTTGTGCGAAGCGATGTGGGTGCAGACGCTCGCTTCATTACCGGCAGTGACTTACGGTGAGATGTATCTGCCGATTCCGATTGGCGCGATCTTCACCCTGCTGTTTGTTGTTGAGCGATTGCTGACCGGCGATCAGAGCCAGCGGTCGATTGTCACGCTGGGCGGCACCCACTAACGCGGAGCAGAAAAATGGATGCATTGATCTTGATAGGCAGTTTGCTGGTGTTGCTGATGGTGGGTTTTCCGGTCGCCTTTGCGGTGGGGCTGAGCGCCTTTATTGGCGCCTGGTGGATCGATCTGCCGCTGGAAGCGGTGGTGATTCAGGTGACCAACGGCATTAACAAATTTTCGCTGCTGACTATCCCGTTCTTTATTCTCGCGGGTGCGATTATGGCGGAGGGTGGGATTGCCCGGCGGCTGGTCAACTTCGCCTATATCTTTGTCGGCTTTATTCGCGGTGGCCTGTCGCTGGTGAACATTGTCGCCTCCACCTTCTTTGGCGCGATTTCCGGCTCATCGGTGGCGGATACCGCCTCGATTGGCTCGGTGATGATTCCGCAGATGGAGGAGAAAGGCTATCCGCGTGATTTCGCCGCCGCAGTAACCGCCAGCGGCTCAGTGCAGGCGGTGCTGACGCCACCCAGCCACAACTCGGTGATTTACTCGCTGGCGACCGGCGGCATGGTGACCATCTCCTCGCTGTTTGTTGCCGGTATCTTTCCCGGCCTGCTGCTGGGGGGCTGCCTGATGATAATGTGCCTGGGTTTTGCCCATAAACGCGGCTATCCCAAAGGAGAACGTATTCCGTTTCGTCAGGCGCTGAAAATCTTCTTCGACGCGTTCTGGGGCCTGTTTACCGTGGTGATCATTATGGGTGGCATTCTCTCCGGCATCTTTACCGCCTCGGAGTCCGCCGCGATCGCCTGTATCTGGGCCTTTTTCGTCACCATGTTTATCTACCGCGACTTTAAATGGAGCCAGCTGCATATCCTGCTGTTCCGCACCATTAAGACTGTCACCATCGTGATGGTGCTGATCGCCTTTGCCGCCGGATTTGGCGCAGTGATGACCTTCATGCAACTGCCAACGATTATCACCGAGGCGTTCACCAGCCTCTCCGATAACAAATATGTGATCCTGATGTGTATCAACATCCTGCTGCTGGTGGTGGGGACGCTGATGGATATGGCGCCGCTGATCCTGATCCTGACGCCGGTGCTGTTGCCGGTCGCTACCGCGCTTGGCGTCGATCCGGTTCACTTCGGCATGATCATGCTGACCAACCTCGGGATCGGCCTGATCACCCCGCCGGTCGGTACGGTACTGTTTGTCGCCAGTGCGGTCAGTAAGCAGAAAATCGAGCAGGTGGTCAGAGCCATGCTGCCGTTTTACGGCATGCTGTTTATCGTGCTGATGCTGATTACCTATATTCCCGCCATCTCCCTCTGGTTACCGCGCCTGATGGGCGTGATGTAGCGTCGGCAAAATCGGGTCCGGTGGCGGACCCGATTTTCATCCTGCGAAGCACTCTGATAATCACCATTGAGTCTCAACCCTGCTGGTCGTTTCGTGGTAACGTGAGGGCTTAGTCAGAAGCGGCAAAGGCGACTCATGACCACCAGAAAAATTGATACCACGCTCGTCAGTGCAGGACGCAGCAAGCGTTATACCCAGGGCTCGGTGAACAGTGTGATTCAACGGGCCTCCTCGCTGGTTTTTGATACGGTCGCGGAGAAGAAACGCGCCACTGCCGGTCGGGCAAAAGGCGAACTCTTTTATGGCCGTCGTGGCACCCTGACGCACTTTGCGCTGCAGGATGCGATGACGGAGCTGGAAGGCGGCGCAGGCTGTGTGCTCTACCCCTGCGGCGCGGCTGCCGTGGCGAACGCGATTCTGGCGTTTGTCGAGGCGGGCGACCACGTGCTGATGAGTGGCGCAGTCTATGAACCGACCCAGGATTTCTGTACTAAAATCCTGACTAAGCTGCAGGTTTCAACGGGCTGGTTCGATCACTGCATCGGCAGTGAAATCGGTGAGCTGGTGCAGCCCAATACCCGGGTCGTTTTCCTGGAATCACCGGCCTCTATCACGATGGAAGTTCAGGATATTCCGGCGATTGTGGCGGCGGTTCGCGCCAAAGCGCCCGAGGCGATCATTATGATCGACAACACCTGGGCGGCCGGTATTTTATTTGATGCGCTGGCGCACGGCATCGATATTTCGATTCAGGCGGGCACCAAATATCTGATTGGTCACAGCGATGCGATGATCGGCACGGCGGTCGCCAATGCGCGCTGTATCGATCAGCTGCGCGAGAACTCCTATCTGATGGGTCAGATGGTCGATGCCGATACCGCCTACATGGCGAGTCGGGGTCTGCGCACGCTGGGCACCCGTCTGCGTCAGCATGAAGAGAGCGCGATTCAGGTGGCAGAGTGGCTGGCAGCGCGTCCCGAAGTGGCGCGGGTTAATCACCCGGCGCTGGCGCAGAGCAAAGGTCATCAGTTCTGGCAGCGTGATTTTAACGGCAGCAGCGGCCTGTTCTCTTTTATCCTGCAGGAAAAACTCAGCGCGCCCCAGCTGGCGGAATATCTCGATCACTTCCATCATTTCAGCATGGCGTACTCCTGGGGCGGCTATGAATCGCTGATCCTGGCGAATCAGCCGGAAGAGCTGGCCGCGATTCGTCCGGCGGGTGGAGTCGATTTCACCGGTACGCTGGTGCGACTGCATATTGGTCTGGAGCACGTTGACGATCTGCTGGCTGACCTGGACGCCGGTTTTGCGCGCCTGACGCGTTAATAAACTCAGGCAAAAGATAAACAGACGCTAAACAGAAGATGAACCGGGTAGCGGCCACCCGCAGAGTTTGCCGGGCTGCTGCTCATTTATTGTTAAAATTTATCCCAGACCGTTCAGGTCATCAGTGAGGTCGCTGCATTTATTGCGCAGCGCCGCGACCGATTGCCTGAATGCAGACGGATAGTTCCTTGTGACGTGATGGAATAGCAAATGGGTGTTTTACACGAGATTGTCCACGCGCTCTGGCATCAGGATTTTGCCGCGCTGGCAAATCCGGATGTGGTGTGGGTGGTGTACGGCGTGATGTTCCTGACGCTGTTTCTGGAAAATGGGCTGTTACCCGCCTCTTTCCTGCCGGGCGACAGCCTGCTGCTGCTGGCGGGTGCGATGGTGGCAAAAGGGGTGATGGATTTTGTGCCGACGATGGTGATCCTCACCACCGCCGCCAGTCTGGGCTGCTGGCTGAGCTATCTGCAGGGTCGCTGGCTGGGGAATACCCGGCTGGTGAAGAGCTGGCTGATGCATCTGCCCGCGCAGTATCACCAGCGCGCGTGGAATATGTTTAACCGTCACGGCCTGATGGCGCTGCTGGTGGGCCGTTTTCTGGCCTTCATCCGGACGATCCTGCCGACCATGGCGGGCATTGCGGGCTTGCAGAATGGTCGCTTTCAGCTGTTCAACTGGCTCAGCGGCGTGCTGTGGGTTGGCATCGTCGTGACGTTTGGCTATGGCATCAGCCAGGTGCCGTTCATCAAGCGTCATGAAGATCAGGTGATGGCGATCCTGATGATACTGCCGATGGTGTTGCTGTTTCTCGGTCTGTTCGGCAGCATTCTGGTTATCTGGAAAAAGCGTCGGCAGAAACAGGCCTGACGTCAGCGCGTAGCATCAGGATCCGCCGCCACTCAGGCGGACGGATCCGCTACCGTCTGCCGCACACGATTCACCTCTTCCCCTGGCGTCACGCCAAAATAGCGCTTAAATTCCCGCGAAAACTGTGAGGGACTTTCATAGCCAACCCGCACCGCCGCCGCACTCGCTTTCAGTCCATCGTGCAGCATCAGTAATCGCGCCTGATGCAGGCGATATCGCTTGAGATACTGCAGGGGCGAGGTCTGCGTAACCGCTTTAAAGTTATGGTGAAAGGCTGAAACGCTCATGTTCACTTCCGCCGCCAGCGCATCGACGCTGAGGTTTTCCGCATAGTGATTCTCAATCCGTCGCAGGGCACGCGCGATCAGGCTGAATTGCGTCTGTCGGCTCACCAGTGAGAGCAGCGCACCACCAATCGGGCCAGTCAGCACGTAGTAGATAATCTCCCGCACGATGTGCGGCCCCAGCACCCGCGCATCGCGTGGCTGGGTCATCACATCAAGCAGCCGCTCAGCGGCACACAGCATCGGTTCCGTCAGCCACGCCGAGTGGATCCCCGAGGTCTGCGGCTGCGGCTGGAACTGATCGTCATCGCCGATTTCAATCAGCAGATCCTGCAGGCTGGCGGTATCGACATTAAGACACAGCCCGGCAATCGGCACCTCTGGCGAGGCCCAGGTTTCGCACTCCACCGGCAGCGGCACCGTGAGCATCAGGTACTTGCTGGCGTCATACTGAAACACCGTGCTGCCGAGATAGCCGGTTTTGCTACCCTGAAACAGGATCACAATGCCGGGCTGATACATCATCGGCGTACGGGGACGATATTGATTAGCGTAAATCAGCGACACATTTTCGACCGGACAAAGACGGTCGTGACCATGGGTCATTAATGTTACGACCTGCTGCGCCAGCCGGTGACACAGGGCATCGTGCGCCATAGCGACTCCTTTTACGGGCAAAAAGCCAGTGTGCCGTGCGAATGCCTGAATCACCAGCAGCCTGGAGAATCAGGCAAGAAATTTACCGGATCGGGCATGGCGACAGAACCGCTGTTTTTGCCTCAGCTAAGCAGGCTGAGAATTGTTGGCTAGACTTAAGCACAGTGAAATCTCACGGATTAACCGCAACGGAAAGGAGCAACTATGGCAGACCAACCCATTATCAAACTGCGCGATGGCAATATGATGCCGCAACTCGGACTCGGTGTGTGGCAGGCCAGCATTGAAGATGCACGTCATGCGGTGCTGAAAGCGCTGGAGGTCGGCTATCGCTCAATCGATACCGCCGCCGCCTATAAGAATGAAGAGGCGATTGGCCAGGCACTGCAGGAAACTGACGTGCCGCGTGAAGAGATTTTCGTGACCACCAAACTCTGGAACGACGATCAGCAGAACGTTCAGCAGGCGATGGAAACCAGCCTGGAGAAACTGAAACTGGAGCAGGTTGATCTCTATCTGATGCACTGGCCGTGCCCGGAAAAAGACAATTATGTCGATGCCTGGAAGAAGATGATTGAATTGCAGCAGCAGGGGCTGACTAAAAGTATCGGCGTCTGTAACTTCCATGAGGCGCATCTGAAGCGACTGCTGGATGAAACCGGTGTCACGCCGGTGGTGAACCAGATTGAGCTGCACCCGATGCTACAGCAGCGCACGCTGCATGCGTGGAACGCACTGCATCAGATCCAGACCGAATCCTGGAGTCCGCTGGCGCAGGGCGGTAAAGGGGTCTTCGATCAGGAGATAATCAAGTCGCTGGCGAAGAAATATGGCAAGACGCCGGCACAGATCGTAATCCGCTGGCATCTGGATAGCGGCCTGGTGGTGATTCCGAAGTCGGTGACACCAGCCCGCATTGAAGAGAACTTTAAGGTGTTCGACTTCCGTCTGGACAAGCATGAAGTGAGCGATATTGCGAAGCTGGACAGCGGCAATCGTCTGGGGCCGGATCCGGAAACCTTTAACTAAGGCTGGGCGTCACCAGGTGACCTCACCTTATCTGCCCTGCGGCTGGGGCAGCTAACGATTAACGCGGTCAGGCGGGCTCTCCCTGCCTGACCGCGCTGTTATGCGCTGGGCTGCACCACCAGCTGACCGGCAGTACCGCGGTCGGCCAGTTCCAGCGTCTGACTGTAGTAGACGAACGGGAAGTGATCTGACGAACTTTGCGGGAAAGTGACCATCAGTTCCACGCTGCCATCGACCCACACCGTATCTTTCCAGCCACGATCTTCGCCCATCGGCTGTGCACCATTGACACTTTTAATCAGGAACATCACGCCCTGGATATGCAGCGACTGTGGCCGGTCAGCATGCAGGATCCAGCGCTCAAAGGTGCCCTGCTGTGCCGTGGTGTCAATGCGGCTCATATCCCAGATCGCGCCGTTAATGCCCGGCATGCTGTCACCGATGCGGAATTCACGGGTGCGAACCGCCACGCCATCCAGAATCTGATCGGCCAGCAGCCGCATCGGCAGATTATCCGTCACCAGCGGCAGCAAGCCGGTTGGCCGCAGCGTCAGGATCAGGGTTGACGTCAGAATGGAGGATGGCTCAAAGAAGCCGCGCAGCCGATCCATAATGCCCGCCGCCGTACCTGCGGTAATCGACACTTCATCGCCCTGCGACATATCCACCAGCACTTCGCGGCGTTCGCCCGGCGCCAGTGACAGGCGCTGCACCGCGACCGGCGCAGGCAGATAGCCCTGATCGCTGGCGATGACCATAAACGGGCGATTGTCGCTGAGCACCATCTCATAGCGGCGCGCATTCGAGGCGTTCAGCAGACGCAGACGCACCCAGCCGCGCGATACTTCCACAAACGGGTTGCGTACGCCATTCACCAGCAGCGTGTCGCCCAGGAAACCGCCATCCTGCGGCGGGTCATACACCGGCGTGGCAAAGTTATCGAGCCGCTTGTCCTGAATGATAATCGGGAAGTCATCGACGCCGTAATGCTTCGGCAACGGCAGCTGCCTGCCAATATCATCTTCCACCAGCCACATCCCCGCCAGGCCGTTATAGATGTGCGGAGCCATGCGGTTCGGCGTGTTGGCGTGATACCAGCAGGTTGAGGCCGCCTGACGAATCGGCAGCACCGGCGACCAGTCGACACCGGCTGACATCATACGCGGCGCGCCACCCATCAGCGCGCCCGGCAACTGCAGACCGCTGATAGTCATGGAGACCGGCTCGTTCAGACGGTTGCTGTAGATCAGCTTAACGTCGTCGCCGCTGTAAACCCGGACGGTCGGGCCAAGATAGAGGCCATTAATGCCCCACACCGGCACTTTGTTGTTGTCGCCATTAAAAGACCAGTGGCTGCGCTGCATTGTCAGGAACAGCGGCTGGCCGCGGCGGGATTCCAGCAACGGCGGAACCGGAAGTGGCGTGTCGCCATTAGCTGAAGAAGCGGCACGCGCCGCATGAGGTAGTACACTGGCGCTAAGCGCCGCTCCGGCAGAAAGCTGGATGAACTGACGTCTGCTGAAAGACATAAAACTTCTGACCCTTTACGCGTGGCGCTAAGCGCCGACCCTGTTTTTATTGATCTGTTTTTGCTGTGCTGCGTTCACGGCGGGCGGACGTGCCCCGCCGTGCGGCATCCCTGCAGGATAGTTCGGCGAATGGTTCGCCGGTCAGATATTTCCGTTTTTTTCGCGTTCTGCGACTTCGGCGTTCAGCTCTTCCAGCTTTGCCGCCATCAGTTCGCGACAGTGGGTCGCCAGCTTACGCACCGACGACGACTCGAAAGCCTTTACATCAATCGGGGGCAGCATCTCAACGATCACCAGCCCGTTTTTCCAGCGATTGAGGTTGATCTTGCCATGCGTGTTAGAGACCACAATCGGAATGATCGGCACACCCGCCGCCACAGCGGCGTGAAAGGCACCGGTTTTAAACGGCAGCAGGCCACGGCCACGGCTGCGCGTCCCTTCCGGGAACATCCAGATGGAGATGCGCTTACTGTTAAACTCATCTACCAGCTGACCTATCGTGCCGCGTGCTTTTGCACGGTCATCGCGATCAATCAGCAGGTTACCGGTCAGCCAGTAGAGCAGGCCAAAAAACGGCACCCACAACAGGCTCTTTTTGCCCACCGTCACCGTACAGGGCTGCACCATTTTAGCCGCGGTGACCATGTCATAGTTGTTCTGATGGTTCGCGATGTAGATCGCATTACCATAGTTCTCAGCACCTTCCGGTCTGCGCAGTTCTACTTTAAGGCCAAATACCGTCGACAGTTTGCCGAACAGATGGCCAAATGTGGCGACATGACGCGGATTGCGCGGTGAAAACAGACACCAGATACAGCCAGATATACAGACTAAGATCGAATAGATGACCACAATAATGGCACGCAGAATCAGTAACATAGTTCCCTCATTGAGCCACGGCTGACGCGGTGTCAGCCGGGTAGTTTACGCTTCGCTATCCGGGCTCGCCGGACGCGCAGGCGCATCCAGTTCAACACGATCAATTTTTTGCAGGCCGCGCGGTAACAGCGTGCCGCGACGTCCGCGATCGGCGCGGAATTTTTGTAGCTCTTCACTGCGCAGCAGCATTTTACGCTTGCCTACGTGCAGCGTGATAGCGCTGCCCGGCGGTAAAATCATCAGCCAGGCCAGTTTGTCCTGACCGGCGGCCGCTTCCGCGGATGGAATCGAGATGATTTTGTTGCCCTTGCCTTTCGACATCTGCGGCAGCTCCCCGACCGGGAACATCAGCATCCGTCCCGCCTGGGTGATCGCCAGCAGCATGTCATCTTCATGATGGACGGCCATCGGCGTCATCACGCGGGCGTTTTCCGGCAGCGTCAGCAGCGCTTTACCGGCGCGGTTGCGCGACACCAGATCGCTGAAGGTACAGATAAAGCCGTAACCCGCATCAGAGGCCATCAGCAGGCGCTGGTCATCCGGCTCCATCAGCACCTGTTCAACTACCGCACCCGGCGGTGGCGTCAGCTTGCCAGTCAGCGGCTCGCCCTGCCCGCGCGCTGAAGGCAGCGACGTTGGATCCAGGGTGTAGCTGCGGCCGGTGGAGTCGATAAAGGCCACCGGCTGATTGCTCTTGCCGCGTGCCGCAGCCAGATAGCTGTCGCCGGCTTTGTAGCTGAGTCCGGCTGGATCGATATCGTGGCCTTTGGCGCTACGCACCCAGCCCATCTGCGACAGCACAATGGTCACCGGTTCAGACGGCACCAGCTCGGTTTCGCTCAGGGCTTTGGCTTCTTCACGCTCACGCAGCGGCGAACGACGATCGTCGCCGTAACTGGCGCTGTCAGCCTGTAACTCTTTTTTCAGCAGGGTATTCATCTTGCGTTCAGAGGCCAGCGTGGCCTGCAGCTGATCGCGCTCTTTTTCCAGCTCCGCCTGCTCGCCACGGATCTTCATCTCTTCCAGTTTTGCCAGGTGGCGCAACTTCAGTTCGAGGATCGATTCGGCCTGGGTTTCGCTGATGCCAAAGCGTGACATCAGGACCGGCTTAGGCTCATCCTCAGTACGGATGATCTCGATCACTTCATCGATGTTCAGGAACGCAACCAGCAAACCTTCCAGGATATGCAGGCGGCGCAGCACGCGATCCAGGCGGTGATTCAGACGACGTTTGACCGTATCGCGGCGGAACACCAGCCATTCGGTCAGAATCTCATGCAGATTTTTCACCGCCGGACGGTTATCCAGCCCGATCATGTTGAGGTTAACGCGGTAGCTCTTTTCCAGATCGGTGGTGGCGAACAGATGGTTCATCACCTGATCGAGATCGACGCGGTTGGAGCGCGGAACGATCACCAGGCGGGTCGGGTTTTCGTGATCCGATTCATCACGCAGATCCTCCACCATCGGCAGTTTTTTATTGCGCATCTGGTTCGCAATCTGCTCCAGCACGCGCGCGCCCGACACCTGATGCGGCAGCGCGGTAATCACCGCCTCGCCCTCTTCCTTCTTCCAGACTGCACGCTGGCGAATCGAGCCGCGACCGGTCTGATAGATTTTGCGGATTTCGTCACGCGGCGTGATGATCTCCGCCTCTGTAGGATAATCAGGCCCCTGGACAATATCCAGCAGCTGTTCCAGCGTGGTTTTCGGCGAGTCGATCAGTGCGATGGCGGCCTGAGCCACTTCGCGCAGGTTGTGCGGCGGAATATCGGTCGCCATACCCACGGCAATCCCGGTGGTGCCGTTCAGCAGAATATTGGGCAGGCGCGCCGGTAACATCTTCGGCTCCTGCAGCGTGCCATCAAAGTTCGGCTGATAATCGACCGTCCCCTGACCCAGCTCACCCAGCAGCAGCTCGGCATATTTTGACAGGCGGGATTCGGTGTAACGCATCGCCGCGAACGACTTGGGATCATCCGGTGCCCCCCAGTTACCCTGGCCATCGACCAGCGGATAACGGTAGGAGAACGGCTGCGCCATCAGCACCATCGCTTCATAGCAGGCGCTGTCGCCGTGCGGATGGTATTTACCCAGCACATCACCTACGGTACGCGCCGATTTTTTGAATTTTGCGCTGGCGCTCAGTCCCAGTTCGGACATGGCGTAGACGATACGTCGCTGAACCGGCTTTAATCCGTCGCCAATGTAAGGCAGGGCGCGGTCCATGATGACGTACATCGAATAGTTTAAGTACGCATTCTCGGTGAATGTGTGCAGGGCAAGACGCTCTGCACCATCCTGAGTCAGTTCACTCATTAATTTCTCATCCTCACATCGTGGCCCACAACGGCGGGACACCCGGCGGTGGTTTGGCGAGGATAGTACCTTATTCGCTGGTGTTAGTCACAGGGGAAGCGCGGGAGAGCAGGCGTCCCGCCACCCGATTTCATATGCCGGAGGCACGCCGGATTCAGACCGGCAAGTGCCTGACCTCTCTGCGGAAGTGGATCAGGGCTTTGCGCCCATCCACTGGCGGGCAATGTCACGATATTCGCCTGTGGCGGTGCTGAGATGCAGCCACTGATCGACATAGAGCTTCCAGCTGATATCGTCACGCGGAATCATGTAAGCCTTCTCGCCATACTGCAGCGGTTTGTCGGGATTGATCGCGCAGAGCGTCGGGTAATGTTGCTGCTGAAAACGCGCTTCAGAGGCATCGGTGATCATCACATCCGCCTTGTTGTCCACCAGTTGCCGGAAGATGGTGACGTTATCGTGGAACAGCGTCAGTGAGGCCTTTGGCAGGTGGCTGTGCACAAAGGCTTCGTTGGTGCCGCCTGCCGGTTCAATCAGCCGCACGTCAGGCCGGTTAAGCTGTTCTATGGTCTGGAAGCGATCTTTATCGCTGCAGCGCACCAGCGGGATTTTGCCATCCACATCCAGCGGCCGGGCGAACCAGGCGGTCTGCTGACGTTTCAGCGTGACGGAGACGCCGCCGACGGCGATATCACACTGCTTTGCCAGAAAATCGGGCATCAGGTTTTTCCAGCTGGTTGGCACCCACTCCACTTTCGCGCCGAGCGAGGTAGCCAGCGCGTTCGCCATGCTGATATCCAGCCCTTCATACTGACCATCGGGTCGCAGGTAGCTGTAAGGCTTGTAATCCCCGGTGGTGCAGACCTTAAGCGTTTTAGAACTGAGGATGGTGTCGAGATGAGATTGTGCCTGGACAGCACCGGTGGCCATCAGCAAAGAGAGGACAATTTTTTTCATTTTGCGTTTTTCTATAATTGTTTCACAGTGAGTTTGCCTGCCGATGGTGCCATAAACCGGCGCATTGTTGCTTCCACAGCAAAAGTGTTGTGATCAACCTCCCATTTTTCTGCGACCGCAGCGCGCGTAAGCTAAGCGCCATATTCAGGAAATGAGGCAAACAATTCATGAGCAAGATTTTAATTATCGATGGCGGCAAAACCTTTGCCCACTCTAAAGGCGAACTGAACCACACGCTGACCGACGTTGCGGCCAGCCAGCTGCGTGACATGGGGCATGAGGTGTCTGTGACCCTGGCTGACAGCGACTACGTGGTCGCAGATGAAGTGCAGAAATATGTCGATAGTGATGTGGTGATTTATCAGATGCCTGGCTGGTGGATGGGCGAGCCGTGGACCGTGAAGCGTTATATCGATGAAGTCTTTACCGAAGGCCACGGCTCGCTCTACGCCAGCGATGGCCGTACCCGTTCTGATGCGGCGAAGAAATATGGTTCCGGCGGTCTGCTGCAGGGCAAAAAATATATGCTGTCGCTGACCTGGAACGCGCCGCTGCAGGCCTTTACCGACCCGGAGCAGTTCTTTGAAGGTGTCGGCGTTGACGGTCTTTATCTGCACTTCCACAAAGCCAACCAGTTCCTGGGCATGGAAGCGCTGCCGACCTTTATCTGCAACGATGTGATTAAAGCGCCGGACGTGCCACGCGATATTGCCGCTTATCGGACCCATCTTAGTCGCGTTTTTGCGTAAGATGGCTGGGGGATACCCCCCTATTTTCCCATGAAAGAGGAATTCGCGAATGTTAACAGTCGTTGCTGAAATTTGTGTCAAACCCGGTCGCCGTCAGGCCGTGCTGGATGCGGTGAAAAAACTGATCCCGCTGGTTTTAGAAGAAGAAGGCTGCCATCAGTATGACGCGCTGCTGGACCATCAGGCGCAGGTGCCGTGGAAACAGAACTCGCCGGACTCCATTTTTATGCTGGAACAGTGGGAAACGCTGCGTCATCTGGAGCAGCATCAGCAGATGCCGCACATGGATGCGCATCGCGCCATCATTAAAGATGATGTGGTGGATGTGAAGATTCTGGTGCTGGAACCCAGCGCCTGATTCGTGCTGAAGGCTTAACCCCTTTTCGGTAAAAGGGGTCAGGCTGCTGACAACCTCAAACCTGAGTGCCTCTGGCAGCAATGAATTAGCTCAACGCGAAGGGAACACGGTCAGAAGAGGAAAGCGTCCCGCGCCAGGGATGGCGCGGGTAGAGCGACCAGGGACTGGCTTGAGCGCCTTTCCGATCTGACCGTGTTCCCTGTGCAAGCACAATCTCACAGCGAATCCGGCCAGACTTGCCAGCATCTCCAAACCCCTACCCTATGACAGGGGTTTTTTATTATGGCAGGAGAGATCATAGCAGCTGACGCCGATCAATCTCGGTGCGGAGAAAATCCAGAAAGCAGCCGATGCGCGAAGAGAGCGTGGTGTTACGGTAATAGACCGCATGCACCGGCAACCGCAGCTCGCGGGTTTCAGCGGGGAGAACCGGCACCAGCCGGCCTGCCGCGCAATCTTCCCGGCTGACAAAGTCGGAGAGGCGTGCGATCCCCTGTCCTGCCAGCGCCAGCTGCCGGATGGTTTCGCCGCTGGAGGCAGAGATTGTGGGCTTAATGCGCATGAAATCGCCATCAGGCTGCCAGATCGGCCAGACGTTGTGCGCCTCAAGATGGCTGAAGCCGATGATTTGATGCTGCGCGAGATCGGCAACGCTCTGCGGGGTGCCCGCTTTCGCCAGATAGGCCGGACTGGCCATCAGCCGGATCGCACTGCTGCCAAGCATCCGGGCGCGCAGCGTAGAGTCGCGCAGTTCGCCGATGCGAATGGCAATGTCCGTTTGCTGCTCCAGCAGATCGATCAGGATATCGTCGGTATTCAGTTCAAGCTGGATCAGAGGATAGCGGGCGCGGAAATCGTCCACCAGCGGCACAATCACATGCAGCATAAAAGGGGTGGCGGCGTTTACCCGCAGCCGCCCTGACGGCATCTCGCGCCGCAGGGCTATCTGCTCTTCGGCCTGCTCAACCGAGGCCAGGATCTGTCGCGCATGCTCCAGAAAAACCTGTCCCTCTTCGGTCAGCGCCAGCCGTCGGGTGGTGCGATGCAGCAGGGTGGTCTGCAGCTTGCTCTCCAGCCGCGACAACGCCCGGCTGATGCCCGAACTGGTCTGCGCCAGCTGGGATGCCGCCGCGGTAATGGAACCGCTGTCCACCACCGCCACCCAGGCGCGTAATTCTTCCAGGGTAATTTTCACAAGGATTACTGTCTCTGCTCTGAATCTGCCGGGTTCTCCGGGGATGTGCTGGCTGAAGCACAAAGAGAACAGGACGCTTTCGCGTCCTGTTTTTTTACACTTCGATATCGGCCTTGTCGCCTTTTTCCTGCAACCAGTTACGCCGGTCTTCGGAACGTTTCTTCGCCAGCAGCATATCCATCATGCGCAGCGTCTGATCGATATCCTCTTCACTAATGGTCAGCTGTACCAGACGGCGGGTATTCGGATCCAGCGTCGTTTCGCGCAGCTGTAAGGGGTTCATCTCGCCCAGCCCTTTAAAGCGCTGAACGTTAGGTTTGCCCTTTTTGCGTTTCAGCTGCTCCAGCACGCCCTCTTTCTCATCTTCATCCAGCGCGTAGTAGACCTCTTTACCGAGATCGATACGGTAGAGCGGCGGCATGGCAACGTAGACGTGTCCGTTTCTGACCAGTGAACGGAAATGTTTCACGAACAGGGCACACAGCAGCGTGGCGATGTGCAGACCATCCGAGTCCGCATCCGCCAGAATACAGATCTTGCCGTAGCGCAGCTGTGAAAGATCTTCGCTGTCGGGATCGATGCCGATCGCCACGGAAATATCATGCACTTCCTGCGACGCCAGCACCTCATCGGAAGAGACTTCCCAGGTGTTAAGGATCTTGCCCTTAAGCGGCATGATCGCCTGATATTCACGATCGCGCGCCTGCTTGGCCGAGCCGCCTGCCGAGTCCCCTTCGACCAGGAACAGTTCTGTTTTATTCAGATCCTGCGCGGTGCAGTCCGCCAGTTTGCCCGGCAGCGCCGGACCGCTGGTGAGCTTTTTACGCACCACTTTTTTGGCTGCCCGCATACGTCGCTGGGCGCTGGAGATCGCCAGCTCAGCCAGCTGCTCTGCGATCTGGATATTCTGGTTCAGCCACAGGCTGAAGGCATCTTTTACCACGCCAGAGACAAAGGCTGCACACTGACGTGAAGAGAGGCGCTCTTTGGTCTGCCCGGCGAACTGCGGATCCTGCATCTTCACCGACAGCACATAGGCGCAGCGATCCCAGATATCTTCAGCGGAGAGCTTCACGCCACGCGGCAGAATATTGCGGTATTCGCAGAACTTGCGCATCGCATCCAGCAGCCCCTGACGCAGGCCGTTGACGTGAGTCCCGCCCTGCATGGTCGGGATCAGGTTAACGTAGCTTTCAGTTAACAGCTCACCGCCTTCCGGCAGCCACAACAGCGCCCAGTCAACCGCTTCCACATCGCCAGCAAAGCTGCCGACAAACGGTTTTTCCGGCAGCGTCGGTAAGCCATTCACCGCTTCGCACAGGTAGTCAGTCAGGCCATCTTCGTAGCACCAGGTTTGTTCGGTATTGTTCAGCTTGTCTTTAAAGACAATCTCAACGCCAGGACAGAGCACCGCTTTGGCTTTCAGCAGATGTGATAAGCGTGACACCGAAAAACGTGGGCTGTCGAAGAAGCTTTCATCGGGCCAGAAATGGACGCGCGTGCCGGTGTTGCGTTTAGCCACCGTGCCGGTAACCGTGAGATCCTGGACTTTGTCGCCGTTCTCAAACGCCATGTCATAGATTTCGCCATTACGGCGCACCGTGACTTCGACGCGTTTTGACAGGGCGTTAACCACCGAGATACCGACGCCGTGCAGGCCGCCCGAGAACTGATAGTTTTTATTGGAGAACTTGCCGCCCGCGTGCAGACGACACAGGATCAGCTCGACGGCAGGCACGCCCTCTTCCGGGTGAATATCCACCGGCATGCCGCGACCATCATCAATAACTTCCAGCGACTGGTCAGCGTGCAGAATCACTTCAACCCGCTTCGCGTGGCCGCCCAGCGCCTCATCGACGCTGTTATCAATCACTTCCTGACCCAAATGGTTGGGTCGCGTCGTATCGGTGTACATCCCCGGGCGACGGCGAACAGGCTCAAGGCCAGTCAGGACCTCAATGGCATCCGCGTTATAGTTAGATTGACTCATCGTAAATGTCTGATTAGAAGGGTGAAATGGGGTGCGATTTCCGCATTACTCAGGGATGATTCAGACCGAGAAAGTCCAGAATCTGCGGGAAATGGCGCTCGAATCCAGTAAATGCATGATTTCCGCCCTCTTCTACCGTGTGACGGCACGCGCTGTAATAGTCGAGCGCCTGACGGTAATCGAGAACTTCATCGCCGGTCTGTTGCAGCAGCCAGAGTAAATCGGGCGCTTCCAGCGGTTCAATCTGCATTACTTTCAGATCGTAAATGTGGCGTGACTCTAACACATATTGCTGGCCGGTGTAGGGATTCTGATTTTCGCCCAGGAAATCCGCCAGCAGCTCAAAAGGCCGCACCGCGGGATTGACGACCACAGCAGGCAGCATAAAGCATTGCGACAGCCAGGTGGCGTAATAACCGCCCAGCGACGAGCCCACCAGCCCCAGCGTTTCGCCGCTGCGGCTCAGTACCAGATCTTCCAGCATTGCGGCGGCATCGGCCGGAAACGTCGGCAGCTGGGGCACGATCATTTCGATCTCCGGATGCTGCGCCTCTAACCATTGCCGGAACTGCGTCGCCTTAGCCGACTGCGGCGAGCTGTTAAAACCGTGCAGATAGAGTAATGCCGCCACGCGTCAGTATCCTTCTGAGTCTAAATCGGGACGAAAAGCGTCGGTGTCGAGCCGGTTAACCTCGGTCTCAAGGCCGCCATCCGGATACAGCGTGAACCAGCGCCAGCCTGGTGCCACGGTGTCGATCGTAAAGCTGGTGCAGTGCGGTTTGAACTGAACGCAGGTTGAAGGGGTGGCCAGCACACGACGACCGTGCCACTCAAGATCCAGCTCCTGGTGAATATGACCACAGACCAGCGTCCGGGCTAACGGGTAATGCTGTAACACCGCATCGAGCTGATGTGAGTTGCGCAGGCTGTGCTGATCGAGCCAGGTACAGCCAGAGGCCAGCGGATGGTGGTGCAGCAGCACCAGCGTGTGACGTTGCGGATAGCGGGCCAGCGCGTTATCGAGCCACTCCAGCTGATAATCGCTCAGCATCCCGTGCGGCACACCCGAGACCTGGCTGTCCAGCAACACAATCTGCCACTGTTCACCCACCAGCACCTGCTTGTGGGCATTGATATGAGCGGCTGCCAGCGTGTCGAACATCGCGGGCTGAAAATCGTGATTACCGGGCAGCCAGACGCAGGGCCGCGGCAAACGTGAGATGCCCTCAGCAAAATGCTGATAGGCTTCGATAGAGTGATCCTGGGCGAGATCGCCGGTGGCGATAATCAGGTCGTAGTCGCGATGTTGCGCAATAATCGCATCCAGCACCGCTTTATAGCTCGACCAGGTGTTCACCCCAAGCAGCGATTCATGTTTTCCCGCGAACAGGTGGGTATCCGTGATTTGCAAAATCCTGATTTCGGAACCGTTCGCTGCAGGAAGAGTTAGCAGGCTATCCAAAGCGTTTCCTTCGTCTCCACGCCATTTACTGCATTATACGCATCAGCAGACCGGAACTGCCATCGCACCATGTGCCAGGCAGTAGCGCAGCCAGTCTGCGAGAAACTGGTTTATCTGATGTTTTTCATCGCGCTGATGCAATTTTTTATTAGGATAATCATAGCGCGCTTTGAAACGATAGATCTGTTGAGTTGAACACACTTCGGCGACCATCGCATCGTGATAGAGCCTTACCGACATCGAGGGCAGACTCCAGTAACTCACGGCAGGCGCGACCTGGCGGATCTCCACCAGCGTGGTGTAGCGTGTGGACTCCTGGATCGTCAGCTGATAACGGGCGCCACTCACCTGATAGATCACCGATTCTCCCGCCTCATCGTTACGCGGCAGCAGGCGGCGTAACTGGGCGAAATTGGTTTCGCAGAGCCGCATCATTTCGGGAAAGTCAGGGGTATAGCGCTGTTTCATTTTTGTATCCACTCTTCGCGTAGTTTCTCATGGTGCAACGCCAGCCATTGCAGGGCGATGACAGACGCCGCATTGTCAATTATCCCCTCTTCCACCCAGCGGTAAGCCTGTTCGCGGCTTACCACATGGACAAGAATATCCTCATTCTCTTCCTCCAGACCATGGCATCCTTCTGCCTGGCTGGCATCCACTTCCCCAATCAGCACCGACAGACGTTCGCTGGTGCCGCCAGGGCTGGCCAGATAGTTAAGCATGGGCTTAATCCGGCCGACCTCTAATCCTGCTTCTTCAACGGCTTCACGGCGCACGACCTGCTCGACAGATTCATCGGGCTCAATAATGCCGGCGACCATCTCCAGCAGCCAGGGCGAAACACTGCTGTCATAAGCCGGGATGCGGATCTGTTCAATCAGCACCACTTCATCGCGTAAGGGATCATAAGGTAGCAGCACGGCGGCATGTCCGCGCTCAAAAACTTCGCGCTGTACTTCCCCACTCATTTCGCCGTTAAACTGGCGGTGGCGGAAGCGATAACGTACGACGGAAAAAAAACCATCATAGACGGTTTCGCGTGCAATAATTTCTACATCGTTTTTTGTGAAAGTCACAGGGGATTTTTTTTCTTCCGGCATCATCGGGTTCCTTATGCAGATTGAGGTGGAGCGAAAAAAGCCTGTAACCGTGCTCCATGTAAGTGGTTCTTTCTGAATTATTTACGTAAATTAGGGGGAGAAGGCACGTTCAGCCAACTTATCTCACAGTTGCCCTCTGCTAGAATCGGCGATAATTTTTTGGCTTACCCGGCAGCGCACCCACTGCAATTTGCTGCAACAAAAGGAATGCAAATGAAAAAACTGCTCCCATTTTTTATTGGGCTGAGCCTGGGCGGTTTCAGCTTCGCCAGCCAGGCCGAAGACCTGCTTCAGGTTTATCAACAAGCACGTCTGAGCAACCCGGATCTGCGCAGCGCCGCTGCCGATCGCGATTCTGCCTTTGAGAAAATCAACGAAGCGCGTAGCCCATTATTACCCCAGCTCGGCCTGGGTGCAGACTACACCTATAACAACGGCTATCGCGACAGTAGCGGTCTCCATTCCAACACGACCAGCGGCTCGCTGCAATTAACCCAGACTATTTTCGACATGTCGAAATGGCGCGCACTGACCCTGCAGGAAAAAGCTGCCGGTATCCAGGATGTGACCTATCAGGTGGCGCAGCAGGATCTGATTCTGAACACCGCGACCGCCTACTTCAACGTGCTGAAAGCGATTGATACCCTTTCTTACACCGAAGCGCAGAAACAGTCGATCTATCGCGAGCTGGATCAAACCACCCAGCGCTTTAACGTTGGCCTGGTTGCCATTACTGACGTACAGAACGCCCGTGCGCAATATGACAGCGTGCTGGCTAACGAAGTGACCGCGCGTAATAACCTCGATAACAACGTGGAAACGCTGCGTCAGATCACCGGCATGGACTACATGTCGCTGGCGTCGCTGAGCATTGATCGCTTCAGAACCGATAAGCCCGAACCGGTCAGCGCGCTGCTTAAGCAGGCGGAAAGCCGTAACCTGTCGCTGCTCTCTGCGCGTCTGAACCAGGATTTAGCCCGTGAGCAGATTCGCTCCGCTGAAGCTGGTCACATGCCGACGCTGGGTCTGACGGCCTCTACCGGCATGTCGAACAGCAAATATGGCGGCAGCCGTGCGAACCAGAGCCAGGGGTCTACTGACTCCATTACCGGTTCTAACCAGGTGGGTCTGAGCTTCTCACTGCCACTCTATAGCGGCGGCAGCGTCACCTCTCAGGTGAAACAGGCACAGTACAGCTTCGTCAGCGCCAGTGAATCACTGGAAAGCGCGCACCGCTCTGCGGTTCAGACAGTCCGCTCATCGTTTAACAACGTGAATGCTTCTATCAGCAGCATCAACGCTTATAAACAGGCCGTGGTCTCTGCGCAAAGCTCTCTGGATGCGTCAGAAGCGGGCTATCAGGTTGGTACGCGTACTATCGTTGATGTGCTGGATGCAACCACCGTGCTCTACAACGCTAAGCAGCAGCTCTCTGATGCGCGCTATAGCTATCTGATTAACCAGCTGAATATCAGCTATGCGCTGGGTACGCTCAATGAGCAGAGCCTGCAGAAACTGAACAGCCAGCTGGGTAAAGAGATCCCGACCTCACCGGAAACGGTAGCACCGGAAAATGCACAGCAGACCGCGCGCGTGGATAGCGGTCCGGCAGCAACCGGCTCTTCTGAGGCAGCACGTCCTGCGGCTCGCCACAGCAGCGGTAATCCTTTCGGTAATTAATGAGCGGACGGGCTGCTTTGCGGCCCGTCTCTCTGTTGAACGTATAACTAAGTAAAGATCCCTGTTGTATCAGGCCTCCAGCTTCAATTTTACCCCCCCATCCCCTATTCTATGCGCTACCTTTGGGCACAGGATAATCATAATGAAACGCACAAAATCTATTCGCTATGCCGCTTTTCGCAAAAGCTGGCAGGCACGCCATTTAACGCCCGTTGCTATCGCCGTTTCGGCGGTATTTATGCTGGCTGGTTGTGAACAGAACGACGAAACAGTTTCGATGTACCAGAATGCCGATGACTGTTCAAAAGCCAATCCGGGCCAGAGTGCGCAATGTACTACCGCATTCAATGAAGCGAAAAAAGAGGCGGAACGCACCGCGCCAAAATATGCCACGCGTGAAGATTGTGTCGCTGAATTTGGTGAAAACCAGTGTCAGCAGACACCGGCTCAGGCGGGCGTGGGCACCACTAATGCCGAATCGCAGCAGAGTGGCGGCAGCTTCTGGATGCCACTGATGGCAGGTTACATGATGGGCCGCATGATGGGCGGTGGTTCGGGCTTTGCACAGCAACCGCTCTTCTCACCGAAAAATGCCCGCAGCCCGGCCAATGGTCAGTTTGTTGATGCATCAGGCCGTAATTATGGTGCAGCAACATCCGGCAAAAGCATGACCGTGCCGAAAACGGCGCTGGCACCAAAACCGGCTACCACCTCCACCATTACCCGTGGTGGCTTTGGTGAAACCGTCGCGAAGCAGAACAGCATGCAGCGTAGCAGCGCCAGCGGCACTTCCAGCCGCTCAATGGGAGGCTAACGCCCCGATGGAACGCATTGCCATTTCAGAGCGCCCAGGCTGGCGCGAAAAAGCCACCGAGTTCGGTTTTCGTTTTCACACCATGCATGGTGAACCCTACTGGTGTGAAGATGCTTATTATCAGTTCACGCTGGCGCAAATCGAGCATCTGGAAGAGGTGACCGCTGAATTACATCAAATGTGCCTGCAGGTAGTGGAAAAAGTGGTTAACAGCGAAGCGTTGCTGGCTAAATTCCGCATTCCTAAACACACCTGGGATTTTGTGCGCGATTCATGGCATCAGCGTCAGCCTTCGCTTTACTCTCGTCTGGATCTCGCCTGGGATGGCAAAGGCGATGTAAAGCTGCTGGAGAACAATGCCGATACGCCGACCTCGCTGTATGAAGCGGCATTTTTCCAGTGGCTGTGGCTGGAAGACCAGCTTAACGCCGGTCAGCTCCCCGCAGGCAGCGATCAGTTTAATAGCCTGCAGGAAAAGCTGATTGAACGCTTCGCCGCGTTACATCAGCAGCACGGCTTCAACTGGCTGCACTTCGCCTGCTGCCGTGATACCGACGAAGATCGTGGCACCGTGCAATATCTTCAGGATTGCGCCACCGAAGCGGGACTGCCGAGTGAGTTTCTCTACATGGATGAAATTGGACTGGGCGAAAAAGGGGAATTTACCGACGCCCAGGATCAGGTGATTAGCAACCTGTTCAAGCTCTATCCGTGGGAATTCATGCTGCGTGAGATGTTCTCCACCAAGCTGGGCGATGCTGGCGTGCGCTGGCTGGAACCGGCCTGGAAAAGCATTATCTCGAATAAAGCCTTGTTGCCGTTGCTGTGGGAGATGTTCCCGAATCACCCTAACCTGCTGCCCGCCTGGTTCGCGGAAGATGACGTGCCGCACATGGACAAATATGTGGTGAAGCCGCTGTTTTCACGTGAAGGTGCCAACATCCGCATCGTGGAAAATGGTCAGGAGATCGCCCGCGTCGATGGGCCGTATGGCGAAGAGGGAATGATCGTCCAGCAGTTCCATCCGCTGCCTAAGTTTGGCGACAGCTATACGCTGATCGGCAGCTGGCTGATTGACGATCAACCGGCCGGTATCGGCCTGCGGGAAGATCGCGACCTGATCACGCAGGATCTTTCCCGTTTCTATCCGCACGCTTTTATCGGTTAATGCACCGCGATAATAACAGGCCAGCTTCTGGCCTGTTTTCTTCTGGCTTCCCTAACCTACCTGAACCGACAACATGCTGATCGCCCCCATCTCCATGCCATCAACCGGAATGCTGATGGCGTCATCCGGCTGACGTGCGCCAAGTACATAGAGCAGCGGCAGATAGTGCTCAGGTGTCGGATTAGAAAGCGCCGCACCAGGATGATCCATAAAGTTAACCAGCGGATGAGAAGCAGCATCGCTCTGCACCGCCAGGTTATCGCGGACAAACTGTTCAAAACTGCTGGCCCATGGATAAACTTCGCTGTTGCCATCCCAGCGCACTTTACGCAGGTTATGTACCACGTTGCCGCTGGCGACAATCATCACACCCTGATCGCGCAGTGCAGCCAGTTTCTGGCCCATCTCAAAGTGCCATGCCGCAGGTTTGGTGCCATCAATGCTTAGCTGGACCACCGGAATATCGGCCTCCGGATACATCTTGATCAGCACACCCCAGGAACCATGATCCAGTCCCCACTCGTGATCCAGCGTCACCGCAATGGGCGCTAACTGCTCCACCAGCTGCTGCGCCAGTTCAGGCGATCCCGGTGCCGGATAGCGCGTATCAAACAGCGCCTGCGGAAAGCCCCCAAAATCATGAATGGTCTCAGGCTGTGCCATTGCCGTCACGGCGGTGCCGCGCGTATACCAGTGCGCCGAAACCGCAATAATCGCGCGTGGACGTGGCAGAGTATCGCCCAGGTGACGCCACGCGGCGGTATAGCGATTCTCTTCAAGGGCATTCATCGGGCTGCCGTGACCCAAAAACAGCGCTGGCATTCGTAACTGGCTCATTCGTGATCCCCGGGATCGAGTATTTGATAGCCATTACGATACGCGCATCCGCTGCTTTATCACGCGGATATCCATGATGGAGATCATCAGGAAATTTGAATGAAATTTAACGTGGCAGGTTTAACAGCGTTTCGACATGAAGGAGAGAGGAGAAGTCAGCGGTCAGGCCGCGCCATCCCTGGGCGGGCAGGAAGAAAAACAGGCCCGGGAGGAGCCTGTTTATCGCGGCAGCCAGATTAGCTGGCGTGGCGTGTTTCGTGCGTGCGACGCCAGGCGATCAGATCTTCGATGGTCACCACCGGCATGTTGTGCTGACGGGCGAACGCAATCGCTTCTGGCGCATGGGCCATGGTGCCATCGTCGTTGGTCAGTTCGCACAGCACACCTGCGGGCTTAAAGCCGGCCAGGGTGACTAAATCAATAGTCGCTTCGGTATGCCCGCCACGGGTTAATACGCCGCCTTCGCTGGCACGCAGCGGGAAGACATGACCAGGGCGATGCAGATCGGTGGGTCTGGCATTGTCGGCAATGGCGGCGCGGATGGTGGTAATACGATCCTGCGCGGAGACGCCCGTGGTGACGCCTTCTGCGGCCTCAATGGTCACGGTGAAGCCAGTGCCGAAAGAGCTGGTGTTGTTTTCCACCATCATTGGCAGATCGAGCTGCTGGCGACGCGCTTCGGTCAGGCAAAGGCAGACGATGCCGCTGCCGTGACGGATAGTCAGTGCCATCTGTTCAACGGTCATGGTTTCTGCGGCGAAGATCATGTCGCCTTCGTTTTCGCGATTTTCATCGTCGAGTACCATCACACCGCGTCCCTCACGCAGGGCGGCGATAGCACGTTCTACACGCTGTTCAGGCGTGCCAAATTCAGAAAGTAGCGTCTGATTCATGGTAATAAAAACCTTAAAATGTATGGGTTACCAGAATCAGGGCGTGCTTAGGAGTGACGTCAAAAAGACGTGGCAATAACGTGAAGCAGACACAATTGTCCGACAGATGTCGTTACCCTCTCCCATCCGGACTGTAACCGTCGGCCCCGGAATTACACCGGATCTGCTGACCTTTACCTCTCTTTTCATCAAGATAAAGCGCTCGCGGGCTTTCAGCCGAAGCTGATTTACCGCCGGTGGGGAATTGCGCCCCGCCCTGAGAATAAGCACTTTAACTATAACGCCGATCGTTTGAGGCGGCAATCATCAATAGCGCAATTGCTTTTGCATTTCCTGCGTTACCGATTTGAGGTTTATCCTTTTCATTTCTGGCATTACACTTAACACTTATTACGTTGGTAAACACGCTGACACAGCTCCCCGTAACCAGGAAATCATCATGATCGACACGAAAAAAATTGAACAACTTGCCCGTCAGGTTCACGAAGCGATGCCTAAAGGTGTTCGTGAGTTTGGTGATGATGTCGAAAAGAAAATTCGTCAGGTTCTTCAGGCGCAGCTGACCCGGATGGATCTGGTCAACCGTGAGGAGTTTGATGTGCAGACGCAGGTATTACTGCGTACACGTGAGAAGCTGGCGGCGCTGGAGCAGCGTCTGGCGCAGCTGGAAAGTCAGGGTTCATCAGCCGGTACGCCGCCGACGGCAACCGCACAGGTAACACCTGCTGCCGCGACCACACCATCAGCCGCCGTAGCGACCTCACCTGCAGCCTCGCCGTCACCGGTTGCGGACGTGGTGAAGCCTGTTGCGGACAACAAGCCAGAATAAGCCCTTAAGCGGGAGCCCGGCTCCCGCTTACGCTGCGCTTTAGCTGCCGCGGATGGTTTTGATAATGTTGGTAGTGGAGATACCATCTTCGAAGTTCAGCACCTGAACGTCGCCGCCATTTGCCCACACTTCTTTGCTGCCCGCGATATCTTCCGGCTTGTAATCTCCCCCTTTGACCAGCAGGTCAGGGAGAATGCCCGCAATCAGCCGCTGCGGCGTATCCTCTTCAAATACAACCACCCAGTCGACCGCTTCCAGCGCGCCCAGCACGATCATCCGGTTTTCCTGCGGATTCACCGGACGGCTTTCGCCTTTCAGACGTTTAGTCGACGCATCGCTGTTCACCGCGACAATCAGTCGATCGCCGAGCTTGCGGGCATTTGCCAGGTAGGAGACATGACCGGCATGCAGAATGTCGAACACGCCGTTGGTCATCACCACTTTCTCGCCTCGGCGACGGGCCATCTCAACGGCGGCTTTTAACTGCGCTTCGGTCATGATGCCGAAACCCTGTTCCGGGCGGGCATGAATCGCATTTTCCAGCTCAACGGTGCTGACGGTGGACGTACCCAGTTTACCCACCACCACACCCGCAGCCGCGTTGGCCAGGAAACAGGCTTCTTCCAGCGAATCACCGGCCGCTAATGCCGCCGCCAGCACGCCAATCACCGTATCGCCGGCACCGGTCACGTCATAGACTTCCTGTGCCTGGGTGGGCAGATGCAGAGGCGCTTTGCCCGGCTGCAGCAGCGTCATGCCATTTTCTGAACGGGTCACCAGCAGCGCGGAGAGGTCAAAATCGGCGATCAGCTGGGTGCCGCGCGCCACGATCTCCTCTTCGTTTTTACATTTTCCGACCACGGCTTCAAACTCAGAGAGGTTCGGCGTCAGCAGCGTCGCGCCACGGTAGCGCGCAAAATCGGTGCCTTTCGGATCAATTAATACCGGTACGCCCGCTTCGCGCGCCAGAGTAATCATGGTCTGCACGCTGGAGAGCGCGCCTTTGGCGTAATCGGACAGCACCAGCGCACCCGCGGCGGCCAGTGACTCACGCATTTTCTGGTGAATCGGCTCCGGATCGACCTGATCAAAGCCCTCTTCAAAATCGAGGCGGATCAGCTGCTGATTACGGGAAAGCACGCGCAGTTTGGTAATGGTCGGATGGCTTTTGACCGCCACGAAGTCACAATGCACGTTGACGTCTTTCAGCGTGTTACTCAACACACGCGCCGCATCATCTTCGCCAGTCAGGCCAATCAGTCGCGACGCGGCACCGAGTGCTGCAATGTTCATCGCCACGTTTGCCGCGCCGCCAGGGCGCTCTTCAACCGTGTCCACTTTCACCACCGGAACCGGCGCTTCAGGGGAGATACGGCTGGTTGGGCCATACCAGTAACGATCCAACATTACATCGCCAACAACCAGCACTGAGGCTTGGCCGAACGCGGGCAGAGTCACTTTCATTCCAGACACTCCAGACTGCATTAAAAATAGTGCGCGGATGATAGCACAGTTGCGATTTGTGCTATCAGCATCACGCCAGGATAGACGCAGGCGTTATCAGCCAGCGCTGCCAGCTGCTCAGAACCGTCTGCCGCTCCGCTGCATAGGCCTCTGGCTCAACGTGGCCGGGCTGTTCCTGCAGGGCGCGATGGTGCAATGCGTCGCGCAGCGTCACATAAGCCTGCGTCAGCGCCTGTGCTTCATCGGCGGGCATTTTATGGTACTTCGCCATCAGCTCGAAAATGCGCACATTGTCAGACCAGCGCGTCAGTTCAGGCTGCTCAGCGGCGTAGCGTAAGACAAGATATTGGGCGATGAATTCAATATCGGTGATGCCGCCCGCGTCGGCTTTAATATCCCAGCGACCTTTATGTTTGTTGCTGAGGTGAGCGCGCATTTTTTCACGCATCTCACGTACTTCAGTTTGCAGCGCTTCGGCGGCACGTGGCAGCGACAGAATCGCCTGACGAATCACGCTGAAACGTTCACCCAGTGCCGCCGCGCCAAAGACGACGCGTGCCCGGACCAGCGCCTGATGCTCCCAGGTCCAGGCTTCACTGCGCTGATACTCTTCAAAGGCCGCAAAGGTACTGACCAGCATGCCCGCCGCGCCCGAAGGACGCAGGCGCGCATCCACTTCGTAGAGAATGCCGGAGGAGGTGCGGGTACTGAAGAGATGCATGATGCGTTGGGCAAGGCGCAGATAGAACTGACGGCCATCGATGCTGCGCTCCCCTTCTGTCACCGCGTCTGCCGGGCAGTCATGCAGGAACACCAAATCGAGGTCAGAACTGTAACCCAGCTCCCAGCCCCCCAGTTTGCCGTAGCCCAGCACGGCAAAACCGCGTTCATGTTCATTACTCAGATGCGAAGGACGGCCGTAACGCTGCACCATCATATTCCACGCCTGGCGCACCACAGATTCGATAATCGCTTCAGCCAGCCAGGTAAGATGATCGCTGACTTTCATCACCGGCAGCGTTCCGGCGATGTCGGCGGCAGCAATACGCAGATGCTGTGCCTGCTTAAACTGCCGCACCGCTTCCAGCTGCTGCTCTTCGTCCTCGGTAGGGATGCGCAGCAGATACTGTCGCAGCTCATCGCGATAGGCATCGGTGGCGGTTGGCTGATAGAGCGTGGCGGGATCGAGCAGTTCATCCAGCAATAAGGGATGACGCGCCAGCTGGCTGGCTATCATCGGTGAGGCGGCGCACAGGCGAATTAAGTGGCGCAGCGCACCGTGATATTCGGTCAGCAGCTCCAGATAGGTGCTGCGGGTCAGCACGCCGATCAGCAGCGGCGTCAGGCGGCCGAGCGTCACCGCCGCATCTTCACGCGGGCAGACTTCGCTCAGCAGACGCGGCATCAGCTGGTCCAGCGCCTGACGGCCACGCGGGCCGATGGTGCGCCGGTTGATATCCTGACGAAACGCCTCCAGCGTCTGGTGCAGCGTAAGCCGCTGTTCGTCACTGAGTTGCGGCACCAGCGGCGCCAGTTCGCTATCCTCCAGCTGGTCCTGCCACAGCACCTGAAACTCTGCCAGCTCACGCTGATCGCCAATCTCAGGGGTATCTTCGCCAATCAGCTCATCGAAGATAGCGCGCACCGCCGCCATCTGGCCGTCGAGCCGGGTCATCAGAGCAGGCCAGTCGGCACAATCCATCGCCCACGCCAGCCGGGCACGATGCAGTTCATCCTCTGGCAGGGTCTGGGTCTGCTCGTCGCCCAGGCTTTGCAGCAGATTCTCCAGCCGCCGCAGGAACAGGTAGGCAACACGCAACGCATCGACCTGTTCCGCGGGCAGCAGGGCCAGGGTTTTGATCGCCTCCAGCGTCGGCAGCAGTGAGCGCAGCTGCAACGAGCGCTCACGTCCGCCGCGAATCAGCTGGAATACCTGCACGATAAATTCGGTTTCACGGATGCCGCCCGCGCCCAGTTTGATATTGTTTTTCAGCCCGCGTCGCCGCACTTCGCGGCTGATCATCCCTTTCATGTTACGCAGCGACTGGATCACGCTGAAGTCGATGTAGCGGCGGTAAACGAATGGCCGCAGCATCTGCTGCAGCTCCAGGCTCCAGCGATCGTGGTCATCACCCATCAGCCGCGCCTTGACCATGGCGTAACGCTCCCAGTCGCGTCCCTGCTCCTGGTAATAATCTTCCAGCGCGGCAAAGCTCATCACCAGCGGGCCGCTGTCGCCAAACGGGCGCAACCGCATATCCACCCGATAGACAAAGCCATCCATGGTGGGTTGGTCCAGCACTTTGATCAGCCGCTGTCCCATGCGAGTAAAGAACTGAGCGTTGTCGAGTTCACGCCGTCCGCCACGCGTTGTGCCGTTTTCCGGCCAGGCAAAAATCAGGTCAATATCAGAAGAAAAATTGAGTTCGCCGCCGCCCAGCTTGCCCATGCCCAGAATCAGCATCGGCTGCGCGTCGCCGTCCGCATTACAGGGCGTACCAAAATCACGACAGCAATCCTGATAAACCCAGTCACGCGCCCGGCTGATCAGCACTTCGGCTAATGCGCTGAGCTGTTGCAGGCTCTGTTCGGTTGTAGCGTGCTGCAGAGACTGCATCCAGGCGATGCGTACCAGCATACGGCGACGAAACAGCCGCAGTTCGCGCATCAGGCTCGCTTCACTGTCGATGCCGCTAAGCGCATGATTGAGCCACGCAGAGTAGTGTTGCCACTCATCAGGCTGCGGCGGCTGGTCGAGCATCGCCTGCCACCAATCGGGATGTTGTTGCAGGTTTTCCAGCACAAAATCGCTGAAAGCCAGTCCGGCAGCCTGCTCCGGGCTTAACGAAGCCAGCGGAACCCCAATCTGTCGGGCGGCCTCTTCGGCCTGGTCGCGTAGCAACGCGGGAAGTGCTGACAACATAACTCCCTCCTTGATGGCGTGACGGAATGCCCGTTAGCGACCAGCGCCGCTGGTGAGCCAGAACGGAGGCTGTTTCAGCGCCTGCATCGCCAGCCAGGCTAACCCGGACGTCTGTTTTTCATGAATTGCCGACAGCAGCTGTTGCCACGGGTCGAGCCAGCTCACGACCGCCTCAGACGGATAGAATCCCGCCAGCAGGTGGACGGTAAGCAATTGACGCGCCAGACGGGTAGCTTTGTCCTGATACTCGTTGGGTTGTTTTACCGTGATGAACGTTTCTCTCAGATCGGCATTGACGCGGCTCAGCATAATGTCGCTGAAGCGTTTATAGGAACCCTGCAGCTTGGCTTCCCCTTTGGCATCGATCCACTGACGCCACTGAGATTCAGCCAGCCAGTGTGTCAGCGCCAGCTGCGTCTCAACCGAGAGGGAAGATAAGCAGAAAGTGGCAGCATCCTGCTCTTCATTCACCAGCGTCTCTTCCAGCGTGGTCAGCTGCTGACGCAGCGCACTGCTGGCTTTACGCGGCACCAGCGCACCAAACAGGCTGAACGCCTGACGCAGCAGATCCAGCGCTTCGCGCACCGCATCCTGGGCCGCCGCATTGCCGCGCAGCCAGACTTCTTCATGATATTGCCAGTGATGAAGTCCTGCTGACATCGCGGCCACCATGCCCTGCTCTACGGTGGCTTTGGCGCCCGCTTTCAGCAGCGGGAAAGGCTGTATCTGGCGCGGCGGATTCCCCTGCGCCAGCTGATAGCCGCGGGCAGCTTTGCTCAGGCTGCCCATACGCAGACCGCCCAGCGCCACCAGCTGCTGTGCGAAGGCCAGCAGATCCTGGCGTTCGCCACGTTTCAGCTCCAGCTCGATCTCGCACAGCGGTTCGCTGAGATCACCTGCCGTGACCTCGCCCTGATCAAACGCCACTTCAATTTCACTGTTGCCTGTGGTGATCAGCCAGATCTCGCGCTGGAAATGGGTGGTGAACAGGGGCTGCAAGCGCGGCTGCAGCGCCGCGACATCGGTGCCCTGCGGCCAGATCTCTGCCGGCAGGCGTGCAATGTCCAGAACCGGTTCGCTGAGCTCAACGTTGTATTCCGGGCGCTGATGCAGTCCGCCGAGCGTCTGCCCCGCCGCTTTCAGCGTCATTTCATAACGCTGGTCTACGCCGCGGATACGCAATCCCATATCCCAGCGTCGTAGCTGGTTGTCGTCGGTTTCAAAGTAGATGTTGGTCAGCTCGCGAGCAGCCTGATGCTGATGCGGCAGAGTGGAGAGCAGTTCAGCCAGTTTCCCGGCCGCCTGTGGAGTTGCAATGAACTTTAGTTCGATTTCGATGGTCATAATTTTTTATTCACTACGCCGCTGGCACTTAAGAGGGTGTTTCCTGCATATTTCAGGCGATTATCAGCAGGTTACTCAAGCTGTCGCCTGGAGGGCAAGGGGTTATCAGGCGAAGATTAATGCACAGAAGCCGCGCTGTCTCTGCTTTCTTTGCTCTTTCGCAGACCTTTTCGCACTCTCATGAGACCAGGATAGTTCTCATTCAGATTTATGCGAGGCCTCTCCAGACTGTGCCGGTAAATTTTTAGTCAGACTAAGCCAAACGAAATCGAATGAAAAAAATTACTCTCGCTGGACTCACTTTGCTTGCCCTTAGCACCCTTGCACCTGCCCATGCCGAAGAAAAACGCTATGTTTCTGATGAACTTTCAACCTGGGTTCGCAGCGGACCGGGCGATCAGTTTCGCCTGCTCGGTAAGCTGAACGCCGGGGAAGAGGTGCAGCTGTTACAGACCAACAATGACACGCATTATGGCCAGATCCGTGATTCGGAAGGCCGTACCACCTGGATTCCCCTGTCGCAGCTCAGTGCTAATCCGAGCCTGCGCACCCGGGTGCCTCAGCTTGAGCAGCAGGTGAAAGATCTGACCGCCAAACTGGATAACATCGACAACAGCTGGAACCAGCGCACGGCTGAGATGCAGAACAAAGTCGCCAGCAGCGACGGCGTTATCAACGGGCTGAAAGGCGAGAATCAGAAGCTGAAAAATGAGCTGATCGTCGCGCAGAAGAAAGTCAGCGCCGCTAACGTTCAGCTGGATGATAAGCAGCGCACCATCATCATGCAGTGGTTTATGTATGGCGGCGGCGTGCTGGGCGTCGGCCTGCTGCTGGGCCTGTTACTGCCGCACATGCTGCCGCGCCGTAAGAAAAGCGATCGCTGGATGAACTGACACCATTTAGCCGGATTTGAGCAGGGGATCGCAGGATCCCCTTTTTGGCATGTCTGCAATCCGGGGAATCTGTGCAACAATAAAATGATATGCACCGCTGATTTCAGGCGCGGGACGCGCCCGGCGTGCAGGTCATTTCTTTTTCTCTGGAGTTTTGCGTGAAGACGTTTCTTGTTGGCGGTGCGGTGCGTGATGCGCTGCTGAATCTGCCGGTTACAGACAAAGATTGGGTGGTGACAGGTTCCACGCCCGAAGCCATGCTTGAGCAGGGCTATCACCAGGTCGGTCGCGATTTTCCCGTTTTCCTGCATCCCGTCAGTCGCGAAGAGTATGCGCTGGCACGTACCGAGCGGAAAAACGGGAAAGGCTACACCGGTTTTGTCACCTGGTCCGCGCCCGACGTGACGCTGGAGCAGGACTTACAGCGCCGCGATCTGACCATCAATGCGATTGCGCAGGATGAAAACGGCGTGCTGGTTGATCCTTATAATGGCCAGCGTGATATTGCCCTGCGCCTGCTGCGTCACGTCTCCGACGCCTTCAGTGAAGATCCGCTGCGGGTACTGCGCGTTGCGCGCTTTGCGGCGCGTTTTGCCCATCTCAACTTTCGTATTGCCCCCGAAACCCAGCAGCTGATGCAGCAGATGGCCGAAAGCGGCGAGCTGTCGAATCTCACTGCTGAGCGGGTGTGGAAAGAGACGGAAAAGGCGCTGAGTTCCCGTAATCCGCAGGTCTATTTTCAGGTCCTGCGCGACTGCGGTGCGTTGCAGGTGCTGTTTCCTGAGCTGGATAATCTGTTTGGTATTCCTGCGCCGATTAAGTGGCACCCGGAGATCGACACCGGCGTCCATACGCTGATGACACTGGCGATGGCCGCCGCCCTCTCCAGTGAGATCGAGGTGCGCTTCGCCACGCTGTTCCATGACGTCGGCAAGGCGCTGACGCCGCCTGAGCTGTGGCCCAGCCACCACGGTCATGGCCTGGCGGGCGTTCCGCTGGTCGAGGCGCTGTGCCAGCGACTGCGGGTGCCAAACGCGATTCGCGATCTGGCGCTGATTGTGACCGAATTTCACGACGTGGTGCACACCATTGAACGGCAATCTGCCGCGTCGCTGGTAGCACTGTTTGACCGGATCGATGCCTGGCGTAAGCCACAGCGCGTTGAGCAGATGGCGCTGACCAGTGAAGCGGATGCGCGCGGGCGAGCCGGACTGGAGAGCATGCCTTATCCGCAGGGTGACTATCTGCGTCGTGCTTTTGCGCTGGCGCAGGCGGTGCCGACCAAAGCGGTGGTCGAAGCGGGATTTAAAGGTGCAGAAGTGCGGGAAGAGTTGACGCGACGACGGATTGACGCCGTCGCGCAGGGTCTGGCGATTACGCAGCCTGACTAGCAGGCTGCGTGGGCTTTACATGAAGACCATGTAAACCGCGGCTGCCACAATAAAGCGGTAGATCGCGAACGAAACAAACGAGATGCGTTTGATCAGCTGAAGGAAGGCTTTAATTGCAATCAGCGCCACGATAAACGCCGTGACAAAGCCCACCGCGAACATCGGGAAATCCGCCATCGTCAGGAAGCCGATGCTCTTGTACAAATCCAGTACGGTTGCACCCATCATCATTGGCACTGCCAGGATGAAGGAGAACTCCGACGCAGCATAGCGGCTCACGCCCATCAGCATGCCACCGGAGATGGTTGCACCGGAACGTGAGAAGCCCGGCCACAGCGCTAAGCACTGGAAACAGCCAATCATCAACGCCTGACGATAGGTAATATCATCGACGCCCACCGCTTTCGGCTGTTTCGGCTTAAGGTACTCAGCTGCCAGCAGCAGCACACCACCTACCACCAGGGCGTACATCACGTTGATTGGATTAAACAGCGTTTTGATCTGATCGTGCAGCACCAGACCCACGACCACCGCCGGTACCATACCCAGCAGGATATGGATCAGCGACAGACGGCCAGTGCCGACGCCTTCATGTTTGACTTCGCCAAAGTGGATGCCAATCAGGCCAAACAGACGGCGCCAGAACATCACTACCACAGCCAGAATCGATCCTAACTGGATCACAACTTCAAAGGTCTCGGCTTTTTCACCCTCAAAGCCCAGCAGGTGACCCACTATAATCATGTGCCCTGTGGAAGAGACCGGTAAAAATTCGGTCAGCCCTTCCACAACGCCCAGGATTGCAGCTACCCAAAGCTGATGAATATCTGCCATCAAATGTTTCCTCTATCCGTTTCAAAACCATTAAAAAGGCGGTAGCGCGTGGCTATCGCCTGAAATCATGCCGCTATCAGCCTGAATTAAACCTTAAGGTCTACACCATTTCGCCTGCTGTAACGAAACGGTACACGCTATGACAGACAGTAATTTGGTTTGGTTTCATTGTGATGGCAATCACATCGTATTTATTTAGGAATAGTCCCGCGCTCAATTCGCACGCCAACCTGTGCTGCCTGGGCTACAGCCCCCGGTTTGCTTACCTTTATGCGGACGCCAGGCGAATTGAAACGGTTCATCAACAGATCCGCGATTTCTTCAGCAACCCGTTCAACCAGCGCAAAACGACTGCCGGTAAGATGCGTCAGAATCGCCGAGGAGACATCCGCATAGCTGAGACAATCTTTCACATCGTCGCTGCTGGCCGCCAGACGGTTATCCCAGGCCATTTCGACATCGAGCACCAGCTTCTGCTGTATGCCCTGTTCCCAGTCGTAAACGCCAATAGTGGTGAAGACCGTGAGTTGTTCTATAAATACGATATCCATGATGAGAGTCTCTGTTTTTGGCTAAGCCGGATACCACTTCCGGCTGATTATGCGTATTATCCACGGTTAAAGAGATCAAAACGACCCTAAAGGGAACGGTACGGTGTTATGAGTGCTTTCGCGCTTGGTATGATTATTTTCGCGTATCTTTGCGGTTCGATTTCCAGTGCGATTCTGGTTTGCAAACTCGCAGGCCTGCCCGATCCGCGCACACACGGTTCCGGCAATCCGGGTGCCACTAACGTCCTGCGTCTGGGCGGTAAAACCGCAGCAGCCAGCGTATTAGTGTTTGATGTGCTGAAAGGGATGGTGCCGGTCTGGCTGGCCTATCTGATGCACGTGACTCCGCTCTATCTCGGCCTGACCGCCATTGCCGCCTGTCTGGGTCATATCTATCCGGTGTTCTTTCACTTTCGCGGTGGCAAGGGTGTGGCGACGGCATTTGGCGCGATTGCGCCGATTGGCTGGGACTTAACCGGGCTGGTGACCGGCACCTGGCTGTTAACAGTCTTACTCAGCGGCTATTCCTCGCTGGGTGCCATCGTCAGCGCGCTGATCGCGCCTTTTTATGTCTGGTGGTTCAAACCGCAGTTCACCTTCCCGGTTTCTATGCTCTCCTGTCTGATCCTGCTGCGTCATCACGATAATATTCAGCGGCTGTGGCGGGGCCAGGAAGGCAAGATCTGGAAGCGCAAAAAGAAATCTCAGCCATAAAAAAAGCTGGCCTGAAGGTGTCGACAAAGTCTGGCTTTATGTCCGCGACTGCGCAGGAAACAGGGTCAGATCGGAAAGACGCAAAAGCCGTCATCCCTGACCGCTCGGCCCGCGCCATCCATGGCGCGTGACGCTTTCCTCCTCTGACCCTGTTCCCTGCGCGTTGAGCTTATCCGTTACGGCCAGATTCCCCCAGATGCAGGCTTGTGAGCCGGCTTTTTTCACATCAGATGGCGGGCAGTTCCGCCAGCGGCCAGCGCGGTCGCACGCTGACGCTTAACTCTCCCCGCGTTCCGCCTTTTAACCGCACCATGCCCGCATACGCGATCATCGCACCGTTATCGGTACAGAACTCCGGGCGGGCGTAGAACACTTCGCCGCCGCGCTTTTGCATCATGATCGCCATCTGCTCGCGCAGTGTGCGGTTAGCGCTGACGCCACCGGCAATCACCAGACGCTTAAAGCCGGTCTGATCCAGCGCACGCTTACATTTGATCGACAGCGTATCTACCACCGCATCTTCAAAAGCGCGGGCGATGTCAGCACGAGTCTGAGCATCATCATCATTGGCGCGGATGGTATTAGCGGCAAAGGTTTTCAGGCCAGAGAAGCTGAAATCCAGGCCCGGACGATCGGTCATCGGACGCGGGAAGGTAAAACGTCCCGCCGTGCCCTGCTGCGCCATCTTCGACAGCATTGGTCCGCCCGGATAATCCAGCCCAAGCAGCTTGGCCGTTTTGTCGAACGCTTCACCCGCCGCATCATCGATCGATTCACCCAGCAGCGCATATTCACCAATGCCGGTGACGCTAATCAGCTGCGTATGTCCGCCCGACACCAGGAGTGCGACAAACGGAAATTCCGGCGGATTCTCTTCCAGCATCGGCGCCAGCAGGTGGCCTTCCATATGGTGGACCGGCACGGCGGGGACTTTCCAGGCAAACGCCAGGGCGCGGCCAATGGTGGCACCAACCAGCAGCGCACCGACCAGTCCAGGGCCTGCCGTGTAAGCCACCGCGTCGATCTGCTGTGGCTCCAGACCGGCCTCTTTCAGCGCAGCCTGAATCAACGGCACGGTTTTCCGCACGTGATCACGTGAGGCCAGTTCCGGCACCACGCCGCCATAATCGGCGTGCAGTTTTACCTGGCTGTAGAGTTGGTTAGCCAGTAATCCGGCCTCGTCATCATAGATTGCGATGCCGGTTTCATCGCACGACGTTTCAATACCCAGAATTCGCATTGCATCACCTCATTCTTGCGGCGCGCAGTTTATCACAGCAATTGGATGTGCAGCGCGGGCATCCACCGTAAAAAGTCATTTTCTGTCGGCTAAAGAGTGCGCTATACTCCCGCCCCTGGAAAAACCGGCAGCCGCACAGGCAAACGCTCCTGTTGGTTTCAAATTATCCATGGTGCTTTACAAACCAACTTGAGTTGGAGTAAAATGCTGCACCATTTTGAAATGTGCTGGCGCCGCAGTCAGCAGCAAAAACCGAATTTTATCGAGGTGAGAGTTACATGCCGGTAATTAAAGTACGTGAAAACGAGCCATTTGACGTAGCACTGCGTCGCTTCAAGCGTTCATGCGAGAAAGCAGGCGTTCTGGCTGAAGTTCGTCGTCGTGAGTTCTATGAAAAACCGACTACCGAACGTAAGCGCGCTAAAGCGTCAGCAGTTAAGCGTCACGCCAAGAAACTGGCTCGCGAAAACGCACGCCGCACTCGTCTGTACTAAGTCGTTCCGGAGGTTCGCCTCCACCGCGTGATTCACGCAGACAGAGTCAAGTAAAAGGCCGTGCTTTCCGAAAGGAAGCGCGGCTTGTTGCCGTTTATGAGCTGAAAATCTGGGGCGTATGGCTGGACGAATTCCACGCGTATTTATCAACGATTTACTTGCCCGCACGGATATCGTGGATCTTATCGATGCCCGCGTTAAGCTGAAAAAGCAGGGTAAGAATTTCCATGCGTGCTGTCCTTTCCATAATGAAAAAACGCCCTCTTTCACCGTAAACGGCGAAAAGCAGTTCTATCACTGTTTCGGCTGTGGTGCACACGGCAACGCTATCGACTTTTTAATGAACTTTGATCGTCTGGAGTTTGTGGAAAGTATTGAAGAGTTAGCCACTTCCCACGGTTTAGACGTGCCTTACGAAGCAGGCAGCGGGCCCAGCCAGATGGAACGCCATCAGCGCCAGAGCCTGTATCAGCTGATGGAGAACCTGAACGGTTTTTATCAGCAGGGTCTGCAGCAATCCAGTGCGCAGCCAGCACGCGACTATCTTGATCGTCGTGGTCTGAGCGCCGAAATCATCAATCACTTCGCCATAGGTTACGCGCCAGCCGGCTGGGATAACGTTCTCAAGCGTTTTGGTAAGCAATCGGAAGATCGCGAGTCATTGATGGAAGCGGGCATGCTGGTCAGCAATGACAAAGGCCGTACTTATGACCGGTTTCGCGACCGCGTCATGTTTCCGATTCGCGATAAGCGTGGACGCGTCATAGGTTTTGGCGGACGCGTGCTGGGTAACGATACGCCGAAGTATCTGAACTCGCCGGAAACACCTATTTTCCATAAAGGCCGCCAGCTCTATGGCCTTTATGAAGCCGTTAAGAACCATCCTGAACCCGCCCGCCTGTTAGTGGTTGAGGGATACATGGACGTGGTTGCGCTGGCGCAGTACGGGATAGATTATGCCGTCGCGTCATTAGGCACCTCCACCACTGCTGAACACATTCAGTTGCTGTTCCGCAGTACCGACACCGTGATCTGCTGCTACGACGGCGACAGGGCGGGTCGTGAAGCGGCATGGCGTGCGCTTGAAACCGCATTGCCTTACATGAATGATGGTCGTCAGCTACGCTTTATGTTTTTACCCGATGGTGAAGACCCGGATACGCTGGTACGCAAAGAGGGTAAAGACGCCTTCGAAGCGAGGATGGAGCAGGCGATGCCGCTCTCTTCGTTTTTATTTGATAGTCTGCTGCCGCAGGTGGATCTGAGCTCACGCGACGGAAAAGCGCGCCTGAGCACGCTGGCTTTACCGCTGATTACGCAGATCCCTGGTGAGACCTTACGTATTTATATGCGTCAGGAACTGGGGAATAAACTGGGTATTCTTGACGACAATCAGCTTGAAAAGTTGATGCCGAAGCTGGCCGCAAGCGGAACGACGCCGGTAGCGCCACCGCTGAAGCGTACCACTATGCGCGTGCTGATCGCGTTGTTGATTCAGAGTCCGCAGCTGGCCACCCTGGTGCCTTCGCTTGATGGGCTGTCTGAGTCAAAAATGCCGGGTTTACCGCTATTTATTGAATTAGTGGGCCGTTGTAATGAGAATCCTGGATTGACCACCGGTCAGCTACTAGAGTTATATCGCGGAACAAATTTTAGTCAGACGCTTGAAACACTGGCGATCTGGAACCACATGATAGTAGATGAGGAAGCCGAAGCGGTGTTCCAGGACTCGCTGGCCAGCATCTACGACTCTGCTCTTGAAGAGCGCCTGGAGTTTTTGATTGCGCGTGAACGCACCCAGGGACTGAGCGCCGATGAGCGCCGGGAACTCTGGACTCTCAGTCAGGCGTTTGCCAGAAAGTAACTGTTTTTCAGCACGCTGCCCGTTCTGACAGATGAAAGGGCAGATTGCCTGTTTTAGTGCTGCCAGCTGTTTCACTACCGTGAACAGTCCGGGATCGAAATGGCCCGCAGCATATAGTTTTAAGGCCGCAGGCGTCGAAGTCAGTCTGGTCACCGCCAGCGCACAGCTTCCGGAGCGTACTGAAGTACGTGAGGAAAGCGAGCACTGCCGGGGAGCAGAATGGCAAGTAAGCCAGGCCAGCAGCACAAAATTTAAAGGCCGCAGGCGTCGAAGCCAGTCTGGTCACCGCCAGCGCACAGCTTCCGGAGCGTACTGAAGTACGTGAGGAAAGCGAGCACTGCCGGGGACAAGAATGGCAAGTAAGCCAGGCCCTTAGCACAGAGTTTATACAAGCGGCTTAAGTGCCGATTACTGATGGGCAAAGCCCACGCCGCGACGAAGGCAGCGGCAAGAATTAAATGCCTTTACTGCTATTGTTGGCTCGCTGCCGACCGACACCAATCTAATTTAACAGAAGTGTGGATACCGTCTTATGGAGCAAAACCCGCAGTCACAGCTCAAGCTTCTTGTCACCCGTGGTAAGGAGCAAGGCTATCTGACCTATGCTGAGGTCAATGACCATCTGCCGGAAGATATCGTCGACTCAGATCAGATCGAAGACATCATCCAGATGATTAACGACATGGGTATTCAGGTGGTTGAAGAAGCCCCGGATGCCGACGATCTGATGCTGAACGAAAACAGCTCCGATACTGACGAAGATGCCGCTCAGGTGTTATCCAGCGTTGAATCTGAAATCGGGCGTACCACTGACCCGGTCCGCATGTATATGCGTGAAATGGGTACCGTTGAACTGCTGACGCGCGAAGGCGAAATTGACATCGCTAAGCGTATTGAAGACGGTATCAACCAGGTTCAGTGTTCTGTAGCCGAATACCCTGAAGCGATTACGTATCTTCTGGATCAGTACGACAAAGTTGAAGCAGGCGAATCACGCCTCTCCGATCTGATCACCGGTTTCGTCGATCCTAACGCAGAAGAAGATATCGCCCCAACGGCAACGCACGTGGGCTCTGAACTTTCTGAAGCCGATCGTAAGGACGATGAAGAAGAAGATGAGGAGGATGATGACAGCTCCGACGACGATAACTCAATCGATCCGGAACTGGCGCGTGAGAAGTTTTCTGACCTGCGTAAGCAGTATGAAACTACCCGCGCAGTGATTAAAAGCAAAGGTCGCAGTCATGCTGCCGCCGTTGCTGAAATCCAGAACCTCTCTGATGTCTTCAAGCAGTTCCGCCTGGTACCGAAGCAGTTCGATTACCTGGTAGGCAGCATGCGCACCATGATGGAACGCGTTCGTACGCAGGAACGTCTGATCATGAAGCTCTGTATTGAGCTGTGCAAAATGCCGAAGAAAAACTTTATCACGCTGTTTACCGGCAACGAAACCAATGAAACCTGGTTCAAAGCTGCTCTGGCCATGAACAAGCCGTGGTCTGAAAAACTGCTGGAAGTGCAGGACGACGTGACACGTTCCCTGCAGAAACTGGCGCAGGTTGAAGAAGAGACCGGTCTGACCATTGAACAGGTCAAAGACATTAACCGTCGCATGTCGATCGGTGAAGCCAAAGCACGTCGCGCCAAGAAAGAGATGGTGGAAGCTAACCTGCGTCTGGTTATTTCGATTGCCAAGAAATATACCAACCGCGGTCTGCAGTTCCTTGACCTGATTCAGGAAGGTAATATCGGCCTGATGAAAGCGGTAGATAAGTTTGAATATCGCCGTGGTTACAAGTTCTCAACCTATGCGACCTGGTGGATCCGTCAGGCTATCACCCGCTCTATCGCCGACCAGGCGCGTACCATCCGTATTCCGGTGCATATGATTGAGACCATCAACAAGCTCAACCGTATTTCACGCCAGATGCTGCAGGAGATGGGCCGCGAACCTACGCCGGAAGAGCTGGCTGAACGTATGCTGATGCCAGAAGATAAAATCCGCAAGGTGCTGAAAATCGCTAAAGAGCCGATCTCTATGGAGACGCCGATTGGTGATGATGAAGATTCACATCTGGGCGATTTTATCGAAGACACCACGCTGGAGCTGCCGCTGGATTCTGCTACCTCAGAGAGCCTGCGTTCTGCTACCCATGACGTGCTGGCTGGCCTGACCGCGCGCGAAGCGAAAGTGCTGCGCATGCGTTTCGGTATCGATATGAACACTGACCATACGCTGGAAGAAGTGGGCAAACAGTTCGACGTTACGCGTGAGCGTATTCGTCAGATTGAAGCCAAAGCTCTGCGTAAACTGCGCCATCCGAGCCGTTCGGAAGTGCTGCGCAGCTTCCTCGACGATTAAGTCAGACAAAAACCCCGGTTCGCCGGGGTTTTTTATGCCTGCCTGTTACTGCCTCTCCCCTGCCCTGCGCAGATTCATTCGCTCCCCGCATGCAGTTCCACATAGAGCTGACGATACGCCTCTACCATCTCGTCCAGAGATGCGCGATTAAGGCCGCTGGGATTCGGCAACACCCACACCTGCGTTTTCCCCATACATATCGGCTGTTTGCCCCATTCGACTTTGTTCTGCTTAAAAGCACGACGAAACGCATCCTTACCCAGGATAGCCAGTGCAGCCGGCTGGTAATCCAGTACCTTTTCCATCAGCCGTTTGCCGCCATCGCGCAGCTCATCAGGCGCTAATTCACTCGCCTGCACCGTGGGCCGCTCAACCAGCATGGTGATGCCGCAGCCGGTCTCCGTTAAGCGCTGCTCCTCTTCCGGCTTCAGTTGCTGCTGGGTGAATCCCGCCAGATGGATGACTTTCCAGAACCGGTTGCCGGGATGCGCGAAGTGGAACCCCTGATGGGCGGTTGACTGACCCGGGTTAATGCCACAGAACAGCACATCAAGACCGGAACTGATGATGTCGCGGATCGCGTGTTCACTCATGCCGCCACCTCCAGCGTACGCTGCTTCAGCGCATCGCGGCTGCGTTGCAGCATCTGGCTGGCCTGCTCAGCATCCGGACAGGCTCGCGCCAGCGCCAGCGCACCAACCATCTCTGCGAGCATGCTGGAGGCCAGCGCTTCCGCATCGGGCAGCCTCAGTTCACGCAATATCTGCGCCAGACCGGCATGCATCGCGTTAAAGCCCTGTGCGAAGATCTGCCGCGTTGGCTGTGGAAGATGAGCTACTTCACTCACCAGAGCGGCTAATGGACAGCCCTGCGCCGGTGCATTGCGATGCGCCTCGGAAAGATAGCTATCAATAAAATCTGCCAGCTGCTGCGCTGGCTGGGTCACGGACTCCGCGGGCTTGAAGGTATCGGCTTCAGCAAACATATGCTTCAGTACCTCCTCAACCAGCTCCTCGCGTGAGGTAAAATGCGCATAAAAACCGCCATGTGTCAGACCGACCCGCTTCATCAGCGCCGATACACCAATTCCTTCGGTGCCGGTTTCACGCATCACGCGCGCCGCCTCCTCAAGGATACGCCGCCGCGTATGCGCTTTGCTGCTCTGCTTCTCCATCTCATCTCCTGCGGTGTCTGCTACGTAGCGTCTGGCTATTATAGTAATTATTACGGTCATCATATTCCAGCCTGACGACAGATATGATGATCGTCATATTGATGGCTATTATGACGACCATCATACGAGGAAAAAGAGATGTCACAATCAGGCACAGCTTTAATCACCGGCGCATCCAGCGGTATCGGTGCGACCTATGCAAAACGACTGGCAGCACGCGGTTATGATTTGATTCTGGTCGCACGCGATCAGGGGCGGCTCACTACCCTAGCTGACGCACTGGCAAAGCAGCACGATATTCGGGTGACGGTTATGGCGGCTGACTTAACGCACGAGCAGGATCTGCAACGCGTGGAGTCGGAGCTCGCGAACAACGCACAGATTACGCTGCTGCTGAACAACGCGGGCATGAACGTTGAGGGTGAGTTTCTGGAGGCGGACATCACACGCATTAACAGCATGCTGGCGTTAAATATTCTGGCACCCACCCGTCTGGCACAGGCGGCTGGCCGGGCTTTCAAAGCACGCGGTAACGGCATCATTATCAATATCGCCTCGGTGCTGTCGCTGGTGCACGAGATGTTCAACGGCGCTTATAACGCCACTAAGTCTTATGTACTAACTCTGACGCGTGCGATGCAGCGTGAACTCGCAGAGAGCGGCGTGCAGGTACAGGCGGTGTTACCCGGTGCGACCCGTACGGAGATTTTCGACCGCGCAGGCCAGTCTATTAATGACATCCCGGCTGAAATGCTGATGGACGTTGATGAGATGGTGGACGCCGCGCTTTCCGGACTCGACAGCAAGGAGACGGTAACCATTCCGGCGCTGGAAGATCTGCAGATGTGGCACGACTACGATCAGGCACGTGGCACAATGGTTCCCTACCTTTCACGGAATCAATCAGCATCCCGTTATCGTCAGCGCTGAGTCAGCCATCAGCCATAATGACTGAAGTCCGGTTTCACTAAAGGCGCGGAGAAGCATAATCCGTGCCTGTTTGCGACTTAAGGATCGCGGTTCGCCAGATTTGTTATAGAAATCAGCAGGTAAATCACTGCTGCTTATTTCAGCAACCGGTGGCTGAGTGCTGGATTGCCCTGAAGAGATACTTTATAATCCCCGCTCCGCTGGCCCCTTAGCTCAGTGGTTAGAGCAGGCGACTCATAATCGCTTGGTCGCTGGTTCAAACCCAGCAGGGGCCACCAAATTTAGTGATGTAAATCATGCTTTTAAGCCACCTTTCGAGGTGGCTTTTTTGTAGCGCGAATCTGCTTTTGGCAGCAAAATGGCAGCAGAATTTCTTTTACCCTGTCTGCTATCGTAGGATGTATTGTAAATTGGTTCATGCCTCAGGTTTCAGCCCCCCTTGGCTATTGGTTTCCTTATAAACGTTAGATAAATTTTTTCCGATATCAAGGGATGGTAAATCCCCCCACTGGACAATATGGATATGCGTTCAACGCACAAAATTACATGTGACATCGAACGTTGATAAGTATTAATTTTTTTTGAATTTTAATTAAGAAAATTTTCCTTAACTAGGATAGTGATAAGGTAAATTTTTAGATATTATACATTTCCATTATCATTTAATTAATTATAATATTCACTTTATTCTAAACAGCAAAATTATAAAGCTCAACCATTCAGCCTTACTTATAGGAATTTAAAATGATCATTGATGATGTTGATGAGTGCTACTCTTATCGAGAATTAAAATCTATTACTAGTGAAGATAAAATTATTACGGTTGTTAATAAGTTCCGGCGGGAATACTCAGCATTAGCTAAGGAATGGAATCCAGAGCGAAATTCACAATGGGTGTGCCGCATCTACTTTTGTACGAAGATGATTCTCAATGCTACAGTTATCCTTAAACAATCTGAATTTGCAGAAGAGAAAAATTTAAGAGCTGCAATTCCTTATTTCCATTATTATGCCATGCTATCGATTTTACGGTGCGTAGTATTAACTCTCCCAACAGAAGATTGGGACAAGGAAGATGTTCTTAGCATTTCTCATAAAAGCGCCAGAATTAAGACACGCGAGTGGCTTGCAAGATACGATAGAGATCTTGCTAACCGTTTTGATATTATGTTTAAAAAACTTAAATCTAATAGAGAGCTATTATCATACAAAGCTCCCGCAAGCGGAGATGGTAATATTCGCATTCAAGATGAAGTTATTTATTTCTGTACATTGCTTGCTGAAGTAGCACAGTTTAATACAGCTTTATTGCACAAAGCTGTATTAAAACACTCTGACCCTGCAAATTTTGTTGTGCTAGATGAACACATGAGCAGTATTTACCATGTCGAGATTGAAGGAAACAGCTATTATGATCGTCAAGATCATCAGCGATTAGATTATTTAAGGCGTAAAGGTTCAACCCCTTACAGTATCATGTTGACTATGACAGAGGGCCAGACTGAGGACTTTATTGGTGTTTGGGATGCGGACAATGAAGATGAGGATGATGATTCTGAAGAAGCAAGATTTTACAGTGGATCTCCATCTTCATGGCAGGAAATTTTTGATATACCTTAAAAAATTTATAGTTGAAGAGTGTTTTTTAACAATGATTTAATGAATAGACGAAACCATCTTGATGGTTTCGTCAATTTTTACTTTCCAATCATTCTTAATTTATGTTTCATGATATTTTTAATAAAACTTCATCAAACTTTAACTGCTATAAATATTCATTTATTTTTTCTATTCAAATCCAACTTTCTCTTTTTTCCTGAGAGTAATTAGACCTTTTGATACAAAATATTAATACCGGCTCTTACAGTACTTACAAATACTAAATATATTATAGCCACAATGGTTGCTGTTGATTTCTTCCCGGATGTGGAGGCACTTGTTTGACCGCTCCAGGCTTCATAATGATCTCTGATACAGTCTCATGAGATTTAAACGTACAGCTGCAATTAATGTTCTGGCACTGGTTATATCGTTCTTTGGTTGTTGCTGATACCTGAAAGCTGCTGCGGGTATGTGCGGCATTCCCGCACAAAGGGCAATTCATCATAATGTCGTCTCCATAACCCAATTGAGATAAATATTACTCAAATTAACCATTTTGCGATAGCACTATTCCATTTCAAGTGAATCTATTTTCACTTCAAGTTCAATACTTGTCGTATAACCGTTTTCCGCGCTCAGGTTGTGCGTCAGCGTAGTGATAATCCATTCCCCGGCATCAATAGGCTGCTTGAACCCGCTCACCTTTACCGGCATTTCCGTGTAGAGATCGGCGCGACCACGCGCCAGCTGAATAGAGAACGTCGCCACCCCGCGCTGTAGACGCTCCCACTGCATTTTTGCGGCGCGTTCGGCGTTGGCCCGGTTCGCGTAGGTGCGGCTCAGCACCAGGACGGTCTCATCCGTGCCGATCAGGTAGTCGCCCTGCTTCGCCTCCGGCTCCTTCTTCTGCGCGGCGGGCTTGCGGCGTCTACGCTTAACCGTGGTTTCCGTTTTCTTCTCAGGCTCGCGAGTGTGCAGCCAGCTCGCGATAACGCCGGTGTAAGCGTCACGGTCAGCCAGGGTAAAGCGGTGGCCGTCGCCATCTTTGCGCACGAGGGTGATGGCGGGCAGCACTTTGCCGCTGGCCGTTTTGCCCTGTCCCTGCCGGATAAACAGCAGGTTGCCGTTTTTGATGCAGGCCACCGCGCCGCACTGTTTCGCCAGCCGCATCAGGAAGCTGGCGTCTGACTCGTTGGTCTGGTCGATATGGTCCACGGCCATCTTCGCCACGTCATCGCCCATCGCCGTTTTGAGCTTGTGCCGCCCGGCAATCTCTTTCACCACCTCGCCCACGCTGGTCTGGTGCCACGACTTTTCGCGCTTCGTGTTCAGCGTCTGGCGGAAGTCCGCGCTGCGCGCGCGCAGGATCAGCCGGTCCGGCGTGCCGCTGTGCCGCTGTGCTCGATTTCGTCCACGGTGTAGGTACCTTTCGGGAAAAACGCCTCCCCTTTCCAGCCCAGCGCCAGCGACAGCTCAACGCCCCGGCGCGGCATCATCAGCTGCCCGTCCGCGTCGTCCAGCTCAATGTCCAGCTGGTCCGCCTCAAAGCCGCGGTTATCGGTCAGCGTCAGGCTGATAAGCCGCTGCTCTATCTTCTGCGTAACGTCCGCACCGGCAAGCGTCAGGCGAAACGCGGGCGCGTTTGCCTGGCCGTTAATCCAGCTGCCCGCCATCATGAGAACAGCCCGCCCACTGCCGCGCCGACTTTACCGGCGGCATCGGTGGCCGCGCCCTGCATAGCTGGGAAATCTGGAGCGACTTCGAAGCGCTGGCGCTGCGCCCGTTCGGCTGGCGCGAAGTGTGGATCGGTTACGACCCGGCAAAAGGTACGCAGAACGGCGACAGTGCCGGGTGCGTGGTGATCGCCCCGCCTGCCGTGCCGGGCGGTAAGTTCCGCATACTGGAACGCCACCAGTGGCGCGGCATGGACTTCCGCGCGCAGGCCGAGTCCATCAAAAAGCTGACGCAGCAGTATAACGTGACCTATATCGGCATCGACTCCACCGGCGTCGGCCTCGGCGTATACGAGAACGTGAAGATGTTTTATCCGGCGGTGAAGGAGTTTGTTTACAACCCGAACGTGAAAAACGCCTTGGTGCTGAAGGCGTTCGACATCATCAGCAGCGGGCGTCTGGAGTTCGACGCCGGACATCTCGACATCGCGCAGTCATTTATGGCAATCCGCCGCGCCACCACGGCCAGCGGCAACCGCCCGACCTACGAAGCCAGCCGCAGCGAGGAAGCCAGCCACGCCGATCTGGCGTGGGCGACCATGCATGCGCTGGCAAACGAACCGCTACAGGGCGAAGCCGCCCACACCGGCAACATTATGGAGATTTTTTAAATGAGCAAACGCAGGAACCGCACGCGCACGCAGTTCGTGCAGCAGGAACAGATGACCGGTGGCCCGGCGGCAGAAGCGTTCACCTTTGGCGACCCGGTGCCGGTGCTGGACCGTCGCGAGCTGCTCGACTACGTGGAATGCGTGGTCATGGATAAATGGTACGAACCGCCGGTGAGCTTTGACGGGCTAGCGCGCACGTTCCGCGCCGCCGTGCACCACAGCTCGCCGATTAACGTGAAGCGCAACATCCTGACCAGCACCTTCATTCCTCACCCGCTGCTGAGCCAGCAGGCGTTTAGCCGCTTTGTGCAGGACTATCTGGTGTTCGGCAACGCCTATCTGGAGAAGCGCACCAACAGGCTCGGCGGCGTGCTGTCGCTTGAGCCGGCACTGGCAAAATTCACCCGACGCGGCACCGATTTAGACACCTACTGGTTTGTGCAATACAGCGTGACTACGCAGCCCTACCAGTTCACGCCGGGCAGCGTGTTTCACCTGATGGAGCCGGATTTGAATCAGGAGGTTTACGGCCTGCCGGAGTATCTTTCGGCGATCCCGTCCACCCTGCTAAACGAGTCGGCAACGCTGTTCCGCCGCAAATACTACCTTAACGGCAGCCACGCCGGTTTCATCATGTACATGACCGACGCCGCGCAGAATCAGGAAGACGTGAACAATATCCGCCAGGCGATGAAAAGCGCCAAGGGGCCGGGCAACTTCCGCAATCTGTTTATGTACTCGCCGAACGGGAAGAAGGACGGGATTCAGATCATCCCACTGTCAGAAGTGGCGGCTAAGGATGAGTTTCTGAATATCAAGAACGTGAGCCGTGACGACATGATGGCCGCGCACCACGTGCCGCCGCAAATGATGGGTATAATGCCGAATAATGTTGGGGGATTTGGTGATATTGAGAAAGCCAGTCTCGTATTCGTAAGAAATGAATTACTACCTTTACAATCGCGCTTACTCGAGTTAAATAATTGGGTGGGTAGTGAAATTATCAAATTCAAAGAATATAAGCTTGATTAAAGAGAGAAATGATGGACACGCCAGTATTGAAAGCTTGGGCATTTAAAACAATAAAGAAAAGTGAATTACGTTATCAAGGAAACAATGGTTATGATGATAACCCCACTAAAAGCTACTCTTACGATAATTTAGTGGCAAATCACAAACAAGTGAAGGAAGGGGATATTGTTATTGTATATAACAGGAGTGAGATTCTAGGCGTAACAAAAATAGATTTCATATCAAGAAAAAAAACAACGAAAGAGATAAATGACTGCATCATACCCAACTGCAATACTGATAAAATTAGAAAAAGAAACAAAAAAAAACCCAAATGGAGATGTAGCAACGGACATGAATTCGCAGAAGCTAAAACTGAACACATTCCAATTACGAAGTTTTCGGCATTTTACTCTGGATCATTTATTAAATTAAAAAAACCTTATCTGTTACTGGAAAGCAAAATAATCAATCACAACAAACAGCTATCCATCCAAGAAGTAAGAACTGATTGGGCATTGAGTCTATTGAATGGTGTTGAAAACTATCTTGAGGAATTATCATCAGATGATTCGATGGAGGCGCCAGCTCTTTTTTCAAAAGAAGACTATCGTGACGTCGTTAACAGGAGCATTAAACAAAGAAGAGGACAAAAATCTTTCCGAGAAAAATTAATCAAGTCACACCCCCAATGCGCAATAAGCAAATCGAAGATCGTTGATATACTTGAGGCAGCACACATATTCCCATACAGAAATAAAACGCATAATCACATTAGCAATGGGATGTTATTGAGAGCTGATCTTCACACACTATTTGACTTAAACTTAATCGCAATTAATCCTAGCGACATGACTTTAAGAATAGCAAAAAATCTAGAAAAATCAGAATACGCCAATCTTGACAAAAAAAAGATAGACATTAAACACCAAATATCTATTGAAGCAATCATAGAAAGATGGAAGTTATTTCATTACATTTAGAATGTATAATAGCCAAAAAATATAGCCTATTAACTAGGCTATTAATCAATTGTCTTTGTATGCCTTTTCATTAAAGGCAGCGGATAGCATTGTACTATTGACACCTAAGCTACCAAGCAATTCTGAATTCAAGCCTTGTAATAAAGAATATTCTTCAATAAATTTCTTGAAAGATGCGCCTCTGGTGCTCATGCAATTGAAAAATAGAAAATTTGTTTCTGCGGATGACATTTGGGCTCTAACAATCTTAGCATACTTACTCTTTTCAGCTTTGGAAAGAATATAGCTCTCATCAATATGTTTAAATATAAGATATAGATTTCTGTAATAGTGGCCCAATTCATTCTGATTATTGAAGTCATCAAAGAACTTGTTAATAGAATCAGTTAGGCGAGTGGCGCTGTTAGTTAGTACCCAATACATCATATAATTCATGGTCATAATTCCATCTAATTTCATTCAAGAAATCATCAAAACACTGCCTGCCTTTAACAGAGTTTTCTGGATAAACTATCTCAATAGAAAAAAGGTTTTCCCTGTGGATTTTTATTAGTTCAAAAAGTAAAGTTTCAAAAGATTGTTTGGCACCAAACTTTGACGTGGTATATAAGGTAACGCAAACAATGATAATAGATGCCAAGCCTAACAGTGGATTAAGGGTTCCACCAACAAAATCCCCAAATTGCCCCCATTTCTCCGTGGATTCACTCAGTCCATAAATATGGAATTGGTTCCAGTATTTCCATACGGCATAAAAAGCAAATACAAATGTAGACAAAACAGTTGAAAGGATAAGTATATTTAAAGATTTTGAACGCAAGAAACGTATAAGTTTGTCAAACATAAAAAAATCCAAAAAAAATTAAAATTAACCACTAAATGTATCTATATGACTGAGGTGGTGTGGCACCTGGGAGAAAATCATCGATCGCGAGTGGATTCTTATATTCCTTAGGATTCTCCACCGATATAGCAAAAGCTAATTTTTTCGTACCAAAATAATCATCAAAAAAATCTTTTGTAATGCCAGCATATGGTTTTGTTAATTGCCAAAGTTTTTGAGGCTCCAACGAAATGACCTCACCAACATCAAACTCACCGATGACCTTTCCAACAGGCATCGTTGCATAAATCACTACCGTCTTAATACCTTTTCTTTTAAAAATAGATTTTCTGAATTCAAACCTTTTAACCCCCTTCAAAATAAGATAAGCATATTCTGGCTTAATCGACAATAAGACTTTCATAAACATTTCCAGCAAGAAGAATTTGTTTGAAGTGATCATCAGATAGTTTTAAAAAACCCCAATAATCATCGTTACCATAACCTGTAATTTCAATCAGTTCCTTTCTGATAACTCTTTTTTCAAGAGGGAAATTATAGGTAAACTTCAATACACTTGGATAATTTCTCTTTTTATAGAGCATTTGTAGTTCGTATTCTTCAAAAACACTATGCGGTGCACAATAATTTTTGAAGTCTAAATATGAGCTAAACTCAGATATATGTTTAACTTCCTGAACAACGCATACAGATGTAGCGACAGAACGATACAATGCTGGTCCCTGACCATCGCTGGTCCTGTAGATTAATAGATTGTCTCCGCATTTCAAATTCTCAAGACCTTTAATCCCAGAAAGAAAAACTTTGAAAATACTATTTGTATAAGGTACATCCCTGATGGTTGATGGGTCTTCATTGTTCAAGATTGATTCAGGAAACAATCTTGTATGCCAGCTCGGATAGATACTTAATAGAAAATTCCTACCATTAAGCTTCACCATTGGGTAATTTTTGAAGTTCACAATTCATCTCCAGATTAATGTCTTAAAGTATACACCTTCTTGACCATCTTTTGTAGTTTTGTTTTTTCTGGAAACAAGCTCGAAGCCATATTTAGTAAGAAGAGAAATTAATGTTGCGTGTTTATCAAATATAGTCACATAAATTTCATTAATTCTATTTCTACATGCATAATCAAACATAACTCTTAAAAATCTCTCACCTAGCTTTGTACCATGTGCATCTATTTTAAAGGTACCTAGTTTGACACGAGTTTTCACCCCATGCATGGGGATCATGTCATCTAAAGCTTGTTTTTCTACCTTTAAATATAGAAACCCATCTATCAATCCTAAATCATTATGCGAGACATAAGCTTCAAGCTCACTCTTACGTTTGAACCAATCTTCAAACTCTTCATAATCATCTTTGAGAGAATCAAAGAAAGGATCTGACAAATTTATCTGTTCGAAGCGCATTTTTGTTAATGGCATTTCATTCACCTAGCCCATGAAAAATTCCTTGGATTAAAAAATATAATGAATTACGCCTGTAGTAAACAGAAAGCATGCCAGCGCGCGCTCGTACCCCTGCCACGCCTGCCCGCTTTACGTAGTGGTTTTCATGCACCTGCATGACCTATGAAAAAGCCCACCAATATTGGTGGGCCAGAGGGTAAACGATCCTTTTGGGATCATGCGGATTCATGCAGCATAGACATGCACTCTCGCATCAGCGCTCAGAAAAGGGGGAAGGTGTCACCGGATTCGATCACATTAGGCTTTGGCGGCGGCCTGCGTGCGTACCTGATCAGGTATTCCCAACCGTCCCAAAACTTTGTTGGGTGCGGCAGCGTGAATACAAAAACGCCATCAAACGTCTGCCCCAACCAGTAGCCGCCACCTTGTTCTTTAGCGCGCTGAAAGAAAATGAACTCACCTTCTTTGTAATGCTCAAGAACCTGGCCGTGATAGACAATCCTGTAAAAGCTGTCTTTTCCGCCCATATCCAGCCTTGCCCTTCTATTCAGATACTTCCATCAAACGGGCATATTCGTGGCTTCTGACCTTTTTCATAAGCTCATCAGTCAGCTCAGACACCCATTGGAACGGCAGATTCTTTTCATCTTCACTACAATCGCTCGATGCGACTAATTTCATAGATAAATCAATACGCTGTAACTTCAATGACTCAAAGAAACAATCCTGCATAACATTTTCTCCCTACAAAAAACTGTACATAAACACAGTGTATTAGAGAATTATTAAAGTGAAATTTTTTTTACTTTTAACTTTACTTTTTGTGCGCTTCGCTTTCTGCTTTAAGTAAGTTGGCTGCCTTTGCCCTTTCAGCGAGCCTGTTGAAACGGATTAGTATTTCGTCTTTACGTGAAGTGTCAGCCTTGCTTTTGAATGGCCGCACTAAATCACCGTAACAGGTACTGCGGAACAGTTTTCCCGCAATTTCTGTCTGCGTACCGCCTATCAGCCGCACGGCCAGACCGCGACTGATGGTTTCGCCGCTTAAATCTCTGACCTGGCCGATCACGTTGTCACACGCGGCCTCGATTTTGTCTGGACGCCGCAACGCTAAGTGTTTTTTATCCGGCTTTTTTGCCCTCAGTCGGGCCAGCAGCCGCCGCCGTTCTTTACGGCTCATCCCTGTGAAGTCTATTTCTTCCACACTTTCCGGCGGGTTTGAATCCTCAGATCTCAAACGCCCCGTACAGTTATTGACAGAACTCCGAGAGGGCGTGGGCGCGCCCTGAAGGTCAAAACCAAAATCAACGGCACGTTTCGGGACAATCTTCCACTGTGCCAGACGGGTTAAAATCGGAGTATCTGCGCCAACCTCAGTTGCGTAGATCCCCTTAATACGCACGGTTTCTTCACAGTACTCATTCAGTTCATCGCCCGACTGATACCATGTGCGCACGGCCAGCTCATCACGACGCACGAACGGGCCGCCCAATCGCCCACGTCGGCCGCGTCATGCGCAGCGGCAAACACTCAGGCCGTGGGCGGTGTCGGCGTCATCCATGCGGCGCAGCTCGCGGTAAACCGTAACCGGCGCACCACCGACAAACTGAAACTGGCGGATGTGCCAGCGGGCCGCCCAGGCAGAAACGGCGGGGGCGGTTTCTTTCAGCTCTTTGCCGCTTTCATCGTCCAGCTCGCCATCCAGCGCGTAACCGTCGATATTCTTAGAGATATATTTAGCCACGTAACCCGTAGCGCTGCCTTTTTCCGGATCGATGGCCTCGGCATGAAAGCGCGCTTTACGGGCTTTATCCGTGGTCAGCTCGTTGCTGTCCTGCTGAAAGGCATAATCACGGATTGTCTGGCGCACCTGATCCGCATCTTCGGGACGCATAAACATCAGCATGTGCCAGTGTGGCGTTGCGTCGTGGTGGGGTTCGGCAACGCGAATGCCAAAGATTCGAATGTCATCACGGTGCAGCTTTGCCCGGATGCGCTGCCAGACGCTGCAAAGGTAACGCTGCGTGTCTGCGGGGCTGGCACCATTCCATTTTCGGTTACGATGGCCGGTTTTGATTGTGGCGTGATAGCGTGACGGCGCGGTCAGCGTGTAAAACTCCCCGACATAGCCCAGCTCATTACAGATATTTTCAAAGCCGCGAATGCGGGTCATCAGCTCACAGCGACGTATTGCCGGATTTGCCACGCTGCCGTCGTATTTCTCAATCAGGCTGATGCGGTTGCCTTCCTCGTCTTCCAGTTCCATGCCCTTTAAAAACTCACGGGTACGGCGTTTCTGTTCCCGCCATTCTGAAACCGTCATTCTGCTGGCGTAGGGGGTGTGCTTTTTGCTGACGTTAGCCAGGGCAATCTGCAGGTGTTCCCGCCATGACGCAGCCACGCGGCGTAGCCGCATCGTCCACCATTTTTCAGTCTGCATACGCAGCACGGCGGGCGTGACTTCCTCCGGATCAAAGAAACGGGACGTCACCCTGTCCCACAGTGGCGGCGTCTGATTAAATTCGCGGGTGATGGCCGCCGCTGTCATGTAGACGCGGTGCGTGTATTTATAATCTGATTCATCAGCTGCCTGCGCGTGTGCCTGTACCAGCTCGGCCAGAATGAAACTGGCAATATCACCGGCCAGCAAATCCACATCGGCACGCGACATATCAGCCAGGCGGTTAAAACGCTTCATCAGCTCCCACAGCTGGCCACCGGCACGCGCTGCGCCATTCTCTTTCGGGGCGTTCTGCGCCAACAGGTTAAAGGTGCTGACGTCCATAGTCTTAACCCGGTACTGCTCGTTAACGCATTCAACACGCGGCAATGTGCGCTCGACGAAGGTTTTCGTTAAGTACGCATTGGCGTGGGCAATGCCCTGTGACTTTTCCAGCTCGTTCATGCGACGCTTAACGTCAATCTGGATCAGCGTCGGCTGCAGCTCAAGCAGCTCCTGCGCACGCACTAAACCTGCAATCATCTGACTGCGGCTGTGCATTTCCTCATAGGTGGGATAAGGGCTGGTGATGGCTTCCCGTGGTGCATTCCACGGGTAAGCGTACTGCTCTATCATGCAGCGGCCTCATCTGCAGCCCTGGCAGATGCAGGACGACGAACGGCGATGATTTCTGCCGCGCTTTTACCGTCACCTGCAGCCACACCAACCGCGCGGGCAGTCCTGATGCTGGTCAGCTCGTAGGCATTAAAAAGCGTGCGCGTGAAGTCGGTATCGCTGTTTGAAGCGATGACCGGGCAGCGATCTGACACGCTGGTTAACATGCTCGCCAAGTCCTGCTGCGCGGCCTTATCAAATCCGCCTGCGTGGTAGTCGCTAAACGTGCCGTCATAGGGCGGATCGCAATAAACGACGTCGCCGGTCTGTATCATGCTCAGCGTCTCGCGGAAATCGGCCCAGACAAACGTTGCACGGTGGGCTTTGGCTGCGAACGTTTCGATTTCTTCCAAGGGGAAATAAGGTTCAGAATAGTTTCCGTAAGGGATATTAAATTCACTCTTACGGTTGTAACGACAAAGCCCACGGTAGCCATGTCGGTTCAGATAGAGGAAGTGCGCGGCACGTTCAAGGAGTGGTAAGGCAGGGTTGTGATTAAACGCTTCGCGGATGCGGTAATAATCCTCTGCCCTTTTGTTTTGGGTAAACAGGCTCATCGCCACTACGATAAATGGGCGCGTGTGCTCTTTAATCTGGCGGTAAAGATTAATCAGGTCGGGATTAACGTCAGCCACTAGATAAGCCGGGTAATCCGTTGCCATCATCACCGCGCAGGAACCTGCGAACGGCTCAACAAGTCGCTGCCCCAGCGGCAGATGATTAAGCAGCTCAGGCATGAGGCGAGTCTTGTTGCCCGCCCATTTGAGTATCGTACTCATACGGCACCGCCTTTGTAATGGGCGCTTTTCAGCTCGATGATTTCCTGACAGGTTACGCAGTGAGTAACGCCCTGCACGGCGCGGCGACGGGCAGCCAGTATCGCCTCATCGCAGGCTAGGCAAAAGAACTCACCAGCCCCGGCGGGCTGGCGACGTGCATTAGCGAGATTGCGCTGCAGTTCTTCCTCAACGCGCGCCTGGACTAAATCCATTGAATCGGCCATTAGTGCAGCTCCCGCGCCTGATGCTCAAAACGTTCTGCCTCTTTATCCAGCAGCTCAATAATTTCCGGTGCGCTCATTTCGTGCTTGCGGGCATGGATGACCAGCGCCGCGATGCGGATTGACACGGCCAGCACATCATCGCTGCGCTGTTCTGTTTTGGCCTTGCTCAGCAGTGCATTAAGTGTGTCTGCGTCGGCTTCAAAATTACGGGTTTCAGTATTTCTCATCGTCCAATTCTCCAGATTCAGGGCAAAAGAATGCCCGGCGGGTTTACGCCATTAATTTTTTGAGTCTTATTTACTCAGGTAAAAAAACAGTCTGCGGTAGAAAACTGTCGGGGTAATATTTTTCCCCAGCGCGCCATTTTATTCATTGCCATGATGATTAATTCGCGGCGGTATTCGTAGAAGGATTCAAACGGCTTTCCGATTTCCTCCTGTGAAAATGTTTTAGGATTTTCGCGGTTAGCCAGGGTTAACACGCAAAATTTAAACTCGTCATTCTGACGGTTGAAATAACGCAGTGACGGGTTAGCGTTATTGTCACGCTGCTGCCGCCAGCTTTTCCGAAACTCATCAAACGACATTTTGTTAACAGCATCAGCACGATTGCCCGTTAAATGAGTTTTGGCAAAAGATGCCGGGCCTTGCTGTGCGGTTGTGTTGCCTGTTACTCGCTGCATGTTACCCCCTGAATAAACGCGCCATGAAACCGGCGGGTTTGCGTTTGCTGGTCAGCCCCTGCAGCAGTTGCTTTTGGCTGTTGCACGGATGCCATGGCTTGCCGTTATCACCCATGACCCAGCCGTTACCGTAAGCTACGGACGGGCTTTGACGCTTAAGACGTGATGCCAGTGAAATCATTATCAGTCCCTCAGCTCAGGCCAATGGATGCGCCGAGGCCGCTGATAGCGTCAACGGTGGAGGTCATAGTGGGATTGGAATGAATGCGGGCCTGTACTGCTATAGCTGCGAGGCTCAGGTATGTGTGGACACACGAAAATCAAAAATGATTAATCCCTTTATATATCCCAATATGGATACATCAACCCTGCATTGTGATTTCGCAGCCGGAAGCGGCTTCGATAGTGAGAGCAACCATGTTGATTTCGATAAGCGCGTTTAAGCCCTCCTTCTTCCTGATGGGCAAACGGTTCTCGCGGTACATCTGACGAACGGCGCCCTCCTTGTAACCAGTGCGGCGGCAGAACTCTTCGACAGTAATGTACGGTTCTGAAATCACGAGATTGATTGAAGGGCGCGTTGAAAGTTTACGAGTCATGATGCAGTACTCCCCAGTTTAGGTATTAGATATCACTATTAAACGCTATTCATCTCATCACAGACCGAAGAGCAGGATCACAAATCGGATATGTCAACGACAAAAAACACAAATCGCCATAATGCAAAGTTAGTTCGTGAAGCGGTAGAGAGTAACCGGGGTGGTAAAGATGTGATTTTTCGCTTAGTTGAGGCATACGGATTCAGCAGCCGTCAGGCGTTATGCAGCCATTTTGGCGTCTCGCAAAGCACGCTAGCCAACCGTTCAGCCCGCGATACCTTCCCTGCTGACTGGGTGATCATCTGCCATGTGGAAACGGGAGCATCACTTACCTGGCTTACTACAGGTAAAGGTGCTCGCTTTATGGAAGTGGAGGAATCCCGCGTTGTGATTGCTACACACAAAAAAATTTCAAATGGGATCTTAGAAGTCATGGATGATTTCATTCTGGATAAAGCATCACTACCCGAAGGCTTGAATGCCCCTTTTGTGATCAATGCAGATAGAAGCACTTATTTGGTTGATACCTATGAAGGCGAGATCGTCGATGGGCTGTGGCTTATCGAGATTGATAAGTTAGTCAGCATCCGAGAGCTGGTACGTTTTCCCGGTGGAAGAATACGTGTTGAGAATGGGAAATCGTCATTTGAATGCCAATCAAGTGACATCGTAGTTTTAGGCAAAGTGATCACTAGAACCGAATACCTTTAAGGCATGGAATGGCGATAAACAAATTACCCAACGGGAAATGGCAGGCACAGATTTTCCCAAACGGCCGTGACGGCAAAAGGATTCGCCGCCAGTTTGCGACGAAGGGCGAAGCACAATCCTATGAGAAGTTCGTAAAAGAGCAGGCTCAAGATAAGCCCTGGCTGGGAGAGAAGGCAGATAAGCGGCGGGTAATTGAGCTGGTTGAATTATGGTTCAACACGCATGGCATTACATTGGCGGATGGTGAGAAGCGGCGAACCACAATGGCGTTCGCCTGCGAGGCGATGGGGAACCCACTTGCAACCGAGTTTAACGCAAAAATTTTTGCGTCTTATCGCGAGCAACGGTTAAGCGGGAAGATCACCCGCTCCAGCCGAGTGAAGACGGTTACGCCGCGCACTATTAATTTAGAGCTGGCATATTTTAAGGCGATGTTTAACGAGCTACGCCGGTTAGATGAATGGGCCGCGCCAAACCCGTTAGAGAACGTGCGCGAGTTTAAAATCAGTGAATCTGAGATGGCGTATCTCACCATTGAGGAAATTAAGACCCTACTCGCCGAATGTGAAAACAGCCGCTCTAAAGATCTGACGACCATTGTGAAAATTTGCCTGGCAACTGGCGCACGATGGAGTGAGGCCGAAGGCTTGAAGGGGAACCAAATCCGCGCCGGTCAGATCATCTACGTGAAAACTAAAGGCAAGAAAAACCGAGCGGTGCCGATAACCGAAAAATTACAGGCTGAATTGCCATCGAGCAGAAAAGCGCAGCCGCTCTTAGCGGCGTGCTATTCAGCATTTAGAAAGGCAATGCAGCGTGCCGGGATTGAAACACCGCCGGGCCAACTTACTCATGTTTTACGCCACACATTTGCATCCCACTTTATGATGAATGGAGGCAACATTCTGGTGCTTCAAAGAATTCTAGGACATACGGATATCAAAGTGACTATGAGATATGCGCACTTTGCCCCGGATCATCTATCTGAAGCAATGCTGCTAAATCCTCTTACTAAAATTTCAGCTTTTAATTAAAAAAATCATGTAATTAGATTATGCAGAGCCGATTAACATACATGTGATTAAATTTTAACTTCTGCATGAATCGGCTTTTAATAACTTACAGAAAAATACTCTTTAGGAGCTTAAAACCAATTATTAATAGGCTCTGAAAAATTACCTTCTGTTTTTTCTTCGAGCCTTCCTCTGATCTTTGTTACTTTTCTTTACAGATTTAATTTTATTATCCAATTTGTTGATTATTTTTCTTTTATCCAATTCTTTGTAGTCAGATAACATTGATTGCAATTTAAATTCTTTTCCCTCAAACTTAGCCATGTGGATTTCATCAAAGATCGTCGACTCATTCATATCAGGAATTAATATATTCCCTTCTTTTTTGATATCCCCAAAGCCTCCATACTTAATATGATATCCAGCTATTTCAAGTTCGTCAGATGAAAATATTAGCCCCATGAATTCAATTCTCTGCCTTAAGTAACTCATGAAATAATCCCAATTCTTGCCCACATATCTCAGACATGAAAAATAGAATTTTAGATCAGTAATTTTCACTACCCAAGGGTAATCAGTACCATCTGGCTTATCTAAAAGAATTGACAAGTCTGTAGCTAATAAACCGAATTCATCTTTTGTCACGCAAATACAAAAAATCTCATCAAAATCCATTTTATTAATTGTATATAACTCGTTTCCTTTTTTATCGTAAAGGGTCGTGACGTCATTATCTAGTATTAATTTTTTTAGTCTTAACGCCTGATCGCAACCGCTTTGAATACCCGACTTTCTTTTAAAGTCATCTCTAATTCTTGTGAACGCTCGACTTGGGTCCGTTAACGGCTCACGACGTGGGGCAGCCTTAGCCTCCACAATCAAAATTGTTCTTCCCACCTTAATAAACATATCGTGTTCATTAAATGACTTATTATTTTCAAAAACACTCTCTAAAACAATCGCATCAACTGGCAACAATTCTTCAAAGGCTTTTCTAACATCTGTTTCTAACTTTTTATCGCGAGCCTTTCTATATCTATCGGAATATGACGAACTGCCCTTGAAAAAAAGTTCAATTCTTTTTTCTATAGCAAAGAAAAGATTATTAACTGATGTTAATGCAAACCGAGAACCATCTTGCGTAATTATAGGGCAACTATCAATCACATTTTCTTCAGTAATATATTTTACCTCACCACCATTCCCTTTAACAACTACAAATAATTCTTTAAATCGCTCTAAAACCTCCGCACTAACCCCATCAATGTCATCTAATTCAAATGAAGCACTTTCATTTGTTAATCTTGCGAATTCTTCCATCAATGGAGGACACGTTTCTCGTAAATCCTGCAAAACTTCATAGTATCTTTCAACATCGGAATTTGCAAACTCGAGCCTTTTTTCATTCAATCGATGGACAATATCATGGATACGATCCATGTTAGATTGAATTAAATCACCTATTCTATCTGTAATTAAAACCATATCTTTATGTGATATGCCGAAGTGTTCTACTATCTCTTTTTCAAAATTTAAGTTTGTCTCTAATATATTTAATCTAATTTCATCTGTGGCTATCTTTTGGCTTTCGAAAAAGTATGAAATAAAGGCAGGCATTGCAACCTTCCTAGATTGAATCCAAGACTCAGTTAAGCCATGACTAATTTCTTTTTTACTCGGAAAATAGGCGTTTAAATATTTGAAAAACACATCATTTAATATCTTACAAACTTTCGAGTAATCACCGTCGGAAAATTCTTTTTCACCTTTGTTTTTTTGAGATACCATTATGCCCATTAAAAATGACATCTGCCGGGCTGGTGAATTTAACTCAATCCTTTGAGCTGCCTGTGAAAACATTAACATTTTATGGAAAAGAACATTGCAAACACTGAAAATATCAAGATTTTCAGTAATACCTTTCAACTCTTCAATTTTTTTATCGAGACTAATAAGGCTTGAATTTGACATCATATTCTCCTTGTTTTTGATATCATACTTCCACAAATAATTATATTTCACTATCTTACTAAGACTAATATGATCTTTTCAATGGAAATTTTGTTGAGAAACCATTTTACATTACAGTTCTTGATCGCTTAGATTTAAATTTTTTTGTTGGACATCTAAACAGGTTTAGCGATAAGCTAAAAAAGCCCACCATTATTAACAATCAAATTATTCAGTTGGTCAATAGTTTTCATTTTCGCAGCGTCTCTATAATGGTCATATAAATTCAATGAAATTATCTCTCATAAGACCATTCCAATTGGCAGCAAAGTGGCAGCAGAGCGCAACGCTATGTGCCACTTTTCATCATTATTCGGCCTAAATAAAAGATAAAAATCAGTAAGTTACTGATTTAACTCGCGTTAAATTGGGACTCATAATCGCTTGGTCGCTGGTTCAAGCCCAGCAGGGGCCACCAAATTTTACCTGTTAAATCAGCATATTGAAGCTAGCTTTCAGGGTGGCTTTTTTGTTTATCCTTCAAATCCCCCTTCCTTGTTTCTCTCTTCCTATAAAAATCTGAAATTTTTCTGTTAAGCCACCGCCAGCTAACCCGGCAGGCCGGAAATCTGCTGATTGATGTCCGATTCCATCAGATGGAAAGTTCGGCCTTTCGCGAACTCAACAGGCGGCGTGATGATGCCTTAGTGCGCATATCTCCACTGGTCGGGGCCGTGCCGGGTAAACTACGTTAGGGAGATAAAGGCTTCAGTATATTGCCGCGTCAGTAGTTTCACCTCTCCCTTTCCCCGATTAACCTCACACTCTCATACCCACCATTTTCCCTGTAAAAGACGCCACTCATGCTCACTCTGATAACCCGACTGATACCCCGGAGTCACTTTTTAACCCTGCAGAGGGTGTATCAGATTATTTTCATAAACCCGCTATATTTACGGATATGAACAAATGCAGTCAAAACGGGCCAATTGAAATCTGCACAACGTGTGCACTGAGGTCAGATACACAATGCTGCAGATTAATTTATTGAACAGAAGAGTATGAATAGATTAGAGGTTTATCATGAAAAGTTCATCAAGTGCTGAACTCTGCTGCCGGGTAATTCGTGGAAGAACCATCATGCCGCTGAAGAAAGTTGCGTTGTATCAGGTCGAATTTGAAAATGGCAGATTTGCTGTGTTACGCATTAATAACCTTCTGACGCTTCAGGAAGGCGATATTATCTCAAGAGTTAATGAAGTGTGGTCTGCAGGACCAGATATTATTCAACTGTCACCATTCGAATTTCTCGACCAGGGTGAATCAAAGCGTTATTTCACCGAGTACGAAAGATAATGCAGAGTTATCAGCACATTGAAATTAATGTTACGAAGATATTGCCTCAATGAGGGATAGGGTTAAACAGTATGACTTGCTGCTGCCTGGTGATCGCAACATAAAAAGACGACGGACTTTATATAACATACAATGACTTACAGTGAGGGCATAAGACTGCCTGTCCTTTATTCTTTTTAGCTACAGACTGTCTGGAAAACTTTTTACACACCGGACACTGTGTATTGGTTTCGCTGCTGTGTAGCGCGTCGAAGAGAAAGCTCAACCAGGTCATGTCGTTATCCTCTGAAATGTTGCCATCAGCGTAACACAGTGGAGGTAAATTAATTTTTTTATCTGTCGGCTCTGATGTTAAACAGGGCTAAGGTGAGGAGAAGGCAGCTGTTTATTTTTTTTAACTTTATTTTATCGCCATAAGAGAACGCCAGCCGGTTAATCAGGATAGCTACGAATAACGGAAACAGGACTATAATCAATATCATCTACACCTGTTTATCATCTCCAGCCCTTCTTTTGGCTCCTTTTTGTCATCCTTTCTTTTTTTTCCGGATCCAGCTGCTGCGCAAGCGCAAGGAAATGAGTGTGAAAATAAAACTGACGACGTGGTTCAGCCGGGAAAGTGAATTACCCGATGAGCATTTTCCTTTGTTCCCGACTGAAGGTATTTATCAGGCCCACCGGTCAGATATTTTTTCGGCTGAACAAATGGATAATTACGGCGAAAAATTAGCGAAAACGCATACTCTGTCGGGTGGAAAATGGTCCTACCGACTGTTGCAGCAGCTGGCAGATAATGAACTGTCATTGACGCGCAGCGCAGAGATCCTGAGTGAAGGTGATAAACGCAGCCAGACACCGGCGGCCGTCTGGATACTGGATAATTTTTACATCATTGAAGAGCAGATCCGTCTGGTCCGGCACCTGTTACCGGCCAAATTCGGTAAAGGACTGCCCATGCTGGAGGAGTCGGCTCATTACCTGCGCATCCAGGCTATCGCCGAGGAGATGATTAAGCACAGCGATGGCAGACTGGAAACCAGCGTCCTGCATCCTTTTATCGCTGCCTACCAGCGCGTTACGCCCCTGCTGCTCGGCGAACTGTGGGCCCTGCCTGCCATGTTACGGTTTGCGCTTATCAACAATCTGGCCCGGATTGCGGCTGACGTCGCCAGGGTACATCAGGAACGTAATAAAGCGGAGCAGTGGATCAGCGATATCCTCTCCACTGCCGCCGAAGATGCGTCAAAAGTTATTCTGGTCATCGCTGATATGGCCCGCCAGAACCCGCAGGTTTCCGGCGCTTTCGTCGCTGAACTTGAACGGCGATTAAGTGGCCAGAACAATACTCTGGCGTTAACCTGGGTCGAACAACAGCTGGAAAATACCGGCCGGAAAACCTCGGAAGTCATTGAGCAGTTCAACCGGCAGCTGGCCCTGAGTCAGCTCTCTGTCAGCAACAGTATTACCGGCCTGCGGCAACTCGGCGAAATTGACTGGCAGGCCTTTGTCGAATCCGTCAGCCTGGTTGAGAAAGTCCTGCAGCAGGATCCCACCGGGACATACCCGCTGATGCATTTTGACAGTCGCGATGACTACCGCCACGTGATTGAACGTCTGGCACGGCACAGTCGCTTTGATGAACGTGAAGTCGCCCAGGCTGTGCTGACGCTGGCCAGCCAGCCTGATCTTCCCCTGCGTCAGCAGCATGTCGGCTATTACCTGCTGGATAAAGGATTTCAGCAACTGGAACAGCAGCTTGACGTTAAAGTAACGTGGCTGAACAGGAGCCGGCAGCATCTGAGCCAGACTCCTTTACTCTCCTGGTTAGGCAGCCTTTTACTGCTGACAACCGCGTTTACCGCCGAGATGCTCTACAGCACCCATCAGGCGGGCATGGCGTCATTACTCTGGTTGCTGGTGCTGCCCGCCATCATTGTCAGCAGCCAGCTAGCCTTACAGTTGCTGAGCGAGTTAACCACCCGTAGCCGCCATCCCCTTCCCCTGCCCCGACTCGATTATTCTCTGGCGGTACCGGAGCATGACCGCACACTGGTAGTTATCCCCTGTTTACTCAGCAGCAATGAGGGAACAGACGCCCTGTTGCGCTCTCTGGAAATCTGCTATCTCGGTAACGCCTTAACGAATATCAGTTTTGCGTTGCTGACCGACTTTACCGATAGCGTCGAACAGGACCATCATCATGACGCCGCGCTTATCCGTTACGCCGTGCTGAAAACGGAAGCGCTGAATCGGCGCTACAGCGGGGGTAAATCGGACATTGCGCTCTTCTCCCTGTTACACCGTGACCGCACCCATAATATTTCTCAGGGCGTCTGGATGGGGTATGAACGCAAGCGCGGTAAGATCCATGCCCTGAATCGCTGGCTTCAGGGTGAAGAAAACGCCTTCAGCGTCACGGTAGGTGCCACGCAGACGCAGCTGCACAGCGTTAAATATGTGATTACTCTCGACAGCGACACAATACTGCCGCGTGAGACAGCGCATAAGCTGATTGGCGTCATGGCCCACCCGCTCAATGCGCCGGTATTCGACGATGTCAAAAATCGGGTGGTTGAAGGCTATGCCATCCTGCAGCCTCGTCTGGCTGAAGAGATACCGGTTAACGGTCAGAGCCGCTATGCCCGGCTGTGCAGCAGCATTCCGGGGAATGATGCTTACTCCTCACTCTCATCCGATATTTATCAGGATCTGTTTGGTGAAGGCTCATTTGTCGGCAAGGGTATTTACGATGTCGCTGCCTTTAGCCGGGCGATACGCAATACCTGTCCGGAAAATCTGGTGCTGAGCCATGACCTGCTTGAGGGGTGCTATGCCCGCTCCGGTGTGGTCAGTAACGTCGTCCTGTATGAACAATATCCGGATAGTTATCTGAGCGATGTTGCCCGACGATTTCGCTGGGTGCGGGGCGACTGGCAGCTCCTTAACTGGCTACGGTTGCAGGTGCGGCAGGAAGATTGCAGTCGTCAAAAGAACCCGCTCAGTGCGCTTTCCCGCTGGAAATTAACAGACAATCTGCGCCGCAGCCTGGTGGCACCAGCCCTGCTGATGCTGGTATTTATGCTGTGTACGATAGTACCGAACCCGGCATTCTGGGTCGGATGCATCATGCTCTTTCTGCTGCTTCCGGGACTGCCAGCGTTGGTAATCGACGGGGTGACGAAAAGTAAAACGCGTGCCTGGCGGCAGCATTTATCCATGCTGGTCACCGATGCCTTTAACCGCCTCTCCCGCGCTGGCCTGGCGCTGGCCATCCTGCCTCACGAGAGTTACTGGTCGCTGAAGGCGATTATCGTAACCTTATGGCGCCTGACTATCAGCCACCGCTTTCTGAACGAGTGGAAAAGCGCTTCATCACAGAAACCTGTCGAGCCTGATGTGCGCCATTTCTACCGCCGCATGTGGATTAATCCGGTAGCAGGCGCGGCTCTGGTATTCCTGACCAGCCTGAGCATGCCGTTGATGACGCATGTCGCACTGGCGCTCGCTTTATTGTGGGCGGTCGCCCCCGCGTTACTGAGCCGCATGAGCCAGCCTAAACGCGCTCAGCCAGGCAGCCTTTCAGCGGAACAGCGCCTCTTTTTGCGTCGCACCGCGCGTAGAACCTGGGCCTGGTTTAACGAATTTGCCAGCAGTGATAACAACCATTTGCCGCCGGATAATCTGCAGGAGATTCCGGAGTCGCGGGTGGCCCACCGGACCTCACCGACCAACATTGGCCTGTCGCTGCTGGCAAACCTGACGGCCTGGGATTTTGGTTATATCAGCCAGAATCGGGTCATCAGCCGGACGCTCGACACCCTCGATACCCTTGATCGAATGGAGCATTTCAGAGGACATCTTTATAACTGGTATGACACCCAGACGTTAAAACCGCTGAACCCACGCTACGTCTCAACGGTAGACAGCGGTAATATGGCGGCTCACCTTGTGACCCTTCAGGCTGGCCTGGCGCAGTGGAAATACCAGCCGGTGATGTCTCTCCCCTGTATCCTGGAAGGTCTCTCCGATACCTTCTCACTGCTTAAAGACCAACGGAGCGACACCCGCAGCGACATTGTGGAACAAATCGCAGCTAAGCTAAGCCTGATGCAGCGCGCTTCACCCGCCGATTTTCACGCCGGGATGCAGGCTCTGCTGGCATTAAGCGTGGTGGCAGAACAGGCTTATCTTCCGACAACGCGGTTAAACTGGCCGGCGCTTTTCCACCAGCAGCTGGTCGATTTTACTCAGGAGTGGGCCCTCCTTTTCAGCTGGGTTAGCCCGGATGCGCCACTGCCTGCCGACATTCCGTCATTGCTGTGGCTCGCTGAGTTGAACCTGAACCGCCCCGGGCTCCCGGAAAAACAGGCAGAGACTGCGATATGGGCCGCCCGCGAACGGATGGCTGCCCTGCTGGAGCTGGACAGCCGCCTCAGCGATCACGCCAGTATGGACTTCCGCTTTCTCTATTATCCGGCCACATCTTTACTCAGCGTGGGCTATAACATGGACAGCGGTCTGCTGGACGCCAGCAAATATGACCTTTTCCCTTCAGAAGTCCGCCTGACGCACTACTTTGCTATCTCCACCAGCCAGCTTCCGGCCAAGAGCTGGTTTGTACTGGGTCGCTTATTTACTCAGCTGAATAACCAGCCCGCCGTGATGTCATGGAGCGGCTCAATGTTTGAATACCTGATGCCGCACCTGGTCATGCCGGTTTACCTCGACACGCTGCTGGAAAAGATGGCGTTATCGGCGGTCAGGCAACAGATAGCCTCGGGTAACAGCACCGATACGCCCTGGGGCGTTTCGGAATCGGGTTACGCTGCGTTTGACGTCAATCATAACTACCAGTATCGGGCATTTGGTACGCCGGAACTGGGTCTGAAACGCGGCCTGAATGACAATCATGTTGTTGCGCCCTATGCGACGCTGCTGGCGCTGATGGTGCTGCCGCAGGAGGCGACGGCTAATCTGATAAGGCTTAAAAAAATGGGTGCCAGCGGTGACTACGGTTATTACGAAGCGCTGGATTTCACCGCGGATCGACTGGCTCCCGGTCAGCCGTTTTCGATCGTCAAATCATATATGGCCCATCACCAGGCGATGGGATTGCTAGCACTCTCTCACCAGCTGCTGGATGCGCCCATGGTCGCGCGCTTTATGTCCAGCGCACTGTTTCAGTCTTCGCGTTTGCTGCTGCAGGAAAAAGTGCCTGATGATATTGAGCTCTATACCCCACGCCGCAGTTTTGTCGAAAACAGTGACCCTAAACAGCAGCGCAGCATTCCCGACCAGCGTGAATTCAGTGGTTCAGATCCGCGCCAGCCACAACTGCAGCTGCTTTCCAATGCAGATTATCATCTGATGGTGACACACGCGGGGACAGGCTACAGCCAGTGGAAGGGGCTGGCACTCACCCGCTGGCGTGCGGATAGCACCAGCAACAACTACGGAACGTTCTGCTACGTTACCGATCAACAATCCGCCGAAGTGATTGCTCATAGCTATCAGCCGACCTGCTGCGAGCGTCCCCATTATAAAACCCGTTTCAATGATGCCGGGATTGAGTTTGACGCTTCAGGCACCACCTTCAGCATTCACACGCATATCGTGGTCTCCCCGGAAGATGATGTGGAGATCAGACGCATCACGGTCACTAACCGTTCCCGTCAGACCCGCCCGTTCGATATCACCAGCTACACCGAAGTGGTGCTGGCGCCAGCAGCCAGCGATATGGCCCACCCTGCGTTCAGTAATCTGTTCGTCCAGACTGAAATCGTTGACAGGCTGGAAGCGATTCTGGCTCACCGTCGGCCACGTGAAGAGAATGAAGTGACGGCATGGATGTTTCACGCGATGGCGATACATGGCAATACCGGCCGCCAGACCTCTTTTGAAACCGACCGGGCTCGTTTTCTCGGGCGCGGCAGGACACCAGCCGATGCTCAGGCGCTGATGCCGGGCAGTGAATTAACGGGTCAGCAGGGGGCAGTGTTAGATCCCGTGTTATCAATTCGCCAGTCAGTGACGTTAAAAGCGGGAGAGGCCGTCACCATCGATATGCTTTACGGTGTGACACTTAAACGTGACACCACTATTGCGCTGATTGAGAAGTACCGTAACCACATCAGCGCCGATCGGGTGTTTGAACTGGCGTGGTCTCATAGTCAGGTCGCCTTGCGTCAGTTGAATATCCGCACCGAAGATACCAGCCTGTTTAATCAGCTGGCCAGTGCCGTGCTGTTTTCCAGTGCCGAAATGCGTGGCGAATCAGACGCGCTGATGCAGAACCGGCTGGGCCAGGAGTCATTGTGGCGTCATGCGATTTCGGGTGATCTGCCGATTCTTTTGGTTCGGATAGAAAACATTAATCAGCTCGATCTGGTCACCACCCTCATTCAGGCGCATCAGTACTGGCGACAAAAAGGGCTGACGGTCGATCTGCTCATCCTGAACAGCGACCAGGGCGGCTACCAGCAGAACCTGTTCAATCAGCTCACGACCCTGATCCCTGCAGGAGATGAACGGCAGCAGGCGGACAAACCTGGCGGCATATTTATCCGCAAAGCCGAAAGTTTTTCCGCTGACGATCTGCAATTGTTGCTGAGCGTTGCGGCTGTCGTGCTGGAAGGCAGGAACGGTAGCCTCGCCGATCAGCTCAGCACGCTGTTAAAACCGGTGCGCACCCCGCCTGCTTTTGCGTTTCCATCGGTCAGTAAGACGCCGCCGCCTGCAGCCGTCACCTTTTCGCCGGAGCGGTTGCAGTTTTTTAATGGCACTGGTGGCTTCAACGAGGACGGCAGCGAATATCACATCATTCTTTCCGGCCAGCAGCAGACGCCTGCGCCGTGGTGCAATGTGCTGGCCAACAGCCAGTCTGGTACCGTCATTTCCGAGAGTGGTCAGGGCTATAGCTGGTATGAAAATGCGCATGAATATCGTCTGACGCCCTGGCACAATGACCCCGTCAGTGACAGCTCTGGCGAAGCGCTTTATCTGCGTGATGAAGAGACGGGTGATGTCTGGTCCCCGACGCCGCTTCCGGTTCGCGGCAAGGGGGATTATCTGACCCGTCATGGCTTCGGTTACAGCACGTTTGAACACACGGAGTATGGCATCAGCAGCACGTTAACGGTGTTCGTGGCAGAGGAGGCGCCGGTCAGACTTTCCCTGCTGACGCTGAGTAACCTCTCTGGCAAAACGCGTAATCTGTCGATTACCGGATACGTCGAATGGGTTCTGGGTGAGCTGGCAAGCCGCTCCGCAAGGCATGTGGTGACGTCCCCTGCCGCTATCGCGACAGGCAGCGCGGTTCTGGCCAGAAACTTTTATAACAGCACGGGCTCTGCGCGGACCGCTTTTTTTGCCGTCACAGGTACCCGGATTGCGCACAGCGGCAACCGGCTTGAGTGTCTGGGTCGTAACGGCACCACACGGCAGCCCGCGATGATGAATGTTCGTGGTCTGTCGGGTAACACCGGGGCAGGAATGGATCCCTGCGCCGCGCTGCAGACGCTGACGACACTGATTGACGGCGACAGCCGCAGCTTTGTTTTTGCCCTTGGCGTCGGTGAGGATGAGAGTGCAGTGACCGCGCTGATGCAGCAGTTCCTCTCCACCGGGGAGGCTCAGAACGAGCTGTCCAAAGTTAAACAGCACTGGCACCAGCTACTGACTAAAGTGCAAATCCAGACACCGGCAGCGGAGGTCGATTTACTGGCAAACGGCTGGCTGCTGTACCAGACGCTGGCCAGCCGTTTGCTGGCGCGCAGCGGATATTACCAATCCGGTGGTGCCTTTGGTTTCCGCGATCAGTTGCAGGATACGCTGGCGCTGACCCACGCTGCCCCTCAGCGCCTGCGCGATCAGCTGTTGTTGTGTGCATCCCGCCAGTTTATCGAGGGAGATGTACAGCACTGGTGGCATCCGCCTGCTGGTCGCGGCGTCAGAACCCGCTGCTCCGACGACTACCTGTGGCTGCCTTATGCGCTGTGCCGCTATGTGCAGGCAACCGATGATATTGCGCTGCTGTCACAGCCCGTCAGCTACCTTGAAGGTCGCCTGCTGGCTGAGGACGAAGAGTCTGTCTATGAGCTTCCGGGCGTCAGTAAGATTAACGAACCGCTATGGCAGCACTGCGTTCGCGCGGTTAACCACGCCCTTACTTTCGGTCAGCACGGCCTCCCGCTGATGGGCTCCGGGGACTGGAACGATGGTATGAGTACCGTCGGGATTGCCGGCAAGGGTGAAAGCGTCTGGCTCGGCTTCTTCCTCTATACGGTTCTGGACCGCTTTGCCGCGCTGGCTGTGCGGTTCGGCGATACCGATACCGCCCGCCACTGTCAGGAGCACGCGCAGACGCTCAAAACCGCGCTTAACCATGCGGCCTGGGATGGCGAATGGTATCTGCGCGGCTTTTTTGACAGTGGCCAGACGCTCGGTTCACATGCTGACAGTGAGTGCCGGATAGACGCCATTGCCCAGAGCTGGTCGGTACTCTCTGGCGCAGGCGAGGACGCCAGATGCCGGTCAGCGATGGCGGCGCTTTATCAGCATCTGGTTGATAAGGATAACCGGCTGATTAAATTGCTCACTCCGCCTTTCGATGGTGCAGGGCCAAATCCGGGCTACATTCGCGGTTATTTACCGGGCGTCAGGGAAAATGGCGGTCAGTACACCCATGGGGCTCTGTGGGCGATTATGGCCTTTGCGGCGATGGGTGAAACAGAGCGCGCCTGGTCCCTGCTCTCTATGATTAATCCGGTTAATCATAGTGGCAATCAACAGGATATGGCGATCTACAAAGCGGAACCTTATGTGATGGCTGCGGATGTGTATGCGGCCGAAGGCCACAGCGGGCGAGGCGGCTGGACCTGGTATACCGGCTCGTCAGGCTGGACCTATCAGCTTATCGGTGAGAGTCTGCTTGGGATAACCCGGCGCGGCAACGCGCTGTCTGTCCGGCCACAGCTTCCCGCTGACTGGTCAGAGATAAAAATTGTCTACCGTGAGGGGGAAGGGATCTACAACATCCGGGTCACTCGCGGTGACAGCACCTATCAGCTGTGGCTGGATGGCAAACGGTGTGACGGTGACGAAATAGCGCTGGAAAGCCATCGCCAGGAACATCAGGTTGAAGTCAGGCTGGGCTCTGCATCAGGTTAAGTTAAACCTGACACCCCGCCTGCATCAGGTTAAAGAGGAGATTCAGTGACCTTTGCGAGCGGGCCGTTGAGCTGCCACCCGCGTCAGCACGGGCAGCTCAACGACAGCGATCTGGTGAGTGGCGAGGGTTAATCGCCTGCTCACAATTATCTGTCGCCCTGCCCTGTTTTCCCTCGCGAAGCCCATGCTATCTTGTGGTTTTGATTTTTTCAGTGGGCAAAATTGATGACAAAGTTGCGGGTAGGGATCGTGTTTGGCGGGAAATCGGCTGAGCATGAGGTGTCGTTACAGTCGGCCAAAAATATCCTTGAGGCGATCGACAAAACCAGGTTTGACGTGGTGCTGCTGGGCATTGATAAGCAGGGACACTGGCGTCTTAACGATGCTTCAAACTTCTTACTTAACGCTGAAAATCCGGCGCTGATCGCGCTGAATCACGCCGCTGAAGATGTGGCGCTGGTGCCCGGCACGACTCAGCAGCAGATCATCACCCGTCATAACGCCCATCCGCTGTCGCAGATCGACGTTATCTTCCCTATTGTGCACGGTACGCTGGGTGAAGATGGCTCCCTGCAGGGCCTGTTGCGTATGGCCTCGTTACCTTTTGTCGGTTCCGACGTGCTGGGCTCTGCGGTCAGCATGGATAAAGATTTTACCAAACGCCTGCTGCGCGACGCCGGCCTCAACGTCGCGCCGTGGGTGAGCGTCACCCAGGCCCAGCGTGCACAGCTGGACGCCAGCGCAGTCATTGCCCGCTTTGGCCTGCCGCTGTTTATCAAACCCGCCAACCAGGGTTCATCCGTGGGCGTCAGCAAAGTGGATAGCATTGAAGAGTTTGATGCCGCGCTGGCGCTGGCCTTCTCCTTTGACCGCAAGGTGCTGATTGAGCAGGGTATCAAAGGTCGCGAGATCGAGTGTGCGGTGCTGGGCAACGATGCCCCTGAAGCCAGTCCCTGCGGTGAAGTGGTGGTGCATGACGCTTTCTACTCGTATGACACCAAATATATCTCTGAGAGCGGTGCGCAGACGGTGGTCCCGGCAGCCATTTCACCGGAAACCAGCGATGCGATACGTGAGGTTGCCATCAAGGCCTTTACCGCGCTGGAGTGCTTTGGCATGGCGCGCGTCGATGTGTTTTTAACTGCCGATGGCGAAATTATCGTCAACGAAGTGAATACCCTGCCCGGCTTCACCAATATCAGCATGTATCCGAAACTGTGGCAGGCAGCCGGACTCAGCTATCAGGATCTGATCAGTCGTCTGATCGACCTGGCGATTGAACGCCACCAGCAGGCCAGTACCCTGAAAAGCAGCGTCAGCTGACAGAACCCGGCGGCGTGGCGTTATGCCACGTCGCTGGTGATGGCACGGTAGTTAACCGGCGAGGTCTGATTGCGGCCATTGCGTTTCGACAGATAGAGGTTTTTATCGGCTGCGGAAATCAGCCGGTTGATCACGCGGTGCCACTCCGTCGCCTCACCGGCACTGCCATGCGCCAGCCCCAGACTGACGGTGACCGTGGCCGTACTGCCCTGCAGCCAGAACTTCTCTTTCGCCATTTTCTGCCGGATGCTCTCAGCAAGAAAGTAGAGCTTTTCCGGATTCTGGTCGAACAGCACCACCGCAAACTCTTCGCCGCCAAAACGGCAGATGCGCCCCTCTTTACCCACAACGCGCTGCATACGGCGGGCGATCTCTTCCAGCACGCTGTCACCCGCATCATGACCAAAATTGTCATTAATCGCTTTGAAGTAGTCGACATCCAGCAGGATCACGCCCACCCGGCGGTCCGGGAAGATCGGCTCAGCACGCAGACTTTCATAGAGGCCGGAACGCGACAGCAGCCGGGTCAGGAAGTCATAGTTGGCGCGCAGCGCCAGACGCTGGTTGAGCTGGCGAATCGCATCCATGCTCACCGCCACAATCAGCGGGCTGATCGCAATGGTCGCCACGCCCAGCCGTGCCGAGGTCAGATGGGTGATCGGCAGCATATTGTCATCGCCCTGGATATTCATCACACCGTGCGAAACCAGAATGATTTCGCTAATGCCGGTGAGCAAAATCACCAGGCTGGTGAGCGGCATCGGCAGCACGATGGCGCACCAGACCAGCGCCGGAACCGGGAACGTCAGGCTGCCTGCGCCGCCCATCATCGCGCCAATCATCAGCGAAAAAATCACGGCGACAACCGGTGCCAGCTTGCGCATCTGCATAAACTGCCGGGGCGACAGCGACGCCCAGTCGCGCGTCAGCAAAAAGGGCAGCAGCATCAGCCCGGTTGAGAACTGTTCGCTGAACCATTCGCCCCAGGCCGTCACCAGCCCGCTGTTAAAATCGGCCTGCTGCGCCAGCGCCCCCCAGCTGGCGCAGGCCAGTCCGGCCAGCAGACAGGCCGGAAAAATGCGCAGCACGCTGGTTATACGCTCGCTGCCGGAGTCGTGCTGAAGATGCTTTACCAGCAGCGTCACCGCCACCAGCACAAACAGAAGATTCGCCATGTTGAGGGTAAAAGCAGAGAGCGCCCAGCCTGAAAAAACGGTGTCGTTAAACACCATCGCAGCAAAGGTGGCCAGGTAATAGCGGGTCTGATGCAGAAAAGGATTCCGGACGATCACGCCAGTGACGATCGCATTGACCGGCCAGAACAGCGACAGCTCCTGTGGAAAGCGCAGGTGTCCGCCGATAAAGCAAAACAGCAACGTGATTAAAAACAGTGAAAATGCGTTCTTCTTAACGTTGTGCTCTTCAAACAGCTGTATGCGCATACATCCGGACCTTGTCACAGAGAGGCTGGCTGTCCACGCCAGCCTGGGCAGGCGCGTGGTGTCAGAATGATTAAATCCTGAATATCCTCAATGTCATCCGGCGATAAAACCTCGTTTCATGGGCTAACTCAGAAAAGTTACCGTTTTGAGGCTAAACCCATCAGATGACAGCAAAAACTGGGGCTCTATTATGCATCGCAAATAAAAAAATCGGATATCCGAGATATCCGATTTTTGCTGTTCTGACGACTTTACCGTTGCGCTAAACGCTATTTTACGGCAACCGGCCACTGACTCAGGCGAATGCCGCGTTTGTCGGCGTTATCGCCAAAATCTTTCAGCACCGCTTTAACGTCGGGATCGATATATTCCGCATTGTCGTTATCGACGATGACGACGCTGTTTTCCGGGATCTCATCCAGCAATCCCTGCAGCTTTGGATTGTGCATAAAGGTCAGGTTCTGCTGAAAGCGCAGCACGTAGTGGTCGTCATAGCGGGTGAGCTGCAGCGCGTTGCGATGGCTTTTATAGATGCTGTAGAGGATCTGCGTGGCGATGCCGATACCAATCCCGACCAGCATGCCCAGCGTGATAATACCGACGATGGTGGCCAGAAACGGCACGTACTGCTGCGCGCCCATCCGGAACTGCTCAATAAACAGTTTGGGTGTCGCCAGCTTGTAGCCGGTATAGAGCAGCACGGCAGCGAGGCTGGCCAGCGGAATGGCGTTCAGCATCTCACTGAACCACATACCACAAATCAGCAGCAGCACACCGTGAATGAAGATCGACAGTTTGGTCTGCGCGCCCGCACTGACGTTAACCGAACTGCGCACGATCACCGCCGTTATCGGCATCGCGCCAAGAAAACCGGCCGCCAGGTTACCGATGCCCTGCGCGAACATCTCTTTGTTAGGCGACGGCGCGGGCGTCTGAGGACGCAGTTTTTTCAGCGCCTCCTGACTCAGCAGCGTTTCCAGACTGGCGACCAGGGCTAAGGTTACCGCAACAACCCAGACCTGCGGATTCTGCCAGGCCATCCAGTCGGGCCTTTCCAGCTCTGCCATCAGCGCGGAAATGCTGTCAAAAGCGGGCAACGAAATGCGCGCCAGACCGCTGGTCATCTCCGGGAACAGCCGTCCACCCACGACGGTAGCAAGGCAGCCTATCAGCACGGCAATCAGCGGCCCAGGGATCCAGGCCAGCGCTTTGATCCGCTTCACCGGTGCGGTGGTCCAGAGACATAAAATGGCCAGGCCGACACCCGCTACCGCTACCGCAGGCAGCGAGAAGGTCATCTCACCGGTCACCAGTGAAACCAGCTCCGCATCGCCCGCGGCTCCCAGCGCCACCGGGATCTGCTGCATGATCAGCAGCAAACCGATCGCTGCCAGCATCCCTTTGATGACGCTGCCCGGCACCAGCGAAATAAACCGTCCGGCACGCAGCAGGCCAAACAGACATTGCAGTGCTCCGGCGATAATCAGCGCGGTGAGAAAGGCGGAAAAACTGCCCAGAGACGCCATTGAGGCGACGACGATGGTGACAAGGCCTGCCGCCGGGCCGCTGACGGCAAACCGGGACGGACTCAGTGATGTGACCACCAGGCCGCCAATCACACCGGTCAGCAGACCGGCAAACGGCGGTAATCCGCTGGCCTGTGCGATGCCAAGACAGAGCGGTAAGGCGACCAGAAACACCACCAGACCCGCAGGAATATCACGACGCAGGGTATCGAGGTTCATAATGAAGGTTCCTCTGCAGATTGATGAATCAGCTCTTTAAGATGGCCGGAGCGCAGGTCATAAACACAACCAAACACCTCCAGTTCCTGGCCCGATTGCCAGATTTGCCGGACCGGTTCAGATTTCACCAGTCTGGCGAATTGCGCCTTAACGTTGGCCTCAACCAGCCGATCGAGCTGTTCACCCGGCTCCGCGTCTGAAGGGGGGCTTTCCGCCAGGCCATGCTGAATATCATGACGCAACGTCTGAATGCGTCTCGCCAGCGCGCTCTCCTGCCCGTCCAGCACGCTGCCCGGCAGATTCTGCGCGGCTTCCACCCCACCGCAGCCATAGTGGCCGCTTAATACAATGCGTTTCACACCGAGAAAGAAGAGCGCGTATTGCAGCACGCTCAGTAAATTGTCATCGTCCTCAATCACCATGTTGGCGATATTACGATGCACAAAGAGTTCGCCAGGATGGGAGCCAGTTAAGACTTCTGCCGGAACGCGACTATCAGAACAACCTATCCAGAGCGAGTGCGGCTTTTGCTGATGAAGGAATTTTTTAAAGTAGTCTGGATTACGCTGGCGGCGCTGTAATGCCCAACTGCGATTTTTCGCTAATAAGGGTTTAAGTGTCGTCACAATCATCTTCTCTCTACTACCGGGATGTCGCATCCTGGCTAACCACAAAGTGTATCGGCTCACAAATAAAGCGTGAGCCGCCAGGTAAATAAGAACTGAGTCACAGAAAAAGGTTATAGCCGCTAACCATTACCAATGCACGAGCAATATTTCACAGCACTTTAACATCATGCTATTTGTCAATCCGGCGTCAGTAAGAGTCAGGGGTAAGTAAATTTAATTAAGCAGCAGAGAAGTGAAATAATTAGCGGAAACCATTTTAAGATCAATAATATCAATAGATTAAAATATAAAAGATAATAAACTAAAGTTATTGCTGACAAAAAAATACAATCATTAACCAAGGGGATATTCACTGCCATACCAACCGGCCTGCTTTTTACCAGGAATACTCTTAATTAAAAAATTAACCATTAGCACGATCAACCGGCTTAATTGCTGATAGCCAGTCAGATATGCCTGATTTTAGATAAGAATGAAGCAAGAGATAATTAATTTAATTTGCAGCAAAATAGTGACGGGAGAAAGTAAATCAGGACCATGTTTTAACAGAGCCTGACACGGTCAGGCTCTTTTTCTTGACGAATTATTTACCGTTCCAGCTTTGCAGGCGCGATTCCCGCACAGACAGCTGCTGTTCGGACGTCAGTTTATTGTAGTTTTCCGCCATTCCGCTCTCCCAGTCGCCGTAGAGCGGATTCGGCAGCACGATGAACTGCGTTCCAAACTGCTGATGGTTAAGATTCACAAAATCACGACGCGTCTGATTACCCTGATGCCAGGTCGCGCCACCAAAATCGTTGAGGTTATCGCCAACGTAGAGCACCACGTTATAGCCGGCATTTTTAATGGCATCGAAACGCGCCTGCTTATTGGAGCTGTCAGTATTCAGACGTACCGTTTTATCGCTGACGTTGGGGAAGCCGAGCTGCTGCATGTTAGCGACCGTGGCCGCGTAATCTTTCTGATCGCGGTTCGACACATAGAACAGCGTGCCGCCATTCTGTGTGACATGACGCGCAAACTCTATCGCGCCCGGCACCGCTTTCGCCTGCCGCGCCTGTGTCCAGGCTGACCAGGTTTTGCTGCTGAACGGCTGGCCGTTCTTCGCCTGCCACGCGCTGTAGGCACTGTTATCCAGCATCGTCTCATCCAGATCGACAATCACCGCTTTGGGTTTGCCAGTCAGCGAGGGGGCCTGATCAAACGCCATACGCGCGGTATTAAATGCCTGCCAGGTCAGCGCCTGATATTCACCAGACTGCTGGAACCAGTTTACCGCCAGCACCGATTGCTGGCCGAGTTGCTGTTGCGCGGTCTGATGTGTCGACGAGGCGCAGCCGGTAAGCAGCAGCGCGACCAGTCCGGATGCAGCCAGTTTTGCGGAGGTTTTCATCATTTCATCCTTAAGGTGAGAAAGGTCTGAGGAGAAGCTTCAAAAATGTAGCAGTTAACGTAAGCTGTGGGCAGCCCAACGCACGCTGTTATAACAGGAGATTCCTATGGCCGTGATCCCGCGCTCGCCATTGCTCGATTCGCTGGAGTGGCTCGAATATGCGTTTCAGCCAGCCGGAGAGCCACCACCCGCTGATGCCGCCTATGGACATCAGCGCCACAGCGCGACCGTGGTCACCGATATTGAGAACATCCCACCCAAAAGCTGCGAGTCTGACGGCGTGATCGGCAGCGGGACGCGCCCGGTGGCGGTCTACACTGCCGACTGCCTGCCAGTGCTGTTCGCCGATCGCCAGCAGCGGATCGTGGCCGCGGTTCATGCCGGACTCAAAGGTACGCTGGCGGGTGTGCTGACCCGCGCGGTTGAAAAACTGTGCGAACAGGGTTGTGAGCCGCAGAACCTGATGGTGGCGATCGGTCCGGCGATGGGCCCCTGCTGTTATGAACTGGCCGAACCGCAGCTGGCGGAGATTGCGCAGAACCCGGCATTGGCCAGCGGGCTGCGCTGGCACCAGAACCAGCCGGTTAATCCTCTGGCGCAACGTCCACAGGCCGCTGCCCGCCAGCAGGGTGTCTGGTTCGATCTGCCTGCGCTGGCAACGCATTTACTGGTGCAGGCGGGTGTGCCGGCTGCGCAGATCGATAACGTCAATGTCTGCACCTACTGCATGGCCGAAAGCGGTTCAAGCTACCGCTTCAATACCCACCACGGTAGCGGCTATCACTCCCGCTATTCGTGGATCCGTCGACGTTAATGGGTTTTCTGGCACCGCGCTGACAGCAGTTAGCGTGATCTTAACAGCGACGGGCGCTGACGCCTGTCGCAAAGCGACGCGGGCCACGGATGGCGGTCTTAACTTCTTTGCGCAAGGCACGGGCTAGCTCCGCCCACTCTTTGTTACTCACCTCACTCCCCTGCCGTTGTTTATGATTTCACTCACACCCTGACATTCTTTCACTTTTTTTTAACGCAGAAGTGGCTAGAGTGAACTCATCCGACCACTTTACCGTGAGTGACTATCATGTCCGTCAATCCTGATTATCCTGCGCTGTTTACGCCGCTTGACCTTGGCTTTACCCGACTGAAAAACCGCTTTCTGATGGGGTCAATGCACACCGGACTGGAAGAACACCCGGATGGCGCAGCCCGGCTGGCGGCTTTCTACGGCGAGCGGGCGCGTGAAGGTGTCGCGCTGATCGTCACCGGCGGCATCGCCCCCAATGCCCAGGGTGTCACCACCGCGCATGGCGCGATGCTCACCGACGAGACGCAATGTGACTGGCACCGGCAGATTACGGAGGCGGTACATCAGCATCAGGGCAAAATCGCCCTGCAGATCCTGCATACCGGTCGTTACAGCTATCAGCCCGATCTGGTTGCGCCCTCGGCACGCCAGGCGCCAATTAACCCGTTTACGCCACAGGCGATGAGCGAGGCGGCGATTGAACAGACCATTGATGACTTTGCCCGCTGCGCCCGACTGGCACAGCAGGCGGGCTACGATGGCGTGGAGATCATGGGTTCCGAAGGCTACCTGATTAATCAGTTTCTGGTGAAGCACACCAATCAGCGCACCGATCGCTGGGGTGGCGACTTCCGGCAGCGGATGCAATTCGCACTGGCGATTACCCGCGCCGTTCGCGCCGCGACCGGTGACGCCTTTATCATCATCTTCCGGTTGTCGATGCTCGACCTGATCGAAGAGGGCAGTACGCTGGAGGAGACGCTGTTGCTGGCGGGCGAGCTGGAGCAGTGCGGCGTCACGCTGTTTAATACCGGTATTGGCTGGCATGAGGCGCGCATCCCGACCATCGCCACCTGCGTGCCGCGCGCGGCCTTTGCGTGGGTGACGCAGCGCCTGCGTGAACAGGTGAAGGTGCCGGTCATCGCAACCAATCGCATCAACCATCCCGCCGTCGCCGAGCAGCTGTTGCAGTCCGGCTGCGCCGATATGGTGTCGATGGCGCGCCCTTTTCTCGCCGATCCCGCCTTTGTCACTAAAGCCCAGCGCGGTGAACCGGACAGCATCAACACCTGCATTGCCTGTAATCAGGCCTGCCTCGATCAGGTGTTCGCCGGTAAAATCACCTCCTGCCTGGTCAATCCGCGCGCCTGCCATGAGTCGCTGATGCCGGTCATCGCCAGCACCGCCCCGCGCAGGCTGGCCGTAGTGGGCGCCGGTCCGGCCGGCATGGCGTTTGCGCTACAGGCGGCGCAGCGCGGCCATCAGGTAACCCTCTATGAGGCCGCGCCGGAGATAGGCGGCCAGTTCAATATTGCCCGGCTGATTCCTGGCAAATCGGAGTTCAGCGAAACGCTGCGCTATTTCCGGCATGAGCTGGCGGCCGCAGGCGTGACGGTTCAGACGGGCTGTCGGGTGACGGCGGATCAGCTGAGTGACGCCGATGAAGTGGTGCTGGCGACCGGCATTCAGCCGCGTACGCCCGATATTCCGGGCATCGACCACCCCAGCGTGCTGAGCTATCTGGAGGTGCTGCGCGATAAGCGCCCGGTGGGGAAACGGGTGGCGATTATCGGCGCAGGCGGTATTGGCTTTGATGTGGCGGAGTATCTGTCACAGCCATCCCATGACGAGGATCTGGCGGCGTTTTATGCCGAATGGGGCATCGACCACAGCCTGACGCAGCGTGGCGGCGTGATGAAACCCGAGCCGCCTGCCGCGTTACGGCAAATCTGGCTGCTGCAACGGCGATCGGGAAAACCGGGTGCCGGACTGGCAAAAACCACCGGCTGGATCCATCGCGCCAGTCTGCAGGCGCAGGGCGTTGAGATGTGGGGCGGCGTTGAGTATCTGGCGATTGATGACAGCGGCCTGCATCTGCGGCGCAACGGCGAAACGCTGTTGCTGGAGGTCGATAATGTGATTATCTGTGCCGGACAGGAGCCGCAGCGCGAACTGGAAGCCGCGCTGCGTGCAAAAGGACAGAGGGTGACAGTCATCGGCGGTGCAGATGTGGCGCAGGAGCTGGATGCGCGCCGTGCGATTGCGCAGGCGACGCAGCTGGCATTAACCGTCTGACTAACGCATTTTCACCGCGCGAAGCACCACGAACTTCTGGTTAGAGGCGATCAGCGTACAGTTACCAAACAGCTTCTTCAGCTTGTGGTGATAATCGAGGTGGCGGTTGCCGACAATACGCAACTCGCCGCCATACTGAAGGCAGCGTTTGGCATCACGGAACATCTGCCATGCCAGGTGATCGGTCACCGCGTGCTGCTGATGGAACGGCGGGTTGCACAGCACCGCGTGCAGCCGATCTGACGGATAGCCGCTCAGCACGTTGTTCACCAGGAACTGACAGCGTGACAGATCCTCAGGACGGTTCACTTCCACGTTAAGCTTGCTGGAAGCGACCGCCATGTAAGACTCATCAAGGAAATGCACCTCGGCCTGCGGGTTCTGCTCCAGCGCCACCAGTCCCACCACGCCGTTACCACAGCCGAGATCGACAATCTCGCCCTCAATGTTTTCCGGCAGATGCTGCACAAAGAGCCGTGCGCCGATATCCAGCGAAGCGCGCGAGAAGACGTTGGCGTAGTTGTGAATCTGATAAGGGGTGCCATCCAGCGGCCAGACCAGCGTCGGCGTGGCCTCGCGCAGTGCAGGCTTGCTGAACTGGCTGTAGATCAGACGCGCTTTTTTCCACGCCAGTGAGGTTTTGGTTTCACCAATGATCTGTTCGAACAGCTGCAGGGTAGAGTTATGGATCTCTTTGGCGCGCGCTGCCGCCAGAATCACCGTATCAGGCGTGACGACTTCGCGAATGGCGCGCAGCTGGTGCTCCAGCAGCGCCAGGGTTTTAGGCACCTTGATCAGCACAGCCGCAGGTGAAGCAGGCAGTTCCGCCAGGCTATCAACAAAGTGAACGTCGCTGTCATCCAGCCCATTAAAGGTCAGGTTCTGACGGGCGGCCTGCTGGCTCAACCAGGAGTCGCTGACGTGCCAGACGGTACGCGAATTCAGGGCGCAGGTTAAGGCCCCGAAACTGTCGTTGAAGACCAGCACCGGCCCCTCTGGCAGCGCCTGCTGTAACAGATATTCATCAGCCGCATCCCAGGCTTGTAATGGACTTTCGTCACGCATCTGCGGGAAGCGATGCAGGATCAGTGTGCGATCGTTCAGTTCAAGTTGGCTCATGAATTCTCCGGCGTGGTACACTTTGGTTGATTTTCGCCCCAAAATCGGGGGCGCAGTATACTGTCTTTCGCCTGGAATCCCTAATGTCCTCACTGATCTACCTTCAGGGTTATCCTGCCCCCCTTCTTGAGCAGGTTCAGTCGTTGATCGCCCATCAGCGCTTAGGTGCGTTCCTGCAGGAACGTTATCCTGACACTCATGACGTGATGAGTGATAAAGCGCTGTATGACTACACGCAGGCGCTGAAAAATCGCTATATGCGCAATGCGCCGCCGATCAGCAAAGTGATGTGGGATAACAAGATTAAGGTGATGAAGCATGCACTCGGGCTGCACACAGCCATCTCGCGGATTCAGGGCGGTAAGCTTAAGGCGAAAGCGGAAATCCGTATCTCGACCTTTTTCCGCCTCGCGCCAGAGCCGTTTCTGCGGATGATCGTGGTGCATGAGCTGGCACACCTTAAAGAGAAAGATCACGATAAGGCGTTCTACCAGCTCTGCTGCCATATGGAGCCGGATTATCACCAGCTCGAATTTGATGCGCGACTGTGGATGACGGACCAGGCGATGCGCGGCAACGCGGCTTAAAGAAACTCCTGCGCTTTCTGAATCAGACTGGTTTTGGTCAGCGCCCCCAGAAAGCGCCGTTCCTGCGGATTGTTGAGCACCGGCAACCGCTCCAGTGTCACCGCCGCAAAGGCTTCCCATCCCTCACGCATACTCTGATTCTGATACACCACCGGGAAATCCTGATCCATCACGCACTGCACCGGTGAGTCGAGGGTGATCTCCTGTGCCAGCACCCGGCGCGAAATCTCATGAATCGAGACCACACCGAGGAAAGCGCCCGCGGCGTTGATCACATAAACATAGCGTTCACGCTTCAGGGAGCTGACCGCCAGCGCCTGCCCCACCGACTCCTCCGGCTGCAACGCCGCACCCGCAATAATCAGCTCGGCAATGCGCATATTATCGAAATCATATTTCGCTTCTGAACGGCTGAAGTGATGACTCACGACCGGATAGGTACTGGCGGATTGCAGGCGATAGACCACCATCGACGCCAGCACCGTGGCGATCATCAGCGGAAACAGCAGGCTGCTGTTGAGCGTCATCTCCAGCACCATCAGCATCGCCATCAACGGCGCCTGACTGACCGCTGCCAGCACCGCCGCCATACCAATCGCGGCATAGAGCAGCACGTTGCCGAGCGGCAGATGCAGCGCCGCACCCACCGTCGCGATGATCACCCCCAGCAGCGCGCCAATCAGCAGCGAAGGGGTAAAGAGTCCGCCGACGGCGTTCGAGCCTACCGACAGGCTGGTAGCGAGGGTTTTCAGCACCAGCAACAGCAGCAAACCCGGCAGCAGGTAGTGCCCTGCCATCACTTTGACGATCACCTCGTAACCGTTGCCGAGGATATCAGTGGAGATCAGCGCCAGTAAGCCGACCGCAAAGCCGCCCGCCCCGAGGCGCAGCGGCAGGGAGGCGACCCGGCTGAACAGCACTTTGCTGCGGGCGATGCATTTAATCACGATCCAGCCCGCCAGACCGGCGCACAGACCAATCACCACCGTCATCAGCAGGCTGCTGAGATCCATGGCGAAGTTCGCGTCTGCCAGCGGATAGAGCGCGCTGCGAAAACCCAGCGTCCACATGGTCATCACCGCCGTGGCGGCAGCGATGATCAGGGGGATCAGCCGCTGCAACGCAGAAATGCCGAAGGCGATTTCCGCCACAAAAATCGCCGACGCCAGCGGCGCATGGTAAACCGACGCGAGGCCCGCCGCCGCCGCCATCGCCACCACGTCACTGTTTTTCAGGTTAAGTGAGGCCGGTAACAGGCGACCAATCGCACTGCCGCACAGTGCCGAGAGCTGCACCATCGGCCCCTCTTTACCTATCGAGGCGCCGCTGCCGATACTGGCAATCGACGATAAGGCGCGGAACAGTGAGGTCCGGGTCGGCACCGCATCCAGCCGGGCGTTGATCACTTCAAGGTAATCCGTTTTCACCGTCTGCTGCTGCTCGATGGCAACGGCATAACGCAGAAAATAGCCCGCCAGTACGCCGCCCGCCCCCACCAGCAGCGGCCAGAATATCCACGGCCAGAGATGCAGGGATTCGGTTATTTCGCCACTGCGGGCAAACAGCAGATGGTTGATCAGTTCAATCACGCCGCGGAAAGCCAGCGTCACCAGCGACGCCGCACACCCGACCGGAATGGCGATCAGAAGTGTGGTCCAGTTTAATGCGTGCTTACTTGCTTTCACCTGCGCTCCCTGGTTGGTACATAAACATCATCGCTTCCGCATATTATTGGAATGCGGATCGCAGGATCAATCCCTGCCCGCCCGGCACCATTGCACAGCGTGGGTGAGATGTTACTCTGCCGCTTTACAGCTGCCGGAGAGATGACGTGATTCGTTTTGCCATTGTGGGAACAAACTGGATTACACGCCAGTTTATTGATGCCGCTCATGAAACCGGAGCGATGAAGCTCTGTGCGGTCTATTCACGCAGTCAGCAGCAGGCTGAGGCCTTTATCGCCGATTATCCCTGCAAACAGACCTTTACCTCACTGGAAGCGCTGGCCGCCAGCCCGGAGATCGATGCGGTCTATCTGGCCAGCCCCAACGCCCTGCACTGCCAGCAGGCGCTGCTGTTTATGTCGCACGGCAAGCATGTGATTTGCGAAAAACCGCTGGCCTCTAACCTGGCAGAAGTGGAACAGATGATCGCCTGCGCCCGTGAGCATCAGGTGGTGCTGTTTGAGGCGTTTAAAACTGCCAGCCTGCCTAATTTCCTGCGGCTGCAGCAGGCACTGCCTGACGTGGGTAAACTGCGAAAAGCGCTGCTGAATTACTGCCAGTACTCCTCACGCTACCCACGCTATCTCAACGGTGAGAACCCCAATACCTTTGATCCGCGCTGGTCGAATGGCTCAATTATGGATATCGGTTATTACTGCCTGGCCTCGGCGGTGACGCTGTGGGGCGAGCCAGATCGCGTGCAGGCCAGCGCGACTTTGCTTGCGAGCGGCGTGGACGCGCACGGCGTGGTGGTGCTGAGTTACGGTGATTTCGATGTGACGATTCTGCATTCGAAGGTGAGTGATTCCAGCCTCCCCAGCGAGATTCAGGGTGAAGCGGGCGCGCTGGTGATAGAGAAGTTATCGGAGTGCCAGCAGCTGACGTTTGTGCCGCGGGGCGCGGAAAAGCAGACGCTGAGCCAGCCGCAGCATATCAACACTATGCTGTATGAGGCCGCCGCTTTTGCCCGGCTGGTTGAGCAGCGCCAGGTGGACCACCCTTCGCTTGAGGTTTCGCGGATTACTGCATCGCTGCTGACTGAGATACGCCGCCAGACCGGCGTGATCTTCCCGGCCGACCAGGCTGCTGTGTAAATATTTCTAAATATGTCTGAGAGGTGTTGCTTCCTGTGCGGCTAAACCGTAACTTACCCTCCTGCAAAGGGGAGTAACTTGTAAGCTGATTGATCGTCATTACGATGCGAAAGCATCCGGTCATCAGGCAACCCGGAATCAATTTCTGTGTTGTAAGTGAGACCTTGCCGGAAGGCGAGGTTTGCTTACACAAAAATAAGCGGCTGACGTCTTCTGACTTCAGCCGTTTTTTTTTATTTTTCGGACAGGATACGAATATGCAAACTGTGGGTACGCCTTTACTGTGGGGCAGCTTTGCGGTTGTGGTGCTTATCATGCTGGCTATCGACCTGCTGTTGCAGGGACGCCGTGGCGCGCAGACCATGTCTTTCAAACAGGCGGCCGTCTGGTCGCTGATCTGGGTTTCAGTCTCACTGCTGTTCAGCGCCGCCTTCTGGTGGTATCTGGAGGGCAGCGCGGGACGTGAAGTCGCTAACACGCAGACGCTCGCCTTCCTGACCGGTTACGTGCTGGAAAAAGCGCTGGCGGTGGATAACGTCTTCGTCTGGCTGATGCTGTTCAGTTACTTCTCTATTCCGGCCAATCTGCAGCGCCGGGTGCTGATCTATGGGGTATTAGGCGCTATCGTGCTGCGTACCATCATGATCTTCGCCGGTAGCTGGCTGGTCACGCAGTTCAGCTGGATCCTCTATGTGTTCGGTGCCTTCCTGCTGTTCACCGGTGTGAAAATGGCGCTGGCGAAAGAGGATGACAGCGCGGTGGGCGAAAAACCTGTGGTGCGCTGGCTGCGTAAGCATCTGCGCATGACTGACGATCTCGACGGCGAGAAGTTCTTCACCCGCAAAAACGGCGTGCTGTTTGCGACGCCACTGCTGCTGGTGCTGATCATGGTGGAAATCAGCGACGTGATCTTTGCGGTCGACAGTATCCCGGCGATCTTCGCCGTGACCACTGACCCGTTTATCGTACTGACCTCAAACCTGTTCGCTATCCTGGGTTTGCGTGCCATGTACTTCCTGCTGGCAAACGTGGCGGAACGGTTCTCGATGCTGAAGTATGGCCTGGCGATTGTGCTGGTGTTCATCGGCTTTAAGATGCTGATTGTCGACCTCTACCATATCCCGGTCGGTATCTCGCTGGGTGTGGTCGGTGCCATTCTGGCATCAACCCTGCTGATTAATGCCTGGGTTAACCGCAAAAGAGACCAGAAAAAGCTCGCACCATAATTACCTGCAGGGGCAGCCGATGCCCCTGTTTTATTTTGTGGCAGCCTGTCACGCCATTTCATCCCTCTGTCACACTTCCACTATCCAGCATAATAAAAATCTGACCTGCTCCACAGTGACAGAACTTTCTCTTTTCTCGTCCGATCTTTTCCTTATACTCCGCCGGGCAAACCGTTTTAGCCGATGCAAAACATCGCGTCTGAAACTACATCCGCGACAAAATATAGAAAATATTATGCAGAAAACTCTCTCCGCACGTCTGGGTACGCTGCTCGCCGGTAGCCTGGTGAAGCAAATCATGATTGGGCTGATCGCCGGTGTGGCGCTCGCCTGGATTTCACACGATGCCGCGATCGCGGTCGGTCTGCTGGGTGAACTGTTTGTCAGTGCGCTGAAAGCGGTCGCGCCATTGCTGGTACTGATGCTGGTAATCGCCTCGATTGCCAACCACCAGCAGGGCCAGAAGAGCAATATCCGGCCGATTATTATGCTTTATCTGCTGAGCACCTTTTTCGCGGCGGTGGTCGCGGTGGTCTTCAGCCATCTGATCCCGCAGACGCTGACGCTGGCGGTGGGCACCACGGAAATCACACCACCATCCGGCATTACCGAAGTGTTACGCGGACTGCTGATGAGCATGGTGTCGAATCCAATCACGGCCCTGATGAATGCCAACTACATCGGCATTCTGGTGTGGGCAATTGGTCTCGGGCTGGCTTTCCGTCACAGCAGTGACACTACCCGCGCCTTTCTCAATGATGCCTCTCATGCGGTGACCTGGCTGGTACGCTGCGTGATTCGCTGCGCGCCGATTGGTATTTTCGGTCTGGTGGCCTCGATCCTCGCGTCTACCGGCTTTGGCGCGCTGTGGCAATATGCGCATCTGCTGGCGCTGCTGCTGGGCTGTATGCTGCTGATGGCGCTGGTGGTGAACCCGCTGCTGGTGTTCTATAAAATCCGTCGCAACCCCTATCCACTGGTCTTCACCTGCCTGCGCGAAAGCGGCGTGACCGCCTTCTTTACCCGCAGTTCTGCCGCCAACATTCCGGTGAATATGGCGCTGGCGAAACGTCTGGATCTGGATGAGGATACCTATTCGGTGTCGATTCCGCTGGGCGCAACCATCAGTATGGCGGGGGCATCGATTACCATTACCGTGCTGACGCTGGCGGCGGTGCATACGCTGGGGATCAGCATTGATGTGCCGACGGCGATTCTGCTGAGTCTGGTGGCATCACTCTGTGCCTGTGGTGCATCTGGCGTGGCGGGCGGTTCGCTGCTGCTGATCCCGGTGGCCTGTAACATGTTCGGCATTCCGAATGATCTGGCAATGCAGGTGGTGGCGGTCGGCTTTATTATCGGCGTCCTGCAGGATTCGGCGGAAACCGCGCTGAACTCCTCAACCGATATTCTGTTTACCGCCGCCGTCTGTCAGGCAGAAGCGGAGCGCGAAACCAGCCGGGCTTAACCTTTCAGATAGCTCAAAAGCTCAAAGAGTGGGTGGCAGAGTCCGAAAAGCAAAGCGTCCCGCGCCAGGGAAGGCGCGGGCCGAGCGAGCAGGGATGCTTTAAGCGACTTTGCGATCGGACTCTGCCACCCACGAAGGGCACAGGATTAACCGACGGTAATAACAACATCAGGATCGCCATTGTTTGCCTGACAAACTATAGCGTCACACCGCTTTTGAAAATCGCCAGCTCGCGGAAATCGTTCTTCTCGTTGTTGGTCGGCTGACCACTGGCAATCGCCACAATGCTGTCGACAAAGTCTTCCAGCATCGCATCCATACTCATTCCCTCGATCAACCGTCCGGCATTAAAGTCGATCCAGTGCGGTTTCTTCTCCGCCAGCGGCGTATTGGTGGCCAGCTTCACCGTCGGCACAAAACCGCCATAAGGTGTGCCGCGTCCGGTACTGAACAGCACCATGTGGCAACCGGCTCCCGCCAGCGCACTGGTGGCGACCGCATCATTGCCCGGCGCACTCAGCAGATTCAGCCCCGGCGTTTTTAACCGTTCGCCATACTTCAGCACATCGACCACCTGGCTCTGCCCCGCTTTCTGAGTACAGCCCAGCGACTTCTCCTCCAGCGTGGTGATACCGCCCGCTTTGTTGCCTGGCGACGGGTTTTCGTAGATCGGCTGCTGGTGATCGATAAAATACTGTTTGAAATCGTTGATCATCGCCACCGTTTTGCTGAAGGTCTCCTCGTCGCGACAGCGACTCATCAGAATCCGTTCTGCGCCAAACATTTCCGGTACTTCGGTCAGTACGGTCGTGCCGCCATTGGCGATCATCTGGTCCGAGAAACGTCCCAGCAACGGATTGGCGGTGATGCCAGACAAACCATCCGAACCGCCGCACTCCAGACCAAACTTCAGCTCGCTGAGTTTGCCCGGCTCGCGCTGGTCGTGATGCATTTTTTCATACAATGCGTGCAGCCGCTCCAGCCCGGCTTCCACCTCATCGTCATGCTGCTGGCACACCATAAACTCGACCCGGTCGCTTTCAAACGCGCCGAGGGTGTCACGGAAGGCATCAACCTGATTGTTTTCGCAGCCGAGACCAATCACCAGCACCGCGCCAGCATTAGGATGGCGCACCATGTTCTGCAGCATGGTGCGGGTGTTTTCGTGATCCTGCCCCAGCTGCGAACAACCGAAGGTATGGCTGAACAGGAACGCGCCATCGATATCTTCTGCCTCCTGCGTCTCTTTCAGGAAACGCTGCAGGATCTGACGCGCAATGCCGTTGACGCAGCCGACGGTTGGCAGGATCCACAGCTCATTGCGGATGCCAACCTCGCCGTTAGCACGACGGTAGATCTGCACCTCACGGTCACCCGGCTGCGGCGGCAGCGTCACAAACTCGGGCTGATACGCATACTGATCCAGATCGCTGAGATTGGTGCGGGCGTTCTGCGAATGGATTAACTCACCGGCGGCCACAGGCTGCGTGGCATGGGCAATCGGCAGCCCATATTTGATCACCAGCTCATCCTGCGCGATAGGCTGCAGGGCAAATTTATGCCCGCGTCCGACCGCCTGTTGCACCGCCACACTCAGTGGCGGCAGCTCTATCATGGCGCCCGCGTCTAAATCACGTAACGCCACGGCGACATTGTCGCGGGGATCAATTTTAATTGCGTCTTGCATAGCGTTATCTCAGTTGGCTCAGCGCCTCACGCATTCCGTGGGCGATGATATTTTGCAGGTGTTGGGTGACAGCCGCAGCCAGTCCGGGCTGACGGGTTAAATCTTCACCCCAGTGTTGCGCGTCGCTGAGTACGCCGTTCACCAGCTGTTGCGGTGACAGCTGATCCGCATCAAGTGCTTTCCAGGCGTCGGCGTAGCGCTGTAACCACTGCGGCTCGTCCTGCAATGGCCAGCTTTTGCCGGCTGACTCGCCGCGATAAAAAGCGATCAGCGCGGCCAGCGCAAAAGTGATATGTGTCGGCCACTCGCCGGTTTGCTGATGCGCGGCAAGGAGTGGCGTCAGCAGACGGGTGCGGAATTTGGTCATTCCATTAAGGGCAATCGACAGCAGCGCGTGGCGAATAAACGGATTGCGGAAACGACGCTGTACCGCATCGGCAAACGCGTGCAGTTCATCGGCAGGCAGATCCAGCGTCGGGATCACTTCGTGACGCAGCAGGTTATCCACAAATCCGGCGATAGCCGGATCGGCCATCGCCTCTCCCACGCTCTCAATACCGGCCAGAAACGCGACCGGTACCATTGCAGTGTGCGCGCCATTGAGAATGGCCACTTTCTGCGCTTTATAGGGCGCAATGTCATCCACATGCCGAACCTGCGGCGACAGCGCCGCCAGCTTCAGTTCATTAAACAGCGCCGACGGCCCCTGAATCACAAACTGATAGTAGACTTCGCCCGCCACCAGATAGCGATCTTCATAACCCAGCTCGCGTTGTAGCTGCTCGCTTTCCGCCGGGAAGCCGGTGACGATGCGGTCGACCAGAGTGTTATAGAACGCGCAGTGCTGATGAACCCAGGTTTTAAATTCGGAGGGCAGATGCCACTGATCGGCGTAGCGCAGCACCAGATCGCGCAGCGTGTCGCCGTTATGTTCAATCAGCTCGCACGGCACCACCAGCCAGCCCCGGTCGCTGGCGCCATTGAAGTGGGAATAGCGCGCCCACAGCAGCTGCGTCAGTTTGCCAGGGAAACTGCTGGCAGGCTGATCGGTAAGCTGATCCGTGCCGACAAAGGCGATGCCCGCTTCGGTGGTATTGGAGAAGACCATGCGCAGATCCGGATTACGGGCCAGCGCCATAAACTCGCCGAACTGCTGCCAGGGCTGGATTTCACGGTTGAGACTGCGGATCAGCCGGGTTTCGCTGACCTGCTCGCCCTGATCGTTCAGCCCGCGGATCAGTGTGGTATAGAGTCCATCCTGCTGATTCAGGCTGTCGCTGACTTCACGGTTGCGCGGCCGCACCACCACGATCCCGGCATCGGTGCCCTGATGTTCATTGAGCCAGTCGATCTGCCAGTCAATAAAGGCGCGCAGGAAGTTGCCTTCGCCGAACTGGATCACCCGGTCGCGATAGACTGCGCCCGGAAAGTCGTGACGGTTTAGCCTTTTCATTATCAGGCTCCCAGCTCGATGCCGAAGTAATCGCGGGCATTGTTGAAGCAGATGTTCTGTACCATCTGACCTAACAGTGCTTCATCGGCTGGCGCTTCACCCTGCTCCACCCAGCGGCCTATCATCTGGCACAGCAAGCGGCGGAAATATTCGTGGCGGGTGTAGGAGAGGAAGCTGCGGCTATCGGTCAGCATGCCGACGAAACGGCTCAGCAGACCAATCTGCGCCAGCTGTGTCATCTGACGCTGCATACCATCCAGCTGATCGTTGAACCACCAGGCTGAACCAAACTGCATTTTGCCCGCCTGACCTTCGCCCTGAAAGTTGCCCGCCATAGTGGCCAGGACTTCGTTGTCGCGCGGGTTCAGGCAGTAGAGAATGGTTTTAGGCAGCGCATTATTAAGATTCTGCGCGCCCAGCAGGCGTGCCAGCGGTTCGGCCAGCGGCTGGTCGTTGATCGAATCGAAGCCGACATCAGGCCCCAGCAGCTGGTACTGGCGCGGATTGGTGTTGCGCAGTGCGCCAATGTGATACTGCTGCACCCAGCCACGGCGGGCATATTCGCTGCCCAGCCAGACCAGCACCGCCGTTTTAAACTGTGCCGTTTCCTGCGGGTTGGGCGCGGCACCGCTGCGACGACGCGCCAGAATCGCATCCAGCGTGGCGTCATCCGCCTCGGCGTAGCAGACCACATCCAGCGCGTGATCGGAGACTTTACAGCCGTGCGCCGCGAAGTGATCCAGCCGCTGATGCAGTGCGCTGCGCAGATCGTCAAAACGCTGCACGCTGATATCCGTCAGCTGCTCCAGCGTCTCGATCCACGGCAGGAAGGTTTCCGCTTCGATATTAAACGCTTTGTCCGGACGCCAGCTCGGCAGCACTTTAACGCTGAAACTGGCATCGTCTGCCAGCGCGCGGTGATGGCGCAGGTCATCCAGCGGATCGTCAGTGGTGCCCACCATCTTCACCTTCATCTGCTGCATGATGCCGCGCGTGGTAAAGCTATCCTGCGCCAGCAGTTCATTGCAGCGATGCCAGATGCTGTCAGCCGTTTTCTCAGAAAGCAGTGTATCGGTAATACCGAAAGGCCGGCGTAACTCCAGGTGGGTCCAGTGATAGAGCGGGTTGCCGATGGTGTGCGGTACGGTGCGCGCCCAGGCGTCAAATTTTTCACGATCGCTAGCGTTACCGGTACAGAACGCCTCAGCCACACCGTTGGCGCGCATGGCCCGCCACTTATAGTGATCGCCCTTCAGCCAGATGTCATAAAGGTTGGCGAAGCGATGATTTTCGGCAATCTGCTGCGGCGGTAAGTGGCAGTGATAGTCGAAAATCGGCTGATTCTTTGCATAGTCGTGATAGAGACGACGGGCGAATTCGGTATCCAGCAAAAAATCTTCGGTCATGAAACGTGACATACATGCTTCCTCATCGACTGAACCACGGATGGCCCAAAGTTATCATACCAATTTTAGTCCGTTACGGATTTATTTGCGATCCTGCTCACATAAACGGCGGTAGCTGGCTGCCGTTATGGACGTTTTTGTCGCCCGCATCGCGCTAAATGGCTGTCATTACGCAGGTTTCCAGTATCCCACAGTGCAGAAAGGGTTTTTGTGATGGCTCTCAACTTTTAAAGTTGTATAACAAGTTAGGCTCTCGCCCCATCGTGAGGTCGTTAGCGACTCACAAATGGCAAGGTCATAACAGGGTTGCTCATACAGAACCTGCGGGCGTGAGCAGAGCTGCATCACGTGCTGTCCCGCTCCAGATAACAACAGCGGCAAGACCGCATACAGAACTGGAAGAGGTAGAGGATGCGTAAGATCAAAGGGTTACGCTGGTACATGATTGGACTGGTGACGCTCGGTACGGTGTTGGGGTATCTGACCCGTAACACCATTGCCGTGGCGGCCCCGACATTAATGTCAGAGCTGCATATCACCACGCAGCAGTACTCCTACATAATTGCGGCCTATTCAGCCTGCTACACGCTGATGCAACCGGTGGCAGGTTATGTACTGGATCTGCTCGGCACCAAAGTCGGCTACGCGGTGTTTGCTATTATGTGGGCGATTTTCTGTGCCGCTACGGCGATGGCGGGCAGCTGGGGCGGACTGGCGCTGGCACGTGGCGCAGTCGGTGCGGCTGAAGCGGCGATGATCCCGGCCGGACTGAAAGCGAGCAGCGAATGGTTCCCGGCTAAAGAGCGTTCGGTCGCCGTGGGCTACTTTAACGTGGGTTCGTCTATCGGTGCGATGCTGGCTCCGCCGCTGGTGGTCTGGGCGATCGTGGCGCACAGCTGGCAGATGGCATTTATCATGACCGGTGTGCTGAGCATGGCCTGGGCACTCAGCTGGCTGGTGTTTTACAAGCACCCGAAACAGCAGAAGAAGCTGAGCGATGAAGAGCGCGACTATATTATCTCCGGCCAGGAAGCGCAGCATCAGACCGGCAACACCCGCAAAATGTCAGCACTGGAGATTATCCGTAACCGCCAGTTCTGGGGTATTGCCCTGCCGCGCTTTCTGGCAGAACCGGCCTGGGGAACGTTCAACGCCTGGATTCCGCTGTTTATGTTTAAGGTATACGGCTTCAATCTGAAAGAGATTGCGATGTTCGCCTGGATGCCGATGCTGTTCGCGGACTTCGGCTGCATCCTCGGTGGCTATCTGCCGCCGCTGTTTCAGCGCTGGTTCGGCGTTAACCTGATCGTCTCCCGCAAGATGGTCGTGACGATGGGTGCGGTGTTAATGATTGCGCCGGGCACCATCGGCCTGTTCACCAGCCCCTACGTCGCTATTGGTCTGCTGTGCATCGGCGGGTTTGCGCATCAGGCCCTCTCTGGCGCGCTGATCACCCTCTCCTCAGACGTTTTCGGCCGCAATGAAGTTGCCACGGCTAACGGCCTGACCGGCATGGCAGCCTGGACCGCCAGCACCATGTTTGCGCTGGTGGTCGGTGCACTGGCCGATACGCTGGGCTTCAGCCCACTGTTTGCCGCGCTGGCGGTGTTTGATCTGCTGGGTGCCGTCGTTATCTGGACGGTTCTGAAAAATAAACCCATTTCAGAGCTGAATGCCGAAGCCGTTATTCCGCAGGCCAGCGCCGTTCGCAGTTAATCTGCCGGGCTGGCGCAAGCCAGCCCATTTCCTCGCACCTCTTGAAGTGGTATAACAACTTATCTGTCTGCTACCAGGATTGTGCTATGGACTTCACTGAATCCCGTCGACTTTATCAACAGCTGGCCAGCGAGCTGAAAAGCCGCATTGAAACCGGGATCTATCCGGTGGGTGACAAACTGCCTGCTGAGCGCCTGATTGCCGAAGAGATGGAAGTGAGCCGCACCGTCGTACGTGAAGCGATCATCATGCTGGAAGTTGAAGGCTATGTTGAGGTCCGCAAAGGCTCGGGCATCCACGTCATTGCCAGCCAGCAGCAGAACCGCATCGCTTCCACCAGCAGTCAGCTGGAGTTCGCCACGTTTGGCCCCTTCGAACTGCTCCAGGCTCGTCAGCTGATTGAGAGTAATGTGGCCGAGTTCGCTGCAACGCAGGTAACGCGTCAGGACATTATCGACCTGATGGCGATTCAGGAAAAAGCCCGCCAGGAGGATCACTTCCGCGACTCCGAGTGGGATATGCAGTTTCATGTACGTATCGCGCAATCCACCCAGAACAGTGCCTTAGCCGCCATCGTTGAAAAAATGTGGCTGCATCGCCTGCACAATCCCTACTGGCTCAAACTTCACGAACACATCGACCAGCGCAGCATTCTCAGCTGGTGCGACGACCACGATCAGATTCTTAAAGCTCTGATGCGCAAAGATCCCGCCGCCAGCAAACTGGCGATGTGGCAACATCTGGAAAATACTAAACAGATGTTGTTTAACGCGACGGCGGATGATTTTGAATTTAACGTGGATCGATACATGTTTGGTGAGAATCCGGTCATCCTGCCTGATGGGTCCAATAACGCCCGCTAAAAGTGCCTGAAAATGCCCTGAGATGGTCAGTTAATCTGCAATAGTGTCAGGTCATGTAAAGCTCCTTTTTACACGCCGTTTCACAAGGTAAAACTCCTGTTCGCCAGAGAGTTTTCCTGTCTCAGACAGGCGATTTTTGTTACAGTTATCGCCCTTTTATTACCCTTTGCGACTGGGGGTTATAAAGTCGCTGATTTAACAATCAATTCTGGAAGGATCCGGAAAATCCCGCCCAGGCTGCGCTCCTAAAATTTATAACGAAATGCCGGTCTGCGTTTAAGTCCCTGTGGGACATGTTTAACAATGATGTTCAGGAATGAATTGATGGATATTTTGCAATCGTTGCTGCATGCCCTCTGGCAGCAGGACTACGAAACCCTCTCCGATCCCACGCTGGTATGGGCCATTTACGGCGTGCTGTTTATGATTTTGTTTTTAGAAAATGGCCTTCTTCCCGCTGCATTTCTGCCGGGTGACAGTCTGCTGATTCTGGTCGGCGTACTGATTGCTAAAGGCACCATGAGCTTCCCCCTGACGATTCTGGTGTTAACGACCGGTGCCAGTCTTGGCTGCTGGGTGAGCTACTTACAGGGCCGCTGGCTGGGTAACACGCCCACGGTACAGAAATGGCTCTCCCATCTTCCTGCCCAGTATCATCTGCGCGCGCACAGCATGTTCCATCGCCACGGCTTATCTGCCCTGCTGATTGGTCGCTTTATCGCGTTTGTGCGTACTCTGCTGCCTACCATCGCCGGATTGTCAGGCCTCAGTAATGCCCGCTTTCAGTTCTTTAACTGGGTAAGTGCGTTCCTGTGGGTGGTGATTCTGACCGTTATCGGCTTCGCGCTGGGTAAAACCCCGATTTTCCGTCGTTATGAAGATGAGATGATGTTCTTCCTGATGATGCTGCCGCTGGCGCTGCTGGTGTTTGGTCTGGTGGGATCGCTGGTGGTGATATGGCGTAAGCGTCAGGCGAATCAGAACGGGAAAGCCGAGTAATGAAACTGCTGCAGGCTATTCCTAAACGGTGGTTACCGTGGTTGATCGCTGGCGTCTTTGCGCTGGTCGCGCTTTGTGTGGTCCCCGGTCTGATGAAGCACGAGACGGTAGTGCAGATTCGGGTTTCCCATGCTGGCGCCACCCTGCCCGATGGTTTTTATCTCTACCAGCAATTAAGTGCGCAGGGTATTCGTATCAAAAGCATTACGCCTGCGGGTGATGCACTGATCATCCATTTTGATAGCGAAGAGCAGAGCCTGGCGGCCCAGAAGGTGTTACGCCGTCTGCTGCCACAGGGCTTTATTGTGGCGCAGCACGATCACTCTCAGCACCTCTCACTGGCGTAATCCCCCGACTCCCCTCTCCTTTTCAGACCGTCGCGCCATCGCTCGCCGGTCTGAAAGGCGCTCTATCTCCCGGTCTTCTTTGAACTTTTTACTATGGGTGTCTATGCTTAAGCGAGAGTCGATTCTTAGCACCCGCAGCCATATGATTACGCGGGTGATGACGGATCAGGTCGCAATGGAAGGGTCCAGGACCAATGAAATATCAAGTATTACTGGGAGTCGCGCTGTTTTCGCTGTCGGGTTCGCTGCTGGCGGCGGAATCGCTGTGTGAGCAGAAAGAGCAGGATATTCAGCGTGAAATCGGGATGGCGCAGAAGCATAACAACCAGCGCCGGGTTAACGGTCTGGAGCGCGCGCTGACAGAAGTCCGGGCCGATTGCAGCGACAAAAAGCTCGAGGCCGCCCATCTGGAAAGAATTAACGCTCAGAAGCAGAAAGTTGCTGAGCGTGAGCACGCACTCAGGGAAGAGCGTGAAGAGGGCCATGACAAGGAGAAGATTGCTAAGCGACAACAAAAACTGGATGAAGCGCGCCGGGAGCTGAAAAAGTTACAGGCGGAGCCCTATTAATCGGAACTAACCAACTGATGTTAAAGGAGTATTTTATGTCTAAAGACACATCATCGGAACATTTGCGTGCTGAACTGAAAAACCTGGCCGATACCCTGGAAGAGGTGCTGAGCAGCAGCACTGAAAAATCCAAAGGCGAGCTGGATAAACTTCGCAATAAAGCGCGTGTGGCGCTGGATAGCTCACGTGAACGTCTGGGCGAATCAAGCGAGCGCATTGCTGCGACCACCCGCGAAGCGGCGCAAAAAGCCGAAGGCTACGTGCGTGAAAATCCATGGCATGGTGTGGGTATCGGTGCAGCGATTGGCGTCGCACTGGGCATGCTCATTTCGCGTCGATAATTATGGCTGACTCACAGCATAACCACGGCCCGGCTAAAGGGGTCATTAACATCGGCCAGCGCATTGTTACCACGCTGGTTGGCATGGTCGAGACACGCGTTCGTCTGGCAGTGGTGGAACTGGAGCACGAGAAAGCTAACCTGATTCAGCTGCTGTTGATGGTTGGCCTGACAATGCTGTTCACTGCATTTGGTCTGATGAGCCTGATGGTTCTGATTATCTGGGCAGTGGATGCGCAGTACCGTCTGATGGCCATTGGCATCACGACCGGCACGCTGCTACTGCTGGCGGTTATTCTGGGGCTCTGGACGCTTCACAAATCACGTCAGTCCACGCTGTTGCGCCACACGCGCAAGGAGCTGGAAACAGACCGGGATTTACTTGAGGACCAGCGCTGATGAGCCGCCGCGAGCGTGAAGAACGCATCCATGAACTGCTTAAGCATGTGCAGCAGCAGCGGCTGGATTTAAGCGCTGCGCGGCGTGACTGGCTGGAAGGCACCGCCCATTACGATCGCGGCTGGTTCACCTTCCTCAGCTTACGCCGCTACCTGGCCATTGGCAGCAGTGCGCTGGCTATCTACTCCGTTCGCAGTCCCAACATGCTGTTACGCTGGGTAAAACGGGGATTCGGCGCCTGGAGTACCTGGCGCATGATCAAGTCCGCTCTGCCACCGCGTTAATTTTGCTAAAAGCCGGTCCTGAAAAGGCCGGCTTTTCTTCATCAGAATTTCTGAAAAACACTGACAGTATATCTCGCTTACAACCTTTCCACTCCGCGACTATCATCTCCAGCTATCAACCCAATGAACGCAATACTGCTTTCAGCGGGCATAAACCTTGCGGGCAGCTTGCCCTGCATCCCTGATAGCGCTGGAGTAAATGATGAAAAAATTCGAAGACGTTGGTTTGTTACTGGCTCGCATCCTGATGCCAATCCTGTTCATTACGGCTGGCTGGGGCAAAATCACCGGTTATGCAGGTACTCAGCAATATATGGAAGCAATGGGCGTCCCGGGCTTTATGCTGCCGCTGGTTATCCTGCTGGAGTTTGGCGGCGGTCTGGCTATCCTGTTTGGTTTCCTGACCCGTTTCACTGCCCTGTTTACTGCAGGCTTCACCATCCTGACCGCGTTTCTGTTCCACAGTAACTTTGCCGAAGGCGTGAACCAGCTGATGTTCATGAAGAACCTCTCTATCGCCGGTGGTTTCCTGGTGTTAGGTCTGGTGGGTCCTGGTGCATACAGCATTGATCGCCTGATCAGCAAAAGAAAAACACAGCCAGCGATTGCGCGCTAATCTCACATAAAGCGTAATGCCACATATACTTAGCAGGGCGGGGACATTTCCCCGCCCTGTTTGCATTGGAGCCATTATGGGACAGTTAATTGACGGTGTCTGGCATGACACCTGGTACGACACCAAATCTACCGGCGGACGCTTCAAGCGTTCAGAGTCGGCTTTCCGCAACTGGGTTACCGCGGATGGCAGTGCTGGCCCGGTGGGTAAAGCGGGATTTGTCGCCGAACGCGACCGCTATCATCTTTATGTCTCGCTGGCCTGCCCCTGGGCGCACCGCACGCTGCTGATGCGTCAGCTGAAGGGCCTGGATAGCATGATCGATGTCTCCGTGGTGCATCCGCTGATGCTGGAGAATGGCTGGACGTTCGATGATAGTTTTCAGGATGCGACTGGCGATAAGCTCTACCAGAATGAGTTCCTCTATCAGCTCTATCTGCACGCCGATCCGCAATACAGTGGCCGCGTAACCGTGCCGGTATTGTGGGACAAGCAGCAGAACACCATCGTCAGCAATGAGTCTGCCGATATCATCCGCATGTTCAACAGTGCGTTTGATGCTGTCGGTGCCCGTGCCGGGGATTATTATCCTGTTGCTCTGCACGAAAAGATTGATGAACTGAATAGCTGGATCTACGACACCGTGAACAACGGCGTTTACAAAGCAGGCTTTGCCACTTCTCAGTCCGCTTACGACGAGGCAGTCACTGCGCTGTTCCATTCGCTGTCGCGGCTGGAGCAGATTTTAGGCCAGCATCGCTATCTTACTGGCGATCAATTGACCGAAGCGGATCTGCGGTTGTGGACCACACTGGTGCGATTTGATCCGGTCTATGTGACCCACTTTAAATGCGATCGCCATCGCATCAGTGACTACAGAAACCTGAGTGGTTTCCTACGTGATATCTATCAGATGCCTGGTATCGCAGAGACGGTTAATCTGCCGCATATTCGTCATCACTACTATTGCAGCCATAAGACCATCAACCCGAACGGCGTCATTTCGCTGGGCCCGGCGTTTGACTGGGATGAACCGCACGGCCGCGGTTAAGCTGCCTGCATATCGCGCAGGGAGCAGATACAATCTGACCGCAATGACAATCTAAACGCGAAGGGAACAGGGTCAGAAGAGGAAAGCGTCCCGCGCCAGGGATGGCGCGGGCCGAGCATGTCAGGGATGACGGATTTTGCGACTTTCCGATCTGACCCTGTTTCCTTTGCAGGCGCGATCTCACCGCTGACCTTCAAACCACCGCGCGTCACAAAGCAAAAACCCCGCCGAAGCGGGGTTTTTGATAAAAAGTCGAAGCTGACCGTTAAGCCGCGTTCTTTTCATATAAAGCGTCGTGGGCAGTCATTCATCCTGTCACCGCGCGTCACAAAGCAAAAACCCCGCCGAAGCGGGGTTTTTGATAAAGAGTCGAAGCTGACCGTTAAGCCGGGTTCTGTCGTGGACAGTCATTCATCTAGGCCAGCAATCGCTCACTGGCTCAAGCAGCCTACCCGGGTTCAGTACGGGCCGTACCTTGTGAACCCCTATTTGGCCTTGCTCCGGGTGGAGTTTACCGTGCCACGAACTGTTGCCAGTCGCGCGGTGCGCTCTTACCGCACCCTTTCACCCTTACCTGATCCCATTTCTGGGCCATCGGCGGTTTGCTCTCTGTTGCACTGGTCGTAGGCTTGCGCCTCCCAGGCGTTACCTGGCACCCTGCCCTATGGAGCCCGGACTTTCCTCCCCTCTGCCCGTCTCCCCACAAGTGAGGACGACGACAAAGCGGCGACTGTCTGGTCAGCTTCGGCGCGGGATAATAGGACATTCGCCGGCGTTTGTCACGCCTCTTGCTGCTCCAGCGCATACTTATAAAGCGCATTTTTCTTCACGCTGTGGATCTCAGCGGTCAGCGCAGCCGCGCGTTTCAACGGCAGCTCTTTTTGCAGCAGCGCCAGCGTACGCAGCGCATCGGCCGGTAACGCATCTTCATCATCGGTCTTGTACCCTTCGACAATCAGCACCATCTCGCCTTTGCGACGATTCTCATCTTCTTTTACCCACGCCAGCAGCTCGCCGACCGGTGCACCGTAGATCGACTCCCAGGTTTTGGTCAGCTCGCGCGCCAGCACCACGTAGCGTTCGGCACCCAGCTCACTCACCATATCCTGCAGGCTGTCGATCAGACGGTGGGTCGACTCATAGAAAATCAGCGTGCGCGGCTCCTGCACCAGCGCCCGCAGGGCGTCGCAACGGCCTTTGGTTTTCGCGGGCAGAAACCCTTCGTAACAGAAACGATCGGATGGCAGTCCTGCGGCACTTAATGCAGCAATGGCAGCACAGGCGCCCGGCAGCGGCACCACACGAATGCCCGCTTCACGGCAGCGACGCACCAGATGGTAGCCCGGATCGTTGATCAGCGGCGTGCCAGCATCAGAAACTAAGGCTATGCTTTGACCCTCCTGCAGCTTCGTCAGCAGCAGTTCAGCCTTGTGCTGCTCGTTGTGGTCATGAAGTGAGAAGAGTCGCGCATTGATGGCGAAATGTTGTAGCAACAGTCCGGTATGACGTGTATCTTCCGCAGCGACCAGATCGACGCTCGAAAGCACCGTCAGCGCCCGCTGGGTGATATCACCCAAATTACCAATCGGGGTTGGAACGATGTAGAGCGTGCTGGCAGAAATCTCTGCCCGATCGAGTTGTTTCATTGTTTCATCCGAATTGCCGATTTAATATTGAGCATCTTGAAAAAAACATCACTGGATACAGTATGCTTCCTTCAAAAGTCGTTCGTCATAAAGCAGGACGCTTTCTGCCTGTCATTCTTGCTGGGCTGATTTTAGCCGCATGTAGCGGTCAGGGGCCGCAAACCTCAACCGTCAATATTCAGGGGCCCGTCACAGCCAGCTCCGCTTACTATCTGCAGCAAGCGCAGCAAAGCAGCGATGATAGCAAGACCGACTGGCAATTACTTGCAATCCGCGCCCTGTTGAAGGAAGGAAAGTATCCTGAGGCGACTCAGCAACTGAGCCAGTTGCCGCAGCAGCTCTCTGAGACGCAGCAACAGGAATCCCTGCTGCTGAAAGCGCAATTGCTGATTGCACAGCAGAAGATCAAAGACGCCGAACCGCTGTTAGCGGCAGTGAAAACCGGCGCACTGTCGCAGGATCAGCTGGCGCGTTACTACAGCCTGCAGATCGCCAGCGCACAGGGTCGCCCTTCACTCTCGCTGCTGCGCAACTATATTGCCCAGGAGCCGCTGCTGAAAGGCACCGATCATCAGGGCAATATCGACGCCACCTGGCAGACACTGACCCAGATGTCGCCGCAGGAAGTCAGCAACCTGGTCATCAATGCCGATGAAAATGTGCTGCAGGGCTGGCTGGATCTGCTCGCGGTCTGGCGCGCCAACACGCAGGATGCTGAGATGCTCAAGTCAGGCATCAAAGACTGGCAGACCCGCTATCCGCAGAACCCGGCGGCCAAAACGCTGCCGACGCAGCTGAGCCAGATGCAGAACTACACCAAAGCTTCAACCAGCATCATCGCGCTGCTGCTGCCGCTGAATGGCCAGGCTCAGGTGTTCGCCAACGCGATTCAGAAAGGCTTTAATGATGCGAAGAATGGCATCTCCGCGCCGGTCACTCAGCCTGCGGCAGCTCAGCCCGCCGCTGCTGATGCAACCGCCAGCACCCAACCCGCTGCCGCTGCTGGTTCTTCCACCGATCCCATCAGCGCGCCGCAGCAGCAACAGCCTGCCGACGCGACGCCACAGCCTCAATCACAGCCTGCTGCCGCAGAACCGGCCAGCAACGCACAGATCAAGGTCTATGACACCAGCAGCCAGCCGATTGAACAGGTGATGCAGCAGGCACAGCAGGATGGCGCCACCATCGTGGTCGGTCCGCTGCTGAAGAGCAACGTTGAGAAGGTCGCCAACAGCCAGACGCCACTGAATGTGCTGGCGCTCAACGAGCCGGAAAAGATCCAGAACCATCCGAATATTTGCTACTTTGCGCTTTCTCCTGAAGACGAAGCGCGCGATGCGGCGCACCATATCTGGGATCAGGGCAAACGCCAGCCGCTGTTGCTGGTTCCGCGCAGCGGATTGGGCGATCGCGTCACCAACGCCTTTGCTCAGGAGTGGCAGACGCTGGGTGGCAGCACCGTGATGCAGCAGCGCTTTGGTTCGACCTCAGAGCTGAAACAGGGCATTAACAGCGGCGCGGGCATCAGCTTATCCGGTACGCCAGTGAACGCTGCACCTGCCGAGCCGCAGGGTGTTACGATTGCGGGCCTGACTATCCCGGCACCGCAGCAGAACACGCCAGATGTGGTCAGCACCAGCAGCGGTGGTGGTGTCGATGCAGTCTATATCGTCTCAACGCAGGACGAACTGCAGCTGATCAAACCGATGATCACCATGCGCACCGGCAGTCGCAGCAATATCTCGCTCTACGCCAGTTCGCGCAGCGCGCAAGCCGGTGCCGGCCCGGACTTCCGTCTGGAAATGGATGGCCTGCAGTTCAGCGATATTCCGCTGCTCTCCGGCAGCAATCCTGGCCTGATGCAGCAGACATCAAAGTCATTCAATAATGACTATTCGCTGGTGCGTCTCTATGCCATGGGAATGGATGCCTGGACGCTGGCGAATCACTTTAACCAGATGCGTCAGTCACCTGGCTTTACGCTGGACGGCAATACCGGCAAGCTCAGCGCCGACACGGATTGTGTGATCAACAGGAAGTTGACATGGAACCAGTATCGTCGGGGCGAAATCGCACCGGCCAACTAAATCGGCGTCAGACTGGCGCCAGGCATGAAGAAGATGCCCGGCGCTATCTGGAGCAGGCTGGCCTGATATGGGTCGCCAGTAATGTTCACTTTCGCAATGGTGAACTTGACCTGATAATGCGTGACGGGCACTGTTGGGTGTTTGTTGAAGTTCGCTACCGACGCGATGCGCGTTATGGTGGCGCGCTCGCCAGCGTAACCCGGAATAAACAACAAAAGCTGCTGCGCGCTGCCGCTCTCTGGCTGGCGCAACGCGGCGGCAGTTTTGAAACAGTGTATTGCCGTTTCGACATCATCGCCATTACCGGCACGGCGCTCGAGTGGCTGCCGAATGCCTTTAATGCAGACGTTTAGAACCAGGTGGTCGTGTGCAGGACAGAATTAAAGCGTGTTTTACCGAAAGTATTCAAACTCAGATTGCCGCAGCCGAAGCGTTGCCCGATGCCATCTCCCGCGCCGCTATGACGCTGGTGCAGTCGTTACTGAATGGCAATAAAATCCTGAGCTGTGGCAACGGTGCCTCATCCGCCAATGCACAGCACTTCGCCGCCAGCATGATCAACCGTTTCGAGACCGAACGCCCAAGCTTACCGGCGCTGGCGTTGAGCGCCGACAACGTGATGCTGACCGCGATTGGTAATGACCGCCTGCACGATGAAATCTATGCCAAGCAGGTGCGCGCTCTGGGACACGCAGGCGATGTGTTACTGGCTATCTCAACCCGTGGCAACACCCGTGACATCGTTAAGGCCGTGGAAGCGGCGGTAACACGCGATATGACTATCGTTGCGCTTACCGGGTATGATGGCGGAGAGCTCGCCGGACTGCTGGGTCCGCAGGATGTGGAGATCCGCATTCCGTCGCACCGCAGCGCCCGTATTCAGGAGATGCATATGCTCACCGTTAATTGCTTATGCGATCTGATCGATAACACTCTCTTTCCCCATCAGGAATGACCGAAGGAGCACGAATGAAAGCATTGAATGCTATAGCTATTCTGTTAACCGCCATGCTGCTGCAGGGCTGCGTTGCGGTTGTGGCGGGTGGCGCAGCGGTTGCCACTAAAACGGCCACCGATCCACGCTCGGTGGGTACGCAGGTTGATGACAGCACGCTGGAGCTACGCGTGACTAACGCGCTGGCTAAAGATCAGCAGATTAAAACCGATGCCCGCATTATCGCCACGGCCTATCAGGGCAAAGTGTTGCTGACCGGTCAGGCGCCTTCGCAGGAGATCGCCAATCGTGCCAAACAGATCACCATGGGCGTTGATGGCGCAACCGAGGTCTATAACGAGATCCGTATCGGCCAGAAAGTGACGCTGGGCACCACGTCGTCAGACACCTGGATTACCACCAAAATCCGCTCGCAGCTGCTGGGCAGCGATCAGGTGAAATCCTCCAACGTGAAGGTGACGACGGAGAATGGCGAAGTGTTCCTGCTGGGTCTGGTGACACCGCAGGAAGCGCAGGCAGCGGCTGATGTCGCCAGCCGCGTCAGTGGCGTGAAGCACGTCACCACGGCCTTCACCATGCTGAAGTAGTACGCAAAACGCAAAAAAGGCGGCCATGGCCGCCTTTTTTATTGCCCGATGTTCAGACGGGAATGTCGATGACCAGTGCGCGGGTCGCGGTTTTCGCCGTCAGTTGCAACAGCTTCTCTTCCTGCAAAAAGGCACCATCGCCACAGCCCAGCTTCTCCTGATGATCCGTGCCGGACATCGCTTCCAGCGAACCGTGAATCGACTGCAGATAGGCACGCGGCCCCTGTAACCGCAGCGAATGCTTTTCGCCTGGTGCCAGCTCGACCTGATGAATCCACACCTGCTGACGCAGTTGCAGACTGTCGTCCATGCCATCCGGCGAGGCGATCAGCTGGGACAACCGGCCATCCGTCAGGGCGATTTTCTGCATCCGCGGATTTTCGCGCTCCGGACAGGCGGCCAGCCAGAGCTGCATGCGTGTCAGCGGTCGATCTTTGCTCAGGTTCATTTCGGTGTAACTCACACCCGGCTGGGCAGAGAGCAGCAGCGCCTCCCCTTCCCGCACGCTGATGGTGTTGCCTTCGCTGTCGCGGTATTCAGCTTCACCCTGCAGCACGATGTTCAGCACATCAACCTGTGGATAGGTGCGCGGCTGAAAAGCGGCACCCGGCGCCAGCACTTCCTGGTTCAGTACGCGCAGTGACGCGTACCCCATCAGTTTGGGATCAAAATAGTGGCCAAAAGAGAAACTGTAGCGCGCCTGTAACCAGCCGAAATCGGCCTGACCACATGCGGACGCACTGCGTGTCGTTATCATTGTTTACCTCCAGCATCCGGTGACGAGGATCGGCCACGGACTATATGCTCCCATGGTAAAAGTCTGGACGCCGGATTGTTAGCCAGTTAATCTGCCGGGCATGTTCAAATTTCCTGACAGAGAACCGGGATGGCTAAAGAGCGTGCGTTAACCCTTGAATCTTTACGCGTTATGGATGCGATTGATCGGCGTGGCAGTTTTGCCGCGGCGGCGGATGAACTGGGGCGCGTTCCTTCCGCCCTCAGCTACACCATGCAAAAGCTGGAAGAGGAGCTGGATGTGGTGCTGTTTGACCGTTCCGGTCACCGTACCAAATTTACTAACGTGGGACGCATGCTGCTGGAGCGTGGCCGGGTGCTGCTGGAAGCAGCCGATAAGCTCACCACCGATGCGGAAGCGCTGGCACGTGGCTGGGAAACCCATCTGACCATCGTCACCGAAGCACTGGTACCTGTTGATGCGCTGTTTCCGCTGGTGACGCGGCTGGCCGACAAGGCCAATACGCAATTTTCGCTGGTGACGGAAGTGCTGGCGGGCGCATGGGAACGGCTGGAACAGGGCCGGGCCGATATCGTGATTGCCCCCGATATGCACTTCCGCGCCTCCACCGAGATCAACACCCGCAAGCTCTACACCATGATGAGCGTCTATGTCGCCAGTGCTGACCACCCGATTCATAACGAGCCTGAACCCCAGTCTGAAGTGACGCGGGTGAAATACCGTGGCATCGCGGTCGCAGATACCGCGCGTGAGCGTCCGGTGCTGACCGTGCAGTTACTGGATAAGCAGCAGCGCCTGACCGTGAGCAGCATGGACGATAAGCGCCGTGCGCTGCTGGCTGGCCTGGGCGTGGCGACCATGCCCTATTCGCTGGTGGAGCAGGATATTGCGGAAGGCCGTCTGCGGGTGGTGAGTCCGGAATATACCCGCGAGGTCGATATTATTATGGCGTGGCGGCGTGACAGCATGGGCGAAGCCAAATCCTGGTGCCTGCGTGAGATCCCGCGCCTGCTGGCGAAGAAAAACTAAAGCGCCGATTCAGGGCGAGGGCCAGGAGCGGCTCAGGCAATCCATCGCCACTGCCCTGAAGCGGGTGAAATCGGTGCTGTCCCGCAGGCGGGTCATCGCCCTTTCACGCAGGAACGTCACAAACAGATCGTATATCGCCATCGCCTCTTCATATTCACTTTTGCTGATCGCCAGCAGGAAAATGACATAGGCGGTATCGTCTCCCCAGGCAATGCCGTGCGGCGCCAGCACGGTGTAAACCACGGTTTTCTTTGCCAGCAGCCCCAGCGAGTGCGGCAGCGCAATGCCTTCGCCGAGCATGGTGCTGACAATCGCTTCGCGCTCTTCAACCGACGGATAGAACGCCGCATCCACAAATCCCTCCGCCTCCAGTTGATCGCACAGCTGGCGAAACAGTTCAGACTGGGTCATCGGCCTGTCGACGATATGAAAGTGCTGGGCATCAAAAAACTTCGCCAGCATATAGGGCCGGGTACGGTCCACCAGCACCAGCTTACCAATTTGTTCCAGCTGAAAACCGGTGGGAAACGGCGACATCACCACCACCGGCTTCTCTTTTTCGCTGAGCCGGATGGTAGAGATAACAAAATCTTCGTCGATGCGGCTGCGCGCCTCATACTCGCGCTGAGACAGGCGGGCCGTGACCTGCAACTGCGGATATTTGCGCAGCAGCATCGCCTCAATCATTCGCAGCGTAGAGTTACCGCTGTCGCAGACCAGCAGCACCTGCGGATGACGCTGATAACCGACGTCATAGTGGCGCTCCAGCCCGACACCGATATGCAATACCAGAAAGCCAATCTCATTCTCGGTGATGACGTAAGGGGTATATTTTCCCCAGCTGGTCACCGCCGCTAAGGTGACATCATAGGCCATGGGATAGTGCTGTTTGATGTTGCTGAGCAGCGGGTTGGGAATATGAATCTGATAGCGCACCCGCGTAATCATGGTTTTGATGTGGGTGAGCAGGTCAGCACGCAGCTGCTGATCGTTTTGCAGATTGAAGTTGTAATGCGTGTTGATAAAGCTAAGCAGATAATCCACCAGCGCGTCGGCGTCATCAGCATTGATGGCGCTGGGAGCAATCGCCTGAATGCGTCGCGCGGCGATATTGACCCGCAGCCAGTTCTCTTCCGCCGGTGAAATCGGTTTGCTGACCAGCGGACGCATCAGATTAATCAGGTGATGGGCCGCTTCACGCACCTCATCACCAATCTCCTCTGCACCCGGATCGTTAAGCGGATAGCCTTCACTGATGCGCCGCACCGCCACGGCGCAGTAAAGCCGCAGATAGCGTTCACCCTCATCGCTGAGCCGAATGTTGTGCTGAGCAAAACAGCTTTGCAGCAGCGGGCGCAGCGTCTCCAGCATGCCGCTGTTCAGCGCTTCGATAGTGAGCAGCGGGCTCTCGGGCTGCGCCTGATCAATTTGCCATAACAGGTCGGTCAGGCAGGTACGAATTGCCACTTCGCTGCCAAACAGTTTCATGCCGTAGTGTGGCTTGCTCTCAATGGTGAGGTGATAGCGCCCCAGCCATTCGCGCACCTCCGCCATATCATTCTGCAGGGTGGCGCGGCTGACAAACCACTCTTCTGCCAGCTCTTCAAGTTTCAGGGAATAAGCGGCGGTAAGAAAGCGGGTCAGCAGGTAGCGAACCCGATCCGGCGAGGTGCGCGGCACCCGCAGCGGCGACGCGGTATGCTGTTGCAGATGCTGAAAGCGCTGAGCATCCTCAATCTTCAGTTGATAGCCCGCGCCGCGATTGAGGACAAACTGCGCGCCATGTTCTGCCAGCAGCGCATTCAGCGCCGTGATATCGGTACGCACGGTGCGTGTCGAGACGGCGAAACGCCGCGCCAGCTCATCCTGAGGCAGCGTTTCGTTTTGCATGGCATCGAACAGTTGCGCAAGGCGCTGATTGGGAAATCTCACAAGCGTTACCTGTTTGCAGACAGAAATAGGGAACATCAGCCTACGGAGATCGTCTCGCAACGTCCATGTTGCGCGATCTGCCTGTTGCAGGCAGATCGTGTTGATCTCTAAGCCAGCAGCGTTTTACAGATGGCCAGCAACTGCTTCACATCTTCAACGCGGGTCTCTCCGCTGGCTTTGTCGATGATCGAACTGTAGACGTGCGGGATCACTTTGCTGACGCCCGACTCCAGCGCAATGCGCACGATCTCACCGAAATTTTCCAGATCGATGCCGCCGGTTGGCTCCAGCCAGAAATCCTGTTTCGCACAGGCTTCCGCCACAGCGCGATACTCATCCACCGCCTGCAGACCGCCCATCGGGAAATATTTTACCGAGCTGCCGCCCATATCCTGCAGCATCGCGATCGCCGTTTCGACGGGCACGATCCCGTCACGCTGTTTTGAGCTGCGCGGTCCGGTGGAGATTTTCACCTGACCTGGCGTACCGGTGGGCGAGATCAGACCGTTCACTATTGTCTGCGACTGCCCCAGCAGCGCACGGCTGGTGGCGACGCCGGTAAAGACCTGATTCACATGCTGCGGTTGCAGCACTGCCGCGAGCTCACTCACCATCTGTGACTGGTTGGGATCGCCCGCACCCAGACCAATCGAGAGCGCATTATCGATCAGCGCGGCATACTCGCGCATATCGGCGATAGCGGCTTCATTGCTGGCGTAGTTTTTCGACAGCACGCCGACCAGCACATGCCCTTCTGCCGCCTGCCAGATGGCGCGCGCATTCTCTTTCGATCCCGCCAGTACGTTAAGGCAGAGACGATCCTGATAGAAATTGGGGGTCAGCGTCATGCGTTTTTCTCTCCGTTTAACAGTGCCTGAATGCGGGTGAAAATAGTGTGCAGTTGATCGGCGCTGACGCTGCGCACGTCCGCCTCAATGATCCCTTCGTTGGCTTTGTAGCCGCGGAAGTAGATCGCCACCTCGCCGTTTTTCAGCGCCTGCACCAGATCGCCGGTGCGCTGCTGGATCGCGGCTTCGTCGAACTTGATCTCAGCACGGGCGATGTCGCGTCCGGCTGCGTCCCACACTACCCGGGCCGTCACGCCATTCAGACTGTTGAGCTGTTCAATGAACGGCGTCATTTTTTCCACCATCTGCGCACCACTGATTTTTGGCTGCGTCAGATAGTTTTCAATCGCCTGGGTCAGCCCCAGGATCCCCTCTTTGCCCACTTTCATCGCGCGGCCAATGCCGTTGGTCTGGCGTTTGACCCACTCAACGTAGTGGTGTCGGCCAATCACCAGTCCGCTGGTCGGCCCTTCAATCGCTTTTGCTCCGCTGTAGATCACCAGATCGGCACCCGCCTGGTAGTAGCATTGCAGATCCTCTTCCGCCGCCGCATCGACGATCAGCGGGACGCCATGCTGGCGCGCAACGGCTGCGGCCTGCGCCACATCGAGATGGCTCTTCTGCACACAGTGGTGCGATTTTACATAAAGGATCGCCGCGGTCTGTGGGGTGATCGCCGCCGCAAGCTGGGCGGGTGAGCACTCGTTGCTGTAACCCGCTTCCACCAGTTGCCCGCCACCCAGTGCCACCATGCTGCCGACCGGTGCGCCATAGTTCACGTTGTGCCCTTTCGGCACCACAATCTGGTGCGGGACAGTCAGCGGCGCGGCATGCAGGTTATCCACCAGCCAGTCGTTGTCTTTCACAATCACCGCCGCCACGCTCTGGGCGATACCGGCCGAGGCGCAGGAGACCACCAGCGCGTTCTCCACCTTCAGCAGACCTGCGATATAAGCACCGGTCTTATCCACCAGATCTTTCATTTCGAAGTAGTGATCGAGGCCATATTTCACCGTATCGATCACCTCACTCGATGGCGTAGAGACGCCGAGGATCGTCATACGGCCAGAGGCATTAATCACCGGCTTCAGGCCATACTTTTCATATACCGAGGTCATGCGCTATTCCTTCTTCAGTCGCGATCCACGTACCAGCAACGACGGCCGCCAGCGGGACCAGATGCTTCTCACCTGCGACCTGTTCACCTTCTGAATCGATGAATGGCCGGGTTTCCTCTTTGACGCTAAACACTGTCAGATCGGCGTCGTAGCCCACTTTCAGCTGGCCTTTGCGCTGCAGGCGCAGTCCTGCCGCCGCATTGAGCGTTACGCAGTCAATCACCTGCGGCAGGGTCATACCGACACTGAAAAATTTCGACATCACATGCGCCAGGTTGTGAACCGGTCCGGCCAGACGATTGCGGCAGTAAATGTCAGAGCTGATGGTGTCGGGCAGAATGCCCTGCGCAATCGCCGCGCGGGCGACTTCAAAGCTGAAGCTGGCACTGCCGTGGCCGACATCAAGTTTGACGCCACGCGCGATAGCCTGTTTTACCGCCGCTTTGAGCTCGCCCTGCGGCGTCAGGATACGGTTGGGTTTGCCGTTAAAGCAGTGCGTGATGATGTCACCCGTGGTGAGCAGATCCGCAATCTGGTCGAGATTGGGCGGATTATTGCCAATGTGAACCATCAGCGGCAGCCCGCCGGTTTGCTGCTGGATCGCCTTCGCTTTGATCAGCGGCTGCACACCATTCTCGCCCACCACGCTGCTGCTGATGCGCGCCTTAAGGCCGACAATAAAATCGGGCAGCCGAGCCACCGCCTGCTGCACCGCCTCGCCATCTATCTGCGTCATGTCAGCCAGCTCATTCTGGATGACGATGCCGGTGCGGGCGATATTGATCAGCGCATAAACCTGGGTCTGTGCCGCGCGAGTCAGCCGGTAAAAGTCATCAATGTGCTCTGCGCCGGTGCTGCCCGCATCGACAACCGTGGTGACGCCATGCGCAACACCAATCGCATCCGCTTCATCATGATAAATTGGTGATTTGGGATAGCAGTGAACGTGGGAGTCGATCCAGCCTGCGCTGAGGTAGTAACGGCCAGCCAGATCGCGCTCGTGCTGCGCGTTACCCTGCACCTTGCCTATGGCGGCGATACGGCCATCCTGCAGCGCAATGTCGACCACCTGCTCATCGCTGAGACGCGCACCGCGAATAATCAAGTCGTACATGGTTTCTCCTTAACAGCAGCCCGCTGCCGGGCTGCCGGTGAGATCAGAGAGCAATCGGAAACAGTGCCCCAAGGATCATCGCGCCGAGGATGGCGCCGCCGGTAATGGGCTTGTTCCAGAGATAGAAGAGCAGCGCGCCCAGCAGCGAACCCAGGCCAATCGGAATGGATGCCGCCATGGCTGACAGGATGATCAGCGGCCCCAGAAAGCGCCCCGAGGCATTACCCGCACCCATCATCACGTCTGCGCCGTAGGTTGAGTCGCTCTGATTGATGGTGAATTTACGCGCCAGAATAATCAGGTAGCCAATCGCCACACCAATCACCAGGCCCGTCGCCAGCGAGGCAGCGAAGTTCGCCACCGGGAAGACAATGCCCGCACCCAGCAGCAGTGCCGGAACGCCCAGCCCGACGCCGGTCTGAATCGCCCCGCCGATATCCAGAATGCCCACCAGCGAGCCTTCGATGATACGGGCGAACAGGAAGCTGGCACCAAAGGCGGCGACCGCGCCGTAGACGCCGGTCTCCATGCCTGCGCGCAGCATCGACACAAACGCCACTTCATTGAACGCGCCGATGCCATAGAGGTAATACATGTGTGTCCCGGCAAAGACGCCAGAAGAGAGCAGGCCAACAAAGATCGGGAAAGACCAGTCGGCGTACCAGAAGCCTTTATTTTCGTTCATCGCATCGCCTCTTATTTGCCGCTGACTGAGTTATGGATCATGTCGAGCCAGCCGGGAATGCCGAGCTGGAAGGACTGCAGCAGCTTCATATCGAAACCACGGAAGAAGCCGCTCAGCACAAACAGCAGCACGATGGCGGTCATCATGACTTTGGTGACCCGGTTCCAGCCGCTCTCTTCCACGCCTTTACCGATCAGGATACCCAGCACCAGTCCCGGCACGGCGTTGCCCATGATCAGCTGCGCCAGACCGCCAAAAATGGTGGCCCAGAAGCCTGACTTTCTGCCCGCGTCGATCGCCGCCAGCCAGAAGATCACCGGCATGACGGTGTTCACCAGCAGGTTAGCGGCGGGCACCAGCACTTTGACCGCCGTGACCTGCAGCGCAGCCGGAACAGCCGAGGCGGTGGAGTTGAGGAAGGCGACCACGATCATGCCGATGATGCCGCAGGCGATGGCCATTTTTTTCGGATCGTGCAGCGTCTCTGCCACATTACGATTCTTCACCATCAAGGCGGCCGCACCCCAGTTTGGAATGATGCGATGATCCACATCCTGAGTGAATGAACCGGCTGCAACCGACGATGCCCAGGCATTGAAAAAGAAGCCAAGACCAAAGGAGAAGTGGGATGCCGGATCGCCCTCGCACGAGTTCAGCTCGCCCAGCGTACGGAAAGCGCCCATGCCCTGAGTGGTTGGCGCGTGGAACATGCGCGCAGCACCCGCACCGACGCCGACCCCTACCAGCCCGCCAATGATCAACGACTTAAACAAAATGATTAAAAACATGTTGTTGTACCTTGTTGTCGTTTTTACCTGCCCTATCCACGCCGCCGCATCGCCCACGCCTGATCATCGCGATGTCGCGACAGCAGAGCATCGGGCAAACGGCTGGCTGGCGTTAACAGGCTCTGTTTTACGATGCCGCCGTGAACGCCACCTGTTCGGTGTCGAAAACGGTGACGCTGACGGTGATCTCCAGCGTGACGCTGAAGCTCCGCCGTTGGCGCGCCAGAAAGAAGAAGAGAAACTTCTCGGTTTTGACGCTCTCCTGCGCGCGCAGCACCCGGACATCCTGAGGTTCAATGCGCAGCAGAATTTTTTGCGTCGCGCGCAGAACCTGGTTCTGCACACGACTCAGGGCATCGGCAAAGGCTTTCGCTTTGGTGTCGCCTTTGCCCTCGACCGTCACCTGGGTAACGTATTGTTCTTTCATAATCAGCTGCCGTGCTTCTTGTTCCAGGCCTGCACCAGCCGCTCGCCTAACTCTTCTTTATCCATAAAGCCGAAGCCCAGCACCGTGGCACCTTCATTAATGGCGGTGACGCCTTCGTCGACAGAACGCATGCCATGTTTTGCTTTGTAGCCATATTTGTTCTGAGCGGTGATAGCACCGGCGCCGCCGCTGCCGCAGAACGAGATGCCGAAATCGGCGTTTTCCGCCTTCATCACGTCACCCAGTTTCATGTCAGCGGCGACACCTGGCACCACGACGGCACGGCCACCCGCTTTTTCGATGCCCGCAGCCACTTTCTGTCCTTTACCTAAACGATCGCCAATCACTACTGTTACCATCTTATGTTCCTCTCTGGTTGTTTGATCGCGCGACTTCAATATGCACTGACAGCAGCCAGGCCTCTTCGCGGGGCAGATTGCCAAACAGATCGACGACCTGCTGCGCCAGCGCTAACGTTTCCGGCGGAATATCCTCAAACAGCTCCGCTTCCACTTCCGGCAGCGGCTCACCGCTCAGCGAGCGTGACGCCATGGCACCGACATGCGATTGCAGCATCTGCTGCTGAACCGCATTGGGCTGAATACCCTGCTGCTGATAGATCGCAGCAATCTGCGTCATCACGCTGTCAGCCAGCTGTTGCACTTTCTCAGGTGCCGCTTCATACACCGGGACGCCGTTATTACTCACCTTGCTACTCCTGTTAAACCGGATAATTCGCGTTAAAAACAAATTAGCGGTCATCGCCCCGGCTGTGGAGAGGCAACATTTCCAGCAGCAAGTGGAAATTGAAGTGAAGGTTGTGCGTCAGATCGCAGGCTGCATGCTTAGTGCGACACGCGTCGCAGAATGCGTTATTTGATGGATTTAACCGAGAAAAGCGGTGATGTTGTGCGGCGACAAGCCGGACGCGCGGGGGTTCAGGGTGCGGTAATAAGCAGAAGTGATGGTAAAAAACCGCCGGCCTGGCTGGCCGGCGATCTGATTAACGGAATTTCTTATGGTTGGTATTGCGGATGTCGTCGAACTTCGCTGCTTCGCGTTTCGCCCCGTCCACATTGTTGGCTTTCGCCAGCGCGCTGACCACATCGATCTGCGCGATCAGTGAGTCGATACCGGCATGGAAATCTTTCACCTGTGGGCTGTCAGCCGGCTGGCCTTCCAGCTTATCCGGCGTGCCCTGTCGCGCATCCTGTGCCGCGGCACGCATTTTGGTCAGCGCCTGCTGCATCTCCTGGGCATTGTCACTTTTTTTGACGATTTTCAGGTTCGCATTCAGTGTATCCATATCCTGCTCCAGATCCGCCGCATAGAGACTGACGCTGGAGAACAACAGAGAAGCCGACAACATTGCAATCACATGCTTACGCATCATTACTTCCTTTTTATTGTGATGAAAAAAAAGCAGCCAACCGGCTGCTTCAGGAATCCATCTTTATTGTCCCGCTATCTTCATCTCAGGCAGTAACACTGAACCGCACTGGATATTGCTGCGGGTTTCAATATCGTCACCGATGGTCACCATATTGCGCCACATCTCTTTGAGATTTCCGGCGATAGTCACTTCGCTGACCGGGTACTGAATAACGCCATTCTCGACCCAGAACCCGGCCGCACCGCGTGAGTAATCACCAGTAATGGCGCTGACGCCCTGTCCCATCAGTTCGGTCACCACTAACCCGGTGCCCATCTGCTTCAGCAGGTCGTCAAAGCTGTGGCCCTGGCCCGCAATGCGCCAGTTATGAATGCCGCCAGCGTGACCGGTGCTGGTCAGGCCCAGTTTGCGGGCTGAGTAGCTGGTTAACAGCCAGGTCTGCAGCACGCCATCTTTGATGATGTCGCGCGCCTGGGTACGCACCCCTTCGCTGTCGAATGGCGTGGAGGCGAGCCCTTTCAGCAGATGCGGCTGTTCATTGATGGTGAGCCACTCCGGCAGGATCTGCTGACCCATAGAATCCAGCAGGAAGGTCGATTTACGGTAAACGTTGCCGCCGCTGATCGCGCCAACCAGATGACCAAATAAGCCGGTTGCCACTTCTGAGGCGAAAATCACCGGGGCTTTCATGGTCGGAAGTTTACGCGGTGCCAGACGGGAGAGCGTGCGGCGCGCGCACTCTGCACCGACCCACTCCGGGCTCTTCAAATCTTCAAACGCGCGCCCAATGGTGTAGGCGTAGTCGCGCTCCATATTACCATCCTGCTCGGCAATCACGCTGCTGGAGAGCGAGTGACGGCTTGAGCAGTAGCTCTGTAACATACCGTGGCTGTTGCCAAAGACTTTGATGCCGACGTGGCTGTTGAAGCTGCCACCTTCAGTGTTAGTAATACGCTTGTCGGCGCGCAGTGATGCCTGTTCCGCCTGCGCAGCCAGTTCAATGGCGCGGTCAGCATCAATCTCCCAAGGATGGTAGAGATCCAGGTCTGGCGCATCATAGGCCAGCAGCTCTGCGTCGGCCGGACCGGCAAAGGGATCGGGCGAGGTATAGCGCGCAATATCAATCGCCGCCTGCACGGTGCGTTTGATCGCGTCCGGGCTGAGGTCGGTCGATGAGGCGCTGCCTTTACGATTCTGATGATAGACGGTGATGCCCAGCGCACCGTCGCTGTTGAATTCGACGTTTTCCACTTCGCCATAGCGGGTGCTGACCCCGATGCCGGTGGTTTTACTGACTGCCACTTCCGCGCTGTCAGTGCTTGCTTTAGCCAGTTCAAGTGCCTGCGCAATGGCCTGCTCCAGTACTTTTCGCTGTTCTGCAACCTGAGTAGATACGTTCATCGACCTGCCGTCTAATCTTATGTGTGAATGATTTGAGTCTATCAGAGTCAGAGAACAATTTCGCAGTCACCCGATAAACTGGTAGGATTAGCCTCTTTTTTTTGGGAGCCCGGAAATGACCAAACAGCCCGATGAGTGGCTCGACGATGTGCCAGATAATGACGAAGAAGAAGATGAAGAGATTATCTGGGTCAGTAAGAGTGAAATTAAACGCGATGCAGAAGAGTTAAAGCGCCTGGGTGCTGAACTGGTTGATCTGGGTAAAAACTCGCTGGATAAAATCCCGCTGGATGAACGCCTGCGTACCGAAGTGGAACTGGCACAGCGCATCAAGAAAGAGGGTCGCCGTCGTCAGCTGCAGCTGATCGGTAAACTGCTGCGCAGTATTGATGTGGAGCCGATCCGCGTTGCGCTGGATAAGCTCAATAATCGCCATAACCAGCAGGTTGCGCTGTTCCATAAACTGGAAATGCTGCGCGATCGTCTGATTGAACAGGGTGATGAAGCGATGGGCGACGTGATTGCGCTTTATCCCGATGCCGATCGTCAGCAGTTACGCAGCATGATCCGTAACGCGCAGAAAGAGAAAGCGGGCAGCAAGCCGCCGAAGTCTGCCCGTCAGATTTTCCAGTATCTGCGCGAACTGGCCGAAGCGAAGTAACGCCATGGCGGGCAGCCTCGCCCGCCTCCCGGCAGCGCATTTATCGATAGATATAGAGAATACCGGTGCGCAGCCGCAGCTGGCGTTCGCTCGATGTCGCAGAACGTCCGATATCGCCAAAGGTGACGTAAGGCACCCAGACGCGATCGTTGCCAAGCGCATAATCGAACTGTAACTCCTGTTCGTAATCGTCATGTTTATTGGCAAAGAGTTTCGCATCCGCGTGCTTATACACCAGCTTATAGGTGGTGGTCAGCCGATCGCTTTTATTTCGCAGATAGAGATCAAAACGGTTGGCAGTGCGATGCCGGTCAGTATCGCAATAATCAATACCGCCGGTGCGGCATTGATCGTCATGCGCATAATCGGTCAGCTCAAGACGATAAAGGCCACCGAGAGACCAGCGATCATTAAATTTATACCAGGGTGCCACACCAAATTTCCATTCAGTGCGCGAGGAGTTAAACTCTGGCTGAATAAAAGGCGACACTGTCCAGTTTCCCCAGTAATACGACTTCAGAAAGGTCACCTCCACCACATTTAACACGGTGTCGTTATAATATTTGTCTTTTGGATCGGCGCCGCCGGTTTTGAATTTGGTTTCGACCCCGAGAAACATATTGTCCGGCAGCGTGGTGCTCAGACCCAGCTTGTCGTAGTGCGTGCGGTCGCGAAGGCGGTACTCATGCCGGTAATCAACGGTGGCCGTGGCCAGCGCCGCAGCAGAACTGCATAATAACGCGGCGCCCAGCAAAAACGACAATGAATTATTATTTCCCATATGAACATCCTTATTAGTGGTAATCAGAGCAATGAATTATCCGAACTCATTCGTTTAACCCAGAGTTAACTTATATTTAAAACCCTCATCAATATAAGACCGCGCATAAAGATAACCCGTTATTTATTCCTTTAACGTTAAGGCTTTAATTATTATTCCTCAGCAACATCAGGAATGATGCTAGAAATAACCGGCGAGAGCGGCCTTTCTGTTTCAGACACTAATAAGAAAAATATGGCAACGGCAGGAAGAGTGAGCAGATCGAATTCAAAAATATGCGGGATTTATTGAGGGAATAATATTTCCGGAGATAATGCTTTTAAAAAAAAGCGCCCGAAACGGGCGCCTGTGACATTATGCCAGCCTGTCCAGCAGCTTCTGGTGGATGCCACCAAACCCGCCGTTGCTCATGACCAGAATCGTGTCGCCTGGCTGAGCGGCTTTGGCCACCATTTCCACCAGGGTATCGATATCCGCGCTCCAGTGCGCAGGCGGAATGCACGCTTCTGCGACATCTGATACCTGCCACGGAATATGGTGCGGCTGGAACAGAAAGACCTCATCAGCACGCGCCAGCGACGGTGCCAGATCGTTCTTGCTGACGCCCATCTTCATGGTATTAGAGCGTGGCTCCAGCACAGCCAGGATACGCGCTCTGCCGCCAACTTTGCTACGCAGGGCAGCCAGCGTCGCCAGAATCGCGGTCGGATGGTGGGCGAAGTCATCATAGACTTTGATGCTGTTCACTTCGCCGCGCAGCTCCAGCCGTCGACGCGCATTGATAAAGCTGTTCAGCGCCTGGCCTGCATCTTCCGGCTTCACACCCACATGGCGCGCGGCAGCGATCGCCATCAGCCCGTTGTGCATATTGTGTTCACCCACCAGCGCCCAGTTCACTTCCCCGACTTTTTCGCCGTCGAGCCAGATTTCCCAGTGAGACGCATCGTTGGTGAGCTTCTTCGCCTGCCAGCGCCCGTGCTCGCCGACGTTCTCCTGTTCGCTCCAGCAGCCCATCGCCATCACCTGTTTGAGGTTAGGATCATGTTCCGGCAGCAGGATCTTGCCCTGGCCCGGTACGATCCGCACCAGATGGTGGAACTGCTTCTGGATCGCGCGCAGATCGTCAAAGATATCGGCGTGATCAAACTCAAGATTATTGAGGATCAGCGTACGTGGGCAGTAATGGACAAACTTGGAACGCTTATCGAAAAACGCGCAGTCGTACTCATCCGCCTCAATCACGAAGAATGGACTTTTTCCTAATTTTGCCGAGACATCGAAGTTTCCGGGCACACCACCAATAATAAAGCCTGGCTCAAGGCCGCAGGCCTCAAGAATCCACGCTGCCATGCCGGCTGTGGTGGTTTTGCCGTGGGTTCCCGCGACCGCCAGCACCCAGCGATCGCGCAGCACGAAATCGTGCAGCCACTGCGGGCCAGAGAGGTAAGGAATGTTGCGTTCCAGCACCGCTTCCACGCAAGGATTACCCCGCGTCATCGCGTTGCCGATTATCACCAGGTCAGGCACCGGGTCAAGCTGACTGGCGTCGTAACCTTCTGTTAATTCAATACCTTGCTGTTCAAGCAGAGTACTCATAGGTGGGTAAACGTTGGCGTCTGATCCGGTCACCTGATGACCAAGTGAACGGGCCAGCATCGCCAGACCGCCCATAAAAGTGCCACAAATCCCGAGGATGTGAATGCGCATTACGTGATCCATTACTCAAAAGTTCGGCGCACAGTGTAACGCCGCTCGCAGATGGAAGAAACGGATTAGGACTATGGTTTTTGAAGTTCAATCGGCTAAACTGCGTACGCATCCGTTGGCAGACTGTTACGCGTGCTGCCACTCCATCGAAGATTCAGGGAATGTGTTATGAAAACGTTGGGCGAATTTATCGTCGAGAAGCAGCATGACTTTCCGCACGCTACAGGTGAACTGACAGCGCTGATTTCCGCTATTAAGCTGGGTGCCAAAATCATCCACCGCGATATCAACAAAGCCGGTTTAGTGGATATTCTGGGTGCCAGCGGCGTCGAGAATATTCAGGGTGAGCAGCAGATGAAACTTGATCTGTTTGCCAACGAGAAACTGAAGGCAGCACTGAAAGCACGTGGCATCGTCGCCGGTATCGCTTCTGAGGAAGAAGACGAGTTTGTGATCTTTGAAGGTGAAGAAAACGGTAAGTACGTGGTGTTAATGGATCCACTGGATGGTTCTTCTAACATCGACGTTAACGTTTCCGTCGGCACCATTTTCTCTATCTACCGCCGCGTCAGCGAGCCGGGTACGCCGGTTGTTGAAGCTGACTTCATGCAGCCAGGCAACAAGCAGGTCGCTGCCGGTTACGTGGTTTACGGCTCCTCCACCATGATGGTTTATACCACCGGTGCAGGCGTGCATGCGTTTACTTACGATCCGTCTCTGGGTGTGTTCTGCCTCAGCCACGAACGTATGACCTATCCACCAACGGGTTACACCTACTCCATTAACGAAGGTAACTACATTCGTTTCCCGCAGGGTGTGAAGAAATATCTGAAGTTCTGTCAGGAAGAGGATCTGCCAACGCACCGTCCTTATACCTCACGTTACATCGGATCGCTGGTCGCGGATTTCCATCGTAACCTGCTGAAAGGCGGCATCTACCTCTACCCAAGCACCGCCAGCCATCCTCAGGGTAAGCTGCGTCTGCTGTATGAGTGCAACCCGATGGCGTTCCTGGCAGAGCAGGCGGGCGGTAAAGCCAGCGACGGTCAGAAGCGTATTCTGGATATTCCACCGGTCACGCTGCACCAGCGCTGTCCGTTCTACTGCGGTAACGAGGCGATGGTGAACGACGTTGAGCGTTTCCTGGCCGAGTTCCCGGATTGCCGTCAGGGTTAATCCGGCAGTGGTATAAAAAGTCATATAAAAAGTAAGGGCGCGATTTTCGCGCCCTTGCTGTTTTTACGCCGTCTGCAACCTGAACTGCGCCATGGTTGCCTGAAGCTGATCGGACTGCGCTTCCAGCGACTGGGTCGCGGCGGTGGCCTGCTCTACCAGCGCCGCGTTCTGCTGCGCCGCCGCATCCATCTGTGTGACCGCCAGATTAACCTGCTCAATGCCACGGCTCTGTTCGTCGGAGGCCATCGAGATCTCTTTCATCAGTGCCGTTACGCGCATGACCTCACCAGAAATCTCATCCATGGTTTCCCCGGCCCGCGTCGCCATCTCGCTGCCCTCTTTCACCCTCGACTGTGAATCACTAATCAGCGTACGGATCTCTTTGGCCGCGTTAGCGCTGCGCTGCGCCAGCGTGCGCACTTCATTTGCCACCACCGCAAAGCCACGGCCCTGCTCGCCTGCGCGCGCCGCTTCAACGGCGGCGTTGAGTGCCAGGATATTGGTCTGGAAGGCGATACCATCAATCACGCCAAGAATGTCGCCGATACGATTGGCACTGTCGGTAATCTCATGCATTTTTTCCATCACGTAGCAGACTACCTCCGCGCCGCGATCGGCAGTATCAGAGACCGCGTTAGCCAGCTGGTGCGCCTGCTGGGCATTGCTGGCGTTAAGCCGCACGGTTGCCGTGAGCTGCTCCATGCTGGCGGCAGTCTGCTCCAGCGAGGCGGCGGACTCTTCGGTACGCTGCGACAGATTGACGTTGCCCGCGGCCAGTTCACGGCTGCCGATGTCGATCTGCATACTCGCTTCGCGCACCTGACTCACCGAGGTACGCAACGACTGCTGCATCCCGGCGAGCGCATGATTAAGCCGCCCCAGCTCATTGTTGCCCGACGGTGGCAGCGCCTGCGAGAGGTCGCCCGCCGCGACCTGCTCAAGATGGAGAATGGCCAGGTTCAGCGGCTGCAGCAGCATCCGGCGCAGCAGTTGCCAGGCGAGCACCAGCAGCAGCAGTGTTAATACCACCGCCACGGCGATCAGGATTTTCATTTTGGTTTCGTTGTAGGCCGCCTGCGCCAGCTGGGCCTGGGTGATCTGATCGGCCAGCTGACTGAAGTCCGTGACGGCCTTGTTATAGCTGGCCGCCAGCGTCGCCAGGTTGCCTTCCAGCAATTGGTAATACTCGTCGGTATATTGCTTATCCAGGGCGTTCATCATTGGTTTGATGCCCTGATCGAGATAGGCTTTGTAACTGGCCGAAACCGCATCGGCCAGCTTTTTGCCGTGCGCCGTCACCGTTCCGGCGTCCACAAAACGCTTCAGGCTTTGCTGTGATGAGACCACATCCGCCTGCGACAGTTTTGTTACTGCCGCCCCCTCTTCCAGCAAACCAATTTCAATTTTACGCACCGCCAGCGCGGCGTTAGCGCGGGCCCGCATCAGATCGGCATTGCTCTGGTAAAGACTGTTCAGCTCGATCCCCTGAATGCGGTTGATCACATCCAGCGAGCGATTCCCTTTGTTAATTGCCACGATACCCATAAAACTCACCGCCAACAGCAGCAGTGTCATAAATGCCAGCAATGCCAGCAACCCCGTGCGAAGTGATAACTGTTTCATCCAGATAGTTTCCGTGTATGTGAAAAGGCAAATTTTCCAGCGGCCCTAAAACGGATGAAGTATCGGCAGTAACGGCGCGAAACTTTAACCCTGATTAGTGTTAACAACTTGATCATCACGGGAACATCCATCAAGCTAATCGCCGCTTATCCGTTATCCGGAGAAAAGAATGAAACCAGGATTACTTCTGATGCTGCTGTGCCTCAGCACGGCGGCGCTGGCAGAGGATCTGCCGACAGACGCCTCGCCCGATCGCTGCCTCAATGACGCCTCTACTACCCTTGCCATGAACCAGTGCTACGCTGCGGCTAATCGGGCCTGGGATCAGGAGATGAATAAGCAGTACAACAAACTGATGAAAACCCTCTCCGGCGAACCTAAAAACAAACTGCGTGCCGCGCAACGCGCCTGGCTGAGCTACCGCGACAGCTGGCTTGAGGCGAACCGCAGCCAGCTCAGTACACAAGGCTCGCTGGGCAGCGTGGCGCTGAGCGCTCAGAGCCTGAGCCTGGTGCGCAATCAGGCACTGATGCTGCAGTCACTTGGTAAAGGCAGCTGTGCTAACCCCGATGACTGCTGATCGATAACCGGTTTTTGCGCTGGCTGAAGTCAGCGCGCTCATTAACCTTCAGGGAGAAACCATGGCTGCTTACGCCTCGACCATCATTCTGATTTGCCTTGCCGTGCTGAGTTATTTCGTTCACAACAACGCAGTCACAATTTCAATTCTGGTGCTGCTGGCGATTAAAATTACCCCGCTGGCTCAGTTCTTCCCCTACGTAGAAAAACAGGGCATTACCTTAGGCATCATTATTCTTACCGTGGCGGTGATGGCCCCGCTGGCAAGCGGCTCACTGCCCGCCTCTGCGCTGATCAAGTCGTTTGCTAACTGGAAGTCGATTGTGGCGATTCTGGTGGGGATCTTTGTCGCCTGGCTGGGCGGCCGTGGCGTGAACTTTATGAGCGTCCAGCCTTCGGTGATTGGTGGTCTGCTGATTGGTACGGTGATTGGCGTGGCGTTCTTCCGTGGGGTGCCGGTAGGACCACTGATTGCCGCAGGCATTGTTTCGCTGTTTGTGGCGGCTAAGTAGCGTTTGGGCGCATTCCGAAACGCCAAAAAGGGGGCATACTTTCAGAGTCAGTTGGCTATAATAGCCGACACTCAACATACGACTACTGAAGGAATGCCAGATGAGTTTGAACCAGGTGCCAGCAGGTAAAGACCTGCCAGAAGATATCTACGTTGTCATTGAGATCCCAGCGAATGCTGATCCGATCAAATATGAAGTTGATAAAGAGTCTGGTGCCCTGTTTGTAGACCGTTTCATGTCTACCGCCATGTTCTATCCGTGCAACTACGGCTACATCAACCATACCCTTTCTCTGGATGGTGATCCGGTTGACGTACTGGTTCCGACCCCGTATCCACTGGTTCCAGGCTCAGTGATCCGCTGCCGTCCGGTTGGCGTGCTGAAAATGACCGACGAGTCTGGCGAAGATGCCAAACTGGTTGCCGTTCCGCACACCAAACTCTCTAAAGAGTACGATCACATCAAAGATGTGAACGACCTGCCAGAACTGCTGCGTGCACAGATCACCCACTTCTTTGAGCACTACAAAGATCTGGAAAAAGGCAAATGGGTGAAAGTGGATGGCTGGGATAATGCCGAAGCCGCTAAAGCTGAAATCATCTCCTCTTACGAGCGCGCACAGAAGAAGTAATTCTGCTGCCGGTTTGTGAGTCGAAAAAAAAACACCGTCCGGATGGACGGTGTTTTTGTTCAGGCCTCTGGCTCCTCATCGCGCTTCAGCCAGTCACCACTCATGATGCGCTGGCGTCCTGCCACTGAGCGTTGATAGACATAAAGCCATGCACTGCCAAACGGCGTCTGAGTCAGATAACGTTTGTACTCTCCCCCTTTGGTGCGAAGCGCATCCAGCTCCGCAAGGGTTGAGGCATCAATGCGGTACACCTCACAATGTACCGCTCCATTGCCCTCAATCACGCCGGGATAATGGCCCAGACTGTAAAGCTCAAAGCCTTCAATCTGGTGATCACCCAGCCACTGCGCATTCGTCATCCAGTGACTGTTTCCCTGTTTGCGCCGTAAACTGCCGTAGACAATTATTCGCATTGCTAAAACTCAAACTGATAGAGCAAATCGAGAGCCTGATCCACACCGGACACGGCTTCCAGATAGAGTTTAGGCATCAGGCGGTAACGCAAGGTTAACGTCGCCAGTGAATCAAATATGCCAACACCGTATTTTACCTGCAGACCCGGTAGCACATAGCCGCTGACCTGCACCTGCTGGCTGTCGCCAACACCGGCAGTATCAACAGCGAGATTGCTGACACCGAATGTCTCCCCGATTTTACCCACAACCTGCCCACTTTGTGCAACCCCTAAGCCAACAAGTGCTGAAGTGAGGGCGTTACTGTCGCCGTCGCTGCCCAATCCCTGACCGCGCAGCAGATAGGAAAGCGCTTCCTGTTGCGACATCGCCGGATCGGAGAAGACTTCCGCTTTTGGCTCATCCGCCAGGCCAGTGACGCGCAGACCCGCGGTGACGCCATCTTCGGTGGCATCCGGGTTACGGATGGCTTCCAGGTTGACGTAAGGCTGATCCGGCGGACCGGCAAACTGCAGCTCGCCTTTACGCACGATCAGATCCTGACCATAAGCGTGGAAGCGACCGGACGGAATGTTGATCTGACCGTTCAGGCCGAGTCCTGACTTATCCTGCACCATTTTCAGATCGCCATTCAGCTTCGCTTTCAGGCCAAACGCAGAGAGTCGCACATCGTTGCCGACGTGGATCACCAGATTGCTGTTAATCGGAATCGCGGCGGTTTGCGGTGCAATCGGCTTCAGCTGTTTATCCAGCAACACCTCATCCGACGAAACGCCAGTGGCGCTTTCCGGCACTTCCTGCACCGTGATGCGCGCCCATGGAATATCGACCCGGCCATCAAGGTTAAAGGCCGCTGGCGTCGCTTCAAACACCAGATCCGGCGAGACATCCATGCGCACCATCGGCGGCACGGTCACGCGAACCCGGCTGCCCTGCGCCGCAATGCGCGCACGCCAGTTGTCGAGCTGGCTCCAGTCTGCGTTACCGCTGAGGTTGATATTGCCCTGCCCGGTCTGCACCAGCCCGTTCAGGGTAGAGCTCATGCCGTTAAACACCAGATTCAGGTTGGCACTGGTCAGGTCAACCGGCATAAAGTTGCCATCCACATCCACACCCGTCAGGCCAAGCTGACCAAATACCTGCGGCTGCTGCACGCTGCCGCCCAGGCGCAGGCTGCTGTTCAGGCTGCCTTTGATCTTCTCGCCCTGCATCAGCGCCGGATTGAGCATCGCCAGCGAGACATTGCGGATGTTGACGTTACCGCCGAGCGTGCGGCGGTTTTGCGGATCGTCGATCTGCACGTTACCATCCAGCTGACCGTTATTGGCGATGCGGATCAGCCAGTCGAGCTGGGCGCGTCCGTTTCGCAGCGCGGCATTGAGGGTCAGCGTGTCAAAGGCGATCGGCAGATTGTTGCCCTGCACATCCTGCACCACTTTCACGCCGTTGCCCTTCAGCGCCACGGTACCGGTCGGCAGGCTGCCATCGGCAGTCCAGTTGACGCGCACGTCGCCGCTGAACAGGCCGCTAAGCTGAGTCGCATCCGGCATAAACGGCTTCACCATCGCCAGGTCAAAGCGATTCAGCACCACATGCGCCTTGCCTGCCGGGCCCGCTTCAACCGGCTCCGGCACACAAATTTGCGCATTGGGGTTCTGCCAGCAGTGTGGGCCGATGGTGGCCGTCTGGCGGCTGTTCAGATAGTCGATGGCCATGGCGCGGGTCAGACGCCACTCACCGACTGGCGTATCAAAGTGGGTGTCGTTCAGCGACCCTTTCCAGCGCTCCGTCTGGCGATCAAAGCTGCCGTTCAGCGCCAGCTGGCCAGAGACCGGTTTGCCCTGCACATTGAGCTTCAGCTGATGCTGATGCTCATTGCCGTCCGCGTTCAGCGTCAGCAGGCTGATGTTCAGCGCATCCTGCTTCAGCTGCTCGACGCGCAGTTGCAGTTTACCCGCCACCTGCTCGCCGGAACGGACGTCGCCATTCAGGGTGACGCGATTGATCTGCATCTGCTGCCAGCGCAGACCACGGGCATTAAGATCGGCCAGCAGCTGCGGTGCCTTCAGGGTACCCCGCGCTTTTATTGTGCCGTTGATGACGCCGCCCAGACCCGGCAGCGCATTGTCGAGCTGGGGTGCGTCGATACTGGCATCGAGATCCAGACTGTCGCCCAGCGCCCCTTTAACATCCAGATGGTTGCGTCCCAGCGCCAGCTTAATGCCCGGCACCGTCCACTGGTTGTAGCTGTTACCGGTCAGGGAGCCATCAGCGGTCACGGCGTTCTGTTTCACATTGCCTTTCAGCTGTAGCTGCGGCACGCTCAGTTGCCAGCTGCCACCATACAGACTGCCGCGGGTGGTGATTTTGCCATCCAGCCTTGCTGGCCAGTCGGGATACTGTTTAGCGGTATTAATTCCCGCCAGCGTCAGCTCACTGCGCCAGCTTATCGCCTTGCTCCAGTCCACCAGCGCGGTGAGATCGATATTGCCCTGCAGCGCAGCCACGCGCAGGCGGTCGAGGCTGAACTGCTCAACGTTGCCTTTACCCGTCAGCGAGATCGTCGCCGGTGGTACAGATTCACCCTTCACGGCAGTCTGCAGCGACATCACATAGTCGGTGGCTTTGCCTTTGAACTGATAGTCCAGGTTATCCGCCTGATACGCTACCGGACCGGTCAGCGGCCAGCGTAACTGCGGACTGGTCAGCTTCAGTGACAGCGGCAGTCCCGCCACCGCCAGCTGGGTCGTGGCGTCCAGCTGCGCATTCACCGGACCGGAGAGGTTCAGCCCCATCTTCAGCTCGTCGCGCATCGCGCCATTAAGTTTCAGCGCGAGCTTTTCGCCTTTAATCGGATCGGTATTCACTGTGCCGTTAAGGGAGAAATCGACCGGCCAGTTATCCGCCAGCGTCGCCTGACCGCTACCCTTCAGGTTGCCGAGGTTCGAGTCCACCTCCAGCGTGCTGAGCTGCATCTGACGATCGGCGGTTCTGGCTTTCAGCAGCAACCGGCTGACGGAAATATCGGTGTCGCCGGTAATGCGCAGCTGTTCACCCAGAATCTGCTGCACCTCAATATCCAGCGGCAGACGGAAATCAGGCATCTCAGGCAGTAGGGGTTGCGCAAACATCGCCTGCAGCGTTTCACCCAGCGGTTTTTCAGCGGGATGTGGCTGCTGGACTTTCGGTTCTACCACCTCGTCATTGACCACTTTCGCCGCTTTCGGCAACGCAATCAGCAGGCTTTGAATATGGGTCGGGTTCAGCGTCAGCGCACGATCCTGCCACTGCAGGCCGGTGGTGAAGTCGAGCAGCGATATTGCGGTGTCATCAACTTTGACATTGATATTGTGCAGGCCAAAGTGACGCAGCGTGATGGGGTATGGCGTGCTGAGGTTAGTGTTGCCACTCTCCTCTTCCGGCGCTGGTGCCGCTGGCGTCATTTTCTTGCTGTCGACCACCACGCTGATATCGCGCAGGGAGACATCGTTAACGCACACGGAGGAGTGCAGCAGGCAGTTGAGATCCACCGCCAGATGAATTTGCCCGGCATCGACGCTGACGCCGGGCATTTCGTAACGCAGACCGTTAAGGGTCAGGTTACGCCAGCCCCCATCGACCTGCTTGATTGACAGGCCCGGCACCCAGCGCGACGCACCTTTGAGCACTAAATGCAGCCCAGGCGTGGTACCGATTAAAAATGCCACCCCACCCAACAGCACGACCAGAAAGATCAGAATGCCGATCAGGACCTTTTTCCACAGCTTCATAGTTCTGGCCCCAGCCCTACGTAAAATTGTAATCCATGCTCTTCGTCATCCCCGATGGGTCTGGCGATATCAAATTTGATTGGGCCAACCGGTGAAGACCAGCGCACGCCGACGCCCGCACCGGTTTTGACGTTACTTTGCTTGATGTCGTTAACCGCTTCGCCCGAGTCGACAAACACCGCGCCCCACCATTTCCCGGTGACGTTGTACTGATATTCCAGCGATCCGGTGGCGAGTTTTGATGCACCGGTGAGTTTGCCGTCATCATCGCGCGGTGAAATATTTTTGTATTTGTAGCCACGAATACTGCGGTCACCACCGGCAAAGAAGCGCAGATCCGGCGGCACTTTGTCGAAGTTGTTGGTTTCGATCCAGCCCAGATTGCCACGTGCCACAAAGCGATGACTGTCGCCAAGGGTACGGATCCAGACGTTTTGCGCCTGCAGGATCAGGAAGTCGACGTCTGAACCCCAGGTGGTATCAGAGACGTCTGCCGAATAGCGCTGTGAATCGCCCCAGGTCGGCATCAGGCCGCCACGGGAACGGGTACGGTTTACGCTGACGCCAGGATAGAGCAGCATAGTGGTGTTGGTCACGCTGCCCTGAGTAAAGTGATCCAGGCTCCAGCGCAGGTTGACCGCCTTCTGCCAGCCACTACTGCTGTCCCAGTTGCGCGACATCGCAAGCGTCGTGGTATCCGCTTTGGTGTCGTTGAGGTCGGTGCGCTTCAGGCCGCCGGAGAAGGTGTAGTACTGCTCAAGCGGGCTTTTCAGCAGCGGTACTTTATAGCTGAGATCGACCTGCTGTTCCGGCGCGGAAACGTAGGCGCTGGCCGCCAGGCTGTGACCGCTGTCGTTGATCCACGGTTTTTTCCAGGTCCCTTTCAGGCGCGGACCGACGTCTGTGGAATAGCCGACGCCGGTTTCAATGGTGTTTTCGGTGCGGGGTGACATTACTGCGCTCAGCGGCAGCACTTTGGTCTGTCGTCCCTTGCTGAATTCCGGCGCGACCACCACCGAATTAAACCAGCCGGTGGCGGAGAGGCGGCGATTCAGCTCGGCTAAATCGCGGGAGCTGTAGTAGTCCCCCTCTTTAAACGGCACCAGGTTTTGCAGGTACTCTTCGCGAATTTGCGATCCCTGGAAAGTAACGTCGCCGAAGCGATAGCGTTCGCCACTGTCGTAGTCGATATCCCAGAACGCTTCACGCCGCTCCACCGAGACACCAAGCTGGCTTTTTTTAAACGTGCCATCGAAATAGCCGTTACGCAGTGCGAGATTAGAGAAGCCGCTTTTGAATTTGTCATATTGCCCGTGGTTAAGCTGGCTGCCCACTTCAGGGCGTCCCTGCTTCACCCAGGCTTTGTAATCCGCGTCATTGCGCGCATCGCCTTCGACCACAATCGTGCTGCCGCCGATTTTTACCGGTTCACCAGGCGTTACGTGTGCCACTAATACCGGTCGTCCCCCCTGCGCAGGCGCGGGGCGGGATTCAAAATCGATGGTGGGCTCGTAATAACCGAGCGCGCGCAGCCCCTCTTTTATCGCAACAGAAACGCGCGCGCGAAAGCGGCCATCATTCGAGACCTCATCGCTGCCGATGGTGGACAGACGCGCTCTGACATTCTTTTGCAGATCCCCGGATAAGCCGTCTACCTGTAATCGCACTGTCGCCGCCTCAAGGGCGGGCGCGGCAAGCAGCAGGCCAGCCATGCAATAAACATAAAATCGTGGCACCTGTACTCCTGTTAATCATGCCGGCCCCTTTTCCGCGGGGCGCTTATTAATCTTCTTTGCCCGCACTACCGCAACGGCAACATCCTCATCATAGCCGCACTTTATGGCAAACGGCGGAGCAACTCTGACATCTAAGTCAAATAACGGGGCTATTGTCGGTAAATGGGGTGAGCGATACAACTCCTGCGGGTCGGAATGATCAGTCCGATATGACTCACTCAGATAAATCCGAGTCTGTAACCGGCCGCTCTGGCTGCTAATGCGCCCTTAAGCAGCGGTTTGCCCTCTGGCGGCGCAATGAGCGCTCCTGCTATAATCGGCCACCACAGGCATGCCGCCTGTTTTCATTTCTGCACCGACATGTCGTTTGTTGTCGAACTGGCGCAGACATTTTTGGCACGGATAGCTTTGTTTCACGGATAAACCAACTCTGTTTGCGCTTACCCACGCTGCCCAGGCCAAAAATGACAAGTGGATAACCCTTTGGATCTCATATGTTAGATAGCTTACTTGTCATTCTGTTACTGATCGTAATCAGTGCCTTTTTCTCTCTGTCGGAGATCTCGCTGGCGGCCGCCCGTAAGATCAAACTGAAACTGCTGGCCGATGAAGGCAACGTAAATGCGCAGCGCGTGCTGAAAATGCAGGAAACGCCGGGCATGTTCTTCACCGTGGTGCAGATTGGCCTCAACGCCGTCGCCATCCTGGGGGGTATTGTTGGCGATGCGGCGTTTTCGCCGGTTTTCAGCGGCCTGTTTAACCGGTTTGTCTCGCCGGAACTGGCGGAGCAGCTCAGCTTTATCTGCTCCTTCACCATCGTCACCAGCCTGTTTATCCTGTTTGCTGACTTAACCCCAAAGCGGGTCGGCATGGTCGCACCGGAAACCATCGCGCTGCGCATCATCAACCCGATGCGTTTCTGCCTGCTGATAATGCGTCCGTTGGTGTTTCTGTTTAATGGCCTGGCTAACGTCTTCTTCCGTATTTTCAAGCTGCCGATGGTGCGTAAAGATGACATCACCTCCGACGATATCTACGCGGTGGTTGAAGCGGGTGCGCTGGCTGGCGTGCTGCGTAAGCAGGAGCACGAGCTGATTGAAAACGTGTTTGAGCTGGAGTCACGTACTGTTCCCTCCTCCATGACCTCACGTGAGAATATTGTCTGGTTTGATCTGCACGAAGATGAGACCAGCCTCAAAACCAAAATCGCCCAGCATCCTCACTCGAAGTTTCTGGTCTGCAGCGGCGATATCGACCATATCGTTGGCTATGTCGACTCCAAAGAGCTGCTGCTGCGCGTGCTGGGTAATCAGAGCATGGCGCTGAACAGCGGCCTGCAGATTCGCTCGGCGCTGATCGTGCCGGACACGCTGACCCTCTCTGAAGCACTGGAAAGTTTTAAAACCGCCGGAGAAGATTTCGCGGTGATCATGAACGAATATGCGCTGGTTGTGGGCATTATTACCCTGAATGATGTAATGACCACGCTGATGGGCGATCTGGTTGGCCAGGGTATGGAAGAGCAGATTGTGGCGCGCGATGAGAATTCATGGCTGGTTGAAGGCGGTACGCCGATTGATGACGTGATGCGCGTGCTGGACATTGATGATTTCCCGCAGTCAGGCAACTACGAAACCATCGGCGGCTTTATGATGTATATGTTGCGTAAGATTCCGAAGCGTACCGATTTTGTGAAGTTTGCTGGCTACAAGTTCGAGGTAGTGGATATTGATAGCTATCGCATCGATCAGCTGCTGGTCACCCGCATCGATGAACGACCGCCGGTGCTGAGCATGACAAAAAGCGAAGAAGAGTAGAATGACCAGCAGTCTGGACATGGACAGCGCGGAACAACCGGAATGTGACGTAGTCTGTGAGAATTGTTGGCACTGCTCAGGTTCAGAGTGACAAATAAAATGGCCTGACTGGCCAGACACTAAGGGCGCCATCGGCGCCCTTATGATTAGTTGAACTCAAGTTTGAGACGAACGACCTGGCGGTTAATTTCTGACATCACGCTCAGGTGCTGTTTGTCTTTGACGCGCGGGATTAATACTTTCCCTTTGTCGAACTCGAACGCGCCGACGTCCTTGATATACAACCTTCCTTTGAACAGCGTTTTTACATATTTCGCTATTTGTAGCGGATTATAGCGCTGGAAGATCTTCATACTGACTAACTCCTGTACATTTTTAAGCACGCTTCGCCGTTTCCAAATTTGGTTCCAGCCCATGAAGCGCGAATTCGCGATAACTATAGAACACTCAAACCTACTAATGTTCCTAAAAGTGATTTTTTTTACTGAATTGACACATCATTACAGAACACTCTGTTATCAGGCTCACACAACACAGTATAAACCTTCGTTGGTTAAGGAATTGTGGCGGCCATAACAAACCTGACACCTTTCCAGGACAGGCGCATCATCCCTGCTTACTATTGCAGTAAAATGACTAACTGGTCTGATCACTCAAGGAAATAGCAATGCGAATAATTCTGGCAGCTGTAGCGTTGTCTTTACTGATACCGGCAAGCGTGATGGCTCATGACCTCAGGCAGGATATGCGGGTACCGGCCGTTGGCGTGAACGACAAAGGCGAGCTGTTATTGCAGCAGGATAAGTTTAGCTACAAAAACTGGAATAGCGCGCAGCTCGGCGGAAAAGTTCGCGTGGTTCAGCACATCGCGGGTCGCTCATCCGCTAAAGAGATGAATGCCGCATTGATCGAGGCGATTAAGGCCGCGAAGCTGCCGCATGATCGCTATCAGACCACCACCATCGTGAATACAGATGATGCCATTCCCGGTACGGGCATGTTTGTGCGCAGCAGCGTCGAGACCAACAAGCAGCAATATCCGTGGTCGCAGTTTGTCGTCGACAGCAAGGGCAGTGTGCAGCATGCCTGGCAGTTACAGCCGGGCGGTTCCGCCATTGTAGTGCTGGATAAGCAGGGCAAGGTGAAATTTGTGAAGGATGGATCGCTGACGCAGGATGAAGTGACAAAAGTGATTACGCTGGTCACCTCCCTGCTGAAGGATTAATCGCTGAAGCCCCGGTGGGGAGAGCATCGCCCGCCGGGGTTTCAGCCTTCAGCAGGCTGGGCGCTCAGACAGCGTTAAAACAGTGAAACGCGGAAGCCAGGATTAAGGAAGGATTCGCGCGGCGCGTAGTCCAGAGTTTTACCCTGCCAGTCGTGCACATGCGCACCCGCCGCCATCGCCACGGCATGGCCCGCGCCGGTATCCCAGATGTTGGTGGGTCCGAAACGGGGATAGAGCTGCGCTTTTCCTTCTGCCACCAGGCAGAACTTCAGTGAGGATCCGGTCGCGACGGTCTGATGTTCACCTAACTGCTTCAGGTACTCTTTCATCTCATCGTCGTCGCCATGTGAACGACTTACCACCACCAGCGGAGGTCGCGCATCACGGACATGAATCTGTTCACGCTGACCGCCCTCCTCTTTCCACGCTTTGCCGTCTGCAGCGGAGTACATCACGCCCAGCACCGGCGCATAGACCACGCCCATTACCGGCTTGCCCGCTTCGATTAGCGCAATATTAACGGTAAATTCGCCGTTACGCTTGATGAACTCTTTGGTGCCATCCAGCGGATCGACCAGCCAGTAGCGCTGCCAGTGCTGACGCACCTCCCAGGCTGGCGGATCTTCTTCTGACAGCACGGGGAGATCAGGCGTTAACTTTTTGAGGCCCGCGAGGATCACCTCGTGTGCAGCGATATCTGCGGCGGTCACCGGCGAATCATCCGATTTGTGAGAAACGTCAAGCGGCGCGGCACCGTTATAGACCTGCATAATCGCGTCGCCTGCTTCGCGTGCCAGTTGGCAGATTTGCTCTAACATTTTTCACCTCATTGTGTCTGTCTGCTGCCGGATCAGCTCATCGTCAGATAGTGACATTTTAGCAGTTCCGCCTGAAGTACCCATTTACAGGCACTCCGGCGATTCAATTTATAGATATATCAATATCATAGTTACCCATTTATCGCCACGCCTGTGCCGCTACGCCTCCATCGTTTAAGAATCCGTCGCTGACCGATGCGCTAAAACGTTATACCCATCACGATTTAAAATGACTATCTGTCATGCTTTTACATTATTTTGAGATCCTTATTTATTTTGCAGCAGGAGCAAGCATGTTTAAGCCCGGAATGATGTTACTGGCACTGAGCGTTTCCGTCGCCACCCAGGCGGCGACGGTGGATTTGCGGATACTGGAAACCACCGATCTGCACAGCAATATGATGGATTTCGACTATTACAAAGACACGCCAACCGAGAAGTTTGGCCTGGTGCGAACCGCTACGCTGATCCACGCCGCACGCCAGGAAGTGAAAAACAGCCTGCTGGTCGATAACGGCGACATCATTCAGGGCAGCCCGCTGGGTGACTACATGGCGGCCAAAGGATTACGTGAGGGCGAGATCCATCCGGTCTACAAGGCGCTCAACACGCTGGATTACAGCGTCGGTAACCTCGGCAATCATGAATTCAATTATGGCCTGCCCTACCTGAAAAAAGCGCTGGCGGGCGCACGCTTTCCCTATGTGAACGCCAACGTGATTGATGTGAAGAGCGGCAAACCGCTGTTTACCCCATACCTCATCAAATCCACCACGGTGGTTGATCGCGAGGGCAAAACGCAGACCCTGAAGATAGGTTATATCGGCTTTGTGCCGCCGCAGATCATGGTGTGGGATAAAGCCAACCTGCAGGGCAAGGTACGCGTCGATGACATCACCGAAACGGCTCGCCGCTACGTGCCTGAGATGCGCGCGCAGGGCGCCGATCTGATTATCGCTATTCCCCACTCCGGCCTGAGCAGCGAGCCGTATCACACGATGGCGGAGAACTCGGTTTACTATCTCAGCCAGGTGGAAGGCATTAACGCCATCCTGTTTGGTCATGCGCATGCGGTCTTCCCCGGCAAGGAGTTTGCTGACATCAAGGGTGCAGATATCGCCAACGGCACCCTGAACGGTATTCCGGCGGTGATGCCCGGCATGTGGGGCGATCATCTTGGCGTGGTTGACCTGGTGCTGAATAATGAGGGCGGACGCTGGCAGGTGAGCAGCGGCAAAGCACAGGCGCGGCCCATCTACGATACCGCAGCGAAGAAATCGCTGGCGGCAGAGGATCCGGCGCTGGTGAAGGTACTGGCTGACGATCACCACGCCACGCGAGAGTTTGTGGCGAAGCCCATCGGCAAGTCCGCCGATGTGATGTACAGCTACCTGTCGCTGGTACAGGACGATCCGACGGTACAGATCGTCAATAATGCCCAGCGCGCCTACGTGGAGCATTTCATTCAGGGCGATCCGGATCTGGGCCGCCTGCCGGTGCTCTCTGCTGCTGCGCCGTTTAAAGCGGGCGGACGTAAAAACGATCCGGCCAGCTATGTCGAAGTAGAGAAAGGCGCGCTGACCTTCCGTAACGCGGCCGATCTCTATCTCTATCCCAATACCCTGGTGGTCATGAAAGTCACCGGTGCGCAGGTAAAAGAGTGGCTGGAGTGCTCAGCGGGCCAGTTTAATCAGATCGATCCCCACAGCACGAAAACGCAGTCGCTGATCAACTGGGATTTCCGCACCTATAACTTTGATGTGATTGACGGGGTTAATTATCAGATTGATGTGACCCAGCCCGCGCGCTACGACGCAGAGTGTCAGTTGATCCATCCTGAGGCCTCACGTATCCGTCAGCTTAGCTGGCAGGGTAAACCCGTCGATCCACAGGCGACCTTCCTGGTGGCGACCAATAACTATCGCGCTTACGGCGGCAAGTTTGCCGGCACCGGAGATAAATACATCGCCTTTGCCTCACCGGATGAGAACCGTTCCGTGGTTGCAGCCTATATCAGCGCGGAAACCAAAGCGCACGGTGAAGTTCAGCCGAAGGCGGACAATAACTGGCGGCTGGCACCGATTACCTCATCCACCCCGCTCGACATTCAGTTTGAAACGGCACCGGGTGATAAAGCGACCGGATTTATTAAGCAGCATGCGCAATATCCGCTTCAGCCCAAAGGGACAGATGCGATCGGCTTTGCTCTGTGGCAGGTAAATTTACAGCAGAAATAAGGCGGAAGAAAACGCTGCAACCGGGGGGGGTTGCAGCGTCCGGAATTACAGAATTTCCAGCAGTTCGACTTCGAAGATCAGGGTGCTGAATGGTGGGATAGAGGCACCCGCACCGCGCTCGCCATACGCGAGGTTCTGTGGGATCACCAGTTCCCATTTTGAGCCAACCGGCATCAGGGTCAGCGCTTCAATCCAGCCTGGAATTACGCCGCTTACCGGGAATTCCGCCGGTTCGCCACGGGCAACAGAGCTGTCGAATACGCTGCCGTCGATCAGTTTACCGGTGTAGTGAACGCGTACGCGATCCTGACGTGATGGGATTGGACCCTCGCCCTGCGTAATCACGCTGAACTGCAGGCCTGATTCGGTGCTGCTCACGCCTTCACGCTGCGCATGTTCCTGCAGGAACGCCTGACCTTCTGCGGCCATGGCTTCGGTGCGTTCACGACGCACGCCTTCAGCGCGTTCATGCACTTCACGCAGTGCGCGATGAACCACATCAACCGGTACGGCCGGCGAGCTCCCTTCCAGCGCGTCGCGCAGACCCGCGAGCAGTGCTTCTGGTTGCAGACCCTGCAGACCAGATTCCAGCAACTGCTGGCCAACCTGTAAACCAATACCGTAACTTGCTTGTGCTTCGACGCTGTCGAAAGAAGGGGTAGTCATCTTCGTTCCTTTCACTCTCGGATAAATTCGAACGGGCAGCATAGCAGCGCAGGCCGCTGGCGTAAAATGCCCTGCATCGCAGATGACTTTTGCCGGGGAAAGAGAAACAATAGAGCCGTCAATTTTATCAATGCTGGCAGGCACTTCGCGCCGGTATTGCCCATACTATAACTATCGGGGGGGATCACCCCCTCTATAGAACACGAATAAGAGAGCAAACATGGGCCAGATAGCCCCACGACGCCGCAGGATGCGTGCAAAATATCTTGTATCCCGGCTGCAGACCTGGCTGGCCGCACGCAGGCTAAAGCAGCCTGCCGGAGAGGAGGAACCCCGAATGGCTTCAGACACGTCATCCCGCCTGCCGACATGGCTTCAGCGTATCTGGCATTTTACCGACCACATTCGCTGGATGGACCCGCTGCCTGCGCTGCACCGCCGTGGCATTGTGGCCGCACTGGTGATGCTGCTGGTGGCGTTTCTCTGGCCCGCCAGCACGCTGCGCTATCCGGTCGAGCAGCCGGTCGCACCCCAGACGGAGAAAGAGGTGCCGATGCAGGCGGATATTTATGAGAACAACAGTAGCCGCCAGCCGTCATCCCCACCGTCTCAGCAGACGCCAAAAGCCGATTCTCAGGGTGAGTGGCGCAATCTGACCATCGCTTCCGGTCAGACGCTGGCGCAGCTGTTTCGTGATAATAGTCTGCCGGTCAATGATGTGTTTGCGATGGCGCGGGTGGAAGGCAGCGATCAGCCACTCAGCTCACTGAAAAGTGGTCAGCAGGTGAAAATCCGTCAGGATGCGCAGGGGGCTGTAACAGGTCTGACGGTGGAGGGCGCAAGCGGTCCGGTGCTGTTTACACGTCAGCCAGACGGCAGCTTTATTCGCGCGCAGTAACGTGAACAGCGGCGATTGAAAGGCACAAAAACAAAAACGCCGGCACAGGGCCGGCGTTTGTGTCGTGCTCAGTTAATAAAGATTAACCAGCAACTACTTTCACGTTCAGTTTCGCGAATACTTCGCTGTGAACCTGGAAGCTTACTTCATGCTCACCGGTAGTGCGCAGAACGCCGTTCGGCAGACGAACTTCGCTCTTAGCCACTTCAACGCCAGCTGCAGTCACTGCATCAGCGATGTCGCGGGCACCGATTGAACCGAACAGTTTACCTTCATCGCCCGCTTTAGACGTGATGGTTACAGTGCCCAGTTCATTGATTTTCTCAGCGCGTGCAGTTGCTGCAGACTGAACGTCAGCCAGTTTGGCTTCCAGTTCAGCACGGCGTGCTTCGAAGAACTCAACGTTTTTCTTAGTAGCAGGAACAGCTTTGCCCTGTGGTACCAGGAAGTTACGAGCGTAGCCCGCTTTAACGTTAACCTGATCACCCAGGGTGCCAAGGTTTGCTACTTTATCAAGCAGAATAACTTGCATTACCTTATCCTCTTAAAGTCGTTAATGGACAGTTGCCGATTACTGATGACGATCAGTGTACGGCAGCAGAGACAGGTAACGCGCACGCTTGATGCAGCGAGCCAACTGACGCTGGTATTTTGCACGAGTACCGGTGATACGGCTCGGGACAATTTTACCGCTTTCGGTAATGTAGTTTTTCAACGTTGCGATGTCTTTGTAATCGATCTCAACAACGCCTTCCGCGGTGAAACGGCAGAACTTGCGACGACGGAAATAACGTGCCATTAGGCTAGTCTCCAGAATCTATCAATTCAATCTGCTCGGCATGGAACACCACTTTGCTCTGGCCATTTCGTGCCTGATGGCAACTAATGAAACCGTCGAGTGTGAGTTGCGTGCCGACCGTTATATGTTGAGTAATCACCTGATGGGCGCTGCCGCTGATAATAACCGGCATACGACACCAGGCTTGCCGGTGAAACCCGGCCTCCTCCTGCACTGAGCGGTGCTCAAGCACGAACTGACAGTGAGGAATTCCTGACGGGCTAACTCTTCGAACCGGCGTCTTGCACACAGTGCCAGACAGGCGAAGTCGATTAACCGTCACGATGGATTACTCTTCAGAATCCCCAGCATCTGACTCATCAGCGGATTCGTTAGCAAAATCTTCGCGACGATCACGACGCTCATCTTTCGCTTTAACCATCGGCGATGCTTCAGTTACCGCGTTTTTAACGCGCATAACCATGCTACGGATAACGGCGTCGTTGAAGCGGAAGTTCGTTTCCAGCTCATCGATCGCTTCCTGCGGCGCTTCAACGTTCATCAGAACGTAATGCGCTTTGTGCAGTTTATTGATCGGGTAAGCCAGCTGACGGCGGCCCCAGTCTTCCAGACGGTGAATCGTGCCTTCTGCACCAGTGATAGCACCAGTGTAACGCTCGATCATGCCAGGAACCTGTTCGCTCTGGTCAGGATGAACCATAAATACGATTTCGTAATGACGCATCGAAATTGCTCCTTACGGATTATTCAGCCTCCTGTCGGGGTCAACCGCGGCCCATGGAAGCAAGGAACGTTATAGGCTGTGTCCCACAAAGGTTCGTTGTGACGAGCGTTTGTGGGACACAGCCTGAGAATGCGGCTGAAAAATTGACGCGTAATCATACTGGCGGCGACGGCTAAACTCAAGCGCACATTTCAACAAATGCCATCCGGCGTGCCATATACGGTAGCTTTTCGTGCTAATCATGTGAATACAGCGCGTTAAGCGGGAAAGGTTCAAAAAAGCTGATAAAGAGCTTCAGGCGGACGATCTGGCGATAATGTGCACAGTCGCTAAACTTAATGCAGACGCTACGGTTTGGCTTATCGGCGTCTAACAGAGTGTGTTCCCTGAAGTGAGGAGTCGGGCATGAAAACGTTCGTCATCGCCACTTTACTGGGTCTCTTCCTGTCTCCACCCGCTCTTGCCAGCAATGCTGACTGTGCGCAGCAGATAAGAAGTCACAGCAGCGAAGCGGCATCGGGTTATATCTACGTTAATCGGCTGGATGCGCCACAAAAGAATCCGGTCAACGCGCCTGCCAGAGCAGCAGAAAAATCGTCTGCGCACTGGTAAGTGCCGGTAAATTTACGGGCGGCAGATCCACTCTCCGCCCGCTCATTTTTATAGCTGCTGTTTAAAAAAGCTGACCAGCGCCGTCAATGCTGATGGCGTGATCTTATGTCCAATCTGTTTTTCAGACAGCGAAGTCAGATGCTGCGCCAGCCCGTTGTCACGCAGCGCCCTCTCCAGCCGTATGCTCTCCGCCCAGGGCACCACCTCATCCGCCTCACCATGCCACAACAGCAGCGGACGGTTTGCCAGTGCCTCCAGCCGGTTGCAGGGATCGTAGTCGGCCAGCGGTGCCATGCGGGCAGCAAACTGCGCTTGCTGCTCAGGCGTGTCGGCCACCAGCGGCGGAAACAGCGACTGACTGAGCTGCATAAAATAGCCCGATCCCATCAGGCAGGCGACGCTCTGAATCTGCGGATAACGTGCCATCGCGCCCAGCGCCGTCATGCCGCCCATCGACGCGCCCGCCACCGCAAAACGCTCGCTGGCGATCAGATCGTCAGCGCGCAGCGCCGATTCCAGCTGCGGCAGCTCATCAATGTTCTGTTTCAGAATCTCCCAGAAGCGACCAAGGCGTGCATCGGCATCACCGTGATAGCGCGCGCCGTGCAGATCCGCATCCGGCATCACCGCCCGGAACCCCGCCTGAGCCAGCGCGACAGCGAAGTAGGCGTAGACCTCTTTTGAAGAGGTAAAGCCGTGATAAAACAGCACGGTAGGCAGTGGCTGATGCCGTTGTCCGGCAGGCGTGGCGTGCAGGCATTCGATACCGGCCAGCGTTTCTGTGGTGAGTTCAATCATGGTCTCTCCTGAGAAGGGGCAAGGCGTGCCGATTGAGTGTACGTCTGCGGGTTAATTTACGAAATCCCCTGCTGCGTTTAGTCGCCAGATTTCGGCCTAAACTTTTCCCGCGCTTTGCCGTTGATGTTGTGTCCCCCTAACTTGATCAAAGGTAATTTATGAAGCGTCTCTCTCTCAGCGGCCTGAGTCTTGGAGTTAAGCTGTCTGTACTGACGTCTCTCAGCGTAGCGTTATTGTTGCTGGTTCTGACGCTAACCCAGAGCCACACCGCTTCGCGGCAGCTGGAAAATCTCGCCATCGATGACATGCAAAACCAGGTGCAGGGCATCAGTGAAATGGCCACCATGTTCAACGCCACTCTCACCGAAGAGGTGGCTCACTACACCAGTCTGTTTACCAGCTTCCTGCCTAAGCGCTTTAGCCTGGATGAAGGCTCCCGGGTGCAGGTCGGTGCCTTTTCGACGCCGGTGCTGCGCGCCGGGTTAAAAACGCTGAACCTCGACCAGACCGCGGTAGACGATTTCACCGAACGCACCGCCGCCGTGGCGACCATTTTTGTGCGTGACGGCGATGATTTTATCCGTATTTCTACCTCGCTGAAAAAGCAGGATGGCAGTCGCGCAATCGGTACGCAGCTTGACCGCAACGGCGCCGCCTGGAAAAGCGTCAGTCAGGGCGACGTCTATCAGGGGCTGGCGACGCTGTTCGGCCATCGCTACATCACACAATATCAGCCGGTAAAAGATGAGAGTGGCAAGGTTGTCGCCATCCTGTTTGTCGGCGTTGGCATTGATAAGCAGTATGCGCTGATGCGTGAAAAAATCCTGGCACGCAAGCTGGGTGATAGTGGTCATTTCTTTGTGCTCAACGGCACCCCCGGTAAGACGCAGGGAGAGTATCTGTTCGATCAGCACGACGAAGGAAAACGACCCGCCTGGGATAGCGCGACACTCCAGCCGCTGCTGACTCAGCCGCAGGGCATGCTGCAGGCAGAGATCAACGGCGAGCACCAGATTCTGGCCTGGCAGCAGCTGCCGGGCTGGAACTGGGTGATCGCCGGCGAAGTTAACCGTGAAAGCCTGCTCGCCCCGATTACGCATAGCCGTAACCTGTTCCTGATAACCGGACTGATTCTGGTGGTGGTCTTTGCGCTGGGGTTTGTCTGGTACAGCCGTCGGGCGATTACCCGTCCGCTGCAGCAGGTGATCCATCTGGCGGAGCAATATGCCGCCGGGAATCTGCAGGTCCATATGGATACCCAGCGTCGCGATGAAGTGGGCCAGTTGATCGTTGCGATCAACGGCATTGGCGATGGTCTGGAGAAAATCGTCAGCCAGGTGCGCGGCGCGGCGCAGGAGATCAGCGACGGCACGGACACCATCGCGGCCAGCAGTCATAACATCAGCGAGCAGATCGGGCGTCAGGCCAGCAGCGTGGAGCAGACCTCTGCCAGCATGGAGCAGTTTGGCGCGACGGTTGAACACACCGCAGACAGCCTGCGTCAGGCGATGTCACTGGTGGCCGAAGCCAGCGATATCGTCAGTCACGGCAGCCAGACGGTGGTGCGCTCGGTCAACACCATGTCGGCGATTAAGGTTTCATCACAAAGCATTGCTGATATCACCCACGTGATTGAGTCGATCGCCTTCCAGACCAATATCCTGGCGCTGAATGCCGCCGTTGAAGCGGCACGTGCCGGGGAACAGGGCCGTGGCTTTGCCGTGGTGGCCGCAGAAGTGCGTGCGCTGGCACAGCGTTCTGCGCAGGCCGCTAAAGAGATTGATGGACTGATTGCGACCTCCATCAGCAACGTGGCGGAAGGCCATCAATTATCTGAGCAGACGCGCGATGCGATGAGCGACATTGTGACCCACATCGAGCAGGTGCAGGCGCTGATGGGCGAGATCAACGTGGCGGCGCAGCAGCAGGCGGCAGGAATCGGCCAGGTTAATCTGGCGATGAACCAGATCAGCCAGGCGACTCACCAGAACAGCGAACTGGTGACACAGGCGGAAAACAGCGCGCAGAACCTGAGTGATAAAGGGCATCACCTGACCCAACTGGTCAGCGTATTCAGCCTTAAATCCTGACGCCATTCAGGGCGATGACATACACTTAATGCTTCGTCCTGAAAGAGGGTTTTGCTATGCGTTTCGCTTATTTACTGATGATAAGCCTGCTGCTGGCAGGCTGTTCCGCGCTTGAGACCACGCCAAAAGCACCGCCCGCGCCGACGCAACAGGCGCAGGAGATTTCACGGGCGCAGAGTGGTGGTTTGCCGAAACTGGGCAATATTACCGTTAATGTGCGCGGCTCACCGGATGATGCCGGGCGGGCCGTGGCCACCCGGGCTAACCAGGCCGGTGCGGCTTACTATCAGATCGTGGCGCTGAGTGAAACGGTAATGCCCGGTCTCTGGTACGCCAGCGCGATTCTTTACGGCGCATCACCTGCCACAGGCACGGGCCAGTAAACGGTCTGTGATTGCTGTCTCAAGCGGGCGGGAGCCACGCCGATCGAGCCACTGCTGGCACCATGCATCCGCCAGCGGCGGTTCGCCATATTTCAGTAGCTGAGCGCCGGTCGCAAGCTGCAGCAGCGTGCGGGTCACCTCGCGCGCCTGCTCTTCGGGGACTTTGCTTATTCGCAGCCGTAACTGACGCCAGCGCGCATCGAAATGACGATTACTCCCTTTCACCGCTTCAAATTCCTGACTCAGCATCTCCGAAACCTCTGCCTGACGGGTGAGCACGCGCAGTACGTCAAGACACATCACGTTGCCCGACCCTTCCCAGATGCTGTTGACCGGTATGTCACGATAGAGGCGCGGCAGCTCGCTCGCTTCGCAGTAGCCGATGCCCCCCAGCACTTCCATCGACTCCGCGACGAACGGGGCACCCGCTTTGCAGATCTGATATTTTGCAGCCGGAGTGAATAAGCGGGCAAACGTGACCTCATGCGGTTTTGCCGGTTGTGACCAGGCGCGCGCCAGCCGCATCAGCAGCGCGGTTTGTCCCTCCAGCTGCAGCGCCTGCTGTGCCAGAACCTGACGCATCAGCGGCTGATCCACCAGGTTTTTCCCCATCACCTGGCGCTGATGTGCATGCCAGAGTGCCACCGAGAATGCACGCCGCATCTGGCCATGACTGCCGAGTGCGCAGTCGAAGCGCGTCATACCGCCCATTTTAAGGATGAGCCGCACGCCTTCGCCCTCTTCTCCCAGCAGCCAGCCGGTCGCATCGCGAAACTCCACCTCACAACTGGCATTTGAGCGATTACCCAGCTTATATTTAAGCTGCTCAAGCTGGATGGCGTTGCGTGACCCGTCAGGCAACAGGCGCGGCAGGAAGAAACAGCTTAATCCGGCGGGCGTCTGCGCCAGCACCAGATGCGCATCGCTCTGCGGCACCGAGAAGAACCATTTGTGGCCGGTCAGCCGGTAGGCTTCACCCGGGCCGCGCGCCCCCAGCGGCTCGGCCCGGGTGGTGCTGGTGAGCAGATCGCTGCCGCCCTGTTTTTCCGTCATGCCCATACCAATCAGCAGACCCCGTTTCTGGTCGCCGGGCTGCGCATGGGTATCGTAACGATCGCTGAGCAGCGGATCGAGCCAGCCTTCGAACGCGGCAGGCAGATAAGTCTGCAGCAGTGGAATGGCCGCGTGCGTCATGGTCACGGGGCAAAGCGTGCCCGCTTCAACCTGCGCATGCAGAATAAAGCGCGCAGCGCGCGCCACGCTGGCCTGTTCACGTACTGTGGGATGCCAGCTGAGATTATGCAGGCGGCTGGCGCAGACACCCTGCATCAGCAGGTGCCAGGCGGGGTGAAAACGGACTTCATCCATCCGTACGCCACGGGCGTCGTAGCGCAGCAGTTCAGGTGGCTCCGCGTTGGCGAGCCGGCCCAGTTCCAGCGACTCGGCGCTGCCCAGCTGTCGGCCTACCGAAGCCAGCCACTCCCGATCCCATCCGGCGCCTTCGCGTGACAGTGCCTCGCCGAGCGGCGTATCAGACAGGAACAGGTTGCTGTTGCTCAGAGGATGGGGCTGATTAAAAACGGTGTGTGTTGTCCAGGTCATAACCACTCCTCGCGGATGTCACTCAGTAAGTATACCCGTCGTCTTTCAAGCTGCATTTTTGTTGGCTGCGTTCACTCACCCGAATCACTTACTCATGTAAGCTCATCGGGATTCGTTCTCTTGCCGCCTCAATGCAACCCGAAATCCTTTGGGTATATACGAATGACGCGCAGTTATGCCTGGTACAGAAACTAATTTGTGGCGAGGATCACATCGGGGATCAGGCGTTGCGCTGACGCACTGCTTCAAACAGGCAGACACCCGTAGCCACCGAGACATTCAGCGAAGAGACGCTGCCGGCCATCGGAATGCTGATCAGCTCATCGCAATGCTCACGGGTCAGACGACGCATGCCTTCCCCTTCCGCGCCCATCACCAGCGCCATCGGACCGGTCATTTTGCTCTGGAAGACGGTATGGTCAGCTTCACCTGCGGTACCGACAACCCAGATGTTGTACTCCTGCAGCAGACGCAGGGTACGTGCCAGGTTGGTGACGCGGATCAACGGCACATTTTCTGCCGCGCCGCTGGCCACTTTTTTGGCCGTTGCATTCAGGGGCGCAGAGCGATCTTTCGGCACGATAATCGCGTGCACACCGGCCGCATCGGCACTGCGCAGGCAGGCACCCAGATTGTGCGGATCGGTGACCCCGTCCAGCACCAGCAGGAAGGGTTTCTCCAGGCTCTGCAGCAGATCCGGCAGGTCGCCTTCCTGATACTGACGACCCGGTTTTACCCGCGCCACAATACCCTGATGCACACCGCCTTCAACCTGGCTGTCGAGCCACTTGCGCTCGGCCAGCTGAATCACGACCCCCTGAGCTTCCAGCGCGGCGACCACGGGTTGCAGGCGACGATCGTCGCGGCCTTTGAGGATAAAGACTTCCTGGAAACGTTGTGGATCACGTTCCAGCAGCGCCTGCACGGCATGGATACCAAAAATAATTTCGCTCATCGATCTGCTCAGTGTTTGGAAATGAATGAATGACCGCCCTTTCTCAGTGAGAAAGGGCGGGTGCGCGCATCAGTCAGGCTGCGCCTTTTTTCTGGCGCGCTTCGCCCGGGTGGCGGCGGCGATTTTACGGGTTTTTTCCGAGACGTTTTTACTTTTATTCTCGGTATTTGCAGCGGCGGGCTTGCCCTTGTCGCCCCGGAAAGCGGCGTCCGGCTCGAAGTTGGACTTCTTGCTCGCATCACGACGGCGTTTCGCTGGCGCTTTGTCGTCACGCTTCGCCCGGTCACGTGCGGTTTTGCCTTCACCACGTACCTGACGCTGGCTGGAGATCAGGGCAAAGTCGATTTTACGCTCATCCATATGGACGGCTTCAACACGCACTTCAACCGTGTCACCCAGACGATAGGTGCGACCGCCCGATTCACCGATCAGACGCTGACCTACCGGGTCAAAACGGTAGTAATCGTTGTCGAGCGTCGAAACGTGGACCAGACCATCAATGAACAGATCGCTTAAGCGTACAAAGAAGCCAAATCCGGTCACGCTGGAAATGACGCCGTTGAAGACGTTGCCAACCTGATCCTGCATGAAGTCACACTTGAGCCAGTCCGCGACGTCACGGGTCGCTTCATCGGCGCGGCGTTCGGTCAGGGAACAGTGCAGGCCCAGTTGCAGCATCTGCGGCATCTCGTAGTGATAGCCGCCGGTTGCTGTCGTCATATCTTTGGCGACGCTGCGATCTCTCGGCATCAGGTATTTAATGGCGCGCTGTACCAGGCCTTTACCTTCATCCTGCTCTTTTGCCAGCAGATATTTGATGGCGCGATGCAGCGTCAGATCCGGATAACGACGGATTGGCGAGGTAAAGTGCGCATACGACGAGAGCGCCAGACCAAAGTGACCGCGGTTTTCCGGATCGTAAACGGCCTGCTTCATCGAACGCAGCAGCATGGTTTGCAGCATTTCCGCATCAGGACGATCGGCAACCTGCTTCAGCAGCGCCGCATAGTCGATTGGCTGCGGTTTATTACCACCAGGCAGGCTCAGTCCCAGCTCGTTGAGCACGGTACGGAAGCTCTTGATGCTTTCGTCGGTCGGGCGATCGTGATCGCGGAACAGCGCCGGTTCCTGATTTTTCTCAACGAAGCGTGCCGAGGCGATGTTCGCCAGGATCATGCACTCTTCGATCAGCTTATGGGCGTCATTACGTGACACGCGCTCAACACGCTCAATACGGCGCTCGGCGTTGAAGATAAACTTCGCCTCTTCCGTTTCAAACGAGATACCGCCGCGCTCTTCACGAGCGGCTTCCAGCGCATGATAGAGGTTGTTCAGCTCTTCAAGGTCTTTAACCAGCGGCGCATACTGCTGGCGCAGCTCTTTGTCGCCCTGCAGGATGTTCCAGACTTTGTTGTAGGTCAGACGCGCATGGGAGTTCATCACCGCTTCGTAGTGCTTGAAGCCGGTCAGTTTACCTTTGGTCGAGATGGTCATCTCGCACACCATACAGAGGCGATCGACCTGCGGGTTAAGCGAACATAAGCCATTCGACAGCACTTCCGGCAGCATCGGCACAACCTGCGACGGGAAGTAGACCGAGGTTCCGCGCTGATGCGCTTCGTCATCCAGAGGGGTGCCAGGACGGACGTAATAGCTGACATCCGCGATAGCTACCCACAGACGCCATCCGCCACCGCGCTTCTTCTCACAGTAAACAGCATCATCAAAGTCACGGGCATCTTCACCATCGATGGTGACCAGCGGCAGCTTACGCAGATCGACGCGGCCTTTTTTGGCCTCTTCCGGGACTTCTTCTTTCAGTTTGCTGACCTGAGCTTCCACTTCCGGCGGCCAGGTGTGCGGGATTTCATGCGTACGCAGCGCCATATCCACGGCCAGGCTGGTACCCATATCATCGCCCAGAATCTCGGCGATTTTACCGATCGCTTTGCTGCGACGGTTCGGACGCTGGACCAGCTCAACCACCACCACGGAACCCATGCGGGCATTCATCGTCTCTTCAGGCGGGATGAGGATGTCAAAACTCAGGCGACTGTCGTCCGGCACTACGAAGCCAGCACCGGCATCGGTAAAGTAACGGCCAACGATCTGATTGTTGCGGGGTTCCTGCACCCGGACCACGCGCGCTTCGCGGCGGCCTTTGCGATCGGCACCCAGCGGCTGCGCCAGGATCACGTCACCGTGCATACAGAATTTCATCTGTTCTGCGGAAAGGTAGAGGTCATCTTTCTGACCTTCTGCCCGCAGGAAGCCGTAGCCATCGCGGTGGCCAATGACTTTACCGCGCAGGAGATCAAGACGTTCTGGCAGGGCATAACACTGACGGCGGGTGAACACCAGCTGACCATCACGCTCCATGGCACGAAGGCGGCGACGCAGCGCCTCAAGGTGTTCTTCTTCCTGCAGATTCATCTCTTCAGCCAGCTCTTCGCGGCTGGCCGGTTTTTCACGTTTTTCTAACAGAGCCAGAATAAATTCACGGCTCGGAATAGGGTTTTCGTATTTTTCAGCTTCTCTATCCTGAAAAGGATCTTTTGACATAGCGGTTCCTCCGATGTCATTTAATATTTATTTCCACCGGCGATCTGGACAAGATGATCTCATAAAGTGGTGTATTTCCTTCGACCAGATCTGCCAACGTATAGCTATCCAGCTCCTGCAAAAATCGCTGCACCGCATCATGTAACGCCTGCTTCAGACGACAGGCTGGCGTGATGGAACAGGACGCGCAATCCACTAATTGTAGTGGTTCCATCTTACGTACCACATCGCCAATGACAATCTGACGAGCTGGCATACCCAGACGAATGCCCCCGTTTTTACCACGCGTTGCGGCGACATAGCCCGCCCGGCTCAGCTGATTGATAATTTTGACCATATGATTACGGGACAAACCATAAGTGTTCGTCACTTCCGTAATATTGGTCTGCTGACCTTCCGGCAACGATGCCAGATAAATCAGTGCCCGTAAGCCATAATCAGTAAAACTCGTGAGCTGCACAGTAACCTCAGTGAACCTTCAGGCGCGGCATGACCTTATTCGCCCTGTGATTGATGCCAGGATTAAATCGGATCGCCATTCGATTAGCTACGATGATAAACCAGAGTCTGTCTGGCCGTGCGCTTTTTTAAGCCAGCAGAAGGTTTGACAAGCGAAGGGAGGTTAAGTGGCATCAAAGAATGGAAAAACAAGGGCCGGACAGCGTCCGGCCTGAATGATTACGCGTCGAACGGGTCGCGCAGAATCATTGTTTCACTACGATCAGGGCCGGTTGAGATGATATCAATCGGCACACCCGTTACCTCTTCCACACGCTTGATGTAGTCACGCGCAGCCTGAGGCAAACCTTCCAGCGTCTTGACGCCAAACGTTGTCTCGCTCCAGCCTGGCAGGGTTTCGTAGATCGGCTCAATGCCTTCCCAGTTCTCTGCCGCCAGTGGCGTGGTGGTCACTTCGCGGCCATCAGGCATACGATAAGCCACACAGATCTTCACCTCTTTCAGGCCATCCAGCACGTCCAGCTTGGTCATGCAGAAACCTGACAGGGAGTTGATCTGGACCGCGCGGCGAACCGCTACCGCATCCAGCCAGCCGGTACGACGACGACGACCGGTGGTCGCGCCAAACTCATTACCCTGCGCACAGAGGAATTCGCCGGTTTCATCGAACAGCTCGGTCGGGAACGGGCCTGCACCAACGCGGGTTGAGTAAGCTTTCACAATACCCAGCACGTAGTCGACATAACGCGGGCCAATGCCTGAACCGGTCGCTACGCCACCTGCGGTGGTGTTGGATGAGGTCACGTACGGATAGGTACCGTGATCGATATCCAGCAGCGTACCCTGTGCTCCTTCAAACATAATCAGATCGCCACGCTTACGCGCGACGTCCAGCAGTTCAGAGACGTCAACGACCATGCCAGTCAGGATGTCAGCGACTTCCATCACATCACTCAGGACTTTATCGAAGTCGACTGCCGGCTCTTTGTAGTACTCCACCAGCTGGAAGTTGTAGAAATCGACCACTTCTTTCAGCTTGGCAGCAAAGGTTTCTTTGTTAAACAGGTCGCTGACGCGCAGGGCACGGCGAGCGACTTTATCTTCGTAAGCCGGTCCGATGCCACGACCCGTGGTACCAATCGCTTTGGCACCACGAGCACGTTCACGCGCCATATCCATCGCAACATGATATTGCAGGATCAGCGGACAGGCTTCAGAAATCAGCAGACGTTCGCGTACCGGAATCCCGCGCGCTTCCAGGCCTTTCATCTCTTTCATTAAGGCTTCAGGAGAGAGCACTACGCCGTTACCAATGATGCTGGTGACGTTATAGCGCAGAATGCCAGAAGGGATCAGGTGGAGGACGGTTTTTTCACCGTTGATGACAAGCGTGTGGCCCGCATTGTGGCCGCCTTGATAACGCACAACGTAATTCGCGCGCTCAGTCAGAAGGTCTACAATCTTACCTTTACCTTCGTCACCCCATTGGGTGCCCAGTACGACGACGTTCTTACCCATTTCTCAAAATCACCGATTGCTTAAAAAAGGATTCTACCATCTGATCCCGTGGTTTTCAGCACTTTTAGCATACGATTGCGCGCTTTTTTGCCTGAGTTTTGATCACTACAACATGTTGGGGATAATAGCGTTGAAAGGCACAATTTAGCCGGTCTGAACGTCAGCCTCAGAGGTTGCCGTGCAGGCTGAGCATGCAGTAAATCACCATGCCAGCAACGACCAGTCCTCCACCAAAGCGGTGCAGCAGACGATCGGGCAACCGCGTCATTGTCAGGATCATGCGTCGCCAGGCGCGCGGCATAAACATTGGTCCCAACCCTTCCAGCACTAACACCAGCGCCAGCGCCATCCAGATGCTTGTTTTCATTCTGATACCCAAAAAAAAGGGCCGACAACATTGTCGGCCCACAGGTTATATCAGTTCTTAGCGTGTCGCGTTAGAGGGCGCCTTCATATATCGGAAGAAGTCGCTATCCGGGCTTAACACCATCACATCCTGATCGCTATTGAAGCTGTTTTCATAGGCACGCAGGCTACGAATAAAGGCATAGAAGTCAGGATCTTTGCTGAACGAATCGGCAAACAACCGCGCCGTTTCCGCATCACCGTCACCGCGTGTAATCAGTGCTTCGCGCTGGGCTTCAGCCAGAGTACGGGTGACCTGGTAATCGGCCTGGGCGCGCAGTTTTTCCGCCTCTTCCTGACCCTGTGAACGCTGGCTACGCGCTACCGCTTCACGCTCAGCACGCATACGGTTAAAGATCGCATCAGACACTTCAGTCGGCAGGTTGATCTGCTTGATACGCACATCCACCACCTGAATACCTAACGCCGCCATACTGTTCGGGTTTGGAGCCGGTTCGCTGCTGTTGGTTTCACGCTCGACACGGGCCGCTGCACTGGCAATCGCGTCATCAGCCGCAGGGGTTGCGATTTCATCATCGTTGCCTGCAGAGCCGGTATTCAGCGCGTCACGCACATCGGTGGTCAGACGACCACGAGAGTCCGTTACGATATCTTTCACATCCAGACGACCCATCTCAGAACGCAAGCGGTCACTGAACTTACGTTTCAGCAGCACTTCCGCCTGAGAGACATCACCGCCACCAGTGGCCAGGTAGTAGCGACTGAAGTCGCTGATACGCCACTTGATGTAGGAGTCCACGATCAGATCTTTCTTCTCTTTGGTGACGAAGCGATCGGCCTGGTTATCCATGGTCTGGATACGCGCATCCAGCGTTTTAACCGTTTCCAGGAATGGAATCTTGAAATGCAGACCCGGCTCAAACACCTGCGGCTTGTTTTCGCCATCGCGCAGGACTTTACCGAAGCGCAGAACAATGCCTCGCTGCCCTTCCTGCACCACAAACAGGGACGCATAGAGCGCCACCAGCACGACAATGATTAAAAATACTATTGGCTTACGCATCGATTACTCTCTCCCTTCGCGCTGGCTGTCGCTGCGCTGAGCATTTGCCCGACGCTGATCCATGATGTTGTCCGGACTGTATGACGACGTTTCATTGCGGCTGGCACTGCTATCGGAGCGCGCAGGCAGCGAAGAACCATTCGCGCCTTTCTGACCATTCTGGCCCGATGAAGTCTGACCGCCACGCATCAGTTGATCCAGCGGCAGCACCATCAGGTTATTACCCCGATCGTTAACCAGTACTTTGCGGGTATGGCTCAGCACACGCTCCATGGTCTCGATATAGAGACGCTCTTTGGTGATTTCGGGTGCAGCTTTATACTCAGGCAGAATCTTGGCGAAACGCGCCACCTCACCCTGCGCTTCCAGAACGGTACGCTCTTTGTAAGCGCGTGCCTCTTCCAGAATACGTTGCGCCTGGCCGTTAGCACGAGGCTGAACTTCGTTGGCGTAAGCTTCGGCTTCGCGAACATACTGCTCGCGGTTTTCGCGTGCGGCAATTGCGTCATCAAATGCAGACTTCACCTCTTCCGGCGGACGTGCAGCCTGGAAGTTGACGTCCAGCACCGCGATTCCCATGTTATAAGGGCGAATTGTCTCGTCGATTTCACGCTGGGTATCGCTACGCACCACGGTACGACCTTCGGTCAGGATGCGGTCCATGGTAGAGCGACCAATCACGCCGCGCAGCGCGCTGTCGGTAGCCTGACGCAGGCTGTCGTCCGCGCTGGTCACAGCATAAAGATAACGTTCCGGATCGGTCACGCGGTACTGCACGTTCATTTCCACGCGCACCACGTTCTCATCCGAAGTCAGCATGACGCCAGAAGCAGCCAGTTCACGCACCGATTCAACGTTAACCGCACGCACCTGATCAACGAATGTCGGCTTCCAGTTCAGACCAGGTTCGACCAGGTGACTGAATTTACCGAAGCGCGTCACCACGCCACGTTCCGCTTCTTTGATGGTGTAGAAACCGCTTGCAGCCCAGATGACTACAGCAGCAACAGCCACGATACCAACAATTTTGCCACCGCTGCCGGAGCCGCGCTGACCGTTGTCGTTCTGTTTGCCACCGCCCAGTCCACCAAGCTTCTTGCTCAGCTTACGGAAGATATCATCCAGATCAGGAGGCCCGGATTCCCGTCCTCCCTTATTCCCCCCAGAGTTGCCGCCTTGATTATTGCTGCTTCCCCACGGGTCGCGGTCCTGTCCGTTATTTCCGGGCTGATTCCACGCCATGTTTCTACTCCATTTATTGTAATTACGATTTTTACCCTTCAGCTTTCGGATTGCAGCGGTGTTGGCTGCCTTCGCTCACCCTGGTCACTTACCTGCGTAAGCTCCCGGGGATTCACTCAGTTGCCGCCTTGCTGAAATCCGAAATACTCGGGTAACTCCAGCGTATTCGGGTCTGCAAAGAAAGTGCGACAATCTTCAATTTTTAAGGTAAATGCGTTTGGGCAATATCAAACAATGTAACTGGTCAGCGACGGTTCCTGCTTACATAAACGCATCCACTCAATAATGGGCATACGTATCTGCAATCCTACACTGCCGTCTTCTTCATTCCACTCTTTCTCAATCGCCTGCAGCTGATAGAAACGGCTGCGAAGTCGCCCCGCTTCCGGTGGCAGACGTAATGCGTGCTGGGCTATTTCACCCGCCAGACGCTCAGACAGCGCCTGCCATAGCAACGGAATGCCTGCGCCTGTCTGGGCGGAAAGCCAGACGCGGATTGGCAGGTTCTCTTCGTTACGATCGATACGCGGTTCAAATCCGTCGAGCATATCGATTTTATTCATCACCAGTAACGTCGGGATTTCGTCCGCTTCAATCTCTTCCAGTACGGCATCGACAGCAGCGATATTTTCCGTGACGCGAAGGTCAGCCCCATCAATCACGTGCATTAACAGCGTCGCCTGACGTGTCTCCTGCAGCGTGGCTTTAAAAGCGGCAACCAGATCGTGAGGAAGATGGCGAATAAAGCCTACCGTGTCCGCCAGTACCACGTCCCCGACATCAGCAACATTCAGACGGCGCAGTGTAGGGTCGAGCGTCGCAAACAGCTGGTCTGCGGCAAAGACGTTGGCGGAGGTCATGGCGTTAAAGAGGGTCGACTTGCCGGCGTTGGTGTAACCCACCAGCGAAACCGTTGGCACATCCGCTTTGGCTCGTGACTGACGTCCCTGCTCACGCTGTTTTTCAACTCGCTCAAGACGAGACAAAATCTGACTGATACGGCCGCGCAGCAGTCGGCGGTCCGTTTCTAACTGCGTTTCACCCGGGCCACGTAAACCAATCCCGCCTTTCTGGCGTTCAAGGTGGGTCCAGCCGCGCACCAGACGTGTCGCAAGATGGCGCAGCTGTGCCAGCTCAACCTGCAATTTACCTTCGTGGGTACGTGCGCGTTGGGCAAAGATATCCAGAATTAAACCGGTGCGATCAATGACCCGGCATTCGCACAGGCGCTCGAGGTTTCTTTCCTGAGCGGGCGTAAGGGCATGATCGAATAATACGACCGATGCTCCTGTTGTTTTTACCGCATCGGCAATTTCAACGGCCTTTCCTTCACCGACAAAATACTTGGGGTGTGGCGCTTTGCGGCTGCCAGTAACCACTTGCAGCGCCTCAACGCCAGCAGAAGAGACCAGGGTTTCAAACTCCTGCAAATCTTCTACTTCTTTGTCTTGGGAGAACCAGATGTGTACCAGTACGGCCTGCTCACCGGCTTCATAACGGTCAAACAAGCTATAACCTCGCTAAATAAAAGACCAGGACGGAAAACTTTTGTTCTCCGTTCCTGGCTGTACGGTGACGCGTTATTCTGCGTTATCACCGTCTTGTTGTGGCTGTGGCTGCGCAGTTGTGTTGCTGCCGCCATGATGGTAATTGTTGCTGCCGCCACCGGTATTATTGCTATGGTGAGAAACCGGGCGTGAAGGAACAACGGTAGAAATGGCATGCTTATACACCATCTGACTCACCGTGTTTTTCAACAAAATGACGAACTGATCAAATGACTCAATCTGACCCTGCAACTTAATACCGTTAACCAGATAAATCGAAACCGGAACACGTTCACGACGCAGTGCGTTCAAAAACGGGTCTTGTAATGATTGCCCCTTAGCCATTCTATCTTTTCCTTATATGCTTGTTGTTTGTTGCAAGTAGAACCTATGGTTCTGAAAAAACTGCGTAAAAATTTGCGCACGATAACCCATCAATTGTACACAATCACCCATGCTTCGCACTAAGAACCTGTAACACTGTATCACGCGCCAGCCGGGGCTCGTCACTGTCAAGCCAGTGAACATTTTCCCAACCGCGTAACCAGGTCATCTGTCGCTTAGCAAGCTGCCGGGTTGCGCAAATTCCCCGATAAACCATCTCGCTGTAATCGATTTCGCCCGATAAATAAGACCACATCTGACGATAGCCAACACAACGAATGGAAGGCATGTCCGTATGCAAATCACCTCGTGCAAAAAGGGCCCGAGACTCCGCTTCAAATCCTGACGCCAACATCTGCTCAAAACGCAACGCGATGCGCTGGTGCAGCAATTCACGGCTCGCGGGGGCGATGGCAAACTGTTGCACGTCGTAGGGTAACGCTTCACCGGATGTTTTTGTCAGTTCCGTTAAAGTTTTACCCGAAATAAAAAAAACTTCCAGTGCTCGCGAAAGTCTCTGCGGATCATTCGGATGAATACGACTGCCGGCAACCGGGTCGATTTCACACAGCTGGCGGTGTAAAGCTTCCCAGCCTTTTTCACGCGCCGTTTGCTCTATCCGCTGACGAACGTCGGGATCGGCCGAGGGCAACGGCGACAATCCTTCAAGTAACGCCTTGAAGTAGAGCATGGTTCCACCAACAAGCAACGGTATTCGTCCGGCTTCAACGATATCCGCCATTTCTGCTAAAGCATCCCGCCGGAACTCCGCTGCCGAATAGGCTTCAGCGGGATCGCGAATGTCGAGCAGACGATGGGGTGCCACTGCTAACTCCTCAGCCGACGGTTTCGCCGTACCAATATCCATCTGACGATAGATTAAGGCAGAGTCTACGCTGATTAGTTCCACTGGTAACCGCTTACGCAATTCAATTGCTAAAGCGGTCTTGCCAGAAGCCGTGGGTCCCATCAAAAAAATAGCCTTTGGCCGGCCAGCCTGGTTTAATTCACTCATGCTTCAACGCGTTGATCGCGCTCTCAATCTCTATGGGCTGTAATAAGCCTGAAGGCGGCGATTTCAGGAGCTGTGGGCAAAGCCGTTCAAGCTCTGCCAGCAGGTTGATCGCCTGTGAGTGATTCCAGTCGGAGGACTCTGTATCCTGACGCCGCGCCAGCCACTGGGCCAGTTGCGTCGCAGAGATCTCCTGCTGCCGGGCGAGATAGCCTAACAGCTCAGGAATCAAGATTTGTAAATTTTGTGTTCGTAACGGTAAAGGCACCGCGCGTAAGGTCACATGGTCACCTTCGGGCTGAAGATCAATACCCATCTGATTGAGCAGGCTGCTCTTTTCTTTTGCGGCCTGCCGTTCATCCAGGGCGATTTTGAGCCGCACCGGAATCAGCAGGGGTTGCGGTTTAAGTCCCTCTTCACCCGGTTCAAGCTGCGCCTGTTTCAGCCAGCGCGCCGCGACCGGCAGCGCCATCAGCATTAACTTCTGATCCTGCTCCAGCAGCGCATAGTGGTTTTGCAACACGGTCAGTACCCGACCAAAACTCTGGGCATGCGCGGCCAGCGGCGAGGGTTTTTCGGCCGGACGCGGTGCCGGTTCACGGACTTTTGGCGGCGGCGTGGCGCTGACAGGCGTTTTCAGCAACTGCTGATAAACCGCACCTTCACGCTGACGATACACGTTCTCTTTGTTTTGCCAGGCCGGCGCCGCTGCGGGCGGTGTTAGCCGCGTGGAGGCTGAAGATTGATTCTCGCTGGCGGGCGCTGAAGGCTGCGCAAAATGATTCCCCCCCGCCGCCTGACGGTTTTCCGGCTGCCAGCGCGGTGCGGCTTCTTCTGCCTGCAGCGCAGGCAAAATGGGTGACGCTATCGCCTGTAAAGCGCTGACCACGCCCTGATAAATAAAATCATGCACCAGGCGTGACTGATGAAAACGCACTTCATGCTTGGCCGGGTGAACGTTGACATCCACCTGATGCGGATCGATCTCCAGATAGAGCACGTAAGCGGGCTGCTGGTCATCCTGGAGCTGGGTCTGGAAAGCCTGGCGGATAGCGTGATTAATCAGCTTGTCGCGCATCATCCGGCCATTGACGTAGCAATATTGTAACTCGGTGACCTGGCGCGAACCGGCGGGATCGGCGACCCAGCCGCGCAGCGAGAGATCATCATGCTGCCAGTCAATTCGCAGCGCATGCTGAATAAACGTGGTGCCGCAGATAGCCGCCAGTCGCCGTTCGCGCTGGCTCTCTTCGCTGACCGCCCGATACTGACGCATCATTTTGCCGTTGTGGCTCAGTGAAAGCGCGACATCAAAACGCGCCAGTGCAATACGACGGATCACTTCGTCGATATGACCGAACTCGGTTTTCTCTGTGCGCATAAATTTGCGGCGTGCCGGGGTGTTATAAAACAGATCCAGCACTTCGAGCGTGGTCCCACAGGGATGCGCAGCCGGTTTAACCGTTACCGTCATATCACGCCCTTCCGCATAGGCCTGCCAGGCTTCGGTTTGATCGGCGGTACGTGAGGTTAAGGTCAGGCGGGAGACAGAACTGATACTGGCGAGCGCTTCACCGCGAAAACCCAGGCTCATGATCGCTTCCAGGTCATCCAGTGAGGCGATTTTACTGGTGGCGTGTCGGGCCAGCGCCATCGACAGCTCGCTTTTCACGATGCCGCAGCCGTTGTCACGAATGCGGATAAGCTTTGCGCCCCCCTTTTCAATATCAACGTCAATGCGCGTTGCACCAGCATCCAGGCTGTTCTCCACCAGCTCTTTTACAACCGATGCAGGACGTTCAACCACTTCACCCGCCGCAATCTGGTTTGCCAGTTGGGGCGGTAAAATTTGTATCGGCATGGTTTTCCTTTTAGCTGGTCGCCCGGCGCAGCGGCCGGGCAAACAATCAGGATGCAGGGATTTTCAGGTTCTGCCCCAACATGACGTTGGTCGATTTCAGATTATTGGTCTGCATTATCGCTTTCGGGCTGACGCCATAATGTGCGGCAATGCCGGTCAGTGAATCCCCCACAACCACTTTATGACGCACAACGCCGCGTGGTGCGGCGCGCGTGGTGCGGCTGGCGGCCGCACTGGCCGGCACTTTCAACCGCTGTCCGACCCATACCACATCCCGCTTCAGGGTGTTCATTTCACGCAGGGTCGCCATGCTGACGCCATACTTCGCGGCAATCCCGGAAAGTGTCTCACCGCGCGTTACCGTATGGCGCTGAGTTACGCCGGTATATTGCGTCACCCCGGTCGCCGGGTTGCTGGCGACGTTAACCGCTGGCGACGAGCCCAGCGGCCGGTTTTCCTCCTTTGGGATGGATTGCAGCGGGTGCGCCAGGAAATAAGTGCGCAGACCTTTATAGATCGACTGCGCAATCTTATCCTGGTGTGCGCTACTGCCAAGCAGTCGCTCCTCCGAGGAATTACTGATAAAGCCGGTTTCCACCAGCAAAGAAGGAATATCGGGTGAACGCAGCACGCCAAGACTGGCATGCTCAGGCAGACGTTTATGCAGCGACGTCACGCTACGCATCTGCTGCAACACTTTCTGGGCGATGTCATAACCGACCCGCTGCGAGTGACCGAATTGCAGGTCAAGTACTGCCTGGCTGAGGTAGGGGTCGGCCTGACTGTTAGCCAGCAGGTCACCTGCGCCGCCCAGCAGCTCAGACTGTTTCTCTTTCTGCTCCAGCCAGTTAGCCATCTCGTTATTGGCCCGGCGGTTTGATAATACCCAGACCGATGCACCGGTCGCCGCATGGCTCGGCGCGGCGTCAGCATGAATTGAAACCAGCACGTTGGCGTTGGCTTTACGCGCCACGTCGGAGCGGCCCATAACCGAGATAAAATAGTCGCCATCACGTGTCAGGACGCCTTTAAACATCGGATCGTTATTCAGCAACACCCGCAGTTTACGTGCAATTGCGATTGTGACGTTCTTCTCTTTCAGTCCGCGCTGCCCGATAGCGCCGGGATCCTGACCGCCATGTCCGGCATCAATCGCCACAATCACGGTATCGTTCTGGCTGACGGCCCGGCCAGGACTCACGGTGCTGGCTGTGCTGGTCACGGACGTCACCGGATTCGAATTAAAGGGGTTCGCCGCTGCGGCACTCTGGGTGGGCACGCGCGTCGGGGCCGTTACCGGCGCAGGCACACTGCGCGTAACAGCAGGCGGCTTACCGGTAATGGTGAAGACCACGCTGTAGCTGTTGCCATTGCGCTGGGTGACCGCCCGGGTTTTACCCGCCTGCGTCAGCTCAAACACCAGCCGCACGCTCTGTTTATCTTTCGGGGTGCTGGTGCGAATTCGCTTTACGATGTTTTCGCCGCTGAAATTTAACGGCAGCCCCTGAACCACGCCGCTCTGGCGCACATCAAGCACCACACGGTCAGGATTGCGCAGCGGGAAGAAGCCATAGACAGGTTGTCCGGCAAAGTTCAGGGTGATGGTTGCCTGGCTGTCGCCATTGGCGACTTTGATATCCGACAGGGTGGCAGCAAACAGGGGTGTACAGACCAGCAGCAACAGTGTCACCAGCGCTATTTTCATCCGTGACATCATGCCTGATCCCTGCCCTGACCAAATTGTTCAAGCCATTGCTGGCCCGACGAGGATTGTGCCGTCAGTTCCGCTTCACGCGCCTCACCCACGTAACGCAGCGTTAGCGTGAGATCGGGCGGCGGCAGAAAACCGGCGCCCTGCTGCGGCCATTCAACCAGGCAGATAGCATCGCCGCTGAAATAGTCGCGGATGCCCATGAATTCAAGCTCTTCAGGATCGGCAAGACGATAGAGGTCGAAGTGATAAAGTGTACGGTCGTCCAGCGTGTAAGGCTCAACCAGGGTGTAAGTAGGGCTTTTGACGTTGCCCTGATGGCCCAGCGCCTGCAGAAAGCCGCGGCTGAAGGTGGTTTTACCCGCCCCCAGATCGCCATAGAGATAAATCACTGCCGCGCTGCCACAGGCGCGCGCCAGCTGAGCGCCCAAACTGAGCGTAGCCGCCTCATCGGGCAAAGAGATAACACAGGTCTTCATGCTTCTTTATTCATCTCAGGATTAACAAACTGCCACAGCAGATCCAATAAATCAGTTGCCAGCATACCGCGCGTACCACGTTCCGCAGCGACCGCATCGGCCGCGGCACCATGTGCAACGCAGCCGGCGCAGGCCGCATCAAACAGCGTCAGTTTCTGGCCCACCAGCGAGGCGATGATTCCACTCAGGAGATCGCCCATACCGCCGGAGGCCATACCGGCATTGCCCACGTCAGCAAAGGCCATTTCACCCTGCTCGCTGGCAATCAGCGTACCGGCACCTTTCAGTACCACTACGCCGCCATAACGCTGCGCCAATGTCTGCGCTGCATGTAAGCGGTCACTCTCAATTTCACTGGTCTCGGTATTCAGCAAACGCGCCGCTTCACCAGGATGCGGCGTAATAATGCGATTCTGACGTTTCTCCGCACTGATTGCCAGCAGGTTAAGTGCATCCGCGTCCCAAAGCATCGGCTTTTCACTGCTCGCTACCCGCTTCAGCGCCCGCTTTCCCCAGTCGCGCTGACCCAGACCGGGCCCTATCGCAATGACATCGGCCCACTCCAGCGCCTCCGTCAGGCGCTCATCGGTCAGTTCATCGACCATAATTTCGGGCCGGGCGGTCAGGATCGGAATAATATTATCTTTGTGAGTAAGTACTCGCACCAACCCACTACCGCTGCGCAACGCCGCTTCGGCCGTCATCCGTACCGCGCCAGCGGTACCGGCATCGCCCCCCACTACCAGCAGCCGGCCATGACTGCCCTTGTGCGAGGTTGGTTTGCGCGGCTTGAGCCAGCGGGTTAATGCGCTGGCATCATAACGCGCGATGGGAGCCCCTTCGCCCGCCAGAAAAGCGGCCAGGCCGAGATCGGCATAGTAAAGCTCTCCAATGTAATCTCGCGCTTTGCCAGTGATCTGGCCCGGTTTAAGAGCGACCACACTCAGCGTATGGCTGGCATTAATTACCTCACCGGGCGCGGTGCCATTGCGGGCTGATAAGCCGGAAGGCATATCAATGGCAAGTTTCGGCGCCGCATGGGCGTTCGCCTGCTGGATCAGCGTGGCATAGGGTTCTTCGGGCGCACGATGACTTCCGGTTCCCAGCAGCGCATCCACAATCACATCGATCTGCTCTGGCCAGACCGCATCGGCCGCATGAATTTCACCGCCCGCATCCAGCCACGCGTCACGTGCACGCTGCGCCTCTTCAGGCAACGCTTTTTTACTTTCGCACGCCAGCAGCGTAACGGTTTTGCCCGCCGCCTGTCCCAGTCGCGCCAGCACATAACCATCGCCACCGTTGTTGCCGTGACCACACAGAATCAGCCAGTGGCTGGCCTCTGGCCAGTGCGCAGTCAGATGCTCGTAAGCGGCCTGTCCGGCACGCAGCATCAGCTCATACAGCGTAATGCCGAGCGCGTCGGCCCCCTGTTGCTCAAGCCGGGCCACAGCCTGCGCAGGCCAGACAGAATATGGTAAACTGCGGCTGTTTTTCTTCGAATCCTGGTTACTCATGTCATACCCTCTCGATCTTCATCAATTCGCACAACAGATTAAACAGTGGGGATTGGATCTCGGCTTTCAGCAGGTCGGCATCACCGATACCGATCTCAGTGCGGAAGAACCGCGCCTGCAGGCGTGGCTGGATAAGCAGTATCATGGCGAGATGGAGTGGATGGCGCGACACGGCATGATGCGGGCGCGTCCTCATGAACTGCTGCCCGGCACGCTGCGCGTTATCAGCGTTCGCATGAACTACCTTCCGGCCAAAGCCGCCTTTGCCAGCACGTTGAAAAATCCCCAGCTGGGCTATGTCAGCCGTTATGCATTAGGTCGTGATTACCACAAAGTATTGCGCAATCGACTGAAAAAGCTCGGAGAAATGATCCAGCAGCATTGTGGCGAGCTTAATTTTCGCCCGTTTGTGGATTCGGCCCCGCTGCTTGAGCGGCCGCTGGCGGCCAAAGCGGGACTCGGCTGGACCGGCAAACATTCGCTGATACTGAATCGGGAAGCAGGCTCATGGTTTTTCCTCGGCGAACTGCTGATCGATATTCCGCTGCCGGTAGATACACCGCAGCAGGAGCAGTGTGGCCGCTGTGTCGCCTGCATGACCATCTGCCCCACCAGCGCGATCGTTGAGCCCTACGTCGTGGATGCCAGGCGCTGTATTTCCTATCTCACCATTGAGCTGGAAGGCGCGATCCCGGAAGAATTTCGCCCGCTGATGGGCAACCGGATATATGGCTGTGATGACTGCCAGCTGATCTGTCCGTGGAATCGCTATGGACAACTCAGTGACGAAAGCGACTTTTCACCGCGAGCGGCGCTACACGCCCCTGAGCTGATCGATCTGTTTCAATGGGATGAAGCGAAGTTTTTACGCATCACTGAAGGCTCAGCGATTCGCCGCATTGGTCATTTACGCTGGCTGCGTAATATTGCAGTGGCGCTGGGTAACGCGCCCTGGTCGCCCGAAATCGTTCAGGTACTGGAACAACGACTCGGTGAAAGTGACCTGCTGGATGAACATATTCTGTGGGCAATCACGCAGCAGCAGCAGAAACGCGAGCAACTCGTGGTTGAAGTGCAACCTGCCCAGCAGAAGCGCCTGGTTCGTGCAGTAGAGAAGGGTTTACCGCGTGATGCGTGATTGAACAGCTTGATCGCGAATTATCGTTTTCCACATGCTGTGAATAAAAATAAAAAGCTGTTGTCATTCAACTGCAACAACGCTGATTTTGCTGTTAAATAACAAATTGAAATATTTTCATAATGATAAATATCAACAACTTATATAAAAGTTGTGTTTATTTAATAATGAGGCTATCGCTTCGGTTAACCTGCAAGGTTGTGGATAACTCTGTTCAAAAGCCATTTACAGATCGCCGTAACAGGCGCAGATGATGGGGTGCAGTGCTGTGGATAACCTTCATGAAACAATCAAAATCACGCGACGTAAAACAGTCGGCTAACGGACTGAAATGAGGGTGATGTTAAATCTGGAGCGGGAAACGAGACTCGAACTCGCGACCCCGACCTTGGCAAGGTCGTGCTCTACCAACTGAGCTATTCCCGCATAGAAGGGCACTACTAAAAAAACTGGAGCGGGAAACGAGACTCGAACTCGCGACCCCGACCTTGGCAAGGTCGTGCTCTACCAACTGAGCTATTCCCGCAAAGAGGGTACTGCTTACATTTTAAAACTGGAGCGGGAAACGAGACTCGAACTCGCGACCCCGACCTTGGCAAGGTCGTGCTCTACCAACTGAGCTATTCCCGCGCCTTGTACCGTTAATAAATTCTTCACCGGTACGGGGTGCGCATTATACGAGAAATCGTTGCTGCTGCAAGCGTCTGAAAGCAAAAATTTTCGCTTTCAGCGCGTTTGCTGATTAAATCAGCAACCTGGTGATTTCATGCGCACCCGTCGCCGATTAAAGCTGCAAAAAGTGTTCGCGGTAGTACGCCAGCTCCGCCACGGACTCACGGATATCATCCAGAGCCTGGTGCGTCCCCCCTTTTTTGAAGCCAGGAAGGATATCGGGTTTCCAGCGACGAGCCAGCTCTTTCAGGGTACTGACATCCAGATAACGATAGTGGAAGTACGCTTCCAGCTCAGGCATATACTTAAACAGGAAACGACGATCCTGCCCGATGCTGTTGCCGCAGATAGGCGAGGTGTTCGCCGGAACCCACTGTTTCAGGAACTCAATGGTCGCCAGCTCTGCTGCACGATCGTCAATCTGACTCTCCTTCACCCGCGCAACCAGACCGCTGTTGGTGTGGGTGCGGACATTCCACTCATCCATCAGCGCCAGCTGCGCATCAGACTGATGAACGGCCATGACCGGCCCTTCCGCCAGAATGTTCAGGTTGGCGTCAGTCACCAGGGTCGCAATTTCAATAATGCGATCGTGCGTCGGATCAAGTCCGGTCATCTCAAGATCAATCCAGATCAGATTCTGTTCATTTCCAGTAGCCATGCTGTTTCCTGCGGTTGCTGTAGTCGTCATTTACGATGAATAAGGTGTATCATAGACGTTTTGCCCAGCCGGGCGAAATCTGGCTAACGCTGTGAGGGTGAGTGAGTAAAAATAAACTGTCGAAGGGCCAACAACGCCGCGTAAGCGCTAACCATGATCGCCGTCTCAACCAACGCAGAGAGCGTCCGGAAGCGGATGACAACCTGTTTGGTGAAGCTGCAGATGGGGTCGTTGTCAGCCGTTTTGGCATGCACGCTGATGTTGAGGATAGCGCAGGCGTCGCCCACCGCTGCAATATCCGCCGTACCATTCGTTCGCTGGTCACCGGCGACCGGGTGCTGTGGCGTCCGGCAACCAGCGGCAACAAAGGTATTGTTGAAGCGGTGCATGAGCGCACCAGCGTATTAACCCGCCCCGATTTTTACGACGGCGTGAAGCCGATGGCTGCGAATATCGACCAGATCATCGTCGTCTCCGCAATCCTGCCTGAACTGTCGTTAAACATCATCGACCGCTATCTGGTTGCCAGCGAAACGCTGGATATTGAACCGTTGCTGGTACTGAACAAAACCGATCTGCTGGATGACAAGGCGCGCGCCTTTGTCGATAAGCAGATGGATATCTATCGCAATATTGGCTATCGCGTGGTCATGGTCTCCAGCCGGGCGAAAAACGGCATGGACGACCTGAAAGCGGCACTGACCGACCGCATCAGTATCTTTGCCGGTCAGTCTGGCGTCGGCAAATCGAGTCTGCTGAATGCCCTGCTCGGCTTCGACAAAGAAGAGCAGGTCGCTATTCTGACTAACGAGGTTTCGGATGGCTCAGGCTTAGGCCAGCACACCACCACCGCATCGCGCCTTTATCACTTCCCGGACGGCGGCGATGTGATCGATTCACCTGGCGTGCGTGAGTTCGGTTTATGGCATCTTGAGCCGGAACAAATTACCCGCGGATTTGTCGAATTCCGCGCATTCCTTGGCGATTGCAAATTCCGCGATTGTAAACACGGCAGCGATCCCGGCTGTGCCATTCGCGAAGCGGTCGAACAGGGCAAAATCAACAGGTCCCGTTTTGATAACTACCACCGTATCCTGGAGAGCATGGCGCAGGTAAAAACGCGTAAAAATTTCCCTGATGGTGAAAGTTAATCGGTATAACCGCGTCTGAACGGATAAGCCGGGGCATTTTGCGAGGTGCATTCCAGTCGCGCGTCCAGACCGTGCAGCGTGCCGGAATTCGGGTATAGTCGCCATCTGAACGGGGCGCTGCTACAATCCGCCCCCTTTTTTACAACGTCATAAAATAGCCAGGAGGCTAAGGTGTTTGATCGTTTAAAACTCGGCTTGAATCATATTCTCCCGAAGAAATGGCTGACTGAACTTGCCGGTTGGGGCGCCAGTCGCCGCGGTGGTTGGTTGACCAAACTGGTCATTGACATCTTTGTCTGGTTTTACAAAGTCGACATGGCGGAAGCGCGTAAGCCCGATACCGCCAGCTATCGCACCTTTAATGACTTTTTCGTTCGTCCGCTGAAAGACGATGCGCGTCCGGTGGATGCCGATGCCAATCTCATCGCCCTGCCCGCGGATGGCGCTATCAGCCAGCTCGGCCACATTGATGGCGATCAGATTTTCCAGGCTAAAGGTCATCACTACACCATTGACGCCCTGCTGGCAGGTGATGAGCGGATGGCGGCACAATTTGTTGATGGCGAGTTCGTCACCACCTATCTGGCGCCCCGTGATTATCACCGCGTCCATATGCCGTGCAACGGCATCCTGCGTGAGATGATTTATGTGCCTGGCGACCTCTACTCCGTCAACCCGCTGACCGCGCGTAATATTCCCAACCTGTTCGCCCGTAACGAGCGCGTCATCTGCTACTTCGAAACCGATATCGGGCCGATGGTGCAGATCCTGGTGGGTGCCACCATTGTCGGCAGCATCGAAACCGTCTGGGCTGGCACCATCACGCCACCGCGTGAAGGCGTGATCAAGCGCTGGCACTATCCGGCAGCGGATGATGAAAGCGCCGTGGTGCTGTTGAAAGGCCAGGAAATGGGCCGCTTCAAGCTTGGCTCTACCGTCATCAATCTGTTCGCACCTGGCCGCGTCAAACTGGCTGAAAGCCTGGAAGCAGAAAGCAAAACCCGTCTGGGTCAACCGCTGGCGATTGCGCTGCCGGTCGCGACAGACATTTCCGACGTCATCGTCGATTAAATTGAGTGTCCTCTGTGCGTTCGATTCTCCTCCTGCTGCTGAGCCTGTGGCTCAGCAGCCCGGCCTTCGCGGCCAGCCTTCCTGATGCCAGCCAGCTCAAACAGCAGCTGGAAGAGATAAAATCGGCTAAAAGTTCACCCTCGCAGGCTGAACAGATCCAGACGATTGAAGCCGCCTTAAACTTTCTCTCTGAACGCGATGAATCGCTGGAGCGCGCGGCGCAATATCAGCAGGTTATTGATGATTTTCCGCGTCTGGCGCGCGAACTGCGTCAGCAGATCGCCGCGCTGAGTGACAGCGGGAAAACCGTGCGCAACAACATGAGCAGCGCCGAGCTGGATCAGGAGATCCTGCAGGTCAGCAGCCAGCTGCTGGAAGAGGGGCGTCAGGCACGGCAGGAGCAGGATCGGGCGCGGGAAATCAGTGATTCGCTGTCGCAACTGCCGCAGCAGCAGACGGAAGCACGCCGGGCGATGACGGAGAGTGAACGCCGTTTGCAGAGCGTCAGCAGCAGTTCGCCACAGGGGCAGCTGCAGCTGGCGGCTCGCCAGGCGGAAAGCGCCACGAATAAAGCGCTGGTCGATGAACTTGAGCTGGCACAGCTCTCTGCCAACAACCGTCAGGAACTGGCGCGGATGCGGGCTGAAGCCCACCAGCGCAAAGCAACTCAGCTCGATAACTATCTTCAGGCGCTGCGCAACCAGCTCAACGATCAGCGGCAACGTGAAGCCGAAGTCGCGCTGGCCCGCACCGAGCAACTGGCAGAAAACAGTGGCGATCTTCCGCCAGAGATCAGCGATCAGTTTCGGGTTAACCGCGAACTCTCGGTTGCCCTCAATCAGCAGGCGCAGCGCATGGATCTGGTGGCGTCGCAACAGCGACTGGCCACTAACCAGATTATTCAGGTCCGTCAGGCGCTCTCTACCCTGCGTGAACAGTCGCAGTGGCTGGGTGCCTCTAATCTGCTGGGCGAAGCGCTACGGGCGCAGGTCGCGCGTCTGCCGGAGATGCCCAAGTCGCAGCAGATTGATAATGAGATGGCACAGCTTCGCGTGCAGCGTCTCAATTATGAAGATCTGCTGGAGCGCCAGGAGGCGCTGCGCAAGGGACGGCAGGCCGATGGTCAGCCCTTCACCGCAGACCAGAAGCGTATTCTTGATGCGCAGCTACGCACTCAGAGGGAACTGCTCAATTCGCTGATCTCCGGCTGTGACACGCTGATTCTGGAGATCACCAAGCTTAAGGTTGGCAACACGCAGTTGCAGGATGCGCTGACGGAAGTCAAAGAGGCGACGCACCGCTATCTGTTCTGGACCGCCGACGTTAACCCGATTGGTTTGAGTTATCCGCTGGATCTGGCCAAAGATCTTTCCCGTCTGCTGTCGCTGGATACGCTGGGTCAGCTCGGCAAAGCGATGGCGATGATGTTTACCAGCCGCAACTCGGTGCTGCCGATTATTGGTGCGTTGCTGCTGGTCGGCTTCAGCATCAGTTCGCGCCGCCACTTCAATGCTTTCCTTGACCGTTCCGCCAGCAAAGTCGGCAAGGTCACGCAGGATCGTTTCCGCCTGACTATCCGTACCCTGTTCTGGTCTATCCTGGTGGCGCTGCCGCTGCCGGTGTTATGGGGTGCGTTGGGTTATGGCCTGCAGAACGCCTGGCCCTACCCTATCGCCGTAGCGATTGGTGATGGCATTACCGCCACGCTGCCGCTGCTGTGGGCGTTTATGATCAGCGCTGCCTTTGCCCGTCCTAACGGCCTGTTCATTGTGCATTTCCGCTGGCCGCAAAACCGGGTGGCGCGCGCCATGCGCTACTACTCGCTGAGCATCGGATTAATTGTGCCGCTGATTATGTTGCTAATCGCCTTTGGTAATCTGGAAGATCGGCAGTTCTCCTCGTCGCTGGGTCGTCTCTGTTTCATCCTGATCTGCGGGGCAATCAGCATTGTGACCGTCAGCCTGAAGCGTTCCGGGATTCCGCTCTATCTCGATAAAGAGGGAAATGGCGAGAACATGGTGAACCGGATGCTGTGGAACCTGATGATCGCTATGCCGCTGATGGCTGCCCTCGCCTCCGCTGTGGGTTATCTGGCTACCGCGCAGGCGCTGCTGGCGCGACTGGAAACCTCTGTCGCCATCTGGTTCCTGCTGCTGGTTATCTATCACATTATCCGGCGCTGGATGCTGATTCAGCGTCGCCGTCTTGGCTTTGATCGCGCCCGTCAGCGTCGTGCCGATATGCTGGCTAACCGTGCGCGCAGTGAAGAAGAGAAGGAGCAAGGCTCTCTGAACACTGATGCGATTGAAATTGAAGAGCCGGTAATTGACCTGGATGCGATCAGTGCGCAGTCGCTGCGGCTGGTACGCTCTATCCTGATGCTTATCGCCCTGGTCTCCGTGATTGTGCTGTGGTCAGAAATCCATTCGGCCTTTGGCTTCCTGGAGAATATTCAGCTGTGGGACGTCAGTACCTCAGTACAGGGCGTAGAGTCGATCCAGCCCATTACCCTGGGGTCGGTGCTGATCGCCATTCTGGTGTTTATTATCACCACCCAGCTGGTGCGCAATATGCCCGCGCTGCTTGAGCTGGCGCTGTTGCAGCATCTTAATCTGACGCCAGGTACGGGTTACGCCATCACCACACTGACCAAATATCTGCTGCTGTTGATTGGCGGGCTGATTGGTTTCTCAATGATTGGTATTGAGTGGTCAAAGCTGCAGTGGCTGGTTGCCGCGCTGGGTGTGGGACTGGGGTTTGGTTTGCAGGAGATTTTTGCCAACTTTATCTCAGGTCTGATTATCCTGTTCGAAAAGCCGATTCGTATCGGCGATACCGTGACGATCCGCGATCTGACCGGCAGTATCACGCGAATTAATACCCGCGCGACCACTATTACCGACTGGGACCGCAAAGAGATCATCGTGCCGAACAAGGCCTTTATCACCGAGCAGTTTATTAACTGGTCGCTGTCCGATTCCGTGACGCGCGTGGTGCTCACCATTCCGGCTCCGGCGAAAGTCAGCAGTGAACAGGTGACCACCATTCTGATCCAGGCGGCTGAGCGCTGCAGCTATGTCCTGGACACGCCGCAACCGGAAGCCTTCCTGGTCGATCTGCAGCAGGGCATTCAGTTATTTGAACTTCGTGTGCATGCTGCTGAGATGGGACACCGTATGCCGCTTCGTCACGAACTGCATCAGTTGATTCTCAGCGGATTTGATCAGCACGGTATTGAGATGCCGTTCCCGCCGTTCCAGATGCGTATGGAAACCCTGGGTAAGAAGCTGCCTGCCAGCAACGGTACACCCGCTGCCCGCGCCTATAAGTCTGGCGGACTGTAATGCAAAACGCCCGGCAAAGCCGGGCGTTATTGCAAGTCTGAGCCGTCAGTTACTGCTTAACGAACTCTTCGCCCTGGGCGATATCTTTCTTCAGCGTATCCAGCATGCCTGACAGCGCCTGCTGTTCGTAAGCGCTGAGGGTACCAATCGGCCTGCGTTCAGCCACACCGTTTTTACCCAGCAGCAGCGGCTGGGAGAAGAAGCGCGCATGTTCACCCTCGCCTTCTACGTAAGCACACTCCACCACATTAGCTTCACCCTTCAGCGCGCGTACCAGTGACAAACCGAAACGTGCAGCTGCCTGGCCCATCGATAGCGTGGCAGATCCGCCACCCGCTTTGGCTTCCACCACTTCGGTGCCGGCGTTCTGGATGCGTTTGGTCAGATCAGCCACTTCCTGATCGCTGAAGCTGACGCCTTTAACCTGCGACAGCAGCGGCAGAATGGTTACGCCAGAGTGGCCACCAATGACCGGGACTTCCACCTGGTCAGGCTGCTTGCCTTTCAATGCAGCCACAAAAGTATTGGCGCGAATGATATCCAGCGTGGTCACGCCGAACAGCCGATTTTTGTCGTAAACACCGTGCTTTTTCAGCACTTCTGCCGCAATGGCCACGGTGGTATTGACCGGGTTGGTGATGACACCAATCAACGCTTTAGGTGCCGTTGTGGCAACCTGTTCGATCAGGTTACGGACGATGCCTGCGTTAACGTTAAACAGGTCGGCGCGATCCATACCGGGCTTACGTGCGACACCAGCGGAAATCAGTACCACATCGGCACCCTGTAAGGCAGGCGTGGCGTCTTCTCCACTGAATCCCTGAATAGCCACTGCGGTAGGAATATGGCTGAGATCAACGGCAACACCCGGCGTAACCGGCGCGATGTCATACAGCGAGAGTTCTGAACCTGCGGGAAGCTGGGTTTTGAGCAGAAGTGCGAGCGCCTGGCCTATGCCGCCAGCGGCACCGAGAACGGCAACTTTCATTCTTAACTCCTTATTAAGGTGGGGCAGAGATGGGCCGAAATTCTATCTGTGTCAGACCTTAATCAACTGCTCAGGCGATGATAAATATCCGTTGTTAATTCTACGTGTTTTCACACTTAATCTCCGGATTCAAAAGTTACTTATCATTGCACCTGAATGACCGACAACTTTGCCGTCGTCAGACAGAGAACGGCTACGTGCGTTTTCTGTTACTACACCACCAATAATATAACAACTTTGCAACCTTCGCCTTCCGGGGCTGTGACGCGTGTTTTGGTCTGAGCGGATTTATTTGCTATTATCGCCGCCCGCTAGCCGCCCGGACGCTGCTCATCAATCGAACGATTGCATAAAAATGCATATAAATGCATAATCACCACTCTGCCGCGGGCGGATGCGCGGTTATTCTCTCTATTTATTGGTAACCTATGCGAAACCCATCGAAACAAGACGATCTGGTTAAGGCTTTCAAAGCCTTATTAAAAGAAGAAAAATTCAGTTCCCAGGGCGAAATTGTTCAGGCGCTTCAGGACGAGGGCTTTGAAAATATCAATCAGTCCAAAGTCTCGCGAATGCTGACCAAGTTTGGCGCAGTGCGCACCCGGAATGCCAGGATGGAGATGGTCTATTGCCTGCCCGCTGAGCTGGGTGTGCCGACCACCACCAGCCCGTTAAAAAACCTGGTACTGGATATCGACTACAACGATGCCCTGGTAGTGATTCATACCAGTCCCGGCGCAGCACAGCTGATTGCACGTATGCTGGATTCACTGGGTAAGTCGCACGGGATTCTGGGTACCATCGCGGGTGATGACACAATCTTTATTACCCGCGCGCGTGACTTCACCGTTAAGCAGCTGCACGGTGCCATCCTCACCCTGTTTGAACAGGAACTCTGATCGCGGACTGACGACCGGCCATCATGCGCCAGATCGTCAGTTCGTTCTCTCTGCTCACCCCTTTCCACGACAGTTACCCGCTCTGGATAAGTAATAAGCCTGCTTTTACACGCCCGGCTGTTGGTCAGATCGATAACTCTGCTTCACTTTATGCGCTATTTTACACTGCTTTACATCACTGAACCGGCACCATTGCCCGGATCCAGATCAAACTCCAGCCCGATACACCTCCGACTTTCGCACTAAAAGTTAAAGTGATCTATCTCACTGTTTTTGCAATTAAAAGTGGCTTAAAGGTTACTTTTTATCCTTTTTTTATAACGTTAAGTTATTAAAAGTAGCCATAAGGATAAAGAATCACAAAAAAACATTATTAGCGGGGTATTAATTTCTTCCGTTATTAGTTCTATACTTCTTTTCGTGATGCAAATCACACTAAATAAAAAGATAAAAATAGACGACGAGGAAAAATCTATGAACGTAAAAACTACCATTGCTACCCTGAGCATTCTATCCGCCCTCTCATTTGGTGCTGTTGCAGCAGAATCTATTGATGCGTCACAGGCACAGAATCTGCAGGCTGTCGGCACCATCAGTGTCAGCGGCGTGGCGGGTTCACCGATGGATATCAAACAGAAACTCAGCGACAAAGCCGATCAGCAGGGCGCAAAAGCCTATCGCGTGATTGAGGCATACAACAACGGCAACTATCACGCTACCGCCGCACTGTATAACTAAGGCGTAACCGATAATGCCATCTGCTCTCTGTCTGACGCGCCCTTTTGCGCTCCGGAGAGCTGAAGCAGAAATTTCAGGAGAGTTGACCATGAAAATGAAATTAGCTATCGCTGCACTGAGTCTGGCATCCCTGTTCTCAGTGGGTGCTAACGCCGCCAGCCTGGTGTCCAATGAACAGGCACAGGGTCTGCAGCCAATGAATCAGACCATCAGCATTGGTGGACGAAATGGCGACCAGACGCATATCCGTCAGGTGCTGTCAGAGAAAGCGGATGCCCAGGGCGCAAGCCACTATCGCATCATCGAAAACAACCAGGATAACACCTGGCATGTCACCGCTGAGCTTTATAAATAATTAACTGTGATGACGCCTGAAGGGCGTCAGAAGATATCGACGACCCGCCTTTACGAGTAACCGCAGGTTGTTGAAAGTATTGAGGAGATAATCATGAATATCAAAACAACCATCGCTACAGTCAGTCTGCTTTCCGTTATGGCGTTCGGCGCATCAGCCGCACAGCTGGTCACCGGCGATCAGACGCAGAACCTGCAGCCTGCGGGCACCGTGACCATCAGTGGAACCGCGGGATCGCCAATGGATTACCGCGCTGAGCTTTCTCAGAAAGCGGATGAACAGGGTGCCAGCGCCTATAAAGTTATTGAGGCGCGCACCGGCGATAACTATCACATCACCGCACAGCTTTATAAGTAATTCCTCGTCAGATGTATGACGAACCCTTTGGCCCCGCTCGCCGGGGCCTTTTTTCATCTGACGTTTTATCTGACATTAAAGTGAAGCTGACCTTCCAGCTCCTCTTCCGCTTCATCAAATAACAGAATCAGCGCGCCATAACGCCGTCGCTGTCCCCTGCCCAGATTAACAAATTCAATCTCCAGCGGCAGCGGTAACAGATCGCCCGTCACCACATCCCATAATCCATCCAGATCGCAGATGCGGCGCTCCTCCAGCGCAAATCGCTCGCTGAACTGCCGGAAGAAATGGGCCTGATCGACAATTTCATTAAAATCAAAACGCTCGATTTTCATGCTGACGGCTCCCATGCTCCGTCTGCGGGCGACCTGCGCCGCCCGTTACTGTCCGCTAGCTCAAACCGCCCAGGTGCAGCGCTTTGACCTCCAGATACTCTTCCATGCCGAGTACCGAACCTTCGCGGCCCAGCCCCGACTCTTTCACACCACCAAACGGCGCCAGCTCGGTTGATACGGCACATTCATTAATGCCGATCATGCCGCTTTCCAGCGCGGCTGAAACACGGAACACCCGCTGCAGATTCTGCGTGTAAAAGTATGCGGCAAGGCCGAACGGCGTATCGTTAGCACGGCGGATGACGTCATCTTCATCATCAAAGCGGAAACAGGCAGCCACCGGACCAAAGGTCTCCTCCTGCGCGAGCTGCATCCCTTCGTGCGCCTCAGTAATCACAGTGGGCTGCCAGAAGTTGCCACCCAGCGCATGTCGCTCGCCACCCGCCAGTAATTTGCCACCTTTTGCTACCGCATCATTGACGTGCTGCTCAACCTTTTCCACCGCCGATGCCTCAATTAATGGCCCGACAATCACGCCCTCTTCCATGCCGTTGCCCACCTTCAGCTTGTTCACTTCGGTAGCCAGCTGCTGAGTAAAACGATCATAGATAGCATTGTGAATGTAGAAGCGGTTTACGCTGACGCACACCTGGCCCGCATTACGGAATTTGTTGGCAATGGCGCCCTGTACGGCGGCATCAATGTCGGCATCGTCAAACACGATATAAGGGGCATTACCCCCCAGCTCCATCGACACTTTTTTCATGGTTTCGGCAGCATTGCGCATCAGCAGCTTGCCCACCTGGGTGGAGCCGGTGAACGAGATTTTACGCACCGCTTTGCTGGCCATGATGGCATCGCTGATAGCATGGGTATCACCGGCTACCGCATTCAGTACACCATCAGGCACGCCTGCCTCCTTCGCCAGCGCCAGCAGGGCAAAGGCGGAGAGTGGCGTGTTATTGGCAGGTTTAATAATGCCGGTGCAGCCGGCAGCCAGAGCTGGCCCCAGTTTGCGGGTCAGCATCGCCATCGGGAAATTCCACGGCGTAATGGCGGCCACAACGCCAATCGGTTCGCGGGTTGCCAGAATACGGGAGCCGGGTTTAGCTGGCGGAATAATCTCACCATTGGTCCGTTTCGCCTGCTCGGCGAACCACTGAATAAAACTGGCGGCGTATTCTACTTCCCCTTCCGCCTCTTTCAGGGGCTTGCCCTGTTCGGTCGTCATCAGCTGTCCCAGCCAGCGCTTGTTCTCAATGATCAGCTGGTACCAGCGAGTGAGAATTTCAGCGCGCGCTTTTGCAGTCTGCGCCCGCCAGGCGGGAAATGCGCGCTCCGCTGCGGCGATAGCCTGTTCCGTTTCAGCTTTACCCGCTTTTGCCACCTGTGCAATCACCTCACCGGTCGCCGGATTGGTCACGTCAAAGGTAGAAGCCGCCTGATGCCACTGACCGTCCGCTAAATAACCGGTCCGGAACAGTTCGCTCTCTTGCAGTGATTTCATTGATTCGCTCCTGTCAGTTTTGCTCTTCCGTCTGGAGAGTATAGTTGGCAAAAGCGACAGATTTTGTGATGGGTGGGGATTGCGCAGGCCGCTGCAGGTCACAGCGGCCAGATTCAGATTTGGATGAGCGTGTTCTGGTACTTATCCAGCATCATAGCCAGTCGTTTTACCGGTTCCGTTACGCTGGCGGGAGCCTCGTAATGGGCCAGTTTTTCCTGATAGACATCCAGCTCTTTCAGCAGACGTTCAAAGTAGTAACGCCGCTTGTCATCGCTGCTGGCGGAGATCACCCGGTCAGCGGTGTAACGCAACTGCCGGTGATAAGCAGAGAGGTCGGCATTCACCGGCACTTCTGCGTCGCGTAACCGCTGATGACCGATGATCAGCGTCAGGGCGATGCGATATTTGTTGATATCGCCCGGAAACAGGTTCAGCAGCAGAAACAGTTGCTGATAGAGCGCTGGCAGATGGTTTTCACGCCGGCGCGCCTGATTGGTCGTCATGGCAGAGACAGCCGCATACATAAAGCGGTTCAGCAGCTTGCGGCCGGTGCGCGCTTTTGATTTATCACGAATCAGCAGGATCACCATCATCGCCACGAAGCAGCCGATGACCTGGCCCAGAACGTTATCGAGAAAGACGTTAATGTGGAATTCCATCGGATTATCCAGCACCAGAACGTTAAGGGTGCCAATCAACGCCCCCAGCGTGCCAAGCTGACGCCGCTGAATGAAAATACCACCGATAAAACCGAGCAGGCCGATTGCGATGCAGAGCAGCAGTGCGCTCTGCTGCGTCGCCGGGAGAACATACATAAAGTAGAGCGCACCCAGCGGAACCGCGACCGTCATGCCGTAGAGAAAGTCCTTTGCCATCATCAGCGGGTTGGGCATGCGCATCGCCAGCGCGGTGATGACAGCCAGCATGACCATGCAGCCACTGCCAGAGGTCCAGCCGGTATAGAGCCAGAACAGCGAACCCAGCGCGGTCGCCACAAAGGTACGGATACCGTTGATCATCGCATGATGCGTTTCAGCGGAACGCGCCTGGATCACCACTTCGCGCTGCAGAATCTCCTCTTCCAGCGAGGTGATCCGGCTATTACTTTTGATCCCTTTCAGCAGCAGCAGATATTCGGTAGCAGTGCCTACCCAGCTGGCCAGCGTGACCGGCGTTGATTTGCCGCTGGCACCAATCACCCGCCGCATCACTTTCATCCGCTTATGCACCTCTTCAACGGTCGAGGCTGGTTTTTCAACCATCAGACGATACTGGGGCGGAATGTAATCAGGACGGGAATTCTGTATCAGAAAGGTTTCGGCTGCCTGTGTAATCAGCGTCAGCGACAGGGTATTGAGCATCTGCAAACGGCGGTTGCTGTTCTTCCAGCGTGAGGACTCCATCATCAACTGGCTGCGCATGCTGTTCAGCGCCGTGGTGCGCCGTACCAGCGCGCTCCAGGCTTTGTCGACCTCTTCTTTATCACCGTGAGCGACGCAGAGTTGCAGCAGGTTGTAGTGTGCCACCAGCAGCGAATCGACCTCAGCGTCGATCACTTTTTTAATCGAACGGGGTGAGAAAATCATGTCGGCCAGAATGGCACACAGGATGCCGAGTACGATTTCACTGCAGCGCTCTACCGCATATTGTGGCACCAGCGTCAGACCGCCGCTGGCGTTAGCCGTCACCACAATAATCAGCGCGGTGTAGCCCGCCAGTCCGAGCGCGTAAGAGTTTTCTACCTTGATCAGCGAAGAGAGCCAGACGCAGAGTCCTGCCCAGATGCAGCACAGCAGCAGCATCACGACCGGTGCACGCACGGTGGCGATCATGATGGTCAGCGCGGCGATACAGCCAATAAATGTCCCGATAATACGCAAAACGCCGCGATAGCGCAGCGCCCCTGAATAGGGGTCCCCCCCGGCCGCAAACGCGGTACCGCCGGCCACGATACCGGCGGTCATCACCGCCCAGCGCGGCGTTTCAAGGTTAAAGTGAAAACCCACCATCAGCGCTAACACCAGCGCAAAGGTGAGCTTTACCGGGAACCGCAGGAACTCGATCATATCGCCCTCTTAACCAAACTCACGCAGGCGATTAAACAGTCGGACCATCGGTGAAACCTGTTCAGGCTGACGATCGGCCTGACCGGTGATCACCACTGTCGCTGTCGTGCCCGCCGGGAAGCGATTGCCGGGCTGCTGATCAAGCCGGATGCGAACCGGCACACGCTGCGCCAGACGGACCCACTCCAGATTGGAATCTACTGTGGCCATGCCTTTGCTGTCGACCGAGCTGCTGCTGTTGGTGACGCCAGCCGCCACACTGTCTACGGTGCCACGCAACACGATGTTGCTGCCAAGTGGGGTCACTTCTGCGCGGAAGCCCTTCTCCACGCCGTGCAGTTTGGTCTCTTCCAGGTAAGCCAGTACATAGAAGGAGTGCTGCTGAACCAGCGCCACGGCAACCGAACCACGGGTAATAAACTCACCCTGGTAGACATTCAGGTTGGTGACCCAGCCATCGGATGGCGCTTTCACCGTGGTGCGCTCAAGGTCAATCTTCGCCAGATCGCGTGTCGCCACCGATTTCGCCAGCTGGTGCTCGCTGGTTTGCAGATCGTTATTGGATTGCTCGATAGCCTCGCGCGACATGGCGGAGGTGCCCAGCTGGTTACGGCGCCCGGCTTCGCGACGTTTCTCACTGACCAGTGCCTGGTAATATTCAACATCCGCCTGCGCCTGATCGAGCGCTTTTTGATAGCGCGGCCGGTCAACCACAAACAGCGTATCGCCCTTCTTCACCAGCTGGTTGTCGTGTACCGGAACCTCGGTAATCAGGCCGGTGACGTCAGGGGAGATCGCCACCACGTCAGCGGCGAAACGCGCATCACGGGTCCAGGGCGATTCGGTATAGAAGACCCAGGCACGGAAAATAATGACCACTGCGATGATGACCAGCAGGATAGTAATCGCGTAGCGCGCGATTTTTCTTATGAGTGCTTTCACTTAAACCTCAGACTAATAAACGGGAGACAAGGTAAAACACACAGCAGTAAAGCGCTGTATTAAAAAGTGCCGGATGCCAGACAAGATCGTAGATACCGCTCGGCGTAAGCACGCGTTTCACTAACCAGAACAGCATCAGTGAAATAATAAGTTCGATGAAAATGGGCGGAAAAGAGAGCCCAAACATGACAAATACCGGAAGCACACTCATCACAAATCCTTAGTTCGACCTTGCCGGGATACTCATGCCTCTTCAGATGTCGCAGGAAAACCCTCTGGAAGCGTTATCCGAACCGCAGCTGGCTTAATAATAGCGTATCATCGAAGGGTATCAGGCAATGAAGAATCACCGGGAAATACCCCGGCGCGCTTATAATAACGCGCCTGACTATAAGTTTTCTACAGAATGTGATCTAAATCACTTTTAAGCCAGAGTAAATAATGGAACGACTGAAAGGCATGTCTGTCTTCGCCAGAGTGGTCGAACTGGGTTCGTTTACCGCTGCGGCGCGTCAGCTTCATCTGAGCGTCTCATCAATCAGCCAGATCGTCGCGAAACTGGAAGATGCATTGCAGGTGAAACTGCTGAATCGCAGTACCCGCAGTATCGGGCTGACCGAAGCGGGCAAAATCTATTATCAGGGCTGCCGCCGTATGCTGGCCGAAGCGACGCAGGTGCATGAACAGCTTTACGCTTTTAACAATACGCCCATTGGCGTACTGCGAATTGGCAGTTCCTCTACCATGGCGCAGAACGTGTTAGCCGGCATGACCAGCGATATGCTGCGGGAATATCCGGGGCTGAGTGTGAATCTGGTCACCGGCGTTCCGGCCCCGGATCTGATCGCGGATGGTCTGGATCTGGTGATTCGGGTGGGAGCGTTAAAAGATTCCAGCTTGTTTTCGCGTCGCCTGGGTGCGATGCCGATGGTGGTGTGCGCCGCAAAAAGCTATCTGGCGCAGCATGGTACGCCGGAGAAGCCGGGTGATATCGATAATTTTTCCTGGCTGGAATATAGCGTACGGCCCGACAACAATTTCGAACTGATTGCGCCGGAAGGATTAGTGACACGCCTGGCACCGCAGGGACGTTTTGTGACCAATGATTCCCTGACGCTGATTCGCTGGCTGAAGTCGGGCAATGGCATCGCCTATGTGCCGATGATGTGGGTAATTGATGAGATCACCGCAGGCGAGATCGATATTCTGTTTCCGCAGTATCAGTCCGATCCGCGCCCGGTCTACGCGCTCTATACCGAGAAGGATAAGTTACCGCTTAAGGTGCAGGTCTGTATCGATTATCTGACCGGCTATTTTGAACAGGTGGCTGAGCAGTATCAGCAGCACCGTAAAAGCTAACAATAAATTGTTGACAACATCTGTCCCGACCAGCTGTAAGACCCAGCCAGCGAAGGAAACACGGTCAGATCGGAAAGACGCAAAATCCGTCATCCCTGACACGCTCGGCCCGCGCCATCCGTGGCGCGGGACGCTTTCCTCCTCTGCCCGTGTTCCCTGCGCTTTCAGCTATTGCATTGCTGCCAGGTTCATCCGGCTATGGATTTGTCAGCATTCTGACAACCCGCCAGGCGGCGGGTTGTTGGGGTCACATCAGGCGGTGCCGCCGATGGTCAGTTTATCCAGCTTCAGGGTCGGCTGACCGACACCGACCGGCAGGCTCTGCCCCTCTTTACCACAGACACCGACGCCTTTATCCAGCGCCAGGTCATTACCCACCATCGAGATCTGCTGCATCGCTTCAATGCCGGAACCAATCAGCGTTGCGCCTTTAACCGGTTTGGTGATTTTGCCGTTCTCAATCAGATAAGCCTCTGAGGTTGAGAAGACAAATTTGCCGGAGGTGATATCCACCTGACCGCCACCAAAGTTCGGCGCATAGAGGCCATACTCAACGCTTTCAATAATATCCTGCGGCGATGACTTGCCAGCCAGCATATAGGTGTTGGTCATGCGCGGCATCGGCAGATGCGCGTAGGATTCACGACGTCCGTTACCGGTAGGGCTAACCCCCATCAGTCGCGCATTCAGCTTGTCCTGCATGTAGCCTTTCAGCACACCATTCTCAATCAGCATGTTGTACTGACCGGGAACGCCCTCATCATCTACTGCCAGTGAACCGCGCAGCCCTTCAAGGGTGCCGTCATCCACCACGGTACAGAGGTCAGACGCGACCTGCTGACCAATTTTACCGCTGAACACCGAGGTGCCACGGCGATTGAAGTCGCCTTCCAGACCGTGACCGACCGCTTCATGCAGCAGCACGCCCGGCCAGCCCGCACCCAGTACCACTGGCAACGCACCAGCAGGTGCGGCCACGGCGGAGAGATTCACCAGCGCCATACGCACTGCTTCACGCGCCCAGGCGTCAGCGCGGACTTCGCCATCTTCATCTGCGAGGAAAAACGCATAGCCGGTACGCGCACCGCCGCCGCTGGCGCCGCGTTCACGTTTGCCCTGATCTTCCACCTGGACACTAATAGAGAGGCGAACCAGCGGACGGACATCTGCCGCCAGCGTGCCGTCAGTCGCGGCCACCAATACCTGCTCATAAACGCCGGTCAGGCTGGCATTGACTTCCTGCACGCGCGAATCAGCCGCACGAGCCACTTTATCAACGCGATGCAGCAGGGCAATTTTGTCTTCACGTGTCAGGCTGCTCAGCGGATCGATAGCCTGATAGAGCGAACGGTTCATCACGGCAGAAAGCGTGTGTGCCTTGCCATTTCCCTGTTCGCGTACGATGCTGCGTGCGGCTTCAGAGGAGAGACGCAGTGCATTCAGCGTGATCTGGTCTGCATAGGCGAAGCCGGTTTTCTCCCCGCTGACCGCGCGCACACCCACACCCTGATCGATATGGTAGGAGCCATCTTTAATGATTTTGTCTTCCAGCACCCAGGATTCGTGAAAGCTGGACTGAAAATAGAGATCGGCATAATCCAGACGACGTTCTGAAAGCTGCCCTAACAGGGAAAATAGGTCCTGCTGATTAATGCCGTTAGCAGTCAGTAACTGCTCACTTACCAGGTTCAGAGTCATCGTTTCTCACTCATTATGTGCTCAGATAATCATAGCCTGCGGTAATTCCGGTACGGCGTCAAATTCACTTGTTGTCAGTTTCACGCGGTTTACGCAGCACTTCATTGATTTCTGGTTTATCCAGCGGGCCACTGATGTGATAACGCAGCAGCGATATTTTGTTCCACAGGGGTCCCAGAACTTTACTGGCGGCAAACACCGCCGCGCCAATCACCGGATTGATGGCAAAAGCTGTCGCCACACCAACCGAGGCGGATATTTCCGGCGCAACCACCGCTTCCATGTCGATCTGACGCTTCACCAGGTCGAGATTACCCTGCATCGCGATGTCCGCTTCCAGGCCATCCACCAGCAGATTATCGGTGCGCATCATGCCGTTTTCGATCCAGGCGGTGCCGTTAATCGAGTCGAAGTAGAAAGAATTGGTGAAGGTGTCGCTGAAGTCGAAGCGCAGCTTGCGCAGTAGCGCATCAAAACTCACCAGCCGCAGAATTTTCCCGGCGGCACCGGTATTCACATCGGCGATCTGGCCTTTGCCAAAGTGGGTCTTCAGGGTGCCGCTCAGCGTCTCTGCCGAGGGCTGCCAGGGGGCAGAGCGCCAGTGCAGGTCATACGCAATATCAAATGGCGCATCGCGCAGCGGCGTGTTGACCCCAAACCAGTTGGTCGCGTTATTAATATTCGGGCCTTTCAGCGTGCCCTTCAGCGAAGTGCGCTGGTCGTCCGGGCGGTTAACCCATTCCCCGTTGATTTTCAGCTGTGAGCTGCCAGTATCCACTTTTCCGTTAGTAAGCGCTAACGTATCTCCGCGGGGTTGCAGCATCGCGGAGACCTGACCATATTTCTGGCCCAGCACCCAGCACTCATTACAGCGCAACTGTAACGCGGGCCACTGGCTGAAGTTAATGTTCGTGGCTTTTTGAGGTGGCGCTTTGCCGCCTTTGCCTTCACCGTTATCCCACTGCGGATTGTAGTAAAGGTAATCCAGGTTCACCTGCCACGGTGCTTTCGGGGCCATTGCCAGCGCACCACGCAGCTCTTTAGCCCTGACGCCGACCTGGCCCTTGCCGCCCGCACTCTGAGCCAGTGTCGCTTCAACCTCATGCCATTGCTGCCCGGCCAGGGTGACGGCCGGGCTACGAAGCGTGATATTGCCGGGCAGCGTGACGCCACCCGTTTTGAGGCCGCCGCCTGACTCGCTGCCCCCGGATGCTCCCCCTGCGGCCATCATCGCCACCCAGGCCTCGCCATCCAGCGCGGGCAGGTTCAGTACCATGCCGGGATGATCGGGCAGAGCAGGTGTTTTCTGCGCATCATTCAGCCAGGTGCCACGATCGACGCGCAGCGTCGGCTCCAGCAACCAGCGGCTGTTAAAGCGATGGTTTGCATCGACGCTGCCACTGAGATCGAAATGGTGCAGGTCGCCACTGGCCTTGATTGCGACTGGCATCGCCTCACCGGCTTTCTTATCGAGCGGTGCAGGTAAGTGACTACTTACTTCTTTTGCATTACCGTTCAGCGTCACGTCATAACGCGCCCCGCCATGATGGGGCAGCGTAATATTGACGTCGCCCTGCCATGGCAGATTTCCGCCCAGCTGCTTGCTGATGGCTGCAGGAAGCTGGCTGATTTTAGCGGGCTGCCAGTCGCCCTGAAGTTTGACGTTCACGCCAAAGTCGTCCGGATTCTCTTTGGTGCTGAAACGCACGCCCATTGGCTGACCAAACCAGTTCGCACGCAGATCCTCACTGGCCAGATTGCCGTTGTCGTAACGGAAGCGCCCGGAGAGATTGTTAATGGTGGTTTTTAACGGTTTGATAAACAGCGAATTATTGTTCAGGTCCACATTGCCACGGGCATGAACCTGCTCACCATCCAGCGGGATATCCAGATTCAGGTGGCCGCCGACGCGGCCTTTGATTTCCAGCTGTTCCAGCGCGGCACCCAGTGAAGGTTTCAGCGGAGTCTGCCCGAAATAGTCCGCGATCTGCTGGCCTTCACCACTGATATCACCCTCAATGATCAGTTTTTCTTTCAGGTAGTCGGGGATGACCGCAGTGACGTTGCGCGCGTCCACCTCGCCCAGTTTCGCCACTGGCGCTTTCATCCAGAGACCGTCATTCAGGAAGTTAAGGTCGATATCGAGATTGCTTAACGCTGGCCATTTGGGCTGAAACGCATAGGTTGCCTGGCGAAGCGGCACCCAGACCTGGAACATGCCATCATTATGCTTGAACGGGAACAGCGCCGGATTACCGGCAAACAGCAGTGTGGCGTTGTCCACCTTGCCACCCTTCACTGCCCCACTCAGATAGTGCGTCAGGCTGTTACCCAACAGCGGTACCGGGAAGTAGCGCCAGGCATCGCCCGCATCGGTAAGCCGGATACCGGCCAGAATATCCAGACGAGGCTCACCGCCGCTGTTCTGCTGGTAGCTGAAGTCGCCGCGCGCCCAGAGCGAGCGTGCCTCCAGGTCAAGATTTTCGCCCGCCAGCGTAAGGCCATGATCATCATTCAGCCAGCGCAGCGCACCGGTCACCCGCTTAATCTCTAACGGAGCCTGGAACATGTCGCCATAGGGAACGGTCGCCGCCCCCATATCCACACTGACCTGACCATTGCTCAGGCTGCCGCGCGCTTCCCCGCTTAAATGGCTGATGCCCGGCAACAGTTTCCAGTGCTGCCAGCTGAAATCACGCCACTTCACCTGTACGCGGGTTTTTTCAGGCTGCTGTAACGGAATATCCAGCGCCAGGCCATCGATGGTGCCCTGTGGCTGCAGCGTCTGCCAGTTTTCAAACAGCGCCGGAGAGAGCGGCGCAAACAGCGGAACGATCGGCGCAATATGACTCAGCACCAGCTGTGTGGCGCGAACGCGCACTTCCGGCTGACCATCCGGTCCCAGCATCTGCTTATCTTCAGGACGCCATAACAGAGAGAAGTGACCGGCGGGCCAGGCGTGGCCGTCGGTGCTGAGCCGGGTTTGTGGCACATTGACCACCCAGCCATTCTGGAAACGTGACAGATGCGCGGTCAGCCCATCGACCTCAATGCGGTGTCGTCCGGTCTCGCCCTGCCAGCTGGCTCCGCCCTTGCGCAGCAGCAGATCACCGGCGTAGATGTCGCCATCGCGCAGGTTAACCCAGGCCGCCAGGCTAAATCGGGCGCTATCCAGTCGTGTATTGTCACGCACCCAACGGCCCAGCCACGGGCGCATATCGACGTCGTCGGCCTGCATCCAGATGCGGCCATCATTGAGTAAACCGTTGCTGTCGTTAAGATCAAGCCGCACCTGGACCACGCCGTGCTGGCCGGTGAAGCTCGACAGGCTGACTTCGCCTTCGGCCCGGTGGCGGTTATCTTCATTGACCCAGGTGAGTCGCGGGATCGCCAGCTCAGCATGCTGACCGGAAGGGGTGCGGAAACGGATGGTGCTGTCACGCAGGTCAAAATGGTCAAACTGACGCAGGAAGAGTTCGTTTATCTGCGCCGGACGGAAGCTGTTTTTCTCTTTGTCGTTATCCAGCAGCGGGCGATTAGTATCGAGGTGCAACTGCCAGAAGGTCAGATCGCGAAACTGCCACCGCCAGTGCAGCAGGGACTGCCAGACGTCGAGAGCCAGATTAATACGTTTGATAGTGAGTTTGCCGTTCTCATGCAGATCGACGCTAAGATCGCGAACCTGCAGGGTTGGGCCAAAATTCTCCCATTTACCCTGTAACTGGCTGGCGTTGACCGGCACGCCGCTGCTGTCGGAGATGTATTGCAGAAGGTTGCTGCGATAGCTGTCGAGATGCGGCATCACCAGACGCAATCCGCTGACCAGCAGCGCGACAATCACGATGATTGCCGCGACCAGCAGTAACAAAATCCTCGGCAACTGCCTCACTCACGCCTCTCCTTGTGTTCCGTAAACGACGGATAGTTGGTTCTCATACCCGACCGTCTCCCGATAAAAGCGTTAAAACGCGCATTTTATCTCAAACAAGGGCGATTTTTCAGCCCGATATCCGAAGAAACCGGTGACCGGGCTGGCGTTACATCATCACTACGTCGAACTGCTCCTGAGTGTAGAGCGCTTCGACATGAACTTTAACCTGCTTGCCGACAAAGATTTCGACTTCAGCCAGTGCATGAGACTCGTCAGTTTTTAACGCCTCACCCACCGTCGGTGAAACATAGACCAGAAAGCGGTCAGAATCATAAGCGTGATGAACCCGGACAATCTCACGCATGATTTCATAGCAGACCGTTTCAACGGTTTTCAGCGTGCCGCGCCCTTTGCAGACCGGGCAGTCCTGACACAAAACGTGCTCAATGCTTTCACGGGTACGCTTACGCGTCATCTCCACCAGACCCAGCGCCGAGAAACCATTAATACCGGTTTTAACCCGATCTTTACTGAGCGCGCTTTCCAGCGAATGCAATACCCGGCGGCGATGGTCTTCGTTGCTCATATCGATGAAGTCGATAATGATGATGCCACCAAGATTACGCAGTCGCAGCTGACGTGCGATCGCCTGAGTGGCTTCAACATTGGTATTAAAGATCGTCTCATCAAGGTTACGATGGCCGACAAACGCACCGGTGTTGATATCGATGGTGGTCATCGCTTCGGTCTGATCGATGATCAGATATCCGCCTGACTTTAGTTCAACTTTTCGATCCAGCGAGCGCTGAATCTCATTTTCGACGTCAAACAGGTCGAAAATAGGCTGTTTACCGTTGTAGAGCTCCAGCTTACCGGCCATTTCCGGGATATATTCACCGGTAAATTCCACCAGCATATCGCAGGTCAGGCGGGAGTCGACCCGGATGCGATCCAGCGCCGCGCCCGCAAAATCACGCAGAATACGCTGGGCCAGAGCCAGCTCACCGTAGAGCAGGCAGCGGGTCTGATTGCGCTTTTTACGCTCGCTGACTTTGGTCCAGAGTCGTTTGAGAAAAGCCGCGTCCTGCGCCAGCTCCTCTTCCCCGATGCCTTCTGCGGCGGTACGGATAATAAAGCCGCCCAGATCGTCGCAGTAGTCAGCCACGACCGCTTTAAGCCGATCGCGCTCTTTCTCGCTCTCAATACGCTGAGAGACACCCACATGCGATGCGCCTGGCATAAAGACCAGGTAACGCGAAGGCAGCGTGATGTCAGTGGTCAGCCGGGCACCTTTGGTGCCAAGCGGATCTTTGACGACCTGAACCACCAGATCCTGTCCCTGCCGCACCAGCTCGGCGATATCCCGCACGATAAAGTTTTTCTTTTCGTCGCCCGCCACACATTCAGTATGCGGCATGATATCTGAGGCGTGCAGAAAAGCCGCTTTCTCCAGACCGATATCAACAAAGGCGGCCTGCATGCCGGGCAGAACACGGCTTACACGGCCTTTATAAATATTGCCAACGATGCCGCGCCGCGCCTCACGCTCAATGTGGATTTCCTGCAGTATGCCGCCGTCGATATAGGCAACACGTGTTTCAGAAGGCGTCACGTTTACCAGTAATTCAGCCGTCATGTTGACCCCTTACGGCACGCAGTGACTCGAAATGGCTGATCAACTCCCCTGTCTCAACCAAGGGTAATCCGACCACTGCATGGTAGCTTCCATTAATTTTGCGGACAAAGTTTCCTCCCCTGCCCTGAATACCGTATGCACCCGCTTTATCCATTGGCTCGCCGGTCGCGATATAGTCGTCGATGTCGGTGGCGGTTAAGGTGCGGAATGTCACATCAGTGATTACGACGCAATCCAGCGCCTGCTGACTGTCGGCCAGCGCTACCGCCGTCATCACCTGATGCGTATGACCAGAGAGTTTGCACAGCATCGCGCGGGCATCAGCGGCATCGCGCGGCTTTTCCAGCACTTCGCCATTCAGCACCACAATCGTATCCGCGCCCAGCACCGGCAGATCCTGCGCGGCCAGTTTTACACCCGCCTGCGCTTTATCATTGGCCAGACGGCGGACATAGATCTCCGCCGCTTCGTTTGGCTGACGCTGCTCTTCAACGTCAGTCACGATGCGCTCGAATGTCAGACCAAGTTGAGTTAACAGCTCACGACGACGCGGTGAACCGGAAGCAAGATAGAGGGTTACCATAAATTTCCTTATTGAACAGCGAACTGACGACGAATTTTTCTCATTAATAAGAATAGCCAGGGCCAGAGAATACCGTCGACGACACTGCTCCAGAAAATTTCAGGTCGGAATGAAACGTTGATTACCAGGAATTCAGCCCAGAAGACAATCACATCCATCGCCAGCGACAGCACCATAACCATTAACGCTTGCTGCCACAACGCTAAGTTGCGGAATAACTGGAACTTAAAGGCAATCAGGTAGGCGATGATACTGAGCGCCAGCGCACGCACGCCGAGTGTGGAACCCGCAATCAGATCCATGATGGCACCCAGCACAAATCCGCTGCCGACATTGACCCGATGCGGCAGTGCGAGCACCCAATAGATAAGGATCAACAGTAGCCATGAGGGCCGGAACATATAAATTTCATCCGGCCAGGGCATGATCTGCAGGACAAGCGCAACCAGGAAGGAGAGCCAGATGACCCAACGTCCCTGGCTGCGATATCGACTCAAGGCTGCCCCCCGCGTGAACGCGAGGAGTTGCTTTGTCCACTGCTGCTGGTAGCTGACGGTGCAGGCGGTCCCATCTGTACGGCAGGCGCAGGCGGGCCCATTTCTCCCGCAGGCGGTAAGACCTGCGGCATCATCTGCATCAGACGCTCGTTCGCAACGCGATGAACTTCATCCTGCGGCAACGGCATATCACCATTGCGATCGGCACCCCACAGCAGCAGCAGGTAACGCAGACGCTGCAGACCCGCGGTCGGATGCGCCTGAATCACCGTATAGGCGCGTTGGGTATCCACTTTTACCGAGGAAACCACACCCACCGGATAGCCTTCAGGGAATCGGCCACCGATACCTGAAGTCACCAGTACATCGCCGACCCGAATGTCCGTATTACCTGGCAGATGCTCAAGCTGAAGATCTTCAGTACAGCCGTTACCTGCGGCAATGACACGGATGTCATTACGCAGCACCTGAATCGGCAGGGCATGTGACGCATCACAGATCAGCAGAACACGGCTGGTGAGTTGTCCGACAGCGATGACCTGACCGACTACCCCTTTATCACTGATGACCGGCTGGCCTTCATAGACGCCGTTAACGCTGCCTTTGTCGATTACCACCTGGTCGGTGTAAGGATCGGTGCCGGTGGAGATGACCTGTGTCACCATCTTTTGCTCATCCTGACGCAGCGGTGAACCCAGCAGTTCACGCAGGCGTGCGTTTTCCTGCTTATATTGCCCCAGCATTAGCAGGTTACTGTTTTTCAGGAAGAGCTCACGACGTAACGCTCTGTTTTCCTGCTCGAGTTGCTGACGCGACGCCAGCGACTCTGACACGCCATCCAGCAGCTGACGTGGCCCATTGGCCAGGAAGTAAAACGGACTGACCGACGTATCCAGATAGTTGCGTATTTGGGTGAAAGAACCCACACGGCTGTCGGCAATGATAATGGCAATCGCCACGATAACCGCCAGGAATAGACGCAACTGCAGGGAAGGTCCCCTGCTAAAAATCGGCTTCATATAATCTGCGTGATCCTCGACAACAGGAGAGGAAGCGACGGCATAACACCGTGCTTCCCTGGGCTGAACGCACTGCACCGGCACAGATTGCGCCGGTTCACATGCCACTCCCTCGCATGATCATTGCGTTCTTAGCCGGTTGAGGCAATTATTCTTCGCTGAACAAATCGCCGCCATGCATGTCGATCATTTCCAGCGCTTTGCCGCCACCGCGAGCCACACAGGTCAGTGGATCCTCAGCAACCACAACCGGAATGCCCGTCTCTTCCATCAGCAGACGATCCAGGTTGCGCAGTAACGCACCACCGCCGGTCAGCACCATGCCGCGCTCCGAAATATCTGAAGCCAGCTCAGGCGGACACTGCTCAAGGGCAACCATCACCGCGCTAACGATGCCGGTTAATGGCTCCTGCAGCGCTTCCAGAATTTCATTAGAGTTCAGTGTAAAGCCGCGCGGTACACCTTCTGCCAGGTTACGACCACGCACTTCGATCTCACGGACTTCATCACCCGGATAGGCTGAACCGATCTCATGCTTAATACGTTCTGCGGTCGCTTCGCCGATCAGTGAACCGTAGTTACGACGCACATAATTAATAATAGCTTCATCGAAACGATCGCCACCAATACGCACTGACGAGGAGTAGACCACACCGTTCAGCGAGATCACCGCCACTTCTGTGGTACCGCCACCAATATCCACCACCATTGAGCCAGTCGCTTCTGAAACGGGCAGACCCGCACCAATTGCTGCAGCCATCGGCTCTTCAATCAGAAACACTTCACGCGCGCCTGCGCCCTGAGCGGATTCACGAATCGCGCGGCGTTCAACCTGTGTTGCCCCGACGGGTACGCAGACCAGCACACGCGGGCTGGGACGCATAAAACTGTTGCTGTGAACCTGCTTGATGAAGTGTTGCAGCATCTTTTCGGTCACGAAGAAGTCAGCGATAACGCCATCTTTCATCGGACGAATCGCTGCGATATTGCCTGGCGTACGGCCAAGCATCTGTTTGGCCTCATGACCCACGGCCGCAACACTTTTCGGTGAACCGGCACGATCCTGTCGAATAGCGACGACGGAGGGCTCGTTCAGTACGATGCCCTGTCCTTTCACGTAAATCAGGGTATTCGCGGTACCCAGGTCAATGGACAAGTCGTTGGAAAACATGCCACGAAATTTTTTAAACATACTAAGGGGTAATCCTGCAAGCTGGGGGCGGAAAATAAAATCCGCTTACTTTACCAACCACACGAAGCTGCCACAAGGCGCAAAAACGTTCTGCTTCGGTGAAAAAAGACGCCTGATTGCGTTTAAGTCATCTGAACTGGCGATCCACAACAGCAGAATGGCGACCAGACGCCATCAGCACTGCATTTCACGCTATTTCCCCTCGCCCTGTCCGACATAAAATCTAACATTTCCGGCAGTAAGTTCAGAGGTTCAGACGCGGATAAACATTAAAAAAAACCGTAAATTTCCGTCAGTACGACCGCAATTCATTAAATACGGTAACGTTGTGAATACTTCTTCACGTTACTGTTAACCGGAAGCGAGGGAGCAAAAAAGTCGCCCTGCCCACCTGCTACGCCCAACGCGACTAAAGTTTGCCACTCCGCCTTAGTGCGGACACCGGTAGCAAACACCTGAATGCCCGTACATTTACAGACTTCCAGCAGACTCTGCACAAACAGCTGATTTTCAGTCCGTCGCTCAATATTGCGTACCAGACCGGCATCAAGCTTGATCAGTTCCAGCGGCAGCTGTCGTATATAGGCGCTGCTTACCACGGTTAAACCCGCCTGATTTACCGCAACCCGACAGCCAAAAGCCTTAAGTGCGCGGAAAACTGGCGTTAAACGGTTGATGTGTTGACAAACATCTGCCTCGGCAAGTTCAAATAAAAATCGTTTTCTTTGCGCTTTCGGGCACTGCAGCAGCATGTTCTGCAGCCAGAGGACAAAAGAGCGCTGCAGAAGCGAGGTAATCGTCACCGGGATCACCAGCGTCTCTTCTGGCCAGAGTTCAGAGAGTGCCGCAATGCGAGTCATTAACTGGCGATCCCAGCCATCAGCCATGCCGAGCTGCTGTACAAGGGGCATATATTCTGCGGCCAGCACTTCTTTATCGCCGTCGAAGATGCGGGTCAGCATCACCCGGTGCTGTACCTTACCCTCAATATTGACGGTGGGTTTATGATAGAGCCGCGGGCCGCCACGGCTAAGCGTGTTCTCCAGCAGGGTTCGCCAGCGCACACTACCCCGCCCGGCGTCCTGCGGATTTCCGGCACCATTGGTCCAGTTGTTGCCGCCCAGCAGTGCCGCACGTCGGGTAGCCATTTCGGCATTTTCCATCACCTGCGGCACAGTCTGCCCGCTGTGCCAGGCGCTGATACCGATATGGATGAGATCATCACGATTAACCAGCCGCATCGGCGGCAGGGAATCAACAGCATTGATCAGCTGATCCGCAATACTGTTTGCCTCTTTGAGACTGCGATGCGGCAGTAGCACGGCAAAATCACTGCGGAAATAGCGTGCCAGCAGGGCGCCAGGATAGCGCAGCACAAAGGTGGAAAGCATGTTGACGAAATTGAAGAGGTACTCCTCAACCAGCCCCGGCTCCAGCGAATCCTTCAGCGTGTCCAGATCGGGCAGGCGCACCATCATCACCACACCATGGGTGCCGACTGCTTCCTGATCCTCCAGCAGGGTGGCGAGCTGGTTATCAAAGAACAGCCGGTTGTTGAGACCGGTGCGTCCATCCTGCGCAGCAAAGGTGCGGATCAGCGTGTCGATACGCAGACGCTGCTCGCCCGCCTCCTGCAGATCCGCCAGCAACACATCCAGTGCGCGGCTCGCTCTCGGTGGCCACTCATCCGCACCGCGTTTCGGCATTACACCGCGCTCACCGCTGATAATCGCCTCTGCCCGTACTTCAAGATGCTCCATACCGCGCCACTGCCGACTGAGCCAGCGATGCATCAGCAGCAGCACCAGACTCATCACCAGCATGACGGTAAACAGGATGCCCAGCGTAGAGGTGCCGGTAATGGAGCGCAGCCAGGTTTTGGCAGGATCAAGGGTGACGACCCGCAGCTCTAAACCCGTCTGGTGCATCAAAGGCACATCGACCTGGATAAAACGATTAGGCTCGTCTTCCAGCATCTGGTTTTCGTGTCGGGAGAGGGTAAGGAAAGTCTGCCTGCCGTTGTGAAGAGAAATCTGCTCGGCATTCATTATCGGCATCATACGCGTGAGCCAGACATGCAGCTCTGCCGGCGTCTGGGTGAACATCGCCTGATCCACTTCGGTCGCCAGTATCTGCGCCCGATGTTCAACCCGCTGATGACTGAACCAGAAAACACTGAATGCACAGCCTGCCAGCATCAACGACATGGCCAGCAGGCTTAAAAAGGTAATAAACGCAGATAATTTTGTGGTTAATCGCATCCCTGTGCCTGTATTACTGCGGTGATAACCGGATCACCCAACCTTGTACCGTCAGCCTGACGAAAACGCGAGCAAAAATAGCATAATTTGCCGTTGCCGACAGCGCCGGGACGTATGAAGCCGAAGTATATCGTCGGGATATCATCGCTGACGTTGATCCTGGCACTTTTCGGTGCATTCTCATCGTACCGGCCAGCCAGGAAATTTCACATTTTCAGGGCGAAACTGGCTGATATCAGTAATAGTCATCATGCTGGTTAATGACATCCTGTCTGGAGAGGGCACCATGAAACGCACACCCCGTCTGACCGAAGCCGACGTAACGCCGGAAAGCATTTTTAACATGAAGCGCCGCCAGGTGCTGAAAACGCTGGGACTGAGCGCAGCGGCGATGGGTATGCCGGGCGTGGCGCAAGCCGATATTCTCAGCTGGTTCAAAGGCAACGATCGCCCACCCGCGCCAGCAGGCCGGCCGCTGGACTTTACCAAACCAGCGCAATATCAGGCCGATCTGACCTTAACGCCTGCGGATAAAGTTTCCGGCTATAACAACTTCTATGAGTTCGGGCTGGATAAGGCCGATCCGGCTGCCAATGCCGGTACGCTGAAAACAGAGCCCTGGAAACTGACCATTGATGGCGAAGTGGCTAAGCCCGTGACCCTGGATATGGATGACATCTTTAAACGGTTTGCCATGGAGCAGCGAATCTATCGCATGCGCTGCGTGGAGGCCTGGTCGATGGTGGTGCCCTGGATAGGCTTCGAGCTGAATAAGCTTATCTCTCTGGCGGAACCCACCAGCAAAGCGCGTTTTGTCGCCTTCCAGACGCTGTACGATCCTGAGCAGATGCCAGGTCAGAAAGATCGCTTTATTGGCGGCGGACTCAATTATCCCTATGTCGAAGGTTTACGTCTGGATGAAGCCATGCATCCGCTGACCATTCTGACCACCGGCGTCTATGGCAAAGCGCTGCCGCCGCAGAATGGCGCGCCGATTCGCCTGACGGTGCCGTGGAAATATGGTTTTAAGGGCATTAAGTCGATTGTCAAAATCACCCTGACCGCAAATCAGCCACCAACGACCTGGAACCAGATCGCCGCAGATGAATATGGTTTTTATGCCAATGTGAATCCGCATGTTAATCATCCACGCTGGTCGCAGGCCACTGAGCGATTTATTGGCCCGGGCGGCAGTCTGAAGGTCGAACGTCAGCCAACGCTGCTGTTTAACGGCTATGCCGAACAGGTTGCGTCGCTCTATCGTGGCCTGGATTTACGGGAGAATTACTAGGTGGTACGCCTGTCGATAAAACAGATCACCTGGCTTAAGGTGATTCTGCATCTGGCGGCCCTGTTGCCGCTGGTTTATCTGGTTCTTGCCGCGATGCAGGGCGGCCTGAGTGCGGATCCGGCAAAAGATATTCAGCATTTTACCGGCCGCATGGCGCTGAAACTGCTGCTGGGTACGCTGCTGGTCTCACCGCTGGCACGTTATGGCAGGCAACCGCTGTTAATCCGCACCCGGCGTCTGCTTGGCGTCTGGACGTTTGTCTGGGCTTCTCTCCATCTGCTGAGCTATTACCTGCTGGAGCTGGGCGCTGACAATCTGCGTCTGCTGGGCAGCGAGCTGATTTCCCGTCCCTATCTGACACTGGGGATTATCAGCTGGCTGATATTACTGGCCCTGGCGCTGACGTCGTTTCAGCGCGCTCAGCGCAAGCTCGGTAAGCGCTGGCAAACCCTGCACAACGCGGTCTATCTGGTGGCCATTCTGGTGCCGATTCACTATATCTGGTCAGTGAAAACCGTGTCACCCCAGCCACTTATCTACGCACTACTTGCTGCAATACTGTTAGCCTGGCGTTACAAAAAATTTCTCAAATGGTGGCCTCGCTAGCGCTTCACCCGTTGTTTTCCTCTGCACTTTTCTGTTAAAAGATGTGGCCCGCAGGCCACATCCGATCATCTTCGCAGATAAGACCAGTATTTTGCTGCGAAATGACACGAAACGGATATAATGCCCGGCTTTATTGCTCGTCGGGTCTTCTTTTTCATTCTCAAAGGTGACAAATGAAGATTCGCAAGGTATTTTACGCGATGCCTCAATGATTGCGGGAGATGGCAGCACGATGGCGCATAAATTACATATTCTGCTTTTAAACGGGCCCAACCTGAACCTGTTGGGAACGCGTGAACCTGAGAAGTATGGTCATACCACGCTGCGTCAGATCGTTGACGATTTGACACGTCAGGCAGACCAGTTGAATGTGGAATTGAGCCACCTGCAAACCAATGCTGAATTTCAGCTGATTGATCGCATTCATGAGGCCAAAGGCAATGTGGATTACATCATTATTAATCCTGCCGCGTTTACCCATACCAGTGTCGCACTACGTGATGCCCTGCTGGCGGTAGAAATACCGTTTATCGAGGTTCATCTCTCCAACGTGCATGCCCGCGAGCCCTTCCGCCATCACTCCTATCTTTCTGATGTCTCTGCTGGCGTGATCTGTGGGCTTGGCGCTGACGGCTACACATGGGCTTTACAAACGGCAGTAAAACGCCTGTCTCAAACTAATTAATCAAACTGAGTACGGAACCCCACTCATGGATATTCGTAAAATTAAAAAACTGATCGAACTGGTTGAAGAGTCTGGCATTTCAGAGCTGGAAATTTCTGAAGGTGAAGAGTCCGTTCGCATCAGCCGTGCACCTGCAAACGTGGGTTACCCGATGATGCAGCAGACTTATGCTGCGCCGGTTCAACAGCCTGCTCTGGCAACAGCTGTTGCTCCTGTTGCAGCGGTTGCCGAAGCGGCACCGGCTGAAATCAGCGGTCACATCGTGCGTTCACCAATGGTAGGGACCTTCTACCGTACGCCGAGCCCGGATGCGAAAGCCTTTGTGGAAGTCGGCCAGAAAGTGAATGCCGGCGATACCTTGTGCATCGTCGAAGCCATGAAAATGATGAACCAGATCGAAGCTGACAAATCAGGTGTAGTGAAAGCGATCCTGGTTGAAAGCGGTCAGCCGGTCGAATTTGACGAGCCACTGGTTATCATCGAGTAACGGGGCAGATCATGCTGGATAAAATTGTTATTGCTAACCGTGGTGAGATTGCGCTGCGCATTCTGCGTGCCTGTAAAGAACTGGGCATCAAGACTGTTGCGGTACACTCAAGCGCGGATCGTGACCTGAAGCACGTGCTGCTGGCAGACGAAACCGTCTGCATCGGCCCGGCGCAGTCAGTTAAAAGTTACCTCAACATCCCGGCGCTGATCTCTGCTGCAGAGATCACCGGCGCGGTGGCGATTCACCCTGGCTACGGCTTCCTCTCTGAGAATGCCGATTTTGCTGAGCAGGTTGAGCGCTCCGGCTTTATCTTTATCGGTCCGAAAGCAGACACCATTCGCCTGATGGGCGACAAAGTCTCTGCGATTAATGCGATGAAGAAAGCAGGCGTCCCAACCGTACCCGGTTCTGACGGTTCGCTGACCGATGATATGGAAAAAAACCGTGCCTTTGCGAAGCGCATCGGTTATCCGGTCATCATCAAAGCCTCTGGCGGCGGCGGCGGTCGTGGTATGCGCGTTGTGCGCAGCGACAAAGATCTGGAACAATCCATCAACATGACGAAAGCGGAAGCCAAAGCGGCTTTCAGCAACGACATGGTTTACATGGAGAAGTATCTGGAGAATCCGCGCCACATCGAGATTCAGGTTCTGGCTGACGGCCAGGGCAACGCGATCTATCTGGGCGAACGTGACTGCTCTATGCAGCGTCGTCACCAGAAAGTGGTTGAAGAAGCGCCAGGCCCAGGTATTACTGAAGAACAGCGCAGCTTTATCGGCAATCGTTGTGCCAAAGCCTGTATTGAGATTGGCTATCGTGGCGCAGGTACCTTCGAGTTTCTGTACGAAAACGGTGAGTTCTACTTCATTGAGATGAACACCCGTATTCAGGTGGAACATCCGGTGACCGAGATGATCACTGGTGTGGATCTGATCAAAGAGCAGCTGCGCATTGCTGCGGGTCAGCCACTGTCGATCAAACAGGACGAAGTGGTTATTCGCGGACATGCGGTCGAGTGCCGTATTAACGCTGAAGATCCGGTCACCTTCCTGCCAAGTCCGGGTAAAATCACCCGCTTCCATGCGCCAGGCGGTTTTGGCGTGCGCTGGGAGTCGCATATTTACTCAGGCTACACCGTACCGCCGTATTACGACTCCATGATCGGTAAGCTGATCACCTATGGCGAAACGCGCGACGTGGCTATCGCCCGCATGAAGAATGCGCTGGCGGAACTGATCATCGACGGTATCAAAACCAACGTTGAACTGCAGATGAAAATCATGTCCGACGAAAACTTCCAGCACGGTGGAACCAATATCCACTATCTGGAGAAAAAACTCGGCTTGCACGAGAAGTAAACGCAACGCTGAGTCAGTCAGAGGCCGGTTAATCCGGCCTTTTTCTTTTGCCGCTGGCGTTAAGGTTGAATCATGGATGCTCGTTTTATACAGGCACATAAAGAGGCGCGCTGGTCGCTCTACCTCACCCTGCTCTGGCTCGCTGCCTGGGGGCTTTCTGCCTGGCTGGGTGGCAGTGAAATTGGTATCACCGGCCTGCCGCGCTGGTTTGAACTCTCCTGCCTGTTTGCTCCCCTGTTGTTCATATTCCTGTGCTGGATGATGGTGCGGTTAATTTTCCGCGACATGCCGCTGGAGGACACAAATGAACAGTGAAATTATCCTGCCGTTACTGATTTATCTGGTGTTGATTGCCGCGCTGTCGGTGTTTGCCGTGCGCAAAAGGCGCGAGGGTAGCTTCCTCACTGAATATTTCCTTGGCAGCCGCTCCATGGGCGGATTTGTGCTGGCGATGACGCTCACCACCACCTATATCAGCGCCAGCTCGTTTATTGGTGGTCCCGGTGCCGCCTACAAATATGGGCTGGGATGGGTATTGCTGGCGATGGTGCAGGTGCCCGCCGTCTGGCTCTCGCTGGGTGTGCTGGGGAAAAAGTTTGCCATCCTGGCGCGTAAGCATAATGCGGTGACGCTGAATGACATGCTCTACGCCCGCTATCAGAGCCCGCTACTGATCTGGCTGGCAAGTCTGAGCCTGCTGGTTGCCTTTATCGGTGCCATGACGGTGCAGTTTATTGGCGGCGCGCGACTGCTCGAAACCGCCGCAGGCATCCCGTATGACACGGGTCTGCTGATTTTTGGCGGCACTATTGCGCTCTACACCGCTTTTGGCGGGTTCCGTGCCAGCGTTCTCAATGACGCCATGCAGGGCATCGTGATGCTGATTGGCACATTTCTGCTGCTGTTCGCGGTGATTCATCAGGCTGGCGGCCTGAGCACGGCCGTGCAGAAACTGCATGACATTGATCCCGCTCTGCTGTCGCCGCAGGGACCGGGTGAGATTTTAACGCCGACCTTCCTCACTTCATTTGTCGTGCTGGTCTGCTTTGGGGTGATTGGCTTGCCGCATACTGCGGTGCGCTGCATCTCTTATAAAGACAGCAAGGCAGTCCATCGGGCCATTATTCTGGGTACCATTGTGGTGGTGATCCTGATGCTGGGAATGCATCTGGCCGGTGCGCTGGGCCGGGCGATACTGCCGAATCTGACCGTGCCGGATAGTGTTATACCCACCCTGATGATCACTGTGCTGCCACCGTTAGCTGCCGGACTGTTTCTGGCAGCCCCCATGGCCGCCATTATGTCGACCATTAATGCCCAGCTGTTACAGGCTTCGGCTACGCTGATCAAAGATCTCTATCTGCGTGTTGCCCCACAGCAGATGGAAAATGAGACGCGGCTGCGGCTGTTATCTGGCACCATTACGTTCGCACTGGGTCTCCTGCTGCTGATTGCGGCCTGGAATCCACCCGATATGATTATCTGGCTCAACCTGCTGGCCTTTGGCGGCCTTGAGGCGGTTTTCCTCTGGCCGCTGGTACTGGGTCTCTACTGGGAACGCGCTAATGCCGCAGGCGCCATCACCGGCATGGTGGTGGGTGGAGGCTGCTACGCTTTTCTGGCGAGCCTGAACCTGCAGATTCTGGGTTTTCATCCCATTGTGCCCTCACTGCTTTTAAGCCTGCTGGCATTTTTAGTGGGCAACCTGTTTGGACGCGCGCCGCAAACGGTCGACGCGCCGCAACATTGACGGAAAGAGAGACGTTATGCCGTGGATTCAAATCAAAATTAATAGCTCAGGTGAACACGCGGAAACGCTGAGCGATGCGCTGATGGACATCGGTGCGGTTTCAGTGACCTTTCAGGATACCAACGACACGCCGGTGTATGAGCCGCTGCCAGGTGAAACCCGCCTGTGGGGCGATACCGATGTTATCGGCCTGTTCGATGCAGAAACTGATATGGCCGCGATTACCGCCGAACTGGCGCAGCATCCGCTGCTGGGCGCCGGTTTTCGTCACCGGATCGAGCAGATCGAAGATAAAGACTGGGAGCGCGAATGGATGGAAAACTTCCATCCGATGCGCTTCGGTGAGCGGCTCTGGATCTGTCCGAGCTGGCGTGATGTGCCGGATCCTGATGCCGTCAACGTGATGCTCGATCCCGGCCTGGCGTTTGGGACCGGCACGCATCCGACCACCTCACTCTGCCTTACCTGGCTTGACGGGCTGGATCTGGTGGGCAAAACGGTGATCGATTTCGGCTGTGGTTCGGGGATCCTGGCGATCGCCGCACTGAAGCTGGGCGCGGCTCAGGCGATCGGGATTGATATCGATCCGCAGGCTATTCAGGCCAGCCGGGATAATGCTGAGCGCAACGGCGTCTCTGATCGCCTGTCGCTCTATCTGCCCCACCAGCAACCCGAAAATCTGCAGGCTGATGTGGTGGTGGCCAATATCCTGGCCGGCCCGCTACGTGAACTGGCCCCGCTGATCAGCGTACTGCCGAAGTCTGGCGGTCATCTGGGCCTCTCGGGCGTGTTAGAGAGCCAGGCAGAGAGCGTCTGCGAAGCGTATGTCAGCGAGTTCACGCTCGACCCGGTTGCGGTTAAAGAGGAGTGGTGCCGGATTACCGGGATTAAATCCTGAATATGGCGCCTGTCTGCCGCCTCTGATATCGCTCTGCCCGGAACAAAGTGCCTTAACAGAACATTCAGCCAGCCCGTAGCGTAAGTTGCGGGCTTTCCCGATTTGAAATGGATGCTTGTATCGTTAATCACGGCATGTGACGTTTTTTATCTGGCGAATTGACGTACTTTTCTGGAAAAACTTTTGCTCACAATTTCAGCATAAGTTGTTAAATCATTGATATTTAAGCTTAATAAATATGCACATCGATCATGACCCGGATTTCATTGATCTTTCTTGCTGATTGTTCAAAGTTTGGCCTTTCATCTTCCTGCAAAAATGCGTAATATACGCCGCCTTGCAGACACAGTATGGCCATTCTGACTTCATGCGTATTGGAAACCTCCAGCTGAGAAATCGACTGATTGCAGCACCGATGGCCGGTATTACCGACAGGCCGTTCAGGGCGCTGTGTCACGAAATGGGTGCAGGCATGGCAGTTTCTGAGATGTTGTCTTCAAACCCGGAAGTCTGGGCTAGCGACAAATCTCGATTACGTATGGTTCACAGCGATGAGCCAGGCATTCGCGCCGTGCAAATTGCCGGTTGCGATCCCAGTGAAATGGCGCAAGCTGCACGCATTAATGTTGAGGCTGGTGCACAGGTCATCGACATTAATATGGGATGCCCTGCCAAGAAGGTTAACCGCAAAATGGCGGGTTCAGCCTTGCTGCAATATCCCACCGTGGTGGAGTCAATTCTCTCCGCAGTGGTTAATGCAGTGAATGTGCCGGTTACGCTGAAAATTCGTACTGGCTGGGATCCTGAAAACAGGAACTGTGTCGCGATTGCCCAATTGGCTGAACGCTGCGGTATACAGGCTCTGACGATACATGGTCGCACTCGTGCCTGCCTGTTCAACGGAGAAGCTGAATATGACAGCATTCGGACAGTTAAGCAGAGTGTCTCCATTCCGATTATCGCGAATGGAGACATAACTGACCCGCATAAAGCCAGAGCGGTGCTCGACTATACAGGGGCCGATGCTCTGATGATAGGACGTGCTGCTCAGGGAAGACCGTGGATCTTCCGGGAAATCCAGCATTATCTGGACACTGGGGAGTTGCTTGCCCCGCTGCCGATGGCAGAGGTCAAGCGCTTGCTTGTTTCGCATATACGTGAGCTGCACGACTTTTACGGTTCAGGCAAGGGATACCGTATAGCGCGAAAGCACGTCTCCTGGTATCTGCAGGAGCACGCCCCGAATGACCAGTTTCGGCGCACATTCAACGCCATTGAGGATGCCAGCGAACAGCTGGAGGCGTTGGAGGCATACTTCGAAAATCTTGCGTAACGAAATAAAGAGCTGAAAGAACTATGTTCGAACAACGCGTAAATTCTGACGTACTGACCGTTTCAACCGTTAACTCACAGGATCAGGTAACTCAAAAACCTTTGCGTGATTCGGTTAAACAGGCACTGAAGAACTATTTTGCTCAACTGAATGGTCAGGATGTGAGCGACCTGTATGAGCTGGTTTTGGCTGAAGTCGAGCAGCCTCTGTTGGACATGGTGATGCAGTATACCCGTGGCAATCAGACCCGTGCTGCCCTGATGATGGGTATCAACCGCGGTACGCTGCGTAAGAAATTGAAAAAATACGGCATGAACTGATTTTTAGTTCTGTCTGTAAATCACGCCAGCCTTCGGGCTGGCGTTTTTATTTGTGCGTCGACGCACAAAGCCACGGTAATGATAGTGAAACAGTTTCCGGTAATATGGTAACTGTAGTTGCAATCGCTGGCGTGATATTTCACCCTCTCGCTTTCGCCCGCTGTGATTTGACTTAGTGCCTGCCTGACCCTCACCTTGCTTCACATCCCCGCCACTGCTGGGTATGTGACTTTCTGCGCATTAAAAAGCAACGCAATCTCTTCATACATTTCTGCCTGAGTGAATGCTCACACTGCTCCCACATAGTGAAACTATTTGCACTAAATGTGATCGGGTCGACTCGCATTGCTTCCTTTTGGTGCGCCATATTAGCGGAACTTTCTAAGTGCTTCCGATTATTAACCGTTCTTTCATACGAATTCAGGAACCTGCAAACCTGGCATCAGCTTTGCAGAGTCGTGGATGGCTGACCGCCACAGACAGGAAAAACGCACACTAAAGTGCGCAAACATAACAACATGATCCCGCCACACAGGATGCTTTATGAAAAAAATGATGCTCTCTACGCTGATCGCTGCTGCCTCGCTGGTTGCCGTTGCTCAGCAAGCACACGCAGGCACCACACTGGATGCGATAAAGAAAAAAGGGTTTGTTCAATGTGGTATCAGTGACGGCTTGCCGGGCTTCTCCTATGCAGATGCTGGCGGCAAGTTTACCGGTATCGATGTGGATGTGTGTCGTGCGACGGCTGCCGCTGTGTTTGGTGATGCGACCAAAGTGAAATATACCCCGCTGACCGCGAAAGAGCGTTTTACCGCCCTGCAGTCCGGCGAGGTGGATGTGCTTTCACGTAATACCACATGGACCTCATCGCGCGATGGCGGCATGGGCTTCCTGTTTGCGGGCGTGAACTATTACGACGGTATCGGCTTCCTGACTCACCAGAAGGCCGGCCTGAAAAGTGCGAAAGAGCTGGATGGTGCCACCGTCTGTATTCAGGCGGGAACCGACACCGAGCTGAACGTAGCGGACTTCTTTAAAGCCAACAAAATGCAATATACGCCTGTAACCTTCGACCGCTCTGATGAATCGGCTAAAGCGCTGGATAGCGGACGTTGCGATACGCTGGCGTCTGACCAGTCTCAGCTTTACGCATTACGCATTAAGCTGGGCAAACCGGATGAATTTATTGTTCTGCCCGAAGTGATCTCCAAAGAGCCGCTGGGGCCGTTGGTGCGTCGTGGTGATGATGACTGGTTCACCATCGTGAAGTGGTCGCTCTACGCCATGCTGAATGCGGAGGAGATGGGCATCTCCTCGAAGAACGTTGACCAGATGACGGCCAAGCCAACCACACCAGACATGGCACACTTCCTGGGCGCCGAAGGTGATTTTGGTAAGGATCTGAAGCTGGATAACAAGTGGGCCTACAACATCGTCAAGCAGGTAGGTAACTATCAGGAAAGCTTTGATCGTAACGTCGGTAAAGACAGCGCACTGAAGATTGCACGTGGTCAGAATGCGTTGTGGAACCAGGGCGGTATTCAGTACGCACCACCGGTACGTTAACAGACCTCACTAATCGGGCACCCTATTCTGTGGTGCCCTACCCCAGCTTTCGTTACTGAGGTTTCAACATGTCACAACGCCCAACCGTGAAAAGGGATTTTTCATTTGGTAATCCCACGGTTCGCGCCTGGATTTATCAGCTCATCGCCGTCGTCGCGGTGCTTGGTGTGGTGGGTTATCTGGTGCATAACACCATTATTAACCTTGCCAATCGCGGCATTACATCGGGGTTTGGATTTCTTGAGCGCACTGCCGGTTTCGGCATCGTTCAGCATCTGATTGAGTACACTGAGGGAGATACCTACGCGCGCGTGTTTCTGGTTGGATTAACCAACACGCTGCTGGTCTCTGCACTCTGTATTGTTTTCGCTTCGGTTCTCGGATTCGCGGTCGGTCTTGCCCGCCTTTCTGACAACTGGCTGCTGCGGAAACTCTCGAATATCTATATCGAAACCTTCCGTAATATCCCACCCCTGCTGCAAATCTTCTTCTGGTACTTTGCAGTCTTACGCAATCTGCCGGGCCCACGTCAGGCGCTGAATGCTTTTGACCTGGCATATGTCAGTAATCGCGGACTCTACGTTCCGTGGCCGACCTATGCAGCAGGCAGCTGGCCGTTTGTGATCGCACTGCTTCTGGCCGCGGCTGTGAGCTATGGCCTGTACCGCTTTAACCGTAAACATCAGCTGAAAACCGGTCAGTTACGTCGCACATGGCCCGCTGCCGTTGTGATGCTGATTCTCTTTCCTTTGCTTGCACACATTGGGTTTGGCCCAGCCACGCACTGGGATGTGCCACAACTGCGCGGTTTCAATTTCCGTGGCGGCTCGGTAATGATACCGGAGCTGGCAGCCCTGACGCTGGCACTGTCGATTTATACCTCGTCGTTTATTGCTGAGGTGATCCGCTCCGGGATTCAGTCGGTCCCCTATGGTCAGCATGAAGCAGCGCGGTCGCTGGGGCTGCCTAATCCGGTTACGCTGCGCCAGGTGATTATTCCGCAGGCCATGCGCGTCATTATTCCGCCACTGACCAGCCAGTATCTGAACATCGTGAAGAACTCTTCACTCGCCGCCGCTATCGGTTATCCCGATATGGTGTCGCTGTTCGCCGGATCGGTACTGAATCAGACCGGTCAGGCCATTGAGACGATTGCTATCACGATGGGCGTTTACCTGATTATCAGCCTGCTGATATCAATGCTTATGAACTTCTACAACCGCAAAATTGCGCTGGTTGAGCGTTAAGAGAACGGGATAACTATGTCTGTGACTACGCATGAAACGCCCCCCGTCCCGACGACTCTGGTCAGTCGCGCCTGGTTTTGGGCTCGTAAAAACCTGTTTTCCAGCTGGTTTAATACGCTACTGACGCTGTTTTGCATCTGGGTTATCTGGCACGTCATTCCGCCCGCGCTGAACTGGCTGGTCTTTCAGGCAAACTGGATCGGCACCACGCGCGCCGATTGCACCAAAGAGGGTGCCTGTTGGGTCTTTATCCATGCTCGTTTCGGCCAGTTCATGTATGGGCTTTACCCGCATGAGTTGCGCTGGCGTATTAACCTGGCGCTGGTGATCGGCCTGTTGTCGATTGTGCCGATGTTCCTGAGGAGCCTGCCGTATCGTGGACGCTACATTGCTGCCTGGGCTGTCATCTATCCGGTGATTGTCTGGTTTCTGCTGTATGGCGGCTATCTGGGGCTGGAACGTGTCGAAACACGTCAGTGGGGCGGATTAACGCTGACGCTGATTATTGCGTCGGTGGGTATTGCCGGTGCGCTGCCGCTGGGTATTTTGCTGGCACTGGGCCGTCGCTCACGCATGCCGGTCGTGCGCACGCTGTCGATTATCTTTATTGAGTTCTGGCGCGGCGTGCCGCTGATTACCGTACTGTTTATGTCATCCGTGATGCTGCCGCTGTTTATGTCTGAAGGCACTAACATCGACAAGCTGGTGCGCGCGCTGGTCGGGGTCATTCTGTTCCAGTCCGCCTATGTGGCAGAGGTGGTTCGCGGTGGCCTGCAGGCACTGCCGAAAGGTCAGTACGAAGCAGCCGAATCTCTGGCGCTGGGCTACTGGAAGACGCAGATGCTGGTTATTCTGCCCCAGGCGCTGAAGCTCACTATTCCCGGCCTGGTCAATACCATCATCGCACTGTTTAAAGATACCAGCCTGGTCATCATCATTGGTCTTTTCGATCTGTTCAGCAGCGTCCAGCAGGCAACGGTCGATCCGACCTGGCTGGGGATGTCGACCGAAGGTTATGTCTTTGCTGCACTGGTCTATTGGATCTTCTGTTTTAGCATGTCGCGCTACAGCCAGTATCTGGAAAAGCGCTTTCACACCGGGCGTACATCGCACTGAGGTTTTACATGACTGACTCTATGACACACTCTTCCGACGCGTTGATGATCTCGCTTGAGAACGTGAATAAATGGTACGGGCAATTCCATGTACTGAAAGACATCAACCTGCAGGTTAAACCCCGTGAACGCATCGTACTGTGCGGACCTTCCGGCTCCGGCAAATCGACGACGATCCGCTGTATCAACCATCTGGAAGAGCATCAGCAGGGCCGCATTGTTGTTGACGGTATCCATCTTAATGATGACGTTCGTAACATTGAGCGCGTGCGCACCGAAGTCGGTATGGTCTTCCAGCACTTCAATCTCTTTCCGCATCTGACCGTACTGCAAAACTGCACGCTGGCACCTTCCTGGGTAAGAAAGATTCCAAAGAAGGAAGCTGATGAGCTGGCCATGCACTATCTGCAACGCGTGCGTATTGCCGAGCATGCACATAAGTTTCCGGGCCAGCTCTCTGGCGGACAGCAGCAGCGTGTCGCCATCGCCCGCTCACTCTGTATGAAACCCAAAATTATGCTGTTTGATGAACCCACGTCAGCGCTGGATCCTGAGATGGTTAAAGAGGTGCTGGATACGATGATTGGTCTGGCGGAGGATGGGATGACTATGCTGTGCGTCACCCATGAGATGGGCTTTGCCCGAACGGTGGCTGACCGGGTGATCTTTATGGATCGGGGAGAGATCGTCGAAGTCGCGCCACCGCAGGAGTTCTTTGCGAATCCAAAATCGGAGCGTACCCGGGCGTTTCTATCGCAGGTTATTCACTGATCAGACGTTCAGTTATCTCACTACCCGGCCTGGTGCCGGGTTTTTTATGGACTGAACAGCCGCTTTAATATGCTTACTGACCTGTTGCTGTTATGAATAAACAGACAGATACGCTGTGAAGAGGGAGTTTTATCGCGGTTTGCCACAACGAAAAAAGCCCTTCGCATACGCAAAGGGCTCTCTCTTATTTGATGCCTGGCAGTTCCCTACTCTCGCATGGGGAGACCCCACACTACCATCGGCGCTACGGCGTTTCACTTCTGAGTTCGGCATGGGGTCAGGTGGGACCACCGCGCTACAGCCGCCAGGCAAATTCTTTTATTTACCGAACTCGTGTCTTAACTGGTGCTGATACCCAGAGTCGAACTGGGGACCTCACCCTTACCAAGGGTGCGCTCTACCAACTGAGCCATATCAGCACACTAAATTTGATGCCTGGCAGTTCCCTACTCTCGCATGGGGAGACCCCACACTACCATCGGCGCTACGGCGTTTCACTTCTGAGTTCGGCATGGGGTCAGGTGGGACCACCGCGCTAAAGCCGCCAGGCAAATTCTTTGTGCTCTGTCCTGTGTCTTTTGTGCTGATGCTGCGTTGGCCGCCCTCGCGCTACTCCGTCACATACTTCAGTATGCTCCTTCGTATCGGTCTGTTGCCGCCTTGCCTCAGCGCAAAATCCTTCGGACTTCAGTCCGCAGGACACAACTGTATCCGGTTAACAAGCTGAAAATCGTGTCTCTC